>CBDATP010000004.1:0-21017 GCA_965199825.1 Bdellovibrionales bacterium | reverse complement strand
TACATAAAAGATTTCACGGAAGATCAACGCAAAGTTTTCGACTATATTCGAGAACAGATAAGCAGAAACGAACAAGTCTTATTGAACATTGTTGGACCAGCAGGCACAGGCAAGTCTTTCCTCATCAAAGCGCTATGTGCCCTATTTAAAGACAAGACAGAAGAATCAACGTACAAGTCCTTTTCAATCCTCGCTCCCACTGGTTCAGCTGCTCATCAACTTGGTGGTCAAACGTGTCACTCAAAATTCAGATTCGACACCAAGTACAAGTCTCATATCCAGCCCAACACAATTGAATCTTGGCTCGTGCGCTATTGTGATGTCTTCCTCATCGATGAGATTTCAATGATTGATGAAATGATGATGGAAGAAATGGAACGTAACATCAGAATTAATTGTAAACTTTGCGACAAAGGAAAAGAATTTGGCGGCAAACACATTATTCTGTTTGGAGATCCAGCTCAATTACCATCACGATACGCACCATGGTTCAATGGACAGTTCTTTAAATTGTTTAAGAATTTCACAATGAAAGAAATTGTAAGACAGTCTGGAGATGCTGAATTCGCAAGAATGCTTCAATACGTCAGAGTTGGCAATGTCACACCAGAAGTCAACAATTATTTCAAGTCTAAAGTCGTTAAAGATATTGAGCGCGTGAAGCAGTCTGCATTCGAGAAGAACATAACAATTATTGTATCATTGCGCGCACAAGTAGATCAGTTCAACAATGATATATTAGCCAAATCAAAAGAACAGGAATTCAGCTTCGAAGCTATCGATACTGATATGTCTGGACATCAACTATCAGAATTATCACTTAAACGACTTAAAGAAATAGATGAGAAAATGGTAAACGTTCTTAAAATCAAGAAGAACGCATTATTATTCATAGGAAGAAACTTCAATGTAGCCAAAGGCCTAGTCAATGGAAGACAAGCGATCGTCGATTCTATTCATCCAGATTCGAATTATATCATCTTGAGATCGCTAGACGGCAAAGAATTCTTCCCAATCAGAACAATGAAACAAACCATCGATGATTATGGCGAAAATAGATATATCCGTCAACAATTCCCAATATCACTTGGTTGGGCCGCAACTGTACATCGCGTTCAAGGGAAGACTTTAGACAAAGTGTATGTTTCAGTAGACGAGATGATGTTTGCTTCGGGACAAGCTTATGTTGCGCTTACTAGAACAAGACGTGCCAGCGATATGAGATTAATTGCATTCGATATAACGAAGATTTTCATCAAATTATATTATCAAGAACTTCTAAAATGGATTGAGAATAATGACTTTCTGCCTCCTGAAGATCAAAGGGAGCCAAACTACCCTTTCCCTCAATGGAAATATGACGACAAATTCATAGATCCAAGAAGCAAATGACGAAGAAGAAGAAGGAGAAGCAGAAGAAGCAGAAGAGCCCACATCATCTCAGAAGATGGCAGATGTCGGTAAAGACTTCAAAATTAGCTCCCAATCTAAAGACAAGCCTAAACATGAGACTCAAGTAACACCTAAACCAACATCAAAACCACAACCAAGACCTCAACCACAGCCACTACCTCATCCTGGAACTTCATTTGTATCTGCAATCATTCCAAGGATAACTATTCCGACAACTGGATCAAGACTTTCTAGAGTGCAAGAAGTAATCAGACAGTTATTCAGATTCAATCATTTCAGAGACAATGACACTATTCGCCAAACCTTCAGTCAAGTTGATTTGTTTAGATTTTGGCGTTTATGTTCTTAACGAAGTTCGACAGAAAGAAATTCTATCAATCAATGTTCCAACACATCACCAGAGTATCCCCATTAAGAATGGAGTACGAGACTATCACGAACCCTTCATTCCTCCTAACATCGCAAACGAATTTCATCAATACGATGTTGCTCACGATGGAAATTGCTTTTATTATTCAATTTCAGTTCTTCTTTATGGACAGCAAGCTTATGAACAAATTATTAGATTTGCTGCTCTATTTTGTGTGAGTCAACAAATGGAGAGATGGGACTTGCATCAAGGAGCTCTATTCAGAAACGCATATGATTTTTGCCTGAGTATTGCTGTTTCCGTCAGATTTGAAGGTATCAAAGAAAAAGTATTTAACGACACATCTAAAGAAAGATTCAGACGCGACGACAATCCATTGGGGACTTTGGACTTTCGATTTAATTGGACCGAAAACGCAGCAGTCTTAGCCGTTTCTGAAGCCATCGATCGTCCAATAGACATTTGTTGGGTAATGGGAAAGCATAATGTTGTTACCCGATATTCACCAAGAAGTCAAAATAATCGAAGATCTGTCGTCATGTCTTTAGATTTTCAACATAGACTTTACAACTGTCTAATTCCTAATAGTGATACATCATTTAGTTATGTAGAACATGATGGTAATCCACAAATCCACGACGATATTTGGTATCCTTTTGATACTGAAAATCTTATTCCACCAATCAATTACTCCGGTTCAACCCAAATTGATCCAACTTATGCAGATAATAGACCACTCTCTGGCTTGCCTTCACCATCCGAAATGGACACGTCCGAACATACATCTCAGAAGCGCTCACATCCATCTACATCATCAAGTTCAAGTGATACGACTGAATCAAGATTTCAAATATTAACTGATCTTGACTCAGAATGTGCGGATGCATTGACCAAACTTTTAATAAGTTCCGTTCTACTTGAGGAATCAAAGTCCAGCGTCGATGATTTCATAAAGAAATTTTATCCAACCTTAACCAAGAGAGTAAAAGACACGCTCAACACAGCTAATATCAAGACAATTCACGACTTACCGCCAAGTATCCGAAGATTCCAAGGCCAACAATGGCTTCAAAGACATGTTCAACTCAATTATAAAGCAGTTGATGTGGTTGGCGACGGAAGTTGTTGGTATAGAGCTGTTTCCATGTGTTTGTTTGCAACAGAGAGACACTACCATATTATTCGATTTGGCGCTCTTGCAGCAGTTCTGAGATTCTGGGATGGCTACTTTGCTCCCTTATCAAATATATTCGCATTGCCTCCAGCTCCATTGTGCTTCTCTATAGCAACATCAAGTCCTTTTCCCAACATTGAAAAGGTCTACGAGAAGTTCATCAAAGGTGACAACAATCTTCGTCCCAACACATTTCATTGGGCTGATTTACCACATCAAATCGCGACATCAATTGTAGTGAATCGTCCAATTGATCTCTGGATTAAACCTGACTCTATAGGAAGAGGTGGACGTATATGCTCGAAAAAATACCCGGTCTCAGTTAGACCAATAGTAATACAAATGGTCGGTGAAAGTGGTTCTACACATTTTCAAGCATTAATTCCAATTAGATCGGATACTAATTCATGCCAAACAAGACTTGGAAATCCTTGTCTTTCATCAAGACAACTCAATCAACGATTTTATCTATTACCGATTGGACGTGACAGTGACGACGACAGAATAAATGATTCATTTCGAGGACGTTATCCAAATGTTCATTTTATACTTCAAGAATAAGGTATGTAATATCATATAAATTAATTGATATTGATTAATTACATTTTTTATCCATGTTCTAGTTATGACTTCAAACAAAAGGACAATTCGACTTCGTGGCAGCACTAAAGGACATCAGATGGCTTCGGTTTTTTAGCCTCAATTATAATTTCTTTCAATTTGTATTCGTTTTTTAAAGGCATATATAAGTTTCATATTATTGTAAATAAATTTGTATTCTTTTTTATAATTCATTTTTATAATCATTTTTCAATAAATATTTTTAAAATTCAAACCTGCTCAAACTTAAATTTTTTAATGGCCCCAAATGCGGTCTATTACTGGATAAAGAGTCCTAAGTAATACTGATGAGTCTTAATAAAGACGAAACCGCTATTTAACATCACATTAATTTAAATAAAATTACTATTTGACATATTACTGATTAAATTGATAATTCCTGTTTATCTGCGGTCACTAACGCACGCCCGTATGAAATATAATAGCTACTGGCCGATCGGGGTGCTTGATGCCATTTTTAAAATTCAAACCTGCTCAAACTTAAATTTTTTAATGGCCCCAAATGCGGTCTATTACTGGATAAAGAGTCCTAAGTAATACTGATGAGTCTTAATAAAGACGAAACCGCTATTTAACATCACATTAATTTAAATAAAATTACTATTTGACATATTACTGATTAAATTGATAATTCCTGTTTATCTGCGGTCACTAACGCACGCCCGTATGAAATATAATAGCTACTGGCCGATCGGGGTGCTTGATGCCAGTAGATGCCAGTAGCCATGCCAGTAGCTATTATATTTCATTTCGGACCCGACCAACTAAAGAGGCCGTAACTTTTAATTATACCTACTCGATAGAGCATCACACACCAACCAAAAAATATAATTGGTAAACAACGGTTATTATTCCAGGGGCTTAGACCCCCTCCTCCCCCAAATTTTTCCGTCGATTTTTGAACAGCTATATTTCTTAAACCCTATAACTTAGAATAATGATATTTATAGCAATGATAGTACTTCCAAAGCCCTCTCGAATAATATCTTTAATAAGGAGGTCCTGCCTCCTTGAGCTACCCAGGAACACCTTGAAAAATGCCAAAGTGAGCCCTTCGAATAACTCGGTAAATAATGATGGCCCAGCTCAGACCCTAATTAAAACGTTGTAGAACCATATGTGGTCTATCGAATGGTAAGATTTTTTCACGCACCTTCTAGCAGCATAAAAAAAGTTATTTGAGATTTTTTTGGAAATTCGAAAATTTTAATATGTTCAAAGCGTACTACATAGAGCATTTTTTTCACCAAGATAGAAAATAAATTATCGAACAATATGATATTAAAATTTTATTTTTACTATCTACAGTTTTTGAGATATGATTTTTCAAAGTTTATTTATTCGACCTCTGAAAAAAACTATGTCCCGATAATGGACAAAATTTTCAAAATTATGATAGAAAAAATCTTTTGATGCCAAAAGATACTACTAAAAATATAGTTTCAAACGAAATAGGCATGTGTATTTTTATCTCTTAGAGTTTCAGAGTTATGCTCATTTTAAATCATTTTTCGCCCCATCTCTGAAAAAAACAATGTCCGGATAATGTAAAAAGCGTCGAGGTTGGAGGTAGAGAAATTTTATTGATGCCAAAATATACCTAATGAATTGTAATTCAAAACGAAATACAATGTTTACATAATTAACTCTACAGTTTCAGAGATATGATTTTTTGAAATTACTTCCGGGTTATTTTTATAATGGGAAAAAATTTCAAACACATCATGGGATATCGAATAGTATATCAATAGAAAGGGGACGATGAGCACATTGAATCGATATAGGCATGTACATACATTGGATGAATCACATAGGTGCTTTACGCAATTTTTTATATTCGGCTTCGAGCCGGGACGAGCCTCAAATTTTATTTATGACTAACTTCGTGAATTAACGTCGTACGAAAATAAAAAGTATATCGACGGAAAGGTTATGGCAAGAGCTTTCCATTGACATATCGAATGTCGAATTCAGACTTATATTTTTTAAGTTATTGATTTTTAAAAGTTACTTCCGGGTTCGAAAATTTTTATAATGAGAAATTTTCAAACTCATCGTAGAGCTTTGATTGATACATCGATGGAAAGCTTATGACCAGTAGATTCGATCTATATAGGCATGTGCATATATCAGACCTGTAGTTAAGGAAATATAAATTTTCTATTTGGGGTCAGGCCCGTATAGGCACCCCTCAGAATATGGGCAGTTGTTAAAATGGCACTGGCCCGAAATGTGGTCGCCCAAAAGGGGACCACACTGGCGGTGGCCCATATGGCCCCGACCAGACTTAGGCGGTTTCCAAAATGGTTCCGACCTTAAGGCTAACCCATAGGGGGCCTTGGTGTCTAAAATGACACCTGGTAAGTATTTGGTGGGTATTGGTAAGTATTGGGGGGAAATGGTAAGTATTGGGGGGACTTGGTAAGTATTGGGTGGGTAATGGTAAGTATTGGGTGGGTAATGGTAAGTATTGGGGAGGACTTGGTAAGTATTGGGAAGACTTGGTAAGTATTGTTTTGAGAGAAGCTTGGGTGTTAAGTGGGCCCCCGTTGACACGTCTATGGGCCCTGTGTGTTGAGCGAAGAAGCTTGGGTGTTAAGGGGCCCCTGTTGACACGTCTATGGGCCCTGTGTGTTGAGCGGTGAAGCTTGGGTGTTAAGGGGCCCCCGTTGACTCGTCTATGGGCCCTGTGTGTTGAGCGGTGAAGCTTGGGTGTTAAGGGGCCCCCGTTGACTCGTCTATGGGCCCTGTGTGTTGAGAGGAGAAGCTTGGGTGTTAAGGGGCCCCCGTTGACTCGTCTATGGGCCCTGTGTGTTGAGCGGTGAAGCTTGAATGTTAAGGGGCCCCCGTTAACTTGTCTATGGGCCCTGTGTGTTGAGCGGTGAAGCTTGGGTGTTAAGGGGCCCCCGTTGACTCGTCTATGGGCCCTGTGTGTTGAGCGGTGAAGCTTGGGTGTTAAGGGGCCCCCGTTGACTCGTCTATGGGCCCTGTGTGTTGAGCGGTGAAGCTTGGGTGTTAAGGGGCCTCCGTTGACTCGTCTATGGGCCCTGTGTGTTGAGCGGTGAAGCTTGGGTGTTAAGGGGCCCCCGTTGACTCGTCTATGGGCCCCGTCTGTTATAAAGTTTATATAGTTTATTTTAAGGGGATGTTCATGTGTCATGAACATCTATAAAGGGTCTCATGTGTCATGAGGCCCTAAGGGGAGCCTATGTGTCATAGGCTCTATTAAAAGAGTCCTATGTGTCATAGAACTCTTAAGGGGACACCCATGTTTCATGGGTGTCTAATAAAGGTCCTATGTGTCATAGGGCCTAAAGAAGAGTTCTATGTGTCATAGAACTCTCCTAGAAAGGGCCTCATGTGTCATGAGGCCCCCCGGGTCCTATGTGTCATAGGACTTAGGGAAATAAAAAAGTCCCCTCAGGGGACTATAAATATGTGAGGCCCACTGTTAAAATAACAGTGGAGCCTTTAAAGTCCCCTCAGGGGACTATAAATATGTGAAGCCCACTGTTAAAATAACAGTGGAGCTTTTATAGTCCCCTTGTGGGACTTTAAAAATGTGTTTAGTTTTAGTTTTAGGTTATCTTAGGTTAGTTTAGGTTAATTTAGGTTATCATCTCATTTTAATTTACTTAACTTTTTTCCTTAGAGGCTGTACCCAGCCCGGGGGGGTATATCCCCGGCAAATCCAAAAATAGGCGCACAACTAAATACACACTTTTTTTGGGCTTTTGTTCCCATATGGGATTTATCCCATGGGTATTACGAGGGTCGGGCGGGCCAGTGATCAAAGCCGGGGGGCACCTGAGTACGGGTATGTAGTCCCCCGGTGGCGTGTAGGCACATGATCGAAAGTGATGCCAACTGGGACCATACCCAATGGTTTGAATCGCCTGTAATTCCCAGCCGGCGCTGAGCCTAGCTCTAACGGCGAGTGAGCCTACGGGCCCAGGGGAGGCAATGCCCCTGTTATTAATAATAACTTCAACAAAAACACTTTAAACTACACTATCTTCACATTGCAACGAGTGGTGTGTTGGGGAATCGGGGGGAGCCTCTAATTCTGGGTTCCCCCCGGTTCCCCGATACACTACGAAGAAGCTCAGTACACAGGTCACGCCCGATTTTTCCAAAAAGACTTAGTTTTTTTCGACGAATTTCCGAAAAAGCACCGCAAAAGACCTAATCTTTTTCCTAGCAATCACACGTTCATCTACAGCATCATACAGCATCGATATCGACACTGGTGGCTCTAAAGAGGTACGTAATATTCATCAATTTGAGAATGAACACATAATATTAACATTTTTCATACATTTCCCAGCTCTGATGCTTCATAGATGCGTGCAAAAGTGTAAGACATTGGTGCTACACAAAGGTATTATTTCAATATATATTTATAATTGAATGAAATAACTAATTTATTATATTTTTCTTCTATTTTCTCAGGTTATAGTGATGTGATTGGTGTGCGTGCTGGTGATTCGTGTTGTGTTAGTGATATTCTTCAGTGAAGTGATGTGTACCGAAGTGATGTGTACTGTATTGACATTTACTGAATTGACTTATAGTGAATCGACGTGAACTGTAGTGAATGACTTCAACGATTGAACATTTCAACACCTCAGGAAGATGTTCTTCAGAGAAGTGATGTGTACTTAGGTGGTGTGTACCGAAGTGATGTGTACTGTATTGACATATACTGAATTGACTTATAGTGAATTGACGTGAACTGTAGTGAAAGACTTCAACGATTGAACATTTCAACACCTCAGGGCGATGTTTCAACGCTTCGATGGGTTTAACGATCCCAAGGTACCCGAGTTGGATAAGAACGCGTTTTCCATCAAGGTAATTACTCTAAAAATGTTATATTATATCATACAATTAATTTCAAGGTGATTAAATAGATTGGATTTTATTGAATGGCGTGCTTCAACCAATGTGATACAAGGTATTCATCCACTTGTGTACTAATTTTATTCTCACATTAATTTTCAGTAATATTATACTGCTACTGAGACGACCTCCTCGATGGTCCGGAGCGGACTTTATTTCATCAATCGTTACTTCGATGAAGTATTTACCAAATGTCTCAGCTTTTTTCTTCATGCCCCGGGGGCAGTATAATAGTTTTCGATTTGTTATTTCACCTGCGATTTTACCTGCGATTACAAAGTGTTCAACATATTTTAAAAGCAATTTTCATTGCTATCCATATTGTTTTCATAGAGTGAAACAATTAACTGCACATAGTCGTTCGAAAGGTATAATTCTAATATAATTAAAGGTCAAAACCTATTAACAAATTGATTATTATAGAATTTCTAGCCATGGCAGTCCTTGAGACTGTCATGTCATCTGACATGTGTGATCATGAATCGTTTGAAGACATCTTCGAACAACATTTAGAATTCACCAAACAAGACACTAGCGGTGGTGGACCCAAGAAGTGGCGGTTTCAGTGGAATAAAGAAGCAGAGGAACTATTACTTAGTGTTTCTAAAGACTTCGATAGATCGTCAATGACTTATAGTGAATATGTTAATAGTGTTTCCCAAAAGTTCAAGAGTTTATTGAAAAGAAGAGGACCAACAAACGAAGCCATCAGAACTAAATTAGATAAACTGCTGCAACCAACAGTTAAAGATCCTGATGCACCAAAACAATTCCGTTGGCCTATTGGTGTTCAACTTCGACTTCTGGCTATAGGCATCAAATGGCAAGGAAGACAGGAAAGAGAGAAAGAAAGATCGGGACTAATGATTCCTTATGTGGCACCAATGTATGAAGAATTTAAGCGTGAATTTCCTGACTTCGAAGGCACAAGTGAGTGGTTGAGGAAAATGTTTAACAAGATCTTCAAAGAACAGCAGAAGAAGAATTCAAAAGAAGTGCAAGCTATCATCAAAGAAGTAGAAGACGACTTAACCAAAGAAGATCTCGCCAAAGCTGTTAACATCGAAGACAACTTACCAAACAATCTCGATAACATCAAAAGAATGTGGCGAATCGGATATGTCCACGGCGAAGAACCAATGTTCAAAGGCTTGTGTTGCATTTGTGCCAAACTATTATTCGGTGATTCACGAATTAATGGTCGCTGGAAGAAAATTAATCGATTCGATAAGAAGTTTTCTTCGCATGCTTTCAGTCAAAGTGAATTTGTGTTTCCAATCGAAGAACACTTTAATGCAGAAGACATCCCACAACAAGCAGATCTACCATACAAGACAGACAACAATGAGATATACACTTGTCGCGTATGCTTTCAACTCAGTGCTAAAGGCAAATGCATCACAGACTACATCGATGTGCTCAATCCAGAGACACACAAAATGGATTTGCCGCCAGTTCTCAAGAATATCACAACTGATTTGGAAAGAGGACTAATCGGTTTACTCGCTGTCTACCACAACATCAACATACGTCAGAAGGAATATTTAAGGCATTTTCTCCATCTTCGCGGTGAAGTCAACCTAGCGCGTAAAGTAGATCAGGCCTACTTATACATGTATGGCCTCATAGTCGGTCGACCATGCGAAGCACGAAAGAAGAACATAAGACAACAACACGAAAACGCAAGAAAAGCGCTTCGATGGCTAATAAGAAACAACATTCATTTCAGAAGTTTCTATGCCAATTGTCAAACATTGTTTGGCAAATTGAAGGGCGGTAGCATCCTTGAGATGATTCAACCAGGAGAAATAGAGACGACGAAAGGATCAGACATCATCGACGAGTTAGATCGTGAGAGGATCGGTTATGTTATTCCCAGCGAAAACTATACTGGCGACAAAGACATCGAAGGAGATGACTTCAATCCTCATATATGTCATCCAAAGACAGACGACACTGTATCAGATCTCAGGAAACAAACTCGTGTCACATTATTCGATAAAAGACTAGAAGCAATGGCATTTCCTTGTGACTTTCCAAGTGGTCGTGGCTCTTATGACCCTGATTGGAAACACATTAGTCATCGTAATTACATCAAATTCTTACTGTTGAATTTGGACAGGCGTTTCCGACAGAATAATGTGTTGCCTTTCTTCCTGATTGACCGTTACATCAAAATCAGCATGGTAAATCATGCACGCATGTATGTGGCTGCAGATAGTGATAGAGCGATGGAGAAGCCAACAGCCAAAGAATTCATCGACCCAAGATCAGAAGCATACAAGAAATATGGCACAGCGGTCGCAGCAAACATCCCCGGATCAAAGAGCTTCTGGTGGTTAGGCCAACAGGAGATATTGGCCATTGCAAATGAGATGAAGAGAGAGCCAGATTTCTTCTACACAGTTACGACAAGTGATAGTTGGCCCGAAGTGCAGTCTCTCATCAAACATGGCCCTGGCTTCAAATGTGACCAATGCCCGCATCGACCGAAGCCTAAAGAAGCAGATTCTGCAACTGATTATCCTATCTTCAGTTCTATTTCATTCCATCAAAGGTTTCAGCTTTGGATGACACATGTTATCAATAACCCAAGTGGCGAGTTGGGTAAAGTAGAGAGACATTGGTATCGTCGAGAGTACCAGAAGAGAGGAGCGGTGCATATCCATGGTGTTGTTTGGATTGAGGAAGGCACCAAAAGAGCAAACGTCGTCAAAGCTGAGATGCCTCGAACAACTTCGAAGAACGAAACAGATATAGAATTCGTCGAAAAACTTCGAGGACTCGTCAAAGATCTGCAAACACACGACCACTATCCGGAACGCTGTTTCATCAGAGGAAACGAAGCTCTCCCCCATTGCAAGTACAACTTTCCAGCGCCATTGGTCAACGAAGCAAGAAAAGACGATTCCGGACTTCGAGTATTATACAAGAGACGTAAAGAAGAAGATCGGTTTATCGTTCCGTACTGTTGGTCATTGCTACTCATCTTCAGATCTTGTTGTAATATCCAAGAAGTTAATGGCGAATATTGGAAAATATATTTGGCAAAATATATATCGAAACCTGAATCATCAGTCAAGCTTCCAATTTTCGGCGGACAGACATTCAGCAAAAATGCGACTTGGAATGAGAAGTACTTGAAGATGAGAATAATGGGCGCTGTTGAAATTGCCGACATTTCACTTCAATTTCCACTAAAAGTCTCGAACGTGGAGGTCATTTTCCTAGACATTCCATTAGACGTCAAGAGAAAAACACTCAAACGAAAAGAGCATATGCCCAAAGACGAGGATTCCGAAGATGTCTTCTATCAATCAAAATTCGAGAAGTATTTACACAGACCAAATGTTGGCATTCTACATTATGTCACGTATCCAGACTTCTGGCGCAGATTCACTTATGATAGGAAGTCACTTCAAGCAATCAATGATTATGACAAAGGTGATGGCGAAGAATGTGAGGATCAATCACAACCTGATGTCCACACTGATCCGAAATTAGAACTAACTGACTCAAGACATCGCAAGATTCGGCCAAGACGGAAACCAGCTGTTATTTACTTCCCTTTCGTTCTACCATATGGTGATGATCAAGAGAAGTATTGTTTGAAGCTCATCCTCGAAAGCGTTCCACTTCGACCTGAAGATTGGGATGACTTCTTAACCAAGAATCAGTGCAAAAGTTATTTCGAATATTGCATCAAGAATAACTTATGGAACGATGCAAATATAGGTGAACAATTTCTAGAGACAGCAAAGAACCAAGGACTCACCGAATATGACTTGAGAAGAATAGCTGGCGAACTCATAGCTGGCAATTTTCTTAGTAATCCTCAATTCCAGTCATTCTTCGAATCACATCAATTGGCACACTTACTGGAAAACGATAAGTTAGACGAAGGACAATTGATTGAAGGCATCGACCCAGATCCAGACTTTGGTGAATTTCCTTGTCCGAATGTTGATTTACTTCCACTCGAAGACTACATAAAAGATTTCACGGAAGATCAACGCAAAGTTTTCGACTATATTCGAGAACAGATAAGCAGAAACGAACAAGTCTTATTGAACATTGTTGGACCAGCAGGCACAGGCAAGTCTTTCCTCATCAAAGCGCTATGTGCCCTATTTAAAGACAAGACAGAAGAATCAACGTACAAGTCCTTTTCAATCCTCGCTCCCACTGGTTCAGCTGCTCATCAACTTGGTGGTCAAACGTGTCACTCAAAATTCAGATTCGACACCAAGTACAAGTCTCATATCCAGCCCAACACAATTGAATCTTGGCTCGTGCGCTATTGTGATGTCTTCCTCATCGATGAGATTTCAATGATTGATGAAATGATGATGGAAGAAATGGAACGTAACATCAGAATTAATTGTAAACTTTGCGACAAAGGAAAAGAATTTGGCGGCAAACACATTATTCTGTTTGGAGATCCAGCTCAATTACCATCACGATACGCACCATGGTTCAATGGACAGTTCTTTAAATTGTTTAAGAATTTCACAATGAAAGAAATTGTAAGACAGTCTGGAGATGCTGAATTCGCAAGAATGCTTCAATACGTCAGAGTTGGCAATGTCACACCAGAAGTCAACAATTATTTCAAGTCTAAAGTAGTTAAAGATATTGAGCGCGTGAAGCAGTCTGCATTCGAGAAGAACATAACAATTATTGTATCATTGCGCGCACAAGTAGATCAGTTCAACAATGATATATTAGCCAAATCAAAAGAACAGGAATTCAGCTTCGAAGCTATCGACACTGATATGTCTGGACATAAACTATCAGAATTATCACTTAAACGACTTAAAGAAAAAGATGAGAAAATGGAAAACGTTCTTAAAATCAAGAAGAACGCATTAGTATTCATAAGAAGAAACATCAATGTAGCCAAAGGCCTAGTCAATGGAAGACAAGCGATCGTCGATTCTATTCATCCAGATTCGAATTATATCATCTTGAGATCGCTAGACGGCAAAGAATTCTTCCCAATCAGAAGAATGAAACAAACCATCGATGATTATGGCGAAAATAGATATATCCGTCAACAATTCCCAATATCACTTGGTTGGGCCGCAACTGTACATCGCGTTCAAGGGAAGACTTTAGACAAAGTGTATGTTTCAGTTGACGAGAAGATGTTTGCTTCGGGACAAGCTTATGTTGCGCTTACTAGAACAAGACGTGCCAGCGATATGAGATTAATTGCATTCGATAAAACGAAGATTTTCATCAAATTATATTATCAAGAACTTCTAAAATGGATTGAGAATAATGACTTTCTGCTTCCTGAAGATCAAAGGGAGCCAAACTACCCTTTCCCTCAATGGAAATATGACGACAAATTCATAGATCCAAGAAGCAAAGACGAAGAAGAAGAAGGAGAAGCAGAAGAAGCAGAAGAGCCCACATCATCTCAGAAGATGGCAGATGTCTTTAAAGACTTCAAAATTAGCTCCCAATCTAAAGACAAGCCTAAACATGAGACTAAAGTAACACCAAAACCAACATCAAAACCACAACCAAGACCTCAACCACAGCCACTACCTCATCCTGGAACTTCTTTTGTATCTGCAATCATTCCAAGGATAACTGTTCCGACAACTGGATCAACACTTTCTAGAGTGCAAGAAGTAATCAGACAGTTATTCAGATTCAATCATTTCAGAGACAATGACACTATTCGCCAAACCTTCAGTCAAATTGATTTGTTTAATTTTGGCGTTTATGTTCTTAACGAAGTTCGACAGAAAGAAATTCTATCAATCAATGGACCAACACATCACCAGAGTATCCCCATTAAGAATGGAGTACGAGACTATCACGAACCCTTCATTCCTCCTAACATCGCAAACGAATTTCATCAATACGATGTTGCTCACGATGGAAATTGCTTTTATTATTCAATTTCAGTTCTTCTTTATGGACAGCAAGCTTACGAACAAATTATTAGATTTGCTGCTCTATTTTGTGTGAGTCAACAAATGGAGAGATGGGACTTGCATCAAGGAGCTCTATTCAGAAACGCATGTGATTTATGCCTGAGTATTGCTGTTTCCGTCAGATTTGAAGGTATCAAAGAAAAAGTATTTAACGACACATATAAAGAAAGATTCAGACGCGACGACAATCCATTGGGGACTTTGGACTTTCAATTTAATTGGGCCGAAAACGCAGCAGTCTTAGCCGTTTCTGAAGCCATCGATCGTCCAATAGACATTTGTTGGGTAATGGGAAAGCATAATGTTGTTACCCGATATTCACCAAGAAGTCAAAATAATCGAAGATCTGTCGTCATGTCTTTAGATTTTCAACATAGACTTTACAACTGTCTAATTCCTAATAGTGATACATCATTTAGTTATGTAGAACATGATGGTAATCCACAAATCCACGACGATATTTGGTATCCTTTTGATACTGAAAATCTTATTCCACCAATCAATTACTCCGGTTCAACCCAAATTGATCCAACTTATGCAGATAATAGACCACTCTCTGGCTTGCCTTCACCATCCGAAATGGACACGTCCGAACATACATCTCAGAAGCGCTCACATCCATCTACATCATCAAGTTCAAGTGATACGACTGAATCAAGATTTCAAATATTAACTGATCTTGACTCAGAATGTGCGGATGCATTGACCAAACTTTTAATAAGTTCCGTTCTACTTGAGGAATCAAAGTCCAGCGTCGATGATTTCATAAAGAAATTTTATCCAACCTTAACCAAGAGAGTAAAAGACACGCTCAACACAGCTAATATCAAGACAATTCACGACTTACCGCCAAGTATCCGAAGATTCCAAGGCCAACAATGGCTTCAAAGACATGTTCAACTCAATTATAAAGCAGTTGATGTGGTTGGCGACGGAAGTTGTTGGTATAGAGCTGTTTCCATGTGTTTGTTTGCAACAGAGAGACACTACCATATTATTCGATTTGGCGCTCTTGCAGCAGTTCTGAGATTCTGGGATGGCTACTTTGCTCCCTTATCAAATATATTCGCATTGCCTCCAGCTCCATTGTGCTTCTCTATAGCAACATCAAGTCCTTTTCCCAACATTGAAAAGGTCTACGAGAAGTTCATCAAAGGTGACAACAATCTTCGTCCCAACACATTTCATTGGGCTGATTTACCACATCAAATCGCGACATCAATTGTAGTGAATCGTCCAATTGATCTCTGGATTAAACCTGACTCTATAGGAAGAGGTGGACGTATATGCTCGAAAAAATACCCGGTCTCAGTTAGACCAATAGTAATACAAATGGTCGGTGAAAGTGGTTCTACACATTTTCAAGCATTAATTCCAATTAGATCGGATACTAATTCATGCCAAACAAGACTTGGAAATCCTTGTCTTTCATCAAGACAACTCAATCAACGATTTTATCTATTACCGATTGGACGTGACAGTGACGACGACAGAATAAATGATTCATTTCGAGGACGTTATCCAAATGTTCATTTTATACTTCAAGAATAAGGTATGTAATATCATATAAATTAATTGATATTGATTAATTACATTTTTTATCCATGTTCTAGTTATGACTTCAAACAAAAGGACAATTCGACTTCGTGGCAGCACTAAAGGACATCAGATGGCTTCGGTTTTTTAGCCTCAATTATAATTTCTTTCAATTTGTATTCGTTTTTTAAAGGCATATATAAGTTTCATATTATTGTAAATAAATTTGTATTCTTTTTTATAATTCATTTTTATAATCATTTTTCAATAAATATTTTTAAAATTCAAACCTGCTCAAACTTAAATTTTTTAATGGCCCCAAATGCGGTCTATTACTGGATAAAGAGTCCTAAGTAATACTGATGAGTCTTAATAAAGACGAAACCGCTATTTAACATCACATTAATTTAAATAAAATTACTATTTGACATATTACTGATTAAATTGATAATTCCTGTTTATCTGCGGTCACTAACGCACGCCCGTATGAAATATAATAGCTACTGGCCGATCGGGGTGCTTGATGCCAGTAGCTATTATATTTCATTTCGGACCCGACCAACTAAAGAGGCCGTAACTTTTAATTATACCTACTCGATAGAGCATCACACACCAACCAAAAAATATAATTGGTAAACAACGGTTATTATTCCAGGGGCTTAGACCCCCTCCTCCCCCAAATTTTTCCGTCGATTTTTGAACAGCTATATTTCTTAAACCCTATAACTTAGAATAATGATATTTATAGCAATGATAGTACTTCCAAAGCCCTCTCGAATAATATCTTTAATAAGGAGGTCCTGCCTCCTTGAGCTACCCAGGAACACCTTGAAAAATGCCAAAGTGAGCCCTTCGAATAACTCGGTAAATAATGATGGCCCAGCTCAGACCCTAATTAAAACGTTGTAGAACCATATGTGGTCTATCGAATGGTAAGATTTTTTCACGCACCTTCTAGCAGCATAAAAAAAGTTATTTGAGATTTTTTTGGAAATTCGAAAATTTTAATATGTTCAAAGCGTACTACATAGAGCATTTTTTTCACCAAGATAGAAAATAAATTATCGAACAATATGATATTAAAATTTTATTTTTACTATCTACAGTTTTTGAGATATGATTTTTCAAAGTTTATTTATTCGACCTCTGAAAAAAACTATGTCCCGATAATGGACAAAATTTTCAAAATTATGATAGAAAAAATCTTTTGATGCCAAAAGATACTACTAAAAATATAGTTTCAAACGAAATAGGCATGTGTATTTTTATCTCTTAGAGTTTCAGAGTTATGCTCATTTTAAATCATTTTTCGCCCCATCTCTGAAAAAAACAATGTCCGGATAATGTAAAAAGCGTCGAGGTTGGAGGTAGAGAAATTTTATTGATGCCAAAATATACCTAATGAATTGTAATTCAAAACGAAATACAATGTTTACATAATTAACTCTACAGTTTCAGAGATATGATTTTTTGAAATTACTTCCGGGTTATTTTTATAATGGGAAAAAATTTCAAACACATCATGGGATATCGAATAGTATATCAATAGAAAGGGGACGATGAGCACATTGAATCGATATAGGCATGTACATACATTGGATGAATCACATAGGTGCTTTACGCAATTTTTTATATTCGGCTTCGAGCCGGGACGAGCCTCAAATTTTATTTATGACTAACTTCGTGAATTAACGTCGTACGAAAATAAAAAGTATATCGACGGAAAGGTTATGGCAAGAGCTTTCCATTGACATATCGAATGTCGAATTCAGACTTATATTTTTTAAGTTATTGATTTTTAAAAGTTACTTCCGGGTTCGAAAATTTTTATAATGAGAAATTTTCAAACTCATCGTAGAGCTTTGATTGATACATCGATGGAAAGCTTATGACCAGTAGATTCGATCTATATAGGCATGTGCATATATCAGACCTGTAGTTAAGGAAATATAAATTTTCTATTTGGGGTCAGGCCCGTATAGGCACCCCTCAGAATATGGGCAGTTGTTAAAATGGCACTGGCCCGAAATGTGGTCGCCCAAAAGGGGACCACACTGGCGGTGGCCCATATGGCCCCGACCAGACTTAGGCGGTTTCCAAAATGGTTCCGACCTTAAGGCTAACCCATAGGGGGCCTTGGTGTCTAAAATGACACCTGGTAAGTATTTGGTGGGTATTGGTAAGTATTGGGGGGAAATGGTAAGTATTGGGGGGACTTGGTAAGTATTGGGTGGGTAATGGTAAGTATTGGGTGGGTAATGGTAAGTATTGGGGAGGACTTGGTAAGTATTGGGAAGACTTGGTAAGTATTGTTTTGAGAGAAGCTTGGGTGTTAAGTGGGCCCCCGTTGACACGTCTATGGGCCCTGTGTGTTGAGCGAAGAAGCTTGGGTGTTAAGGGGCCCCTGTTGACACGTCTATGGGCCCTGTGTGTTGAGCGGTGAAGCTTGGGTGTTAAGGGGCCCCCGTTGACTCGTCTATGGGCCCTGTGTGTTGAGCGGTGAAGCTTGGGTGTTAAGGGGCCCCCGTTGACTCGTCTATGGGCCCTGTGTGTTGAGAGGAGAAGCTTGGGTGTTAAGGGGCCCCCGTTGACTCGTCTATGGGCCCTGTGTGTTGAGCGGTGAAGCTTGAATGTTAAGGGGCCCCCGTTAACTTGTCTATGGGCCCTGTGTGTTGAGCGGTGAAGCTTGGGTGTTAAGGGGCCCCCGTTGACTCGTCTATGGGCCCTGTGTGTTGAGCGGTGAAGCTTGGGTGTTAAGGGGCCCCCGTTGACTCGTCTATGGGCCCTGTGTGTTGAGCGGTGAAGCTTGGGTGTTAAGGGGCCTCCGTTGACTCGTCTATGGGCCCTGTGTGTTGAGCGGTGAAGCTTGGGTGTTAAGGGGCCCCCGTTGACTCGTCTATGGGCCCCGTCTGTTATAAAGTTTATATAGTTTATTTTAAGGGGATGTTCATGTGTCATGAACATCTATAAAGGGTCTCATGTGTCATGAGGCCCTAAGGGGAGCCTATGTGTCATAGGCTCTATTAAAAGAGTCCTATGTGTCATAGAACTCTTAAGGGGACACCCATGTTTCATGGGTGTCTAATAAAGGTCCTATGTGTCATAGGGCCTAAAGAAGAGTTCTATGTGTCATAGAACTCTCCTAGAAAGGGCCTCATGTGTCATGAGGCCCCCCGGGTCCTATGTGTCATAGGACTTAGGGAAATAAAAAAGTCCCCTCAGGGGACTATAAATATGTGAGGCCCACTGTTAAAATAACAGTGGAGCCTTTAAAGTCCCCTCAGGGGACTATAAATATGTGAAGCCCACTGTTAAAATAACAGTGGAGCTTTTATAGTCCCCTTGTGGGACTTTAAAAATGTGTTTAGTTTTAGTTTTAGGTTATCTTAGGTTAGTTTAGGTTAATTTAGGTTATCATCTCATTTTAATTTACTTAACTTTTTTCCTTAGAGGCTGTACCCAGCCCGGGGGGGTATATCCCCGGCAAATCCAAAAATAGGCGCACAACTAAATACACACTTTTTTTGGGCTTTTGTTCCCATATGGGATTTATCCCATGGGTATTACGAGGGTCGGGCGGGCCAGTGATCAAAGCCGGGGGGCACCTGAGTACGGGTATGTAGTCCCCCGGTGGCGTGTAGGCACATGATCGAAAGTGATGCCAACTGGGACCATACCCAATGGTTTGAATCGCCTGTAATTCCCAGCCGGCGCTGAGCCTAGCTCTAACGGCGAGTGAGCCTACGGGCCCAGGGGAGGCAATGCCCCTGTTATTAATAATAACTTCAACAAAAACACTTTAAACTACACTATCTTCACATTGCAACGAGTGGTGTGTTGGGGAATCGGGGGGAGCCTCTAATTCTGGGTTCCCCCCGGTTCCCCGATACACTACGAAGAAGCTCAGTACACAGGTCACGCCCGATTTTTCCAAAAAGACTTAGTTTTTTTCGACGAATTTCCGAAAAAGCACCGCAAAAGACCTAATCTTTTTCCTAGCAATCACACGTTCATCTACAGCATCATACAGCATCGATATCGACACTGGTGGCTCTAAAGAGGTACGTAATATTCATCAATTTGAGAATGAACACATAATATTAACATTTTTCATACATTTCCCAGCTCTGATGCTTCATAGATGCGTGCAAAAGTGTAAGACATTGGTGCTACACAAAGGTATTATTTCAATATATATTTATAATTGAATGAAATAACTAATTTATTATATTTTTCTTCTATTTTCTCAGGTTATAGTGATGTGATTGGTGTGCGTGCTGGTGATTCGTGTTGTGTTAGTGATATTCTTCAGTGAAGTGATGTGTACCGAAGTGATGTGTACTGTATTGACATTTACTGAATTGACTTATAGTGAATCGACGTGAACTGTAGTGAATGACTTCAACGATTGAACATTTCAACACCTCAGGAAGATGTTCTTCAGAGAAGTGATGTGTACTTAGGTGGTGTGTACCGAAGTGATGTGTACTGTATTGACATATACTGAATTGACTTATAGTGAATTGACGTGAACTGTAGTGAAAGACTTCAACGATTGAACATTTCAACACCTCAGGGCGATGTTTCAACGCTTCGATGGGTTTAACGATCCCAAGGTACCCGAGTTGGATAAGAACGCGTTTTCCATCAAGGTAATTACTCTAAAAATGTTATATTATATCATACAATTAATTTCAAGGTGATTAAATAGATTGGATTTTATTGAATGGCGTGCTTCAACCAATGTGATACAAGGTATTCATCCACTTGTGTACTAATTTTATTCTCACATTAATTTTCAGTAATATTATACTGCTACTGAGACGACCTCCTCGATGGTCCGGAGCGGACTTTATTTCATCAATCGTTACTTCGATGAAGTATTTACCAAATGTCTCAGCTTTTTTCTTCATGCCCCGGGGGCAGTATAATAGTTTTCGATTTGTTATTTCACCTGCGATTTTACCTGCGATTACAAAGTGTTCAACATATTTTAAAAGCAATTTTCATTGCTATCCATATTGTTTTCATAGAGTGAAACAATTAACTG
>CBDATP010000003.1:0-11916 GCA_965199825.1 Bdellovibrionales bacterium | reverse complement strand
TTGTCTTCTCTGACTAACCGACCGACACCCTCTGTGTCCAGAGCCCAGTGAGACCAATGTTCTCTATTTTAAGAGACAATTGCAGACCGTTGGACCGGCCGACAAGTGTTGGCAGATGGTAGTGGTCGTCCCTACCGGTCCAGTTTCGCTGCTTATCATATATTCTTTTTGTTGCTCACTTTAAACCAGTGTCCAAATGGCGTGAGCTTTGGTCTGTGGTCCCATTAATATCCAAGTGCACACCCCTTATACCTTTAGCCCCTCGACTATCGCCATCCTACCTATCAGAGCCGATGTTGTTGGCCAAAAAGAAGTGGTCTCACCGCTTCCAATTGGTTCATTGACCACCTCTTGCATGTAAGTCGAGCTCCCATACTTGTGGCAGAAAGTGTGGACAGAGGCGGGAGACTTTGCGGATTTAGTTATAGCCGTGGCAGATCGGCTTCGCTACTTCTTAGGCGACCCTATCTTGTCACCCCTCCAGATGGTATGAGAGGTTTGGGTTTGGGTCGTCGAGGGGTTGTGTGCATGTTATAAGACAGATATGTCGCGGAAAAGCCAACAGTTGATGGCCTGAAGGCTCGACTAGTCTGTCGTTGAGGTCGATGATGTTGGTGACCTAAAGGAGATCAGGATTGAAGGGAAGACATTGGGTTAGATCTGGTCTGCAATAAGGGGGGATAGGGAGAGAACGGGTTAGATAGGTTGTAGAAGGGATGCTATGCCAGCGATAGATGTCCTGTGCTCGGAATGACCGACCAATGTCTTTCTATCTCTGAAAATATTCTTGTTTCAATTGTTAGAATTAAATTTTTGTATTTTAATTTAATTGAAATTAATTGAAATTTAAATAAAATAATTCAATTATTATAACTAAAACTAGGGTAAACCCGTATATTATTGTAATATAAACTTTCATGAAAAGTTCTTTGTTATTTTCTCAAAAATTCCCTTGCACATTTAAAATTTCCATTTATTTGTTGTGAAAAAATGCAACAAATGACTTTTTAGATAAGTGAAATGTATGATGTTGGAATTGAAAATTGAAACTTTGCGTGATGATAGAGGATGGACAGGAGAAGTGCGGATTAAAATATGAGTGCATTGAATGGAGAGACTGAGTGGCTAAAAATAATTGAGTGGAATATTCTGATAAAAAGTTTGGTTAACTTTGATTCCAATTAACTTCCTTGCATGTATATAAGGGGATGGCTAATGTCTGCGATTCTATGAGGGGGGTCTAGCTATAAGGATTAAGTCTTTTCGGGTCTCCAGGGGGGGGGGGTTACGAATTGGCAGAAATTTCTACATATTAGCCTTATTTAAAGCTTAATTACACTAAATTAAAGTTAATTTAGCTAAATTATGATTAAATCCAGTTGAATTAATGGTTAAATCCAATTCACGGTTCAAAAATTTTCGATTCTAGGGGGGCTTCAGGGGAACCCCCCTTTTAGCCAATCCTAATCCATATCTATCGCTGGCATAGCATCGGTGAAAATCTAAAACCTGAGGAAAGAATGGGTTAAATGTGATACATACCGTTACATTACCTCTGACAAAGTCAGTCCCTAATAAGCGTCCCATGGCTTCAGTGATAATATGCCGGAAACCAATGCAGACATTAAGTACAACCAATAACGAGGAACCCAAACGAAGAGCGGACGGAAATATTGTCCGCTGACCAAAGGTTGTCGGTGTGTCGAGTGTGCGATACTATCGGTGAGTCTATGACTGCTGCCGTTTCCACGTCCGGCGCATAGCCAGACGGGCAGAGGACAGGTCTTCGTCGGGTCGTCGTTGACTAAGTGCACACTCCGAACACAACCGAACAACCAGTGGCCACTCACCATTGAGTGACACACCAATGTGGAGCCGAGCCGGTGATACATCTGTAGATTCGGTGACTCGTGTCGTACGTCGAGTGCTGATGAGGCGAACGTCGGCGCAGAGGACAGTCATTGTCGGTCATCTGGCGATGGGTCGGACATCGGTCTCGCTGGTGATCACCAATGGTTGACGGACTCCAAATCCAATCCAACCCAACATTTGTGTCCCCCGCAAAGGAAGACACACTGGCTCTCAGCGCACATCACCACATTCACCACAGAACAACATATCAGAGACGCTGTTCCTTGTCTTCTCTGACTAACCGACCGACACCCTCTGTGTCCAGAGCCCAGTGAGACCAATGTTCTCTATTTTAAGAGACAATTGCAGACCGTTGGACCGGCCGACAAGTGTTGGCAGATGGTAGTGGTCGTCCCTACCGGTCCAGTTTCGCTGCTTATCATATATTCTTTTTGTTGCTCACTTTAAACCAGTGTCCAAATGGCGTGAGCTTTGGTCTGTGGTCCCATTAATATCCAAGTGCACACCCCTTATACCTTTAGCCCCTCGACTATCGCCATCCTACCTATCAGAGCCGATGTTGTTGGCCAAAAAGAAGTGGTCTCACCGCTTCCAATTGGTTCATTGACCACCTCTTGCATGTAAGTCGAGCTCCCATACTTGTGGCAGAAAGTGTGGACAGAGGCGGGAGACTTTGCGGATTTAGTTATAGCCGTGGCAGATCGGCTTCGCTACTTCTTAGGCGACCCTATCTTGTCACCCCTCCAGATGGTATGAGAGGTTTGGGTTTGGGTCGTCGAGGGGTTGTGTGCATGTTATAAGACAGATATGTCGCGGAAAAGCCAACAGTTGATGGCCTGAAGGCTCGACTAGTCTGTCGTTGAGGTCGATGATGTTGGTGACCTAAAGGAGATCAGGATTGAAGGGAAGACATTGGGTTAGATCTGGTCTGCAATAAGGGGGGATAGGGAGAGAACGGGTTAGATAGGTTGTAGAAGGGATGCTATGCCAGCGATAGATGTCCTGTGCTCGGAATGACCGACCAATGTCTTTCTATCTCTGAAAATATTCTTGTTTCAATTGTTAGAATTAAATTTTTGTATTTTAATTTAATTGAAATTAATTGAAATTTAAATAAAATAATTCAATTATTATAACTAAAACTAGGGTAAACCCGTATATTATTGTAATATAAACTTTCATGAAAAGTTCTTTGTTATTTTCTCAAAAATTCCCTTGCACATTTAAAATTTCCATTTATTTGTTGTGAAAAAATGCAACAAATGACTTTTTAGATAAGTGAAATGTATGATGTTGGAATTGAAAATTGAAACTTTGCGTGATGATAGAGGATGGACAGGAGAAGTGCGGATTAAAATATGAGTGCATTGAATGGAGAGACTGAGTGGCTAAAAATAATTGAGTGGAATATTCTGATAAAAAGTTTGGTTAACTTTGATTCCAATTAACTTCCTTGCATGTATATAAGGGGATGGCTAATGTCTGCGATTCTATGAGGGGGGTCTAGCTATAAGGATTAAGTCTTTTCGGGTCTCCAGGGGGGGGGGGTTACGAATTGGCAGAAATTTCTACATATTAGCCTTATTTAAAGCTTAATTACACTAAATTAAAGTTAATTTAGCTAAATTATGATTAAATCCAGTTGAATTAATGGTTAAATCCAATTCACGGTTCAAAAATTTTCGATTCTAGGGGGGCTTCAGGGGAACCCCCCTTTTAGCCAATCCTAATCCATATCTATCGCTGGCATAGCATCGGTGAAAATCTAAAACCTGAGGAAAGAATGGGTTAAATGTGATACATACCGTTACATTACCTCTGACAAAGTCAGTCCCTAATAAGCGTCCCATGGCTTCAGTGATAATATGCCGGAAACCAATGCAGACATTAAGTACAACCAATAACGAGGAACCCAAACGAAGAGCGGACGGAAATATTGTCCGCTGACCAAAGGTTGTCGGTGTGTCGAGTGTGCGATACTATCGGTGAGTCTATGACTGCTGCCGTTTCCACGTCCGGCGCATAGCCAGACGGGCAGAGGACAGGTCTTCGTCGGGTCGTCGTTGACTAAGTGCACACTCCGAACACAACCGAACAACCAGTGGCCACTCACCATTGAGTGACACACCAATGTGGAGCCGAGCCGGTGATACATCTGTAGATTCGGTGACTCGTGTCGTACGTCGAGTGCTGATGAGGCGAACGTCGGCGCAGAGGACAGTCATTGTCGGTCATCTGGCGATGGGTCGGACATCGGTCTCGCTGGTGATCACCAATGGTTGACGGACTCCAAATCCAATCCAACCCAACATTTGTGTCCCCCGCAAAGGAAGACACACTGGCTCTCAGCGCACATCACCACATTCACCACAGAACAACATATCAGAGACGCTGTTCCTTGTCTTCTCTGACTAACCGACCGACACCCTCTGTGTCCAGAGCCCAGTGAGACCAATGTTCTCTATTTTAAGAGACAATTGCAGACCGTTGGACCGGCCGACAAGTGTTGGCAGATGGTAGTGGTCGTCCCTACCGGTCCAGTTTCGCTGCTTATCATATATTCTTTTTGTTGCTCACTTTAAACCAGTGTCCAAATGGCGTGAGCTTTGGTCTGTGGTCCCATTAATATCCAAGTGCACACCCCTTATACCTTTAGCCCCTCGACTATCGCCATCCTACCTATCAGAGCCGATGTTGTTGGCCAAAAAGAAGTGGTCTCACCGCTTCCAATTGGTTCATTGACCACCTCTTGCATGTAAGTCGAGCTCCCATACTTGTGGCAGAAAGTGTGGACAGAGGCGGGAGACTTTGCGGATTTAGTTATAGCCGTGGCAGATCGGCTTCGCTACTTCTTAGGCGACCCTATCTTGTCACCCCTCCAGATGGTATGAGAGGTTTGGGTTTGGGTCGTCGAGGGGTTGTGTGCATGTTATAAGACAGATATGTCGCGGAAAAGCCAACAGTTGATGGCCTGAAGGCTCGACTAGTCTGTCGTTGAGGTCGATGATGTTGGTGACCTAAAGGAGATCAGGATTGAAGGGAAGACATTGGGTTAGATCTGGTCTGCAATAAGGGGGGATAGGGAGAGAACGGGTTAGATAGGTTGTAGAAGGGATGCTATGCCAGCGATAGATGTCCTGTGCTCGGAATGACCGACCAATGTCTTTCTATCTCTGAAAATATTCTTGTTTCAATTGTTAGAATTAAATTTTTGTATTTTAATTTAATTGAAATTAATTGAAATTTAAATAAAATAATTCAATTATTATAACTAAAACTAGGGTAAACCCGTATATTATTGTAATATAAACTTTCATGAAAAGTTCTTTGTTATTTTCTCAAAAATTCCCTTGCACATTTAAAATTTCCATTTATTTGTTGTGAAAAAATGCAACAAATGACTTTTTAGATAAGTGAAATGTATGATGTTGGAATTGAAAATTGAAACTTTGCGTGATGATAGAGGATGGACAGGAGAAGTGCGGATTAAAATATGAGTGCATTGAATGGAGAGACTGAGTGGCTAAAAATAATTGAGTGGAATATTCTGATAAAAAGTTTGGTTAACTTTGATTCCAATTAACTTCCTTGCATGTATATAAGGGGATGGCTAATGTCTGCGATTCTATGAGGGGGGTCTAGCTATAAGGATTAAGTCTTTTCGGGTCTCCAGGGGGGGGGGGGTTACGAATTGGCAGAAATTTCTACATATTAGCCTTATTTAAAGCTTAATTACACTAAATTAAAGTTAATTTAGCTAAATTATGATTAAATCCAGTTGAATTAATGGTTAAATCCAATTCACGGTTCAAAAATTTTCGATTCTAGGGGGGCTTCAGGGGAACCCCCCTTTTAGCCAATCCTAATCCATATCTATCGCTGGCATAGCATCGGTGAAAATCTAAAACCTGAGGAAAGAATGGGTTAAATGTGATACATACCGTTACATTACCTCTGACAAAGTCAGTCCCTAATAAGCGTCCCATGGCTTCAGTGATAATATGCCGGAAACCAATGCAGACATTAAGTACAACCAATAACGAGGAACCCAAACGAAGAGCGGACGGAAATATTGTCCGCTGACCAAAGGTTGTCGGTGTGTCGAGTGTGCGATACTATCGGTGAGTCTATGACTGCTGCCGTTTCCACGTCCGGCGCATAGCCAGACGGGCAGAGGACAGGTCTTCGTCGGGTCGTCGTTGACTAAGTGCACACTCCGAACACAACCGAACAACCAGTGGCCACTCACCATTGAGTGACACACCAATGTGGAGCCGAGCCGGTGATACATCTGTAGATTCGGTGACTCGTGTCGTACGTCGAGTGCTGATGAGGCGAACGTCGGCGCAGAGGACAGTCATTGTCGGTCATCTGGCGATGGGTCGGACATCGGTCTCGCTGGTGATCACCAATGGTTGACGGACTCCAAATCCAATCCAACCCAACATTTGTGTCCCCCGCAAAGGAAGACACACTGGCTCTCAGCGCACATCACCACATTCACCACAGAACAACATATCAGAGACGCTGTTCCTTGTCTTCTCTGACTAACCGACCGACACCCTCTGTGTCCAGAGCCCAGTGAGACCAATGTTCTCTATTTTAAGAGACAATTGCAGACCGTTGGACCGGCCGACAAGTGTTGGCAGATGGTAGTGGTCGTCCCTACCGGTCCAGTTTCGCTGCTTATCATATATTCTTTTTGTTGCTCACTTTAAACCAGTGTCCAAATGGCGTGAGCTTTGGTCTGTGGTCCCATTAATATCCAAGTGCACACCCCTTATACCTTTAGCCCCTCGACTATCGCCATCCTACCTATCAGAGCCGATGTTGTTGGCCAAAAAGAAGTGGTCTCACCGCTTCCAATTGGTTCATTGACCACCTCTTGCATGTAAGTCGAGCTCCCATACTTGTGGCAGAAAGTGTGGACAGAGGCGGGAGACTTTGCGGATTTAGTTATAGCCGTGGCAGATCGGCTTCGCTACTTCTTAGGCGACCCTATCTTGTCACCCCTCCAGATGGTATGAGAGGTTTGGGTTTGGGTCGTCGAGGGGTTGTGTGCATGTTATAAGACAGATATGTCGCGGAAAAGCCAACAGTTGATGGCCTGAAGGCTCGACTAGTCTGTCGTTGAGGTCGATGATGTTGGTGACCTAAAGGAGATCAGGATTGAAGGGAAGACATTGGGTTAGATCTGGTCTGCAATAAGGGGGGATAGGGAGAGAACGGGTTAGATAGGTTGTAGAAGGGATGCTATGCCAGCGATAGATGTCCTGTGCTCGGAATGACCGACCAATGTCTTTCTATCTCTGAAAATATTCTTGTTTCAATTGTTAGAATTAAATTTTTGTATTTTAATTTAATTGAAATTAATTGAAATTTAAATAAAATAATTCAATTATTATAACTAAAACTAGGGTAAACCCGTATATTATTGTAATATAAACTTTCATGAAAAGTTCTTTGTTATTTTCTCAAAAATTCCCTTGCACATTTAAAATTTCCATTTATTTGTTGTGAAAAAATGCAACAAATGACTTTTTAGATAAGTGAAATGTATGATGTTGGAATTGAAAATTGAAACTTTGCGTGATGATAGAGGATGGACAGGAGAAGTGCGGATTAAAATATGAGTGCATTGAATGGAGAGACTGAGTGGCTAAAAATAATTGAGTGGAATATTCTGATAAAAAGTTTGGTTAACTTTGATTCCAATTAACTTCCTTGCATGTATATAAGGGGATGGCTAATGTCTGCGATTCTATGAGGGGGGTCTAGCTATAAGGATTAAGTCTTTTCGGGTCTCCAGGGGGGGGGGGTTACGAATTGGCAGAAATTTCTACATATTAGCCTTATTTAAAGCTTAATTACACTAAATTAAAGTTAATTTAGCTAAATTATGATTAAATCCAGTTGAATTAATGGTTAAATCCAATTCACGGTTCAAAAATTTTCGATTCTAGGGGGGCTTCAGGGGAACCCCCCTTTTAGCCAATCCTAATCCATATCTATCGCTGGCATAGCATCGGTGAAAATCTAAAACCTGAGGAAAGAATGGGTTAAATGTGATACATACCGTTACATTACCTCTGACAAAGTCAGTCCCTAATAAGCGTCCCATGGCTTCAGTGATAATATGCCGGAAACCAATGCAGACATTAAGTACAACCAATAACGAGGAACCCAAACGAAGAGCGGACGGAAATATTGTCCGCTGACCAAAGGTTGTCGGTGTGTCGAGTGTGCGATACTATCGGTGAGTCTATGACTGCTGCCGTTTCCACGTCCGGCGCATAGCCAGACGGGCAGAGGACAGGTCTTCGTCGGGTCGTCGTTGACTAAGTGCACACTCCGAACACAACCGAACAACCAGTGGCCACTCACCATTGAGTGACACACCAATGTGGAGCCGAGCCGGTGATACATCTGTAGATTCGGTGACTCGTGTCGTACGTCGAGTGCTGATGAGGCGAACGTCGGCGCAGAGGACAGTCATTGTCGGTCATCTGGCGATGGGTCGGACATCGGTCTCGCTGGTGATCACCAATGGTTGACGGACTCCAAATCCAATCCAACCCAACATTTGTGTCCCCCGCAAAGGAAGACACACTGGCTCTCAGCGCACATCACCACATTCACCACAGAACAACATATCAGAGACGCTGTTCCTTGTCTTCTCTGACTAACCGACCGACACCCTCTGTGTCCAGAGCCCAGTGAGACCAATGTTCTCTATTTTAAGAGACAATTGCAGACCGTTGGACCGGCCGACAAGTGTTGGCAGATGGTAGTGGTCGTCCCTACCGGTCCAGTTTCGCTGCTTATCATATATTCTTTTTGTTGCTCACTTTAAACCAGTGTCCAAATGGCGTGAGCTTTGGTCTGTGGTCCCATTAATATCCAAGTGCACACCCCTTATACCTTTAGCCCCTCGACTATCGCCATCCTACCTATCAGAGCCGATGTTGTTGGCCAAAAAGAAGTGGTCTCACCGCTTCCAATTGGTTCATTGACCACCTCTTGCATGTAAGTCGAGCTCCCATACTTGTGGCAGAAAGTGTGGACAGAGGCGGGAGACTTTGCGGATTTAGTTATAGCCGTGGCAGATCGGCTTCGCTACTTCTTAGGCGACCCTATCTTGTCACCCCTCCAGATGGTATGAGAGGTTTGGGTTTGGGTCGTCGAGGGGTTGTGTGCATGTTATAAGACAGATATGTCGCGGAAAAGCCAACAGTTGATGGCCTGAAGGCTCGACTAGTCTGTCGTTGAGGTCGATGATGTTGGTGACCTAAAGGAGATCAGGATTGAAGGGAAGACATTGGGTTAGATCTGGTCTGCAATAAGGGGGGATAGGGAGAGAACGGGTTAGATAGGTTGTAGAAGGGATGCTATGCCAGCGATAGATGTCCTGTGCTCGGAATGACCGACCAATGTCTTTCTATCTCTGAAAATATTCTTGTTTCAATTGTTAGAATTAAATTTTTGTATTTTAATTTAATTGAAATTAATTGAAATTTAAATAAAATAATTCAATTATTATAACTAAAACTAGGGTAAACCCGTATATTATTGTAATATAAACTTTCATGAAAAGTTCTTTGTTATTTTCTCAAAAATTCCCTTGCACATTTAAAATTTCCATTTATTTGTTGTGAAAAAATGCAACAAATGACTTTTTAGATAAGTGAAATGTATGATGTTGGAATTGAAAATTGAAACTTTGCGTGATGATAGAGGATGGACAGGAGAAGTGCGGATTAAAATATGAGTGCATTGAATGGAGAGACTGAGTGGCTAAAAATAATTGAGTGGAATATTCTGATAAAAAGTTTGGTTAACTTTGATTCCAATTAACTTCCTTGCATGTATATAAGGGGATGGCTAATGTCTGCGATTCTATGAGGGGGGTCTAGCTATAAGGATTAAGTCTTTTCGGGTCTCCAGGGGGGGGGGGTTACGAATTGGCAGAAATTTCTACATATTAGCCTTATTTAAAGCTTAATTACACTAAATTAAAGTTAATTTAGCTAAATTATGATTAAATCCAGTTGAATTAATGGTTAAATCCAATTCACGGTTCAAAAATTTTCGATTCTAGGGGGGCTTCAGGGGAACCCCCCTTTTAGCCAATCCTAATCCATATCTATCGCTGGCATAGCATCGGTGAAAATCTAAAACCTGAGGAAAGAATGGGTTAAATGTGATACATACCGTTACATTACCTCTGACAAAGTCAGTCCCTAATAAGCGTCCCATGGCTTCAGTGATAATATGCCGGAAACCAATGCAGACATTAAGTACAACCAATAACGAGGAACCCAAACGAAGAGCGGACGGAAATATTGTCCGCTGACCAAAGGTTGTCGGTGTGTCGAGTGTGCGATACTATCGGTGAGTCTATGACTGCTGCCGTTTCCACGTCCGGCGCATAGCCAGACGGGCAGAGGACAGGTCTTCGTCGGGTCGTCGTTGACTAAGTGCACACTCCGAACACAACCGAACAACCAGTGGCCACTCACCATTGAGTGACACACCAATGTGGAGCCGAGCCGGTGATACATCTGTAGATTCGGTGACTCGTGTCGTACGTCGAGTGCTGATGAGGCGAACGTCGGCGCAGAGGACAGTCATTGTCGGTCATCTGGCGATGGGTCGGACATCGGTCTCGCTGGTGATCACCAATGGTTGACGGACTCCAAATCCAATCCAACCCAACATTTGTGTCCCCCGCAAAGGAAGACACACTGGCTCTCAGCGCACATCACCACATTCACCACAGAACAACATATCAGAGACGCTGTTCCTTGTCTTCTCTGACTAACCGACCGACACCCTCTGTGTCCAGAGCCCAGTGAGACCAATGTTCTCTATTTTAAGAGACAATTGCAGACCGTTGGACCGGCCGACAAGTGTTGGCAGATGGTAGTGGTCGTCCCTACCGGTCCAGTTTCGCTGCTTATCATATATTCTTTTTGTTGCTCACTTTAAACCAGTGTCCAAATGGCGTGAGCTTTGGTCTGTGGTCCCATTAATATCCAAGTGCACACCCCTTATACCTTTAGCCCCTCGACTATCGCCATCCTACCTATCAGAGCCGATGTTGTTGGCCAAAAAGAAGTGGTCTCACCGCTTCCAATTGGTTCATTGACCACCTCTTGCATGTAAGTCGAGCTCCCATACTTGTGGCAGAAAGTGTGGACAGAGGCGGGAGACTTTGCGGATTTAGTTATAGCCGTGGCAGATCGGCTTCGCTACTTCTTAGGCGACCCTATCTTGTCACCCCTCCAGATGGTATGAGAGGTTTGGGTTTGGGTCGTCGAGGGGTTGTGTGCATGTTATAAGACAGATATGTCGCGGAAAAGCCAACAGTTGATGGCCTGAAGGCTCGACTAGTCTGTCGTTGAGGTCGATGATGTTGGTGACCTAAAGGAGATCAGGATTGAAGGGAAGACATTGGGTTAGATCTGGTCTGCAATAAGGGGGGATAGGGAGAGAACGGGTTAGATAGGTTGTAGAAGGGATGCTATGCCAGCGATAGATGTCCTGTGCTCGGAATGACCGACCAATGTCTTTCTATCTCTGAAAATATTCTTGTTTCAATTGTTAGAATTAAATTTTTGTATTTTAATTTAATTGAAATTAATTGAAATTTAAATAAAATAATTCAATTATTATAACTAAAACTAGGGTAAACCCGTATATTATTGTAATATAAACTTTCATGAAAAGTTCTTTGTTATTTTCTCAAAAATTCCCTTGCACATTTAAAATTTCCATTTATTTGTTGTGAAAAAATGCAACAAATGACTTTTTAGATAAGTGAAATGTATGATGTTGGAATTGAAAATTGAAACTTTGCGTGATGATAGAGGATGGACAGGAGAAGTGCGGATTAAAATATGAGTGCATTGAATGGAGAGACTGAGTGGCTAAAAATAATTGAGTGGAATATTCTGATAAAAAGTTTGGTTAACTTTGATTCCAATTAACTTCCTTGCATGTATATAAGGGGATGGCTAATGTCTGCGATTCTATGAGGGGGGT
>CBDATP010000002.1:0-14518 GCA_965199825.1 Bdellovibrionales bacterium | reverse complement strand
CCGATTTCGAACCGAATGATAATTGGCTCCGCTTTGATAGCACAGCATCGAACCTCGGGTGGGCGGGAGGGCATAGGTTAGGTGCGACCATTCATTTCTTCGATTGGAATCACTTTACCATTAACTACAACTCAATAAATACTACAAAACAATCACAATTGTCTTAATTTTATTTTCCCCCACATTTACCCCTCTAGAAACCTAACCCCTTGACAAAATAACTTGTCCTTACATTCCGCACTAGTCCAGCCCTGCCCCAAGCTTTCCACAAAATTTCAACCACAAATTCCAAACTCAACTTTTTCTTCTATCCAAAAACTCATTTTGTAAGTCTTACATTTTTCAAAAATCCACTAGCCTACCTGTCCATTGTTCTTATGTAAATTTTCATCGAAAATTCTCTCTTAAAAGTTTGAAAATTTTAATTAGTTTTTTGTAGAAAGTAACAATTAAGTTTTTCAATTTTTAAAATTTTCATTCTAAACTGAATGAGAGAGAAAGAGATGTTGGTTGGTCATCCCGAGCACAGGCTATCTATCTATCGCTGGCATAGCATCACTTCTACAACTCTTCTAACCCGTTCTCTCCCCCAATCCCCCTATTGCAGACCAGAACTAACCCAATGTCTTCCCTTCAATCCTGATCTCCTTTAGGTCATCAACATCGACCTCAACGACAGACTAGTCGAGCCTTCAGGCCATCAACTGTCGGCTTTTCCGCGACATATCTGTCATAACATGCACACAACCCCTCGACCACCCGAACATGACCTCTCATACCATCTGGAGGGGTGACAAGATAGGGTCGCCTAAGAAGTAGCGAAGCCGATCTGCCACGGCTATAACCAAATCCGCAAAGTCTCCCGCCTCTGTCCACACTTTCTGCCACAAGTATGGGAGCTCGACATATATGCAAGAGGTGGTCAATGAACCAATTGGAACCGGTGAGACCACTTCTTTTTGGCCAACAACATCGGCTCTGATAGGTAGGATGGCGATAGTCGAGGGGCTAAAGGTATAAGGGGTGTGCACTTGGATATTATTGGGACCACAGACCAAAGCTCACGCCATTTGGACACTGGTTCAAAGTGAGCAACAAAAAGAATATGATAAGCAGCGAAACTGGACCGGTAGGGACGACCACTACCATCTGCCAACACTTGTCGGCCGGTCCAACGGTCTGCCATTGTCTCTTAAAATAGAGAACATTGGTCTCACTGGGCTCTGGACACAGAGGGTGTCGGTCGGTTAGTCAGAGTAGACAAGGAACAGCGTCTCTGATATGTTGTTCTGTGGTGAATGTGGTGATGTGCGCTGAGAGCCAGTGTGTCTTCCTTTGCGGGGGACACAAATGTTGGGTTGGATTGGATTTGGAGTCCGTCAACCATTGGTGATCACCAGCGAGACCGATGTCCGACCCATCGCCAGATGACCGACAATGACTGTCCTCTGCGCCGACGTTCGCCTCATCAGCACTCGACGTACGACACGAGTCACCGAATCTACAGATGTATCACCGGCTCGGCTCCACATTGGTGTGTCACTCAATGGTGAGTGGCCACTGGTTGTTCGGTTGTGTAAGAGTGTGCACTTAGTCAACGACGACCCGACGAAGACCTGTCCTCTGCCCGTCTGGCTATGCGCCGGACGTGGAAACGGCAGCAGTCATAGACTCACCGATAGTATCGCACACTCGACACACCGACAACCTTTGGTCAGCGGACAATATTTCCGTCCGCTCTTCATTTGGGTTCCTCGTTATTGGTTGTACTTAATGTCTGCATTGGTTTCCGGCATATTATCACTGAAGCCATGGGACGCTTATTGGGGACTGACTTTGTCAGAGGTAATGTAACGGTATGTATCACATTTAACCCATTCTTTCCTCAGGTTTTAGATTTTCACCGATGCTATGCCAGCGATAGATATGGATTAGAGATGGCTAAAAGGGGGTTCCCATGAAACTCCCATAGAATCGAAAATTTTCGGATCTTGAAGTGAATTTAACCATTAATTTAACTGGATTTAATCATAATTTAGCTAAATTAACTTTAATTTAGTGTAATTAAACTTTAAATAAGGCTAATATCGAAATTTCGGCCAATTCGTAACCCCCCTAGAGACCCGAAAAGACTTAATAAAGTTGTGTATTACTTCTCCGACCATTTGTTTCTTCGGTTGGAATTAATTTGCTAATCACTAAAACTAAATAAATGCGACTAAACAACAAATAATAATTTTCATAATTTTATTTTCGCCCACATTTACCCTTCTAGAAACATAACCCGTTGACATAATAATTTGCCCTTTAATTCCGCACTAGTCCAGCCCTGCCCCCAGCTTTCTACCAAATTTCCTCACTCCAATTCCAATGTCAACTCAAGCCAGGTCAATATTTATGTTTTGAAAGCATGAAAATAAAGTGAAATATTGTAACTTTGAATTTTAAAAAAATTGACGAAAAAAATTATTGACAACAATGATTGTGTTTGGGAAAGTCGTTAGGTCTTGGTTTAGATGAATTGTTTTTCGTCCGGCGAAGAATTGGCCGTATCTGTTCCCAATGGTGGTCATGAGAGTTGTAGTCAATCGCAAACTTCCTTCTACGTCTCCTAGCAACTATTGGTGGCAAAAACTAATACTAACTTCACTCGCTTCGATGGGCTGGCAAAACATCGGATGTCAAGACAAGCAAACCGAATGGCTGAAGATCGAAGACCGATGCCGAAGAAGAGTTAGGGGTAGGGGCGGGAGGGTTAAAGGGTTAGAGATAGGGTGGGGTGTACCAGACATCGAGTTGTAGGACGAACAGCACCGCACCATGGATGGACAGGTGACTCCTTCGGGTTGTCTATCGCTGACAGTGCTATTGATTGGCTTAGGGATAGATAGAATTGTTAGGTTAGGCCACTGGTTAGGGTTTAGATTAGGTCAACAGGAACATAGCTCACAGCCATCGCTGGCCGACCAGTGCAGGGATGAAGTGATGTTCGGTTCTGATCGTCACCCGATAATCTTAGGGATAGCTTACACACAGGATGTTAGGGTTAGCTACGGGTAAAAGCGGTCAGATGACAAAGCGGACCGACTGTGTTGGCCAGTCTATCGGCTGTTTGAGCATTAGTTAGAGTTACGGCTTCCCTACCTTTAGCTTAGCTTTAGCTTAGAGCACTTTTGTCGGCACCAATTGTCCACATATCCAACGGTCAGTGATTTATTTTACTGTTGTCTGTTGTCTTCACAACTCTATGTCTGGTCGAGTCGGTTAAATAGTAAGTAAGGTACGGGTGGGGGGCAATAAGGAATAGGTTTAGGCTTAGCACAGGGGGTTAACAGTTTCAGTTACAGCCAGCGGTCAGTTGGATGGAAGCGAAGACAAATGGACTCGATTCGATGGAAGCGAACACAAATGAATTGGATTCGATTGAAGCGATACCAAAGTTAACAGCAATTGGAACCGATTTCGAACCGAATGATAATTGGCTCCGCTTTGATAGCACAGCATCGAACCTCGGGTGGGCGGGAGGGCATAGGTTAGGTGCGACCATTCATTTCTTCGATTGGAATCACTTTACCATTAACTACAACTCAATAAATACTACAAAACATTAAATCACAATTGTCTTAATTTTATTTTCCCCCACATTTACCCCTCTAGAAACCTAACCCCTTGACAAAATAACTTGTCCTTACATTCCGCACTAGTCCAGCCCTGCCCCAAGCTTTCCACAAAATTTCAACCACAAATTCCAAACTCAACTTTTTCTTCTATCCAAAAACTCATTTTGTAAGTCTTACATTTTTCAAAAATCCACTAGCCTACCTGTCCATTGTTCTTATGTAAATTTTCATCGAAAATTCTCTCTTAAAAGTTTGAAAATTTTAATTAGTTTTTTGTAGAAAGTAACAATTAAGTTTTTCAATTTTTAAAATTTTCATTCTAAACTGAATGAGAGAGAAAGAGATGTTGGTTGGTCATCCCGAGCACAGGCTATCTATCTATCGCTGGCATAGCATCACTTCTACAACTCTTCTAACCCGTTCTCTCCCCCAATCCCCCTATTGCAGACCAGAACTAACCCAATGTCTTCCCTTCAATCCTGATCTCCTTTAGGTCATCAACATCGACCTCAACGACAGACTAGTCGAGCCTTCAGGCCATCAACTGTCGGCTTTTCCGCGACATATCTGTCATAACATGCACACAACCCCTCGACCACCCGAACATGACCTCTCATACCATCTGGAGGGGTGACAAGATAGGGTCGCCTAAGAAGTAGCGAAGCCGATCTGCCACGGCTATAACCAAATCCGCAAAGTCTCCCGCCTCTGTCCACACTTTCTGCCACAAGTATGGGAGCTCGACATATATGCAAGAGGTGGTCAATGAACCAATTGGAACCGGTGAGACCACTTCTTTTTGGCCAACAACATCGGCTCTGATAGGTAGGATGGCGATAGTCGAGGGGCTAAAGGTATAAGGGGTGTGCACTTGGATATTATTGGGACCACAGACCAAAGCTCACGCCATTTGGACACTGGTTTAAAGTGAGCAACAAAAAGAATATGATAAGCAGCGAAACTGGACCGGTAGGGACGACCACTACCATCTGCCAACACTTGTCGGCCGGTCCAACGGTCTGCCATTGTCTCTTAAAATAGAGAACATTGGTCTCACTGGGCTCTGGACACAGAGGGTGTCGGTCGGTTAGTCAGAGTAGACAAGGAACAGCGTCTCTGATATGTTGTTCTGTGGTGAATGTGGTGATGTGCGCTGAGAGCCAGTGTGTCTTCCTTTGCGGGGGACACAAATGTTGGGTTGGATTGGATTTGGAGTCCGTCAACCATTGGTGATCACCAGCGAGACCGATGTCCGACCCATCGCCAGATGACCGACAATGACTGTCCTCTGCGCCGACGTTCGCCTCATCAGCACTCGACGTACGACACGAGTCACCGAATCTACAGATGTATCACCGGCTCGGCTCCACATTGGTGTGTCACTCAATGGTGAGTGGCCACTGGTTGTTCGGTTGTGTAAGAGTGTGCACTTAGTCAACGACGACCCGACGAAGACCTGTCCTCTGCCCGTCTGGCTATGCGCCGGACGTGGAAACGGCAGCAGTCATAGACTCACCGATAGTATCGCACACTCGACACACCGACAACCTTTGGTCAGCGGACAATATTTCCGTCCGCTCTTCATTTGGGTTCCTCGTTATTGGTTGTACTTAATGTCTGCATTGGTTTCCGGCATATTATCACTGAAGCCATGGGACGCTTATTGGGGACTGACTTTGTCAGAGGTAATGTAACGGTATGTATCACATTTAACCCATTCTTTCCTCAGGTTTTAGATTTTCACCGATGCTATGCCAGCGATAGATATGGATTAGAGATGGCTAAAAGGGGGTTCCCATGAAACTCCCATAGAATCGAAAATTTTCGGATCTTGAAGTGAATTTAACCATTAATTTAACTGGATTTAATCATAATTTAGCTAAATTAACTTTAATTTAGTGTAATTAAACTTTAAATAAGGCTAATATCGAAATTTCGGCCAATTCGTAACCCCCCTAGAGACCCGAAAAGACTTAATAAAGTTGTGTATTACTTCTCCGACCATTTGTTTCTTCGGTTGGAATTAATTTGCTAATCACTAAAACTAAATAAATGCGACTAAACAACAAATAATAATTTTCATAATTTTATTTTCGCCCACATTTACCCTTCTAGAAACATAACCCGTTGACATAATAATTTGCCCTTTAATTCCGCACTAGTCCAGCCCTGCCCCCAGCTTTCTACCAAATTTCCTTCTCCAATTCCAATGTCAACTCAAGCCAGGTCAATATTTATGTTTTGAAAGCATGAAAATAAAGTGAAATATTGTAACTTTGAATTTTAAAAAAATTGACGAAAAAAATTATTGACAACAATGATTGTGTTTGGGAAAGTCGTTAGGTCTTGGTTTAGATGAATTGGTTTTCGTCCGGCGAAGAATTGGCCGTATCTGTTCCCAATGGTGGTCATGAGAGTTGTAGTCAATCGCAAACTTCCTTCTACGTCTCCTAGCAACTATTGGTGGCAAAAACTAATACTAACTTCACTCGCTTCGATGGGCTGGCAAAACATCGGATGTCAAGACAAGCAAACCGAATGGCTGAAGATCGAAGACCGATGCCGAAGAAGAGTTAGGGGTAGGGGCGGGAGGGTTAAAGGGTTAGAGATAGGGTGGGGTGTACCAGACATCGAGTTGTAGGACGAACAGCACCGCACCATGGATGGACAGGTGACTCCTTCGGGTTGTCTATCGCTGACAGTGCTATTGATTGGCTTAGGGATAGATAGAATTGTTAGGTTAGGCCACTGGTTAGGGTTTAGATTAGGTCAACAGGAACATAGCTCACAGCCATCGCTGGCCGACCAGTGCAGGGATGAAGTGATGTTCGGTTCTGATCGTCACCCGATAATCTTAGGGATAGCTTACACACAGGATGTTAGGGTTAGCTACGGGTAAAAGCGGTCAGATGACAAAGCGGACCGACTGTGTTGGCCAGTCTATCGGCTGTTTGAGCATTAGTTAGAGTTACGGCTTCCCTACCTTTAGCTTAGCTTTAGCTTAGAGCACTTTTGTCGGCACCAATTGTCCACATATCCAACGGTCAGTGATTTATTTTACTGTTGTCTGTTGTCTTCACAACTCTATGTCTGGTCGAGTCGGTTAAATAGTAAGTAAGGTACGGGTGGGGGGCAATAAGGAATAGGTTTAGGCTTAGCACAGGGGGTTAACAGTTTCAGTTACAGCCAGCGGTCAGTTGGATGGAAGCGAAGACAAATGGACTCGATTCGATGGAAGCGAACACAAATGAATTGGATTCGATTGAAGCGATACCAAAGTTAACAGCAATTGGAACCGATTTCGAACCGAATGATAATTGGCTCCGCTTTGATAGCACAGCATCGAACCTCGGGTGGGCGGGAGGGCATAGGTTAGGTGCGACCATTCATTTCTTCGATTGGAATCACTTTACCATTAACTACAACTCAATAAATACTACAAAACATTAAATCACAATTGTCTTAATTTTATTTTCCCCCACATTTACCCCTCTAGAAACCTAACCCCTTGACAAAATAACTTGTCCTTACATTCCGCACTAGTCCAGCCCTGCCCCAAGCTTTCCACAAAATTTCAACCACAAATTCCAAACTCAACTTTTTCTTCTATCCAAAAACTCATTTTGTAAGTCTTACATTTTTCAAAAATCCACTAGCCTACCTGTCCATTGTTCTTATGTAAATTTTCATCGAAAATTCTCTCTTAAAAGTTTGAAAATTTTAATTAGTTTTTTGTAGAAAGTAACAATTAAGTTTTTCAATTTTTAAAATTTTCATTCTAAACTGAATGAGAGAGAAAGAGATGTTGGTTGGTCATCCCGAGCACAGGCTATCTATCTATCGCTGGCATAGCATCACTTCTACAACTCTTCTAACCCGTTCTCTCCCCCAATCCCCCTATTGCAGACCAGAACTAACCCAATGTCTTCCCTTCAATCCTGATCTCCTTTAGGTCATCAACATCGACCTCAACGACAGACTAGTCGAGCCTTCAGGCCATCAACTGTCGGCTTTTCCGCGACATATCTGTCATAACATGCACACAACCCCTCGACCACCCGAACATGACCTCTCATACCATCTGGAGGGGTGACAAGATAGGGTCGCCTAAGAAGTAGCGAAGCCGATCTGCCACGGCTATAACCAAATCCGCAAAGTCTCCCGCCTCTGTCCACACTTTCTGCCACAAGTATGGGAGCTCGACATATATGCAAGAGGTGGTCAATGAACCAATTGGAACCGGTGAGACCACTTCTTTTTGGCCAACAACATCGGCTCTGATAGGTAGGATGGCGATAGTCGAGGGGCTAAAGGTATAAGGGGTGTGCACTTGGATATTATTGGGACCACAGACCAAAGCTCACGCCATTTGGACACTGGTTCAAAGTGAGCAACAAAAAGAATATGATAAGCAGCGAAACTGGACCGGTAGGGACGACCACTACCATCTGCCAACACTTGTCGGCCGGTCCAACGGTCTGCCATTGTCTCTTAAAATAGAGAACATTGGTCTCACTGGGCTCTGGACACAGAGGGTGTCGGTCGGTTAGTCAGAGTAGACAAGGAACAGCGTCTCTGATATGTTGTTCTGTGGTGAATGTGGTGATGTGCGCTGAGAGCCAGTGTGTCTTCCTTTGCGGGGGACACAAATGTTGGGTTGGATTGGATTTGGAGTCCGTCAACCATTGGTGATCACCAGCGAGACCGATGTCCGACCCATCGCCAGATGACCGACAATGACTGTCCTCTGCGCCGACGTTCGCCTCATCAGCACTCGACGTACGACACGAGTCACCGAATCTACAGATGTATCACCGGCTCGGCTCCACATTGGTGTGTCACTCAATGGTGAGTGGCCACTGGTTGTTCGGTTGTGTAAGAGTGTGCACTTAGTCAACGACGACCCGACGAAGACCTGTCCTCTGCCCGTCTGGCTATGCGCCGGACGTGGAAACGGCAGCAGTCATAGACTCACCGATAGTATCGCACACTCGACACACCGACAACCTTTGGTCAGCGGACAATATTTCCGTCCGCTCTTCATTTGGGTTCCTCGTTATTGGTTGTACTTAATGTCTGCATTGGTTTCCGGCATATTATCACTGAAGCCATGGGACGCTTATTGGGGACTGACTTTGTCAGAGGTAATGTAACGGTATGTATCACATTTAACCCATTCTTTCCTCAGGTTTTAGATTTTCACCGATGCTATGCCAGCGATAGATATGGATTAGAGATGGCTAAAAGGGGGTTCCCATGAAACTCCCATAGAATCGAAAATTTTCGGATCTTGAAGTGAATTTAACCATTAATTTAACTGGATTTAATCATAATTTAGCTAAATTAACTTTAATTTAGTGTAATTAAACTTTAAATAAGGCTAATATCGAAATTTCGGCCAATTCGTAACCCCCCTAGAGACCCGAAAAGACTTAATAAAGTTGTGTATTACTTCTCCGACCATTTGTTTCTTCGGTTGGAATTAATTTGCTAATCACTAAAACTAAATAAATGCGACTAAACAACAAATAATAATTTTCATAATTTTATTTTCGCCCACATTTACCCTTCTAGAAACATAACCCGTTGACATAATAATTTGCCCTTTAATTCCGCACTAGTCCAGCCCTGCCCCCAGCTTTCTACCAAATTTCCCACTCCAATTCCAATGTCAACTCAAGCCAGGTCAATATTTATGTTTTGAAAGCATGAAAATAAAGTGAAATATTGTAACTTTGAATTTTAAAAAAATTGACGAAAAAAATTATTGACAACAATGATTGTGTTTGGGAAAGTCGTTAGATATCGGTTTAGATGAATCTGTTTTTCGTCCGGCGAAGAATTGGCCGTATCTGTTCCCAATGGTGGTCATGAGAGTTGTAGTCACTCGCAAACTTCCTTCTACGCCTCCTAGCAACTATTGGTGGCAAAAACTAATACTAACTTCACTCGCTTCGATGGGCTGGCAAAACATCGGATGTCAAGACAAGCAAACCGAATGGCTGAAGATCGAAGACCGATGCCGAAGAAGAGTTAGGGGTAGGGGCGGGAGGGTTAGAGGGTTAGAGATAGGGTGGGGTGTACCAGACATCGAGTTGTAGGACGAACAGCACCGCACCATGGATGGACAGGTGACTCCTTCGGGTTGTCTATCGCTGACAGTGCTATTGATTGGCTTAGGGATAGATAGAATTGTTAGGTTAGGCCACTGGTTAGGGTTTAGATTAGGTCAACAGGAACATAGCTCACAGCCATCGCTGGCCGACCAGTGCAGGGATGAAGTGATGTTCGGTTCTGATCGTCACCCGATAATCTTAGGGATAGCTTACACACAGGATGTTAGGGTTAGCTACGGGTAAAAGCGGTCAGATGACAAAGCGGACCGACTGTGTTGGCCAGTCTATCGGCTGTTCGAGCATTAGTTAGAGTTACGGCTTCCCTACCTTTAGCTTAGCTTTAGCTTAGAGCACTTTTCTCGGCACCAATTGTCCACATATCCAACGGTCAGTGATTTATTTTACTGTTGTCTGTTGTCTTCACAACTCTATGTCTGGTCGAGTCGGTTAAATAGTAAGTAAGGTACGGGTGGGGGGTAATAAGGAATAGGTTTAGGCTTAGCACAGGGGGTTAACAGTTTCAGTTACAGCCAGCGGTCAGTTGGATGGAAGCGAAGACAAATGGATTGGATTCGATTGAAGCGATACCAAAGTTAACAGCAATTGGAACCGATTTCGAACCGAATGATAATTGGCTCCGCTTTGATAGCACAGCATCGAACCTCGGGTGGGCGGGAGGGCATAGGTTAGGTGCGACCATTCATTTCTTCGATTGGAATCACTTTACCATTAACTACAACTCAATAAATACTACAAAACATTAAATCACAATTGTCTTAATTTTATTTTCCCCCACATTTACCCCTCTAGAAACCTAACCCCTTGACAAAATAACTTGTCCTTACATTCCGCACTAGTCCAGCCCTGCCCCAAGCTTTCCACAAAATTTCAACCACAAATTCCAAACTCAACTTTTTCTTCTATCCAAAAACTCATTTTGTAAGTCTTACATTTTTCAAAAATCCACTAGCCTACCTGTCCATTGTTCTTATGTAAATTTTCATCGAAAATTCTCTCTTAAAAGTTTGAAAATTTTAATTAGTTTTTTGTAGAAAGTAACAATTAAGTTTTTCAATTTTTAAAATTTTCATTCTAAACTGAATGAGAGAGAAAGAGATGTTGGTTGGTCATCCCGAGCACAGGCTATCTATCTATCGCTGGCATAGCATCACTTCTACAACTCTTCTAACCCGTTCTCTCCCCCAATCCCCCTATTGCAGACCAGAACTAACCCAATGTCTTCCCTTCAATCCTGATCTCCTTTAGGTCATCAACATCGACCTCAACGACAGACTAGTCGAGCCTTCAGGCCATCAACTGTCGGCTTTTCCGCGACATATCTGTCATAACATGCACACAACCCCTCGACCACCCGAACATGACCTCTCATACCATCTGGAGGGGTGACAAGATAGGGTCGCCTAAGAAGTAGCGAAGCCGATCTGCCACGGCTATAACCAAATCCGCAAAGTCTCCCGCCTCTGTCCACACTTTCTGCCACAAGTATGGGAGCTCGACATATATGCAAGAGGTGGTCAATGAACCAATTGGAACCGGTGAGACCACTTCTTTTTGGCCAACAACATCGGCTCTGATAGGTAGGATGGCGATAGTCGAGGGGCTAAAGGTATAAGGGGTGTGCACTTGGATATTATTGGGACCACAGACCAAAGCTCACGCCATTTGGACACTGGTTTAAAGTGAGCAACAAAAAGAATATGATAAGCAGCGAAACTGGACCGGTAGGGACGACCACTACCATCTGCCAACACTTGTCGGCCGGTCCAACGGTCTGCCATTGTCTCTTAAAATAGAGAACATTGGTCTCACTGGGCTCTGGACACAGAGGGTGTCGGTCGGTTAGTCAGAGTAGACAAGGAACAGCGTCTCTGATATGTTGTTCTGTGGTGAATGTGGTGATGTGCGCTGAGAGCCAGTGTGTCTTCCTTTGCGGGGGACACAAATGTTGGGTTGGATTGGATTTGGAGTCCGTCAACCATTGGTGATCACCAGCGAGACCGATGTCCGACCCATCGCCAGATGACCGACAATGACTGTCCTCTGCGCCGACGTTCGCCTCATCAGCACTCGACGTACGACACGAGTCACCGAATCTACAGATGTATCACCGGCTCGGCTCCACATTGGTGTGTCACTCAATGGTGAGTGGCCACTGGTTGTTCGGTTGTGTAAGAGTGTGCACTTAGTCAACGACGACCCGACGAAGACCTGTCCTCTGCCCGTCTGGCTATGCGCCGGACGTGGAAACGGCAGCAGTCATAGACTCACCGATAGTATCGCACACTCGACACACCGACAACCTTTGGTCAGCGGACAATATTTCCGTCCGCTCTTCATTTGGGTTCCTCGTTATTGGTTGTACTTAATGTCTGCATTGGTTTCCGGCATATTATCACTGAAGCCATGGGACGCTTATTGGGGACTGACTTTGTCAGAGGTAATGTAACGGTATGTATCACATTTAACCCATTCTTTCCTCAGGTTTTAGATTTTCACCGATGCTATGCCAGCGATAGATATGGATTAGAGATGGCTAAAAGGGGGTTCCCATGAAACTCCCATAGAATCGAAAATTTTCGGATCTTGAAGTGAATTTAACCATTAATTTAACTGGATTTAATCATAATTTAGCTAAATTAACTTTAATTTAGTGTAATTAAACTTTAAATAAGGCTAATATCGAAATTTCGGCCAATTCGTAACCCCCCTAGAGACCCGAAAAGACTTAATAAAATTGTGTATTACTTCTCCGACCATTTGTTTCTTCGGTTGGAATTAATTTGCTAATCACTAAAACTAAATAAATGCGACTAAATTTTATTTTCGCCCACATTTACCCTTCTAGAAACATAACCCGTTGACATAATAATTTGCCCTTTAATTCCGCACTAGTCCAGCCCTGCCCCCAGCTTTCTACCAAATTTCTCACTCCAATTCCAATGTCAACTCAAGCCAGGTCAATATTTATGTTTTGAAAGCATGAAAATAAAGTGAAATATTGTAACTTTGAATTTTAAAAAAATTGACGAAAAAAATTATTGACAACAATGATTGTGTTTGGGAAAGTCGTTAGTTAGATGAATCTGGTTTTCGTCCGGCGAAGAATTGGCCGTATCTGTTCCCAATGGTGGTCATGAGAGTTGTAGTCACTCGCAAACTTCCTTCTACGAGCAACTATTGGTGGCAAAAACTAATACTAACTTCACTCGCTTCGATGGGCTGGCAAAACATCGGATGTCAAGACAAGCAAACCGAATGGCTGAAGATCGAAGACCGATGCCGAAGAAGAGTTAGGGGTAGGGGCGGGAGGGTTATTAGAGATAGGGTGGGGTGTACCAGACATCGAGTTGTAGGACGAACAGCACCGCACCATGGATGGACAGACTCCTTCGGGTTGTCTATCGCTGACAGTGCTATTGATTGGCTTAGGGATAGATAGAATTGTTAGGTTAGGCCACTGGTTAGGGTTTAGATTAGGTCAACAGGAACATAGCTCACAGCCATCGCTGGCCGACCAGTGCAGGGATGAAGTGATGTTCGGTTCTGATCGTCACCCGATAATCTTAGGGATAGCTTACACACAGGATGTTAGGGTTAGCTACGGGTAAAAGCGGTCAGATGACAAAGCGGACCGACTGTGTTGGCCAGTCTATCGGCTGTTCGAGCATTAGTTAGAGTTACGGCTTCCCTACCTTTAGCTTAGCTTTAGCTTAGAGCACTTTTCTCGGCACCAATTGTCCACATATCCAACGGTCAGTGATTTATTTTACTGTTGTCTGTTGTCTTCACAACTCTATGTCTGGTCGAGTCGGTTAAATAGTAAGTAAGGTACGGGTGGGGGGTAATAAGGAATAGGTTTAGGCTTAGCACAGGGGGTTAACAGTTTCAGTTACAGCCAGCGGTCAGTTGGATGGAAGCGAAGACAAATGGATTGGATTCGATTGAAGCGATACCAAAGTTAACAGCAATTGGAACCGATTTCGAACCGAATGATAATTGGCTCCGCTTTGATAGCACAGCATCGAACCTCGGGTGGGCGGGAGGGCATAGGTTAGGTGCGACCATTCATTTCTTCGATTGGAATCACTTTACCATTAACTACAACTCAATAAATACTACAAAACATTAAATAACAATTGTCTTAATTTTATTTTCCCCCACATTTACCCCTCTAGAAACCTAACCCGTTGACAAAATAACTTGTCCTTACATTCCGCACTAGTCCACCCCTACCCCAAGCTTTCCACAAAATTTCAACCACTAATTCCAAACTCAACTTTTTCTTCTATCCAAAAACCCATTTTGTAAGTCTTACATTTTTCAAAAATCCACTAGCCTACCTGTCCATTGTTCTTATGTAAATTTTCATCGAAAATTCTCTATTAAAAGTTTGAAAATTTTAGTTAGTTTTTTGTAGAAAGTAACAATTAAGTTTTTCAATTTTTAAAATTTTCATTCTAAACTTAATGAGAGAGAAAGAGATGTTGGTTGGTCATCCCGAGCACAGGCTATCTATCTATCGCTGGCATAGCATCACTTCTACAACTCTTCTAACCCGTTCTCTCCCTCAATCCCCCCCCCCTATTGTAGACCAGAACTAACCCAATGTCTTCCCTTCAATCCTGATCTCCTTTAGGTCATCAACATCGACCTCAACGACAGACTAGTCGAGCCTTCAGGCCATCAACTGTTGGCTTTTCCGCGGCATATCTGTCATAACATGCACACAACCCCTCGACCACCCGAACATGACCTCTCATA
>CBDATP010000001.1:0-11999 GCA_965199825.1 Bdellovibrionales bacterium | reverse complement strand
TCGGTATTTGCCGAACTCCCTTAGTTATCCCCAGCATATACAAACACAAAACACTGAGAAATAAGCGAGGCAAAGTTATCCGGTTATCGAACTTTGCGCGTAGTCAGAGCCCTCTATTGACAAGTTGTTTCTAATAAAGTCATAACTGTACTTCTTGCCCATGAATCTATCACAGTATTAACATTTTTTATTTGGAATATTTACTTTATACTTCAGGCAGAGAACAAAGTGATTGAAAAATCCATCTCCCTCCAATTAAAGGGAAAAATGTAACAATAAAAATTATTAAAATTGCAGTTTTACACAATACCTTAAATTCCTTACCTGGAAAAATTTCATTTCCTTCCCAAAGTTAATCCTAAATTATATTGATATTATTTATTCTTTCTAGAATTCTTCCGGTAGCTCAAAAACTTTTTCGAAAGTAACTAATAGTCTAAGTGTGGGTCAACGATGAGCAGGAAAAATCTTTTGATACTCATTGTTGAAACCATTGACAAAGTTGTACTCAACAGTACCATCATTGTTGTCATTGAAAAATTCTAAGTATTTTATATAAATTAAAGTTAATTCCTTACCAAAACTTTGATAATTCATAATAAATAGAAGGAATTTTTTAATCGAAATTTCATAAAGCTCATTCGATAGAGAATCACGAGGAGTGTCTATGATAATTATTTCAGATTTTTATTCTTTCTAGAATTCTTCCGGTAGCTCAAAAACTTTTCAAGTGGTCATGCGAGAGTAACTTAATGTCTAATTGTGGCTTAATAATGATCAGCGAAAATCTTTTGATACTCATTGTTGAAACCATTGACAAAGTTGTACTCAACAGTACCATCATTGTTGTCATTGAAAAATTCTAAGTATTTTATATAAATTAAAGTTAATTCCTTACCAAAACTTTGATAATTCATAATAAATAGAAGGAATTTTTTAATCGAAATTTCATAAAGCTCATTCGATAGAGAATCACGAGGAGTGTCTATGATAATTATTTCAGATTTTTATTCTTTCTAGAATTCTTCCGGTAGCTCAAAAAATTTTCAAGTGGTCATGCGAGAGTAACTTAATGTCTAATTGTGGCTTAATAATGATCAGCGAAAATCTTTTGATACTCATTGTTGAAACCATTGACAAAGTTGTACTCAACAGTACCATCATTGTTGTCATTGAAAAATTCTAAGTATTTTATATAAATTAAAGTTAATTCCTTACCAAAACTTTGATAATTCATAATAAATAGAAGGAATTTTTTAATCGAAATTTCATAAAGCTCATTCGATAGAGAATCACGAGGAGTGTCTATGATAATTATTTCAGATTTTTATTCTTTCTAGAATTCTTCCGGTAGCTCAAAAACTTTTCAAGTGGTCATGCGAGAGTAACTTAATGTCTAATTGTGGCTTAATAATGATCAGCGAAAATCTTTTGATACTCATTGTTGAAACCATTGACAAAGTTGTACTCAACAGTACCATCATTGTTGTCATTGAAAAATTCTAAGTATTTTATATAAATTAAAGTTAATTCCTTACCAAAACTTTGATAATTCATAATAAATAGAAGGAATTTTTTAATCGAAATTTCATAAAGCTCATTCGATAGAGAATCACGAGGAGTGTCTATGATAATTATTTCAGATTTTTATTCTTTCTAGAATTCTTCCGGTAGCTCAAAAACTTTTCAAGTGGTCATGCGAGAGTAACTTAATGTCTAATTGTGGCTTAATAATGATCAGCGAAAATCTTTTGATACTCATTGTTGAAACCATTGACAAAGTTGTACTCAACAGTACCATCATTGTTGTCATTGAAAAATTCTAAGTATTTTATATAAATTAAAGTTAATTCCTTACCAAAACTTTGATAATTCATAATAAATAGAAGGAATTTTTTAATCGAAATTTCATAAAGCTCATTCGATAGAGAATCACGAGGAGTGTCTATGATAATTATTTCAGATTTTTATTCTTTCTAGAATTCTTCCGGTAGCTCAGCTAAACCGCCTGGCCGCTCACCAACAATCAAAATCTGTACACTTCAAATGGTGGAGGCGCCGGGTATCGATCCCGGTACCTCTCGCATTTATCAGCGAGCTCTTGGCTCCAATAGCGTTGGCACATATCCGTCCATTTCTCATCGGACTTCGGTGTAAAATTGTTGAAGTCGTCAATGAAGTGGGCACAGGAGGCATCACTAAGATAATGTTGATAGAAAGCGGTCAGGATTTTCTTCCATTTGATCGGCTTCGGGTCGAGAAATTCTTCGAGTGATTGCTTCCGATTCAGACCGAATTCATTAGTGAACCACTTCCGGGCTGATCCGGTTAAGTATGTCGAAAAGTTCTTTGCTTTATCTATTTTCGACCAATTCATTGTGTCTGTGGCATTGATAAACGCCCTTAACCAAAATGTGGCTTCGCCCGCATCTCCACCCTCGAAGGTATGAATATCGGGCCGTTTTTCATGCGTAGGCTTTTTCGACTTCTTTTGAACTGTGTCACTTTGTCCATCATCGTCGCTTGGGTCGTCATCAGAGGGATCATCTTCGTCTTCAGACGAATTTCTAGCGTTCTTACTGCCGATGCTTTTCTCTTCGGTCGGCGTCTTAAGACTACCTGAACTTCGTTTTTGTCCGGATGTTTTCTTGGGTGACGTTTTTTGGGATTTGTCAACTTTACTAGAAACGGTGTCTTTTCCTGATCTAGAGAAACGGGACCCTTCCTCTTTGGGTCGTCGTCCTCTCTTCTCGATATTTTGGCTCTGATCTTTAGTTATCATTGAATTGTCCTGCCGTTTGTCACTTTTATGTTTTCCCTTTTTGGGGCTCTTATCCCTATCCGAGTCTGATGAAGAATTATTACTTCTGCTCTTATCGCTCATATCGGTCAGGCGTGAGACAACTTGCGCCAATTCCTTTTCTAATAAAAGGATTCGTTCGGACGTTCCGGATTCGGTTTTCTTTTCAGTTTCAATCGGTGTCTGGCCAACTAATCCGGAGACGGTCTCTCTATCCGTTAGAATCGGACGTCTTCTGTTCCGACCATTCGAGTCAACTCCTGATCCTTTATTCTTGACCACCTCTTGAACTTTTCTTTTTGAAATTCGGTCACCCTTGGGTTCTCTAGTATTCTTCGGAGATCTTTCTTCGGCAGCCGTTTTCAGTTTAATGCGTACTGAACTTTTCACTTGTTCTTTCAGTTCCTTCAGATCTCTTTCCGCATAATTGGTAATTTCCTCGAGTTGTATACGAATGGCTTCAAATTCTTGACTCATCTTTATAATTTCATCCGTAAGGTTTGAATATTCTCGAATATTATCTTGAAATTCGACATCGTCCGGATCAAAATCATCCGATAACTGGAAGCCGTTTATAGCTTTACTCAGGATATTGCATCGGTCATTCTTCTCTCCAATGATCTTGATAAGGATTGATGCCCTATAATGGCAGTTCACCAACAGTTCTTGTTCAGAAACGGACGCAGATTTCTTATGCGCCGTTTCTAGTCCAACAGAAATAGGACTTTTAACAATGTTCAAAAGATGGTTTGCGACCACTTCTTGAGCTCTCTCAAACCGCGCTTTGATTCCTTGAACATGGTAATTCCATTTTTCGATATGTCTTTGCTTTATTCTTTGATCGAAATCTTCTCGCTCTACACTCTTAATTTTCGTCGTTTTTCGATTCATTATCTGTTCAGAAACCGGGAGTGTGGTCGACTCTCCAACCGATTCCTGATTCTGAATCTGTTTTTCGGGGCTCTTCGGAGTGTGATCAAGGATTTGAAAACCGGCTACGGGCGGCGGAGTTACTTTTGGAAAGGCCGACCGGGCGTTAAAAGCTGCAGGGTCTCGGATCGGTAGACTTAGTATCTGAGCTGTACGTTCATTGATCTTTTTAGACATTTCCTGCAGTTCTAATAAGTGCTTATTTTCTCGCTCTTCTCTTATCAGTCGTTTACGTTGAAAATATTCATCCATTTGAGCCTTACTGACAATCGGTTTCGGCATTTGACGAGTCTGTTCAGGTGGTGCCGTTTCTTTGGGAGTTTGAGGGACGGCATTTTTCCTCTCAGGCGGTCGCGTTTTGGTTTTCATTTCTTCGTCGAATTCCCCGAAGTAAATCGTCGAGGTCTTCGTCGCTAGCATTTAATGCATCGACCTCTTCATCCAACTGTCGACTCATTTCAGTTATGTGTGCTTTAGCCCGAGCGTAAAAAGCGTTGAACATTTCAATGATTTTCTCAAGGGTATCTTCGTATCTCATGGTCGATTCGTTTTGGCTTCGCTTAAATTCTATGGTCTCTTCGAGTTTCTGCTGCGTCTCCTGGAAAGAGCTCGCTGATAAATGCGAGAGGTACCGGGATCGATACCCGGCGCCTCCACCATTTGAAGTGTACAGATTTTGATTGTTGGTGAGCGGCCAGGCGGTTTAGCCGGTCGCGCACTCGAGAAACGGATAACTCTCTTCGATCACGCCAGAGAACGACTTTACACCATTTGATGCCCGGTTTCGGAGCACGATCTTGATAAGCCGTTCCTTGAGGACTTATAGATTTCTTCGAGAAATACCCGAAAACGGGCCTCCACCACTGATGCTGGGAAACGGCAAGAGACACTCCAACGTCAGGCTTACCTGAAGCTACGGCTTTTCGCGGAGGAGATGTCTGCTGGTCGTTGACCCTAACGGCAGATCAGATGCCGGCTCTGATGGTCGTCGTGGGCACTCGGCGTTCTTCTCTTTGTGTTGTCTCCGATGGTCTTCTTAATCGCTGAAAGCGGCCAGTGGCCGAGTGTAACACACTTGATTTAATTAATAAATCACTTTATTGTCAACAAATCAAGAAAGAACTAGAACTGAATCACAATTAAGAGAACATTAGCCGGGAAGTCGACTGCTCGAGTCGAGCCCAAACACCAGAGTGCCGACAGCATGGCGGAGCAACACACAACACGTGCTTGCTCAGCAGTGGCGCCTCCTGTCGGGAATCGGGCCAAACTGTCGAGAGAGGAGAGCTTCTGTGGTAGCAGTAGCTCTCTCGACAGTGGGCCGATTCTTACTTCTTCAATTGCCCCCCCTTCGAAAAACGGAGGGTTCCTCGGCTCTGAGATTATTGATCGGGATTATAAATAATTGTGAATAATAGAAAAATCAAGTCTGAAAAAAATAAGAACCGTTTGAAAGTTCTAAAGAAACGGATTATATCCAAAAAACATCAAAATATCTGTAAATTAATCATTAGAGAAACGGTAGTGTCCGTTCATAATAGACGTTTGAAAAACAGCTTAACTTGGAATTAGATACGGAATACTTTGAATCATCATTAATAATAGAATAAGTTATAAATACTGGAATAAGAAATAATAATTCGAGATAAATGGACGGAAATAATTATTATCCTTTAGAATTTTCACTCGGAATCGGATACTCTTTTCTGAGCTTTAAGAGACGGACCATAAGATTGACCACTTTTGCGTTTTCCTTTTCCGCTCGAGTGCACGTTGACCGATTCATCATCACTTTCGTCTGCCGGGTCGTCATTTTCGGACTCATTCGCTTCATCTTCGTCATCGGACGGTTCTCCATCGAAGTGGCCGTCCCTGAATCTTTCGATTTCTTCTTCTGTTGGAAACGGTTGTATCTGACCTTCACCATCTTTGATCGCTGTCTCGATCTTTTTAATGTTAGACTTATACTGATTACCGGTGGCTATTTTAATGACATTATCGCGATCTTTCTTCTTCAAGCCCTTTCTTATTTGGTCCGTCTTTTTAAACGGTGGTTCCATTCGGAGGTATGTTAGGGCGAATTTGGGGTTAAATCCATTGAATAGAGCCCACCGGTTGTGAAGACGTCGAATGGTTTGAGTGAAGTTAAGCCGCGCCTTCTTCATTCTTTTTTCTAAAGCGGTCAGACCTTCCTCAACCTTTTTGACGGCGTTCTTATCTTTTGTGTCAATCTTTGCCATTTCTTTGGCCAAGGCCTGACCATATTCGTCCTCTGCTAGGTTTTTAAGGAACTCTAACTTTGCGGCTTTCCTGAGCCATTCGCCATAGGTATTAATTTTCTTTATTAATTGTCTGCCGTCTGACTTGAAAATTGGGAAGAATTCTTCGTTCGTTCTATTTCGTATTCGGGACCGCTTCTTGTTGTCAGCCGGAGTGACTTGGTTAAGCTCAGGTTCATCTTCTTGATCGTCATCCTTCTTATTTCCAGACGTAAAAGGTGACGGTTCTTTAACTGATGGTGCCTTAGGAGATTGATGAGGTTGATGACCGTTTTCTGATTCTTTTTCTGACATTTTGTCGGATTCGTCATCAGCATCATTCCGGTTTTGGTCAGCTTCTCGGTCATTACTGGGACTCTTTCTAACATCATCAGGACCTCCGAGAAGATCATCTTGTTGGTCTTTGTCGCTGAAGATCGTTTCCAGCTCTTTTTCCGATAGCTCAATCATTGCGATGTTCAGTTCTGGATCAGTCCTAATCCGTTTCCTGATGTCGGATTTTGGGCTAATCACATTGGACTCGGATTCTTCAGGCATTTTCGATTGTACGTTTCCGATGTTGGTCTTAATCGACCGCTTCTCTCCGAAGTCCTCATTTAGAGTATTTCTGATTTCTGCGACATTCAGATCTTCAACTTTATCGAGGAACTTATTAAAAACCGCCAAGATTCGAGCACTGTCTCCGGTTTCTGATTCTTGTTGACGTTCCTTATTGATCAGGTGACTTTTGACCGCAACTATGACTTCAATGAGTTCTCCATATGTGGTTTCAGCGACGGAGTAGACTTTATCGTATTGTTGGATGACTTTTTTAGATTCGTCTGTTAGTTCTTGTAATTGGGTGACGGTCGCCTTTTGGACTTCAATGATATTTTTGAGCGATTCTGATAGAGCGTTGATCTGCCTTTGGGCTTCTATGATCTTCTGTTCTCGCATTATATATAAGCCTGGATGGTTCTCGCTTTTACTTGAAATAACTTTCAGATTTGGCACCGTTCCTTGGACTTCTTGAGAACCGGCAATATTGTCTCCGTTTTCGATCGTGAAAATTTTCTCCCGAATATCTTTCAGCGCACGGATTGGGATGAGATCTTCTCGTTTCCTTTGGAAATAGCTTGAGCCGATCTTTTGGTGAATATGGCTGACACTTTCTGCGCTCTCGATCCGTTTCTCAACACTATTAGGGATCGTGTCTCTGTATGCTTTCACTAAATCGATTAGATCTTCTTCCGTGTGTCTAATCGTCAAACTTTCAGAAATGGGATCTTGTTTATCGCTTGCAGAAACGGAGGTCACTTTCGAGTGCAGAATTCGGTTCAGGTCATTTTCGGAAACAGTGACAGTAAGGGATGGTCCGGTTTCGACCTCTAGAAGGACATGTGGCACACCATCCGCTTTAATTGTTTCTGTGCTCATCGTTGACCGTCGGCCAGGTGATGGAGACTGCTTCGTACAGGTGGATAACCGTTTAATTCGATTTGTTTTATGCCGAAGTCGCTCCGTAAAGGTTAATCAGTATCAGTTGCAAATGAAAGGATTAATTTCGACCATCAAAGGGAAAATGAGGTTTAGGAACCGGCCGAGTGATCGGCAGAATATATGGCAGTCTTTATTTAGTCTTACCGACGATGTTGGACAGGTTTGAACGGGTAATGGACTCAAATTGACTACTTTGGTGGTCACTAATGATAATGTGCTCGAAGACTATATAAATAACAGATTGCACAGCAACAACAATGGCGGGAGTTAAGCCTATTGGTTGCTAGGGGAGCACGTGTTTTAACAAGTCAAGAAGCGTCAACCAGATGGCGCTACTAGACTTTTCTGTTTATAGGTTTATCGCAGTTGTTGTGATCACAATAAATAATCTAATTCGAAAAACGGTAACTTTAGAAATATTTTGGATCGAGAATATTAAAATGAATTTTCTGGTGTTGTAACAATTATTAAATGATTGAAAGGTGAAGGACGTGCTAATAAACTCGTGTCCATGCACATTAGTTTATGGTTAGATAGTATAAGTTGAAATGCCACATAGCTAGGGTGGAATCTCCACAGGGAGGTGTACGTGACATTTGATCAATTTGTGCGATAATCGGGCCATCCCGTTCGCACTGAAGTCGAAAATCGTCTCTTGAATAAAACTTCTTTAAATTGATGACGTTTATTATCTTGATTTGTTTTCGCCCTTCCAAACATTGAATTTCAAACACATTTTCAGATAATTTCTTCAAAATCTTAAATGGGCCCAAATAACGATAGTGTAGTTTGGCCGATCTTTGTGTCAAGAGGGGATGAGATAACAGGAGAACTAGATCTCCGACTTTGAAATTCGTAAGAGAACGATTCTTATTGGCAGTTTCCATGTTCCGTTCTTGGACAGTTTTCATTCTTTCGAGTGCTCGTTTTCTATCTTGAATTATGTCCGATCCTTGAGCTGTCTCGGCGGATTGACATCCTAATTTCATCATATGTGGTGAGTCTACTTGCCGGCCGAACATAAGATAAAATGGGCTATAACCGGTGCTGGCCGATATGGTCATATTATAAGAATAAACGACAGAGTCAACAAAAACGTCCCATCTTTCATCTTCGCCCTTAATTTGAGTTGCGAGTAGAACGGCCAAAGTTCCATTAAATTTTTCACATTGTCCATTGGAACACGGATGGTAGGGGGTCGTTGTGACGTGTGTTATTCCCCATGATTCGTAAAAACGTTCACAATTATTTGAACAGAGATTTCTTCCTTGGTCGCTAAGTAAGACGGCGGGTGGTCCATATCTATAGAAAACGTGCCGTTCTAATGCGTCCATAATATCAATGTCTTTCGTCTCATATAAGGGTACTGCAATGGCGAATTTGCTCAACTGATCGGTTATTGTCAGGATATATCTATTGTCGCCATCTGTATGTGTGAGTGGGCCGATTAAGTCAATGGAAATCGTTTTCATGACGTTATCGGAAAGCGGCGTTGTTTTGAGTTGCGGCCCATTGGGTTTAGAATTGGGCATTTTTCTAAATTGGCATTCGTGGCACGATTTAACGTAACCGAGAATATCTATGGTCATGAACGGCCAAAAGCAATATTGCCTTGCCTTCCAAAGAGTCTTGGCAAAGCCGAAGTGGCCAGCCGTTGGCAAGTCATGCAGTACATAGAGCACATTCCTGATGAGTGATCGAGGGATATATAGTCGATCAACCTCTCTATGTCCTTGTTTTGATGTTTGGAATAAAAGTCCGTTTTTGATCGTATATCGTTTTTCAAGTGATTGTCGTTCTCTTTCGCTAACCGTTATTTCTCCGGATAACTTTCTCATAATCGGTCCCAATATGTTGTCTTCTTTCTGTTTACACATTGTGTTTGGAGGACTCCATTCCTGCATAATTTGTTCAGAAACAGGTTCTAGTCTTGTTCTCAGTTCGAATGACATGTTCCTTTGAATTTCATGATAACGAATCTCTGAATGCAGAATGTTACATTTCTTGATGTTCCTTGAAAGAAAATCGGCATCTCCGTGTGTTTTACCGCTGTTATACAAAATCTTAAAATCGTACTCGGCTAATTCCAGAGCCCATCTTGCGAGCCGGCCACTTAGGTCACGAGCTTTCATTAAAAAACACAAACCACAATGGTCAGTCACAACTGTGAAGTGGCGGCCGAAAATGTATGGTCGAGCTTGACGGATACCGAACAATATGCCAAGGCATTCTTTGTGAGTAATCGCATAGTTCTCTTCGTATGACGAGTATGTGCGGGAATAGGCAGCGAGTAGTTGCCGTTTTCCATCTTTGTCGACTTGGACCAAGACGCATCCCAGTCCTTCATCAGAAGCGTCCACTCTTACTTCTATTTCGGACTCAGGATTATAGTGTGCCAAAACCGGCGGATTGGTCAGATCTTGAATGAGTTCTTGGTGAGCTTTCTCTTGCTCCGCTTCCCAATGCCAGTTGACTGTTTTCCGAAGGAGTTGTGTCAGTGGTTTAGCCTTATGGGCGAAATTGACGATAAAAGTTCTAAAAAAGTTCGCGAAGCCAAGAAATGACTGGAGTTCTTTGATATTAGTGGGTATCGGTTTCTTGAGTATTGCGGCGTGCCTATCGAGATCGGGCCGGATTCTATCGCCACTTATCTTATGGCCAAGATAAGAAACGGTTGGGTAACAAAATGTGCACTTGTCCGCCCGCATCTTGAGGCCATATTTACGGCAACGTTCTGCTAAAATTGTTAACCTTCGAATGTGTTCGTCGACGCCTTTGGAGAAACATATTAGATCATCCATATAAATGAATCCGATCCGTCTTTCGAGGTTATGGAAAATCCGGGTCATTGCTCGGACGCAGCTAGCAGGTGCTCCTGTGAGACCAAAAGGCATCATTCGGAACATAAACGTTCCTAAATGGCAAGTGAAAGTTGTCTTTGGTTGGTCATCCCTATGCATCGGGATTTGCCAAAAGCAAGATTGTGCATCTTGCACTGAGAATCGGTCGCATCCGCGCATAACAGATAAAGCTTCGTCGAGACGCGGGATTGGAAACGAGTCTTTTCGTGTTATATCGTTAAGTCTGCGGTAGTCGATGCAGAAACGCCATGTCCCGTCTCGCTTAGGAGCTAAGGTGACTGGAGAAGACCAACCAGTGACCGCTGGGACTATGACTCCCAGTCTGATCATTTCGGACACTTGCTTTTCGACTTCCGCTTTTTGAACTTCCGAGAAACGGTACGGGTTTTGTTTGATGGGCGGATGGTCGCCAGTCGGGATCTTATGTTTCCAGACCGTTACTCGTCCTAGAGGGTCACCCGGGAATACGTAAATGTCACGATTATTCTGAAGATATCTTTGCATCAACAATCGGTCTCGAGGGATCAGATCCGGGCTGACGTCGTAGTCCTTTAGAAATTCTTGATCGATACAATCAGAGAAATACGGGTCATCTTCTTTTAATTCTCTTTCATATTGGGTGAAAAACGTCATGGACGCCGATGGATACGAATTTATTTCTGACCAGACCTCTTCATTTATGTTGTTGATCCGATTCTTATCAATATTGGTTGTAGACGTTTTTGGTCTTTTAGTCCGTTTACGAGAGTTCTTCGGCTTCTCGTTTTGGGGAGGAATTTCGACACACAAAGAATCGTCGATATCTTCTAATACAGCTATTGAGACGTTTCTATTCAGATATCTTGCTTTAAGTGAGTCGTTTCGGACGTACACAATAAACGAATCTGTTCCGGACGGGATCAGAACCTCAGTAATCGTCCAATTCTTTTCAGCCATAGCCGGATCGATTGATGCAAGGGAGGTTTTGAGAACCGGCTTATCTGTAATCACTGAAATTCGTCTCATTTGTCTTGGCTTGAAATAATTCAAAGATTCGGTATGACACCGAGCCTCTATTTCTGGAAACGGTTCCTTCTCGTTCGATAGTCCGTCTTCTTTAGCATTTGGAACCGGGCTCACATCTTGGATGACTGTTTTGATATCTGCATTTGGTTGGAATGTCCACTTTCGAACTTCTCTATCAAAATCGTCATCAATAATTTCAGAGATTGAAATATGATTGATATGTCGGGTTTCAGGTTCGGTATCCTTATTTGTGGATAAACCAGTGTTTGTTTGCCATGAGTTCTGTGATAAGTCTTCTACCGATCGGCCACTTTGGCGAAATAGTTCCTCAAGATCGGTCCTCATCATGAATGTTGAGAGTGGTGTTACTATGATGAGGCCGACTTGGGTCATAAAATCCATGCCAATCAACAGGTCATAGCCTTGATCTCTGAGGACACCCAAATCAATTGTTCCTTTGAAATTCAATCCTTCGTGGGCGATTTCCATGTCATTATCAAACGGTCTCATCAGCAAACGGGAAGGACTTTAGGAAAGACCGGCGCCTCCACCATTTGAAGTGTACAGATTTTGATTGTTGGTGAGCGGCCAGGCGGTTTAGCCGGTCGCGCACTCGAGAAACGGATAACTCTCTTCGATCACGCC
>OZ241329.1:0-2777499 GCA_965199825.1 Bdellovibrionales bacterium | reverse complement strand
ATAACAATGCTGTCGTTTTCAATCCGTTTTTTTTTGCCCATGTCGACAAAGTGTAAGGGGTTAGACAAGCCATGTCAAATCGCGCGCATTGAGCAGACAACATCTTTTGCCGATAAAAAAAAATGATTCTGTTTTTACTTTTTAATTTTTTTGCGCACGCGGAATATCAAGCTTACGAATTGGAACTCATCAAGCAAGATACCAAAACGATTCGTCGAGTGACCTCGACTTTAGATCCCATTCAATACCCAATGTATTATCCACTCGAAAATGGGGAAAGCATTCGACTCATAAAGTCCTGGAGATGCCGCGGGTCCACCGCAAATTTTAAACCCGTCTGTTCAAGCCATTAAATTCAATGTATCCTTTATGAATGGCACAGGATGTGGCATTCGACCGAGCAGGTCCTAAAGAGCTTCACGAACAATATCTTAAACGTCGTGATGAGCTCAAAACCCAACAAAAAAAAGATCTTGAATCTGTCGAAGAGGATTTGCAAAAGGACGTGGATAAGGCTCGCTCTTCCGGCCAAGCCACCATCAATCACATCCGAAAACAAACAAAAGAAAAAATTCAAGAGGCCGAAAAAAAATCAGAGTCGGTCAAGACTTATGATCGCGACTTTAAGGCGCCAAAAAAATCAGCTCCAGCTCAAGAACAACAGCAAAGCGATCAACATCGCGAACAATTAAAAACTCTGCAGGAAAATTCGCAAAAGCAATATGAAAAAGAACGTCTTGAGCAAGTAGGGTCTTTAAATCGTTTAAAAAATTCTTATCAAGAAGAGATTGGTAAAGAAAGTCAAAACGGTGAGGACAAACTGACCAAAATAAAAAAGACTAACCAATCCGATATCGATCAAGAGCGTAACAAATTTGAAAATGCCGATAAAAAACTTCGTAATCAGTATAACAAAGATTCGAATCGAACCCGCGAAGAAGGCGATCAAGAACTCAAAGAGCAAGAAGACCAGATCAATCTCAAAAGATCAAAACTCAATACTGAAGTAAAAGAATCATTTGATAAACAAAAAATTAATCAAGAGTCTAATTTAAGTAAGCAGCACCAAGCTTACGATGAAGCCCTTAAAGATCAACAAGACCTATTTGATAAAAACTTAAAGTCTCAAAAAAACGAATTTAACCAAACTTTTAAAACCAACCAAAAAACAAATTCTGAAACTCTCACTCAACAGCATGATCGTCTTGTTCATCAGTTGCTCAAACAGAATTCAGAAATCTCTCGCCATTATGGTGAAAGCTTGGATCAAAAGGTTGATCCCTTTTACCAAGTTTTAAAAACCGATTCGGTTTTGAATGACGAAGGGAATTTTTATTCGATTCGGGTTCAGATCCCCGAAAAAGATAAAGACAATGTTCAGGTTCGGGTTCAAAAAGATCGTGTGGTTATCTCGGGCAAAAGATCATTCAATAATAAAATTGATGAAAAAGACCGCAAGCTCGTCACCAACAATTTTCAGACCTTTCGTGAAGAGATTGTGCTCAAAGAGCCAGTGTCTGAAAAGGTTTTTACAAAAACCTACAAAGATGGAACTCTTGATTTAAAAATTCCAAAAATAGGCCGTCAATAAAATTAAACTGTGCTACATCGGTCGAGGATGGATCTAAAGCCCTTTGTCGATATTTTAAATGCTGATGGTGTGGTGGCAATACCAACAGAAACTGTTTACGGCTTAGCTGCGAAAATATCGAGCCCAAAAGCCTTAGAGCTTGTTTTTAAAATCAAACAACGCCCTTTTTTTGATCCCTTAATTGTGCACGTGACCGATCGATCAATGGCACTGCCCTTAACTTTGAACTGGTCGCCTGTTTGTGATCAACTTGTTAAAACGTACTGGCCAGGACCCTTAACTTTAATATTAAAAAAAAATGCTGATCGAGTTTGTGATTTGATCACTTCGGGCTTTGACACCGTTGCGGTCCGAGCCCCACAGCATCCTCTGACTCTTAAGTTGATCGATGAGGTAGGACCCCTTGCAGCTCCAAGTGCCAATCGGTTTGGAAAAACATCCCCTTCAACAGCTGAGCATGTGCGGGCCGAATTTGATGTGCCGATTTGTGATGGCGGAGCTTGCCAAATCGGAATCGAAAGTACGGTGGTTGAAGTCAACGACGATATTTTAAGAATCTTGCGCCCTGGAGCAATCACATATGAAGATCTAAACAAAAATTATAGAGTTGAGATTGCCACTTCAGCTCAATCGCCGGGGCATTTAGAACATCACTATCAGCCACAAAAGCCATTGATCTTGGTTGATCATAAAGACCAACTGTTCAAGCATGGATACGCCATCGATCAAGGTGTCGAACTTGTTTTGGACTCACAACCCGCCATTGCCGCAAGAACCCTTTATTCTCAATTAAGACTTTTGAGTCAGACCCAATCGAAATTTATTTTTCTTGTGACCAATTCTTTAATGAACGGGGGATTGTGGACCGCGGTCAACGACCGCCTCAAAAAAGCTGCAACCTTAAACGCGACGACGAACTAATTTTTCAACTTCGAGCATAACAAAGTTGAGGCGACCATGGAGATCTTCAAGCTGTGACAAATTCTCGCGAAAGTGCGAGAGCACGTCAAAGCTTGAGTCGGACTCTTTTCGCGAATCTTTTCGCAATTCCGAATTGTGAACGGACGAATCCATCTGATCTGTGTGCCGACCGATATTTAAAGCCACTCATACTCCTTAAAAACACGCTGGCGAAAAGCTATCAATCTCTTGATGCTAGCGGTTTTTCGGTTAGACCCCAAGAACTATTATACTTACTAGATGCAAAACTAATACTCGTACTTCAGTGATTGAATATCGAGCGGGCCCGGAATGCGCCTTGCGATATTGCTCGCTAATGTGGGAACCATCACGCTGCCAATTGTATTGGTATGAGCTAGACCAAAGACGTGGCCAAGCTCGTGAAGAACTAAACTTTGTAAGTCCACGCCTTCAACGGTGTTTGGATCTTCACCTGAATAAAAATTAAAATTGTGGGCGTTCAGCCTCATGTCGGCTTCATAGATCCGATTGCCTGACCAATAGATTGTGGTGCGGGCTTGTTCGGTAGGCTTGTCGGCATCCCATTCGGTATTCCAGTAAATAAGCGACACATTGTCTTTTCCGGGAGTGTCGTAACCTGTGGTGCCCCAGCCTTGAATTTTAAGAAGATCGCGACCAAAACTTTTGTTCCACTGATCGACCGCTCTTTGGATTGGAGCGTAATACTTGGCATCTACACTGTGATGAACATAAAGCAGTATCGGCACTTGCCCCTGCCAAGAGACCCGCTGAAGATCGCTGTTTTGGACGAAATTATGCGCGTCTTCAGGGGTAATCTTGCGGTCGCAAGACACCAACGGCAAAGCCAAAATAATTGCGCACAATAGACCTCGATACATACAGGGTTCTATTTCAATGTTTACGCCCGCTCTAAGTGTTTGATTTGACTGAGGTTCATTGGAAGCTGTTTGACTACAGGCCTTGTTGAATCTTGAGTCGCTGTTTTAAGTGGCTAGAATTGTTGAGGTTTAGGTTGTTTAACTTTGAGACAGTGTTAGGCGCAAAGAGGCGAGGTTTCGCGGGGTGGGGGGGCGGTAGCCATTTAGTAAGTCTGCCGACAGAAGAAAGCCACCGGTGGTGAACAAACGAACTTTGGGCACATTCATATTTTTTTAGCAATGATGGGCACGATGATGTCCCGAGCACAGAATTGTCAGATTTGATTCATCGTCGGTGCCACCATTTGCTTTAGGAATAATATGATGAATATCGAGATGGCGACGTTGGGTGCAGCGCTCGCCATTTTGATCCACATGCGTGCATTGGCTGTTGTGTGCATGATGCACTTTCCTTTTCAGTGTCATGGTCAATTTTGTCGTGCCCGCTGTCTCTTGACGGATAGGCTTTTTAAGTGGATCTAGTTTTTGGTTGAGCTCCGCGATGGCCGCAACTTGAACTTCGCCGATTGTAGCAGGACGTTTTGATTTTTGACTGAGTAAATCTCGTGCTCGCTCAAACTCTGCATACTCTTCATGCGTCACAGAAAATGAGATTTGAACTCTCAGCGTGTCGCCAGCTTTTTGATATCGTGCTTCCTCTGGAATTGCTTTTTCAGGCTGAATTCTTGCGATCTCTTTTTCAAGATTGCGTTTTGTGCCTTTGGCAAGATCCATCCAATGACTGAGGTTTTCTTTATTCACAACCCCAGTGATACGGTTTACTTTTGAAAGGGAAAGTTTGCCTGACTCCATTCCCAATTTTAATTCAGGAAGTTCGGTAAATTTTTTGGCAATTTTGTTGACGATGCTGGCCATCTCTTCGGAGAGCTTGAGTTGCTTTACCGAATATTCAAATAGCGAATGACAGCCAAATTGATAATAGGTTTTATTTTTCCAGACAATTTCTAGAGCACTAAGCAATTCCATTTCAGATTTGCGATGTTGGTTAACCGCCTTGATGGCCTGTGTATGAATTTTTAAATGATCCATAAATATCTCCTGTTTAGGAGAGTTTAACATGGGTTTTGGAAATTGGGATTTGAGCACGGTTAGGGTGAGCTTGTGGTTGCTGATTTATGAAGCGTTTATTGGCTTATGGGCCATCGAAAATCTTGATCGCAAGAGAAAAAATGTTTTTGATATCTCAAACGGATCAGTGGTCAATCAAGTGGGCAAAAAATGTTGTCAAATAAAATTTTGGTATTCGCCACAATTGTAAGTCTGCGGGCACGACAACTATTGATAAAAACAGAATATATTTACACACTCAACTCTATAATTGGTCCATCTTAAAAAAAGCGGGCACGACCTTGTCAGCCAAAACGTGAATGGAAAAAAGCACGATTCGCCTCGCCCGATAAACATTTTCCCAAAGAAAGACGGGCACGACAAAAAAAATTGTCTCAACCACGAGCGCCAAGGGCGGGCACGATAGGCTACGCGCAAATAAAATATTTAAACCACCTGCCGGGCACCACAACGACCAAGATAAACAAAATTTATCTCAACACCCAGCCACTTCAATCCCTCCAACCAAGACAACAAAAGCTTAAAGCTCAATCCAAGTGATCCCATCGCCGCCGTTTTCTTTTGAGCCGGCTTGCCATTTTTTAACGTAGACCGAGCGTGAGAGATAATTGCGTACCGTTTTTTTTAATACCTCGGTGCCGTGACCATGGATGACCTTGACCCGTTCCTCGCCGCAAGCGGCTGCGGTATCGAGAGCGATTTCGAGCTGACTCAAGGCCTCCTCTGTGGAGTGCCCGCGTAAATCAATCACCCGGTCACTATCATGGGGCGAGGCCGCATAGTGCGAGGTCTTTCGTAGCAATTCGACAGTGGGATTGCCGCCCTGTTCGGGTGGTTTCAAGGCTTGCCAGTCAAGAACCAGTCGCATTGAATTTGATAATATCGGAACTTCGCCTTTGGCGTTGGGCTGCCCCTGAATCACCGCATCGCGACCGATGGAAGGCACAAAAACTTTTGTACCCGGCGGGTATGCCTTTGCGAATTCGCTCGCACTTGAGAGAGTTTGGAGTTGGGGGGTGGTGGGTTTTGCTTTCACAATCTCGGGCAATTGCGAGCGCATCTTTTCCAAGGTTTCGTGCCGCTTAAAAGCGTCACTGACTTTTGCGTGATCAATTAGGGTTTCGACCTTGCGCTCAGCCTGTTTCAAGGTGCGAGCAAGAATTTGTTCTTGTTTTTGATTAAACCGCTGAACCAGGCTTTCATACTTTTGTTTTTGGGTGCGGGCCTCTGATGTTTGTTTATGAAGTTGATCGGTCAACGCCAAGATATCGGCCTTCATTGCTTCGACTTGCTCAAGACTTTTTAAGTAGCGTTTTAAATCAGGAGACAGATTTGAAAATGCTTTATCAACAATTGCTTGCGACACACCCACGCGCTTTGCTGTTTGGATCGCCAAGGATTGGCCAGGGATGCCCATCAAAAAACGATATGTGGGCCGACCTGTTTCTGCATTGTATTCAAGACTTCCATTGATCACGCCACTGTCTGTGGTCCATCCTAATTTTAGTGGGCCTAAATGTGAGGTGATCACACCAAACACTTTTTGTTGAGCGTAGGATTCGATAAAACTTCTGGCCAACGCGGTGCCTTCTTCGGGATCGGTCGAGCCACAGATCTCATCAATCAAAATGAGCGAAGAGCTTCCTTCGAGCAAGGTGCAGTCATTTAATTTTTTAAGATGGGCCGCAAAGGTGCTCATCTCGGCATCCACACTTTGTGAATCACCCACTGAGACCACAAGCCCTTTAAAAAAGGGCAGTCGCGATCCGGTTGCCGCCGCAATGGGCAGTCCACATCGCGCCATTTGGGCGGCCAAGCCCACCGCTTTGAGCAACACCGTTTTTCCACCAGCATTAGGGCCTGATAAAAGTAAAAGCCTCCGCTCGTGATCGAGCGAAACATCATTGGCCACCACATCTCTTCCTTGAAGCACCAATAAAGGGTGACGCACGCTAATCAGCTCCAAAGAATCGTTTGAAAATTCTGGAACGGTGCCGTTGAGATTGGTCGCCAACTGGGCTTGGGCAAATCGCAGATCACATTTTTCGAGAGCGTCTCTAGTCATTGAAAATTGATGGCTGAGTGAAAATAAATATTTGCTCAATTCGGTGAGCAGTCGCTCGATTTCATCTTCAATTTCGACCTCGATTTGGCGCAGGCGATTGTTGGTCGGTATAATTTCTTTGGGCTCCATATACACAGTTTGTTTAGTGTGTGAGGAGGCATGAATGATGCCATCAAAAAAATGCTGCATTCCTGATCGAACCGGTAGGACCCAGCGTCCTTCACGGTTGGTGACATATTTTTCTTGTAAGATATTTTCTAGATCTTGAGCGTGAACCAATTTATCCAAAGTTGTTTGAATGTGACGCGATTGCTGGATGCGTTCTTTATCAAGTTCATAAAGTTTTTGGCTCGCGTCGTTGCGAATTTCTCCTGAGGGAGTCAAGAGTTGCTCGATCGCCGAAAGAGGTTCAGAGGCATCCATCATTTGATCTTTGATCGACATGATCCAGGGAGATGAGAATTCAGACAAGAGCTCCGACAATGCAAGGGCTTCTAAACAAAAATGCCGCACGTCTTTGAGTTCGAGAGGTTTTAAGACTCCTTGGCGCTCGATCCGTTTGGCCCAAATTTTAAAAAGATCAAGACTTTCCATATAGGCCCTGCGGCCCATGATCAACACGGACTGAGCTTCGGCAATTTGGGCAAAAGACTCTGCCGCCTCATCAATCGATTTTAATGCTTCGGTTTTTCCTAAACGCTCACGAACCGCACTCGAGGTGGCATAGCTTTCGAGTTTTTGGAGAACACTTTCCCAATCTAAATTTTGCCAACTACTCACGGTTTTCTTTCTCTATAGCTAATAAATAAAATGCACATAATAAACAGCACCAACACTAAGGGTTCAAGAATATACCCGACACTCGTAAACGCTGTCACCATCGGTTCAGAAAAGAATGGAACCTCAAATCGATGAGCCCACTTTTGATGAATCGGCGAGAGCTCAAGAATTTTTCCGCGAGCGGTGATCACCGTGCTGATTCCAGTATTGGTTGATCGGATGAGGGGCCTGCGGGTTTCGATCGCACGCGAAAGTGTCATGTAAAGGTGCTGAAAAGGCTCGGTCCTTTCGCCAAACCAAGAGTCGTTGGTCAAATTCACCAAAATTTGGGCGCCTTTTTTGGCAAGCCCCACACTAAAGCGATCAAATAATCCTTCATAACAAATTTGGGCGCCGAGTTTGATGGCTTTGTCTTTTACTGGAGCCACAATTACGGTTGGCCCTGGGCCGCGCGCAAAATCTCCCACCTCGGGAAACCATGTTTTTAAAAAAGGCAATGTTTCGCCAAATGGAAAATATTCTCCAAATGCGAGAAGAATTGTTTTTGGATAAGAGGGCTTCACCACATCGCCATTGGCAATCACAAAAAAAGAATTGCTGGGTCTTCCATCGGGTTCAATTCCATATCCACCGGTTGCAATCGTCACTCCCAACTCTTGCGACAATAAGGTCAACTGATGGCCATTATTATTTTGCCAGTGCCCCACTTTTAAAGTGTCTGGAAATGCGGTCTCGGGCCACACCATCAGATCCACACCTTTTAGGGTTCTTGCCAATTCAAAATGCTCTTGCAGGATGTGACTTCGAAATTGATCACCGTGCTCGGCATATTGTTTTTCGAGATTGCCGATATTGGCCTGAACAATTCCCACCGAAAGTGTGCTGTCCTCAGCCGGGATGCGCTGACCCCAATAATATCCAAGTAAATTGACCACGCCGAAAATCAAAACACTCAAACCACAAGCAGCTAATTTTTTTGGCAATGTCCAGGCATTTAAAATCACAAAAAGAAAAAACAGATTCACAAAAATAGTCACGTGCGAAAGGCCATTTGCACCAATCACATCGGCAAAATTCATTGCCGGAAATTGACCATAAAGCCAGGTGTAGCCAAAATTCCAATCAAAGATCATGGGAGAAAGCCACTCCCCCAAACACATAAAGGCAGGAAGTAAAAATAAACTTCGACCCAATGGAATATTTAATTTTTGTGAACACCACTTCCACGCCAAGCCTGAGAGCGGCATATGCAAATTCGCAAGAGCCGAAAATGCGATCAAACAAAAAATCCCAAAGGCCCACGGCAAATGTCCAAATTCATGAACCGTAAATGCGACCCAATGAAAACCGATCAGTGTTCCGACAAATTGCGCACGCCACCCAGACCACCAAATCTGGCGATATGTTGGTGCAGCGAGAAACGCCATCCACATGGGAACGTATCCAAAAAAAATCGCCCACGGTGGAAAGGGAATATAACTTGTTCCGAGCAAGATTCCTGATAGAATTGAGAGCGGCAGTGCATTTTTCATGGACGAAGATTAGCACGCAGGTTTGGGGAGCCGTCATTGGAAAATTTCAAACAAGTTGAATACGTTCGTGCACGTTGTCCGCAATGCCAGCGAATGTACTCGATCAATCCCAAAGAAGTTCGCGAAAGCAAGCCGCGTTTTGAATGTGTCAACTGTCATAGCCAGTTTTGGTTGGCGTTTCCAGATTGTCTCAAGCAAAGCGAAGTGGTGGGATTTCCGATCGAGTGGCTCAAATCTGATCTTGATTTTGCCGAATCTGTTGAAACTAAAGAATGTCCAAAGTGCCACAAGGTCTCACCCCTCAATGCCAAAGACTGCAAAAGTTGTGGACTCGTCTTTGATAAATATCGCGCCAAAAAAGAGGATGTTTTACCGTCGTCACCGACGATCGAAGCTGCTTGGAAAAAAGTTTTGGATCGCTATGAATCTGAAGAGCGACATTTTTCTTTTTTAAGGGTGTGTCAGAGCGAAGATAATTTGTCGAATGCTCTTCATCGCTACAGCGCCTTGATTGAGGCCCAGCCGATGGATCGGCTTGCAAAGAAAATGCGCGATTCGGCAAAAGCTTTGCTCGAAAACAAAGCGTCGAATTTTCATATGAAGTCCAAACCAAAGCGGCCATTCTTGCGCCCGCTCGGTGGAGTCATGGTTTTGTTAAGTGTCTCGCTTTTGATATGGGGCTGTGTGAGCCCCGAATTTCGAAATATGATTGGCGTTGGTAGTGCGTTCTTGTTTATGTCAATTGCCCTGCAATTTTATCGAGCCTAAAAGATTCACATATTTTTTTGGCTTCTGCTTTAAAAAAATCATTTAGTTTCTCTTTCCTTTAAAGTTTTTGAGTAAGGCTTGATTCAATTCCGACAATTGTCCGATCGGTTCTGATGTCTGATCATCTGATTTTTCTAAGGTAAAGTGAGATCCGCGCATTCCCGTGGGATTTTCTGCGATCACACCCGTGGCACCCACATCTTGATCGATGGTGGTGAGTGCGCGATAGGTATTTAAGCGGCGGCGATAGCGGGTTTTGCCGCTCAATTGATCTTCCACATCGCCGGTTTGGGTCAACTGTTTGATCACATCACTGGCTTTAAGATCTCGGTTATTAGCCATAACCAAAACCGCAACTCCTGTGACGAAGGCGGTGGCTTGAGAAGTTCCTGTTAAAAAACCATATTTTCCACCGGGCTCGGTCGAAAAGATTTCGTTACCAGGAGCTGCGAGATCAACCGTTTTGACGCCGTAATTGCTTGAGGGCAAAACATGTTTTGTTTTATCAATCGCTGTAACCGAAATAATGTTTGAGAGACCATAGTCAGCAGGATAATAAGAATGAATATCTGAATTTGAGCGCTCGTTGCCCGCAGCCGCCACAACCAAGATGCCCTTATTTTTTGCGCGTTCAAGAGCCGCTTTTTCCATTGGGCTAGGATCAATTCCACCAGCTGAATAATTAATAATGTTTGCACCGTGGGCAACAGCAAAGTCGATTGCTTTTACCGTATTGGTCAAAGTCGAAGCATAAGCTTTGGGATCAAAATATTTTAAGATCATCAAACTTACCTGAGGTGCAATGCCGTTGATTCCTTTTCCGGAAGCATTGTTTGCACCAATAATTCCTGCGATATGAGTGCCGTGACCGTAGTTGTCTGAAACATCGTTTGTGCCATCAACAAAATTCCAACCATAGACGTCATCAATAAAGCCATCGCCATCATCATCGATTCCATTGCTTGATTTGTTATGTCCGCGCTTGTCGATTCCAGTTTCACCCTTATTGATCCAAAGATTACCTTTTAGATCGGGGTGTTTTGTGTCAGCGCCGGTATCGATAATCGCAACGATAATGTCTTTGCTTCCTTTTGAAACATTCCAGGCTTTTTTGGTATCGGTCATCAGTAAGCCCCATTTTTCATTCATCGCAGGATCTTTTAATAAGATATTGAGATCTGTCTTTGGTTCCTCTTTAGACGGAACAATCTTGCCTTGATCGATTGGAAGTCGTGGCTCCGATTTGGAGGCGAGCTCTTGCTCCCCGAGCTGTTCTGATACGCCGTGAACGGCGACGAGGCCTAAGAGCAAGATAAAGAGGCTTGAAACTTTAAGTGCGCGCATTGTGGTGTTCTCCCTTAAGCCTTTTAAGAGCAATCAACAGACCTAAGTTGTTGGCTTGAAACTATTGGAGAATCTTGAACTGATGCGCGAACAATCTGAACTAGTGCCTAAGAATTTGACGTTAGGCTTAGCACCCATTCAGGAAAATCGATTTCATCCTTGGTGCTGTTTTTTAATGAATAGACAATTAAATTTCTCATTACGAGACGAATATAGCCCCGCGTTTCTTCATAGGGAATGTCTTCGATAAATTCTAAAGTGTCGCCGTGATAGCGAGTGACAAACCAAGATTGAATCGCTTCCTCAGCGGTGTTGTAGTTTGCCGCAACCAAAACAAATTGCCCTTGATAATGAAAGAGCAGCTGCTTCAGATAGGCCGCACCGGCTTGAATATTGACCTTGGGATCAAACAGATCTTCTGCATTTTTAAATCCCACTTGATCAGAAAAGTTTTTGGCCACTTCTGGTAGCAGCTGCATCAATCCCAATGCATCGGCCGAGGATCTGACGTTTGGATCAAATGAAGATTCTTGACGCATGATTGAGTAAATCAATTCTTTGGTCACACCAAAACGGGTAGAAGCCTTGGCCACAATTTCTTTATAAGGAGTTGGAAACATCAGCTCTGGATCTTTTTCGGTGATCTCTGCTCGAAGAGCTGGTGCGAGCTTCAAGAGTTGCTCATTCATCGCGGTAAAGTCTTGTGCACGAAGGTATTGGTTAAAGAGCTCCATCCATATCATGGCATCCGCAGTATTTTTTGCTCGCAAGTTTTCGGCATACACATCTAAATATTTTTTAACCAGGGCGGACTCGTTGAGGTTGTAGAGCCAATCCAGTTTTTTATGAAGATCTTTAAAGTTCTCAGACCGGAGTTCTAATGGTTTTGGCCGGGCGATTGGTTTTTTTAGTGCCCTAGCCGCAAGCAGTCCATAATAACCAAACTTATCTTGTTGAGCGAGGGTTGTGAACTCTTCGGTGGATTTGGAGTTGTCGCCCGAAGCCTTAAGGCTCTCAGCCAGCCAAAAACTTGCCCGATTTTTAAAGAAAGCTTGATCAGCAAAGATTTTAAGCTGCTCAAATTGAAGTGCCGCTTCAGTGAACTTTCCCAGTTTTCTTTGAACCCAACCACTCAGCCACATCAATCGGGCTTTGTTGCTGTTTGAGTTTTTAAATTCCAATGCTTTCGAATAAAATTCGTGAGCGTGAACAAAATCATTTTTTTCTTCGGCAATCCGCCCACGCACAAGATAGGCATCAGAAATTTTCAAAGGACTCAAAAGTTTTTCGGCCTCCAAACCTTGCCCGTAAGTCCAGTACACTCGAGCCACATCAAGCATCGTATTGTGAAAGGCCTCGAGATTTTTAGGTTTTAGTTTTTTGTTGGCAAATACGACCATTTCTTTTGAAATTTGTAGAACCTTTGCTTTGTCGTGCATCAATTTATAGGTTTGTCTTAAACCCTTTAGGGCCTGCAAGCGTTGCGGATTTTTTGAATCAGCAAGAAGTTGATTGTAAACAGTAATCGCTTTTGAATAATCGCGATGCTTTTTCAAATCCTCGGCATTCGATAAGGGATCCGCTTCGGGATTGAGTTTTGGCGATAAGCGAAACAGTCGCTTTTGTGCTTCATCAAGTGCTTTTTTGTTTTGGGTCAGCTCCGCAAGCCGCAAAACCTCATGGAGCAATTCGATTCTTTTTTGTGCTGGAAGATTCTGCCGGGTTTTTTCAAGAAGCAGTTGGGTTTGGAGATGAAGATCATTGATTTTAATTGCTCTCTTGAGTTGGACCTCTTTTTCGAAATCTTTGAGAGCAGGCTCAACCTCTTGCACTAACGGATAGATGTCGCAGGTTTCGATAGCATGAAGATAAGCCACTTGATGGAGTGGAAATCGTTTATCTAAGGAAAGCTCGGTAAAAAGGGCGCATGAATGTTCGGTCTGGGCTTTGAGATAATTGGTGGACCAATGGGTTTTGGCATCCAAGGTTTTTTCATCAATATCTTCATTGATGCGGCCGTGGGTACACGCCGAAATAATAATAAAGAGGGCAAGCACGATGGCAAAAGCATTCATCTTTTTATTATGCGCCAAATCTTGAGCGCTCGCATTGGAGGGGGGCTGTGTCCAGACCTTTGCTAGCCCAGAAATCGAAATTAATGGGTCAGTTTTTCTAAGGCTGCAATGCGTTCTTCTAATGGCGGATGACTCATAAACAATCTTGCTATGTTTTGTCGAGGCTCAGAGATTTTTAATGTTCCAAAAGTTCGGTCAATTTCTTCATCAGGAAGGGCATGGGATAAAGCCTGAAGTGCCGAGATCATTTGACCTCGACCCGCCAATTTTGCTCCCCAAAAATCTGCTCTGAACTCACGCCGGCGCGAAAAATAAAAAACCACCAAAGATCCGAGCAAACTCAAAATCATATCTAACCCAAAAATCAAAAGGGACCGCACCCAAAACCGCGACCGCTCTTCGACTTGCCCCGAAACTTGACCCGCAATCAGTCGGGCAAGAATCATCACCACCGAATTAATAATTCCCTGAAGCAGCGTCATGGTCACCATATCGCCATTGGTAATATGCCCAATCTCATGCCCCAACACCCCTTCGAGTTGTGCATGATCCATCTTTGCCAAAAGACCCGAGGAAACTGCGACGAGACTTCGCGATTTGCTAGGTCCGGTTGCAAAGGCATTCACCTCGGTGCTCTCATAAATTCCAACCTCGGGCATCACGGAGAGGTTGGCTTTTTGGCTCAAACGATGAACGGTCTCAACCAATTCGAGATCGCGCCCGAAGGCAGTTTTGGAATCAATCACTCGAACACCCATTGACCATTTGGCCATCACTCGGGAGAGCATCAGGGAAATGAGTGCGCCACCAAAACCAAAAAGGGTACAATACAAAACAAGCCCACCGAGTAGGAATGGTGGCAGCGGCACAAAGGCCGAAATCAAAGCAAAACTCAGTGAGACCGTGGCCATGACGAGCAAATTGACCAATATATAAAGTAAAACTCGTTTAGAAATTTGAAACATGATGTTTTTTAGATTCCTTGATATTTAAATAAAAGCTGTTTATCAGAGACCGAAACTTGAACGGCCCCACCGTTTTGAATTTGACCAAAAAGAATTTCGTCGACCATGGGGCGCTTTAAGTACTCATCGACAACTCGCGCAAATGGCCTTGCTCCATAGCTTGGATCATGACCCTTTTCAAAAAGCCAATCATAAACATCCTCATCCAATTCAAGATTGATTTTTTTAATGAGCAATTGATTTTTAAGCTCACCCACAAATTTGTGCAAAACCTGAATCAAAATATCTTTTGATAAGTTGCCGAATTCAACCACCGCATCTAAACGGTTAATAAACTCTGGGCGAAAATTCTTCTTTATCTCCTCAAGCGAAATCGCAGAGCCCGAATTAGGATTAATCCCTAAGCCACCTTTAGCCGCTTCGTGCGCTCCGGCGTTGCTGGTCATAATCAAAATCACATTATTAAAATCAACCGTTTTTCCGTTGGAGTCGGTGAGCCGTCCTGAGTCCATCACCTGGAGTAAAATATTAATCAGATCCGGATGGGCCTTTTCGATTTCGTCCATCAGTAAAACCGCATGAGGAGTTTTAGAAATGCTTTCTGTTAAAAGTCCACCCTCTTCAAACCCCACGTATCCCGGAGGTGCTCCTACCAAGCGACTGACCGCATGCTTTTCCATATATTCGCTCATATCAAAGCGCAAAAATGAAATTCCCAAAAGTTGAGACAGCTGTTTTGCCACCTCGGTTTTACCCACACCGGTTGGACCCGCAAACAAATAACTGCCTATGGGTTTGGCCTCGCGCGATAGACCGGTGCGCGAAAGTTTTATCGATGAAACCACTTTTTCAACTGCTGAATCCTGACCAAAAATTACCGATTTTAAATCGGCGGTTAAAGTTTTTAAACGATCACGATCCGATTGGGTCACACTCTTTGGTGGAATTTGGGCAATACTTGCCACAATTTTTTCGATATCGGCCACATCAATTGTTTTGATGTCTTCGCCAGCCCCCATGCGCATGCGAAGGGCTGCGCCGGCCTCATCAATCACATCGATGGCTTTGTCTGGAAGCTGCCGACCATGAATGTGTTTGGCCGAAAGCTCAACCGCTGCGGTTAAAGCACCTTTGCTGTATTTGACCCGATGATGTTTTTCATAAGCTGTTTTTAATCCTTCAAGAATTTGAATGGCCTCATCGATTGAAGGCTCTCGCACATCAATTTTTTGAAAGCGGCGAGCCAGCGCGCGATCTTTTTCAAAATGATTGCGATACTCTTTGTAGGTGGTCGATCCCATGCACGCCAGCGACCCATCGGTCAGCAAGGGCTTAAGTAAATTTGAGGCATCCATCGCACCGCCACTCGTTCCGCCAGCTCCGACCAAGGTGTGAATCTCATCAATAAACAAAATCGGATGAGCTTCGTTTTTTAATTCCCCAATGACCGCTTTGATTCGCTCTTCAAAATCGCCGCGGTATTTGGTGCCCGCAAGCAAAGCCCCCATATCGAGAGAGTAAACAACACCATCTTTTAAAGATTCAGGAACCTCACCCTCAACAATTTTTGCGGCAAGACCATCGGCAATGGCGGTTTTTCCCACACCGGCTTCACCAATAAAGAGGGGATTATTTTTTGTTCGACGGCCGAGGACTTGAATCGTTCTTTCGATCACATCGATTCGGCCGATGAGGGGATCGGTTTTTTTATCTTTTACTTTTTGGTTGAGGTTTGTGGCAAAAAGATCAAGCGCTCGAGATTTTTGCTCATCTTTAGGAAGCCCATCCATCGCATATTCTGGAGTGTCTTTGGGTGCTGGAAATCGGGGCGTGCCGTGCGAGAGAAATTTGACAATATCAAACTGGGTGACTCCACGGCTTTCTAAAAAAAAGCGGGCTGGGGATTCTTCTTCGGCAAAAATTGCGACCAAAACATTTCCGGCACTGACCGATCGTTTCCCCGCACTCTGAACCTGAAAGGCCGCGCGCTGAAGCAGACGATGAAAGGCCATGGTCAATTCGGGCCGCCATTCGGGATCTGAAGAGTAAACCGATTTTTCAACTTTTGGATGTTGGCGATTGACGAAATCTTCAATTTCACGAACCAAAGAACTTAAGTCCACACCACACGCCGATAAAATTTTTCGAGCCTCGTCGTCTTTGCTCGATAAAGCCCACAGAACATGTTCAAGACTCACAAACTCAAAATGTTTATTGCGCGCCCACTCCACTGCAAAGTTCAGCGATCTTTCAAGTTTTGGATCAAGCATTTAAACCTTCTTCTTTTTCGATAATGCATTTGAGGGGATGATGGTGATTTTTGGAGTACTCATTCACCAGGTAACTTTTTGTTTCGGCCACTTCGAAAGTAAAAAGCCCAGCAAGTCCACTGCCTCTTTGATGAACCTCAAGCATGATTTGGCTCGCCTCAGCCTCGGCTTTGCCAAAAAACTTTTTTAATACCAAGATCACAAAATCCATTGGAGTAAAATCATCATTCAACAAAATGACTTTATAAAGCGAAGGCCGAGTGACCTTGGCTTTTGGTTCTGTAATGGTTAGGCCTTCAATTTCGGTTTCGGAAGAATTCACAATTAAATCGTTCATACTCTTAATGTCCCAAATGAGCACAGAAATGAAAAGGTCTCCCTAATAACAGCACGCATCAACTTCGAACGTCTCAAATTATTATTAAAAACCAACAGGTTTATTGTGGGTTCAATTTAAAATTGGGCAAGACCACCAAAAATTAAATTTTTAGAAAATTTCTCACTTTGGTCTAGCCCTTACTGTTTCAAGTTAAGAATCGATGCTCGACTTTGAGACTAAAATTTCGTCTCAGGTTTAGATAAATAAAATCTGTCTTGTGTGAAACGCCAAGACGAAAGACAATATCAGAGGAACATAACTAACGAACGTATGAGGGGAATAAATGAAGAGACTAAATAATAAAGGTTTTTCGCTGATTGAATTGATGATTGTGGTTGCAATCATCGGTATTCTTGCAGCGATTGCAATTCCGAATTTCACAAAGTTTCAGGCAAAATCGCGCCAGGCTGAGGCCAAAGCGGATTTATCTGCAATTTACAGTGCTGAGCGTGCTTTCCAGGCGGAGTATCAGCAATTTTGGGGTGCGTTTCAGGGTATTGGGTATGCGCCAACGGGTCAATTTCGTTTTGATCATGGCTTTGCAGCAGCTAGTACTGCAACACAGCCTGCGAACTATACAGGCTCTGCTGTTGTTGCAGCTAATGTAAGTACGAAAGTGGCCGCAGTTTGTGGAACAATCGCCGCACCTGTTGCAGGTTGTGCGGTTATTAACACCCCAGTCGCTCCAACAGCATTTATTGCGCCTACAGGAGCTACCCTTGGAGCGTTAGACGCGACAAATACCAATTTCGTAGCTGAGGCTATCGGCGACATCGATGGTGATGCGACGATGGATATTTGGATTGTTGATGACAACAAAAGAATTTTTAACCAGCAATCAGATATCTAATTCATAAAGCTTAAAAACTTTAAAACAAAAAGGCGATGCTTCGGCATTGCCTTTTTTTTTGGATCTTCTTTAAGATCAGATCATGCGATTTATTGCGGGCATTCTTATTTCTTTAAGTGTAGTTTTTTTTAGCAACCAACAGCTCAATCAGATTATCCAATCCAAACCCATCAATATTCGCTTAGTCCCGCCGCCGGTTGAAAATATTGAGCACCTTACCTTTGGCTACAACGACATTATGGCCGATTCAATTTGGCTCAGGACGATTCAGAATCTTGAAACTTGCAATATTATGGGTGAGTTGCCAAAAAACATTTCGGATTCACTCAAACCCCACGATGAACCCTCTTCCACACAAAATATTGATCCCGTGGTCGCCCATGCCCTACAAAAAACCCAAACCCGTAGGGGAGAATGTTCAAGGGGCTGGGCCTTTCAAATGATGGACGCATCTACCCGTCTTTCGCCTCGCTTTGAGGTGATTTATTCCTTGGGTGCCACGGCTCTTAGCGTTTTGATGGATGATTTCGAGGGGGCCCATCTGCTGTTTGAAAGGGGTGTAAAAAACTTGCCCCACAATTGGTCGATTGCTTATCGCGCGGCCTACAACTCGCTTTTTGATCGCAAGGATTTTACCCGGGCTGCAGAACTGCTCAAGCAGGCGGGCGAAAATGGGGCTCCGGCTTGGGTCAATTCGCTGGCCGCACGGCTCTTTTCACAATCGGGCCAAGCGGCCATTGCACTGCCATTGTTAGAAGATCTTTATCAAAAAACCGATAACCCCAATGCCAAATTAGACCTCGCTCAACGAATCAAAGCGCTTCGCGCTCTTCTTCATCCTTGACGTTTAAAATCGCTTAACTCTATTTTTCAATTTATGAATCAAGACCTTTACGAAGTTTTAGGCGTCGCACGCGATGCCGATCAAGACACGATTAAAAAAGCCTACCGCAAATTGGCGATGCTTCATCATCCTGATAAAAATCCTGGTAATGCCGAGGCCGAAGAAAAATTTAAAATCGCCGCGCGCGCCTACGAAGTCCTGGGCAATAAAGACAAGCGCGAGCGCTATGATCGCTTCGGCATGGCAGGGATCGAGGGTGCGGGCAGTGGCGGCATGCACGACGTGTCCGATGTGTTTGAGGCCTTTGGCGATATCTTTGGCGATTTTTTTGGTGGCGGCCGAGGCAGTCGATCACGCGATCCCAATCGGGCAACACGTGGAGCGGACTTGCGCTATCGCTTGGGCATCCAGCTCAAAGATGTGCTTGAGGGTGTGCAAAAGGATATTGAATTTCAAACCGAAGCCGATTGTAAAACCTGTGACGGCACAGGTTCAAAAGATAAGTCTCCACCCAAAACTTGCGACACTTGTAAGGGGCGGGGTCAAGTGGTCCGGTCTCAAGGATTTTTTCAAATGGCAGCCCCATGTCCTACTTGCCACGGCGAAGGCACCGTCACCAGCAATCCGTGTTCAAAATGTGAAGGCTCAGGCCGCGTTTTGACCAAAAAGAAATTGGCGGTGAATGTTCCAAAAGGGGTAGATACCGGCACTCAGTTGCGACTCAACGGTGAGGGTGAAATCGGGCGGCGCAAAGGCCCGCCGGGCGATCTCTATGTTGAGATTCAGGTGGAGCAGCATCCGATCTTTACCCGCCGCGAATCCAATCTTTATGCACCCCTTGAGGTGTCTTACCTTCAAGCCTTACTCGGTGCCGACATTGAGGTCGAAACCCTGAAAGGTGAGGACCGCATCGAGGTGCCCCGAGGCATTCAACATGGCGAGTGGCTCAAGATTGCGGGTCAAGGTGTCCCCTCTCTCAGGACCGGCAGGCCGGGTGATCTGATATTTGAAGTGCAGGTCAAGTTTCCCAAAAAACTGACCAAAGATGAGGAAATAAAACTGAGAGAAATTGCTCAGTCTAAAGGTGAGACGGTCTTAGCCGAAAAAAAAGGGTTTTTTAACCGACCTTAAAGGGTTGGCCTTGACGAGCCCGATCCTCTACCCACATTTACGGTTGAATACATTCCAACGATAGGGAGATTTTTAAATATGGCAAAGATAATTGGTATTGATTTAGGAACCACAAATTCTGTTGTGGCAGTGATGGAAGGCGGCGAAGCAAAAGTCATCGTCAACGAAGAAGGGGCAAGAACCACTCCTTCGGTTGTGGCTTACACCAAAGATGGCCAACGCCTTGTAGGTCAAATTGCAAAACGTCAGGCCGTGACCAATCCTGAAAACACAATTTATTCGGCAAAGCGATTTGTGGGTCGCCGATTTGATGAAGTGAAAGAAGAGATTCAACTCGTTCCTTACAAAGTTATTGGTAAGGGAAATGACTGCGCTTTTGAAGCTCAAGGCAAAACAGTTTCTCCTGAAGAAGTCTCTGCTGCGATTTTGGGAAAACTCAAAAAAGTTGCCGAAGATTATTTAGGTCACGAAGTGAAAGAAGCGGTCATTACGGTACCCGCTTATTTTAACGATGCTCAACGACAAGCCACCAAAGATGCGGGCCGTATTGCCGGTCTCGATGTTAAACGCATCATCAACGAGCCAACAGCCGCAGCTCTCGCTTACGGCATGGATAAGAAAAAAGACCAAAAAATTGCGATCTATGATTTTGGGGGTGGAACATTTGATATTTCTATTCTCGAAGTGGGCGACAATGTGGTCGAAGTCAAAGCCACAAACGGTGACACCCATTTGGGTGGTGACAACTTTGATACAAAAATCCTTCAGTGGTTGATCGAAGAATTTAAAAAAGATCAGGGCATTGATTTAAAAACCGACAAAATGGCTTTGCAGCGTTTAAAAGAAGCCGCCGAAAAAGCAAAAATTGAGTTGAGTTCCACCATGGAAACCGAAATCAATTTGCCATTTGTGACCGCCGATGCATCGGGTCCCAAACATTTAAATGTCAAACTCACTCGGGCAAAATTTGAGCAAATGACCGAGGACTTAATCAAACGCTCAATCGAGCCTTGCCGCAAAGCGATCAAAGATGCGGGCTTGAGTGCCGCTGATATTGATGAAGTGGTTTTGGTTGGTGGATCCACACGGATTCCTGCAGTGGCCAAAGCGGTTAAAGAATTTTTTGGTAAAGAGCCAAACCGCTCGGTCAATCCAGATGAAGTGGTTGCAGTCGGCGCAGCAGTCCAAGGCGGAGTGCTTGCGGGCGATGTCAAAGATGTTCTTTTATTAGATGTGACTCCACTTTCACTCGGGATCGAAACTCTTGGCGGAGTGATGACCAAACTGATCGATCGCAACACCACAATTCCAACCCGCAAATCGCAAATCTTTTCAACCGCTGCCGATAATCAAACCAGTGTTGATGTGCATGTGGTTCAAGGGGAGCGCGAGATGTCCACCGATAACAAATCGCTTGGCCGATTTGAGTTGATGGGAATTCCACCAGCACCTCGTGGTGTGCCCCAGGTCGAAGTGACTTTTGATATCGATGCCAACGGTATTTTGAATGTGACTGCCAAAGATCTTGGAACAGGTAAAGAGCAGGCCATTAAGATCACCGCAAAATCGGGTCTCAACGAGGACGAAATTAAGAACATGGTTCGCGATGCTGAGTCTCATGCAGATGAAGATAAAGCCAAACGCGAAACGGTTTCGGCCCGTAACAACCTCGACAATTTGGTTTATCAGTGTGAAAAATTGGTCACCGATAACAAAGACATCGATGCTTCAGAAAAGAAAAAACTCGAAGATGCAGTTGCCGCAGCAAAAACGGTTTTGAGCAACACTTCAGCCTCGGCTGCAGAACTCAAATCGGGTGTTGATGCTTTAACAGCAGTCAGCCATAGCTTCAGCAGCTCGCTCTATGAAAAACAAAAGAGTAAAGGTGCCGAATCTCAAGGTGCCCCTCAGGCCGACTCGTCATCAGAAAAAAACGATGATGTGATTGATGCCGATTTTAAAGACGTGAAGTAAGCTTCAAGATCGCGAACTCTTTTTTTATAAAAGAGTTCGCGATTTTTTTTTATTTAAAAACAATTCCGTGTTCTTCATCAAATAACAAAATCGCATTCAAACTCACATAAGAATAAGATTTGTTATTCAGATCAAACCCAAGTTCACCCCGAAATTTAAAATTCTCAAGATGATTTGTTTTGTACTCGGTTCCCACTGCAAATTGCACAGGACCATCGACACGACTTGCGCCGGTGCGAATTCCCAATGGAAGTGATGCAAATGGTGTCAGTTCACCACCCGAAATCGCAATCGTTTTAGAAATCAACGGAGCCAATCGAAAAGTGAGATAGGTGTTTGATGAGCGATCATCAGTAATTCTTGCGAAAATTCCACCCGCAATCAGTCCAATGGCAGGTTGCCTTTTTAGATCGGGTACAGGAATCCATTTAAAAAGTGCACCAAAATGAAAGTCGGTTGTTCCGAAGCCAACCATCGCTCGCACTTGAGTTTCTTCGCTCAAAGGAGCATCAAACCGCCCCACAAGGTTTGCACCTCGACCGTTGTTGGTGACGAACTCACCCTCAAGACTCATGTCATAATGACCGGGTTGTAAGATCTCGCCCGTGTCTAAAACCGAATAATAGGCCTGTGCTAAAGGACTGATTAAAAAAATCAAAAATAAAAATCGCACTGCAAATCCCTCCGATGCTAAAGTTTTAAAATGTTATCGCTGGTCATAATCACAAAAAATGAAGAGCACAATCTTAAGCGATGTATTGAGTCGGTGCCCTTTGCAAGTGATATCGTTGTTTTAGATAGTGGCAGTAGCGATAACACGGTAGCGCTCGCCAAAAATCTCAAAGCGCGGGTGTTTGAGGAGCCATGGCGAGGGTTCGGGCCGCAGAAAAAAAGGGCGGTCGAGCTTGCTCAATACGATGCGGTTTTATGTCTCGACGCCGACGAAGCCCTCAGCAAAGGGTTGCAAAAAGAAATTTCGGATCTTTTGAGATCAGGCCCAATCACTGCGGCTTATGAATGCCCGCGCCAGTCTTATTATCTTACTCGCTTTATTCGTCACGGAGGATGGTATCCCGATTATCAACTTCGACTTTTTGATCGCACAAAAGCCAATTGGTCTGATTCGCAAATTCACGAAAAGGTATCGAGCCCTCAGGTTTTTCGACTTAAAAATCCGATTGATCACTATGTGTTTCGCGATATTGCCCACCAAGTAGAAACCAACAATCGCTACAGCTCCTTATTGTCTCAAAATTTAAAATCATTTTCGGTTTTCAAATTAATTGTAAAACCAATCTCAAAATTTTTTGAAACCTACTTTTGGAAACTCGGATTTTTAGACGGGCTTCCCGGATTGATTATCTCGGTCAGTGCGGGCTATTCGGTTTTTTTAAAGTGGTCTAAAAAATGGGAAAAGGAACAGCAATGATGAAGCACTTTTTAGTGGTGATGATGATCGCTCAAGCAAAGCCGCAGTGGGTGCCGGCGCCGGTCCAAAATTTTCCTTTAACGGGCTCGGCTCATGTTACGGGCCAAGGTGAGGATCTGCCCATCAGTTCGGGTCAAATTCAAATGCAGGGTGAAGAGATCCTCAAAGCCAACTTGAATGTGGCGAGCGGTGAAAAATCGGAGTCGCGATTGAATTTTGATCACATTGCAAAAACGGCCGAAGGATTATTCTCATTCGCAGGCCAATTGAATAAGGGTGACAAAACAGAAATTGTTGAGGCGCCAATCAAAATCAAAAACAGCGATCAAGAGATCACAGGCGATGGAACTTTTAAAATTCCCAACTCGCCCGATCTTGAAATTCATTTTCGTGGCGAAAAACATCCCGCCACATCTGGCTGGTAATTAGCGCAATTGATCACTAAAATTTTTGGCTGCTTCAAGCACATCAGCATAAGAAACAAAAAATCCTTGGGTATCTTTTGATTTACTCACCAAATCACGAGTTGATCCGTGTCTCATCAATTCTTTTCCAACAACAAAGGCGCTTGTAGTTTTGCCAGCGGTAAGGGCCACTTGTAAGGGGAGTGATTTCACCGCACCTTTCGTAAAGCTTTTGATGTATTCAGAAATGGCCTTTTGCCACTCTTTGCGATCGCGAATTTTTTCTCTTGTTTCCTTTAAAGCCAGCGACATCGCAGAAGGTCTTGCCTCGATTGCAGCAATCGAAGTGAGTGTTCCTTTAATCACCAATGTTGTGGCAACCGCAGTATAAATGATTTTCCAAACACCTTTTTGGATGCGGGAGTAATCTCCAACGCCCACTACGAAATCATCGGTGCGCTCACGAAAATCATTCCATGTGTCCCAAATCGATGATGCGGTATAAACCAATGATGCCGCAGAACAGATAGGATTCCATCGTTTAACAATCAATGCCATCACTCCGCAGGCCGCAAAAGCGCCAGCTGGGATTGTGGCTTGGCCTTTAAGCCAATCATAAAACACAAATGTATCTTTAGGAGCATCAGTCAGTTGTTTTGTAATGTAGGTGTTGAGCTCTGGATGTTTTGCTCGAACCCGTTCGAGCGCACCATCAAAATAAATAACTCGTGCGATATCCACTTTGTCTGGATCAGGAAGATCACGAATAAATTCGGTCATTTTTTTGACCACAACTTGAAGCGCCGAGCTCACTTCCTCGTTTGAAGGATGCAAGTGCGGAATATAAGCCAAAAAGGTAAATCGCTTCAGCCATTCATTAAACCATAAGGTGTAATATTGCTTAGCTTCGTCTGCGGTGGTTTCGGCAAAGGCATCATGAAAGCGACTCAAAAATGGATCATTGGGTTCATACTTTAAGCGCTCTTCTTTTTGCCACTTGGTTTCCATCGCAAAACGATCACGGTACGCAAAGCCTTTTACAATTGTATCGCGCTCTTGCTCATCATCAAAAATCATTGGTGGTGGGGGAGGCGAGCCAGGAAGCTGAATTTGTTTTGGACCCGTGCCGTAATATCCAGTTTTCAAAAATGCGCCGGTTTGGGTGGTGGAGGTAAAGGATTCTAAATTACTAAGAGCAACACCCTTACGAAATGAGGTAATCATAAATGGCAGATTGTTTTTGAAGTCCTCAAAGTCGGTATTCTCTGGTTGCGCGCAATTGTCTTTATAACAACGCAAGATCATCTCGAAATAATTCTTTCGAATTTTTAAGATGTTGATCGCCTCAAGCCGCAATGATGCTTGAAACGTATCAGCCTCTTTGCTCTTGCCAGGCGTATAGCCAGCCCACGCATCAGTTAGTGGCAAAACAATAGCAATTAAAAGAAAAATCCATTTTTTCACTGTCAACCATCCTCGACTGACAACAACCATTTGGTTTCACTAAATCAAAATTCAGTGCGACCGACTTTTTACTTCCAATCCCAATGCCGGCCCTAAATGCTTTAAGCCTTGCGATGGCGCTTTTGGCTTTAAAAATAAGTAAAAAGCCACGCCGGTTTTTGTCACCCCAAAGCCTTTAAGGCTCTAGGGGCGCTTAAAAGCCGGCGCGCTGCGGACCTGAGCCTCGAATCCGGCGCAAACAATCAAAGGACCCACTTCGCAGAACTTTTGTCTAGACCACGATTTTCCCCCAACATTTTGGAGTGATCTCTCCACAATCCTCACGTACGATTTTAAACGATGGGGCGGCCAAGAAATTTCGATCGAGATCAAGCTGTGTATAAAGCAATGCGCCTTTTTTGGCTCAAGGGCTTTGATGGAACAAGCTTAGAAGATTTGCTTTTAGAAATTAAAATCAAAAATTCAAGTTTTTATCAGGCTTTTAAAAGTAAGCAAAAACTATTTATGGAAGCTATCAGTTGCTATGACAAAACTTTTAAAAACAAAAGAGTTGAAACCCTTAGTCTTCGGGACCGGCCCGCGGGCCAGATTCTGAAGTTCTATTTTCATCAATTTATTTATCAAGGACCAAAGCAAAAATTCCCCTCAGGCTGCTTTATGGCCCAAACCGCAGCGACTCTTAAAAAATCGAATGGCTTAGTGGCGCGCTTGGTGCTCGAAAATAAAAAACAACTCGAAGATCTTTTGCATCGTTTGATTCAGTGGGGTCAGGCGCGCGGCGAGTTTAAAGCACTCCACTCGGCTATTGATTTAGCAAAAACTTTGGTGGGTTTACTTTATGGATTAACGATTTTATCGCGGATAGAAAAAACCGAAACCCAAATGCTAAAAACTTTAAACCTATTTGTCGAAGTCATTACAACTTAGAGGTCATTTCGAATGTGGATCGTACGACTCGCTTTACGCCGGCCCTTTACCATTGCTGTGTTTTCGCTTTTGATTATGCTGGGGGGGTTTTTAAGTCTAAAAACCATGCTCGTAGATATCTTTCCATTGATCGATATTCCGGTGGTGGGCGTAGTATGGAATTACCCTGGTCTTTCTGCACAAGATATCGAAAGTCGAGTGACTCTTTTTAGTGAGCGCGGAATCACCACAACTGTTAACGGTGTTTCAAAAATCGAATCGACATCGATCCCTGGCGTGGGAGTTTTAAGAATTTACTTTCAACCCGGATCAGATATCGGCGGGGCGATTGCTCAAATTTCTGCGACTTCGGCCACGTCGCTCAGATCAATGCCACCTGGAATTACCGCACCGGCTATCATTCAGTACAATGCCTCAAATGTGCCGGTCTCTCAGATCACAATTTCAAGCGATACCATTCCAGAAGAAAAATTGTTTGATTACGGTCTTAATTTTATTCGGATAAAGCTCTTTACCATTCCAGGGCTTGCGACTCCGGCACCTTACGGAGGTAAAAGTCGATTAGTAAATATCGAAATAGATCCCGACGTTTTGTCGAGCAAAGGATTATCTCCTTACGATGTGGTGTCGGCTGTGCAATCGAGTAATATTATTATTCCGGCAGGGACTGCTCGGATTGGATCTTTTGAATATGATGTGGCGCTCAATTCGAGCCCAAAAAAAGTCGAAGAGTTCGAGCAAATTCCGATCTCAGCGCGGGGACGTCAAATCATCTCGGTTGGAGACGTTGCAAAGGTGAGCGATGGTTTTGCTGATCAAACAAATATTGTTCGTATCAACGGGCATCGATCCACATATCTTAATATTTTAAAAAAATCGGATGCTTCAACATTATCGGTTGTTGATGCGACCAAAGAGGCCTTGCCCCAGATTCAAGCTACAGCTCCTCCTGGAATGAAGCTCAATTTGGATTTTGATCAATCGGTGTTTGTGCGTTCGGCAATTGCGAGTGTTTTGCACGAAGCGGTCATCTCTTCGATTCTTGTTTCTCTGATGATTTTACTTTTTTTGGGCAGTTGGCGAAATGTGATTGTGGTTTGCACCAGTATTCCGCTTGCGATTCTCTCAGCAATCATTGGGCTTAAACTCACTGGCAATTCAATCAACATCATGACACTTGGGGGCTTGTCGCTCGCAATTGGAATGCTCGTTGATGATGCCACGGTTGAAGTCGAAAATATCCATCGCAACCGAATGCTCGGTTTACCATTGACCCAGGCGATCCTTACGGGTGCTTCACAAATTGCTTTACCCGCAATTATGGCAACCCTTGCCATCTGTGTGGTGTTTTTTCCGGTGGTGTTGATTCGTGGGCCTGCACGTTTTTTGTTTACCCCACTTGCACTCTCCGTGGTGCTCTCGATGATGGCGTCTTATGTGCTTTCGCGAACCTTGGTGCCTCTTTTATCAAGGATGCTTTTAGAGCATGAAAATCATGATGCCAACCACGAGCCCTTTCCACGATTTTCGGCAAATTTTAAAAAACTCGAAGAGCGCTACACTTCCATTTTAAAATTGTGCCTTTCCCATCGGGCATTTGTTTTGTGGAGTGCGCTGGGTGTTTTTTTAATTACACTGATGACTTTATTTGTGGTGGGAATGGACTTCTTTCCGGTCAGTGACGCCGGATTGATGAAGATTCACTTTCGTGCGCCAGCTGGGACCCGTATTGAAGAGACCGAAAAGTTGATCGCGCGGGTTGAAGAGCATATTCGCGATGTGATTCCCAAACAAGAAATCAAGACGATCAATGCCGCAATCGGTGTTCCCGTGTTTTACAATCTTGCCTTTGTACCGACCGACAATGTCAATGGTGCGGATGCCGAGATTTTTGTGGCGCTCACCGAAGATCATAAGCCAACCGCTCAATACATCACAAAAATCCGCACACTTCTGAATGATAATTTTCCTGGTGCGAGCATCAATTTTCAACCGGCAGATATTATTAGTCAGGTTTTAAACTTTGGATTGAGCGCTCCCGTGGATGTTCAAATCCAAGGATCGAACATCAAAAATAGTTTAGATGTGGCACAAACCTTAATTGCAAAGATGAAGGCGATTCCGGGCCTTGCCGATGTGGTATTAAAACAAGTGTTTGATACACCAATTTTAAAAATGGATGTGGACCGCATTCGCGCAGCCCAAATGGGTGTGACCCAACAAGATGTCGCCAACAGTATGCTGATTGCACTTTCTGGCAGCACGACGGTTGCACCAAGCTTTTTTTTAAATCCAACAAACAATGTGAACTATTCTGTCGCAATCAAAGTCCCGCTTAAAAAATTAACCAGTGTGAATGATCTTTTAACCACTCCCGTGTCGGGGTCGCGATTTAACGATTCTTCGAGCGTCACTCTGGGTCAAACTCCACAATCGCAAACTCAGCGCCTTGGAAATTTGGCCACAATGCAAACCGCTTCTGGAATGAGTTCGATTAGTCACAATAATGTGCAAAGAGTTTTGGATATCTTAGCCAATGTAGAAGGCAGTGATCTTGGATCTGTTAGCAAACGAATCAATGCTGCAATTAAAAGTTTAGGGCCACTTCCTATGGGCACATCCATCAATGTTCGTGGACAAGGCGAGGTGATGCTAGATTCTTTTTCGAGTCTTGGTGGGGGATTGATCGTTGCAATATTTCTTGTTTACCTGTTGATGGTTGTTCTTTTTCAATCCTGGCTAGATCCATTTATTGTTTTGGTGGCGGTTCCTGGCGCAATGATGGGCATTCTTTGGATGCTCTTGTTTACCGGAACAACAATTAATGTGTCTTCTTTTATGGGATCGATCATGGCGGTGGGTATTGCTTCTTCAAATTCAATTTTGATGGTGAGCTTTGCCAACGAATTGCGAGTGGAAAAAGGGCTTTCGGCGATTGCGGCAGCCCTTGAGGCTGGGGCGACTCGGCTCAGACCTATTCTTATGACAGCGATCGCGATGATTCTTGGAATGCTTCCTGCGGCATTAGCCCTTGGCGAAGGGGGTGAGCAAAATGCGCCGCTTGGAAGAGCTGTTATCGGGGGATTGATCGTTGCCACATTTGTGACTTTGATTGTGGTCCCTGTGATTTACTCACTGTTAAGAATAGAAATGCCAACCAAACACCAACTCGATCAAAAACTTAAAGCTGAAGAAGAAGGACTGACCATATGAAATTTCTCAAATCCCTTTTATCAACACTTTCTTCTCAGTTTCGGAGTGCAACACATTCGTTAGTCAGCTCCTACAAAGCAGCTCCGCCCGAAATGCAAAAGTCAGCACGACGAATAATCGGGATTGCCTTATTGATTGTTGTGGTGATGACGACCTATCGATTTTTGAGCGAAAGATATGAGGAGCATGCAAGAGAAATCGAGTTAGCAAAAGGACCAAAAGTACAGATTGCAAAGGTGATCGAAACTCCAGCGGACCGATCGGTCAAACTCACCGGGGAGGCACGCCCCTTTGCCTCGGTAACCCTTTATGCAAAAGTGAGTGGGTATTTAAAAAAAGTTTTGGTCGATAAAGGAGACGTGGTCAAAAAAGGTCAGATGCTCGCAATTATCGAATCTCCCGAAACCGATAAAGCCTACAATGCGGCACTCAGCGAAGCCCGAAATAAAAAAGCGATTGCCGATCGTATACAAAAATTATTTCAGCGCAGTTTAGTCTCGCAACAAGAAGCTGATCAGGCCGCCTCCGACAGCGAAGTCGCCTCGGCCCATCTTGAATCCCAAGAAGTTTTAAAATCCTATGAGACTTTAAGAGCTCCTTTTGCCGGAACAATCACCCAGCGATTTGCCGATCCCGGAGCCTTAATGCAAAATGCAACGGGATCACAAACCAGTGCGCTTCCGGTATTGTCGATTTCACAAGTCAATGAGCTCAGAGTTTACGCCTATCTCGATCAGCGAGATGCCTCAGCTGTGGACAAAGGAGCGGTTGCAGAAGTGACTTTGAGTGAGCGCCCGGATGAAGTTTTTGCGGGCCACGTCACAAGACTCTCGGGCGCACTGGATGAAAAAACCAGAATGCTTCTGACCGAAATCGATCTTGATAATAAAGATAAAAAAATCCTTCCAGGAAGTTTGGTTCAAGTGACGATTCATGCGGTGGCGGCTCCTGGATTTGAAGTTCCAAGTGAAGCAGTGGTTTTACGCGAAGGTAAGACCATGGTTGGAGTGGTTGGCGAAGACAGCACTGTGGATTTAATTGATGTGCGTGTTCTCGATAATGATGGCCAAAAGATTCGGGTGGCTACTGGTTTAAAACCAGGAATGAATGTGGCTTTGAATCTTGGTGGATCGGTCAAAAATCATGGCAAGATTCAAATCATGGGGCAAGCACCGGGAGCTAAAAAATGATTGGTGTTTTCGTATTTGTACTTAACGCATTTGCTGAGCCAAAAAGCTTAACCATCGATCAGAGCATTCGTTCAGCCTTAAACAATTCGACATCTGTTTTAAAAAGCCAAGCCGACCGTGAAGTCAGCGGTACGGATCTTTTGCAAAGTTATTTTCAATTTTTACCAAACCTCACTGCCACAGGAAATTATTCTGCCAATCAAGGAACAACGCTTTATACAACCACAACTCCTACCTTAGTTCACGGTTCAAACTACGGTCCAAGTTATCAGGTAGCAACGACCTTAAATATATTTAACGGCCTTAATGACATTGCCTCTTTTAGATCAGCAATAAATAAAAGAGATGCCGCCGAAAATTCGCTTCAAAGAGCAAAGCAACAGATCTCTTTAGATGTGGCCCAAGCTTTTTTACAAGTTATTCTCGATCAAAAATTGATATTGATTGCCGAAAAAAATCTAAAAGTGTCGCAAGACCGCGAGCGCCTATTATCCGAGCAAACCAAAGTGGGAATCCGAAATCTTTCCGATCTTTTTCGCCAACAAGCCCAAACAAGTGCGGATGAGACCTTTGCAATCGATTCGCAAAATAAACAAAAGACCGATTTGATTGCTCTCCTGCGACGCCTTCGGATTGACCCAAGCGAAGACTACAATTTGGTTGAACCTCCGCTTGAAACCGAGGTCGAAAAAGCCAAGTTAGCACTCACAAAAATTTCGGATCAAAAAACATTAATTGCCGAAGCTCTCAATCACCGTAGAGATTATCAGGCGGCAAGATCAACAAGCCAAGGGCTCAAATGGGATACGGTTGCGGCAAGAAGCAGTTGGTTTCCAAAATTAGATTTTCTTGCCACCTACGGGGCCAACGCCCGTTGGATTGATTCACTCAATATCAATGGCGCCAATGTTCCTTTGGGATCGCAAGAGCCTTTAGACAATCAATTGCGTCACCAAACCAACTCCACTTATGGAATGGTTTTAACCTGGAATATATTTGATCGTTATCTCACCGGATCAAAGATCGCCCATGCGCGAGCGCAGGCCCAAAAATCAGAAATCGATTTTCTTGATTCCCATCATCAAGTGGTCGGTGAAGTAAAACAAACTGTGAATGATCTTGAAGCTGCAATTCAAAAAATGATTTCGGCTAACAAGGGTGTGATTGCAGCTCGTAAAGCCTATGAGGTCAGTCAGGGGCGCTATGAGGTGGGTTCTTTTAATTTTTTAGATCTTGCGATTGCACAATCAGCGCTTGTTTCTGCCGAGGCGGCTTATGCCCAAGCGCTGATCACTTATGAACTTGAGAAGCGAACCTTGGACTTCGCTCTCGGTACGACTGCTATAAACTATTAAGGTTTAACAAATTTCAAGGTCATGCGGTCGCTCTCGCCAATCGCCGCATATTTATCATGATCTTTTTCACCCAATGCAAAACTGGGTGGCAAAGTCCAAACCCCATTTGGATAATTCTTAAGATCCTTTGAGTTCGCATTGATATTTGATTTTTCAACCAATTGAAAGCCCGCATGACGTGCGGCTTTGATCACATCTTCTTCGCGAATATACCCAGATTTTGCAGCAGACACTTTGGATTTGCTTGCAGCACGGTGATCCACCACGCCGAGCATTCCACCAGGTTTAAGAGCTTTAAAAAATGCAACCATTGAGGAATCAAGAGCCTTCATCGCAACAAGATTATGCAGGTTTCTAAAAGTCACGATCCGATCAACTGTTCCGTCGGGGGCAAGCATCGTTTTTTTAGGCGGGATAAAATCAACCAACGTTGTCTTTGCCTGAAGGGCGGGATGTGAGGCCATCCAAAGATCAAATTTTTTGCTGATCTCGTTACCTTCTTTTGTGGTGGCTCCGCTCATTGCAGCCACGTAGTGACCGGAGTTTGCCAAAAATGGCGCGAGAATTTCGGTATACCAGCCACCGCCGGGCCAAATTTCGACAACGGTTTGCCCGGGTTGAATTTCAAAAAACGAGAGAGTCTCAAGTGGATGGCGATAAATATCGCGGGCTTTATTTTCGGCATCACGATCTGGGTTTTGAACCGCGCCTTCAAGAGTTGTGGGCCAAATTTTTTCGGTCTTCATTTCGGTATGTTTTGGTGCTGAATGACAGGCAACCAAAAAAACCATTCCTAAAAAAAGTTTTTTCATTGGATCCTCGCTGGATGATAAGTTTTTTTACATCTTCATCATTTTAGCGAGCACTTGCAACAATACTATCGAGCTGATTGGCAATGAGTTTATAGTGAGTGACGAATTCGGGAGCTTTCAGAGCTTCGTCCGGCAATTGATCAAGGCGGGTTAAAACATAAGCCGCAGCTCCTGGGGATAATCCACCGGCATGAATATAAAGATAAGATTTTACCGCTTTGACTCGATCGATATAAGTCATTCGGGCATCCCTCAGGATGCTATCGACATTTTTAACCTCAACATAGCCGACAGGGAGCGCGGTTTGTTTTTTGCTCTTGATCAAAGCAACGTGAAGTTCAAATCTTTTAGATTCCCACAAAACGCGCTGCTCTAAAACATCTCTTCCTCCGCTCAATTTTGTGGGAATTTTCATCGACTCAATCGCCTTTTCAAAAAAAATAAGCTCTACCAGTGGCAGCTCATCGTCAAAAAGATCGAGCCTTAAGCTCAGCTGATCGCGAAGATATTTGAGAGATTCAGAATTAGGTTCTACTAATTTTTGGCTAATGACCTTCTGGTCAAGAACTGGGAACAACGGTTTACAAGGTTCGGTTGCCAAAACATTAAAGCTAAACAAAAAAATAAAACCGATCATGACTTACCCCCTAATTAAGGTTTGCACGATTCGTTTGTTGAGCTCAATCTTTTTTAGAAACTCTAAAGGAAGTTTTAAGTTCAAGCCCGGTCATCAGTGCTGTCCACTGTGTGGCTTCGGTTCCGAGCAAAAGGCATTCTGCAATCATCACCTTATTAGGCTTAATAAATCGATCAATTTCGATCACCAACTCTTCTGGCACCGGAAGCCAATATTGGCCTTTCCCTTGGGCAACCCGAATCTCAGATTTATAATTAAATCGATTTGGTTTATCTCCAGCTTTTTTAGCATAAAGAGTCATCATTCGAGCTGCACGACTTGAAAGTGGTCGCCACTCACCAGTAAATCGGACTCGAGTTTTAAATACGTAGCGATTTTTTAAAACTTTTGTTTCAGCGGTATTTGCAAATTTTAACGAAGCCAGTTGGGTGGACCCGAGATCTTTTGGTTGTCCCACACAACCGATCAAACAAAATAAGATGAGAAAAAAAGAAAGCTGAGTCATCTGTCTATTTTAGCTTAAAGTGCGGCTTTTTAACTTGTAGGGCAATCGATTGTGACTTTCGTCCGCGGAATTTTCTTCCTTAAATCAAAGTGATTTAGAGAGAACAATCAGATGCAGGTCCTTTGTTTGGGGAATACCAAACTGAGGGCCCTCTGGAAACTGAACCACATCGCCGGTTTTTTTATATCCTCGACGTTCATACCACTCGATCAGCGAAGTTCTTTTATGAATGACGGTCATATAGCTGCTTGAACAATTTTGGCTTTGGCCAAAATTTTCGGCCGCCGCCAAAAGCTGACGTCCAATCCCTTGCGCCTGAATGTTGGGATCCACCGTGACCATCCCAATATAAATTTTTGTGGGCGCTTCAAGGGCAATGGCCACGCATCCTATAATTTCTTTTTGGTCTTTGAATCGGGCGACCAAGATGTGTTCATTTTTATTTTTAAGCTGCTCTTGAAGCATCTGAGTATCAATGCGCTGACCACCAAGTAGATCAGCTTCAGTCGTCCATCCTTTGCGTGAAGAGTCACCACGGTAGGCCGAATTTACAAGCTCGCTAATGTTTTGAAGATCAGAAAGTTCGGCTAAACTAATTACTGTTTCCATAGTTGATCCTTAGCTCTTCGAGGTGATCTAATAAAGCTTTTCGAGCTGAGCCTTGCATTATCAAAAATAATACCGTGGCTTGCCCGGTCAGTAAGAGCTCATTCTTGTTGTTGGTCATTTCAACTTCAATGGTCAAAAGTTTTTTCTTGATGTTACTGTCGATCACTTTTGCAACCACCGTGATGGTTTCACCTGCAAAAGCGGGGCGATACACCGTAAAGCCCACCGTCTTCATGATTGCACCCGACCCTGGCAAATAATTAGCAACCATATTAGAAGCAAATCCGGTCAAGATTTGATCATGCGCCTTAAGATTTCCAAGTCCCTTTTCCACTTCGAATGGATGTTGATCATCGGTGAGTTCGGCCATTCCTTTGATTAGATCTCTGGTGATTTCGGTCGACATCGATGCCTGAAGGCCCACCTCAGGAAATTCCAGCGAATCCATGTCATAGGGGATTGGAGTGAGATCCAAATTCTTGATCTTTGGTTGTTTCAAAAATTCGCTCATCGCAGCGACTTGTCCGCTGCCATCAATCAATAAAATATTAGCCTGATTGAATTGTTGAAATCGCACCACGTCTTGATCGACCTCAATTTGGGTTCGGACTTCATCGCCCAAAAATGCGGGATTGTGCATGTTGAGATCAAGTCGTTGAACCAGCTGATCAGGTTTAACTTTGGTAATTAGATCCATTATAAAACCTGTAAGCGTAATTCCATGGGCAATTCTTTTTTGTTTAAATAATTTTGTTGGCTTCATATGCACAAGATTACGATCACCAGTGAGGTCTGCTGTCCTGTCAATCAGCTCTGGTGTGATCTTAATTTGTGAGGACGCGCCTGATTCTAAGATCTCCATACACCGCCTATGTTGTGTTGCTAAAGAGGGAAGCGAAAATGTAAGGATCCAAAAAATTCCAATGAGTTTGATCATCTGAAATTTTTTGGCACAAACACTGGGCTACCGCAATCTCATTTCTTCATTTGATCGAGAAGTGCAATTTGTTGTGGGTCCAAAAAGTAATCAGACCATGGATCCTTTTTCCGTTTTTTCAGCCAAAGTTGTGCCTTTTCTAAAGTAAATACATTTGCTGAACCCAATTTTTTAAGTTCTTCCCAAGTGACCGGCATTGCAACGGCACTGATGTCGCGCGCGCGTAAACAATAAGGAGCAACCGCAGTGGACCCTTTACCATTACGAAAGTGATCAATAAAAATTTTCCCCTTACGCAAACTCTTCGACATTTTATCCACAAACAATTTTGGATTTTGGGTCACCATCTCGTGCGCTAAAGTTGCCGCAAAAGTTTTTATTTGTGGCCAAGTGTAGAGGGCTGCAAAAGCAAATTGCACATGCACCCCCTTACCCCCGGTGACTTTCACGTAGGATTTGATTTTGATGTCATCGAGCATTTGTTTAAGAGTAAAAGCTGCTTTGACAACTTGGCTGAACGAAACAGAATCATCAGGATCTAGATCCATGATGATTTGATCTGGAACATCAAGTTGGGGCTCTTTTGATCCCCAAGGATGAAGTTCGATCGTTCCCAGCTGAATCATTTGTTTTAATTCTTGATGAGTCGAAACAGTAATCCATTCTGCCGATTTTTGATCATGCTTTTGAAAAAAACAGGCTTTTGAAGTTCCATTGGGACAACGAACAATCGAAAGTGGGCGATGCTCAAGATGGGGAAGCAAAAAATCTGAAACCTGATCATAGTATTCACTCACATCGCCCTTTGAGATTTTTTCTTTTTGAAAAAATATTTTGTCGGGATTTGAAATCTTGAGTTTAGACGAAGACTTTTTGGTTTCCTTCGAGATTTGGACTGCAGGTTTATCTTCGCGCAGGCCCTCAAAAACTGCGGCTCTTAAGTGTTTGTCTTCGGTCCAATTGGCAAAGGCAATTTCTGCGACTAACTCCGGTTTAACAAAATTGAGTTTTTTTTCTTTTGGCGGATTGATCTGAAACAGCGACTTTTTAACTTTTAATTTTTCTAACTTTTCAAAAATATCATTGAGTAGCGAGCGATCAAATCCTGTTCCCACACGGCCGCAATAACGAAGTTTTCCTTTTTCAAAAACACCTAACAAGAGCGCCCCAAATTTGTCTCGATTGCCTTGCGGTTCGGTGTACCCACCGATGACAAACTCTTGGCGTTGTCCACATTTCGACTTGGTCCACTCAGGATACCGACCTGATCGATAAATGCTCACAAGATTTTTCGAGATAATTCCTTCTAGGCCAAGTTGACACGCATTTTTTAATAACGCTGCACCTTCAACATCAAAAGTCTCAACCATTTTAACATGAGGAGCCTTAAAGTTTTTGAAAACTTTTTTGAGTATCAGTTTTCTTTTGTTTAGTGGCTCAAGGCGAAGATCTTTTCCTTCGAAAAATAAAACATCAAAGGCATAAAACACCATTTGATCGAAGTTTTTTTCTTTGATCGCTTTTTGTAGGAGTTGAAAGTGACTGTGTCCACTTGGATCAAGGCAAACAATCTCGCCATCGAGCACCACATTGTATTTTTCAAGTTTTCTTAAAGTGGGCAATAGACCTTTGAATTTTTCAGACCACTCAAATCCTTTTCGGGTAAATAAAGAGATACCATCGTTCGCAATATGAGCCTGCACCCGGTAGCCATCAAGCTTGATCTCGTGAATCCAATCTTTACCCTTTGGGGGCTTATCCACCAAGAGGGCGAGCTGAGGTTCAACAAAATTAATTTTGGTGAGGGTAGGGGCTTTAATAGAATCGGTCCTCTTAATCAGCAGCCACTGATTTTTTTTACCCGACATTTTTTTGGTGCGAACGAGATCCCAGGCTCCATTGAGCTTATGACCTTTTAATAAAAATTGAAGGTGACCCTTTTTTAAACCTTTGTTCACATCTCCAAGCGGCTCCCAATTGCCTTCATCCCAAATAAAAACTTCGCCTGCACCATACTCGCCCTTGGGAATTGTCCCGCTGAATTTGGCATAGTCATAAGGGTGGTCTTCGACCTCAACCGCGAGTCGTTTTTCTTTAGCAATGAGGGGAACACCTTTTGGAACGGCCCAACTTTTGAGCACACCCTCCCACTCCAGCCTAAAATCGTAGTGAAGGTGTGAGGCGTGATGCTCATGAATCACAAAAATCAATTTTGAAGTTGATTTTTTTTTGGCAGATTTGGGCTCGGTGGTTTTTTTAAAGTTTCTTTTTTTGTCGTACTCTTTTAACGATGCCATTTCGACTATCCAAGAATTTGTTGAGCCGCTTTTTCACCGGTCTCAATCGCGGCCTGAACTGTGCCTCGAGACGGTTTTTGTGTGATCCCTTCACCCGCAAAAAAGAGGGTGTTTTCAACAGGCATACCAATCACAGTTTGGGCCTCAAGCCCGCCTGTGCCTAAGTAACTATAGGAACCTTTTGAAAAAGGATCAGACAACCAATTGTGAAAGTGATAGTTCAGCACGTCATCTTTTAAATTTAAATCCCGACCAAAGAGTCTGGCAAAATCCTTTAGAGCCAGATCAAAAAGCTCTTCACCCTTTAGTATTGCCAATTGCTCGGCACGAACCCCACCCACCCAGGCAGTTGCGCTTGAATTGCGGACCCACCACACCGGAAATGCCGACGAGGCAAGATCATGAATAAAACCGTTTTCGGTTTTTAGGGCCTTTTTCCAAAATGGCGATTCAAACTGGATCACCATCCTCAGCGCTGTACCCATATGAATCGACTTTAATCCGGTATTGAGCGTCTTTACCGCAGGTGAAATCAATTTCGGATTCGCTTTTAAAACTCCAATGGGCAAAGTGATCAAAACTTTTTTGCATTGATAAACCTTTTTAGTTTTCCCCATCGAAGTGTGAATAAGAACCTTATTTTTTTGCCAGATGATCTTTTCGACCACCCGATTGAATCTCAATGCGGCACAGACTTGTGGCGAAGCCAATTTATAAACCAATTGTGCATACCCACCCTTTAAGCGTTGCACAGTGTGAGTCTCTTCACCCGATTCTTCTTCGGTTTGGGCAAGCTCGCGAGTGCCCATTTTTTTTAAATCTGCAGCATGAAAATTGGCCACAAAATTTAGAACCCGATCTCTTTGTTCAATTTCAAGATTTTTTAATGCTTCGTCAACGGTTTGGTCCGGCTGTGGATCTTTACAGATTTGGTTTAATCCCCGCTCCATCACCCCTTGAAAGCGCGCATCTTTTTGAAGTCGATCGCGAAATACAAAATGCACAGGATTGGATTTTTGAATTTCGATATCTGATGTTTTAACTTTACCAAGGATTTCATCAGGAGAGCCGTGAATAAATTCAGCCCCAAGCTCAATCGGATCGCCGGTGAGGCTATCGAGTTGAGTCATCATTCGGCCGCCGGCTCGGTCACGAGCCTCAAGAATCAACAATGACTTATTTTTCTTTAATATTTTTTGGGCAGCACTTAATCCTGCGGCCCCAGCACCGATGATAATAACATCGGCATCCACTAGAACCCGATTCCCGCGCGCACTTGATAATGTTCTACTGCATATTGATCCATGGTCTCAGCATAGCCATGAAACGCCTGAAGAACCAACAAAGGAAGCCAACTGGTCGAGCGAAACTGAGCTCGAAAAGTCAACTCTTGCCCACCTTGAAACGGATCGAGTGTGGAGGGACCACCGCCATAAAGGCGAAAGGTCAGATCGCTGCCCTCAAGCCCAAGCGCATTGGTGTAAGTCAAAATCACCTCGTAAAGACCTCGATACCGGGTAAGATCATCATTGTTGGGATTGTAACGAATCGGCGCCCAAACTTTAAATTCGGTGGTGAGATCATGCAAAGGATTAAGGTGATTGCTCGTGTGATAACGCAAATAAACTCGGTCCCAGGCCAACTCTTTTTCGCCCCCACGCCCATTGGACTCGTGTTCAAATATTCCAAAGTCTAACCAATCCTCAGATTGGCGTAAGCCATAGCGATAAAACAGATCAGGATTATAATTTAAGTCTTGAAAATAGGGCGAATCAATAAAGACCTTCCAGAGCATCAACTGCGAGTAACCCACATAAAGTGGAACACCATCGATAATTCGAGCTCGCACACTGATCTGAATTTTGGTGTAGGGGTTGCCCGCCAAAAAATACATCGGTTTATAATGAAAAATCGAAAGCGGTTGGGGTTCACCCTGTTGGGCATGAGCAAAGTTCAACGACAACAAAAGGAAAATAAAATATTTCATAAACACGATCTAACTTTTTTTTTACTCTAGGGCTAGCACAGAAATGGGGTTCTTTGTGTCCCGAGGGGGCAATAATCATTAGAAATTTTGATTTTTAGTCGAGGCCCAAAGGCTTAAAGTTGGAAGGCACTTTGCAAATCATATTTCGAACAACAAACGAAAGGCATTTTATGTCGACAATTTATCAAACGCTGACCCAAGATCATAATGATCTCAAAAGAATGCTCAACGAATTGGTTTCGTTAGAAGAAGGCAAAGCCGATCACGAAACGGTAAAATATCTTTTGCAAGAGATCCGCGACAATTTAATTCCCCATTCTCGCGCTGAAGAAGAAGTTCTCTACAACTCACTCCGCTTACTCGACGACGCCAAAGATTTGGGGATTCATGGATTTCAGGAGCATGCGTACGCGGAGGCACTGCTTCGAACCCTGCAACTGGAAACAATGATCAATGCCAATTTTAAAAGCACCGCAAATAAACTAAAAACTGCACTCGAGCACCATATCACTGAAGAAGAGACCGAGATGTTTTCGGCTGCAAAAAAACTTTTCACTCAAGAAGAAGCCGAAGCAATGGTTGAGCCTTTTCAAAAGCTTAAAGCAAAAGCAATGGATGAAGGCTTTTTGAAAACCACTCTTGATCTGATGGTCAATTTAATGCCCCCAAGATTTTCTTCGGCATTGGGACTTTCAAACCCCCATCCAGAACCAAAATAATTCAGGCTCTCGTGTTAAAAAAAGAGGCTTAAAAATTTTAAGCCTCTTTTCATGTTCGCATATTAATCCAGAAATTCATCATCCAGTGGTCGCTCAGGCGGTTCTTCTTTCAATTCACGACGTTCGAGTTCCTCGGTCGCCTCAAAGTCTTCCGAGCGCTCATGTTGAGGTCGAATCGGTTCAGCCCGTTGGGGTTCTGTTTCTCGCATAGAAGTCTCCTTCTGGTTTATTGTTGCAGGACACAGTTTAAAGCTGATGCAGCTTTTTCATGTTCACTCGCACGAACTCGAATCAAATCGGCAGTCAGGTCATCGCGCATATCTTCGCAAAAGCCGGCAAGTTTCATCGCCTCACCACTAATAAGATGATGCGTATCAATCAATTCATGGATTGCCGATTCCAGATCCATCTTTCCACTTAAAATACTGGTTTCTTTGATCTCAGAAGTATCGAGCACCCCTTGCAAACTTAAGAGCGGTGTTGATTCACCCAAGGCATGGATCCGGCCCGCAATCACATCAATTGCCTCAAACAGATCTTCAAACTGTTTGCCCGACAACTCTCTTACTTCTTTAAATCTTGGTCCGATGATGTTGACATGGATCGCGCAGGTTTTCATATAAACAAAAAATAGCTTAGAAAAAAAACCTTTTAACTTCTGTGTGTAATCAAGTTGTGCGGCCATTTTTAATCCTTTGTTTAATTCAATCCACGCTCAAGGTCTTGGATCTTTCGGTAAAGAGTTTTGCGGTCAATACCAAGTTCGCGAGACGTTTTTTCTTTTGCCCCACCATTCTTGGCTAAAACCTGCTTTACATAATTCGAAACCACGTCATTGATAGTTAATACCTTACCCGTGCTCAAAAACTCAAAAGTGGGCGGCGCGTGTTCATGAAAAATCTCGGCATCAGAAAGATCTTCGGCATGAATGGTTTGGTGTTCAGAGAGGACCACTGCACGCTCGATTGCATTTTCAAGTTCACGAACATTGCCGTGCCAGGGTTGCCTTTTAAGTTTTTCGACAGCTGAGGGGCTAAAGTGCTTTTGCTCTAATTGATTTGCGGCCACAAACTTTTTTAAGAAAAATTCTGCAAGCGGCAAAATGTCTTCTTTGCGTTCTCTAAGTGGAGGAATATGTAAAGGAATCACATTGAGGCGATAAAATAAGTCTCTCCTAAAATTTCCGATGCGCACTTCAGAACCAAGATCTTTAAATGTGGCCGCAATGATTCTCACATCCACATCTCGAAAATGATTTTCGCCCACCCGTTTTATTTTTCTCTCTTGAATCACACGCAAGAGTTTGGCCTGAAGGTGAGCATCAAGATCACCGATTTCGTCTAAAAATAAGGTGCCGCCGTTGGCTTCCTCAAAAAGACCCACCCGATGATCAATCGCGCCGGTAAAAGCGCCTTTGGCATGACCAAACAGCTCTGCTTCCATCAGGCTTTCCGGAATGGCTGAGCAGTTGATCGCGATAAATGGATTGTCTTTTCTTCGACTCCTAAGATGAATGGTCTTGGCGATCACTTCTTTACCTGTGCCGCTTTCGCCAGAGATCAAAATATTCGCCATACTGTTTGAAACTCGAAGGGCCGTCTCAAACACTTTTTTAAAACCTTGGCTTTTAAAGACCACTCTGTCAGTCGGCTTTTGAAGTCGATCCTCAACCACCGCCTTTAGGCTGACATTTTCAGTTTTGATGTGCTGAAGATAAAGGGCACGTTCCACCGAAACCAACAACTGTGGAAATCGAATGGGCTTCACCACAAAATCATAAGCACCCGAACGAATAGCCTCGGCAGCGATCTCGACATTTTTATTAGCGGTGATTAGAATAATCGGAATTTGCAATCCGAGCTCACTCATCTTTTGGGTGAGCTCCATTCCCGACATTTTGGGAAGATTAAGATCAGAAATAATAATATCGACCTGAAGTTTTTTATTTTGAAAGTCTAAGATCACCGAGTCCGCACAGGTGTAGGTAATGATCTGATAGTTTTTATTTTTAAAAAACTCAGAGATGAGATCTTGAGCATCAGGGTCGTCTTCGATAACTAAAATCTTTGGACGTTCCAAGCTAGGCATATGATTAAACTATACGATGGGGCTAAAAAACCCAAATCGTGAAATGGAAACAATAAAAAGAGGGACTTTTTGGCTTACTGGCTGCAACATGGTCCAGAATTGGAGGATTTCTATGCTGAACAAAACTATCAGTGCAGAAGATTGGGAAAAAGCCAAAGGTGAGATCAAAAACATCTGGGCCAAGCTCGAGTTCAAAGAACTAGATGGTGTCGAACACAATGTTGAGGCGATCGCCTCGATGATCGTTAAAAAATACGAAATTCCGCTTTTGAAAGCAGTGGAGCGATTACAAGAAGTTCTCAAACCTTATGAGTCTCAACCTTAAAAAATCTGTAATATCTTCCGTGACCAAAATTTAAAAAAGGTCGCAAAAGACTTTTTTATTTACCCAAATTTACAACTTATTGAAATTTTGATCGACGTATTTCAATCACGTACCTGCACTTAAAACCCAAGACCAGTGGACCACTCCAGAGATCAGATCTATGGGATTATTGCACCCACTCGCGTGGTAATTTGGGACAAAATTTCATTATTTTCTGCGCAATTCGGTGTAGGAGCGGATTTTCTTGCTGGCACTCCTCTTGCGATACAACTAGGGTCGAAATGAAAACTATGACTCTATTGTCTAAACTAAAGGAGATACCAGAATGTTGAATCGTAAGTTATTGGGCCTGACAAATGTAATTCTCGCAGCGGGGATTTTGTCAGCCTGCTCATCAGGAATCCAACGCGCAGATATTCCAGCTACGGCACGCCCTGACGCTGAAGTTGAACGCCTTCACAGCGAATTGACTGCTGCTCAACAAGCACAAGTTGACGTTTTGGCTCCAAAATATTTTACCGCTTCTCAGTACTACCTACAAAAAGCGGATGAGCAATTGCGCGATAAGAAAAAAGGCTCAGATATTCTTGAGTCGGTTTCTTATAGTGCGGGCGCTTTGAATCAAGCTCAAGAAATTGCAAGCCGTGCTCAAACTGTTATTCCCGATGTTGTTGAAGCTCGTGGTCGCGCAGTTCAAGCTCAAGCTGATAAATATCAAAATCAAGAATTAGCAAAAAATGACAACCGCCTTAAAAAAATGGCGAGCAAGTTCGAAAAAGGAAATTTCGATCCTAATTTGACCGACCGCCAAGCACTCCAAACAAACTACTTCAACGTAGAAGTTCAGTCTGTTTTAAGCAGTCGTTTAAGCCGTGCTCGAAATATTTTTGATGCTGCTCATAAAGATGGCGCAGAAAAATACAGCCCCAAATCTTTGGCCGAATTTTATTCCCAGATTCACAGTGCAGAATTGAAAATGACAGCTGCGGTTCGCCAGCCTGAAATCCTTGATCAGTTAGAAGCAGATATTAATGCAAAAGCTGACATGATGACTCGAATTCTTGCTGAATCAAAACACACTCGTAAAGAGTCGACTGAGCAAGTAGCTTTAGAAAAAGTAAAAGAACATGATCAGTTAAATGCAGTTCATGGAAATCTTGTAGAGACCAAACGCGAACTCAACGAAATGTCGAGTGAGAACCAAGAACTTGAAGCTCGTGAAAAGATCAACAAGTACCTTGAAACTGCTCAGAACAAGTTGACCAAAGACGAAGCTGAAGTTGCTCGCGAAGGTGACCAAATCATTATTCGTCTTAAAGGAATGAACTTTCCTACAGGACGCGCTGACATTACCAAATCATCAATTCCAGTACTTAAAAAAGTGACTGAGATTTTGAGTTCAATCAAGTCTGACAAAAAAGTAGTAGTTCAAGGTCATGCAGATGGTCGTGGAACTTCGAAACTCAATCAAAAATTGTCAGAAGAGCGTGCAAACACGATTGCTCAATATCTTGTGTCGGCGAATGCGGTTCAAAAAGGCAATGTCACTTCACAAGGTGCAAGCTTCGAAAAACCAATCGCATCGAACAAACGTTCAGCAGGACGAGCTGAAAATCGTCGTGTTGATATTATCGTGACTCCTTAATGGGAGACGAAAACGAAATTCCTCCAAGTACACCGGATGAGATTCCCGAAATTAGCGAGCAGGATCATATTGTCGATCCTCCTCCGCCTGAGATTCCTCAAGCCCCTGTTGAGGAACCTAAAGAAAATTAAGTGAATGAGACTGAAGCTGTTATTTTGACAGCTTCAGTCGTTTTAAGCTGAAGGAGAAAATATGAAATCTGTTTCAAGCGTTCGTCCCGTCAAATTTCTGAAGTACTCATTTTATTTTTGGGTCGCAGGCCTTTTGTGTCTCGCATTTGGTGTCTCGACAAATAATGAGGTGGCTAAGTATGTGAGTGTTTTTATGTTGATCGCACTCATCACAGTTTCCACTCTCAGTTTTATCATTGGAGCAGTAAAAAAACCCCGCAAGATGTAATGATGAGGGGCATTTTTAGTAGTCTTCCCTCTTCTTTGCACAATCAGCTCAATTGAGAATGGCAGGCTGTTTGCTTTAGAACAGTCTGTAGAGATAAACCGCTTTTTAAAACACCATTTTTGTTCGTGTTTCAAAGAGCACAACCCCACATTCACAAATCCTTAGGAGGTTTCCGTGAAAAAAATGTTATTAGTCGCAATGGCCACTCTTGCAGTGACCGCATGTCAAAACCGCAACAACGATCTGTTCGGTAATATTGAAGAGTCATCAAAAATGAAAGACTTCACAGGAACATTTGCTAAAAAAGATGATTGTAGCGCTGTTTCACCAAAACAAACCGTTAAAGGTGTCATCAACAAAGTTACTGGATCGAATGACCCAGTTGATCGCGCGACTCAAGAAGTGATTTCACGTCACGCTGCCAACCTAACATTCGCAACAAATCATTTCACAGACGCAGATTGCAAAGGCCCAGTTGCTTATTCAGTTGAAGTTTATGCTGAAGGCGATATCAAAAAAGATGAAAATCAATCGGACAAATCGCACGATATTCAGCTTAGATACAAACATGTTATGATCGTTCCACAAAGTGAAGACGGCGTTAAAATCTTGAATGACTCAAAAGTTTGCAATATCACCGATTACAAAGTTGGTGTTCCAGCTAAAGTTAATGATGATTGTGTGAGCGCGAGCCGCAAAGCTGGCACTGAAGAATTAACGACCGTTCGCGTAGACAAAAATGTTCTTTACATCGGCAAATCGGCTGTTGGTTTGAGCGTTATGACTGCAGGCACTCAGTACATTCAACAAAACTAATTTTACGACATAACTAAACATCAAGGAGCAAATAAAATGGATACAAAACAAGCTATGAATAACATGGGTAATAAAGTTCAAGACACAGTTCGTTCGGGAGCAGACGCTGCAAAACGCGAAGCTAAAGATTTAGCAAGCGATGCAAAATCCACTTGGGAAACTGCACAGGACAAAATGTCAGATGTTCAAGATGTTGTTCAAGACAACTTCTCGACTTCACTTGACTGGGTTCGATCAAATCCACTTCCATCAATTATCGGAGTGGGTATTGCTGGATTTTTGCTCGGTCGCATGACTAGGTAATTGAAATGAAATGGATTGAAATGATTTTTCCAGTTTTAACAAGCCTGATGCAGTCGTTTTCTAAATCGCCTAAATCGGAGCCTGTTGATTACTTAAGGACGGCTGGTCGTAGTATTTTTGCAATGATCGTTGGATCGGTTTCTGTAGCAATATTATTTTCTGCAGGGTTGATTTTGACATTGGTTGAATGCGCCAATCAGCTGGACGTTTCAGGTTCGATCCATTTTTCTTCGAAAGCTGTGGCGGGATTTGGGTTAATACTCATTTCCGCCATAATTTTTGGCGGTGTTTTTTATTTTACCAGAGCCCTTGATAGAAGCAGTGAGCGTCCCAAAAAAGATGCGAGCGGTGGCTTTTCGATTGGACATGCTATTAGTGCTTATATTTTTGATTTGATTAAGGAGCGCGAAACGCGTCGCCAAAATAAAGACAATGATGTGAGCCACTATTCATCACAGTCTGGTTCAAATCGCGGCTCTTCTGAAGTTCGTTACAACTAAATTTAAGAGGTGAATCATGGATTTAAATATGGACCGTAATAAGTTAAATGGAAGTCAACAACACCGTGAAGGCGTTTTGACAAAAGCAATTGAACAGCAAACTTCAAAAGTCCCATCAGTGGGTTATTTGGCGTTGGCTTTGGGTTCAATGGCCTTATCGGCATATCTTGCGGCTAGAAATACTCGCAAAGATTCTGCAAACTTTGTTGGCCTTTGGGCTCCATCGTTTTTATTGCTCGGACTTTATAACAAGCTTGTGAAGCTTGAAGGATCTGACGGTAAGTAAGTCAAAGTGGGGCTGATCAAGCCCCCTTTTTTTTGATGACAGTAAAACAGTTCGCACTCGATTTTTATGAAAAATTTTTTCGCGATGACATGATGACGGTTGCGTCCTCTGTTGCGTTCTACACCGCTCTATCTCTTGCACCCCTCACCGTATTGATCCTCGATTTTTCTGGCCACTACAGTGCGCAGATTGAATCGAAGCTGGTATCCCAAACAAACTCTATTATGGGCGATGAAGCGACCCAAACGATATCTAGTGTGATTGATCATGTGAAAAGCCATCCTCATACGAATTCGTCGATGCGATGGTTTGAAATTTTCATGGTGATTTTATCGGCCAGTTTAGTTTTTGGCCAAATTCGCAGCGCTTTAAATCGCATTTTTGAGTTCAACCCCCAAAACAATAATGCCACTACAACACGCTTGATTACCGGTTTTTTACGCGACAAACTTTTCCAGATGTTTTTGGCCTTGTTTACCGCTTTTGCGGTCATCGCCTCGATCATTGCATCCTCTTTGGTGAATGTGGGCTTTCATTCTGATCTGACGATCGTGATTTGGTTAGGGAGTGTGTCTGCCTCGCTCATTTTTTATTTTATTGTGTTTACACTTTTGCTTCAGTTTTTTCCCGCTGAACGATTGCCTTGGAGACATGCGATGGAAGGTGGGCTTTTGACCTCTCTGCTGTTTGTTATCGGTAAAGAGGGCATCAGTTGGTACATTGTCCAATCGTCGATTGGTGCGGCTTATGGAGCTGCAGGTTCGATGATTGTGTTTTTGGTTTGGGTTTATTATTCTTCTCTGATTTTTTTTATTGGCGCCGAAGTCAGTTCACTTCTGCATCAGCGCAATCGGAAATCTGCCCCAAGTTTTTTAGGATTTGAAATTAGGAGGAAGTGAAGTTTTTGGCCTTTTGTTTGCTCTTTGTTTTTCAAAAAGGGAGCGATTATGGCCAAAAAGGTTTCAAAAAAAGCATCTCAAAGTGTGGAGCGCGCCCTTCACAAAGAAAAGCGCGGCGAACTTAAAAGCGGTAACGGCACAAAAGTTAAAAGTCGCAAACAGGCAATCGCAATTGGGTTGTCAGAAGCACGATCGTCAGGAGCAAAAGCTCCAAAGAAAGGAAAGTCATGAACGAACCAAAAACAATGGCACAAGCCCTTGCAGATTTACAAGCGAATGGGTACTCCGAAGATTTTAGTCGGCGAAAAGATGCAACACACGACGGAGAAAGTATTTACGATCGTTTTCCAGAAGATTTTAAAATCGATAAATACTTTCGCTTTGATAATGATACCGATCCAGCAGATCAGTCCATTGTTTATGCCATCTCGTCACGTTCGCGTGACATCAAAGGTGTCTTAGTCAATGGGTTTGGAATTTATAGTGATGAAGAAACAGATCGCGTTGTAGAAGAAATGTCGAAATAGCTCGACCAAGGTCGTGGCTCGCAGATTTGGTTTTAAAATCGATTGCGAGCCGCACTGGACCATTTCTATGATGGATCCATGTCTGTAGTTTCGGTTATTAATCAAAAAGGTGGTGTTGCCAAAACCACCACGGCATTGAATGTTGCTTCAAGCTGGGCAAAAAACGGAAAAAAAGTTTTACTCATCGATCTTGATCCGCAGTCTTCTGCGACTCGCGCTATATTTGGTTCGCGAGATTTTGAGCATACCATTTATGATGTGATTATGGGCAAGGTCACCGCCGAAGAGGCAATCGTCAGTTCGCCTGAATTTGAAATCGATGTGATTCCAGCAGAGATCATGCTCAGCGGGATTGATGTCCAACTCGCAGCTCATTATGGGCGCGAACGGATCTTAAGAAAAAAACTAGAGTTTGTGTCTCGCAAATATGACTCAACAATTATCGATTGCTCACCGTCTTTGGGATTGATGACTATCAATGCGCTCTTAGCTTCAAAAGATATTATCATTCCTATCTGTCCCGAATATTTTTCGCTTCAGGGGATCGAGCTGATTTTGGAAACTCTCAAAAATATTCGGATGGGACTTGGATATAAAGTTGGAGTACGGGGTGTTGTGATCACCCGATTTCGTGACCGCAAAATTGCTAAAGATGTGATTCAACAGGTGCGTGATAAATATGGGCTGCATGTTTACACGAATTTTATTCCTGATAATATTGCGGTAGAAGAAGCCCATCATCGTCATTGCCCGGTAAGAAAACACAAACCTAAAAGTCCCGCCTCGAAAGCCTATCAACAGCTTTCTGAGGAAATTTGGTAATGGCAAAAAACAATCCGCTCTTTGTGGATTCGACCAAATTGCGCGGCGATCGTATTGATACCCATATCGAACTTGGCAATATCCTGATTTACGATGGTGAGACGGTTGCGGTGGTAGTGCAGAATACCCGTAGCGATAAGGTAAAGGTAGCCATGCATCAAAAGAATGATGTTTATCGGGCTATTGTTTGGCTAGGGCATCAAGATGCAATCAGCTATTATTTTGTGGTCGAAAAAGATAATAAAAATTTGTTTAGGTCTGCCCAAAAATCGAATAGTGCGCAGTATGCGATTATCGAAAAATGGGAGCCGTGCTTTGATGAACCTCTTGAAGAGCAGGTCGCTAAAAAACCCTTACCAGTGGAAGATTCGGCAACACGAACACGGCAGTCGGCAAGCTATGCGCGCTCGCTGATTGAAAAGTGGGGATTTTAGTGAGCGGCCCGATTCGGAATGAAAAATCAAAGCTTTCACAAATAAATGTTGAACGCATAATGACCACCGAAGTGTACGCGGTGACACTCGATCAAACAGTTTCAGACGCATTAAAACTTTTGTTGGACCATAAAATTAGCGGCGCTCCTGTTGTTGATAAGATGAACAACGTGGTGTCGATGGTGAGTGAAGGGGATTTACTCAAACTCACCGCGATGGATGGACTCGAAAAGCCGATTGCATTGTGCCTTCCTCACTTGGTTAAAAAAGAAAATATTATTTTTACCACCAAATCTGAGACATTTATTGATGTGTACAAAAAGTTTTTGCGCCACCCCGTTCATCGACTCGCCGTGATCGACAGTGCAGGACGCCTGCAAGGTTTTGTCACTCGAAGCACTTTATTAAAAGCGATTGTCTCAGCAGGTGGCCTCTGATTTTTGCGCTCTTGGTTGCCAGTCTTTTTGCCGAGCCCATAAAAACAAATGAAGTTTATATTAAAACTCCACCACAATGGCTCAAAAAATCTCGCGTTGAGAGTGTGACCGATCGAATCTCGCAGCTTTTAGAATGGTCGATTCATCGCAGCCCCGTCGAATTTTTTAGTTCGCAGCAAGATTTTGCGAAAGCTCAAAGCATGGGTGATCAGGCGATTGCGGTAACTCTTCATCAAGACAAAACCGAAAAGATTTTGCTCGGGCCGCAAGTGACAAGCAAAAATTTTGATGCGGTGTTTGGTCATGAGCTTGTTCATTTGATTGTGGCACAAAAGTATAAGGCCTCAATACCCAAATGGTTTGAAGAGGGGCTCGCTAATTTTTATGCTAAAGACGGAACGGTTGATTACCTTTGGCTGGCGAAACAACCGGCGCTCAAAGATTTTCATGACTTGGGCCATCCGATGACGGGCAGTCGAGATCAAATTATTTATAAATATAAGGCCTCACAAGCACTTGCCGAAATGTTGGCTAAGAAATGTGACCTCGAAAACTTACTTAGAATTAGTTTACAAAGAAATCTCGAAGACTTCATTCATAGCTATTGTGAAATTAAAGATATCAATCAAGCTTTTAGAGATTGGGTTCAACAAAAATCAAATTTGAACAATCACGTCAGTCAGTAATCGATGGCACTCTTCAAGTTCGGTCACAATATCTGGTTTAGGCTGACGATCAAAAAATTCGATTGCCATTGGCACCTGTCGTTTAAGGGCATTGGCCAAGGTGTCCAAACCGTCAGAGAGATGAATAAAGGTTAAGTGTTGATAGTGAATCGTTCTTAATTGAAAAGCATAGGCGGTTAAATGATCGCGAATGATTTCGACATCGATGTTCAGAGTTGCCTTGATACGTGTTTTTAGATTTTTTAGATTTTCGACCTTGATAATAAAATGAGCACCAAGAGGATCATTGGGCCTGTTGGCAAAAATGGTGTTCATTGTGCTTGTGATCTTCTCCTTTACGGTGGATTCAAACATTGAATATTCGGGTGGAATGTTGGTCTCAAAGCTAATTTGGCATTGTCGCTGAATGTTTGAGAATTCATTAAATTTTTTGCTGAATTCGGTAAAGCGATCAAAAAGATTTTTTCTAATCCCACCGGTCTGACACAAAAGATTACCCGCACATTCAACAAATTTAAAAACCTCATGATCAAGGTCCGTCTGATCATTTTCGATCGCGGCTCGAAGCCGATCCAGTGCCCGTGTCATCGTGCTCTTGAATGCGGGAGTGTGAATCAGGCTGATCTCATTTTCCCAATGAACAATTTGATTTCGAATTGTCTCTTTAAAAATTTGGTGATCACCATGTTGGAGGGCCGAAGATAAAACACAGGCCTCGGCGATGAGGATGCGAAAGTTGAGAGCATCAGAAGTGTTTTCATTTGCGAACACGGTAGAGAAAATCAAAAATATTATCTGAAAAATCATAGCCTTTAATTTTGACTTAATTCGGCTGCTAACTTCAAGTCTTCGATGAGTTCTTTTAATCGCTCTTGGTGTTCTTCGGGTGAGGTGGATCTGAGGATGGCCGCAGGATGCCATGAAGTCAGGAGCATTGAGGTCCCACGCTGTAGGGGCTGACCGCGTTCGGCCTGAATTTTTACTAACCGCCCATAAACTGCTGTTGCAGCGGTAGCACCTAGACTTAAGATCACCTTTGGCTTGATCAATTTTATTTCTTCTTCGAGCCACGGCTTACAGGCATGCATTTCTGATCCGTTTGGTTTTTTATGCAAACGTAGTTTTCCCTGATGAACAAACTTAAAATGTTTAACTGCATTCGTGACATAAATTTCTTTTCGATCAAGTCCAGCATGAAACAGGGCTTCATCCAAAATTTTTCCAGCAGGTCCGATAAAGGCTTGTCCCTTTAGATCCTCCTGGTCGCCGGGTTGCTCACCAACGATCATGATTTGGGCATTGAGCGATCCCTCACCAAACACAGTTTGGGTTGCGGGTTCACCGAGTGGACAAGCTCTACAGTTGAGGGCTTCATTTTTGAGGCTTTGCCAATCTTGGTTGGGGGTAGGGTGACTTAAGTAATTTGGTTTAGAAGCCATATTTTGTAATACCTTTGGAGTTGTTCGAATGAGTTCGCCGATAATGCTACTTTCGGGCAAGCTCTTCCAATATTCCGGAGACATTTCTCTGCGCATCGCTTTGATCTTGAGGCGGGCCGGATTGTAGATCGAGCGGTAATAAGTTTTCCACACTTCATCAAAGGGATCGGTGGCTTTAAATTCTTCTTGGGTCATGCCTTTACAAAAGGTGAGGGTCTCAAGATCCCAATGGGCTGAATCGTCAGGTGTAAAGATCGACCAAGGACGATCCCCAAATCGACGCACAAAAAAAGGTGCGGCAAGTTCTAAAATGTAATGCCGGGGTTGATGCCAGGCTTGGTAAGTGGTCACCCCCTCAATGTCGACTTGTTTAAACCTCACGAAGGCATGCATCTTGTGAATGTCATGACTCACATTTTTGGCAAGCGTCAGTAATCGGCTGACATCATTGTCCACCAGAATTTTCATGAGCTGGGGATTTTCATGCTGCAAACGAAAAAGAACTCGATAGAGCAGCTCATATCGATCCTCATCTTGAGAGTGCGCCACGAGTTCTGCAGCCTTCAAAAATTCGGGAGGAACAATTGGCTTATCAATGCCAACTGCCTTTGGCGAACTTTTAAATAAACCAATCTGGTTTAAATCAAATTGTGCGCCTTCGGGGGCAATTCCTTGTTTTAAAAGATCTCGCGCTTGATCTCGCCATTTTTTAAATAAACCGATCGTTGTCATTAATCAAAAAAGCGAGAGCTGTTGGGCGGGTGGTTTGAGACGAGATTCAAGTGACAAAGAATCAAGCAAATACAAATCGGGATTGTGATCGGAGGTTTTAACGAAATATTTTGTTTTTTTAATCGACACTCTGAGTTTTGCCAAATCAGCAAGGGTGATCAAACGGTAGGGCCGCATCTCAATAATTCGGTCCACATTTTTTACCCCGATACCAGGAATGCGAAGAAGTTGGGCGCGCGGGGCTTTGTTGACGTCCACTGGAAAATAATGGCGATTTTTAAGTGCCCAAGCCGCCTTAGGATCAATATCGAGAGCAAGATCGGGTGAGGCATCATCGGTCAGTTCGTGGGCCTTAAATTTATAATATCGCATGAGCCAATCGGCTTGGTATAAACGGTTCTCGCGGATGAGCTGAGGCTGACCTTGTGGAAGATATGAATCGGCATGGGGGATTGGACTGTAGGCCGAGTAATAAACACGTCGAATACCGAAATTGCTGTACAGATTTTCGCTCGAAGACAAAATCAAACGGTCGGGGCTGGGAGTTGCTCCAATGACCATTTGGGTGGTTTGTCCCGCGGGCGCAAAATTTGGTGTGTGTTTAATCCGTTTTTGTTTATCTTCTTTTGTTTCGTCAATTTTATTTGAAATCTGCTTCATCGAAGTTGTTGCTTGCTCAATTGTTTTAGCAGGTGCCAAGACATCCAAATCTTTTTGTTGAGGCATTTCAATGTTGGCGCTTATTCGATCGGCCCACAAACCCGCTTCCTCGATTAATTCTTTGGATGAGCCTGCCACAACTTTTAAATGAATGTAGCCTTGAAAGCGGTGAGTTTGGCGTAATGATCTTGCAACCTCAATCAACTGCTCCATTGTTGAATCTGAAGATTCAATAATTCCGGAGCTTAAAAATAAGCCTTCAATATAATTACGGCGATAAAATTCGAGGGTGAGCTCAACCACTTCTTGGGGTTTGAATCTTGCGCGTTTGACATCACTTGAAACTCTATTGATACAAAACTTGCAGTCGTAAATGCAAAAATTTGTCATAAGAATTTTGAGCAAACTGATGCAGCGTCCATCAGGGGCATAACTATGGCAAATACCCATACCCTCAACGTTGCCCATTCCGCCTTCTTCGCGCTTTCTTTTAGAACCGCTACTCGAGCAGGAGGCATCATATTTTGCGGCATCGGCAAGGATGCCTAGCTTTTGTTGCAGAATGTCCCAAGACGGTAAAGCCATATCAAATCTATAGTTTACAATTCTTTGAAAGCCAAGCCGGAGAGCGTTTTTTGGAGGTTGCGCAAGTGATTACCTTTTTGACGGAAGTGTATAGAATTTCACGCCTATTTCTCTTTGACGCAAAATGAGGTATTTTATGAATTATGAAAAAACTTATAGCTTTAATCTGTTGTGTTTTTACTCAAGTGGCATTGGCCAGCGATCCAAAAGTTGAGATTGAGGGGATCGATTTTGCCCAGGTTCCTAGTGCAGGTGCGCTTGTGGTTTCGCCCCATAGACTGACCTTTGATATCGACACATTTATGACCACTGTTGATCAACTGAAAACCATGCATATCAATCCCCTAACCGCCGAAATCGCGATCATTTGTGTGCGCACCGAAGAGTTTAATTTGATAGCGAAAAATTTTAATATTTGGGTGGTTGCAAGAGCCTTGAAGGAAAATAAAGCCGATCATTTGCTTTATTTCTTAAGATTGATTGCAGAAAGTGGAACCGTAAATTCCTTAAGTTTACTCCGCCAAATCAATACTGAATATTTGACCTCTACTGATCAAAATAAAACTGAGTTCGAAGCCAGCCGATCGCAATTTGCAAAATTTGAAACCGAATTTAATAAAATTATGACGATCGCCATCAAATCCGGCTTAAAAGTTTCCTTTCTTGAAGAAGATGCGCGAGCGCTTGAGGCCTCCATGGCGATCCATGATGTGATGTGTACCGACCGATTGACCAAAAAAACTTGGTTCAAAAATCCATTCTCAACCCGGCGCTAAAATTTCGGCCTGGGAGAGGTGCCACATCTTTAATGACTGAGGTGTGGTTATGAGCAAGTGTATCAAGAATATTATTAAGTCTGACAAAGACCTCAAATTTTTTATTTGGCAAATTGAGTCCGGCATTGAGGAGAGCATAACCTCCTGTTGTCGACTCATTCGGCGCATTTTGATTTTGTGGATGAACATTTACGATTTCTAAATCGGCCTGATACCGATCTCCATTATAAAGCAAAGCTAACATCTCTCTCATTGGCGGAATTCGAGGAAGACTGTTTGAAGTCGAACGATCAAAGGCTGTGACCGAATCCAATTTTAACTCGAGAGAATAAACTGGGCTGATTTTTTGGCGAGCCTGAAATTCACCTCCATAAAAACGCGCGGCCACTGGGTTAAATTGATATTTCGGCAATTGCGAGGCCGAATCGATTTGTCCTGTTGGAGCGAGCGACACAAAACCAAAAAAATCTTGGACATAAACCGATGTTTGAAATCGATAAACGTCATTTTCAAACAGCCACACCAGTTCGAGCGACCGCGCTTTTTCAAGATCTAAATTTTGATCACCAATTTCAAATTGTTTAGTGGCATCGTGGGGGCCTTGAGCAAAAAGCTCATCGTATGTAGGGGCTCGTTCGGTGTAACCAATATTTGTTTTGAAACTGTTTTGTGAATTAAGTTGATATAAAAATCCAACCGCTACATTGCTACTGCCAAATGATTTCTTTTGACCAAGCCCGAAAGCAGCATCGTCATTGGTTTGAATTTGATCCTGCTCAAAACGAAGAGCAAACGAAGGCTTAAATATTTTAGCTTCAGATTCTTCAAATAAAAAAATTGAATATTTTGAGGTGCGAGATTCTGGAATCAGTTTGTCTTCGCCAACAACAGCAAATCGGGAGATTGCAACCTCAGCCCCGAGAGTTCCACCAAAATTCATTATTGCCTGGTGGTGAGTTTCAAGACGCAAATCATCGCCGTCGTTGTTAAAGCGTGAGGCGGTGACATTGAGATCTCTCTCGTCGTGAGTGTAATGTGAAAAAGAATTTTTAATCGATAGGAGATCAAATAATCCGTCGAGTTTGTGACTCGAAGCAAAGTCCACATGTTGTTGCAAGAGTGTGATCAATCCATTTGGATCAACCACGGTTCCATAAAGCGAATTGTAATTCGAAAACGAAATCCCAAAAAATCCTTTGTCGTTCACATAGGAGCCTCCTGCAGTCTGTGAGGCCGTCCTGTTTGCGCTATTTTCGATTTCTGTGCCTGCAGCATGATAATTCTCAAATGCCCGACCTGTGGCATCCAGATGAATTTCCAAGTGATCCTGGATTTGACGATCGGTGCTCAATGATAAAGTTCTGCTGAAGTCGGTGGTTGAGCCCGAGGCTTCGATTTCTGATTCATTATTTAAATGTTCCGGGATCTGATTTGTTTTTAGATTGATGACACCACCAATCACCTGATTTCCGTAGAGTAATGCCTTTGGTCCTCTTACAATCTCAACTTGATCAACAACTAATGGATCAATTGCGACCGCGTGATCTTGGCTCAAGGTGGAGGCATCTAAAACGCCCGAACCATTTTGTAAAATTCGGGCCCGATCACCCTCAAGTCCGCGTAAAATTGGGCGGCTTGCACTGGGCCCAAATTCAGAGGCCGAAACCCCAGACTCGGATTTTAGGCTTTCGCCGATATTATTTTGTTTTTTACGCTGAAGGCGTGCACCCGAAACACGTTGAGTAGAATCTGGTGGCGTTGCGGTTTTTTGAGCCTCCACTGTGATTTCTGGAAGGATAAGGGTTTCGGCTCGTAAATTTTCAAAACACAAAATCAGATAAAGAAGAATGCTCATAACTTGTGTATAGAACAACTTGAATCAATGCCCCACAAAAAACAGGAGATAAAAATGATTCGATTATTGGTTCTGGCTTTTCCGTTTTATACTTTTGCAAGTGATCAGATTGGTTCGGTAAGTACAAACTTTCGGATGATCGGGCGAAACGATCGAGTTTCGATTGAAGCCTTTGAAGACCCAAAAGTGAGCGGTGTTGCTTGCTACTTGAGTCATGCCCAATCGGGTGGAGTCAAAGGTGCAATGGGTGTGGCAGAGGATCCTGCTCGTATGGGGATTTCTTGCTCGGCCATTGGACATGTGAGCATGACACAAACTTTGCCAGAGGAACCAGAAGAGGTATTTCGCCATTCGCAAAGTTTGTTATTTAAAAAATTAAAAGTTTTAAGATTTGTCGATACCAAAAGGCATGTTTTGATTTACGTCGCGGTCAGTACCAAATTTCTTTCTGGCAGTCCCTCAAATACGATCAGTACGGTTCCTTATTAAAAATTTGCTCTAGATAAGAGTGAATCGATCGCGGAGATCTCAGGTCGGCATCTGAGATCGCGCGTCTGTGAAGAGAATAATAAATATTTTCTCCCAAAATTTTTGCCATAAGTTCCAAATGATTTTGCTGTAGAGAAAAATAGTTCACCGGTATTTCAAATCGGGGCTTTTGGGCGTCGTCCAGTTCGTCTTCACATTTAAAAACGTGTATCTCTCCAGTGTATGACATTGGCGACAGACTCAATGTTCGTGGCGTCAGTGCGCAAGACTCGTCAACATGGCCTAAGATTTCGCTCAAACCGGTTTTTCCGAGAATATGAAAATATTGAAGGCGATGATTGGCGTTGAACTCATCAAGAAAAACGAGGGCTATGTCATTTGTAAGACCATGAGTATTAAATTGGCCAACCCATGCAGTGCTTTTAAGTTGGCCAAGAGGGTTCAAAATCAGTGCTTGCGCGCTCATCATTAAAACGAAAATCAAATTTGTCATATTTTAAATTGAGTACGAAATTGACTTCAACTGCAAGGCGTATTTGGGGTGGCCAACGGGGCTTGAACCCGCGACAACCGGAATCACAATCCGGTGCTCTACCAACTGAGCTATGGCCACCACAGTGAAAGGAAGCGCTATTTATAGAAAAAGCAGAGGGCTGTGGCAATTAAAAACTAGATCGGGCTGACTGTTCAATGATCTTTAGTGTTTTTAAAGCTCAAAAGCTCGAACACAAAGCTCTTGCGCCTGACTAGAACAAACTTTTGAGGCTCAGGGCCACAAACCATCCTGGATCAAGATGGGTGGAGCCACCATCGCGTTTAAAAACCGAAGTGCTCATAAAATTCTCTCGGTCAAAACTGTATCCAGTTTGGGCTTCGAATCGATTGGTTTTATTAACGGGCAAACGAATCCCTGGACCAAATTTTTGTTCATGAATATTAAAGCGATCGCGATCTTCAGCTCGGTTTGCCGGAATATAACTTTGAATTAAATAGGAGTAGTTTATAAAGTAGCGAACGTCATCTCCATATGCATATTCGGCTTGAGCGTTGAGCCCAAAAAGCGATAACGAATATGAACTTTGAGCGGAAGGGGTCCACTGAAGCGACAGAATAGGAAATCCAAAAAGGCCGGTTAAAGTTTTTGTGCGATGGATATATATAAATCCAGGTAAGGGAACAAAATTGGCAAATTGACTGTTGTTTGCGACCATCACCAAAAGAACCCAATAATCAGTACCTGAACCTTCAAAACCATAACTCATCATAAAACTAAAGCTGAGATCTTTTGGCATCGTCGATGGAGAATCCCCTGCATAGCCGAGCGCGCCTTTAAAAGACCAACTTTTTTTATTTAAAGTTTTGTAAGAATATTGTGAGCTGATTTCGAATCTTGACCATGTGCTCGAAATATTTTCTCCATCGTCGAGCTTTAAGGGTTGATAAAAATGGGTTTGGGCCACAGAGAAGGTCAGCCCTAGGGAATCGGTTTCGGATTGATACAGTCGTGGTGAAACCGAAAGTCGATTTTCAATCCGATTTGCAAAGTATCCGTCATAACCTGCCATTGGAATTTGTGGTCCGATCGCATTGAATCCGCCAAACGACGTGAGGGCACCTCCACCACGCTCCATGCTTTGCTTTTTAATAAGTAAAAGACGTTTAAGCTCGTCGCGGCAGTTTTGGGGCAGCGACGTATTATTAAGACATTCAAAAGGTTTACTTAAACATTGAGCCCTCACTTCGGGTTCACATGAGGTATCAGCCAGAGCGGTCAGCGCAAAAAATAAAAAAAGAATCATCATCAAAAACTTCCGTTGGGGGATTGACCTGTGCTTTTGACTCGAGCCTAACAGATTTACGACCAAGGTTAAGGATTTTATCCAGTTCTTTAATTTGTAGGTGAACGAAGGTATTAAATGAGAGGCTTGGTCCCAAATGGGCCTCAGCATATCGAGGGTGGCGAAGACCGGGCGAAAGTGTTAGGAGCTTATGTATGCTTCACATCCAAAATATAAGTAAACAGTACGGACCCAAAACTCTTTTTGAAGATGCCAATGCGCATATCGGGTTTCGTTCACGCACCGCCCTGATTGGCCCAAATGGTGCTGGCAAAAGCACCTTAATTAAAATTTTGATGGGCTTTGACGAGCCAGACTCGGGGCAGGTTGCAAGAACCTCGCACTTGGCAATTGGTTATCTGCCTCAAGAGGTGCCCAAAATGTCGGGCCGTACCGTATTGGCAGAGACGCTGCGTATGGATGGTCGCAGAGAGGGGTTACTTCTCGCAAAGGCCGAGCTCGAAATTTTATTTGAAAAAGACGTGGATGAAAAACAACTCGAACGCTACGGCCGAATTTTAGAAGAGCTTGAGCATCTTGATGAGTATCGGCTTGAATCGCGCGCAAAAACTATTTTGAGCGGAATGGGATTTGGCGAAAAAGATTTCTCAAGATCACTTACCGAATTTAGCGGTGGATGGTTGATGCGGGTCGCACTCTCGCGCATTTTGTTGATGGATCCCGATCTGTTACTGCTCGATGAGCCAACCAATCACTTGGATCTCGAATCCCTTTTGTGGCTTGAAGAGTTTTTGCAAAACTCTCGCGGTGCGATGTTGGTGATCAGTCACGATATTGCATTTTTAAATCGGCTTGTGACCGAGGTTTTAGAGATCGATCAAAAAAGATTGTGGAGCTACACCGGAAATCTTGATTCCTACACCATTCAAAAAGCAGAGCGACTCGAAATCATGCGTGCTCAGTATGCGGGGCAACAGGCCAAGATCGCCGAAGTCGAAGCCTTTGTGAGTCGCTTTGGAGCCAAGGCCAGTAAAGCTCGGCAGGCCCAGAGTAAATTAAAAACTTTAGAAAAAATGGACCGCATCGAACTTCCAGAAGCGCGGGCCACCGTCAATTTTCGATTTCCGCCAGTTCCCCATTGTGGAAAAGATATTGTGATTGTGAAAGACGCCGCAATGAAATTTGAATCCAAAAAATTATTTCGTGATTTGAACTGGCTGATTCGAAAAGGCACCCGCACCGCAATCGTTGGTGTGAATGGTGCAGGTAAGACAACCTTATTGAAAATGTTGGCCCAACAAGTTCAACCCACCTCGGGCGAAATTAAATTGGGTCACCAAGTTCAGGTCGGTTATTACTCACAGATGCAGGCCGAAACTCTCAATATGAACAATACGGTCGTGCAGGAATTGGAAAATACGGCTCCCGATATGCCGGTTGCTAACGTGCGTGCGATTGCCGGAGCTTTTTTGTTTTCGGGCGATGCGGTTCAAAAGCGTTGTGGAGTTTTATCGGGCGGCGAAAAAGCGCGCGTAGCACTTGCAAAATTACTCTTAGCTCCTGCGAATTTTTTAGTACTGGATGAGCCGACCAACCATTTGGATGTGGAATCGCGCGGGGTTTTACTTGAAGCCTTGCAAGATTACGATGGTACCTTATGTTTGGTTTCGCATGATCGCGATTTTGTAACGCCACTGGTGGATAGCGTTTTAGAAATCGAGCCAACACCTGAGGGTTCACTGGTGATTCATTCCACAGCGACATACCCTGAATATTTGGCGCGCAAAATTCGTGAGGCTTCCAATCAATTAGCAAAAGATCAGGGCAACGCTGCGCCCGAAGCGAGCGTGCAGAAAAAGCCGCGCGAAAAAAATCAGCAGCGCCAGCTGTTACGCGAAAAAGAAAAACTCGAAAAACAAATTGCCGAGAGCGAAGCCCAACAGCTCGATGTGCAAACTCAACTGACCAAAGTGTATGCCGATGGCGCGGCGGTGAAAGAATTGGTGGCTCTGCAAAAAAATTTAGAAAAAGAATTGTCGAGTAAGTACACCCGGTGGGAAGAGCTCGAGCAATTGCTAAGCACTTAAGACCACAAGCCGAGGTGATACGACCTCAAGTTTTGCAAACCCGAACTGATCTACAATAAATTGAAATGTTTTGGCCGAATAAAAAACCACATGGGTTGGATCCTTGATGTAATACCAGCTGGCAAAATCCTGCTCTGGCAATTTTAAGAGAGTCATCAATACCAAAACCCCATTTTTTTGGAGCAGCTGTTTCAATTTTGAGAATTCTTTGGCGGGATCAAAAAAATGCTCCACCACCTCGCACGCACAAACAAAATCATATTTATTTTGCAGAACCGATTCGTCGGTCCAAAAAAATGGATCATAAAGCTCAATGTGATAATTGTTTTCGCGCAACATCCTGGTGAGTACCGCACTTTTGCCCGCACCAAAATCCAACCCCTTTGCCGATGGCGGACAGCGCTCAAGAATTTGGTTGAGGGCTGGCCTCACAAAATCTTGGTATCTTATGTCAGTGGGATCGTTGTTGTGGAGCAAATAGCGCTCTTTTTCAGCGCTCGCATTGAGATGATTCTGTGGATCTTGAAAATGCAAATCACAAGTGAAGCAAACAAAATAAGTTGATGTGCGTGTTTCGAGACGCTCATTTTGGGCGGTTTTGCAGAGGGGGCAAAGTTTTGGATTATTCAATTGCCTATTATTTTTCAAATTTGAGCGGAGGTCACTATTTTTTGTGGTGGAGGCGGTGGTTGATGTCTCGGATTATTTTGTGGCTGCTGATTTTGTCGGTGACTTTCCGTGGGGGTTCGAACGGAGGCTCGATCGGGGGTTTTGAGCTGGGGTTCGAGGAGGGGGTTTGAGATTGGGCGTTCGAGGTTGGGGGTTTGAGGTTGGGCGTTTGATCGGGGTTTTGTGCGGGGGTTTTGTGCGGGGGTTTGATCGGGGGTTTTGATCGGGGCTTCGAGGTTGGGCGTTCGAACGGGGGTTCAAGTGACACTGCCCCGCCTGTGGGATCGCTTTCGGTAAACGTAAATTGAATTAGTTTATAGTCTCTTCTTACTACTTCAGAAAGATATTTTTAAAATCGAAATTGAGAAATGACATTGCCCCGCCTATGAGCTCTCTAAAAGAATTGGTGACCAGAAATAGTTTACAAGCTCTGCTTGCTACTTCGGTATTAAATTTTGAACCTTGCGAAGGTTGAGACTTTTCAAGTTCTCATTCACAAATGACACTGCCCCGGATAAAGATTTTCAAAAATGACTACGGAAATAAACTTAAATAGCTTTTAACATCGACCCTCTAGAAATAAATTGTATTTCAAAAACGTCTACATTCCTCAAAATCTTAATTGATAAATGACATTGCCCAATTCATTTCATTGATTTTTATTAAAAATAAATATAGTTTACATGAATGAAGCAGCAGGAATTTTTTAAAAGAAATAATCGTAAATCTCATGGAGGAACTGCTGCGGGCAAACGTAAAACCGCCCGACCTCTTGATCCAAAACGACTGCATCATGTGGTGATGAGATCCCAACACGCAGTGAACAAATTAAGTTTTAAAAGCCTTTATTATCAAACACAGTTGAAGGATTTAATTTTTGAAAAAGCGAAAGTATACGGTGTGCGTATTGCTGAATTTAGTAACGTCGGAACACACTTTCATCTTCTCTTAAAATTTCAAAACCGACCAATGATTCAAAATTTCCTTCGTGTCGTGCTTGGCCTAATTGCACGGATTGTTTCTAAAGCTCAAAAAGGAAAAAAGTTTGGCAAATTTTGGGATGCCCTGGTGTTCACGCGGATTATTTCAAAAGGGAGAGACGAAGCTCGAATGTATGAATATTTAGTTTGTAATCAGATACAAGCTGTTTACGGAATGGAAGCTCGATTGGCTTATCAGTTGCGGCGAAAGGAAATTTGGAAATTTTGGAGTAAGAAAGGGGGTTCAAAATCAGCTCGACGTGAACCTTTAGAAACTTTTTCGAGCCAGCTGCAATTTAGCCTAACTTTATGAGAGAAACGGGGTGCAAGAAAGTTTGCTTTCAAATTCTTGAGGCGCAGCACTGCTAAAGGGTAAATTCCGCGTGCCTTTCGCATCGAGTAAAGGATCCTGTACTTTTCGACAACGCAAATCCCAATTGGAGCAAATAAAATGAGTTTATAAGGAAATTCTTTCTGGCGGGCAGATTTTGAGTAATTTGGCAAATATCTGCCTAAAATTCCCGTCGAGCCCTATGGAGTCGACTGCTGTGATTTGCCGCTGCCCTTAAAACCGGAAGAACCACACTCTAAGAAATCTAGTGGCGTCATCATGTTTTCTTTATAAACCTGAGCATTAAAATTTGAATTTTTTGAGACCGTCAAATTGCACGGAGCGCTTGAGCTCACAAGACCGAAATGGGTGCGCCAGATATTTTGTGGACAATCGCGCGACACCGAAACGCGAGGCTGACAATTTCCTGAACAAACTCCGGTCATCATGTTGGTCGTGTAAGGTGGATCATCGGATTTGTGAGGGGGCCACTGAATCTCGCTACAGGTATCGATTTTTGTTGGACTCGACGTTTCACAAATCACGTTCGCAGGTGGACCTTGTGGACCCCAAGAAGATTTGAAATTGCCATCTTTTAAAACCAACTCAACTTTTTTTCGATCGGCTGCCACAAGTTTATCAACGATGGCATTCACTAGCCATGACCCATCGGAATGTCCAACAAGTTTAATTTTTCCTTTATAATTTTGGATTTTTTGAACACAAGACTGAATGGCTTGAGCATTCGCTACTTCAACAGAAGCCTTTTTGCTTTCTGCTCCATTTAAGCCATGACCCTCAAACTTGTACGCACCCGAACAACTTTTATTGGCCGAGTGAGTTGCGGCTTGCGCCCATTTCTGACCATCTGACTCCTGAGCAAGCCATCCACCAAAAAAGATGACCGGAGTTGCACCTTGCGCGGTCTCTATAATTGAACAGGCCTCATCAGCAAAAGATTGCGGACCATGTGAAATAAAAATAGAAAATAAGGAGAGCACAGTGAGTTTTTTGATATTCTTCATAAGATTACTTTACCTACCAGGATGACTTTATCAAATCGAATTAGTGCATTACGTCTGGTTTGGTTCGGGTTTATCGAATCAATATGTCAAACTCATCAAGGCCCAACCCAACCCTAAAACAAAGTCACCTAAGGCTCGTAGTTTTCTGCGCGGAGAAGTTCGGGGATTTGTTCAATGGTTTTTTTTGAGGTGCGAATCAACATATTTCGCTCTTGTAAACCGCGTGCAACTGCTTATTGCGTAAACACTTAAGTCTATCGAGCACGACTCTAAGTAAAGATCAGCCTCCGCATGTTTTTTAATTTTCAAACCGAAAAATTAAATCTCCTATGAAAGTAATAATAACTTTATTTGTTTAGAGAACACCTGTATTCGATGCGGGATGAAATTTCTTTTTCGATTTGCCAAGGTCACGTTCAGTTCTATTATCATGACCGCCACTTTGTCGTCAGAAGCTGACTCCTTAAATAGATTGGCTTTATTAGCAGACGGCCGAGAAAAAGTTCAGCAAGCCACAGAGCGGGCGCGCGAAAACCCATGTGATCGACCAGCTGTTTACGAGTTCTTGCGCATGGCCACAGATCCATCGGCCACGGAGTTATGCCCAAAAATGATGGTGTTAGACCAGCGGGCTGAGAGAGTTAGCTTAGACATCAACGATCTTTTCAAAATTCAGTATGTCATCGTGGCAAAAGGCGAAGAGCTTGCCAATCAGTTTGGCCATTCCGCTTTGCGCTTTATATTCTGCAACGATCGGCAATGTAAAAATCCTTACAGCTACGATTTGGGTTTTGCCGCCCAGAGTGCGGGCGAGCCATTTTCTGCTTATGAAGGCCTTGTTGGCGGTTACTCAAGTGCTCTTTTCTTTAACAACTCATTCGATTTTGAGCGACAGAAACGGTTTGAGGAATTGCGAGGGTATGAAGCATACAACTTGAAACTCAATGAGAAAGAAAAGACTTTGATGTTTTATGCCTTAGTTGAATATTTTTGGATTGCCAGCCATCCTTATCGTTTTCTCAATAACAACTGTGCGGCGGAAATTTTAAAGGTTCTTCAAATTGCCTTTGACGATCATGATCCTTTACAAAAAGTTTCTACTGTCTTGCTGACTCCATCACGATTGCTCACAGCTCTTCAAGCCAGCGCAAGAGTCACACCTGATAACTCATCTGCTTCACGTAAAAAAAATCTTGATCTCTATGTAAAGCAGCTCAAGCTTAACGGTATAACGAAGTCGTCATCTCTAACAAGTTATTGGAAAAGTCCTGCTCATACCAGAAAGGTGGCGGAGGGTTTGCTAAACATAGAGTCTACCTCGCAATTACTTTTACTTGAAGAATCAACACTTCAACAGCTTGTTCGAAGGGCTAAAAATAAAACATTAATTTGTTTGTTCTCGGATCAACAGCAATCTCCAATGATTAAAGATTTAGCTCGAGAATATAAGAAAGCACTCAAAGATTTGTTGCCTGCAAACCTGAGACTGATTCGTGGAGACACCGTGCCACATCCAGAACAAATTATTTCAGACTTAGAGATTGAGACTCGTCGATCCACATTGAGCAGTTTGCAAAAGCAAGTTTGGGCAAACTGCTCTTCTGTGCCGGAGATCAATTACTTTGTTGAAGAAATTGCTGAAACACAGTCCAATATTTCTTGGCTAAAAAATTATTTAGTAAATAAAATTTATTTTTATAAACAAACGAATAAGGAGATTATGTGAAGGCTTTTATAATAATAGCGCTGTTTGTAACCGATCTTTTTTCTGCAACAGTCCACGCGTCTGATGTCTCGTCGACGACGCTGGGAGCAGCCTCAATTGTTGGCGGCAGCACAGCTTCAGGATCTGCGATGATACCAGTCCTCGGTTTAGCCGGTGCAACATTAGCTCCCGTGCTCTATGCAACAGGAGGCTTATTGTTGCTGACTGGAGCGCTCCTGCACGATTGGAACAAGAAAGAAGTGGTCTTGCGTAAGTACGGCAAAGCTTCGGAGGAATTAAAAGAGAAACTCTCCTCGAATTCACAGTATCCCATTTCATCGAGTGGCAAAGACGTACAAGAGGTTGCCGATCTTGAGATTGCAATGCTTCAGCAGGCGGGATTGCAAAATGAAATACAGAATGAGCACCAGCTTGCAGCACTGATCCTCACGCGTACCGACTACTTGAATCAAGCTCCTGAATAGCGACGGGCTTACGCCCAGCTTCAAACAGTTCAATGATTTTCAAGGTCACTTGGAATTTGCAATCGCGACGACTGCATTCAAATTCCGGTGGTGTACAAACGGCGTGCTTGCGCAAGAGAACTAGATCGAACTTAAGCTGGGTTCATGTTTGTCAGATCTGAGGACATCGATCAACTGCTCAGCGGCTTCTTTTGAAGTTCGAATCAATAATTTTTCATCTTTATAAACTGCGTGTTGCTTTAATAGTGTTTCGGCATCGTGGGCTCGAAAGCGTTTGGTATTGGCCTTGGCCACCGCGTGGGGATAGCCCATGGCGATCAGTAATTCTTCGGCCATCTCAGCACTGGAGGCAAGGGTCTCGCGGTAAATCAATTCAATACCGCGATCCAGAAGTAAAAAAGCATGATTTCGATTTCGGGCGCGAGCAAATATTTTTAAATTTGGAAAATGGGTTTGGACCACATCCACCGTTTGTATTGAGCTTTCGACATCGTCGATACAAATAATCATAAATCTTGCTTTGTCAGCACCGGCTGCGGTCAAAAGATCAACCCGTGAGGCATCACCGTAATACACTTTGCTGCCGAATTTTCTTAACACCTCAACTTGGGCCGAATCGATTTCGAGTGCGGTGAAATCAAGCTCGAGCATTCGCATGACTCGGCCGATGATCTGACCAAATCGACCAAATCCCGCAATGATGACCTTATTATTTTCTTTTGGAATCCGATCAAACTCGGCCACCTCTTTTTTTCGTGCCCGCTGAGTGTACTGATCATGCAACAGCGCAAACAGAGGAGTGAGTGCCATCGACAAAGCAATAATCAAATTGAGAGTGTCGTTCATCGGTTGCGAAAATAATTTCGAATTCAAACACACCGAAAAAATCACAAACGCAAATTCGCCGCCTTGAGGGATTACCATCGCAAGGCCAAGAGAGGCGGGTCTGTTCAAACCAAAATAGCGCGCCACCAAAAATGCGGCTGCGGCTTTGATGCCCATATAGCAAATGACGGTTGAAAAAATAAAAAAGGGTTCTTCGAAAAGTAAACCATAGTTCACGCCCATACCGATGGCGATAAAAAATAAGCCGAGCAACAGTCCCTTAAACGGCTCGATATCGGCTTCGAGTTGATGGCGATATTCTGAATCGGATAATAAAATTCCACCGATAAAACTTCCGAGCGCCATCGAAAGACCAGCTTTTTCCATCACAAGTGCAAGACCTAAAACTAAAAGGAGAGTGAGCGCGGTAAACAATTCGCGAATGCGTGTGGTGGCCACCATACGAAGAATGGGGCGGAGTAAAAAGGGGAGGGCACCAATCAAAACAATTGCGGTCAAAAGCCATCCCATATGGTTTTTAAAACTTGCGAGATTAAATCCGTTAAAGTCCTCCGACAAAAAAGGCAGGATTGCCAAAAACGGGATAGCCACCAAATCTTGAAACAACAAAATTGAAAATGAGAGTCTGCCGAATTGGGTGGTCATTTGTTTTCGCTCAGAAAGCATCTGGAGTGCGAATGCGGTGGAGGACAAACTCAAAGCCACACCAATAATTAAACTCATTTTAAATGATAAACTCGAGAGCATCGAAACCAAAAAAATAAAAATGGCGGTGCTAAAGAATTGTAAACTTCCGGCGCCAAACACCTGATGACGCATAGTCCACAGCCGAGAGGGTTTTAGTTCCAATCCAATTACGAAGAGCAACATCACGATGCCGATTTCGGAGGCTTCCATTAAATTATGTGGGTTTGTCTCGACATGAAGACCAAAGGGGCCAAGCAATGAGCCTGCGGCAAGGTAACCCAGTACAGATGCGAGCCCGAGTCTTTTAAACAAAGGCACAGCTACTACAGCTGCACCCAAAAACACAATTGAGGTGATTAAGAAAGTATTCATTGCGAGCAAAGTTAGCAAGATTGCTAAGTGCTCGCAACGAACTCTACTTATTTATTTTTAAAAGCAGGAACGTCGTTGGGTTTTGCGGTTCCGTTACTTATTGCGTTGTCACTAATTGGAGTTGCCGCAATCTGAATCTTACAGTTTGCACATGTCTTATAAGCGAAGTCGTCACCGATCGTGATCTGTTGTTTATCTGGATTGTAGTGGTAACCACCTTCTCCACGTTTCAACATCGTGTTTTTACAAATCTGTGAGGGGTCGCCAGAAAACGGCCCGTAGTACACACGCAAATCATGTGGATCTGAAACCTTTGAACAATCGTCCATTGGCAAATCCATTTTCTGTTCACGGTAAACTTCGACCAATCCACCTAGGCGAATCGCACGACGAATGGTTCGGGTACGAAGATTCCGGCCATACTGAGCCAAAGAATCACCAAAGCCTCGATCACACACGTTAAAAACTTGTCCGCCAGTTTGACGAACCAACTCGGCTTCACGAACCGGAACGCCGGCATCATCCACGCGGCAGTCGCCTTGATTCTTCATCAACAGCGCACCAAGGGTGATCACTTTTTTACGTGATTCTTGTGGTATCACGCCTTTTTGTGCCCACAACATTTCGGCCACATTCTCAGGGAAAACCTCTTTGGACTGATCATTCGCATCGGTCACCATCATGATGATGGTTGTCGAATCTTTTCCCATAAAAAAATCAAGATCTCGTTTATGAGCCTCAGACAGCGGATTGAAAAATGCGATGATTGGACTAAAAAGAGCTTCGTAAGTTGATCCACCTTTGCTTGGCTGGATTTCTTTGTACTCGCTCATTGCTTGGACAATTAAATCGATCGCTTCGGGATCTTCACTGTCAATCCAACGTTTTCCATTTGCCAGTGGCACCAAAAAACCTGGGGCCGACTGTGCGGTGTATTGGCCGCGGTCATGACCGTAATCGTCAAAATTCCGCATGAGACCAATATGGCAATGGATTGGATTTTGATCCAAAAAGGCATGAGCCCAACGGCCGATTGCGGATCGTACGTTGGCCACCTTTTGGCTCATACTTCCAGAATCATCAAGGACGAAAACGAGCTCACACGTGTTGTAAATATCTTTTGTTACAGCTCCGCCACCTGCTGTAAATCCGGTCACTTTCTCAGGCGGATTGGTGAGCCAATGCGAAGAGGGATGACAAGCGCTTAAGAATAAAAATAAAACCGCAAACTTTTTCATAAATTCCTCTTTTTAGATTCTGGGCAGCCCTTCACTTGAGCGCGAAAACTGTCCAGTTCATCAATCCATGATTCATCGTTTACAGGAAATGTTAAGACGTTAGCCGAACTCTTAGCGAGATCGCCTTGAACAGGGCGATTCTTGTTATTTTCAAAATTGTGAATGCGTTGAATAATCTCGGCTTCTAAAATATTGAGCTTTTGGGTGGTATCTTGAATTTCGTTGAGCTCAAGTTTTGTCAGTTCCATCATTCGAGAGACTGTGAGTCGTCTTAGGGCATCTGCCTTTGTAGCTTCGCCATTTTTAAGGGCGAGTTTGCGGTCAGCGATTCGGGTTTTAATCAAACCATCGCGCAGAAAATTCCGAGGCAACACTCGACCTTCGCTTGAAACTGTTTGAAGCGTATAGTCTTTTTGATCTAATCGATTCAATACCGTTTCGAGTTGGGGGCTTGTGCCTTTGTTTAATAATTCTGCCAGTGCATGAACGCGAGGTTTAAATCGAGTTTTGTACTGATCAGAAATCTTAAAGATTGCACCGTAATCACAGATTTTAAAGTAAGTGATGCCAGCAACAAAATAGGGTTCTGGGCCAATTTCGCCATCAAATACCGGCGACATGACTGTCGTCAGAACTGAAATCACCTTATCGTAGTTTTTTTGTCTACCATAAGCGTGGGCGCGCTCTTCCTGAGCTTCGAGCCAGAACTCGGATTTTTTGCTAATACCTTCGTACGCTTCAATTGCGCGATCAAGATCACCCATTTGAAAGTAAATGCGACCAATATCCATCTGCAAAATATCGCTTCCGATACTTGAAGATTTTTGGCGCAAGAGAGAATTAAAAATGCTTAATGCTCTTAAAGGTTCTTTTTGGTTTACAAACTTTATAGCTTGATCAAACTGTTTTTGATCTTGAGCTTCAGACTTCGCAGATTTCACAAGTCCTTGCTCAGCCTTCTGAGCAGCGTAACCCGCGCCAGTCCATAAAATGGCAGCTAACAAAAGACTTGTTGATCTCATAATAAAAATCCAATTCCGGCTTGGATGATCACATCGTTGATATTTCTTGAGCCTGAGTCGATTTGGTCTTGGTAACCTTGATAACGAACTTCAAAACGTGAACTTAAATGTTGGCTGAGCCACAAAGCCACACCGCCACCGGCAGTATAAGTGCCTGATGAACTGCTTGATGTTTGTACAGTACCGTAACCGGCAAGAACGTAAACATCAAATTGAGCAACTCCGAGGTCAAACATATTCAGTTTACCGTAAAAGGGTGAAAAACTGATTGTTCCAAAAACGGTGCTTAAGGGTGAGTTGATAGCTGGAACAACTGCGCCTGGTTGTTGATTGGCTGCGCGAGTTTGGAAGTCACTAGCGACGCGGTTACCTTCTGATGTGAGGTTATTAAAAAAGCTCACATACCGTGCACCGATCGACCAACGTGGGTCGATATGAAACTCAGCCATCGCACCCAATCCTTGGGTGTTGAGATAAGGATCGCCACCAGCAACAATGCCGTAGTTGATTCCAAATTCGAAGCGTGTGTTTAAATCAACGATTCGATTCTGAACAACCTGAACTTTGTTATCTGGGTCCATGGCGCGGGCGCGACGGATAAGGTCGCGGTTACCGCCCAATGAATCCATGCTTTTTTCGTAATCACTAGCAAGTGCTACTGTGCTCATAAGAGCAGTCATAATTAAAATTAGAGATTTCATGCGTCCCCCCCGGGAGTTTTATTGTCAGCTTGTTGCGTACGTGGCGCCGCTGCCTTTTTATCTTTCTTAACAGGCGCTACGTGATGTGGAGCCGTGTGAGCAGGCTTTGCTTTCACTTTTCCATCAGCAACTACTACTGGTGCAATTTTCGTATCCGAAGCAGCAGGGGTCGCGGCTGCAGTTGTAGTCGAAGGGGGTGCTTTTGCGGCTGCCACTTTTGCCGTAACGAATTTAGCCGCAGCAGCTTTTACGGCTGGAGTGACAGTTTTTGTTACTGGAGTGACAGTTTTGGTAACCGCAGGAGTTAAAGCTGGAACTGGAGCAACAACCGCTGTTTTTCCAGGGGGCTTTGCCGCTGCTGAAGGAGCAGCCTGGGGAGTTGGTGCACAACCTTCGGCATTCTTCTCAACTTTTAAAACAACAGGAACTGAAGCAGTCACAGGTTTACCGTTGAGAGTCGAAGTCACGTTGATCATCACTTCGGTTTCAGCAGGCGCGCCACATGCGGGCTTATAATAAATCATACAGCTTTGTAAACACGTGCTGTTTAAACAAGCATCACCGTCGGTCACTTTGTCAGTTGCCGTATCACATGTGATGCTGGCTTCTGAGAGTTTGATCAAATCGATTTTGGTTTGACCTGCGTTAAGTCCTGGACGAGCAACATACGAAACACCTTTGGTGCGAGCTCCAGTGACCGAGATATTTCCAAGACCTTGATCGGCTTTGATCAAAATCACATTTGATCTTTCGGTGTTCTCTTTAAAAGTCATATCTTTGAAAGTGAGAACGGGCTTGCCGGCTTCGTCACTAGGATTGACTTGGATTTCCTTTGCTGAAGGAGCGCTCATCACGTTGCCTTTAGAGTTGTGCACAGCAAAGCGGACCCGAGCGATGTAATAGGGCAGACGTGCGTTACCGTCGTTGGCCAAAGTTTTAAGATTGGCTTGGCCACGATTTGCAATGCTTGCCAAAAACATTGCCGCATTGAATTTATAAGTGACTGTGAAGTGACCTGATCCAGATGGAGTCATTACAGGAAGTCCGCGATCGCCAAGATCGATTCCGGCACAACCATCTCTTAAACCAAGTTCGTTATTTTTCATCACTTCTTCTGTGCGATCACACTGTGGAAAAATATGAAGATCTTGTACGTTCAGACCATTGCCTGAGACATCAATCGTAATTACCGCTTGGTCTTGGGCTTTGAGCGAAGTTTTTGATAAGGTGATTTTTTCGATCACTGGAACTGTGGAATCACGAAAGACGTTTACAGTATAACTGTGAACAGGCTCATCGTTATTCATCGCTTTGGCAAAGTCAGATTCGCCTTTAGCTTTGATATGCACCTTGAAATTGATCTCGCGATATTGAAGCGAGCTTGTCACATAGTTTGAATCTGGATTCACCGTGACGACCAAGGTTTTGCCATCTTGTGATGATGTAATCGCATCATTGGCTTGGTCTTTTTCAAGTTCAAGCGAGTAATCGCCCGAAGCTGAGACCTTTACCAGTGAGATGCGATAGGTCTGAGGTTGACCTTGAACCGTGTGCATCTGATTTTCGTTGATCGGTTCATTTTTTGAGTCAGCCAAAGACCAACTAAAAGATGAACGCTGATAGCGTTGCTCATCAGGTGTACCAACGAGATCGGCACGTGCGGCAGTGCGCAGACTTGGGTATTTATTCAATGGATCTTTATTCAATCCCCCGCTACATGCGGAGAGTAGAATAAGTATGGGCAACAGACGTACAGCTTTCATGGCTTACTCCTTATCCTTGGCTTAAACGTTTGAGAACGAAGGGATACATAACGCGAACATTGACGTGACCAGATGGTTTTGGAAATTGCCAACCGCGCAACTTACCAACCACACAGGATTCAACAGCCTTTGATCCAAGCGAAGAGTTCGACACGTTGGCCGCACTCACACTGCCTGAAGCACTGATCACAAATTTCACAGCCACTCGTCCTGAAAGCGAAGGCTTGGTCTGTAATCCCTGTTCGTAACAATAAATAATTTGACCGATATGACGTTGGATGACCGCATTGATTTGATCGCGATCCAATCCGCCTTCAACTTGTGTCTCTTCACCTAGAGGTTCAAAGAAACCTGCTGAAGATCCGGCCATGCTCATATTTCCGTAACCGGGCTTGCCGCCACCGCGACCTGCAGTCCCGTACCCGCCGAAACCTTTTGGATTTCCGCCTGATCCGATGCCGCCAGCGATCATTCCTTTACCGAGCATTCCTTTTTCAAGTCCGCCCGCTGCTGCAACTCCGCCCATTCCGATGCCGGCATTGTTCTTGGTGGCATTCAGGTTGAGTCCGCCGCTGCCGTTAAAATTTTTGCCCATTCCGCCAAGTGCACCGAGTGCGCCCACTTTATTTAAGTTTGTGCCTGTGTGGCCTTGGATTTTTCCATGGTTGTTTGTGGTGACCTCAATCTTTTTACGAAGAGGAGTCTTCACAACTTTTGCGTTCTTATGTTCTGGCGGCTTGATTTTCTTTTCAGAAACCTCAACCGTTTTTGTTTTCTTTAGTTCTTTTGGCAAATCTTGCTGTTCAAACACTTGAACAACAACGTCTTGCTGAATCTTTTCGCTAAAAAAGCGACCAATCACCCATGACATTGCAAACAAAACAACTAGGCCAGAAACTGTTGAGCCCGCGGTCCATTTGAGGATCAATGGAAATTTTTGTTTATCCTCTTGAGTGGGCTCGACTTCGCGAGGGAATTCGGTCATCGCAGAAACATATTTTAATGTTCCAGCATTACCGATTTCCAAGGGTTCTTTTTTGATTGCCGAAACTGTGGTGCTATGAAGAATTTCAAAGGTTCCATCTTCAAGGTGCTCCGTATTTTCGACGAACTCGACCCGGCGTGTGTCTTTGCGATAAATCACCAAGACTTTTGAGTCTTCGAGATGAATCACTCGGACAGTTTGGCCATTTCGATTTTCTAATACAAAAGATTTTTCAGCCATTTTATTTACCTTTGAAAGCGGCTTTTTGAGAGCCGGTCCTTATAGTCTTTGCGATAATCGAGCAGATCATTTAATTGTTTGTCGTCTTCAACAGTGGCGTAGCCTTCATCACCGGCTTGGTACTTTCCGTGAACATTGAGCTCATCAAAATGCATGTCGGTGCTGAGCTTTGTGCCCTCAGGAAGAGCTTTGTGTTTTTTTGACTTCGACGCCGCTGCGGCCGCCGAAGTTGTTGCCGCTATAGTAAGGGCAATTAGTATCATTCGGCGAATCATCGCATCGCTCCTTGATGAAGTTGAGTTAATCGAGCTTCTAAAAAAGTACTCATTGCAGGGGAACCATCGGTATCTTCAAGATTTTTGAGTCGAGTGATACGGCTCTCATCAAATGGATTTTGTTTTAAATCGGCTGTGGCTTCACGAAGATCGCTATGGTCGCGGTGCTTATGAGCATCAGCGAGTAACGATTGAAGCGAAGATTTTTTATCATCAGGAGATACTTTTAAGAGTCGTGAAATTTCTTGAGCCAAAAGACTACGAATTTCTGAAGAGCTCTTAGCGATGATCGAAACCATTTGGTTGATCACACCACTTTGATTCCAAAGAGTTGCCAATTTTGTTTCAACCGATTGAGTCTTTTGTTGAAATGGCTGAGCTTTTTGGAGCAATAAAGTTTGATACTGCTCGCGCTCGGCCTTTTTTAAACTTCTGGGAGTTGGAAGTTTTGTTAAGTTCTCAAACAACCGATTATTTTCTTTGGCTACTCGGTTGAGAGTCAAAATCTGAAGTGTCCAATCGTTACTTTGGATGGCTTGGTTGGCCCAACGATCAGCTTCGTTCAACAATTTAAGGCGTTCGGTCAAAGTGCGATTCAAAGTTTGATCCGAACCAGAAAGTAAACGATGGCTTGAGATCTTGGTTTCAAATCCGGTAAAGGATTTTAAAAATGTGTAGCGCGAAAGAGTTTGACCAGCAGGAGTTGATCGAACACTTGGGATTTTCAAAACATGCTCAAGTTTTTGATAATCTTGAGATCTTGCAAACACTTCGAGTGTTAAAGGAGCAAGCACATGGGGAGTCTTGCTGATCTCTGCAAAGTTTTGATCCATTGTGCGCCAAGGATTTTTTGAAAGCTTGGTGATCTTTGCAATGATCAGGCTGCGTTTTTCGCGCTCTTTTGTAAGGTGAAGAGCTTGCTCGTAATAGCTTGTTGGATTCTGTCCACTGAGTTCGCTTAAAAGGGCCAGTCTTAGAGCTTTTTGATCGGCTTTAAGATCTTTCATTTCCATTGTTTTGGCGGTCTTAAATGCGTCTTTGAAATCCAAGCGAAGTTCTGCAACCCAAACTTTTCGCGAGAGAGCGAATTCTTTATCTTCTTTAGAAAGTTTTGGCAGATGTAACAGGCCTGAGCTTGCGATCGAAACAAGAGCAATATCTTTTAACTTTTCGGCCACAACGATTTGGTTTTTAAGAATCAAAACCTTTTCTTCAAGAGTTGCACCTTGAAGTGGGGCGGCTTTGAGTTTTTCTAAGGCTTTACGGAGTTGAGCGTCCGAAGCATGTGTATCTTGGGCAATGCTTACCGCTTGATTGACCGAGGCTTTACGAGCGATCCCTAAATACTCTAATTTTTTGGCTGGAAAGAGGCCTGCGAACTGAACAGCCCACTGCTCCAAGGTTTCGTTGTCTTTTAACAGTGCCAAGGAATCAAGGGCAAGATCGGCCGATTTCACACGAAGATCATCAGGTTTGCCGTTTTTATCAAGAGCAAGATCATAAAACGATTCAGCGGCTTTTTTGTTTAATCCTTTTTCAGAATAAACATGAGCCAATTGGTAGCGCACTTCAAAAACTTTTGCGCCGTTGCTGTTCATTTTAAGGTAGCGATTGTAGCTTAATTCTTTGCTGTTTAAATCTTTTAAAGATTCAGCAATTTCGATTTCAGAAAGGAGTGATCCTTCTTTAATTTTTTGAATCGCCTTGATCACTTCAGCATCAAGGTTTTTTTCTGTGAGGCGAGCAAAGGTCACATCACCACTTTGGCGGTAGTACTTAAGAGCAAGAGGCAATTGATTCTTGCTTCTAGCAAGTTGGGCTGACCAATAGATCATTTCGTAGTCTTGATCAAACAAGCCCACATAAATGCCATATGCGGTGAGAACTTCAGGTGAGGGATTGATTTTTTCTTTTTTATTCCAAGTGAGAACAAAGTTTCTTAAGCGCAGTCTTAATTCTTCACAGGTATCGGCTTCTTTACAGCCTTGTTTTTTCCAAGTAGCTGTCGCGTCGGCCATCAATTCAAGAGCTTCTTTTTTAAAACCTTGGTCAAGGCGGGTTTGTGTCACCCGAATTTTGATTTCTAAAGCTTCAAGGGGAGTGACGTTACCAAGTTCTGTGTAGCGCTTCCAAACAAGGAGTGATCCGGCAGCATTCGACAGACGATCGGCTTCGGCACCCATATAAAACAGATTTGATTTTTTAACATCGTCTGGACTGTTGTTGAGGAGCTCATCAATTCCTGAGTTGCTGATTGTTCCACGAGCCAAAAAGGTTGCAAGGTCACGTGAAAGATCTTTTCTAAATGACAGATCGATTTTGTCTTCGCCAGTGAGGATGCCAATAAGAATTGTTTTGGCTTGTTGCGCTTTGCCTTCGTTTAATAAACACCAGCTGAGGCGATAGCGAATAAATGAACGTTTTGAGATTGGAAATTTTAAAGCTTTTTCGAAATCATTTTTGGCTTTTAAGAATTCGCCTTTGCGATAGTTGGCTTCACCGCGACCGGCTAAAGCTTCACCAAAGAGTTGTTTGTCGGTGATTTTTTCACCACGTTTGATAATCTCTTCGTAAACACTTTCGGATTTATTAAAGTCACCGTTAATTTGAAACAGATGAGCTTTTTGGAGCAAAATCTTTGTTTGTTGCTCGCCTGTTGCTCCGTTAAATGCAGAATCATAATAACCAATCGCTTTTGCGCGGTCATCTTTTGATCCCACGCACTTTTCGCAATTCTTATTGCCTTCTTCGACCGCTTTGATTCGGGCTCGCTCAGAATACAAATCTCCCAAGCGCATTTCAATACCACGCAAGGTCTCAGGTTTATCAGATACACTGGTCAAAACACTCTCTAGTTTTTGAATAACTAGATCGTGTTCAGATAAATCCATTTTATCGGCTAAGGCTGAAACACCTGTGCTTAAAATTAGGCTTAAGAGGAGGGATTTCAATTTGAATCCTCCTGTTTAACTGCGAAACGAATCTGAGCAAAACCGGCTTGAAGTCCTGAAAGAACAATCGGGTTGATTTGCATAAAGTTAGTGCGGCGATCAGCTTGGATGATCACTGGCTTGTCAGCTCCAACAGATTTTTTCAATTCTGCGAGTTGTGGACCCATTTGATCCATTGCCACTGGCTTATCATCGATAAAATATTGGTTGTCTGTGATACGAATAACGATTCCTCTTTCAAGGACGTCACTCTTTGCAGCGTTTGGAAGCTGCATATCTTTTGGCATATCGATGGTTTCTAAACCGATACTTGCAGCCATTAATAAATAGCTCACAAGAATGGTAAAAGCATCGATCAGTGAGGTTAAGTTAAGGACGGTTGCCATTGGTTTTTCGACTTTAAACCCTTTAGGTTTAAGAGTGGACTGTGAACCAAGGATCGATCCGTTATCAATCTCAGAGTTTAAATGTTGTGTTTCGAGCGTTTGCATTTTCATTTCCTCTTACAAGGGCGCAATGCCGATTTGTTTCACGTCGCGTTTTTTCAAAGTATCCATCACTGTAATCACATCTTCGTAAGCCGATTTCGCTGTGGGCATCACAAGAGCTACATCCAAAGTTGGAAGTTGGCTTTTGAGTTGCGATGTAAACTGCTCAAGACCTTGAGCATCTACATGTCCACCGCGACTTGAGAGCACTAAGCGCTGAAGTTGTTTTGGCGCTTGTGCTGCATCTTTCAAAGTCAGTTCAACAGTGCCGTTTTCTTGAAACTGCACCCAAAGTGACGGCGGATTTTTTGCCGTCTCTGCGCCATCCGTGCCCAGAGCTTGCTTTGTATTAAAGGTACCGATGTGTAGCCAAACTGTTGCAAAGAGCAAAAAGCTAATACAGACAGAGAGAATATCGATCATCGGTAACAAGTTAATTTCAAAATTCATTTCTGGTTTGTGACGCATAAATCACCTTAAACTTTTTTAGTTGAGCTACGAGTAGCGCGCTGAGGAACAACTTCGTAGTTAAAGCTGAGCCAGTTAAAAACTTTTACTGCAGCTTGATTCAAATCTTCTTGTAAGCGCTGTTGGCGGTTAACAAAGATCGCGTAAGCGATAAGTGAAGGGATCGCCATGATCAAACCGTAAGCTGTTGTGTTCATACCAAGAGCAATACCTTGGGTTAACTTCACAGCGCGATCAGCAGCGTTGACGTTTGTCACAGCCGAGAACGCTTGTATCAAACCGAGAATTGTTCCCAATAATCCGAGCAAGGGTCCAACGTTTCCAAGCATCGCAAGGAATCCGGTACGTCGCTCAAGCTTTGAATTCTCAACGCTCAAGATCTCATCCATTTTCGCTTGGATTTCTTCTCGTCCGCCCATGTCCATCGCAACTTGAGTCCCTGCAGCGATAACTGCACCGATGGGTTGTGAGGCTGAGATTGCTTGAGCTTTGCTCAAAGCTGTTTCTAAGCGACCACGTTTAATGTCTTCTTCAAAACCTTTTGCTAAATCTTTTTGGCCTAATGACTTCGTCAAATATAGAGCCGAGATGCGCTCAGCAATGATCGCAATCGATGCAATATGAGTTAGTAAAATCATCCACATCCAAAAGCCGCCATCTACGAAGGCTTGTGCGAGACCTGAGATCATTCCAGTATGGGCTTCCATTTCGAACTCCTGTTATTAGCGCTTCAGAACGAGATCGTTTTAAAGCGGCAAAGCTTAATTAAAACTCTTCAACAACATGGGTATCGCAATAGGAGTGCCACGGTCTAAACCGACATAAGCGTTCAGCAGGTCAATGCAGGCTTAAATTTGTTTTCAGAGGTGACAAGAATAGTCACCTGACTTGATAAGTCGCAGTTACTTTAGAGCCGAAGAACAGGAGTCCTTTAGGACTAATCCAGTCTTAATTAAAACAGGCATGTCTTGATTAATCTCAACATGAATCAATCGAAAAGGATGCGGGCCAGCGAAATCAAATTCGTGTTGGGCTTGGGTGTGGTCTTTTGAAACTAAATAAATCGGACCATAAATAATAGAATCCGTTATCGGATTGGAAAGCTTAAGCTTGTATTCGGCCATTTGAGTTGACTCATCTTGAGACACTCTCACACGAAAATCGTCTTTGCCCCCAGAGATCGTCACTTCAATTCCCATCTGAGGAATGCGCCGCACTAAATAAATAGAGTTTTGGATAATATCTTGGGCCGCAATTGCAGAATTGACCGTTGCACCGATCACATCAGTTGAAGATCGTGCATATCCAACAACATGGAAGCTAAACGAAAAAAATTGCTTGAGCTGTTTGGCCGAACTCCCTTGGTCAGACTTGATTTTTTCAAATTGCTTTTGAAGTGATGACTCTGTTTGAGACGGTGTAAAGACCGCTTCAAAAATTGCGTTGAGCAGATTTTCATATGCGTTGTGATGACTTGAAGTCTCCCCATCATGATGAGGAGCAAATAAACTCGAACCCTCAACCTCAGAGGGCAATACAAAATCGATTAGCGATGTCTGATTTAAAAGATCCTGATCAAAGCCTAAGGGCTCAGCCAGTGACAAATTCGATGAGGCTTCAATCCCGCGGGCAGTCACTTTAAAATCTTGAGTCGATCGGATGCCGACTCTTTTTTCAGAGCCCTCGGGGCTATAGGCGATCACCTCATGAATTCGGATTTCTTTAAAGCGCCCACGATAAATGACATCATATAATGTTGTACCTGGAATGAGCGTCTTAATTTTATCATAGAGGGCGTTCACAACCTGTTTAATTTCAGGATTTGAAATTCGTTTGGTAAAATCCATAACCTCTTCAGGTGGCGGGTCGAGTCTAGCGATAGTCTCACGAAAGGATGTCAATTTGAGATCTGCAATGCCTTTTAGATCTTTGATTGCAACAAAAGCACGTGTCACTTCTTTACCGCGATGGAGCCAAATCTCAAATTGATAAGCATCCTCGGAGACGGGCTTGATAAAATAATAGCTGTGATACGGTAAAAGCTCAGACAGCACAGTGGCTGAACTATTCAAACACAACAGGATCAAACACATCTTTAAAACATTGAACATTAGCAACCCCTCAAAAAGCCTTTAAAGCTAGAAGTTGCCAAATCTGTCAAGACCAAAGGCTTGCGAGCGATGGTACAAAAAGTATTCTAAAGAGAAATGATTGGGTTGAAAAAGAGTTGATCACTTACTTAAAAATCGGCGCGTCAAACGACTAAACTTAAATGATTATAGACCAAAGTTTTGGTATTTCTAGCTGGTTTTTCTTAAGGTGAGACAGTTTGAAGTGGCAAAAAATGTCCAAAAGTTGATGATCGACTAAGTTGTCTGCGGTTTATGGGGATTTCCTCATCATCAACCGACTGAATCAGACAAACAGATTGCAACTTGAGGATTGTGCAAACCCTGGGGAGGGGAAAATGGGACGTTTAAATCAAGTCATTATGTTTATATCAAGTGCGGTCGTTATGGCCGGCTGTACAAGTAAGGGATCTAGCAATCCGCCAGATCAGAGTTCTAACTTTTCATCTGCGGTTGCGGCGACAAGCACGATCAACCAAGGTGGAATTGGAACACCGATTTCAACTTTTGGATCTACCGATCCAAACATTATCTGCGACCCCGTCGCAGTCTCTCAGGGAACAAATTTTGGTTTGAAGGGAAGCCTCTATACCGCAAGCTCCTCACAAAATGGTTCAGCCTTAACCATGATCAGTAACGGGCAGTCACTGAGCTCTAATGTTTATTTTAGCTCGTTAAACATTCCGACCACTTCATTTAGCGGGGGCTTTATCAATAGCTCCGGCCAAGCGGTGGTGGATGCGTCGGGCAGCCCGGTGACTCAAAACATTGCGCTCGATCTCAATAGCCAATTAAAACTTCAAGATGCCGATGCCGAAGGTCTTTACCAATTCGCGCTGATCTCTGAAGATGGATCAATCCTCAATCTTGGTATTAACGGACAAGCCACCGTTGTTGTAAATAACGATGGTTTACATCAATCTCGCCTTGCTTGCTCATCTCTTGTGGTGAACATGACTCACGGTTTGATGGTGCCTTTAAATATCAAATGGTATCAAACTAATGAAGCTCATGTGGCTTTGACTCTTTTATGGAGAAAAGTCAGCACAGACAATTCAGACACCAACCGCGATCCTTTGTGCGGCATGACCGGTGATTCTGCATTTTGGGATGCGACTCAAAGCCCAAGTGCGCCGATGAATGCTTACAACAATCTTTTACTGCGTGGCTGGCAAGCGATCGCGCCACAGAATTTTATTTTGCCTTCAGGTGCGACAAATATCTGTTCAACTCAGTATGTTCCACCACAACCTACACCTTCGCCCACTGTCAGTGCAGATCCTACACCAACTCCAAGTGTCAGTGCTGATCCTACTCCCACACCAAGTGTGAGCGCAGATCCAGTACCACAACCTTCACCCACTGTGAGTGCAGACCCTATTCCTACTCCATCGCCAACCGCAACTCCACAACCTGACCCAACCGTTTCGGCACAGCCGGTTCCTAATCCTTCGCAATCTGCACCCGTAGTTTGTGACGGCAATTCGCAACCGATCTCTGTGGCCAATGGAATTCAAGGTCGTGTGATTTTAGGAAGTGAAGCGATTGCGGGCAGTGTGGATTCGATGCTCACTCAAGGTAAAGAGGTCACTTCGAATTTATTTTTGAACACGATCTCAATTCCCACAATCAACTTTGATCAAGGCTTTACCGCAACCGACGGCACAAAACTTAAAGATGCCAACGGAAATTTAATGGTTGAGTGGTTTGCGCTTGATTTGAAGAGTCAACTCGCCCTTTCAGACACCGACCAAGAAGGTGATTACGAACTTGCAATGATCTCGGATGACGGAGCTGTTTTGTCAGTGGCTGATAAAAAAGGAAAACTGCAAACTCTGATTTCGAGTGATGGTTTGCATTCCTCAGCAATGGCTTGTGCTCCTACCACTGTAAGATTAAAACGCGGTCAAAAATTGCCTTTTGAATTGAAGTATTATCAAGGACCACGAAATTATATTGCTCTTACTTTGATGTGGAGAAAAGTGGCTCGCGGTGGTTCATGTTCTTCTTACGATAATGATTCTGTCACAATGTGTGGCCAAGTGGGCGATAACGTTTTCTACTCAAATGGTCAAATGACAGACCCAATGCAGAAGATGATGAGCTCAGGATGGAAAATCCTTGGCGCTAAAAACTTTGTGCTTCCATCGACAGTACAAAATCCATGTGCGGCTCCAGTGACTACGTGTCAGAAGTATGTCGAGATTACCGCCACAGACTTTGATGTGCCTGCACGTGACGGTCGTGGGACTTGTTATTATAAAAAGTTAACTGATTCTGTTTCGACCGTAAGCTCAGAGTTATTTTCGCCAATGCGAAATGATATGTTGGCGGCGAACCACGACGGTCAAACACCGCACCCCCGAGTGATGGCAAGTAAAGAAATTGGTTTTGATCTTGTCGGAACTCGTCAAGTGGTGTTGAGCAGCGACCCTCAAGGAAAAAGCCCTATCGCGGTAGACAACTTTTTGTTTGTTGAATTGCAGAGCCTCTACTCGCTCGATCTTTTGGGCTACGGCACTGGCGATTCGCGCCTATCAGATGGAACGATTCGGCTTTCAAATACGCCAATCCAATTCCAATCCTTTGCCGATGCGGGATCGGCAAATGTGCCACCCATTGATTTGACCGAAAAGGTTCCAGTGGGAACTTCATTGGTGCTGCGATCATCAATGCTCGATTGTGGCCAGGTCGGTGGGTCGAGTGGGGTCTACATTCTCTTTAAATAAGAGCTAGCCTCATTACTCCAAATAGCGAAAACGTCCGATGAAAATCGGACGTTTTTTTTTGATTTTATTAGTAGCTCACATCTTAAACATGACTTCGTACATCGCCTTGAGCAGATTTTGATCGTAGCGGCCCGAGAGTTTGGTGGTCATAAAATTAAGGGCATCTTTTGGGGTCATCGGCATGCTGTAGGATCTTTTGGTAGTAAGGGCATCGTAGGTGTCACAGATCGCAACCACTCGAGCCATGGGATGAATATCTTCGCCAACTAAGCGCTGCGGGTAACCGTTGCCCAAAAAGCTTTCATGATGCTCAAAGCAACAGGCCTTTATACCTTCGCTCACATTGTGCTCATCCAAAATCTTAAGCCCATATTGCGGATGCATCTGCATCTGGGTCCATTCGGATTCGCTTAAAGGACCAGTCTTACAAATGATTTGAACATCAATATTTCGTTTACCGATATCATGAAACAAAGCGCCTTCGCCCAATTCTTGGAGTTCTTTGCCCGAATAGCCCGCAAGTTGGCCAAGGCCTAAACCGTACACCCCAACATCGAGTGAGTGGTTGTAGGTGTAAAAATCATGGCTTGAAAGGCCGATCAGATGGGCCAGGCCATCGGCATCGGAATCAATAAATTCCATAAAACTTTTGATGATCACTTTGGATCCAGACAAAGCCTGGCCGACGTCATCGGTTTCAAAAAGTTCCTCAACCATGGCAAGCGAACTCTCGCGTAAAATTTTTGCCTTCATGATCGGTGAGGTTTTATCTGAAGCAATCAATCTTGAAACATAATTGCGGTAAATTTCTTTTTGGTCATTTTGAACAAACAAAACATCGGCCGCTTTTTGTGCAAAAGAATTTAATTTTTCGCTCGTAATAGAATCGCCGCTTCTCAAGTAGTGCACGTGTTTGCCGTTGATCAAAACAAAAATATCAAAGGGCAGGGGCTCTAAGGCCCCGAGGCTTCCGACGCGAATCTTGAAATAAGAAGTGGACATCAATTTATTCTGACATATAAACAATCAAAATGGCGATCGATATCAACACACCTGTTCAGTACTTAAAAGGTGTTGGCCCAAAGTTGGGGGACGTGCTCCGTAAACGTGGAGTCGAAACGATTGGCGATTTGCTTGAGTGGTTTCCTCGAGCCTATGAAGATCGCCGTAAAGCCCAAAGCATTTCGACCTTATCCGCCAATCAAATTGTATCTTTAAAGGCGCAAATTTTGGTTTCGCGCTCAATGAATTTGGGTCGATCCAAACGCAAAATGTATGAAGTGATTGTCAAAGACGAAACAGGGCGCATCTCATGCAAATTTTTTCGGGTTCCGTATCGCGGCTACTTTGATCGCTTCGAGCCGCATCAAATGGTGAGGGTGAATGGGCGAGTCACAGATTATCGCGGTCATCTTGAATTTCATCATCCAGACATTCATCCAGTTACCGCCGATGAAGAATCGGGTGACATCATCCTTCCTTTGTACACCGAAACAGAAGGGCTCTCGGCCGGAAAATTAAAGAAGATCATTGCGGTCGCACTCGAGCATTTAGCTGAGTTCGAAGTCGAGTCGCTGCCCCAATGGTTACTCAAAAAATACAATCTGATGCCGCGATCTGAAGCTCTCAAAGAGATTCATCAGCCACCACCCGAAATCAGCGATCAACTTTTTAAGTTTACAAGTGGTTCTCAACGGCGATTAATTTTTGAAGAATTTTTTTGGCTCGAACTGCTGTTAGCCGCGCGCAAGCGGGGAATCGAGCGCGAGATTGCAAAACCGATTCTTACACCTGACACTCTTTCGCAAAAACTGACCGCCTCTTTGGAGTTTGAATTGACCGCCGGTCAGATCAGAACTTTTGCCGAAATTAAAAATGATCTTAAAGCCGCACATCCGATGCATCGCTTGGTTCAAGGCGATGTGGGAAGTGGCAAAACCATGGTCGCTTTTTTGAGTTGTTGTTTTGTGGCCGAGGCCGGCATGCAATCGGCGATGATGGTACCCACCGAAATTTTGGCCGATCAACATTATCGCAATGCCAAAGCCCGTCTTGAACCGTTGGGTCTTCGGGTGGCGCTGTTGACGGGCTCCTTAAGCCCGCAAGAAAAGCGTGAGGTCTACTCGAAATTAGCAAAAGGTGAAGTGGATGTGTGTGTTGGAACCCACGCTTTGATTCAACAAAATGTTGAATTCAAAAATCTCAATCTGGTGGTCGTTGATGAGCAACATCGGTTTGGAGTTTCGCAGCGCCAAACCCTTCAGAGCAAGGGCCGCTCGCCCCATTTTTTGGTGATGACCGCAACACCCATCCCACGAACACTTGCGATGACAGTGTACGGGGATCTTGATGTTTCAATTTTGCGAGAGCTCCCAAAAGGTCGCCAACCCATCGTGACCAAAAAAGCTTTTGCGGCAAAACGACCTCAAGTTTTTGATTTTGTCGAAACCCAACTCAAAAGCGGCAGACAGGCCTACATCGTTTATCCATTAGTCGAAGAGAGCGAAAAATTGGATCTCAAAAACGCGATGGCCGAATTCGAAGCTCACAAATTGCGCTTCAAAGATTTTTCGGTGGGTTTACTTCATGGCCGCATGAAGGCGGAAGAAAAAGATAAAATCATGGGCGAGTTTCGCGATCACAAGATTGATGTTTTGGTGAGCACGACTGTGATCGAAGTCGGCGTGGATGTGCCCAATTCAAATATCATTGTGATTGAACATGCCGAGCGCTTTGGTCTTTCGCAGCTTCATCAATTGCGGGGCCGGGTCGGACGAGGTAAACATAAAAGCTTTTGTGTGTTGGTGCTTGGCTATGCGGTGAGCGAGGAGTCGATTCACCGTGCAGAAATTATGGAATCCACCACGGATGGGTTTGTCATTGCCGAAGAGGATCTGGCCATTCGGGGTCCGGGTGAGATGCTCGGGACCAAGCAATCTGGACTTTTTGGATTTAAAATTGCGAATTTGATTCGTGATGCCGAACTTCTTCAATTGGCGCGCGATGCCGCTTTTGAAGTTCTTGCCCGGGATGCCAATCTCTCAACTCTTGAGCATCAACAAATGAAGTCGTTTCTAGAGCACAAGGGACTCAAATTTGTGGCCTAGACCTGGTCCTTAATCTGCAGTGTTCAATGAAACTTAAAGTGAGAAACCGCTGAACATCAGCAGGGCTAAGGGTTTAAAAAAAATACTTACTCGTCGTTTGGATGTTCGACGGTTGATAAGTCGTGTCACGGGTGGTATAAACTTCGATTCGTTCGAAAGCCTTTTTCATCCATCCATAGGAGGTTTATTGATGGCAACTTTTAAAGTTGGGGACAACGCTGTTTATCCTGGCCACGGAGTCGGCAAAGTTACAGCAATCGAGACCAAAGAGATCTTTGGTAACAAACAGACCTTCTATTGCATTCAAGTTTTAGAAAGCGGAATGAAGATTATGGTCCCTTGTGACAATGCCGAAGCGGTTGGTTTACGTCCAATCATTTCGCGCGATGAAGCCGCAAAGGTGATCGAAATCTTAAAACAAGATGATGTCAAAATTGATAATCAAACTTGGAATCGTCGTTATCGCGAATACATGGAAAAAATCAAAACCGGATCGGTCTATGAGATCGCCGAAGTTTTGAGAGATTTGTTCGTGTTGAAAGTGGATAAAGAACTGAGCTTTGGTGAACGCAAAATGCTTGATACCGCACGCGGCCTTTTACTTAAAGAGTTGTCGCTCGCTACAAGTGCTGCAGAACTTCAGGCCCAAGACGATGTCCGGGCCATTTTCGGTTTATAATTACTGACACACTGGCGTTGCGGGGAGCGACGCTAGGGTTCCGTCGTAAGCTGATAAACTTGCGGCTGATCGCGAAGCATAGTTTGTAAATGAGGTTGCTCCTGACCCATTGTTGATATTCAGGCTTCCACCGTTGCCGGCAAAAGTGTTTCCACTCCAGCTTGGGGTAGCGGATCCAGATACGATATCAAGTTTTCCAGATGAGCCGTAGTCGTTCACGAAATAAGTGTTCTGAACCGAGAGACTGCGACCACCACCATTGTCACCAAAGCTTCCAATCTCTTCACCGTAGCGAATAAAGAAATCGCCGCTGTTCGAAAGGTTGGGACCTTGTTCAATCACAGAATTTCTGACCACAGTGGTTCCGCCCACTGGGAAATCGACAGCGTAGCTATTAACACCATTAAGTGAAGCAAGGGTGCTGCATTCTACAGTGTTATTAAGTGCCCGTGACTTTAAAAGATGACCATCCGAGGTGTTAGTGTAAGACACGGAATTTCTAAATACGAAGTTTGTGACACCGTGACCAATATAAAGGCCATGGGCATAACCGAGTCGTCCGTTGTTATAAAAAATTGAATTCTCAACTACAACTTGGTTATCAACCCCACTCACAATATCGTTATCGTTTCCTAATATGCCGTCATCAGAGTCATGGATGACGCAGTTGCGGACTTTTAGATTTCGAGTGTTGCTGTTTGTATCAAGACGAATACCTGCGTAGTTGCTGCCGTCGCTCGAATTGCCATTGCGCCCGCCACTTAATTCTAAATTCTCGATCAAAACATTAGCGCCAGTTTGAACAATTAAGCCTTTTTGCCCACAGATGTTGTCACGCAAGTGTGGTCTTTTGCCATTGCCGTCAATCACACCATGAAGGATGACATTGTTAGCACCAATCCAGGCACAGTTTGTATAATCATTAGCATTGACGTGGATGTTCATTGTATCGCCATCGGTTAAAGCACTCGCAGCCTGAGCAATTGTTGTATATGCACAGGTGTCGCACACTTCTAAAGTGTGTCCAGTAACAGTGGGATCCGCCATGTAAGATTGCGAGCTTGGAACCGTAGAACCTTGAGGTGGAGTTGTTGTTGTCCCACCGCTATTCGATGAGCCGCTGCTCGGTGGTGTTGTGGTGTTGCCCGGCGAATTCGAAGAGTTCGAAGAGCTTCCCGAAGTGGGCGGCATCGAAACTCCAGGTTGAGGCGTTCCCGCCGAACCTGTGCCGCTACCAGTGCCTGAGCCCGTTCCGGTGCTCGGTGTGCCAGCAGATAGACCGCTGTTTGGACCGCTCAAAGGTTGCCCAATTGGACCGCAAGCTTGGAAGCTCGCCATAATAAAGCTGCATGCAATAAATAATTGAACTTTTCGTTTTTGAGTCATTGGGGTCCCCTTCGATACATTTAGTATAAATCAATAAAACGGATCATCCAGAAACAATCTTAAGAGTGTTTCAACTTGAGGCTTTTGCTGTCTCAAACAAAGACGAATGCTTTCGACAACTCTTCATTCTCACGCTAGTCTCCTCGGCAATTCAGTTCTTTTTCAGGAGTTAAAATGGAAATTCGTGTTCGCTTTGCACCGTCACCTACAGGTTATCTGCACGTTGGTGGGGCCCGCACAGCTCTTTATAATTATTTATTTGCCAAAAAAAATGGTGGGAAATTTATCCTTCGTATTGAAGACACAGACCTTGAGCGGTCAACCGAAGAATCTTTGCGGCTTCAAATCAAGGACCTCGAATGGCTTGGATTAAAATGGGACGAAGGTATCGATCCTCAGACGTTAAAAGATGTTGGGCCCAATGGTCCTTATCGCCAGAGCCAAAGAAAATCTATTTATAAAGAATATGCCGAAAAATTAATCGATTCTGGCCATGCTTATTATTGCTTTTTGAGTGATCAAGAAATTGAAGAGCAAAAAAATAAAGCAATCAGTGAAGGTCGACCTCCCCAAGTGAACTCGCCCTTTCGCGAGGGCACAAAAGAAGAGGCGCAAAAAAAAATAGCGGCGGGCGAAAAGCCAGTCGTACGTTTTAAAACACCACAAGAAAAGCGCGACTTTGTTCTTCATGATTTGGTTCGTGGCGAGGTTACTTTTCCTTCCGACATGGTGGGCGATTTTGTTTTGATTCGCTCAAACGATATGCCGGTCTATAACTTTTGTTGTGCGGTGGATGATGCGTTGATGAAGATCACCCATGTGCTTCGAGCCGAAGAGCATTTGAGCAATACCTTAAGACAAATGATGATCTATGAGGCACTTCATTTTCCATTGCCACAATTTGGGCATCTCTCAATTATTTTAGGTGCCGATAAACAAAAATTATCTAAACGCCATGGGGCCACTTCGTGTAACGAATTTCGTGAACGGGGATATCTTGCCGAGTCGCTCAATAACTTTATTGCTCTCTTAGGTTGGAGTTCGCCAAGCCATCAAGAAATTTTATCGATGGAGCAGATGTGCAAAGAGTTCGGTGTGGACCGTCTGCATGCGGCGGCTGCGGTGTTTGACGAGGTCAAACTGAAGTGGATGAATGCTGAACATTTAAGGCATTTAAAACCAAAAGAGCTTTGGGCAAGTCTAAAACCTTTTTTTGATAAAGCGGGACTCAAATTTTCTAGCGATGAGAGTTGGCAAGAAAAGGCGTTGGATTTATTTAAGACATCAATGGAAACATTGGCCGATGCGGTTCCTTTGTTTGAACATCTCTCTGAGAGCGATCTTCAATTCACTGCCGAAAGTGCGGATGTTTTAAAATGGGAGCATTCAAAGTCGGTGATCGAAACTTGGAAAAATTCGGTTCAAGCTTTAAAGCATGATTTTATGTCTGAAGACGAATTTTTAAAAATCCAAGATCAGGTTAAAGATCATTGTGCGGTTAAGGGTAAATTTTTATTTATGCCTATCCGTGTGGCGGTGATTGGGATGCCCCAAGGAGCAGAGCTCAAACACCTTGTGCCGCTGCTTCACAAAGATGTCTTGGTTAAACGTGCCGATCAAACTTTGAAGAATGTTTAAGCCGTGAGACTCAAAATTTATAATTCTCTGACCCAAAAAAAAGAAGATTTTGTCTCAATCGTTCCCGACCAAGTGAAGATGTATGTCTGTGGACCGACCGTTTATGATCTTCTTCATGTGGGTAATTTTCGCGGGCCCATTTTTTTTAATTTGGTGCGCAACTGGCTAGAGCACAAAGGTTTTAAAGTTGAATTTGTTTACAACTACACCGATGTGGATGACCGCATCATAAAAAAAGCTGCGAGCGAAAAAAAATCGAGCACCGAAGTTTCTGAATTTTATATTTCTGAATTCGAAAAAGATTTTAAAGCCCTGGGATTAAAAAAACATTCGCTCAATCCCAAAGTGACCGAATTTATGGCTCCGATCATTGAGTTCGTAAAATCATTGATTGATTTGGGTGTGGCGTACGAAATCGCGGGTGATGTTTATTTTTCGGTAGAAAAATTCAAAAAATATGGTGAGCTTAGCCATAAAAATTTAGATGATCTGGCCGCAGGATTTCGAATTGAAATCGATCAGCGAAAAAAACACGTGAGTGATTTTGCTCTATGGAAAAAATCAAAACCGGGTGAGCCTTTTTGGTCTTCGCCCTGGGGCGAGGGCAGGCCCGGCTGGCATATCGAATGCTCGGCAATGATCAAAAGTCTTCTTGGTGACAGCATTGATATTCATGGCGGCGGAATGGATTTGCTTTTTCCCCATCACGAAAATGAAAAAGCCCAAAGCGAAGCCCTCAATCAAAAACCTTTTGTGCGCTACTGGATGCACAACAATATGGTTCAATTTGGCCAAGCCAAAATGTCTAAATCTTTGGGCAATGTGGTGACCGGTCGTGGATTTATGACCACCTACAATCCAGAGATTTTAAAATTTATGGTTTTAAGTGTTCACTACCGCAGTCCGATGGATTTATCAGATCAAGCGGTTGCCCACGCAATCACCGCACTTGCCCGTATTTATTCAAGCCTCGCCCTTGCTCAACGCTTAAGTGACAGTGCCTCTCTGATGCCTATCAATGCTGTGATGGAAAAAGCTTTCGAACAGGCGGATCAAGGATTTGAAAAAGCCCTCGATGATGATTTCAACACGGCCGAAATGATGGCCCGCCTGTTTGAGTTGGTGAGAACATTTAATGGTGAAGCCAATTTAAAAAGCGAAGCGGCAAAGGCTTCGGCAAATGTGTTTTTTAAATTTATTACTGAGCGTGGCAAGCTTTTAAGTTTGTTTCAAGAACCACCAAAAGAATTTTTAACCACTCTCGACGATATGCTTTTAGCGGCCAAAAAATTAAATCGCCAAGATATTGATCAAAAAGTTTTACTCCGAATTGAAGCCCGCAAAAACAAAGATTTTAAAACTTCAGACCAATTGCGAGATGAACTTAAAAATCTTGGTATTCGTCTGCAAGATAACGCCGAAGGAACTCTTTGGGAGGTTGATAAATAGATGCGACCAAGTAAAGGGCCCATTGCTCATTTTCAATTGGAATCAAAATTTGAGCCCGCCGGCGATCAACCCGCGGCCATTGAAACGCTAGTCGATAATATTAAAAAAAATCAAAAGCATCAGGTGTTACTCGGAGTCACGGGCTCCGGAAAAACATTTACAATGGCCAAGGTGATTCAAAAAATGAATTTGCCGACACTTGTGTTGGCGCCTAATAAAACTTTGGCGGCCCAGCTCTTTGCCGAATTTAAAGAACTCTTTCCAAAAAATGCGGTGGAGTACTTTGTCAGTTACTACGATTACTACCAGCCCGAAGCCTACGTGCCATCGTCAGATACTTTTATCGAAAAAGATTCGGCCATCAATGACCAGATTGACCGGATGAGACACTCGGCCACGCGCTCGCTTTTTGAGCGTCGCGATGTGATTATTGTGAGTTCGGTTTCCTGCATCTACGGTTTGGGAAGCCCTGAGGCGTACGAAGGTATGATGATCTTGATGAGTGTCAATCAAGAGGTCAGAAGAGATACCTTTTTAAGGGAGCTTGTTCGCATTCAGTACACCAGAAATGATGTGGATTTTCATCGCGGTACATTTCGGGTGCGGGGCGATGTGGTCGAAGTGATGCCGCCTTACGAAGAGGTACGCGCAATTCGGGTCGAATTTTTTGGTGACTACATCGACAAAATTTCTTGGGTTGACCCACTCAGAGCAAAAGTTTTGGAAGAACTTGATCAAGTGGCGATTTTTCCCGGAAGCCATTACGTGAGCTCGGACGATCGCAAAAAAAATGCGATAGAAACCATTCGTGATGAATTGCGAGATCGATTGCAATTTTATAAAAGAGAAATGCGCCTCATTGAGGCCGAAAGAATCGAGAGTCGTGTTCAATACGATCTCGAATTGATTCAAGAAATGGGAAGTTGCCCTGGGATCGAAAACTACTCGCGCCACTTCACCGGTCGAAATCCCGATGAGCCGCCACCGACCTTGCTTGAATATTTTCCCAAAGATTGGCTTTTGTTTGTGGATGAGAGCCATGTGACCGTGAGCCAAGTGGGCGGGATGTATCGCGGCGATCGTGCGCGAAAATCAACGCTTGTGGATTATGGTTTCCGGTTGCCCTCAGCGTTAGACAATCGTCCGCTCAATTTTCAAGAATTTGAAAGCTATCTTGATAGCGTGGTTTATGTTTCGGCCACACCCGCAAATTATGAGATCGAAAAATCGGGAGGTGTGGTGATTGAACAGATCATTCGCCCAACCGGACTTCTTGATCCCACGGTTGAGGTTCGTCCCGCTCGACATCAAGTGGATGACCTCCTTGGTGAAATTAAAAAGCGAATCGCATTAAAAGAGCGCGTACTGATCACCACTTTAACAAAAAGAACTGCCGAAGATTTAACCGAATATTATGAGGGCTTGGGTTTAAAGGTTAAATATCTTCATAGCGATATCAAAACGGTTGAGCGCACAGAGATCATTCGCGATTTGCGCCTTGGTATTTTTGATGTGCTCATCGGGATTAATCTCCTGCGTGAAGGATTAGATATTCCCGAAGTCTCACTTGTGGCGATCACTGATGCCGACAAAGAAGGTTTTTTACGTTCCGAGCGCTCTTTGGTTCAAACAATTGGTCGAGCCGCGCGCAATCAAAATGGGCATGTGATTCTTTATGGCGACACGGTGACCGACTCGATGAAGCTTGCGATGTCTGAAACGGCTAGACGCCGGATCTTACAAGAAAAATACAATACTGAGCATGGCATCACCCCAAAAACGATTGAGAAAAAAATTGGCAAACGATTAATCGAAATCTATGGTTTTGATGTGAACGCCACACCCAATGATGAATTGTTGGCAAAAAAAATTGCGGATGTGCCGACCGAAAAATTAGAAAAAGAAGTTTTAAAGCTGCGTAAAAAAATGCGCAAAGCGGCTGATGATTTGGATTTTGAGCAAGCCGCAAACATTCGTGATGAGATCAAACGCATCGAGATGATCCAACTGACCTTAGGGAGTAAAGATGATCCACTGGAAGGACCTCAATAAAACTTACCTTTATATTTTTGGATCGGTATTTTTAGCCGCATTTTTAAAGTTTTGGGAGCCGGGGCTTGGATTTAGCTCGGCGACCTACGGCGCCTTGGCCAAAAGTTTTTTAAGTGGTCAAAATCTTTTTCATCCACGGTTAGGCCCCGGCATTTTTGATCCCTTTGTTGAACATCCTTATTTGGTGTTGTGGCTGGATGCTCTGGTTTTTAAAATTTTTGGCATTTCGGCCCAGACTGTTCGGTTGATCGCCACCTTTTCGGGCCTACTTGTTTTTACAAGTGTCTTTTTTTCGATGCGAAAACTCTACGACGAGTTGACCGCTGTTGTTTGTTGCTTTGGACTTTTTATTCTTAATGATTTTATGAATTTTATGAGCAGTGGTTGGCTCGATATGCCAATGGTTGCCCTCTCGCTACTTGGATTTTGGCTGATCGTTGAAAACTTATTTTTTTTAGGCGGCCTTGCGCTTAGCTGTGCGGTCCTTGCTAAAGGGGTGGGCGCGCTGGGTGTGTTGCCCATTGGACTTTGGGCAATTTATATCAATCCCAAAAAAAGCCTAAATTTTATTTTGGGCTCGCTCCTCCCACTTGGGATTTTTACCTTGGCCCACTATCAGGCCGAGGGGTTTTTGTTTTGGAAAGAATATCTTCATCGCCAATTGGTTGAGCAAAATGATTTAGAAAAAAACAAAAATGTTTTTTGGTATCCGTTAGCGATCTTGCGATTTGGACATGTGGTGGCGGTCACGGGTCTTTATCAAGCTTTTAAATTAGCGAAACATAAAAATTCGTTAGGCTATTTGATTTTGGCCCAGGTGCTTTTTCATTCTCTTATATATGGATTTAGCGAACGTCATCATGGGCAATATGTTTTGCCCGTTTTGCCGTGGTTGGCGATGGGTTTTGGAATATTGGTAAGACCATTGATAAGAATCACCGCAAAAGTTTTTGCTCAAAGGCTTTTTAGGTTTGCGTTGAGTGCCTTTGTGATTGTTGAGATCTTGCCAATCAAAGTTCATTCCGGAATTTCTCATCCTTTTAGGGCCTTTCAACACTCTCTTGAATTTTTGCATGACAATAAAAAAGTTTATTTTTTTGGAGATCTTAAACAGCAGTGGACGTGGGAAGATCTGGCCTCGGATATTCCGTGGTACTGGGACCGAACTCCGCTGATCGCCAATTCTTTAGAAATTATAGAAAATCTGCAGTCAAAAGATAAAGAGGCCATCGGTCTTTGGCCGATGGAAGAATTTAAAAAACTCACTCTGCCTCAAGAATTGAAATTATGTTTTTGGAATGAGACCTATGCATTGGTCACACAAAAAAATCTGTGCCCAGATGATCAACTCAATTACCGCCCTAGCTTTTTAGAAAAACAGAGGTTTACTCGATGACACTCAAACAAATGTTGGGTCTATCCATTTTGTTTCATTTTCTCGCGGTTATTTATAGTGTGGGATTTTTTAATTTTGATGAGCATTTTCAAGTTGTCGAATTTGCCAATCTTAAACTAGGTCAGATCAATGGATCGGATTTGCCTTGGGAATTTCAAGAAAGAGCGCGTTCCTTTTTCCAACCCGCGGTCTATTATTCGATTATCAAAATCTTGCAGCTTAAAAATCCATTTGTTGCCAGCTTTCTGTTTCGATTGGTGAATGCGACCTTTGCTTTTTTAACCGCAGGGTATTTTTTTATTGCCACCAAAAAATGGTTCAAAACCGACCAAGACCAAAAGCTGAGTTTTGTTATTTTGTTTTTGCTTTGGTTTTTACCTTTTAGTCATGTGCGCACCTCATCTGAAAACTTTGGAATTTCATTTTTCATCTGGGCACTTGGCTTATTTATTTTAAAAATTGAAGATTCGCCCAAAGCAAAATGGGCCTGCTTGTTTACCGGACTACTTTTAGGACTCTCTTTTGAGAGTCGATTTCAAATGGCATTTATGATTTTAGGGTTTGGGTGTTGGGCGATTTATTATCGCAAGGTGAATGTGCCCCAATCCTTGATCATTGCGGTTGGATTGTTGATCGCAAAAGCTCTTGGGTTTCTTATTGATTCCTGGGGCTATGGCCAGTGGACCTTTACTCTTTGGGATTATTTTAGGGTCAATTTTATTGATGGGGCCTTGGTGAACGGTGGGGTTGATCCGTGGTGGGATTATTTTAGAAGTACCGCATTGATTTTACCCCCATTGAGTTCAGTTTTGTTGGTGCTCACACTTGTTGGGTTTTGGATTAAAAAAGATCATCTCATCACCTGGGTGAGTCTGCCGTTTTTGATTTTCCATATTTTGGTTGGTCATAAGGAAATCAGATATTTGATTCCTATTTTTACGATTGCTCCGTTAGTCAGCATTTATGTGCTCAACCAATTTACCCCCCTCCAACACTATTTAAGTAAAGGGTGGGCGGTAAAAGTGGCCCTCTTCATCAATTTTGTTACATTACTCAATTTGAGTGTCTCGCCCGCTAAGCGACAGCTCGCACTCTATCAATTTGCATATGAAACCTCACAAAATTTTAAATATGTGGTGTTGGGTGAGGATCCCTTTTTTCCCTCGGGCTTACGGCCTTGGTTTTATACCAAAACGACCACTCAGGTAAAAAGTTTGAATTCAATCGATGATCTTCCACAGGTAATCAGTCAAGAAAACAAAATATATTTGGTTGCTGAGGCTCGAGGTCAAGCAACACCCGAACACTGTGATGAGGTTTGGAACAATCTGCCCTTTGGAATAAAAAATCCTGAATTGATAACAAAGTTGAATCGTTTCAAAGTGAAGTCATGGGTTGTGTACGACTGTCACGGAAAAATCTAATATGATGACTTGGACAGGACTTGGATATCTGGTGCCGTATTCCCTAATGGCCACAATCATTTTGTCTTGGGCTTGCGGGCTTGATGACGTGGTGGGTGTCAACAACACTCCAATAGAAATTGTGGGTGCTGCATTTCTAATTCTTATTCTAAGAATTTTTCGAAAAAGTGATTTCGATACCTTTATCAATTTAAAATTAACATTTTGGGTCCTTATACTCTGTGGCGCAAGTGGAGTTGCTTTTCTAAAGGTGCATTTTAATTTATGAAAGGTACATGTCTTTCAATTCTGTTTTTTTCGGTCATCGCCGCATTTAAATTTTCGATTCCCACTCGGGCGCTGAACGGCTTTTCAACAGATCATATGTCTCATTGGGCAAGTTCCACGTTGTTTTGGCAAAATGGGTTTGATCTTTACCGCAAACCGTCTTCACAAATTTGCCCACCTTTGAATGAGCAAACAAAAAAATTTGCGAATCATTGGTATTATAATCCTCAGACCACTTGCTTTGTGCCCAATGACTTTGGTGATAGTGGTTTGATCAACTGGTCGCAATACCCGCGACCCTATCCGCCCGGAGCCTTTTTGTATGCCGCACCCGAAGGCCTGATTCACCAGGGTGGGCTGCTGAGCTTTTCCAACGTGAATCTGATTTCGATTCTCAAATTTATTATTTTTGCTCATCTTGCAATCTTAGTGTTCTTGCAATTTATTGATTTAAAAGATCGGCTTCAAACTTTCATCATTTTACCTTTGATTGTAACCGAACTGCTCAATTTCTCTTTAATGGGATTTTATGATGCCATAGGCATTTTATTTATAGCCTTTGCGTTTCTTAAATTTTCAAAGGATCGAACTGGCGAAGCCATTTTGTTTTGGTCGCTTGGTGTATTTTTTCATTTTAGGGCGTTGTGGTGGTCGGGTTTGTTAATTCCCGTATTATTTAAAATAGTTAATAAACGTCAGCTTTCTAAGCCATGGTTGATTTTGCCCGCATTCGTTTTGATTTCGATTTCGGCCTATGCGTTTTATTTACTTTATCCGGCGCTGAGGATGTATCCGATCAGTAATCGACACCACCTCAGCCAGATTCTAATAAACCCTTGGCGACATCTTTTGTTTTTGACGTCGATTGCTCTTCTTTATTTTTATTTGATTCATAAAAAGTGGTGGCCACTCTTGCCAGTTTTAATATGGCAGTTTTTTATGATCATCAATACCCCTGAGACCCAGAGCTGGCATCGCGCTTTTCTTTTGCCCATGTTTTGTTTGCCCTCCCTACTCGAGACCCGCCAAAGAAAGCTTGCTATGAAATTTGCTCTTATTGCTTATCTGGTTGAGGGTATTTCTGTTTATGGGGGTCCGTGCCCAATTTTTTGGGGAGTGTTTGGCCTTTTTTGAGTTTTGAGGACTCAAGACTGATAAATCTTAATTTAAAAAGTGAGACCGCATAAGAAAATACAAAAGCGACCAAATGACGTTTTGTAGTGCCAAAATTTCTTTGTTCAAATCGAAATGGGATTTCATGAATCCGAAGTTTAGGTTCGATCAAAATAAGTTTGTAAAGAATCTCTTCGACAATATCAAAATTTTTGAAACACAAACGAAGGGCTCGCAACTTTTCACCATCATAAAGTTTAAAGCTGTTTGAGATGTCTTTACAACGAAGTCCAAGTACAAAACCATAGCCCCAATTGACCATTCGACTCATCAACACAAGAGTTTTAGAATTGTCGGTTTGGCCGCCCTTGATGTAGCGAGAGGCAATCACCACATCAAAATTTTTGCGAGCTTCCCAAAGTTTTTTTATAAATTCAGGACTGTGCGAGCCATCGGCATCCATAAAAACAACGTAGCGGCCTTTCGAATCCTGAATTCCGGTCTGAACCGCATCCCCATAAGTATTGCCATTTAAGCGGTTGATGTATCGCGCACTCAACCTTTTACAGATCGATGGCGTCTGATCCATGGCTTCCTGGGTGTCGACCACAAGAATTTCAAAATTGATCTTTAGATCAAACAAAGTTTGATTGAGTCGCGGCAGCAGTCCCGTTAAATTTTCGGCTTCTAAATAAGCCGGCATTATAATCGAGAGATCAGGTGTTATCATAAAGTCTTTCATACTCTTCAATCTGCTGTTGGGTGATTTTGGTAAGATCCAGTTTTTTAATCCAGTGGTCATACCAAATCGAGGTGATTTGGATTGCATCCTCAATCTTTAGGCGGGGAGTTAGTCCCAAAACATTTTTTGCACGTGAGCAATCAAGTTTTAGGATTTGGGCTTCGTGTGGCGCCTGAGCGTATGTAATTTGTTGAATTTGGAGTTGATCCAAAAAATGCTTTTTAAAAATCTGCACCATTTTGCCTACCGAGATGCAGTCGGCCTCATGGGGTCCGAGATTAAATGCCTGTTCTGCATTTTTATCCTTAAGATACAAGCGCTCTGCAATTTTCATATAACCATAAAGAGGCTCGAGCACATGCTGCCACGGACGAATCGAATCTGGACTTCGAAGTTGAAACTGAGTTCGTGCATCAATGGCTCTTATCATATCTGGCACAAGTCGATCTAATGACCAGTCACCGCCTCCGATCACATTGCCTGCTCGAACGCTCGCAAGGCCTGCGCCCTTTTTAAAAAAGCAACGACGATAACTTTGGGTCACAATTTCTGCACATGCCTTACTTGCTGAGTAAACGTCGTGGCCTCCAAGATGATCATTTTCTCTATAAGGCCAATCCCATTCGAGATTTTCATAAACTTTGTCTGTTGTGATCACAACAATCGCCTGAACACTTGGCAGATCTCTTAAGGCTTCAAGCACATGTGCGGTGCCCAATATATTTGTTTTCAATGTGTCGAGGGGTTGAGCGTACGACAGTCTCACTAAAGGTTGTGCTGCAAGGTGAAACACAATCTCGGGCTTAAATTGATGAATACTTTTTTTTAAACTTTCTAGATTGTTGATATCACCAAACTGATTTTGTTTGATTAAGTTTTTAATATTTAAAAGCTCAAAGAGGTTTGGATTGGTGTTAGGCTCCAGTGCGTAACCACCAACCACCGCTCCCTTTAGGGCTAGCCAATAACAAAGCCAACTTCCCTTAAATCCGGTGTGCCCGGTTATAAAGACACGTTTCTGTTTCCAAAAAGTCATGCCAAACTCTTTAACCAATTGAGCATTTGTGACAACCCCTGTTGATTTGAAATTTTTGGCGTCCATCCGGTCGCTTCGGTCATCTTTGAATTGTCGGCAATAAATACTTTTTGATCGCTGGCTCGAGTTTCAAGAAATTGCTTGTGCAGTTTGATGCTTAAGTTTTGTTCGAGCCAATGGATTAATTCTAAAATAGACAGACTATTTTGCTCTCCTCCACCGATGTTAAAGGCCTGCCCCTTGACGCGCGCAAGAGAGTCAACCGCTCTGAAATAACAGTCGATAATATCATCCACATACAAAAGATCTCGAACCTGTTTGCCATTACCAGCCACAGTAAACGATTTTTCGATTCCCTTTTTTTGGGCCATCGCTTTCAGAGTAAACCATCCAACCCAGCCTTGATCAAAAGTGGGATATTGCCTACCACCATAAATCGAAGAATGCCGAAAGACGATGGTGTTGAGATTAAAAATTCGAGCGTAATCGAGCATGTATTGATCAACAGCCCCCTTCGAGCAGCCGTAAGGTGAGCAAAAATTGAGAGGAAAGTTTTCGGCAAACCCTTTTGGATAATCGTTGGCAATATAACGAGTGGTGGATTCTTCAAGCTTTAGATCAATCAAATCACCATAAACTTTATTGGTGCTCGAAAATGTCAAAGCAGCTTCAGGAACATATTTTCTAACGGCTTCTAAAATGTGAAATCCTCCGCCCACATTCACTTCAAAATCGAGACATGGATTTTCGATTGATGTGGTCATAGCCACTTGCCCTGCACAATGAAACACAACATCAGGTCGGTAGTTCTGAAAGACCTGGTCGACATCGTTCGCATTTCGAATATCGCAGTGGCGAAATTCAAAATCTCCAATGGTTTTTAACCAGGCTAAATTTCTTTCGGAACCGGTGCGATAAAGATTGTCGACCACCAAGAGACGGTGTCCTCGTTTCATCACTTCATGTGAGAGGTTGCTGCCTAAGAATCCACAACCGCCCGTGACTAGAAATTTCAAGTTTGATCCTTTGCAAATAAAAGTGCGAGGCCGCGTTCAAGGTTGATCTGGGGTTTAAATCCTAATTGAGAAAGATGGTGCATGTTGGCCGCAGAATACATCACCTCATGAGGCCTTTGGGCGATAGCTCCAAATTTGAGTTGAGATTGAGATCCACTTATTTTCTTCATCAGTAAGACCAGATCTCGGATTGAGGTGACCTGCCCACTGCCCACTTCAATTTCTTGATACGGCGTTTGATCTCTCATAAAGCCACAAACACACAGATGCATTGCCTCAACACAATCATCAATATAAACAAAATCTCGTTGCTGGAGACCCTCGGTTAAAGGAATATTCTCATGTTGTGAGAGTTTGTTTGCAACCGAAGTTACAAAATTGTGAGCGGGGGCTCTGGGTCCATAAAAATGTTCGAGTTTTAAATTTAAAAATCTTTTTTGGTTATCGGCAAAATCGATTGCCCACTCTCGAAATAGATTTTTATAGAGAGCATAGGTCGAAACTTCACGTGGGAGTTTGGTGTCGCAGTTAACAAAAATTCCTTTTTTTAAATTTAAAAAGAGCTTTTGAGGTAAATCAAAATTGACCTTTGAAATCACTTTTTCATTTTCGCCACCGCGTCCATAAACGGTGGCAAAATGAAAAATAAGCTCTGGTCCAAAAGAGGTCATTTTTTTTTCAAAAGTATTTTGTTCAACATCACCACGATCAATTTCTAAAAGATCACTATGAATAAAAAAGGGCCAAAATTTTTTTGCTAAATAGCTTGTGGCTCCCGTAATCAAAATCCGTTTATTTGTTAAGTCCATGTTTTCCATGGAGCAGATCCGGATTGCCATAGATTTTCGAGTAAATACTTTTCGCGTAGAGTGTCCATGGGTTGCCAAAAACCGTGATGTTTGTAAACAGACAATTCGCCATTGCTTGCGAGCTGGCGCAGTGGCTCTTGTTCCCAGATCGTGTGTTCGTCTTTGATAAAATCGGTCACCTTGGGTGAGAGAACAAAAAAACCCCCATTGATCCAGTGACCATCTCCACTTGGTTTTTCGACAAACTGAACCACCTGATCCTCTTTGATCTGCAGAGCCCCAAAACGGCCAGGTGGTTGAGTCGCAGTGATTGTGGCGAGTCGGTTGTATTTTCGATGTAAAGCGATGGCATCTGTGATGTTGACGTCTGACAATCCATCGCCGTAGGTGAGACAAAAAGAGTCTTCATCTTTGATGTAGGGTTTGACGCGTTTGATTCGACCTCCGGTCATCGTTTCATCACCGGTATCCACCAACGTGACCTTCCAGGGTTCAGACGAGGATTGATGAATCACCGTAGAATTTTTTGAGAAATCAAAAGTCACGTCTGAGCAATGAAGACTGTAATTCGCAAAGAACTCCTTAATATAATAGCCCTTGTATCCGAGGCAGATCACAAAGTCGTTGATCCCGTGATGGCTGTAGATTTTCATGATGTGCCAGAGAATCGGTTTGCCACCAATTTCGACCATAGGCTTTGGTTTGACTGCGGTCTCTTCGCTTAACCGACTTCCTAGACCTCCCGCAAGGATTACGCACTTCATCTTTCACACTTTCTATTTGCGATTCGCTTAAACCTTTGTTGAATATTTGAATGGAAATTCAATCTGATCGTTCTCCAATATTCGAAGCCGCAAGTCAGTTTTTTTCAGAACAGCCTCAGCGTCAAACCTTATTTGAAGCCAAAAAGACATACATTCCGGTCACTGTAAAGACAGTTGATTTTGAAGATCTCAAACATGTTTTAGATGCCAGTTTAGATATGTGGTTTACCTCGGGTCGCTACACCAAAGAATTTGAAACAAACTTGCCGCAATTTTTTGGTAGATCCCTCAAGGCCCTTTTTGTAAACAGCGGCAGCAGTGCAAATCTTCTTGCGGTGAGCAGCTTATGTGCAGGTGGACTCGAAGCCCTTGGCTTTCCGATTCTTAAAGCGGGTGATGAAGTCTTAACTGCGGCTGCAGGATTTCCGACTACAGTGAATCCGATTTTTCAAAATCATCTTAAGCCGGTATTTTTAGATGTCGACGAGGCCACTCTTAATGTGAGTGTTGAGACCATTCGTGAAGCAATCACTCCAAAAACACGCGCACTTGTTTTGGCCCACACTTTGGGTAATCCCTATCGTGTGGATCTGATCAAAAAAGAATTTCCTAAGCTTTTGGTGGTCGAAGATTGCTGTGATGCCTTAGGCGCAGAGATCGCAAATCGACGGGTCGGATCTTTTGGTGAATATGCAACCTGCAGTTTTTATCCTGCCCATCATATCACAACCGGTGAGGGTGGAGCTGTGATGAGTGCTAATGCGCGATTGAGAAAAGTTGCAGAAAGCGTGAGAGACTGGGGCAGAGATTGCTGGTGTGATTCAGGAAAAGACAATACCTGCCAAAAAAGATTTGAGTGGCAGCTTGGCGATATGCCCTTTGGTTATGACCACAAATACACTTACTCAAACGTCGGTTACAATTTAAAAGCCACTGATATCCAGGCCGCACTTGGAATCAGTCAGCTAACAAAGGCGGATCAGTTTATTTCTGCACGTCGAAAAAATTATAAATTTTTAAAATCCGGACTCGAAGCTTCTCCCATACTCAAAAAATTCTATAGAACAGTGAGCGCTACCGATGAGACCAATCCGAGTTGGTTTGGATTTGGGCTTTATTGTGAAAATGGATTAGAGCGAAACCAAGTGGTGCAATTTTTAGAAAACGATAGAAAAATTGGCACCCGATTATTGTTCGGCGGAAATCTCACCAAGCAACCGGCGTACAAAAAGTTAGACTTCCGTGTGCACGAAGAGCTTACCGCCACCGATAAAATTATGAATTTGTTTTTTTGGATTGGTGTTCATCCGGGCCTCGACGAAATAAAAATGAATTATATGTTGGAATCATTGGAAGCTGCTACAAAGCTCTAAATGGATAGCCGAGAACATCTTAAGCTTATTATTGCCGACCTGCCCGAGACACCCGGCGTTTATTTGATGAAAGATATCAAAGACAAGGTGATCTATGTCGGCAAAGCCAAAAGCCTCAAGGGTCGTGTTCGAACTTATTTTTATCAAAATTATGAGCACAGTTTAAAAACGCGGTTCTTGGTCAATCACATCCAAAATATCGAATACATTTTAACCAAAACCGAAGTCGAAGCGTTTTTACTCGAAGCGACTTTAATCAAAAAATTTAAACCTCGATATAATATTCGGCTCAAAGACGACAAAGCCTATCCCTATATTCGGGTGAGCCTTGCCGATGAATACCCACGTTTTTATTTAAGTCGAAAAGTAAAACACGATGGCTCGCTTTATTTTGGGCCCTACACCTCAGCGGGATCGGTGCGCGAGACTCTGCGATTTATTTCGCTTACCTTTAAAATTCGTGATTGTGCTGATGCTTTTTTTAATACCCGCAAACGCCCCTGTATGACCCACCAAATCGGGCGCTGCACGGCACCCTGCGTGGATTTGATTTCTAAGGAAGATTACCGCGAGGACATTCAATCGGCGGTGGCTTTTTTAAAAGGTCGAGATAAAAAAGTGGTGAAGTCGATTTCTGACAGAATGAAAAAGGCCTCTGAAGAGGAGCGCTTTGAGGCCGCGGCCAAACTTCGTGACTCGGTCAATGCGGTGAAACGGATTTGGCAAAAACAAACCGTCGTGAGCCAAAAAGAATTTGATCAAGACGTTATTGTTTATTTTGGTGATGAGCGCGGAACACTGATTGAGACCTTACACATTCGTGCGGGCCGCATGATTGGGAATCGATCCCATTTTTTGCCACGGCTCAACTCAAGCTCTGAAGAAGAAGACGTCAGAGAATGGCTGACTTCATTTTTAAATCAATATTATTTAGATAATATTGTACCCGAAGAAATTATTTTGCAGGTGGACTTGGGGCCGGAGATCACTAAACTTTTAAAGGCAGTTTTTAAAGAGCGGCAAGATATCGAACCCCGAATCATTCCACCCACCGGGCCGGATGCCAAAAAGTTGGTGGATATGGCGCTTGAAAATGCTCAAGCCCATTTTAAAGATCAGGTTGCCAAAAAAGAAAGCCGGACAAAAGGCCTTGAAGAAATCAAAGTGCGACTCGGTCTTAAAAATTTGCCCTGCCGCATGGAGTGTTTTGATATTTCAAACTTTCAAGGTGCCGAGAGTGTGGCCTCGCAAGTGGTGTTCGAAGATGGCGCCCCCAAAAAAGAGGACTATCGGCTCTATAAGATCAAAACGGTTGAAGGCCCCAATGACTTTGCCTCGATGAAAGAGGTTCTCTCACGCAGGCTTAAACACACCGAGTATGACGATCCCGATTTGATTGTGGTCGATGGTGGTAAGGGTCAACTCAAAATGGCGGTTGAAGTTTTAAAAGAACTGGGTCGGCCAGAGCTTGCAGTCGTAGGTCTTGCTAAGGCGAGAACTCAAGGTGAATTTAGTGATCAAGAAATTGCCAGCAGCGAGGAGCGCTTTTTTTTACCCAATCGTCAAAATCCGGTTTTATTTCCCACACACTCTGAAGCTTATCAAATTCTTGTGGGGCTACGTGATGAGGCCCATCGATTTGCAATTACATTTCATCGCAAATTGCGCGACGAAAAAACTTTACAGAGCCAGCTGGACTTGATTACGGGACTCGGTGAGAAAAAGAAAAAACTTTTACTCGAAAAGTTTGGCACGCTCGAGGCGATCAAGATCGCCAAGCTCGAGGAGCTGTTGCTACTGAAAGGCTTTAATCGGGTTTTGGCAGAGCGGGTGCTCTTAAGCCTCACCGATGAAAGCCCCACAGAGCTTACTGTAGGGGATGACTCTTAGGAGCGTGTTCGATGCCGCAACTTTCGCAGGCACCTTGCTCTTTGACTTCGCCGGTCACAAATTTTGTGACGTGGGTGAACATCAAATCTGAGCCGCAAAGGCAGCAGGTGGTGTAGTCGAGCAAAAACTGCTCGCGGATTGTGATTTCATCATTTGTGCTTATTGTAATTTCCATAACTTCCTTTTTCGACACGACTGTCCTCCTTGATATCGTGCCTGACTGATCGTGATTTTCTAAAAAGAGTTGAGGGTTAAAGCCCTTTCTTGGCCTAACGTTTGAAGCAAAATCTTCCCATGACCAAAGGCCGATCGGCCTGCTACAACAGATTTTCTATGACTCAAGCCCAACTGATGTATTTAAATGAAGTTCTTGGAATTAAAGAGGTTTTGTTTACCAAAAAACCTGCGATTCCATTCGCATTTGTGTCTTTGGAGCCCTTGAGTGACGAGGGTAAAAAGCTGATCGACCGCTTAAGTCAGGCTCTAAATTTGAAAAATTTCGAGACCTTTGAAGGTCCTTTGCCCGAAAAGGTTTTTGACAAAGTCCTTTATTTTGGTGGGCAAATCGATTCGAAGTTACAGCATGTTTTGTATGCTCCACCCATGAGCCAACTTCTTGGAAATGACGAAACGACTCTTAAACGCAAAAAACTTTTGTGGACCGAAATTCAGGCATGGCTCAGTTAATTTTATTATTTTTATTTTTTTCTCATGCCGAAACCATTCGGGTGCGCACCGCAAGAGCGGTGGACCACTCAAGCTTTTCTGATATTCAGGTGCGCCGATTTGTTGACGGAGGGCTTGGTTTTTTCGAGGTAATCGAAGGGCAAAAAAAACCATTTGTGATCTTAACCGACAAACTCAAATTCATTTTAAAAAATGCCAACGTCTTACTTTATGCACGCTCTGAAACTTTATTTGATGAAATCCAAACTCTCGATATGGATCGCTATCTTGAAGGCGTTTTGTTTAATGAAATGCCAATGCATTACCCAAAAGAAGCCTTAAAAGCTCAGGCCATCATCTCAAAAAGTTATGCCAAATCAAAGATCTCAAGCCACAAAACCTTTGATGTCGAAAATACGGTGGAAGATCAAATTTATAAAACTGCCACGCATTCGAAAGAAGCCCGATCGATTCTCAATCAAGTTCGAGCTGTGGTGTTAGAAGATCACAATCAAAAAATTGCCCAAACCCTTTTTCATGCTCATTGCGGCGGCGCAAAAGATAAGGGCAGTTGCCGGCTAAAGGCCCATTGGAAATTCTCGATTTCGGATGAAGAGCTGATGGCAAAGTTACAGATGCCACAAAAATTAAAAAATGTTTTTGTGACCGAGAGATCCTCAAATGGCCGAGCACTCAAAGTGAATCTTTTAACCCAAGACAAAAAGAATTTAAAATTATCAGGTGAGGGCTTGAGGCGATTGATCGGTTTTGAAAAATTAAAAAGTTCACTTTTCGAGTTGAGCTTTAAAGATCACCGGATCGATTTTGAGGGCTACGGTTATGGACACGGTTTAGGATTGTGTCAAAACGGAGCACGAGCGTTAGCTCAAGGCGGGTTAAATTACCGACAAATCCTTGAGCATTATTATCCAAAATTTCGTTTACGAAACGACCGTGACCAACACCCGAACCGCAAAAAAAACGATTGCACAGATTGTAGCCACATTCACGTAGTTGAATTCCATAGTAAGACTTCCCTTTAGAAGCCCTATCGGTGTTTAAAACGATTTCTTAAAACTTTAATCAAAAAATCTTAATCATCAACTTTTAGACACCTGCCAACTCAATTTGAGCCCAAAATCTAAATTTTGGCGAGTGAACGAAGGTAAATACCTTAGATCACAAAACAATTTTATCGATCTTAAATTATTTGTTTCAGAGTGAAACGGTTTTTCATTTTCATCACTCAAATTAGTAGCTTAACAAATTTCAGCTTCGGCACAGCCATCGCACTAAGAGCTGTAACGGAGGACTTAATGAAACTAACAATCGGACTTCTCACCACCACTTTTTTGATTGTGGGCTGTGGATCAAGTGGCAGCTCGAATCCTCCTGCAACCACCACCACAACAACCGCACTTGGCAACACCACGGCTCCATATGTGCCAACAACAACCGGCGTTGGTGCAAACCCTGGTTCAAATTTCGCTTATGGCGGGACTGCCAACTTCACATTCGCGAATTCAAACGCTTATTATCTGTATACTGGTCGCTACTCGAATAACTTGAGCAATGTTGTGGTCAACCTCAACCTCACTCAGCAACCCCCAGGAAATTATTTTGGTGGAACTGTAACGGTTCAGTACACCGACAACGGTTTAACTCATGTGAGTTATTTTACCGGCGGCAACAGCAATGCAGATTCGCGTTACAACGTGGTTTACCCATTTGATAATGGCCGCAATGCCTTTCATGGAATTTTTGAAGATTACAAAGGTGCCATCGTTGTTGTGGTCAATCCTGTAGCCGCAAGTTCTTCGACAACTCTGGGTGATGGAGTTGGCACATCAGGTTCGAGTGGGTCTATTTATTTTAAAAATTTCGGTATCACTTATGCGGACCACCCTCCTTCATATTGTTGGTTTGTTTCGATTGGTCCCTACGATTGTCGAGCATGGATTCAAGATAATGGCATCAATACCTTTCGCACATTGCTTCCTGACAATGGGTATCAGCAGCTTGGAACCTTTACTGGTCTGAATATCAGCTCGGCTTTTAATGGTGGCGCGAATTTTTGATTGTTTCTTTAAGTTGAGCACCTGACAATGACCCAATGGCACTCGAGCTTTGGGTCGACTTCTTTGATGATTTAAAAAATGTGCGTGGGCGTTCGCAAAACACAATCATGGCCTATCGCCGCGATCTTGAATTATTTGAAGAATTCAAAAAAAAATCCTCAGACCTCATCCAATTTTACGAATTTATGAAAGAGCATGGACTTTCTGAGCGATCACAAGCCCGAGTGATTTCAAGTTTACGAACCTATTTTAAATTTTGTGAGCGTTATGGAGTGGATGCAGGACCCCTGCGCCAACTCCAACCCCCACGGATCAAACAAAAACTTCCTGATCCGCTGACCAATTCCGAATTCGAGCAACTCTATCGCGCCTGCGAAGTCGAAAATAAATTAAAAACCGCACGAAACCAAATGACTCTTCTTTTACTTTTTGGCTTGGGCTGCCGCGTGACCGAGTTGATCACTCTTGATCTTCATGATTTTAATCAAACAGCCTCCTGGCTTTCGATTACCGGTAAGGGCGGAAAGCAGCGTTTGCTTCCTTTAACCGAGCGACTGCGAATGGAACTTAAAACTTATATAACCGAAGTGCGGCCCTCTTTACTCAAAGAAGAATCAACCACGCTTTTGGTGAACGATCGAGGGCATCGCCCCTCGCGGGTGGATATCTGGCGCTGGCTTTCGGCGTGGTCAAAGGTTGCGGGCTTTGAAAAAGCGGTGCATCCGCATCAATTTCGACACGGGTGTGCGACGGCCTTGCTCGAAAACGGCGCCGACCTCAGATCCATTCAAGTTTTACTTGGTCACACCAGTTTACAAACCACCCAGATCTACACAACCGTAACAAAAAATAAACTGCGCGAACAGATCGACGAGTTTCATCCTCTCTCCGAAGTCCGAGATTCTGCGGACGCACAATCATTTAAAGATAAACCATAGAGTTCTCCTTGATGTGATCGGTTTTGCAGATTCGTCATCTTTATATGACGATTCAAACTTTGATTTTAAAAGACGGGCAGTGGCAGCGTTTTAATTTTGAGATTGCACTTGTTCCTGGTCTTCCTCTCACCCATTTTTTGAATGCTCCTGATTCTTCTTTTAAAGAAATTGCGATTCGCCTTCGCACAGCCTTTAGAAAATCGGGGCTTAAGTGGCCCCGAACACAATCCATAATTATCAATTTCGAAAATTTGGAGGGATGGAAGACAGAGGGGCTTGATCTCGCGATTGCCGTTGGGGTTCTTGCATCCACCGGACAACTCCCAAAACAAGATGTGAATAATTTTGTTTATTATGGAAGCGTTGGTTTAAATGGCGAAGTTTTTTCTGATCTCAATCAAAGTATAGTATCAAATCTTATTGTGGGCCAATCGAGCCATCCGGTAGGCAAATATGTTAAAAACTTAAATAGTTTAGTTGATGGACAATTTAAAAAAAGTTTAATGCCAGATGTAGCTCCACAGCGTGTGGCTTTACAAAACCTTGAGTTTTCTAAACCCTGCGCAAACCTTATGGCATTGGTGGCCCACGGCGAGCATTCGCTTTTGCTCGCGGGTCGCACCGGAATTGGCAAAACAACTTTTATAGAATCTTTGTCGCAAGTCTTACCGCTCCCGACAGAACAGATTTGGAAACAGATTCGCCATATTGGATTTTTATTTGATGAACAACGGACATCAAGACCATTTCGAGCGCCTCATCATACCGCATCGGTCAAAGCAATACTGGGTGGAGGGCGTCCGATCACCTACGGCGAAATCACCAGAGCCCACGGTGGAATATTATTGTTCGATGAATTTCTTGAATTTCCCACAGCGGTGCAAGAGGGATTAAGAGAACCTCTCGAAGAGGGATCCATCTTAATTTCTCGCGCTGGGGTTTCGCGAAAAATAAAATCGCGCTTTTTATTTTGTGCCACCACAAATCTTTGTCCTTGTGGAAAGCTTGAGCCACTTTTAAGACCACGCTGTTCCCAGGCCCTGACAAAATGTCGCTCGGTCATCAAACGCCTCTCGGGTCCGATCCTTGACCGTATCGAAATCTTATCTTTCACCTCACATTTTAACGGCCCACGAATGGTCTCGCTGCAAGAAATTAGGAGTCGTGTGGATCAAGCACGAGCATTTGCCTTGTCCAGTCGCAGACAAATAGTGCCCAATTCCTTTTTGAATTTGAGCGAGCTCAAATCTTTAATAGATCCAAAAGTCCAACTTTTAATGGAGTGTCGCCAAATGCCACCGCGTCTTGAGAGAACACTCCTCCGAGTGGCGCGTTCTTTTGCTGATCTTCGAGAAGTCTCAAAGATCGAGCGCGAAGACCTTTTTCAAGCCGAGGTCCTTGTCGAAAAACCGCGTCATCAGTTAAGCCAGATGTTTGCTTGAGTTTTGGGTCTAAAACTGATTTATTACCCTTTGACTTCAAGAGGTGGCATAGCCAAGTGGTTAGGCAGAGCTCTGCAAAAGCTCCTACCCCGGTTCAAATCCGGGTGCCACCTCCAATTTCTAAAAAAAATATTGTGAACGATGGTATGTTTTTTATCGGCGAATTATTTTTGCTGACCCCATATGGAACTGCGGCTAAAGCCAAATCATGAAAAAACTTTGGTTTCTTGTTTGTTTTGGTTTTTATAGTTCGGTCTTTGCAGCCCCTTTTCAATTGGAAAATCGAATTGTTCTTACTGGGATTGGCAAAAATAATCCCAAGCCCGTTTTAATTTGTAATGGCAGTAGTGAAATTTCACTTCGGTTTTTGTCTCAAGTTCAGTTGGATCAATGGAAGCTTTTGACCTTTCGTCCACCTTACAAACTCACACTAATTGGAACCATAAATGAGAAGATGGAATTTATGGTTGTGGGTGTTGACCAGTTTGATTCGCTACGAGGCAATCATCCGTCGGCTCTCAATGCGCTCAGATACGAGGCTTTGTCTTCCTGGCTGCCTGTCACTGGGATGATACTGTTCGACAAAAGCGACATGCATGTTTTGCAGCATTTTGAAAATCTAGAAACTCAGATCAAAACAAGTCTTGATCAGAACTTTTTAAGTCTGATTCTGTTGATCGCAAAATTAGCACAGACAAACATCAGCGAACTTCAAAAAAGCCATTTTCAGAGAATTTTGAGCGAAGCGGTTTCATACACTCAAAAAAGAGTGGACACCGCGAACGATTTTCTCGGATGTTCCACCTTATTAAAAATTGGGCCTTTATAATTTAGCGACGCCAGCGACCAAATTGGTTGGCGGTTTGGCGAGCCAAGGTTGAGATAAAAAAACTTTGTTTGCCTAACTCGTCCCACGCCTCGCTCAACCATTTTTTTGTTTTTGGATCGTCGATCACTCTTTCTTTAAGATAGACCGAGACTTTAATTAAAAGAATCAAGGTGCCAACCGCGGCATTCATCCGAATCAGCCGCTTGCGACCAAGTGCAAATCCAAAAAGCATAAGAGTCTCAAGACCTCCCACCAACTTTCCGGCGAGTTCGGTAAACCGCGAAGAGCCTTGGTAACTCTCCCAATCTTTTTTGATCTTAGGGTGGCTGATAATGTTTTGTAGAAGCTGATTTAGTTTTTCAAAGTTCATAGGTTTACAAAATTAGGGAAGGTTGTGGTGGAGATCAACCTAAAATTTAGCGAGATTGGATCAGTTTGAGTCACAAGTCCGACAAAACCTTGGTCGTTATTTTAGCAACTCACCCTTAGTCGAGGCCTGCCGAAAAGTAATCATCGAGGGGGCTCTTATGAAACGAGTACTAGGACTTTCAACATTATTGATCACACTCACAGGCTGTTCATCGGGAGGATCAAGTTTTAGTATTCTTCCAACTGCCCAAGGATTTTCGCAGAGTACGGGCACAGTCAACAACAAGGTCGATATCTTGTGGGTGATTGATAACTCCTCGTCGATGGATCCTTTGCAGCAAAACCTCACCACAAACTTTAATAGTTTTATCAATCAATTTATCTCCAAGGGTTATGACTTTCATATGGCTGTCACAACAAGTGATGCCTATTTGTCTGGAGCCTTTTTTAACAATGATCCCACACTCTCGATTTTTCGCGATGGAGCAGGATCTTCACACACCAGTGTGTTTGATATTTTGCCATCGACCCTCAACTTGATCCCTACTTTTGTGACCAATGCCACTCAAGGATCACTCGGTTCTGGAGATGAACGCTCGTTTTCGAGTTTTAAAGCAGCACTTCAAAATAATTCAAACCAAGGATTTTTGCGAAGCGACTCATTCTTGGGTGTGATCATTCTCTCAGATGAAGATGATTTTAGTGATCCCACCCGTCCCGAAGCAAGTTGGCAGTACAATGGTGGCATTGCTGATCATGCCTACAATGACCCAGGTCTTGAGAGTGTTGACAGCTATGTGTCTTATCTCGATACCAAAACTGCGACCACCGGGTCCACTCGACGCTACAGCGTCTCGGCAATTACGGTATTAGATAATAATTGTTTACAGGCCCATATCGGTGCTTCATCAAGTACAATGATCGCTACGCGCTATATGGACATCGCAAATAAAACCAATGGGATTTTAGGAAGTATTTGTGATGCGAGTTACGCCAATTCTCTTTTGAGCATCCAACAAAAAATTGCAGAGTTGAGCACACAGTTTTATCTCACTCGTACGCCAGTGCAAAATACCATTACGGTTTTGGTCAATGGAACAAACATTGTTCAAGACGCGGTCTCGGGATGGACTTACAATTCGGCCTCGAATTCAATTATCTTTCACGGCGCTTCAGTTCCGGCGACAGGTGCAGCGATTCAAGTGGATTTCAGCCCAACGACTCTCACGTTTTAATTTAGCTGCACGGCAGAATAGAATGATCTGCCGTGCGTTTTAGTTAAATATAATCGAAATGAAAAAACCGATTGTCGCTCAAATGGCTTTGACCCGTGCATGGGGTGGGCTTGAAATGATGGCCTTGCAATATGCCTCAAGCCTAAAAGACCGCGGCTACGAATCTTGTGTGATCACCTTAACTCATTCTCCACTCGAACGGCATGCGATCGAAAATGATTTGCGAGTTTTTACTTTGACTCATGGTCGCTATATAGACCCCTTTCAATCTTTGCGCCTTCGTCGTCATCTTACAAAAGCAAATATTCAAACCCTTTTTGTTCATCACCTTAAAGACCTTTGGCTTTTACGGCCCGCGGTGATCAACCTTGATATCGACCTGATCGGTTTTGCTCACATGTTTTTGATTGATATTGATAAGCGCGATTTTTTGCATCGTTGGCTATACAAACGGCTAAAACGATTAGTGGCACTTACCGAATTGCAAAAAAAAGAGCTGCTGCGCTGTTTGCCTATCGAATCTCAAGCGGTCGACGTCATTCCTAATGGGATCGACTTCAAAAGATTTAATCCAAGCAAAAAAGATATGAGCCTGCGGAGCCGAATCTACGATGTGGATGATTCGTGCCGCATTGTGGGTGTGGTTGGAAGAATGGATCCACAAAAAGGGCAACTCGAGTTTTTACGAGCAGCCAAAAAAGTGTTAATCAGTTTTCCAAAAACAATTTTTGTTTTAATCGGCAGTGTTGATAGCGAAGGGCCACAGTACTTTCATAGCTTGTGTCGTTTTACAGTTGAAAATAAAATGGCATCGCAGGTTCGAATAATAAATCATATGGACGATATCAGCGGTGCAATGGCGGCTCTTGATATTTTTGTACTGCCCTCTTACCGCGAAGCTTTTGGCAATGTGTTGATCGAGGCGATGGCCAGCGGTGTGCCGATCATTGCGACAAAAGCGGGTGGTCCATCTGAAACTGTGATCGACGGGGATACCGGCTTGCTTGTGCCACCAAAAGATGAAGAAGCCTTACAAAAAGCGATCGAAAAATATTTGGGCGATCCAGGCTTTGCCGCCCAATGTGCGAAGAACGCAAAAGATTTTGCCCAAAAGAAATTTGACATTCCTCAATTGCTCGACAAAATCGAAAACCTTGCGACATCACATATAAGTTTTTTGGAGCGAACGAAACAAAGCTAAAGTCTCATCATAGGCATCTAGAGTTTGAAACGCGCACTGTGACCAGGTAAATTCCTTAGCTCTTTTTAGTCCCATGTTTTTATAATGTGAACGAAGGTCAGCAGAGGAACTTAAAATCTCCAAAGCCTCAATGAGTGATTTTGAATCTTTTGGATCGATCAACAGAGCTGCATCTGAAGCGGTCTCTTTGCAGGCCGTGGTATTACTGGTGATGACCGGAACTCCAAAATTCATCGCCTCTAGAATCGGAAACCCAAATCCTTCGTAAAGCGATGGAAAAACAAAAAATTCGGCTTGGGCATAGTATTCAATTAATTTTTGGTTATCCACAAAACCATAATAATGAATGTTGTCTGTTAGATTTTTTAAAATCTCTTCGCCCTCAAATCCGATCTTTCCGATTAGGATCAAATGATATCCACGTTGACCTAAATTTGAGTTTTTAAAACTCTCGATCAAAAATTGAGTGTTTTTTCTTTTCTCAATGGCTCCTACATACAAAATATATTTGTGTTTAAATAAAGGAGCGCCCACAGCTTTTGAGCTTGTTTTGAGATGATCAGCCCCCAAGTGGACAACTGCTGTTCGATTAATGGTTTGAGGAAAATAATGTTCAAGCCGTTTGCGGGTAAATTCAGAGTCAGCAATAAAAAAATGGGGATCGGCTTTTGAGATGATATTTTTCATTGCCGCAATTCCTTTTTGGGTAAAGGCTTTTGGATGAAATTCATCTTCGAATTCGCAAAGGTCATGAATGGTCACAACCTTGGCGAGATTTTTAACAAAGGGAACCCTAAAATCAGGCCCATGAAACAGATCAAAGCCCCCAAGGCCCAAATTGAAGTTGGGATGAAACAAACCAACTTTTGATTGGAGTAAAGTTTCAACCTGCTTTTTTTTTCCAAAACGCGAAATTTTAATCATAGGTTTTAAGCTGCCATTTTGTTGTTTGAGAATGGGCGAAAGGGCTCCAAATAACTGTTTGGCGTATTGACCAATTCCGGTAAGGTTTGAGCCTGTTAAACAATTGGACTCAAATGCCACATTCATTTTTTATTCCAGTTTTGCTCCAAAAAATCTGCTCGACCTGATCCAACTTTGTAGCGCTCATAATGTGTCGGATTTTTTTTATAATAACTCTGATGATTGAGTTCGGCGGGGTAAAACTCTTTGGCCTCTAAGATTTGGGTGGCAATAGGATCATCAAATTTTTTAGATTCTGTTAAGTTGTCTTTTGAATTGAGGGCCTCTGATTTTTGCTCGTCATTCATATAAAAAATTGCGGTTTTATAGGAAGTTCCGCGATCAGCAAATTGTCCACCGGGGTCGGTGGGATCAATATTTTCCCAAAAAATATTGAGGAGCTCACCGTATGAAATTTGATTGGGATCATAAACAATTTTTATTGCCTCAAAATGTCCCGTGCGATCAGAACACACTTGCTCATAGGTTGGATTTTTGGTGCTCCCGCCGGTGTAGCCCGCAATCACATCCAGCACTCCCTTTGCATTTCGAAAGGGCGGCTCCATACACCAAAAACATCCGCCAGCAAAAATTGCCTTTTCATTTTGAAACACCTTTTCATATTCGTCGTAGTTTTCGCTTTTGAGTTTTTCTTTAGGTACAAAGCGAAGTGCAGCCGAATTGATGCAGTAACGACTTCCTGTGGGCCCATCATTAAAAAAATGGCCAAGGTGCGAATCAGAAAGTTTTGCTCGGACCTCGGTGCGCGGATAGAGCATTTTAAAATCGGTGCGCTCCTCGATGCTGTCCTTTTCAATTGGGCGGGTAAAGCTTGGCCAACCTGTGCCCGAGTCAAATTTGTCTTTTGAGCTAAATAAAGGCTCTCCAGAAACGACGTCGACATAAAGTCCCTCGGCCTTATTGTCATTATAAGCGTTATCAAATGGTGGCTCGGTGCCCTCACCTTGAGTGATTGCAAATTGATCAGAATTCAAAACTTTCTTAAGTTCTTCTTTTGAGGGCTTCACAAATTTTTTCCACCACATTTTTTGACTCCTTTTTTATTTGGTTATCTTCCCAAGTTGAAACACAGGCAATTCTTTTGCTTTTCGTTTTGCTTTAAAGACCTTAATCTAGAGAGATGAAAGAAATTTTACTCGTTGAAATGGATACCGAAACTCGAAGTCTACTCGCTCTCAATCTGCGTTTTGCGGGGTATCGGGTGTTTGAGTCGGCCACTGGGGTCGAGGCCCTTCACCGGCTTAAAGGTGGTGGACGTTATGATCTGGTGATCTGCAGGCTTGATATGCCGTCGATATCGGGACTTCAATTGCTCAATCAAATGAGAGCCTCACAAATTCAAATCCCATTTTTTTTGATGGCTCAACCTGCTGATAAAAAAGAGATCACTCAAGCTTTAAGAAAAAAGGTACAGGGTGTAATTTTAAAGCCCATCAAGCCCGAAGACATCGTTTTACTTGTTCAAACTTATTTTGAACCTGAAGTTCATTTAAAAGTAGCTTAAGATCTTTGAATGTCCTGGAAATCCGAACGCGTCTTTCATAATGCCGACACTTATTATTTCTCACTCTTAAGAGATATCAAAAACGCAAAATCGAGTGTTGATCTTGAAGTCTACATTATCGATCGCGGCCGATTTTTTGACGAATTTCTCATTTATCTTAAAGAAGCAATCTCGCGAGGCGTAAAAGTTCGACTCCTGGCTGATGGCTTAGGGTCCTGGTCATTTTTAAAAGGGGCCTTGCCCTCATCGATTCAAGTTCGAGTTTACCATCCCTTAAGACGAATTTTGTTTATCAATCGCCGCAATCACAAAAAAGTATATATGGTGGATCAATCGATCGCCTATCTTGGCAGTCTGAATTTGACCGACCGAAGTTTTAGATGGCGCGAGACCGGAATTCGGCTTGAGGGGATCGAGCTTGAGCGACTTCATTTTGCTTTTGAAAAAATTTGGTCCAAATCAAAAGTTGTTGGCCCACCCCAACCCAAAATTGCCAAAGGGGTAAAAAAACTTGGCAGTAAAATGTTTTATTCAAAACTCACATTGTTGAATCATTCTTTTCGACTTCGGCGCAGAGCCCACAAAGAATGGCTTGATGCGATTCGGCGCGCCCAAACCCGAGTTTGGATTGTCACACCCTATTTTGTACCCACCCTCCGTCAACGGGCGGTTCTGCGGGGCTTGATCAAACGGGGAGTCGAACTCAAAATTTTGATTCCGAATCAATCAGATGTTCCATGGATGATGCCGCTGTCTTACTATCTTTTAAGAGCTTTTATAAACGATGGAGTCCAGGTGTATGAATATCTGCCCTCAATTCTTCATGCGAAAATCACATTGGTGGATTCAAAAGTTTTTATTGGATCAAGCAATTGGAATCACCGCAGTTGGCTTTGGGATCTTGAGTGTGACGTGTGCTTAGACTCAGCACCTACTATTTTGGAAATCGAAAATCAATTTCGGGCGGATCTTGAGGTGTCTCGCGAGCTACTCCAGCCAAAATCGGTAATGATTCGATTTTATTATATTGTTGTTGCCCGATTGTTGTGGGGGGTTCGAAAGTTTTTATGAAGAGCCGCAGTCTAAAAATTATTAGCTACAATATTCATAAAGGTTACAATTTTTTTCGCAAATACGTTTTGCCTGATATCAGAACAGCACTTAATGAACTCGGCGCCGATCTGGTTTTTTTGCAAGAAATCAAAGGGCTTCATTCTGAAAGTGAAGATCAGATTTTATTTTTGGCCGGTAAAGATTTTGCTCACATGGCCTATGGCAAAAATAATCATCAAAAAATGGATCACTACGGCAATGCAATTTTAAGTCGATTTCCATTGCTTAAACTAAACAATTTAAATTTAACAAACAATCGCCTCGAAAAACGGGGTCTGCTTGCAACTCGTGTGGCCTTTGAAAACGATCAAACCCTTCATGCCTTTACCGCCCATTTGGATTTAACCGAGAGCAGTCGCGAAAAACAGATTCGCAAAATCGTCGATCATATCCATGCTGAGATGAAACTTGCACCCGCAAGCCCGATGATCTTAGCCGGTGATTTTAATGATTGGGGCGAAAAACTCTCGCCCCTGATGTGGCCAGAACTCCAGTTGAGAGAAGCCTTTTTAGAAATGTTTGGTGAGCATGCGGCAAGCTTTCCGAGTGCGCGCCCGTTTTTTAAACTCGACCGAATCTATTTTCGTGGATTTGAAGTGAACGAGGCCCGTGTTTTAAAAGGGGAGCCTTGGAGCAAACTCTCAGATCATCTTCCGCTTTATGTGGAGCTGGAGTGGGTCGACCCATGAGCCCGATGACCTTTAAGATTTAGGGTATGGGCAAAAATGAGCAACAACGAACCAACGATAGTGATCGCCGCTTCCATGGTGAGTACCGAAGTTAATGGGGCTTCCCCAACAAACAAACCCAAAAATAAAAATCCGACACCCATGGCTCCGAGAATCACCACACGCAAATTTTTATGGTGCCGATAGCCCCGCAAAAAAGCGACAAGAGCCAGGCTTAACAATAAGATCGCCATAATTAAATGAAACAGATCGTGCTGTTGAAAACCAAAAAAAGGCCATGCAATCAACACAAAGGGTGTGGCGAGACAATGGATCAGGCATAAAAAAGACAGTCCCATCGCAACAACATCGAGACGGGAGAGACGATCAACCATAGAAATTGGGATTAGCTTACTTCACTTCTTTGTGCAAAGTGTGACGGCGCAAATTGGGATTGTATTTCATTTTTTCGAGCCGCTCAGGGTGAGTTTGGGTATTTTTCATTGTGGTATAGCGTGAAGGCGACTTATCTTCTTTACGAGCCTCGGTGCACTCAAGAGTAATAATTCGAACTTTGCCCTTTTTCTTTGCCACAATAAACCTCCAAAAGCGTTTACTCTTAACTTAAGACTCGCTTAAGGGTCAAAGCATATGTTCAACAAAGTCTTAGCCTTTACGAAATTTAATCGAGCATCCGATAAATTTGGTCTCACTCTTGTCTTTGGGGAGTGACTTTTTGAGGCTCAAAGCCTCGATCGCATCTTTTAGAAAATGGCTTTTGACCTGACTTTGGTCATCGGCATTGTCATCGATTGCGCCGTGATAAAACAAATCTTGAGAGGCCGAGTATAAATAGGCTTCGGGCGTTCGGCTAGCCTCAAATTTTTTGGCGATGTGCGAAGTCTGATCCATCACATATTGAAATTGAAAATGATTTTCTGAAGAAAATGTATTCATATGTTTAAGGTCATCTTCGGCAACAGATTTATCGTCATTCGAATTGATCATCAAAACATTAAACCCTTTTTGTTGAGCCATTGCGCCCAATTCGGCAATCCGACTTTTCCATGCTTTGACGTAGGGGCAATGATTGCAACCAAAGATCATAAGTGTTGGCTTGTTGGTTTTGATTAAGGATTTAAATATTACCGATTTTCCATCAAGCAGTGTGACAGTTTCGGATTGAGTGTCGACAAACTTTTGGGGAACGGCCCATGCCGTGTTTGCGATTAAAAATAACAGTGCGATCAATTTCATAGTTACCCCTTTAGTGCTTTTTCGATTGCGGCTTCAAACTGCTCTTGAGTTGCGCCACCTTGCCAGTGATCAAGTAACTTACCACTTTGATTAAAGATCAAACTCGCAGGAATTGCTCCACTCCACTGGGGATAAAGCGTTTCAATAAATTTAAGATCTTCTTCGTTTTTATGAAAGGTCTGGAAGTTGACGTGATTGGATTTTAAGAATTGAAAGGCCTCGGAGCGCTGGCTCGAAAAATCGGCAGAAACAAATACGACCTGAAGGCCACGCGATTTATATTTTTCTCTCATCGCCAAAATAAACGGAAATTCTTCGCGGCAGGGATCACACCATGTTGCCCAAATATTGACTAAGGTCAGAGGGCTTTTTTTGATCTCGGCTAGTATGTCGGTGGCTTTGGCTTCGGTCATTAGACTTTGCGGCTCTGTTTGATCCCTCACCGCCACATTGGCTTTTTTAAAACCAAAGTAACTTGTGAGGCCAATAAGAAGGAGCACAACAAAAACAAGAAGAGGTCGAAGCATGCCCCGATTAAACGGAAAGGTTAAATCTCAGTCAATCAGATTTGTGAATCGCGACAAACAATTAAAGGGGCCAGCAAGCATAAAAGCAATAAGACCAAAAAGACCGATGACCCAACTCCACCACGGCCTGACTAGTGGAAATGAAACACTGAATTGGTTTTTTCCTGGTGGAGCAACAAAACCGATCAAGGCACCATCGCTCACATAACCTGCGATCATCTTGTGAGTGGTCTCATTAAGAACTTGGACATTGCTCATATAATTCAGGCTCAGTGTGATTGGACACTCAGTGGATGAGTCGATTTCAACCTTGAATTGGTGTTGTGCATTTGTGATTTCTGAAAAATGAGTTTCGAGACAATGTTTGGAATAGACCGCTTTTGTCGAGGTCCATTGAGTTTCGAATCGGTTGTTATTTTTAAGTTGGTTTGAGAGATCTGACATTGAGCTAAAGCTCTCTTGCCGATTGGAGGCCCAGATCGGTTTTGAATCGTTAAAGAATTCGAAATCTAGATTTCCCAAAGCGCCCGAACGATCAACCGCTTGGATATTGTAAAGATCTTTTAGGACTTTAAAGCCTGGCGTGTTTTTATAAAAGCCAAAGGCCATTTGGGTCGGCATTGGAGCACTATTTTGGAGCGCCGAGGTCAAATCCAAAAAGTTTTTGAGTGGAAACCAATATCCATTGAGCGTTGAAACCCCCGACAACACCGGCGACATCCCGAATAAAAATGGCAATTCATATTGGGTGCGCACGAGTGGTTTTTTTAAATAGGGGGCCTGTTGATCAAATTGATTGCTGATGTGCTCAATCACTTGGGCTCTTGCAGTGATGTCGGTCAAAGGGGGCCACCAGGTCGACTCAAATGCGCGAAAACTCAAAAGGCTTAAAGAGGTCAAAACAAAAGTGCGTTGTTTGGGTGAATTTAAAAATAATCCTGAGAGTGCGACGAGCCACGAGACAATTTCAAGAGTTTGTAAGTGATGGCAAAACACCACAAATAAAAACGGAATGAGCAAAAATTTTGAGAACTCCGGTTTTTTATAAAGGCTTTGAATCGCAAAAAAACTTAAAACCAAAAGTATCACAAGGGCGGCCCTGGAGGGAACCCGAAACATCTTGAGCGGATAAAACAAAGTCATTAAAGGATTTGCGATGATTTCGATGTGAGATGAAAATCCGATCATCATCGCTGTTGAGACTAAAAGTGCGAGCACCAAACCATACTTTTCAGTTTTAAGTTTATCGATAAAAGCTAAAAAGCAAAGTGGTCCAAAGGAAAAATAAACCTCGTGGGCAAAATTGAGATCTCGCGGTGAATCCACCACCGGAAAAAACCAAAACACAGATTGCTGCCAATCTTTTAAAGTCTCCCAAATATAAGAGTACACGAGCTGCTCGCTGGCACTTCCTCGGGCGAAGTCACCATTCATTTGGGCATTTAAAATGGGATACAAAAAGGGCAAAGTACAAAGGAAGCCAAAAAATAAAAGGATTGCGGTGGAAGCAAGCCCCTTAGGATTTGCAAATCCAAAATAAATCAGCAGCGGCAATAAAAAAACTCCAGCGTAGCAAAGAATCTGGGCACCACCAGAAGGAACACAGTTGAGCAAAACAAATAAAACCAATATAAGGTAAAATGGTTTAACTCGCTTTTTTTCGATTAAAAAATAAAGTGCCAGTGAACAAGCAATAGCGCAAAAGCCTTCAAACAAATTTAAGTGCCCACGCGACAATCTGAATCCGAGGGCGGGTAAAAAACCAAATAGGCCTGCGCCAAAAAAACCGGCGATCAATCGATCTTTCAAATTTTCTTGTTCAAAGGCGGCTGCGGTCAATAAGCACGTTGTGGCAGTTTGTAGCATTAAAACGGTAAGCGTAAGTGCAAACAGGGTTGATACACCCAAAGTTTGAAGCATTTGCAGCACAATAGGGCGCCCATAGATTTCGTCAATCGCAGTCCCGCCCAAAAATTCTGCGGCGTAATTTGTCCGAAGCGAAAACGCGGGCCAGAGTGCAAATAAACCATCTGCTGCAAGCAAAGGGGTCGAAACACGCACGCCCAAAACAACCCAACCTAAGACCAAAAAACAAAAACTGATAAAAAAGTTAATCATTAACGATCTATTCTTGATGGAGTCCACCAAAAGTCAATATGATCGACTTGTGAAATCAAATGATGTCTCTCCATTAAAAAAAGCCTTAAAGGTCAATCTTGATCCTAAACTCTATGGCACCTTTGCCGAAATCGGCGCGGGTCAGGATGTGGTTCGCCATTTTTTTCAAGCCGGTCGTGCCTCACAAACGATTGCTAAAAGTATGTCGGCCTATGACATGGTTTTTAGTGACGCGATTTATGGGAAGACGGGTCGCTATGTTTCTAAAGAGCGTTTACTTAAAATGCTCGAGCATGAATACAGCCTGCTTGAGGAGCGTCTTAAAACTTCGCGGGGATCGAGCACATGTTTTTTTGCTTTTGCAAACACCGTTGCAACTCAACAATCGCAAGGCTGGATGGGGCTTCGGTTTCAAAGCGAAGAACTGGGTCCAACCAATGATGTGATTCTGCATGTGCGACTTCTTGATCGATCTCGACTTGCCCAACAAGAAGCCCTTGGTATTTTAGGTGTCAATTTGATTGAAGCTTGTTTTTACTCGCTCAAAAGTACAAGCCAATTTTTGGATGCTCTAACCGATCATCTAAGACAAAAACGAATTGAAATCGACATGATTTCGTTTACTGGCGAAAGCGTAAAACATTTTGATAATCGCCTGTTGAGTTTAGAGCTGGTGCGCCGTGGCCTAACCGATGCAATTTTGTTTGATGGCGATGGTCATATGCTTCAACCGTCGGACGCATTTTTTAAAAAACCAATACTGGTGCAGCGTGGAACTTTTCGACCGATCACCAAGACCAATCTGGATATTCTCAATCGGGGGGTCGCCCAAATCAAAAAAGATTGGCCACTTGAAAAGGAACCCCAAGTTCTTTTTGAAATGACCATGCACAATTTAAGTTCGACAGGTGAAGTCGACATCAAAGACTATTTGCAAAGAGTAGATTCGCTTTCGAGCCTGGGCCATCCGGTGTTGATCTCAAATTTCTTTTTATTTTATGGGCTTAAAACTTACATTCGTCGCCACACCGATCAGCCCATCGGCATTGTGATTGGCGCCTCTCATCTTGAAAAATTATTTGATCAAAAATATTACACCGAACTTGAGGGCGGAATGCTCGAGGGATTTTCGCGATTGTTCGATCAGCTGACCAGGCTTTATGTTTACCCTTTTAAGTCGGCAGAAATCTGTCAGACCTCAGAGACTTTATTTTTAAAGCCGCCACTTGATTCGCTTTATAAATTTTTAAAACAGAGCGATGGCATTGTTGATCTTGCCGATTGCGATGATGTGGACACTTCGATTCACTCCCACGATGTGCACGAGATGCTTAAAAATAACGATCCCAAGTGGGAAAATCTTGTTCCAAAGGAAGTTTTAAAAAAAATCAAATCTGATTTTTTATTTGGGTTTCGATCTTAATTCTTTTCTTAAAATTTTACCCACCGCTGATTTTGGCAAAGAATCATAAAACTCAATCACTTTTGGAATTTTATAGTGGGTTAAACTTTTTTTGCAAAATTCACGCAATTCTTTTTCGGTCAATTGCGGATCTTTTTTGACCACACAGATCTTAACTACTTCGCCCGATTTCTCGTCTTCAATACCGATCGCAGCAACTTCAAGCACCTGCGGATGCGAAGAGACCACATCCTCAATTTCATTGGGATAGACATTAAAGCCCGAAACCAAAATCATATCTTTTTTGCGATCGACAATTTTAAAAAATCCATCTTGATCCATGGTGGCTATATCACCGGTACGAAGCCAGCCGCCCTCGAGCATAATATTTTTGGTCTCGGCATCGTTTTGCCAGTAGCCCTTCATCACTTGTGGGCCCTTGATGCACAATTCACCAGCTTCGCCTTTGACCTCTTTGCCATTGTCATCAACCAGTTTTACCATAGTCGACGGTAGAGGAAGTCCAATTGTCCCAATCCGCTCAGTTCCATCAATGGGGTTACAATGAGTCACGGGCGAAGTTTCGGTGAGGCCATAGCCCTCAACAATCGGAACTTTTGTTTTTTGTGACCAGTTGCGAGCGACCGTATTTTGTAAGGCCATTCCCCCAGCAACCGAAATCTTAAGTGCCGAAAAATCGATGCCCCCGAAATCGGGATGATTCATCAGTCCATTAAACAAGGTGTTGAGTCCTGGAAATGCGGTAAACTGATATTGTTTTAAAGTTTTGATAAAGCCTTTGAGGTCACGAGGATTGGTGATCAAAACGTTGGCCGCGCCATAATACATAAATGCTAAGCAATTGAGGGTCATAGAAAAAATATGGTAAAGCGGCAATGCCCCAACAGTGACTTCTTCGCCGGTTTTTAAGAGCGGCTTCATCCACGCCACCATCTGAAGCATATTGGCAATCACATTGCCGTGGGAAAGCATAGCCCCTTTTGCCACACCTGTGGTGCCGCCGGTGTACTGCAAAAAAGCAAGATCATCATGATTCAATTCAGGAATATCAAATCGAGTGCTGTGACCAATATCAAGCGCCTCATAAAACGAAAAGTGATTGGCAATTTGAAATGGGGTGATCATTTTTTTTATATATTTAACCGAAGCATTCACAATAAGACTTTTTGGCCAGCCAAGCAGATCGCCAATCTCGGTGATCACAACAGTTTCGATATTGGTTTGATCAAGGATTTCACTTAAATTTGCGGCTGAGCCGTTGAAGGCAACAATTGCTTTTGCCCCTGAATTTTTAAGCTGGTGTTTGATCTCAGAGGGTGTGTAAAGAGGATTGCAATTGACGACGATAAGGCCCATGCGAAGAGCTGCAAACATCACCACCGGATATTGCAAAATATTTGGCATCTGAAGAGCAATACGGTCGCCTTTTTTTAAACCTCGACTTTGCAAAAACCCGGCAAAATCATTTGTCAAAAAAAATAACTCTTCAAAGCTCATCTCAGAGCCGAAGTTTATAAAAGCAGGCTTATCTCGAAATTGTTTACAACTTTCAAAAAATAAATCGCTGATCGATTGATATCGGTTGAGATCTACTTCAAAAGGAACACCATGCGGATAACTTTTTTGCCAAATTTTTTCCATGTCTTTAAGTGGACCTTACTTTAAGGAGTGAATCAAGTGATCGGTGGGAATCTCAATCGTTGTGATTTAGAGTTAATGTCACGCCTTGTTATGGTCGAGCACGACAATAGGCGTCTGATTTTTAATTCAAACGGTTTGAGACTTCTATGAAACCTTTGGCGTGTCATGGCATACTTTATTTTATCGGAGGACCTTTTATGAAACGGATACTGATGTGTATTTTATTGGTGGGATGTGCAAGCAATCCCAACCGGGCAAAAAATATTGATACCTCGATGGATCATGTTGAAAAACTGGGCGAAGAAAAAATCGGCGTTAAAAACGGCAATCTTGTGGTGCAAAAAAAAGTGGAGATGAACGAAGAACTCAGGCGACTCCAAAATGAAGTCTATGAGTCTGAGGATCATGTTTATGGCAACCGAAAATATGGCTCACAAGGTCTTTATGGAGCCCTTAAGCAATGTCGCCTCAAACTCTCAAACAAAGAGTATGGAGGGGATGGCAAATTGATGTGGACCGAACCTCTTGATCGAGTGACCGACAAAGAAGAAGAGTGGACGGTTGGGCTTGATGAAAAAGAAAAAATTGTTGGAGTATCAGAAGAGTTTTTGCGTGACCGCATGTCGCGCTTTCGCGGCTACAAAAACACATTGATCAAACGACAAGACGAGTACGAAGAAAAATTGCAAATCTGTGATGCCGAACTTGCTAGTCGCATCCATGATTCAAGACGTCCTAAGTCGGAGTAGTTTGTGCTTTTACCTTGGCAGCTGCGCTCGCGGCTGCTTCGGCGTCTCCTAAGTAGCGATGCCCTAAAGGTTTTAAATTTTGGTCCAACTCATAAACAAGCGGAATGCCGGTCGGAATATTGAGCTCGGCAATTTCGTCATCTGACACATGATCAAGATGCTTGATCAAAGCCCTGATGGAATTTCCATGAGCCACAATCAAAACTTTTTTTCCGGCTTGAATCTGCGGAACGATGTCTTGTTCCCAATAGGGCACAACACGCTCCAAAGTTTGTTTTAAAGCTTCGCAAGAGGGCAAATGAGAAATTCCTTGATACCGACGATCATTTTGAGGATGGGTGCTGTCCTCTTTTGAAAGAGCTGGAGGCAAGGTCGCATACGACCGACGCCACTCAAAAACTTGCTCTTCGCCAAACTTATTTACCGTTTCTTTTTTGTTTAGTCCTTGAAGAGCCCCGTAATGCCGTTCATTGAGCTGCCATGCTTTTGTAACCGGAAGCCACATCTGGTCGGTGGCTTCTAAAACGGTCCAGCAGGTCTTGATCGCTCTTTTAAGAACCGAAGTGTAAACCTGATCAAATTGATAGCCCTCGGATTTGAGAAGTTGGCCCGCGGCCTTTGCCTCCTCGAGTCCAGTTTCTGAAAGGCCCACATCGATCCAACCTGTGAATCGATTTTCTTTGTTCCAAATACTTTCGCCGTGTCGAACTAAAACGATTTGTGATGTCATAAGTTGTCGACTTTGCCTTGCGTGATTTCGCTGGTCAATGAGATGAATATGAGATGGTTGATATTTTTTTGCATCTCGATGTGTATCTTGCTTTGTGGATGGATCAGTTAGGTCCTTGGATTTATGTTCTCGCCTTTGCGGTTATTTTTTGTGAAACCGGATTGGTCATTACGCCTTTTTTGCCAGGAGATTCGTTTTTATTCGCACTCGGCGCCTTAACAACCACCCATTCTCTCTCGCTCTCGCTGCTGTTAGTGATTTTGTTCGCGGCGAGTGTGGCTGGAGATTTTGTGAATTATCTTTGTGGCTCTTATTTTGGTGAATGGTTGATTCAACAACCGCGACTTTTAAATCCCAAACATCTTAAAGAGGCTTCGCGTTTTTTTAATACTCACGGTGGTAAAGCAATTGTGCTCGCCCGATTTTTACCTGTGGTGCGAACCTTTGTTCCATTTACAGCTGGAATGGGCAAAATGGAAAAATCCTCTTTTGCATTCTACAATATGCTCGGCGGAGGTCTTTGGACGTTTTCATTTTTACTGCTGGGCCATTTTTTCGGTGCATTGCCGGTGGTAAAAAGCCAATTTCATTATGTGATATTTGGCATTATTTTGGTGTCGTTACTGCCTCTAGTCTATGGATTTATAAAAACCAAAGGAGTTCAAAGTGAGTGAAAGCCAGAGCAAATTTTGTTTGTGCCTTTTTTTATTTTTGAGCATTGCGGTCAGTCGATTTTTGCAGCTGGCGATTTCGCCAACTTTTGGGTTGGTGTTGCTGACGGGTTATCTTGTTAAGCCCCAGTCTTTGGCTGTGGCGATCACGCTCCTAGCCGTTTTGTTTACCGATTTCTTTTTTGGTTTCTCAACTTCAAGCATTCTTGGATATCCTTTGTATGCCGCGATGATTTTTTTAAGTCCTGGCACCGCATCCACCGTCACAATCTTGCGCTCAAGCGTTGTGGTGAATATTTTATTTTTCTTTATCAGCAATTTTGCGGTTTGGGTGGATGGTCGCCTTTATCCGCTGACCTCATCGGGTCTTTGGGGAAGCTATGTTTTCGCTCTGCCCTTTTTTGAGCGCAGTTTGATTGGAACAATTTTATTTTCATTTATATTTATCAAGGCGGCTTATGCTTACAAACCGCTTAAGAATTTTCATGAAGCCTAAGATTCGCTTTGCGGCCAAGGCCGACCTTTCTATTATTTTGTTTTTTATTCGTCAGCTTGCTGAGTTCGAAAAGCTTGCTGATAAGTGTGTTGCAACCGAAGATCAACTGCTCCAAACCTTATTTGGGGCCAAACCCTTTGCCGAAGTTTTAATTGCTGAGCTTGAAAATGAGCCAAAAGGTTTTGCCCTCTTTTTTCATAGCTATTCGACTTTTTTGGCCAAGCCCGGAATTTACCTCGAGGATTTATTTGTGCTGCCCGAAGCGCGGGGCAAAGGGGTGGGAGAATCTTTATTGCGCAAGCTTTCGCAAATAGCGGTTGAGCGCGGCTGTGGACGACTCGAATGGTCTGTTTTAAATTGGAATCAACGAGCCATTGATTTTTATGAATCGCTTGGTGCTCGTCCCCAAAGCGAATGGACCGTCTATCGTACTGCAGGGTCTGCGCTCTCCGCATTAGCCGAGAGCTCGGACTGACAGGGTCCAAATCGTGATTCGACTTTTCGAATCAGTTCTTGGAGCGAGCTGACTTTCAAGATTTTAAACAAAGCTTTTCTGGATTGCTCATCATGGCGAACCATTTTTTTAACTTCGCCTGCTACCAAATTTTGACTGGAAAAAAGTGGACGATTGAGAAACTCAAGATTCGATTTGATTTCGCTTAAAAAGTATTCCGAAACACTTCGCCGTTCCAAACCCACTTGGATATTTTTAACCGGGATTTCGGGAGCGTTGAGCAACTCATTTAAAAATTCACCCAAACTCACTAAATTTCGATCTGGATAATGTGAAGATGGAATTGGATACTGTGATGCAATCTTCTCGATAAACTTAAGATTCTCAAACATCCTTTCCAAAATCTGGCCCGGCTCCCTCATCTCAGGAGTGGCATCTGCGATGCGACCGTTTTTGCGCGAAAAGCCTGCATCGCTCACCACATCCACCGACCAGGGGCGCTTGTCGCGATCGAGATTGATGAGATATTTAGAATTTGCCAAAGCCTGAGCTGCACAGAAGCAAAGGATTATGAGAATTGATTTTTTAAACATTGTTTACAAAAGACCTCGCAGCTCTCTTTATCAAAATCAAGGGGATTTAGCTTTGATTTATTTTTGATAGGGCTCTTCTTTTAACAAAATAAAAAATATTTAGAATCGGTTACAGGAGCGACAAGTGTGTCAGTCGGTGACACCTGTCTCAGACTGAGCCGGACCCAAGTCGTGAAACTCACACTTATTTTTGGCAATCGACTGTCACGATGCCAAAAATTGCGCTCAACTGTATAGGTTTGGGGCATAATATGAGGAGGGGGATTTGAATGCAGTTATTGATATTATTGTTAGCTATGGCGGCGTCTCCGGTATTTGCGCAAGACTGCCCAACGGCTGAAGTCCTTCAGGCGGTAGTACCGAAATCTGCGGTGGCTGATCCAAACTCAAAGAGTTGTTTAGCTTTTTTTACGGGTGAGAATAAATGTGCCGCGGTTTGTGCGTCCGCTAAACCAGCTATCGACGCTGCAGCGACAACAAAAGCCAATGCACCCACCAGTGTCGATACAACAGGGTCAGCAGATGCAGTCTCACAGGCAGCCAAAATGGGTGATGTTTTTATGTCTGGCCGGGACGCACTTAATCTTGTTGGTGCTGCGTGTACTGAACAAGGTACCACTTGCAAAACGACTTGTGATGCGGCCATCAAAAGTGAGAGTACAGCCGCGCAATCTGCACCACCAGGCCCACAGAGACAAAAATTACTCCAGTCCGTTATTGATCTGGGCACGTTATCAAAAGCTTGTGATGCATTGATGTTGAAAGTTGGAGCTACTGCAACTGCTGGAGCTGGTAGCTATGCAGCGGCGCTATCAAAAACTGCGGGAATTTCTGATCAAATTAAAAATGCGAGTACAACGAAGGAAGACAGTAGCGGCTTCCTCTCCAAAAACGCCAACTGGCTCATCCCAGCCGGAACTGCGGTGGTCGGAGCGGGTGCGGGATACATGCTTGGAAAATCTGCGGGCGAAGATAAACAAAAACAGATTGATGCGTCGGCCTCTGCGTCTGCAGCAGCTGCGGCATCAAGTTCGGCTGCGACATCGATTACGGCTGGATTTTCGACAGCCAGTTCCGATTGCACATCGGCCGGCACCTATACCAATTCGGCGTGTGCGTCGGCCTACGTCAGTCGATGTTTAACAGCGCCAACCGGAAGTCAGTGCCAGCTTTTTGCAAACTCTTATTGCGGTCTTGGTGATGGAACAGATGCGGGTGGAGGAGTTGTGCCCAATGGTTCTGGGGCAGGAACTTCAACAGCCTACTGCCGAGCAACAGTCGGCTGGCGTTATTGCCAAACTGCAGGACGCAGCAGCTGTCCAAGTTGTGTGCAGCAAACCACAATGACAAGTCCTATATGTACAAACAATCCTAGTTTATGTGTGGGTCAATACTCACAAAACCAATTGAGTGTGATGCAGACCAGCTGCCCCGCCGATCCTTATTTTACGACCTACGCAACTGCACCTACCACTTCGACCACAGCGGTCAATGTGCAAACCGCATCCTCTAGTTTTTCAACCGCATCGGCACTTGATGGAAGTTTAACCGCTTCAAGAGATTTGGCGTCTCAACAAGCAAGCACTCCAGGGATGCAAATCGTTTCGGGTCGTCTGCCTACTTACGAAGGCGCCCAAAGCGAAGTGACCGCAGGAATTGGCAAATCTTTGTTTACCAAATCTTCGGCTGCGATCAAATTGTGGTGTCAGTCGACTCTTTGCCAAAACGTAAATTAAAGTGATGATGGGCACGATGATGCCCTGAACACAGTAGTGTCAGATTCTCTTCGGTGTCAGCACCCCCCATTGATTTAGGTATAATATGATGAACATCCAAATGACGGCGCTGGGTGCAGCGCGCTCCTGTCGAGTCGACATGAGTGCATTGGCTCTCAAAATTGTGATGAACTTTTCGTCTCAAAATGCCAGTAAGTTTTGTCGTGCCCGCTGTGTTTTTAGAGATAGGTTTTTTAAGAGGATCTAATTTTTGGTTGAGTTCCTGAACTGCTATTGTCTGAACCTCGCCCATTGTGACAGAACGTTTTAGTTTTTGACTTAATAAATCCCGAGTCCGTTCAAACACCGCATACTCTTCTTGAGTCACCGAAAAAGAAATCGAAACTCTCAGTGTATCTCCAGCTTTTTGGTATCGTGCCCGCTCAGGAATTGCTTTCTCGGGTTGGACTTTTGCAATTTCTTTTTCAAGATTGCGTTTACTGCCTTTGGCAAGATCCATCCAATGATGAACGTTGTCTTTGTTAACGACCGCGGTAATGCGATTTACCTTTGAAAGCGAAAGCTCTCCTGTCTCCATTCCTAATTTGAGCTCAGGGAGTTCAGTAAATTTTTTTGCAATTTTATTTACGATGCTTGCCATCTCTTCAGAGAGTTTGAGTTGTTTGGTGGGATATTCAAACAAAGAGCGGCAGCCAAATTCATAATAAGTTTTATTAGTCCAAACCACTCCTAAAGCGTTGAGCAATTCTATTTCAGATTTTCTGTGGGCATTCGCCGCTATGACGGCGTGAGAATGAATTTTGTGATGATCCATAAATATCTCCTATTTATAGGAATGTATCATGGGTTTTCAAAATCACATTTTTGACTTTGGTAGGATTGGTTGCTGAGAGTTAAATGGTGATGAGATTTTTGGCCATAATTATCATCAAGGGGTCAATCGCAATTAAAAACATAACTTGCGCGTCTGATACGTCACGCTATCTAAAAGAACCAGAAAAAAAACGTGTCAATTAATTTCATAAATAAATCGAATTAAATTTCAAAATATTTTTATGCGATTGGAAGAATTCTCGAACGGTTCGTTTTAAGAAAATCATTTTCAGAGCCTCAGCAAAAACAAACCGCGGGCACGACAATTTCCCTTTGCAAACTCATCTATGTATCTTAAAAAATCCAATGACCTTTGATGAGTATTTCACCTCAATTTATCAACAGCGCTGGCCCACTCTTAAAGCGGCGATGCTCAAGCCACGAATAAAGATTGAACTTCAAACCTCGCAGCAACCCTACCTCCTTGATCAAGCGTCACTCCGACCTGTGGAAGCTTTCGATCTTAAGCAAAATGATAAAGTTTTGGATCTGTGTGCCGCACCTGGTGGCAAGGCTTTGGCCCTCTTCACCAAAACAGCAATCGAGCTTCATCTCAATGAATACTCACTTGATCGACTGATTCGGCTCAAAAATGTGATGAAGTCGCATCTTTTGTCGGAGGAGTATTCTCGCCTGACTTTCACTCAAGGAGATGGCAGTTTGTTTTATCGGCGAATCACAAAGGACTTTGATGCCGTCCTGGTCGATGCGCCGTGCTCAGGCGAAAGGCATCAGATGCAAAAACCTCAACAGCTCAAGACTTGGACGCTAAAGCGGTCAAAAAATTTATCGCATCGACAAATGGCGCTTTTGTGTTCGGCTCGCGAAGCTTTAAAGAGCGAGGGACAGTTGGTTTATAGTACGTGCTCGATTTCGCCTGTGGAAAATGAGCAAGTGGTCGAACGTTTTTTAAAAAAAGGCAAAGTTAAACTTTTGGCCCATCAAACCATCTTGCCCGATGATTCAGATAATCAGGGTCCTATATTTTGGGCCAAATTTATTAAAGATTAGTGCGGGCGACTTCTGCCATAGCCCGGAAGTCCACCTGGAATCGGCACATTGCACTCTGCAATTTTACTTTTGAGATGGTCAAGCAGCGCTGGCGGCGGCTTTGGGGTTTGTCGAATTTCTTTATCACAAATTTCAAGCTGAGTCTTAATGTCGCTGTTATGTTTAAGAGCTTGTTTTTTTTCGTCATCCAATTCATATCCGGTGCGGTCAATATATTTTATTTGTAAACTGTTTAAGTTTTTTTCAAAAAACTCGATCATTGCATTTTGGAGAACAGGAGTAAAAGTGGGACGAGATCGAACGTCCTGTGCATGTGGAATCGGTTTTTTCGAAATCACCGTCGAAAGATCTTTAGCAATCGAAACATAAAAATTTTGTTTTCCTGAGCGGATACGATAAATCCCAACTTTTTCGCCAGTGTGAGGAATAAAAATGGGTGAGTCTTCCAAAAAGACAAATGCTCCATTTTTGGCGGCAATCGCATTTTGATTTTGAAACTGATTAAAACATTTCAGGTAGTGGGGAAACCAATCGGATGTTTGTGCGCTTGCAAAATGAAATAAAAATAAAAAAATCATAAACCCTCCCTTAAAATGTACCGATATAAAAATGGACTCGCACAGGCGGCTCATTCAACAAGAAATTAGCCTGTTGGGCATTGTCATACATATACTCATTTAACGGATTAATTTTAAAGCCAATATCGAGACTTGCAGGCCCAACAGGGGTGTTGATACGAACTCCGAAGCCCACACTGTGACGGTAGGGATGACGAAAACGGTGCCCGGTCACTTGAACACTTCCTCCATCGTAAAAAACCACCCCACCAAAATCGCCCACAATTGGAAACCGCAATTCGGTTTTTAAAAGATAAAACGAACTGTCTTTATGAATGATCAATTCATTTGGATAAGTAAATGGCACATCATAATTTGCCGGAATTCTTTCATTCGGATTGGTCGGATCAAATCCTCGAATTGTGTTAAAGCCGCCAAGAAAAAAGGCGTAGGACGCAGGGATCCCACTCACAATATTTCCACTGCTATCGGTTTGCCGCAACAGACTTGTCTCGTAGCCTCCGCGCACCGAGTTGGTCCAAACAAGGCGGGTTGCACCAAGAGTTTTATAGTAGCTGTAGGTGGCTTCGGTTTTTATAAATTGTACTTCCTTTGAACCCCCAAAACTCGGATCGGCATAAGCCGCATCAAACCGGGCATAGTGTCCTTTGGTGGGTAAAAAAGGATTGTCGCGATAATCAAAGTCGATGGTGGGTCCAATGGAGTTGACCCGTGTCTCGTTGCTTTGGACAACCTGTGGAGTGATTGCAATGGGATGATTGTTTCTTTCGTAGGTAAATTGCGAATCGATTCCTAAAAGTGTCCAGATCAATCGAATGCGTTTACCAATATCGCGCTCAAGTAAAAAATCGATGCGGTTATTTGTATCGAGAACTGTGTAAGATCCTACATCCTGCGATTGACCCGAAAAATCATAATGTTGCGCCCAATAAAAAACATATTGTCCGCGAGACACATTGATACGGCCCCGAGTTCGGGTGCCAAATAAAAATGGCTCAAAATATCCGGCGGCAATTTTATTTTCCAAAAACTGCACATTGGTCAGATTATAATTTGCCTCGATGCGGGCGCTGAGAGCACGGCCTGTTCCAAATAAATTATTATAATTGAGCCCGGTAAAACCGCGAAGCGAAACCCCACGCGAACTGTTCACACCTGCGCCGTAACGAAAAATTCCGGGTTCGCGCTCTGTGACTGAAACAATCAGGGTGCGGTCGGATAAATCTGTATTGTCTTCAAGGGTATGAATCTCGACACGCGAAAATATCCCAAATTTATTAAGGCGAACTGTTGAGAGTTCGATATCATCATATTTTAAAATGTCACCGGGATGGATCGCAATTTCTCGCAACACCACACGAGAGTCGGTAAAATTATTTCCTTCAACCACAATTTGCGAAACCCGAATTCGCGGGCCTTCAAAAATTCTAAAATGCAAATTAGCTTGAGTTCCTTGATCATTATAATCAATCAGCTTGTCGTCAGAATTTAAGATTTTCATCTCGAGATAACCACGAGCAAAATAATATTTTTTTAAGAGGTCTAAGCTTTTTTCGACATCGCCCATGATCAGGGGTTGATTGGCTTTGGTGGGAATCACTTCGCTCAGCTCAAGATTCGAGAAGGCTTTGATTCCCTCAAAGCTCACTTGTCTCACCTGACAAAGAGGGCCTTCATCAAGATTGACCTCAACGGATGCACTTTTTTTGTCACTTGAAAATTCGGAGCGGGTGGATTGAAGTCGCGCTTTTAAAAATCCTTCATTTTTGAGTTGGGTCATCAGATTTTTTGAACCAATTTCGACATCCTGTCGATTGTAGTAACCCAGCTGCAAAAGAGGCGAGCTCGCGTCGATTATAAAATTGGAATAGTAAGACGGCGAGCGCGAGATGCGGCCAACCACATTGATCGCTTGAAGCCGAACAAGGCCCCCTTCGCGAACAATCATCTTAAGGCGCTTGATAAATTTTGAGCGCTCCTCGATCAAGGTTTTTATCATCACATTGGCGTATCCGCGGCTGAGATAATAAGTTTTAACTCGATCTATGAGTGTGACCGAAGGATCAAGGCTTGTTCTTTCGATATGGCTTAAGTTGAGGGATTGATAAAATTCGATCGCACTTATTTTTTCGATCCCGATGGGGACAACATCGTACTGGACCCCATCGGAAATGGTGTAAACGAGGGTGACCTTGGTTTTTTCGGGATTGTATTGAACCTCGAAATCTTTGAGTTCAGAGCGCAAAAAATGCTCTTCGGTGAGGTATTCATTGATCTCATTTTGGATTGAGACCCGTGCATTTTCAGAAAGCGGTTTTTTAAGATAATGCTTAAGATTTTCTTTTATTTTTTTTTGTAAATAAATGTTTGGCGATTCAATCAAGATCGCTTGAATCTGACATGGGTTTTTCTCGTCAATCGAAACTTGTATAATAAAATCGCCATTGGTTTGTTTTAAAAATTCAAGTTCGATAACCGCATTGTAAAATCCATTTTCACCGTAAAAGGCTTTGAGTTGTGAAATCTGTTGGGTGATTTTATCACGGTCAAAGCGGTCGCCCACATTAATTTTGGTGACAGCCACAAGTTCTCGGCTGCTAAAATTTTTATTTCCTTTAAGAACGAGCGCGCGCACGCGGTGGATCGGTTGGGCTTCAATCTTTAAACCTTCGGCCGCGGTGACCACAGAGACTTTTTGATAATGCCCCGTGAGCATTAATTTTCTAATAATCTCATCGAAGTCTTCAGCCGTTTTTGAATGGGACAGATCAATCTTATCGCCCTCAAATAGTCCTGAAGTCTGAAGTGCAAAACAAAATTGAAATATCAAAACCAATAAAACCATCAGCGAAATTCTAACTTGTACTCAAGATCGAGTCCAAGAATACTCGCCGTTGGGTCGCGTTGAGGTTGTTGCAACAAAGTTCCGGCCGAAGACGCGTTAACGGGTGAGGTGTCGGTGCTTCGACCTTCCCATGAACCAATCACAGAAACATTTTTGTTCATTTTGTATTCAAGTCTTACAAGATTTGTTGGGCTTTTTTCGATCGTGCGGCTCGCAGAACCAATAAATTTAGGCGTCCACTGTTTGCTAAAAGTCACCTTGGGTACCGTGCCAGCTTCGGCTTGAGCATAGGCCGATGAAATTTGCATATCCACGCCCAATCGATTTTTAATTTGATCACCAATCGGCTTTTGCAAAAGTGCGGTCCCCAGTTGAACCGAACTTTGGGTGGCGAGCGAGTTATTTTGGGTATCTGAACTGCGCTGAATCTGCATTGTTGAGTTGGTGTTCATCGTCATGCCGAGAGCTAAAAGCGAAACAATTTGTTGTTGTGGAAGTGCCGGCTGACTCGACAAGGTGAGCTTAAGATCGGTCGGATTTTTTGGTCGGCCTTGAGCAATCAGATCAATATCATAAGCCTGCGGACGGTTATCTGGAGTTTGTTCGGTCACCCGAGAGCGCGCTTGAATATACATTTTTGGATTGTCAGGAGGATCATTTAGAAATTCTGCGGTTCCGGTTAATAATTCAAAAGGAGTATTGCGAAAAAAGATTTTGCCATTTTTTTGTGCGAGCAAGCGACCGGTCATTTTTAATTTCGAAGGTGGTCCAACCACATTCATTTGGCCCGAGAACATGGCGTCAACATAAGAGTTTTTGGCATGCACCGGATTTTTGAGATTCACATTAAAATCAAAAATAAAAGGCTCAAAGTTTTCTCGATCCAAAAACTTTGGCAAAAAAGAACTGGGTTGAACTTGCTTAGTGAAAGTTGAAGCATTCTCAATTTCTTTTGTGATCATTCCCGAATCCACATCGTACTGGATGCTCAAGGTATAAGGAAATCGAGTGCCTTCGAGTTTTACGTCACCTGAGCCATGGGTTTTAAATCCATCGGGAACCATCAAGGTGACGTTTTCAAAACGGCCGGAGCTTGTTACTGGCACATTGCTCATTGAATTAAATAATATCGAACCCTCTGCATTGATTCGGCCACCGCCTAAATTTCCGTGGAGCGATGAGATGTTTAATTTTTTGTTGGCCAAAACAAGTTCAGACCTGATGTCTTCAAACGAATGCGGAAATTCCTTAAATCGAAAAAACCCTTTATCGATAAATGCAGTCCCTTGCAGGGTGGGCTCATCGATTTGGCCTTTTGCACTCAATGCCAAATCAAGATTACCGCGTAGGTCCGCCATAAAGGGTGTAAGCAAACTGAGTAAATTAAGATCGATATGGCTATTAAGACGAAGATCGATTTGCTCGCGATTGGACGACATCGTTTGAACTTTGAGATAAGCATTTTCCCCGGTCAGTTCAAAAAACTGGGTGCGCATCAGCCCATCTTGAAATGCCATGACCAAAGGTTTTTCATTACTTAAAGATAAATTTCCGCGTCGTAAAAGTGCATCTTGAATTTCAATTTTGCCGTTGGAATGCCAAAAACCACCTTGAGCCGATTTTAAATCAACAAGACCTGTAATGTGAGTCTCAAAATCTCTTTGGCGATTGGTCTCGGCAAAGATTGAAAAGTAACGAGTAAAGTCCCAATCGTTGAGTTTTAACCCTAGCTCGAATGGAGCTTTTGTTTCTAACGGATAAGTAAGATTCCCAATAACGGTAGAACCAAAAAGTCGAATCGTGCTTTCAACCCGATCTTTAAGAACATGTATTCGAAATTTTGAATTTTCTAATGCTTGGTCTGAAGCGGTCACTTTTAAAAGTGTTCCGTTGAGATCCATATCTGGATGCTGAATTGGTCCTTTAAACTGCATCTGAAAATCAAGCAGCCCGGTGATACTTAAACCCAAATGCTCAACCATTTCGGATTGCTCAAGCTGAAATTTCTGACCTTCAATCACGCCGTCGATAATCCAGCGGGGAGAGACGGTGCCCTTGAAAGTTGCGGTATTTCCTCTTTTTGTAAGACTCATCGTCTCCGACCGCACATTGCCGTTAGTGGCCGAAAGATTTATTTTTAGTTCATCATAACTTTCGCCGGCCACGTCACCCCGGTAAAAAGAACTTTTCAAATTGTAGCTCATTTGATTGAGCGCTAAGGGTCCGCTTCCCTTAAAATCAAGTACCCCTGTTCCACTTAAATGAAATGGAATGGGCAATTTTCTCCACACCGCTTTTTTGAGATCATCGACTTCGGCGTAAGGAGCTTGCATTTGAAGGGCGATGGAATGTGAACGAAGGTTTAAGTCCACGTTTCCTTGGTAGCGAGTATTGTGAAGATTACCGCTACTTTTACGAAATCCGAGCATGCCATTTTTATAAGAAACATGAGTCTGAAGATTTCCGAATTCATAATCCTCAAGCCAAAAATCTTTAAAAAAGCCATTCAGATCTAAAACCGCACTTTGTGAGTCGCCCTCGGTGGAACCCTTAATTTGGGCTACACCTTCAAATTTGAGATCAACCAAGTTTTCAATATCTGAAGTTTCAAGATGATCGGTCTCATAATTAATATTGAATCCTTGATCATAAACAATTCGTCCATTGGACTTGCCCGTCGAGTTTTTACCAGCCTTCATGTCGGCTTGATAATCGACTGCGGTGGAACTCACTCCAAATTCACCCGTGGCCGAAAAATTCTTGGCCGCAACAATCATCGATTTTTCTTTTTTATCATTAAATAATTTAAAATTTTCGCCCTCCATTTGCCCTTGGCATTTAACCATAAGGTGAGGATAGACGCTGCCTTTGCACGGTACATGACCCGAAAAATTAAGTTTAAGAGGCACATTGTGCACATTGAGATCTTCTAAAAGCTGATGCAAATCTATTTTTTTAAAATTCGAAATGAATGACACATTTGTTGGATCACCAAATTCAAAATTTAATTTTTCAAGATGCAATTCGCCGGCTTCGGTCTTGATAGAGGTCTTGTCTGCATTCAAAAATTTTGTGGTGGCCACACCCTCAGAAACCAACTTGCCCAACACGAATTGATCAATCTTAACGTCTTGAGTTGATAAGCGATAATGCACTTCGGGAACGAGATGCGTGGGGGTTAACTTAAAACTGAGATCGGCATTGGCTTTACCTTGAAGCGCCGGAATTTTTAAGCCGGGCTTAATCACATTTAAAAAACCTTGGACCTCAGGCAAAGCCGAAGAGATCCTGAGTTTCACATCACTTTCCGAAAATTTACCCTGTTCTATAGGTCCTTTTACGATTCCTGCGCCCACCAAAAAGCTTTTTGCTTTTTTTATTTTTAAAGCGGTGATGTTGATCTCATCGGGCTCGAGTAAAAAACGAGTTTCAACCTCAAAGGGCACGCCATCAGGCTTACCCAGTTCTTTAACAAAAAGATGGGGTGTTGTGGCTTGAACAAAAACCGAGCGATAACGATTAGAAATTTCGAAATCTAAATCGGTGGAATGAAGGGCCACATTGTTGATCGCAACGATGATATCAGCATCTTGAACAGTTAAGTCATCCACAGGAAATCGATCGATTTCGGATAATGGAATTTTAAAACTCTTTTTTTCGCCCACATTCTCTTTGGGTGAGGTTTTAAAAATAAATTTTAAAGTCGGATGATCTATTTGAATCTTTGAGATTCGGATCTGACCTTTGAGTAAAGCTCCAATACTCAGATTGATCGCCGCCGCCTCAATTTCGCCAGGAGCTAATACTTCTTTGTAAGCACCGTCTTGAGGAAGATAGCGAATTTTTCTGAGTTGAATGCGTGGGGGAACAAATGTGATCTCAGCATCCTGCGCCCATAAACGAATGGGAAGATTTTTGCTGCTCTCTTGTTCAAGTTTGACCAGCAGCCATTTTTTGATTTGTGGACGATGGTAATCCCAAAAAAATCCGGCCATGAAAAAAAAGCCGGCAAAAATCAATAATGGAAGCAACTTTTTTTTCACGAATCTCCGCGCCCTTCGCTCCATTTTAAAACAAAAGAGGCAGCCGAGCGGTAATCGGGTCGAACAGCCAATATGCTTTGCATGGCTTGGAGTCCTTGCAAGGGCTGGCCAAGACCGTAGAGGGCTTGCGCTCTGGAGTAAACCGAAGCAAAAGGAGTTTCGGGATTTGCGGCGTGCTCCAATTCCAAAACTTTTATCTCATCAAGAACATCAACAAAGCGCCTCAGTTTTAAAAGAATTTCGATTTTGAGCCACTGAGCCGCAAGCTTCATCGGGCCTTGCTCTAAAATAATTAGTGCTTGGGGATAGAGCTCTAAAAACCAAAACATCAAAGTAAAATCCATGATTCTTTCGGGCTGTATTTTTGTGATTTGAACAGCCTCCTCGAACAGCACATTAGCGATTGGCCAGAGATCAGCATCAAGTAAAAAGGTTTCATGAACTTCGCTCGGTTTTGTACTGGCTTGAGCCACCACATGGCGCGCCCAACGCTCGGCAAAGTTCTGCTCGGCTTGTTTGATCGAGGGATCATTGGGATAATATCGTTTAAGCTCATCTAAAAGCTTTCGCTCTTCGTTCACCAAACGCTCCGAGCGAAAAAATCCTAAGCGCTCAACCAGATCTGATTTTCTTTGAATGGCGCGCTCATAGAGATCTTCAAAAAACTCTTGCCGGCGTTTGGCAAACCGAGGATCAACCGCATCAACACTTGTTAAAGCGGTGAGATCCTCAATCTGAAATTGCGATTGGGCAAGATCGTAAATTTGTCTGATAGCCGGAGTTTCGGGCAGCTGGCCCACGCGCTCAAAGGTCCCAATCAAAAAGGAATAGGGAAGCTCGAGCTGATTATAAAAACCTTCACGATAAAGTTCGAAGATTTCTTTGTTAAAACCCGCATTGTACAAAAACCGTATGCGAGCCTGACGCTCGCCGAATGAGGTTTGGGGATTTAAAATTTTTGTGGTGAAATTTTGAACAACTTGGTCAAGCGAAGTTTGGTTCTTTAAATATTCAAAGATTTCCTGTTCAACGCTTGCTTCATTCACGCTTACTTCATGCTGACGCGCTCGACGTAGGCTCCATCGGCCGTATTAATTTTCAGCACATCTCCTTCGCTGATATGAAGTGGAACTTGAACCATATAGCCCGTTTCGAGAGTAGCAGGTTTTGTTGTTCCCGAAACTGTATTTCCTTTAAATCCCGGATCTGTGGAAACCACCTTGAGGCTCACAGATTTTGGAACTTCGATGCCCACAGCGCGATCATTAAACACACAGACCTGAACCGACAAGTTTTCGATCAAATAGTTTGCGGAGTCCCCGACGACAGTCGGGTTCAAGGACATCTGTTCAAAACTTGTTTGATCCATAAAATTAAAACCATTTTCATCCTTGTAAAGAAAAGCCATTTCTTTATAAACAATATCTGGCACTTCAAATTTTTCGCCCGATTTAAAGGTTCTTTCAAGATTTGAACCGGTCAAAAGATTCTTCATTTTTGTTCGTGTGAACTGATTTCCTTTTCCAGGTTTGACGTGTTGGAAATCCACAATTGTAAAGGGCTGGTCTTCGATTAAAAGTTTCACACCTTTTTTAAAATCGCTCGTCTCTATCATTTGTTTTTACCTCAGCCGAAACATTAAACAACACTTTAAAAGGAAGTCAAAGTTGTTGTTGGCTGAGGCGCACACGTTTTAGCAATCGTTCGAGCACATCGACCTTTTTTGCATGCAACAGAGATTGACGATTGAGATCGGCATTGGACGTTGGGGTATCCGGAGTTCTTTCAGAAAGAAGATTGAGTCGTTTTAATATTTCGGGATGGGGTCCAAGATTTTCTTTGGCCTCATACAATATGCTTTGAGCTCGATCAAGATCATTGCGAATCAATAAGGCATCCACCAGTGAAATATAACGATCAAGATTTTTAAACGGTGCTACCGATTGTGGCTTGAGTGGAAACGAGGCTTCAGCATTATTTAAAGAGCGATGAAGGGGCTTCATTGCAAACACATCATCATCGTATTCGTCTGCGGTTAAACTTTCGAGACGTTTCACACTTTTTGCCGCCCGCTCATTGAGGGGATTTAAGAACAATACCATCTTGTAGGCTTTTAAAGCCTTCTTTGGATTTTTGAGTTTTATAAAGCAATCACCCAATAACAATTGGGCCAAAATATTTTCGGGTCCAAGCTCAACCGCTTTTTCTAAATGTTCGCTTGCGGATAAAAAATCATTTTTATCCATCAAGACACGAGCTAGCGCAACGCGTCCGCCAGCAAATTGAGGATGATTTTGTATTCCAGCAATACAGATTTGAATGGCCTCATCATACATTCCTAACTTACGATAGGCTTCGGCCAAGGGCGCAAAAACTTTAGATTTTGGGTCTTGTTCCAATAACAATTGATAGCGCTCAACAAATTCCGGATTAACATCTGACATAGTCGTGGATTTTGGCATTTTCGTGAAGGACGGGCAAATGAGAATTTTGGGCATTGATCCCGGCAGTCATATCGCTGGATTCGGAGTGATCGACTGGAAACCGCAAGGGCCCATTCATGTCGAACATGGAAGCTTTAATTTTTCAAAAATAAAAACAATGGCCCAAAAACTTGAGCGCTTCCATCACGATCTACAAACTCTAGTCGATTCGGTTCAGCCCCAAGTGATTTCGGTTGAAAAGATTTTTTTAGGAAAAAACGCAGACTCGGCCTTTAAACTTGGTCACATGCGCGCTATTGCCTTACTGATCGCCGCACAAAATAAGTGTGAGGTGAGCGAATTTGCGGCACGAACCGTAAAAAAGGTTGTCACCGGTCATGGTGGCGCCGAAAAAGAACATGTGAAACATATCGTAATGCAGACTCTTGGTTTAAATTCAATTTTGGTGGTGGATGCCTCAGATGCCCTCGCACTTGCAATGTGCCATGGTTATCGCTCAACACTTGATCTGCAAATGAAAGATTTCGATTTATGATTAGTCGCCTTATTGGAGAAGTTCACGATTTTGACGATGACTCGGCAATTATCAATGTTGGAGGTGTGGGATACGAGGTCTTGTGTTCGACCGCCACACGCGACGCGCTTCAGGCTCTGGATTCGGTGGAACTCTATATTCACACTCATGTGCGCGAGGATATTTTTCAACTTTTTGGTTTTTTTGAGCGCAACGAAAAGCGTTTGTTTTTGAGTCTTTTAAAAGTCAACGGCATAGGTCCACGCTCGGCTCTCAATATGCTCAGTGCTTCAACATGGCAAAAAATCATTCATCTGATTGAGTCGGGTGATGTCAAAGGGCTTTCGATGTTGCCAAAGATTGGCAAAAAAACCGCAGAGCAAATTGTACTGACACTCAAAGGCAAACTTGTTTTCGCCGATCAACCTCATCTTGAAAAATCAACTTCGCGAAGAGAAATTGTTTCGGCCCTCGTCCATCTGGGCTTTAAAGTGAATGATGTCGAAAAAGTGGTGGATCGTTTGGATCCAAAAGCAGATGTGGAGCGCGGTGTGCGTGAAAGCTTAGCCCTGCTTGTTCAGGAGATATAGATGGAACGCGAAATATCGGCCGAACAAAAAATTGTGGATCAACCCTTAGATACAGCCTTAAGGCCAAAAACTTTTGATGAATTTCCGGGACAAGACAAGGTCAAAGAAAAATTAAAAGTTTTTTTGTTGGCCGCAAAAAAACGCGATGAACCGCTTGATCACACTCTGCTCTGCGGCCCTCCGGGTTTAGGAAAGACCACACTTGCTCATATTATTGCCCACGCGATGGAAGTTCCTATTAAGACAACTTCGGGCCCCGCCCTTCACCGCAAAGGCGATGTTGCCGCATTGCTCACGAGTTTGCGTCCTAAAACAATTTTGTTTATCGATGAGATCCATCGCCTTTCAAAAGATGTGGAAGAATATCTCTATAGCGCGATGGAAGATTACTATATCGATCTGATTACGGGTGAGGGTTTGGGTGCACGCTCAATGAAATTTACCCTTTCGCCCTTCACCCTAATTGGTGCAACCACCAGGGCCGGCTTACTCAAAGGTCCATTTCGTGATCGATTTGGAATTGTCGAGCGCCTTTCGTTTTATGACAAAACCGCTCTCCAACAAATTTTGCGTCGCTCGGCTGCTCTGCTAGGCATAGCGATGGATGAGGGCGGTGCCTTAGAAATTGCGCGGCGTTCGCGCGGCACGCCTCGTATTGCTAACCGCTTATTAAAACGTGTGCGCGATTATGCCGAGGTTTTAGGCGAAGGAAAAATCACCGAGTCACAAGCCCATTATGCTCTTGATCAATTGGATGTGGATCAACTCGGCCTTGATGAGATGGACCGAAAAATTTTGCGATTGATTCATGAAAAGTTTCAGGGCGGTCCTGTGGGGATCGAAACTTTATCGGCCGCATTGAGTGAAGAGGCCGATACACTTGAGGAAGTGTATGAGCCGTTTTTAATTCAAGAGGGATTGTTGCAAAAAACTCCGCGTGGTCGTGTGATCACAGATATTTCGCGCAATCATTTATTGAGCGTCACTTAATACCTTCGTTCACTATCTAATAGAATACTGAGTTGCACATATAATCGGTTTTTGAGTAGTAACTCGAATGACCCGTGAGCGAACAATTTTTGTAATAAAATTCGTGGGGATGATCAGGCATCCTCCGCGGCATTGGTTTTCGAAAGCTTAATGCGCTTCCCGCATAGGCCGCACCCATTGCCGAACTTTTTTGATCATAATCATCAGGCATATAAAAATGTGTTTCGCGAATCGCACAACCCGATCCTACCAAAAGAGCCATCACGATAATCAGCATTTCTTGACAATACCCAAATTCTGCTTTGGAGTTGAGCTTATGTTTTTACAACGAACAATTCGTAAACGAGCACGGGTCGAAGGTATTGGTCTGCATACTGGAAAGCCGGCAACCTTGACCTTTTGTCCAGCCCCAGAAAATACCGGAATCTTCTTTGTCAGGCGCGACCTCAGTGGTTCGCCCGCACTTTCGACCAACGCCGAACTTGTTCAAGCCACAACGCTTGCAACCACATTGGGTGGCGACGTGTTTTCGGTCTCGACAGTGGAGCATTGTCTATCAACACTTTCGGCATTGCGAATCGATAATTTATTAATCGAACTCAACGGCCCAGAAATTCCAATTTGCGATGGCAGTGCCAAATACTTTTGTGATGCGATTTTAAACGCAGGAATTGTTGAGCAAGAACAACCCCGGAAGTATGCCTATGTCACAGAAAAAATTGTTTATGGTGACGACACAAAATATGCAGTGGTCGAACCTTATAATGGTTTAAGAATCACCTGCACTATTGATTTTGATCATCCCGCAATTGGGTATCAAACTCTTGATATTGATATCAATGAAACTACCTTCGTTCGCGATATTGCAGAGGCTCGAACTTTTGGTTTTTTAAAAAACGTAGAAGAAATGCGAAAGCATGGGTTGGGTCTTGGTGGATCGCTTGATAATGCAATCGTTTTTGATGACACCAAAGTTTTAAATCCTGGAGGTTTGCGATTTCCAAACGAACTTGTAAGACATAAAGTTTTGGATGCCCTTGGAGATTTGGTGACTCTTGGTATGCCCCTGATGGGTCACCTCACATTGTACCGCGCGGGACATGATGTGATGAATAAACTTGTGAGACATATTTTGCTCAACCCAAAATCCTACAAGCTCGTTGAGCTTGGTGGTGAGGTTGAATCTCGTTTTGCCTACTCGGGCTAACAAAAGCTCTAGCCAACAAATTATTTGCGGTGTCTAACTGTAAAGGCCTTAGCTTTTACAGGAGGAAATCAGATGATTGTTGGTGTTCCAAAAGAAATTAAAATTAGCGAAAATCGGGTGGGTATGACCGAAGCCGGAGTCAAGCAACTCGTCTCCGAGGGTCATACCGTTTATGTCGAAAAAGATGCAGGCCTCGGCAGTCGTATTTTAAATGAGCAGTACGAGCGGGCAGGTGCAAAAATCTTGGATGATAAGGCCTCTGTCTATTCGCAGAGTGAAATGATCGTAAAGGTCAAAGAACCCTTGCCCGATGAGTATCCCCTGTTAAAAGAAAATCAGATTCTTTACACCTATCTCCATCTCGCCGCTGAACCTCGACTCACTAAAGTTTTGTGTGAGCGAAAAGTAAAGGCGGTGGCTTACGAAACGATTGAAGCTCTAGATGGGACCCTTCCGCTCCTGACCCCAATGAGTGAAGTTGCGGGACGCATGGCCACACAAATTGGGGCTTATTACTTACAAAAAGATCATGGCGGCAAAGGAATCTTGCTTGGTGGTGTGACAGGAGTTGAGCGCGGGCAGGTCACGATCATTGGTGGCGGAGTTGTCGGAGTCAACGCCGCAAAAATGGCGGTGGGTCTTGGTGCAGATGTGACCATCTTGGATGTCAATCACGCTCGCCTCGAATATCTTGATCATATTTTTCAAGGACGAATCAAAACTCTGTACTCAAACATGCAAAATATTGAAGCGTGTGTTGAAAAAACAGATCTGTTGATCGGCGGAGTTTTAGTCACAGGTCGCAAAGCTCCAAAACTTGTGACTAAAAAAATGATTCAGTCGATGGGATCGGGCAGTGTGGTCGTGGATGTTGCGGTAGATCAAGGGGGATGCATCGAAACGTGTCAGCCCACCTCACACACGAATCCTACCTTTGAGGTTGATAACGTGATTCATTATTGTGTGCCGAATATGCCAGGTGTTGTTGCGCGCACGAGCACGTATGCTTTAACCAACTCGACATTTCGTTATGCATCGATGCTCGCAAGCCTTGGCGTCGAGGCTGCGGTCACAAAAGATCCATTATTATTAAAAGGGCTCAATGTGTACGGCGGCTTTGTGTCGTATGAGCCAGTGGCGCGTGATCTGAATATGGAGTATCGGGCTTTTAAAAATTAAAGCCGAAAGTGCAAATGCCCAAAACTTTCGGTGAGCAGCGGTTGAAGTCCCATATCTCTTAATTTTTGGATCACTTCACGGTGAGGATGGCCGTAGCGCTTCAGTCTTTGCGATGCTACGGCGACTTCGACATTTTTTAATTTGGCTAATAGCTGATGGCTCGAACTGGATTTGCTCCCATGATGTCCAATCACAAAATATTTTATATTTATAAAAGGTAAGGATTTCTTAATCCATTGCCGCTCGGCCTTTTGGGGAGAGTCCGCGGTCAACAACCATGTGCGATGGACCACGTAAATGTAGCCATCATTTGAAACAGTCATTAGTTTTTGTTTAGCAAAAATTTCGACTTCCTTCGATTTTGATTCACAAGGTAAGAGGGCTGCGACAAGTTCTTGTTTATGATCTGAGGGGCTTAAGCCCTTTGGAGCTTGTTCGAGACAAACCCCAAGTTTTTGTGCCGCCGTTTTTAAAAAATTGAGATGATCCTGATCCCAGTGTGAAAAAAAAGCGTGATTTTCCTTTGTATGACAGAGACGCCATACATTTTGGAGAGGATTCATCTCGCCACCCATATCAAAATGCAAACAGACATCGTTTAAAGAAAAAGTGATCCATTGGCCTTGGCCCACATTCCAAACCACAGCCTCATTGAACGAATCAAAAGAAATCAACGAGGGAAGAAACAAAATGAATAAGAAAGCTAAACCAGCGCGCGCCATAGCCGACGGACTTTCCACATTTCAAAAAAATAAAATCCAACTTGAATCAGTGCGGTATAAAAAACCAAATGCGATATTGAGATAAATACGTTTTGTTTTCCTGTCACAAGATAGGGAGTTATACTCTGCGCTAAAAGGAAAAAATAATTCCATGTGATATCAAAAATCGATGTGAGCGGCGGACACACAATGCAAGAGAGCGACAAAGGCAAAAATATTGCGCTCAATGAGGTTGCAAAAAGAAGATAAGCCAAAATTGATAAGGGATGGGTCAGCCCCATTGAATAAGAAAACGGCAAAAACCCAATATAAAAAAATAAGGCTTTAATAAATAGATTTTGTGAAAGCATATTGGCCCAGGAAAATAAAATAGCGCAGGCCCAAGATAAAATTAGAATATAAGAGTGATCCATCAAAAGCCACGCTGCAATCCCCGAACACAAAAGGCTTAAGCTCACCGACAATGATTTTGAATTTTTAAAAAGTGACTGATGTATCAAACAGCGAAGAATTGAAGGATGGCAGCCCGAAAAAAAATAAAATCCGAGCAATAATAATTTGCGGTAAATATTTGCAAATGGTTTTAAGGCTCTTTCCAGCCAAAAAAGGACTGCGCCCGAGGCCATGATCACATGTATCAGGTTTAAAGTTTTTAAAATTTCATAATTTTGACCTTTAAGTTTTACTCCACATATCAGTGCCGATTGGATTTCAAGGCTTGCTGACGGTGGCAACATTCGAACACAAATGTTTTGTGAATAAGTACCCAGCATCAGCAAAACATCGCCCATGGGGATGAGTTTAAAAATCGCCAATACCCAGAAAAAGATTAAAAGTTGCCACATTTTTAAAGCCTCATTACAAAATCTGGACCTTGGGCTGCGGCCCTTTTAGGGGCGTAAAAGGCCTTTAAAGTATCCGAATCCGGAGATGTAAGATTCTTACTCAAGTCTAAAATCACAAGACGGGACGAACTGATAAATCTTAAGATTCTGATAGGTTATCTACTGCAAGTTGTTTCAGCATTTCGCTGAAACCCCTGACTGAGCTCAAGTCCAAGGTCTTGATCGAGTCAATTTCCACATTTGATGTGGATAATTCTTAAACCTGATCAAACAAAAATTAATGGGTTCCTATTTCCTTTCATTTCTAAATAGCCGCAATCACTTTGCATGTTCCAAAAAGTTGGTTCACCATAACGGATGGGGGCACGATGAAACTAAAGTTGGATTTCGGGTTAGTAATCCTGTTTGTGGTCGGACTGATCGGTGCGGCAACCACTTTTGCGGCGGTTTCCACGGCGTCCAGTGCCGGTGCAATTTTCCCTGAGGGTGAAAACATGCTTTACACCCGGGTGCTAGAAAACTATCGTGCGGGCAAAATTTTGGAGCTTGTAAGAGCTCAAGAGATGCTTCACAAATATTTTCCACAATCCCCTTTGAATGACAACGCACTTTATTTTCGCGGTCTTTTAGAAATACAAAAAAATAAACTCGCCGAATCGATCAAGTCTTTTGACACCATCGCACGCGAGTATCCACTCGGAAACAAGCGAGCAAGCTCATTACTTGCTAAAGGTGTGGTCTTAAAAAAATTAAATCTCAATGAACCCGCCCATCATGTTTTGGAACAATTGCGTGGGGAGTATCCAGAATCGGTGGAAGCTTATAGAGCGGGTGTCGAACTCAAAAACTTAAAGAGTGGTAAATTATGAAAATATTTTTGCTGATGTATGCCTTTGCGAGCCAGCCTGATCTCCAGCTCGAATCTCAACTTCATGATATTTACGTTAATTATCACAATCAAAAAATGAGCTCCGATGAGTGGCATGAGCTCGTTGGCACTCGCGCCAGTGAATCTTACCAAATACAAAATCACGACACTCTTTGGGGAGTGAGCAAAGTTTTTTTTGGGGATGGAAATTATTGGCCCAAAATCTGGTCGGTCAATAGTGAAATTGTAAATCCACATCTGATTACCGAAGGAAATAGCATTCGTTTTATTTTGGGGGATGAATCGGACGCACCCTCTTTCACCATCACCGAAAACGGCGAAGAGGGAGATGACAAGCCCGCAAAGACAAAACGAGTTTCGCGAAACGAAGAAGACGAAATCCCCACCGCCACTCAAGAATTTAAGCCGGTATTAAGGACCATTCCGGATAGTTTGCCTAACTGGATGGCGTCTAAAACTTCGCTCTATGGAGCAAAAGGTGTAAGCTTTCAGCGCGTAAAACGAAAAGCTCTGATCGACCGCTCTTATCTCCCTTCGTACATCACACAAACTTTTCCTCAATCATTGGGTCATATTGTCGAGGTTGAGGGCGCCAACTTTGCCGCCGCCCAAAACCAATATGTGTTTATCGAATCGACAAAGGGCAATATTCAAGTGGGCGACGTCTTAACCGCAATTAAAGATCGGGGTAAAATAAAGAGTGAGGTCAACGATCTTGAGCGCATGGGTCTTGAACGGGTGATCGAAATTCAAGGTCAAATGCGGGTGATCGAGCGAGTTGAAAGCGTAAAACAATCAAGCCCCTACGAAGTGTTTCGTGCACTGGTTGAAAAATCGATTACCACGGTGACCGCACAAAGTGATTTGGTGAAATCAACACTTTCGGTTTATGAGTTCAGTTCAAATGGTCCTCGAAGCCAAATCGTTGCACAGATTATTGGTGGCGTTGGCTCCGAAGAGATGAATTATTATGGCGATCGATCGATTGTCTATATCAACCGCGGATCTGACGATGGTGTCAGTATCAATCAGATTTTGCCGGTTCGCTCTACCATTGTGGTTAGAAATCCCTCAACGATTGTGAAAGAAACGGTTGCACCGATTGGCTACATGAAAGTGATCAACATCCAACCCCGTTTTGCTACTGCGGTTATTGTGCGAGCCTTTCAAGAGATTCGTACGGGTGATGTCACAGGCCAAGGTGGGCTTCATCCGGATACCCGAGTTTCCGACAACCGTGTGCGCATGTCCTCTTACTGATTTTAAAAAACATTTAGGCTGATCGATTATTTGCAGAGTCTTTTTGCACTATGACATCAGCACAAGAAATTCTGTCTCTCTCCGCAATGCTCGGGAGTAAAATCCCGATCGAATTTTTTAATCGTAAATTCGATAACGACGAACACATATTTTGTGCACTTTCGTATAAAAACCTGACCTTTAAAAATTGGGTCTTAACAATTGACGCCCATAAACAAATTTTAATTGATCAAGACATCCATTGGACCTGTCCCTTTGATCAAAATTATCCCCTAGAATTTTATTTGCTCGAGCACCCACCACAATTTTGGATCTATTGGGGTAAACCGATTTGGATGACAAAACGATTGCTCGCAGTGGTCGGCAGCCGTGAACCGAGCGAAGACAGCGCCGATTTTTTAAGAGTTCATCTGTCGGATTTTTGCCTAGATCCCAAGTTCGCAATTTTAAGCGGAGGTGCTAGAGGAATTGATCAACAAGCCCATCTGATTGCTGCAAAAGCGAATTGTCCGACACTTGCGGTTTTGCCTTCAGGACTTCTTAATATGTACCCAAAAGATTTTTTAAAATACAAAGACCTTATCCTCTCCACCGGCGGTGGATTCGCATCTCAATACAATGTATTTACCCCGATGCATAAAGGTCATTTTTTTGCGCGCAATCGGTTGATTGCAAGTTTAGCGAATGGTGTTTTTGTGGTCGAAGCCAATCAAAGATCGGGCAGTCGAATGACTGCAGAGTGGGCGCTAGAGCTGGACCGACGAGTGGCAACGTTGCCGGTTTCTCCAATGGCGACCAAGGGGCGGGGGGCGCTCGATCTGATCCATCTCGGGGCTTATCCTCTGAGAGACAGCTTAGATCTTAAGTTGTGGACCTCTTTATTGCCCATGCCGCAATGCCTAGAAAAAGAAAGTTCACACTCCAAATCGCAAGAGCTGGCGGAATGAGATCTCTTTTGGCAAAGGCTTCGGCCGCAATATAAAGCATCCAATAAGAAATCAGTACGGTAAGACAGATCACAAATCCCCCCGAGCGCACACTTCGCCGGTTTGTGACTGTTCCTAATCCAAAACCGAGTAAGGCAAAAATAATGCAGCCAAAACTCAGAGCCCAACGGCGATGGAACTCAACCTGAAAGGCGAGCCGCTGCGGCTTTTCGGTCGAGGGATCCACAATCTTTCGGTGGAGCTCATCGATGTTGTAAGAGGGAAGAGATTTCTGGCGTGCCCCAAATTGCTTTTCATCAAACAAAATAATTTCGTGCTGATCAAACCGAATTTTTGTGTAGGATTGCTCTTGCGTGCGGTGAATGTCGCCATCGATAAGGCGCAAAACTGTGGCGTCGTCTTCTTTTTCACCTTTTATGATTTTGGCTTCTTTGGCGATAATGGTGAGGGGAGTTTTAGGATCGCGCTCATCATAAATAAAAACTTTTTTTAACACATTACTTTTTGAATCGACCTCATTGGCATAAATCACCATATCAAAAAAGCCTTCCGAAAATACACCTTCCCGAATGGTTGCGGTTGCTTTTGATTTGCCCAATTCATGAATTAAAACTTCAAACTGGCGATTGCCCCAAGGCGCAATGTAAAACGAGGTTTGGGCCGAAATGATTGTTGTCATTACCGCCAATAACAAAACGGGCATCATTAAATGGAAATTATTTAGTCCCAAAGATCTAAAAGCTACAATTTCAGAATCCTGCGAGAGTCGTGAAAAAGTGAGCAGTGCCGCAAACAGCAAGCTCATCGGTAAAATCACCGGCAAAAAGGATGTTGCCAAAAATAAAACCATTTGGCCGACGATATTAAAACTTACCCCGTGGATCAGAATAAATTCGGTGAGTCGTAGCGCTTGAAAAGATAAAAGAATAAATACAAAAACAAAGACTCCCAAGAGGAAACTTGGGAGCACTTCAGAAAACAAATAGCGAAATGCAAGTCGTGCGCGAAGAAGCTCCATTGTTAGAGCGACTTCATCATACCTACGTTTTCGGGAGTTCCAATGGCTTTACGAACCGCTTGAGCCATCTTTAAAAGGCTTTCCATATTCGATAGGCGCAGTTGCGAGGCCGCATCACATTTGGCTTCCATCGGTTCTGGATGAGCTTCTAAAAACAGAGCATCTGCACCTGCTGCCACCGCGGCAAGAGTCAGATGGGGAACAAATCGAGGCTCTCCACCATTGGGGTCCGCACTCGAAATTCCGTACAGTCTGACCACATGGGTCGCATCAAAGCAGGCCGCCACTCCAATTTGCTGCATGATTGGAATCGAGCGCATATCGGCAACAAGCCGATTGTATCCGAAGCAAGCTCCACGCTCGGTTAACAATACGTTTTGATTTCCGGTTGAACGAAACTTGCTGATCACGCCGTCCATTGTTTCGGGTGCTAAAAATTGACCTTTTTTAATATTGACCGCTTTGCCTGTCTCACCACACGCCATAACAAGTGAGGTTTGCTGACACATGTAAGCGGGCACTTGGAGCACATCCACATACTCGGCCACCATCTTAACATCTTCGATACGGTGAATATCGGTGAGGACCGGAATGCCAAATTCATTTCGCACTTCGCGCAAAATTTTAAGACCTTCTTCGGCCATAGGACCGCGCCAATTTTTTTCGGTGCCGCGATTATCTTTTTCGTAAGAACTTTTAAAAATAAGACCCACACCGACGCGCTGACAGATATCGGTAAGCGCTCTTGCGGTTTTCATTACGAGCTCTTTTGAATCGATCACGCAAGGGCCCGAGATCACCGAGAGACCATGACCACTGCCGATTTGCACCTTTGACTTAGGTCCGTCCACCGTAAACTGACGAGCGGGTAGCGAAATGGTTTCTACTCTTTCTTTAAGCATCAATTTCTCCTTGATATTCTAGACCTCACCGTACTCTTTATTGGTACAAAAAGGCATAGCTAATTTATACTGCAATCTATGATGCGAATTTTTTTAGTTACTGACGATTATAATGAGATGATTTTTATCCAGTCAGTTCTAAAAAAAACCGGATTTGATGTGGATGCGCTGATGGGTGAGCGCGGTTTTGCCACCGCCTACTTAACCTTCCACCCTGAGATTGTTTTATTCTCGCTTCGTTCTTCCAACTACGGGATGGACCTTCTTAAAAATGTGAAACAAAAACCCAAAGCAATTGTTTTTGTTCCACAAAACAAAATTGATTCGCAAACCGATTTGGATCAAGCCGATTATCTTTTGCCGTCACCGATCAATGTTCAGGATTTGCTTAAATCAATTGCCCAGCTTGGCAATCTTCCGTTTGAGCCGATTTTGGAAAAGTACAACCGGATTCGGAGCACGTTGACCCAATCGGGGTCCATAGCCACCGAGGGCTCGGCACGTGAGCAAAGGATGCAGGCAGCCATAAAAAATCTAGAACCTTCGCCGCATCAGAATTTTGGTGCGAAGTTTGTGCGCGATGTGGTTAAGCAAGTTCGAAAAGAAGAGACAACAGAAAATGTTGAAGAATTAGATGAGGATCGCAGAAATTTCGTAAGAAAGCTTTTTAAACGGCCTTCTTCTTAGTGCCGATCAATTTACTAACAACCGTGTCGAAAAATTTAAAGCGGCTCGCTTCGGTCATTTGGGCTTCGATTGCACCGAGCTCAACCGCGGCTTCAGAAAACTGCGAATCAAGAGACAAGCAGCGTTGAAAATTAACATGAGCACGCTCGAGGTTTCGGCCTAATCGATAAATTGAGGCGCGCACAAAAAAGTACAGCGCTGTGTGACGATCCTCGGGCGGAATGTAATTTAATTCTTCTCGTAATTTTTGGGCCATCTCGATTTCATGATCGGGTGAAATTTTTCGCTTCACCTGAACCCAACATCTAAACAAACGAATTTCTGTTTCGTGAGTTTTAGAATCGGGGAGAGCCGATAAAATTTCGTGAGCCTCTTTTATTCTGTTTTTATTTAACAACTGTCGAACTTGGGTTAATTCATTTTCGACCACAAAAGCGTCTCGAGCATTACCAATTTCTTGCGAGCGAAGGTATTCAGATCTTCTGGTTTCATCTTTGATTTGCTCGTGGCTTTTATTAATCAGTGCAAAGATTTTTTGTGAAAGATCTTTGAGCTGCTGAGGGGCCTCGGGCGGGACTTTGTCAGGATGAAGAATTTTTGCCATATCCAAATAGGATTTATTTATATCCTTGGACCGAGCATTTTTGCCTACACCTAAGACCGCAAACGGATCGGCGTCCACAAGCTCACTGTAAAGTCTGTCAAGACGGGTGATCTCGAGATCAAAATTGACATTGGGTTTTGCTGGCAATTTTAAAAACAGACGTTTTAATACGAGTAAGAAATAAAGGGCGCGAATCACACTTTCGGTTTGATCTGGGTGATTATTAAAAAACTGAGTGATCGAATTTCCGGGTGTCAGTTGAAATGGAAAATGAAAGTTGGCCACCAATTTTTGAAATTCTTGAGCATTACGAATCTGAAGCTCATATGTTCCGAGTGGTAAAAAATAAGCATTCAGCCAATTGATTTTTATCTTTGACCAGCACCAATCAAAAAACATTTGGGTAAAATCATTGTAATCGATTGAGATATCGGGAACAGGGGTTTCTTCTTCTAAAAAATTAATATCGTACGATGTATCATCGATAGTTTGTGCAAGTCTCAAGCGCATTTGCTCGGTCCGAATAATCTTGATCATATGAGGGCTTAAGATCCCTTTTTCGACCAGTCGCTCACCAATGGGCTTTGGTGAAGTCATATTTAAAACTTCGTTGATTTCAGCCTCGGTCGCAAGTCCGCGTTCGACCACGAGCACACCAAAAAAAGATTTACTATGACGTTTATTTACTCCCGCAATCTGACCCTTATGAAAGGTCAGTGAAGACAACTCACCACTGCGTTCAATCAAATTGAGATGTCCCGAGAGTTCGCTCGAAAGAACCATCGCAATCAGCTGAGGCAACTGAAAGCCATGAAGACTTCCGGTCTGCGAAAGGGTGTTGAGAGTTTCTTCGGGGGTGAGCCGTTCTTTGAGTGAGCCCGCCTCTTGGGGAGGGAGTGCCGCCTCGATCTGATCACCAAAATAATCATCCAAACATCGAATCAAATTCATCGCCACAATCGGCTTATGAAAAAATTGAACAGCATTTGTTTTGATGATGACGTCTTCAGCGAACTGAGGATCTTTAAAAATCCCAGACATCATCAAAACGGGAAAACTTTCACCCTGAAGCTTCCGCAACTGGGTCACAAGATCCACACCGTTCGTCTGGGGCAAAAGACAATCGACAATCGCCAGGTGCATCGTTTGGAGCTTTAAAAAGTTTAAAGCTTCGCTTGGAGTTTTGGCCCAAAGGCACGAAAACCCTGCACGTTTTATGATTTCGGCAAGGCTTTTGCCGGCGCTCACTTCGTCTTCGACCAATAAAATTTTAATTTCAGCCTTTTTCATGACTTCTACCTATCGGCAGATTTTCGATAATGGTCCATAGACAGAAGCCTTGTTTGGCCGTGAATTTCGGAATAAGCTCAATCCTTTTCATTTGGAGGATAAAATGGGCGCAAATACCGGATCAACAACAGACAAAACCTTTGAAGACGATGTCTTAAAATCGAACACTCCGGTGCTGGTCGATTTTTGGGCGGAGTGGTGCGGACCGTGTAAGGCGCTAGCTCCCAAGCTCGAAGAAATTGCGCAAGAGCTCAAAGACAAGGTGCGCATCATTAAAGTGAACATCGACGAAAATCCGGAGTCGCCAGCAAAATATGGTGTGCGTGGAATTCCCACACTGATTTTATTTAAAGGTGGCAGCAACGTGGACCAAGTTGTGGGCAATCACCCTAAAGAAAATATTGTGGCCATGCTCCAAAAGTATATCTAAATCGATCAAGCCCCTTTTTAAAAAGGGGCCTAATGTCTAAAATAAATATCGACGGTAGCTCACCGAAGAGATCAATCCCAACGCCAGCATCGTGGTTAAAAAACTCGATCCTCCATAAGAGAGTAACGGCAGCGGCACCCCCACAATCGGCAACAGTCCAATGACCATTCCGATGTTGATTGTCATATGTAAAAACAAATATGTCAGCACTCCCATGGAGAGAAGTGATCCGAATTTATCGCGCGATTGGGACGCAATGCGAGCTCCCATTAAAAACAAAACCACAAATAATCCAAAAGTGGTCACACTGCCCACAAAGCCATGCTCTTCGCTCAAAACGCTATAAATAAAATCGGTATGACGCTCGGGTAAAAACTCAAGTTGGGATTGGGTTCCCTTTCGAAAGCCCTTACCCAAAAGCTTTCCGCTGCCCACCGCAATTTTGGATTGAATGCTATTGTAACCGGTGCCTCTTGGATCACGCCCTGGAGAAATAAAAGTGAGTACCCGATTTTTTTGATACTCTTTAAGTCCAAAATTCCAAATGACAGGTGCAGCAATCAATATTGTGACCAAACCGGTGGTTAAGATAGAGCGGCGGATGCCAACAAAAAATAACATTCCAAAAGTGATTAAAAACAACAACATGGCGGTTCCTAAATCGGGTTGCTCGGCGGTGAGGCCAAAGGGCACAAGTGCAAGGCCAACCGGCCAAATCAAATCTTTGTAGCCAAGATTTCCAACGATGTTTTGCTTTTGCGATAAAGTCCGCGCCATCACTAGCACCAAAGCGATCTTCATCGTTTCAGAGGGTTGGTAGCGAAAAAATCCAAGATCAAGCCAGCGCTGAGCGCCGTAAGCAATACTGCCCATAAACATGACCGCGATGAGTGCAATCAGGTTTAAACCATAAATCACATAAGAGCCGCGAAAAAAAAATTGATAATCCACAAGGGTCACACCAAAAAACAAGATCCATCCGCCCATAAGCCAAATCAGCTGCTGCCAAAAAAGTCGCGAGTTGTCGTCGACATGAACTCCATGTGTGGCGCTATAGAGATTGATTAAACCAATTAAGTTTAAAGCAAAGATGACAAAGGCAAAATTCAGATCAAGACGTTTAAACAGGGTGCGCTCTTCGACTTGCAGCTGCGTTTTTAAAGTTCCCATTTATTCTCCGTCATTAGTTTCAACATGGCCGCGTACCGAAGGTGGCAAAATTTTTGGCTCAATTTTTAAGAGCTCGGGATGATATTTTTTGAAGTATGCGAGCATGATATCTCTGACCACGGGAGCGCCTGCAGTGTTGCCGTGACAGGCATGTTCTGCAAGCACCGCAACCGTGATCTCGGGATTGATCGCAGGAGCAAATGCCACAAACCAGCCATGATGGCGATCTTGAAGAGGGCGAGACATACAATCTTTATAAATCTGATCAGCGGTAAATGACTTCACCTGACTTGTTCCGGTTTTTCCGGCCATTTCGATTCCGGGAATTTTCCAAAATCGTGCTGTTCCATGCTCACCATTGGCCACACGGCGAAGACCCTCACGCACCACTTCAAAATTTTTAATATCAATATGGGCCTCAGACTTTGGATCAGATAAATCTCTCACAAGCTTTGGTTGATATTCTTTGAGCACCCGATTGTCTTGATTCATCAATCGATTGACCAAAAAAGGTTTAAATACTTTTCCGAGTAAACCAATCGAATTATAAGCAACCGCCATTTGTAATGCGGTGGCCAAAACAAATCCTTGGCCGATCGCATTGCTTAAATTTTCTCCCGGCTGCCATTCTTCACCAATCGTTTTTAATTTCCATTCGGTTGAAGGCATAAGGCCTGGAACTTCGTTGTTGAGTTCAATCCCGGTGCGGGTTCCAAGTCCTAAACCGCGAGCGTAGGTGGCGATGCGGTCAATTCCAAGGGCAATTCCCATTTTATAAAAAAAGACGTTTGAGGATCTCTCAAGCGCATCATAGATCGTCACATTTCCAAAACCGGTTTGGGTGTGATCATGATAAACACGGTTGCCAAATTTGATCGACGAGGGGGCAAACACATATTGTTGAGGTGTCACAATTTTTTCTTGCAAGGCCGCAAGTGCAACAATCGCCTTAAAGGTTGAACCGGGCGAAAAATGATCCTGAATCACCTTATCACGCAAAGGCTTAAAGGGATCGTTAACCAACTTAGACCAAATGCTTGCAGAAATTCCTGCAGCAAATTCATTTGGATCAAACGAGGGAGTGTTGACCCACGCTAAAATTTCACCATTGGATTTCATCGCGACCACTCCACCAATGCGGTGGCCATAAGCATCATCGCGTTGGGTGGCTTTAAAAGCGGCTTCTTGCAATTCACGATCAAGAGTCAACACAACGTTTGCTCCGGGTAAGGCATCGATCGGTTGAAAGCCTAAGACCGCAGCGGTTTCTGTGGCAGCTTCTCTGCCGTGGGCATCGACTTCAACAAACGTCACACCATCGGTGCCGCGAATATCTTGATCCCAAATTTCTTCTAAACCCGATTTACCAATGATGTCGCCTTGCTCAAAAAATTCTTCCTCTTTGAGATGACGATTGAATCGCTCAAGTTGTTCTTTAGAAATTTCACCGACGTAACCCAAAACCTGCGAGGCGGCTTGGCCTAAAGGATAATGCCGCAAAATCGTCTCGTTGATATTGAGGCCAGGATTATCCCAACGCAGCATTTTGAGAGCGTAAACCTGATCAAGCGTCAGGTTGTCTTTTACTTTGACCGGTCGAAAGGGACCATTGCGGTAACGACTGCGCTTCACATCCTGCACAATACGTGTGGGTGGAATTCCCAAGGCTTGCCCAACGGCCTCGGCCGTGGCCTCAAGATGAGTGGCATACTGGGGTGAAATCGTCGCCTCGAATCCGGGCAGATTATCGACCAAAACTTTTCCTTCGCGGTCTAAAATTAGGCCGCGAGGAGCCGGAATTTTTGTTTCCTTAACACGGTTTTTTTCTGAAAATCGCCTGAGCTCACTGCCTTGGATGACTTGTAAAAACCAGAGTCGGCTGACGACTAATAACGACACCACAGCAAGGCAAATATAAAATACGCGGTAGCGCGGTTGATACTCGCGCGCTTCTTCCTCTGAATTTGTAAGGTAGCTGCTCATAACGTTTGTCTGCCTGCTTCTGCTGGCAGCTCCTTACTTGTGAGCCGGTCAATTTTTGAAAATATACCGTACAGCGGAAAGCTCGATAAAATCGTGAGTAATGCGGAAATGATCGGATTGATTAACGGAAAATTTCTGATCGCATTTTTATCAAAGATCCAAGACATTGCGAGCATCACAAAGGGCAAACCAAAACTCACAGCTCCAATGACCATCGAAAAAAATCCGACCCCGCCCCAAAATATTCTTTGTTTAAATGTGTCCACCGCAAAATAAATTAATAGACACGCCACAAGCAGCAGTCCAAAAGGTGCAGCCGAAAAACTACTCAAAGCTGCGGCAATTCCATAAATTCCCAAAATACTTTCTAAGCGTTGGCGATAAATCGCAAAGTAAACCAAAAATGGAATCCACAAATGGGGTGCAGGAGTTCCACCCAAAGTTTGAAGCCACAGAGAGCATTGAAGGCCTAAGCATAAAAAACCGGCAATTAAAAATAATAGGGCATTTAACGCGAGCCAAAACCCCTTCATCCTCACGGGTTAAAATCCTCTTGGTTGGCATTGAGAACAATAAAAACTTCTTCTAAATTTAATGGGTTTACCGCAGGCTTGATTTCGATTTCTTGGCTCATTCCATATTTACTGCGACGGGTGGAGGTCACTGTTCCAACCGGAAATCCTTTTGGAAACACATTGTTTAAGCCACTGGTCACAACTAAATCATTTTCTTTTACATCATCATCGCGTTTTAAATAGCGCATTCGGCAATCATCACGCGAGTGACCTTCAACAATTCCGCGAGCACGCGAACGCTGAATGATTGCATCAATGGCGGCGTAACGATCGGTCAAAAGCATAATTTGTGAGGAGTGAGCTTCAGGTCGAAAGATGTAACCCACAACGCCGCCCACTGTGAGGACCGCCATATTTTTTCGAATTCCGTGTTCAAGACCGCGATTAATGATGATGGTGTTGTGCTCACTTAAAGCATCCTTGCCGATCACTTTTGCCGCAAGCAAAGCCATTGCCGATTTTTGTTTAAATCCAAGAAGAGTGTTTAATCTTTTATTTTCCATTTCGAGCTCGGTCATGGTCCCAAGTTTTGCCCGTAGCTCTTGGTTTTCGGTGAGCAGTGTGCGGTTGTCGCGTTTGATATTGATCAGATCAAGATAAAGAGTTGTGGTGCCACGCACTCCAGAAGAAAAACTGGAGTAGGCCTGTTCCACAAGTCCAGCTGAATAGGTAAAAGGTCTTAAAAACCAAAGAGTCTCGTCGGATTTCCGCTGAAGATTGATGGTTATCAGAGGTAAAATCACCACAAGAAGAAGTAAAAAAACCTTACGCAGATCAAAAGTAAAGAAGTTCAAAGTTGCTAAGCCCCCCAAGCTGTTTTCAACGCTAGCAAAATTCTTACTCACTTTCCAACAATTCTCCTTGAAAAAAGACTGCGCATTTGGGCAAGCTATCAGCTTTTCAAGAGGAGATGATTGTGTTCGAAAGATTACGCAAACCCGGACGAGCGAAAAGCATATTTGCCACTTTAATTTTTGGCGCCATTTGTTTGGTGTTCGTCCTCTTTGGGATGAATCCAGGAAACGGCATGATGCAGGCCGGAGGAGCGGCGGCAAGAGTAAATGAAGCTGTGATCTCCTCTGCCGATTACAATCAAGCTGTCAGGCGGATGCAAGAGCAATTTAGCTCACGCCTTGAAGGTCTCCCCGAAGCGCAACGCACTTATTTTGACAAAACAATCAGGACCCGCGCGCTCGAAGAATTGATCATGTTTGAGCTCATCTCGCAGCGCGCTGAAAAACAGGGCCTCAAAGTCGCAAGCGGTGAGATTCGCCAAAAAATATTGGCGATTCCGGTTTTTCAAGAAGACGGTCATTTTTCGCGTGAACGCTATGATCAGATTTTACAAGCCAACAATCTTTACCCTCAGTCGTTTGAAACTAAATTGGGTAAGGAGATTTTGCTCACCGAGATGCAACGCCTTTTTATGAATAGTCTTAAAACGATTCCTCAAGAAGCTGAGCAAAATAAATTGGCAGATAGCCTTAAAGTAAATCTCAGTGTGGCCAAATTTAATCGTGAACAAATCATAGAAAAGATTCCGGTAAAATCGCAACAGCTCGATGAATATCTCAAAGCAAACAAAGAAAAAGTGGACAAATATTTTAGCGACAACAAAACCAAGTATTCTTCACCCGAGGAGGTGAGTGCGTCGCATATTCTGATCAAATTTAAAAGTGGCGACAAAACTTCAGAAAAACAAGCCGAAGAAAAAATTCGTGATTTAGCAGCTAAAGTAAATGTTAAAAACTTTGGCGAGATGGCAAAGAAATTTTCTGAAGATGAAGGCTCAAAAACCAAAAGTGGCGAGCTCGGTTTTTTTGCTCGCGGCAAAATGGTTAAAGAATTTGAGGATGCGGCCTTTCAACTTGAAAAAGGCAAAATTAGCGACCCGATCAAAACCAATCATGGTTATCACCTGATCTTTGTTAAAGATCATCACCCCGCCAAAACCCAAAATTTAGAACAGGTCGAAAAGCAGATCGCTCAACACATGTGGGCCGAATCTCAGGTTGAGGATGTGATCAAACAGATCGAGAAAAATTTAAAAGAAAATCATCGCGAAGAAGTTTTAAAAACCTTAAGTAGTTTGGGTATAAAAATGGAATCGGCAGGGGAGCTTGCTCTGTCGCAAAATTTTACCCCTTTACTTGGTGAATCCGCTCCGGTTTTTGATGAGATTGCCAAGCGCAAGACCCGCTCAGGTTTGGTTCCCGAATTGGTACAAAATCGCGGATCGTTCTTGGTGGTCGATGTCAAAGGGATCACAAATTCTCCACCCAAAAAAGATCCAGCAGCATTGGCTCCGCCTGATAAACGCTCCAATGAAATCTTTGAAACTTGGTATCGAAATGAGCAAAAAAAGGCGCATATTACCCGCAGTACCGAAATGATTGCCTCAGAAGAATAAAGTGTTTCGAATTGAAACACTGGCTAAATAATTATCAAAATATTTAGCTTGTTTGCTCTCAACTCCTCCTGACTTTGGTCCGATGAATATTGGAACCAATACTGGGAGGGGCATATCTACATCCTTATTTTGAGTCTTTGTTTTCCGCTGTTTTCGGTTGCTCAAAATTTGGGTTACGTCCCTGGCGAAGTGATTGTGAAAGTTAAAGGCGCGTCAGATTCAGTCTCAGCCTATTCGTTTCAAGCAAAGGCTCGAGTCCGACGAGCGATGGTGATGAAAACCTCGTGGGATCGTCTCAATATGTACCACTACGCTCTTAAGCCCGGCCAAGATTTACAAAATACTTTAAGCACTTTAAATAATGATCCTGATGTTGAGTACGCCGAACCCAATTACTACGTTTCAAAAGCGGCGTCGGGCGAGCCCCAAAAACTTTCTGATTCACAAATGCAGCAGGTGGCTCAAACTTCTTCCACAAGTGATCCTATGACTGGGGCTCCCATCAATGGGACACAAGTTTGGCAATACGAATCCACTTCAACATCGTCATCGATACCTATTGTGGCGGTGATTGATTCGGGTCTTGATACCACTCATCCCGTGTTCGTAAATTCAGGAGCGATTTGGACGAATCCCAACGAAATTGCGAACAATGGTATCGATGATGATCACAACGGTTATATCGATGATGTTGTGGGATGGAATTTTGTGAGTGCTTCAAATCAAATGCTTGATGATGACGGCCACGGCACTCACGTATCAGGAATCATTTTAGGAGTGGGTCAAAATATTTACGACTCCTCTCATATGTCGCCAGCTAAAATTCGAATTATGCCATTGAAGTTTTTGGATTCAAATGGTGTTGGCAGCACGAGCAATGCGATCAACGCAATTTATTATGCCATTAATAATGGAGCGACCATTGTTAACAATTCTTGGGGAGGCTCGGCTTACAGTGCAGCTCTACAAGACGCGATTGCGGCCACCTACACGCATGGAATGGTGTTTTCTGCAGCAGCCGGAAATGCCGCCGCAAACAATGACACCACCGATATGTATCCTGCCAATTATAATGTACCCAACGTGATTTCGGTTGCGGCTACCGATGATAATGACAATCTCGCAAGCTTTTCAAATTTTGGAATGAATTCGGTGCATGTGGGATCGCCAGGAGTTTATATTCTCAGTACTCTTCCTGGCGGCTACTACGGCTCAATGAGTGGAACAAGTATGGCCACACCCTTTGTGAGCGGAATCGCCGCATTGATGAAGCGTGAGGCCCCCCATATGTTGGGCAATCAGATTCGCTCGATCTTGATGACTCAGGTCGATCAACAACCCCAACTCGCATCAAGTGTCATTTCAAGAGGGCGTGTGAACACTCTCAATTCCATTTCGGGTGCGAAATATGCGGCAGTGTTAACCACTCAACCGACCTACTCGGCCGCAAGTGTGCGGAGTCCTGCCAGTGCAGATTCCACTTCGGCCGCGGGTTGCGGGCGCGTCCAAAAAATGGCGACTGACGTGAACAATCAGGGCCGCGGCAATCCCCCAAATCCATTGGGAAAAATTTTGGTAATCTCAATGCTTCTTGCGCCCATCGTAATGATCTTACGAATGCGCAAACAAGATGGCAAAGATCAGCGTCGCTATGAGCGGTTTCAACTCAACAGCGAAGTTCGCCTCAAAATGGGGGATCATGAACTTGTTGGATCGGTGAGCACAATTTCGATGGGTGGAGTTCAGATCAACACCAAAGCCCTTCTCGAAAAAGGTGGAATTGTTAGCATGAAGATCAGCAGTCCCGACGGTGTCGAGCAGATCGAAGTTGCAGGCGAAATTGTGTGGAGCGCTGAAAATAAAGCTTATGGAGTTGCATTCAGCAATGCCTCACTAAAAACTTTGGACCAAATCGAAAATTGGTCCAAAGCTTTGGCAAAAGCAGATTAAAAATTAAGACGGACGCGAGCCATGGTATCGTTGGACACTTGTCCACGATACGCGGATCCGGTCCAATCATAAGCATGATAATTTTCGGCACCTATCGCGAGCTGGTTGGTCATTTGATACATTAACGTCATAGAAAATGTGGGACCAAATCCAGTCACATCGGCTCGCGAATTTGGCGAACTCAACATCAAAATTGCAAGACCTGGAGCAATGCTTAAATCCCAAGGGCCTCTGGTAAAATGGGGTCGCACAAATCCACCAACAGCTGTAACGCCAGGAACCGCAGGCTGATCTTGTTTAGCCGAAATGCGCAACTGAGCGCCAAGCCCGTAGGTGCGGTCAAAATTATTTTCATATTCTAAACCCACCGCAAGTCCACCTGGAGTAAAGCTCACACCCGCTGTGGCCATATGTTTAGCTTGTCCAAGAACAGTTTCAGAAGAGACCTGAGCGTGACCAACCGCGCTCGAAATAAAAATCAAAATCAAAGCAGCTCGCATTTTTTTCCTTTTGTTAAAGATGCCTACTTCTAATTTTACAAATAGAAGTGGTCAAGCTTACGAAGTTCTGAAAAAAGTAATTTATGAATAAAAATTTTTGGCTCGGACTGACAGCAGTCATCATATGGTCGACTCTTTCGGTTTTAGCCTTACCCTTAACCCATGTCCCAGCATACTTAATGACGGGTCTTTCGTTTCTTGTGGGCAGTGTTTTTGGAATCTTTCATTATCGTTCGTTCAGTTTGGATTACAAAGTTTGGTTACTAGGAATTTTTGGATTCTTTGGTTTTCATGCGATTTACTTTGTGGCGATCCGCATGGCTCCCCCAGTGAGTGCCCAAATTATTGTAGAATTTTGGCCCATTCTCTTGGTGTTTTTTTCGGTTCTCATTTTAGGCGGCGAGCTGCACTGGAATCATATCGCTGGAGCGGTTCTCAAACTCATCGGACTTTTGATTGTGGGCTATGAGGCTCTCTTAGCCGGGTCAAATGAAGTTATTGGGCTGAGTCTCGCCTTTTTAGCCGCGGTGATTTGGGCGCTCTATTCTGTGGGCTTAAAGTTGGTAAAACCATTTTCTGCTTTTACCAATTCAGGTTTTTGTTTAGCTTCGGGAATCCTGTGTTTAATCTGCCATTATTTTTTTGAGCCCCCGGCCGATCTCTCAAGCCAAGATTATTTTTGGATTGTTATGCTCGGCTGTGGACCTCTCGGACTTGGGTTTTATTGCTGGGACATTGCAATCAAAAATGGAGACCCTAAACAACTCGGTGCTTTATCCTATTTGATAATTGTTCTCGCCACATTATGGCTGGTAATTTTTGGAGGCCAAACCATAAGCCTCCAAACTTTGTTTGCCCTTGGCCTGATTCTCGTTGGAAGCTTTATTGGCAATTTTAAATTCACTCGTGCCATGGCCTGAAAGTAAAAGACATGCTAAACCTTTTAATCAATGAAATTACCCGACATTGCTACGGCGCCCTTTTGCCCATCCGAAGTCGAAGGGGCAATTAATATCCCGCCAAAACTTAGTCTTTTAAAAAAACTACTTTTGTTTACTGGCCCTGGCTTATTGGTCGCTGTAGGTTACATGGATCCCGGTAATTGGGCCACCGATCTCGAGGCCGGCTCGCGCTTTGGATACACCCTGCTCTACGTGATTTTGTTTTCGAGTATGACCGCTATGTTTTTGCAAAGTTTGAGTATGCGCTTGGGAGTGGTCACGGGAAAAGACTTAGCAAAGCTCTGTTTTGATCAATACTCTCGAACGGTCAACATTGTGCTTTGGCTCTCAGGTGAAGTTGCAATTATTGCGACCGATATTGCAGAAGTTTTGGGAAGTGCATTGGCATTTCATCTTCTTTTTGGTTTTTCGATGCCCATTGGAATCTTGCTCACATCGGTGGACACACTGATTGTGCTCGCCTTTCAGGGCAAAGGGTTTCGGCGACTTGAGGCTTTGATCCTCGGACTCGTATCAACTATTGGGATTGCATTTTTTGTCGAATTATTTTTGGTAAAGCCGCAGTGGAATGAAGTTTTGCACGGCATGATTCCATTAGAATTTCCACAAGGAACGGCTCTCTACATCGCAGTTGGAATTCTTGGTGCAACCGTGATGCCCCACAATCTTTTTTTACATTCTGCCATCGTTCACACCCGCAATATTGGCGATAGCTTTGAAGATAAAAAAAGTGCGATCCGCTTTTTTAATTTTGATCTTTGTGCCACCTTATTTTTCGCCTTTCTGGTTAATGCAGCAATATTGATTATGGCCTCGGCGGCATTCAATAAATCGGGTTACACCTCAGTGACCGACATCAGCGAAGCTTATCGTTTGCTTGAACCCCTTACCGGACTAGCACTGGGCAAATTTTTATTTGGGATTGCTCTTTTGGCAGCAGGGCAAAGTTCAACCTTAACCGGAACGATTGCGGGCCAAGTTTTGTTTGAGGGCTTTTTGAATCTCAAAATGCCTTGCTGGAAAAGGCGACTCATCACTCGATCCTTGGCTCTTGTGCCCGCATTTATCGGTATCTCGATTTTGGGTGATGGGGGAGTGAGCGAGCTATTGGTGATCAGCCAAGTGGTGTTAAGTCTGCAGCTGCCGCTGACTTTAATTCCGATTATTCAGTTTAGTCAGAGCCGTAAGATTATGAATCAATTTGCTTTGGGATCGATCTCATTCGGAATTTCATGTGTCATATTTTTGGTGATCGTCATTGCCAATATCAGTCTGTTTTGGACATTTCTGCATCGGTGATCGATCGGCAAAAAAAGAGGGTCGACAGATCGACGCCTCTTTAAAGAAAACTTATTTTTTGGCTGTTCGTTTTGCTTTTTTGAATGCTTTATCGGTGGGAGCGCCTGCTTCGCCTTTTTTGCGAACTTTTTTTCCGCCCTTTTTTTGTCGTGCTTGAGCTTTTTGAATATTTGCATAAAGACCAGGTTTTTTACCCGATGATTTCTTTTTTGATGCTTTCTTTTTGCTCGTTGCTTTTTTGCTTGTCGCTTTTTTCTTCGATGCTTTTTTAGATGCCTTCTTAGTTGCCATGGGATCCTCCGTTTGCTGATCAGTGTGAATCTCTTTTTGAGATAACACAAATTTTATTTTTTTAAGCTTGAGTCACCAACTACCATCGTTCGCAAAAATAAATGGCGTCTCATAATGAGAGATGTATCGTAAATCAAACGTGCGTTTATGTTTTCAACAGCAAACTCGCCTTAGGATTGAAAAGAGTCTGCACAACATTTGCTATTTAAAACCGTATGAAACAACTTAAGCCCTTTCTTCTTGTTTTTTTATTTCTTGCTCCCACGTTCGCAAGAGCAACAGCAGCGGGTAGCGATAAACCGATAACTATCGATGCGGTTCAACCTTCCAATCAGCCCTCGCTTGAGGGATTTCAAGCAGCCCTCGATGGATTTGCGGCAAACTACAATGATGGCAATTCAAGCAAAGAAAGTTTGCGCCAAGTAAGGCAGCAAATGGCTCTTCTTAAATCAAAAGGTGTTGAGTTTCGGTTTGATCCCTTGTTGTCACAAAATGACGAGGATCTTGCAGCCAGTCTTATAAAGTATGGTGCGAAAAAAACTTTGGTTGCCTCAAAAAGTCCGCATGTATTGCCGCTAGCTGTTGCGGCGTGCATCTTGGCTATGACTTATGTTTGTTTTGTGGCGCCTTCAAGCCAGTCAAACGATCCTTCTTCAGCTTGGATGAGCTTGGGTGCACCTTCGTCGACTAGATAGGCTAAAGACGAGTTTGAGTAGGGCAAGTCAGGATTCAAAAGAGGGGCTAAAGATAATGGCCTCGGTCAGAATCGAACTGACACGTCCTTGCGGACACTGGATTTTGAGTCCAGCGCGTCTACCAATTCCACCACGAGGCCAATGGCCTATGCCTAATCACGAATTGCGTCACCATCAAGAAGTTTTTTCAGGCAATGTTTGCCTATTGCGCACAATAGCCCTTTTCAACTAACATTAAAGGAGATTGGAAGCGGCATAGGGGTTGCTCTACCAAATATTGAAATTTTGAACCTAACAGACCATGAGGGAATGTTTATTATGAAGACAAAGACTGTCTCACTGCCAATTGCCGTTGGCCTACTTGCTTTTTCGATCACGGCAAAAGCCCAATATGACGACTCTACACTTCGGCGAAGTGCCCAGCCAGCGACAAACGTCGAGGCCGCACCGCTTGAGGATTCACGCGCGAGCAACCTTCGCAAAGCGCGTGAGCATGCGGAAGTCTCGACCGAACAAAGAATTGTCGAAAAACTTGAAGAGTCACGTCTTCAGGATGAAAAAAAGCGGGCAGATCGCCTGTTTGGCAATCGTTTAGAAGAGCCTGAAGTTGTGGTTAAAAAAGAAGTGATTAAAGAGGAAATAAAAGCTCCGGCTCCACTCCCTCCGCCACCACCGCCTGTAGCCCCAGCTCCATTGCCACCCCAAGTGATCGTGGTTCAACCCACTGAGTTTGTTCCGCCAAAGCCTGAGCCAAAAGAAGTCAAACGCGAAGAGCGCGAAGATGACGATGGTTTTGGACGTTGGTATGTTGGAGCCCTTTTGGGAACTTCGAGCTACTCTGGAGTTTCTAATGTTCAAGGAAATTTTGCTGGTGGATTTTCGATCGGTCAACTCTACAAAAATGGTTTGATCCTCGAAGGAACATTTTTGTTCAGCAATTATTATTTGAATGATTATTACACTGCACCTGCTTACCAAAACGTGGATCAGTACGGATTTTCGATGGCTGCAAAATACCAAATGCTGCGCAATCATCGTTGGTTTCATCCCTTTATTGGTGGTGTTGCCCAGTACACAAAACGTGATTACACCTCAAAAATTGGTGGATCGTCGCTGGATTCAAGCACCTCTTCGAATGCTTTTGATTTAGGTGTGTCGTTTGGTGCTGATGCCACATTGACCGAAGAGATGTCGGTAGGAATTGACGCTCGATACATGGCTAACGTGTTTGCTATTTCGAATAGTACATTTATCGATGGCAACAATGCGTACTACGGTTACGGAGCGGTTAAGCCTCTAGAAAAAGCGGGCTATTGGACTGTGCTTTTGACCGGAAAATACTACTTCTAAATAAGATATTAAAAGCTAGGACCTTGATGGTTCTAGCTTTTTCTTTTACTCTTCAGTGCTGTGAACATACTGTTAATTTTATTTTCTCAAAGTGCACTCGCGTTTGTGTTTTCAACAACGATTGGTCAAGTCAAAGACCATGTGCTCACCAGTCGAGAAGCCCATCTCCACCAAATGTTTCTTCAAAAAGAAGCTCCATCATTGGAGATTTCAAATTCTCAAGCCTTAGCTGTGATTACCGATTATGCCCTTTATCTTGAGGCCGAAAATTACCATCTGGATATGATCCCCGAAAAAGAGCTTTCAAGTGCAAGGCAGATTTTGCAATCCAAAATCAGGCAGTCCGAAACTATGAAGACTCTTAATTTTTCAGATCGCGAAATTCAAAAATCAGCCGAGGTTTTTTTACGTGCCCAAAATTTGATGAATTTTAAAATGAAATCATCGGCAACCGTGATTTCAGATGCTGAGGTTCAAAATTATTTTGAACAAAATCGGATTAAATTTGGTAGCGCGAGCTTTGACTCTTTCAAAGCGAACATCCGAACTTTTTTGATCAAAACCCAAGTTGAGAGCCGGGTGCGCGAGTGGCTTGAAAGCCTTCAAGTTAAATACGCCATCAAGAATTTTACCTAAAATGTTTAAGCCAATTGATCGTTCGCATATTCCAGATTTAAAAGTCATTTTGGATGAGGTCTACAGTAACCACCCCTTTCCTATTGGGGGTGGATGGACAGTACCCCTGTTGTTAGAAGCCTTAGCGGAGGGGGAAGGTTTTGCACTGTTTGAGTCACCAAATGACATCAAGGCCTTTTTGATTTACCGCCGGCTTCAGGATGTTTTGGACATCACCGTTCTTGCGACGGCCTTAAAATTTCAGCGACAGGGAATCATGCGGCGTCTGCTCGATCATGTTTTTGCCACAATGCCTCAGCAACGCATTTGGCTTGAGGTTCATGAAAAGAATGCGGCCGCGGTGCAGCTTTATGAGGCGATGGGCTTTCGCCTACAGGGAAAGCGCACCACCTACTACCGCGATGGCGGCACCGCTTTACTTTACTCTCTCGAAAAGTAGAGAACCATTTGCCTTCAAAGCGAATTTTTGTTACTCACCAAGTCGTAAGAGGGCGTAAAAGCCCTCTTTTTTTGTGTCTTTCTAACTCGAGGCGAAGTGGATTTAAATCAAGAAATTACGTTAAAACTGCGGCAATTGGCTGATGAAGTGGCCGTGCAACATGGTCTTTTATTATACGATCTCGAACAAGGTGGAAGAACTTTGCGTGTCCTGATCGACCGCGAAGTGGGTCAGGTCAGTGTTGAAGATTGCGCCCAATATTCACGTTCCCTCAATTTACTTTTAGATGTGGAAGATTTAATTCCGGGCAATTACGAGCTCGAAGTTTCAAGCCCTGGGCTTGAGCGCAAACTGAGTCAGCATTGGCATTACAAAAAAGCCTTGAGTCGACGCGTGCGAATCAAGTTGATTGGCGAAAAAAAATGGCACAAGGGTGAATCAGAAATTGGTGCTGCTCTTAAAACTGTTGAAGGTGAACTTAAATCTGTTGGTGAAACTGAAATTGAACTTCAGGATGGCGAAAAATCGTGCCGCATTGCTTGGCCCGAAATTATGCGGGGACAACTCGTGTTTCGCCCTGAATCTGGGAAAAAGAGGTAACTATGGCAACCGAAAATGTGTTTTCTGATTTAAGTCGAATGATCGAGCAAGTTGGTAAAGATAAGGGTATCGAAAAACAAGTGGTGATCGACGCCGTGATTCAAGGAATGTTGATTGCTGCGCGAAAAAAATACGGGACTTACCGCGAAATCGAAGCTCAATATAACGAAGAGTCTGGTGAAGTTGAACTCTACGAATTTAAAGAAGTTGTTCCAGACGAAGATTTTATCGACGAAGAAATTGAAATCAAACATTCCGAAGCTTTGGTTTTAGATCCTGAAGCTCAGCTTCACGATTCGATCGGATCAAAACTTCAAACCAAAGATTTGGGACGCATTGCCGCCCAAACCGCAAAACAAATTATCACCCAGCGCGTACGCGATGCCGAACGCGATATTATTTTTGCCGAATTTGAAAGTCGTAAAGGCGAGATCGCCTCTGGAATTGCCCGACGAGTTGAACGGGGTGCCATCGTTGTCGATCTTGGTCGCACCGAAGCTTATATTCCTCCACGCGAACAAATTCCTGGCGAGCAATACAAACCGGGTGATCGTCTCCAAGGTTATATTTGTGATGTTCGTCAGACGACTCGCGGCCCCCAAATCATTATGTCGCGAGCAGATGAGCGCTATCTGATGAAACTTTTTGAAATTGAGGTTCCAGAAATCTATGATGGAATTGTTGAAATTGTGACCGCCGCTCGTGAGCCAGGTCAGAGAGCAAAGATTGCGGTTCGTTCCAAAGATGCCGCGGTTGATCCCGTGGGCGCGTGTGTGGGAATGAAGGGCTCGCGGGTTCAAAATATTGTTCAAGAACTCCGCGGCGAGAAAATAGATATTGTGAATTGGGATGATGACCCCGCACGTTTTGTTTGTAATGCCTTAGCACCCGCCGAAATCTCAAAGGTGTTTATGGACGACAACAATCACGCAATGGAAATTGTGGTTCCTGATCATCAATTAAGTCTTGCGATTGGGAAGCGCGGCCAAAACGTGAAGCTTGCAGCAAAACTTTCCACATGGCGGCTCGATATTATGTCGGAGTCAGCATCCTCTGCTAAAAATGCCGAGGCCATATTCAATTTGATGTTGATTCCTGGTATGAACGAAACCATGGCCCAAAATATTTACCAATCGGGTTTCAATTCCTTTCAAGCATTGGCTCAAGCTCGGCTTGAGGATGTGATGGAAATTCCTGGATACGAAGCCGATGAAAAGGGCCAAAAATTAATCGACGAAGCCAAAAATCTTGTCGATCAATACAAAAAAGAAGGCAAGCCCGTACCGACAGTGTCGGCTCGAGCAGGCACCGAGCACCGCAGTGATGACGCCAAAACTCAAGCGGATCAGAGACTCAAAGAAGAAATGGCGCAGTTAAAAGCAAAATCTGAGGCCGACGCGAAAGTTGATAGTGAGGAGAGCTAATTGAACCAACAAAAGGTTTATGAATTTGCAAAAGAAGTGGGCATCGAAACTTTAACTCTGATGGATAAAATCCGTGAGTGGAAGCTGCCAATCAAAAGCCACATGGCAACACTTGATCCTGAACAGATCACCGAAATCCGTTCGCGTCTTAGCGCAGAGTCGGGTTCGCGCGAGCGAACAAAACGAGCGGTAACCAAAAAAGTTGCCACGATCAAACCAAAACCGGCGGCCGAAAAACCACCTGTTACCAAAAAGAAAGTGGTTAAAAAAGAAACCGCCGCCGTTGATGCGTTAGCAGCAGAAAACGCCAAAAAAACCACCGGCGTGATTCGCCGTAAAGCCGGCGCGCTCGAGCGCGAGGCCGAGCTTGCAGCCGCCGCCGCTGCGGCAGCCGAGGCCGAAGAAGCTGCTATGGCAGCTCTCAAACCTCAGGCCGCGGAACAAGAACATACAGTCGCAAGTCCTAACCATGAGGCTCAAGCGGTAACGTCACAGCCTGCGGCGCCTGCAGTCCCTCAGCGTGTTTTGCCTGTAAGAAGAAATATTATTGGCCGCATGGATTTAAAGCGGGTCACCCGAACACCCCAGACTCCTCAACAAAATCAGGGTGGGACAACTTCTCCATCAACGGGTGCAGCTGGGGGTGCAGCAGGAGCTGCAGCACGGCCACTGCGAAATACTCAACGAAATATCCGCACCGGATTTTTCTCGGCTCCTACCGTGAATTTTACCGAAACCGAAGCCGAGATTGCCAAAAAGAAAAACGCAGGTCCGCGCGAGACCGAGGTCAAACATTTCTCGGCCACCGAATTTCGTAAACGCGAAGTGATTTTTCAGCCCAAAAAGAAAAAGGTGATGTCGGGTCGAAACGAAGTCAGAAAAACTCTGATCACCACGCCTGCAGCACATAAACGCATTGTTAAAATGTATGAGAGTATTAAAGTTTCAGAACTTGCGGCTCAACTGGGCATCAAAGTTCCTGAGTTGACAAAAAAATTAATGGCCAATGGCGTGATGGCCAACATGAATTCGGACCTTGATTTTGATACAGTGGCTTTAATTGCTCCTGAATTTAAATTCGAAGCCCAAACACTTCATCAATCCGCCGAAGACATGATCAGCAGTGTGGCCTTTGGTGATTTAACAGCCGAATTGATTACGCGTCCTCCTGTGGTGACAGTGATGGGTCACGTCGATCATGGTAAAACCAGTTTACTCGATGCGATCCGTAAAGCCGATGTCGCTTCAGGAGAAGCAGGTGGAATCACTCAACATATTGGTGCTTACTCAGTAAAAGTGGGCGACGGCCAGGTTGTGACATTTCTTGATACTCCAGGACACGAAGCCTTCACCGCCATGCGGGCGCGCGGGGCAAACGTTACTGATATTGCGATCATTGTTGTTGCCGCTGATGATGGTGTAATGCCGCAAACGGTTGAGGCGATCAATCATGCCAAAGCCGCAAATGTTCCAATGATTATTGCTGTAAACAAAATTGATAGACCTAATGCGAATATGGACCGTATCAAACAACAGCTGACCGAATATGAAATTGTTCCCGAAGAGTGGGGAGGAAGTCAGATTTTTGTGGGCGTTTCAGCCGTACAAAAAACCGGTATCGACACACTGTTAGAACAAATTCTTTTGCTCAGTGAAGTGCTCGATCTCAAAGCCAATCCGGCACGCAGTGCATGGGGGATTGTCATTGAGAGCCGAATGGAAAAAGGACGCGGTCCTGTCGCCACGGTTTTGGTCAAAGATGGAACCCTCAATGTCAGTCAACCCATTGTTGCAGGTATGGTCCCTGGACGTATTCGCTCGATGCGAAACGACCGTGATGAATCGGTCAATCAAGTGTTGCCCGGTTATCCTGTGGAAGTGATGGGACTCGAAGAAGTTCCCCAAGCCGGCGATCGATTTGATATCTGCGAAAATGATGAGATTGCAAGAAAGCTTGCGGCCGATCGACGAAGTCTTCATTTGCAGCAGTCGACGACTCCAAATCAAAAAATGAGTCTTGAGCAGATCTTTTCAAAGGTCAAAGCGGGCGATGTGCGTGAACTTAACGTGGTGTTAAAAGCCGACGTCGCAGGATCACTTGAGGCGATCAAAGCGGTGCTCGAAAAGATGGGCAACCAAGAAGTTAAAATTAAACTTGTTCATACTGCAGTGGGTGGAATTTCTGAAAGCGACGTGCTTTTGGCCAACACCAGTAATGGTTTAATTCTTGGGTTCAATGTGCGCCCCGATGCAGGTGCTCAGCGGATGGCAAAAGAAAAAGGCATTGAGGTCAAAACCTATTCGATTATTTACGAAATGCAGGATGATCTTAAAAAAGCCCTCACCGGTCTTTTAGCTCCAGAGTTTGTCGAAAAAATTCTTGGTCGCGCCGAGGTTCGAAATATTTTTGTTGTACCAAAAATTGGAACTATCGGTGGCTGTGCCGTGGTCGACGGGAAAATCGCGCGCAATGCGAGTGTTCGTTTGATTCGCGATGGAAAAATCATTACCGAAGGCAAAATCTCAAGTCTTAAACGTTTCAAAGACGATGCAAAAGAAGTGGCTCAAGGATTTGAGTGCGGTATCGGAATCGAAAATTATAATGATTTGAAGCCAAATGATGTCATCGAGGCTTTTATCAAAGAGCAAGTAGCACGAGCACTCTAATGGAAACAGGTCGACGCGCTCAACGAGTTGAAAAAGAAATTAAGCATTTGGTCTCGACTTATTTTTTGCGCGAAGGGCGTGGTCGATATCCTGGAGTGGTATCGATCGCCGAAGTGTCGGTGAGTGGAGATTTGCGCCAAGCCAAAATTTATCTTTCATTTTTGGGTCGTGAAGAAGATCGCGAAGAATTTGTTGATGCGCTCGAGGATTTGCGACCCGAAGCCCAGCACCAAGTGGCAAAGCAACTGACCATGAAATTCTCGCCCAAACTCAAATTTTTTGTGAGCCAAGGAACAGAATTTGTTACCCGGTGATCTTCATGGTTTGCTGTTAGTCGATAAACCAAAAGACTGTACGAGCCACGATGTGGTTCATCGCGCCCGAAAACTATTAAATATAAAAAGTATTGGTCACTCAGGAACTCTTGATCCGTTGGCTTCAGGCCTTTTGGTGCTATTGGTGGGCGAAGCCACAAAGCTTTCAGATTATATTTTGTGCGAAAACAAACGCTATCTCACACGCATGCAATTTGGTTTGACCTCTGATACCCTTGATCGAACTGGGCAAACTCTGACCGAAAACAAACCCCAATTTTCTGAGCCGTCCTTAACCCAGAGTCTGCAAAATCATCTTGGAACTTTTTGTTGGAGCGTTCCACGCTATTCAGCGGTGAAAGTCCAAGGACAAAAACTGTATGAGTATGCTCGTGGTGATAAGCCGGTCGAAATTCCCCAACGCGAGATGAGTTTTTTTGATTTAAAAATTGTCGAATTGGGTGATGATTTTGCCGAAGTCGAAATCAGTTGCACAAAGGGAAGCTATATTCGCACGTGGGTTGATCAAATCGGCAAAGATTTGGGCTGTGGTGCGGTGGTAGACCAATTACGAAGATTGCGTTCGGAGCCTTTTTCGATCGAGCAAGCGGTTGATCTCGAGAGTCTTCAACAAAAACAAAGCGAAAACCCAGAAGATTTTTTGCAGTGGCTCAAGCAGAGTGGCAAAGGATTTTTTCCTTTGTCGGAGGCGTTGCCTCAGGTGCAACCCGTCTTGGTTCTGAATCAAGAAGAGCGTTTGTTGCGTAACGGGCAGGTGGCGCGCTCGATGGCCCAGAGGCTTTTGCCCCAAATGCGCGAGGCCAATGAGACTTCTGTTTATCTCAAAGCTTTAAGTGAAGAGGGCGAGCTTTTAGCCATTCTTGAGGCCAATTTGCGTGGGATCAAGGTGCGACGAGTGTTTTTGCAACTCAACTAGCCTCCAGACTTGCCATTTCGATTTTCAAAAGTGTAAAAGTTCATTCTGCTCTCAGTAGCGACAGCCAGACGTTACGGTGAGGGTTTAATATTTTTCGGAGGTTAACAATGGCAGTACTCAAGACTCAAAAAGAAGAAATCGTTAAAAAATTCCAGCGTTCAGAGTTGGACACAGGAAGCTCAGAAGTTCAGGTGGGAATTTTGACCGCCCATATTCGTGATTTAACCGAACATTTTAAGCGCAATAAAAATGATGTGCACTCCCGTCGCGGTCTTGTTCGCATGGTGAACCGACGTCGTAAACTTCTTGATTATCTCCGTAGCAAAGATCCTAAAAAATACGCTTATGTTATTGCCGATCTAGGCATCCGCAAATGAAGCAAACGGTTACCGCAGAGATTGGCGGGAAAAAAATCTCAATCGAAACTGGATGGCTTGCCAAACAAGCCGATGGTTCGGTTCAAGTGCGCTGTGGAGACAATATTGTTTTGGTCACCGCAGTCTCATCTCGAAAACCCTCAACCCTCGATTTTTTTCCACTCACTGTGGAATACCAAGAAAAGTTTTACTCCACCGGAAAAATCCCGGGGGGCTACTTTAAGCGTGAAGGTCGTCCAACAAATAATGCGACATTGACCTCACGGTTAATTGATCGTCCAATCCGACCTTGCTTTCCCGAAGGCTATCGCTTCGAGACTCAAGTAATTGCGACGACATTATCTTATGATAGCCAATACCCCATTGATTGTTTGGCAGGGATTGGAGCATCTTGTGCTCTTCATATTTCTGACATTCCTTTTCAAGGTCCAACCGCAACCATTCAAGTTGGCCGCATTGGTGGACAATTTGTTTGTAACCCCACTCTCGAAGAGCGCCAAAAATCGGATATGGATATCACGATCGCAGGCACTCGCAACGGCATCTTGATGGTTGAGGGTGAGGCCAAGTTTGTTTCTGAGGCTGACGTTTTGGCAGGCTTAAAATTTGGTCACCAAGCCCTTCAGCCTTTGCTTGATATTCAGGATCAATTGCGCGAGATGGTGGGCAGTCCCCAAAAACGTAAATTTACTCCAGCTAAAATTGAAGAAAGTTTTGAATCTGCGGTAAAATCATTTTTGGAAAGCAAAATTGAAAAAGCTTTGCAGGTTCGTGAAAAATCGGAGCGCTATTCGGCCTACCTTGCGGCGTCGCAAGAAGCTGAAGCTCAATTTGTCACAACCGAAAAAGACAAAGACGCCCAAAAACAAAAATCGAAAGATCTTGGGACAATTGTTGAAGATCTTAAATATCGTTTGTCCCGGGAGATGGTTTTAAATTCGAAGAGCCGCATTGATGGTCGTGGTCTTACCGATGTTCGCCCCATTTGGTGCGAAGTGTCCATGCTTCCACGTGCTCATGGTTCTGGCCTTTTCACTCGTGGTGAAACTCAAGTTCTAGGCGCGGTGACTCTCGGTACCGGTGAAGACGAGCAGATGATCGACTCGCTTCATGGGTTTGAGAAAAAACAATTCTTACTGCACTATAATTTTCCTCCATTCAGTGTTGGTGAAACCGGCCGCATGGGCTCACAAAGTCGTCGTGAAATTGGTCACGGATTTTTAGCTGAGCGTGCACTCAAAGCGGTCATTCCTGATCACGAAAAATTCCCCTACACAATTCGGATTGTAAGTGAAGTTCTTGAGAGCAATGGATCTAGTTCGATGGGCACCGTGTGCTCAGGAACACTTGCGATGCTGGATGCCGGAATTCCGTTAAAAGGAAATGTGGCGGGTATTGCGATGGGTTTGATCAAAGAAGGCGATCGTGTTGCGGTCCTTTCCGATATTCTAGGTGATGAAGATCATCTTGGAGATATGGATTTTAAAGTTGCAGGAACACGCGAAGGAATCACATCGCTTCAGATGGATATCAAAATTGACTCGATCAGTTTTGAAGTGATGGAGCAAGCCCTTCAGCAAGCCCAAGTGGGACGCAATCATATTTTGGGTGAGATGGAAAAAGTGATGCGCGATCCTCGCGGCAAAATCTCTGAGTACGCTCCAAGAATCGAAACCATCAAGATCAAGCCCGAAAAAGTGCGCGAAGTTATTGGTGCAGGCGGAAAAGTTATCAAAGGTATCATCGAAGAGACGGGTGTTAAAATCGACATCGAAGATGATGGAACAATCCATATTGCATCGACCGATCCTAAGGCGGCTCAACGCGCCATTGAAATTATCAATGGAATTTGTGCTGAAGCCGAAGTTGGCAAAGTCTATAAAGGCAAAGTGGTTAAAATCACCGACTTTGGTGCCTTTGTTGAAATCTTCCCAAACAATAGTGGTTTACTTCATATTTCAGAAATTGCCCATGACCGCATTCGCAACGTGACCGATGTTTTAAACGAGGGCGATGAGCTCGATGTTAAAGTTTTGGATATCGATCGTGCGGGCCGTATTAAACTTTCTCGTAAAGCTTTGTTAAGCCGAGAAGTGTGAACGCAGTTTTTCAAAAAACAGAATTAAAAAATGGCATTCGGATAGTCACCGAGTGCCATCCTCAAAGCCGCGCAGCTGCGGTTGGATTTTTTGTTGAGATCGGCACTCGCGATGAACCAAAAAATTTAAAAGGCTCGGCTCATTTTATCGAGCATCTTGTTTTTAAAGGCACAAAATCCTTAAGCAGTTTTGAAATCGCAAAAAGTTTAGAGGCCGTGGGTGGCGATCTCAATGCCTACACAACCAGAGAGTACACCTGCTTTCATGCTCTCAGCTTAAATGAACATCTTGAAATCAGCTTAGGCGTTTTGTGTGAACTTGTTTGTTTTGGCAAATTCTCAAACAAAGATTTTGAGAATGAGCGCCAGGTGATTTTGCAAGAGGCCGATATGGCCAAAGAGCAATTGGACGAATGGATTTATGATCTTCTTTTTCAAGGAGCCTACCAGGGACATCCTTTGGGCGAGACGATTTTGGGCGAAAAGGCGAGCCTCCAAAAGCTAACGCGAACGAAGGTAAAGAATCACTACAACCGCACCTATTGCGGCGAAAATATGATTGTTGCGGTCTCTGGTAATGTGGATCATCAAAAGGTTGTGGAATTTGTAGAAGCTCGTTGTCAAACCGCGGCTTCGATTCAGATTCCAAAACGTATAAAGCCTGTTTTAAAAAATTTTAAAAAGTTAATCGAAAAGCCCTCGGAGCAAGCCCATCTTTTGCTGTCCTGGCCGGCAAGTTCTTTTACCGATCAAAAACGTTTCGAGAGTTACATTCTTAACGCCGTATTGGGTGGGGGAATGACCTCAAGACTGTATCAAAATATTCGCGAAGATCTGGGACTTGCTTATACGGTGTATTCTTCGCTGCAAAGTTTTACCGATTCGGGCTTGTTGTCGATTTATGTTGGCACGTCCAAGGCAAAGGCGCCGCGGGCTTTGCAACAAATCAAGATTGAGATGGAGCGATTGGTTGAAAGTGGTTTGTCCTCGGAAGAACTTGATTTTTATAAGCGCCAAATCAAAGGGCAGATTTTATTGGGTGCCGACGATATGGACAATCGGATGAATTCTTTAGGCATCAACGAGATGGTCTTTAAGCAATATCGACCGGTCGAAAAGGTCATCGAAGAGATCGATGCCCTAACCCCCCAACATATTAGAAGCTATATCGATCAAGACTTAGACCTAAAAAATCTCAAGGCCATTTTACTTGGCGACGTGATGTCAAAGGGCATTGAAAAACAACTTCTCAAGTTGTAGCGTCAGGAAATGGAAACACAAATGGGTACATCCTTTGAAGCCAAGTCTGAGAGTATCGAACAAGTTGCAGTAAAGGTAAAAAAGCTGCCTCATTTTAAAGGTGAGCTGCCGATTTATCAAACCCGTCACGCTAGTGGTTTTGATATCCGAGCCCAGCTCAACGAAAATGTGAATATTCGCCCGGGGCATCGGTTGCTGATTCCTACCGGTCTGATCTTTGAAGTGCCCTTGGGTTTTGAACTTCAGGCTCGGCCGCGCAGTGGGTGGGCGATTAAAAATGGAATCTCACTCGTGAATTCGCCCGGCACCATCGATGCCGATTATCGCGGTGAAGTAAAAATCATCTTAATCAATCACGGCCAAGACTCGATTATGGTTTGTGATCAAGACCGTATTGCCCAATTTGTTTTGTGTCCTGTGGTCCAAGCTCAATTGATTGAGGTCGATGAGGTGGGAACGACCGCACGCGGCAGCGGCGGCTTTGGGAGTACCGGGCATCAAAGTTCACGCAACAATTAGCGCGGATTGATCGTCACACAAATACTTGCCACATGCGAGGGCGGGTAAGCCAAGTTGTGCGAAGGTGCAGAGACAGTGGCTTCACGCACTCGAAGGGTATCCAGTTTTTGATTCATTTTTTCTTGGGCTAAATTTAGGGCTTCTTCATATGTGGCGCCATCGGAAGTGGTGCAAAAAACTTGGCCTTCCCCAAAACTTTGTAAACAAAAAGTACTTATAAAAAATAAAATCAGTTTCATTGAGTTTTCCTTTATTCTTGAAGTTCTTGTTCTAAAATATCGAGGCTTTCAGGTGTTGCGAGTTTTTTAATATGTTGGCGTCCTTTTTCAATATTGTAGGTGTTCAAGGCCCAAAAGCCGATATAGATCACCAAGAATGCACTTAAGATTTGAATGGTGCGGGCGGCTGGAGATTTAAAGGCTTTCACCAGTGCAATTCCAAATAAATAAAAACTGAGAGCGATTCCGATTAATGTTGCTGGTGGAAAAATTCGGGCAACCGGTTGAAACACAAAGGTCGGCATCGCTGCAAGGGTGAGCATGATTCCTAAATCATGAATGCTCGCCTCTTTATGAAAGGCAAATCGCAAAAGGTAATGATAAAAAATTGCGGCGACACTCAAAAAAAAGATGGTCGAAAAGGGCAAAATAAAAATGCTCACCAAAAGACCCATTGAGCTGTGATTGATGATCGCACCCACCACGCCACTCAACGCTCCAAAAGCTCCCGCAACAACAAGTGTTGTGGGCCAATCCCAAACAGGAATAAGAGTCATTGCACTTAAAGGAGAGCGAAAAAAGAATTTGAGATCTTTATAGGCAATTTTAAGATCGGCTTTGAGTCTTTCGAGATCGAATTTGTATTCTTTCATTTCGCGATCCGATCACTCGACAAAGAGCGAGCTGGCCTTGTGGTTTGAGTGTTTATGGCACACCGTTAGAGTCATGAGCGTGGCATGCCTTTGTGCATTTTGCAAAAACTCGCGGGTGCGAATCAAAAAAAAACATCTCTCTTTTTTAAATGTATTGGCTTCGGTTTTTATGGCGGGACTGATCACCTCGGCTTTTGTTGAAACTTTTCATCCACTTTTTTTTGTTTTAAGTTTTGTTTTTATGAGTATTGCTGAAGTTGCGGTGCAAATGCGCTGGCGGCTTCATCTTAAATGTCCTCATTGTGGATTTGATCCACTTCTTTATATGAAAAGCCCAAAGCTTGCAGCAGCTGCGGTCAACACATATATCGAAAAACAGCGTCATGATCCCGCATTTTTGCTCCGACCTGACCCTCTTCGCCATTTGCAAAAACGTCTTTAAAAAATAAAGCTTTGAGACATATACTCAAAGCCCAATATGAAAGCCCTTGTCATCATTCCAACCTACAATGAGCGCGATAACATTCGCCCATTGTTGAGCGAAATTTTTAGTCTCACCCCGCGAACCCACGTGTTGGTGGTCGATGACAATTCTCCAGATAAAACCGCATCTGTTGTTGGTGAATTGCAGCGCGATTATCCTCAGCTTCATCTTTTATCGCGGGCCCAAAAACAGGGACTTGGCCGGGCCTACATCGCTGGATTTGAGTGGGGACTCAAAAATAATTACGAAGTTTTGGTTGAAATGGACGCCGACTTTTCTCATCGCCCCGAAGATCTGCTCAAAATTTTGGAGCGGATCGAAGGCAATGATGTGGTGGTGGGCTCACGTTGGATCAAGGGTGGAGGCACCAAAAACTGGGGCATCGGGCGAAAGATCATTAGCCGCGGTGGAAGTTTTTATTCCAAGGTGATTTTGGGCTATCCGTTGCTGGATTGGACCGGTGGGTTTAATGCGTGGAAGGCCCATGTTCTCACGGCGATGCCGCTTGGGAGTGTGAAGTCTGAGGGCTATAGTTTTCAAATTGAATTAAAATATAAAGCTTTAAAGAATCATTTTCGTGTGGAAGAGGTCCCCATTTTGTTTGAGGATCGGCGTGTGGGAGAGAGCAAAATGTCATCGAGAATAGTGCTTGAAGCTCTCTATAGAGTCTGGAAAATTCGTTTTTCATGACATGGGTTTTGGTTATTTTTAGTTTATTCGCTTCAGCTCAAGACAAAGCTGCAAAAACTCAAATTGCGGTGGTGCAAGGTGACGGCGCAAGCGTCTATGAGTCACCCAGCTTTGATGCCAAAGTTTTAATGCAGCTGCGTGCGGGTCAAAAAGTTCGTGTCAGTCTACAGATGAGTCAGGGCGATGGCGGCTTTGGAACCTTTTATCGGGTTCATTTTAAAAATAATCGATTTGGTTTTATTTCTGATGTTGAGCTTTTGCCTGAATACACAGAAGTCGGAAAAAGAAAACGCATCCAAGCCAATCCAGAATTTGCGGCCTACGAAGACAATCAAAATGCGCGAGATCCCATCTTTTTTACTCGCTATATCGGAGTCAATCTTGGGATGGCGAGTTTTACCGAAAAGTTTTCGGGTACAAAGCTTTTTACGCCGACGGTGCTGTATGGGTTAAAACTCACAGGCCCTGGGGTTTTGTTTAGTGGACCACCGATTGATTTTAATTTTTTATTTCATCTTGGTGCTCCAAAATATTATTCCCAAGTCGCCCAGTCGAATGCTACCGGATATTTTTTGATCACCGATGCGCTTTTGATGTTTCCTTTGCTTGAGGGACGGCGTCATCTTTTGAGTTTTGGATTTGGTCCGCTGGTGGTTTATGCCGCATTCAAAATGACCATCAACACCGCTCAAGGACCAGCCCTTTTTGATTCGCAGGAAGTCCGCGTGGGTGCAAGCAGCACTTTGTCTTACACTTATCGTCTCAATAAGTACGCGGTTCGTGCAGATGCCAAATATTATCTCGAAAAAACTCAGTACCCCGGTTTTAATTTAAGCGTCATGACGGAGTATTGATGGCAATCCATCTTCTCCCTCAAGATGTGGTCAATCAAATTGCCGCGGGCGAAGTGATCGAGCGGCCAGCCCATCTGGTTAAGGAACTTATCGAAAATGCCCTCGATGCAAATGCGACCGAAATTGAGATCGATGTGGATCAGGGCGGCCGCTTTGTCTGTGTTTCTGATAACGGAGTTGGGATTGATCAAGAGGATCTTGGGCTCGCACTAAAACGGCATGCCACAAGCAAGATCGAAACAACATTTGATCTTTGGGCTCTTCGATCATTTGGATTTCGGGGTGAGGCGCTTGCAAGTATCGCAGCAGTTTCGGTTTTGACTTTGACCTCGTGCCGTCAAAAAACCAATAAGGCTTATCGTATTGTTTCGCGATTTGGTGAATCATCCGATATTGTGGCGGTGACTCGCAGTCACGGCACCACGGTTGAGGTTCGCGATCTATTTTTGAATGTGCCGGCTCGCCTCAAGTTTTTAAAGAGTGACACAAGCGAAGTCACTCATATTAAAGCCATGCTCAAATCCTTGGCCCTTGAGAATTCCGGGGTTCAGTTTCGATTTAAGGTGAATGGCAAAGTGATTTTTCTGTGGCTGCCACAAGATGCCCAAAGCCGAGTGCGCTCAATTTTAGAAATCGACGAAGTCTTTGAAGCCCAAAAATCGAATGATGATATTCATGTCGATGTTTTTTTATCGGCACCTCACACCAATCTTTCGACTTCACGAGGCTTATGGTTTTTTGCACAGGGGCGGCCCATTCAAGATCGTATGCTTCAAGCCGCGGTCCTGGATGCCTACCGCGGCCTCTTGATGCATGGTCAGTATCCCTACTGTGTGGTGAAGCTCAAGGTTTCGCCCGAAGATATCGACGTCAATATTCATCCTACCAAATCACAGGTTAAATTTTTAGATTCCTCAAAGGTCTATCGCTTGGTGCAATCAACACTGAGGGGCGTTTTAGAAAAAGCCCCATGGCTCAAAAACCGATTCGAATCGACCCCGATTTCCAGGGCGCCAAATGAGATCACCCAAACTTTTGATTTGAACGAACTCGCACGCACACAATTTTCACAAAAAACTTATCCGAGGAGCGAAGCTCAAAATATAATTTTGCAGACCCCAGTTGTGCCAAAAAAAACTTGGACCTCAGCGCAGCTCATTGGGCAATTGCGACTGACGTATATCGTGGCTCAAACCGATCAAAAACTTTTGCTTATCGATCAGCACGCCGCCCATGAGCGCGTGGCCTATGAAAAATTAATGCGAGCCTGGAAAGAAGGGCAGATTGATGTGCAGCGATTTTTGATTCCTCTCACCATGGATTTTGATCGAGCGCCGCTTGAGGCCTTGATCAAACACCGTCTTGAGCTTGAGCGATTTGGAATTGAAATTGAGCTGTTGAGTCCGACCTGTCTCTCGATTGCAGCCGGCCCCTTATTGATTAGCGAATCGGCATTAGTAAAAGGACTGAGTGTGTTGGCTCAAGAGGCTTTCGAAATGGGTGAGAGTTTTGCCATGGAAAAAGTGATTTCTGATGTGTTTGCTACGATGGCGTGCCATTCGGTGGTGCGAGCGGGGCAACCTTTAAGCTTTGACCAAATGCATGAATTGCTTGTTTCGATGGAAGAGTTTCCGCTTTCAAGCTTTTGCCCACATGGCCGGCCTGTGTGTGTCGAGAAAAGCTTTGATGAGATAGAGCGTGAATTCGGAAGAGCATAAACAAATTATATTTGTTCAAGGTCCAACCGCATCGGGAAAATCAAATTGGGCCATGACCGAAGCCAAAAAAACTCAATCCATTATTATTAATTGCGATAGCATTCAGTTTTATCGCGGCATGGACATTGGCTCGGCGAAGCCATCGTTCAAAGAACAAAACGAAATCCCCCATTTTTTGATCGATGTCGCAAATCCAGATCAGCCCGTCAATGCCGCCCACTTTCGAAATTTAGCCCTTGAGGTGATTGATCAATGGTATACAAAAGCCCAAATTTTTGTGGTTGGTGGAAGTGGGTTTTATTTTCAAGCATTAGAATATGGTGTTTTTGATTCTCCCCCCACTGACAGTGATTTGTTGGGTCAACTCAAAAAATCAAAGAGCGATCTTTATCAGGAACTGTTGCGGGTGGATCCAGAGGCAGCAAAAACAATTTCTTCCGCGGATCACTACCGGATTGAGCGGGCACTGACGGTATTTTTACAAACTGGCCAAACCCTTTCGAGTTTAAAAAATAAATTCCTCAAAAATAAAACTCCATTTCCATATCCAATCAAAAAAATTGGGCTTCAACCTCAAAATCTTTTAGAGCACATTCGCCTTCGCACCGACCGCATGTTGAAAGATGGTCTGATTGATGAGGTCACTCTTTTGCGCCAAAAAGGATTTGGAAAGAGTCGGGCGCTCCAAAGTGTGGGCTACAAAGAATGCCAAATGTATTTAGATGAGCAAATCACGAAGCAAGAGCTCCTTGAATTGATTGTTCTTCACACCCGGCAACTCGCCAAAAAGCAAATGACTTGGTTCAAACGAGATAAACAAATTGTATGGATTAGCGCTTAGCAAATTCGTTGAGTGAGGTTTCAAGGGCCAGATACCTTGCCGAATTTTTTGGCAACTGATTTAAGATATCTTGGTATTGAGCAATTGAATTTGAATCGAGCAGGACACCAATCTTATCTGCATACACTGGTGCACTTGAAAGCGGGCCAGATAGAATACTGGCCTGCACAAATTGATGAATTCGAGTGAGATCCTCTGGGCTTTCGCTTTTTTCAAAGGCCTCAAACATTTCATTTATCAATCTTGGGCTTCGGGCGTCTGAGCAGTTTTCAAAAATTAAATTGAGTGGTTGTTTTTTAAGATCGCTAATTAATTGCAAGGCCGCAGCACGAACATCGTCGTTTGCAATTTCTAAAGCCTGACTTGCCACAAGCAGTCGTTCGGATTCCGATTTGCCTCTGCTGCTTTTTAAAACTTCACGAATTCGCTCGGCGGTTTCAAAGTAAATTTGTTTTGGATCATTGGCTTGAGTGGAACATTGAGGGATCGAGTCTTCAGCGCAGAGCTGAAATCGCTCTGCCTCTTTGAGTGGTATAATAAGGGGCGAGGCTTTCTCGAGCACAATCACATTTTTTTGTGACAATGGCTTAACGAGTGCGCCCTCGACTTCGGGAGTCTGATGACGTTTGGTCCAAAAATAAAACGACATTAAGGCAAGCGTCAGCAAAGCTCCCGACTTTTTCATTAATTTAAATTCCTAGTCCATTGCTTTAAATTCATAGTGGGAAGGATGTGTCCGCTAAAAATATAACCAGGTCCCTTTGATGTGATCACCTGATAATAAACTTCATTGTTGTCACTGTTGATTTCAACGGTATCAACCACAACTTTATCGTTCAGTTTGAGGTTGGAAACAATGCTTCCACCGATTTTGTTGTAAACATTAAGTCCCGATTTTAATGTGATCTGAACTTGATGCCCGTGAGTTGCAATCACCCGTTGATCATTCATTGAGTCGAGTTGTTCGGTTGCCCAATACACATTTTGCAAAACGTTTCCGGCATAAAAATATCCAAAGCGGTTGTTCACTTGAACGCCATAATAAAGATCACCGTTGTCTTCGATTTGAAAATCCAAGACTTGATTGAGGCTATTTTTTTGAACAGTTGTGAGTTCGGCCCCTTGAGGTGCGGATCTTACAAAGATATCACGGTCGGTTTTTACGAATTCAGAAACAGAAGCCATCGACTTAAAAATGGTTTGGCATAAAGTATGGCGATCTAGATTTTTACGGGGAAGAGCTTGAAGCTGTTGTGGCAAGCTGACCGCATCACCGCTCAAATCCAAACTTTGTTTTAAACACAAAACATCTTTTGTTTTTACACAATTTAAGCTTTGGCCTACAAGAGCGCAGATTGAACCATCTGAAGTGTCATAAAGGTGGGGTGCCGATGTGACGGTAATCGATGCGGTGGTACGTACGGGTTGAGCCGAACATGAAGCTGTTTTTTCCATTAAACAAGACATGTTTGATGTACTGATCGCTTTGGTGTTTGTAACGTAATTGTTCCAAAGTTTTGATTTATAGTTATTTAAAAAATTAACGTCATTGCGAGCCCATGAGCTGTTCGCATTTTGCCAACGACATTCATTTCCTGGTCCACCATTGTAATCAGAATAAGCCGCACGTGCGAGATTTTGCGAGTTGGTGGCACACTTTGATTTTTTGGCCAGCTTCACATCATTAAAGAGTTCATCTAAACCATTGACAATATTTTGCGACAATTCCCAGCCTGCAGAATTTTTGAGAAGGGCATTGTAATGACCTGAATCACGATCATCAATTTGCATCATCCCGTGGCCATGGCCTGAATCTCCGCGCATCATTTTTACAAGCTTGTCATTTCCTAAACGATAATGTGACCACATGGATTCTTGAAATGCGGTGGCCATCACGAGCTGAAGCCAATCATTCAAAACCATTCCGGTAGATCCAACATTTCTGATTTGATAATAGTAAGTGGCAGCGTCGCGAATATCGGCATTCATATTGTTCATGTACGCAGGAAGTTGCGAAGCTGATGACTTCGCATCGCTATAAATGACCGACGTGTAATTAGATTGAACCGATTTTGGATCGCCAAAATCTGAGACATTGCACGCATTCGGATTTTGAGCAGGGAGCCATGAGCCGCCCACTTTTCCGGTACATTTCCAAAAGTCAGGAGTGCTGAGCGCCATTGCCCAGGTCCCTATGATTGCCAAAAATATTCCCATGTGTTTTCTCCCTTAGTTGTAAATCTCGTCTAAGGGCTTATCGATTAAAGCCTTGCTAGACTGTAATCCTGGGGGAAATGTTCAAAGATTAATCAAGAGTGGGTGATGCGTGTAACGCCGATGACGCCTTTGATTTTTGCTAACTGGTTCATAACAGTGCTGAGTTGGGAAGTGTCGCGAACGGTCACATCAAAAATCGAAACGGCCTTCAGGTCTTTGGTCGTGCGCGCTTGGGCGTTTTGAATATTCACACTGTTTGCCGCAAAAACTTCGGTCATCGATTTTAAGAGTCCAGCAGAGTCATGCGAGACTACACGTATTCGCACAAGTCGTCCCATTTCTTGAGCGCGAGCCACATTCCATTCGACTTCGAGTCGCCGATCTTGATCGAGTTCGAATGCTTTTTCACAATCCGCACGGTGGATCGCAATGCCTCGTCCACGCGTGATAAATCCAATGATCGGATCACCAGGAATTGGATTGCAACATCTTGCAAATCGCACCAGCACATCTTCAAGTCCATCGACCCGAATCAATGATCCCGATTTTTTTGTTTTTCCAACAGCCGCTTGAAATGCTTTTTTTAAAAACGAAGGTTTCTCCGGAGGCGGTTGTGCTTTGGGCATCTCTGGTAGAATTGCGCTCAAAACTTGTTGCGCGGTCAACGTGCCGTAACCCAAATGCACATGCAAATCGTCGATGTTATTGCAGCCATGATCACGCAAAAGCTTTTCAAACAAAGCCCCTTCAAGGCGGTGAATCGAAACTGACATGCGTCTAAAATATTTTTCTAAAATCTCCTTACCCAGAGTTTGGGCGCGTTTTCGACTTTCGGCTTTTACAAAGGCCCGAATTTTAGATTTTGCCCGAGTCGTGACACACATCTTGAGCCAGTCTTTTGAAGGAACCTGGTTCTTTGAAGAGATCACTTCTATGGTGTCGCCATTTGAAAGCTGATATTTGAGCGAAACCATTTTGCCATTCACACGTGCCGCAGTGATTTGATTTCCGAGTCCAGTGTGAACCGAGTAAGCAAAATCAATGGGTGTGGCACCCTCGGGAAATTCTTTGACCTCTCCTTTGGGGGTAAACACATAAATTTCTGATTCAAATAAATCGGTTTTTACATTCTCTAAAAATTCGTCGGCAGTGGGGGAGTGTTGATGAAGATTGATCAACTCTCTTAACCAATTAAACTTTTCGGCACTCTTAGCGTCTAAACCACTTTCATTTAAATTTTCTTTATAGGCCCAATGGGCGGCAATTCCGCGCTCGGCGATAAGATGCATCTCATAGGTGCGGATCTGAACTTCGATTCGCTCAGCTAAGGGACCAATCACTGTAGTGTGAAGACTCTGATAGTTGTTCACCTTTGGCATCGCGATAAAATCTTTAAATCGTCCAGGAATCGGTTTCCAAAGATTATGAACGAGGCCTAAGATTTCGTAGCATTCCGAAATCGTATTGACGCAAACCCGAAATGCCAGCACATCGTAAACCTGATCATAATCGACCACGCGCGACTGCATTTTTTTATAGATAGAGTAAAGATGTTTAGGACGGCCCTGAATTTCAAAATCAATCTGACTTCGTTTTGTGATTTCGCCTTCTAAAACTCGTTTGGTGTCTTCAATATACTTTTCTCGCTCGCGCTTTTTCTTTTGAACCTTTTGTGCGACTTCGTAATACGATTCGGGCTGCGAATAACGAAAGCTTAAATCTTCGAGCTCAATCTTAAGAGACATAATCCCGAGACGTCCTGCAAGTGGAGCGTAAATATCTAGAGTCTCTTGGGCAATCACCGCTTGTTTTTGATAGGGCATATGATTGAGGGTGCGCATATTGTGGAGACGATCGGCCAATTTGACCAAAACCACCCGCACATCTTTACCCATCGCAATAATCATTTTGCGAATATTTTCGCCTTGTTTTTCGTGCGTGTTGCGAAAGCTAAATTTAGATATTTTTGTGACACCATCGACCAATTGACTGACCGTTGCGCCGAATTGATTTTCGATATCTTTAAGACTGACCGTGGTGTCTTCGACTGTATCGTGAAGAAGTCCCGTGGCTATAGTAAACAAATCTAGCTTAAGCTCGGCGAGGATTCCGGCCACACCCAGGGGATGCGAAATATATGGCTCACCACTGCGGCGAATTTGGCCGGAGTGAGCTTTTTCGGAAAATTCATAGGCTTTTTTGATAAAGGCAGAATCGGCTTGGGGGTAATAACCTAAAATGCGCTCGAGGAGTTCATCGACTGTTCGTGGTGCTTTTTCAGAAAAGCGATCGTCGCCCTCGAGCTCACTCATTCAAATCAATAGGACTTTAAATAATTGAGATCGGATTGAATTTGTTCTTCAACCGTACCCAGGCTCTCGTCGATTTCGTAGTACACATGACCTGCAGCCACTTCTCTTAAAGAATTGACGATATATTTGTTATTTTTATTTGGCAGGGTGCTTGAGTCGCCTTTTAACAGTTGTTTCGCGCGTTTTGAGACCAAGATGACCAGTGCAAATCGGTTGTTCATTCGATCAAGACAGTCTTCCACCGTAATTCTAGCCATGAGCACTCCATCTTTTTTGAGTTTAAAAGGCAAAACCCCGTAAACTAGCGAGCTTTGACCAATTCGACAATAATTTTCTTTAATTCATCGTAAGCTTGGTCGATATCAACATTTCGAATCTGATGGTCACATAACGGAGCCTGAGCGATTTCCTTGACCGCATTCTCCATCCTAACCCCAATATCTTTAGGCTCACCTTTGTCGCGCTTGATAATTCTTTTCTTCAATTCGTCAATCGAGGGGGGAAGTATAAAAACCGCCACAGCCTCTTTAAAGCGTTTTTTAAAACTTTGCGCACCCTGAATGTCCACATCCATGATGACCACATGATCCTTAGCCCAAGCTTCTTTTAACTGTTGCATGGGGGTGCCGTAGAGATTGGTGTGGACCTTGGCCCATTCGACAAAAAAATCTTGAGTGATGAGTTCTTCAAATTTTTTGTGATCAACAAAATGATAGGGACATCCTTCGCTTTCGCCCTCACGCATATTTCGGGTGGTGTAGGTCGTTGTATCTTCGAGTTCTTTAAACTCATTTAAGGCTCGAGCAATCAAGGTGGATTTTCCCACACCACTTGGGCCAACGATAATAAGGATTTTATTCATTCGATGTTCAACACCTGTTCTTTAAATTGATCAATGGTGGTTTTTGAGCGCACTACGAGGTGAGCGATTTCTGCCACCTGAGCCTTTGATCCAATCGTATTCATTTCTCGCAAAAGTTCTTGGGCATAAAACTCCAAACTTTTTCCCGGAGATTTTTCGGATTTCAAAATTGAGAAACAAAATTGGATATGGGTTGAAATCCGCACAAGTTCTTCTTGGATATCTGATTTCTCTAAGATTGCCGCAATCTCATGAATGGCTCGGCCAGCCTCTTCGGGCTGATTTCTTTTAAAGCGCGCGTGAAGTCGTTGTGACCGATCCACTTGGGCTTTGACAATTTTTTCTTCAATCTTGGTTTTGAGTTCCTTTAGGGTTTTTAACAGGCGAAAAAGCTCGGTATAAAGATCTCGTCCTTCGCGCAATCGATTTTCACGAGCTTTCGAGAGGGCTTGTTTCAAAAGTTTAAACAAAAAAGATTTTTCAGAAGTGATGGGCTTGTGCTTCTCGACAAGATTGAGAACCCCTTCGGCCTTTAAAAGATCACCAAAAGAGATCGCTACCGGAATTTTAAATCGAGCATTTATTTTTTTTAGATTTAAAAAATAAGAAGCCAAAACATCTTCGTTGAGCTTCACCATTTTTTTTACATTGCGAGTTTTGCGCGAAATAAAGACATCAATATTGCCGCGATTAAAAAATGTTTTGATCAGTTTTTTAATTTCGGCTTCAAAAATAAGATATTCGCGAGGTTGATGGGTTTTAACTTCCAAAAACCGGGCATTGACCGATTTGAGCACAATTTCGATTTCAACATCCGAAGTGGATCCTTTGGCGTTGCCAAAACCTGTCATGCTGACAATCGCCATGTGCTCCTCTTAAAAAGTAAAACCGACCCCAATGCGGCCGGTGATCAGGCTTGCAGCCACCGTATCCGATTTTGGCAACATCCCATATTCAATCTGTAATGGAACAAAAAACTTTTCGCTAAAGAACATATCCAGACCGCCGCCAATCGAGATCACGCTATTGTTGCTGATCGAGGCAGGGTCAAGGGGCGTTGCGGTCTTGCTCATTGGGAATATCAAAGCAAACCCGCCACCGATCCAAGGTCTATAAAATCCGTCTGAAAAGAGATAGCGGCCCCAAAAATCAAAATCAATGTAGGTGATGTTTGCGCTACAGGCACTGCCGTAGCTGTTATTGGGATTACATCCGGTGCTTGGCCCATTGACTGTAAATCCGAGATAGCCCACTCCGCCGCGAAACCAAATCCGATCAAACATTTCGTAATCAAAAATCCCTCGAACATTGATCGAGCCACCGGTCATTGCAATTGCGGACCCGTTACTCTGAGTCACATCCATTTTGTTTTGTGAGTAACCAATCTGAATACCATAGTAGGCGCGATCGTGAGGACGTCCCGATATCGAAACCCGTTTTGTAGAGTCCGCTTTGTTTTTGCCAACAATTTTGCTTTTTCGTTTTTCGAGTGTCCAACCGGGTTCGGCTTGGCCTTTTGTCAGTAAACCTATGGCGCGTTCGTCGCGAACCTGTTTGATGCTCACAAGTCCTTTTCTTTTGCCGTCACCGTTGACCACAAAATACTCCTCACCCGGAGCAATGGGTTTATCATCCATTTGGATAAGAACTTTATTGCCTTTCACCTTGGACACTTCCAAAGCGGCTAAAGGAGTAATAAAAAAAGCGGCAAGACATATTGTGATCAATTTCATAAGCACCCTCGGTTATAAGTCTAAGAGCAAAAACTTATTTAGGGCAACCACAACTTCATCAGGACTTTATGGGCAGATATAATAAAGGCCGGAGGATTGGTGACGAATCACTCGAGGTATAAATCCATTGGCCTCGACTTTTAGTTTTTGATCAGCTGGAGCTTCAACACAGCCCTCTTCCACTTTAGCCGACATCGTCGCAACGGTTGCCACCGAAAGCCCACGGCTCTCGAGCACTTTGCGTGCGTCGGACTGATAGACCGAGCACGCGCTTAAAAAAATAAAACAGCATAAAACTCGAATCAAAACGGAATCTCGTCTGCGGTGTTGTCAAACGAAGGTTCGGGCCCGAAGTCTTCAAAATTATCTTTTTGTCCACCACTGGCTTGAGCAGAATTGGTGCTTCCCAAAAATTGAACCGTGTTGGCAACCACTTCGGTGGTGAATTTTTTTTGACCTTGGTTATCTTCCCAAGAACGAGTTTGAAGTCGACCCTCTACATACACTTGACGGCCCTTTGCCAAATATTTTCCGCAAAGATCGGCAAGTTTTCCCCAAACAACTATACGGTGCCATTCGGTTCGTTCTTGTTTTTTGCCATCGCGATCTGTCCAATTTTCGCTTGTCGCAATACTAAAACGCGCTACCTGCTGACCCGATCCTACAGTTTTAAGTTCGGGATCCTGCCCGAGTCGACCAATGATTAAAACCTTATTAATACCTGACATTGAAATACCCTTTCCTGTTTTGAAATCGCCTCGGCTGGTTTAAAATCGCGATTAGCGATGGCCGAAGCTAGCATGTTAATTAAAACTTGCCAAAGCACTTAAGCGAGGTGGCACTCCAAAACGTAGGCCAGTGGCGCGAAAGAGGTATTTAGATCCTGAGAGGTTTGGGGTCCGAAATGTGTCCAGAAAACTTAAAAAAAGCCCAAAATCTTTTTCGACCGACTTATTTAAGTTGAGCTCCACACGAAAATCATAGCTGCTCACATCGGCATTTCCGCTGCGTAAAATTCGCACATCCATTTGACCCTTGATTTGGCCGTTCAATGGATCTTGGGCCGCACCCACCTTGCCTTCATCAACAAAAAATTTGCCCTGGGCCATGCGCCCCTTCAAAACCACGTTGCTCCATTTGACAGTGGGCAAGTTCATAGGACCAAAAGGAGTGGGCACACTCGACGCCGGAACCTCGAGGCTTGCAAACGTCATCTGCACATCACCCTCGGGCTGATCAATAAAACTTGGATCCACGTTGCCGCTCAATTTGGCATTGACCGCACCTTTTAGGGGCACGGGCAGATCGAGCGCTTTTTTGATTTCGGCGAGGTTAAGATGCTCGGCATTAAGGGCGATCTGATATTTTCTTGCGCCTTCCTTGGTTTTTTCGCCTTCGCGCAAACTAAAATCGGTATCTCCCCCCAAAATTTCGCTCGCGTCGGCCACAAATCCCATTCGGAAAGTCAAAAGTGCAGGAATCGAAGGCGAAAGCTTTAAGCGTTTGGAGTGGAGATTCGAGATAACGGGAGTGTCGATAAGAACATCCGTAAAAGAGAGCGAGGGTTGAGGGAAAAATGCCAAACCCAATTTTTCAAACTGTAAAAACACTTGGCCTTGGGTTGCCTCAGTGATCTGTGCCGACATTACACCAGACAGATCATCCAGCGGAAATCGCAGCAGACTACAAACCAAAAAGCTTAAGATCACCACGACGATTTTCAATTTATGAAAACGAAAAATATTTAAGACCCATTGAATTGCACTTTTCATTCGTCGCTCTCTTCGTCGTGTGAAACTGCGCCGCGATGACCTGTGCCAAACGGAAATGAAAAGCTCGTCAATTTAAAGGTCGCATCAAAATAATTTTTGATATCGCGAGCAGCGGTCAATTCGAGGCTTACCAATTTGACCGCAGGATGGATTTTTCCAAATTCAAAACCCAGATCAGCAATTTGCCGAACATTGAGTTTTTTTAACTGCACGCTCAAAGAAGAATTCGAAATTCCTTTGGGGGTGAGCGATTGCATTTCTGGAGCATCGGTGTCGCTGATTGCGGCAATTTGCTCGGGAATCAGGTTTGCCATTTTTAGCACATTTGTAATTTGATTTTTTAAGTCTGAAGACGATGGGCCCGAGATCACCGGGGTCATTTCTCTTGAAGCTCTTGAAGATTTCAATAGTTCTCGAATTAAAACTCTGCGCTCTTCAAAATCAGCAAGGTGTTGCGAGGCTGAATCTAAAAACGAGTAGGGGATAGAAAACAAAAATAAAAATGCACCCGCAATCAGCGAAATCCACAAAGCACGCTGGGCGATTAACGGCCACGCTTCGTATTTTTCGATAATGTTGTTGTAAAGCGCATTTTCTTGAACACGTTCTGAGACGGCTTGCCAACGCTCCCGCAACTGATCTTTGAGATCACTTAAGCCTGCCACATCAGCCTCCCTTTAACCTTGCCATACGAAGCCGAAATGCAAATCCCACGCGCCCACCTTGCGGTTTGACCGAGAGAACCTCTAGGCGCGAATCACTCGAGAGATTAGTCAGAGTATTTTTTAAAGTGGCCAGCTCCACTTGTGAGCTCACATCACCTTGCAGATCTAAGATTTCGCCGCTTAAGACCATATGACTGATTTGGACCGATAAATTTCTGCGACCGGGGAGTGAGGAGCTTAAGCGATTTAGCACATCAAGCCCCTGATTGAGCTCAGAGATTTTTTCGGAAAGAGCTCGGCCTTTTTCTTCATCTTGCTTTTCTTTTAAAAAATCACGGATCGCTTTGACCGTGGCCTTTGGACCTTTAAGGCCCGCAATCGAGCTTGCTTGGCTCCGAAGTAAAGTTTGGGCCTCTTCTGCTGCTGAGCTTGCGAAATCATCTTTAAAGTAAGAATAAGCCAGCAACAAAGCAAATGTGGCAGTGGCGATTTTAAGTGTGTAACTCCACTTGTCCCAGGCCATCTGAAGACTTTGACTTTGTTTGGCGAATTCATTTTTTAAAAACTGCACCGCCGGATTTTTTGGCCGACGCATACCTTCGATCGCAAGCCCAATGCTCAAGGCTCCAGAAAGTTCACCTTGAGTGTTGGTTTCAAAATTGAGTTCTGGAAACAAAGGTAACGGCAAGATGCGATTGACCACAACACCGAATTGTTGAGTTAAAAATGCATTGATATTTCTTAAGTTGGCAACACCACCACAAATAAAAATCTCTTTGATGTCTAATCGAAAATCAGCACTGCATTCTAAAAGCGACAGTTTCATTTCTTGAATGAGCGGTTCAAATCCTTTGGCTAAACTTTTGCTGATTCCGGTTTGCTCAGGCGTCGCTGTTTCGTCCCCAAATAACAGAGCCGATTTGCGCATAATTTTGAGCGCTTCGAGATAGTGGATGTTGGCAGCCTTTGAGAGGCTCTCGGCTAAATTTCTTCCGCCCCAATCGATATGACGAATCAGTTTGAGAGTGCCTTCCTCTAATAAAACCAAAACCGAATGCTCGTGGCCCAAACTTAAAATCACTTGTGAACTTTTTGGTTCGGGCAGGGGACTCTCGAGTTGGGGCTCTTCGCGGGGAGGGTATAAAAACGGCTCAATCAAATTGTTAAGGGCTACCCCTTCGCTGGTTAATAGATCGGGATCGACGCCACTGTCCGAGGCCAAACTTAAAACTTCGGTGATGCGCTCTTTGGGGCTTGCCAGTGCAAAAACTTCGGCCTCGTTACCAAAATATTTTGTGATCTTGGCTTCAAAAATTGAATCCTCAGGCGAAAAGGGCAAATCATCTTCGAGTTCAAATGCGAGCGAGCGCAAGATTTTGTGGCGTTCGCGAAATGGAAATCGTTTTACCCTTGAGCTCACGTGGTTTTGTCTTAAGCACAAAACAAATCGATAAACAGAAGGATCATAATTATTAAAAGTGTTGCGTAAAAGTTCGATCACCTCGATTTTTCGATCTCGAGTGGGATCTTGCGAAAGTGGGAATTCTTGAAGACGCGAAAGAGAGAAGCCCTTGGAAGTGGTGTCTATCTCTGCAATTTTAACGCTAAAACTTCCAATATCGATGCCGACCGACTTCATATTAATACCTTAGGCTATGAGAAATTCATTGCAACACTGGACACAGTACGACCGACTTTTGTCGAGGCGGATGCCCATCCTAATTTTCCTGCCAATACACAATGGTTGGTCGTCCTTTTCCGGTTTGAATTTTGGGAGCAGTGGGTTGGCCCTGTGTCGCGGTGGAAGGTGCGGCACCCGGAGTTGCGGTATTTTGAGCACTCGAGCTTTGAACCCAATTGGAATAATTTTGGCTTACGTTATCGTAATCGTAAACCACCGCGGTGATTTCGCGCCGAGAGTTGGCAAATATACCAGTACTCTGAATACGAAAATTAAATTCTGGTCCAAACAACAATGGAATTTGATTTTTGGCATTGCGATCAAGACGCACACCTTGACCATCCAAAAAATTATAAAAATCAGTGGTGTCTTTAAAAGGACCTTCTTGAGGATTGTTTCTTCGCTTCATAATATTGTTCACTACCTCGTCGGTCATGCGCACATCAAAAGATTTTAAAACTTCGCGAGTGGCATAGTTGACGTTCAATCCTTTGGTTCCATAAACGGTGATCCGATCTTTTAAAACTTTAAAGAAATCCTCTTTCATCCCGGCAACCATATGAAGTTCATCGACTGTTTTAAAAGGGGTATTTGGCGGAATAAAATCAGAGCGAATATCAGGATAATAGCGTTTTTCATCCCCACCATTTAAAGACTCGCTATCTTCATCAACCCAGTCGGTAATATTGTTTACGACCTCTTCGAAATTTGTCCCACCATATTTTTTGCGAAAGCCATCATCGGTTTCCATTTGGTTTTGAAAAATCTTGAGAATTTGAAGACGGGTGGCGTCTCGAAATCCTTTTCCCTCGGGCAAAAAGGCGCCTAGATCATTGACATCAATTTTTTGACCTTCCGAAGAAATTGTCGAAGAAAAAGAGGCATCCATTGTGGATTCTTTTACTGCCGAATTGATTTTGTCTTTGTCTGCCGAATTCATTTCGCCCGGCATAAGGGGCGGCCAAGAAAAAGGAAATTGCCAAACCGGATCAAGCATTGCCGTGTTGCCTTTGAGCTGATCGCCAAAGGTTGCAAGAATTTTTTTGTAAACCGAAATTCTTAAAAGACTAAATTCAACTCCGGCTTTTGCCGCATAGTAGGCTTTGAGTCGATTGACCTGCTGAGACGCAATCAAATATTCGATCGTCGTGTCGTAGGAGACTTCGTTGGCGATAAATACCATCAGCATCAAAGAAAAAATCGCAATTAAGAGTGCGACACCTCGATTATTTCTAAGGGGTGCGAGAAGTCCCAACACTTGCTCCCGCCGAACTCGTGGGCTCGGCATTATTTGGAAATCTTAATGAAGCAACCCAAGTCATGGCTACTGGTTTATCGCCTGGAATGTTTTTGTTTTGGGCCTCAATGGTGATCTCGACCGCATAAGGAAATTTCCCGCGAGTGGAATCATCACCTTTGACTCCGGAAGACCAATCTTTGATCCACTCGGTTTCTTTTCCAGGCCCAAGATATCTCAATTCAAATCGGGTCACGTTTTCGAGCAGCACGGTCTCATCACCACCTTTTGTGATGTCATCAGAAATGATGGGATTGAGACGTCGCCATAAGCACCGACTTTTGAGATTTTTATTTATGCGATTGGTGCAGTCTTTAACTTGATAACCGACAACCACCTGGTCTGAGGTTTGGGTGTCGGCCTGAGTTCTTACACCGCTCAATGTGGTCAAAGAAATATCTTTGTTCGATCCCAAAAATGCGGTGAGAAGTTTTTGTTCTTTGGGCTTAAACGGCGACGCCGCAGCTTGGGGAACTGCCACTGCGGATTGGGTGGATCCCGGGATCGGAGTGGTGGAAGCACTCGGGCTTTGCGAGGTGCGCGCTTGGCCCGCAAGATTATAAAGACTCACATTGATGTCGCGATAATTAAAAGCCAAATTAATATCACGCTCGATCACCTTGAGCGCGTCACGAACCACCGACGTGCGTTCGATTTCCTTTTCGATTTTTGCTTTGGATTTGATTCCGCGTTGAATACTTTGGGCTGTGTAAATTGAGAGAACTGCTAAGATCGCAATCGCCACCACAACTTCGATCAGAGTAAATCCCGACCTCACTGAGCGCCGCCAGCGAGAGGATTAAAATCTTTGGTGTAGTCGACAAAATAGGTGGTGACCGAGTACTCAATATTTTTTTTATTTGATTTTACAATCACAGAAATTTTAACTTCTTTGACCGATTTTTCGATAAAGCTATTGACCTGTTTCATCATGGTTAAAAACATTTCGTCTGCGTTGCCGCCCTTATTTTTGAGCAACGCGGCGGTGAGATCGGGCATTTTAAATTCGCGAGATTTCATTTTCCACTGATACTGAGGGAGCCCTTCAAAATCACCGCTGTCTTCGGCTTTGATTTCGGTTAAGGGCTTGTCGCGATATTTGACCTCAAGTTCGGTGACCTTGCGCTCGAGTAAAACGCCCACGTTATTGTACACATTGGCTTTGCGAATTTTTAAAAGATTTCCTGACCAGCTGTTGGCCACAATAATAATTCCACCCACCAGGATCATCATGGCCACCAAAACTTCGATAAGGGTGAAGCCTAAGTTTTTCACTGCTGGATCAAATCTTTAAGTGTGATCAGTCTTGAGACCACATCTGATTTTCCGGTGAGCGGTTGAACCGCCAAACTCCATTGCAAATTTTCACCCGCTTTGAGTTGGATGATCGCTTCTTCTGAAAGTCCTTGGGGAAAAAAATAAATGTAAGCAAGGCCCGAGTTGAAGATATCTTTGTAGCCTTTTTTTTCAACCGAGATGATTCTCAGAGGCACCTTGATCTCTTGCACACCTTTAATAATGGTCGAGTCCAATTCAAATCCATAAAGATCCTTTGGCTTTTTTTCGTCCTGACGAAGATTTTTAAGATCATCTTTAAATGCCTTTTCGTCTTTTTCACTCAAAATCACTGTCGCATTGGATCGCTCGACCCAGTACTGCTGCGTGGTTTGGGTTTCGGATCCATCTTTGAGATCGATCGCCAAACGATAGGTTGTGCCTTTTAGTTTTGCTCGTGTGTGAAGTTCGCGAGTTAATGCAGAAAAGCGACGAACCGCTGCCTTCATTTTATTATTTTTATTATCAATACGCGGAATAAGAATCGCAACCACCGCTGCGATTATGGCCACTACGACCATAATCTCAACGAGGGTAAATCCTTTAGTTGTCGTCGCTAGAGATGTCAGCCGCTGTTCCAGATCCGCCTTCTTTTTTGTCATCACCAAGAGATTTTAAAACAAAACTATTGCCGCGCAGCTCATAAATAAAAGGGGCTCCCCAAGGATCGGTGGGAACTTTTTTAATGTACGCATCGGGTCCCCAGTTTTTACAATCCGAGGGTTGCTCGACGAGTGCTTGCAAGCCTTGTTCGGTGGTGGGGTAGGATCCACAGTCGGTGAGATAAAGATCAAGAGATTTGCCAATCTCTGAAATCTGAATCCGAGCTTGTTTGGTGCGCGCTTTTTTAAATTGTTTGTTCACTGTTCCGGCTAAGATCCCAATAAGACCGCCGATGATTGCAAGCACCACCATGATTTCAACAAGGGTCATACCGCGAGAATTTCTGATCATTTTCAAGTTGCCTCCAAAATAAATTTCACTGGGAAGTTTAGCCGCCCAGGTTCGACATTTCAAACATTGGAACCATAATCGCAAATACGATCACCCCAATAACGCCACCCATCATGATGATCATCACTGGGGTTAAAAGTGATGTCATCCCATCCACCGAATTCTTCACCTGAAAATCGTAAGAGTCACTCACCTGTACCAACATGCGCTCAAGCTCACCGGTTTTTTCACCAATGTTGATCATGTGAATCACGATCGGTGGAAATTGACCCGATTTTTTAAGCGGACCCGCAATCGATTCTCCTTCACTAATATTGTCGCGCGCAATATCCAAAGCCTCAGCTATGGTTTCATTGCCAACAACATTTCGCACAATGCCCATCGCGGTTAGCATGGGGACACCGCCGGTTAAAAGTGTCGCAAGTGTTCTGGTAAATCTTGAAACCGCAACAATGCGATTGATTTTTCCAAACACCGGCATCTTGAGCGAAAAAGCGTCCCATTGTTTTCGACCATTTTCAGAATTTTTCCAGTTGCGAAAAACCACATAGGACAAAAAGATGCTTATCCCAATCACATGCCAGTAGTTTACTAAATAACCCGATATGGCGATAACTCCTAATGTGTACCATGGAAGCTTCAACTCTGGAGCACTCTCAAACACCGCAACGATTTGTGGTATCACATAAATAAAAAGACCCGCGAGCAGCAATAACGAAAATGCAACCATCAAGACCGGGTACATCAATGCCGAGCGCACCTTACTCTGAAGTTCAGAAGCCGACTCTGTGAATTCAGCAAGACGCATCAAGATCACATCAAGTGTTCCTGACATCTCTCCGGCTTCGCACATCGTGATATAAATCCTATCAAATATTTTTGGATACTTGGCGAGCGCTTTGTGAAAAGCACCACCTTCGTTCACCGAATTTTTGATATCGGCCATGACGTCGGAGAGCATCGGATTTTCAATCTGTTCGCTCACCGCTTGAAGGCTATCAACTAAAGGAACATTGGCTTTAAGAAGTGAGGCCAACTGACGTGTGAGAAGCGAGAGATCCTCCACGCTGACTCGGCGAGAGGCCACCGATTTCTTGGTTTTCCCACGCTTTTCTATTTTGGTGCGATCTTTTAAATCCACCACAAAGATTCCATCTTTTTTGAGACGAAGTTTTGCGGTCCGCACATTTTCGGCATCAATAGTGCCGCGCACGTTCTTACCGGTTTTGTTTAGGCCTTTGTATTCAAAAACTGGCATAGATTAAACGTCCAATTGTGTATTGGTGAGAACTTCTTCGATTGTGGTAAGGCCACTTAAAACTTTTTGAATTCCATGTTGGCGAAAGGGGATCATCCCAAATTTTTGTACCGCCGCTTTTTTGATTGCGTTGCCGTCTTCGCGCTTCATGATCATCGAGCGCAGATCATCATTGAGCATCATCATTTCTTGAATAATCGTTCGGCCAATATATCCTTTTTGATTGCACTCGGCACATCCAACAGCACGATGAATATTTTTTCCACGAATCTGATCGCGAGTGAGCTCTAAACTGGCAAGATCCACTTCTGTTGGGGTGTAGGGCTCTTTACAATGGGGACAGAGCAGTCGAACCAACCGCTGCGCCACGACTCCAAGCAATGATGTTGCAATCAAAAATGGCTCACAACCCATATCAATGAGCCGAGGAAAAACACCTGCCGAATCATTGGTGTGAATGGTGGATAAAACCAAGTGACCCGTAAGTGAAGCATTGATCGCAATCTCTGCGGTTTCGAGATCACGAATCTCTCCGATCATAATCACGTTTGGATCTTGTCTTAAGATCGAGCGCAAACCATTCGCAAAAGTAAGACCGATTTTTGAATTGACCTGAATTTGACCGATGCCGTGAATGCGCTGCTCCACCGGATCTTCAACCGTAATAATATTTTTATCGATCGTGTTGATCTTTGAAATTGAAGCATAAAGGGTTGTGGATTTTCCGCTTCCTGTGGGTCCGGTCACCAACATAATGCCGTAAGTTTTTGTAAGCAGTTGATCAATTTTTACGAGGGAGTCTTCAGAAAATCCGAGGCTTGCGAGTTCAAGCACCACGTTGGATCGATCCTGAAGTCGCATCACCAAGCGCTCACCAAATGCGGTGGGAACCGAACTCAAACGCACATCAATATCTTTACCCGCAAGTTTGAGAGGAATTCGTCCATCTTGAGGCAATCGCTTTTCGGCAATGTTGAGATTGCCCATCACTTTGATCCGCGAGGTGATGGCATTTTGCAATTTTTTTGGCGGCTTAAAAATATCAAATAAAATTCCATCTATCCGAAACCGAACCACCATGTCGCGCTCATAAGGCTCAATATGAATGTCAGATGCCTTTTCTTTTACCGCTCTAAAAAGCAAAGTGTTTACGAGCTTAATCACAGGCGCATCATCTTCGCCCGCTTCTAAAAGATCTATAACTGGATCGTCGAGATCATATTCTTCGGACTCGATTTCATCGAGGCCTTCAAGCGCGGCGGTTGATTTTTCATAAACACGATTGATTGCATCTTGAAGTCGTGAGCTTGTGGTGACCAAAGGATAAATTCGTTTATTAAACTTAACCCTTAAATCATCGAGCGCTTTGGTTTTAAGCGGATTGGTGGTGAGGACAAGAAGTCGCTCATTTTCCATCCGATAGGGGAGTACTTCCTGAGTTTTTGCATAATTGATCGGCAAATCTCTCACGAGATCCACAGGAATATCATTCACCGGAATTTCTTTTATGAATTCAACATGAACATGTTTACACAGATCGCTCAACACTTCTTCAGGAGTGGTGTATTGACCTTTTGCGAGATGCTGCTCGATCGTTTCACCTTGGGTGCTCATAATGCCGAGTACCGATTTGAGCTGATCGCTTGTTAAGCTCGTTCCTTTGAGTAAAAGCATTTCGAATGTTGCAGCCATGCGGATAAGTGTAACAAGGAGTTCTTGAAGTCACAACTTGCGACTTTATAAGGTCAGGTTCACCTTTGGACTTGATGGATCGCTAGGCTTAGAGAATTGAAAAATGTTGGTAAAGGGTTGTTGTATCGCCTTGTTTTCGACTTCAAATCTGGGCTCATCATCGCCTTGATAATAAATTTTGATTCTACCAAAAGACATCCTTTCAAAATCCATCGCAAAAATGTTTCCACCAATAAAAATTCGAATGGTGGTGATGTCATCTGTGTTTTTGATATCGTAAAAAAAGCTTGGCGCTCGCCGGCCCAGTTCTATTTTGGTTTGGCTGGAGGGGACAAGAAGCGTCAGTTTATGGGCATCCCACAAAAGATCTTCGCACTTAAAAATTTTATCCAGTTTTGCCATAATCAAAACAAAGTCATCGGTATCGATATAGCCCTTGGGATTAACTAAGGAGACAACTCTAAAATCTCTCGAAAAAAGACGAATCTCCGCAGCTCCAGATTGTTGAGCAAAATAAATTCCGAATAAGAGGATTGCGATTTTCACCACGTCTAAAGCCTAGATGAAACAAATCATCCATTTCAATCAAAATAACAATGAAGGAGGCCAGCTTTAGAAAGTTTCGGTTTCTGGTTCTTCTTCGCTCTCTGGTTTTTTCTTTAAATCATCTCCAACCGCGCGTCTTGGAAGTGAATCAATATATTCTCCATAAGGATCGCGACCACTCGCCGAGCGTTGAATAAAATCAATACGTTCATTAATTTTACCGTTCATCACTTTAGCGTTATCTTCCATATTGCGAACAATCGTCGGCGATAAAAAAACCATCAGGTTCACTTTTTGGCGATCATTGCTTTTACTTTTAAAGAGCCAACCCAAAATCGGAATATCTCCCAAGATCGGAACTTTGGTGATGTTCTCATTGTCTTCATCCTTCATCAGCCCGCCTAAAACTGCGGTATCTCCAGAATGCACAATGATTTGGGTTTTGATTTTGCGCGTGGTGGTTGCGATTGCGGTGTCGGCCAATTGACTCGCTTTTGGCGTGTACGAAGATAGACCATCGGCACTTTGGTTGATCTTTAATTGGACAATATCAGTATCGGGCGAAATATAAGGAGTGAGCTCAAGCTTAATTGTGACATCTTGGCGTTCTACACTGTTTGTGTTTACACCCGTTGAGGTCTGCACGTTATTTCGTGCCACCGGAATTTTATCCCCCACTTCGATCATCGCTTCTTCATTATTTAAAGCCATCACTTGAGGGGTGGACAAAACATTGGCCTGGGCGTTTGTTTTAAAAAATTTCACGAGACCGGTTAAACTCGAAACATTGTAAGTTCCAGCAGCGGTTGTTGCCCCGGTTGTTGATGTGCCCCCAGGTGCTCCAGGAATCATAATGCTGGTGATCGCACCAAGTCCAAAACCCAAAACTCCACCGCTATCACTTGCAGGATTGATTAAATTGTTGATGTCACCGGTTCGAAATCCCATTCGGCCAATGCCGTTGGTGTCGGGTAAAAATTTATAATAGTTCACACCCCAATTGAGATTTTCGGTGACTTTCATTTCCATGATCACCCCTTTGACAAAAACCTGATCGCGAGGCACGTCGATTTTTGATAAAATGCTTTTTATAATTTCATAATCTTGGCGGCTTGCGGTGATCAAAATACTATTGGTCACTTTGTCTGCGGTGAATTTCACATCATTTCCAAAAACCGCTTGAGCAGAGAGTGCTCCCGCTTCTTGGCCAGGACGTGGCGCTGCGATTGCGCCGCCCGCGCCACCTGCTGCAGGATTTGCGGTGTCTTGGGCTTTTTTAGAATCTGCAGCTATTCCGTTTAAGGTGGTGGCCAACTTTTCGGCTTCGGTGTGTTTGACGTGATAAACCGTCACTCCGCCGCGATCTTCGGGGCGCAATCTAAAATCGAGTTGCGAAACAAGTTTTCGAATTTTTTCGATGCCCGCTTTATTTCCAACAACAATTATAGAATTGATGCGGTCATCAGAAACAACGAGCGAATAACTCTCGGCATTGCCTCCTGTGCCGCCTTCGCCAGGTTGACGAAATCGCGGAATGCCCGGTGCAAAACGATTGCCCGCATTAGGATCACCCTTATTGATAATTTTGGTGATCATATCGGCAATGTCTTTTGAGCGTGCAAATCGGATTCGCACCACTTCAAGTCGTTCCTCAAAACCTGGAACATCGAGTTGGGTCACAATCTTCATCACCCGATCGATGTTGGATCCAAAATCGGTAATGATGAGGGAGTTGGTGGGAGGGTAGGGCACCATCTCACCGTCTTTGGAATTTAAGATTCTTAAATTTTTATTTACTTCGTCTGCACTAATATATTTGAGACGAATGATTCGGGTAATCAGTTGATCCGAGTCGGGAAAATAATTGCCAGAGTAGGTCTCAATACTTGAACGTTGGGCGTTTCGTGTGGACATCACTTTTAAGAAATTTCCGTAAGGCACAACCGTAAAACCATTAATGGCCAGCGCCGATAAAAAAGCCCGATAAGCTTCGGCCACTGTGATTTGCGAAGGCGCAAGAATAGTTATTTTTCCGCGCACTTGAGGGTCGACAATAAAGTTTTTGCCTGTCAATTTTGAAATCGCTTCGATCACATCGCCAATCTCGGCGTTGTTGTAATCAAAACTTTCGATCAAGTCGGGAAAATTTTCGTTGGTAATATCTTCGGGCTGAGCTTTTGAAAAAGGCATCTTTGTTTTTGAACTTACCAAAGGGCCTTTTGAAGGCGCAGGCGTCGGCTTTTTCATCGGTATTTGCGCCCATGCGCTTGCCGTAGAAAATATTAAAACCGAGCGGAGAATCATAGCTGATGCCTTTCGTTTATTCAGTCACTGTGTATTGAAAAGTTTCTTCTTTGCCGTTGCGTTCGATCGTGAGTGAAATTTTATTGTCTGTTTTAAGCGTCTGATAAAGTTCCATCGCTTTGGTTGGCGAATTTACCGACTCACCATTTACACCTTTGATCACATCGTCAGGTTTAAATCCCAATTTCTCATAGATACTTCCGGCTTGAATGTTGACGAATCGAAATCCCTCAACCCGACCACCCGTACCTGGTACAACGTTTGGGATCATCCGTGCTTGATTTAAAACCGCCGACAAATCCGCGGTATATTTTTTAACATCATCGCGCTTTAAGGCAAAATCAAAATCTCCGCGTGCTTCAACGTCATCATGCTTTTGATTCATACCAAAATTGATTTTAACATCTGATACGATCTCGATGTATTCGAGTCGCGAGTTGTTGAGATTGCGAAATGTAACGCGTGTGCGCTCTACTTTTGTCACTTTCGCGACACCTTCGATCTCTTCATTCACACGAAAAGCTTTTGAAAGATTTCGGCTCTTTAGCAAAACTGTTGCAACCGACTTGATAGGGTTTGCGTGAACGATGGTTCCCTGAAGTGTCAGCGGAAGTTGCGACAAAACAGCCGGAACTTCATCATTGCCATTACTTGTTCCATCAACCGAGAGAGGCGGGGGGATTTGTCCATCGAGAGTAAAAATATTTCGATCGACAATAGAGTTGTAGTCCTGACGCGAGAGTGCACGATCACTGCGCCCGCGCTGCGGTCGGCCTGGTGGGGCTTTGGTTGGAAGCATCGCTGGTCTGATAGAAATAAGAGTTAGATCAGAAATCCAATATCCGATCAAGAGTGAGAGAATGTAAATGTAGGCGCCTTCAAGAGGCGGTCGACCTTTTTTTAATGAGGTCAACCAGTTGCGAAAATTAAGTGCCATCGACCTTAGTTTAACTGTTTAAAATTTTTCCTGGCCACAAGTGTTGCAGATGGCAAGACGGAAGTCGAGGTTGTCGGTTCGAAGTTTTGTTGATATGGACGACCACGGGGAGTTGCAAAGTGGGAAAGACATAATGAGGGACTGTGTCATCTTTCAAATTGGAGATTGCCTTGATCAATTTAGTATTCGATCGAAGGCCACTCGAATTCCTGAGGTGATGAAGTGCATTTATGAAACTCAGCAAATCTATGATAATCAAGGCATTGGCGGATTCGATCTTGCCAATTTTTTACTGAGCGAAGACGTTCATTTTCTAAATCACTTTCAGCTTCGGCGTCTTAGTGTTGCAGTGGTGCAAATCGGTCTTTACCAAAGATACTTGCGCCAAAATTCTTATCCCGATTTTTTAATTGGAACCTTATCCGCAGATTCACCAGTGGAAGTTGCGAGCGGCGAAAAAAGTTTTTTTGATATGGTTTTGCAAAGTCCAGGCATGCGCACGATCCGCCCGCTTTCAATTGCCGAAGATGACAACGACATGAATCTGCCTTTTCAAGCATTTCAAAAATCTGATCTGAGCTACCATCCGCTGGATATGCCTGGTGCGGATCTTAAATCTGCCATCACTTTGCTTGCCGAAAAATTCTTGGTGCAGCGTTTTGTAACAATCGGCCCCAAAAACCTTGATCGAAACCAATTTGATTTTTTAGATATTCAAACTATCGACAGTGTGGATCTTGATCCGCTTTTATCTTGGTTTTGGACTGCAACTCCAAAGGAAACCATAACTCTATGACCAGCTTTCATCATTATGTGTCGCAGATATTAAAAAACGAGTCCCAAATTAAAATTTGCGATCTTGGATGTGGGCCTAAGAAATTTCCAAAAAGTTTTGGTGTCGATTCATTTCAATTTCCTGAGGTCGATCAAATTCAAGATCTTGACGAAGACCAGTGGGATATTGAGGACAACCGATTTGATGTCGTCTTGGCTCACCAAGTTTTTGAACATATTCAACATCCACTGACATTTTTTAAAAATCTACATCGCATAGTCCAACCTCAGGGGCTTGCAATTTTGGCTGTGCCTCATTTTACCTCGGCCAATTCTTACCGCGACCCTACTCACAAAAGACATCTGTCTGCCCTGTGGACCAACACCATCACAAACGAAAATTATCTCAAAGGCCAGGTCGACGGAACATTCAAGGAAGTCAATATTGAGCTCACTTTTGGAAGGGGCTTTAAGGATTTTCTGGGGCGAACATTTGTCAAATTTTATGGCTTAGAAAAATATGAAAGACGTGCCGCATTTAAATACCCGGCTAGTGATATCTATTCTGCTCTTCGTATTTTAAAATAAGGTATGTTTATCTTATTCTACTTAACTCATTTAGCTTCGTTTGCAGCCCCGGGTTCATTTTGCCAAAACATCAAAGGTCTTAACCAAATAAAAAGTTTTGTGTCCTGCCAAGCTTCGACATCGCTCGAAGCTTGCGGTGGATTGGGTGCGCAGGTTTCTGGCCGCAGCACGGCCCCAGCACTGACATCCCAGTATGACCAGCTGATGAGCGAGGCCCGCGATTTGTTAAGCCACAAGATGGCAAGTCTCCTTCACGACGAATGGCGCAAGTCTCGACTTATCGAAAATCCATCTTTAAGACTGTTAGAAATTGATCACGAGATTGAACACCTCTCACAACAACAAACAAATATGCGGGCTTTAAGTATATCGATCCAATCGCGAGGATCTCGAGCCGATATCATGGCGGCTCGCCACAGTGATTACTTGCAAGACATTGCTGACCTTGATCCTCATGAACAAGATGTTGATTCTGAGCGCAAAAACTTGCTCCGCTCTCGATCAGTCATTCGACAAAGAAGAGATAACGCCGATCCTGATCAACCACTTTACGAGCCCTATTTCTTACCTCTAATGGGGCGCACGTATGACATCGCCAACACCGATTTCGACAATCTTCCTCAAGCAATACAAGAAGCCAGTCGTTTTTCTGTAAGCTCCAATGCGAGAAAGATTCGGCAACGAATTATTCAAGGCCTTCCACTTGATGAACCTTTTTTGGATGAAATTAATTCTGGCTTAACCAATCGATGGTCCACTTTAGAGCAACGTGCAGCCCTTAAAAAAATTGCGTTGATCGAAGAGCAAAAAGTAAAAATTCTGTTCAAAACAGGAAGTGTCATTCTCGACCAAATCGAAAATCAAATTTTGAGCCACGCCTATTCGTCGGCAATCGCACTTGCAAAAACAGGCGGAAGCAAATCGTTACTGTTACTGGGAGGTGTGGTTGGGCTCAGTATACGTTTTGCCTCTACCTTGCTCGGGACGAATGGCATTGGCTGTGAGTCGCAATCTTACGTCAATCTTGATCCCAACAATCACTGTGCTCCAAAATTTGAAATCAACCAGCAAATAGATGAATTTTTGGTTTTGACCGAACAAGAACAAGTGGAGGTTTTAAAAAATAAGGAGATTTGCCAATACTACAAAGATCTTTATGATCATTTTTTTTCGCAACCTCAATTTGAACAATTGACCTGCACCAATGATCACCAGTTTTTACTCAATACGGTCGATCCAAAAACCCAAAGACGCCTTCAATATAAAGTCGAGATGAATGATCAAAAAAATATCACCAAAATTTTAACAACCGAAAATGGTTTAGAAGTTCGCAACTTTAAATTTGCCGGTCGCTCTGAGGATGTCACCAGCAATCTTGGTATCTCGAACCTCATTGTTGAAGAGTATCGCAAACTAAAATTATTTATTCCCGATGCCAAGTTCTGTTGCGAGTCCAAGAGTAAAGAGTGTTTGAGGGACTATGAAGGAGCCGGTTTAAGTGAGGTTGGAAGAACCACAAAAAAAGAAAGCATCCAATAGGCGATTCAGCTTCAACTCGATGAGTGATTATAGCGATGAACTAAAATTTAATATGGAGGCAGACGGTGAATGACTTAATGGGTGCAAATCTTAAGACTTCATTCTGTGATGGGCACGATGATGTCCCGCGCACAATAAAGTCAGATTGGCTTCATTATCAGTCCCACCACTTGCTTTTGGAACGATGTGATGAATATCAAGATGGCGACGTTGCGTGCATCGCTCGCCGTTATGATCCACATGCGTGCACTGACTATCAAAAGTGTAATGAACTTTTCGCTTTAAATTAACAGTCAATTTTGTCGTGCCCGCTGTGTCTTTGCGAATAGGCTTTTTAAGTGGATCCAATTTTTGATTGAGCTCATGAATAGCCGCAACATGTGTTTCGCCAATGCTCGCGGGACGTTTTAATTTTTGACTTAATAGATCTCTGGTTCGTTCAAAAACGGCATACTCTTCTTGTGTAATTGAAAAAGAAATCGAAACTCTCAGAGTCTCATCAGCTTTTTGATATCGTGCCCGCTCAGGAATTGCTTTTTCGGGCTGGACCTTTGCGATTTCTTTTTCGAAATTACGTTTGGTCCCTTTGGCAAGATCTACCCAATGTTGAACGTTGTCTTTATTCACGACTCCAGTGATCCGGTTTACTTTTGAAAGAGAAAGCTCTCCCGTTTGCATTTCCAATTTCAGTTCAGGCAGCTCGGTAAATTTCTTAGCTATTTTATTTACGATGCTCGCCATCTCTTCAGAAAGTTTAAGTTGTTTGGTGGAGTATTCAAACAAAGAGCGGCAGCCAAACTGATAATAGGTTTTATTTCTCCAAACAACCTCAAGAGCGTTAAGCAAATCCATTTCAGATTTTCTGTGGGCATCAGCCGCCCTGACTGCGTGTGAATGAATTTTTAAATGATCCATAAATATCTCCTGTTTAGGAGAAAAGTTTAACATGGGTTTTCTAGAATGCATTTTGCTAGCGGCGACACCACATTGAGGCAGGTTAATTTGGATGGAAATTTTCGCCGTAACAGCAATTGGAGAAGTCATCGAAACAAAAAGTTTCAAAACTCTCTTAAAAATACAACTGAAGCCAAAAGAACTGAACAAAAATCGTGTCAACAACAATAATATATGTCTCATTTTTTTGAGTGGGCACGACAACCCTTGAGTGGGCACGACAACTTCAAATAGGCACGACAAAATTTCCGGCGGTGTCAGTTTTTAGTTAAATATAAAATTAGCGGGCACAACAACTCAAGCGGGCACGACAACTCAAGCGGGCACGACAACTCAAGCGGGCACGACAACTCAAGCGGGCACGACAACTCAAGCGGGCACGACAACTCAAGCGGGCACGACAACTCAAGCGGGCACGACAACTCAAGCGGGCACGACAACTCAAGCGGGCACGACAACTCAAGCGGGCACGACAACTCAAGCGGGCACGACAACTCAAGCGGGCACGACAACTCAAGCGGGCACGACAACTCAAGCGGGCACGACGATCGTACCTTCGTTCGCATTCAGTTGCAGCAACCTTCGATAGCAAATGGGTTTTCCAGCTGACTCAATAGAAAAATTTAACCTTTTAGAATTCAATTCGGATAGGACATAGTCACAACCTTTGCACAGATAATAGGCGACAAAAAAATGTTACCTCTGAGTGGTTCTTACAAACCGACCAAAATCTTTAACGTAACTAAAACTGTTCAATTTATGGGAGAGGCCTCAAAATTGTCCTGAGGGCTCAAGACCTTAACAGAAAATTCAGTTCATGGTTTTTTCCAGGGGAGTTCTTGGACCCCTTCCAAATGCGAACTCAGCCGCGCGCAAACAAAAAGATAATCAGAAAGTCGATTGAGATATTCAACAATTGAGGCTTCAACCGTATTTCCCAAAGCAACGCATCGCCGTTCTGCTCGGCGCGTGACGGTGCGGCAGATATGATACTGCACACAAATGCTAGTGCCCGAAGGAAGAATAAATTCCTTTAACGGCGGCAGCTGAGCCGACATCCAATCAATTTCATGTTCGAGGTTCGACACTCGCGAAAGTGGAAGGCGTGGCAGATTCTGACGCTGCTCCTCACTCGGGCAGGCAAGATGGGCTCCCAAAGTGAAGAGATCATTTTGAATTCGCATCACTTCCGATTCAAGACGTGGCAGGTGGGCAACACCCGATTTTTCGGCAAGGCGTAAAACCAATTCGCCCAGAAAACAATTGAGCTCATCGAGTGACCCATAGGCTTCCAAACGTGCGTCAGATTTTGAAACTCGATCGCCACTTCCAAGAGAAGTGATGCCTTTATCGCCAGTTCTTGTGTAAATTTTCATTCTCAACGATGATAGCCGCAAAAATTTACGAATGGAAAGTGTTATGACGCCATTTTTTGTTACGGTCCCGCATAGTGGAGAATTTATCCCGAAGGAAGCCGACTGGCTCAAAAACGTTGCACCACAAACCTTTCTTCGCGATGTGGACCGTTTTGTCGACAAGCTCTATGAGCCTGCGATTGCCAAAATAAAATCGATCCGCGGGGATATTCATCGTTATGTGGTCGACCTCAATCGTTTGCCCGAGGATGTCGATCAGGATTCGGTTAAAGATTCCAAAAATCCTACCGGCTCCTTTACCACCGGGTATCATTGGGTCAAAACCACTCTCGGTGAGGTGCTGATGCACCAACCAATTTCAAAAGAGTTACATCAGCAACTGACTACCGATTATTTTTTGCCATTTCATAACCAAATCAAACAGGCCTTTAAACAATTTAAAGAGCAAGGCCATAAAGACATCTATCACTTAGATGCTCACAGCATGCCCTCCAAAGGAACTTCGGCTCATCGAGACCAGGGCGATGTTCGACCACAAATTGTGGTGAGCGATCAAGACGGCAAATCATGTTCTGAAAAATTTAAGGATTCGGTGATCCGAGCTTATGAAGATGCCGGATTTCAGGTGTTCTACAATTGGCCCTACAAAGGTGGGCGCATCACCCAAACCTATGGCCAACCTCATCTTGGACAACACACCATTCAGGTTGAGATGAATCGATCGCTCTATATGAATGAAGAAACCAAAGAGAGACTGGAACAAAAGTTTTCTGCGGTGCAGACCCAACTGCAGTCGGCCATTTCGCAGATTGTCCTCGCTCTCGTTTAAGCCCCATGATAATTCAAAGGAATGGCCAAAAATTGGATAAGACCCTTAAGCTCGATCAAGCTTGCAGTGGTGATTATTGTTCTGCTTGCGGTGATTGCTGCGGTCGGTACGATCTTCGAATCAAAATACGACGCCGAGTACGCCCAAAAAATGGTTTACCATTCTTGGGAGATGAATACGGTTTTGGTTCTCTTAAGTATCAACCTGATTGCCGTAATGATTTCGCGCTGGCCATGGAAGCCTCGTCATTCGGGATTTGTTTTGGCTCATATTGGAATTTTGATTTTACTCGCAGGCTCGGTGATGACCCAAAAAATGGGTGTCGACGGGACAATGACATTTCACAAAGGCGAAATTAAAAAAAGTGTTACCACAAGCAACCAAACTCTTTCTGTTTATGCGACATTTGATGGGTCGAGCTATCAGAGACTAGCATCTGAGACCGTCGATTTTTTATCTCTGCCTCCGCCTCTGACCATGAATGTGGGCGAAAACCCAATAGAGGTTGTGGGCTATATCCATTTTGCCGCACGCGAGAGTGAAATTCAAAACAGCGATCATTTGGGCGATGGCCCCGCGCTGCGAATCAATCTTGAAAATGCTTTTGTCAATCAAACCGAATGGATCCGTCGGGATGCTCGAAAGCCCTTTGAGACCCGAGAACTCGGTCCCGCACGAATCGTGATAGCTGAAAAAACTTACGAGCCGACAAAAAATAATGAGGCCGTATTTTATAGCGAAGGCCAATTTCTGCGTTATGAAATTTTTGATAAATTGGGCAAGCGGGTTCAGAGTGGCAAAGCCCAAGAAGGCGATGTGATCAAAACCTCGTGGGCCAAGGGAATGAACTTAAGAATCTTAAGATATTTTGAACATTCAAAAGAAAATGTCACTTATCATGATCAAGGCTCACCCAATAACCAAACATCGCCGGCACTTCATCTTCGTTTTTTAGATAAAGATCATTGGCTTGGGCTGAATTCCGAGCTCCGCATTTTTACCAAAAATACCGCTTACCAAATTGTTTACACCAACGAGCAATTGGGTCTGCCATTTGATTTAAAACTTAATGGATTTCGGGTGGGCCATTATCCCGGTACGAAGCGTGCCTCTTCCTATGAGAGTGATGTGTTGGTCGATGGTCAAAAGCCCGTGACGATTTCGATGAATGAGCCTCTTAAACACGGCGGCTTTACATTTTATCAATCCAGTTTTGAAGAAGACATGAGCGGCCAGCCGGTGATTTCGATACTCTCGGTCAATTATGATCCAGGTCGTGGACTTAAATATTTTGGATCTTTCCTTATGGTTTTAGGATCAGTAATGTTGTTTTACTTCAAACATCGCCTGCGAAAGGCAAAAACATGAAATGGATTTTTGCATTTTTATTTTCATCCCTGGCTATGGCTGCACCCCTTGGCGTGTTGCACGTTCAAGACGGTGGACGCATTAAGCCTCTGGATACCTTTGCTCGCGAAAGCTTGCAGTTGATTTATGGGAAGACCAGCTATCACGAAAAAGCGGCGCTCGATGTGATGATGACTTGGATCTTGGCGCCCCAAGCCTGGCAGACCATGGAATTTTTCGAAGTGCGACACAGTGGACTTCGCTCCACTCTCCATTTGTCGCATGATCGATTTATTTTTACTCCACAAGAGCTTGAAGCCAACGACAACATTGGTCTTGCCATTACAGAACTGCGCACCGAAAAAGCGCGCGGTGGAAAACTCAATCCCTATTTTCAAGCGGTGATGCGTCTAGAAAATCAGCTCTCTCTTTATATTGCGATTCGATCGGGTGAAGCGATCCGTATCGTGCCCCAAAAAACCGATGGTCCTTGGCGCTCTTTGAAAGAGCTCGACGGCGAACTGAAAAGTTCTTTTTTGAATGTGACTTCGCTCTATAGTCAAAGCTTAGAGTCTCGTCAAAAAAAAGATCTTCAAGTCGCGGTTGACCAATTTCGAGAGCTTGCTCGCGCCGAAAATCCCGCCGAGTATGGCTCCGATTTTATGATGAAGCTTGAGGTCCATTACAATCATCTTCATCCTTTTCGCTGGGCTTGGTCACTCTATTTAACAGCTGTTTTATTGATGGCAATGGCCGCAATCTTTCCAACCATTTGGCTGAATCCGATGAGCTGGAGTTTTGTAGCGGCAGGGATGAGTTTTCATATCTATGGGATTGTGCTTCGCTCGATCATCAATGGTCGGCCGCCGGTTTCAAATATGTATGAGACCGTGGTGTGGGTGCCACTCGGTGTTTTGGTGATCTCGTTGGTCTTAAGTTATGTTTATCAATTCAAAATCGCACTTGTGTCTTCGTTGCTCGTAGCAATTCTCTGTTTGATATTGACCGATGTTGCTCCTGTCATTTTGGATTCGACTCTGCAACCTCTTGAGCCTGTGCTCCGCTCAACGTTTTGGTTAAGTACGCACGTTGTGATCATCACATTAAGTTATGCTGGGTTTTTTCTCGCTTTTGCGATTGGTGACTTTTGTTTGTTTTATTTTTTGCGCGACGAAAAGCGCTTTGCAAAACAGATCGCTATTTGTGCCGAGGCGATTTATCGCTCAATCCAAGTCGGTGTTGTGCTGTTGAGTCTTGGAATCATTCTCGGAGGAATTTGGGCTGACTACTCTTGGGGACGGTTTTGGGGATGGGATCCAAAAGAGACATGGGCCTTGATCGCATTACTTGGATATGTAGCCCTGTTGCACGGCCGACTGGTTGGTCTCGTTCGAAATTTTGGAATGGCCGCAGGGGCAGTCATCGCATTTTCATTGGTGATCATGGCTTGGTATGGAGTCAACTTTGTGTTGGGTGCAGGCCTTCACTCGTACGGCTTTGGCGCAGGTGGTGTGGAGTACGTCACCGCATTTGTTGCGCTTCATATTCTTTACGTCATTTATGTCAGTGTGATTCATCGGCGCGTGAAACGCCGCATTTAAAGCTCGACTCATTTCATGAATATGTGAATTTATGATTGCTAATGCTTCCTGCTACATTTAATTATTGTGTGTACTTGAAAGTATTTTGAGAACCATCCTCACATCACTGACTGAATCGACATGGGAAGGGTATGGCAAAAAAGATCGTAGCTGGCATCGTTGTCCTCGGAGCACTTGTTGGCCTCTGCGTCTTCATTTATGCGCTCACCAATAATAAAATCGTCATAGGGTATAATAAGGGCTATCAACCCGATCAGCCTTTGCCATTTTCGCATGAGCAGCATGCGGGAATGTACAAAATCAATTGCCAATATTGTCACTCCAATGTGGCGTTATCTCGGCATGCGACCGTACCCACCTTAAATATCTGTATGAACTGTCATCGTGTGGTGGCCACCGATAAGCCGGCGATCAAGAAACTGACCGCCGCTTATGACAAAGGTGAAAGTATCGCCTGGGAAAAGGTGCATCTGTTGCCTGACCATGTGAAGTTTAGTCACGCGCCTCATATCAAAGCGGGCAAAGAGTGTAAGACCTGTCACGGGGAAGTCGAAAAGATGTCGCAAGTTTATCAAAACGCAAGCTTGGCAATGGGTTGGTGTGTGAACTGTCATCGCCTTCCTGAAAACAAAGCCAAGGTCAACTGCAGCACGTGTCACCGGTAACAAGGGAATAATCATATGAAAGACAATTCACCACAATATTGGTTAAGTCTCGAACAGTGGCGCAACGATCCTGAATTTCAAAAAGTCGCCGAAAATGAATTCGTTTCGAGCCCACTCAAAGAATCAGATTCGGCGGATGGATGGGCGCGCCGCGAATTCTTAAAACTGATGGGCGCAAGTTTAGCCCTTGGATCCTTTGGATGTGTTCGTCGTCCAGCCCAAAAAATTGTTCCTTATGCCAAAGCACCAATCGAAATTATTCCTGGGATCGCAAACTACTACACCTCTTCTTATGTCGATTCGATCGAAGGATTTGGAACAATTGTTAAGACTCGCGAGGGTCGGCCAATCAAAATCGAAGGAAATCCCGATCATCCCTCAAACTTAGGATCACTGTCTGCACGCGCCAATGCCCATGTGTTGAGTGTGTGGGATCCCGATCGTTTGAATGGTCCAAAAAAGAATCTGCAAAATCAAAAAAAATCGAATCGCGATACGATCGAAGCCTCATGGGAAAAAGTTGATAAAGAAATTCCTGATCTCTTAAAAGAAGGCAAAGTTGCAGTTCTCACCGGGCGAATGAGTTCGCCCACAGCCAGGCAAGCTCTCACCGATTTTTGTTCGGCCTATAAAGCCGATTGGTTGTTATGGGAAGCAACGGGTCTTGAGAGTGCAGCACTTGGCCAAAAGCAATCTTTTGGTCGCAGTAGTTTTGCGGCACCTCAGCTTGATAAAGCCCGTTATGTTGTGAGCATTGACTGTGATTTTCTTGGAACTTACCTCGCGCCAACCGAATTTACCAAAAAGTTTTCGGCGGCTCGCAGTCCTTCAGGTGATATGACCAAACTTGTTTCTTTCGAATCGTTGGTTTCATTAACAGGTTTAAATGCCGACGAGCGATATCGAATCAAGCCCTCACAACAAGTCAGTGTTGTTTTAGGTTTGCTTGCTGAGTTGATTAACACCCAAAAAGTGTCGCGCTTTGCTTCGGATTCAAAAGTGAGCAGCGCTTTACAAAAATATTCGAATGCTGCGGCCGAACTCAATATTCCAAAAGCCGCATTTAAAAAGATTGCCGAAGACTTGTGGCGCAATCGCGGAAAATCTGCGGTACTTGCCGGCGGAATGGTCACCCAAACCGAAAACGCTGCCGAACTCCAGGCCGCGGTGAATTTTCTTAATGCGGCTTTAGAAAACGACACCAATAGCTTTGATGGTCGATTGTCTACTGCTGGTCGGATGACCACTTCTCAAGATCTTGAGCAGTTAGTAAAAGGCATTCAGTCTGGACGCTATCAAACCGTAATCATTTATAAATCAAATCCAGTTTATAGCGCTCCAGCCGATTTAAAAGTGACCGAGGCTCTCCGAAAAGCCAAAACTGTGATCTACATTGAAGACCGTATGGATGAAACAGGCCAAATCTCTGATTATGTTTTGGCGGTGAATCATCCGGTTGAAGCTTGGAGCGACGCCGAAATTCAGGCTGGAGTATACAGCATTCAACAGCCCACCCTTCGTCCGCTTTACAATTCGCGCAGTTTTGAAGACAACATGATTCAGTGGAGCAAAAAGTCGGAGCATGTGCCTGCGCGCATGAAGGATGTTGCCGACGCCTACGAATATTTAAGAAATTATTGGAAGACCGATATTTTCCCTAAAGCAAAAACGGGAGATTTTGAAACCGCTTGGGATCAACTTCTGCAAACAGGAGTGGTCAACACCAAAACTTCGACCACCAATAGCTCGCATGCACCTGACCTCACGCCAGCTTTTAAAGAAATAAAGAAACAATCAGGCTATGAATTAGCCCTCTTTATGACTGTGGGTTTGGCCGACGGCACTTTGGCCAACGTCTCATGGCTTCAAGAATTTCCAGATCCTGTTACAAAAATTTGTTGGGACAACTATGTTTGTTTTTCTCCCTCAGATGCCAAAAAAGAAAAATTAAAAGAAGGCGATATGATCAAGCTCACTGTCGGTGAGCAAACGGTGACTGCACCGATTCATATTCAGCCAGGTCAATCCGATGGCGTTCTTGGTCTAGCGGTGGGTTATGGTCGCACCGGTTTTGGCAAAATCGCCAACAATGTGGGTGTAAATGCCTATCCCTTATCAAGTTTTAAAAATGGTTTGACCGTTTACTCAGGGCTCAATGCCAAGTTTGAAAAAACGGGCGAAAAATATGAGCTTGCCGCCACCCAAGATCATCACTCGATGGAAGGCCGCGAAATTGTGATTGAGGCCACCCTTGCTCAATACAAAAAAAATCCTTCGGCAAATATTCATCGCGAAAAAATTCGCTCGATCTGGAGTGAACATCAATACCCCGAATACAAATGGGGGATGGTGATTGATCTCAATACGTGCACGGGCTGTTCGGCTTGTGTGATTGCGTGTCAGTCTGAAAATAATATTCCGACCATCGGCAAAAAATATGTTCTTAAAGGGCGCGAGATGCATTGGATCCGCATCGATCGCTACTACACAGGGACACCCGAAGAGCCTCAGGCGGTGTTTCAGCCTATGACCTGTCAACATTGTGACAACGCACCCTGCGAGACTGTGTGTCCCGTGCTTGCAACCGTGCACTCGGATGAAGGCACCAACGATATGATTTACAACCGTTGTGTGGGAACGCGATATTGTTCAAACAATTGCCCTTATAAAGTCAGACGGTTTAATTGGTTTAACTATGTCAAAACGGTCGAAAAACCTTTGCACAATGCGCTCAATCCCGAAGTCACTGTTCGCTCGCGAGGGGTGATGGAAAAGTGCACCTTTTGCACTCATCGCATTCAGGAAGTTAAACAAGCGGCTAAACTTCAAGATCGTAAAGTTCACGATGGCGAAGTAAAAACCGCGTGTCAGCAAACCTGTCCCGCAAATGCAATCACCTTCGGAAATCTAAAAGATCCCGAGAGTGCTGTTGCTAAGCTCTTTCACTCCGAAAGAAATTATGCGGTATTGGGAGAGCTCAACACTCAACCGGCACTTCATTATTTATCAAAAATTCGCAATGCTGAAACTGGTCACGAGGGACATCACTCATGATAAAGCGCAACCCATTAGTCTTAGGAAATAAGACTTATAAAGATGTCACAGACGACATCTGTGAATTGATCGAACAAATTCCTGGGCCGCGGTATTGGACCGCGCTGATGGGAATCAATGTTTTGTTTCTGCTCTACATCGCCTGCATGACAGCAATTGTCGCAGTGGGAATGGGCTTAATGGGTGTGACCCATCCGGTAATGTGGGGAACAGACATTATCACCTTTGTGTTTTGGATTGGGATTGGTCACGCGGGAACTTTGATTTCTGCAGTGCTCTTTTTGTTTCGCCAAAAATGGCGGACTTCGATTGCCCGCACCGCTGAGGCGATGACTGTATTTGCGGTCATGACCGCAGGACTTTTTCCGATTCTTCACACCGGTCGACCTTGGATTGCTTATTGGCTTTTGCCTTATCCCAACCAACGTGGACCTCTTTGGGTGAATTTCAGATCGCCCCTTGTTTGGGATGTGTTCGCGGTATCGACCTATGCCACAGTCTCAGCGGTGTTTTGGTATGTGGGACTTGTTCCTGACTTAGCAACCGTTAGAGATCGTGCGAGAAATAAAATTCGCCGTTTGATCTACGGTGCTTTGTCACTCGGTTGGAGAGGGACCGCACGCAACTGGAATCATTACGAAATGGTTTATATGTTGCTCGCAGGCCTTTCGACTCCACTGGTTTTGTCTGTTCACTCGATCGTTTCGTTTGATTTTGCGGTGGCTCAACTTCCGGGATGGCACACCACGATTTTTCCACCTTACTTTGTTGCCGGTGCGATTTTTTCGGGCTTTGGAATGGTTGTGACCTTGATGACTTTGGTACGCATTTTTGTGCCCAAGTTTAAAGACTACGTCACTCTTGATCATATGGAAGCGATGAATAAGATCATCATGACCACAGGGATGATGGTGGGTTATGCCTATGGATCTGAATTCTTTATCGCATGGTACTCAGGGTCTCCTTATGAAGGCTTTGTGTTTTTGAATCGTGCCTTTGGGCCCTATGCTTGGGCGTATTGGATTATGGTCACTTGCAATGTGATCATTCCTCAGTTGTTTTGGTCTAAAAAAATTCGTCGCAGTATTCCGGTGATGTTTGTGATTAGCATTTTCGTCAATATCGGAATGTGGTTTGAGCGGTTTGTGATTGTGGTCACAAGTCTACATCGCGATTTTCTTCCCTCAAACTGGGGAATGTTTCGTATGACCATGTATGATTTTGGTGCGCTGTTTGGAAGTTTTGGCATGTTCTTACTTATTTTTATGCTCTACATTCGCACCCTTCCTGCGATTTCGATTGCAGAAATAAAACCCGTACTGAGGTTCGGTAAAGAAGGTGAGGATCAACATGGTTAAAAAAGGAATTGCAGGCCTCTGGCTGGATGAACACGAATTTGTTGAAGCAGCTCGCCGTACACGCGAAGCTGGATTTAAAAAGTTTGAAGCGATCTCTCCCTTTCCACTTCACGGGATTGATGAAGCAATGGGTATCCCACGCTCGTTTATTCCTTGGATCACATTTGTGGCAGGCCTTGCGGGATGCGCCTTTGGACTTTGGTTTACATGGTGGGCTTCGGCTGTGGACTGGCCAATTATCGTTGGTGGAAAACCAATGTGGAGTTTGCCCGCATTTATTCCTGTAGTATTTGAGTGCACCATTCTATTTGCAGCGCTCACATCGGTGGGTGCCCTTTTTGCGATTTGTGGCCTTCCCAAAATTGACCCGCCAATTATTGATCCTGCATTGACCTCGCACAAATTTGGATTGTTTGTTCCCGAAGATGATGTGTCCTACAACGCCCAAAATATCGAAAAACTCTTTCAGGAATTGGGCGCGCAGGAAATTAAGAAAACGGAGTTTTAAGTCATGAAGGGCTTTAGTTTATTCATCGCCGCCATGTTGTTGACGGCTTGTAATGGATCAAAAAATCAGACTAATATCGAATTGATCCAAGACATGATGGATCAGATTAATGTCAAAGCCCAAGACTGGGATCCAGATCGTCCTGGTATGCTGGCAAACTTTTATCCTCCAGAGCACACCAATCCGATTGGATTTAAATTTGTCCCTTATAAAAACGATGCTCTTGCCGCAAATGAGAAAATCAAAAATCCATATGCGGGCGACATGTCTCCAGAAATTTTAAACTTAGGCAAAACGCGCTACGAAACATTTTGTATTATGTGCCACGGGCCCAATTTGGTGGGCGACGGAATTGTGGCGCCCAAAATGTTGATCAAGCCGCCTTCACTCTTGTCTGAAAAAATTAAAACTCATAAAGATGGTCGCATCTTTCACATCATCACGTATGGTCAGGGTTTGATGGGCATGTATGCCACCCAAATTCATACCGAAAAAGAGCGTTGGGCCATTGTCAATTATGTGCGATCGATGCAAAAGAAATCCGCTGGAGGAAATTAATGTCGGCTACTGAAATCAAAAAATTAAATTCTCCAGGACCGCTTGTCATTCCAGCGCAGATTAAAACCATCACCGCAGTCTTGATGTTTTTAGGACTTGCTGGATTTTTATTTTCATTAAGTAGCGATCAACATCGCGCTTGGTATGCCTATCTTGTACCTCTGTTTTATTTTGTATCCTTAAGTCTGGGCGGATTATTTTTTACCTGCCTTCAACATGTGACAAGTGCAGGTTGGAGTGTGACCATCCGCAGGCTTTGCGAATCACTCACCGCATTTTTACCTTTTGCAGCGGTTGCGATGATCGTGTTTATGGTTTTCGGTGCAAAACATTTGTATGAATGGCTAAACGCTGCCGAAGTGGCCAAAGACGAAATGCTTCAGCATAAGGCGGGCTATCTCAATCAAACTTTCTTTTGGGTTCGCAGCATTTTATTTTTTGGCATCTGGCTTTATTTTTCAAAAGTGCTTGTGGGCCGATCTACCGAGCAAGATAAAACGGGTGATCCTCAGCTCACTATAAAATCGGTAAAGACTGCTATCGGTTTTATTTTACTTTTTGCTTTGAGCTATTCATTTTTTTCGATCGATCTTTTGATGAGTCTTGAGCCCCATTGGTTCTCGACGATCTATGGTGTTTATTGTTTTAGCGGATTGTTTCAAGCGACCATGGCTGTTGTGATTATCATGGCCATTATGATGAAAAATCAGCTCAAAGGTTTTGTGACCGAGGAACATATTCATGATCTGGCAAAATTCCTTTTCGCCTTTACTGTGTTTTGGGCCTACATCGCGTTTAGCCAGTACATGTTGATGTGGTATGCAAACCTTCCCGAAGAGACCACTTTTTTCTTGCCGCGCTCCGAGGGGCCATGGGTGCTCGTGAGTCTTGCGCTTTTAATCTTTCGCTTTATTGTGCCGTTCTTTGCTCTTCTTCCACGTTGGGCTAAGCGCAGTTCGTCACATTTGGTTGTGATCTCAGTTCTGATTTTGGTTATGGAGTATGTCGATTTGTTTTGGCTGACCTATCCCAGCATGAATGAACACGAGATAGTGTTTGGGATTCCCGAAGTGTCGGCGTTTTTACTCTTTTTGGGTAGCTTTATTTTTATGGTCTCAAACTTTTTATCACGTCACAGTGTGGTCGCTATACGCGACCCTCGCCTAGATGAGGCCCTTCATCATCACGTGGTCTATTGAAAAGGTTTGATATTTGCCAACGATTGTGTAAGATCCCTTTCGATGAAGTTTGTTTTTAATTCTTAAATCTGATGGCAGCTGTCACAATCCTCCTTCCAGATCAATCTGCACACCATTTCGACTTCGAGCCGACGGTGCTCGATGTTGCCAAAAAAATTGGCCCACGTTTGGCCAAGGATGCGGTGGGCGCTCAGCTCAATGGTGCCAAAGATATCGTTGATGTGCGCACCAAACTCAAAGACGGCACTCAATTAAAAATTGTTACCACCTCACAAACAGAATCTGTTGAAGTCATTCGCCATACTGCAGCTCATGTGATGGCTCAAGCGGTGCAAGAGATTTGGCCCGAAATCAAAGTGACCATCGGTCCCATTATCGAAAATGGATTTTATTACGATTTTGATTCCGAAAAGCCTTTTACACCGGAAGATCTTGAGCGCATCGAACTTAAAATGAAAGAGATCATCGCGCGCGATCTTGAGGTCACCCACGAGGTATGGCCTTCTGAAAAAGCGGTGAGCACATTTGAACAAATGGGTGAGCGCTTTAAAGTTGAGATCATCAAAGATCTTGATGTGCCAGAGGTGAGTATCTATCGGCAAGGTGAGTGGTTTGATTTGTGTCGCGGCCCTCATGTGCAGCGTTTATCCCAAATTAAAGCCATAAAAGTTTTGTCACTTGCTGGTGCCTACTGGCGTGGAGACGAAAAAAAAGCTCAGCTGCAAAGAATTTATGCCACCGCATTCAATGATAAAAAAGAACTTGATCAATATTTAAAAAATCTTGAAGAAGCCAAAAAGCGCGACCACCGAAAACTCGGAAAAGATCTTCAGCTTTATACCTTTCATCCGCTTGCTCCTGGGGGACCGTTCTTTACTCCTAAGGGTGCGGTGATTTACAATGAACTTCAGAGCTACATGCGAGCGATGTATCGCAAATATGATTACAACGAAGTGATCACACCTCAACTTTTTGATATCGAACTTTTTAAGCAATCGGGCCATGTCAGCAACTACGTCGAAAATATGTATGTGACCAAAATCGACGAGCGCGACTTTGTAATGAAACCTATGAACTGCCCCGGCCATTGTTTACTTTATGGATCAGACAAGCGCAGTTATCGTGATCTTCCTTGGCGCATTGCCGATTTTGGACGGCTTCATCGTTATGAACGCAGTGGCGCACTTCATGGCCTCACACGGGTTCGAACATTTTGCCAAGATGATGCCCATATTTTTTGTACTCTCGAGCAACTGATGACCGAGATTCAAAGTTTTATGACCATGCTCTCCGAGATCTATTCGCAGCTTGGACTTTCGAGCTACAAAATTTTTCTGTCCACTCGCCCCGAAAAACGGATGGGTGAAGATCAAGTTTGGGATCAATCCGAAGGCGCTTTGAAAGAGGCTCTCGAAAAATTAAATTTGCCTTACACTCTCAATCCCGGTGACGGCGCTTTTTATGGCCCCAAATTAGATATTATGTTTGTCGATGCGATTGATCGGCCATGGCAGCTTGGGACCTTACAGGTGGATTTTAATCTACCAAAAGCATTTACTCTCGAATTTACGGGTGAGGACAACAAGGCTCATCAACCCGTGATGCTTCATCGCGCGATCTTGGGATCTATCGAGCGGTTTATCGGAGTGTACCTTGAGCACACTGCGGGCCATTTGCCCACATGGCTTTCGCCGGTACAAATGGTGGTGATGAACGTGACCGAACGCCAAGAGGATTACGTCAAACAGATTCACGATCAGTTCAAGGCTGCGGGATTTCGTTCGGAGTTAGATATTCGCGGCGAAAAATTGGGATTTAAAATTAGAGAAGCCCAGCTTAGAAAAATTCCGTACATGCTAATTATCGGTGATAACGAAAAAGATAATGGCCAAGTTTCTGTAAGATTAAGCAATGGCCAAAATAAAAATGGACTTGATGTAAATCAATTTATAACAACACTGACTCAAGAAATCGCGGAACGAAAATTACGCAGCCCATTTCTTGAGGTCAATTAAACCAGGAGGACTCCCATTCGAGAATTTAAATCAGGACCCAACAGTCGCTTTGGCAAACGCCCAAAAAAAGACGACGGCTTTCGAGTCAACCGCGATATCATGTGTCCCGAAGTTCGCTTAATCGATGAAAAAGGCACTATGCTTGGTGTGATGTCACCTCGCGAAGCTTTAGGAATTGCTGAGTCTCGCGGCCTCGATCTGATTGAAATTGCTCCCACCGCAAAGCCACCCACCTGCAAAATCATGGATTACGGCAAGTGGAAGTATGAAAACAAAAAAAAGGCTGCGGCTGCCAAGAAAAAACAAACCGTCATTTCGATCAAAGAACTTCAAATCCGACCCCGCACCGACGATCACGATTTGGATGTGAAACTTCGCCAAGCCAAAATGTTTTTGATGGAAGGCGATAAAGTAAAATTCAATATGCGTTTTTCGGGACGCGAAATGGCCCATCAAGAATTTGGTCATGAGCTTTTAAAGCGGGTGATGAAAGAGCTGTTGCCACTTGCGACTGTTGAGTCGCCGCCTAAGATGGAAGGTCGACAGATGTTTGTGCTGCTCGGGCCGGACGCTGTAAAGATCAAAGAATATCAAAAGCTTCATAAGATTACTCCGCCTAAACCTAAGGCTGAGACTGTCGAAGACGAAGAAGAAGAATAAGGCGCTTGGCATTGGTTGCGTCGACACGGCATCCATGCCTCTACAAAATCGGCGATCGGCATCGTGCCGATCGCCCTGGTTTTTGGCCCCACGGGCTGGGCTTCCCGATTTTGAGGTCGACTCCACCAAAGCCGCGCTCTCAACTTTGGCTTCGCGGTCCATACGGTGAAAGTGAATCCTTAGATTTTTTTATGCTTTATCTGTGATTGAGTCGTGTTCGTGCGATCGATCCTAAAGATCATTTTTTCCTGCAACATAACTTTTGTTTAGCCCTCATTTCCAAATTTGAAACCATGCCGTTAAACACAAAGCCAAAACGGGACCGGGCGGCACTCCGATTCCATCGGCCTCAAAATCGGAAAGCCCGAAGGGCCGATCGGCACGATGCCGATCGCCGATTTTGCAGAGGCAAGGACACCGTGCCGGTGGAATCGGAGTGGCGCCCGAAGTTGCTTGATCCTCTTGACTGTTTAAAGTAAGCATTTTGAATCAACTCATCGTGGCCAAAAAAGCACGCGGGCAATTGAGCTCGCGACGCCCGATAAGAAAAGGGAATCCAAGTGAAGATGAAGACCCACTCTTCCGCCAAAAAGCGCTTTCGCGTGACTGGTGGCGGTAAGATTAAGATGAAGCCCCGCGGGCGCCGGCATTTGCTTGTCAACAAAGCATCAAAACGCAAACGGCATCTAGGAAAAACCCGATATGTGCATTCTGCCAATACATATCAAACCGAACGCCTGTTAGGCCTTTAAGGAGTATGCGATGAGAGTTAAAGGCGGCTTTACAAATAGAAAACGACATAAAAAAGTTCGTGAACGAGCAAGTGGATTTTATTCTGCAGGCTCACGTGCCTACACGCATGCGGTTGAAAAAACTGATCGTGCAATGGTGTACATGTACCGTGACCGAAAAGTGCGAAAGCGCTTATTCCGGGTTTTATGGACACAAAGAATCAACGCGGCAGCTCGATTGAATGGAACTTCCTATTCACGTTTGATGGGAGCACTCAAAAAAGCGAACATTGAACTCGATCGAAAAGTTTTGGCGGATATGGCCGTTCGAGATGAGGCAGGATTTTCTGCGCTTGTTCGTCAGGTTTTACCCACCGTTTAAGGAGTGGCTTGGAGTCCACAGCACAATTTGAGAGTCGAAAGCAGGATCATATTCGATTCGCATTAGACCCAAAAAACCAAGCCGCAGGATTGAGCGGCTTGGATTCCATTGGACTGTGGCACGAAGCGCTCCCAGATCTTGATTTTACCCAAATATCTTTAAAAACTTCGGTGCTCGAAACTCAAATTTTGACACCGTTTTTGATTAGCTCAATGACCGCAGGTCATACAGAGTCACAAGAACTCAATCGGCGATTGGCATTTGCTGCTCAATCCCGCGGTTGGTTAATGGGAGTCGGTTCGCAACGTCGAGAGCTCAATGATCCCGAAGCCTCGAGTGAGTGGCGGGCGGTTCGAAAAGATTGCCCACGGGCGCATCTCTTGGCCAATGTGGGGCTCACCCAACTGATCAAAACAAAAACTCAAAGTATTCAAGCCTTGGTTGATAATCTCGAAGCCCTCGCATTGATTGTTCATACCAATCCGTTGCAAGAGTGTTTGCAGCCTGAAGGGACCCCCTCTTTTAAAGGCGGTCTTCAAGCTCTTGAAAAGATCGCTCGAGAACTGAAAGTTCCGGTTGTGCTTAAAGAAACCGGTTGTGGATTTAGTACGCAAACTTTGGCGCGCCTCAAAAATTCTGGAATTGCGGCTGTGGACATCAGCGGTTTTGGTGGGACTCATTGGGGCCGCATCGAAGGCGATCGTGCTGCCACAGATAAAATCCGTTCACAAGCTGCCGATGAATTTAGTCACTGGGGAATCTCCACTGTGGACTCCTTATTGCTTGCTGTAGAGCAAGATCTCCCATTTGAAATTTGGGGATCGGGCGGAGTGCGCTCAGGCCTTGATGCCGCAAAACTTTTGGCAATGGGTGCAAGTCTGGTTGGATTTGCGCAACCTTTACTCAAAGCTGCACTTGCTGGTGAATTAGAATTTGTGATGGAGCGGATTGAGTTTGAACTGCGATGCGCGATGTTTTGTACCGGAAGCGAAAGCATCAATGACCTGCGACAAAAAGGACTATGGCGATGGCTGAAGACTTAAATCAAGCAATGCATGCGGCGTTTTCTGGATTTTCAAAGCTGGATCGTGATGAGCGTTTTCAGCGTTTGATTTCGATTGGTGCTTTAAGCCAAGACGATGTGAGTTTCTTAAATTCTTATACTCTTGAGCCTGAGCTGGCCGATAAATTTATCGAAAATGTGATTGGTAGCTTTCAATTGCCCTTGGGTGTGGCGACCAATTTTGTGATCGATGGTAAGGCTTTGACGATTCCGATGGCGGTTGAAGAGACTTCGATTATCGCGGCTGCGAGTAAAACCGCAAAGTGGATCAAAGAGCACGGCGCGATCACAACCTCATCACTTGGACATTCGATCATTGGTCAAATTCAAATTTCCAAACTCAAAAATCCACAAAACTTTTTGGCCAAAATCAATGAGCATAAACAAAATCTAATTGCCCTTGCGAACAAAGAAGTCGCAGTCGGAATGGTCAATCGCGGAGGCGGAGTCAATGACATTCATCTCCGTTTGCTTGACCGACATGACCAACTCCAGATGGGTGTGCTCCATGTTTTGTGCGACCCCTGTGATGCTATGGGTGCCAACATCATGAATCAGGTTTGTGAATTTTTAAAACATCCGATCGAAGAGCTCACGGGCGAAACGGTCACGATGTGTATACTTTCAAATCTGGTCGATACAAAACTGACCCGAGCCGAAGTACGAATGTCGGGGCTTGATGCTGATCTCATTGAACGCATTGTTGAGGCTTCTTATTTTTCAGAGATTGATCCCTATCGAGCGGCCACAAACAATAAAGGTGTGCTCAACGGAATAGATCCAATTTTAATTGCTACGGGCAATGACTGGCGTGCGGTGGAAGCGGGTCTTCATGCTTATGCCTGTCAGAGTGGGCAGTACCGCAGCATCACGCAATGGAAAAAAGATGGGGAAGACTTGGTTGGAGTGATCACTGCTCCGATTGTGGTGGGACTTGTGGGAGGAGTGACCAAACTTCACCCCATTGCTCGCATTTGTCTTAAAATGTTGGGAGTCGAGAGTGCAGAACATCTTTCGCGCATTTGTGCAGCGGTGGGGCTTGTGCAAAATTTGGGTGCACTTCGCGCGTTGACCACGGTTGGAATTATCGAAGGCCACATGAAATTGCACATTAAAAATCTAAGTCTTGGGGCTGGCGCAAGCGAATCCGAAATTCCATTTGTTCAAAAACGACTAGAAGAAATCTTGGAAATTAAAAAAAGAATTTCTCTTAGTCATGCGGTCGAAGTTCTAAAAGAGTTGCGTTCCGCCGAGCCGCGATGACATTGAAACTCTCGATTCCGAGCAAAACTTATTTGAGTGGTGAGTATGCCACCCTTAAAAATGGTGCAGCCCTTATTGCTGCAACCACACCTTATTTTCATTTGATCGTTCAAGAGGGCAATGGCTTAGCCAGTGGGTTTCATGCTGAAAGTCCTGCGGGATATTTTGTGCGCGAGCACAGCTCGTTTTTTTCTAAATTTGATTTGAGTTTTGAAGATCCTCATCAGGGGCGGGGTGGATTTGGAGCGTCGGGTGCACAGTTTTTGTCGGTGGTCGCACTTTACAATTATGCCGAATCGAGAGCTCTCAGTGTTGAATCCCTGTGGCAAGAGTTTCGCCGCATACTTGATTTAAAAAAAGACTCGTCGAGTGGTGCCGATCTTTTGTGTCAATGCGTAGGTCAGATTGCACAAGTGACGTTTGATCCTGCCGCAGCCCGGCCGCTGCGGTGGCCATTTGAGAATCACGGTTTTGCAATTTACCGTACCGGTTTTAAAATCAACACCCACTCTCATTTGGTCGATCTTCAAGATCTTCCGTTTGATGTGATCAAGGGCGCAGCTCAAGAGGTGATCGATGGTTTTGAAATCAAAGATTACGATCAGTTTTTGACCGCTCTAAAAAAATTTGGACAGCATCTCAATTCAAATAATTTAGTTGCGGCAACGACCAAAGATTTAATTAGTTTTTTACAAAAAAATTCGGCAGTTGAATTTGTCAAAGGCTCTGGCGGAATGGGTGCGGATACAGTTGTAATCTATTACTCCAATTTGAATAAACAAAAAATATTTGAGGCTATGAAATCTTATGAATTGGTTGCAACCGAAAAGGATCTGGCTTTAGGTTTAGAGCTTAAGGTTTATCCGTTTGGAGAGAATAAATGACGTGGTCGGCATCAGCTCCAGCCAATATTGCATTGATCAAATATATGGGGAAGGCCAAGGGCAAAAATATTCCGCTCAATTCTTCCCTGTCATTAACCTTGAATCACCTCACCACACAGGTGCAGCTCGATAAAAGTTCGAAAACAAAAGTTGAAACTCAAGGTGAGGTGGAGCTTTCTAATGAAGGCAGACTGCGGTTTGAGAAATTTTTTAAATTTTTATGCGAGCAATTTAAAATCAAGGGCGAGTATTTGATTACGACCCAAAACAATTTTCCCTCAGACTGCGGGCTTGCCTCTTCGGCCTCGAGTTTTGCCGCTTTGACTTTGGCCACGGCCGAGCTTGCAAAAACAAAAGGGGATTATCGGGAGCGCACCCCCGAAGAGCTTGCGATTTTGAGTCGGCAGGGTTCGGGATCTTCGTGCCGCAGTTTATTTTTTCCTTTTGGTGAGTGGACAGGCGAAAAGGCCTATCCATCGGACTTGCCCGATTTAAAGCTCGAACATTTGGCCCTCATTGTTTCGCGCGATAAAAAAAATGTTTCCTCCAGCGAAGCCCATCAGCGGGTTTTGACTTCACCCCTTATTGAGCACCGAGCTCAAAGAGCACACCAAAGAATGGTGGAATTAAAAATAGCCCTTCTCAAAGATTGGACTCGTGCGGTTAAAATTTGTTGGGCCGAATTTTGGGAGATGCACACTCTGTTTGAAACGTGTGCCGAGCCCTTTGGTTACATGACCGATGTGACTCTCAAAATTTTAAGAGAATTGTATACCGAGTTTGAAGTTCAAGGTGATGGTCCAATTATCACAATGGATGCAGGCCCCAACATTCATCTTATTTTTAGGAATGATCAGACCGAACTCAAAAACAAAATAAAAGCACAATACTCTGATGTCGCACTTTGAAATCACCACTCATGGAAAATGGATTTTAGCAGGCGAGCACGCGGTGATTCGTCATGGAACCGCTTTGGTCTTTCCACTTTTAGGAAAGCATTTTCATCTTAAATATAATTCACAAGGTGTGATGCTCAATGCCGAATTTTTGGGTGATCACGGCAGCGAATATGAGTTGTTATTTTGGGGTGTGCTTGAAAGTGCGTGCGGCTTTTTAAAAATTGAGCGCGAAGGTTTAAGTGGCCATTTTATTTTGGATTCTAATCTTCCGGTGGGAGCAGGGCTTGGAGCTTCGGCGGCACTGTGTGGGGCAGTTGCTAAGTGGTGCATTTTTAAGGGCTGGATTCCTGAGGCAGAGGCATACACTTTTGCGCGTAGACTCGAAAATCTTTTTCATGGTGAAAGCAGCGGGGTCGATATTGCGGTGGCTTTGAATCCCCAACCCTTGGTTTTTAAACGGGGGATTGAACCAAAAGTTTTAAAACTCAATTGGGTACCTCATTTGTATTTGTCCTATTCGGGGCGTCGGGGCATGACCAAAGATTGTGTGCAAAAAGTGGGTCAGCTTTTCAAAAAGAATTTAGAGTTAGCCATGAGTCTTGATCAGCAAATGGATCAGGCGGTTCATCAAGCGATCGCTTCTTTGAGCCAAAAAAATGGGCTTGATCAGTTGAGTGCGGCTCTTGATCTTGCGGTGGAGTGTTTTAAAAATTGGGGGCTGATCAATTCAGAACTTCAAACCCATATGACCGATTTAAAATCCCGTGGGGCTTTGGCAACAAAACCCACAGGCTCTGGGGATGGTGGATTTGTTTTGAGTTTATGGTCGACCCCACAAACCCATAATGATCTTATTTACTGTTTTTAAAGTCTACCTTCGTCCACCTTTGATAAAGAGCAATACTGCCGCTAATGCCTCCGTTAAGAGATTCGGCTGAAGGCGCCATCGGAATATGGAGGCGCTGTGCGGTGAGGTTTTGGGGAATGCCCATTCCTTCGGATCCAATCAATAAACGAAAATGCTTGGGCCATTCAAATTCAGAAATATTTTGGCCATGAAGATCCATCATTAAAAGATCTGAAACCGCGCTCAAATTATTAAGCGAAGGGCCTTTGGAAAATTGGCATCTCAACGCACTCCCAGCCGAAGCTCTAAGACATTTGGGATGGAAGGGATGAGCGCTTTCTTTTAACAATACAATTCGGGTGACACCAAACGCTTCGGCCGAGCGAATGAGCGATCCAAGATTGTCGGGATGGCCAAGGGCAGTGATAAGTGTCGGCTCGCTGGCATCATTTAAGAGATCGTCAGCTTTAATTTCTGGAATTCGTCCGACTAAAAGTGGTGAACCGGTTTTAAATAGATCAAGGGCCTTAAAAAGCTCTGGGCCTAAGATGGTGGTGGGCTGATCAAAGTTTTCCAATGAGTCTTCGGGCACCAAGGCCTCGACGATAAGCGAGGAGGATTTAGCCTCGCTCACAAATTTGGGCCCGCTTAATAAAAATTGGCCATGCTTTTTGATCCCATCGCTTGAGAGAAGCGATTTCCAAATCTTAAATCGATAATTTTCGCGTGAAGAGATCTTGGATTTTGGTGTCACCCTAGGATAGTACTAAATTTATTATGACGTTGGAACAAAAGCTTACCGATTTGCAAAGTGAAGCCCTTGATGCCTTTAAAAACGCTCAAGACACCACGGCCTTGTATGAACAAAAAACAAAATTTTTGGGTAAACAAGGTGAACTCACAAATTTGATGAAGGAGATGCAGTCTCTTTCAAAAGAACAAAAGCCCGCTTTTGGAAAGCTTGTGAATATCACAAAGCAAATTCTTGAAGAGAATTATTTAAAGGTCGAGGATGTTTTAAAATCTCAGGCACTTGAAAATAAAATTAAATCAGAAACTCTTGATCTTACTCTTCCGGGGCCAAGACGCGAGATCGGCTCAATTCATCCCATCGCTTTGATTCAAGATGAGATCACCGATATTTTATCGCACATCGGATTTTCGGTGCGACTGGGCCCGCAGATTGAGAGCGATTGGTATAATTTTGAGGCTCTCAATATTCCGCCCGATCATCCTTCGCGCGACATGCAAGACACATTTTATATTTCCAAAGACACTGTTCTTCGCACCCACACATCGCCTGTGCAAATTCGTGTGATGCAAACCGAAAAACCGCCCATTCGCATTTTAGCACCGGGATCGGTATTTCGTTGCGATAGTGATGTTTCGCACTCGCCCAATTTTCATCAGGTTGAGGGATTGGTGGTCGATCAAAAAGTTTCGATGGCTGATCTTAAAGGAACAATCTCTTACTTTTTGCGAGAACTTTTTGGCAGCGATATGAAAGTGAGATTTCGGCCCAGCTTTTTTCCATTCACCGAACCGTCGGCCGAATTTGATGGGTCGTGTATGATCTGTAAAGGCAAAGGCTGCAGAATGTGTCAGCAAACGGGCTGGGTCGAACTTGGGGGATGTGGTTGTGTGCATCCAAAAGTTTTTAAAGCACTCAAGCTTGATCCAAAAGAATGGCAAGGGTTTGCATTTGGATTTGGGCTCGAGCGCATGGCGATTTTAAAATACGGGGTCGAAGACATTCGTCATTTTTTTGAAAACAACATTCAATTTTTAAGGCAGTTTGCAAAATGAAAATGTCGCTCAAGTGGCTTAATGAATTTATTGATCTCAAAGATCTTTCGGCACAAGCGATTGCCGAGCGTTTGACCTCGGTGGGCTTTGAGGTCGAAGGGGTTGAGGATTTAAGTAAAAATTTTGATCATGTTGTGATCGGTAAGATTCTTGAAAAAGGTCAGCATCCCAATGCCGATCGCTTAAGCCTCTGCAAAGTCGATGTGGGCGGTGGAGTCACAAAACAAATTGTGTGCGGTGCCAAAAATCATAAAGCGTTGGACCATGTGGTGGTTGCAATGGTCGGTGCGGTGTTGCCCGGAAATTTTGAGATCAAACTTTCAAAAATTCGCGATGTCGAAAGCCAAGGGATGTTGTGTTCTGAAAAAGAACTTGGGCTTTTAGAAGATTCCGAAGGAATTATGATTTTGGATTCGAGCGCACCCGTGGGCCAAAGTTTTGCGAATTACATGGGCAAAGACGATGTGATCTTTGATCTCAAAGTTTATCCCAATCGCTCGGATGCTCTTAGCCATTTTGGTTTGGCTCGTGAGCTCACCTTTGATTTTAATCGGCCATTAAAACAAAAAATATCTGAAGCGGTCGAACTCAAAAATAGCAGTATTAGTTTGAATTTGAAGGAGCCCGAGTTGTGTCCTCGTTATGCGGGGCTGCAGTTTAAGAATATCAAAGTTGCACCCTCGCCCCAGTGGTTAAAAACGCGTCTTCAATCAGTGGATATCAACTCGGTCAATAATGTGGTCGACATCACAAACTTTGTGATGATGGAACTCGGTCAACCTTTGCATGCCTTTGATCTTGCAAAATTAACTGGTCAACAGATTGAGGTCAGCCTTTCGACACCAGCCGAGGTTTTTACAAGTTTTGATGGATCAAAAATAAATCTCAGCGGTGAAGAGCTGATGATCAAAAATAAAAATGAATCGATGGTCATTGCCGGAGTGATCGGCAGTCCAAATTCTGGAATCTCGAATGACACCACCGAAATCTTTATTGAGGCCGCCCATTTCGTTCCTCAAACTGTGCGCAAAACTTCGCGAAAGCTTGGGATCGAAACCGACTCGGCCTACCGATTTTCGCGCGGAACAGACGCCGATATTATTCCTCAAGCACTTGCTCGCACAAAAGAACTTTTGGAACAAATTTGTCATGCCCAATGCGTGGGTGGGCTTGATCAATATCCCAAACCAAAGACACCCCACACCTTTTTGCTCGATGTCGATTTACCAAGTCAAAAATTGGGTTACCCGATTTCAAAACAACAGCTGATCGACACGTTTAAAAACCTCAACTGTAAAATCGAAGAGTCCGACAACAAATTAAAAATCACCGCACCTCTTTACCGTGCCGATCTCGAAGAAGATGTAGATGCTGTTGAAGAATTCGGTCGACTCAATGGATTTGATAAAATTCCGGAGCATTTTCCAAAAATGCTGATCGAGCCCAGTCAGCATGCCAAAAAATATGTTGAAGATCGATACTTGCGCAGCATTTGTGAGGCCGAAGGATTTTCGCAAGTGATCAACTACGCGTTCGTAAATAAAGATCGCCAATTAGATTTGATCGGCGAGGGGCAAGAGATCCCAATTTTGAATCCCTTGAGCGAAGAGTACAATGTGATGAGGCGCTCGCTTTTAACCGGCATGATAAAAAATGTGCTCCAAAATTTGCGTTATGGGGTGGGCACGGGGCGCATTTTTGAATTGGGTTCAATTTTTAATTCCGATCAAAGCGAAACACGAAAACTGTCATTGATCGCATTTGGAAATACCACCGACCTTTGGAATGAACCCCAGCCTCCGGTTTTTGTTTTAAAATCGGTCATCGAAAATTTATGTGCACGACTTAAAATTGGTCGTTTGCAATTTGTAAAAGAAGATTCTGTGCCCTCGCTGTATCATCCCGCTCAAACGGTGAGTATCAAAGTCGAAGGACGGCGGGTGGGCTTATTAGGCACCATGCATCCGGCACGCGCTCAACAAGAAAAAATAAAAACCGAGTTGGCTTTGTGCGACCTTGATCTTGATCAATTGATGGTAGGTCAACCCCGTGCCACCAAAATAAAGAGTCTCTCGCTCTATCCTGCGGTGGAAAGGGACCTCTCGTTTTTGGTGCCTCTCGATTTGCCCACATCGCGCGTTGAAGAGGTGATTCGAAAAAACACCACACCTTATTTGCAGCACCTTCAGGTGGTAAAAATATTTGTGGGCGACAACATGCCACAAGGTGTTCGTAGTTTGTCTTACCGAATGATTCTCCAGGATGCGCAGTCAACCCTTTCGGAAGAGACCTTAATGGCGCTCCAGAATAAGGTGATCGCCGCGGTCCAAAATACCCTTGGCGTTGCGATGCGGTAAGTGGAAAAATAATTGCAACTTCGATCTGGGTTGTTAGCCTTTCACTATGAATTCTACCAACACAAGCCGATCCACAATGACAAAGGCTGATATTGTCGAAAAGGTTTACCAAAAAATTGGCTTTTCAAAAAAAGAAGCTTCTGAGTTGGTAGAGATGGTTTTTGCGAGCCTCAAAGACAAGTTGTGCGATGGAGACAAAGTTAAAATTTCTGGATTCGGAAATTTTATTGTGCGCGAAAAAAAAGAGCGCGTGGGGCGAAACCCTCAAACCGGTGATCAAATCAAAATTTCGGCGAGACGTGTTTTGACCTTTCGTCCAAGCCAGGTTTTAAAAGCAATTCTCAATGGCGAAGACATAACCAATTTGAGTGATGATGATGACGAATCTTGAGCGCGACGAGGTCTTAACTCTCGAGACCACACTGTTTGCTCCCGCGGCACTGGCAGTCCCAGTGGCGGTGGATGATGTTTTAGAGCGTGATCTCTCACGCATTCCGCAAAAAATGGCATTTCGAATCGGCGAGGTTGCCGATCTGTTAGAGGTCAAAGCTTACGTTCTTCGATATTGGGAAACCGAATTTGGAGCTCTCAGGCCCAAAAAATCAAAACACAATCAGCGCATGTATGAGCGCCGAGATGTTGAAACTTTGATGCTCATCAAAAAACTTCTTTATCGCGATAAATTTTCGATCGAAGGCGCAAAATCGGCTCTTAAAAAATTGCGCAAAGACAATCAACGTGTCAAAGATTTGCGCACCGTCACCAATTGTCTTGAAGATGCGCGATCCAAAACCGAAGATCTGATTAATGACATCAGAAGTTTAAAATCTCGTTTTCGTTCCAGCTTTTAATCGCGCTTTACATCACCCTGAGCATTTGCTAACAAAACGCCACGGACATCTTGTGTCGGACCGTAGCGCAGCCTGGTAGCGCACAACCTTGGGGTGGTTGGGGTCGCTGGTTCGAATCCAGTCGGTCCGACCACTTTTACAACTGACGCTTAATGAACCATTTGCTCCCGGAATCCGAACACTCTAAAAACCACTTTGGTTTACTTGTGTTTGGGTGGACTTAGGCGATCTCGTTGATTGTCGTGCCCGCCAGAGTTTGGTTTCACAAATTATCGTGCCCGCTCAAAAAAAATATTGACCGCTTTTTAAGTGTCTTTAAATCCCCAAGGTTAAATTTTTAAATACATTCGATTCATTTTTGAAGCGTTCACACTTTACAAGCGCACCTCAACTCAATAACACCACGAAAAACCTGATGGTAAAAACTAGACGAAGTCCCCTGAAATCCATATCCAAAAAAACCATGTTACAATCGGCTCAGTAAATAGGAGATATTTAATGAGTCATCAAAAAATTCACGAGACCGCAGTGATCGCAGCAAAGAACCACCGCAAAACCGAAATGGAATTGTTGAATGCTTTAGAGCAAGTGTGGCGCAACAGAAGCTATTATAAGTTTGGCTGCCGATCCCTTTTTGAATACTCAACAAAGCAACTCAAAATGTCAGAGGAACTGGCAAGCATCTTTAATAAACTCGCCAAGAAATTTACCGAAGTTCCTGAACTTAAAACCCAAATGGAAACGGGTGAACTTTCTGTTTCTAAAATTAACCGCATCGCAAGTATCATCACTCCAGAAAATGTTCTCGAATGGTGCGAACACGCCAAAGGCACAAAAAGAAATTTAGAAAAACAAATCGCCAAAGCGCATCCTGAAAAAGCAATTCCCGAGCGGGCACGATACAAACAAGTGGGCGAAACAACTCTGATTCAAATCACATATGCAGTGACAGAAGAAAAATTTAAAGAAATCGAAAGAGCCCAAGATCTTTTAAGCCAAAAACTAAAACGCGCTACTACCATCCAAGATGTTCACGATCACGCAACTCAGTTATTACTTGAGAAATTGGATCCACTCAAAAAATCGTGCCCGCCCAAAAGCTCTTCGAAAATCACCATCAAACGCAAAGTGCATCAGAAGTATGAGGGTCAATGTACCCACATCGATGAAAATGGTGAAAGATGCACGCAGCAAAGACATCTTGATATCCACCATCAGCAGCCCAGATCAAAAGGTGGGACAGATGAAATCGAGAACCTGACGATTTTGTGCTCGGGTCATCATCGTGCCCATCATCGACATTAGTCCCTCCACAGTACAATCGCTTTTTAATGCAACGGTTATCACAGAACTCGAATCAGAGCCGTCATTGTTGTCACTTAGTGCGAAGAAACTCGAGTGCGACTCATTGTCAGTCGGGCACTGCCATTAGTTGCCGAATAGAAATGATCGGTAGGGCTCACATGAATGTTGACCGCACCATTGGTGGTAAATCCTAGAAGATGACCCGCAGAGATTTTTGCTGCCATTGGACCGTTGCCAAATATTGAGGTACTCGAAGAGCTGCGGTTGGGATCCTCGACAGAAGAAACAAAATTTTGGGCGGTTTGATCACAAGCCACAATCATAAAACTCAATAACAAAACATAATACTTCATGAGTTTTATTTTATGACTAAAAATATCGAGTGCAATTTAAAAGTGATAATTTAAGACCGAATAGGCTTCGGTGGAAGATTCACGAGAGGGGATTTGATTGCCAGCGCTTTCATTTGTTGAGCCGGCTTGAAATAAAAAGAGGCGATAGCCAACTCCCACGGACCATCTCATATTTAAAAAGTAATCGAGATGCCAGGAGATCTCTTGTTTGTAACTGCCTCTTAAACTTCGACCGTAACCAAGAGTGCCGCCCATTGCAAAGTTGTCACCCAAAGGAAATTCCACAGTCGTTCCGATTTTTAAAAGATCGTAGGCGTTTGCGAAATAAGCTCCATTGTTGCGTACGATTTCATATCCACCAAAAATTGAAATTTGCATTTCTCGAGCAAATCCAAAATTGGTGAAGTAGCGATAGTGGTATCGAGCTTCAAGATCTTTAAAAGAAGTTTGATGGCTCGATGAGTTTAATCCCAAGCCTTGAGTTTTGATGCTTGCCTCGATTCCGCTTTTTTCAAACCATTTTAATCCGCTCAATCCAACACCCAATGATTTGGGTGCGGTCAGATCTTGAAAATACTGCTGGGTCGAATATTGATTTAATAAAAAAGTCTCAATCGAGAGTCTGGATTGTCGATACTGATCGCTGAGAACTGAATTCTCAATTTCGAGTTCTTTTAATGTCTCAACCGAAGCAGGATCCCTTAAAGTTGCCTCTTGGTGAAATACCGTAGGCTCAACAATTTTTACAACCAAGGTTTTTGACCAGAGCGAGCGCTCCTGATCGCCATTGATCGAGCGAAAGCGGTAAAAGTAACGCGCAGGAAATGAAAAATCCCTCGAAATCCGAGCTGAGGATGACAAATACACGCGGCTTGCAGAAAAATCTGGAGTTCTCGAGGATTCAATTTCAAAACCAGAAACCAAAGCTTCGGTCTGGAGTTGAATTTGTAAAGTCGCTTTGTTGTTGATTAAAGTTAAGCTCTCGCTGGATGTAGCAAAAATAGGCGGCTGATCGATCAAACTATTTTTGTTTTCTTCCTGTTGTACTAATCGTGGCGCAGGTGGAGGCAATTCTTTTTTTGGTGGTGATCCAAAATAAAAAAAATAGATCAGCAAGATGCAAATTGCACAGCCGATCAACAATCGTCTTTCGAATCGATTTATATTTTTTAACAATCGCATCAGTTCCCTAAAGTTGGTTTTAAAGTCCAAACCTCTTTACACAACTTATCGGTTTCGAATGACGCATTATGAAGTGTCCCAACGATTTCGAGCCTTTAAGTTGATCCAAAAAACCTAATCAAATTATTTATGTTTAGTTACTAGCCCAAGGTCTTGCAAAATAACTGCTTGTCCACATTTTCTTAATCGACCAACATCTAGGCTAGGCGCAGCGTCAATCAGGACTCAGGCGAAATGACGGAGTATGTGTTCAATGTTTTCTACGTGCAATTTACTTAGCGTATTGTTTTTATTGATTCCGGTTTTCAGTTTTGGTGCGGGTGAAACACCGCAATCTTTCACCCTCGACGGCAGGCTTTATAGTGATCCCGGAGGAACCGTTCCGGTGATTGATCCCCGTGTGACCATTCATATTCAAATTCTTGATCCCACCCAAACTTGCATCCTTTATGATGAAAGTCAGAATGTAAACACAATCACTACGAGCGGGTATTTTTCGGAACAAGTGGGATCCCCATTGGGTTCCTCTAAAAGAACTTCGGGTGATCCCGCTTTAATGATGGCTCACATTTATTCGAACACCGCAGGAAATATTTCGGGGCGGTCGCTTGCGAATGGATCAAGTTGTAACTATGTGCCGATGCCTGGTGATCAAAGGTATCTCAAATTTCAGTTTACCCCGTCCTCCGATAGAATCACTCGAGCGATCAGTCCTTATATGACATTGGACTCTGTTCCGATGGCTGTCGTTGCCGAGCGGGCCGAAAGTGTGCAAGGTCTAACCGCCTCGCAATTACTGCAGGTCAATACCAATTCGCCCGCAAATTTGTCGCAGTCCAATCTAGAAAATGTTTTTTCAAATTCCAACTATCCACGACTCACTTCACTTTTGGCGGTTCCACCTGCAAATTATGTTCAAGCAGGAAGTAATGGCGCAGCCGGTGTTCCACAAATTGCGGGGCAGCCTTCAACAGGCTTAAGCTCTGGTCAATTTTGGTATGACTCCGGCGGAAATGTTTTAAAATTTTATAATGGATCCTCGGTGCAAACCGTAGGTGCGGCCGGAAATGGAATCACATCTTTGACCGCAGGGGCGGGCCTTACGGGCGGGACCATTACCACCGGTGGGCAATCCATCGCGGTGGATACAGGAACCACTGCTGGAAAAATCGTACAGGTGCAAACCGGTGCAAAACTTCCTGCTTTGGATGCTTCGAACTTAACCAATATAAATGGTTCGGCAATTTCAAGTGGTGCAATCAACGGCAGCACCTCGATTTCGACTTCGGGAAATATTTTAACCACCGGGAGTGTGACATCAAATAAAACATATTTATACGATCATTCGGGTATAGGGCCCAATTACATTGGATTCCAAGCTCCCACAGCCGTTAGTTCCAGTTATCTTTTGACTTGGCCCTCGGCTTTGGGTTCAGCCAATCAAGTTTTGGCAACCGATGCCTCGGGAATTTTATCTTGGGTCACACCGTCGGTAACATCACCCATAGCTGTAACTTCCCCACTGATAAATTCAGGCTCAACAACCGCTCCAAATCTCGCAATTCAATTATCGAGTGGCACCCAAGACGGAGCATTGTCAGCTGGCGATTGGACAATCTTTAATAACAAAATGAGCTCCTCACTCCAGGCCGCAAAAATTTGGGTGGGAAACTTAAGTAATGTGGCGACCGCCATCTCACCCTCTGGCGATGTGTTGATGAGCAATACGGGCGGCTTTACAGTTGTTAAATTAAATGGAATTTCCTTAAGTGCCACAGCACCAATGACCAACGGTCAAGTTTTGCGGTTTAACGGAACGAATTGGACACCCAATTTTGTTGCGATGACCGATTTGAGATCAACGGTCACGGGGAGCAATCAATTTGCAAACTCTTGCGCTTCAAATCAAACTCTCACATATAATGCGGTAGGCGATGTGATGAGTTGCCAAAATATTTCGGTAGACGCCACAAACTTTGCTTCGCAAAATGCCAACACCATTTTAGCGGGTCCAACCGGCACTAGCGGAACACCCACATTTCGAAGTCTTGCCAGTGCCGATTTACCAAGTCTGTCCTCAGGACTTACCGGAATTTTGCCGATGGCCAATGGGGGAACCGGAGCCGCAACTCTTAATGGTGCAGGAATTTTTAAAAACGGCGGAAACTCCTTTGGTGCACCAGCCGTCCTCGGCACAAGTGATACAAATAATTTAAGTTTAGTTACAAATGGATCGCCTCAACTCACTGTCTTATCGAACGGCAACGTCGGGATTGGAACAACAAGCCCTGTGTCACTATTGAATATTGCGGGGGCACCTATCGCGAGCGCTTCGAGCGCTTTGCTCTCAGTGGGAAATGGAGGTTGGAACGGAACAGCCGGTTCATTTTCCGGAAACAGCAATGGCACAATTTTAGGTTTAAATGCCGGCGTTGGTTACAATGGTAATTTGATCGATTTGCAGTATAACGGCGCATCTCGACTTTCGCTGTCTCAAGCCGGCTTTCTGTCGGTCTCGACAGGATTTAGCACCACAGTTATAACTGGAGTCGATAGTACAGGAACAGTCTATTCGCCAAACGGTTCGAGATCCGTTCCGAGCTTGAATCCCTTTATCGCCGCAAACAATCAAGCAACCGACGGCACAATCGCGGCGTACTCCGCTTATGCTAAAAACAGCGCAGGTATTGCTCAAAGGGGATATCTTGGATTTGTATCCAACACAGGTGCAGCAAATTATACTCCAACAATAGTGATTGGGCAGCAAACGGGAGCTGCAACTTATTTAGAGCGTATGCGGATTGATCCTTTGGGCAATGTTGGAATCGGAACCTCGTCTCCACAAGTGTCCCTCGATCTCAGCTCCAAAACCGATGCGGTCAGTCTCCCCGCGGGCACGACCGCGCAACAACCGACTACACTTGCTGCCGGCATGATTCGCTTCAACTCAACTAATTCTGTTGTTGAATATTATAACGGAACTTCGTGGACCACTTTAACTTCGGGTGCATCGAATTCTTATCTTTCTAGCAGCGGTGGAACATTATCTGGAGCACTCACCATATCAAGTGGCGGCCTCAATTTGACTTCAGGCGGAATCACAAACGCTGGCAACATCACAAATGTAGGATCAAACATTTCTGGTTTAGGTGCAGTAACTTTGTCCTCTGGTGGGACAGCTCAAAATTTAAATTTAAGTTCTTCGACAACAGGTGCGGTAAATTTAAAATCTGGAAACGGCACCCAACTTTCCATTATTGATGGAGGAGCAAGCACTGTAGATTATCTCACCATCAAAGGTGCTGCAACAAACGGGGGAATTCTTGCGGCAACCGCACCAACTCTGTCGGCCGCAGGGAGTGACGCCAATATTAATTTAAGTTTTGCACCAAAGGGAACAGGCAATACTCTTTTTTCAAACGGCAATGTTGGGATCGGAACAGCCACCCCAAATTTTAACTTAGATGTAAATGGAACTTTAAACGCCACTTCGATTCAATCTGGCGGTATCGCTTCGAACGGAACACTTAACGCTCAAGCATGGCATGGCACTGTGTACAGTTCTTCAAGTTCTTCGGTGGCTTTGCCCGAGGCAGATTATGTCCAAATGAATGTGTCGAATCCCAACACATCAGACGGAACCCAAGCCCTTATTTCATTCTCACCCAACAACTCGAATGGAAACACCCAGCAAGCCTACATCGCCGCATACTCAGTTGCAGGCTCATCTAGTTATACGCCCATTGTTGTGATCGGACAAAAAACGGGAGCAACCAGTTATCAAGAACGAATGCGTATTGATGGCAGCGGGAATGTGGGAATTGGGACTACAGCTCCAAGCAAAACTTTAGATGTTGCATCAACAGTTGAGCATGATGCCGTTAACGGATCCACGTCGCAGATAGTGATTCGTGGACCAAGCAGCTCAACGAGTCGCCTAAACTTAGGGTATGATACTACGAATGGGTTCGGCTTTATCGAAGCTTTAAATCAAGGCTTGGCTTGGCAAAATTTAACATTGCAACCATCGGGTGGTTTGGTCGGTATTGGAACAACATCTCCCGCATATCCTCTAGACGTAAACGGCGTTGTGCACACAAGCAGCTATTTCGTAACGGATGACAGTTGGGGAACGAAATGGCAGTTTGCCGGCCCCTCCGATGTGATGTCGATGGATGTTGGTACCACTTCATGGATGTCGAACATACACGCGAATGGCGTTACACGATTTCGATTTAATTCCGATAAACCCGGAAGCATAAACGGACCAATTGTCGATTTTAATACAAACGGAAATTCGATTTTTTATGGCAGCGTCGGCATCGGCACAACAAGTCCAACCGGAAAATTATCGGTGTCAGATAGTGTTGCCGGAAATGTCCTTATGAGTGTGACCAACACCTCAACAAACGGCGGAGCCTATAGCACTTTAGGAAGTTACAGTTCATCCTACTTTAACGAATGGCGCATCTATCAGGCGGGTGCTTCGCAAATTCAAACAAACGCGCCCTACCTCGATATTAACAACAATGCTGGATATATAAAACTGGATACCATGGGCGCTGAGCGTGTGAGGATTGATAATTCAGGCAACGTCGGCATCGGCACAACATCACCCGCTTCAAAACTCACAGTGGCCGGCGCAATTGTGAGTACACCCACTGCGGTGGCCACCGGCGCAACGCTCGATCTTTCGACCAGCAATACCTTTACGCTCGCATCAGTGGGAGGAAGTGCCATCACTCTCAACAATTTTGCTCACGGCGGGAATTACACGATCGTGGTAAAGGATAGCACCTCACGCACGTACACCTTTACCAATTGCAACACTTCGCGATTTAAGCCCGCCAATGCTCCAACTGTAGCTAGTAGTTGGACTGTTTACTCTATTCTTGCGATCTCCAACGGATCAACCTACGACTGCTTGATCAATTGGACCACGGGGTACTGATGATTTGGAAAATAACAAGTACCTTGTGCTTTTTGCTTCCGTCGGTCAGCGCGGGCTTTAACGAAAATTTTTTTAGCTCCGAGAGCGCGCAATACGGAAGCTGCACCAATCTCAATTCCACATCGCCAGGTTATTTAAATTTGTTTAGTTACTTAGCCATGAACGAAGCGGCTGGAGCAACAAATCTGAGCGACACCTCAAGTAATGGCAATGCCGCGACCATTACCAATGCGACAACAGGTTCGACAGGAAGAGTTGGAAATGGACTTCTGTTTACTCAGTCACCTCTCACAGACGGCTTTATCAGCACCGCCAATACAATTACCGATCCCCAAACATTTTCGATTTCAACATGGTTTAAAACCTCTGCCATCACCGGTGGAATTCTGATCCAATTTGCGGCCGGCTCGAGCTACGACAGAATGATCTACATGCTCAACAACGGACAGATTTCGTTTGGGATTTACACTGGTTCAACGGCGGTGATCACAAGCCCCGGATCTTACAACGATGGCAATTGGCATCAAGTTGTTGGAACCTATACTGCCAATAGTCTGATCCTTTATATCGACAACACAGTAGTTGCTTCGCGTACCTCAGGGGTAGCGGCAGCACAAAACTACAACGGAAATTGGAAAATGGGCGGCGGAAATATAAATGGTTGGTCCAGTAGTGCAGGGGATGGCTACTTTACCGGAATTTTAGATGAGGTCGCAATATGGTCGACGGTTCTCTCACCAAGCGATGTTTCAACCATCTTTAGTTTAGGATCGGCAATGACCTCGACAAACACACCACAATGGGCGAACCTGATCGGTCTTTGGCATCTCGATGAATCATCGGGACCATTTCTGGATTCTTCGGGTCACTCAAACTCGGGAACTGGCCAGGCGGTGGTTTACGGCGCGACCGGAAAATATGGCAATGGGGTTTCGTTTTTTGGTCTTGTTAATTCAAATGCGGTGATCACCACTGTAGTCAGTAACCCCACCGCGTTTTCATTATCAGCCTGGTTTAAAACTTCTTTTTCGGGAGGCCAGCTCATCGGGTTTAGTGATTCAACTGGATCAGCAAATTTTCAAAATAGCAGCCGCGACCGCATGATTTATTTTTCGTCCAGTGGTCAACTTGTTTTTGGAATCTATGATGGTTCAACTACGACGATTACAACCCCAGGCTCTTATTCCGATGGAAAATGGCATCAGGTTGTTGGCACTTATTCCTCCGGAAGTATGATTCTTTATCTTGATGGCAGTCCGGTGATGCAATCGACCTCAGTCGGTGTGGCTCAAAATTATAGTGGGTACTGGCGGGTTGGAGGCGGCACTTCGGAATGGCCCGGAAATACAAACTCCGTATTTTTAGGCACAATAGACGAAGTCGCAATCTTTAACGTCGTGCTCACACACCAGCAAGTCAGAGCCCTCTATGACCAGCAGGCCTGTTCATCGAACTAGCGACCCTGCAACAGCGGACTATATTTTACCAAAGCGTTGCGGTTAATTTCAAAGCGCACTCAAAACTATCTTACGATTAAACGATTAGGTATAATCGCTATCAATCTAATAAAGTGTAAAAAAACAAAGGGAGTTCCGAATGAAAAATATTTTTGAGCGCATCGCCAAATGGTTTCAACCAGAATCATCAAAACCAAGCCAAAAAAATTGGCAAAATGACAACAAGCCAGAACATTTAATGGCCGAAGAATTTATTGGTAAGCCGGTTGAGCCACAAAATCCAAAAACTGTTGTTACTCCAATGTGATTTTCTTTTAGGCCACACCCTGTTTGTGGTCTGAAGAATCCTTGCTGATGTGTGGTGATGAACCCTTGGCGTAGTAGTGACTTAATTGTCGTTCGTAAATCGAAAAGAGTTTGCCACCACTCACACCAAGCCCAAAAAAGAGTACCGGCGACAAAGTTAAAAACACCGATTGTGTTTGCCAAAAAATCCCACCGCAATTTGCTGCAATCAAAATCAGACTCAATAAAAATGATTTAACTTTTTGTGTGCGCAATTGCTGTATCCAAAATCCAAAAATGCTAATGGTCAATACCGCAGGCGCCAACCACGACAAGACAACCGGAAAAGCATCTTGAAACTCCAGCGCCGATTTTAAGTTGCCGGGTCCCAATAAGAGAGAGTCCATTCCAAAGATCAAAAGTACAAATAATGAGAGCTCAAAGCGGCGCACATTTTTTTGCAACTTAGTGATTAAATAGCAACCGAGAATCAGACAGATCAAGAACTCAACCGGATGTGAATGCAGTAGATACATCGTAAACGTCGCAAACCCGAAACTAAAAATAACATAGTTGCGATGGATCTGACGCGAAAAAAAAGTGGAAATTTGAGCTGTGCTTAATTTTATTTTTGGCCGAAATAAAAAAAATGCCGAGGCCATCATCCGCATCCATGTCGTCAATGTCACAGGTGAGGCTTCACTCCGAAGCGCGACAAAGACATCATCCCATCGGACAGGCTGATAACGCTTGCGATAAAGTTCGATGCCGCTCGAGTTATAAAAAAATGAGGCAATAAATTTTGCAGCATCCATACAAAAATCGTAAAACCGATTTTGATTGTCGATCAAACTTAAATTATTTATAGCAACAACACCTAAGCTGACCTCTTTAAATCCGAGATCTTTTAGAGTCTGAAATGCTGTAAGGGTTAAGAGTTCGGTTGTGCCATTTGGTGCAGAGGGCGTGTAGATCAAATCCTCAAAATAATAGCTCACCTTGTTTTCGACAGGTGTTGCCAATAAAAACGCCACAACTGTATTGTTCTTTTCAGCAACAAACAATTTGCGACCGGGAAGTTCTTTAAATGGATCAATGGTGAGCAAGAAGCCCTCAAGTTGTAAAACGCTTTGGGCCTTCCAACCATTGAGAACGTGCTCCAGTTTATTTTTTTTTGCCAGATCTTGATTAGTTTCTTTTAGATTCCATTCGCAAACGGTGACCCCATCCTTTAATGCCTGGTTCCGTGCCGAGCGTATCCCTTTACCCTTGTTGCCCTTAGGCTCGCAGCTTTCTAAACTGATCCATGGATCACGGCCAAATTTAAGGCCCGAAAATCCCATGCTCAACAATTGGCTCATCATTTTTTGATAAATACCAATGACCGCTATCGTTTTTGTTTGGGTAAAAATTTTGAGTTCTTCAATCGCTAAAGAAAGATCCGCATCGCTTTCGTGAAGTGGCTCGAGTGCAATGAAAAGAGTTTCGCCAACTTTCTTATAACCAAATAAAAATCCATTTTTGGTTTTATAAAAGTCTAGGTCGCTCAACACCCACATGTAATGGCTTGAATTAAAGGCACTCAACTGCAATTGTTTGACGATGTTTAAATCAGACATAAAGGGCTTGTTCTCACGTCATCTGATTTTGGGGTTCTTGTCTAGTTTTATACTATGCAAAGTCCAGGCGGAGTGCGCTTTTTGCGCCTCGCTCAACGAAGCTTATCAAGTCATCGCAAAAAAATTAGATGCCAAGCAATCGGTGAGTAAAGGTCTAGTCTTAGATTGTTTTGATCACCTCGATGATCGTCACGCGGTCGGCGTCATTCAAAGGTTTGTGATTCATGCCGAATTAAAAACAGTCCAAAATGTGCTTGAAGACTTTGAATCCTACAAGGATCTTTTTGCCGAAACGGTAAGGGTTGAGGCGGATAAACAAAATCCATTTGAGTGGCTGATCACATGGACCCAAAGTGCTCCAGTGATTTTTGCATCACGACCTCAACACGAGCTGTATTACAAAATCAGTTCTGAACCAAAAGCAAAAATTTACCGCACCTCTCTCAAAAAAAGTACTCACCTGATTTACAGTCAAGGTCTGATCAAACTTGTTGAACTCGATTCGCAAAACACACTTTATTTTGAGTCCGATTTTTATAACGCGAATTGGGGGCTCGCTAAAATTGAAGGAACAAAATCTTTATTTGAACGCAATATCAAAGAGCTTGTTCAAACAGATATTGCCTTAAAAATAAAATCTGAAAATCCATTGATGCCCTCGCGTGAGGCGCAAAAAAAAGTGGATCTTAAAATCTATGATTCTGAGATTCAAAAATGTGTGGAGCAAAAACTTGCATTCTCTAAGGAGCAGATTTTAAAGTCATTGCAGTTATGACTTTGCTCGTGATTTTGCTTTTTCAAATTTGTCAGGCGGCCAGCTACCACGAGGTCGGATGGTTTAACTTATTTGTTCCTGGTGGGGGCGAATACTTAAGGGGTCGTTCAGACGTGGCTCTTGGGCAATTTGGCCTTGAGGTTCCAACCTTTGCTCTCGGCTACAATCTCTCTGCAAAATCCCCAATGACTCTCGATGGTGTTCCAGAAGATCTTCCTGAGATCAGCACCATTGTTTTGCCAGGCACTCCCACTCGCACCGTGTGCTCCAAGTACAACCGAACAACTCACACCTGCACGACCTACCGAACCATTCATGGAACAAGTCCGCAGGTGATTGATAACTCCAGTCATGATCTATCGCGATCATTGGTGGCCGATATTCTCCAAGAGATCGGGATCAAGGCCCACATGATCAACGTTTTTGATTCTTGGCGGAAAGCGGCCACAGACCAAGGCATCGATCTTCGTAGCCGCTATATTGATGACGCATCTTTAAAAGATTTATTTTTATCCCCCTTTGAAAAAGCAACCCTTTATGATCCCTGGGTTTACGTCGCGCTGGGAGTGACGGGGGCGGCACTTTTTTACTCCTACGAAAGTCTAAAAAGTGATCACAGTTATCCAGCGATTCCGAAGCTCAACACCACCTCAAAAATCTTATTTGGCTCGACCTATCTCGGGGTATTTCCGGTAGGAAGTGCGGCTCCAGAAGAAATGTTTTATCGCGGATTTTTGCAAAGTGAATTGCAATCCATTGTTAGCCCTTGGCTTGCTATTCCACTTTCAAGTACCCTTTATGGCTTTTCGCATTCGACCGATGATCGGCTTCCAGCCTTGGCTTCAGGCCTGTTTGAGGGCTACCTCACTTACCGCAACCATGGAAAACTCAAGCGCGCAATCGCTTACCATTTTTGGTCAGATGTGCTCACCGGAATCTATACCATTGCCGTCCTCCACTTAAGTCAGCAGGACTCAGCAACGAGCGCGCCGGTATCGATGTCGTTCAGTCTCGAGTACTAACAAACCAGCCTTGTTGAGTTTTGAGCCTGTCTTCAAAATATCCTAAAGATGTGAAGAATTCACGACATCTCCAAGGAGTGGGGACTGGGCTCGTTATTTGGTCTGATATTACTGGCAAGTTTTGGATTTGATGCCGCAGCTCGAACCGGAATTGCTTTGGAGTCTGTAGCCCCGGCGGTTTGGCAGTTGGACCGAAACGGGGGCAAAGGAAATGGATTCTTTATTTCTGAAGCCGGGGACTTCGTCACAAATCTTCATGTGCTTGAGGGAATTCTTGCGCAAAGCGGTGAATTTGAAAAACTCAATATCCGAAAAGGAATCAAAACCCATCAGCTGATTCGTTTTTTGCCCAATACTTTTCTTCGTAACCCTTACACAAATGAAACTTTATTAGTCAGCAACGCCAGCGTCGAATTTGTTTCTCCACAACGAAAACATCACAATGGATGGGCGCAAGATTACATCTTTTTGAAGTTTAATTTTCGACCCTCAAGTTGGCTTAAAATTTCATCAAATCAACCCGAAGTGGGCGACACAATTTTTTTGGCGAGTGTTGAGCCCGAGCTTGAAAAGTTTAAGGTCTTTCCAGGGGTTGTCTCGCAAAATGGAATCGAACGATTTCTCACAGATGCATGGGCAATTCCAGGAATGAGTGGCGCTCCAACCCTTAACTCTCAAGGTGAGGTTGTGGGTATTTTTGTGGGCCAACTTTCCTCTTTAATGACCCGAAATGACGTAGCAAAATCGAAGCACTGCTACTTGCCTCAGCCTCCTGCTTCGCCCTGCGCTCGCGCCCTCACACTAAGGTAAACTAAAACGCCCACAACACAGTGTTCAAAATTCAATTCCTAATTTCGGGAATGTGGCGTTTCGTTTGCACAAAGCTCTGCAGTATGGGAGACGAGTTCCTAAGGTTGATCACTAAATGAAACTGATCGAACTTTTTTTCCAATGTTTACAATTGGTATTGTTAACCCATTCATTTTTCTAAGGAGAAAAATTATGATGCTACGAAAGGTCCTGTATTGCTCAGTGGCAGCATCGCTTGTTGGTTGCGGCGGTAATAAGCCACAAACTCCAGCGCAACAGCCCGCTAATAGGAACGAAATTTCCAAAGCTCAATCCAAATTGGATCAAGCTGTGGAAGATACAAAAAACGGTGTGAAAAACGCCGCTAACAAAGTTGATCAAGAAGCGAACAAAGCTGCTGATCAAGCCAAAGCAAAAGCTGACGAACTTGGCGACAAAGCTAAACACGAAGCGGATAAGCTTGGTGCTCAAGCAAACGATGCCGGCAATAAAGCGGCTAGTGAAGTAGATAAAGCTGCTAAAAAAGTTGACCAAGAAGCAAACAAAATTGGCAACCAAGCAGTTGAAGATGCTGAAGAAGCAAAGAAAAGTCTGTCAGAAAAGACCCAAGAATTAAAAGAAAAAGCTGGCGCAGCTCTTAAAGGCGCTGGACAAGCAACCGTTGGCGCAATTGCCGGTGCTATGGGCAAAGTGGCTTCCTCAGTTCCAAAAGCTGAAATGACTCCACCAGTAACTCCAGTAGTTCCCCAAACAGTTGCTGCGGCTAAAGTTCCTGAAACTCCAATCAGTGATTTGTACGACAGATACCTTGCATCAAAAACCGATGCTGAACGCACTCAATTGTCTGATGACCTTGTTGATTTAGTTTTCCAAAAAAATGACGAAATCGGCGGACGAACTTACGTCATTCGTTTTTTGAATGCAGAACATCAACAAAAACTCCGTGGTGCTTCGGATCCTGATTTCGAAAGTAAAAAATCTGAGTTAGTTGATAAGTTGGAACGTCGCGCACGACATGCTGACCAAATGAACGCTGTTGTTAAGCACTCAAAAGAAGCCGGATTTATCCTTTTAGGAACAGTCCTTGCTGGATATGGCGTTAACCCTGTGACAGATACAGTTAATGGCATTGCCTATTTGGGCGGAAAAGGTGCAGGAGCAGTAGTTGCTGGTGTTGATGGAGCTAAAGGCGTTTATAACTTTGGTGCGAAAAAAGTCAGCCAAACAACCGCATTAGTTTCACGAACCGTTGCTGGAGCTGTTGAAAAAACAGAAGGCGTACAAACATTTTTTAGCACAAAAGGTGTAAAAAATCGTTCGCTTTTCACAGAGTTAGTGAAGACCGGTCTTGAAGATCAGCCAAGTTTTGTACTTGCAAATCGCGCAGCGATCATCGAGAAAAAAGAATTCGATAAAATTTTAGAAAGTCGAAGACCAATTTTTTCGGAGTCGCAAGCAATCGGTGTTGTTCGTGTTTTAGATGGAGCTGATAACGGCATACCTCAGTATTCCCTATTGTTCTCACATGCTGAGAAAAAGACTATGTTCCGTAAACCGAACATTACCTATTACAAAATCGACAAGTTGAACAAAGCCGAATCAGAACTAGCTGAAAGTGTTATCATGAATGGTCCCGCAGCTAAGACTCTTGAGCCTGTTCTTTCGGATGTCGTATTGGTTACCGATGGCGATGGCGCTGTTTCCCGAACAGAGCTTCCACGCCCGCGATTCGAAGCGTTTGAGAAACAAGCTGCAGAAGATGAAGCGTTGATGGCAGGCGAAGTTCCTACTCCGCATGTTGCAACAGAAGCTCCATCAGCGGATCTTCCACAAATCAACAGTCCATACATGCTTGGCGATGCTCCTCCTCGTGAGATTCGTGAGACAGTAAAAGGTGCTGTTGATGGCGCTGCAGATGGAATTAAGGGCGCAGTAGATGTAGTTGCTGATGCAAGTTTAGCAGCTAAAGAAACTGTTGCTGATGCCGCTGATACAGTTGTTGATGCTGCCGCTACTGCTACCAACAAAGCTGCTGACCTTGGCCGTGCAGGATTGCAAAAATCGAAAGATTTTGCTGTTCGCCAAAAAGCCAATGTTGATCAGTTGGCTCGTCGTGCAGTGACTGACTTCAGACACCCATTGCGTGCTGCAAGTACAGCTCTTGCAATGACTGGAGCAGTTGCTTTTGCTGATTGGACAACTCCAAGTTCAGTTTCTAACACTGTAGATTATGAACTTTTGCGACCAGTAACTGCTGAAGTTACTCGCGCTTCACAAGGGAAATAAAATGTACGGGATTGTCATTGTTTTAAATTTGGTTGTTTCGATGTTTGCCCAAGCCCAGGCTCCTGGACGGGGCGAACATTACACCAATCGACAAGTCCTTGAGATGTATCTCAGGTACACCAATGGCGTCCCGGCTAATCCCTCGTTATTTTCCGAAAAGTTTAGTGAATTTTCGAGTAGCCTTGCCGAGCTTAAAAAGCAGAGCGAGGCTATTCGAGCTTTTCCTGAAGGTAATGAAAACAAGCAGTTCGACAAAGAAGGCTGCGTCTTATTTTTAAACTTGTATGAGGCTCTGTTCGATGAGGCTCACAATCTCTTAAGCCGTATGAGTTCCACTCCCCAGTTTCAACCCTTTGGGAAAGACCTTATTCCACATGCGAGATTTAAAAGTGTTTCTGCTGAAATTCTAACCTTAGCAAGAATGATCCAGACTGGACATGAAGCCAATGTCAAATTGGGCGATACCAAAGGTTACGTTTGTCCGATGAGTGATCGCCGTCCTTGGATTGAGTTGAGCCACAAAATGCTAGCCGAAATTCATCAAATGACCCAAGCACTTATTGGTATCCCAAGTTTAAATGAAATTTCTCAATTTGAAATTGGATTGGGTGAGCAGATCGCAAAACAGGAACACCGAAATTTTCTTAAAGCCACCGGCGAAATGTTTGTTTCAACTGTAGCGTTGGTTGTTTCTTACAGGTTCTTCTTAAAAAGATTTGCCCTCTTTAAACGACCAAGACTTTATGCAACCGTGGCTACTAGCCCGGTAGTCGTGGCACAATCTGCGGTTGATAAATGGGTTTTGTATCCTGAAGACGAGCAGCTCAACGAGCATCTGGATGGGTACACTCAACATCAAATTTTTAAAAAATTCTGGCAGGTTTTAAATACGCCGATTCAATCGCCGACTTATTATTACCTGAATTTGACTCGTAATTATTCTCAATACACCAAACAAGCTTTTCGAACTCTTGCTCCTTATCAAGACTTGATTCTTCAAGTCGAACAACAATTTGGTTCGGTAGAAAACGCTTTGAAAGAGTCAGGTCCTGTAGAAATGAGTTCGGCTCAATAAACTAAGTTTAGCGGAGTAATTTATGATTTCAAAATTTTTAAGCCTCTCACTAATTGCACTTTGTTCGTTATCGGCACATGCCGATTTCGACAGCGTCGCGCTTAAAAGCATGTTGATCACCCAGATCGGAAATGCAAACTCGTTTCAAGAACGCATTTATAATTCCACCGAAGTCATTAATAGCTTTGGCTATAATATTCGCTGTGACCTGACTCCTATATTTGGACTGAGCGATGCGGAATGCGCGCGCAATTTGGACCGGATCGCAATCAATTTAATTGATGGCAATATTTCTAGAAATCCAGACATCTATGGCGCATCTAAAATTGTTGTTTCAAAAACAAATAGTGTAAAGCCAAGCCGCGATGGTTTAAGCCTTCGCATCACTCTTGATCATTCGCAAAAAAATCAACCCTTGATTTTGTTTATGGGATCCAGCTTGTTCGATGGGCGAACCGAAAAAATGAGGTCCACACTCACCAATCTCGTGGCTCAAGTTGCTGCGATGAGTGAGAAGTTGAAAGTGCAAATCAACTCGGACGCTAATCTGTCGATTGATCAAATCAAGTATGGTCTCAGACTGCTCGATCATGCAGCCTTGATGTACACCAATGGGTTACAGGGCATTGAAGTCGTGCGGCTCACAAATACGCCGCGCATGCTTTACGTTGATCACCGTATGATCAGTGTCGATTTCAATGTGGATTCATCTCAAGAGGAAGCTGATAATTTTGTTCGACAGGTTGCCACTTCAAAAGGGGATGACAGCAGGATCTCAACTGGAGCAAATCAGTTTGTTTTAATGAAACAGTTTTTGCTTGATCGACAACAGTACAGCCGAATGATGGCCAGCATTGGTGAATTTCTACCGAACATGACCATCACTTGTGGCCCCGATGACAATATGAACCTGATTGATTGTGTACAGGGTTTGCGAAATCTCAACACAACTCTTACCAACACAAATAAAAAATCGGAGATGGCCGGAACTTTTGTAATCAGTTATTTGCCACAGGTCGCGGTCAATAAAGACGGCATGCTCGTTATAAACATTGATGCACATCCAGAGATTATCGCAGCGGAACTCGCTAAAAATAAAATAGTACGGTGATCTCTATGAAATATTTAATTTTTGTCTCGCTGGTTTTTATTAATTTTATTGGAATATCGGCCTCCGCATTTGCTCAACATGCGGGTTCTGATATTCCAGCGGCTGCAAATGCTCCTGAACTCGAATCGCGTGAGCATCGCGCAACCCTTGTGCCCGAAAATGGCGTGGTAGTTTATAATATAGATACTCTCGGTTTTACGAGAGAAATTGGATATCAAGTGGGCAAAGTGGAGTCGCCTCCTGGCAAAAAAACTCTGCCTGTGCCCGATATCACATTAGGTTGGCTATTTTGGAGTATGTTTGCTTGGTATCACACGCTCGAGGCTGAGTTGCAGCAGGGCTATGAGAGCATTGTGGGAGATTTGGTTGACCAAGATTGTTCTGCTGAACGCACCGAACATCTTAATTCCATCCATGATCTCCAAGAACGAACTCTCGAAGCAACAGCAACCAAGGATGAGTGCATTATCACATCCAACCCTTGGCATTTTAGTATATGGAATTCTGAGCTTGCAGAGAAACTTGAAAATGCCAGTCGAAATCCAGTCTTGATTTATACTAGAAAATTTCACCATGGCCCTCTATCTAATTTATTTAATCAAAGTGAAAATGTGGCGCTTCAATTTTGGCCGGTGGACTCGCACAATATTTTGCCCGGTGAGCTTTATGAAGATCAAAATTTTAATCCATTTTCTAAAACTTTTAATAAAGAAGATGCTCCTAAAGAGGGGCGTGCCGTGCGCGCAGTGGTCAACGGAACGATTCGCGAAAACTATGAAGTGATCATCCAAATCAGTGCCACCGGAAATAACTTTATAAGAATGAATGTGGAGTCTCGTCCACTTTATGAATTTATTGTCCATACAATGGCGACGGGCTCAATCGTTCGATTTAGTTACCGAAAGGTGACCCATCTTCAGGAAAATTTCGAACGCAAACTCTATGGGATGAGAACCCCTTATCGCCTCTACAAAGCGGAAGTGTTATGAAAAATGTAATTTATTTTTGTTTATCTTTAGTATTGAGCGCCCAAGCTTTTGGTGCTGTGGCGACATCCGACACTGCCAAAGTGGTTGGGCCGCGTTTTGATTATATGGGATGGCGATATCTCCGAGAAGGAGATGAAACCCGAACATTTATGGCAAACTTTGATGTCGATAAGTTTAAAATTTCAGAATTGATGCAACCTGATGGAGACGGTGATTATAGTAGATTTTTGGACGAGTATGTCGACCATATTGCAGGGACCGATTTGAAAAAGAATAAAATTTTTCTCGCTATGACAGGGCCGCAGGGAAAAAGAGGTCGCTCCATACTCATGACCAACTCTGCATTATGGGCTTATATGGCAACACTTGTCGCCATTCGTGGTCCAATAGTAAGGGCACCGCTTGGAAGTCCCTATGACCTTTTGGAACTTGGAGCTCTTGGGCTTTTGACTTACAAAATTTTTCGCACCCGTCATGAACGCGAAGCTTATAGTACCGCGAGAATTGAACTTAGAAAATTAACCGATGATTTACGCTCTTTTGGAAATACCTTTGTTCCCACAGAATCTCGCACCTGGAAGCTTGCCATTTTTCAATGGGACATTTTAAGTCGACTCATTGAAGGCGCATTTGGGCAAGAACAACCAGAAAGAACTCTTCAACGTATTAAAGTTTTGTTTAAGCAGTTGGATCTTGCACCTTTGGGTATGTTGATTCGATGGACGATGACTTCCAAAGAGTATAGTGCCAATCGAAACCCCGAATGGACCGACCTTTTTAATACAACATTGAAAAGGGATCGAGTTGTTAATTTTAAAGTTTGGCGAGAATGGTACGAGTTGGCTGAGGGAGATTTTGAATCCTTGCCACCCGACATTGTTGCTAAATTAAAGGCCGAGCAAAGAGTGCTCAACAGCAATACTTTTGTAAAATCAATTTTGTCGCCGTTTGCTTGGGTTGGACAAAAGTGGGACGGGGTTTGTGAACGCTACCTTCGTCGCAAAAAATAGCTAATTTTTAAGTATTAAGGTCAGGTGCCGATATCTGTACATGATACAGATTATCGCCCTTGGCCTTTTGTTCGCCCACGCTGACCATCTTACCGTTTACAGCTATCCCGCGCCCACCGCTATTGACTGGTCAAGCCCCAAGGGTTTGGCTTGGAGTGCGGCCAATTCGGACAGTACTGTGGATGACCAACTTAAAAACATTCATACCATCGGACACATGAATTTTGATTTGAGCTGCGATGACGGAACTCATCTGGTGACCGGTCAAACCAACAGCGACAATTCTGAGATGGGCTCAAAGATTTTTAAAGAGGGTTATGGTCTTGGCGCTTTTTTGACCAATTACTCAGGGCGATTTGAAACTCAAGATGAAATTGAGATGGATCTTCCTGTGCGCTATCAACGCGGCAGTATTGCTTTTATGGACTTTCAAATTTCAAAAAAAACGTGTGAGCGGACAAAACAATTTGTGTTGGCTTATCAGGCCCTTCATTACGACAAGGTTTATGGTGGCCTACAGATGCGACCCCGTTGGGCAGAGGGCGGAGGATGTGCTGCAGTGACCGAGAGTGTGATGGAAGTTGCAGGCCTAATGACTCGCGAATTGCTGCAATACTTTTCGCATTCGATTTGGGTTCCAACAAATTTGATTGGTGGAGTGATTACCGGAAAATTTATTAGTCCGATGACTATCTTATTCGGTGCGCAGGCCTGGAACACGACGCCTAAGAATTCTTATCCTTTGAGTTTTGTGGACCCTTATAAAGCCTATTCATGGGTGCAATATGCTCACACCAAAAAGCTAAAGCTCACCGGAATGACTTACGAGCTGCAAAAACGTGGCTTTGCAAACGGGGTTTTGGTGGATGCCACTCAAATTCAAACTCCAACCGAACCCTTTTTTAATTCAGGTCCGCTCTCTCACTAATGGTAAAAGTATAAAATCTTGAGACTCCTTTGACAGACCTCATTTAAATCTGCAGGATCTCAAACTTAATTCTTTCAAGTGAGATCTTATGCTGCGAATTTTCTTTGCTCTATCAACATTTTTTGTTTATTTGCCCAGTTTTGCCAACGACTGTGGGTTGGGTGCGGTTCAAATAGAAAATTTGCAGTCACAACAAAATGATGCAGAAACTGATGTGGCAGGATTTGTTGTGATGCCTTCGGGCAAAAAGTACGAGTTTTCTTTTAAGTTTGAATTTAAACCTCATGCTTCGGTTTTTAAACTTCAGCAGGCTTTCGTTTATCGATTTGAGGGTGAAAAGGCTTTTGCCCAAGCCATCTTGCCAAATTTGACTCCATCGATTGATCCCGATGCGTCTGATGTGGTGGTGGAGCTACATATCGTCAAGCTGGAAGACAGAGAGGGGAAAACCCTTTTGACTGTTCCCCACGTCCATTTCAAAAAAATGAACCAAGTTTGGGAGTTCAATAAAATTTCTTTTAGTCAGATTCCGGAGCTTTAAAGTTTTTCTTAAAAAACTTTGGTGCTTTGCTACTGAGATAAGAAATAAATAAAAACTTCAGCGCTCGCGCCACAAACATGGTTAAAAAAAGTGGCACAGCCGGAGTGCCTGCAAGCGTGGCGGCAACCACTGCTGGCAATTGAAACAGCGGCGAAATCGCATAAAAGAAAATAAAAATTAATCCGTAATGATCAAAAAATCGTAAAGTGATTTCCCACGCATGGGTGTGTTCGACACCCGGGTAATATTGCAAAATAAAGGGGAGTCCCTTCGCAATCGTGAGCCAGGACATCATCATACTTCCCACAACAGAACCTGAAGCCACACTCAGGGCAAACAGCGCCCAGCGCTTGGGCACAAGTGCACATGCCGGCAAAAGAATCGCATCGATCGGCACAACCACGATTAAGGCATCGGCTGCGGTGATTGCAAAAAGGGCAAATGCAAACCAGGGGCGGTCTACAAATCGCTGCATCAGTTTTAAATATCGTTTCATAGAGCGGTGGAGTCTGGCATGTTTTGGGGATCAAATAAAATATGAAATTTTGTTGGCGTAATTTTTTGTACTGCCAACGCCTCTGGAAAAGAATGGGGATCGGTTGCCACAGGATTTTTAAGTTCCACTCGCCATCTTGAATGAGCCACTTTTTGACATGACAAAATATTTTCTTTGCCACCAAAATTTTGAAAGCTGTTGGTGTTTAAATAGTTTTCCATTTGGGTTTTTAGATTTTCGGATTGGGTTCCAAAGATGGCTTGAACCCCTTCGGCCACTTGCAAAACTCCAGCAGCACCAAGGTTTTTGAGGTCTTCCACCATCACTTTATTTTGATCATAAACGCTCACGCGAAGTCGGGTGATGCAGGCATCGAGCGTTTTGATATTTGATTTTCCGCCAAAGGCCAAAACCAAATTTTGGGGCGAAAGCTCAGTTTTTTCGACAAGGATTTCGCGCCCTGGAGTTTTGAGATTAAATATTTTTATTGCTGCATAAAAAATTGAGTAATAACCAATCGCCCAGATCGGGCCTAAAACAAATAACCACAGGGCATGTGTGGATTTTGGAAACAGCAAAACAAAGTCGATCAATCCGTGCGAAAATGTCATCCCATGTTTGATCCCAAGGGTGATGCAAGTGAAGTACGCCAGCGCACACAGGCAGGCATGGAAAAAATAGAGAACGGGTGCTAAAAACAAAAATGCAAATTCGATCGGCTCGGTAATGCCGGTTAAAAAGCTAGTAAGTGCTGCCGAAATCATGATGCCGCCAACAAGCTTTTGCTGTGACGGAAGAGCCGTTCTCCACATCGCAAGTGCGGCTGCAGGCAGACCCCACATTTTAAATAAATATCCACCTGCAAGATTTCCGGCTGTGGGATCGCCACCAATGTAGCGCGCAAGTTCGCCGTGCAAAACTTCGCCTGTGGAACTGGTAAAATTTCCGGCTTCGAAAAAAAATGGCACATTCCAAATATGATGAAGTCCAAAGGGGATCAGCAAGCGCTCAACAAATCCATAAAGCGAAAATGCCAGCGCGGGCTGCGATTGTGCGGCCCAAATCGAAAACTGGTGAATACCTGAGCCCAGTGGTGGCCAAATAAATCGCAGAGCAAAACCAAGAACTACTGCGGCGGCTGCCGATAAGATCGGAACCGAGCGCTTGCCTGAGAAAAAGCCTAAATAAGGCGGCAGTTCACTTAAATAAAATTTGTTGAACAGTGCGCCCGAGATAAAGCCGATTAAAATTCCCCCAAAAACGCCGGTGTCCATTTTATCAAGGCCCACCTGGATGGTGGCATTCATCACAAAAAATCCGACCGTTGCCGAAAGTGCAGCAACACCGTCGTTTTTTGCCATTCCTAAAGCGACACCAATGGCAAAGATCAGCGGCAGATTGGTAAAGATCACGCTTCCGGCTTGAGCCATAATCAAAGACATCAAGGGCGGTACAAATCCGAATTGTGCGCTCCCCAAACACAGCGATAGTCCTGCAACCGGAAGGACTGCAACAGGAAGCATGAGCGATTTGCCAATCATCTGCAAAAATGGAAAAAGTTTTTTAATGATCATATAAAAAAATGGTCCTTTGAAAGATTGCGGACTTCGTGAGCTTGGCCCATTCGAAGTGCCGCTTGAGATTGAACTTGGCAATCATGAAATTTTAAGGCGCGAATTTGTGCTTTCACTAAGCCAATCGAAGCCAAACTCACACTCAATTCATTAACACCGAGGCCAACTAAGATGGGGACGGCTTGCTCTTCGCTTGCGAGTCCTCCACAAACAGAGACCCATTTGCCGCAGGCTTTGGCCGCCACAATCGTCATCTCGATTAATTTTAAAACGCTCGGGTTTAGAGCATCCACATGTTTGGCTAATTCGTGATGCCCACGGTCCATTGCCAATGTGTATTGGGTCAAATCATTTGTACCGATCGAAAAAAAATCGATATGTGGCGCAAAAATATGGGCAAGGAGAGCTGCGGAGGGCACTTCGATCATCATGCCAATTGAAGGCATGGGGCGGCCGAGTTGAAAGCGTTCTTGTTCCAAGATTTTTTTGGCCTCTAACAATTCATCCAGTTGAGAGACCATCGGAAACATAATGTTGAGAGGGGCAGTCGTATTCATTCGCAAAATGGCGCGCAATTGCTCGCGCAAAATTTCGGGATGTCGAAATCCAACTCTTAAGCCTCTGATACCTAAAAATGGATTGTCTTCTTTTTCGAGCGGGAGATACCTGAGTGGTTTATCACCACCCACATCCAAGGTCCGAATGGTGAGAGGTCGGTCTCCTAAGGAATCGGCAATCGCTTGGTAAACCTCGTATTGCTCTTGTTCGCTCGGTGCAACTTCGCGCTCAAGAAATAAAAATTCAGAACGCAAAAGGCCCACGCCGTCTGCACCGAGCTGCACTGCTTGATCGGCATCGCTTAAGCCCCCGATGTTTGCGGTCACTTCGATCGAAATATCATCAAGCGTATGCGCCGAGGCCGAAGCATAGGTTGAGGCGAGACTTCGTTTTTTGGTTTCGATTTCGATTGAAGCTTCGGCTTGCGCGATTTGTTGTTGGGTTGGATTGAGACGCAACTCGCCTTGATGCCCATCGATAATGACTTCGGTTCCTTCAACAAGCTTTAGGGCTTTTGGATCGATGCCCGCAATGGCAGGAAGACCCATCGAGCGGGCAAGGATTGCGACATGCGAGGTTGGCCCACCGGTCGTGGTGCAAAGGCCCACTACAAATCCCTTTGGCAAAGACGCAGTTTCAGAGGGCGTCATTTCTTCGGCAATTAAAATCGCATCTTTTGGAATGGTGATCTGCTCGGCTGTTTTTTTGGCCATGTGATTGAGGGCTCGCATTCCCACATCGCGAAGATCGGCTGCGCGATTGGCCATCAATTGATTTTTGAGCTCGCTCAAAGTTTTGGCTCTGCGCTCGTAACTTTGGTTCCACGAAAAGGCGGCAGAATGTTTGAGTTCAATCAGCTTTAAGGCTTCAGAAATCAAATCAGGATCTTCAAGGAGTTCCAAGTGAGCCGAAAAAATCGAGAGCTGGCGAGGATCTAAATCACTTTTATTTTGTAGCTCTAAAATTTCTTGAGCACTTTGAGACAAGGCACTTTTGAGTGCTTGTTTTTCGACTTCGATTCCAATACCCCACTCGGCAAACTGAAATTGGGTTTTTTTTAAAAAAAAGATTTTGCCGCGGGCAAGCCCGGGTGCCGCCGGTGTTCCGCTTAATATATTAGGATCGGTGTTTTTTGTGACCGTTTCTAAAATCTCAGATTGTGAAGACTCTTCGCGATAGGAATTTAAAAATTCGGCGAGATCATCGATGCACGCTTGGGCATCAGGTCCGGTGACCTCCAATGTCAGACTTGAGGTTTGATCAAAGGCTGCGGTTAATAGGCTCACCACACTTTTTGCGTTGGCTGTTTTGTCTAAAGTTTTAAGCTCCACCTGGGAGCGATATTTTTTGGCTCGCGACACAATCAAGGCGGAGGGCCTGGCGTGCAGCCCATCTTTCATATGAAGCTTGACCGATTTTTTTAGGGTGATCGAAGAGTTTAAGGAGATATCCTCTTCAATAAAAGTATCAAGCGTATAAACAGGAGTTGTTTTGTCCACCAATCCTGAATGGATTAGGCTATGACCCTTTGCACCTTCGGTGACAATCATCAGTGTCACAAGACTTTTTGCTTTTGTGGTTAATACTTCCACATCAAAGCGGATCAAATCCTGACCTGCGGTAACCGTGTCGCCTGCTTTAACGAGGCAAAAAAATCCTTGGCCATCTAATTTTACCGTGTCGATCCCGATATGGATCAAAATCTGGGCACCAGAGGAAGTTTTAAGAGTGAGGGCATGTTTTTTTGGATGAATATTTAAAATTTCGGCATCACATGGGGCGCTTAAAATATCGCATAACGGTTCAATGGCGACTCCATCACCCACCATTCGGCCGGCAAAAACTTCATCGGGCACGGTTTCAAGAGGGGTGAGATAACCTTTAAGCGGAGATAGCAAATTGATCTGTGACATGGCCCTGACGTCAGCATGAAATAAAAAGTAATGCAATCGTTTGGGTCGAGTTGTGTGGTAAAGACTCACTCATCATGAGCCGTTACGTCCATAATCTCACACTGGAATTAGACGAAGATTTAAGCGAGAAGCTGCAATATTTGCAACCCGACTACGGTGGGTTTCGTATTTTGCGCCAATCGGTGGATGCTCGTCGAAAACTTCCGCGCTTGATTTATTCGCTCGAAGTTTTTGAGCATGGCGAAAAGCCGCAGCCCAAAGATTTTAAACTCGATACGGTTTCATTTCCGCGTGACGCCCACAGGCCTTTGATTATTGGCTCTGGGCCTGCGGGGTTATTTGCAGCTTTAAGATTTGTCGACCGTGGAATTCCCTGCACCTTGATTGAACGCGGATCACAAGGGCTCAAGCGGATTCAGGCGATTAATAAATATTGGAAGCATGGAGATTTAGATCAGGAAAACAATGTTTGTTTTGGTGAGGGTGGTGCAGGACTTTATTCTGACGGCAAACTGATCACTCGAATCAAATCTCCCTATATTCCCTATGTGATGAAGCGCATGGTGGATTTTGGGGCGCCCGAAGAGATTGAGTATCTTTCGAATCCTCATGTGGGCTCAAACCGTATTCGCCGAATTATTCCAAAAATTTGTGAGTATCTGATCTCGAAGGGTTGCGATTTGCATTTTGAAACTCGGATGACCGATTTTATTTTGTCGGGTTCGAATATCAAAGGAATCAAAACCAACAAATCAGATTTTTATTCAGACCATATTGTTTTGGCAACCGGTCACTCGGCCGACGATGTTTTTGATTTGGTAAAAAATCATCATGTGGCGCTTGAAGGCAAAAGTTTTGCGGTGGGCTTAAGAGTTGAACATCCTCAAGCCTTGATCAATCGGTTGCGCTATCGTGAGGCGTCCGATCATCCCAAACTAGGTGCGGCAAATTATCGATTGGCCTCCACCGATAAAAAATCGGGATTGGGAGTCTACAGTTTTTGTATGTGTCCTGGGGGCTACATTCTTTCAAGCGGCACTTCGGCAAATGGTGTTGTGAGTAATGGGATGAGTAATTACTCGCGAAACTCTCCATTTGCCAATGCGGCGATTGTTGTCACGGTTGATCACGCCAAAAATTTTGGCACAGATGTTTTTGGCGGGATGAAATTTCGCGACGATCTTGAGAGCAGTGCTTTAAAAATGGTGCAGTCCAAAGGCGGGCATCATCAAATGCCGGCTCAACGGGTCATCGATTTTATGAATGGCAAAGAGGGTGAGGTTTTAAAAACCTCATGTCCCTCGGGCGTTGTTGCATCACGACTCGACAAATTATTTTCGGTCGAAATGCGTGAGGCGATGTCGACTCAGCTCGAACAATTTGATCGGCAGATGCCTGGCTTTATTTCTGATGCTGCGCAGTTTCATGGGGTGGAGAGCCGAACCTCTTGCCCAGTCAGGATTTTGCGCGATCCGACAACACTGCAATCGGTCTCGCATCACGGTCTTTATCCCACCGGCGAGGGGGCGGGCTATGCGGGCGGAATCACCTCGGCGGCTTGCGACGGGATTCGAGTGGCTGAGTCGATCATGTCAGAATTGAGTTCGAGCGTCTTGATTGCCCAATAAAAATTGACGATTGAAATAAGAACTTGAGATCATCCTAAAATTCTTCGCACAAGAGGGACATCGATGATTCAAATTTTCTTATTTATTTTTTTAAATTTTAGTTTTGGCGAGGGGCTTTCACTGACCGATTGTTTTCGCGAAGCCAAAAAAAATAATGAAGCGGTCAGCACCCAAGTCGAGGTGATCAAACAATTTGAGGAAAATAAAAAACAAGCCACCGGTGCTCTGTTTCCCACGGTCAATGCCAATTACAATGTAACTTGGCAGCGCAATGTGCAGTCTCCCACTCAAGGGTCGATCAGTCCGCCTTACAATCCTTTAGGTTTTGTCTCTGTCACTCAGCCGCTGTTTCATGGCGGGGCCGAATATTCAGGACTCAAAAAAGCAAAGGCCGATTTTCGCCAACAAGTGGTTTTACTTGAGACCGCAAAAATTCAACTTTATGAAAATTTGGCCACCACATTTTATTCTATTTTATCTTTAGAGCAGGATTTAAAAAATCTTGAGCAAGAGGTGAAGTATTACGATGAGCGTATTCAGGAACTCGATCGATTTTTAAAAATTGGTCGATCGCAACCGACCGATGTTCTCACCGTAAAAACCGCACGATCCTCACTCCTGATGCAGGTGCAACAAATCAAAGGTCAACTTGCTGCATACCGCGAGACCTTGGCCTTTCAGACGGGGCTTGCCGCAGATATTAAATTAAAAGAGCCGCAGACATCACCAGTCTCGACAATTGAGCCGGTCAAATATTTTACCGATAAACGTGATAGCCGTCCCGATGTGCGCGCCAATCGCGAAGCGATTTCGAGTGCTGAGGATCAAGCACTGATGGCAAAAGAAGCCCATTTGCCCGTTTTGGATTTGACCTATGATCGTTACTTTGAACGCGCGGGATATGCAGCCCAAGTGAATTGGGATGCAAAACTGATGGTGACGGTTCCGATCTTTGCGGGCGGGATTACTCAGTCGCGGGTGAGGCAAGCAATATCAAAAAAAGATCAGGCTCAACTTGCTTTGTCACAGGCCCAAAGAGCGGCGGATCAAGAGATTCAAACCGCTCATGCGGCGGTCACTGCGGATCTTTTGCAAATCACACAAGCCAAAGAGACCGCAAGAATTTCTGAGCAAACTTTTAAACAAGAGCAACACGATTTTCGTTTGGGTTTGGTCACAAATTTGGATGTGCTCACTTCGCTCACCAATTATATCGAGGCTTTAAGATTTTTAGATAAAGGCCGCTTTTCATTAAGGGCTGATTTGGCTCATCTTTATGCCGCGGCGATGATGGATATCGAAAGTGATCTGTTATGAATCTCTCTGAAGTCTCAATTCGAAATCCAGTATTTGCATGGATGTTGATGTTTGCACTCATCTTATTTGGTGCAATTTGTTTTACCCGTATGGGCATTAGCAATATGCCCGACGTGGATTTTCCGGTTGTGAATGTGGCTTTGAGACTCGACGGCGCAGCTCCAGAAAGTATGGAGCTCACGGTGGTGGATATCATCGAAGATGCGGTGATGGGAATCGAAGGGCTCACAAGTATTATTTCGAATGTCAGCCAGGGCACAGCCAACATCACTTGCAATTTTAATCTTAAACACGATGTGAACGTGGCGGTCCAAGAAGTTCAAAATCGAATTTCTCAAGTCTCTAACCGTTTGCCCACAACTCTTTATCCTCCGGTGATTAGCAAAACCAATCCCGAAGATCAGCCCATTGTTTGGGTGATGGTGACTGCAGACAAAACAGTTCCTGTTTATCAACAAATGATTTATGCGCGAAACACTTTAAAAGACCAGCTCTCGACTTTAAATGGTGTGGGCAATGTGACTTTGGCCGGATATGTGGAGCCCAATTTAAGAGTTTGGCTCGATACCAAAAAACTTCACAATTTAGAATTGACTGCGACTGATGTTTGGAATGCGATCCAAGCCGAGCAGATCGAGCAACCCGCAGGACGGATCGAAGCCGCCAAAGACGAAAAAAATATTCGTGTTTTGGGCGAGGCCAAATCGGTTGAAGAATTTGGCAAGATTCGCATCAACACCCGCGGAGGTGGAGCGAACTACAATCCGATTCCGCTTTCACGCGTAGCCCGGATTGAAGAGGGGATTTCTGATTTACGAGCGATCTCGAGAATCAACGGCAAAACCGCGGTGGGCTTAGGAATCGTAAAGCAGCACGGCGCCAATGCGGTTGAAGTCGGAAAATTAGTGGCTCAAAAAGTTCAGCTGATGCGCCAATCGCTCTTGCCCGGTTATGATGTGAGCGTCCAACTGGATTCAACAAAATTTATCAAGGATTCGGTGTGGGAGCTCAATATGACGCTCCTCTTTTCGGCCTTGCTCACGTCACTGGTTTGCTATTTATTTTTGGGATCGTGGTCATCCACCATCAATGTGCTGTTGGCGATTCCGACCTCGATTGTGGGTGCGTTTAGTGCCCTTTACTTTTTTGGATTTACCTTAAATACATTTACACTTTTAGGACTTTCGCTTGCGATTGGAATTGTGGTCGACGATGCGATCATGATGCTCGAAAATATTGTGCGCCATTTTGAAATGGGCAAAAATCGCAGGCAAGCTTCTTTGGATGGTTCGCGAGAGATCACCTTTGCGGCGATCGCCACAACTCTTGCGATTGCGGCGATTTTTATTCCTGTGGTTTTTATGCAAGGTGTGGTGGGACGATTTTTTTATCAGTACGGAATCACCGTCACAGTTGCGGTATTTTTATCTTTGCTCGAAGCTCTGACTCTAACTCCGATGAGGACGGCGCGCTTTCTTCATTCGGCAAAGATGGATAAGCCTGGATTTATTTTGCGGCATATGGATCATTTTATGGATCGATTGTCATCGTCTTATCAGCGGGTTTTAAAATCCTGTCTCGATCATCGCACCAAAGTGGTGGTGATCTCGGTTGCGATATTTCTTTTGTCGCTCGGATTTTTGGGGCTCTTAAGAAAAGAACTTTTACCCGCTCAAGATCAAAGCATGTTTTTGCTCAGTCTAAAAACGCCTGTTGGCACATCGATTAACGCCACCGACCTCATCTATAAAAAGGTGGAAGAGCATTTAAAAACTCAACCCGAAATCGAAGATCTCTATACAACCATCGGCAACTACCAAAACAACAACGTGGTCAATGCAGGTTTAATCTATGTGATTCTAAAAGAGCCTAAGGCTCGAAAGCTCAGTCAGCAGCAGGTGATGAATCGCACCCGAAATGAAATTCAAAAACTTTTTCCCACCAGCGAGGTTTTTGTTCAAGATCTGTCGCTTGCGGGCTTGAGTGCTTCAAGAGGATTTCCGATCGAATTTATTTTAGAGGGTCCTGATTGGGAAAAACTCAAAACTTATAGCGATCAAATTCTCACCCGGCTTAAAGCCACCGAACTCATTACCGATCTCAATACCGATTATTTAGATCAAATGCCCCAGGTGCAAATCACGCCTGATCGCGATCGGGCAGCCCTTCGAGGTGTGAGCATTACGAACATGGGTCAAGAGGTGAATTATCTGATTGGCGGCCAAATTTTTAATGCCAACACCCAGTATCCCAAAGATGGGCATAGATATTATATCCGATTGCGCAGTGAAGAGAACGAACATCAAAATGTGAGTGATCTCAATAATATCTTTTTAAGAAACAACCGCGGCAGCAGTGGAGAGATGGTGCGACTGCTCGACACAAGCTCTGTTAAGGTGACTCAGGGACTCGGGCTGATTTCGCGTGTGAACCGCACCCGGGCAATTCCGGTTTTTGCTAATGTGGCCGAGAATAAATCGCAGCAAGATGCTCTAGCTCAGGTCGAAAAAATTTCGAAAGAAGTATTGCCTTCAGGATACCGCATGCGTGTGACCGGAAGTGCCGATGCCTTTCGTGAGGCTTTTAACGGATTGATCTTTGCGCTGATCTTAGGGATTGCGGTGGCCTATATGGTACTCGCTTCGCAATTTAATAGTTTTATCCATCCGGTTACGGTGCTGATGGCTTTGCCTTTTTCACTTTCGGGTGCGCTGTTTGCTCTTTATATGACTCATCAATCATTAAGTTTGTTTAGTATGATTGGGCTTATTTTGCTGATGGGGATTGTTAAAAAGAATTCGATTTTGCTTGTGGACTTTACCAATCAACGCAGAGAACAAGGGTCAAGTATCGAGCAAGCCTTGCTTGAGGCGTGTCCCATTCGGCTGCGACCGATCTTGATGACGTCGGTCGCAACCATTGTTGGCGCACTCCCTGAGGCGATCAACTTTGGTGCGGGTGCAGAGACACGTGTGCCCATGGCAATTTCAATTATTGGAGGCGTTGCACTTTCAACCTTTTTGACTTTGTTTGTTGTGCCTTGTGTTTATCTTTTACTTTCTCGCTTTGAACGGCCCGAGAGCGAAGAGGTTTTTGCGTGAATTTGCCAGAGCTCTCGATTCGGCGACCCGTTTTTGCCTGGATGCTGATGGCGGCTCTGATTATTTTTGGATTAATTTCGTTTCAACGTTTAGGAATTAGCCAACTTCCCGATGTGGATTTTCCGGTGGTGAGTGTTTCGGTTTCGCTTCAAGGGGCTGCACCTGAAGTGATCGAGATGCAAATTCTTGATCCGCTCGAAGATGCGATTATGGAAATCGACGGCATTCGAAGTCTCACTTCAACCGCCCAACAGAGTACGGGCAGCATTTCGGTCGAATTTGAAATGTCTCAGAACATTGATTCGGCCATGCAGAATATCCAAAACAAAATCAATCAAGTCCGCAATCTTTTGCCCAACAATATGTTTCCTCCCACTTTGCGAAAACAAAATCCCGAGGATCAGCCGATCATGTGGCTGACCCTGACTTCAGACAATACTGAGCGAAAACCCATCGACATGATGATCTTTGCCCGTGATTTTTTGTTTGATCAATTCGGCACAGTCGAGGGTGTGGCCAATGTGGTATTGGGCGGCTATGTGGATCCGGCCTTACGAGTTTGGGCGGATCTGAATAAACTGGATCAGTTTGATATGACCTCGCAAGATGTGCTCCAAGCCATTCAACAAGAGCATTTAGAAATTCCTGCAGGCACAATCGAGAATTCAAAAAATGAATATGGTGTGCGATTTTTGGGAGAGGCAAAATCGCCTGCCGAATTTGGAAAAATCGCAATCAACAATCGCTTAAGCCAGGGGCCAAATTTTAAACGCACCCGGCTTTCCGATGTGGCAACCATCGAAGAGGGCTTGACCGATGTGCGTAAAAAAATGCGGGTCAATGGCAAGCGAGCGGTGGGTTTAGGAATTATCAAGCAGCACGGCTCAAACGCGGTCGAAGTGGCAAACTTAGTGCGGGCGCGGATGAGTGAGATCAAAGATCTGATCCCAAAAGATTACAAATTGATTGTTCGTAACGACAACACCCGGTTTATTAAGCAGTCGGTGCATCAGCTTTTGTTTACTCTTGTGCTCTCGGCGTTGTTTTGTTCGCTGGTGTGTTATCTTTTTTTGGGCTCGTGGACCTCGACGGTGAATGTTTTGATGGCGATCCCGACCTCGATCATCGGGGCATTTATTGCTTTTTATGCCTTTCATTTTACACTAAATACATTTACTTTACTTGGACTTTCGCTCGCAATTGGGATCGTTGTAGATGATGCGATCATGATGCTCGAAAACATCGTGCGCCACCGCGAACTGGGCGAAGGTAAAATTGCAGCAGCCATCAAAGGCTCACGTGAAATCAGTTTTGCAGCCCTTGCGGCGACCCTTGCGGTGGTGGCGATTTTTTTACCGGTTGTTTTTATGAAGGGTGTGATCGGCCGATTTTTTCTTCAGTACGGGGTCACAGTGACTATTGCTGTTTTGTTATCACTTCTTGAAGCTTTGACCCTGACACCCATGCGGTGCTCAAGATATTTGACTCTCGAAACGGGTCGATTAGCCAAAACGATGGATCGTTTTTTTCATCGCTTGGCGAGCCGATATAAAAATGTTTTGGCACTTTTATTAAGACACCGAATCAAAACGGTCTTGGGCTCGCTGATCTTTTTTGTTTTGAGTTTTTTGGTGGCGCGCGGGCTTCCTGCCGAAATGGCTCCCGCACAAGATCAGAGCACATTGATGATGCGGTTTAAACTTCCTGTGGGTTCAAGCATTGATCTCACCGATCAAAAAATGAAAGAGGTCGAAGACTATCTGCACACCATGCCCGAGATCGATATGGTGCTCGGAGTGGTGGGCGGATTTGGCGGCGATGCGGTCAATCAGGGAAACGCCTTTGTGGGATTGGTTGATCCCGACAAGCGCTCAATTTCGCAAAGTGCCTTTATCCAAAAAATTAGAGAAGATCTTAAAAAAAGAGTCCACGGGATGGAGGTGGTCATCCAAGATTTGTCACTACGCGGATTTGCCGCCACTCGAGGATTTCCGATTGAGTTTATTGTGCAAGGCCCTGACTGGACAACTTTGACCGAGTCCACCAAACAAATGATGAATGCGCTCAAAGAAAGTAATTTGGTTACCGACGTGAACACCGATGTGCAATCGGGTATGCCCGAGGTTCAGATTATCCCTGATCGCCAAAAACTGGCAGCACGGGGACTGTCATTAAGTACGGTAACCCAAGTGATCAACACCTTAATGGGTGGAGCGATCTTGCTTGGCCAAAATGAATATCAAAAGGGGCGTCATCGCTATGAGGTTGAGCTGCGTTTAACGGCGGATCAGCGCGACAAAATTCCTGATCTCAACAAAATCCGTTTACGAAATAATCGCGGTCAAACTATTTTGCTTTCCGAAGTGGCCGAAAAGAAGGTGGCCCCCAGTCTCATGCTGATTTCGAGGTTGAACCGATCTCGAGCAATTACGGTTTACGCCAATCCGGCTAAAGGAATTTCGCAACAAACCGCTTTGACCAGCGCTGAAGGGATTGCTCGAAAGCTTTTGCCTCCAGGATACAGTTTAAAAATGGTTGGCAATTCGCAAAGTTATCGCGAATCCTTTCAGAGTTTAATTATTGCGTTGCTGCTCGGGATTTTGGTCTCTTACATGGTGTTGGCGTCGCAATTTAATAGTTTTATTCATCCCATCACGGTGTTGATGGCTTTGCCCTTTAGTTTTTCTGGCGCGTTTATTGGGCTTGCTTGTGCTCACCAGTCTATAAACATGTATAGTTTAATTGGATTTATTTTGCTGATGGGGATTGTCAAAAAGAATTCGATTTTGCTCGTCGATTTTACCAATCAATGTCGAAAAACTGCAGAAAATGCCAACGAAGCTTTGCTCGTGGCCTGCCCCGTAAGACTTCGTCCCATCTTGATGACCTCGGTGGCAACTGTTGCCGCCGCATTGCCCGAGGCTTTATCGCTTGGGCCTGGATCAGAAACCATTGTGCCCATGGCGGTTTCGATCATTGGTGGAGTGATTGCTTCAACAGTGCTCACATTATTTGTGGTGCCTTGTGTGTACTCGTTGATGACTCGTCTCGAGCGCCCCGATGAGCTTGCGCTCAGCTAAATTTTTTTGAGCACATTTGCTCGTGAGTTAGGGACCATAGGTCCTTACATATAATATTTCAAAATCGGTATGAGTCGGTGTTTGATCGGTGGGCCAGTAACCCCCAACTCCATTGTTGATTAGCATATAGTAAGGCTGCTTCATCACATCGGGTGTGGCGCGGTTAAACATTGGTGTCCCGTCCAAGAAAAATGTCATCGTTGATTCGGTCCAGAGCATCCCGTAAGTATGGTAGGAATTTGTGAGAACATCCTTTGCGACAAGATTGTTTGGGCATGCGTGATCATTGTCCATGGCTGTTCCACCATTTCTCCAGTCGTGGAGCGTGGTGCAAAATCCTTGGCCTTGTGACACTCCATAGTATTCGAAGATATCAATTTCACCACCCATAGCAGGATCGGTACTGAGCAACCAAAATGCAGGCCAAACTCCAAGGCCAGTTGGTTGTTTGGCTTTGATTTCAAAGTAACCATATTTTTGTGTAAAACCAATTTTGTTTTTATCCACTGTTGTTAATACTCCCGAATACCAGGAGTCTTTTGTTTTATTTAGAGTGATATCGAGGCCACCACCTGACAATAGAGTGTACGGGTTAATTGAAATCGAATTGACTTGAGTCGGATACATAACCGCCGGAAAGCCAGTGCCAACAACTCCGCTGGGTGTTTGGATAAAATCACCCATGCAGCATTGCTCAGTGCCGTTATACCATTTGGCTCCATTGAATACCGAACCTAAAGAAATACTATCAAGAGAGGTGAACTCATCATCAAATTTTATTGTCCAATTGGCATAGGCAGAATCAGATATTGGTGAGGGTCGAGCAATTGCGGGCGTGCTTGATGGTGACGGAGATGGTGTTGCAACCGAACTCGCACTCGAATTTCCTAAAAGTTGAGAGGCATGATAACTTGAGCAGCCCTGCATGCCGCAGATACAGAACACAGCCACAACATTTAAAGCAAAAAAAATTCGTATCATTTTGATTCATCTTTCTGATGCGGTTTATTTATTTTATGCAAGCTTAGCGCCTTATGAGAACAAATACAGTTCTAGCGAACCACCGAAATTTTGGCGGTGTCAAATCGGTAAGCGTTTTATGTGCATGTAAAGCCTGAAAACCATGAAGCGCGAATGGCCCCCCGGCGGCGATAGTTTTGATAACTCGAATCTTAGATTTAAATATTTTGTGTTTATGTTTTCAGTTGTACCGATTTGGGTTCAAGTACTGAGAATAAATTTTTTTTGGAAGAAGTTTTGCTGTCTTTTACTTCATTGACGCTTGAAGTCAGCACTCTTACTGTATCGGCAGGCGAAATTACTGAATTTCAACTAAAAGTAAAGACCAATTCGGTAATCCGTATATCGTGCCAGGCTGAAGATCGCCCGACATACCATCGTTCACGCCAACATCCCGCGCCAAAACATAATCTGTAAATTACCTTTTTCAATATGCTAACGTTGATCCCATGCAATACAAAATCCTCGTTATTTTATCGCTATTTTCACACACTCATTTTGCTTTTGCTATCGGCAGTGATCAAATCCCGCTTGAGCCTCATCAACTGATTGAACTCGACAGATTGTCAGGACATAAAAAAGTTGCGGTGGTTCTCGGCGGTGGAGGGGAGCCGGATGGATCTGCAACTATTTTTGATCGATCCCTTCAAGCAACCCTTAAAGGTTTGAACGCGAGTCAATATATCACAACCGCAAGTTTTAATGGAGGTCATGAAGCGACCGAGAAAATTCTTGCCCAAAATTTAGATTCTAAGGCGTCAAGCTTCACGCAAGCAAATGCGTTCGATAAATTAGATACCGTTTATGCACTACTCGATCAAAACAAAATTCCTCCGGGTGGTCAGTTACTCATTGTTATCAATTCTCACGGTGCTCCACCGAATGAGAAATATCCATCACATGAGGTCGCAACAAGTGACCGCGATCCTATGACCTTGGCGTCTCTCTCAAACATTATTGATGTCGCAAACAAGAAACATATCAAACTCGCAATCGTTGACGTCAGCTGCTACTCGGGAGCAACCCAAGAACTTGCAAATAGCAACACCTGCGTGATTTCGGCAGCCTCTGCGACAACAGTTTCTTACACTGATTTTGGCAAAATATTCGGCAACGAGATGAAACCGGGCAAATCTCTAGAAGAGATTTTTCTAACTACACGGCGAGCTCTATTCGGTCCAGGAATTCCCGAAATCAATACCCCTGCAGGACAAGCTGCCACCGATCAGGTACGCCAGCTGCGACTCAACATCGAATCTGATTCTTCTGACGTGGTCAAGAACATGGCCAACTGCGATAGTAATCAAGTGTTTCAAAAAAATATTTCCTCGATTAGTGCCGCCATTCAAAACCAAAGTGGAATGTCATACATCGATAAAATGACCTTTAGAGCGAAGCTTCAAGAATACGCAAACCTTCGCAGCAAAGCCATCGACCTTGTGGAATTGGGAAAAACCAAAATTAAGATCTCTGATCTAACAGTAGATTTTGAAACGCTAGCCTCTTTGGATAAAATGCTAAACCTGGCAAGGCATATTAATAACCCAGCTTATAAGAAATACCTTGATCGTTTTTTAAGTCATGAAAAAGAATTAAAGGCTGAGCGCGAGAGGTTGATACAAACAAATCCGAAATTCAAAGACCTGGCTCAACAGCGCCAAGCAGGCTCAACAGACAATACAGGTTTGAATCTTCAGCTTTATGAGTCCGCTCAAGATATTATGGAATCAGAACGCAAAATCTTTGACGCTAAATACAATTCAGAAAAAACTAAGGAAAGCAAATCGGCATGTTCAGAATTTATTTTATAGGATTTTTATTAATAAATAATAACTGTTTGGCTCGCTCCAGCCATCTTGTTATTGGAGAGCTCAAAAAAAATGATGGATATCAAATAATTTTATTTCCAAAAACCCTGTCGGAGAGAATTCTTAAAGTTGCATTTCCAAAAAAGGAGGAACAAAAAATGAGTTTGATGGCAAAGGCTGAATTATTTGCGAATTCCCAGGTCAAAGCTCAAGGTCGGCTAATTCCGCCACAAACTTTTGAAATTGAAAATTTGAATAGAAGTGTGCCCGATCCACTTGAGCCCGGCAATGGAACTGGAATTTGGCCAATAAGAAAATAAATCGATCATACTCTTTTAATAAATTTTATTCTTCGCACTCAGCCAGGACGGTTTTTTCTCAAGCTGATTTATCTCCTGATCTTGACTTAAAATGAGGCTCCGAAAAGCCAACACAAAAAAAAGGATCGAGGTCATGATATCAATTTAATCTTGTCGTGCCCGCGTCGACCTCTAATCGGTCGATGGCCTCATCATGTGTTTACCATATAGCAACAGTTTCAAGAGGCTAGGCTGTCATAACATGAAACGTCGTCATGGAAATTATATTACTAATTCTGTTTAGCTTCATTAGTTCTTAAATTTTCAGCCCCTATTAGAAACCCGACTCAGAATGAACGCGATCTTAGTCTTAACTAAACTGGCGATCCCACCAATTGGTGACGAAGCGAATTGGGCTCGACCAAAAAGATGGGCTTTGTTTTTCGCTCAATTCTTCATTGGTTGTTGAGGTTGCGGCAATCTGTGGGGCAGGAGCATCTGCGGGAAAAGGTATAGGGCGAAAGTTGGGACAATCCCTGAGGCCTCTTTCAACCAATTTATTATAGCGAGCTTTAGCTCGAAAGAATTCACCACCTTCAGGTGCAAATTTTGCGCATGTTCCAGATGTATCGCCAGGTGGACAGTCTGCAACTGCCAATTTTTGAACAAGGTCACGCAGATTTCGAGCTTCTTGGCCGGACAGCGCAAGAGCGTTGGTTTGCATCGCGGCCATCGGCCTCTCGCGATTCATTTTGTTGATATCGTTGCACACCTGTTTGAATGTATCGCCTTGAGTATATTGAGAATCACAATATTCTCGAGAATTGCCTTTCTTTAAGCAGTCCTCAATTAATGGCCCAATCATTTGTTCCACTTGAGGATCATTTCGAAAGCACTCATTGTCTCGCTTTCTTTGGTTGCCAACAGGATTATAAGCATCAATCAAATTTGTTTTGATTTGCACCGCCATTTCACCAGCATTTGCGGCTACTTTTTGGCGGGCGAGATTTAATCTCAGAGCCGCACTCGTCCACTGGTTGAGTGAATCCTCTGCCTGTTCGCAAACGACAGAGCGTGACTTGCCTTTTACAATTTTAATCATCGTGTCGAGCAGCTGTCCGCGCTGATCTAGATAATAAGAATTGGCATTACATGTTTCGTTTGTGGTCGGAATTTTAAATTTCTCATTAAAAGCGTCGTTTAATTTTTTTGCCATACCGAGATTATAAGTTAAATTCTCTCCACTGTTTGTTGCAAGATCTCCACCTCCAGTTTCGATAGCTGCAAGTTGGGCATCCGCTCTCATTTCGGCAAGAGTTAAATCCTCCGCACTTTTTTGGAGATCGGCAAAACCTTTATTGGCGTCAGCTTTCATCTTATCGCGCTCATCAGGATCCAGTTTCCCAATAAGGTTATAATACAAACTATGAACGAGTTGGCCTGAACCATCGATCACAAGCTGAGCCGCAGCCACACCGGCAGCACCACCAGCTCCTGCCGCAAAAGCTGCGGTAAACAAATTTTGAAACGATGATGCTTTTTCAACGGCTGCTTGAGCGTGATCAATCACTCGATCTGCACTCTGCTCACCCTGACTAATCAACCCGCGTGCTCCATTAATTCCATTATTAAAAGCCCCAGTAGCGTTATTGATCAATCCGTTGCCCGCGGCACTCACCCGATCAATAGTTTGGCCGGCAACCCGCCCTGCGTTTCCAACAACATTATTTGCGCCATTCACAACAGGATTCAGCAAATTCTGCTCAAGCCCGGTCAAACTATTATCGAGCCGAGTGAGCGTGGCCTGATCGATACTAACACTGCCGCCAAAGTTTCCGTAGGGTGTATTGAGTGCTCCTGTGAGTGCGGCCTCGGCACGTTGACCAAAAAACCATTCGCCCATTTGCTCAAGAGCCGAAACTTTAATTTGGGCTCGTTGTTGGAACTGCTCCATGATCACATGCGCTTCGGCCACGACCGGGAGTGCAAATGCTCGACGTGTAACCGCCATCGAAAATGCGTAACGTGAGCCTAAATTTTTATAGATCATCTCCACTTGGCGATTGTGCTTTTTCCAGTCGCTCCGAAATAAAATGGAGTCGCCGTTTTTTTCGATCTGCCAATCTTGTGCATGAGCTGCATCTTGAAAAACTTTGGCAATCGAAAAAGCTTCGGCATATGCATTTTCGCGCGACATGACTTTGTGTGGATGAACCGACATCGAGATGGAGGACACCGGAAGTGTTGCTTTAGGAAATTTCACAAACCGTTCGAGCACCAAAATATTTTTTGTTGATGCGGTTGCAATCCATCGTGTTGCGGGATCGACAGAGTAGGGGATTGTCACTGTTTTCGCTGTGGCGAAACTCAAAAGAAGTTGAATCCACACCATAATTTAAAATCCCCATAAGGGCCCTGTGCCCAACGGTGAGGTTGTATTTTCAAGCTGCACAAAAACAGTGCGGCCGTAAAAAAAGGGAATTCCCCAATCCATCTGATTCAAGCCGAAATCGCCTCCGACATTCACAAAAACATGATTGCCCGAAGAAAATTGGATCTCAGCATGAGCAATATTAAAATTGATGGTCGCGGTGTTGACGGTGTCGCTGATGCTGCCGATAAAACTCAACGTATTGCTAGGACAAAAAAATCCTTGGGCACGCGAGCACATGGGTGTGTTGGTGTCGGACGGAAAAAATAGTCCATTCGATCCGCTATCCAAAAATGCAGACATCGATGTCGTATTTGAATTACCCAAATTGTGAATAGTAGTTTGGAACACATCATAGGCATTTGCTTGATAGGCCGTAATCGTATTTGGAGGGCCATTGTTGCTTTGGGTTCCAATTCCTAAAATCAATTGTCCCGAAGCTGTATCTTCTCCTCCACTTGAGACCGATCCCAGTGTTAAAATCACTCCGTTGTTGTCGGTAGTTTGAGCCGCGACGGGATTCAGAACTTGTTTTGCCAAGGGCACTGTTGAAGGATTGCATGTCGAACCTGAGCAGGCATAATAAAGTCCGCTCGATGTTGATGATGTGCAGTTATTGCCGCAGTCATATTTTTTGAGACCTACGCCTAAGATCCCATTGAAACCCGCGGTCGAGGGTGAAGTGTCGATATCGGTGCAACTTGTGGGTACCGTTGCAAAACTTGAATTGATCAATTGTATCGGAATGGTCACTGGATTTTCGCCACCTAAAACGACATCGGCAGTGACTACAGGTCCCCAGTCATTATTTGTTCCAAATTGTGCGCATTCAGCTAATTTGTTTGCGCCGATCATTACGGGATTCAAATTTAAACTTGTCACAAGACTCGAAAATATTCGCAGCCCAAAACTTCCGGTATCAAGCAAAATATTTGGAATATCGAGGCATTGAGTGGTCGAACCCACCTCGCAAATATGCACGGTGACACACGGTTCGTTGTCGTAAATATTTTGACCGCAATGAGTAGAGTCACTCACAAAGACGTCCATCACATTATTTCCGTTAACACGAGTAAAAGTGTGTCCACCAGTCCCTACACTTAATAATGACGACGATCCCGAAGCAGTACAGCCTGCCATCAACAAAAGATTAAAACACAAAAGAAGTTTCATTCGTGAATCTCCTTTTCCAAAACACCTGGTGGTGTGAGCGAAGGTATAATGGCATAACCATGAAGATCACTCATATGTCCCCATTTGGTGATCACCACATTTTCTGTTTGGCGTCGGAGGTAGGGTTTTCTGGCTTGATGAGGTTCGCGATTTTTAACCCGCACCTCATCAAAGTATTGACCCATCAACAAAGACAAATCGGGATGGGCTGGGCCCTTCCAAGCAACCGCAAAAACTTGACCGCTCGGATTGATAAACTCTCTGATGATAAATCCGTCGGGGGATTTAAAACTGTTGCGGGAATATGTCTTAAAAGTTTGGGGCGACTGAAGAGCCTCGCCATTATAATGCTGGCGCACTTTCTCGATCGAAGTTTCGGATTCGCCAAGAACCGCAAAGGCAGGCGACGACAAAATAAAAAACACGAATAGGTATTGCACAAAAGAGTCCTTTCTTAAGTTCAATTTATTGTATTAGCGAAATTTGCGATATTGAAGGCTTAAATAGATCATTCGCGAAAGCGTGGCGTTGAGCGGCGAGCCAATCAAAGTTTGATCGGTGTAACCTAATGAGAGCGCCCACTGTTCGGCAAACACTTGACTGATTGAGACTCCGGCGGTTGTCAAACGACTTAAAGACGGCTTTACGATCGCACTAAATTCGACCTCAACCGGATCTTCATAAAGCCAATTGAGATTTGCACCAAGGCGGAGGTTACCCCTGTTGTAGCCCACACTCTGGGCCCAGGTGCCGCCAAATCCGGGGTGCAAGTGATGCGATGGAAAACTGCGATGAAATTCAAATATCGTTAAGACATCAAAGGGCGAAAATTGTTTTATAAAAGCACTCCCCAAACCAAATGCATAAAATCCGCGACCTCCCACATTCAGGGCTTCGCCTTCAGAAAATGTGCGCCCCGTCGGAAACAGAATCTGCAAAAAGCCAATCGCTTGAGGGAGATACTCGCTATAGTTCAAACTTGAGATGTACTCATAACCGAGCTGCAAATGCAGATCACCAACCCCGTCGCCGTGGCCTTCCTGACTTTGGCGCGAAAAGGTGGGCAGTGTTCCACCAAATTGCCATCGGTCAGATAGGGCAGCTGCCATATGAAAATCAAAATGAAGTGTTTTTTCTTGATCGAGCCGGCGTTGCCACACACCTTGGGTGTCGACTTCGGCCTGCGGCAGTTCTAAGCCGCTCGTCATGGTGACAATGCCGCGCTCGTCGTTGGTGATTAAGGTTGGCAAAACAAAATTACCACCACAACAACTGGCTCCAAAGGCTTTTACAAAAATTAAACTATAAACAAATAGCCACACGATTTTGATCCACGGTTTGATGATCGTTTAAAACTTCAAAATGCAATTCCCACTCGCCACGCATAAAAAATCTAAGGCGCGAAACCTTAAATGTTTTTTGATCAATGCGCTCAAAAATTGGCGGCGCCGACGAGTGCCCATGGGCGGGCATCACGAGTCGACCTTCAAAATGAACATTATCAGCGAGCGGTTCTGAGAAATGCAAAATGGCCGAATCCTCGCCGCCGAGCTCAGGCGATTTTTCGAATCGCAACTCCGCACACGAGTTGAGCCCCGACATGGTCAAAGGACAGAGGTCATTTTTTTTGATAAATGCACATTCGCCGTTCTCAGCCGCGGCCTCATAATTGGGGCGGGCACAGCCACACATAAAAATAAAGATTAACGCTCCAGCACGCATCCTAAAACTTTCGCTTCGGGTTTGGTGATGAGCTGACCATTCAAGGCTTCTTCAATCGCTTGCTTTAAATAATTTTTTTTGGCGGTCGAAACCCGGCGCGAGTCTGTGATCCCACCTTGAAACAAAACATGATTTGTTTGATCCAATAAAAACACATGAGGCGTACGCGCCACCCGAAACACATTGGCCAATCGGGATTTTAAATCCGTCACTACTGGAATCGGGAAATCTATAAAATGCTCCGACCGGGCTGCAATCACCACATGCTGAATCTCTTTATTTTCAAGTTGTGAACTTTTGAGTAAGGATTCGTGATCGGTCGAGCAGGGGCAGTCCGCCGATAAAAAAGCGACCACTTTGAGTTTTGAATCGAGCCGCAGATCTTTTATTTGCTCACTAGAAATCGAAAGTGCGGCTGCAAAAGACAAAAGTATTGCGTAAATAGTCATTGATTTCGCCTCAAAAATTTGATCATTGCTGGTTATGAGTTACATAATCCTTTTGATATTACAATTAGGTGCCTTCGCTGTTGAAAACATTGTTTTTAAAGACCAAAAAACTTGTGCACAGTTGACCTGGGTCAAGGGTCCCAGCGCTTCAAAAGAAACCGCATTTCAAATTCAATTCTTGGATTGCGCATCAAAAAAACCAATGGATGTGTCTAAGCCCAGTTTTAATCTCGATATGTACGAGATGCATATGTCGATCAAGCCACCGAATTTAAAACCTCTCTCACAGTCGGGTCAATTTGAGGTCGGCGACCTCTACCTTGGTATGGGTGGAAAATGGTTTATCGAGATCAAAGCCAATGGACAGACCACCCAGTTTCCATTCTCGTTCTAAGGCCTGTAAAAAAACTCAACACTAAACAAAACATTCCAATATCTGTTTAAAGCTTCCGAAAAAGAACCACTAGAGGAGCTTTAAAATTATGGAAAGCGTATTGAGTTTTCTGACCGATTATTTCGTAGCCGATTTTTGTATCAGTCTCGTGGGATTATTTGCCATGGTATTGGTCGCTGATCGAGTAAGAGCATTGTACTTTGAATTGGCCCTGCCAGCAGGACCATTTATGAAGCAAGTGATGGCCTTACTTTCTGAAGATAAAATAGAAGAGGCGATCACGTTTTGTTCTGCCAACGAAAAAAAGCCTTTGGCTTACGTGGTAAAACGAATTCTTGAGCGTGCCGATCGCGATGAGAGCTCACAACAACATGCACTCGATATTGCGGCGAGCGAAATCGCACCAAAGCTGATCAAAAACTTAGGTTATCTTGCGATGGTGTCGAACGTTGTCACCTTAATAGGTTTATTCGGAACCGTAATCGGTCTGATTGTTTCGTTTAAAGCGATCAGTTTTGCCGATGCCGCCCAAAAGCAGACAATTCTTGCCCAAGGGATTTCGATTGCGATGACCGCAACCGCAATGGGATTGATGGTTGCGATACCAACAATGTTTGTTTACTCATTTTTACATGCAAAACAAGGTCGATTGTTTGCTGAAGTGGATGAGCATTCAACAAAAGTGATGGATGCTTTGCGCTCACGTGAATATGAGCCCTTTCAAACACAAAATGTATTCCCAGCAAATTTAAATCAAGACCGAATGGTCACTCCACCTGCAGTGCCACCAAAGGCGAGAGCGTCGTAACATGGCTCGCTGGATGAAGCGCGCTGACGACGCGACGTTTGAATTAAACCTTGCACCAATGTTGGACATCATCGTGACGGTGATTCCAATGTTGCTGATCAGTGTGTGCTTTATCCAAGTGAAAATGATCGAGACTCCAGTTCCTGCAGTTGTAAAAGATCAACAGCAGCCCACACCGCCGGGTGTGAGCCTTCAGCTCAAGATGAATAAGAGTGATGGTTTTAATTTTAGTGTTAACGACAAGGGCCACACCTCAGACAATAAAGTGGCTTTAAAAAATGGAATATTTGATCTTGCAGCTTTGACCGCAATGGCTGCCACCGTAAAAAGAAATTATCCCGGCCTTTTTCGCTTAGAGCTTGCTCCATCAGAAACAGTTTCGGTGAACGAGATTATTAAAGTGATGGATGCGGTCAGACGTGCACCTGCGAATACAAAATTTTCGTTTCGCGACGAAAAAAGTGGGCACGATGTTCAAACCGATTTGATGTTTCCAGATGTTACTTTTAGTAACGTGGTCACGGAGTAAATATGGCCCGCTCAGGAATGAAAAGATATATCGACAAACGTGTCCCTTCGACCTTCAAAATTCAAGTGACGTCGATGGTGGATATGTTTGTGATCCTCTTGGTGTTCTTACTTAAAAGCTACACCACCTCTCCTGTGGTTATCAGTCCCAGTGCCGAGCTCACTCTGCCTGCATCGACAAGCCCTGCCGATCCGGTTGATGTTTTAAAATTAATTGTTTCAAAAACCGGAATGTCGATCGAAGATCAGCGCGTTTTGGATTTTTCTTCAAATGGCAGTTTTAAAGCCGAAGATATTGATCAGACCGATCATCTTTTTATAAAATCGCTTTACCAAGAACTAGATAAAAAAGCCAAAATGCTGCGCGATATTGCCTCTGTAAACGAAAAGGTTCAGTTTGATGGCAAATTGTTGATCCAAGCCGATCGCGATCTGCCCTATTCACTCATCCAAAAAGTCCTCTACACCTCAATGCTCACCGGTTACACCGATGTGAAATTTGCGGTGCTCAGCCAAGATTGAAGATTGCAAACTTCTTAAGCCCTCGCTAGTATTTGCCGTCATGCTTTTAAAAATTCTAGTACTCTGGAGCGTTTGCGCTTTTGTCGCATGCACACCTCAAAAACCTGTCATTCTCGAAAACCAAGATATCTTGGTTGGTGAATATGAATCCTTAACCGGATCTGAGGCCACTTTTGGTCTCAGCGATAGCTATGGAATCAAGCTTGCGTTTGAGGAACAAAATGCCAAGGGCGGAATCAACGGTCGAAAAATTCGGCTGATCACTTACGATGATCAGGGAAAGCCCGATGAGGCCGCTACAGTCGTTAAGCGCTTGATCACTCAAGATAAAGTGATTTTGATTTTGGGCGAAGTCGCATCGCCGCGCACTTTGTTCGCAGCACCCATTGCTCAACAATATAAAATTCCTTTGATCACGCCCTCATCGGTGGATCCAAAAATTACCGAGGTCGGCGATTTTATTTTTCGAATTTGTTTTACATCCGTATTTCAAGGTCACGTGATGGCCGAGTTTGCGGCCAAAAATCTAAAACTCAAGCGCATCGCGATTCTTAAAGATCTTAAATCGGATTACAGCATTGGTTTTGCCGAAAGTTTTAAAAAAGATTTTAAAACTCTTGGTGGCGAAATTGTGAGCGAACAAAATTATTCTGGTGACGACAATGATTTCAAAGCTCAGCTCACCGAAATTCGTAGTCAAAATCCTGATGGACTTTTTATTCCAGGCTACTACACCGGTGTGGGGTTGATCGCTCGCCAAGCCCGCCAGCTCGGAATCAAAACCACTCTTCTTGGTGGTGATGGTTGGGAGTCGCCAAAATTAAAAGAAATCGGCAAAAGCGCGGTGATCGGTTCTTACTTTTCGACTCATTTTAATTCTGAAAATCCTGACCCCTTTATTGTCGATTTTGTTAAAAGATTTAAAACTCGTTTTACATCTAAGCCCGACGGTCTTTCGGCGGCAGGGTATGATGCAGGACTTGCCGCCATCCAAGCCCTAAAAAATGCCAATCCTTTAACGCCTGATAATATTCGGCTTGCCCTTTTGAATCTTAAAAATCTTCAAGGGGTGACGGGCAATATCAGCATCAATCAAAAGCGAGACGCGGTTAAATCCGCCGTCGTAGTCCAAGTCACCGATGATGGAATGCGATTTGTAACCACCATTAATCCGTGATGGAAAATCTAGTACAACATCTTATTAATGGCCTGAACGTGGGAGCAATCTATGGGTTGATTGCTCTAGGCTATACAATGGTTTACGGGATTCTCCAGCTCATCAACTTTGCCCATTCTGATGTTTATATGGTTGGGGCTTTTGCAGCGTTTTATGGGGCAAAATATTTAAAACTGGCCGAGTCGCCGGGTCTTGTCTCATTGCTGATTTGTATCGCAATTGCTTCGACCACCTGTGCGGTACTTGGTTTGCTGATTGAGCGTTTGGCTTATCGACCTCTAAGATCTTCACCAAAAGTGAATGTGCTCATCACCGCAATTGGTGTGAGTTTATTTTTGCAATTCACAGGGCAACAAATTTTTGGTGCAGCTCCAGAATCTTTTCCCGAAATTATAAACGACAGCGTGGTTTTTTCGTGGGGACAAATTCAAATACGTTTAGTTGATGTCACACTTTTAAGCGTGACGGTCATCATCATGTTGCTGTTAAGATTTTTTGTCCAAAAAACCAAAACCGGTTTGGCCATGCGGGCGGTGAGTTATGATCCCAAGGTTGCTTCTTTAATGGGAATTTCGGTCAATCGCATCGTGCTTTTGACCTTTGTGATTGGCTCAGGGCTTGCCGGAGTGGCGAGTGTGTTGGTCGGAATTAAATATTCCAAAATTGATGTGCTGATGGGAATGGTCTATGGACTCAAAGCCTTTGTTGCAGCCGTGCTGGGCGGGATCGGCAGTTTTTCGGGCGCGGTGTTGGGCAGTTTGCTAATGGGCATTTGTGAAGAATTTGTGGGTGGCTATTTGTCATCGAGCTACCGTGATGCTTTTGCGTTTGGAATTTTGATTGTTGTTTTGGTTTGGAAACCCACTGGTCTTTTAGGCACGAAGCAGGCCGAAAAAGTATGAAGTGGTTTTTGGGATTGGTGCTCGGCACCGTTTTGATTAGCTATGGTTTAGAATTTGTAAATGCTTACATTCAGCAAATTGTTGTGCTCTGTTTTATCGGAATTATTTTGAGCACAAGCCTCAATTTGATTAATGGAATGACCGGCCAATTTTCATTGGGCCATGCGGGCTTTATGGCTGTTGGGGCTTACTCCTCAGCTTGGCTTGCCCAAACATTTCACCCTTTTAGTGCAAGCCTTTATTGGCTTAATTTTCCACTCTATGCCCTTTGTGGCGGATTGGTTGCCGCAGGCTTTGGTGTGCTCGTTGGTCTGCCTTCATTGCGATTGCGCGGGGATTATTTAGCGATCGTCACACTTGGGTTTGGTGAAATCATTCGGGTGGGACTTTTAAATCTCGAAGCGGTCGGGGGTGCTCGAGGCATGTCCAATATCGCCTTTATTCCCCAAACAATTTTGAGTGATGGCCACATTGTGATGTGGGCTTTAGTCACCGTGTTTTTAATTTCTCGCCTGATGAAAATGAATCGCGGACGAAATTTTTTGGCGGTTCGTGAAAATGAAATTGCTGCCGAATCTTTGGGCCTTAATACCACATTGATTAAGGTGCAGGCCTTTGTGATATCAAGTTTTTTTGCTGGTGCGGCGGGAAGTTTATTTGCCCATTTTACCGGAAATTTAAATCCTTCGATCTTTCAGTTTATCAAATCAGTCGATGTGGTGATCATGGTGGTCCTCGGCGGGATGGGGAGTTTGAGCGGGTCGATCTTGGGCGCAATCTTGGTCACCGTTTTGCCCGAGCTCTTGCGGCCTTTACAAACATTAATTGGTTATGATCTTCGCATGATTATTTATTCTCTTTTATTAATTGGTCTGATGCTCTTGCGACCTCGTGGTTTGCTGGGAAATTATGCCAGTCGCTAAAAAACTGCTCGAGGTCAAAAACTTAGGCATTCGTTTTGGCGGACTTCAAGCCCTTGAGGGTTTGAGTTTTGAAGTTCAACCGCAGGAGCTTGTGGGTTTAATCGGACCCAATGGGGCTGGCAAAACCACCGCATTCAATCTGCTCTCTGGTGTTTATGAGCCAACCTCTGGACAAATTTTGTTTAATGAACGCGAAGTTCATGGACTCAAACCCTACGCGGTCAACCGGATTGGGATTGCACGAACCTTTCAGAACATTCGGCTTTTTTCAAACCTCTCGGTTTTAGAAAATGTGCTGATTGCGGCTGCCAAAAAAATCAACTACGGTTTTTTGAGTGGATTAATTCAAACAAAAAAATTCGTTGCGCAAGAAAAAGGTCTTGAGGCCTTTGCTCTTCAACTGCTCGATTTATTTTCTCTCAGCGATGTGAAGAATGAGCGCGCGGGCAATTTGTCTTATGGTCAGCAACGTCGGCTCGAAATTGTAAGGGCCTTGTCGACCGAGCCTAAACTTTTATTGCTTGATGAGCCTGCTGCGGGGATGAATCCTTCAGAAACCAAATCGCTGATGCACTTGATTTCAAAAATTCGTAATGAGTTTAATGTGGCGATCTTACTGATTGAGCACGATATGAAATTGGTCATGGGCATTTGCGAAAAGATCGTCGTGCTTGATCATGGTGAATTGATAGCTCAAGGAAAGCCCGAAGAGATCATAAAAAATAAAAAAGTAATCGAAGCTTATTTAGGAACCGAACCCGCATGATCGTTTTAAATGTTAAAAATTTAAATGTGTCTTATGGATCGATTAAGGCGGTCAAAGATATTTCGTTTGATGTCAAAGAGGGCGAAATCGTCACTTTGATAGGAGCAAACGGCGCGGGCAAAACATCGATTCTTCATGCCCTGTCTGGACTGATCAAATGCCAGGGGCAAATTCATTTTCTTGATCAATCGCTTGAGGGAAAGACGTCGGAGAGCCGAGTGCGCGATGGACTTGTTCATTGCCCTGAGGGCCGAGGGATCTTTGGCAATATGAGTGTGTCAGAAAATCTTCGACTTGGATCCTACCACCGGAGTGATCATTCGGCCATTGCTCGCGATACTGATTATGTGTTCGAGCTTTTTCCGCGCCTCAGAGAGCGGGCCTCACAACAGGCCGGAACACTTTCGGGGGGCGAGCAGCAGATGCTTGCGATTTCTCGAGCGATCTTGTCGCAGCCAAAAATACTTTTGCTGGATGAGCCCTCACTTGGACTTGCACCAATTATCGTAGCCCAAATTTTTGAGATTTTAAAAACACTAAATAAAAATGGTATGACTATATTATTGGTGGAACAAAACGCGCGACTCGCTCTTCAATTGGCTCATCGCGCTTATGTTTTAGAAACTGGCCAAATTGTTTTGGCCGGCACGGGTAAGGAGCTTTTAGAAAGCTCCGATGTTCAACGCCATTATTTGGGCATGTAGTTTATTTTATAAATTGAGTAAAATCATCCCACGCTTTTTTGGCAACTTCAGGATTGTAGGCCAAACCTTTTGATTTATCTGAACCCGCCATTGGATTGGTAAACGCATGCACCGCGCCAGGGTACGAGATAAATTTCATATTCACATGAGCCATTCCTTTTTTAAATTCTTCGACCTCTTTTGCGGGCACAAAGGGATCCTCTGCTCCATGCATAATTAAAACTTTGCCCTTTATGTTCTTGGCATCTTCGGGACGCGGAGTTGCAAGGCCCCCATGAAAGGATGCAATCTTGGTGAGGGGAGCACCAGTTCGGCCAAGCTCAAGGGCACATGTCCCACCAAAACAAAAACCAAAGGCAATAATATGACTGGGATCGACCGATTTATTTTTTTGCAACTGATCAAGCGCGGCTTGAGTTCTTTTTCTTAAAAGTTCGAGATCGGTTTTTACCGTGGTCATCGCCTTTGCGGCTTCTTCATGATTTTTTGGCCGAATATTTTTGCCAAACATATCGGCTGCGAATGCGATGTATCCCATTTTTGCCATTTGAATCGCTTTTTCTTTGGTAAAATCAGAAATCCCCATCCAGTCGTGAAAAATGACCGCACCCGGCTTCATCGCTTTGGATTGATCATCATAAGCCAAAAAACCCTCTAATGTGGTTTGATCTTGTTTGTATTCCACCGTTTCGGTTTTAATTTTTGCCAGAGATAAAGGCAGGATCGCGACAAGTAACGACAATGTAACCATATTAAAATTCTCCTATGAATCAGACGTTTAGCGCTCGCAATTTTTATTGGCAAATAAATCCGAAGCTGTGACTCTATCAGGATGGATGTGCAACTCATGGCGGTCGAGGTCTTAAAGCCGGATCAATCAAAATTATTTTTTATTGATCAATTTAAAGTTTTAAGTGGCCAAAAGATTTTAATCCGCGGAGCGAGTGGCAAAGGAAAGACCACGTTTCTTCATCTGTTGGCTGGTTTATTTCAACCGCACTCTGGCAAAATTCAAATCGGCAAAAATCATTTAGAGCAAATGAGCGAGGGCCAAAAATGTGCGCTTCGCCGGAGTGAAATCGGCCTGATATTTCAGCGGCTGAATCTTTTAGGATTTTTAACCGTGGAAGAAAACATCCAGCTGGTTGAAACCAATATATCGGTTAGCCAAATTTTAAATAAATTAAATTTAAATCACAAAGCTAAAACTTTGACCAAAACCTTAAGTCTAGGTGAGCAACAACGTGTTGCGTGTGCGAGGGCTTTAAGTATGAATGCTCAACTGATACTGGCTGATGAGCCAACTTCAAGTCTTGATGAAATCAATGGCAAGGCTGTCATGAAAAGTCTATTTGACGGAAAACACACTCTCATTGTTGCCAGTCACGATTTTCGTTTTGATGATCAGTTTGACTCCATCATTGATTTTTCGCAATGGACCAAAAATGCGGCCGGCTAAACTTGCCTATCTGTATTTGGTTAGAAAACCACTCAGCACCACTCTTGCGGTGATCGCCATCGCAATCGCTGTGACAACCAGTGGGGTTCTTTACCGTCTAAATACTTTGTCGAGCCATCGCATGCAGTCTCTTGATTCGAGCTTTGATGTGGTGATCGGTCCGAAATCAGATCCCAACGATATTCTTTTGGGTGCACTCAATGGCGAATATATAAATAACGGTTATTTACCATTTAAATTGTATCAGTCTTTACGTTTTGAGCATGGGGTCAAGTTTGGAGACGGGGCCGATGTTTCAACCTCAAGTATTAAAACAATCATGCCCATTTTGTATTTTGATAAATTTGGAATCGGGACAGACCTTGATCGACTGCATTTTGATTTGCAGTCGGGGCGACTTCCGATTCATTCCGGCGAGATCGTAATCGGGGCAAGCGTTGCGATAAACCAAAAGATCACGTTTTTGCAGCGAGAATTTGTGGTGGTTGGGCAATTTCAACCGCAACATAATTTTTGGGATTTAATGAGCTTTATTCCTCTCGCAGAAGCCCAATCTTTGATTGATCCAAAAACATCGATTTGGGGAAACCAAGTTCTGAATTATTTTTTGATTCGGCTCTCAAGCTCTGCGCCCGCCGAATTAAAATCATTAATCAACCAACGCAGTGTTGCTCAGTTTGTTGAGGTTGCTCCACAACTCGAAAGGCTTAAGTCCTTGATGGGACTTGGCCAAACCCTCAGTTGGGTGATTAATTTTTTAATTTTACTTTTAAGTGGGCTTGCTATTGCGCTCATGCTTTTTGCCCGCTTCGAAGTGATCGAACTCCAAATTGCGGTGGTTCGCTCGTTGGGTTATCAAAAATTCGAGATTATGATGTGGCTGATTTGGGAAGCTGTTTTTTTAAGTTCTGTAGGAATTTGTTTGGGTGCAATGTGTGACATGATTCTATTTGATCTTTTGCGAAATATTTTGGCTTCAAGTCTTCCCACACTTGATCGAGTGCCCTCGAGTTTTTTTGAAAGCTATCCGATTTGGATCGCCACTTCGGCAGCCACCCTTGTGGCTGTGCTTTTGCCGCTCACTCTCATTTTTAGAAAAAACATTCACCAAGCTCTAAACGCTTAAAGCCGCAAGCTTCAGATGCTCACTGATTTTTTCGATGAGGGTGGCTCGCAAGATCGGTTTTGTTAAAACTCCTGTACAACCCGCATCAAGACATCGATCATGCTCGGATCTTAACGCATGGGCGGTGAGGGCTAAGATTGGCCGGCTAAAGCCAAGGTGCCTGATTTCTTCGGTGGTTTGATTGCCATCCATCCCAGGCATTTGAATATCCATCAGGATCAAATCAAAATTGTTTTGTTTAACTTTGTCGACAGCCTGGATCCCACTGTCGACAAAACTAATATGTGCCCCTGAATCTTTTAAAAACTGCGAGATGAGCATAAGATTATCGTGGGAGTCATCCACCGCCAATATAGTTTTTCCTCGCAAATCAACGGTTGAAGGCTCTTTATTTTTACGGACGATTTCAAGATTTTGTTTTTTTGGTAGATCCAGCAAGATCTCAATTTTAAAAATCGATCCCTGCCCTGGGATTGAAGATGCCAGTGTCAGATCGCCTTTAAGAGATCGAGCAATTTGTCTTGAGATCGCAAGGCCCAAACCAGATCCTCCGTGGTTACGACGGGTCGAGGCATCGGCTTGGCTAAATGGTTTAAATAAATTCTCAATTTGGTTGGGTGAGAGTCCAATACCCTCATCACTTACAAAAAAGGTCAATCGCTCGCACAGCTCAGAGGGCTGTAAGCTCATGATCAATTCTATTTTGCCACTGGAGCTAAATTTGATGGCATTGCCAACAACGTTTAATAAAATTTGTTTAATTCTCGTGGGGTCCGATACATAATTGGATTGAATCACTTCGGGCAATTTGAACAGAACATCTAAGCCTTTTTCGCGAGCGCGAAAACTGACCGTGGCATAGATATCCGAAATCAATTCTTTAAGATTAAAAACCGACTTTTCGATTTCAACTTGGTTGATTTCGCTTTTTGATAAATCAAGAATATCATCGACGAGTCTTAATAAAAGGGTTCCATTGCGCTCGATCGCGGCCATCAATTCTTTGTTTTGCTCATTTGGAGGATTGTTCCTGGCAATCAATTCTGAAAAGCCCATCACAGCCGCAAGTGGAGTGCGAATCTCATGAGAGATATTGGCCAAGAACTGACCCTTGGCCAAATTGGCCGAATCGGCTTCGACTCTTAAATGCTCGATCTCTTCGAGCTGACGATGGATCAACTTTTTTTGTTTAAATAATTCCAAATGAAATTGGATTTTAAATTCAAAATAGACCGGATCAAAGGGCTCAAAGAAAATATCTAAGCGCTCAAATTTTTCTTTGGTTGTATTTACCAGCCCCAACTCGTTGGGCTGAATTAAAAAAATGAGATCACAATTTTTTTGATGTGAGCGAACAACCGAAGCTAAATCCAATTTTTTTTTAAACGAAGATATAGTGCTGAATATGATCAAGTCGAAGGTATGGGTGTTTAAAATATTGAGAGTGCTATCTTGATCGGTTGATAGGAAGGGTTCGAGATCGCCGTGGTCATTGAGAATTGAGAATGCCTCAGAATTTTCTCCGCTGCTGTCAACAACAAGCACTTTCATTCTGCGCATTAAGTTTCCACCAAAATCCCTTCCTATATTTTGTAAACCCGACACAAACATGTAGCAACTTTATATGATTCGATTTTGACGCACTTCCGTTTTGAAAGTGTGGACCAAGGTAGAGCGCGTCCTAATTGCGGCCGGTTTGATCGTTGATATCGATGATGATGGGTTGTTCGAGTTCGGCATCTGGCTTAATGCTTTGAATCGACTGAGGTGTTCGTTCGGTTTCGGGAACGGGCGGTTCGTCGGCAAATGTATAAGGTGCAAACGCCAATAATAAAATGAGTAGTCGCATAAATTCCTCCAATCTCTATTGTAAGAAGTTTGCCTCAATGATCAAGGCAGATTTGATCTATTGAAATGTGGCACAAAACCTGCTCTAAGATCTAGCTATGCGTATTATTGTATTTTTATTTATATGTTCGAGTGCTTTTGCGGGTCCTTACGACGAATTCATGGAAATGTATCGAAAATTACCCAATGCTCAACAGATGACTTTGCTCGAAAAGACTGTCGATAAAGTCTCGCGGCACTTTGATTACAGCAGTCGCTCGACTGCGGTCATTTATTGTATCAGTGGTGATATTGATGTTTTTGTGATTACCAACTCTGTTGCTGGATGCATCGATAAAGAAGGAAATAAATATTATTTTTGGTCCGAGGGACTTCCGCTTTTTCCAGGCAGCACCATAGGGGCTTCGGTTAATATTTTTGCTGCTGTTCTTCATTCAAAAAAATCTTCCGAAATTAGCGGCGTTTACAAAGGCACTCAATACGGATTTTCGGTTTTTATGGGGCCTAATTATGGGCATTACGCACGTTCAAACGGCAATGGTCTTAGAGATTATGACCCTGAAGAAAAGTTGCGTCTTGAAGGGATCACTTTCTCTCTGGGACCCTCGATTGATCTGTCTGCTGGGCTGATAAAGATCGGTCGCTTTTAAGTTGTCTGTTTGCCTTTTGGATTGTGCGCAGGAATTTTTTGAAGTGCCAAGCGGGCGGCCTCTTGACCTTCTTTCACTAATTGCACACGATCACCTTTATTAAAAAATCCTGAAAATGCACTACTCTTTTGGGCGGTCTGCGGGCGGATCTCGGTGATTTCAACATTTCGAATCGACAATTCATTTTGGATGATTTCGAGTTGGTCTTGGCTCAATTTTCCTTGAGCCACCAAAGTTTTAAGTCGATCGGCCTCTTTGTTCACACTCTGGGCGTTTTGTAGATCACGAAACAAACGCTCATTAATCAATATTTCGATCAGATGATTGAGCAAACCAAATCCACTTTTAAATTCCCCTGGCGGCATCATTGCTGGAAAGGGCACGGGCATCATCACACGATTGACCCCTGATTCTTCGAGTGCATACTTGATGGGGGCGTTGTTCACCGCACCGCCATCAACGCAAGCTCCAAGCCCTGGCAACTCCACCGGGCTAAATAATCCCGGAAATGCACAGGCCGCACCGACCACCTCGAAAACCTCGTCCAAACCTTTTTGGGTGTCAAATTGCTCGCCTGTAAAACTGATCACATGTTCAAAGGTGGTCGCCGAATTTTTGCCGATTTTTGAAGTCACTCCGTTTAGGGGAGTCACAATTATTCGGAGCTCAACATCTTTTTTATTTTGCGAAGTGCAAGGTTGAATCATTTCGCGCATCAGCTTAATTAAACTATCTTTATTTGATAGGCCTTTACCCCGAAGAAGGCTCCAAAAACTGATATTGAGCGACTCGTGCCATCCACCTTTGGCGATCCACGAGTCGATCAATTTTTTTGCCATTTTGGTTTCGCGGCCGCTGCGAATACCAACCGCATAGCTCAATCCATTCAAAGCACCTGAACTTGTAGCCACAATGCGGTCGATCTGGATTTTTTGCTCGCTCAAAACTTCGATCACTCCCGCTTCGTAAGCACCTCGAGCAACCGCACCTGGAAGAACAAGTGCAAAGTGAGATTTTTCTTTCATTATCGAAACAGCCAATTGAGGATTCGAGCTTTATTTTTTGTATATGGAGGATATCTTAAGGGCACATCAAACCAATAGGATTTTCTCAAAACCCCTTTTGCGTGGGTGAATGTTTTAAAACTGTATTCGCCGTGATAATGACCCATGCCGCTTGCTCCCACTCCGCCAAATGGCAAACTCGGCATTGGCATATGAACCACCACATCATTGATCACAAGTGCGCCTGATGAAGTTTTGGCCTCAACATTTTTGATCGCATCTGTCATTTTGGTAAAGAGATAAAGACTGAGCGGTTTTGGTTTCGAGTTTATAATTTGGATAGCTTCGTTTAAATTTTCGAATTCTATGATCGGTAGCAGTGGCCCAAAAATTTCCTCAGCCATAAGAGCAGAGTCGAGCTTTCCCTCAATCAGAGTCGGTGAGATATACAGATCCTGTTTTCGAAAATCACCGCCAAAAAGAATTCGGTTTCCATCTGAAAGATTTTTTAGTCGATCAAAATTTTTAGGGTTAATAATGCGGCAGTAATCAGGACTGAGTGCTGCATCAGTTCCATAAAAAGAGGTGATGGTCGCACGCAGGTGATCGATCAGTTTCGATTTTATACTTTTGTGACAAAGAATATAATCAGGAGCAACGCAAGTTTGGCCCGCATTTAAAAATTTTCCCCAGGTGAGTCTCCGTGCGGTGACCTCGAGATCGGCATCCTCTAAAACAATTGCAGGAGATTTTCCGCCAAGCTCAAGTGTGGTTGGTGTGAGATGAACCGCAGCCTTTTGCAAAATTAATTTTCCAACCGGCCCACTTCCGGTAAAAAAAATGGTGTCGAACTGAAAATCAAGAAGCTGATCGGTTTCTTTAGCGCCACCTTCGATCACCGCAAATAAATCTGGATCGAGATATCTGGGCAACAGTTCACTTAAAAGTTTGGCGGTATTTTGCGAAATTTCTGAGGGCTTAATGATCGCACCGTTGCCGCCGGCAATTGCGCCCACAAGAGGTGCAAGTGTCAGGTTGATGGGATAATTCCAAGCTCCGATAATCAGAGCTAACCCATAGGGCTCATAGGAGATGTGGGTCCATCCGGGTAAATTATAGAGTGGAGTTGAGACTTTTTGGGGCCTCATCCATTTTTTTAAATGCTTTAAGCAATCGTCAATTTCTCCAAGCACCACACCTTGTTCGGTGGCCTGGCATTCGAAAGTGCTTTTTTTTAAATCTTTCCATAAAGCTTCGCAGAGCTGTTGATCATTGTCGGTGAGCAAAATTTTAAGTTTTTGGAGCTGATCGACGCGCCACTCGTAGCCGCGCTCATTATTATTTAATCCGTTTTTGAGTTTGTTATAAATCTCATTCATCGGGCGCTAACCGTAATCTCTCCGCTCATTGTTTTGCCATGAACTGCACATTGGTAAACATAGGTGCCGGGCTCACGGAATGAAATCTTTTGCGATGATTTTTTAGGCTTGATTAATCCAGTATCAAATTTTTTATCAGCGCTTGTTGCAGAATGTTCGGTAAAGGATTGATTGATCCACTCAACCGCATCGCCGATTTTAAGTTCTATTTTATTTGGATCAAAACTTAAACTCTTCATGTTTATCTTATGTGTTTCTGCATAAAGAGATGTGATGAACAAAAGCCAAATCATTTGAGTTCTCCTAAAAGTGTTTCATATATTCAATGAGTGCAAATTTCTCTTTATCACTGAGATCGGATCCAAAGGTGTGACCTTTGTCTTCGATAAAATCGGGACATGTGTTGAGTTCTAAGAGTTTATTCTTAGCGGCTTCGATACCGGCTTCTCGACGTCGATTAATTAGGCTTTTAAATTCGCTCTTTGATTTTCCACCCACCACACCTTTGACATAAGCCTCTAAAACAGAACCCACATGTTTTGGATTAAAATTCATCAACAGATTGACTGGAGTGCCCGCGGGCAATTCAAAGATTTCGAGAGTCATGGCATCAAAAGATCTTAAATGCTCTTTCAATCCGGGAAAAATATCGGGGAGACTGGTTTTTTGGGTTGTGCGTTTGACTGAGCGTATGCCTTCGCGTTTTTCGGGCCACAACAATTTTTCAGCCGCATCTTGATAAGCCTCCATTCGTCCTTTCACGGAAGGATCGCCGGTGTATTTTCCTAACGAGTTATTATGAAAATAAGGAGCCGAGGCCCATATGCTCACCAAGGTCGGAGTGCGATAAAAAGCTTGGTGTCCCTTATACTGCAAATCAAACTTTTCGGTCAGAGGGTTATACAAATTTTTGAGGGTGATCATCGGCGTACGTTCTTCCTTGTAGGTTTGACTCGACATCTGACCCCATGTGGATCCCGCCATCGCGTTTGATCCCATGGCGCGCTGAACATTTGTCCCGATCTCTTCTACTGAGTGACGAGCATCATCGGATAAATAATTATCTCGTAAAAAATCGGGTTGATTGACCAACTCGCGCCAAGCCCGCTTTTGATCAGGGTGATTTGAATGCGGTGTTTTACTTGAGTGGCAACTTGCACAGTTGTCGGCAAACACTCGCTTTCCTTCGCCCAAAATATGCTCATCACTTTTTAGGTAAGATAATCCGCCGGGCGCATCTTTGAGCGGGAACGAATCATAAGACATTAAAAAGGTCGCCATGTTGGGCATTCGGCGTTCGGTCTGCATCCAGGGGCTGTTGGGATCTTTTCTTTCTTTATTCATGATATCAAATTCTTGCGGTTTAAACCCACGACGCAAACTTGATTTTAGATCAAACAGATTCACTGGCCAGGTCGAATACCAATCGGCGTGCATCATACCTTCGTTCACATAGACCCTGACCGAAGCCATCAAAAGACCCATTGAATCTGCGCCGTCGGTTAAAACATGGGGGACTTTGAGGGTTGGATTTTCATCGGTACCGCCAAGTACACCCGCTACCGAATCTAAAGGAAGGCCCGCATTTTTATACATTGATTTGATCAGTGCCGCTTGAGCTTTGGTGATTTTTTCCACATGGGCAACTTTTAAGCGATCACCCAAACGAAGGATTGCATTGATGTTTGTGGGATTATTGATTGAGTCGGTGGGAAAGCGCGAAGTCTCACTGGTGCCTGGTTCTTGAGTTCTTAAGTAGTGAGAGACAATTGAATTATCGGGTTGATTGAATCCAAAGGCGAGTCCCTCGCGCAGATACTGATTACCAAAGGTCGATGTGATATTTTCCCATTTGGGTTCGCTCAAATTAACTGGGGGATTGAGTGGGTTAAAGCTCACATGGCAAAACACGCAGGCCATACCCACTTTGTAAGGGGCTTCCATTTTTTTGCCGCCATTAATATATTCTTCGGCCGACCAATTTTTGGGATCAAATTTTTCATTCTTAAAGAGTTGCACTCCAATGACGCCACTGGAATAGCCAAACTTTTCAGGATCCCACTGAAGAGTTCCATCCTTCATACGATCGAGTTTTAAACCAAACTGATCTGGTTTATCTGCAGCAACCGTATCAGGGTCATTAATGATTCCTAGTTTTGAAAATCGCTCGCTGCGCGGAACAACCATTAAAAGTCTTAAAAGGTCGATCCGAAGATTTGTGAAATTGTGTGAGCTTTGGGAGAGTTGTGCGAGATCGGTCCAAAATCCTGGGTTGTCCACTCCTACCCACCAATGCCACGTATCCATTCCGTCACCGATGACCTCAGGCGAGACGCCTAATTTTTTTGCGGTGCGATCCATATGAAGTTTTCGATATTTATTGTAGGTCATTTCGTCTTCACGAACAGGGCGGCCAAAAACATATTCAAAGTTTTCTTGTCCAGGTTTTGGGCTTGGGCCTTTTTGATCTTTAAGTTCGGCGTTTGCGAAAGTGAGAAGCAAAAGTAACGAGCTGATCAGCATAGATATCCCTCTTTGTTAAAGCCTACTCTTTGGAGTGAGAAGTTCGATAGGTCTAACGCGCATCTGAATCAGCGATACCTTCGTTCATCAACGTCGTTTACCATCAAAAGTCTAAGGAGGGTGTATGATTAGAACACTGGTTTTTTTGGTGGCGACAACTGCAGTCGCATTACCTTTTGGAAATTCAAGCGAACCTCAATTTGATCCGGTCAAGGCTGAGCAAAAGTGCAATAGCGAAATCACTCCCGAAATGATCAATGCGGCAGCCCAAACCAAAATCATAAATAATAAAAGTAAATCACAGTTGTTTGTCGAAACCAGAAAGCAATTGATCGAATCTTGCGTACAAAAAGCAAAGAACAAAAACTAAGCCTTGTACTTAAGGTCCAGTTGTCGCCGCACCATATTTTCAAAGGCCTCTCTCAGATTGTGATGCGATTGATCTTGTTCTGGGGCTAAGAGCTCAAGGGTGTGGTGGATCGCCTCAATGGTCGAGTAGCAATTGGGACGGGGCTGTTTGCGCACTTGGAAGTTTGAAGGTGTTGGCGGTGTAAAACAAATCCGTTTGAGTTTTGAAAGCTCAGGACTTTGATTGACCATTTTTTTTGCGGTCCCCCAGGTGCCGTCGATCACAAAAATCTTTTTATTGTGGGGTAACATCTTGTTGCGCTCTTCAAAGCTATAATCTGTTAGGTTGAGGGATTGCCGTCCCGGATAAAGCAACAAGCAGTCCTCGGGCTTTTTTCGGATCAAATCACTGACTTCGCTGTTAAAGCCAAACACCTCACCCATGATCAGCCGCGAATTTTTTAAAATCATATGCGACAAACGCCCTGTAGCAATCCGCCGACGATACTCAATCGGATGGATCAAAATAATAAATTCGATATCAGATTCAAAGGGCTTTACCCACTCGCAAAAACAACTAAAATCGGGCTGGCGGCACCGCCCACAAATTTGACGAAAGCGCGGCTCTAGCTTTAAGAGTTCTAGTTTGTGTTGGCGATATTGAGTTATATTCATAAGTCTTTGAGATAAATTGAACAGGCGTTGGCCCGATCGATCTTTTTTATCTGTTTATCGAGCCTTGATATTTTAATCCACTGTTTAAAGTACATCAGATAAACAGGGCTTGGAATATATCGTTTATCTAGAGAATCAAAATGTTTGATGATTCTCTCTTGAAACTTTCTGACATAATCTTTGGCCACCGCCTTTTGGACTAATATTTCGGCTAACGAAAGCTTTAAGACGTCTCGATTTTCTATCAAAAAAAGACTGATTTCGGCTTTACTCAAGAGAGTGAGATCCGCAGCGGTAAAAACCTCTTCGGTCCAAACCATAAATTTGTTTTTGTAATCAGGTTCGGCCGCGATTTTATCTGCGAATTGCTCCCTTAAAAAATCAAAGTATGAAATTGCTCTATGATCCGGAACGCGAGCTGATCGATTGCGATCAACCAGATAGTTGAGAATCAAAAAAAGGGCATCGGCCCTGTCGGCAGCAGACGAGATGACTATTCGTGGATGCTCACGAAGAGTCATGGGCGAATCATTTGAAAAGGCAGGTAGATAATTGATAATAAGGTCAGAACTGGTTTTAAAATTCTCATAATCTTTTTTGCTGATTTGACGATCCCACCATTGAGGGTGTTCTCCCAAAACCACAATTTTTAATTCCGGAAAAGTTCGCGCTGCTGTTTGATAAAGTTCAGCTAAATTTGGACTACGTCCAATCTGAAAAAAGGCATTGATGTCACTGGGGCTCAGTTCAAGGGCTTGCGCCTTTAAAATTATAAAAAAAATGATTTTGAACATAGTTCGAAATATCACTGAGTATTTTATTTTCGCAACTGCAGAGTGATTTACTTATAAAAAGCGACCGCCACAGCAGCAAATATGAGACCAAACGAAATGCCGTAGCGAAGATTTAAACCCTCACCAAAATAAATTGCGACAAACAAAACAAAGACCACAAGGGTAATAGCCTCTTGCAAAATTTTAAGTTGAAAGGTCGAAAAAATATCAGAGCCCATCCGGTTTGCCGGCACTTGCAAAACATATTCAAATAAGGCCAAACCCCAACTGAGCAAAATGACAAGCCAAAGGGGCGCCGATTTAAATTTGAGATGTCCATACCACGCCATTGTCATAAAGCAGTTCGAAGCAATTAACAGAGCAATTGTGTAAAACGATTTCATGTTGAGTCTCCAGAATTGCTTTTAATTGTACTCACTGGATTGAAATCGAAAAGTATTTTTTTATTTTGGTAACCGATTGTTTCGTCTAAGCTGCAAATCGAAAAATTCAAGTCAGTTCCTTATATCTACAGCCTGAACGAACGGTCCGGTTTTGATCTGCGATTTACTATAAGGCTCTGCCATTTTAATCAGTCGGGGTAGCAATTGCCGCAGCAATATCAAGAAAAGCAATTTCCTGAATTAGCTGAAGTAATTCTGGATTGTGATTTCTAACCTGAGAGATAAATATTCGCCGGCTTCGCAATCGCTCAAATGGGCTTTTTGAGCGCCACAAATTTTCTGCAAATGGCAATCTTGGAATTTGAATGTCGAAGGCTTCAAATTCATGTTGATGATCATTTACAAATTCAAATATCGGCCAGAGCCGGTTGATTGATTTGGAGTTCATACGATAATTTCCCACGGACATTCCCGCGTAGGTAATATTGACGAAGGCAACAGGGTATGTGGACAACAAAATAAAAAAATCGTTGTTAGGAGGCAAGCTGTACAAATAATAGAGCAATGCTAAATCTCCTACCACGATTGCGGATGACATTGGCCATTGACTTTTCAGAGACAACATATGGATTGCGAATCTCGAATTGCTTTTGCTCAATGAAGGAAACGTAGAAAGACCTCGTTTGATGCTCGAAAGTAGATGTGGGTTTTTACCAAAAATATCGACATAGCTTTCGATTCTACGAAGAGTTGCTGGCGATAGTTTTCCAAATTTTTCTTTTGCTTCATCCGCTCCCACCTGGGTCATAAAATTATCTTGAATATGATAATAACCATCTGGATTCTGCAAAAGTGAGAGACAATACTCATTTTGGGCGAAAGCTGGAAACACAAAAAATACCAATAGAATTTTCATGATAAAGCCATTACTGCAAATTTATAAGATAAACAAATAATATTGTTTTTAACTGGATATGGACATGAAGATAGTCTACCAAGTATCAAGTTAGTCTTAGGTCAAAAATCAAAAATAATATCTTCTGCATTTGTGTGAGTGACGTTGAGCTGACGCACACAAGGGTCAGCTCGAGTTTTAATTTGTTCCACCAGTTCTGCGTAACCATTTTTTAATTCTTGAGACTTAATTTTTAAAGCGAGTTCATTACGGTATTCCGCTTCATTTAAATTTTGGTGTTGGGCTGACCATTTGAACCAGTCAAATAGTGGAAATCTGAGATGAGTGCGACACCGTGAGAAGTGTCTTGAAGACAACAAGGAGTTTAACACCAATGGAATTTCTATCCTCCCGATCTTTTCTGTGGTCCAGCGTTCAACAAATTCATCATAGGGAACGCCTTCTCCACAAAATCCTGCAACTTTTATTGAATCAGAATTGATTCCCGATTTGTTAAAGTAATGTTGAAAATAATCTTTAATCAGAGGGATTGTTCCGCCGGTTTGAGCGTAATCGAAAATCAAGATCCGGGTCGGTCGCAGTTTTAAAGCAGAATTCAAAAAATAATCAAAATAGGCCATGAGCCATCGCTCCCGGTCACCATTGATGGATTCAATTTTTGCAGATCGGCTTGCATCCCAAACCTCAGAAAGAGGTATGCGAATAACTTGTTCAGACAAAGAAGCTGCCTCTACTGCTGCGGCAATTGAAAGAGGGGAGGCGCCAATCGAAATAAACAATGTGTTTTGTCCATCGTCCAAATTTTTAAGATTCCTAGCCGCTTGGCGGAAAAACTTGTAAGCGTAAATTTCTCCCTGTTTGATTTTGGTCGGGCCAGCAAATGGAGAGGCTGAGCAACAAATAATTAAAATGAGATTAAGGATTTTTAAGTTCAACATCAGTCGCAGACCTTTACTCTATTCGAACATTGAAATGTTAAAATTTTTTCTATTACCACCTATTTTGAAAGGGGCAGTTGTTCTTCTTCGGTCACAAATATTCATTCTACCTAGATTTTTGATTTCTGATCGAGTAGTTCCAAGTTTGGTTCCACGCTTCTATGTTTTGGGGATAATGAGCTTAATAAAAGGTTTTGTCCTATGACAAATTTTAAGGCTGGCTAAATAAGGGAGAGCAAATGCCATATCATTTTTTAAAGACGATCGGTTCGATTGGGATAACAACTTTTTTTTGTTTGTATACGTCACTGTGTTTGGCAAGACCCGAACCACCCGAATTTTTAGACCAACTATTTGTTAATACTAAGGCGAGGCATTGGTTATTTGAAGGAATATGCAACGAACTTCTGAGTAGCCACCAATTGATCCAGCGGTCTCAAATTTTGGCTCAACAAAAAGTTATCACGAAAGGTGAGGGATTAGGCGATATTCTGTTTCATTATCTTTTGCACTCAAAGACCAAGCCCCTAGAGGCTTCGCGTTTTTTGATAGAATTTCGAACCGAGTATTATCATTACTTAGTCACTCACACTCCCAATCAAACTCAACTTAATATTTCTGCTCGTGAAGGCACAGACTCCTGGGATCACCACCACGATAACCCACCCTACTCAGGTGATAAAATTAAACTTGAGCGAATGGCAGAGTCCGAATCGATTTATTTTTTAGATATCCAGCTTTCAACTAAAAAGTGTTTAGTTGATATCATTATTCCGGGTTTTGGAAAAGCCAAAGTTGAGGCCTTTGATCACTATTGGATTGTGATTCCAAAATCGGGGCTCGATGCCGTTGTTTTTAAGGTGCTCGTCACCGAAAATGGAGTTCCGATTGCGTATAATCAAAGAACAAAACAATTCGAGTCAACGCCCGAGGCCGCCCAGGTTTTTGGGTTGGTGACTTTCGGGTTTGTTGATGCTGATCAAAAGCGGATTGTCGCGCCGCCGTGGAATTCGAGCATCAAAAGAAAAAGCGACTTCGGTATGGACTTAATTCTTGCAGCTGAGGGAATTGACTTGAATCAATCAACTCAAAAATGATGTTCCTCTTGCTTATACTTCTCGCACTCCCCGGTTATGGTTTAGACCTTCGCCCTGAAGATCGAAGTGTCTTGCTAGAAATAGCCAAAAATTCTTCGATACCCATTTTATTACGAGAGATTAAAGCGAATTTTACAGATCTTCGAATTCATCTCATCGGTGAAAATCCTATTTGGCGCGATAAACGTGACAGTGATGCAGATCTGCTTTTTTTTAGAAAGTATGAAAGTGATTATGCTCTCTACATACCTGCATATAAATCTCTTTTGCCACTGCATATCAGAAAATATCCGCATATTTTACTTCCCGCCCAGCCAGAAAATGGTGACGTCCTCCACGAACTCCTCCACTACCTTGTTGACCGTTTCCGTTTAGGAAAGCTAACTCATGAGCAGCAAAGCGAGCCAATTTCATATGCGGATCGAATACGAACAGAAATTGAACAACAACTCAGTGTTGAAATGGATCGATCACACGAATCTTTTATTATGATTCAAGGGTTGGTGAAAGCAACCGAGCTATTACATCTCGACGAGGCCGAGATTGTTTTATTTATTAGTGAGAATAGCGAAGCCCTTAATGTTTCGAGAGAGCAAGCTTTGTCTCAACTTAGCTATGGGGCGAAACATTTTGTGGATTTCATAACCCGAATCAATCACCATCAAGATCTTATTAATAGAAATTATCCTGATCAATCTAATGATTTTTCTTTTTTGGAGAACGCCCTTCTAAAAGCTGCTCACTTAGGTAAAAAAATCTATCATGAGGCGAACCGACAAAGGTGCGCCCAATTTCTCGATACCCGATTGAACTGAATTTTTATTGTTCTAATTTTTCAATTCCGCATGGGCTATCGAGCACATCTTGCATTGATAAAATTGGATCAGAATAAATCAGTTCGCACTGTTGCAGAATTTTTTTAAGCTTGTTTTTATTTCTTATTAATAATTCGGTGTAGTCCTTGCGAGAATCCGTAGGAATGTTCTTTTCGAAGATGGGTATATTTCCAAAATCCAGATTTGAAGTGGTGAATAAAATTTGAATAGTTTTAGGACCCGCCCCAATTTTGTTGAGAAGATCGGCTAGAGCGATCGGACTCTTTTGGTTATCAGACGGCATTTTGTCCAGTTCACGATTCATTTTGCGTTCGAATTCGAAAAGGTTCCCGATCGCATTTTCCTTCAGTTTTTGAGGGATCGTTGTCCACAACGATGGATCATTCATTAAGCTCTTTATTTTTCGCCACTTAGTAAAATTAACTTCATCCTGGATCAAGCCAGAATTTTTGAATCCCAGCTTTTCAATCATTCGAACCCTCGACAAGACGAAGCTTCCATAAGCTTTTGTTGGAGTGCGAAAGACATCAGCAAATTTTGCTTTATAGGCGAACGCAGCTTTTAAATATAAATTATAAATTTCTGGATCTAAATTGATCCGAGCATTCTGTTTCAAAAATGCGGCAAATTTTAAATTCGGATCTTCGACCGACGAAACATCGCCACACTTGAGGATATTTTTTATTTTCAACACTCGAAAATCGGCTTCGGAAAGGTTAGGAACATTTTCGAATAATTTAAATTGATTTCGGTATTTTTCAACCATGCTAAAGCTGTCCAGTTCAGCTTGTGCGGTTAGGTTATTAATTCCTTCGATGAATAGTTTTTTTACGAACGGAGTGATTAAAGGATCTCCTTCGATCCTTTTATTTGCAGAATAAAAATTGATGTCATTTTCAACAATGCATGAGGGATCGACGATATTGATCGCGGTCCCGCTGAAACGACAATCTTTTAAAGTGCTCGAGTCAAAGTGATAGAGTGTTGCTTGAATTTGAAGCCGTTTATAAACCTGAATAATAAGTTCTCTACATTCTGATTTTTCCGAAGAGCGAAAGGCTGAAAGAATATCGGCATAGGTCTTGAGGGGCACTGGGTCTTTATTCTTGGTGTTATCAATACAGCTCAGTGAATTGAGCACGCCTTTAACAGTAGAGTAGTCGCGGGCCTTGACTGTATTGGCATCACCGACAAGCAACCGTGACCCTTGTTTAAGCTTAAGCAAAAAAAGTTGAGGGTCAGCTCCCCCATATTTCGGCGTAGAATTTGGATCAAGAGCCACGTAGACCCCAGGCCCAATCATCGATCCACGAAACTTCGTGGAATCATAAAACCGGCGAGCCCATGAAAATTCTCGATTCTGTATATCTCCTGCGGTTTGTGGATTGAAGCTATGATCTGCATCTTCATACCTAAACGTGAGAACATTTCGATCTAGAATTTTAATTTGGGGATTTAAAACCTGTGCAATGAGCGAGATAGAGTCTTCCGTGTTGGATTCGAGGGCTTGAGGTTTACGCGCAACTTGAGAAGCAGTGGCGCAACCCAGGATTATTCCCATCAACACGACGAGATAAATTGATCTAAACATAAGCTATAAGACTTTTGTTGCTCATTATTCAAAGTATAGATCATTGATTGGCAGTAAGATCTTTTCTTGCCGGCGCAATCTCGTCTTCTACTACTTTTAGGTCTAAGGTCGGGATAAATGTGGTTTGGCTTTTAGCTATCTTGCACCGCTTTAGGTAATCAAAAAATCAGAATCTTCGAGATCGAACCAATACCTAAAGAAACGAATCTGCGATTGCAATAGCGATATCGAGATAAGCAATCTCTCGAATGAAATGAAACACTTCCGCATTCTGAGATCTCACTTTTTCAATAAATATTTTGCGGCTCCGCCATCGATTGAGTAAATTCTTTGATCTCCATAAATTTTGTGTGAAAGGTAATATTGGAATTTGAATGCCAAAGATTTCGAGTTCATCGCGATGACTATTCGCAAATTCAACTATCGGCCAAAGCTGATTTATAGATTTGGAATTCATGCGATACGCCCCGAGGCTCATTGCGACAAAAACAGCATTAACGATCGCCGCAGGATAGAATGCCATCCAAAGTCCAATTTCATCATTTGGTGGCAGGGTATGCCAGATGTGAAGATTCTTTAAATAGCGGCCGGCAATAATTTTCCAAAATTTTCTTTGGCTTCATCTGCTCCAAGCTGAGTGACAAAATGATCTTGGACTTGATAATAACCTAGCCGTACTTTGCAAAAGCAAAATGCAAAAAGCATTTTTGAGCAAAAGCTAGAAACACTATGAATGCGGAGAGAATAAAGATTTTCATGGATAAGCGGCTATCCTAGATTTCTGAGATAAACAATTCGTGTTGTATAGTTCAAACAATAAAAGTGGGCGAGAGACGGCTTCCTCTTTGACTCGGTGGCCTGACAGCGCAAGCAGCAACGTATTTAAAAAATATTCACCGCATCTCTAATTTTGATTGCTGAGTTTGTGCGGTTAAGGCTAGTGCGATCTATAGCTCGCTTCAAATATTTTCTTGTTTAATGTCTTAGCACTTTTGGAGATATCGATGTCACTTCAGAACTTGATTTTTTCTGTTCTCATTTCCACTCAGGCTCAAGCTGCTGTCATAAGCCTGGATCAATTTCCGCCGAATCAGCCTACATCACTCTACGAAATTGGTGAGCAGCCTTATCCCGTTTTTCTAAAAGCTTTGATCGGTGCATCCAATAGTTTTGAATACACCAATCCCATTAAGCAAATGCTAGCACGACTGAACGATTTCAATCGACCTTACGGAAACACCCGATATTCTGTTGAAAGCCAAAATGCTTTGATTGAAGTCTTAGGTAAGTTAACAAAAAGAGCTCTGATAAACCAAGCTCATGCGATCAAATCGGGGAGCACAAGAAGTAATGCCTATTTGCTAGGATCTGAAAGCTATCTCAATGTTTTGGCGGAACCCATACCCACAAGAAAACAAAATGAGTTTGATAATATATTTTTGTTACTAGCAGAAAAACTGCTCAAGGACCCTCAACTCGCAACTTCGTTAAGATCTGAAATAAAAAGCGTAATGGACACGTTGACCGAAATTGCTCTGATGTACAAAGAGCTCGTTAAACATGAGTCAGCGAGCACTGAGCATGTGATGTTGTCGATTGGAACTTTAGCTCGGATTGTTCGTGTAAACTCTCAAACTGAAGTCGGCCAGTTGGCTATACAAGCTCTAAAAACAATCATTACCGATTCTCCTGATGGATATTTTGGTTCAAACAGCGGAGGAGTTGTAGATCGAAAGCCTGCCCCTTGGAATTTGGCATCAAAAGCTCTTACCGATCTTGCTTTAGAAATAGAAGGTCGTAAAGCAGGGATTGCTTGTGCGGACTTGCTGCTTGGTGGGGGCTGAAGACTAGAACAGAATGTCTAAGCTTTGGTAGAAAACCCAGAATTCATCAATTAAACTAAATAAATTTATTTACAACAAAACCCTTTTGTCAATTATGCTAATTAAGTCCTGAAGGCGGTTTCGCATCTGGTTTAAACAAAGCGTTAGCAAAACATTAAGCCTCAAAATTTGAGAGTTATTACAAATGCGATTACTTCTTGATCAGCCTTAAGACCGTATACGTTGTCCAACCCTTTGGCACGTTTGCAGAAGAGTATTGTGACCGTCTCTCATCCAAGGATCTTATGAAATTGATGACATTATTAATTTTGGCTTTTTGTGTATCGGTCAGAGTTTTAGCCGAAGACTTAACCGATCAAAAATTTATCGGAAATGTCGAAGTTGAAGGCCAGGTGCTTCTCAAAAATCCTCAAGGGCAGCTGGAAGAAATAAAGAATGGTCAGCTTGATCTCACGATCGAAAGCCCCAGTTTTTTTGCTCACCCAATATTAACTCTTCGAAACAAGGTGCTTAAAATTACCAATTCGTCGAACCAGAATTTTGATTTTCTGCTTTTTATCCCTAGCTTCTACAAAAGCGATTATTTTGAATTGAGTGCAAAATCTACTGGTCAGCCCGTAACGACCACAGTTCGCACAACCTCAGAAGTGATAAACGACACGTATTCTGTAGAATTAGTCTCGTGTAGTTACGTGGGAAATTGTTTTGGTTGTATGATGGGCAGTTGCAAAACGACACAACAACTTTGTAGCGGAACTCAACGTGTTGAATTTAGAGTCTCCCATTACAAATCATTTTGGGAGCTTCTCCTTCAAGCTCAAAATGGCAAAGCCCGCATCAAAGCCCAGCTTCAAGATACAGCTAAAGTCACAGGACAAGTTCAAAAAACTCAGTGTCAGCAGCTATCAACTCTCGATTAAGTAGGCTCAATGCAGAAAAGCACCCACTGATTATTTTTGAAGTTCAGTAATACCGCGAAATCGAATCGCCTTCAAAACCACTTCTTCTTTTACGACTTCAAAAGAAATTTGCATTGTCCAACCCTCTGCTTTGCCATTTCTTAGGAATTGAATTGTGGCGATTCTTCCGTCTCCTGGTTTGGACGATTCAGTGGAATTCATCTCCGCGGTTAAACCTTGAGTGTGCTCGCCAAAATCGCGCCGAAAATCTAGAGCTGCGTGAATCAGTTTCTGTTTGCTGACTTCACTCAGTTGGAGCTGAGAAATGTTTGATTCTAGACTTTGATTGCACATGCCTGAGGCCGCATTTCCAAAAATCAGAGTCGCCCATACAATTAGCCATAATGCTTTCAATAATAAATCCCTTCAGAATAATTTCTAAGAGTCTTCAAAATATTTAGATTGAGATCAATAGAGGGCGCGTCACATTCCTTCTCCAAACTTCGCTTAATTAATGAATGCAATTTCAAACCGAATTAAAATAAAAAATCGTAGGCCTAAATTTATAATTTATGTTGAATCTTTGAAGTTCGATCTTAACCTAAGCACTATGAAAGAACTCTTCAAATTCAAAAATACCATATTGAGCCAGCTCACTTTAGGTTACGCGTGTTTTACGCCTGTGCGCTCCGACGACCTCTTTATGTATCTTGAGCTTGGCAAAAAAGTTTTTGCTGGCGAGTTTTTGAATTTCGATCCTTTTTTAATCCAAGCCCCAAGTCCCAATTGGCACATCGCTCACGAGTGGGGGAGCTACCTTCTTTTTTATTCAATCTTTTGGTTGGGTGGGTTTAATTTTGTAATCGCCTTTAAAACATTGCTCATCAGCTTGATGAGCTTTCTTTTGGTTTGGACTTTGATAAAGAACAAAAATTATTTAGCAGGGCCACTTTTACTTATTGGGGCTTATGCAGGATGCCTGCGGTTTAGCGAAAAGGCCTCGCTGATTTCTGATTTTTTTTGTGTCCTGTTAATTTTCGTGATGACCCAAAAAAACAAATCACAAAAAATGTTTTTGTTTGGAGTGCCGGCTCTTTTTTTGATTTGGGTCAATTGCCATCCAGGTTTTCCTTTGGGGCTTTTTCTTTTGGGTTTGCTCGTACTCACGCAGAAGCCGAGAATTTTGTTTGTTAAAAGTTTTTTTATTTCTGTCTTAGCCTGCATGATTAATCCATTGGGAATAAAAGGTTTCCTTTATCCCTTTGAGAAAATTTGGGGTGGGGAGTGGATGATTTTTCGAACTCATTTTTTGGAGTGGATGCCAACGTTTTCTCCAGGTGCATTTGCAGTCCCAGAAGTTTTGTGTCTTGTCGCCATTTGGGCATTAACAGCCTTTTTACTAATTAAAAATAAATCAATTTTCGAAACGGTTGTTTTTATTTTTTTAGTCCTCTTGGGGCACAATGCATTGCGATTTATGTTTGTTTCGGCATTGGGCTGTTTGATTTTGATTTCTCAAAATTTAAAGCCAATAAAATCGATTCGGTTTTTGAGTTTGGGTTTCCAAATGGCCGCATTGGTATTGGTGATAGGATGGGGATATCCCACACATACCGGTTTTATTGAAGCGGGTGGTGGCGTCAGTCCCTATGCTCTTCCAATTGGGGCTGCCGATTTCATTGAGAGCAATCACTGGAGTGGAAATCTTTTTAACGAAACAGATTGGGGCTCTTACTTTGTGTGGCGTTTTGATGGAGCACTGAAAGTGGCTTATCATGGCCATATCGATTGTCCAAAGTTTTTGGACGAGGTTTACATGAAGATTTATCGCTCAGATATTGAGGTCCAAAGTTTGATAGAACAGATGAATATCAAAATGTTTGTACTCCGAAAACGGGTGCTTGCAAAGGGGCATCCCATGGAGATTCGCTACCTCTCGCGGGCTGTTCAGCAAGGCGAGTGGGTCATCGCTTACTATGATGATTTGTCGGTTATTTTAAAACGTCGAGAGTAAGCTGTCATATTATTCTTATCAACCGGATTGTCCGAAGAAGTTCGAAGCATGCCATCTTCTGAATCTCTGAGGATAATTGAGCTCGTCATTTTGTCTCGATATACGATATCGCTGCGCTACTCGTGTCGGATATCAAAGCATCAAATATTCCTTGTTTACTCCAGAATTGGATAAATTCTCCTTCGTGTGCAAAATAATATTTGGGTGCATTAGCCCATTCTCGAACTGATAAGGGTATTGAGTCTTGAATAATGTAACTACAGTCTTCGCTCTTCCCGACGATTGTCACAACATGGTGTTGATAATTTAAAATCACAAATCGTTTTTCACCTAAGGTTGAATCGATTTTAGCAATCAAACCTTGAATCGATGCCTCTGGATCAGATTTCAGTTGGATGTCATTTTTTAATGTTTCAACCTTTAGAGACAAATTCGAATTTAAAAATACACGCGGAACACATGCGAATTCAAACTCCTTTTTAAAAGCTTGGATCGATAATTTTTGAGATCTCAAATGCAAAGATATATACCAATCTTTTGGTTTACCTAAAGTTTGAATGTATTTATTAAAACGAGCAGCCTGACAGTATCCGATCGGTTTCAATGCTTGGGCGGCATCGTTCATTTCTCCGCCCAATTGAATAGAATCATCAATTGGAAAAAGGCCATACAAAATATCGTTTTTGTTGTTCATTTGCTTTTCAAAATAGGTTTTCCAGTACTGAAAAGCGATGTCTTCTGGTGCGACTGCAATCCCCAGAGCCTGTCCAATGACATTGGACATTGCGAATGCATAACAATATCCCGAATCCCATAATTGGTTCTTGTGGCGATAGATTTGCGATCTAAAAGGCGCTACTGCGGAATTTCTCATGTCTTGATTCACGCACCTGTTAGTGGCTGACTGTTCAACACCCCAACTTAAAAGAACAAAAATTGTCAAAATTGAGCTTAAAATTGCCGACTCCCTAACGTTATCAAGCAATCAAAATGATTTGATTATACGAAAATATGACTTTGCAAAAAAATAGCCATATTTTGGTTATGGAATCCGCGCTGATAAAGAAATAGCTAGTTTATGTTTAATACGCATGAACAGCATAAGTTTCTGTTTTAAGTGAGCGCAGTATTTCGCCTAGTCGACCTACTGCAGAAGCGCCGTCCAATGTGATGCCACCTACCGAAGTTACAACTGAAAATAATGTTCCGGCAAAGTGAGAGTCGGCATCGGCCATGGAAGACAATTTGTGTTGGCTTTCCAAAACAGAAAGTAAATCGTTTAGGTAGGTCCCGTAATCATTGATACTCGATTGAACTAACCACACATTGAGTGGCGTAGAAACCGCAACGAGACATCCAAAAAATAATGTTGCTCGTTTCAATGCAAGGCAACCAACGTTGACCGCTAGGACCAAAGCATCTTCGGCCATTCGATCCTTCATATGATCCCATTCAATATCCTTTTTTACCGCTTCGCGAACAAGGTTTAGAGGAGCAAGTAAAACATTTTTGCGTTCTGTGGCTTCAAATATTTTTCCGGTATAAAGAAATGCGTACTGCGCATCCGCATAAATAGAGAGATCTTGATATAAATTTTGGCGTTGTGCTGCTGACGATAGACCCGCTGAAAAAGACTTAATCTCCGATGCAATATTATTCTTGAAATCATAGATTTCATTTGTTTTTTTTCGTGCTTTCGCATTTTCAAGAATAAAGATAAGCGGTTCGAGGATCGGCGAGCTTGGAGTTGACATCATTAAAAGATATTGTCTTGAGTTGAGTGCCTCATAGTAGGCTTGACGTTTTTCTTCGCGGAATTTTCGAAGTTGAGATTGAAGAAAAATCGAAAAGTTCTGTTCATTCATACGCACGAGATTACGCACATCTTGATTATCCAAATTCGAATTCGGCTCGCGCAGCATAGTTATACAAAACTGCTCTTGAGCCACAACAGAACTAAAACGTTTTAACCGAAGTGTTGTACTTGGTTGAGTGAAATAATCTTCACAGATGTCTTGGTACTGTTTCGAGAGTCCAATCAAAATCTCTTTGAATTCTGAGCTCTCGCGTTTGAGTGGCTCAACCTTGGCAACGGGAATCATCCATCGCGACAAAAAATTGGTGACTGGATGAACGGGATTGAATTGAATCTGAAAAGCGGCGTCACGTTCCAAATTACGAGCTGCAATGAGGGGCGTGTCCGTAGGAAAAGTTGTGCTGCTCAAAATCAGATCGCGGCGCATTTCTGACCAACGATCGGTCAGCCCATCAAAAAAATACCGATTCAAAAAGATATCGCAGTCAAACTTTTGAATATTTAAATCGCCTTGAGATCTAATATTTTTAAAAGAAGCTGAGGACTTTGTGTTTTGAAGGCAATCGACAGCTTGTTGTAAGTTCGATTCATTAAGTCCATCAATTATTTTTACGACCGATCGCTGAGTAATTAAAAAATTAATTTTATCAGAAAGCGTGACTGAGCTTGCAAAAGCAGACCCACAAAAAAGTAGGGCTGCAGCAGCAAGGTATTGGGCTCTCGTTCGGATTCGTAAGCAAATCGTTTTCAAGACTAGAGACGACCCATGGAATTGATTGATCTCACAAGCGTCGTCAAAAATTCTTCTACAATTGCAGGATCTAAATTTTCGATATTTAGAACATATTGGTCACCAGTTAGATAAATTTCACGCTGGTTTCGTGCGAATCCAATTGATGACGAATCGCTTTTATGTATAAGGGCTTCTAAGTTTGTAACTCCGGGATGATTATTTACAGTATTTGCCCATGCTTTTTCAACACGTGCACTTAATTTTTTCTTAGTCACTCGGAGTCCATAGGCCATAGCAACACTCAACTCTCGCTCACTACTGGGTAAACCATTAAAAATAAAAAGTTTTGATTTTGTCATGTTGGCTGATCTCAAAGTTTCGCCAGTAACTAAAATTTCAGCGTCGCCTTTTTGTGCGATTCGGACGAAGTCCCAATCACCCATAGCATTTCCGTGATTTGGCGAACCGATGATATTATCACCGAATCTTACGAAGTCTTCTCCAGATTCAACGTACCGCCCAGTCTCGGAAAGGATGGGTTCAGATTTAAATTTCCGTGTAAGATACTGAACCATAGCTGGAATATCGGAAATAGCATCTACTGCACTTCGAGCTTGTGCGAGTTCGATTCCACTCAATGTCAACGTTGCGATAGTTGCAAAAGCTACGGCTAAATAATTCTTAGTCATTTTCTCTCCATCTGATTTCATTAAAATTTAAACCCATGTACCCGCTTCATTAGAGCAAAGCGTAGACCCATAGCAAGTTTAGCTAAATGGCTTGAGGCCCTCGAGAAAATTTAAACAAACAAAAATTGTCACATAGGCAAAAAATAAGTCAAAAATTGTCAGCGCTAAAATAAAGATCAGGAACATCTTGTCCATTTTATATCAAAGACAAACTCGTTATTTCCTATTAGCCCTGGTTAAACCTCACCTGTTTCTGATGTGTTTTAGACTATCGGTGAAGAACATCTGTATTAAGAAGAAGTCTAGAAAAGGATTCCCCGTTCAGGCGAGATAGGCATCGGATCGACTAAATTGGTTAAAGGTCTAATACAAGTATTCGCTGACTAATCAGCTAAGATTTTTCGTGCTTCTTTTGAAGAATCTTTGTAAGTGGTGATGTGTTCGATGACTGCTCGGATATTCCTAGGAGACCAGTCTTTTCTTTTAATCTCGTTCCAGTAGGCTAAGTTAATGCACTTCTTTCCTTCACGGAAAAAGGTTCCACATAATCGGTTGTGTAGTCACAATTCGTCGTAAATAGAAATGCATATCCGTAAAAAAAATCAGAGAGCCAAGCAAAGCTAACATCGATAATTTCAATTCTAAGTTGGAATATGGAAGAGAGCTACAAAATCTATTTATAACACTTTGGCGGGAATTCGTTAGAGCATGATTTAGCAAATAATTAATTGTTTATGATTAAAATAAGGTTATGGGCCTCAGAGTTATTTTAATCTATTTTCCTCCCCAAATTTGTTGTCCCGGAGGCAGCCCTTTTGCAAAATCGTAGTGGCTGATATCTTCAACTCTTGCAAAAAGCGGAATGAGCGGATTCTTTTTATACCTACCAAGACTATTCCACAGAATGTCGGGGAGTGAATTTGGTGGGCCATAAAAAAAGACCGTGCTGCCTTGTAAATTTGCAACGCCAAATGGTGCAAAGGGATTTTGATCAAAGTCCCCATACTTCAACAAAAAATCTTTAATCCTTAATTTTTCTGTAGCGGATAAATGCGGATTTTCATCAGCCAACATTGGAAATTCAATATTTCTATAAATCAATTCTATCTTGTCTGATTTGACGTTATTTAGAGAAGCTCGAGTGGCTTCGACTTCGTTTCCTATTAACTGAAAATCATTTATGAAAGCTTCTGCAACAGCCGCATTTTCACCCTGTTTAATTTGGTCAAATCGTTCAGTCGCTTTTTGATGCGCGGTTATGACGACTAAATAAACTTTGGCGTAAGTATTAAAAATTTTAGCGTAGTTTCTTCCGTAAAACTCAGACAAAAATTGTGCGCCCGTACCCACGTAATCATCTAAGATAACAAGCGCGCGATTGGAATTTTCGGAAAATGTTTTTAGTGTCGAAAGTTGGTCAGAGGAGTGAAATTTAGAATTTAAAATTAGATTGGCCTTGCGATAGAAAAACGAGATAAGATCTCCGCTTTTTGCGGTATAAGCTCTCGAAAAATCAATACGTTCAAGGTCTGCACCACCCAAAGTATTTACAAAGCCGTCGGCGATCAATTGGGAAACAAGTTTAGAATGGGTTGCTTTCAAATTTTTTGAAAGCTCTGAAAAATTTATGAGATAAAGTCCGCGAATAATTTCTAAGGCTATTTTTCGATCTTTCAGATCGAATTGGTTTAGCCAAATTCTAAGTCTCTCGGGAGCAACCTCAAAAGCAGAAAGCCGCTGTTGTTGTCTTTGTATCGATTGAGCTAAGACACCACACTCAGAGTCATTGATTGCTACAGCTGTGTTTGAAAAAAGCACCAATGCAAAGATAAACAGTTTCATCATCAGACTGGATTGGACCCCATTTGAATCGACACGGTTAATTTATTTTTCTTAAGTAATCCATCGGGCTCTGCATGCCAAGTGCTGAGTGTGGAGCAACTTCGTTGTAGTCTTTGAACCAAGCTGGAAGCATGGCAAGTACAGCTTCAGGATCCACGCAGTCATTTACGTAAACGTAATCTCTTTTTATGGTCTTCACGAAGGCTTCGGCCATGCCATTCGATTCAGGGCTAAACGCCATCGTAAAGCACGACTGCAGCCCCAGCTGCGGTGCAAGCTCACGTGTTGCTCTTGCACGGTAGATCGCTCCACGATCTGATAAAAATTGGATTGTTCTTGGCGCTAAGGTTGTCTTAAAGCGCTTTTCTACAGACTCAATCATTATGCTTTGAACATCTTCGGCTAAAATTGGTTCACGCTTTGCGATAAAGCAGATTGCTTCTCGATCGCACGTGTCGAGCACAAAAATAACGTAAACTTTTTCACCGTTGAAGCACTTGATCTCAAAGCAGTCTGAGCACCAGCGGGTGTTCGAGTGAAGTGTCATGACCTTGCCTGTCGATGTGTGCGTCCGCTCAGAGATAGCTTTTGCAAACATCTTTCCATTTTTTTGCATCACTCGTAAAATCCGCTTTTTGTTATAGGCACGAAGGCCATTTTGTAAACGTATTCGATTGATCATCGACGTAATTCGCTTGTAGCCATAAGTCGATCTGGTTTTAAGCATCTCAGTAATTTCATCAAGCACTTTCGCATCCGATTCTTTTTCATAAAATCGACGGCGCAGATCTTTTTTAAAATAAAGTGTGGATCTATCCACCCCAATGTTTTGGCGACGTCTTTCACTTTGTACCTTTTCGTTTCTTTGATTTCTCTAGCAATCCGAGTTGCCTCAAAAGATTTCTTTTTTTTTGAATCGCAATTGCTTCAGTCATGATGTCGTTACCAACTGCAAGGTCAGCAACCTTGATTTTAAGCTGCTTGTTTTCTTTTTTTAAATTTTCAATCTCAGTTAGGAGCTCGCGAACTTTATCAGGCGATATGATTTGATCGTTTGCATCGTCGTTCATTTTCAAGCTCCGCTTCCAAGAATAAATGGTTACGGCATGAATACCATTTATCCTTGCGAGTTGGGAGATAGGGATACCTTACTGATTGTGCTCGCGTAATATTTGCTCTTTTTCAGACCTGCTAAACCTCGGTTTCGGCCCTCGTCGATTGATTCTTTCTTCCACTTGGTCCACCTTTCAAAGGTGTCGAGTCCAAATGGGGGTCACGAACACTTTGCCTAAAAAAAGTGCCTATTAAAATGCAGTAAGGCCTCCATTTAAGTTTGTTAAATCCATTTAATTGACTTTAGTATTGATCGAGAGTTTTCCATGTATATGAGATATTTAATTTTTGCTCTTTGTTTAGCAACAAAAGTTTATGCCATGGAAACTTCTCGTAGAAATTTTTTAGTTTTGGGTGGCGCTGCTGTTATTGCCCCTTCTCTTCCAAAAATAGCTATCGATGCGGGCTTCGGCGAGATCGAAATCGTGACACAGCTTTCAAATTCATATTTGTTAAATCAACACTCTGTTTTGCTAGGCACTTCGAACGGGACAATCCCCATCAATTTTCTAAGTTTGCTGCGGCGACAGAATGAGCTCGCTCAAACGATTGCCCAAAAGATCAGTTTCTTTTCAAGAAAATACGATGTTACTCAAGAAAAAATTTGGCTCAACGTGATGCGGGCATTTGACTTGGAACCTCGAAGAATTGCAAAAATCGAATCAGAATATGAGCCGATTCCGCTAGAACTTCGACGCGAATTCTATGAATTTTGCAGCACTCTCTCAAAAGAATTAGGCCCAGATTTTTTAAAAGAAATTAAGCTCTGGTACGAGAGCTTCGAGTTTGATTGGGATTACGACGATGAGCTTCCCTCTACCATTCATAACTGGTTAGAGATCGCCGCCTACCAGTGGCAGGATTTTGTTTTTTTTCATAGGTATCACCTTGATCGAAGCGAGAGGCGCACAATTTCGCTAAAAGCCGCCCAATACGATCTAGATTTTGCTGCAAACCTCGGTTTTCATCCTGCACGGCTTTGGGAAGAGATCGACCGCCGAAGTCATCCATGGAACTACCTCCCATATGGAGACAATTATTTATCGAGTCGTTTTGATCCTTTGCCTGACGTGGTGATCGAAAATTATTTGAAAGGCCTAGATGAGGTTTTTCCTGAAGGTGCCCAAGAGATGCGAATGGAAATTCAATCTATCGCAAATTCCATGCTTGAACCTAAAAATCGCTTTTCCCATCTTGGCGAATTTTTTACACTTGAATGTAAACCAATCCAGTTTACTATAAGAGGTCTTGCGAATTTCGAATCCGACATGCAATTGCTTGGAATTATTATTCCCTCTCACCCTGATCGAAGTAGCCAGGTTCATCCTCAGTTTCAAAATGTTATGACTCGCTATTTCTTAGCAAAAGCGCACTGGGGATTTGATATGAATCGTTCTGTAAAAGAGCAACTGGGCCCAACAACTGCTCCCGACGAATCAATTCAAAGTCGCCCCGCGTTCGAAGGCACATTTCAAAGTCGAAAGATTTCGAGACGCGAAAAACTCTTAAATGAGACACCTCAATCTCAACATACGTTAAGATCACTTCGTCCAATCGTGAAATCCATCCTTCCTAAAATTGCAAATCTCACTCAACGAGTAGATGAAGTGTTTGATTGCATTCAGATACTTTCATCGTCAGAAAGAAACCAAAAAGACAAGCAATCATTGCTGATAGATCATGATTTGATTATCCCTGCTGTTGATGTCGTTCACGTGGATAAAGAAACAGATGACATAGAATTATAAATACAAAATTTTTTGATAATACCTCATTGTTTTGGTTTCTTGTTAAGCTCAATTTTACCTAGGAATTCGTCACTCCCATTTAAGCTGGCCCTTTTGAAAAGATGCTGCAAATAGATTCCGATTCGATTCAGGAATTTAGGTCTTATGTTGAATAACTGAATACGCTCTAAACATCTTAAATCTAAAGATAATCAATCTTCTTCATATTTTCGTCATTCAGATTTCCAAAACAAATTCAATCTCACCAGTAATTGATTTTTCACTTCATTCTTTATTTATTCCAAACACTTATCACTTCTTCGTCCATCTTTCGGCACGCCTTGCAATTTAAAAAGGTGAACGGTTGTCAATTGACCGGCTGAAAACACGAATGGAGAAATCATGTCGAAACTTTTTTTAGAAATTTGTCCGCGATGCGGAACAAAGGCTCTTGATAAATTATTAACGTACGCTCATTGCGTCGAGTGCCTCTATTTTCAGGATCACTACCTCGATCTAGAAACATCCTACCGAGCAACCATTCGAGTTGAAAATGCTCTAACTCTACCAAAACCCAAAAACCCCATCCCACAGATCGAAACAAATATTCAGAAAGAAACCGTAGCCATTTAATTGGCTACAGTCTCCCACAACAATACGTATCGACTAATTTTATTTATATTTACTCATTTCTTTAAACTTGAAAGTTAGAAGTATATTTTTTATGTCTTTTTGTTTATTTGGATTAAATGGATTTGCTGAGCAAGGCCGGATTTGCTCAAATTTTTCTGCTTCCGATAATGCTTCGAAAATTACGTTTGCAAACCCTTTATCAAATGATGCTTTTAAAGATGCATTTTTACGTTTGTCTACAGTCGTTACTCAAAAATCAAATCGACCTGATATCGTCGTTGATCGCGACAGTGTTGTGATCCACGGCGCATGTTTAATAGGTTTGGTTGGTGGAGAATGTGGTGACAAACATCGCGCAATTCAATTCACGGCGCACGACCGCAATGGGAACAAATACTCTGGCGAGGCAACACTCTACATAATTTATGACAAGCATACAGGGCAGCTCGAGAAATATTCTTTCCCACGTGAAGTGACTTGCCCCGGTGCCGTTAGTAGCAATTGTCATCAAGTAGATAATTTGTCGTTTTTAATATTCGACTCTTCAAACGTTGTTATTGCGCCTTGTGCAGGTGCAGATGCAGTCGTCTACTCTCCGAACTATAATTAATTTTAAATTGGCATACGTCACAACATCGGGGTTCCTTAAATTTGGGGGACAATCCGATGTCGTTTTTTGAACGACTATCTTATTTCGACTCCCAGTGAATAAAATATTTTCGGTACAAATTGAGCACGAACAAACAATCAATGGATTTCACGAGCGTAAATTTTTGGAGGCAGAAACACCTTACAGCAATTTTCAATTTTTTATGAGTACGATGGATGAATTGAGTGCGGCGCTTGGGATGTCTGGACCCTCCGGTTACTGGATAGCTGATCAGCAAAAAAAAAGGAACAAAGCCAAGTTTAGAGTCGAAGCTAATAAATACTTAAGCCGATTATTCAAAATCTAGCATCGGGGGAGCGTTAAGAAGTGGCATGATTGTGATTTTGCAGTCGAGCGGACCATGCGACTCTTTGCGCTCTGTATGTAGTGTAAGTCGACCAACCGTAACATAAAGACTATGACCAAAACTTTTTGTAACAACAATTTGAAAGTCGCCTCCACCAGAAGTATTTGGTGAATAGGTCGTCAGCAACATACGGTTTCCCTGTAGCCGCTTTGATGCATCAATGTAAGGATTGTCTGGACTTTTACATTCGCTCACAGCGTTTAAGAGTTCTTGGTAGGGATTTTGAGTTTGCGCACAACATAGTGTTGAAACTAATAATGTATAGAAATTAATTATATTTTTCAAGGCTGCTCCTTTTAAGTTCGACGAGCCAATTCAAACATTTCAGACAGAATTCCGAGTGAATGACCGCTGACTAAAGCTACCAATCAAAATTCAACTCAACTGCAATTAATGATTGAAGAAACTAGCGACCCTGCAGAGAAGTCTCAACATCAATCTTAGTTAGATCCGAAGAACCTACATCGACCCATTGATCAGAAGAGGTCCGAAGCATGCCATCTCTTCTCATACTTTCGACATTGAGAGAAAACTGCCCAGAATATTTTTTAAACAAATCTTCGAGTTGCCCCGAGATACGAATCGTTGTCACAAAATGGCGGGGGGTGATTTCATTTTTTTGTGATCTTAATAGAAAAGGCCCGTGCGAAAGAGTAATGAGATGCTTATCTGCCCGGGCCGCAATGCGAAGAGTGCCATTGTAGTTGCGAGCTTTGAGCTGCGCGATCTTTGATGTCGTCATATTGGGGTTGAGTTGCTTTAAATAAGTTTCGCAAGTCGCATCAAAAGCTTGGCACCCGCGATATCTTTGAAGCCAGGGTACAAGTGATTTTCCGCGCTTCAAATCTACAACCACTGATGTATCATAGGTGGTGTCTTTAACTTTAACATCCATCCCAAAACTTTGAGCTATAATTATAAATTGTTTATAAGCGCCTTCATCTTGATCGCCCGGTAGAGTGCGAAAGACCAACTGCAATGAAGATGGCTCTAGACTGACAATCTTACCAAAGGCATCTGAACCATTCGATACCGGGCAAGTGCAGGCTTGACCCTCAGATAGCTTCTCAGGCGGCGAGCAGTTCGCAAGATTAGGTTTGTAATTCGTCTCGTTGGTTTGGCAAAGCAACTCAGTTGCACTCAGCTGAATAGAACAAAAGATTATAACAAAAATAGCGAAGTTTGTGATCACGATCTATTTTGCTTTTCAAGAAAGATGCCGGCTTGAAAATCGCTCGCTAAGAGGCAATCGATAATCCAACTGCTGTGCATTGAAACAATCTGCTCAATGTCTAACGCTTAGCCATTGAGAAGCTTTAATAATTTGGTTGAAGAACAAGCAAATGCCGCTCCTATTTTCACAATCCAAAGGCACAAAAACGACGCACATTTGCCGAGCTCTATTGGATAAAACTTTGCCGCAGCGATAGGTACGATAATCTAGAGTTGTATTAAAAAAATAAATGTTTTGAGAACGTCGTGTGGTCGGGATGACAAGATTCGGTCTTCACGGATGGTCTCCTGCCCATCCTCCAGAGCCGGGGAGACCGCTCGTCAGCCATCCTGGCTGCCGCATTTTGCCGAATGCTCCTTGACGTCGCATCCAACAAAACGACGCGATCTCTCTTCGAATCCTGTCGCTACATTTTTGTTTAAAAACTTATTTTGTTTATGTTTATTGTTCTCGTTATTTTTTATGGTCGGGGTGACAGGATTCGAACCTGCGACCTTCTACTCCCGAAGCAGACGCGCTACCAAGCTGCGCTACACCCCGCAAATGCGAAATTACTCGTACCTTAGGGCATCGATCGGCGCAAGCAATGAGGCTTTGCGTGCGGGATAAAGTCCGAACACAATTCCCATTCCTACCGAAAAAGAAAAAGCCAAAAAAATCGATCCCGGTGTAATCGTGCTCGACCAACCTGCAAGATGGGACAGCAACCAAGTGGCAAGCCACGCAAGTAAGATTCCGCAAATTCCACCAAGCAGACTCACCACCAAAGACTCGGCCAAAAATTGGAGCAAAATATCTTTTGATCGGGCTCCCACCGCTTTTCTTAAACCAATTTCGCGGGTGCGTTCGGTGACCGAGACCAACATGATATTCATAATTCCGATGCCGCCCACAAGGAGTGAGACTGCTGCAATCACAAACAATAAAAGAGTCATCACATTGGTGCTTGCAGCCATCGCGGCTTGAAGGGTTCCCATATTTCGGATTTGGAAGGCATCTTGGCGAAGGCCCATCGGTACGCGGTGACGACTAAACAAAATATCAAGAGTCTTATCTTGGACATCATCGGCTTGTCCTGGGTCATTGAGCTCGAGCTCTACTGCATCTACGTAACTGCGGCCTAGCAATCGATGCATTGCTGTGTTGAGCGGAATAAAAATCACGTCATCTTCATCATGAAAATTGCTCGCGCCTTTTTCGGGCAAGACCCCGATGATTCGAAAATTAATTTTGCTGATCTTTATTAGTTCGCCCAAAGGACTTTTATCACCAAAGAGCTGATGAACGATGGTAGCTCCAATAATTGCCACGCGTGCACGTGACCGGTTTTCATCAGAAGAAAAAAATCGACCAAGCTCGGGCTCCATGCTGTGGATGCGGGCGTAAAGGGGAGTCACACCCATAATCGAGGTGCTCCAATTTTGATTGAGATACACCACTTGGGCTCGACCGGCCACATTGGGTGCGGCCTCATTGACCGAGGGAATTTGCTCTTCAATGGCTTGGGCATCTTCGTTGGTGAGCCGCGTGGTTAAACCCGAATCGGCTTTGGTTTTATATCCACCCGCAACCGGCATCGCTCCCGTTTTTAAAACCAAAAGATTTGTACCGAGCGTGCTGAGTTGGTCGGCAATGGCGAGTTGAGCGCCTTTGCCAAGAGCAAGCATGGTGACCACCGCTGCCACTCCAATCATAATTCCAAGAGCGGAGAGTGCGGTGCGTATTTTATTTCCGAGTAAAGTTTGAATGCCTTGCTTTAAATATTTTAAAAACTGATCGGCACGCACATGACGAGTTTCTTTGATTGTGGCCACCGATTTCGGAGCCATTTTTAGTGGGCGAATGCGCTCATCACTTTGCACTTGTCCATCACGCATCCGAATCAGGCGCGAGGCCTTGCGGCCAATTTCTTCTTCATGCGTGACCACGATAATGGTCATGCCTTTGGCATTGAGCTCTTCTAAAATTTCGATCACTTCTTTTTCGGAGGCTGAATCTAAATTTCCGGTGGGCTCATCGGCCATAATAATATTTGGAGTATTAATGAGCGATCGAGCAATCGCCACGCGCTGCTGTTGTCCGCCTGACATTTCGTTTGGGCGATGATCAAGGCGTGAGCCAATGCCCATGCGATCAAGCAGACTTTTGCCAAGCTTCACATCGGTAAATGCCGAATACATCTGGGGCAGCAAAACATTTTGTAAGGCCGAGAGTCTTGGCAACAGATGAAATTGCTGAAAAATAAATCCGATTTCTTTTTGGCGTAAAGTTGCAAGCTCATCGGGTTTGAGGTGCGCGGCTTCTTGCCCATTGATTTGATAAAATCCTTTTTGTGGAGGATCTAGCAAACCCAACACGTGCATCAATGTTGATTTGCCCGAGCCCGAGGGGCCCATGATTGCAACATAATCGCCCGACGCAATTTCGAGTGAGATATTGTTTAAGGCTTTTACCTCAACATCACCCATCACATAGGTTTTTGAAACCTTGTCGAGTCGAATCATTAATGCGCAGCCGGCAAAAATGGATTTGAATTTTGCTTTGAAAGTTTTGTTTTAGCTTCTGGAATTAAAATTGTGTCATTCTCTTTTAAACCCGAAACAACTTCAGAAGTTTTGCCATCATTAAGACCGAGTTGAACGATGGTAGGAATTCGTCCTGATTCGCCCTTGACCAAAACCATTAGGTTGCCGTCTTGCATTTTTAAAGCTTCGTTCGGAATTTTTAAAACATCTGATTTTACGGTGACTAAGAAAGTCACATTGGCAGTCATCCCACTGCGCATGGCGGGCGGTGTGACCTCAGGCAAAACATCAACATCATAGGTGGTCACGCTATTGTAAGTTTTGGCGTCGAACGCAATTTTATCCACGTGAGCATCAATATTTTCATTTGGATAAGCATCCAAGGTGATTCGGGCTTTTTGCGAGAGCTTCACTTGAGCAATGTCAGTTTCATCCACCTGAGCTTTAACTGTTAAACGATCAGACATGGTGAACACAGATTCGGTATTGGCAAAAGTTTGGCCCGATTCGACATTGCGCAAAATAATGGTCCCAGAGATCGGCGCAATAATTGGCGTTGCTTTGTAGAGATCCTCCCAACGCTTCACTTCGGCCTCACCCTCGGCGCGAGCCGCATCTAACAATGCCGCACGTTCGGTGGAACTGAGCCACGCCAAAACCTCATCTTTATGAACGAACTGGCCCTCTTTGACCAAAACGGTTTCGACCCGACCCGCAATCGGCGGCTTAATCTCAAGCCTATTTTCGGGCTGGACGATTCCTGTGGTCTGAATGGTGATTTCAAGACTCGAGCTTTTAACCTGATAGTCATGATAAACAATAGTTGTTGAGGGCGAGCGCAGTGAAAAAAACAAAATCAAAACAACAAATACGCCCGCGCCAATCAAGGCCCATTTTTTCTTTTTCTTACTCATCCTTAAAAAAACCTTTACCCTGAGCTTGGAGCCAATTTCCATAGGCCACAGCCCGATCGCGTTGCGAAACCAGCACATTTTTTTGTCGATTAATCAGATCGTTTTCGATGATGTCCCAGTCTTCAAATGAGATCAGTCCATTATTATACTTCTTTCGCGCCACATTCGCACGCACGGTCGCTGCCGAAACAAAACTTTCGTCTACCTTTAATTTCTCGATCGCTTCAAGAAGTCCTGTGTGATTGAACTTTAGTTTTTGAAGGGTCAAACGCTCGGTGTTTTCTTTTGTGCGCTCGGCAGAATGCACATCGGCTCGCGCAGCCAAAGTGGCAAACAAATCTTTGCCGCCATTAAATATTGGAATGGTGACATTAAATCCCAAAATCCATTCTTCTTTTTCGTTCCAAAATCTTGAACCTTGTCTACCAAAGCTCGCACTTAAATTGAGCGCAGGATAAAAGTTAGATCGGGCAATCAAAAATTTTCCCTCAGCATTTTGGACCGCTGCCGAGGCCTTGAGCACATCCGTGTTTGAGGGCACAAACTGCTCGTATTTCATTTGTTGAGCAGGAGTTTCGATTGGAACATCTTCGCTCACATTCAAATCATCATCCAAATCTCGACTCAAAACTCGTTTTAAATCTGCAGAGCTTGATCGCAGATAATTTTCGGCTTGATGCTCTTCGAACTCGGCTTGATTGAGATTGGCTTTGGATAAAAGAGCAGAGCCTTTATTTTCGCGACCCGTTTGAAAATTCAATTCAACAAGGCGAAGATTTTCTTCTCTGCGGCGAATAATCGATTTTTGCAGTTCGATTGATCTTTGCGATAATAAAAGATTGGCGTAGGCAGTAACCAAATCTTTACTGACCGAGGATTTTTTTTCACGCAAGATCGCCCGCTTTTCTTGAAGTGTTCCAAGGCTTGCCGAAATTTTTCCGTAATCAAGAAGACCCGCAAATACATTTTGTGAAGCATTCACGCTCGCCACATAATTATCTTGAGGTTCACCATTTGCGGTTGGGTCATAAGCAGGTGCGACTGCATTAGGAGAAGTGGTCGATGCCGAAGGGGTGAGCGACACACTATTGCCGTGAGTGAAGCCCACGTTGGCCGAAAGCTGGGGAAAGTACCCATTGTGTTGCGAGCGCCAATTTTGTTCTGCCGAACGCAATGTTTGCTCTGCTGCTTGAATTTCAGCATTGTTACTAAAGGATTCGTCTATGGTTTGGTGCCAGGTGATCGAAGCCGCAAGCGCAAATTTTGAGCAGCACAAAACCAAATTTAAAATAAGTGTCATAGTTGTCCGTAAAATCTTAGTGTCGGATGGACGCATAAGGTTAATAACTTATGAACAATTAAAAAGCTATATTTACGTGAACTTGAAGTTCCCATAAGGTCAATCGATATGGCGCTAAAAATACTACATATTATGTCCCAACTCGAGTTAACCGGGGCCGAAGTCTATGCGGTGATGTTGGCAAATCATCAAAAATCTTGCGGACATAGTGTAACACTTCTGGGCGATGAAATTCATATCCCGTGCTCGGCGAGCTTTGTTCGCTGCGATATTCATAATCGAAATTATACGCAGCGCTTTCAAAATCTAAAACGAATTCGAAAAATAGTAAAAGAACAAAACATTGATGTGGTTCACGCCCATTCAAGAGCTGCAAGTTGGCTCGCTCACTATGCCCTTAAAGGATTAAAGGTTCCCTATGTTTCGACCGTTCATGGTCGCCAACATTGGCATGGAAGATATAAAAAAAATGATGTTTATGGCGATCAGGTGATCACCGTTTGTGAAAATATCCGTCAGCATTTGGCTAATGAATTTGGTCTTGATTCCAAAAAGATTGTGACTATCCGTAACCCCATAGAGTTTAAACCCGTCGATTCTGACTCTAAACAAAAGTTTACGCTTGCTCTGCTCGGTCGAACTTCTGGTCCTAAGGGTGAGCGCATCGGAATGGTGATTCGCGAAGTTTTACCCCGTCTATTGCAACAAAAATCTGAGCTTCATGTGGTTGTCTCTGGTGGTGCTTTTGAAAATTTTGATCAAAAAACCAAAGATCATTTTGTTCATCTTCAAAAACTTTATCCCAACAAACTTTCTTATTTTCCAACCGAAAAATTTCATGAGGCATTTAAAATTGCAAATGTGATTTGTGCATCTGGAAGAATTGCGGTTGAGGCATTGAGCTATGGCATTCCCACCTTTGCCTTTGGTGAGGCGGTGTTGCATGGATTTGTGACCACAGACAATTTGAGCGAGTGTTTGAAATCGAATTTTGGTGATGTCAAAGCGGATCGCGATCGAGACACGGCAGTGATTTCCGAGCAGGTCGAAGTTCTTTTGGTGCCTCATCTTTTTTATCTGATGAAAAATAAAATTGATCTCAACGCGGAAATTCAGCAAAAAATAAAACAAGAATTTGCGGCTGAGGTGATTTTTAAGAAAATCGAAAGCATTTACCACCAAAATATTTTTGGAAAAAAAATCAATCGGTGGATTCCTGTTTTGATGTACCATAAGGTTTCAATTGAGCCGCTTAAAACGCAACATAAAATTTTTGTCACCAAAAACACATTCGAAAAACAAATGAATTTTCTCAAAAAACGAGGATTCGAAACGCTTGATTTTTCTGATCTCGAACACTTTCTGACTGGTAAAAAATCACTGGCCGAATTTCCTAAACGCCCCATCGTTTTAACTTTTGATGATGGCTACAAAGACAACCTGGAAAATGCTTTTCCGCTTTTGAATCGACTGGGATTCAAAGCAACCGTTTTTGTTTTGTCTGACTTTTCAATTCGCAATAATGATTGGGATCTAGGTGAGCACACCACAGAGACCGCCCATCCTTTGATGACTCAAGAGGAATTAAAACAATCTCTTCTTCTTGGAATTTCAATCGGAAGTCATGGCCGAACTCATCGTGCTCTCCTAAGTCTTACCGACCAAGAGGCCTTTCAAGAGATTGCCAATTCTAAGCAAGAGCTGGAACAAAATCTGCAAACCAAAATCAATGTGTTTGCCTACCCTTATGGAAAATTCAACACACGCCACGAAGAGCAAGTTTTTACGGCGGGCTATCAATTTGGAGTCGCCACCGATTCAGGTGGACTTCGTTTAGAAGACAATCCCTTTGCCATATTCAGAGTGAATATCTTTCCTGATGATTTAGGTTTGAGATTTTTTAAAAAGGCACACTATTTGTATCGAAAATATTTTTATTGGAAGAGAGGCCGCTAGTGGGTTTTTTTAAAGAATTCGAAACCTTTGCTTTAAGAGGCAATGTTCTCGATTTAGCCGTGGGTTTAATTCTTGGGGCAGAGTTCTCAAAGATCGTCAATTCGTTGGTCAATGATGTGATGATGCCGCCGATTGGAATGCTGGTGGGTCATGTGGATTTTCGAAATATATTTATTTTACTTCGTGAGGGCGATAAAGTTGGCAAGCCCTACCAAACACTTGCCGATGCCCAAGCCGCAGGCGCGGTGACGATCAATATCGGAAATTTTGTGACCACATCGATTTCATTTACAATTATCGCCTTTGCGGTGTTTTTAATTATCCGTATGCTCAACCGAATTAAAATTTAGCAACCAGCGCAGTGGTGAGCAGCGTATCACTTTTGATCGCGGTGATGCTGCTCGGAATATTATTGTAGCGCAAAAGATAAGCGGTTTTAACCGAAAACACATCGGTCAAAATCGAGCTTATAGAAGCCTCGGTGTTGACCTGAAATTCGTCGGAATGGGTGAGGCTCGGAATAAATTCGACCCAGTAACGAGCAGAGAATCGCTTTTCCCATTTTCTTTCGGCCTCGATATAGATACGAGCCGAATTAAAAACAAAATTGGTATCGTCTGTTCGATGCTCATCGGTGTGACGCAAGCCCAATTCTGTGGCGAGATTGAGACTCGCCGATTTCATAATAAAAAGTTTGATACCCAAATCGGTAGCATAGCGTTGATTGTATCCAGCAAATTTATCCGAATCGAGATCTTGGTTGACCAGACCGCTTACCAAAGAGCTCCACTCGCGTTCGTAACGAGCACCAAGTCCCCACTTAAAAGCGGTCTCAACCTCATTGTTTGAAGCCTTCAGTAATCGGGCATTGAGGGCCCACATATTTGGTCCCCAATGATAAATGGTGTTCTGTCTTAAATTTAAGGTTTGGGTTTTGGAGTTTCCACCGGCGATGACCAATCCCGCTTCAGAATCATTGCTCCAATCGGCGTGTGCATTTAAAAATCCAAATAAACAAATAATATAAATCATGAACGTGCAGATCCTAACTGTTGGCGTTTTTTTGACCGATGACCTTGACGAAAATGGTGAGCGCAATTTTTTGAGCAGGTCTCGTGACTCAAATCACTTTTTACACAAGCTTCGCAAACCTGTTGTGGGGTTTGACACATCTTACATGTGATCACATCTGATGCCGGCTGACCGCAATGAGGACACAAACGAAATTTTTGACTGGGCTCCATTTCAGGAGTGATCGCTACTCGGTAATCAAACACAAAACACTCACCGGTGTAATTGCCATTTGAGCCGAACTCTTCGAGATACTTTATAATCCCACCGCTCAATTGCGACACTTTGCTAAACCCTTGCCGGCGCATTTCTAAAATGGCTTTTTCGCAGCGAATGCCGCCCGTGCAGTAAATCAGAGTTTCTTTATCTTTATCAAAAGTTGCCGATTTTAATTTTTGGGGAAATTGCGCAAAGTCCTCAAGGCTTAAATCTTTGGCTCCCTCAAATTTTCCGATTTCCACCTCATAGCGATTTCGCACATCCAAGATTTGGGGCTGCTCGATGAGCTTTTCTTGCCACTCTTGAGGTGAGACATGGCTGTCGTTATTTTTTGGAATTAAATCGGGGGCTCCCATCGTCACAATTTCTGGGCGCAATTTGACTTTGAGTTTTAAAAAAGCCGATGGTGTGCCCAAAGTGTCTTTAAAAACCAAATCGGCAAAATCATCTGTGAGCTCAGACTTAAATTCTTCGAGTTGAGCTGTTTGCAAACACGCCGACCCATTGATTCCTTCGCCGCTGATTAAAATTAATCCTTTTGCGTGAAGTCGAAGGCACAGAGCTTCAATTTTTTGGCGCTGGGCTTCGGGGTCTTGAACCATTTGGAATTTGTAAAAGGAGGTCAAAATCAAAGTCATACGCACTTGAATACAGAACGGGGCGAATTGTCGTCAAGCCTCTAGACGGTCGCTGCGATCAAGCGGCTTTAATCACTTCGTTGAGCACCACTTTTTTGAGCGCGCGAAAGGCCTCGCGGTTGTAAGGCAGGCCCAAAACATGTTCGATATATTCTAAAGCTTGGCGGGCTGACTTTGGTTCAGGGCAATTCACATTGGCAATGGTGAGCGAAACAAAAAAGTCGGCAAGCCCCACCACCCGGGCTAGAGGATGAATGCGAGCATCTCGCATGCGCTGGGGATATCCTTGACCGAGCGCATTTTCATGATGCTCATACACGATCGAAATCACATCATCAGGTACCGAGCCCAAACTCAACAAAAGCTGCATGCCTCTGAAAGGGTGAGTCTCGTAAATTTGCATTTCTTCGAGAGTCATTAGGGCTTTAGACTTCTCCAACAATTCTTTTGGAATAGTTCTTAAACCAATGTCGTGCAGGAGACCACCGAGGGTCAGTTTTTCGAGAGTCAATTTTTTTCCCAACCGAGCGCAATTCCCATCAAGGTCGACAAAAAAGAAACAGCCATGGAGTGGCGCAAAAGTTCTTCTGAGCAGTCTTTGAGGGATTCAAAAAAAGCGCCGTAGCTGTTGTGAGATTCCAAAAGAGCCATTGTGGCGTCGGAAACCATGCGGGCATCGTTGTACATCGAAACCGAAATTCCCATATGTTCAAACTGATGAAACACCGTTTTGGCCGCAACCGAGAGAACTCTGGTTTTTTGTTCGAGTGAGATGTCTGATCTTTTTACCGCAAGACCTGCGATACCAATACTTTGGCCGGACATACGGTAGTAATCGGTTTTTCTCACCCACACATAATGAACGTCACGTTCTTGATAACTGGCAAGCTGCTCTTTTGAAGTTTTGGTTCCGGCCTTACACAGAATCACAAATTTTTCGTCACTCAAGCGCACGTAAATATCCACGGGCATGGCCAGAGCAGTGATAAAATCGGTGATCGGAATCGGCACCATGTCTTTGGGTGTCATCCTTCTTTATCGGTCGAAACTGGGCGGGCTCCATTGACTTTTGAACATTCAAAATGCACAAATTGGGTTTTTATTGCGAATCGATTGGACCATGGTCACAAACCCTCTCATCTTGAGACATTTAAATAAGAATTATGAGTCGACTCAAGCCGTTAAGGATGTCTCACTCGAAGTTCACCCCGGAGAAATTTTGGGTCTGCTCGGACCAAACGGTGCGGGCAAAACAACCTTAATTTCTGTTTTGGTTACACTTGAACAACCCACCTCGGGCGAAGTGATTGTGTTTGGTCACAATGTTGTGACTCATCCTCAACTTGCAAAAAGTTATTTGGGCTTTGTGCCTCAGGAATTGATTAATCACGGTTACTTTAATGTTTTAGAAATTTTAAAATTTCATGCCGGATTTTTTGGTGTCACTGACTCAAGCGCACATATCGAATTTTTATTGCGACGCCTGCAGTTGTGGGAACATCGCAATAAAAAAGTCAAACAACTGAGCGGCGGTATGCGCAGACGCCTCGCCATTGCAAAAGCAATGGTGCACAAGCCAAAACTTTTACTTCTCGATGAGCCCACCGCCGGCGTCGATATTGAGCTGAGACAAATTCTTTGGGATTTTGTACGCGAACTCAAAAGTCAGGGCCTTTCAATTTTGCTGACCACTCATTATCTTGAAGAGGCCGAGCAATTGTGTGATCGGGTTGCGATCATCGATCACGGCCGAATTTTACGAACCGGCGATACTAAACAATTAGTACGTGAACTGACCTTTAAAACCTTTCGCCTTAAGCTTAAAAATGGATTGGGCCAGATCAAACATCCTTGGTTGGTTGAGCAAACAGCCTCAGAGTTGGTCTTCCGTGTTCCGAGCGAACGGGGATTGGGCGATCTGTTAACAGAACTTTCTCTCGATATGCGGTTAATCCAAGATATCGCAATCGAAGAGGGAACCTTAGAAGATGCATTCCGTCATATCGTCAGAGGATCTCATGCCTAAAAGCTTTATTCCGTTTTGCTCGCTTCTTCATCGCGAGATCAAAAGATTTCAAAAGGTTTTGATTCAGACCGTGATTACTCCGCTGATTAGTTCCTGTTTGTACTTACTGATTTTTGGGGTCAGCATTGGCTCACAACTGCAAAATCAAAAAGGCATGAGCTATTTGTCGTTTTTGATTCCAGGTTTGGTGATGATGGGTTGTCTGAATAACGCATTTCAAAATTCTTCGAGCAGCATCGTCAGCTCAAAATTTACCGGTGATTTAGAAGATTATAAAGTTTCACTTTTAACCAACCAACAGATTATTTGGGCGATGAGTTTAGGCGGATTATTTCGCGGATTAGTTGTGGGCGGGACCACTTTTGTTGTCGGCTGCGGATTTTTACAAATGATCGAAGGGCATATTCTCTTAATGCCTCATCCCTTTATCGGATTGTTTTTCTTGATGATTGGCGGACTGGCTTTTTCGCAACTCGGAATCGCTGTAGCTTTTTGGGCAAAAAGTTTTGATCAGTTGTCCGCGGTCACAAGTTTTGTTTTGTTGCCGCTGCTGTATTTGGGCGGCGTGTTTTTTTCGATCGACACCCTTCATCCGTTTTGGCGAAGTCTTGCACAAACAAATCCTCTTCTTTATTTGATCAATGGGGTTCGCTACGGTTTTGTCGGAGCTTCGGATGTTGATATTGTGACCTCGCTCATTGTGGCTTTGGCTTTTTTGGCTCTGATGTTTGGTTTAAGTTTATTGACTCTCAAAAAGAGTTCTTTTGCGAGGTGGTAAGCGATGTTTGATCAACTGTCGGATAAACTTTTAACTACGTTTAAAAAAATTAATGGCACCTCGCATATTACCGAAAGTAATATCGAAGAGGCGATCAAAGATATTCGATTGAGCCTGCTCGAAGCCGATGTTCATTTTAAAGTGGTCAAAACTTTTATTGAACGAGTAAAGCAAAAATCTTTAGGTTCAGAGGTTTTAAAAAGTATCACTGCCGGTCAACAGTTTGTAAAAATCGTTCACGATGAATTGGTCGAAGTGCTTGGTAAAGAAACCTCGCGACTCGAATTCAAAGGCACACTTTCAACTGTGCTTCTTGTGGGACTTCAAGGAACCGGTAAAACCACAACCTCTGCTAAACTTGCGCTGTATCTAAGACAAAAGTTAAATAAAAAGCCGGGACTTGTTCCGTTGGATGTCTACCGACCTGCGGCTATTGACCAACTTAAAACTTTGGCAAAAACAAATAGCTTACCCGTTTTTGATTCTCAACCGGGTGATCAGCCCGAAGGGATTTTGCGTGCGGCTTTAAAATGGGCGGCGGTTGAGCACATTGATGTTCTTTTGTTAGATACCGCGGGTCGATTGCAAATCGATCAAGCCTTAATGGATGAACTCAAAAACCTAAAAAACATTGCTCAGCCCACCGAAACACTTTTGGTGGCGGATGCGATGCTGGGCCAACAATCGGTTGAGGTCGCCACGGGATTTCACGATGCCATTGGCCTTACCGGACTCGTACTTACAAAAGTTGACGGCGACGCTCGAGGCGGAGCCGCATTAAGCATTCGCGAAACTGTTGGCGTGCCGATTAAGTTTTTGGGTGTGGGTGAGAGAGTCGCAAATCTCGAGGTCTTTCACCCGGACCGTTTGGCTTCGCGCCTGCTTGATCGTGGCGATGTGCTCACACTTGTTGAGCGTGCCCAAGAAGTCATTGATGAAAAGACCGCAAAAGAATCCGCTAAAAAAATGGCGCGCAATCAATTTACTTTTGAGGATTTTTTAAGTCAGATTCAGATGATGAAAAAACTTGGCGGAATGGAATCGATTATGAAGATGATTCCTGGAATGGGCCAGATGACCAAACAGCTAAAAAATATGGCACCACCCGATAAAGAAATTAAAAAAATTGAGGCTATTATTCGTTCGATGACTCTTCAAGAACGCAAAGACCCAAAAGTTTTAAATGGATCTCGACGCTTAAGAATCGCCAATGGTTCGGGCACCCAAGTGTCGGATGTGAACAAGTTGGTAAAACAATTCGAAGACGCAAAAAAGATGATGTCTCAGATGATGAGGATGGGTCGAGGCTTTGGTGGCGGCGGCGGTGGCGGCCGATTTCCTTTTTAAGCGCTTGCTGTTTTTTTAAGATCAAGCTAGTACTTGCAGCTTTTTGGAGGCAACATGGTCGTCATTCGACTTGCACGTTTCGGTTCTAAGCATACACCTCGTTACCGCATCACCGTGGCAGATTCACGCCGTTGGTTAAAGGGAAAGTCGATCGAAGTCATCGGACATTATTCTCCCCAACCTAAAGGCAAACCGGCTGACTTTAAGTGTGATACCGAACGGTATAACGCTTGGGTTTTAAAAGGTGCCCAACCCTCGGATCGAGTCAAAAGCTTGATGCGAAAGTCTGGAAATCCTTCAACTTAAAATTTTTTTATATTTTATCATTTGTTTTATTCGATACAGTAAAGCGAAGATTAGACGTCATTTAAGGGCGTAGCAACGGGAGTTGATGTGAGCGATTCGGATTCAACCAATCTAAGAGACCTTGTGGAATTTATGGCGAAAGCTTTGGTCGATCTTCCAGACCAGGTTGAGGTCAACGAAGTGGTTGGCGAGCAGACCACCGTTGTTGAGCTCAAGGTAGCAAAGGAAGATTTAGGCAAGGTGATCGGCAAGCAGGGGAGAACCGCTCGCTCGATGCGCACCATTCTGAATGCTGCAAGCACCAAGCTTCAAAAACGTAGCGTTTTAGAAATCGTCGAATAACCCGTCCTTGACCAGGTGTTGAGGATTCGTTATGCATTGCGCAAATGTCTGAATATTATTGTGTGGGATGGGTCTCCCAAGCCCACGGTCTAAAAGGCGAGGTTTTTGTTCGCCTGTTTCATGAAGGTGCCGATTATCTTGAAAGCTTAAGTTCATTAGGACTGAGCCAAGACAAGGCCCAAAAAAATCTTCGGGTCCAAAAGGTCCAATTGCACACGATCAAATTCGCAAAGCGCCGGCCCAAAGGTCTTTACGTCTTGTTCGAGGGTGTGAGCGATCGCAATCAAGCCGAAGCTTTAAAAAGCCAAGCTGTTTTTATTCCCACCGAGCATTTGGTGTCACAAACCGAGTCTGAAATATTTTTGAATCAGCTCCTTAACACCAAGGTGTCAGATATAAACAAGGGTGATTTAGGAAATGTGATCGGATTTTCCTCAAATGGACCCCAAGATTTACTGATCGTTTCAAATGGCAGTATCGAATTTGAACTCCCCTACGTAGAAGCTTTTATTCAAAGTTTTGATTCTGAAAAAAATATTTTGTATGTGGCGATTCCCGAAGGATTGTGCGAACTCAATCCGTTATGACTTTTTATTGCATCACATTGTTTGCCGAATACTTTAAGCATCTCAATTCAGAGGGTTTGATTGGAAGCGCATTTAAAAACGGCATAGCTCATTTGCACACCATCAATCCACGTGAATTTACCTCAGATATTCATCACACCGTCGATGCTCGCCCGTACGGAGGAGGGGACGGCATGGTGATGACCGCTGAACCCTTAAAGCAATCGGTCTTAAAAGCCAGAGAGCAAGGAGCCAAAGGTCCTTGCATTTATTTTTCTCCGCAAGGTCAAAGATGGGATGATTCGCTTGCACGTACAATGACGAACCAAACAGATTTTATTTTGGTTTGTGGCCGCTACGCGGGTGTGGATCAGCGGTTTATTGAGCAGTATGTCAATCTTGAAATTTCGATTGGTGACTATGTGGTTTCTGGTGGCGAGCTTCCGGCGGCCATTTTTATTGATAGTCTCCTAAGATTGCAGCCCGGCGTTTTGGGAAATCCGGCTAGTTCTTTTGACGAAAGTTTTCGTGACGGTTTGCTCGAAGCTCCACAACTCACCCGGCCGCAAACGTTTGAGCAAATGACGGTGCCGCCAATTTTATTGTCGGGTGATCATCGGCAGATCGAGAAGTTTAAAAAATCGGTGGCAATTTTACGAACCAAAATGCTTCGCCCTGACTTAAACATTGCAGAGCCTGATTTTATCAGCGCCAAAAAGTTTTTGTCTCCATTTTCAAAAGAGGATTTAAAATCTGTGGGTATCCAAAAGGATTGGTTATGAAGCCTGTTCGTGAAGTCTACATCGCGCTTGTGCATTGGCCCGTCTACGATGCCAAACGCAAAATCGTCGCAACCAACGTAACAAATTTTGATATCCACGACATCGCTCGTGCCGCACGCACATACGGTGTAAAAAAATATTTTATCGTTCACCGCATTCAAGAGCAGCTCATGTTTGTATCCAGAGTGTTGGACCACTGGCGAGTGGGTGAGGGCGCTAAACACAATATCATGCGAAAATCAGCCCTCGATATGATTGAGCTCAAAGAAACGGTTGAGCAAGTGGTCCAAAGTTTTGAGACACCACCGCTGGTTTTAGCCACCTCGGCACGCCTAACTGGGATTGCTTTGCAAAAAACATTTGTTGAAACCAAAAAGATGATCTTCGAAACCGAAGGGCCGCCTTTATTGATTTTGTTTGGTACAGGCTTTGGTCTTCATGAGGATGTTTTAAATCTTTGTGATATCGCTCTAGAGCCCATCCGTGGCTCATCTCAGGATGATTATCGCCACCTTTCTGTGCGCTCAGCAGTGAGTATCTGTCTTGACCGACTTTTGGGAGCATGATAGCTCATTGAGCTTTCACGACATTGGGAGAAGATCATGTCACAACTTGTGCGAAGAGTTACCCTCGAGCGGCATGCTGCAAAACGCAAATTTCCAGAATTTTCTGCGGGCGACACCATTGGTGTTTATGTTCGTGTAAAAGAAGGCGAAAAAGAACGGGTTCAGCTTTTTCGTGGAGTTGTGCTTAAGCTCCAAGGCAGTGGGATGGGACGATCCTTTACGGTTCGTAAGATCTCAAGCGGTGTTGGTGTTGAGCGAACTTTTCCGTTTACAACTCCAGCCATTGATCGTGTCGAATTGATTGCAACTGGTAAAGTTCGACGTTCAAAGCTTTTTTATCTTCGCAATTTGCGTGGACGTGCGGCTCGTTTAGAGTCCGATCTGGTGCAAGGCAACTCAGCATCTTCTGCAGCTGTTGAAGCCCCCGCAGCTCAAACTCCAGCCACAGAAACGCCAAAAGAATAAAGCGCTACCTTTGGGAAGCCTCCGAGCTTCAGCCTGTGGTGGGTGTTGATGAAGTGGGTCGCGGCTGTTTGGCCGGACCCGTTTATGCCGCCGCAGCGATTCTCACTCCTTTAAAATCTCCGCGTGGACTAACTGATTCAAAACTATTGACCGCCTCACGGAGAAAAATTCTGTGCGATCGCATTTATGATCGGGCACAGATTGGTGTTGGTTTTGCCAGTGTGGAGGAGATTGAAACTCTCAACATCCTTCAGGCAAGCTTACTCGCTATGAAGCGGGCTGTTTTAAACCTCAAACTCAACCAGGGATTATTGTTGGTCGATGGAAACTTTATGATTCCAGGTCTTTCGACTTTTACCCAGGTTTGTTTGACTCAAGGCGAGCTTCGCGCACGACCGATCGCTGCGGCGTCGATCGTTGCCAAAGTCACACGCGATGACCTGATGGTTGAAAAATCAAAGGAATATCCTGGCTATGGATTTGAAATACACAAGGGCTATGCGACCTCCAAACACCGACAAGCCATCCAACAACTTGGGGTCAGCGCCTACCACCGAAAAACCTTTTCGGGTGTCATCGAGCACCTTCGGACATCAACTTGAAGATGTGGTCGCCGAGTATTTTAGTTTTAAAAAGTTTAAGATCTTAAGGCGCAATCATTGGTTTCAAAGACATGCTGAGGTCGATCTTTGGCTCAATCATAAAAACTTTGGTACAGTTTTGGTTGAGGTGAAATCGTTAAGTGCTCATGCGGAGGCTCAGGTTCGCTTGCCTTATAAACAAAAAATAAAATTATTAAGGATTGCTCGTTCGCTTGAAGCCTCGCTTTGGCTCGCGTTTGTGTCTCATCAAAAAGAAATTTCTATTTACGATGTGGCAACTGGCGAGCGCATCGAGTGTTGACAGCGAATTTTGATCTGTCAGACTTCTTGTATGCGCTTTTGGATTTTGATTTTATTTTTTGTAAGTCCTTTTGCCCGGGCCAACCAAAATTCTCATGAATTTGTGATGAGCTGCAGTTATGGCGTGATGGCCGGAGCCTTGGTTGGTGCAGGTGCATTGGCCTTTACTAAACATCCCTCGCAAAATTTAAATTATATTGCTCGTGGCGCCTCTTATGGTCTCTACAGTGGAATTATATTAGGCCTGTATGTGATCTATGGTTTGCCGCTTGAGGATGAACCTCGAGTCTCAATCACTCCGATTTATAATCTTCAAGCCCAGCTTGATGGAGCAAAAGGTCAGATTCGCATTTTTGATTTCTAATTGAGTTTGTGCTGACCACCAAAATCGAATGCAAAATTAAATTTGAGTTGCACATCTCCACCAATGACTTGGTGGTGTCCAATATCAATTCCCCAGCAGCCACCCGGAGGTCGAAGCTTTGCGATATACTGCCAAGATTGTACGGTGTGGGTCACTGCCGAAAAATTAAACCCACCCACAAGGTGCAAAAATCGGCTGACGTAACCGAGATTTAACCCTAGATTTTCGGTTTTTGAATTCATATCGATTTCGTTTTTTAAACTGATCAAATATTCGTGCACGTAATTGAGTTCTAAAAAATCACCACGGTCATTTTTGATGCGCACTCGCGACGAGGTGTTGGTGATTCGTGCATAAGGATAATAGGAATTTGTGGTGAATGTATCGATATGGTCAAAGCGCATATCTAAAACCGAATTGATCGAAGACCAAGGCTGGTAAAGATCCGAATGTGCTTCGTTCACGTCATAGGACTCGCTCAATCGCCAGGTCACAATATTTTTATACTGGGCTTGATCACCAAAACTGCGTCGACGATTAAAATAATTTGTCACACCAAAATCGATCACCCGTTTATCATAGACGCGGTCAAAATTATCAAACTGGATGCGGGTCGATCCGGTAAAATCATTATCGCTAATTGGCTCAAGGGTTCTTGCAAAAGGCTGATTGGTGTCGCCAAAAAAAATGTGATTGGGTTGGCGAATCCACGGAATAGTAGAATAAGAAATTCCGGGTTCAATAATGTGTTTTACTTTTTCGGTTTCGCTCACCGTATAAATATTTGTGAGTCGTGTTCGAACACCTAAATCGGCTTGCAGATAGCGGCGAGCCGCGGTCTGTGAAATTTGCGAGTCGTCGGGTAAATTAAAGGCATATTGAGTTTCATGATAAGAAACTGCGGGTAAAAAATCAAAAATATTGAGCACACGAAAGGGCGCAGTCAGTCGGGGATTGAGGTCTAAGCGCTGACCGGTGCGAATGGTATCGGTTGTCGAATTGAACATGCCTGAATGATATTGCGAAAGGTTGTCGGGGCCGCGCTGAACTCTGCAGGTTGATGAGTCTTGGGGATTTGAACACACCACATTGTCGTAACTAAAATTGGATCTAAAAAAATTGGTATAATCCATATCGGCTTGAAAAAAGAGGCCAGAGTGCCCAAGTTTTTTTTGTACCAAATTGTATCGCAGTTCGGGCAAGCGGTGGACCGCATCTTCATTGTTTGCCAATGGATCTTGTTTAAATAAATTAATATAGTACGCGGTCTCTGCACTGATGTGAGAGTTTTCGGTATTCTTCGTCACGCTCATTCGATTTTCAAAAGCGGGATCACCGTTGCCTTTGAGTTCAAGCGGAAAATCCCTTTGATAACGAAGATCACCGGCGGCTGAAAGTTTTAAACGATGAACATAATTTTCAGGCAAATCATAATAGTGATGATAATCAAGAAACCAGCGTGTTTGGGTCACGATTTGGTTATTCACGTTGGTAAAATTATTGTCCTTCATATAGGCCGAATGAAGAATCCCATCGCTCAAGGGTGAAAGTTTATAGCGATATTCGACCAATCCTTTTTGACCGCGTTGCGAATAACTTTTCGCGGTTAAGGTCATATCCTGACTTTTTGAAATCGCCCAAAAATATGGAATCTCTCCAGCCACACCTCCCTTGCCAGAAAAATCCACCGCCGGAACCAAAAATCCAGATTGGCGATTGCTCTTTAAAGGCACAGGCAAATAGGGAAATATAAAAACGGGCACACCAAACACCCGAAAGATAGGATAAGTGATTTTTGCATACCCACCTAAGGTGGCTTTTATTTTTACGCCCGAAAAACTCCAGTCGGCTGGGCAATTCGCACACGCAGTATATCGTCCATTGATGGCTACATATTCTTCGGCCCCAGTTTTTTCGATCTCGTCGCCCTCAAAAACCACTTGGCCGGATTTTAAAAATGCTTTGTAGATGGTGCCGCGAATGGTTTCATAATTAAAAACCGCACGCTCTCCCTCTAGATGTACCTTTTGATTTTCTAAGACGATGCGGCCGGTGGCGCGAATGATTTTGTTATTTAAGTCAACCTCAGCCTGATCGGCCCGCATGTGATTGCCTTTAAACACCAACTGCACATGCCCTTGAAGATGAACAAGGTGAGTGGCGGTGTCGTGATCACTGGTGTCGGCGTTGATTAAGATTCCGCCGAGCGAACTCTGCGCATGAATATTAAAACCAAACAAAATAAGAAAAACCGCAATGCTTTTCATAAGCGTGCGATGAGTATGCCTTAATGATTATTTTAAAGTCATCACCAAGGCCGGTTTTTAGAGTAGCGTCAGTGTTTTGTCATTGAGCTCGGATAACAGAACTTCGATCCGCTGATAAACCTCAGGCTCAATCTTTGATTGTGAAACTTCGGTTTTTAAAGAACGCAGCCGCTCTTTAGTCATCAGCTTGATTTTTTCGGACTGATTTTTTAACGAATCATTTTCTTTTCTAAATTGATTGAGCGAAATACTTAAAGACTGATTGAGTCGTTGCAGCGATTCGAGGCGGGCCGATTTTAATTCCACCTGCTTTTGGGTTTCGGACCATAAGACTTGGAGTGACTCAATTTGTTCTTGCTGCCGGGTTTTATTTTCGAGCAGCATTTTTTCAGAAACTTGGAGTGTCTCGCTTTCTTCTTTTTGGCTGCGCAGTTGAAACTGTGTGGCGATCAATTGGGCTTTGATTTCTTTTAAGTCTAAACTTAATGCATCCAGAGTTTGGGTCAACCGGTTGGATTCACTCTGAAGATGTAGATTTTCGTTCAGCACTTTTTCGTAATGTTCGAGTTTGTTGTTTGCTGCTTGGCGAGCCTCACGTTCATTTTCCAGTTCAGAGAATAAATCTTTTTGTCTGATCTCATAGGTTTGTACGAGCTCCGCTTTTTCGCTCAAAGATTTTCGACCTTGGGTTTGTATGTAATTTCCCATTTCATCCAGGCGGGCTTGAAGGCTATTGACTCGTACATCTTGACTGCTCAAGGCCAATTCAAATTTTTGGGCTTGGGTGGCCAATCCCGTGCGTTCACGTTTTAGATTGAGGACGGCTTTTTTTATTTTGGATTTATATTTAATAAATCGGTTTAAACGACGCCCGTGTTGCTCGATTCTCTCGATTAAATTTTTGGCTCGGTCTTTTTGGATGTTGTAGAGCTCAAAATATTTGGTTTCAGAAAGTTTAAGCTGATCTTTAAGTTTAAAAATTTGGTCTTCAAGAATTTTGTCGCGTCCCAAGGATCGGGCTTCTTTGGCTTGGGTCAGACTTAATTTTTCATTTAGTATTTCAATCTGATGATTTGAAATTCGTTTTTGTTTTTCGAAATGTGAGAGTTCTTCTTCGAGTTTTGAGTTTCTTCTTAGTGAAACACTTAAGCGCGCCATCAAATCATCATTTTGATTGATGAGGGATTCAACGGTGCTGGATCGAAGAATATCTGCGGGCAACTGCCCAAGATCGGGGCGCTCCGGAAGTGCAGAGGGTATCGGAATCAAACTCACATCGGAGTCAAGACCTTGGGCTGGGTTCATCAAAGCTCCTTATAAATTGAAGTGTCTCAAACCGTCACAAACCTTGTCAAAAATCGAGGGTCGAGTCCTAACGCAAAGCACTTTGATTTAGTTTCGGTCCCAACCTAGCCGATAGACAAGAATGGCTAAGGCAATTCAGGTCAATTACCAAGTTATCGAAAACCAACTCTCTAGCCAACTCCAAAAGGAGCTGACAGAAAGACTCAATCGGCATTGGGTAAGTGGTCGAGATTTGCGCGGGCTTGTTTTAAAATACGTCGTCAACGGCGAATATCAAAGCGCTATTCAAGAATTAAATGAGTATATTGAGAGTCGGTCAGAGTATGTCAACTTTCAGTTAAGTATTAGTGCTGCGGTCAAACATGCGATTGATCTGATCATGGCGATCCAAGATAAAAGAAATTTACCCGGTCTTGGTGCTCTCAATTTGGCAAAGCGACAAGAATTATCCGAAAGTGTTGAGCGCCATTTTGGTGAACTCAAAATCTTTTTGACTCAGATTCAAAAAAACGAGAGAACTAGCCGGATTGCAGATGTGCGCACAACCGTGTGGGTGGTTAAAGCCTTTACCTGTTCGGTGTTTGCGATTTTTGCGGTGTTCTTACTCCGCGAAATCAATATGGGGACATTTCATTCGTTGGGTGTGCTCTTTGAACATTACGCCGATAAAATTGCGAGTCTACTGGTCTGATTTGAGGTTCAGATAAACCCGCTCAAGAAGTGGGATCATCTGACCTCGCGATAATTTTTTTCCATTTACAAAAATAGTTGGTGTGCCCTCGACGTGAACTAAGGTAGCGGTCTCGACCATTTTTGCGATCACCTCTTGGGTCTGTGTCGAGCTCAAACACCCATCATCAATTTGAAATCCCAATTTTTCGGTCAATGGTGAAATTTCTTTTACCGTACTTTCTTTATTTACCGAACGGATCAGGCTCTCGTAATTTTGAAATAGAGCATGATGAAGGCTCCACTGTTTTTCAGGTGGAGCACATACCACACTCTTCGCGAGTGCACAGGAAACGCCATTGCCCTGGGTCAGTTCTTTATTGCAGTCCCCATCAAGCGGAAAGATATAGAATTCAAAACGAACATCGCTGTGCGATTTTGCAAAGGCCTCAAGTGAGGGTGCAGCCGCTTTGCAATGACTGCAGCGAAAATCTGCAAATTCGGTGATAACCATTTTTGATTCTTTAGGCCCTAAGGTAAGCAAAGGTTCAGATTTGAATTTAAAGGTTTCGGCATTTTGCCAATCAAGAAATGAATTTTCGACCATCCGTCCAATTCCGCCGGCGCCGTATTGCGACAAGATCATCGAGTGGATGGCATAGCTAAATAGGGGAATGCACAAAAATATCAAAACTAAATTTTTAAAATTAATTTCTCGCCACAGCCAAGGCTCTTGAATTTCGCGCAGCAGCTCAAAGGTTGCAAACGAGATCACATAAAGGATCAAACAAAAAAGGCAGTACACACTTAAAAATAGCAGCGAGATAATGCCCATGACCAACGATGCAATTGCCGCCACGGAAGAAAGAAAAAAGGCATTCCGAAACGGTTTTTTTGGTGACCCCGTGAGGCGCCACCAACCGAGGAGCACGAGCACAAAGATCAAACCATTGGTGACAAGTCCCCAGACACTCAGTGGGATATTAAAGACGCTGCCAAAAGAGCTTGCCGACACTGCTTGGCAGTCAAAGTGTTCTGAGATTTTACATAAAGATTCTTCGCTGCCGAATCCCAATTTTAAAGGATAGGTGTGCACCGCAAGATAGGTGTGAAGCAAAACCGCAAGCGAAGTCAAAAAAAGTATAAATAAAACTCGTGTTTTCATAAACAGCGGTTATGACACCAGAAATAAAATGAAAGGGCAAGTTTGTTTGCGTCCGCAAAAGACCTAACGCTACACTCTGGCTTATGGGGTGGATCGAGGACCGAAAGAAACTTTTAAACCAAATCAAAAATCAGGTGCGAAGACGCGTTGGCGATGAGCCGAGCTCTTATGGTCGTGTTTTAAAAAATGAATTTTTAGGGAATTGGAAAAAGACAAATCTGAATATCCTTTACGCCGATCTTTTAAAAACAGAGGTGGCTTTTGGTTCAGATTTTCATGCTTTTAGCCAAAGTCAAAAAAGCCATATTCGAATTTTGCGCGAAATCACAAGACCGGTGGTTTTGGGCTTGGAGTGTTTTGAGGCCGAGCATCAGGCGGATCTTGATTCTTTCATGAAGGGTTTGATTTCGCCCGATGATTTAAAAATCAAGACGCGTTGGGATGAGCGATGGCAATTTCCGTTTGAAAATTATCTTCCGCTGCTCAAATTGGCCAAAGAAAAAAACTTCTGCGTGATTGGTCTCAATCTATTTCTTAAAGACCGGTCTTCAAAATCATTAAAAAAAAGGGATCAGTTTGCTGCAGCTCAAGTGTTGAAGTCGTTAAAGAAAAATCCGATGGATCTTCATTACGTGATTTTTGGTGAATTTCATTTGGCAAAACATCATTTGCCTCAGGCCCTGCTCAAAACCGCACCCTCGCTCAAAATCTTGGTTTTGTTTCAAGACGTTGACGTTTTATATTTTAGATACGCAAAGAAAAATTCATTTCCCGAAATTTTAAAGTCTACAGCCGGTCGATATGTTTTGATGACCTCGCCCCCTTGGGTCAAATGGCAAAGCTATTTGATGTATCTCGAAAAGACTTACGATTCGGATCTCGACAATCAAGACATAGATCCCACAGACCATGTTGTGCATCTGGCCCGCGTGCTCGCAGCTGACATCAAAGCCGAAATCAATGAGTCGATGTTGTCGGTCTATTCACCGGAGTCGCTTACGTTTGAAAAGGTGATAAAAAAATTGAGTCGCCCGGAGATTGAAGTGGTTCATCAATTGGTCAAAGCGGACCGAACTTTTTTAATTCCAAGTCTTCAAGCGGGTTATCTCTCCCGACTTTCGGTGAATCATGCAGCCAATTTAGCCGGACATTTTGTGCATGCCCAACTTTCGGGAAATACAAAAAATTATTTTGCCATAAAGAAGTATTTTTTAATTCAGATTTGGCTTGAGGCTGTGGCCTTTTTTTTGAGTAAACTGATGAACCCAAAACGAAAGTCGGAGACATTGCAGTCCTTAAAAATTCGCGCCGAACTGAAAGGGCCCGCAATGAGCTTGGCTCTCGACCAACGGGTGAGTGAAATGGTAGCCCTTAATCTTGGGCGGACTCGGCCAGTGAAAGTGAAAAAGTTTTTGGTGGAACATGGATTTGAGGCCGCAAAGATATTGGGGCATATGTTGGGTGAACGAATGTTTGCCAAATTCAGCGATAAGGAAAATGATCTGAAGAGCTTTAAAAAAATAATTGAGCAAAAAATCGAGGAAGATCATTTTGATGAATTTTATTTTCAAATTTTACGGCGATTTGAGACGTGATTCCTAATTCGGGTTATTACTATCTTGATAAAGGAATTGCCAAAGGCCCAGTCAGCCTTGATGTCATCGTTGAGTTTTTGCGCCAAGGCCAATTGCATGCGCTTGATTCCATTTTTGAAGAGGGCGATTCGAAGTGGCGAAAAGTCAGTGAGTTCGAAACTTTAACAGATCTCCTTCAAGAATTACAAAAGACTCAAAACAGCGAGACTCAATGGGTCCTATTAGTCAAAAAGTCCGAGGATAAAGGAAAAGGATTTATTCAGAGCGGGCCTTTTGCGACCTCGCTCCTCAAAGAACGCTTAAATGCGGGTAGCATTAGATACACTGATTATATCTGGAAAAAAGGAATGAAGAGTTGGCAAAAAATTTCTGAACTCGAAGAATTTGCTCCGCCCAAAAAAGAAATTCCATTGCCGCCACAAGATATTTTGTTTGAAGCCCCACCCTTTCCAGAAGTGAGCAAAGTCGACATCTTAAAAAATGTATTAAAAAAATCAGACCTGATTCAACCCGTACCTGAAGAAATCCCTGAAGAGGCGATGCCCCAAGCTCCAGAACCTCAGCCGATGAAAGCGGTTGTGGTACCGGTAGCTCAGCAAAAAAAAATTCCACAAAAAATCATTCCGCAAAAAAAATCATCACGAAAAATTTCTTTGGTGCTTTACCCATTGGTTTTTGTCTTTTCGAGCCTCGGGATATTCGCGTTACTATCCATTAAGCGCACTGCAACCGTGACTTCAAAGCCGGAGCCTGTGTTCAGCTCTCCCGCAGAAGAAGTCGTCGTAAAACCAACTCCGTCGATTGCGCCGCAGGTGGTGCAAAGTGCAAAGCCTCTCCCGCCACCTGTTAAGCCTGCAAGTTATGTGAAGGCTCAATTGGTTGAACCACATAGCGAGACTGCTAAATTAATTATTGAGACCGACGGTACAGCGCCAGAGATAGCTCTTTCTTTTTTATTTAGTGCCGAAGCAGGTGAAGTTTTAGAAAAGCGAGCACTTCATAAAACTTATCGAAGAACTTTGGTTGATGGTCGGGGCGAGTTTTTGTTAAAGACATTCAAATTGCCCGAAGGATTTTTAAATCTTCATATCGAAATCACACCCACTGTTTTTCAAAATAAAATATTTTTCTTTGGCCAACAGGATGCAAAATTTCGCGACAAGATTCGTCATCACAAAAAAGAAATTAGTTTTTTTTATCAGTCTGAGCGGATGAGGTTGTTTACTTTGGCATCACGACTTTTGACCGAAGTTCAAGAATATGAATCAAACAAATCCTTGAATGCACTCAAATCTCTGGTCGAAGCCGTACGCGCTCGAGATCTCAAAACCGAAGCCCAGTATGATAATTTGTGTTTGTGGTCGGAATGGCTAAACTTAAGAAATTTAGTTCAAGACCTCTCTCAAAGGCTTCATCAAAACGAGCCAGTCTCAGCAAAAGAGATCTCAGAACCTTTACTTAAATTTAAATCTCGAGTTCAACGCCTTTCGCTTTGGCGTTAAAGGTCCTGCATTATTTCTTTAAATTCTTTGCCTGGACGAAATCGTGGCACTTTTGCGGCTGGGATTGTCATTTGGAGTCCAGTCTGGGGATTTCGTCCTGCTCGTTCTTGACGCTGAAGAACATCAAAGGTTCCAAAGCCAACAAGTTTAACTTCACGACCTGAGGCCACAGTTTCGGCAATAACTTTACAAGTGGCAGTGATGACTTCATCAATTTGCACTTTGGGAATGCGAGTGACTTCGGAAATTCGCTCAACAAGATCGGCTTTATTCATGATGTCGTCCTTAGGGTGGTGTCTGGGAAGTGGGAGATCGTTGTAAAAAACGGCATCTGAAGGGTCAAGAATCTTTTCGTGACGTTAAGCACAACTTTGGTCTTTTAAAAACTTGAAGCATCTGATTCAACTTTGGGCCAAACATTTCCGATAAAACTTATAAGATGAACACCGCAGGATTTCTCATTTTTATACAACTCCTTACTGTTGGAATTGTTTTTAGTTACGGAACTTTTCGGGTTCACTTTGCCAAAAATCCGGCACTCCAAGCCCAAATCAAGCATCTTAAAAATGATATTCGTGCAGAGCGGATCAAAACCGATCTGGCTCTTGAAGATTTTGAAGAATTCAAAGCTCTTGTTGCAAGCGAACTTCCGAGCAAAGCATTGCACGATAAAAAAGCGGCAGTGCGAACCATAGCAAGTGTCACCCAATCGCAAAAAAATAGTGATACGCTCAAAGAATTTATTAGCGAAGACAATTTTAAAAAAGCCAAAACGTATTTAAGCACTGGACAGTACGAACTTGCCAAGGTCGGCTTTAAAGAATTTATTCATGATCATTCTTATTCGCCCTCAATTATCGAGGCCCATTTTTTACTTATGGAATCCTTAAGCCGACTTGAGGAATTCGAAGAGTGCACAAAGGTCATTGAGACCATGATTCAAGAATGGCCCGAGAATGAATATACCGGTTTTGCACTGATCCAATTAGGCGAGCAATTTGAAGTTCAGGGTCAAAAGGCCAAAGCGATCAGTACTTATCAAACCGTAATCAAATCATTTCCATTTCACGACGTGACAACTGCCGCCGCTGACAAACTAAGAAAAGTGAGTTTGTGAAATCACTTTGTCGAGCATTTGTTTTGTATTGTTGTTTTACAATCGAGATTCGCATTCATGCCACCGAAGTTCCGTTGGAGTGCTTATCAAAAAATAGTTTTCCTTGCGCACAAGAACTTAAAGCCGGTCAAAAATCCAAAAATTTTTCTGCCCTTGAAGAGAGCTTAATCATTCATTTAAGTAAAAAACAGATTCAAGTGGTGCGCGGCAAAATCACCTGTGAGGGAGCTTGCGATATCATGACTCCCGTTGCCCGATTTTCATCTTCAAAGGTCCGAATGATTCTTGAACGCACAAAAGAAAATATTGGAGTTCAGGTTGTTCAAGGTGTGGTGCAAATTCATCGTCGAGGATTAAAAGAGTCGGATCAAATTCCTGAGGGTTTTATGGTTCATGTGGGACCCATCGTTGATGGAAATGTACAAATCGATATTCCGGCAGCATTAAAGGGCCAATTGTTCAAAGCGGCCCAAGACCAAAGTGTGAGTATGATGCGTGACAGTGTTTTGCGCGAAATCGCCAGTGCGGATCTATTAAAAAAACGATCTGATGCCCAAACTCAAATTCAGCTTAAAGAAGAAGCCCATTTCAAAAAGTTGTTTCGTCAACGAAACCAAATCGAATAGAGGCTCGACCTTTATCCTTAATTTCCCTTTAACTCTCTTTAGTAACTGATCAAAATAGCGGATAATTAAATTTTGACAGAGGAGAGAGACAAGGATGTCTTCAGTTGGCAGTTCCAACGATTCAATTCGCCGCAATCGTGATGAGTATTTACAAAAAGAGAGCGATCTTGTTAAGCGCCAGCAAAAAGAACTCAAGCGCATGGCCGAAACTCACGACGTTGAATTAAATCAAGTTCAATCTCACAACGAACAAAAAGTCGAAGGGGTTAAAAAAAACGCAAGAGAAGTGATTAGCAGTCGAGATCTTAAGTATCAAAAAGAAATGGATGATCTTCGCTCGCTTCATCGTCGCCAATTGTCGCAAGTCTCATCAGATTCAGATCGAGAAATAAGTGAGCGCACAAACGAAATGAAAGGCTCACTACAAAAAGAAGCCACCAGGAATGAAGCTAAGCTCAATGCCAAAGATGAACATTTTCATAATGTGATCGAAGATAAAGATAAAGCATTCCAGAAAAATCTCGAATCTTTAAGAGAAGAACAAAAAGAAACCATCAGTCACTCAAGAAACAACTCAGATACGGCTCATCAAAAGCAGGTCGATCTTATTCTTGAAGACAAAGCCAAATCAGAATCCAACCTTCAAAAGCAGCTGAAGACTTCGCGAGATTTTTCAGAACGCCAAATTTCGGATCTAGAACAAAAAGGATTTTCGGATACTGAGCGTTTATCAAAAGCTCATATGAGTGCCATCCAAAAAGAGCGTTCTGAAATGAATGACAATCTTCAACATGTGAAAAGCTCTTACGACACCAGTCTAAATAAAACTCGTGAGAGATATGATGCCGCATTAAAAGATCAAGCCGAGGATGGCCACCAAGGAAGCCAAAAGTTTAAAACCGACATCGAAGGTCGGATCAATTCGCAGCTCAACAATCTCCACACAAAGGTGAAAGAGGAACAAGATTTAAGAGCGCGAGATCAGGTGAATTCCAACCGCTCAAAGAGCACCGAAGTCAAAAACGTGCGGGATGAATTTCAAAAGAATATTGATGATCTTGAAAAACAAAAACAGCAGCTCCTTGATCAGTCCAATCAGGTTGTAAAAACAAAAGTCGATAGCCTTCAACGACAGCACAACACGGCACTCAGCCAATCAAATAAGTTTTTTAAAGAGCGGCTGAATTCACAAGATTTAAAAAATCGTGAGTCCCTTAGTAATTTTCAAACCGATTTTTCGGCTCGCAACTCCGAGGTGTCATCGCAAGCAGATCAACGAGTGAAGCGAGTGCTTGAGCACGCCAACTCCTCAAGTGTCAGACTCCAAAATAGTCAGCGCGATGCTCTAGATACGGTTCAAGCTCAACATGCCGAGGACCTCAAAGATCTGCGCGATATGGGCATTAAAGAAAAATCGCAGGCGGTTGAGGGGTTAAAAAATCAAATGCGCGAGCGCGAGGCTAAGCACAGTGAACAACTGAGCCAGCTCAAAATGAAATTTGAAAAACAAGTGAACGATCTCAACGATCAACTGCTTCACGAGCATAAGGGCAACGAAGACAACGTCAAGCGGCTTGTGACCGAGCTTAAAAAGGGTCATCAATCCGAAATTGAAAATTTGAACTTGCAAAATCAGCAAAAAATCCGGCAACTAGATGAGCAACATAATCTCGAGCTCAAAAATTTGAATCGCCGCAATGAGGAAAAGATGAATGATCTTGTCACAACGGTGAGCAAAAATGAGTCTCATAGGAAAACCTAAATGCTCGCAAATCGCCGCGTAAAAATTGTCGCTACCATCGGTCCTGCAACCGCATCTCGTGAAGGACTCGAGAAAGCCATAAGAGCCGGAATGAATGTGGCGCGACTTAATTTTTCGCATGGCTCTCATGCCGATCATCAAAAAGTGATTCATTGGATTCGCGAGCTTTGCGCAGAGCTTCGTGCGCCGGTGGCGATTCTTCAAGATCTCCAAGGCCCAAAAATACGGGTGGGCCGATTTGAAAAAGGTCAGATCGAATTAAAAAATGGCCAAAAGGTTCAGATCACCACCGAGGATGTTAAAGGGCATGATGGATTGATCCCCACCGACTTTATTCATCTTCCACAAGCCTGCACACCGGGCACAAAAATTTTATTTGATGATGGACTGATCGAGGTCGTGTGCCTTTCATCACAAGGTCAAATTGTTGAGGCTCAGGTTATCTACGGTGGAATTTTAAAAGACCGCAAGGGGATTAATGTTCCCGGAGCCAATTTGCCAATTGAGGCTATGACAAAAAAAGATCTTGATGATTTGGAATTTGGTTTAAGAAATAGCGTTGATTATGTCGCTTTATCTTTTGTTCGAAAGGGCGAAGATATTCTTCGCTTAAGAGAGCTGATTGACAATGTTCGCCCGAACACAAAAATTATCGCAAAAATCGAAATGCTCGAAGCTCTCACCCATCTTGAAGACATTATTCATAAGAGTGATGGAGTCATGGTGGCGCGTGGAGATTTGGCAATTGAAGCCGGTCAAACACAGCTGCCCCAAACCCAAAAAAGAATCATTCGACTCTGCAATATTTTTGGCAAGCCGGTGATTACCGCAACCCAAATGCTCGACAGCATGGTCGAAAATCCTCGCCCCACTCGTGCAGAAATTACGGATGTGGCCAATGCGGTGCTTGATGGTTCGGATGCTCTGATGCTTTCGGCGGAGAGTGCGAGCGGAAAATTTCCATTCAAATGTATTCGCACCATGCATGATATTGTTGTGGAAGTGGAGCGCAGTGGTGAGGCCATGTATCACATTGAACTCGATGAGGGGATGGACGATGTCCCCGAAGCGATTGCCGCAAGTGCGTGTTTGACCGCTTTAAAGCTGGAAGCCTCGGCCATTGTTTGTTTGACCACCACGGGTAAAACCGCAACTTTGATTTCACATTTTCGTCCCAAAGCTCGCATCATTGCGGTCACTCCACAGTTCGAAAATCTCTCCGCCCTTGAATTGTGTTGGGGAATTCAAACCTTTTCGATTCGGCCATATCAGTCCACCGAAGAGGCCATGCGCCAAATCGAACAAATGCTTTTGCAATACGGGTTGGTTAAAAAGGGCGACAAAGTGGTGTTGACTCTAGGTCTCCCGGTGCAAGAGCGGGCAAAGACAAATACTCTCCGGGTATATAGTGTTTTGAGTGATGATCAAAAAATGGAAGATAAAAAAATTCCGCTTCGTTTAAAGCAATTCAATTCCGAGCTCGATGTTTTTTAAAACATGCTTTTAAGATCGGGCGCACAAATCATCTGGCCTTCGGTTCTTTGAATCACATCTTCTTTACTCACCCCAGGTGCAAGCTCACGTAAAATAAATATATTTTTGTTTAAGTCGACATCAATCACTGCAAGATCGGTCACAATGCGGGTCACACAATGAACACCTGTGAGGGGTAAATCACACTTATTTAGGAGTTTACTTTTGCCATCTTTATCTTGGTGTTGCATTGCCACGACCACGCGCTTTGCACCGGCCACTAAATCCATCGCACCGCCCATGCCTTTGACCATTTTTCCGGGCACCATCCAATTGGCAATGCTTCCGGATTGATCCACTTGCATTGCGCCAAGAACGGTCAAGTCCACATGACCTCCACGAATCATCCCAAAACTTTCTGCCGATGAAAAATAAGAGGCCCCCGCAACTGCAGTCACAGTTTGCTTACCGGCATTGATCAAGTCCGCATCCAAATTTTTTTTTAACGGAAAGGGCCCGAGTCCCAAAAGTCCATTTTCACTTTGGAGCATCACCATTTGTTCTGGTTTTAAATAATTGGCCACAAGGGTGGGGATGCCAATTCCAAGATTGACCACAAATCCCGACTGAACTTCGCGCGCAATGCGCTCGGCAATCAACTCACGTGTTAATGGTTGCATGCTCGATCCGCTTTTCATAGTTTTGACCTTTAAATATCCGCTGCACATAAACACCCGGTGTTTGGATCTGCTCTGGATCAAGTTCGCCAATTTCTACAAGTTCTTCAACCTCGGCGATGGTAATTTTTCCTGCGGTTGCCATCACCGGATTAAAATTGCGAGCAGTTTTACGATAAATCAAATTGCCAAATCGATCGCCTTTAAAGGCTTTAACAAAAGCAAAATCACCACGAATTGCTTTTTCAAGAATAAAAGATTTACCGTCAAACTCGCGCGATTCCTTACCCTCGGCAATGGGTGTTCCAAAACCAGTGGGGGTATAAAACGCGGGGATGCCGGCACCTCCTGCACGTAATCTTTCGGCAAGAGTTCCTTGCGGAACAAATTCGACTTCAAGTTCACCGTTCAAATATTGTTTTTCGAAAAGTGCATTTTCGCCCACATAGGACGAAATCATTTTTTTAATTTGGCGGGTTTGAAGTAAAACTCCTAAACCAAAATCATCAATGCCAGCATTATTCGAAACACAGGTGAGCTCGGTGATTTTTCTTTTGAAAAGTGCCGCGATCGATTTTTCGGGAATGCCACACAAACCAAATCCACCAAACAAAAGTGTTTGACCGCTTAAGACATCAAAGCAGGCTGAATCGGCATCTTGAAAAATTTTGTTCAAACACGCTCCACAACGAGCGCCACTCCTTCGCCTCCGCCAATGCAGAGTGAAGCCAATCCTCTTTTTAAATTTCGTTTTTGAAGGGCGTGCACTAAGGTGGTTAAGAGTCTTGCACCACTTGCACCAATGGGATGCCCAAGAGCAACCGCACCTCCGTTGACATTGAGCCGATCAAGATTAATTTTTAATTCTTGAACAGCCACTTGGGCAACAACACTAAATGCTTCGTTGATTTCAAACAGGTCAATGTCATTGACCGAAAGACTTAACTGATTCAAAACTTTTTTGATTGCTCCCACAGGTGCAGTAGTAAACCATTTTGGTTCTTGTGCGAAAGTGGCATAGCCTAACACTTTTGCGAGCGGTTTTAATCCTTGGGCTTTTACACTTTCTTCGTTTGCAAAAATCAAGCAGGCTGCACCGTCGTTAAGCTTGCTTGCATTAGCAGCGGTGATTGTCCCGTCTTTTTCAAATGCGGGTTTGAGTGTCAGCATTTTATCAAAGCGAGCCTTTGCGGGCTCCTCGTCAATTTTAAAACTGATTGTTTCTTTTCCGACCATAGTCTCGACTGGCGAAATCTCGTCGTCAAAATCACCACGCTCTTGGGCTTTTTTTGCTTTTTCGTAGGAGTGCTTGGCAAATTCATCCTGAGACTCTCGCGAAAAATGATAATCCTTGGCGCAGAGTTCTGCCGCATTGCCCATGTGGGTGTGATTGTAAGGATCGATCAGTCCATCTTTGAGCATCGAATCTGTGAGGGTCACAGGTCCCATGCGATAGCCCTCACGAGATTTTTCGAGCAGATGCGGAGCAAGCGTCATATTTTCTTGTCCACCTGCTGCAACAATTTTTGAATGTCCAAGACGAATACTGTCGGAGGCAAGCATTGCGGCTTTAAGTCCTGATCCACAAACTTTGTTTATGGTTAAACAGGGTGTTGAGTTGAGAAGTCCTGCATACAATGCCGCTTGACGAGCAGGAGCTTGGCCCGCACCCGCGGTGAGCACCTGGCCCATGATGCACTCATCAATGTTGTCGGGCTTCAGGTTTGCTTTTTTTAAAGCGGATTGAATCACCAAGCTTCCAAGTCGTGGTGCTGAAATATCTTTTAACCCACCTTGAAAACTTGCAACTGCTGTTCGTTGTGCTGAGACGATGTAGACATTCATAGCCTTAAATTATTGTCGCTCTTAAAAGTAAAAGGCAAGAAAAGCATTGCGAGACTTTAAGAATTCAAATGAAATCAAAGGACATGAAAAAACTCATTTTATTTTTTATTTTTTTTGGATTTGTTTCGACTCCAGTAAGGGCCGCGGATCAATCAAGGCCAATCACCATTGAGATGGCACCTGATGACTCTCTCAGTTTGGCGTTTGTAAATGCTCATATCAAAGTCCTGACTCATCCAGGCAACCAGGCAATTGTGCGCATCCAAAAAATTTCTCATCCCGAGGTCGAAGGTTGGGTGGTGGTGATGCAAAAAATCGGCAAGCGCACCGAGTTGAGTGTTCGTATGCCCGAATCCCGCGCAACCTTTCAGCAAATCATAAAGAATGAAATGATCCCGCTCTACAACGTTGAGGTTTCAATGCCTGAGCGAGCACTTGATCTTGGGGTGCGAAGGGGAAATGTCCAAATCACAAATCTGAATGCCCGATTAAACGTGCACGTTCAAAACGGCGAAGTTTCGATTCTAGGAGGTGAAGGAGATTTATATCTCACCCACCAAGAAGGACTCATCAGTATTAAAGGACGCCGGGGCCGCCAACATATCGAAAGTTTTTCGGGCCGTTTGATTGCCGAAAAAATTTCGGGACATATTGAGATTGATAATTTTATGGGCGACACAAATTTAAAGCAGGTGGAGGGATCGCTTTTTTATTCGAGCACGAAAGGTAATGGAAAATTGAATTCGGTAAAAGGTCGAATGGAATATTCTTTGGGGCATGGAAATTTAAATATTTTGGAGTTGAGCGCATCGCTCAAAGGTCAGTCGCAACAAGCCAACGTGCAATGTCAAATTCGAGGTGAGGCCGATGTTCATCTTCAATCTCAAGAAGGCGCGGTCAATCTGACTTTGATTGATTCAAAAGCAAATCTTCAACTGAGCAGTCAAGAAGGCAACATTGTTGTTCCTAATTTTTTAAAGGTCACCGACCTCGGCACCCAAAAAAATCTGCGTGGCCAATTGCGAGGCGCAGCGCAAGGAAATGTGGTGGTAAAGACCACTGCCGGCAGTATTCATATCCACTAATTCTCTCTTGACGGGTGTTTTAAAATGCCTCAGGTTCATTTCATGTCAAAAAAAAAGGTCGTCAAAAAAAAGACAGCCCACAAGGCTCCGGCAAAGGCTGCGAAAGCCAAAAAAGCGGTTAAAAAAGTAGCTAAAAAAGCCAAACATGTGGCAGCAAAGCCGCATAAAAAAGCAAAGGCTGCGAAAACCACAAAAATTAAAAAAGCGGCACCTGTAAAGGCCCATCCTCGGCCCCATCCAAAACCTCTCACAAAGGTGTCCAAAGCCAAACCCAGTGAACCCAAAAAGAAAAAAGTCGATGACGACAGCCTCGATGCCTATGATGATTCTGATGAATTTGGTGGGGGCGAACTCGCTGTCGAGCCTTCTGCACCTGCGCATAAAGAGCGAGAAGACTTAAGCGACGAAGAAGAGGTTGTTCTTACCGATGCCGAAGGCCGCCGCTATTGCCGCGTGCGAGATTGTGATCAAATTTCGGTGGTCGATGGCTATTGCCGTTATCATTACCTTTTGTTCTGGAAAAAAATTCAGGTCAGAAAAAAGATTTTGGGCGAAGGAAAACTCGAGCGCTACATCGAGGAGCTCACCTCACGATATCCCGACAAATATATTGAGATGCTTAAAAAAGATCTGCGTTCCGAAAAAGATTTTTTGGCAGCCATTCAAGAACTCGAAATTGATGAGTCGGGTGGTGAAAGCGAATTTGAAGATGAGGCCCAGAGCTTTATCGATGAAGTGCGCGGGATGTCCGAAACCGGAAGTGGTCGCGAGGACGAAGAGTTTTAATGCTCCTCGTCTTCAACCAGTCCGAGCTGACTTTTTAATTCTTCCAGAATTTTTGCTTCGGCTTCCTCTGATTCTTGCTCGTGTACCAAGCCTTCGCTGTCCATTCCGAGTAATCGATTGGCTTCGTCCTCAAGCTTGGTGTTGGTCCCCGAATATTGGATATACAAAGGCCTTTTCTCAAAGATCATCTCTTGCCACACGGGCGAAAATTGGTCGGCAAACTCAGAACGCAGAGCTTCTTCTAAAAGATTGGCCCCTGCATCGACGGTAAGGCCCAAAAGATCGGGAACATTGTCTTTTCCGGGTTGGTACTGAAGAGAAATCTCGAAATTTATTTGCTTTAAACGACCTTTGGCCAAAAAGCCGAGCCGAACCAAAAGCTCTTGGGCATAAATACGCCCCTCAAAAAAAAACTCGCCCTCCACTTGGTCCGACTTAAAATTACTGTGGAGCACCTCAAGGACCTGACGAACGTAATCTTGTGGCACCGCTGTCCAATTTTTTGATGTTTCAAGTCTTGGTTTCATCCCACTTCTCCCTATGCCATGTTTGACGCTGAACTCGGGCGCGACTATAAATCCAAGAATAGAAACGGCGAAAGGTATTTTTTGACAAAAGGTGTTTATATTTCGACTTACGGCTGTCAGATGAACGTCAACGACAGCGACCGTATGTATGCTCTTCTTGAAATGATCAATTACAATCAAGTGCCCACTCCTGAGATGGCGTCTTTGATTTTGATCAATTCGTGCTCGGTGCGCGAAAAGCCGGTACATAAAGTCTATTCCGAAGTGGGTCGCTATCGAAAACTCAAACTCAAAAACCCCGATTTAAAAATTGGGGTGGCCGGCTGTGTGGCCAGTCACGAAAAAGAGAAGTTGATCAAAAAACAACCCCTGATCGATTTTGTGATTGGACCCGACTCCATTGATCATCTGCCAAAAATGATTCGCCAAATGGAAGAGGGCCAAAAACGTTTGGTCGATGCCCGATTTGATCATCACAGTCCTTATCATGTTGAAACCCTCATTCGGCATCCCAACGTTTCGACCTTTGTTAACATCACAAAGGGCTGCGATAATTTTTGCTCATTTTGTATTGTGCCATTTACCCGCGGTCGCGAACGCTCAAGGCCAATGAGCCATGTGATCAAAGACATAAATGCTCTTTGTTTACGTGGAGTCAAAGAGGTCACAGTTTTAGGACAAAACGTAAATTCTTATTTGAGCGATTGCGGAGCCGATTTTGCTGATCTCTTAGAAAATTTAAGTTTGTACACCGATCTTGAACGTATTCGGTTTACCACCTCACACCCAAAAGATTTTAATCAAAAATTGATGAAGGTGATGGCCAAGTATCGACACAAAATTTGTGAGTATATTCATTTGCCAGTTCAAAGTGGATCAACCGAAATTTTGGCGCGGATGAATCGTGGATATTCAAGAGAAGACTATTTAAACAAAGTCGATATGATAAGAGATCACATTCCAGATGTGGTCTTATCTACCGATATTATTATAGGTTTCCCTGGCGAAACCGCCGAACAGTTTGAGCAAACCATGGATCTTTTAAATCAGGTCCATTACGAAAATATCTATGCTTTTTCGTATAGCCCTAGGCCCTATACCAAAGCTTCAAAATACGAAGACGGCGTGTCTTCGGTTGAAAAATCAGAGCGCCTCAGTCGCTTGATTGCCTTTCATCGCGAGCAGAGTTTTGAATTGGCAAAGCGCTACCAAGATCAGCGGCTGCAAGTATTGGTTGAGCACTGGGATCAAGAGCATCTCAAATGGACCGGTCGTTCCACCCAAAATAAACTTGTTCACTTTAGTGGTGGAGAAGATTTGGTTGGAAAAACGGTGCCTGTATTAATCGAACAGATTCATCCTCAAACACTGAGAGGAGTATTTCAGCAATGAATAATTTTTTTGAAATTAAACCCTTTGGAATGACCTTTGGGGTCGACGCTTTTAAGCCCGTTTTGCTTTTTCGTGAAGAAAAGGGCGAGCGCGTGGTGGCAGTCTCTCTCGCACCGAGCGAAGCCGGATTTGAAACCTCCACCCATGCTTTGAGTTATCAAGCTCTAGAAGTTTTGGGCGTAAAGGCCACACGGTGTGATTTTGTTGAGCAGCGCGGAGAACACCAATTCGTCAGAGTTAAATTTGAGGGAAGCGAAAAGCTCACCTCGCTCAAACTGAGTGCGAGCGAAGCGGTTTCGTTTTGTCTTTATGCAAAGGTTCCATTTTTTTGTTCGCAAGAATTTTTTGAACATTCACGCGATCGCAATAGTCTTCATAGCGCACTCGAAATCAAACGACCCGATCAACGATTTTTAAATTAGAGGTTCAATGACACTTCCACTTCGTGGACATACCCCTCAATTGGGAGCCAACACGTTTATCGCACCCAGTGCCGAAATCATTGGCGATGTGATCTTAGAAGACGAGTGCTCAGTTTGGTTTAAGGCCACGCTGCGAGGTGATGTGATGCCCATTCGGATTGGCAAGCGCAGCAACATTCAAGATCATTGCGTGATCCATGGAACTTTTGGAAAATATGGCGTTGAAATTGGTGAGGACGTGACTGTGGGTCACAGTGTGATTCTCCATGGTTGTACCATTGGAAATTTGGTTTTGGTGGGGATGGGATCGATCATTATGGATAATGCTTGGATTCCATCGCAATCAATCATTGGTGCAGGTTCGCTCATTACCGAAAACGCCAAATTTTCAGAAGGCAAACTGATTATGGGGCGCCCCGCACGAGAGATTCGGGATTTGACACCTCAAGAGCTCGAATTTTTACCGAAGTCAGCCCAGAATTATTTAAACTATAAAAAGTGGTATGGAGAAAAAGCATGAGTCCCGATGATTTTGCACTGACCTTTGATGATATTTTGCTTTTACCTCAATACAGCGAAATTGTTCCCACTCAAATTGTGGCCAAAAGTTTTTTTGCTCGCGACATCGTCCTTCGCATGCCGATCATTTCGGCCGCGATGGATACTGTGACCGAAAATAAAATCGCTCGGGTCATGGCCCAAAATGGCGGCCTCGGCATTATCCACAAAAATTTATCGATCGAACATCAAGCACTCGAAGTCGAAAAAGTAAAAAAATACGAAAGCGGAATGATTCGCGATCCGATCACCCTAGGTCCGGATCGACTGGTGAGTGATGCGCTCGACTTGATGAGAAAATACTCCATCAGTGGAGTGCCAATCACAGTCAATCAGCAACTTGTGGGAATTTTGACCAATCGCGATTTGCGCTTTGAGACAAATGTCGACCAGCCCATTCAAAACATCATGACCCCTAAACAAAAGTTGATTACAGCCCCCGTCGGCACAACTCTAGAGCTTGCAAAACAGATTTTGCAAAAACACAGAATCGAAAAATTACCGGTAGTGGATGATAAGGGCCTTTTGCAAGGCTTGATCACCATTAAGGATATCGAAAAGTCTCAAACTTTTCCCCAAGCCACCAAAGATCGGCACGGAAGACTTTTAGTTGGAGCCGCAGTCGGTGTGGATGCCACATCGGCCGATCGCGCCGCCCACTTGGTTGAAAATGGTGTTGATATTTTATGTATAGATACCGCTCATGGACATTCAAAAAATGTTCTCGCAATGGTTCGGCATCTCTCAAAAAAATTTAAAGACACCATTTTGGTTGCCGGAAATGTGGTTACTCCTGAAGGGACCGAAGACCTTATTCGGGCTGGAGTTGATGTTGTAAAAATTGGTGTGGGCCCAGGAAGTATTTGTACAACACGAATGGTTTCAGGCGTGGGCATGCCCCAAATTTCTGCGGTGATCCAGTGCTCAAAGGTCGCTCGCGAATTGGGTAAGACAATTATTGCTGATGGTGGAATTAAATTTTCGGGCGATCTTACAAAGGCTTTAGCACTGGGTGCAAACACCGTTATGATTGGCAATCTTTTAGCCGGCTCGGATGAGAGTCCTGGCGAAACCATTTTGTATCAAGGCCGCACTTATAAAATGTATCGCGGAATGGGCAGCGTCTCGGCCATGCAACAAGGATCAAAAGATCGCTATGGCCAAGGTGAAGTGATGGATCTCGATAAACTTGTGCCCGAAGGGATTGAGGGCAAGGTGCCTTACCGTGGGTCGGCCAGTGGAATTTTGCATCAACTTGTTGGTGGGCTAAAATCTGGAATGGGCTACATAGGCGCAAAAAATATCGAAGAGCTCCAAAAGAAAGCCAAGTTTGTTCGAGTGACTCCGCAGGGTTTGCGAGAGTCCCATGTCCACGATGTGAGCATTACCAAAGAAGCTCCAAATTATCGGCTCGAATAGGTAACATAAGATGACAAATAGCATTTTGATTCTCGATTTTGGATCGCAATACACACAGCTGATTGCCCGACGGGTACGCGAGCTAGGTGTATTTTCGGAAATTTTAAAATTTGATACTCCGCTTGAAATCATCAAACAAAAAAATCCAAGCGGCATCATATTAAGTGGTGGACCCAGTAGCGTCTTAGACACAGATGCGCCACTGCGCTCGGATCTTAAAGAACTTGAAGCCGTGGCACCTCTTATGGGTATTTGCTATGGCATGCAGTTGATGACTCAGCAATGGGGCGGAGTGGTTGAGAAATCAAATAAACGGGAATACGGCCTGATGGGAAATCAATGGCAATCGGCCATTGGCGATATTCCTCTAAATCATCAGGTGTGGATGAGTCATGGTGATGTCATCAAAGTTCCACCTCCTGATTTTGAGATCACTGCGCGCAGTCAGTCGGGTCATCCCTCGGCGATGCGTTCTGAAAAATCAATAGCGGTGCAGTTTCATCCTGAAGTCACTCATACCGAGCACGGCACAAAAATATTAAAAAATTTTATTTTTGATCTTTGTCATTCTGAGCGCAATTGGTCGCAAAATTCGATTGCTCAATTTTTAAAACAAAAAATTAGTGCGACTGTTCCTGAAGGTGATCGTGTTTTGTGCGCTTTAAGTGGAGGTGTGGACTCCACCGTTGTTGGGACCCTGTTAACCCAGGCCCTTGGGGCTGAGCGTGTGACTTGTGTGTTTGTCGATACGGGGCTGCTGCGCAAAAATGAATATGCCGAAGTTTTGGAGAAGTACAAAAAAATTGGTTTAAATGTTCATGGGGTCAATGCCGAAGATCAATTTCTGGATCGACTCGAAGGTGTCAGCGATCCCGAAGAAAAACGTAAAATTATCGGCAAAACTTTTATTGATGTGTTTAAAGGTGCGATGAAAGATCTTAATCTTGAGTTTCGCTTTTTAGCTCAAGGAACACTTTATCCCGATGTGATTGAGAGTGTGTCCCCACGCGGAACAAGCGTTACGATTAAGAGTCATCACAATGTGGGCGGCTTACCTAAAGATTTAAACCTGATACTTGTCGAACCTTTGCGCGAATTGTTTAAAGATGAGGTCAGGCATTTGGGAGAGCAATTGGGATTACCTCAGGAGATGTTGTGGCGGCATCCCTTTCCTGGTCCGGGATTAGCCATCCGAATTATTGGCTCTATCCATCGTCTAGATTTAAATATTTTAAAAGATGTCGATGCAATTTTTATCGAAGAATTGAAACACTCAAATCTCTATCAAAAAATTTGGCAAGCCTTCGCTGTGCTGCTGCCAATACAAACTGTGGGGGTTCAAGGGGATCAGCGGACCTATGATAAAGTGGCGGCATTACGGGCTGTCACTTCGGTTGATGGAATGACGGCCGACTGGTTTGATTTCCCGCCTGATTTTATGCGCAAGGTCTCCTCGCGCATCACAAATGAGGTTCAGGGAGTTAGCCGCATTGTGTACGACGTCACATCCAAGCCCCCGGGAACTATTGAGTGGGAGTGATCAGTGTCTTTTGTCCATTTGCATGTGCACTCACAATATTCTCTTCTCGAGGCCACTTGCCTTCCTAAAGCTCTTGCAAAAAAAGCTAAATCTTTTGATATGCCTGCAGTGGCACTTACCGACTATGGCAACATGTTTGGTGCGGTTGAATTTTATTTTGCTTGTTTAGAAAATCAGGTCAAGCCGATCATCGGCCTTGAAGTTTATGTCGCACCCCAAAGCCGACTGATAAAGGGCGAACAAAAAGATCAGCGCCAACCCAATCGAAAATTAGTTTTGCTCGCCAAAAATAATGAGGGGTATAAAAATCTGTGTCAGCTCTCATCGATCGGCTTTAAAGAAGGTTTTTATTATAAACCTAGAGTTGATTACGAAGTTTTAAAACAATTTTCATCAAACTTGATTTGTTTAACCTCGGGTATGGGTGGAGAAATCCCTTGGACCTTTGTGAACGAAGGGCCTGCAAAAGCGCGAGAAAAAATACTGCGACTCAAAGATATCTACGGCCAAGATTTATATCTTGAACTCAATAGAACAGGTTTACCTCAGTCGAGCGAAATTTGCGACTTTTTGATTCAAATGGAAAAAGAACTGGGAGTTTTAAGTGTAGCCGCAAACGACGTGCACTACGTGTCGCGTGAAGATCAGCTCGCTCAAGAGGTGTTGATTTGTATTGGCAGTAACCGCACTCTGCAGGATCCCACCCGCTATCGATTAGGGACTGACCAATTTTATTTTAAAAGCCCCAAGGCCATGCAAGATCTTTTTAAGGATGTACCCGAAGCTCTTGAGCGTACTGTTAAAATTGCCGAGCAGTGCAATGTTGAGTTCCGCATCGAGGATGAAAGTGGCAAACCCATTTACCATCTTCCCACATACCCCTTAGAACAAAATGTCAGTATCGAAGAAGAGATCCAAAAACTCTCGGAGCAAGGATTAAGCGAGCGCTTTTTAGAAGCCGAAGCGCGAGGCGAAAAAGTTTCGGACCAAAAAGTGCCCGAATACTTTAAGCGTTTAAGCTATGAACTCGAGGTGATCACCAAGATGGGGTTCACCGGTTATTTTCTGATCGTTCAAGATTTTATTCGTTGGGCAAAAAATAATAATATTCCAGTGGGGCCCGGTCGTGGATCGGGTGCGGGATCTTTGGTCGCATTCTCTTTAGGCATTACCGATCTTGATCCGATGCCCTACAATCTGATCTTTGAGCGATTTTTAAATCCCGAGCGGATTTCGATGCCCGATTTCGATGTGGATTTTTGTCAAGAGCATCGCGGCCGTGTGATCAGCTACGTCACCCAAAAATACGGCGAGGCTTCGGTCTCGCAAATTATCACCTTTGGAAAACTTCAAGCCCGTGCAGCTTTGCGCGATGTGGGCCGGGTGATGGGGATGACTTTTAGCGAAGTCGATGTGGTTACAAAATTGATTCCCGAAAAATTGGGGATCACTTTGGATGAAGCAATTCAACTTGAGCCGCGTTTAAAAGAATACATGGAGCAGGATCCAAAGATTCAAACTCTGTTAGATCTTGCCCGGAAGATCGAAGGTCTTGTACGCCACGCGGGGATTCATGCGGCGGGTGTGGTGATCGCCAATGGCAACATTGTTGAGCTTGCACCCCTTTATCGCGGTGCCGATGGCGAAAATGTTGTTCAGTACGACATGAAGCATGCCGAAAAAATCGGGCTCATCAAATTTGATTTTTTGGGATTAAAAACGTTAACCCTCATTCAAGATGCTCTTGAATTGATCGAAAAAAATCGACAAAAGATATTTAAACCCCAAGACATTGCACTCACTGACAAAGGCATTTACGAGATCATGTGCCGAGGAGATACGGCAGGGATTTTTCAATTTGAGGGTGAGGGCATCACCGATTTAATTCGTAAAGCCAAGCCCACGACATTTGAAGATATCGTTGCAATCAATGCTCTTTATCGCCCAGGCCCAATGGATATGATTCCCTCTTATCTTGAGCGAAAAAGTGGCGAGGTCAAAGTTGAATATGATTTTGAGCCGCTCGAAAATATCTTGCGCGAAACTTACGGCGTGGTGGTTTATCAAGAGCAAGTGCAACTGATTGCAGCCCGTATTGCCAATTACTCTTTGGGCGAAGCCGATCTTTTACGCAGAGCCATGGGTAAAAAAATTCCCGAGGTGATGGCAAAACAAAAAGATCGATTTTTGGCCGGTGCGAAAATAAATAAATATGATTTGAAAAAAGCGGGCGAGCTTTTTGATACTATGGCCGAATTTGCCAAATACGGTTTTAACAAATCCCATGCTGCTGCGTATTGTGTGGTAGCGGCACAAACCGCGTGGCTCAAGAATTATTATCCCATCGAATTTTATGCGGCTTTGTTATCTACCGAGATGAACGATACCGATAAGATCGTAAAATACGTTAAGGATGCCAAACGGCGCGGGATCGAAGTGCTTCCTCCTCACGTCAATGCTTCCGAATATAAATTTACGGTCAAAGGGGAGCGCATCTTTTTTTCCCTCGGAGCAATCAAAGGGGTGGGCGAGAGTGCGGTCGAAGCAATCGTTGAGGCCCGCTTTCATGGCGGCGAATTTAAATCACTCGATGATTTTTTTAACCGGGTGGATTTAAAAAGAATAAACAAAAAAACCATAGAAAGTTTGGTCAAGGCTGGAGCCTTTGATGGATTTGGATACAACCGCAAACAAATTTTTGAAGGGTATGCCCAATTTATCGATCGCGCAGGGCGCTCGCGCAAAGATGCCGAACTCGGGCAGGTGAGTTTGTTTGCTAAAGACACCGAAGAAGAGGCTTCGGTGCGGCTTGCGGTGAGCGAGGAGTTTTCAAGAAGTCTAAGGCTTGCTTATGAAAAGGAAGTCTTAGGATTTTTCTTGTCGGATCATCCGCTCCAAGGGTTTGATCGTTTGACCAAAAATTTTCAAATCATCAAAACCGAGCATTTAAAAAAATTAGAAAATAAAAAACCGGTACAGCTGTTGGGATTGATTACGAGTTTAAGAGAGATCATCACAAAAAAGGGCACACGTATGGCCTTTGCCCAATTTGAAGATCTCACCGGCACACTTGAGCTGGTGATTTTTCCAGATGCCTATGTCAAAGCCCAATTTTTACTACGTGAAGAAGGCCCAATTTTAATTTCTGGTGAGCTCAGTCGAGAAAACGAAGGCCAAAAGGTTTTTGTCGAAGATGCCCGTAAATTTAGCGACACCTTAAAGCGGGGCAAGCGGCTGAATTTTCATCTCGCAGCGGACTCACACCAAAAGCTCGATCAACTTAAAGCTTTAATGCTATCCATGCCGGGACAAATTCCTGTATCACTCCATATAGAACTCGACGATCTCAAGGCGTCTGTCCGGTTGGATGTGCTTGATCCAATGGGCATCGAGCCTTCCTTGGAGTTCTTCGAGAAAGTAGGCCAGCTATTTGGCCACCTGAATCACACGGAGCTGGATGCTTAATGGTTAATCTATTTTGGTTTCGGAGAGACTTACGCAGCGATGACAATCACGGACTATTTGAAGCACTTAAGAGTGATAATCCCACCTTACCCATTTTTATTTTTGATCGTTCCATTTTAGATTTATTAAAAAATAAAAAAGATGCACGGGTCGAATTTATTTTTGACCAAGTCATGGATTTAAAAAAACAATTTGAGAAACATAAGAGTTCTTTGCGGATCGAAATCGGCAAACCCATAGAAGTTTTTAAAAAACTATCAAAGGAATTTGAGATCAAATCGGTTTATTGCAACGAAGATTATGAACCCTATGCAAGGGAGCGCGACCAAAAGGTCAAAGAGTATCTTGAATCCCAAAAAATCGATTTTTTGACCTTTAAAGATCAAGTGATTCATGATTACAAAGATGTGCTTAAAGATTCAGGCGATCCGTATTCGGTGTACACTCCCTATGCAAAAAAATGGCGTAAGGTTTTAAAACCAATCCCCCATTTTGCTAGCGAAAAAAATCTTAAAAATGGTTTTCAAATCAAGCCCCAAAAATCGATTTCTCTTAAAGATATCGGCTTTGAATCTACCGAACAAAAAATTCCTAAACCTCAACTGAATCCTGAATTTTTAAAAAAATACGGCGAACTCAGAAATTTTATGGGGCAATCGAGCACCACTCATGTGGATGTGCATTTACGATTTGGAACTCTCTCGATCCGAAAGCTAGCGCAACTGGCCCAAAAGACCTCGCCGGTTTATTTGGGAGAACTCATTTGGCGAGAATTTTTTATGGCGGTCCTTTATTATTTTCCGCACACCGTGGATAAGGCCTTTAAGCCAAAATATGACAAGATCAAATTTCGCAATGACAAAAAAGAATTCAAGGCCTGGTGTGAGGGCAAAACGGGTTATGACATTGTTGATGCGGCAATGACCGAGATCAATCAAACCGGTTTTATGCACAACCGTGCACGCCTGATTGTATCAAGTTTTTTATGTAAACATCTTTTGATTGATTGGCGTTGGGGCGAGCGCTACTTTGCCGAAAAGCTCCATGATTTTGAACAATCCTCAAATGTGGGAAATTGGCAATGGGCTGCGGGCTGTGGATGTGATGCGGCTCCTTACTTTAGAATTTTTAATCCAATGGAGCAGGCCAAAAAGTTTGATGCCGATAAAAACTATCGCAACAAATGGCTTAAAGGCGATCAGCCAAGTCCGATTGTCAATCATCAAGAGGCTAGAGAGCGATGTCTTGAAACTTACCGCAAAGCTTTAAAGTCATGAAAATTCTGATGACCGGAGTTACCGGATTTCTAGGACGAAAAATCTCAGCTGATCTTAAAAAAGCGCAGCACGAGGTTGTGGGTCTTAGTCGTAATCCTGCATCCAATAGCCCATATGCACTTTTTAAATGGGATGGCCTAAAAGGTGAGCCTCCGCTTGAAGCCTATAAAGATGTGGATGCGATCATTCATTTGGCAGGTGAAGGAATCGCAGATAGCAGATGGACCAAAGAAAGAAAACAAATTTTATTTGACTCAAGAATCACCACAACAAAAAATCTGATTGCTGGCTTAAGTCGCTCTGGCCAAAAAATAAAAATTTTTATTTCGGCATCTGCAATCGGAATTTATCCCTCAAGCAGTGACATCCAGGATGAGGATTCGCCACTGGGAACAGGATTTTTAGCCGATCTTTGCAAAGAATGGGAGGCGGCTGCCCACATTGAGGGCGCGCGCACTCTTCACTTAAGGATTCCACCAGTGATCGGTCATGGTGGAGGATTTTTAAAACAGGTTGAGCCAATTTTTAAAAAAGGTCTTGGGGCAGCACTTGGTCCGGGCACTCAAGGATTTAGTTTTATCGCGCTTGATGATTTGTCATCGCTTGTGAGCAAAGCTTTAAGTAACGCCAACTGTAAAGGGGCGATCAATGTGTGTGCTCCCCATCCCATCACAAATGGTCAAATGACTCATATTTTAGCCGAGCATCTGGGAGTGAGGGTGCTTCCACTTAACGCTCCCGCCTTTGCACTCAAGATTATGTACGGTGAGATGGCAGATGTTTTATTAATGGATCAACGGATTGTTTCAAAAATTTTAAAGCCTGAAGATTTTAAATCAAAAACATTTATTCAAGCTTTAACGAACGCCTAGTTTAACGAATTTTCCCATGACTGAAAATCAACCGCAGAAAGTTGAAGCACACCTTCAAGAGATCTTTTGGCCTCATGAATCAAGGCTCCCAATTTATCAATCCGTTCAGTCTGTAGACCTTCTGCAGGCCCTTGCGTTTTAAATTTTTGAAATGTGTTTTCGACATCATTGAGCATGGTCATTTCGCGAGTTTTAAGAACTTCGAGAATCACCTGAACCAAATCCGGATTAGCCAAGAAAACTTGGGTTCCCCGTGGGCTCTTTCCGGCTTCCTTGATGACATTGTGTTTTAAAAGATCATGCAGGGAAAGACTCATCAATGCTTTTGAGACATTCAAAACACGCATCAAACTTCCGGCATCCAATGGTGTTTCAGACAAATAAATATAAGTCCAAATTCGACCATGGATTTTTTTAAAACCCCAATGATGCATAAAATTTCCGATTTGATCGGCAAGCTTTGAAAGCTCGGTGGGTGCGACTTCTGGAAGAGTTTCGGGATCTCTGTTTGTTTCAATCATAGGATAAGGGCATAGACGAAACATAAAATAAATGCAATAGATGGAGGATGGCTGGTCTCATAAATATTTTTATAGTTACTATTATTGCTCCTATTTTTATTTATTCTTCATTTTTGTTTGCTGCCGAATCTTTGATCGAAACCAAGATTCAAGCGACGAGTCAAAAGCCAGATAAAGCTCAGGCGCGCCAAGAGATGCTGGATCAAGCAATCGCTACGGTCACCAACCAGTATGTCCAAGAGCTGATTGGAACCCAAAAATTTGAACACAACGCCAATCTGATCAAATCAAAATTAGCAAAAAATTCGGCAAAATTTATCTTATTCATGAAGGAATCAAACGCCCAATACTCGGCTCAACAGAGCAGTATGACAGTCGAAATGAAGGTTTCGATCAAGAATTTAGAGTCGACACTGCGCGAGGATGGACTCCTTAGCACCTCAGAAGGACCGCCTCGTATTTTGCCCGTGATCGGTTTTGTCGATCATCCCCATTCACAAGCTTATAGGTGGTGGACTCAGAGTCGCGACGTTCAAAATCTCAAAGAAATGGGTGGAATATTTTTTGATCGCCTCAATAAGGAATTAAAAAATGTTGGCTTTGCTGGATTAAATCCCTCAACCGGTCTTTATGATCGCCTCTTGCCAAGTGGACTGCATGCCGAATCTCCGGTCGGGGATGCCTACCTTCAGATGGCCGAGTATTTTCAAGCCTCCATCGTCATTCGTGGTGAGCTCAATATTGAAGAGAATAAAGATAAGCCCAAATCCTTTCGACTTGAGTTTAAACTGACAGCGCTCCATTCGGCCAATGGCCGCGTGATTGGTGAAGTTGTTCGCAGCTTTGAGACCGATTCGGGTTTGGAAAACGTGGTGGTGTTAAAGAAATTAAATGAAGTTTCGGCATCGGTCGCCTCAGACCTCTCGGCTCAACTCAGTGAAGCATGGCGCTCGGGTAGTTTTGGCGCAACTCTCATTAAGCTCACACTCAAAGGAAATTTAGATTATTCCCAAATTGTTAATTTTAAAAAAACTGTCAATGACAGTCTGAAACAGGTTCGAGTTTTAAAAGAACGCGGGTTTGGACCGGGCGAGGCGGTCTTCGAAATTGATTCCTCAAGCCCGATTGACCAGCTAGCCAAAGACCTAGAACAAAAAACTTATGGAAATTTTAAACTTCTGATTCAAACCAAAACCTCAGACAGTTTAATTTTTAATATCAAGCGACTTTAATCTTTTGCCCTCTTCCAATTTCTAAACCTGAGCTCTATCATTATTGAATGAAATTTATTTTGTTCAGTTTTTTGCTTTTTGATTTGGGTTGCGGACTTATTGAGTACAGAGAAGACCGGCAGCCGCAGCGGCTTGATGTGCCAATGTCGGCAAGAGATGACGAAGCTTTAAGACAACGCGTGATGATTCTTCCTTTTCTTAGTCAAAAAGGATCAGGCCCAATCACCGAAGAGGCCCGAAGTTTTGTGATCAATGAATTAACTCGTTCAGGACGAGTGGTTGTGCTCAATCATCAAGAGCTAAATCTCACCCAAACAGAAGAATATGATTTGGAAAGTTTGGCAAAGGCAAGCGCACCTCTTGGAGCCTCTGCGGTGATTGAGGGTAAAATTCTAGAAATAAAAATTCGAAAAAACCGTGATGCTCTCGGGTTGTTTCGACAAGTGAGAGCCAAGGTGTCTGCAACCATTCGGATGCGGATGTATTCGGCCCGAAATGGAAAAGAATTATTTAATCAAACCCGCACAGCAGAAATTGAGGACGCTACAACCCAAGTTGCGGGCGAGAGTGATCAGCCCGTGGTCGACGACCCAGTGGTTGTTAAAAACTCTTTGCGAGAGGCCTTTAGCCAAACTTTTTCGGGCTTGATCCAAAGCTTAGAAAAACTCAAATGGGAAGGCCGTGTGGCCATGGTTTCGGGTGAGCGATTGTTTTTGAATGCGGGAAGGCTTTCGGGTCTTGAGATTGGCGACATTTTAAAAATTACCGAAGACGGTGATGAAATTTATGATCCCCAGAATGGTCAGTTCATCGGCAAAGCCCCGGGCCGGATGAAGGGAACTGTCGAAGTCATCAGCTACTTTGGTAAAGATGGCGCCATTGCGGTGATACACTCTGGATCGGGATTTAAAGAAAACGACCGCGTTGAAATGTATTAGGTTTAAGAGTATTTCTGGGGCCATGCACACAAAGTATTTTGGTCGGTGTGAGTATTCTTTTGGTTTAAAAGTTCAAGATCAAAGCCCAATTCCGGCGATCTTAGGTTTTGAATTTGAGCCGGTCATCACACTGGGCCGTCGGAGCAATGATCTCCAAGATTTGATTCAACCTTTGCCTCGCTATCAAATTGTTCGTGTCGATCGAGGGGGCGAGGCCACTTTGCATCACCCCGGTCAGTTGGTGATCTATCCATTATTTGATCTTTACCAACTTAAAATTGGCCCGCGCGAATTTGTTCACAACATGATTTTGATCACACAATCGACTTTAAAAGATTTTGGCATTTCCACTTTGACCTCGGGTGAGGAGCCCGGCCTTTTTACTCTCAAAGGAAAGGTTGCATTCTTTGGGCTAAGAATTCGTTCTGGTGTCACCAGCCACGGTCTTTCGATCAACGTGCACAATGACCTTGAAGACTTCGGCAATATTCGAAGCTGCGGGGTGCAACAGCAAAAAATGGATTCGATGAAGAATCACGCCGTCGCCTGCACACTCAAACAGGTTTTTGATCGGTGGATTTTAAACGCAGGTGATCGGTGGAAGCTTGACTCGCCCTCACTGAGCCATATAGCTATTGCAGCTTCCCATCATGTGGGCTCTTAGCTCAGTTGGTTAGAGCGCTTCCTTGACATGGAAGAGGTCGCAGATTCGAGTTCTGTAGAGCCCACCATTTTTACCCCAAATTTCTAATGTGAAAGAAGGTATCGTATTCGGCGTGATCAATTTTGGATGGTTGATTTAAGTGTTACATAATCCTTCTTTTACGAAAGACTTCTTCGTTCCATTGAGTTTCAGCGAAGAATGTGGCTTAAAGAAATTTGCAAGAATCCGTGTTTAAATCGGCCCTTCCTTTTGCTTTCAAAAAACACTCATGCCCTCTGCATTTTGGTTTAGATCGTGCATTGCTTAATGGCTTATGAACAAAAATTGTTTGAGTGTACGTAGGGTGGCAAAAACTTTGACGGTGTTGAGCCTATTTTGGCCTTAATTTGATTGATGGATTCACCACTGAGTATGTTCTTGAAGAACTCGAAACGCCGTTTCAAAAATTTATCACAGATGACTCAGAAATTCCTGGCAGCCCGGCAGAGGCAAGCTTTTTTGCCGATATGGATGCAACAAAATATGTTTGGCTAAAAGATGATTTGAATAAAGAGTTTTTTAGATTTCTACGCAATCAAAAATTGCTTCATCCCAAAGTTGTGATGTGTGGTCTTGATGCTAAAAGTTCGCCAGATAAATCGGTGCGGCAGGCAACCTTTGCCAAGATGCCGCGGATTCTTATTGATGCGATCAAGCGGGCATTCCGCATGGATCTCCAAAGTATGATTGATCGTGCTGACATGTTTTACGATCGTGAGCCCATGATGGCATTAAATGCTACAAACTGTATTGCGAAATCCAATCGAGCGGTGATTCATGTGGGCAGCAACCACGCGTGGTCAATCCACTACGACAATACAATGTATCAGCAAAAAACTGAACCGCCTTGGCGAGCTTTTAGTCAGTTTATCCATGCGCTTTTGCCAAACAAAAAAATAGTCACCACATTCACAGCTCAGCCCCTCAATGAAGAGGTGGATCCTCTTATGAATGCATTGGTTGCAGCAAACGCAGTTTTTCATAAAAGCGATCTCACTCGCCTGTCGCTGTTGCCAACTTACTCTGCATCACCACAGATCAAATCTCTTTTGCAAATGAAGTTGGATTCTGGCGAGATGCTGCCAATTTGGCCGGTTTGGGATTATTTGATTCTGGGTCCCAAGGGTGATCGAGCTCCGTTATGGAGCAACTGATTTAATTTTTTGGGCGGCGTCTTTTAGATCCACAACCGCTTCCGCTCAAAATCCATCATGTGAACGATGGTACAAAATCATGTCCAATTCATAAGTCCCAATAATTGACCGGAACCAAATCCCCAAAATTGTGGACGCGCTATTTTGATCATCTTTGGGCTTCGTTACATAATTCTTCGGTGGGAGAGCGAACGAAGGTACAAATCGCTAAAAGTTCGAGTAACATAATTTTTCAATGCCCAAACCTAAGAAATCAGGATAAAGAGAAACAAGGAGGACCATATGGAAAAATTGAATGGGGAAGAGATTCGTTCTCGGTTTTTGGAGTTTTTTGAATCCAAAGATCATTTGGTAATTCCTGGGGCTCCGCTTGTTCCCAAAAACGACCCGACGCTTTTGTATATAAATTCTGGAATGGCGCCGTTAAAAAAATATTTTTTGGGGCTCGAGCAACCACCAAATAAACGTCTTGTGAATTATCAGCCGTGTATTCGCACCATCGATATTGATGATGTTGGAGATCGTCATCATATGACGATGTTTGAAATGCTCGGCAGTTGGTCGATTGGTGATTACTATAAACAAAAAGCGGCTGAGCTTGCTTATGATCTCCTGGTGAACCATCTTAAATTTCCAAAAGAAAAACTTTATTTTTCGGCCTACGGCGGGGATTCGGAGTTGAAGCTTGCGGCGGATAAAGAGTCGATCACCGCATGGAAAAGTGTAGGTGTTCCAGATGATCACATTGTGGTCTTAGGTGCAGACAATTTTTGGGGGCCTGCGGGCGATACGGGTCCATGTGGTCCATGCACCGAAGTTTTTTTCGATACCGGAGAAAACTTTGGCGAAGCTTATAAGCCAGGCAAAGAATTCGATTCTAAAGGCAGATACATCGAAATTTGGAATGCCGGCGTCTTTATGGAATTTAATAAAAATGCCGATGGCAGCTTTTTACCACTGCCACTCAAAAGTGTGGATACGGGCTCGGGGCTTGAACGTATGGAATTTGTGATGAACGGTTTTAAATCTGTTTATGAAATTGCCGCGCTCAATCCAATTATGAATTTGGCTCAAGACCAATTTGGATCAAAGTCCTTTGGTGTCGAGCAATATCGAATTTTGACTGACCATCTCCGTGCGGCCACATTTATCCTTGCCGAAAATGTCAAATTGTCGAATGAGGGCCGTGGCTATATTCCGCGAAAGTTGCTTCGCAAATGTCTCACTCTTGGTTTACGCGCAGATACACCCTCCACCGATTTTTCATCGATGATCGAGTTGATTGTTAAAAATCATCAAAAAGCATATCCGCATTTGGCAAAAAATTTGGACCGGGTTTTGACCGCGGTTCAAAACGAAGTCCGAGATTATGAGCCCCTGATTAGTCGAGGCAAAAAAATGCTCGAAGATAAAATCGCAACTTTGAAATCGAATCAAAAAGTTCCCTCAGATTTTATATTTGATTTGGTTGCAACGTATGGCGTGCCTTTTGATTTGATCAAAGAAGCAGCCAAAGAAAAAAATGTATTGATCGACGACGAAGGCTTTCAATCCCGTTTTGATGAGCATCGCAATGTCTCGCGACAAATTAAAACAGGTCCGCAAGCGAAATCAAAAACAGACGTTACGGTTTTTGATGAACATATGAAAGATTTTTTACCCACCCACTTTAAGGGCTATGACGCTTTGGAGTCTTCCTCTCAGGTGATGGCCCTTTTTAAAGATGGCGCAACCGCCGACAAACTTGAAAAAGGGGAAGAGGGCTATCTTGTTTGCACCAACACTCCTTTTTATGCCGAGTCGGGCGGACAAGTGGGGGATCATGGAGTCATTCGTTCTAAAACTGCAGAGCTTGAAGTGCTTGATGTGTTGAAGCGTGAAAAAAGATTTTTTCATCACGTTCAGGTCAAAAACGGAACCCTTCATAATAATGATAAAATCGATTTGGTAGTGAATGCCGAACGCCGCCTTCAGATTCGCGCTCATCACTCGGCGACTCATCTTTTGCATGCGGCTTTGCGCAAAATTGTGGGTCCACAGGCGGTGCAAAAAGGCTCGATGGTCACAAGCGACAGATTACGTTTTGATTTTCAAAATGACTCTGCGGTCACGCCGGATCAACTGCGAGAAATTGAACGCTTGGTCAATCATTGGATTCGTGACAACTACACCTCGCACACTCGCGAAATGGAAATCAAAGCGGCCATTGCCGAGGGTGCCATCGCGATGTTTGAAGAAAAATATGAAAATACCGTGCGGGTGATTTCGTTTGGCGACAAATCGCTTGAACTTTGTGGTGGCACTCACGTTCATGCCACAGGGGATATCGGTGCCTTTTTTGTTTTGAGCGAATCGAGTGTGGCCAAAGGAATACGGCGCATTGAGGGAGTGGCGGCCCAAGCGGCGATCCAATTTGTGCAAGAGCGCAATGAGGCATTGCATGAAGCTTGTGTGAGTTTGAATACTAAGCCACAGCAGCTATTAGAGAGTATTTTAAAACTAAAAGAAAAAAAATCGGCGCCAGAACTCAAAGCTCAAGCCAAAATCCAATCACAAAAAACTCAAAAAACCAAATCGGGTAAATCTATCTTATTGATCGAGGCTTCTGGCGAAACTGCAGAACTCCGAACACTGCTTGATGAGCATCATGCAAAAGAAAAATCGGATTTGAGTGTTTTGATTTTTACCGATCAGGATAAATTGGGAGTGATGATCAACAGTCCAAGTGCCCAAATTCCTGCCAATAAAATTTTGGTGGAATTGATGAAATCACTCGATGGCCGCGGTGGGGGAAAGCCCACCTTTGCCCAGGGAGTCGGGAAGCCTTTACTGACCGCCCAGCAGATTTTAGATCAGGTCTCAAGCCAATTATAATTTAGATTTTTTTAAAAGATCACTGAGTTGCCCAAAGCCTTGGGCAACCGTATTGGTTTTTTGATGCTGAACCCAATTTTCATCGGCTTGATCATCAGGTACTGATAAACTAATTTTGTGTTGCTCGAGCAAAATTTCGGCAATTTGGACTTGGATCAAATCGCCTTTTTTACGGCTTTCATATTTTGCACCCTCTAAATGATCGCGCCATTTCGAACGCGGCAAAAGACCGGTGAAATAAGGACTAATCCGCACAAACAAACCATAAGCCTCTTTGCGCTCCACCTCGCCCGTGACGACTTTGCCAACAGGATAGTCAGTGGTGATACGAGACCAGGGGTCGCTCTCGCCACCGGCACCTTTGAGAGAGACTGCGATCCGCAAACCTTTTTCGTCTTCAGAAATTTTAAGGAGCGCAACGTCGACCTCTTGGCCGACTTGCACAACATCTTGGGGATGATTGACCCTGCTGTAGGACAATTCAGAAATTGGGATGAGAGCCTCAACGCCATGTTCAAATTCAACAAAGGCTCCAAAGCGCTCAAGACGACTGATTTTGCCACGCAAGATATCACCAGGCATTTTGGTTTCAATAAACTCTTGTTCATGAACTTGACGTTCTTGATCTAAAAGCTTTCGGCGCGAGACCACAATGTTTCGTCCATTGGCCTCAAACTTTGTGATCTGAAATGAAAACTTTTTGCCTACATACTGATCGACATCATCAATCCGTTTTGAATCCATTTGGCTCATTGGACAAAATGCCGATTTACCAAAAAGCAAAACTTTAAAGCCGCCCTTGTTGGCCTCGGTGACTTTTCCTTCCACCGCAAGTTCCATATCAAACGCGTCTTCGAGACTTTCAACATCTTCAGACCCTTGAGTTGAACCTAATTTTTTTAAAAAAATCTCGCCTTCGCGGATACGAATGACTCGAGCCTCGATAATGTCGCCGACTTTAAACTGATTTTGTTTTTTGCTATCGATCAAATCTGCAATCGGTAAAATTCCATCAACCGGAGTTTGGGTGGAAATAAATGCGGCTTCTTTGCCCATCGATAAAATTTCTCCACGAATCAAATCACCAACCGAAAGCTTTTTGATTGCCGAGGATTGGTTTAAGAGGCGTGCAAAGTCGGTGGGGGTTTCGATGATTTCGTCGTCAAACAGATCAGGGGTCTTATTTTTTTTTGCCATAATAGGTCAAAGTTTAGATCAATAAAGTTTTGATTGATCAAGAAATAAGAGTGGATCGACCGGAGTCTTTTCACGAAGCAATTCAAAGTGCAGATGAACTCCGGTTGCATGTCCCGTACGTCCCATTGCGCCAATGATTTGTCCTTGTTTTAACTTTTGCCCAGCACGAACTTGAAAGCGAGTCATATGACCATAGATAGTGGCAAAAGAATTTGGGCCCTCAAGAATCACGACCTTGCCGTACCCTTTATAGCCTTTTCCTGCATAAAGAACCGTGCCTTCGTGAGCCGCATAAATTGGCGAATTTTTTGCGCCCGCTAAATCAAGGCCGAGGTGAGGGCGCTTTTTGCTCACATCAAATCCGCGAGTCATTCGGAAATGTTCCACGGGCCAGATTATCCGAAAGCCACTCTCCGATTTTACAGGTGGTGGCGGTGGAGGGAGAGGCTGCTGAATCTTACTCGCGCAACCGATAAAAAAGATTATTGATAAATAGGAAATTGCTCGCACAACTCACGCACATCTCTTTTAATTTTTTGGAGTACATTTTGATCTTTTGAATGGCGCACCACTTTGGCAATCCACTCAGCGATAGTTTTCATTTCTAACTCTTTCATACCGCGGGTGGTCAGTGCCGGTGTTCCGATACGAACGCCGCTGGTAACAAAGGGCGAGCGTTTTTCTTTGGGTACAGTATTTTTGTTTACCGTGATTCCTGCGTGCTCCAGAGCATCCTCTAGGTCTTTACCCGTAATTTCGAGATCGCTTAAGTCGATCAAAACCAAATGGTTGTCGGTGCCGTTGGACACCAGCTTTAAACCCTCGCTCATCAAAGTTTCGGCCAGGCTTTTTGCGTTGTTAACAATTTGTTGGGCATAGATTTTAAATTTTGGATCAAGGGCTTCGCGAAAAGCCACAGCCTTCGCCGCAATCACATGCTCAAGAGGTCCACCTTGAATGCCTGGAAAAATTTTTGAATTTATCTTTTTGGCCATGGCTTCAGACGACGTCATGATCGCTCCACCACGTGGACCCCGCAAGGTTTTGTGTGTGGTCGTTGTAATCACATCTGCAAATCCAACAGGCGAGGGGTGAACACCACCAGCCACAAGCCCCGCAAAATGGGCCATATCAACAAGTAATAAAGCATTCACTTCTTTGGCAATGCTACTGAAAGCTTCAAAGTCGAGGGTGCGTGGATAAGCGCTGTAGCCGGCAATGATCATTTTGGGTTGATTTTTTTTTGCAATCTCTCGGATTTGATCATAGTCGAGACGCTCAGTCTCGGGATCAATTCCATAGGCAGATGCTTCATAAAGAATGCCGCTAAAATTAACTGGTGATCCATGGGTCAAGTGGCCGCCGTGGGAGAGGTCCATTCCCAAAACTTTTTCGCCCGCCTTTAAAAAAGCGAGATAAATTGCCATATTTGCGCCCGAGCCCGAATGCGGCTGCACATTGGCAAAGCCAACATTGAACAATTTTTTTAATCTCTCAATTGCAAGCGTTTCGATTTGATCCACAAATTCGCAACCGCCATAATAGCGCTTGCCCGGATAACCCTCGGCGTATTTGTTTGTGAGAATTGTGCCTTGGGCAGCCATCACAGCCTTTGAGGCATAGTTTTCTGAAGCGATCATTTCTAGGCCGTACTCTTGGCGCTGAGTTTCTTTTTGTAAAAATCCAAAAAGTTCGGGGTCGTGTGTTTCTGTCATGATTCGCCTTTAATGGGAAAATTTAATTTGTTTACTCGTGCTTCGTGCCGCCCGTGTGCAAATTCAGTATTCAAAAACGCATCGATAATTTTTTTAGCCTGCTCGAACGTGATGAGTCGCGCAGCTAAACATAAAACATTTGCATCATTGTGCTCGCGGCTTAAAGAGGCTTGTTGTTCATCAAAACACAAAGCCGCTCTAATAAATGGAAAGCGATTTGCTCGTATGGCCATTCCTTGTCCCGAACCACAAATCAAAACGCCTTTACTTTCTAAATCCGACTTTATCGCCTTGGCCATTCGATCTGCGTAATCGGGGTAATCGACTGAAGCGGGACTTGAGGTCCCAAGATCTTTTATCTCAAATGATAGGCTTTGAACCAAGTTTTGTTTGAGTTCAAAACCCGCGTGATCGGCCGCCATATAGACCATAAATTAATCCAGTTTAGAAAATATAAGGCATGAGTTCGTTCCGCCAAAACCAAAACTGTTATTCAAAACAGATTTAAGCTTCGTCTCTCGAGCTTTTAACGGAACATAATCCAAATCACAATCACTGCTTGGATTTTCGAGGTTAATGGTCGGGGGAACCAATCCATTTAATAAAGCCTGAATACAAAATACACTTTCAAGCGCTCCGGCAGCTCCCAAGGTGTGCCCTGTCATGCTCTTTGTCGAACTCACCAGTAGTTTTTTTGAATGCGCTCCAAATACTCTTTTTATCGCTGCGGTCTCAATTTCATCGCCTAAAGGAGTACTGGTGCCGTGGGCGTTGATATAGCCAATCTCTTCCTTGGAAAGTGAAGCCTCTTGAAGCGCCATCGCCATTGCAAGAGCTGCACCTTCACCATCCGCAGAGGGACCAGTCATGTGAAAGGCATCGCTCGAAACGCCGTAGCCCGTAAGCTCGGCATAAATGCGTGCTCCGCGCCTGGCCGCATGTTCATAGTCTTCTAAAACCAAAGTGGCCGAACCTTCACTCAAAACAAATCCATCGCGGTCACGATCCCAAGGTCTTGAAGCTTGAGCGGGCGATTCGTTTCTGGTCGAAAGTGCCTTCATGGAATTGAATCCGGCAACCGCCAAAGGACAAATGGTCGCTTCAGAACCACCGGCAATCATCACATCCATTTGGCCGCGACGAATATAATGAGCCGCTTCGCCAATCGAATGTGCTCCTGTGGCGCACGCACTGGTCACCGAAAAATTGGGGCCTTTAATTTTATGTTCAATACTGATTTGGCCAGAGGCTAAATTGGTAATCACCGCAGGAATAAAAAAAGGCGAAATTCTTGAAGGACCTCTCTCGCTCAAGATGTCGCGATTTTTTTCGATCAGCGGCAATCCGCCAATTCCTACACCAACGATCACTCCGGTGCGATGAGCGGGCAGTTGATCAAATCCTGAATCTTCGATCGCCATTTTTGCAGAGGCCAATGCAAACTGGACAAAACGATCCATTTTTTTTTGCTCTTTTTTGGCCACATACAAATCGGGATTAAAATTTTTAACTTCACCAGCAAATTGGGTATCAAAATCCTTGGTATCAAAAAGGGTGATGCGATCTATTCCTGATCGCCCATTGATCAATCCATTCCACGTGTCGGTCACATTATGACCGAGAGGTGAGAGACATCCCATGCCTGTCACCACCACGCGCCGATTTTCTATGGCCTTACGGGTGTAGACTCCCATAAAGGATTTTAAGCTTTCCCTTTGCTCTCAAGATACTTCATTACATCCTGAACTGTTTTTAATTTTTCGGCTTCTTCGTCTGGAATTTCGATATCGAATTCTTCTTCCATTGCCATCACAAGCTCAACAATGTCGAGACTGTCCGCACCTAAGTCGTCAATAAACGAAGCCTCGGGTTTTACGCGATCGGGTTCGACACCGAGTTGTTCTTCAATAATTTTTTTTACTCTAGGTTGCACGGACATGATTTCTCCTCTTGTTTAAAAGTTTATAAGTAAAGGCCGCCGTTAACATGAAGTGTTTGGCCGGTGATGTAGTCAGCGTCATCCGACAACAAAAACGCCACCGCACCCAAAACATCTTCGGCTTTGCCGATTCGATTCAACGGGACTTTTGTTAAGATACTGTTTTTTTGCTGATCATCAAGGCTCTCTGTCATTTCGGTCACGATAAATCCTGGTGCGACACAGTTGACTCGCACTTGACGTGACCCAATTTCGAGAGCCAAAGCCCGCGAGAAGCCTTCAACGCCCGCTTTACTCGCTGCATAATTACTCTGCCCCGGGTTGCCCATCGAGCCAATCACACTTGTGATATTGACGATAGATCCTTTGCGCGACCGAATCATATTTTTAACCGCATGTTTGCAACACAAAAATGTACCGCGGAGATTCGTAGTGATCACTTGGTCGAAATCCTCTTCCTTCATTCGCAAAAGAAGTTGATCGCGGGTCATACCGGCATTATTCACAAGCCCATTCAAGCTGCCGAATTTTTCAAAAATTTGACTAAAGCCTTTTTGAACAGATTCACTATCTGCAATATTCATCTGTAAACAAAAATGATCTTCACCCGGAAGAGACTCCAAAACTTCATTGGCTTGCTCCACCTGAGAACTATAAGAAAATCCAACACGAGCCCCAAGCTCTGCCAAACCTTTCACCAAGCCACGACCGATTCCGCGCGATCCGCCGGTAACAAAAATATTTTTCCCTTTAAAGCTCATAATTTTTAAAATTCCTCACGTCATCGGTTGTGCCAATCGAGATCACCTTAAAATCAGGAGAAATCTTTTTGATCAAACCTTGAAGCACGCGGCCCGATCCAAATTCAAACCCGATCGAACTTGTGGTTTTGAGTTGTTCGACACACTCGACCCATCTTACCGGTGAGGAGACTTGGTGGATCAGATTATTTTTTAAGTCCTCCGTATTTTCAGAGGCACAGGCTGTGACGTTTTGAACAATCGGAAACCGAGGAGTTTCAAACGTGTCATTTGAAAAAAAATGGCTTAATTTTTTTTCGGCAGGTTTCATCATTGAACAATGAAAGGGTGCCGAAACTTTAAGTCGAATAAATTTTGGTTTTTGTGTTTTTAAAAATTCTTTAAGATCGTTATTTAAAATCCACTCAATAGCTAAAATATTTCCTGAGATCACCGTCTGTTGGGGAGTGTTGTAATTTGCAACTTCAAGCGGGGCATGCCCACTTTGCTTGACCACATATTCACAAAGCTCATGAACTTTTTGGGCCTCAAGGCCCATCACCGCAAGCATCCCGCCCTTGCCGAGCGGTACTGCTGATTGCATTGCTTCACCCCGAAGCCTCACGGCTTTTAAAGCATAAGAAAACGAAATCACTTTTGCCGCCACAAATGCGGCAAATTCTCCAACCGAATGTCCACTTGAACTCTCAGGCATAAATCCATATTCGTCTTCGATAATTGCAAAAGCAGCAAACGAGGTCAAAAGAAGGGCGGGCTGAGCATTTTCGGTCAGCTGAAGTTGATCTTCCGGGCCATCAAATAATAATTTTTTAAAGTTTATCGATAGAGTATCTGAGGCTTCTTCAAACGCACGTTGGCTCAAACTAAAATTGTCGTAAAGGTCTTTACCCATACCCACAGATTGCGAGCCTTGACCGGGAAACATCGCCACAGCCATTTTAATTAATACCTCAACAAAAAGCTTCCGCTGGTGATTCCAGCGCCGAAAGCGGTGAGCAGTATGGTATCTCCGCGCTTGATGCGCCCGTCTTGAATCGCAATATCAAAGGCTGCAGGAATTGTTGCAGCCGAAGTGTTCCCCATATCAGCAATTTCTAAAATCACTTTGGTCATCGGAATGCCAAAATGTTTGGCCACAGCTTCAACAATACGTGCGTTGGCTTGGTGCGGAATGAGCCAATCCACATCGGCTCCAGTCATGTTGTTCGCCCTTAAAGCTTCTTCACAACTGAGCGACATCGTGCGAACCGCATTTTTAAAAATTTCGCGACCCTTCATCTTCACAAATTGCAGGTCGTTATCTAAAACATGTTGGGAAAATGGAATTTTTGATCCACCCGCAGGTAGCATAAATAAATCAGAAATTTGTCCGTCGGCATGACAATGAGAGGAAATCAATTCAGAGGGTTCGCCCTCATTGGATCGAGTAATAATCGCTGCCCCCGCACCATCACCAAACAAAATACAAGTTTCGCGGTCTTTGTAATTCACATAAGGATGCAAAACTTCAGCACCGATCACCAAAACCGTTTTGTATTTTCCGGTGGTGACATACAGATCAGCAATCGACAATCCATAAACAAAACCAGAACAGGCCGCAGAAATATCGACAGCCATGCAGTTGCCAGCACCCAGTTTTGCCTGAAGAATGCACGCGGTATTGGGCATAATGTGGTCGGGCGAAACTGTCGCCACCAAGATCATTTCCAGATCTTGAGCGGCGACATTGGCTTTGGCCATAGCCCGCTGAGCCGCAATCAAACTCAAATCGCTTGTGGCTTGATCACCACTCGCAATATGGCGCGAATGGATCCCCGTGCGATTGACGATCCACTCGTTATTAGTATCCACAAGCTTTTCGAGGTCAAAATTTGTTAATCTTTTTTCGGGGAGATAGGACCCGATTCCGGCGATTTTACTCCGAAAGATACCCTGTGTGCGCACTGCTGTACCTGCTTCGATGAAATGATTTAAGCGCGCGGTTGGACGATTTCTTTACCTCTATAATAGCCGCAAGTGGGACAAACACGGTGCGGACGAGTCAGCGCATTACAGTTGTTACATGACACAACGTTTGGTGCTGAGATCGAATCATGAGAGCGGCGCATATCTCGTTTAGATCGCGACGTCTTCTTCTTTGGGGTAGGCATATGATATCCTTAAGCGTTGGAGATGAACGTGTTCTTTGATTTGGCTAAAATTTGCCCGAAATCATCTAAAAATCAACTTTTTAATTTTAAACCCTGAAGGACACCAAACGGATTATGGGTCGCAGTCCCTTTTGATTTGGTATCAAGAGTGAGCAATCCATTTTTAACGTATTCTTCAAGCTCTAAACAAAATCCTGATTCACACTCGGTGCCGCGAGTCTTTCGAATTGGCACTGTGAGCGCAAGCATTTCATGAAGATACTCGGCCACATCAAAGATCTCGGTCTCAAGCATTTGTGCCGAAGGTCCCTCATGAAGTTCATGCACATGGTTGACCTTGGCTTCGTGGCCCGCCCGCGGCAAATTTTCCTCGATCACCAAGATCTCTTGGAGGTTTTCGTCCACTTGATGAGGAAGATCGATCCCACACAATGCACAAGGAATTTGCATTTGGGTTTTTAAACTCCCACGCATTTCGAAAACATTTCCCATGGGTTTGATCGTGATTTCCACCGAATAATTTTGCTGTGGCAAAATCAAATCAGAAAAAGCTTTATCAAGCTCGGCAGACTCGCGAGTGTATTGATAAGTTTTCCCTTGGTTTGGAATTTCATTTAAAGAAATTTGGAGAGGTTGAATTCGAAGTTTTGCCATGTCCGCATCTAGTCTGAGTGTGTCAAAAGGTCAAGCACTCTAAAATGGCTTTCAGGGGGTTGTCGTGATTTGATTCTCTCTACGCATACTATTGTTCACGAGGAGATCTAAACTTTGCGCAAATTATTATTGGCCGTCACCGCTTTATTTGTTTCGCCCTGTTTTGCCATTTTGGATCTTTATATTGAAGAGCCTTTAACCGTTTATGAAAAACCCTCGGCATCCGCAAAGGTGATTTCAGAGCTCGCTCATGGCGATGTGGTGGTGGTCTCGCCCAATCCTTATGGCGGCTTCAAAAAAGTATTGGTGATGTTTAAAGGTAAAAGAGTTCCTGGCTATATTGTGGCTAAAAACTTAAAATTTTCTTATACCCGCGATCGCGATGATGTGACCAACGAAGAGGTCGTTGAAGTCAAACGCGAGCGATCTTTTGGGATTTCTGCTGGCGGAAATTATAACCACCAAGGATCCAAATCTTTTCAAGCCACATTCAATACCACAACAAACACTTATGATGTGGCCTCGCTCGAAAGTTTTGCTCCGCTATTTGAACTTTATCTCGAAATTCCGCTCAATCCGCGATGGGTGGTTCGACCCCTTCTTTCGTTTCGTAACATAAAACTCAAAGGGACAGCCACTTTTGTAAATGGGGTCAATCCGACCACCATTCCGCAGGCCATGGTTTCGGAAAATTTCTTAGGGGTGGGGGCACTTCTTAAATACTATCCGTCAACAGAAGCCGCTTTTTGGTTTGGCTTCAGCGCCGAACTCGATCATGCCACATCGATGACCGCAACCGTTCAAGATGGAACTCCGACATATCAAGTGATCAGCGAGGCATTAAAAGATTATTATTTAGTTCAGGTGGCAACTGGTATCGATATCGATTACGGTCAGTTTGTCTTAGCACCTGAATTTCGATTGGGCGCGATGGCCAACGCTAAGCCATTTATTATAAACGCTGAACTGCTAATTTCACTTGGGCTTAAACTGTAAATAAGTTCACCATTATATTTTAAATTAAATTTTAAATCGATTGTGACGCTGCCAAAGCTTGTGTTCGGGCTCAGCCATTGTATTTCGCAAGAGTTGATCTAAAATAACGAGTATGAATTTAGGAATAATCTTAGTCGTCGAAGATTCAGCCGATTCAGCTTTGATAATAAAAAGCTCGCTTGGTTTTAAATTTAAAATCGAGATTGTTGGAACGTTGGCTGAAGCTCGAATGAAACTGGTGCATACTTCATATTCACTTTTATTGATCGATGTCTTACTTCCTGATGGTTTGGGATTTGATCTTTATAAAGAGTTTAATCAGACCCTTGAGCGTTCTGGAACTCCGGTTATATTTTTAACTTCTAAAAATTCGATTGAAGATAAATATTTAGGATTTTCATTAGGCGCCGACGACTATGTCACCAAGCCTTTTGATCCCGATGAGCTTTTGCTTCGTGTTGAGAGTCAGGTTTTAAGATCCCAGCGCCGCCGATTTCTATCCGAGAATATTTCGCGCGGGCCGCTCCGGCTTGAAGTGCAGAGTATGGCGGCATATTTAAAAGTCGACGAGGGCGAAAAACACATCAGCCTCACACCCATCGAATTCAAATTATTGCTTCATCTTGCACAAAACCCCAATTTGGTTTTGTCACGAACCCAACTCTTGCAGGCGATTTGGGGTTCCCAGGTTTTTATCGAGGACCGATCTATCGATAAACATATCTGCACATTGAGAAAAAAAATTCATCCCTATGAGGCAGCAGTTAAAACTGTTTCGGGAATAGGCTATAAATTCCAGCTTTCGTAAAAACTTTGTCAAATTTTAAAGATGATTTCGTTATATAGTGCCTTCGAAGGAGTAAAATAAAGATGACCAAGGTGATGATTGTTGAAGATTCGATGGATATCCAACTGATATTAAAACACCTCTTTATGAGCGAAGGTCACGAGGTGGAGTGTGCCAACAATGGCCAAGAAGCTTTGAGCTTACTCAATTCACTCGATGTGCTGCCCAATTTTATTTTGCTCGATTTGATGATGCCGGTGATGAACGGTTTTGAATTTCGCGATGAGCAAATTAGAAACCCACGCCTGGCGAATATTCCGGTATTCATTATGAGTGCGGACTACAACATTCACAGCAAAAAAATAACCACTTCGGCGTCGGAAGCATTTGTAAAGCCGATCAACATCGACGAACTCCTAGAAACCACCAAACGCTATTGTCAGTAGGCCACTTTTTGGTTAGCGTGATTGTATGACTTTTTTTATACTGATTTTATTGGGTCTTCCGAGTTTTAGCCAAAATAAAATGGATCTTGAAGATTTGAATATCAAAGGGGAACTGCACGGTGATGACCGTTTAAAGATGATTGCCCGCGATAAAAATCGTTTAAAAAACTATGTGAAATATCGAACCGATTTTAAGGCTGAGATGATCGAAGGTATGCCGAAACCCGAACCACAAATGAAATACGAAACCCCTTAGTGGGCATTGACCTCACGAACCGCAAAATTAATTCCGGTGAATCCCTCTGAAATTAAAACATTCATCACACGTTTAATGTGCACAACCGAAACGCCCTGATCTGCCTGAATATTGACTTCGGCCTTAGGCTCAACACCGGCCTGTTTTAAGGTCGCTTGCGACGCTTTGATTTTTTGTAGAGCCGCAACAAGTCCGGGCATTTCCCAATCGTCCATGGTCATCACACCAGGATTTGTTCCAACTAAACCGATCGAATCAATCGAGACACCTTCTTTGGTGAGCGACACCAGTGGAAGACTTTGAAGTTGGCGAACATTGCTAGCCTCAGGAATGACCACATTTTTCGAAACAAAGTAGGCCTCGCCCGTTGCCGAAAAATTAAGAAGTAAAAATACGACGAGCGTTGAAAACATATCAATCATCGCAGTAAGGCTGAGATTAAAATCGGCAGGCTTTTTTCCGTGTCCATACAAGCGATGTCTTAGGTGGGGCAGATCATATTTTGGCAGAACATTATAACCAGGAGGAATAATCGATGAGGATTTCACTGAGTGCTTACTCCCACATCAGGAAAATTATTTCCAACCAATGTATCAAACGCCCGAATCAACATTTTGTACGAAACCGAGTTTTCGGTATTCAATGTGACATCATTTTTTTCGGGATATTTTTGTTTCCACTGGTTTAAAATTCCGACCATTCTCATAGTGTCGAGATCATCGCCTTGATGTGGAATTTTGACTGAGCTGCTATTTTCGGTCATTTCCATTTGGTCTTTTAAAATTGTCACACTTAAAGAGACTTTTGGTTTGTTACTTGGGGGACTGGGAGTATCCGAGGCGGTGGTACCGCCGGTATCAGAGGATAAAACAGAGATTTGATTCCAGACTGCGGTCATTAATAAAAACACAATTAATGTGCTCATCAAATCGATGTAGGACGTAAGGTTTAACTCATACTCTCCGCCGCCGCCGCTCATTTATCTTCCTTTTAAAATTTTATCGCGATTAACCAAAATAAAATTCAATGTGGCCACTGCTGATTCATGAATATCATCAACCGTATCTTGAGCTTTTGAATTTAACCATCCAAACGCAGCAAGCAGCGGAATCGCAACAACAAGTCCAAACGCCGTACAATTCATCGCTTCAGAAATTGCGTTCGCCAATAACGTTGCTTTTTCTGAAGGTGACACGTTAGCAACCGTAGCAAAGGCGCCGATCATCCCGGTCACCGTTCCGAGTAATCCCACAAGAGTTGCAACGTTTGATAGCATGGAGAGTAAACCCACTCGTCGCTCGATCCGCGGAATTTCTCTTAATGCGACCGCATCCATCGCAGTCTGGACCTCTTCTGTTCCGCCGTTGTTAGCTACCGCCTGAAGTCCGGCCCGAACAATATTGGTGAGAGGATTTCGAACCTGTGAAGTGACCGCGATTGCTTTATCAAGATGACCTTGAAGAATGTAGGAGTTGACGTGATTGAGAAGCTCTTCTTTTCTTACCGAAGAGGCTTGATTGATTATAATAAAGCGCTCGATGACGATCACAAAACCTAAGGCCGATGTGCCTAAGATTACGTGCATAAAAAAGCCACCTTCGCGATAATGTTCGAGCAATGTATGAAGCATGTGTTACCCCTCGAAACTATTTAAGCAAGCAAAGGGGATTGTGAGTAGCTGACAAAAAAGAACTCGACTTAAGTGGGGCTCGGCCTACATGCGGCCGAATGGGAATCCAATGCTTGGTGTTGTTCCTTGACCGTTTTTAGCAGGAGGAAACTTCATCCCTTTAAACACAGTCAAAACACATTCGTTGAGTTGATCGGCATTTTTCATATCCGAGCGCTTCACACTCGCATCGGTCACGACACCTTTTGGTGTGATTGACCATTGATACTCAATTCGTCCTGCAAGGCCGGTCTCGGCTAAGAGAGCTCGCTCATAACATTGCTGAATTTTTCCGGCATATTTTTTAACAACGTCCATCACTTCTTTTTGTGTGAGACCTTCACTGCCGCTCAATTTCATGAGTGATGGTGTACCAATCACTGAGCCTTGAACTCCTCGAGCACCAGCGCGACCTTGTAGACCTTGAACTCCGTAACCTGTTCCTGTTCCAAAACCTTTGCCTGTAGTTTTAACTCCAGCTAATCCGCCAGCTTCAAGTTTGCCGCCTTTGGATTTAAGAGTACCAATCACACCGGTTGTTGAAAGTGAACTTGCGCCGCCTGCATTGGCGTTGACGTTGATCGACACCGCTTGATCTTTTGCTGTGGGAGTCGGTGCGCCCAGTGCACCAAGTGCTGCGAGTGCGCCGAGAGCTTCAACATTTTTTTCTGGCATTTTTGTAGGAGCCGTCGCATCCGCTTGTTCTTTCACATGAACCGGAAGCTTATTGATTTTTTTCAAATCAGGGCTTGTCTTAACCACAACTTGTTTAGGTTTGGGCTGAACTTTTTTGGGAACTTTCTCGGGCTTTGGTTTTTGTTCTGCAACCTTTGGAGGTTCAGGTTTTTTTTCTTCAGGTGGTGGAGGCTCAGGAGGTTTTGGTTTTGTCACAATCAGTTTTGCAATCCGGGGCGACAAATTTTTAACTTTTAATACATGCTGTTGGGGTCCAATAAAGACCACCAAGAGCAAAAACAAAAGATGAAATAATCCAGAAAATAATCCCGCTTTTTGGAGCAACTCATCGGGTTCGGTTAAACCCTTTTTTGAAAGCTGACGTGGAGCAGGGGCGTAGCGAAGATAAAGTTGGATGTCATGGCCCATATTGAGCTGACACACATCAAGAGGCATTAAACGAAGGGCGTACTGTCGACCTTTTTTATTTAGGGCTTGTCCCTTTATTAGATCTTGAAGAGCAGTTTTTCTATCATTGGTTGAATATAGAAATCCATTTGCTTTTTCAGGCAGTAAACACTCGCCAAAATTTCCGTCATAGCTGGCAATTTCAAAAGTGCGCGACAAAGTTGGAACATATAAAGATTCTCTGGTGCGCCCGACTCGCAAGTTTCCGCCGGCGCGGCACAGTTTACTATCAACAAGTTGACCCTTCCAGGTCACAAACGCTTCGAGCACTCGACGGTTGCGGGCCAAGCGATCAACCGAGGGGAAAGGGGCCGAAAGATTTAAGGCCTCAAGTCCACCCGAAATCGTGGGTCTTAAAAAACCATGATGCTCATGCTTTTGGGGCACGAATGCTTCAATCACAGTTGCATCTTCAGAGCTGACGACGGAGAGCGAGCTTTGGGTCATTTCGTTTGCTTTTGGAAAATGAATGTAAAGACGAATCGAGAGCAATTCTAATACAAGATTTTCGGTGAGAGGCACTTTTTTTTGTAAAGTGTTGTTCACCTTTAAACCATTGTTCACGCTGAGCTCGTAGCAATAGAGCTGTCCGTCTTCCATATCGATTTTTAAGTGCTGACGAGAAATCCAGTTGAACTGCGGAAGTGGAACTTCACAATTGGTGGAGCGCCCAATATGAATTGGAAATTGCGAAAATATTCGCTCAAAGATGACGCCGTTGCCATCGGTGATTTTTAATGAAACTCGGCTCTGATTACTTTGTTTAATTGCGCCCACCTCAAACTATCGGCAGCTGATTTCATATTCTAAAATGCGTGATCAACAAACGGATGAATCGGACCCGACGGAAGTCCGACAGCACGAGCTTGTGAAGCCACTTGATCATAACGTTTTTTAAAATGAAACTGGTGATAGAGTCCGGCTAGACCCCAAAGTGCATATTTTTCTTTTGGGTTTTTACTCAACGCTTTATCAAACCAGACTTTTGCATCCATCAATTCATTTTTAAATAATTTTACTATACCAATGCGCGCAGGAATTTGAGAATTTTCGGGTTCAATATCTTGAGCCCGGTTTAAAATCAGTTCGGTCATCGCATAGTCTTGGTTTTTTAAATAAATATCTGAAAGCTTAATCAACAAATTTAAATTTCGGGGTTGATCAAACAATTGTTTTCTCACTTCGGTCACACCAGCAGGATCTTTTTCTTGAGCATGAGCCACGGTCTGAACCTCCTTGGCCTCATCAACTACAAGTTGCCCCCCACTCTGACAACCCAGGGCAAAACGGGTAAAAACCTCAAATTTTTCGGCATTGTTCACGCAATCATTAAAGTAAGTTTTGGTGTTTTGATCATAGGTCTGGGCTTGTTTTTCTAGCGCCTGGTGAAACTGCTTTTGTTGATCCGCACTGAGCCCCTGGGGCAGTGGAGCGCTCCGAATAAACTGGGCAAATTCTTTATTGGCTTGGCCCAGTCCATAGAGTGCTGCGATAGTCCAGCGACCATTACCAAAAGCGATCACCTTTTTAAGATTCGATTCGAGATCTTTTAAGGCTCCCGCTTTTTCTTGAACGATTTTACTTTCGTTTCCGGCCTTCAATTGAATTTGTTTATATGAGGTCATCGCACCCATCGATAAAAGATAAAGTGCATGGGCCGCTTTTTCTTGATCCGAAAAATCTTTGGACTGGTTGCTGGCCGCTTGCTCCAGCGATGGTCTCGCCGGTCCGACACCGCGTAAACGATATTGTGCAAGCCCCTCATAATAGGGCACATTAATACCTTGAGCCTTGGCCGCGGATCTCAAAAGTGCGGTCCAGTCTTGGGCTAAAAAATCTTGTTTTGCGACCGCATCGCCTTGATTCAATTTTTCGTTGTCACGCCCCGCCACTTTAAAATCGCCCAAGAGCTCACGAATTTTTGCCGCATTGGTGAGGAATTCTTTGGCTTCGGGCTTTGAAGAGTAGCGATCATAATAAAGCTCAAAATAAAGTGCAGCTCGTCTAAAATCGGCAGTGGTCAGCGCCATTTGGCCCATGCTGGTTGCAACTTCTTGGGCATATTTTGAAGTCGAGTGCTGAAGTAAAAGCTGCTCCCCAGACTCATAAAACTTAGGATCTTTCTTGGCTCTCAGAGCAACAAAGGCTTCATAAAGTGCTTGATCTCCAAGCGATGAGCCTTTGTATTTGTTAGCTAAATTCATCAAATTCGCAGCGTAATTGGCCGAGCCAAATTCTCCTGCCGCTTTTTGTACCGCTCGCATTTCGGCTTGCTCAACGATTTGTGAAATTTGGGTTTTGAGTGCGGGATCTTTAACCGCCGGAGTTTTTAAAAGCTCACGACCTTCGCGCACAATTCCTTTGTAGTCTTCGCGTTGATTGTAGGAATCAAGAATAAGATTTGCCGCCACCGAGACTTGGGGGCTTTGGGGGTAATTTTTTAAAAATAATTTAAATCCTTGAACCGCTTTATCAAAATCGCGCTCATCATAGTAAGTCTGTGCGATGTTGAGTTGAATATCTTGTGCGGCTTTGTCGTTGGGATTGAGCTTGATAAAGTCTTGGCCTACGTCGCGCAAACCAAACCGGACTTCGGTCAATTCAAGCCGACTCAAATGGGATTGATCCCGAAGGGCTGCGATATACGACTGAATTGCAGAGTCCAAATACTCTTTATGTTTTTCTTTATCCTTTGTCTCACGCGCAATCTCTTCGTAGGTGCGAGCCGCTTTGACTTGCTGATGATTTGCAAAATAACTTTCAGCCAAATTCAATTTCAAGGTCGAGGCAAATTTTGATTCAGGAAATGCCGACAAATAGGCGTTGTAATCTCGAATGGTCCAATCCCAATCGAGCTGCTCGCGGGTTTCCTTAGCTCTTTTTTGTGAGCGAGTGGCAACGTCACGAGCAAAGATCTCCCAATCGTTGATCGCTTTTTTCTTTACCCCTTCTTTTAAAGTCGATGAGGCTTTGATCTGGGGCAGAGTTTTAGCAATTTCTTGAACAAGCCCGTGAACCGGCCAGGGTTTTTGCGAATTCTTCATCGAAACATACAGTCGCTCGACCACATCCATTCGAGTTTCAATATCTTGGGTGATTCTTAAGAGCTCAAAATAAACTTGGGTGGTTTCGATCATCCGAAGCTTAAGAGCAAGACGCCGACCGAGACGCGACAAAACTTTTTCGTAACTCGCAGGATCAGGTGAGAGAGAATAAAAATAGGTCAGCGCATTCATGCGCTCATCGTTGCCCATTGTTTTAAGATCTTTTTGTGACAACTCCGAATAAGGCCAAACCATGGCAAGCAGAGCATCGCGCCGCACATCGGTTTTTCTAAAAATTTCTGGCAGCTTTGTAAGGTCGGCATCTTTATTTTCATTCAAAACTTTTTCGAACTCGAGCAAGGCGTTTTTAAAGTCGGTGCTATTGATATCGCACCAACCGATTTTATAATGGGCAAGCGTGGTAAACGGACCTGGTGGAAGTTTTAAAATCTTTTGGTAAATATCTTTAGCAAAAGCAGGATCTTTTTTTTCATCAAAAAAATAGTCACCGATAATCACTTGGGATTCGGCCCAATACTCGCTTTCAGGATATTCTTTTGTGAGCTGCGAGTAGACCTTGACCATGTCATCAAGCCTGCCGAGTTCGCGCAGCTCGTGAGCTTTATAAAATATGGCTTTATCGCGCTCAGGAAGTTTAGGAAATTTATCAATCAATGTATCATAAGTTTCAATTGCCTGAAGTTTTGGGCGGCGCTCGCCGGTAAAATCCATTTCATCGAGCGGTGTTTTAGGATTTTCGGCCACCTTGATCGAATACATATACCGCGCCTTTTCGACATAAAATTCGGCAAGGGCAAAATAAAGATCTGGCAAAAAACGGGCATCACGCACCGTTTTAATTTTTGCCTTTGTTTCTTCCGAACTTTTATCGACTCTTGCAAGATCCCGGCGCATCTGCTCAAGAGTCATCTGTTGGGTCACGCCCCCAAAGGCAACGCCGATATACAATAAGATCGCAATCATTAGCGAAACTTTCTTTCGAGTTTAAGATCTTCAGGAGTTGCATTAGTACCGCAGCGGCTCGATATCAAAACGCGATAATCATTTTGCTCTTCAAGCCAAAATTCTTTTTCGACCGGCCAGTAGAGTTTTTGAAATGCCACATGGCTCACTTTTTCGGCACGATAAGCCCGGTCTTCATCCGCTTTAATAATTCTCAAAGCATCAAGTTTACTTTGATACTGCAAAAATTGAATTTGCTCTTCGGAATCCAAAACCGACTCTGCCGATTTGCGTGCGAAATTTTCGAGTCGTGGCTCAAGATTGGCGGTTAAAATTTTATCGCGCTTTTTGTATTCATCTAAAGCGTCATCAAAGAACAAAAACTTTTGCATTCCGGCGCGCTGAAATCGATCACGCTCTTTACGAAGTTGATCGACCAGATTGGCTTGAGGTTGGAGGTCCCGGTTCAATGTGGCCATCGAAAATAATGTTCGCTCTTCGCGCAGACTTCCACGCTTACGAATCACACTTAAGGTATGACGAAATTTTTTTTCAAAAGCTTTAGCCACAATTTCGACTCCAGGAAAGTGACACAGATCTCTTAAGATCACCATTTCGAGAATGTAGCGCTCAGGAGTTAAGGAAGAATCAAAGGTCGAACTTTTTAAAGCGGTGAGCCACCCTAGGGCTTGCGAAAAATTTTTGAGATAATATGCCGTCCATGCTCGTTCTAAAAGGATTCGGCCATGCTCACGCAAGCCCATATCGCCAACATCTTGATAAAAACTTTCGGCTTCTTGGAAAAGTCCTTTTTCAAAATAGATTCGTGCAAGTTGAAGCTTAACCATATTCTGCAGATTTTGTGGAATATTGGCTGAGGTATTTAAAGTTCTAAGCATCTCAAAGGCTTTGTCCATACGGCCGCGGGCCACCTCACCCATGGCGGTCCAGTAGTTGAGTTGAAGTGACCACGGCGATGCTGGATTAATTCCTGACAGACTTGGTTCGGCCCATTTTTTATAACCGTAACGAAGATTATGAAGTCCTTTATAATAGTTAATAAAACTCACAATATCGTGATGGGCGTCGGCAAATTCATTCTGATTTAAAAAAGACTCGAGTTGAGATTCATCTATTGAATAATGAAGGGCTAAATCTTCAAGTTCAAAAAGTGCGGCCTCGCCAATATTGGTTCCCATTTTTGTTTGGGCGAGATTGAGGAGAATAACAAATGAGGCATAAGAAAAAGAGAGTTTTTTAAGACCAATCGCTTCAGCCAAATGAGATTCTTGGCTCTCAGTCGAGGTAAATCCATAGGTCTTTTGTTGCTCGTGCGCTTCTTGCAAAATAAAAAGAGGATTGTTTTCTTTGAGGTGAGTTTGAACGCGCTCCCAATAGCGGTTATTAACCGGACGATAAGTAAAGGGTTTTGGTCGATCACGAATAAAGGCAATATCGGTGGTTTTTCCACTTTGTGGCTCAGCACTCAAAAGGCTCATAAATAAAAAAAAGAGGCTACTCATTTTCACCTTCAATCTGGAGTGGTTTTAAAGGTGGTTTTCCTAACTGCCACGCATAGCCCGCGGTGATTGAAAGTGCATTGACCGCACCGAGCGAGCTTTCAAAGTAAACATTGTTTCTTAAATCAAGTTTGATCGAGTGCGAAGGGGAGGTAAAAAATCTTAGTCCTACACCCAGCGAGACCAAGGGTTTAATTCCGGTATTTTTAAAATTGGCCGCACCGGCACCCGCAATAAAGCTAAGCTCCCCATGGATCACACTGCGATTAAACAGCAAGCTCTTGGTATAAAAAGGAGTATAAACTAAATTTGTTGTTACAAAGTAAGTGATGTAATCAAGAACTCCACCAAATCCTTGGCTCTGAACTTGAGCTCCAAAGTTATCCACCAGATCTCGCTTCAGGCTGGTTTCGGCATTGACCGAATAATTGGCGTTTGCCACTTCCCAGCCGAGATATTCACTAAAATAATAGGTATAAACTCCGCCTAGCAAATATCCCTTATTAAAGGCATCTGATGGAAGAGTTCCAAGCTGCAGAGCAAACTCGTGATTGAGATAGTAAGATCGGTTTTGGACCGCAGCCACTTTTGGTAAATCATAAAATATCTGAGGTGTGGCCGAAAAGGCCGAAGAGCTAAAGATAAAACCCAAGATGCTCAGCTTTAAAAAAATGCGCAACAAATGTAGTCCCCCTCGTTGATCCAAAAAAAGTCTAGCATGATGAAAAAGTTTTTAAAGAATTAGTTTTCTTAATTCCTCGCGCGAATAAATATAGTCCGCATAGATCATGGTGTTGGTAATACTGCGGTGACCCAGCGCCACTTGAACAAGTCGAATGTCTTTTGTTTTTTGATAAAGGCGAATGGCAAAGGTGTGGCGGAGGCAATGAAACTTTTTATGAACCGGCCGATAAAGATGCCAGATCTGTCGCAGCCGATTGTAAGAGATCGGAAAGATCATTTCATTGTGACGTTCTATCTTTTGTAAATCGCGAAAAAACCAACGGGGTAAAGGAATTTCTCGATCATTGGAATTTTTAATTCCGCGGATAAAAACAGTTTCGTCATTGAGATTTAAGTCGTCCCATTTCAGATTTAAAATTTCGAGTGCGCGGGCACCTGTATGAAGACCCGTGAGCAAAAGCGAGCAGTTTCGTGCATCAGAAATGAGCCGAGATTTGAGAAGATATTCGAGCCGTTCGCGCTCGGTTTCGAGCAGATACTTATTTTTATTTAAAGCGTAGCGCTGAATTCTAGCCATGTTGCATCAACCTCACGAGTGATTTTTAACTAAATAGAATTTGTTGTTATACATCGCGTTTGGACCCCCAAGAGCTGTAACCAATATTAAAAGATCACAAGCACCCTTCCTAAACCTATGTGATTTCAGATACTTAGCTATGTAACTTATGTATATAAGTTACACTCGATTTCGAAACTAGGCAAGGTCCACATAGGGGTCAAACTTCATAAAAATATAAAAATTTGTAATTTAAAATCGAATATGTGAACAATGGTATTACACAACTTGATTTAAAGTGAATCACAACATCAACATTGTGTTTCACAACGAGGATAACGAATGGAAATGGATTTCATTCCGACCAAAGACGAGTCTTCACAAGCAGATTCAAACCAAAATCGGCTCAAAACTTCGCTGAGATTAAAATATGAAGCTGAAGCTCGGGTCTTACGAAAGGAAATGGGCACACTGGATTCGGTTCGCGAACGACTCTCAATCAGTCGCAGAAAAATGTGTCAGATTTTGTTGATTGATCCCTCGGCATGGACGCGCTGGATGAAGGATGAGTCTAAAATTCCACCCCATATATATAAGGCGCTTCAGTGGTATTTGATCGTGATCGACAAGTACCCGGTCTTTGACCCACATCACAATATGAGCGTGGCCAATCCGGTAAAAACTCATTTAAATGAAGACTTCAAAATCCAGCGTGATCAATTCGAAACTGAATTGAAGCATCTCAAGAAATCGGTCCAGCGCGGGAAAATAGCATTTGCGCTTTACACCGTTTTGTTGATTTTGTGTTTCGCATTAAAATTTAAATCTTGAAGTCGCGAACCTCACCTGGTCTACGTTGGCCTTTTGGAGAAAAACTATGACATTTGAATTGATCGAAAATCATGGCGGACACGAAGAAGTTATTTATTGTCACAATAAAGACATTGGTCTTAAAGCGATCATCGCAATCCACAACACCACACTTGGACCGGCACTCGGTGGACTTCGGATGTGGCCTTATGCCAATGAGCAAGACGCACTGGTTGATGTCTTAAGACTTTCAAAAGGGATGACCTACAAAGCGGCAACCGCAGGGCTCAACCTTGGTGGCGGTAAAGCGGTGATCTTGGGCGATCCAAAAAAACACAAATCGGAAGCCCTCTTTCGCGGGTTTGGTGCCTTTATTAATTCTTTGGGCGGCAAATATATCACCGCCGAAGATGTGGGCACCACAGTGCGTGACATGGAATATATTTTTATGGAAACCCCCTTTGTCACAGGAATTCCATCTAATTTTGGCGGATCAGGTGATCCTTCACCGTATACCGCTAGGGGAGTGATGATGGGCATCAAGGCCGCAGCTCTTGAAAAACTGGGCGCAAGCGATCTTCATGGTTTGCGAATTGCGGTGCAAGGATTGGGGAGTGTGGGTTCGCACTTAGTGGATGATCTGCACAAAGCAGGGGCGGAATTGATTGTTGCCGATATTGATTCTGAAAAGGCCTCGTACATCTCGCAAAAATATAATGTTCAAGTGACCGATCACGAATCGATCATCAAAACCGAATGCGATATTTTTGCTCCCTGTGCAATGGGCTCGGTGATTAATGATAAAACTTTGCCCCAATTGAAATGTAAAGTTGTTGCGGGTGGAGCCAATAATCAGCTCGCCGAATTTCGACATGCCGATCACCTGCGTGAGATCGGAATTCTCTATGCGCCTGATTATGTGATTAATGCGGGTGGATTGATGAATGTGTTTGTTGAACTTGAAGGTTACTCGGCCGACAGAGCATTCGAGAAAACGGCCCAAGTTTTTGATAATCTTTTAAATGTATTTAGAATATCTAAACAAGATAACATTAGCACCCAGCTCGCTGCCGACCGCTTGGCAGAGAAAAGATTGAGCAAAATTGGATCTCTTCGCCAACATTATCAAGGCCGAACATCTCGACCCTTTTCTACTCTTAAAGAAATGCGCAATCGCTCACGTTGACTTTGTGAACCACCACTTTTAAGGTTTTTTAATGGAAGAAAATGATTTTGCCTCACGCTTTGTCGCCGAAATTTTAAAATATCAACTGTGGATCGCCGGAGTTTTAATTGCCGGTTTTGTGGGAGGTATCGGATACTTTACCTACAACTGGTATGACAATTCTCAGGAAATCAAAGCGCGCGAGGCGATATTTGCGGTGGAAGATCGCCTGAATAAGCTGCGCGATCAGCATGATAAAAAGCCCGATTTCGATAAAGAAATCAAACCTGTGGTTGAGGATTTAAAAGCGGTTATCATAAAAAATAAGACGACCAAAGCGGCGTTGGGTACGGCGATGAGCTTGGCCGATTATCTGATGAGCGAAAACAAATTGGCAGAAGCCCAAAATGTTCTCGAGCAAGCGGTGGAAAAAAAACGATCTGGCGATCTTCTTGTAATTTTGGCTCAGATGCAGATTGCAAATTTACTCGCGGCCCAAAATAATTTTGCGGCAGCCCTAGCCCATTATCAAAGTTTGCTTTCAACTTCTGAAGCCCAGTTTATGATGAGTGAGATTCTTTTGCGCATGGGACTTTGTGCCCAAAAACAGGGGCAGATGGATCAAGCCAAATCCTATTACTCACGGATTGCAACTGAGTTTGCCGAGAGCGAAGCTGCAGCCCAAGCCAAAAATTATTTGCGTTTGATCCAACTTCAGGGCACTTGAAGAGGGTGAAAATACCTCTATTTTATGTTTTGTGTCTGAGCATTCTTAACGGATGTGCACTTCTTCAAACTTCAGCCGAGCGCGAAAAGCCCCTGTTCGAAAAGCGCTGGGTCCGAAGTACTCTTATTAAACCTTTTGTGGGTTCGCGTCGTCTGCACCGGATGACTCCGCTCTTAACCGAAAAATACGTGTATCAAGGAAATGGGATCGACGGCATTCAATGCCTTTCCCGTGTGAATGGCGACGTCATTTGGAGCCGAGCTTTAAAGGGCGGGGTTGAAGGCGGGGCCCAGCTTGCTCATCGTGTGATTTATTTTGGTGCAAACGATGGTTATTTTTATGCTCTTGATGCTGATGATGGATCACTCAAATGGAAATTTGAAATTCATTCGGAGGGATTAAGTGAGCCCACGTACCATGAGGGTGTGATCTATTTTTTGGCGGGCAACAATGTGGCCTTTGCACTGGATGCCGAATCGGGTCAGCAAATTTGGCTCTACAACCGCAGAGACACCTCAGCACTTTCGATTCGTGGAGGCTCTAAGCCTACCGTGACCGATAAATTTGTTTACCTCGGGTTTAGTGATGGTTATGTGGTCGCACTCAATCGCTCAAACGGTCAGCTGGAGTGGGAAACCGCAATTAATATTAATAAGAGATTTCGCGATGTCGATGCCGGCGTGGTGATCGATGACGATCATTTATATGTGACGAGCTATGATGGCGGGCTTTATTCTTTAGACGCTCATAACGGGCATGTGATTTGGAGCCACGATGATGGAGGTTTTACTACTCCGGTGATTGAAGGAAAGCGATTGTACTACACCACATCAGCTTCAAAAGTTTTGGCGGTGGAAAAACTCACCGGAGTTGTGGTGTGGAGTAAGCCCACCGCACATATTGCGACTCGGCCGGTGCTATTTAAAAATATGCTTTTGGTTGGTGAGTTTAGTGGAGATCTTAAAGCCCTTAATCTAGCCAACGGGGATCTTGTTACTGACTTTGCGCCAGGTCGCGGTGTCAATTCGTCGCTTGCTGTGGATGAATCTCGAAATGAAGTGTATTTTATGTCGTCAGAAGCCAACTTGTTTGCGCTTCGATTGGCAAAAGTTCCAACACGGCGAGAATTCTCATGGCACGAAAAATTGTAATTCCATTTTTATGTTTTTTTATTTCCTGCGGAAGTAATGAGTGCCGGAGACAAAATCAGGATTTCTCTAATGAGCGTGTGATTTCGCCAGAAGAAGCCTTTCAAGATAAACCCCAAGATTTAGATCAAGACAAAGTTTGGATCTACAAATATGACGGTTCAGTTTTTTGCGGCACCTATGATGGCGTCACAGTCTTAACGATGCAAAAAGAGCTTAACGGCATTCGGGTTTTTGCTAGCGAAAAAAAATCGGACGAGTTCCCAAGATCCAGCACATGTAATTTTTCAACCGGAATCGCCAACCGCTATTTAATTTTAAAACAAGACCTGCCCGAAGCCCTAAATCGCGGCTTTCAGGTATGGGACCTTAACTAAACAAATAAAATTTAATCTTTTTTGCGGCCTGATTCAAGTAAACGATGGGCCTGAATGGCTACCGTGCCTGCAATATCTTGGAGCATATCAAAATGCTCAAGGCGTTGAACGCCGGTATTTCCTTTAAGCTCGATTGTTAAAACAGGAATTTTTTTATCACGCCACATGTAACGCCCAATCGATCCAGGATAGTTTCCAAGCGAGATCCAGGGTAACGGATTAAAATCAGGTGAGCCGACTTTGGGGCCGTCAAAATCAAGCAGTCCCAATGGGGTATGAACCGAGATAATAAAGTCAGGTTTAAAATCCTCAAACTGATGCATCAAACATTTGGTTTCTTTTTCGCTTGCCGAGGTGGGCCCAGGAAATCGGCGTGGGTCTGAGTGAAGTTTGGTCCGCCAAATTGAAAGCGCGGTTTTTTCCCAATCATCTGTTGGAAAATTACGATTGATATCTACTTTGTTAGAATTGGTGCGGGTTTTCTTTTTAAATCCATCGGGATTTGCGATTGGAATCACCCGCCACGAATTGCGCGGGCTAATGTTGGCCAGCCGTGAGATCCATGCACGAGTGACCGTTCCACTTTGCTCTTCATCTCCATGGATTAACGACAGAGCCAAAATGCGTTTGGCGTTTTTTTCTTGAGAAATATAATCAAAGAAATAAATCGGACTGCCGTTTTCAGACTGGCAAGGATCAACCGTTTTGGCTTGGGCACATAATTTTTTGTAGTCGCCGTCGGGCTTTAAGCCTTTGAGCGAGGCCATTTGATCTGCGCACATCGACTGCAAATCTGCAGCAATGCTCAAGGCCGAAAAAAGGAGAAAAAAAATCATGTGCATAAAGTCCTCCCAGTTTTTATCAACATTGAAGCGCAGTCAATAAACATGCTAACGAATGAAGCATCTATTATCACTCTCACGGGGCTCATTTTAGCTCTGGCCTCATATATAAAAGGCCCGACTGGACCAACCAAAAAAATACCAGTATTTTTTTGGTGATTTGGGATTTTCTAAATTTGGCTCAGGTTTTAATTTTTTAGCCGAGGTTTATTTTTGGGTGAGCTTGTTAATGCCCCGACACTTGATCAGATTTTGAAGAGTAAAGAAAGAACCAGTTAAAACAGAATAACTTTAGAGGTCTTTGGACTTCAGATCGCTCAGCAGATTCAAAATGAGTTTACAAATTACATTGGTTTAAAAGTTGGATGTCGAAAATATCTGCCCTCTGAGTTATGGGCAGAGTGTTGCAAAATAAGCGGGATCAACAGTCTGTGGATAATTTCTGGCGACCGCATCAAACAGTAGACCTAAATCCAATGTATTTCCGTCTTTGATCACGCTTGCCAAATTCGTGTTCTTTTTACTGCCGAGGAGCAGGAGGCGTTCAACCTCTGCGGGCGACGGCGCGTGGCCGGTGCGATCTCGGATCAAAGTAATAACGAGAGAGACCGCGGCCGAGACCTCGGGTGTGGCCATTGAAGTTCCGGCAAGAGTTCCGTAAGTCCCATTACGCAAGGTTGAAAGCACGCCCACAAAGTTCGAACCTTGGCTGCTTTGGGCGCCATAAGATCCAATCTTTGCGTAATTCACACCGTAGTTTGAAAATGAGCTCAGCATTGTTAAACCATTAACTAAATTGGTGTCCACACTTGCAACACCGATAACTCCAGGTGAATTCTTGGCATAAATGGCGGGCACAACGGTTAAACTCGTTTCGTCGACTTCGCCCGCGGGAATCGTATCGGTGGCATTTCCCATTGCCATCACAACAGTTATTCCTTGAGAAACCAGCTTTTGGATTTCATCTTGCAGAATGGCATCTCCGGCCGCATCAGGATTTGTGGCTGAAGGCCCAGCATAGCTTTGCTCAATACTTAAATTTACCACATCGGCATTGTTTGCTCGCGCAAACTCGAGTCCATTGACCGCGGTGATTGTACTCGAAACAGTATCGCCTGAGGAGTTGATATCAAATATCCGCACTGCCAAAATACGTGTGCGAGACGGCGCAGTACCCACAATTCCGATCGAATTTCCGGTTGTTGCAGCGACCAATCCCGACACATGAGTGCCGTGACTTTCTGGATCAACATCGATCGGATTATAGTTTACCAAATTTGATCCTATGGTCGCGGCATCCACGCCGTAACCCACATTTCCTCCACTAAGATTCAACTGAAGAATGTTTGAATTCAAATCGGGATGAGAATAATCAACCCCTGAATCAACCACAGCGACGATGGTGTTTTTTGCGCCAGATCCTTCGGGCAATATTCCATAAGTGCTATCAAAAAAACGCGAATAGCCTTGAGCTGCATTCATCGAAAAGAGTTGGGCCTGCTGACTATAGTCAGCGTCATTCAAATTGACACTTGCTTTTTTGTACTCGTGATCAAATGAGATTCCGATGATGCAGGCATCATCGTTGGCTTGAGCGGTTAAAACCGATTCGCTCAGCGGTGTCGAAAAACGAAAGGCTTGGCGTTCTAAGGAGCCTAGAAGTTGCGAAGTTCCAATAATCGTTTCGGCAAGCGCTTTGACTTTACGATTTTGCACACAGCTCACATCGATCAAAGCGGTAAGACCTGTAAGCCCCTGACTTTGAGCGCGCATCTTGGCTGTAGTTGGCGAACTTAACCAAACTTTTTTTGTTTGAAGGGGAGAGAGATTAGCTTGGGCAAAGCGCTGGTTGGCCTGAACCGGCTTTGCGCACAAACTTGCACTGGATGACATGTCCATGGCGTGAAACGCCGATTGACACGAATTGTAGCCAAACAAAACACCGACGAGAAGCAAGGGGAGTACTAAAGCAATGCGCATCCTTAAAGTCTACCATCGCTCATGCCCGTATTAAAAGAAGAAGCCAAAAAGTGTCTCATTTTAAGAGCCATTGGTTGAGGATCGCTGGATTGTCGATCTCAAGAATCTGGAGCTTTTTAGGTGTGATTAATCGAACTTTGAGGTCAATACTTTGCCCCAGCCCAAAGACCACGGTGGCATCAAAGTATTCAGGAAACTCTCTGGGTATCGGCTCACGTAGTTTAATGCCGCGACTACTGATATCTACGGTTTGGGTTTCAAAGGTCGTGGTTTGGCTTAAGGCCAAAAACTGAAATTGCCGGTCAAATCTTTTTTGTTTACGATGGTCTACACGAGTGTATTCAAGCTCAAATTCAACCGTTTTTTCGGAAAGCTCTTCGATGCTGTTTTCAAAAAACTTAAGGGTTAGGGGGATTTTAGTATTGGCATCGATCTCGATATACCATTGCTTTAAAAGTTCGGTGCCTAGAATTTTGATCAGAGCTTTAGCCTCATCTTTTGTGACATCTTCAACTTTGCGGTCTGAAGGTAAATGTATGAGGGATAAAATCATTTTTAAATTTTAAGAGAGGAAGAGAGACAAACAAAAGTCCAGTTTCGTTTTGTTTATAAGTTATATTATGTTTCAGTTACATGGGGTTTTATTTAAAAGACCATCGCCATTCAATCCTTGCGGCACACATAAGATATAATTTGGCGAGCATTTGAGCCGAACATGAAAGTGATTGGTATGCCCCTCGACATGATACATTCGCTCTAGAACTTCATGATCAAGCTCGGTTGGATTTTGGATTTCTCGTTTGAACCAGCCACAAAATCCCTTTTTGATACGCGGATCGACAAAAATAGATCCAACCATTTTGGTTTTTACAAGCAGCCGCATAAATTCAAAATTCCTTTTAAAATCAAAATTGGGAAGCACCTGATTATTCACAACCTGGAAATTAAAGTTTGGATTTTGGTTGAGATAAGCGATATCCACATCTAAACCATTTTGGTGGGCATCATTCTTAATCAAACGATTGCTCGAGTCCCTGCGGTGCATATCGCCGCCACCTTTTTGCGAGATATCACTAATCCATAATTCATTATCTGAATAGGTGGTCTCTGTGCGAAAGGCTTTGGCCGAATCGATGATCAATTGAACCAGCAACCCTGAACCATACCTTCGATCGCGCTCAAGAGTGGTTTTAACAAAGCCCACTCCGGACTCAGGCAAAACACTGTCATCCATAATCTGGCCAGCTTTGAAATAAAAATTTCTGGCCTCCCCGCCTTCAACCAGATTGGTTGCGACCTCAATCAAAGATTGAATCACTTTTTGGGGTTCAACAAACGGGGGTGGAATTGGAATCGGATCTAACGGTTTTGCAACTTCGGGCCTTAGATTGATGACCGGAGGCTCATGTTTTTTGGCAATTTCAATGTGCGGAATTGTGGCTGGAACAGGTGCTGTAAAAGGCAACAAATCGGTTTTAAAACCCTCAAGCTTTTCGGGATCGAGCGAGACATATCCACCGCCCTGCTCGGCCTGTTCTTCGACGGAGCCTTTTGGGGGCTCAGAAAATGAACCTTCGTTCACATCTTCTTCAGGTCTCACCGCGATATTTATATTTGGAGGTGACTGTTCGGGTGGCGCGGTCATTTCGACTGGTTCAATTTTTTTAAACCATTCGGTCTGAAAGTTTTTGATTTCGTTATTCACAAGGTAATGCAGATTCACAATCACATGATCGCAAATAGAATTTGGACAGATGGCGATGGCTTTGACCCGGTGACTTTTAATTTCAGAGGGATCCGAAAGCACCCCAACAAACAGTCCATTGCGATAGGGGCTGACCTCACCACGGAGGTGCAGCCTTACCGAAGATTCCGTGGTTTGGAATGTGACAAACACTTCAATTTGTTTTCCGAGCGGAGGAAGAATCATTGGATTGGTAAGGCCCAAAATTGTTGGCTCTTTGGTCACATGAGGTTGAGCGGAAGGTTGAATTGGGGGCTTTGCTACTTCGCTCACGAAAGTTGGAGTCAGAGTGGCAGCTTCTTTTTCTTCAAGTGGTTGAACCACAGAGGGTAAGCCCTTGGTCACAAAGGTGGAGTTGCCCGATTCCACAGCGGTCTTTTGTTGGCAACCTAGGATAAATAAAATAAGTAAAGAGACTCTTTTCATACTGATTTATAAAAGAGCAAGCCAAGCGCCACGCGGTGGTGGCTGAGCTTATATTGATCTGTTGAAGAGTTAATCAGGGTGTGAGCAAAAAAGGGCTTTTACCAAGAAAAAAGGCGATGTGAAGCTTCCGTGCCTCTGATAGGTGTCCTTCCAAACATCGCCCCCCCACACCAAAATGGTAGAAGAATCAAAACCACTTGGACAAGTCATTTTTTGATGAAGCTTGAAAGGTCTAGTTTATCGTGATCAATTTTACTCTATGCTTAAACCTCTCACTCTTCTTGCTCTATTAATTGTAACGCCTTCGTTTGCCTCAGAAATTTTGTTTTTGGGCGACTCATTGACCGCAGGCTATGGTGTGTCGCGTGACGAGAGTTTTGTTTTTTTAATTCAACAAAAACTAAAAACCGAAAAGCCTGAATTTAAAATTGTTAATGGGGCCGAAAGTGGCGCCTTAAGTTCATCGGTTTTTTCTCGGGCTCAGTTTTATCTCAAACAAAATAAACCTGATCTTGTGGTTTTAACTATTGGAGGCAACGATGCTCGCCAGGGCACTGCGGTTCAAATCATCGAATCGAACATTACAAAAACCATCGAGCTATTAAAGCAAAATAAAGTCAAAGTGCTGCTTGTTGGAATGCGAATCTTTCCCAATCTTGGTCCAAAATACGCCAAAGATTTTCAAGATCTTTATCCTCGCATCGCCAAAAAATTTCAGATCCCATTTTTTCCTTTTTTGCTCGAAGGTGTTGCAGGACATCAAGAGTTAAACCAAGCCGACGGGTTTCATCCCAATGCCCAAGGGCACAACGTGATTTATAAAAATCTTTATCCGGCTTTAAAAAAACTTTTATGATTTTAGAAGCATCGAATATTTCAAAAAGCTATGTGTCTCAAGATCATCCTACAGGATTAAAGATTCTTGATTCACTCAACCTTAAAGTTCAACAAGCTGAATTCGTCAGTCTCATGGGGCCCTCGGGTTGTGGTAAGTCCACACTGCTTTCGATTTTATACGGACTTGATTCGCCCGATCACGGTGAGGTAAAAATATCTCAAAAAAATTTAAACCAACTTAAAGGGGATCATTTAAGTCTCTTTCGGTCCCAAACTGTTGGAATGATCTTTCAACAATTTCATCTGTTGCCTTTTTTGACCGCTATCGAAAACATTCTGTTTCCACTGCAGCTCAAAGGGATTTCAGACCAGACTTTTGCTAATGAACTTCTTAACGATCTTGATATTCAAAAGCGAAGGGATCACTACCCCCATCAAATGTCTCGGGGCGAATGTCAGAGAGTTGCGATCGCAAGAGCCCTAATTTTAAAACCAAAAATTTTATTGGCCGATGAACCCACGGGAAGTCTTGATCAAAAAACCGCGCTCGATGTTCTGAAGTTGCTCACCACAATTTTGACTCCGCTCAAGATGGCTTTGTTATTGGTCACTCATGATCCAAAAATGATACAATTTTGTCATCGTCATTTGAGGTTTGAAAAAGGCGCACTTGTCGATAGCTCAATACTTTAAATTTATATTCAAAGATTTATCTCATTCTTATTTACGACTCAACATGGTGATCTTAAGTCTTGGGCCCGCATTATTTTTGTTGGGCCTAAGCCTTATGCTGAAGAGCACATTTGTTCACACTATTGAGTCCGAAGCCCAAAGTATTTTAGGCGGCGATGTGGAGATCACCTCAACACGCCCGATGTCGCCGCAGGATGAGGGATGGCTAACAGAGATCTTAAAATCAACGGCTCATGCTTTAGTAATCGAACTCGTGAGCAATGTGACCCATGGAGAGCTGTCTGCTCTTGCCGAAATCAAAGGAGTTTCAAAAAATTATCCACTGATTGGTAAAAGCCATTTTGAAAAGGATTTAAATGTCAGTCTTGATTTGTGGAAAAATTTAGATCTCAAGCATGACGAAATCCTTCAAGTCGGGAATTTAAAAGTCAAAGTGGACCAACCTCTCAACCGAAACTTAAGCTCTCAGCAGTTTCGGTTTTCACCGGCTGAACCTCTTTTTCTTTCGCAAGATCTCTTGATCAAAACCGGCCTGATTGCGCCCGGGAGTCTGGTGTACTACCGCCGCTATGATCTGTGTCCGCTGATCTCTCAAGAAACAAAAAATGAAATTGAAAAACGGGGATATTTTGTTCGCACAAAGCAAGATGCGGTCAAGACCATCGAAAAGGGACTCAATTTCGCCCTTCAAATCGTTGATTTGGCCGTGATGTTTTTAAGTGTTCTTTGTTTTATCGTCAGTTTTTATTCGCTTCACACTTTGCTACAAAATCGAAGCGCGCTCTTAGGCCTTCTCACCTGCTACGGAGTCAAGCGCATCGCTCGTGCAGGCTATCTTTTTACCCTTGCTCTTTTAGCGGTCCAACTGAGTTTGCTTATGGGGACAGTCTTACTCATCATGACTTCAGTATTGACGCCACTGAACTTTGAATTTGGGATTATCTTAAAGTTGCAAATCCTGGGTTTAATTTTATGTCTTGGGATCTGGGCTGCACATCTCATCGAGATGAAGTCGCGTTCGGTTTTTCAGCTTTTAAAGCAAGAAGATCAACCCCCAATCTTGATGAGTTTGGCTCTCGGATTATTATTTTCATTTGGGCTCGCTCTGTTTTGGTTTGAAAATAAAATGTATTTGCTCTTTTTTATTGGCTTTGAATGCCTCACCCTTTTGTTTTCATGTTTGATCATTCCAAAGCTTTTAAAAACTAGTTTAGGTTTGGTCCAAGTACAAAAAATTGTTCTTCTCTCGCTCAGAAACTTGAGTAAGCCAAGAAGTGGTCATATCCTTTTGTTCCAAACTTTTTTCACAGCTTTATTTGTTCAACTTTTACTTCTTCATTTTGGTCGCGCGGTCGAAAAAGAGCTTGCTCCCCAATCAGAGGTGACCCCTCAGTTTTTTGTCTCAAACATTCAGCCAGAGGATCTGGATCAACTCATTTCCGATGTTACCTCTCTCGGTGGTCAGTTCGAAAATCCATCTCGGTTATTCCTGGGGCGCCTCGAAAAAATAAATGATAAACCGGTGGAAAGTGATCAGCTTAAACGTTTTCCTTTACGCATGACCGAATCCTCAAAGCTTAAAAGATCCGAATCTGTTTTTGAAGGATCAAACGAAATAAAACAGGGTCAGGTCTCGCTCGAATTGGAGTTTGCAAAACGCAACAATATTAAATTGAATGATCTATTACAATTTGAGCTTCAGGGTGAAGAAGTAAAGGCTTTGGTTTCGCAAATTCGATCGATCGAATGGAATCAGTTTCAACCCAATTTTTTTATTCAGTTTCCTAAAGGGACACTTGAAAGGTTTCCTTTTTCGATGATTGGGACAGCTCGTGGCAGCCAGAGCAAGGAACAATTTCAATCTCAATTGTTAAAAAAGCATCCTGCGGTTTCGGTGATCGATATTGCAAAAATTCTTGAGCGCTTGAGCGATTTGCTTCGACAGATTAAAAAGCCGTTAATTTATTTTTTAATTGGAGTCGCAGTTTTTCTCTCGATTCTAATCACAATGATTTTATCTTTTTCATTTTCATTGCGAAGAACCGAAATGGCTCTTTTAGAAACTTTTGGGGCCTCGCAAAATCAACGTCGCCTTTATCTTTTGACTGAATTTTTATTTTTATTTTTGTTGAGCTATCTTTTTGCCAATATGTCGGCGCGGTGGATGTCGTATTTGGTTCTTAAAAAGATTTTTTTAACACCTTGGAATTTTGAATTTCAGCTTTATGAATTTTTGCCGTTGCTTAATTTAATTTTATTTAGTTTACCGCTGTTGTTTTTTGTACGCCAAACTTTAAGAGTTCAGACAAAAGATTTAATGTAAAAAAAAGGCCAGGCTTTTTCAAGCCTGGCCGGGAAACGGTCATAACCTCTGGCGAAAGTGAATGAATCACTTTCTCCAACAATGGAGGTTAAATGGCATTCACCTCCGCCATTGGTATGCGTTCATAATCTACCATTAGCACCACCTCCTTTCTTGGCCTTAAATAGCCTAGGATTTTTAATATAGTCGAAAGTCATGAAAAAGCACATACGAAATAATTCAATACTCTTTAAAAGTCAGGCTTATGGCATGATGAAAAGATGCGTTGGGGATACTGGACTTGTGTAGTGATGTTTTCGTTTTGTCTCGGCATCCTTTTTGGTTCCCGCGAGCTTTTTTCTAAAATGCTCAAGCCCAAGCTCACCCTGATTTGTAAGACAGACGAATGCTTTCCCGAAACCTTGAGGCAATTTAAAAAAATTAGCGGTATTCGGCTTTTGGTCAAACCTTATGCTACCAAAGATGAGCTCAATCAATTGTTGGCCAAGGACTTTGATCTGTTACTCACCGATCACCCATTGGACCTAGATTCTGATTTGTTTATAAATTTAGATGTGAACGAGTTGGTCGATGTCAATTTTCGCTTTCCCCAAGTAACTAAGGCCCTCCCTCTTGCTTGGTCGATCCGTGATCCATCAACCCAACAAAAGCTGCATATTGTTTTTTTGATGATAAAGAAAAATTCTTTGGAGCAAGCTTCAGCCGAGCATTTTTTAGAATTCATGACCACTCAAGGCCCGTCATTGATAAATCAACATTCTAAAATGAAAACACCATTTTTGAATTTTGAAAATAGCGCTTTGCCGGCCGAAGATAAAGCTTCGGCTTTAAGAAATTATCCGCTCAATCATTTGAAAATTGAATTTATTGGAGACTCGCCGCGCGCACGGTAACTGTTCGGGTAGAGGCAACGCTGTTGGTGTCAGTAATCAGTGTGCCATCCGGTCCGTGTACAGTTAAAGATATCATAAGTGAGTAATCGTATCCTGTGAACATCTGAACGCAGCTAAAAACTTGAACTGTAAAGCGACCATTGATGCAGGCACTTTTGTGATTTCCTGGTCCTCCGGAAAGCCATCCATTTGTGTCCACGCCGCTGCAACCCGTGTTAACGCTCGCACCATCAGATTGCGAAATAACGCCTCCCTGTGGTGTTAAAAAAGAATAATGAATTTCATTATAAGATTGATCAGTGGCAGACCCTGGTGTGGCAATATATCCGCCCTCATTGCAATCTCCACCAACATCAAAGGTAAAGCCGCCAGCAGTGGTTGTTGTATAAGGCAATTGAATTAAACTGCCAGAATTGACCTGAAGCTGAATGGTGCTTGGATCTTGAAGAACGCAGGGATTGTAACCTGAGGAATCCGGCTGACAGACTGAGGTGAGAGTATTAAAAAGACCATTACCCGAATTGGACGTGTCGCAATTGGTAAACGGAATTGTGATCAAGAAGATCGCACCGAATAAATAAATTAACTGACGATTTACAAACACGATTACTCCGTCTCATTTCTTATCGTCGTATTTGGTCCAAAAGTTGAGGTTCGAGTCTTGGTCTTAATTTTGTGTCTTATTATGAGATGTTTTGCTCAGGAAAACGTGTTCTCGTTTCATCTTTTTGGAGAACCTTATAGCCTTGATTCGGCCACCGTCGGTGGGCCGGCAGGTTCTTATCTCTTTTCAAATATCTTTCGTGGTCTGTATCGATATTCCAACAACACCTTGATTCCAGAAGGTGCAAAAGATTGCGTGATGAAAAATCAAAAACTTTATTGCGATCTTGACCCCAAACGCAAATGGTCCAATGGACAAAAAATCACCGCCGAAAATTATGTCACCACGTTTCGTCGCCTCTTTGATCCTCAAATCAAAAGCCAAACGAGAGATCTTTTGCTTCACCTTAAGAATTCTAGGGCCATTCTCAACGGCACAAAACCAAAAGAGGATTTAGGAGTCGTTGCCAAAGATCAAAAAACTTTGGTGTTTGAATTTGATCAGCCGGATCCTGATTTTTTGTTTAAGCTGACTCACCCGGCCCTTTCACCCACTTTTTCAACCAAGGTTTTGGGTCGCGATCAAGTATCGGAACTGATTGTGAGTGGGCCCTACAAAATTGAAACCTGGGAAAAAGGAAAAAAAATTCGGCTGATTCCAAATAAGTATTATCCTAGAAAAACAACACCTCCTAAAGTTGATATTTTTTTTATCGATGATGATCAAACCGCTCTCAGACTTTACGAGAGCGGGAAAATTAATTTTTTAAGACGTGTGAGCCTGCAAGATATTTCGGTATTAAAAAACCGCAAAGATTTTTTTGAACAACCCACTGCCCGATTTGATTACATTGGATTTGGACCCCAACTTAAAAATCATTTTTATTTACGAAAAGCTTTAAGTCTTGCACTTGATTACGATCAAGCCCGCGAGCTGATGCACACTCAAGGACAACCTGGATGTCCTTCGCTCTCATCAAATTATTTTGCAACCTACCCTTGTTATAAATTTAATCTTGTTGAAGCTAAAAAAGCATTAAAGCAGGTGGATCCAAAATTATTGAAACAAAAATGGACCATTTATTTTTCCAAGATGGGTGGTGAGAGTCATCAAATCGTTTTTGAATGGGTGCAAGATCAATGGAAAAAAAATCTCAATCTTGATATTTCGCTGGTGGCTCAAGAACAAGTTGTGGTCACCCAAACCATCAAATCAGGAAAGGCCGAAATTTTTCGTCGCGGTGTGGCTCTTGATCGACCCACCTGCCTTGCAGGCCTCGAAGTGTTTCAAAAAGAGAATCCTGAGAATTTGATCCATTTTGAAAACCAACCTTATGATTCCTTGGTCCAATCGCAGCCCAAGACTGTGTTTGGAAAAAGGCAGCGTTGCACCAATGCCTTTCAGCTTTTGCTTGAGGACTATGCCCTAATTCCAATGGGAGTGGTCTCTTTTTCTTATTTGGCCCGGCCAAATTTTACCGGCTTCACCATCAACGAACTCAACCAACTCGATTTGACTGACCTTCGGTCGAGGTAAGTTTTTGCCCTCCACCTTCCGAAAAGGAACCAAGGAGGGCTTTATGGCTAATGATAAAAAAGGTGGATTGTCTGAGCTTGCAGTAAAATGTCCAGTGGACAGTTGTGCAAAAGCAGGTGAGCGAGCAGGTTTTTGTGGTGAACACTTTGCTTGGTTCAAAGAAGGTCTTGTGAGCAAAAAGGGCGAGCGCCCACGCGATTTTGATAAAAAATATCAGTCGTTTTTACGCAAGACAAAAAAGATCGCTTAATCAATCCTTTAAATTCGGCTATGACGAGCGCTTATGAAAGTTCAACTTTCTCGGCGCCAGCATTTTAATTGTGCGCACAATCAGGGTGGTCATAGCTATACTTTTGATTCTTCGTTTGAAGGTCAAATCGATCCGCATTCGGGAATGATCATTGATCTTTCGGTCATTGATGTGGCATTAAAAAAGTTTATTGCCCCCTTGCACCATCGCCATCTCGATCAAAAAATTCAAGATTTTAAAAACCAAGACTGCACAACCCAAAATCTCAGCGTTTATTTATTTACAAAACTTGGCGAGGAACTGCCCTTTCCAAAATTCAAGCGCGTGCGATTGTATGAAGACCAAAACTTGATCGACCTCTCAATTCAAGAAACCAAAAAGAATAGATTTTATGCTTATGAGTGAATCCCATGTTCGTTTGTCCAAAGTAATGGCCGATCGCGGTCTGTGTTCGAGACGTGAAGCCGACAGCCTCATTGCGCGGGGTCAGGTGATGGTCAACGGCGAGGTGATCTCGGTTTTAGGTACAAAGATTCATCCGTTAAGTAAGATTGAGTTATTCGCTGAAGGACAACACGAGCTCGATTCGAAGGTGACCATCCTCTTTAATAAACCTGTGGGCATTGTTTCTTCTCAACCCGAAAAAGATTATCGTTCCGCCTTGGATCTGATTTCGGCACGAAATCAGGTGGTGGTGGATCAACGCCAATTTCAAATCGCTGACCGCTTTGGCCTTGCTCCAGCGGGACGCCTTGATATCGACTCACGCGGACTTTTGGTTTTGTCGCAAGATGGAGCTTTGGTTAAAAAAATCATTGGACCCGAGAGCCGCATGGAAAAAGAATATTGGGTCAAAATCTCTGGAACATTAACCGAAACCAAACTCAAAGATCTTCGATTTGGATTAAAATTAGATGGTCAACCTCTGCTGCCCGCCAAAGTCGATGTGTTAGAAAATGGCCGGCTCAAATTTATTTTGCGCGAAGGGCGCAAACGTCAAATTCGACGTATGTTGGATCTTGTTGATCTCGATGTGCAATCGCTTTTGCGAGTGCGTATTGGCAAAGTGTTTTTGCGTGATCTTCCCGAAGGTCACTGGAGATTTTTAAAAAATTCTGAAACCTTCTAAACTTGCTTTTTTTAAAATTTTTCGGCACCCTTCTTCGAATGGGAAAAGGCTGGAAAAATCCGATCAAGGCCGCGATGGCGGCAAAAAAAGGGGCTCTCTTCACAAAGGTGGCGCGCGAGATTGCGGTCGCTGCACGACTCGGTGGAGCTGATCCCGAATCCAATGCACGACTCAAAATGGCAATTGCGGCTGCAAAAGAAGTTTCTTGTCCAAAGGATACGATCGAGCGCTCAATCAAAAAAGGCTCTGGTCAATTGGATGAGGGCGACATGATTGAGGAGCTCACCTACGAAGGGTTCGGACCCCATGGTGTGGGCGTGGTGGTTGAGTGTCAGACCAACAATCGAAATCGCACAGCTTCCGAAATTCGCTCGATATTTAAATCTCACGGCGGCGCACTTGGTGAATCAGGTGCGGTCAATTGGATGTTTGAACGAGTGAGTTTGGTGAGTGCCAAAAAATCGGACGTGGCCGATCCCGAAGAAGTTGCGATCGAGGCCGGGGCCCAAGACGTGAGTCAAATTGAAGACGGACAATTTGATTTTTTTGCCGCACCCGAAGATCTTGATCAGGTGCGAAGTTATCTTTCGGGTCATGGATTTGAAGTCAATGCGGCTGAGCTGTCCTATCGACCAAAGAATATCAGCGAAATTTCTGAAGCTCAGCGCGCCGAAGTGGTTGAACTCTTAGAGGCCCTTGAAGATAACGAAGACACTCACAAAGTTTTTGCCACGCTGATTTAGATCGCGCTAAAAGCTGCTGCATAGTATTTAATTTGTTTATAAATGCTGACCAGTCCATTTGAGCGTGAGGGCGACAAGTGCTCTTTGAGTTCAAGTTGATTAAAAAATGAAGGCTGAAATTCTAAAATTTCTTGGGCGGTACTTTTCGTAAAAATTTTAATCAGCATGGCGATAAGTCCCTTCACAATTAAAGCATCACTATCGGCTTTAAATTCGATTTCTTGGTTTTGGTCTTTTGAGGCCTTGAGCCACACCTGACTTTGACAGCCTCGAACCTTGAGATCTTCAATCCGAAATTCTTCGGGCAAAGGATCTAAATTTTTGCCCCATTCGATAATCTTTTTATAACGCTCTTCCCAAGTCTTTAGGGCTTGAAATTCGTCGATCAAAATTTTTTCGCGTTCAATGAGCGTCATCACAATCTTTCTTGATCGAAAGGGTCATCCCTTCGGCAGTGGGTATAAGAATCGAAAACACTCTTTTATCACTCCCCGCTTGCTCATTGTAGGCTTTTAGAGCCGCAATCGATTTGGCTCGGGGATGAGTTGGATCAAGCGGAAGATGAACCGAGTTAAACGCGAGAGTGTTATCCGCAATAATTAATCCTCCGGGCGAAAGATTTTGAACCGCCCATTCATAGTAGTCGAGGTATTTTGATTTTTCGGCATCTATAAACACAATTTGTGGGGTCAACTTTTGCAGGTTTAAATTATGTAACGCATCTCCTTCAATCAATGTGATTTGCGCAGCAAATTCCGAATTTTTAAAATTGTGTTGAGAGGTTTTAATGTGGTTAGGATTTTTTTCGAAAGTATAAAGGCGTGCTCCATGCTGAAGGGCTTGGGCCATACACAAAGCCGAATAGCCACCGAGAGTTCCAATTTCAACCACACATTCTGGTTTCAAAAGGAGAACGAAAAATTGCAACAGCCGGCCATCGAGCGCCGAAACCTGAATTGGCGGCAAACCCATCTGATCCGAGTGCTCGCGAGCCCCTTTGAGCGCCTCAGTTTCGGGCTTAAAGGTTTTTAGAATATAGTTATTGAGACTCTCAAAACTTTGAGCCGAAAATGCGGTCTCGCGCGACATGCCTTGCTCTCCTATGGGAGGTTCGTTGTAGACTGTTCTTTTCGAAAGGACAACAGGTGGGAATTTCAAAGCGGATCATAGGATTTTTATTTGGTAAAGAGCCCGATATTTTTGCTGAGGATGGGAGTGTGCGCCACAAATTGCCAAAAGAAAAATGGGATGCTTGGCAAAATCGCTATCAACTTGATCCCGAATACAATTGGAAAAACCATACCGGCATGAAGGCCAAAGAGCGCGCTAAGAAGATTTCGGATCCCACTCGACCGCAAAGTTAATCGCCTCCTGTTGGGTTTTTATTTGGCCTTCGAGTTGGGCGATAAAACAAGTGTTCAAAATTTTTCCAAAATTCTGATCCGTCTTCATTTCAAGTTTGATCAGGTCCTCAGATCTCAATAGAGGTTTGGGCAAACTGCCTCCCCATTGAACGAGCGTTTTGACAAGTCGATCTAAATCATCACTGTGTTGATTCTCGCTCCACCTCACCGATTGTAAAAGGCTGAGTGCATGGAGACCCCATGGATCTCCGAGCGCCTTGAGTTTTTGACCTAATCGATCTTTTTGTAGTGTTTGTGAGAGTGACAAAACCCGCATAACACTCGAAGCGATCTGGTTTGAAAAACGAAACCGTTTAAAGAAAAGTTTTGGATCTTGATCGAACAAAAGAACACTTAAGCGAGAAATTAAATCTTCTGAACTCATTGCCAACCGGTGAATCGTTTTTTCGGTCAGTGTAAATTGGGTGAGAGTTTCAAACACGCCAGAATCTTTAGAGACTTTGAGAGCCAATAAAAAATTTTGACCCATCAGCAATTTTTCAAACTCCACCGTGATGCGCTCACGAGCGATATTTTCCAGGAGCGACGACTGCTCATAAATTGCGCGTAAAGTTTGGGGCTCGATTTCAAATCCAAGCACACTTTGAAATCTCAAAGCTCTTAAGATGCGCAGATGATCTTCATTAAACCGCTTTTTGGGATCCCCCACTGTGCGAATCATTTTGTTTTTAAGATCGGCTTGCCCATTTTGAAGATCGACAACTTTTTTTGTTTCAAAATCAAAGTACAGCGCATTGATGGTAAAATCGCGGCGTTTTGAATCTTCGATGATGGATGAGAATTCGATCGATTGGGGCCTTCGTCCATCTTGATAATCGCCGTCTTGCCGAAAGGTTGCCACCTCAAAAATTTCAGAATTTATTTTAACCCCAATCACACCAAAAGCTTTTCCGATCGCGATCGAATCTGGAAAAAGGGCCTCGACTTCATGAGGCAATGCGGAGGTCGCAAGATCCATATCTTTAATCGGTCGACCGAGCAGCGCATCTCGAACCGCCCCTCCCGCAAGAAGGGCTTTAAAACCGCTTTCAATCAGCTTTGTCGCAACGGCCTCGGCATCGCCATAGAGAGAAGATTTTTTTAGCTCTTTGACCAATGGCTGTTCGCTCATTATATCCCTTAAGGTTGTGCAAAAAAGTATTATGTCACAGACCGAAACACTGATCAAAGATTTCGGATTTTCGCATTTTGGATTTGCCGAACTCAAAAAACCGCTGAGTTTTGAGTTTTACCAGACGTGGGTGGGCGAGAATCTCAACGGCAGTATGGAATATCTCAAAAATCACCTTGAGATCAAAAAAAGCCCGCAACAACTTTGGCCCAGAGCTCAATCCGCAATCGTGATTGCCCAAAACTATTTTCCTCACCCCGAACCGCTGCCGACTTTTAGGGGCAAGGTCGCGCTCTACGCCCGCGGCAAGGATTATCATTATTTTTTTCTCGAAAAATTAAATGCTCTTCAAAAAAAACTCGAGTCAGAATTTCCGCAAGACTTCTTTTTTTCGGCCACCGATTCGCAACCGATTTTGGAGCGAGACCTAGGGTATCGGGCAGGACTTGGATTTGTGGGCAAAAACACCTGTTTGATTCATCCCCAAAAAGGCAGCTTGTTTTTTATAGGCGAAATCTTAACAAGTCTGCATCTTGATCAAGCCTCAGTGCTGATGCCCGATCGCTGTGGAACTTGTACGCGGTGTATTGATATTTGCCCCACTCAGGCGTTGATTGAGCCCAGAAAATTAGATGCACGGCGGTGTTTGTCTTACCTCAATATTGAAGCCCAAAATGATCCTGATATTGGACTTCGCCCATTGATGAAAGATTGGCTTTTTGGATGCGATCTTTGTCAAACGGTTTGCCCTTGGAACGAAAAAGCATTTGGGTCCGAGATTAAATTGGAGCGACAAAAACATTCGAGCCGCGAGGATCTTATTTCAGATATTGAGTTTTTGTTGAACAGTTCGAATCGAGAAATCGAAGAACGACTGCGCTCGACGCCCCTCCTTAGGGCTGGAGCAAAACGATTACGAAGAACCGCTTTGATTCTGAGTGCCAATCATTATTTGTATGAAATGATTCCAGCTGTGAGACGAGCCGCCGACAAATATCCCCATTTGAAAGAGATTGCCCACTGGACTTTGTCGATGCTTGAATCAGAAAAATGAATGACCGTGTTTTAAAACCGATCAAAAGTCTTTCGCTCTCAGCGGGAGAAGCGCTTCCTTACAATTGTTACGTCAGTGTGGGTTCACGCTTTGTTCTTTATCGCCGCAAAGGAGACGTGCTCGAAACCCAAACCGTCGAAAAATTCAAAAAAAAATCTTCACAATCCTTATTTGTGAGTATTGATGATTACAACATTTATCTTAAAAACCTACAAAAAATATTTATGCCCGTTTGGACAGATCCTGAACTAAAGCCACAGGATGTGCATGATGCCTTTTGCAAACTGATCGAAGAGTTTTTGATGTCGCCAAATTCGGAAGATTTATATTCCACATTGATCTTGGGCGCTGAAGAGCTTAAAAACTATTTTACTTTATCCAACCAAAACTTAGTTTCAATTCTTGAACTTAAAAATTCTAAATTGAGCAAAAATCTTCACATCGCCCTCTTGGCTTTTGGAATCGCAAAAGGATTAAAAAATTCAGAAGCACTTTTAAGTCCAAGTCTTTTGGTGGGGTGCTTGATCCAAAATCACAATGTGCCTTCTCAACCCTTTTTTGACGAAACCGTGGTTAAGATTCTAAAACTTGATCTTAAAAATAAATCATCAATTATTGCACAAGTTGCGGCTCGCTTTGAGGATCTCACTGGGGCTCAACTGCTCTCTAAAAAAGACGCACTGAAATCCCTATTGGTGGGGGGCATCGGAGATTTAGGACTCGATGAGATGGTGGCGCTACAGAATTTTTTAAAAGAACTCGCCCTCATATAAGATCTGTGCAAAGTTGACGATATTCAATTTTTAACGGAGGTTCTTATGATCACTCTTCCCCCACTGCCCTTTAGTAGAGATGCGCTTCAACCTCATATTTCTGCCGAAACCCTTGATTTTCACTACGGAAAGCATCACAAGGCTTACGTTGATAAACTCAATCAGTTGATCGAATCGACGGATCAAAAAAACAAATCTTTAGAAGAGATAATTAAATCCAGTTCGGGGCCAACTTTTAATAATGCGGCACAAGTTTGGAATCATACTTTTTATTGGAACTCGCTCTCGCCAAAATCGACTTCTCTGGGTAAAGGCAGATTGGCCACTGCGATCGATCAAAGCTTTGGAAGTTTTGATGCGTTTAAAGAAAAATTTTCGGCTGCAGCCGTAGCCCAATTTGGTTCGGGCTGGGCCTGGCTTGTTCAAAATGCAGATGGAAAAGTAGAAATTCAAACCACATCCAATGCCGAAACTCCACTCACCAAACAAGGCGTAAAACCTTTGATGACTTGTGATGTGTGGGAGCATGCCTATTACATTGATTACCGTAATGCTCGACCAAAATATCTCGAAAGTTTTTGGAATGTGGTGAACTGGAATTTTGCTAATGAGAACTTTGCTTAAAAAATTTCTATTTTTTTAGTCGCCGTTCAATTTGGGTGAAGCGATGCTTTAAAAGCAATTTTAAATCTCGCTTCACAAAAATGGTTGAGAACACCGCACCAAAAACTCCAAAGTGCATCTCAAAATCGATTTCTTCGCTGAGCTGCACTCGATGATCGTCAATCGGTTCACAAATCGTGGTCTGCCGATAACTTTTAAAAATTCCCAAGGTTTGACGAAAAGTCATTCGCCTTCCGGGGAGCACATCTTCAATATAGACTTTCACCAATTGGGTAATTCCAAATCGTGTCATCAGGAATTCGTATTCTTTATCGGGATGGAATTGGTGCTCGACCGATGCGGTTTTAACCGTAATGAGCGGTGTGAGCATATATCCCACCGACTGTGGATTATTTAAAAAATCGAAAGCCTTTTGGGCCTCGCAATCAAGAATTTGGGTATATCGAAGATGAGCCATTCCTTGAGAATGCGATGCAATATCCCGTAATGTCCAGCCCATATGAAGTCAAAATTTTCGATCCTTGATTTTAATTCGGCGGTCCTTGAAGAATTAAAACAAATTTCTTCACCCCACGAATGGAGTGACACTTTTAATCCTGAAAGCAATCTTATTGCCGGCTCGCTTCATCATCAAATAAATACCGAGCTGGCGCTGCGATTTGATTCGCAAATGAGTTCGAATCAGACCGGCTTTCATTTTTTAAATAAGTCCGAAGATCAAAATTTAAAAATGAGCTTTGGCTTTTTTGAATGGCTCATGAGTGGTAAAACCGTTTGCGAATTTGTGATGTCGCACCTTGCTGACACCTTAGTCAAAAAAAAATCGGCAGCAATTTATCTTAACCTTAATATTTTTGAACCGATCGGAATTGATCCTCTAGAGATCTTAAGGCTTTTTGAGGTGCTCTATCGCCGCATCGAAACAAAGGCGTTATTTATTTATAAATCGACCAGCCTAACCAAAAAAGATCACTCGGTAATCGCTCAACTGATCCTTCAACGAGTAAATAAGAATTAAATGCACAGCTTTGCTTCTGACAATCAAGCAGGAATTCATCCAAAGATTTTAGCAGCCATTATTGCTGCTAATCAGGGTCATGCTCAGGGCTACGGACAAGATGATTTAACTAAGCTCAGTGATTGTGTTTTTAAAACTCACTTCGGCGAAACAGCTCAAGTGTGTTTTGTTTTTAACGGCACTGCCGCAAATGTTTTAAGTCTTAAAATTTATTTAGAGGATTTTCAGGCGGCATTAGTGAGCGAAGGCTCGCACCTTTTTTTGGATGAATGCGGAGCTCCCGAAAAATCGGGGATCAAACTTTATCCGGTCCAGTCACAAGACGGAAAAATCAGCATTGAGAGTTTAAAACCTTTTTTAACACGAAAAAAAGATCAGCACTTTTCACCACCCGGCCTGTTGTCCCTTACTCAGCCAACCGAACTCGGAACCCTTTACTCCATCGAGGAGCTTAAAAGTTTGATCGACTTTGCGAAATCTCATCATCTTTTTGTGCATCTCGACGGCGCCCGGCTCATCCATGCCTGTTATAGACTGAACTGCACTCTTAAAAATTTAACATCCGACATTGGTGTGGATGTGGTTTCATTTGGTGGAACCAAAAATGGTTTACTTCATTCAGAGGCGGTGGTGTTTTTTGATCAACAAAAATCTGTACGTAGTTTTTACTGGCGAAAACAACTGCTCAATCTGCCAACCAAGACTCGGTTTATGGCAACTCAGTTTTTGAGCTTTTTTGAAAAAAACCTGTGGCTTGATATTGCGCGCTCGAGTTGCCAAATGACTGATCTTTTAAAATCAAAAGTGGCCGACTATGGTCCAATCATTTATCCGGTTGAGAGCAATATGATTTTTGTTCAACTGCCAAAGGTTTTGATTAAGCCTTTAAGAAAACAACATTTCTTTTATCTTTGGGACAATCAAGTTTCTCGCCTGGTCACCAGTTTTGATACCTCATTCAAGGACATCGATTCTTTTGCCAAAATCCTAGGTGAACTCTGTGCCAAACAGTGCTAGTTCGAGGCGATGGCAATGCAACCTGTTCGTGGTACAAAAGATTTATTTGGCGAAGACGCTTATCGATTCCGATTGATTCAAAACACCGCTCTTGAAGTGGCGCGGCGATTTCAATTTCAAGAATTTCAAACTCCGATCTTTGAATTCACCGAGGTATTTTCAAGAACCTTGGGCGACACCTCAGACATTGTTTCGAAAGAAATGTACACATTTACCGACCGCGGTGGCGAGAGCCTCACACTTCGTCCCGAAGGCACTGCCGGTGTGGCTCGCAGTTTTATTTCGGAAGGCTTAAGCCAAGAGCTTCCTTTGAAGCTGATTTATATGGGCCCGATGTTTCGCTACGAAAGACCCCAAAAAGGTCGGCTGCGCCAATTTCATCAGGTTGGAATCGAAATTCTCGGTGTTGATCAATTTCTGGCCGATGTCGAAGCGATTTCTTTTGGGCATATTCTTTTAAAAGAGCTTGGTGTGTTGGACAAATGTGAACTTCACCTCAATTCGATTGGTGATAAAGAAAGTCGCACGCTCCATCGGGAAAAATTATTGGCTTATCTTGAGCCTCAAGAAAAGCATTTATCCAAAGAAAGTCAGCAAAGATTAAAATCAAATCCTTTAAGAATTTTAGATTCTAAAAGTCCCGAAGACCAAAAAATTTGTGAAGGGGCACCCCAATTGAGCGAGTGTCTGACTCCCCTGGCAAAAACTTTTTTTGAAAATGTGCAATCCCATTTAAAAGATCTCAAAATCGATTTTATATTGAACCCGAACTTAGTTCGCGGCCTTGATTATTATACTCATTCAGTTTTCGAATACCGTACGAGTCATATCGGGTCACAGGATGCGGTATTGGCTGGCGGCCGATATGATCATTTGATCGCGACAATGGGTGGCCCGGCCACTCCTGGTGTTGGTTGGGCTTCTGGAATGGAGCGATTGAGTCTTCTTCTCAATGAGAGCAAACCAAAAACAAAAATTATTAGTCTGATTCCTTTAGGTGATGAGGCGATCCGGCATGCCACCGAACTCTCTCACAGCCTTCGGAGTGAGGGGCTTGATATTGATTTGAGTTTTTCTGGCAATTTGCAAAAGCGCCTCAAAAAGGCAAATCGTGCCGAAGCTCATTTCGCGGTGATCTTTGGGGATGATGAACTTAAAAAATCTCTTTATCAGGTCAAGGATTTAAAAAGTGGAAATCAACACACCATGACCCGAGAGCAGCTGCACGGAATACTGAAACAACCAGACTTGAACTTTGATTAAAGCTCCGGTTCTAATCAGCCTATGTTTAAAATTTTGTTGTTCTCACTCTTATGCTGGTCGACTGACGCCACTTTCTTTTCGGTTCAAAGTTTAATCCAATCTGGAAAAACTCAAGAGGCACTTTTTTTGCTCGAAAAAGTTCCAGACCTGGTAAAGCAAAAAGATCCGATGGTTGAGCCCATGTTTGAGGCTGAAGTTGCTCTGAAACAAAATAAAATCGACATCGCCGAAAAACAAATCGAACTTGCCAAAACATTTTTGAATAAAAATAAAAATGGCTTTTTTACGACCAATGATCTGAATGAACTTGAGCATTCTATCGCCCTCAGAAAAGACAAACTCAAATACGAAAAGCTCGAGGTGTTTACCGCTGCCGAAGCGATTCGAGCTGCCAAAACCCACCACTATCCAAAAATTGAATATCGCAATGGAGTTTACCGCGTCCATTTTGAAAATAAAGATTACCGCATCGATCATGTTAGAGATTTTTACAAACTTCTGCGCGCCCAAGTGGCCCGCCATGTTTTCAAAAACGACCTTTTTACTTTATATATCGAATACGGTCGCGCCCGTACCGATCATGTGCTGTATGACGAAGCCGACGAGCTAAAAAATCCGGTTAAGCCCAGAGCCGACGAAGAGACTTTTAAGTCTATCGCCATTCGTCCTCTGTCTTTTGTAGGAAATCTTTTTTCTTACAAAACAGAAGTTTATGAAGAGGCTTCGCAAGGTCAAGATCCTGTCGGACAAGTGAACTGGACAACCCTTGATCTTAGAACCGGTCAAGCCGCCGAGATTTTAGATTTTATAGATCTTGAGAGTTTTGCGCGAACGTTAAGAAGCGATTCAAAGCTACAAAAAATAAAAGATTGGCCACCGATGCAAACAAAAAATGTTTTTGTTTCTGACGAGGCAACCCTTGATGCTTTTAAAAAGAATATTTTAAAAAAAGACACGGTGGATCTGGCCTTTGAATCTTACGATCCTAAAACCGACATTTTAAAAGTTCAGATTTTGGTTCCCCAAAAATTATTTTCACCCGAGAGCTCGGTTTTGGTCTTGGACCTCAAACCCAATTTTGTGTTTAGAAAACTATTAAAAAAGCAAACTCCTCTGTCTGGTTTTTTTATAAATCATGCTGGTTTTGAATAATCTAGTAGTGGTCATGGCCTCTCCGCTTGAGGCCAAAGGTTATTTCTCACATATCCCGGTTGTTTACACAGGCCTTGGACCTCACGCTGCCGCAGAAGCGGTGAAACGTCTGATTGATCAAGGTTCTCTCAACATTTTAAATCTTGGTACTGCTGGCAGCTCTCGCTATACAGTTGGAGAAATCATTCACTGCACTCAATTTATTGACCAAGACTCTCAATATCCGCCAATTTTTCTTAACGGCAAGGAGTTAGGCTATAAAACAGGATCATGTTCAAGTGGTAAAACCATCCAGATCGAAAACGAGGATGCCGATGTTTATGATATGGAGGCCTATACCATCGCTCACCTTTGCCAAAAAAATAAGATCGAATTCAGCTGTTACAAATTTGTGAGCGATAATTTAGGACCAAATGCCAAATCTGATTTTTTTAAAAATTTAAAACTTGCTCCCAAATCTTTAAGAGATGTTTACAATCGATTCATAAATCCAGGCTTATCCAAAATCCCTTTTTGACTCTCATAAATTCCGCGACGACCCGAACAAAGAAAGCTCATGTAGCAGGCTATCACCGCATAGGGTCCAATCTGAAAACCAAAAAGTTCCATTGCCATAAATGTACAAGCCAGTGGTGTATTCGATGCCCCGGCAAATACACTGGCAAATCCAATCGCTGCCAAAAATTCGGTGCTCACTGGAAGATAAGCACTGAGGGCACTTCCTAATGTGCTCCCAATGTAAGCCAGCGGAATAAATTCTCCACCTTTGAAGCCCGAACCTACTGTGAGGGCACTCATTAATCCTTTGATCAACGGAACTTGGAGCGAAAAATTATTATGAAACGCATCCTGAATCACATAAAGCCCAAGTCCCGCGTAATCAAAAAGTTGAAACGAAAATATAGCCAATGAAAGTACACAGCCCGCAAGAAACGGCCTTAAGGGTTTATATTTGATCCACTCAAAAGCGTGTTGAATTCCATGTGTCACCTCAATAAAGAGTCGCGCGGTAAGTCCTGCAACCAGTCCCGCCGGCACCATAATTCCGAGTGCCAACAGATCATCCAGCGGCATGTTGACGGTTGGAAAAACCGAGTGCGGTGCATTTAAAAAAACCGCAAGACCATACGCAATTCCTGCCGCGGTCAAGCACTCCATCCAAGCGTTGAGTCGAAAGCGACCCACCGCAATCACTTCCATCCCAAAAATTGCTCCCGCCAATGGTGTCCCTAAGGCCGCAGCAAACCCGGCACCCATTGCGCACATCAAAAGCCTGCGTCGTTCTCCAGGTGTTAGCGGAAAAAGATGTGACAGCTGATCCGCAAGACTGGCACTGATCTGAACCGCTGTGCCCTCGCGCCCGGCCGATCCCCCAAAAAGATGGGTCACCAAGGTGCTCACAAAAACGAGCGGCGCCATTCGCAGAGGCAAAATCTTTTTTGTATTATGAATCTCATCAAGGATAAGTCCCTGCCCTCGATGAGTGGTCTGCCCGACCAACTGATAACACCAGCCGATAGCAAAACCGGCGAGAGGCAAAAAATAAATCATTTCGAGATGGGCTCGTCGATAATCGGTTACATGTAGGAGTGCAAAATGAAACAACGTTGACGCCACACCGGCGATGACGCCGACGATTGCACTGATCAAAATCCATTTTAAGACTTGCATTAGAAAAGGTTAAATAAAGAATTCCCCGTTATCAAATTAAAGCTGGCCCCTTTAATTGTTTTTTTGAGCAGCCCCATATTTAGGACTATGAAGAATTATTCTTGAAGACCAACTAAATCAGAAAATACATCATGTGGTTTCGTAGGTTTTATTAAAAATTCGTTGTGATAAACCGTGTAAATCGCGAGATGGTTATTTAACTCTTCGATTTTCTTTGTGGTACACCAGGTTTTTCGCGACATTCTCTTTAAATTATCACGAATCATCGCGGACGTGTGATTGAGGGTAAAGAGCGGATCATACCCACCACTTTTCAGTTCACCTTGCCTACAACGCAGCCCCTTTTGCCCTTAAAAGTTTTATGTTCGTGATACTTAAAATGCTTTCTAATATCCGGAGCGTAATGAGGGTTTTGATCGGAGTGAAAGACGCAGTCTTTTCGAACCAAGTTTTTGATTTTTATGAAAAGCCTTTCGCGACCACTCGACCTTTCATCTTTCCGATAACCGTACTTGATCCGAGCTTTTTTGGCTAATAAGCCTTTAGCAGCCATCTGACTACACTCCGCTCCAAGAATACGTCTGGTTTTTTTATCAACAGCGAGAGTAATCGAAATTGGTTTACACTTAGTATGTTCAAAAGTTTCCATATCATCAAACTGCACCTCAGCGACGTATTGCTCTTGAATTTGTTGATCTAAAAAATCAAAAGAAAGATTCGCGAGAAATCGAAATTTCCGGATCACGGTTTTTCGATTGATCCTTAAGACAAGCGCAGTTCTTCGTTTAGAAAATCCTCCGCACAATTTATGAAAAATTGGAATATTAAGGTGTCGTTTATTTTGACGATAGCAAACTTCGCGAGTGGCAGTTGAAAAGGTCTTTTGGCATGTCAAACAACAGTAGCGCTGAATCTTTTTGTGATCAGATCGGCGAAAGAAAAATCCGGCTTTGCGAATGCGCATCCGGTCTTTACCGGATTGTTTTTCACATTCGCAAACTGGATCTGTTCTCTGATTCATTACAAATTAGTAGAGCAAACCCTTAGCCACAAACAATTAAAGGGGCCAGCTTTAGGGGAGTTTCGTGGGAGCTTGCACCCGCGGATACAACGAAGGATCATTCGGCACCGGCGACAAGAACCAATTCAACACGCTCGGCGGAGCCGTCACAGTTGGATCTGAATTTTTATCGACTAAGAATTTTCTGTAAGCCGCAAAATTTGGATAGCTGTTGTCGATTGCTTTACCTTCAACCGGCCACTGCCAATCCGAAGGAATAATAAATCCAAAAGGATATCCATTACTGTCAAAGTTTGAAGGATCGACGTCGATGATATCGATATCTTTATTGGTATTACTCACATGTAAAATGACTCGAAATTTACTTGTGTCAATACTGTTGCTTGCAACCGCATTTTGTTCTGGATTGTGAAGTGTGATTTGGACTCGCGCCAATGACAAAGGGGCAATGTAGGGTGCGCCGGGATTGGTATTCACTTGTCCCGAATCTCCAAACGCATCATGGGTACTTTGAAAAACCACAACATCTTGCCCTTTTGAATAATTCTGTTTGGATTTCAGATTTCCTGATCCATCGTATTTCATTAGCACGATAGAGGCATCACCATTGAACAGCGGTGTGGTTTGTTTGGTGATATTGGATGGCGAATCTTTAACACCATCAAGCACCAAGATTAATGAATGATCGAAGCCTGCGCCGACCGCTCGAGGATAAAAATCGATGGTGATTTGGGTAATCTGGTTTTGAGTATTGATTGCTTCAGTGATTTTAAAGTTGGTCAAAAAATCATTGTAATCGGCATCACCGACGCTTGGAAAATTATCTTCAAATGCAATTGCCGCAAGATTTGAGAGAGATGGAAATTGCAAAATGCTTTTCGCAGTCCAAGTGATGGTTTGTGTTGAGGTCAGGCCCGCAGGATTTTTCGCATTTACCGTAAAGGTTTGAGTTCCTAAAGTTTGGTCGTGACTGAGAGTCGCCTGATCTGCACAGCTTGTAACTTGGCCATTAAATCCGCATGTGATTGTTAATGCACTTCCAGGAAATACCGTATCGCTCACCGAGTACTGCACAACTGCTGGCGATGAAACTGAACTCGGATCTTGAGGCTGTTGTTGAAAAGTAATGCTTGGACCATTGGTACTCACGGTCCAAGGGTAATCGACCTGTGCTGAGATATTGCCCGCTTGATCCACACCCTTTACCGAAAAGGTGTGATTGCCATTCGAAAGATTTGAAAATTGTGGAGTCAAAGTACAACTCGAAAATGTGGCTTGAGAATCGAGCTTACATTGAATTTGAGAAACTTTTCCGCCGTTCGCATCCGTTGCATTCAATATGAACGGTGCGCTTTGTGATTGAGTGATTTTATCAGGGCCAGAGACGATGGTGACGACAGGTGGAGTCAGATCAATCGTCCACTGTGCAGTGACAGGTGTAGAACTGTTTCCGCCTTGATCTACGGTTGTGATTGTGACCTGGTGAGGTCCTTCAGGAAGTGTCTGAAGAACAATTGAATTCACACAATTTTGCGCCGCTTGTTGATCGACTACGCAAATTGCCGAGCCCGATGGATTTTGGTCGGTCACATTAAAAATCACGGTTCCATTTGGATTATTTGTGCTTGCTGGAGGCTGAGAAGAAATCGAAACAACAGGCGGAGTGGTATCAACAATCCAACTGTAAGTGGTGGGTTGCGATTGGTCGCCGGCTTGATTTTGACCCGTCACTTTAAACGTATGTGGACCGTCAGGCAATCGGCCATAGTTGAGCGGTGAGACGCACACACTTTGTGCGCCTGAATCTAACTGACACAAGAAAGTTACAACTTGAGGAGAGCCTTGAAATCCAAATACTTGTTTTAAATCTCCACTCACTGGGCTCGGAACTTTTGTCAGAGTCACGTTAAGTACGGTGATGTCCACCGACCATTTATAAACAATTGGTGTTGAGGTGTTTTGGGCAAGATCAGTCGCAATCACCGATAATGTGTGTGGGCCTTGGGATACTGCAAAAGACGGAGTTGTCGTACAAGGTTGAAATGATCCGCCATCGACCTTACAAGAAAGTTTAATATTTTGGGCTGGCGAAAAATTGTCTGAAGCATTAATCACAAATACGGCTTGAGTTTGATTGGTAATGAGCGATGGGCCAGTGACTATAGTCACCACAGGAGCGGTTATATCAACTGTCCAAGATTGCTCTTGGGGAATCGATACATTGCCTGCGTGGTCGCGAGCCAAAACCGAAAGGTGATATGGGCCTTCGCTCAAATTTTGAATCGCAAAACCATTTTGGCAATCTTGAGTAAAGCCAGTATTCACTTCGGTACATACTACTGAGGCAATTCCCGATCCAGAATCTTGTGCAGCAATTGGCACTTCTAAATGATTTTGGTTTGTATAATCGGCGAAATTGTTAAAGGTCCCAAGGGGTGCGATATTGTCATGAACAATCGAGGCTTGTGAGCATGGTGATAAAGAACTCATATTGCGAAATTGTGCAAACACACTATTTTGTTTGTTGCTGTCAGGTAAAGTCCAAGGAAGGCTCACGATGTAGGGCTGCCAGTTTCCACCAGTTTTGCAACTTGGATCATTGGTCACATACATTTCTGAGGCACCGGGACTATTCAGAGTGAGGGTCACACCCACTTGATTGGTGTAAGGTGCTCCGTTGTTTATCAAAACCGCTGCAACTCCGCCCTGGGCCGTAAGTGCGCTTACACCGCTGGGTGCAAAGCTCACTTTAGAACACGAGTTATAGATAGTGAGCATGTAAAAGCCCAGTGTGGTGGCTAAAACAAAACGAGCCGCTTTAATTTTCACATCGATCTTCATAGACATAAACCCTCTATGTGACTTTTCGGGACTCTTCCGACGAAAGTTGAGGGTCTCAGATCAAAACAAACGCTTTTTAAAAAGATTTTTATGAAAGATGACCAAAGGTTCGACACCTTTTGCCGCAGACTCAAACTCAAGTTGAGAAAAATAAACTTAATTTGTTTAAAATAGTCAGTGGTGCCCCGGGCCGGAATCGAACCGGCACGCCCGTTTAACCGAAGCTCAGGATTTTAAGTCCTGTGCGTCTACCAATTCCGCCACCGGGGCAAATCAAGGATGTGAAGAGGCATCAGAGAGTGACTTCAACTCCACAATCTGTCAATCTTCATCATTATGCTTAAATTGTTTTTTAATTCACTTAAAATTTCGGCCGCAAATCTTTCGATTCTTTTATTCAAACCCATTTGGGTCTGGGCCGCTTTGATTTTGATTTCGGGATCAATGACCGTCATGACCGATGCGGTGACTTCCGACCGCGAAATTCAAGGCACAATGACCATGGTTTTGAGTCTTTTAGTTGCGGTTTGTGTCGAACTGATTGTGGGCATGGTTGTGACCATTGTTGTTTCATTCACACTGAACAAACAAATTGGTTCGCCAAGCACTCAACCCAAATCTTTGGTTGGCTACCTTCGTCCACTTACGATTGAAGGTTTAAGATCGCTTTCGCGAATCTTGATGTGGTCTTTGGCGTTGATTCTCCCTGGTCTATTTCAAATGGTAAAATTGAGTTTTGTGAATTATGTGGTGCTCTTTGATCCTCGCTATCAGGCGGGCCAAGTGGATGCCCTCGAAGAGTCCGGAATTATTTCTTACGGTGTAAAACGCTATCTCGCGTTGATTATGATTTCTGGTTTTGGGCTCGAGTTTGCGTCCGATTGGTTACGAAAATCGGTATTTGAACCAGGAATTATGATCACTTTTGTGGCGGTAGCTTTGAGATTAGCTTGCGAAATTTATTTGCAAGGGACGAGCTTTGCTCTTTTTAAACAAAAATCTAAAGTCTAAGTGAGTTCAATCGACAATCGCTCTATTGCGGTTTTTGATTCTGGTGTCGGTGGACTTACCGTCTTGGCTCATCTTTTGACCCAGTTCCCTGAGGAAAGTTTTATTTATCTCGGCGATACCGCTCGCCTCCCCTATGGCGACAAGTCGAGTTCAACGATTTCAAAATATGTTTTACAGAATATCAAATTTTTAAAAAAACAAAATGTCAAAGCGGTGGTGGTTGCCTGTAACTCTGCTTCTTCTGTGATCATGCAAGACCATTTTATCGAAGGTGTTCCTGTTTTTAATGTGATCGAGCCTGGGTCACGAGCCGCAATTCAAAACACAAAAAATAATAAAATTGGAATCGTAGCCACTCAAGCCACTGTTCGAAAAGGAGCCTATCCCCAAAAACTAATTGAATTGTCACCACATGTTCTCGTGCGCCAGGTCGATTGTCCTCTTCTTGTTCCACTGGTTGAGCAAAACTGGATCGATGATGTGATTACGGATCAGATTATAGTTCGCTATCTTGAACCTTTAAAAAGCTTTGGCATGGACACATTGATATTGGGCTGCACTCATTATCCCTTGCTCAAAGATCAGTTCAAAAAAGTTTTGGGAGAGAAAGTTTTTTTGGTTCAATCTGGCGAAGCGGTTGCTCAAGATCTTTTACAAGCCTTTAAAAAATTGCTTATTTTTCCCGCAAACAAACATCGCGAAATCCAAATTTTGACCACAGATCTCTCTTTGCAGCTTGAAGGTTTTGCGCGCTCTATATTAAAGACTGATGCTTTCACAGGTCCACAACTCGTTGATATCTAGAGGGCGCACTCATGATAATAATTTTATTTTTGCTCAGTCAGGCGGCATTTGCCCAATGTGAAATCGAATTGACTCTGCACACTCCCCGCCGCATGCGAGTCCGCATGGAAGACTTCGAAAAAAATGCAGTTGCGGTGAGCGCACGACTTCCAGGTGATCAGACAGTTTATCAGTTGATCCATGAAAGTAGAGAATTTGCCTTTGTATTGCCCTTTACTCGTTTTCAAGCCTTACAGAAACCATTCACACAGATTCAAACCGTACCTTTAAGCGGATTTAAGATTGGTGAAACGATTCCGATTGTTCGGGATCCAACAAAGGTGGTGATCGTAAAAAATGGCCAAACCTTTCTTTTTGCAGTTGTGCATCCAGATTACCTGTTGCCCGAAGATATTCAGTCTTCTTTTGCTCGAATCAGTTTAACTCAATTGCTGAAGCATTTTTTAGTTTTGGCCAATCGGATTCAAACAGAAAAAATCTACTTAATATTGCAAATCGAGGGTCGGGATGCGGCGGTATTGACTCTCAATCAAAGCCAGGGGGATTCTGTGGCTGGGAAATATTCTTACACCGACGCATTAAAAGTCAGATTACCTGAACTGATTTATAAATACCTAAAGCTCAAACAATCTTTGTTGTTACAAATCGATTCGCGCACTGTGGTTGATATTCAGCCACTTCTTTAGATGCACAACTTCAAAAAAATCTCTATTTCTATTTTTTAATTCTGTGGCATAAGTTCATATGCTTCTATTTTTGTTTATCGGACTTTTTGCTTTTGCAGAATTTGAACCTGATCCTTTGATGGGGTGTCGAACACTACTTACCAGGGCTCAGCCTGGTACTCTTAAAGCCGCATCGATTCTTCAGTTTTTGAACAACACAAAAAGAATTTTTTCCGCAATCGAAGATCGTGAAATTATTTTTGAAATTCGAGGGCCAAAATCAAGTCCCCAAGGATATTTAATGTCGCTTGAACGATTCAACGAATTAATAAAAACTTATGGTGGTGATTTTAAATTCGAATCCGTCACGTTCAATCAATTTAAAAATTACCTATTGAATCCTGAATGGTTGGCTAAAAGCAGCACAACCGTACTCAAAACTCACATATCGGGGTACTTCGTTTTTGTGAAGCCATCCCTTTTTGATATTTCTGCTGTTGTGCAGGTGGGACCTATCGTTGATATCGCTTCTATTAGAGAAAACTTTGATCAATTTTATTTAGACGTTGGCCACATCAAAAATGCAATGACAGTTACAAAAGACGATCGTCCCATGTTCGCTATTGTGAAATTGACGAGTAGAGAAGGAAAATCAAAAGGGGCATGGTCCAAATCCGATTTCAAATCGAAAATTTTGTCGACCACTCTTCAACATCCTCTGCCCGTAAGGTTTAAGCTAAAAAATTTGGGTACCTATCGTATTTTGCTTTTATGATTAAGATTCACAAGCGACTGCTGACTTTGATTTTTAAAAGAGACTAAATGTTGTTTGAAGCGCCACATTTGTTTTATCGCTACGCAAATCCTCGGGCAAAAATTGAATGTTGGGATAAAAATAAATATTTCTGGTGACCGAGATGCCCAGACCCAAGGATTGATACACCCGTCTTTGAACAAGTGTAAAGGTGGCAGCTCCGAAACGTGGATGCTCAAAAGTAAAGCCTAAGAGTGTGCGCAACTGGTACCGATCACTGAATGCAAATTCATAAAATGGAAAAAATCCCAAGTCATAAAGAGTTTGATACGGATTGATCACAATATTGGATTGGTCAAAAAATGATAAGCTCAACGCGGTTGAAAGACCAAAGGTAGAACGGCTTAGCTCATAAGCGATCGAGTGCGAAAGACTGGAAGAGGTCAAATATCCAAAACTTCGGTCTACAGAATTGGTCACCCAAGTTTGGCCAAACGAAAATGTATTTTGGGCGTCATAGATTTTAAAGATGTGGGTGTAACTGAGACTTGGATCAAACAAATCTGTTTTTTGATGATTTTGATCAAAAACCTGTTGGAGTTTTGGATCAGAGGTTTGATAGCGCGATTGAAACGGTGTGAGCATACGAAGGCCGGTATTTACGAATAACGAATCCATTGCGCTTGCGCGATATTTGAGTCCCACACTTCCTGCGACACTCTGGAGCGTCATCATATTTCCATTCGAGCCGGTGAGGTTGGGTCTTAATGGATCAAGCGGTTTTTCGATCGATCCCGCACTGTAACCTAAAGATGTCTTGATTGAAAATTTTGAAAGCGAGCCTGTTTCGGCCCGAAGTCTTTTATTGGTCAAGACTTCATCAACCACATCCTCGGTGGAAGGCGGCAAAAGGTCCTCAACCTTTAAAGTTTGGTTATTGGTTTGGGCAAAAAGTGAAACTGAACAAATTAAGATTAAGAAACACATATAGTTTTTATATTTACAAAAGAATGGAGGCCATCGCGACTGAGTTCCCGTCCAATACCAGATTCTTTTATACCTCCAAAAGGAAGTTGAATTTCTGAGCGAACAAAATCATTCACAAAACACATTCCGGCTTCAAAATGTGTTCGAGCTAGGTTTTTTGCCCGCTCGATGTCTCGAGAAAATACCGCAGAACCTAAACCAAAATCAGATTGATTTGCGAAAGCTAAGGCCTCTTGTTCATCTTTTGCAGTGGTGACGGAGGCCACCGGGCCAAACAATTCTTGTTGAAATACGATCGAGTTTGGATCCGTGCCAGACAATAAAGTGGGTTCAAAAAAATAACCCTTTTGTTGTTTTATTTTTCCGCCCACCAAAACCTCAAGCCCTTCTTTTTTGGCCTGTTCAACCTGGGTGTTCAATTGATCGCGGAGATCTTTTCTTGCCATAGGGCCCATATCATTATTTCCGAGGGGCGAACCCGCTTTTAAACCTGAAATCTTATGTTTCAAAATAGAAATGAGATCGCTCGAATTTTTCTGGGTAACAATAAAGCGTTTGGCCGAAATACAACTCTGCCCACAATTTAAAAATCGACCTTGAATCATCTTTTGTGCGGCCATCTCAAGATCGGCATCATCCAACACCACGTAAGCATCGCTTCCCCCAAGTTCAAGAACACAAGGCTTGATGGCTTCACCTGCCGCTTTGCCCACCGCACGGCCCGCTCGGGTTGATCCGGTAAGACTCACTCCCCGCACTCTTTTATCGGCAATCACTCGAGCAAGGATCGGAACATCCACATTAAGAAGCTCAAAAGCAGAGGCTGGAAATTGGAGATCTTTAAAAATTTTGGCAATCGTATTCCCACACCCCATCGTGTTTGCCGCACTTTTCAAAATTACCGAGTTGCCCGCCATCATGGTGGGGATCGCAAATCTAAAAAATTGCCAGAATGGAAAATTCCAAGGCAAAATTCCAAGTATAGGCCCAAGAGGTTGGTAGGTCACAAAGCTCTGTTTAAAATTCGATTGAATTTCGACATCGGTCATTAAATTGTTGCGAGCATAATACTCACACGCAGCCGCACACTTTTCGATTTCGGCTAAAGATTCGGGTAAGATTTTACCCATCTCGGTGGTGATTTGATTGGCAAAAACATCTTTTGATTTGCGTAAACATTTTGCGACTTCGATAAAATAATCGCCGCGTTCTCGATGGCTCAGCTTTTTCCAATTCGAGAAACCCTTTGTTGATCGATCAAGAATTGTTTCCACTTGTTGATCCGAAAAAAAATCAAGTTCTTCGATCACGTCTTCGGTTGCAGGATTGATCAGCATCATTCAATCACCATGCTTTGCACTGGGCCTTTCAGGTTGTAATTTGAGGCCATCACCTCTCCATAGGCTCCAGCATCAAAGATCAAAACAAAATCATTTTCTGACAGAGTTTCGATCTTTAAAGCTTTGGCGATACTGTCTGCAGACTCACAAATGGGTCCCACTACATCATAAGTTTGTGGGGGAAGATTTTTAGAAATTAATTTTTCGATACGATGCTCGGCCTGATAAAGTGCTGGCCTCAGCAGATGGTGCATGCCCGTATTGACGATGGCAAATTGCTTATATGGAGTCTGCTTGATGTATTCCACCTGACACACCAACAGTCCACAACGTGCCACCAAGATTCGACCGGGCTCGGATAAGATTCGTACACCTTTTAAGTCACTGAGACAGGCATTCACAATTTCAAGATAATCAGAAATTCCTTTTTCATCGCTTTGCCCTTCTTTTCCATAGAGGATTCCAAGACCTCCACCAATATCAAAGGTGCTGAGATCAAATTCAGATCGAAGATCCAAAAATATTTTTTTGGTTTTTAAAAATGCATCTCGAAATGAGCTTAAATCAAGAATCTGAGATCCGATATGAAGAGTCAGTCCCATCAATTTTAGATTTTTTTTGTGGTGACGAATAAATTCGATCACCTCGGTCATACTCGATTCATCAATTCCAAATTTATTTTCACGAAATCCAGTTTGAATATACGGGTGAGTTTTTGCCTCCACATCAGGATTCAATCTGAGTGCAATCTGCGCCTTCACATTGATCCGTTGTGCGATTTGGGCAATGCGCTTGAGCTCAGCCAAACTCTCCACATTGATTTGTAAAATTTGAGTCTTGAGTGCGAATTCGATCTCTTCGACCGTTTTGCCAACACCAGAAAAAACAATATAGGCAGGAGAAAAATTATGTTTCAAAGCAAGTTCAAGCTCGCCTCCGCTCACCACATCCACACCCAATCCCAAAGACTGAATGCGGTCTAATACTTTTGGATGGCAATTGGCCTTCATTGCATAATGGAGTTGGAGAGAACTTTTAAATAATCCCACCCGATAAGAAATATCGTCGAGGTCATAAAGATAAAATGGAGTTTTTTTATTTTGAACCACGTCGATGAGTGGTGTGGTTTTGCCATCACGTCCTGCACAGACCCATTGATCATCTTTTTTTAGATACGCCACTTAGGTGCGATCCAGATGAAAACCAGAATGAAGGCCTTGGGCGACGTCGCTCAGATATTTTTTTTCGATCACCGCACTGATCTTGATTTCAGAAGTTGTAACAAGATGAACCGGCACGTCTAATTTTTTAAGAACTTTGAAAAAGTCAGCAGCCACTCCAGGATGATTTTTCATTCCCACTCCCACGACCGAAACTTTTGACATGTCTGAAATCATTTCGACTTTCACATCTGCGGGCAAAAATGATTTGAGCAGCTTTTCGGTTTGATGCACATCCTCTTCGCCCACCGAAAATGCAAGGCGCTGACCCTGATCACTTTGAGATTGAGTGATGATATCGACAATAATATTTTTTTCGGCCAAGACCGAAAAAAGATCGCTCAAAAACGCGGATCCATAGGGCACTGGATGCATTTTAAAAACGGTGGTGTTGGCTTCGTGAGTCACAGCAGAAACGACTGCATTTTCCATGGCTTCTTCCTCTGGAACGATCCACGTTCCTTCTCGGTCTTCGAATGTTGAACGCAAATGAATTTTGACTTTGTACTTTACCGCAAGTTCTACCGATCTTAAGTGCAGCACCTTTGATCCTAAGGATGCCATCTCCATCATCTCTTCAAAACTAATTTTATTTAACTCGCGCGCTTTCGGCACGAGTCGTGGATCGGCCGAAAAGACCGCGGGCACGTCGGTATAAATCTCGCAAGCTTGGGCTTTTAATGCGGCGGCAATTGCGACGGCGGTGGTGTCGGATCCCCCGCGGCCCAAGGTCGTGATCAACTTTTCTTCGTTCACGCCTTGAAAACCGGCGATCACCGGAATCGTGTCCTCGTTAATGACCTTTAACAATTTTTGGGTGTCGATATTTGTGATCCGGGCTTTGGAATGGATCGAGTCGGTATAAATCCCTAACTGATGCGCTAACAGTGGCATCGCTTTTTTGCCACGCTTTTCAAAGGCGATACTTAAAAGTGAAATCGCCACCTGCTCCCCTGAGGCAAGCAACATATCGTAAGCGGGACCTCGGTAATAAGGATCGAGATCGCGAGCAAACTGCACCAACCGATTGGTTTCGCCAGCCATGGCCGAGGCCACCACCACGGGGTGAAGCCCTGAGCTTTCAGAATCTTTTATCACACGATCGACAACATTTTGAATACGTTCGATGGATCCAACAGAAGTTCCACCGAACTTCTTGACCATCAACTGAGCTTGAGTTTTCATGCGACCAAACCTTATCAGGCAGATGATTTCATGCAAAGTTCTATATTCGGTAAAACAACTTTAGGCCTTCCCATCTTGAGTTTTGAATTTGGCCAAAAAACCAGCCCTGCGGTCTTGATTCTTGGCGGAACTCATGGTGACGAAATCGAGGGTGTGGCTCTAGCTAAACATCTTCTTCAAGTTTTTGATTCCAACTTTGGTTTTCGACTTCATTTAATCATCATCCCAGAATTTAATCTCGATGGGGTTTTGAACAAAACCCGCACCAATGCGAATGGAGTTGATCTCAATCGCAACCTTGCCACCAAGGATTGGTCGGCCGAAATTAAAAACCCCCGGTATCCTCCGGGTCCATTTAAAAATTCTGAAATCGAAAATCAATCATTGGTACGGTTTTTAGATCGGTCACCGCAAAAGTTTATTTTGAATTTGCATTCTTATAAACCTTGCCTCAATACAAATGGGGATTGTTTAGTTCAAGCTGACATTGCTCATCGTTTAACCGGTTATCCTATTGTCGATTCGATTGGATACCCTACACCAGGATGTCTTGGCACTTATGCAGGTCTTGAACGTGCGATGCCCACGCTGACTTATGAAATTGAACGAGGCCTCGCGATTGATCAAATTTTAAAACTCCATACTCCAGCAGTCATCGAGATTCTTAAATCTCTTGAAAGGTAAATTATGAATTCTCAAATTATCGAAAAGGCTTTTATCGATTCGGAATTTTTAAAAACATCAGAGGCTCATAAAGAAATCTTGGCCGCGATCGAAGAGCTTGATTGCGGCGACTTACGGGTGATTGAACCTAAGACTCTAAAGGTGAACGAAGCGGTAAAAAAAGCGATCCTCCTTTATTTTCGTATTTCTGAAATGAAAGTGATCGAAAGCGGCGACTTCACCTACTTTGATAAAATTCCACTTAAAAAATGGCGAGGCACTGAAGGGGTGCGAGTTGTACCTCAAGCCCTCGCTCGCAAAGGATCATTCATCGAAAAAGGGGCAATCCTTATGCCCTCCTACATCAATATCGGAGCTTATGTTGGGGCTGGCACAATGGTGGACACTTGGGCCACTGTTGGATCTTGCGCCCAAATTGGTCAACGTGTGCATCTCTCTGGAGGTGTGGGAATTGGCGGCGTGCTTGAACCTCTTCAAGCCAGTCCGGTTATCATCGGCGATGATGTGTTTATAGGATCAAGATCGATTGTTGTCGAAGGCGTGATTGTCGAAAACGAATCGGTGTTGGGTGCCGGTGTGACTCTGACTGCGAGCACAAAAATTATTGATGTTCGTGGCGAGACGCCGGTGATCTCAAAAGGACGAATTCCTTCACGCGCGGTCGTGATCCCGGGCACCACGATCAAAAAGTTTAAAGCCGGTGATTACGGTGTTCCCTGCGCTTTAATCATTGGTGAGCGCTCAAAGCAAACCGATATGAAAACCTCCCTCAATAATGCTTTGAGAGACTTTGAAGTTTCGGTTTAATTTGTTAAAGCGCCTAAGGCGCTGAGGCGCATAGAAATTTGATTGAGCGAACTTAAGAGTGCTCTCATCAGTTCGAGTTTATTTGCATGGGGATCGAGCAGAATTTGACCCCAACTGAGATCGGTTTGTTCAAGTAAGACTCTCAGTTGCAAATGATTGTAGGAGTGGGCTTCAAGATGCTGGCTCAGCTGAATAAAGTCTTCGATCAGTGTTCCCACTCTTGGATATTCCAAAACAAGTTGGTCAAAGTGGGCTTGGATAAAATGAGTCTTATTGATCGTATGCGAATTCTGAAACAACATCGCTTCGATTGCTGCGGTCATTTTTTGTTTTTGCTGATGAAGATCATTCCAGCGAAACACAAACGGCATATTGCCCATCTGAAGGGGTGAAATCAGCGGTCGACTCGAGGTCTCGATATTGATTCTTGAGGACTCACCGTCGACCCAACACATTGCACCCCGAACGCCCTCAATACTTTCTATACTTTCTAAAACAAATTGGCGAAATTCAGGCGATTGATTGGCCAAACACTTGTTATGCCTCAACAACTGACTCTGAAGCAAATTAAATTTGTTTGTATCCACTCCTCTTGGAGCCAAAATAATGCCGTCAGAAATTTTGTAACTGATGGATTTGGCTTGAGTCTCAACATGAAGGGAGCGCCAGGATTCAAGAAAATGAATTTTTAGTGGAAATAAAGCCGAACACGCCGCAGCGATGATTTTGATCATATAAAGACGATTGATAAGACCGAAGTGTTTAAAAAGAAAGATTTATTTGTTTATCTCGGGATTCGAAAAGTTTCACTCGCGGTTAATTTTGACAAACCTCGAGCTGGCAAAAAGGCACTCATCAAAGCGACAACAAAAGAGAGGCCGCTTACCAAAAAGACCAAATCCTTGGTCACCAAAACCGGAATAGTTGAGTCGTAATAAATATCGGGCAACAGTGGGATGGGATAGCGATCAATCAGTTCACACAGAAGTAATCCCAGCAGCAAGCCAAGCGCAATCCCATTGAACGAAAGAAAAAAACCGATACCCACATAAATGCGCTGAATTCGCCGCGGCGATAAACCCATTGCAAGCATCAAACCAATTTCTTTGCGTTTTTGCGAGACCAAGAGTGAGAGCACCGAGACAATAGAAAAGGAAGTGATCAGGCCACTTAGACTTAAAAAAATGGTCATCACCAATTTTTCCATCTTAAGAGCAAAAAACAGCGCCTGGTTGCGGTCTTGCCAAGTTTGTATTGCCGCATTGGGCATTAACTTTGTGAGTTTAAGCTTGAGATTTTCGGATTGATTGGGATCGTCAAGCCGGACCTCAATCAACTTTTCGCGCGAGGGGGAGAGCTTCATTCGGGTCAAAGTTTTTGAGTTATCAAATAAAACAAGTTTAGAATCAAGATCGGTCACACGGGTGGATATGCGCGACACTACCGTCACTCGTTCGTAAAGTGGAACTTCACCCTTTGCGATCAACAGTCCCTCAGGAGGGATAAGTAACACCTGATCACCCTCGAGCACCCCAAGAGAGCGCGCAAGGTCCGAGCCTAACACCACTTCGCGCTCTTTTAATTTCACCGCTTGCGGAATAAAGGATGGAATAATGTCTTCTTGTTTTCGAATTCGGCTTTTGGCGTTTTCTTCACGAGCCGCATTTTCGCGGTTGAGCTGATCTGTCCGTTTTAAAAAGGCATCAAGCTCTTCGGTGAGATACCCCCTTGCAACCCCGCCCGAAAATGTGCCGTCCAAGGTGCGAACAATTAAGTCTTGAGAATCCACAACCACAAACTCGCTGATCTTTTCGGCTTTTATTTTATTGGAAAAGTCATCTAACGTTGCTGCGCTCGATTTTGGTGGAAGCGTGATTGTAAGGTGAGGCTCAAGTCCTAGCAGTCTTCCGCGAATCACCGCATGAAATCCCGACATTACCGAGACCACAACAATTAAACTCATCACTCCGACGGTCACTCCAAGCAGTGAGATCCAAGAGATTAACCGAATCAAGCTGCCCGCACGACCTGAAAATAAATAGCGGCGCCAAAAATAAAAAGCCAACATCAAAACACCCACAGAGAATAAAAATAAAGTTTTAAGGTCTCAATACTTGCTTCAAAAAAAGTGGGTTGTAAGCGACCACTCACGATGGATCTTTGGGAAATCGCGATCTCTTGCGGATATATTTTTCGAAATGTACGAAACGCCCTTGGCATATGAAGAGCCGACGTCACTAAAACCAAATCCTTACATTTTAAAGCCTCGATAAGAACCAGACTCTGTTGGGCGTTTCCATAAGTGGTTTGCGAGCGCTTTTCTAACACGACGTCGTCTTCACGCAAGCTCGCATAATAGGGCCACACCGAAAATACACTTAAGAGAGTTGCACCCGGATGCACTCCCGAAATAATCAGCTTTCGAATCTGACCCTGATACAAAAGATCTAGCCCTTCGCGGATGCGACCGCGACCACCGGTCAACACCACTCCGCAATCGGCTTTATGGTCGGCTGTCCAACTGGTGGGTTTTTGATTTCTTAAGACACGAATAGTTTTTAGCGACATCACCGTTCCGGTGATGAGGAATGCCACAAAAACAATTAGGGCTGCAATCAAGCGGTTTGAAATGCAATGACCTCAATTTCCACATTCACACCTTTTGGAAGTCCACTGACCGCAACTGTTGAGCGCGCTGGAAAATTTTTGGTAAAATACGATGCATAAACTTCGTTCACTTGAGAAAAATCACTCATCGATGTCAAAAATATTGTGGTCTTCACCACATTTTCGAAATCTAAATTTGCTTCGTTGAGCAAGGCCTTTATGTTTTTCATCACCCGTGTGGTTTGTTCTTTGATGCTGCCAAGCTCCACCTGATTGTTTTCGGGATCAATGCTAATCTGGCCTGAGCAAAATAACATCGAGTGCGCTAAAACCGCTTGTGAATAAGGTCCTACCGGCTCAGGAGCTTTTGCTGTTTTTATGATTTTAGTCATTGCTGCTCCAGTTAAAAGTAAAAAACAATTCCGGCGCGTAAAGGCGAATCACCCAGTGTGCGAAATCGCACCTGACTCGAAATTGATGTGATCCCCACTCCGGTCTCAACCGAAAACCCTAAGTTTTCTAACCCCGCCAAAAAAAATTCGGTGCCGACAAAACCATCTGCGATAAACCCAGAATCATTGCTGGTTGTGCCATTGCTCATTTTATTTTGCTGGCTCACAATTCCTGCACCGGCGCCCACATAAAAATTTAAATTTTGTTCTTTAAAAACAACTTTGAAGGCTTTGGCCAAAAAACCAAACTGTGATGCGTCTTTTTGCGTATCAACACCTAAAATCCCCATAATTCCAAAATCACTTGTGGGATAGTAACGGACCGCCACTCCGGGCATGCTGCTTGAAAGTCCGAACTGATCCGAGAAGCCCAAACCCAGTCGGCTACTCAATTCGCGGCCGTGCGCAACGCTTGCAATCAAAAAAATCATCCATCCAAATTTCATTCATTTCCCCAAACATTTTTATTTTATAGAATTGCTGTAGACTATTTTTTTGCTTGCTTTGCCACCTGCATGCAAGCATAAAAATCGGTTCGGATAAAATGGGATACACCGTAATGGGGATATAGCTCAGTTGGGAGAGCGTCTGGATGGCATTCAGAAGGTCGCAGGTTCGATCCCTGTTATCTCCACCAATTAAATCAAACAAGTTTACTCATTTCGAACAGGCTTGAGTTTTTATAAATTTCGCCACTATAATTAATTATGCGATGGCATCAAAAAATAAAGTTAGAAGAGTTCTCTTCGCTCAACATCGAGCGCCTCCAGTCCTTTGATGAGTTCGATGATGGTGACGAAAGTCTAGTGGCTCAACTCATCGATATCTATTTGGAGATCACCCCAAAAGAAATTGATCAACTTAAAAAAGCTGTAGCCTCTAAAGAAAGCGAAAAAGCACGTAAGCTCGCACACGGACTTAAGTCGAGCAGCGCGAATCTTGGAGCCGAAAATTTAACCAATGTTTTACAAACTGTCGAAGATCAACACGGATCTGATGCTTCTCTTTTTGAAACAGTCTTAATCGAGTACCAAAAAGTCTGTGACGAGCTAAAAAGAATACGTTCTCGCCTTTAGACTTGCGCCAGAATTGTCGAAATAAAGACATGTCTAACATCTTGCTCGTTGATGATGATCCAACCGTATTGAAGCTACTGGAATCGATTTTGAAAAAACAAAATCATGTGCCGGTCGCGGTCAGCAATGTTTTTGATGCTCGAGCGAAACTCAAAGAACAGCCCTTTGATCTGATCGTATGCGATGCGATGATGCCCGGAATTTCTGGCTTTCAGTTTGTTCAGACCTTGAGGATGGATGCCTCCACTCGCGATTTGCCGTTTTTATTTTTGACCGGTCGGCGCAGAAAGCGCGATGTGATCAAAGCCTATGAATCTGGTGCAAATGATTATTTGATCAAGCCTTTGGATATTAAACTATTTAATCTGAAAGTAAAAAATCTGTTAACCGCAGAAAAATCTCAAGCTCGGCCCTTGCGTGTTCCAATGCAAGAAAAAGCAGAGTGGATTTGTCCAATGGACATCATCGGCGTTTCAAATTCCGAAGTTTTTATTCGCAGCCAAGTAGAACTTGAACACGATGTTAAAATTCGTATTCAATCCGAAATTTTTAGTAAAATTGGAATCATTCCGCCTTTTCTGATCGTAAAAACTTGTATTGCAGATGCTCAAGGTTTTACAATCACCGCACTTTTTGATGGCCTGTCAAAAAAGGAATTGGGCCTCGTTGATCAGTGGCTGAGGAAGGCTGCATAGTGAATATTTTGTTGGTTGAGGATGCGCTCGATGTCCAAGCGATGGTCAAAGGCGCATTATCAAAAAAGTTTCCGGTTGTTTGCGTAGGCTCTGCCGAAGAGGGAGCACTCGAGCTGAACCGGTCATTTTACGACCTTATTATTCTAGACATAGATTTACCGGGAGAAGATGGTTTTAAATTTTGCGCCACCCTTCGCGCTTCGAGCAATTATCACAATGTTCCGATTGTTTTCCTCACCGGAAAATCACAAACCGAAGATAAGGTCTTGGCCTATACCATTGGCGCTGACGACTACATCGTAAAGCCCTTTGATCTTTCAGAGTTTCAAGCCCGAATCGAGGCGCGCGTGCGCCGGCTTGAAAAACAAAGTGAACTCCAAAATCAGTTTATCAAAGGCCCCTTTAGGGTTGCTCTCGCCGAACAAAAAATATTCTTAAACGAGCATAATATCGATCTTGGCTTATCCACATTGGAATTTAAGCTCCTCTATTATTTTTTACGCCACGAAAACATCGTCCTCCACCGCAACCAAATTTTGAGCGAAGTTTGGGGGGCCACCACCCATGTGACCGATCGAGCCGTGGACACCTATATCTATGCAATTCGCAAAAAGTTGGGCAAACTCGAGTCCATTATCCAATCGGTTCCGCGTGTGGGATATCGATTGTCATTTAGCGATTACAAGAAAATATAAAACCTTTTTGCAATCTCTATCAGATGTGATCAAAACTTGGTCTCCCCTCCTCAAAATTATGAGGCTTTCAGAGCGCACTCAAATTGCAATGCCCTTCGTTTATGAAAACAGTCATCGCAATCAGTTTTATTTTGTTAGCGGCCTGCGCGCCTAAGGCAGTAAATTTAAATTTTCAAAAAAGTATCGATCAACATCAATTGCTCACCTCCAATGCTTGGTGTGCGGTGGAGATCAATGATCAGGGTTACTATGCGGGTATGGCCACCGTGTTGCGGTTCAATCCCTCAGGCGAGGAGCTCGATAAGAGCTACTATATAGAAAACAATGAGACCGTTGAGCGCCACTCCACATTTCAATTTTATAAACTGCAAAACTCATTGCTTACGGTTTATGACGGCCAATCCAACCTGATCGGTCAAGCTCCGATTGAATTTATCAATTTCACCCCCATGCCCTCCTTTAATGCAATCTGGAAAAAAATGGTTCAGCGCATAGAACAGGTGTGCTTTAAGCGCACCCGCCCTTCAGAAACCGAAGTTTTTTGTCCATGCGATGAAACTAAACTGAATCAGTTTTAAGATGATCATTGAGATTGAGTCTTCGAAGTGTCGGAGACAAAATCGCAACAGCAATTACGGTGAGGAGACACACACATCCTCCCAAATAAACCGAAGCCACTGGTCCTAAAAATTTTGCGGCAACCCCTGATTCAAATTCGCCAATCTCATTACTTGAGCCAATAAAGATCGAATTTACCGCAGAAATTTTTCCTCGCATATGATCAGGCGACATCAACTGCACCGCGGTCGATCGAATCACCGCACTGACCGCATCAAAGGCCCCGCTGAAAGCAAGCGCGAGCAAAGACACCCAAAATATCGAACTCATCCCAAAAACTAAAATACATAGTCCAAATCCACCCACTCCAACAAAAAGCCAAGGGCCTGAGGAACCTGCCAATGGTCTGCGGCCTAAATAAATTGTAGTTACAACTGCTCCGACCGCAGGTGCAGCCCTTAACATTCCTAAACCTTGGGGGCCTACCATTAAGATTTCACCTGCGAATATAGGCAAGAGGCTTGTGACCCCTCCAAACAAAACCGAAATCATATCTAAAGACAAAGCGGGCAAAAGAACCGAGTGATTAAAGACAAACTTTAAGCCCGAGGTCAGCTCGGCCGCAATCGAGGAATGACGTGCACTTGTGCTTAAAACTTCTAACTTTTTTTGAATCAACAGCATCGCACAGCTTCCCAGCGCCAGACATAGGCACACAATCGACGAGCACGCAGTGTTGCCAAAAAATCCAAAAATCAATCCTCCGGCTGCGGGCCCCAAAACTCGAGCACTTTGCATGACCGAGCTGCTGATCGCACTGGCCCTCATCAACTGATGGCGCTCAACCAAGCGGGGAACAGTGGCAAAAATTGCGGGCATCGAAAAGGCGCGGGCGGATCCGGTCAAAAAAGCTGCAAAATAAAGCATCCCAACTTGCTGATGGAGATTTAAAAAGTCAGAAAAAATATGTTCAATTAAAACAATCAGTCCAGATAAAAAACTAATCATCATCACACGACGATAAACGATCAAAGGTCGACTGCGATCGATGATATAGCCCGCAATCAGTGCAAGTCCTATCGCCGGTACGGCCTCGGTCAATCCAATCAATCCCAAGGCGAGAGGATCATTGAGGAGTTGATAGATTCTCCAACCCAAAACGATCGCCTGCATCTGGACCGCAAAGGTGAATAAAAATCGGGCAAGAATCAATTTTTTAAAATCTGATGGCATAGCCGTACATTGACCGCGTCTTTACCCCATGGCAAGAGCGATAAAAATGAATCATACAAATTTGACCGATCTTTATTTTGATGAGAGCTATCCTGGATTTTTTGAATGCACACTTAGAGATTTTGACCACAGTGGTCACCTCTTTGTCGCAACCGGATCGACTTGCAAGCCCTATGTGCTGATCAATTTTCCCTCGGGCAATTGTGGCTGCGGTATTTGGTTTGAACAAGCCGAGCTCAAAGTCATTTCTCAATTGCGCCCGTGCACAATTTCTCAAAAATTAAAAGGGCTCGAAGTCGACTTCAAGATCTTACAAAAATCATTATGCATTGAAGATGCACTTGCAACAAGTACGGTGTTTCTTCGCGACCGCGAACTCCGAGAAAAACACACCAAAGTCCCTCAAGAAATTCGCACAGCCCAATATATTTTGTTTAATAGAAAATTAACCCTAACCCAAACAACCTTGACCCAACTTGGTCAAAATCAACTTGAAATATTATGTCTCGGAGATACAGATCTCTGTTTTGAAAACGATATTTATATTCTTAAAAGCGAGAATGGCTCGATTGAGTTTACCCTTCGGGCATTAACGAGTGAGCCGATCTTAACACCGCTCTCAATCAACCAGATTTTTAAATCTGATTATCTTGATCATATTTTAGCCGGACCTCATGTGGATCTTTTTCGGTCGATAACCTATCCAAAAGCGGTTCAAGGTTTTATGTTTCTGATGACGAAAGAGAAATTTATGGCGGGCTCTCCCCGCTACCATAGCCTGTTTGCTCGCGATGGCCTCTACATTCTTCACGTGCTGTTTGAAGCTCTTCAGCCCGATGTGATCGAAAATTTTTTGACAGCACTTTTAGAAGGCGCAAATTTTGAAACCGGGCAGGTCAGTCACGAAAAGCTTGAGACCGATTATGCAGCCTATCAGTTGGCAAAAAGCAAACGTCCTTATATTCACTCTGCGGTTTTTCTCGAAAATTATGTGATGAAAGATGATGAATTTGCTTTTGTGGTGGTTCTCGAACAATTTTTAAGTCGTCATCCCGAACATGCCATGAGATTTTTAACAAAAAACATTCAGGGTCATCGTTTAAGCGAAATTTTAAAAAAGATTTTTTCGTATATTCTAACTTCAGCCGAACGCTTTGTGAAAGACCCCCAATTTTCGAATTTGATTCGAATTGAGATAGGACACGATGCGGGCAATTGGCGCGACAGTGATGCAGGATTGGGTCGAGGTGTTTATCCCTTTGATGTCAATGCGGCCTTTATGCCTGCCGCCTTAGCGGCACTCATTAAAATTTTTAAAACGCCAACGTTTCAAACCCTATTTGATTGCTCTTTACTCGTGGTTGCACAAAAGTCTTTTGAGATTTGGAATCAAAAAGTTCCAAAATTTTTTGAAGTCGAGGTTGCGGCTCAAGAGGCCTTCATTGCTCAAAAAAAATATTGCACCTTTTTAAACCTCCCATTTGAGGGCCGTTGCGCTCAAAAAGATATTTTTTTTCCTGCACTCTCTTTACTGAGCGATGGCAGAAAAGTGGGAGTGATGCATTCGGATGATAGTTTGATGCTGAGCTTTGGTTATCCCAGCGATGATTACTTAAATAAAATGTTTGACCGAATTGAAGATCTATTTCCGGTAGGGCTCAACATTGATCGCGGAATCACAGTGACCAACCCCGTTTTTGAAACTGCTCTTTGGAAGGATTTTGGCGGCGATCGCTATCATGGATTTGTGAGTTGGACTTCGCAAGAGCAGCTCTTATCTTTCGGTATTCGTCGGCATCTCAAACGCACCGATCTTGATCCGTCGATAAGAATGCGATTAGAAAAATTAAAAAGCAGAGTTCAAACCTGGTTAGATCAGCGCCGGTCTTTGTCGGGCAATGAGCTTTTTGCGATTCATTTTGATCAACAAAAAAATGAGTTTGAGCTTTTTCCGTTCAATGGTGATGCGGTCTCCAACATCAATCAAGGTTGGAGTCACATGGGAATCGTCACTCCAGAAATTGCGCCGTGGCACTATTAGAGTGTGTGGTTCTTACAACGCAAAGATGCAAAATTTGGACGCAAATGGGGCAAATGTCGCTTTGTTGAAATAACCAGAGGTGTTTCTCGACAAAACAGGACCTTTTGAGGTATTAATCGCCTCACAGAGTACAACAAACGGACCCTTCCTTACTGGAGGTTATGTGGTCACAGAGCCAAAAGCACACATTCTCGTCATCGAAGATGATATTGATATTCAGGATTTGATGACTGCATTTTTTAAGCCCAAGGGCTATCAGCTAACCCTTTTTAGTGATGCTGAAGCCGCACTTGAACAAGTGGGTAAAGGTTTGATTTGCGATGTGGTCGTGGCTGATTTCAATCTTCCAGGAATGTCTGGGATGAGTTTGATTACCGAACTTAAAAAAATTTGGTCAAATACTCCTATCATTTTGATGACCGGAACCGCCTCTTGCGAACTCGCGGTCGAAGCGGTTCAAACAGGCGCCTACGATTTTGTTGTGAAGCCACTACATTTTGCCCAACTTATTGTAAGTATCGAGCGGGCACTTCATCTCAATAGACTAAACAAAAATTACGATAACTTAAAAGTGTTTGTTCGTGAAAATGATCGCCAATTTGTTAAAGGCATCATTGGCCGAAGCCCACCATTTTTGGCGGCACTGGACATTGCAAAGCGTGTTGCTAAAAGCTCAACGAATATTTTTATTTCTGGCGAGAGTGGTGCGGGCAAAGAAATCGTTGCCAAATTTATTCATAATGAAAGCCGCCGGCATGATCGACCATTTATTGCGATCAACTGCTCAGCAATTCCAGAAAATTTATTAGAGAGTGAGCTTTTTGGTCACGCTAAGGGTGCCTTCACCGGAGCCATTGACAAGCGCCTTGGTCTTTTTGAAGAGGCTGAGAGTGGAACGTTATTCTTGGATGAGATCGGTGACTTGAGTCTTTCCCTTCAAGTGAAACTTTTGCGAGTGCTCCAAGATCGAAAAATCAAACGCGTAGGCGAAAATCGCACTCGCGATATCGACGTCCGAATTATTTCGGCAACACACAAAGACTTAAGAGAAGAAGTGGCTCAAGGTCGATTTCGTGAAGATTTATTTTTTCGCCTCAATGTGATTCCGATTAAGCTGCCCCCTTTGCGTGAGCGAAAGGAAGATATCTTGCCTCTGGCCGAATATTTTTTGAGCAAATATGCAGTGCTCAATGAATCACCAGCGCGTAAGTTTTCGAAAGAAGCGGTTCAACATTTGCTACAAAACTACTGGCGTGGAAATGTGCGTGAGCTTGAAAATACCATTGAGCGCGCGGCAGTTTTGGCTGATGGCGAATTGATTGATCTGAATGATCTCGACTCGATGGAGAGCCGAATTCCCATGGCCAATAAGACTCCAGAAGGTTTTAGCGAAGGTGATTTTCATATCACTCTTGATGGCAGTCTTTTGCCGCTCCAAGAAGTGACCCAAAAGTACATCGAGTTCGCAGTCAACCGCAATGGCGGAGCAAAAGATAAGACCGCAAGAGACTTACAGATTGATCGGAAAACTCTTTATCGGCGTATCACCGAACGCGCGATGTATGCACCGCGCGTGAATCAATAATTAAAAACCAAAGTGTTGCGATTTAATTTTTTAACAAATTGAACGCAACACATATTGAGCGTCCGCAGCAATTTCGTTTTGGTTTCAATACCAAAGCCCTCTGACTCTTCTCAAAATCTTATCATTGGTGTTGCGCGCTAAGGAGACTCACAGTGTCTCTGTTCAAGCTATAAAGCACCAGTGCTTTATCTTAATCAATTAAGAGCCCACTCTCCTCATTGAGTGGACTTCACCGAATTCATTTACGGCCGTAAAGAGCGTTGGAAAAACGAACGACACTTGAGGAATTGTGGAACGGTTGGCTTTGTCCTCGGACCACAGTAAAGTGTTAAAAAAGCCAATCCAAAAGGAGTCTATCGTGGAATTACCCATGGAATTGTACATGAGATATTTTGAGCGCCGAGTTGCTGATGCGGCAAAGCTCAACACCGCACTCGATCAAAACTCAATTGAGGAGTTTCAAACCATAGGACACCAAATCAAGGGCAATGCTTCCTCCTTTGGTTTTGATGACCTCGCGGTGATCGGTCGTGAGATGGAAAGTTTGAGTTTGGATCAACTTTCTCATAGGGGTCGCGAACTTCTTAACCAATTCGAAAAATGGATTGCCGAGAATCGATCTAAGTTTTCTTCGATCACCTAAATGACGTGGCATTGTTATTGAACTCTCAACCTTGTCTCAACTTTATAAACATCTTTAGGAAGGCAGGAGTTATGTTCAAAAGCACGATTGGATTTTTAGGTTTTTTAATTTTGGTGGGCTGTGAGTCGAGTGGCAAAAAATTGGATACACCCAAAGTGGATTCGCCATCTGGAGTCAACGGCAAGACCACCACCGCTGTTGATGAGCAAATTGCGAAGAGTGTGACTCAGCAAGCCGCGACAGATGTTGGCGCGCAGTATTTTGCCGAAGTGGAGTTTGAATTGGGATCAACAGGTTTATCTTTAGATTCAAAAACCAAACTACAAAGCGCACTCGCAAAATTAAAAGGAACTGATTTTCGTAAAGTTATGATTTTATCTTGGGCCGATGATGAAATGCCATCCGAAGCGGTAAAAAGTCTTTCTTCCGAACAACGTAAACTTGCCGACAAACGAAATAAATCTTTATCTCAGCTGATCAAACACCAGGGTAAATTCAAAATCAGCACCTACAACTTAGCTGAGCAACCCAATGTTTTCCAAAAATGGTTTAACACTAAAGATGCGCAGCTGAAAAATGCTCTCCTCGCCGCGGGCTTACCCACCACCGAAGACTCACCCAAGTATCCAAGCAAAGCGAGACACGCCGTTTTACTTTTCACCAAGAAGTAATTCACTTGGGCTCAAAAGTTCTTAGTTTTTTATTTTGGATTTTTTTAGGCGGGCTCCTCTTAGTTTTACTAAGACTGCCCCCCGCCTTTACACTTGTTGCATTGGCACTGATGTGCGCGATGGGCGTGATTCACTATCTAAAATATAGAAATTTAAGATGGAACGATTTTGCTGCTCACACGTTTATGAAGACCACTCTCGATGCCGTGTACTGCAAAGACCTCAAAGGCAATATTGTTTATCAAAATAAAGTGATGAAAGCTTTGATGAAGCAAAGCTTTTCGTGTCGCTTTTTTAGTGATGACGAACAAGTGCTTCAAGACGGTCTTCAGCACACGTCGCGAATCGAACTACCTGGAAACGAAATCCAAAGTGTTTATGAGGTTTCAAAAATTCCAACCTTTTGTCAAAAAGGTCTGGTCACCGGAGTGGTTGGAGTTGTGCGCGACATCTCCAAAGAACAAGCCTCACTTAAAGAAGTCGAAGATGCCAAACAGATGAAACTGCGTTTTTTGGCAAACATGAGTCATGAGATTCGTACACCGCTGGCCGCAATTTTAGGATTCACCGATTTTTTTGATAATGAAAATCTTGAAAAATCGGAACGAAAGGTGCTGCTCCATTTGTTACGGAAGAACGCCGAGCATCTTGAAGAAATTTTGAGCGACGTCTTAGATCTTTCAAAACTTGAAGCCGGCTCACTGGATATAGATAAAAAACCATTTTTGTTTCGTGAATTTCTAGAAACACTTCATCAAGAGTTTTCGCATCGGGCGATGGACCGTGGAATTAAATTTATTTTTGAGTGGGACGATGCCACGCCCGCAATCTTATTTAATGATCGCAACCGATTGCGCCAAATCATTATGAACATGATCGGCAATGCCATCAAATTCACCGACAATGGTTGGGTCAAGGTGCGTGTGGCTTTTGATTCGGTAGTGATGCGTATCACTATTGAAGATACAGGAGTGGGCATTGAGCATCAGCAACAGCTCAGACTCTTTACCCCATTTATGCAGTCTGATGAATCGTACACCCGTCAGTTCAGTGGAACCGGGCTTGGACTTGTGCTGTCACAAAAAATTGCACGTGCACTTGGGGGTGATGTGATCTTGATCGAAAGCCGTCGCGGCAAGGGATCAAAGTTTTTGGTCACAATCAATGTTAAGGGCAATACGTTTTCGCAACCTGAACTCCCCCCTTTACCAATGACCTCTTTGTTGGGTCGAAGAATTTTGGTTGCCGACGACTCACCAGACAATTTGGCCTTGGTTGAATTTATGCTCAAACCTTTTGGGCCAGAAATTCTGTTTGCCGAAAATGGACTCGAAGCCGTTCAAATGGCCAGACAAAATGAAATTGATTTGATTTTGATGGATCTGCAGATGCCATTGAGCGACGGATTTGCGGCGGCACAAGAACTGAGACAATCGGGTTTTGAAAAACCGATTATTGCACTCACCGCAAATGCGATGAAGCAGGATCGTGAGGCGGCGTTGGCTGCGGGATTTAACGATCATTTGACGAAGCCGGTCCACAAGGACACCCTAATAAAAAACATCTTTGCCCAACTTAAACTGGCCCCTTTGAGTGCAGCTGCGCTAGGCTAGATTTGTTTTTTCTGCTACTCAACTAAGATATTATTGCGCCAACTCACTTTTTGCTTTTTTGATTTTAATAAATATTCATTATGAAAAAATTTGTAGATCATCAAATGGTTGTTTAAATCATTTTTGTTTTTAGTGGTGCACCACGTTCGCCGCGAAAGACGCCGTAAATTTTCACGAATCATCGCGCACGTGTGGTTCAAAGAATAAAGTGGATCGAAACCACCACGTTTCAATTCTCCTTGACCAACAATACATCCTCTCCGGCCTTTTACAGTCTCATGGATATGCCCTGGAAAATGTTTTTTTACATCTGGCAAGTAATGAGGATTTTGATCTGAGTGAAGCGTACAGCTTTTATCTACAACTGGTTTTAGCTTGGTAAACAAACTGTTGCGAGCTTGGCGTCGTTCATCTTTGCGATAGCCATATTTTTCGCGTGAGATTTTGGCAAGCAAACCTTTTGCTGGCATTTGACTGACTTCAAAATCTAAAATTTTTCTCTCGGTCGCACATACCGCCAATGTAATCGAAAGTGGTTTACACTTTGTATGCTCAAAAGTTTCCATGTCATCAAATTGAAGTCTTTTAATTTTTGGTTGCACTGGGTTGTTCATATAATATTGGTTTACAACCAAACCCAAAAATCGGAATTTTCTCACGATCGTTTTGCGGTTACATCTTAGAAACATTGCCGAACGGCGCATCGAATAGCCGCTACATAGCAACTGAAAAATCCAAGGATTTAAATGGCGTTTGCGCTGACCAAAACAAGGGTGGTGGGTGCTGAGTGAGAAATATCTTAGACACTGATGACAGCGAAAACGCTGAATCCTTTTTTTGTCACACCGACGATAAAAAAATCCGGCTTTCTTGTAGCGCGTCCGGGGTAAATCGTCCTTATTATAGCAACTACATTTTAAATTTGAGCTGGGCTCCATTATAAATGAGTAGAGCAAAGCTTTAGCCAAATGCAGCCAAGGGGGCCAGTTTTAGGGTGATTTCCTGTTATGTACATTGTACGTCTATTTTTTATGAAGCAACTCACCCCCAAAGAACAAAAAATCCTGGGCTTTATTCGGAACTACTCAGAGCGACACCTTCGTCCTCCGACTTATGCTGAAATCCAAATAAAGTTTAATTATAAATCAGCCTCCTCCATTCAGCAGTTCGTGGAGCAGCTTGTAAACAAAGGGCATCTCAAAGCGCCCTTAGGCCAAAGTAAAAAACGAGCCCTTGAGCTCGTTGATGACACCACAACCGAGATCGCTACCCTTCGCCTCGAGGGCGAGGTGGCCGCAGGACGATTGACCGAGGCCATCTCTCAGCGCGAATTCGTTAAGGTGCCGAGAGCCCTCTTAACAAACGAAAGTAGCGAGTACTTTGCCCTCAAGGTCAAAGGCGACTCGATGATTGGCGACTACATTATGGATGGCGATATGGTGATCATTAAGCGGCAAAGTATTGCGAGCAATGGGCAAACCATCGTGGCCATGGTGGATAACGAAGCCACTATAAAGAAGTTTTATCAAAAAAAGACAGGCATTGAACTTCATCCGGCAAATCCCAATTACGACATTATTCGAGTGAAAAGAAATTCGGATTTTAAAATTCTGGGCATTATGACGAGCTTGATTCGAAAAGTTTAAAATGATGGCAACACTCTCACTTCCCGAATTAAAAGTTTATCTGCAGTCGCATATTAAAAAAGAGCTTTTGTCTTTTTCCAAACTCGAATCCGGAATTCCTAAAGGGGGAATCACCGCGATTTCGGGTTCTGGAAAAACCAAACTGGCTTTGCAGTTTTTAAGTGAACATCCGGATTTTCAGGTGGCGTGGATTGAAAAGAGTTTTTCGGCTTTTCCATTTTGTTTTTTGCAGCACAATCTGAATCTGCAAAATGTTTTATTTGCCGAAACAAAAGACGCTCTGGAATGGACGGTGCTGCAGGCTTTAAAGGCGCAGGCCTTTTCGGTAGTGGTCGTGTATGCCGAAACGATTTCGACCTCGGCTTTAAGACGCTTTCAGTTGGCGAGCGAAAAATCACAGTGTGCGCTGATCTGGCTGACTGTTGCTCATCCCACACTGTGGACGGTCAGCCTCCAAATCCAAACCCAAAAAACCGCGATGGGTCTTCAACCTTTTGTGTTGAGGCAAAGATTTTAAGATGAAGGTGGCGTGCGTTCTTTTTAGCGATACCCTTCCAATGACTTCGTTTGCTGAGGCTTGCCTTACTTTAAGTCCACAAATTATGTTTGGCGATCAATGTCTATTTATAGAGATTGAGGCATGCCGCAAACTTTATAGCGAATCTGTTTTTTTATCGCGGCTTCATTTTTTGCTGCAGCAATTTGGACTCAATGCCAAAATTGCGATCGAAAATGATATTCCCACAGCTCTGAGTTTGGCTTATTTCGGCAAGCGCGAGCGTGCACTTTTGCCGATTGAGGCGTTGCAGATTTATGCAAGCCCCCTTCAACGATCAAAAGATCTTACAAAGGCAATCCAAACCTTAAAAAAATTAAATATAAAAAGTTTGATCGATTTAAAATTGCTTCCGCGATTGAGCATTCCGGCTCGTTTTGGAAAACATGTTTGGACCGCGTTTTGTGTTTATGAAAATGAAATTCAGATTCCATGGCGGCAATTTCAGCCGCCCGAAAAAATTGTTGAGTCGTTGGCTTTTGAAGAGACGAGATGCTTATCGATCGAGCCTTTGCTTTTTTATCTTAAAAAACTTTTTGACCATGTGATTTTAAGATTAAGCGGCCGTGGGCATGTACTGATGAGTTTTGATCTTAAAATTCAGATCGAAAAATACTCGACCGTTAAAGACACCTCTCGCCGGTGGCATTTTGATCTGGCCTTTGCCCAAAATTCGGTTCCCGATTTGATTGCTGTGGTCAAAGAGCGCTTGAGCCGCGAACTTCAATCAACACCGTTAGAGTCGGATTTGTGTGAAGTTGAAATTGAGGTTTTGTCCACTGTGCCTGGAGAATTTCGCCAAAAAGATTTTTTTTCTAAAAAAGAAGAAGCGGCCGAAAATGTAAAAGCCCTGATCGTGCGCCTGACCGAACGCCTCGGATTGGAGAATGTGTTTTTGGCTTCTCCGTTAGAAAGTTATTTGCCCGAAAAGTCTTGGACCAAAACCTTGGACTTTAGCCAAAGCCTTAAATCTTCGCTGCCTCAAAGACCCACTCGACTCATGAAATATCCTTTGGAATTAAAAATTTCAGAAGAAGCTTTTTGTTGGCGTCACCACAAATGGAAAGTGGTCGAAAAAAAGGGGCCCGAAAAAATCACCGGCGAATGGTGGTGCATGGATCAATCGCGCGAATACTATCGCCTTAAAACCGATACCCATGAAGAACTGTGGGTTTTTAAAGCCGGCGAAACTTATTTTTTACATGGAATTTTTGATTAATGTACGCCGAACTCAAATGTAAAACCCATTACTCTTTTTTGAATGGCGCCTCACAACCCGAGGAACTGATTGCCCAAGCTTTGGATATTGGTCTTACAAATTTGGCGATCACCGACACAAACGGTGTTTACGCCATACCCAAAGCCTATTGGGCTTCAAAAAATGAAAATTTTAAATTGATAGTTGGGGCTGAGCTCACAATTACCGATCACGCCCCTCTGACTTTGCTTGCCAAAAACCGCGCGGGCTATGGTCAACTTTGCCGCATCATCACCGAAGCTCATGCGGGAAAAGAAAAAGGTAAGGCCACCTTTGAAATCACAAATTTTAAAAATTTTGATCTTAAAAATATTTTTTGTTTAGCTCCATTAGATGCTGACTTTTTGGTTTTAAAAAAGTTATTTTCGACTCAGCTGTTTGCAAGTTTAAGCCGTTTTCAAGATGGTCATGACGACCGCCGCACTCTTTTGGCAAAAAAAATTGAGGCCTATCACGGTGTGCGTGTGGTGGCTTGTAATGATGTGCTCTATCACTCCCGTCATCGCAAACCTTTACAAGATTCTCTTGTGGCTATTCGCGAAGGGGTCTGTGTTCATGATGCGGGCTATTTGCTTGAGCCCAATTCTGAGCGCTGTCTAAAATCACCTTTTGAAATGATGAGCCTTTTTAGGGATTGGCCAGAGGCCATTAAGGCTTCTGCAGAAATTGCGGAAGCCTGCACTTTTTCGCCCAGTGAGTTGCGTTACCGCTATCCCTCCGAATGGATTCCAAAACCTCATAGTGCTCAGTCGTATCTTGAGGAGGTCAGTTGGAAAGGGGCTCAAACGCGCTACAACAAAAACATTCCTGAAAATGTAAAAAAACAATTGCACTACGAATTTGCTTTGATTCAGCAACTTCAGTTTGCCGATTATTTTTTGACAATTTATGACATCGTTGCCTTTGCTCGCCAAAAAGGAATTTTATGTCAGGGGCGCGGCTCGGCCGCAAATTCGGTGGTGTGCTATTGTTTAGGGATTACCGCAATTGATCCAGTCAGAATGAATTTACTTTTTGAGCGATTTGTTTCGGTCGAGCGCAATGAGCCTCCTGATATTGATGTGGATTTTGAACACGAGCGGCGTGAAGAAGTGATCCAGTATATTTATCAAAAATATGGGCGCGATCGTGCGGCGATGGTCAGTGCGGTTGTTACTTATCAAAAGCGCTCGGCTTTTCGAGAACTATCAAAAGTTTTTGGTGTTCAGGTGGGAACACTTTCGGCCAAAAAAGTAATCCAAGATTTTGAGACCTTAAGCAAGCACAGTCCTATTCCAAACTGTCGCCAAAAAATTGAGGCTCTGGCTCAAGAGATGGACGGCTTTCCTCGCCATTTGTCGATCCACAGTGGTGGCTTTACCCTTTCTGCAGATCCGTTGATCGAAATTGTTCCGGTTGAGCCGGCCCGCATGGAAAACCGAACCATCATTCAATGGGACAAGTACGATCTTGATTATTTAGGGCTGCTCAAAATAGACGTTTTAAGTTTAGGCATGCTTTCGGCTTTGAGAAAAACTTTGGAGAGTGTCAACCTTGAGCTTTATCAAATTCCTGCAGAAGACAAAAAAACTTACGAGATGATTGGGCGCGCCGATACGGTGGGTACATTTCAGGTGGAGTCTCGGGCTCAGATGAATATGTCGGGCCGTTTAAAGCCCAAAACTTTTTATGAAATTGTGGTTCAAATTGCGATTGTTCGACCAGGCCCTATTGTGGGAAATATGGTTCATCCGTACCTTGATCGTAAGCAAAAAAATATTCAGCCCCACTACCCGCATCCAAAACTAAAAGAAATTTTATCGCGCACATTGGGTGTGCCCATCTTTCAAGAGCAATTGATGAAGATTGCAATTGAACTCGGAAATTTTTCGCCTGGCGAGGCCGATGAATTGCGTAGAGCCATTGGGGCGTGGAGATCAAGTGGATCAATCCAAAAAGTGGCCGAGCGATTACTGTTAGGATTAAAAAACAATGGAATTCCCGATCAATATGCTTTTGAAATTTTAGAGCACATGAAAGGCTTCGCCCATTACGGTTTTCCCGAAAGCCATGCGGCTTCATTTGCTTTGCTGAGCTATGCCTCGTGTTATCTTAAGTGCCACTATCCTTTGGCCTTTGCCTGTGGACTTTTAAATTCGCAACCGATGGGATTTTATGCCGCACACACTTTGATCGACGATGCCAAACGACATGGGGTTGAGGTTTTACCCTTAGATCCCAATTTGTCGGAGTGGGATTGCACTTTAGAAAATAATAAATTGCGGTTGGGTTTACGTTTGATCAATGGGCTTTTTCAAAAGCATGCCGATCTTATTTTATCCAAAAGGCCATTTAAAAGTGTTGCTGATTTTTTAGCCAAGGTTCCATTAAGCCCAGAAATTCTTCAGCGCTTGGCGATGGCCCAGTTTTTTTCAAGCTTTGGATTAGATCAGCGCCACACCTTGTGGAGCATTCTCCACGACCGGGTGTCGCTAGAAAAAAATCAGTTGGATTTATTCTCAGGCCTTCAATCGTCAAGTCATCGCCAGCTCTTTCAAAGCTTAGATCATTATGAGGTGATCAAATCAGAATACGAAGCCTATAATGTGTCTTCCACTGGCCATCCGATGAAAGCCTTAAGAGAAGTTAAGCCTTTACCTTCGTTCACCACTTCACAAGCGCGAAGCCAACGTCCCGGAACTTACGTTGAAACCGCAGGGCTCATCTTAATTCGTCAACGCCCGCCCACCGCAAATGGGGTTTGCTTTAGTGTGCTCGAAGATGAGACCGGATTTATCGATTTGGTTTTATTCCCTAAAATTTTTGAAAAATTCCAATCGGTTTTTTTGTTTCACTGTTTCTTGATTGTAAAAGGAAGAATCGAATACGAAGGAACTTCGGTAAGTCTGATTGTTCAATCGATCAAACCCATTTGGGAAGATCAAGCAAGCGATCTCAAAATCGAGCCCACACAATATTTTTGGTGATCAATCAATCTTAATACTGTCTTCGGTGACCGTAATAAATCCGGGAGACGACGGTGGTGTGCCCGAATAGATTTCGCCCAATTTTAATAAGGGATAGTCTTTGAGTTCTTTATCAAAGCCTTCGTAGCTGATCGGATTAAATAAATTCCCTACAATGTTGGGATTGACACCAAGCATACGGACATCGCGAAGGCGCCACCTGCGATCGGCTTCTGATTTTGATCCCGCCCAAAACTGAACCGCATTTTTGGCCGAATATTTGGTCATTTTTCTGACCCGCTGACGCTGATCTTCGACCGACTCATTTTGCCGATCGACATAATCAGGAGCCGCGTCGAGTTGAATCATATGGTTTTGTTTATATTCATTATATAATTTTTCGTACTCGGTGCGCGCTTGATTATTTTTTTGGATGGTCTGCTGCTTTAAATCGAGCTGCAACGGATCAAGGCCTAACCGCACTTTTTGCTCAAGTTGGGCAACCCCACGCGCCTCAACCGGGACTGTCATATCCAGCGGATCCTCTCCCTTTGTGGATTGTAAGACCACACCCTCGGGTTCTGAACGGTGATGACCGGATTTGATACCCAATGGCTCATAGTCGACGGCTTCGGCTTCCTCAATCCGCTGCCGAGCCATTCGAATGCGTTCGGTACTTAAGAGATCTGTTTTTTCGACCACCAAGGTCATAAACTTTGCAAAGTCCTGATAGCCACGAATTTGAAGTAACCATGGATGAGTTTTAAGATTGCCCACATCCATCATGTCGCCTTCGGCAAAATTTTGTGAAACGTAGTAATAATTTTCGCGCAAGGTTTTTGGTCGATCGGTGATCGGCTCTCCGGTGCAAAGAAGAATTCCGCGGGTTGCCAAATCTAAAGCTAAGTCATCGGATATTTTTGGCGAAAGCGTATGGAAAAACTGAATGGTTTCCTGAATAAATTCAGGACGAAGCCCAATGGTTTTGCAAGCCTCATACTTATTGAGAGTGACATTAAATTTGGCGATCTGCACCGCAAGTGTGGTTTGAACCGAAGCCGAGTGTCCACCGGCTAAGCTGCTGCTTTGACCACGAGTGAGCGAGACGATATTGCCTTGCAAGAAATTGGTGAACTGATTGATCTCTTCGGCAATCACATTGTAGGCCATTGCCGCAGGTGCCAGCGACGGAAGGACAGGGAGCCGAGTGGGTAATTTAAGATGGAGCGATGTGGTCCGCTTAAAATCTTGATTCATCGAGCGGCGCTTGTCGGCATTCAGACTAATGTTGATCGACATTCCCTTTTCAAATCCATAATCACCAACTTCATCTACTTTGAGTCTTTGGTCGACCGCAAAAATTCCATTGCGGTAAGCCACATCACCTAAATCAAAATTATTTTTGCAAGCGCGATCAATTCGGTCAAGATCTCGGGAGGTGGCGTAAAACTCAGCAGGTTTCATTTTTAATTGGAGCGGCAGAAATTCATGAAACCAATAATGACACAACCTAAGACTTAAGCTTTTGCTCATTTGCCCTATTTTAAAAAATTCAACAAAATCAGTTTGATCAAGCGGAGGAATATTTTTTTTGCCCCACAACATCCCCTCGCTAATTGTTTGAGAATTTAATGATTTTAAAAAATTGTTAAAAAGATCTTCGGTAGGAAGAGCCCGATTAATCAGCGAAAGGGGCAAATGATAAAGCCGTTCATCAATCGTCTCAGGATGAAGAATCTGCATGTATTCAAGATTTAGATTTTGGGCTACCGAAAAAATTGAGGCATCCAGCTGTCGCTGCACCCGAGAGATTTCATTATAACGCAACTTTTGATCTTGAACTAAGCTTGTGACAGTTGTGCCTTTGAGTGGCCGCATGGTGGAGGATTCAAAAAACTTTTGAAAATCACCATAAACGTGCTGCCTTAAAACATGATTGGGATCATTTTCGGGATTGGCGTTTTTTCGGTGTTCTTTTACCCAATACTCACTCTCATGGCGAATCTCTCGGCAAACTGTTTCGGTGGTGCAATCCGACTCATCAAGACTATCGGTTGGCCACATATTTGAACTAAATGAATTTGATTGAGGTGTTACGGGTCCCACAAACGTCCGCGGTTCAAGCCCCGTTTGCTCAGCCTTTAGGATGTACTGATCTAGCTGATCTTCGGGCGGCATGGTGAGCTGCTTTGTGAGATCAACGATCGAGCATGCCATTTCAGATTCGGCTCTTAAACGATCCTCGCTCCAAGAGATTTTTTCCGGGTTATCATGCCGAAAACTATAATCACACAGTGCTCGCTCGTCGACGGGTTGAAGTTCAATCAGCATATTGTTTCTGACTCGCATCAGTCTTAAGTCCGAAACCGAAAACTTGGTGGGGGCAACAATTACCCCGCCTTGCACTTGAACTATTTTTTGAAAGGTGTCCAAGTATTCGCGCACGATTCCGCGGTCGTCATAATATTTTTGAAGTGCGGTTTTTAAAAGGTAATAGCCATTGCGCAAAGACTCATGACTTTGTTGACGCCCACTCACGATGCTATGCATGCGAATCACCTGCGGCTCAATTCGAAGCAGCACATTTTTTTGTACTTTTAAATTCATGTGCTTATCAATTTCATATCGAAACACAATGGTTTCGTATTTGAAACTATAAATAACCAAACGCGAAGCCGGCTTATCCTTGACCATTTTTTCTTGTGCCTCGACCGCCCATTTGCCACCCGCGTAAGAAATATCACGGCCAAATGTAAAACCATAATCCCATGGATTGATCACAGCAGTGAGCCGTCGCTCCTCGGGCGTGGTCGATTTTGAATAATCACTGCCAACATGACGAAGCTCATACACATTTTGAAAATAATGTTCGCGCACATAATATTCGTGATCGATTGAATCTTTCCATGTCACACATCCGTTGATGTCATCGGTGGAATAGGGCTTTCCGTTATTGAATCGGTCGTTCAATTTTTCTTCACCGATTTTATTTCCAGCCGGATCGAGTAAAATCTTATAAACATCAAAATGAAAATTACCCAAACGTTGCCGATTGAACGCATTATGAACGCAGGTGCTGGCGGTAAAAACCAAGGTGCGATGGGTTGCGGTTTCGCCACGTGAAATGCTATCAAAGCGGACAAATAAGGGCTCAAACAAAAATTGTCGGTTGGGAATTTGCCCATTCATCGATTGATCGGTTTTATTTATTTTTTCATCACCCAAGGCCTGCTGAAATTGATCAAGAAAATATATCGACTTTGGTAAAACTCCTGTTTGACGAAAACTCTGATCTTCAAAAACATCGGTAAGCTTTTGTTGCACTTCATCATCGAGTTTTAAAAGAGCATCGTTAAATGTCCAATGACTGCAATCCCCCATATGAAAAATAAAATCGGCAGATCTCAAATGGCCTTGGGGAGCGCCTATGGGATCAACACGAAGGGCAAATTGCTGTTCACAAATTTGGGCGAGAGTGGGTGGAATAAAATCAAAGCTCTCGACAAAATCGGAATTGGCAAAAGTTTTTGGCATTAAAGGTTTGGAGGCCGCAGTCACGCTGGATTGGCTTTGATCTTCGACAGTCTGTTTTGTTATTAAGTAAGGAGTGATCTGAAATCTTCCACGGGGTAATGGAATAAAATTGGAGCGCGATCCATTGATCAACTTCTTTATAAATCCGGGTTTAAAATGAAGGATGGAATGAAGTTTAGCTCGATCTGCCGAAATTGTGGTTGAAGCTAAAGTGAGCCTCGGATTTTCAAGCCACAGTTGAATATCTTTTGGCATTGTTTGATCATTACGCATTCCCGCAAAGGCCGAAGGAGAATGACTGCGGTCGACCTCATATTCTGTCGGTGGTTGCACTATGCCGCAATCGAGCACCTCGTCTTTTATTCCATCTTGCTCGGCCCAGGGATCAATACACAGTTTGAGTCGCACCTCGCCGCGGTGGATGCTCCCTTTGCCCCGAACGGTGCGAAAGATTTCAACATATTTGCTATCGGCAAAATAATTATAAGCAATGCTGTCATTCCACATGAGGCAGCCACTGTTATCGGTCATCGAATCTGGGGTTGAAACTTGTTTTCCTTGTTCATCACTGACAATCAACGGCTGATTGAGCAGCGCACTTTTTGTCGAGCGATCTTTAAAGCAAACTGTAAAGCGAAAGATTTTTGTGATCGGAGTGTCCCACGCACTCATCTCTCCCCGTTTGGATTCACCGACCACAGAGCGGTCATGATAAAAAGTCGACACCGCCGATTGAGTTTGAACGCTCTCGCCCTGATTTTGATTTTGTTTTTGGCCCTTTACGCAAGCGCTCAGTAAGATCAGAAAAATAAACAACCACCGACTCTTTACCAAGCCTTTCCCCCTTGACCTAAAATTTAAAATGAAACCCATGCTGATTCGCTGAAGTTGAGCCCTGGTATACAAGTTAATTTTTTTTGATCCAAGAAACTTTAGATGTTTTAACAAAATCCTAACTCCTGAAGTCTTCGTTGACATCATTTCTCATAATCGCAATTGTAAATGGCAATGTTAAGAATAAGGAGCTGGCGGATATTGGGGCCCCTGTGTGTGGCCTGTGGAGCGGCGTTCTGGGGAACTGAAACTTTATTTCGGGTTCGACTCAACTCTTATTTTGACTCGGATGTCTTGGTTTTAATCGAACAAGGGCTTTGCCTTTTTTTTACACTTCCCGCCTTTTTGGCTCAGGGAGCTCGGTCCCATTTTTCAAAAAAAGCTTGGATCTACGTGATTTTAAGTGGAGTGCTCGGCAGCGCTTTGGGGACTTATTTTTTTACCGAAGCCTTACGCTATTTAAATACCTCAGTCGCCAATGTGCTTTTAAATTTTCAACCTCTTATCAGTGTTTTTTTTGCCGCTACTCTTTTGGGCGAAAAAATCCCTCGACATTTTTACGTTTGGGGTCTGGGTGCACTCGGTTGCGGTGTGTTGATTGTAGGAAAAGACTTTTCATTTCAAGATCTGATGCTCAATCGTGGATTGATTTTGGTCGCCCTCACTGCCTTGAGCTGGGGCTTAAGCACGGTGGTGGCTCGAGGAATGATGATCGAAGTGCCTTTGAGTTCAGCCACTTTTTATCGTTTTTTAGCCGGATTTATAACCCTTCTTGTTATTGTGACCTTTAAAAACAAATGGAACACTGTATCGAGTACTCGTATCCTTGATCACGCCGATCAGTTTTTTTTACTCACCGTGATCTCAGGAATTTTTCCGACTTATCTTTATTTTTTGGGGGTGTCGAAAACCACTGCAAGCGCCACCGCTTTTTGTGAGATGGCCCAAACCTTAGCTGCGGTATTTGTCACTTGGATTTTTTTAGGCGATGCTCTAACACGTTTTCAAATTTTGGGGGCAGCTGGCTTGGTGTATTGCATATTTAGAATCAATCGTGAAAAACATGTTGAAGCGGCTCAGTAACCAACTTTATTTTTGGGTTCTTTGCGGCGTGCTCTTTGGCTTATTGCTTGGAGTTTATCAGCCCGAATTTGCGGTGACACTTAAACCCCTGGGTGATGCCTTTATCAATTTAATCAAAATGTTGATTGCCCCTATCGTATTTTTAACCGTTGCCATCGGAATTTCGAGTGCGCGCAGTGGTGAGCAGGTGGGGCGAATCGGTTTTAAAAGTCTTCTTTACTTCGAAGTTGTTTCGACTCTCGCGTTGTTAGTTGGCCTTTTGATCGCATCAATTTTGAAACCAGGATCTTTGTTTCATGTAGATCCAAAATCGCTAGATCAAACCGCAATCCAAAATTATGCCGAGGCTGCAAAAGATTTTAATCTGTTAGGCCATGCGATTCCTACAACCTTTGTTGATGCCTTTACGCGGTCGGGCGACCTCACCCAAGTTTTGCTGCTTGGTATTCTTTTTGGTTTTGGATTGAGTCGACTCAAAAATCGATCATCCCCCATTTTTACTGGCCTAAAAGATCTCTCAGAAATTTTTTTTAGCATTATTGGATTTGTGATGAAGCTTGCTCCGATCGGGGCCGGTGCGGCGATGGCGTTTACGGTGGGACGATTTGGAATCGAATCTTTAAAGCCACTTTTATTTTTGCTCTTTAGTTTTTATCTTAGCTGTTTTTGTTTTGTGGTTTTTGTTTTAGGTCTTATCTGTTGGACCTTGCGCATTCCACTGTTTCGAATTTTGCTTTATCTAAAATCGGAATTGATTACGGTGCTTGCCACTTCCTCGAGCGAAAGTGCCCTTGCCCCTTTGATGAAAAAGCTCGAACAGCTAGGCTGCTCGCAATCCATTGTGGGGCTTGTTGTGCCGACCGGCTATTCGATGAATCTTGATGGAACAAACATCTATATGACACTTGCCGCCCTTTTTATCGCTCAAGCGTTGGGTATTGAGCTGAGCTTTTATCAGCAGTTGTCTTTTTGTGGACTTTCAATGATCACCTCAAAGGGGGCCTCTGGTGTGACCGGGGCGGGCTTTGTTACACTTGCGGCCACACTGGCGTTGACCAATCAAATTCCAGTGGCGGGCCTTACTTTGATATTGGGTGTGGATCGATTCATGTCGGAGGGGCGGGCATTAACAAATATGATCGGCAATACGGTAGCGACCCTGGTTATTTCTAAATGGGAAAAGGAGTTTGATGAAACCGCATTATGGCAAACTCTGCGCAGCTAGATGAAGGTTCTGATTATTCGCTTCACGAGTCTTGGCGACGTGGTTCAGTGCTTTCCGGTTGCAGATGCAATCAAACTAAAAAATCCTGATTGTCATATTTCATTTATGACCCGATCGGACTTGGCTCCCTTATTAAAACTTTCGCCCGCAATTGATCGCATCCTGGCCTTTGACAAACAAACTGGGTTTAAAGGTTTGATTAAACAGGCTCGCGATCTTGCAAAAGAAGATTGGACCCTTGTTTATGATGCCCACAACAATGTGCGCTCACATGTGTTGATGTTCTTTTTTCGCTTCTTTAGACCGCTTGGCAGATATACCTTCGTTCGCCGAAAAAAACATCGCTTCAAAAGATTCTTATTCTTTAATTTTGGCTGCCCTACCGTGCCGCAGCCCTTTCGCTCGATGATTTCTTTCTTAAGACCGTTAAGAAAATGGGAGGATCTTCGTTTACCTCCGCCGCCCCTACTCGACGCCCCAAAAAATAATTATATTGTGCTTGCACCCTCCGCCTCGAGCGAACTCAAGCGGTGGCCGATTGAGTATTTCGGAAAAGTGATTGCCACACTGGCAGACAAAAAATTTGCGGTGGTCGGCGGTCCACAAGATCAATTTGTAAACGACTTGGTAACCATTGATCCTGAACGAGTCATCAATTTTGCGGGACGACTCAACTGGGAAGAAACCGGACAACTCGTTTTAGGCAGCAGCTGCGTGGTGAGCAATGACACAGGTGTCGCCCACATTGCCGATTGGTTGGCCATTCCCACAATTGCAATTCGTGGGGCTGCAGCCTTTGGGCATACGACCAGAACTTCGAGCATACTCTTTGAGGCCGGTCTTGATTGCCAGCCCTGTTCAAAGGATGGCAAAAAGCCCTGCCACAATCAGACCTATAAAAAATGTTTACTCGATATCAGCCCTGAGATGGTGATCAACAAACTCAAAGAATTATTGCCATGATCCTCTACCGTATTCTAATCGCACCTTTGCTGATCTTTGGATTTCTGATTGGACGAGTGTTTAGCAAAAAAATTGCCGAGGGATTTAGACTACGACAAAAAGGGTTTATTCCCCTATCGCCATCACCCATCTGGATTCATGCCGCCAGTGGTGAATTCGAATATGCCAAACCGGTGATTCGAGAATTAAAATCGAGGTTTCCAAATCAAAAAATATTGGTCACCTTTTTTTCTCCCACCTACGCAAAGAATATCGAAAAATTCGAAGGGGTTGATTTAAGTCTTGCGCTCCCCTTTGATCTCCCAGGGCCAATGAATAATTTTTTAAAATTTTATAATCCCAAATTGTGTTTGATCGCACGGACAGATCTTTGGCCCGAAATGCTCACTCAAACTCACGCCTTTAAAATTCCGATCATTTTATTTTCGGCGACTCAAGCTCAGAGCCCTTCGAAAATTAAAAATTATTTACTTAATAAAATTGATTTTATTTTTTGTGTCGACGATCAAGACGCTCAGATGCTTTGTTTAAATCAAAAAGTAAAAATCATTGGCGATACTCGTTATGATCAAGCCCTTTTTCGATTGCAACACCCAAATAAAATTAAAGAGCTAAGAGGACCGCGACCCCTTTTTATTGCGGGCTCCACATGGCCCGAAGACGAAAAGAGAGTCCTCGAATCTTTTCCCTTTGAGCACTACACCCTTGTGCTCGTTCCTCACGAACCCAGCACAGATCATATCGAGTCGATCAAGAAGTTATCAAACGTTTTGCCGGTGTTGTATTCGGAATTAAACGGCCAAACCGATTGCCCGTTTATTCTGGTGGATCAGATTGGAATCTTGGCCGAACTTTATCTGCAAGGCGATTTGGCATTTGTGGGTGGATCATTTAAAAAAACTGTCCACTCGGTCATGGAGCCCCTGGCCGCTGGACTCTCAGTTGCGGTTGGACCTTATTATAAAAACAACCGCGAAGCGATCGAGTTTGAAAAACTAGATCACGTCAGAGTGATTTATAATTCTCAAGATTTGGGTCACTGGATTTTTGAAGAGCACAAAACAAAAGAGAGTCTTAAATCAATTGTGGAACAAAAAACGGGCGCATCAAAAATTTTGGTAGATGAGCTTATCGCCCGGTATCCAGAGAGTCTTCGGTGATGGTGATAAATCCCGAGACCGACGGCGGAGTGCCCGCATAAATCTCGCCCAATTTTTTAATTGGATAATCCTTCATTTCTTTGTCAAATCCCTCTGGGTTCAGTCCATTTAAAAAAGTGTTGGAGATATTGTTCACATCAACACCAAAGGGTGAAAGATCGGTTGAAGACCAGCGTCGATCGGCTTCCGATTTTGATCCCGCATTGAAGTTGATCGCATTTTGTGCCGAATAATCGGTTGATCTCTTTAGTCGCAGACGTTGCTGTTCAAGAGTTTCACCGCTCCGGCTTGAACTGTTAGAAAAGTTATCAAGACTTAAATAGTTATTTTGTTTATAGCTCTCAAACACTTTGTCAAACTCAAGGCGCGCCTGCTCACTTTGTTGCACCACCTTTTGGCGTTCGTCGAGCTGTCGAGGATCAATTCCAGCTTTAAACCTCTGAAGCATCTGACCTGAAGCTCTTGCCTCCACCGGAACATTCATATCTAGCGCAGGCTCATTTCTGGTGTTCTTCATCGCTTGAAGGATTTCGCCTTCGGGTTCGGCCAAATGGTGTCGATCGTCAGTTCCCATGATATTTGAATGCTCAACTTTTTCGGCCTCAATCCGGGTTTTGAGTTCACGCAAATGTTTGACGTCAAAGAGATCCACTTTTTCAACCAACACGCTCATAAACTTGGCAAAGTCATGGTTCCCGCGAAGTTGCAATAACCAAGGGTGAGTTTTAATATTTGCGGTATCCATCATATCGCCCTCATTAAAATTTTGGGAGACATAGTAATAAACCTCTCGCACCGTCCGAGGTTGATCCACAATCGGCTCACCGGTACAAATCAGAATTCCGCGAGTGGCCATATCGATTGCGACATCTTCTTCGATTGATGGTGAAATCGCCTCGAAAAAATGAATTTGTTTTTGTAAAAATTCAGGCCGAATCGAAAGGGTACGACACTGTTCATATTGACTTAAGGTCACGTTGAATTTTGCCATTTGCACCGCGAGTGTGGTTGTCACCGCACTGGAGTGCGACTGGCTAATTCCATTGGTTTCGCCGCGGTTCAATTGAAAATTTCCATCCAGCACACTTAAAAATACGAGGGCGTCATTCATCATTGTGGTCAAAGCCGTGGTCGGCAATGCCACACGCGCCCCGCTTAAGAGTGCAAGAGTGTTTAGCGGTAATTTTTTTGGCAATTTCACATTGAGTGCAAAAGATCTCTTCACATCCTGCGCGGTTTGGCGTCGCTTGTCGGTGTTAATATTTATATTCACCGACATGCCTTTTTCGAAATTGTAATCGCCGATCTTGTCGATTTTTAATCGCTGATCAACCGCAAAAACCCCATTTTGATAAAGGCCAGCGCCTTGATCATAATTGAGTTTGCAGGCGAGATCGATTTTAGCCAAGTCTTTTTCGCTTCGGTAAAGTTGCTTTTGATTGAGCCCTAATTGTTTTGGAAAAAAATCATGAAACCAATAGGCACAAAGCCTTAAAGCCAAAGTCTTATTCATTTTGCCGGTTTCAAAAAAGCTCAAAAAATCTTTGGTGCTCACATTCGGAACAATTTCATCCGCCACAAACCCGAATCGACCTTGCCGCCCCATAACCATGGTTTCACGTTTTAATTCATCAAGATTCCGACCCACATAGTAATCGGATTGAGCCTGTGCACCAAAATATTTGGTATCCAAATGCTTTTCGCCATCATCAATAATAAACCCATTCAATTGCTTTAAAAAATTTTGGTAAATATCAGTAACAGGAAGGGCTCGATTTATTTTTTCAATCGGAAGCCCGTCAAATCGCTGAGCCACAGTTTCGGGATGAAGGATCTGCATGTACTCTGAATTCAAATTCTGTGCTGCCGAATACACCGAGGCATCGAGATCGGCTTGTTTTCGAACAATAGCGTTGTAGCCCTGTTTTTGATCTTTGATGAGCGAGGTGACCGTCATCCCTTTCAATGGCCGCATTGTGGCCGATTCAAAATATTTTTGAAAATCAACGTAACTGTGGCGCTGGAGAAGATGATTTGGATCATAGCTCATGTCACTGAGTTTGCGCTTTTCTTCCTGCCAAGTTTGGCTCTCATGGGTAAGCTCACGACACACCTCTTCGCTTGTGCAGTCGGATTCATCAAGGCTATCCGTGGGCCACATATTTGAACTAAACGAATTTGATTGAGGTATCACTGGCCCCACAAATGTTCTTGGTGAAAGCCCCGTTTGCTCGGGGGCAAGAACATATTGGTCAAGTTCACTCTCAGGAGGCATTACAAATTGTTTGGTGAGATCAATAATTTCGCAGGCACTCTGAACTTCTTTTTCAAGTCGGTCTTTGGGCCAATCCTTTTTTTCTTTTGAATCATGCTCAAAGCTATACCGACAAAGTGCATGCTCATTGACCGGTTGGAGCTCCACCAGCAGATTGTTACGCACACGCATCAGCCGCAAATCAGCAATTGAGAATTTGGTGGGAGCAACAATCACTCCACCCTGGACTTGAACAATCTTTTGAAAAGTATCAAGGTACTCGCGCACAATTCCGTGATCGTCATAATATTTTTGCAAGGCCGTTTTTAAAAGATAATATCCATTGCGTAATGACTCATGACTTTGTTGTCGTCCGCTCACAATACTGTGCATGCGAATCACCTGGGGCTCAATACGAAACAGCACGTTTTTTTGAACGGTCAGATTCATATGCTCATCAATTTCGTAGCGAAAATTAATGGTTTCGTATTTAAAATTGTAAATCACCATTCGTGAGGCCGGCTTGTCGTTGACTAAGCTCTCTTGGGCTTCTACCGCCCATTTGCCCCCAGCATAGGAAATGTCTCGGCCAAAGGTAAAACCATAATCCCAGGGGTTGATCACCGCTGTGAGTTGGCGCTCTTTGGCATCTTTAGAATGGGAATAATCACTGCCCACATGGCGCAGTTCATAAACCGCCTGATAATAATGTTCCTTGATATAGTACTCGTGATTGATCGAATCCTTCCACGTCACACAGCCATTGCTGTCATCGGTAGCGTAAGGTTTTCCGTCATTAAATCGATCATTTAATTTTTCTTCGGTCTTATTGCCTTTTTGATCATAAGATATTTTATAAACATCAAAATGAAAATTACCCAGGCGCTGACCCCGATTGACCGCATTGTGCACACAGGTACTTGCGGTAAAAACGAGGGTGCGATTCGTTGCAGTTTCGCCCCGGGAGATACTATCAAATCGCAAATACAAGGGCTCAAACACAAATTGGCGATTGGTAATTTCACCATTCATCAGCGGGTTGATTTTTTCTGGCGTCGGAGTGTTTGAAGACTGAATCGCCTGCTGATCCCAACCATCCAAAAAATAAAGAGAGGATGGTAAAATTCCGGTTGATCGATAACTTGGATTATCAAAGGCTTTGGACATCTCGTGATTTACATTTTCATCTAAACGTAGGAGGGCATCTGTAAACGTCCATCGGCTACAGTCGCCAACATGAAAAATAAAATCGGCTGATCGCAAATTGCCCATGGGGGCATTGATCGGCTCAACCCGAAGACCCATTTGTTGGTTACAAATTTGGGCAAAACTTTTTGGAGAAAATGAAAACTCTTGACCAAAATCACCATTGGCAAATTCTCTTGGCAAAAGAGTTTCGTTTGCCGGAGTGACTTGACTAAAATGATTGAGTTCCCCATCGACATTGTCTGATGTTTTTAAAAAAGGCGTAATTTTGATTATCCCTTTGGGGAGTGGAATAATCCCAGAGCGTGCGCCGTTGATAAGTCGTTTTACAAAACCAGGCTTAAAATGAATGATCGATGAGAGCCTTGCACGATCCGCAGAAAGTGTTGAGGAATCCATCGTCAGGCGTGGATTATCGAGCCACAACTGAACATCGGCTGGCCTATTTTTATCTGCACGTAGCCCCGAAAAGGCGTCATCCGAGTGAGACGTATCGAGGACGTATTCTTTGGGTGGCTTTGAAAATTGGCAATCCAAAACCTCATCACGAATTTGATCTTGCTCTGCCCATGGATCCACACAAATTTTAAGCTGTACTTCACCGCGATTGATCGCGCCGCTGCCCTTTACGGTTCTTAAAATCTCGACGTATTTGCTATCGGCAAAATAGTTATAGGCGATGGTGTCGTTCCAAGACAGGCATCCACTATTATCGGTCTTTGCTTCAACAAGAGATTTAGTTCGTCCATGCTCATCGCTCACCACTAAAGGCTGATTGAGGAGGGCACTTTTTGTGGTCCGGTCTTTAAAGCAAGCGGTAAAACGGTAGATTTTTGTGAGCGGGGTTTCCCATGAGCTCATCTCGCCCTTTTTAGATTCTCCAACAATAGCACGGTCATAATAAAAGGTTGCGGCCACAGATGCCGACTGCTCATTGATTGAGGATTCGGAATTTTGCTTTTGCCCACGCACACAGCCCGTGATCAAAACCAAAACTATAAATAAATGTCGAACTCTAAAGAATATCGGCATAATTCGTTTCTAAAACCAATTCAAAATATTCACTTTGAGATTGGTGATTTGCGGTTTGGTTGATCACATCCGCACCGATATAGCGTGCGGTTGTCGAAAATTTCCATTTTAAAAAATCAACTCTCATCTGGCCGCCATAACCCTCGCGGTTGTTATGACCAAAGCGCAGATCATTGTAAGCTGCGGGTGAGGTGTCGGACTCGTTGTAAAACGAAAACAGAGCGGGCCGAAATGCCATATCTTGATAACGAAGATTGAGTTCTCCTGAAAGTAAAGCTCCCGAATTATAAGCCTGAGGTGCACTTAAATTTTGTATGTACGTGTAGCCCAAAGTAGCCGAAGACTTGCTTGCAAATTGGTATTTCAGATTTGATCCTGCGGTAATACCGTTAAAATTATATTTAAATACCGCATTGGATTCGGTGGTCCAAAAAGCCAAAGAATTGCCTTCAGAATATCCTTCGCTCGCCACCACTGAGGGTAAATTTTGAAAGCTATAATGCATCAAAAAAGGTGTCACCGTCAGATCCTCGCGGAGATGCCACTCCCCTTTAAGACCTTGAGACAAATAAACCGGCGTTTTTTCTTTTTCGATCCGATTGGTATTGAGACTACGCGAAGTGGGCACCGCTTCAAAAGCAAAAAAGGTCAGCTGATTTTCACCGTTTGTAAAAGTCGCAGACTGCGCAAGCCCCGGAAATCCACGATCGTCCAGCAATAGCGGAATAGACAAAAAGAGTTTATCCTGATTGACCACTCCGGCCATCAGTTTTATTTTATTGAGTGGCTCATACTCAAAATAGGCTTGCTTCATTCGAAAGCCATCGTCAAAAGCATCGGTTGAAATATCTTGCTGACTTCTTTGAGCAAGCAAACCCAAACGAACATCGGCCTTAAAATTTAAACCATCCATAAATTTATACCGAAACAACGATTCCACTCGGAGGTTTCCTGCGGTTTTTTCATCGGACACATTGGAGTATTGTGCCAATCCTGATTTAAAAAGCATCAATAGCTCGTAGGGCTTTTGGGTCGAAACTTTTAAATTTTCTAGGTGCATTCGACTGCTCGAATCTTCAGCCTGAGCCACACTCTGGGCTCCCGTCCAAATCAAACAATTGAATACGATAAGCTGAAATACTCTCACCCGATGTCTCCCAAAACTTATTTGTGCCCAATTTCAAGCCACAATGAGGGTATGGCAATCTCAGTGCCACAATGGACTCTTCAATCCCCTCCTCACGGCCTCCAAAACAAGCACTGGGATTAACAAAATTGGTGCAGCTTCACAAATTTTCAGTTGGTTTTTTCTTATCAAAAGGGCTTCAGGCGGTTTCAACCGAATCCGGGGTTAAATTTAGAACAATTACAACCTGTAATAGCCTTTGAATAATCCCCTTGAGTGTCAAAAAGAAAACCATGCTTGATCTCCTTGCTAAAATCCGATTCCTATTTTTATTGAGACCATGCAAAGATTTTAAAAAAATTGGAGACCCTTCTATGTTTGAACCTTTAAGAGAGATATCGGAATGTCATTACGGCCCAGGGGATGTTCTGGTTGTCTTTGGTGAGGTCTTCTCGCGAGGCTACGTGAATGGTTTGATCGATGCGGCCAAAAAAAAAGGCATGACCGTGATCTACAGCACCGTGGGCCGTCGAGATGCCGAAAATCATTTAAGAGCCTTAGATGACCAAGAACTTGAACAAAAACAAAGCCCACTGATCAACATTCCGCTTGAAGCCGGTTTTGATCTTGAACTCTCAAAAAAAAATCAATCACCCGCCTCGCAGCTTGAAGGCACTAAGCTTTCCAATTGGCTGTCAGCCCAACTTGATTTTGATCAAGTTCAGGAATCTTTCGAAGTGGGTCAAAAAAGATTTTCGAGCAGTGTAAAAAAATATTTAAAAGAGCTTGAAGGCCACATTCCAAAATCAAGTCATGTCCTTTTCGTGCACACCATGGCCGGAGGTGTTCCCCGCGCCAAAATCATAATGCCCGCGATGAATCGGGTGTTTAAGGGGTTTGGTGAGCGCTTTCAATCGAGCGAAGAATTTTGGCAATCCCCTCTGGGACGTTTGTGTAATTTGAGTTTTATGGAAGTCACCGCTCAAACTTTTCGGCAACTGATCGAACTCTCCGAGCCATTAAGGGCGCGCCAATCAGGTAAACAAGTTTCATATGTGGCCTATGGCTATCACGGAACCGAAATCTTGATCAATGAAGGCTATCGTTGGCAATCCTACGCGCCTTATTTACAAGGTTTTGCCAAACTTGAGCTTGAAAAAATCGCAACCGAAATGTTTCATAAAGGCATTAGCGCGAGCGTTTACAATGCTCCCGAAATTTTGACCAATTCGAGCAGTATTTTTTTAGGTGTCGAGGTTGCGCTTTATCCGCTTTTGGGGGCACTCAAAAAAGAAATTCCCAATCATCCAAAAACCAAAGAGTTGCTTCAAAAATGTCAGTCATTGTTAAAGGAAGACATTGATCTCGACCAAGTTTTGAAAACTGCTTCTGATTATTTTTCGAATCCTTTAATTGCCGAGGAGTGGAGCCAGTATGAAAAATGGCCGCAGCACAATGGTGCAGCACAAATGGCACTGATGCGCGAGGCCTCAACCCAAATCCTCAAAGCCCATCGCTCTGAAAAAGAATTATTAACCGCAGTTTTAAGCGAAATTGTTTTTGAAGCATGCGGAAAAGTAATGCTGTGCGAAGGTTTTAAACCCAAAAAACCGGTGATGTGGATTGGGCATGATCTCGTGGCACGGCTCACTGCCCAGGATTTTTAAGTCGGTCAATTTCAAGAATTTGCTGAATGATCATATGAAATGCCTCGGTGAGCTGCAGACGTGTCAGATGAAAATCACGAAGGCGAAAGTTTTTGCGAATCAAATCGCGCCACGTCCCAGGAGGGATTTGATGATAAAGCAAAATATGATTAAACACGTAGCGCACATCGGATTCACTCGTGAGCGGTCTGCCGATTTGGGCTGCCATATCTCGAATCAAACCACGAAAGGTGGGATAAGCATTATTGATTTCTGATTCATTTAAAATTCCATCGCCATTAAGATCATAACGGGTAAAGATCGCCTCAATGTATTGAAGGACCACGATCATTCCGGTGAGATCTGGTTTTTCAACCCAGTTGGGATCAAGTTGGGGATCCTTTGCGGCTGCCAAAAGGGATTCTAGAAATTTATTTTTTTCAGCCAGGCTCAATTGTCGATAATATTTTTGCCACTCTGGAAGGTGATCAAGGTTATCCTGAATGTGCTCAACCATGTAGGGCATGATGCACTCTTTTTTGAGTTCCTTATCACCAAAAATATCAACTGGATAATCCTCTTGCGGCGGGCAGAGCGACGGCTTGGCAAGCTCGTAGTACAGCTGTCGCGATGTCAATCCGCCTGAGATTAAAAATCCAAAAAGTTCGATCCCTGGTGCAAGACTTAAATATTTTAACTGCACATCTGCCGAGAATTCCTCATACCCGTGGCCTGCGTAGGTAAAGAGTTTGCCTTCTAAAAAACTTCGGCTGCCTGAACGTGGACTGCGAGGATCAAGAATATGAATCTGCTCGCCTAAGAGTCTAAAATCTTCGTAAAAATCTTGGACTTCACTTCGGGTCAGACCCACCATTTGAAGCCGTCGCTCGTCATCGCCCGCGTAACCTTTGACCAGAAGTCGGATCACCGCAAACAACATATTTTTCATCGACAAATCTTCAAATGAAAATTGAATCTGATCGAGATTTTTTGGACTTAATAAAAGCACGCGTATTTTATTCTCGAGATTCGGTGCAAAGAGTGGCCGGTCAATTCGGATGGCTTGAAAAAAGAGTCCGAGATATTGCTCGTCTGGCCCTCCCACTTTGCGCGCCAAATCTAAGGGGTCAATACTTTCTCTTAAAGATGGAGACTTAAGCCAATCTTTGATTACGCTTAAACCTTTTTTGTTTTTTTCAAAAAATAATTGGTTTAAAAAAAGTTGAGCTTGTTTAAAGATTTCATATTCATTTTTCAGATGGGCAACCGCAGCTAAATCAATACCTTCGCTCACCCGACGCTTGGGCTGAACCTCTGTGGGGCCTAAGATTTTTTCAAACACCACTCGAACCACACTCGAAAGAACCTCGGGCGTGACCGGGTCAGAAATCAGATCCACACCTTTCATTTTCTGAAAGAGATTTAAAATTTGATCAAACTCAATCATTGTTTTTGGATGAGAGGCAATGGAGCGCTCAAGCAGATCGGCTACTCCGTTTACCAAGGCGGTGGTCTGATTTAAACCGGGCTGAACAAAAATATCTTGGCCATGAACCGAAAATTCAAAGCGCAGCCAGGTGCTGTACCACCCCACTGCTTGACGCATCAGTCGTGGCCATTCTTCAGGAACAATTTCTGTTTGTGCCGAAGGGCGCACCGCAAAATCCTTAAATGCTATCCAAAAATCAATCCACGAGTCCACTGAGCCGGCCGAAGGAAAGGCCGAATCCCATTTCGCAAAACTCCTAAACTCTTGAATAAAATTTTTGAAGTCATTGAAGGCATAGGGGTTGTGACTGGAAGCCAAAAGATCACCAATTTGGATGGCCGCTTGATCAAGAGCCGCGACCGCAAGATCGGTGGATGGCAAGGGTAAGTTCATTATTTTTTTTTGGCGGCCAACATAGGGATTAATAATTGAAATGTAGGGCCATAAATTTTTGGCAATGGTCTTAAGTTGGTCCATTAAAATAATGGCGCCGGTGATTTCATCATGTCTTAAAAATTCGGTGCTTCCGCCAATCAAAGCCACTTTGATAAGCATAAACTGATGCAAGAGTTGGTTGGTGAGCGGGCGATCAGTAATCAAAACATGCTCAACAAAATTTTTGAGTTCTTCTGGGGTGTAGCGCTCTTTAACATCTCCAGCCACATAAGTCTGAAAAGACAAAAGTGATTCCTTGAGACACTCAAAAAACTTTTCGGTTTCGGAAACATTTTTTTGTTCGGCGTGCACATAGGTCCGCACAAATGTCGAAACATCGGCCGAGCAATGAAAATCCACCCGAATTTCTTTTTTTTCTGGTGGTTTTTCGCCCAGATGAATTCCACATCCAGTCAAAAAGAAAAATAGAAAAAAAAGCCGATTAAAAAATGTAACTCAATCCCCCCGTCATTCGACTATTGGATCTGTAGCGACCCATAAGCCCCGTCGTGTAATCCGTGTCGGCACCCAGCAAATCAAAACCCAAATCGATTCGTAAGTCGCGATCAAATCCGATACCGGTTCGAAAAGAGAGCAGTCCGCCTTTTTCAGGAAATGAGTACATATATTTTGTTTTAAAAGTGATCGAGCGTGAACGAAGGTTGATTGGCTGAATATTCCACTCCACAGCCGCCACTTGTTCAAAATCAAAACGCTGAAGAGAGGATTCGACCGTATCTCCAGCAAGGCCTCCGGCGCGCGTTGTTCTCTCGTCCCAACGGTAAAGTGCCGAGACCTGAACCTCTGAGCGGCGAATTCCAAAAATCTCGGCTCCATGAGCATAGTTTACACCCAAAAACAGTGCGGGATAAAGGCTTGCTTGCTCATAGCGTGCCGGAAGGTCTGGGCGCTTGGGTGCATCGCGTGTGACCGACACCCAGCCGCGCTCACGATCATGGGTCACACCCGCCTCGACCGAGGACACTTGGTCCGACACCACAATGGGATGAACGATCGCAACCCCTTGCTGTGAAAATTGGGTTGGTGAGATGCTGTAGCGCGGATCAATGGCCAAATGAAATTCGTTTAGAGGCTTAATCGCTTCGGCAAACGACACCCAGTACCCCTCATCGCGCGAGCCATAAGTGATCTTTGCTCCAAAGCTTGCTTGATTAATAATGTCGCTCACTGGAGGCCGATCGACTTGATAATTAATTTTTGTAAATCGCTCGCGAAATAAAGCATGAGTTTGGGGAGCCGAAAACCAACGATTGTCGCTTGCGAATTCACCATCGCGAATTTCGAAATTGGGACCTTGATCAGGAATAAATAAGCCTGAGACAAAAACTCGCACCGCATAGGGGTGTCGCTCGTAATCAAAAAACACACCGGTCAATCCCTGCTCTTGAGGATTCAGATAATCCCAGCGGGCCACCGGTTGAAAGAGTCCAAGTTTCCACTGCTCATCAAACTCACTCCACATTTCGCGCCGGCGTCCGAGTGAGACCTGAATGTTGTTATTGAATCCTTTGTAAACCGCAAAAATATCGGGCACCGCAAAATAATTTTCTTTAGTTCCATCGAGCGCCAAGATTCCGTTTGCGCTTGATTTGTAATCCCAATTTCTGCCGATAAATTTATAATCTGCTTGCCCACCTAAAGACGAAAATCCTTCGTGCTGATTGGGTGTGACTGATGGTGAGACATACTGATTTTGAAATAAACCAAACTCACCCCGATTTTGGGCACTGACCATTTGGGCGTGACTCAAAGTCGAGGAGAAAAAACAAAATAGTAGGGTGGCTAAAATTGGCTTCAAGATCCCATAAAAGTACCGCGCAATGCCTAGGACTAACAACTCAAACTATGAGGATATAATTTTTTTCAGCGGTTGAGAGGACTGGATGAAATCATGCACTTTTTGAAGGACCCATTCTGGATCATCTAATGTCAAATCGTGACCCGCCCACGGATGAGTAAAGATTTTTTTCTTAAGTCCCCGCCCAATTTTAAATGAGCAAGTGGGATCAACAAAACGGTCATGAAGACTGACCATAATCATGCCATCGACATTTAAGATTTTTGGTGCCCGAAATGATCTTGAAGCCAATAACTGAGCGGTCAAAACTTGAAGTCGAAATGGCCTTAACCGCGCAATTTCGGTCCATGCGTCAAGAGCTTCGGCACTTTTTTGGGGCGAATTGGAAATGCATTTCAAGATCAAAGCTTCGCGAGATTTGGCACTGAATTTTAATGGAATCCGCAAGGCCGTTCCCCAAATTTTACTTTTTAATCTTTTAAAAAAAGGACTTTGTCGATCGCTTAAATTGGCAACACAAAATGATTCTATTTCTTCAGGGAAAAGCTCGGCCCACTTGACTGCGACCATCGCACCAAAAGACACACCAAAAATATGAATGGGTGTGTTGATGTTTTTTTCTTTCAAAGTTTTTCTTAAGTACGACACAATCTCTTCGGTCGATGACGGCGACTTCATTTTGATATTTTGTCCAAGGCCGGGCAAATCGAGCGAGATCACGTTGTGATCCAAAAATGATTTTTCAAAAAGTGGTAAAAACTCACCCCAATGGCCCGACTCACGACACAGTCCACGAAGCAGAATCCAAGTTTTATTTTTCATACCACATCTCCATTGCCAGTTTCATTTTTGCGGTGCGATCGGATTCTGAGAGATGAAGCCATGCTTCGGGTGAGGACACCACGCGATGAAGAAAATCAAAGAGCGCATTGTGTCTTCGTAAAATTCTTTGACGACGGTGAGGCTTCATTGGGTGAAACACTCCAAATCGCGAAAAAATCTGTAGAGGATTTTTTTTGAGCCACGTCCAAGATCCCATTTCGAGAGTCCAAGGAAAAAAACTATTTTTATTTATCTGATTTGTGTGTTGGATCATCAAGTGGTCCCACAAATCGCCAAACACCGTGTACTGACGGCTCACAGGCTCAATCACATAAAAGTGATGCGGATATGAAGATTCAAATAGATTTTTGAGCGAGAACACTTCGGCTGCGTAAGGAAAAGGTTTTTTACTGTGTGCAAATGGAAACCACAACCGATCGTGAGCCCCAAAGCCAGAGTGCACATCAATAGCCATACTTAATCGAGAGGGAAAAAGCTTATCGACCACAACTTGGCAAAGTGCTTTTGCTTCTTTTTCCATTTCCACATTTTCGGGCCCCCGGTACCAAGGAAGTCTTGGAGTCAGACGATGCCCGCGGTAGATCGGGCCTCCTGCTCGCTCGGCCACCACAGGAGAATTTCGCATCAGATCAACACCATTCCCATTGGATCGACTGCGAGCCACAATGCCTACGGGGTTTACAATTGGCATAAACAAAAGTCGTGTATGTTTTAATCGCTCATTAAAACTGTGATCCCAACGAATCAATTCTAAAACAGTTCTCATATAAGCAAGCAAAACTTCGGTGCCGATTTTTTCGAGACCATGAACCCCGCCAAAAAATGCGATCACCGGATCGTTTAAATTTTGGGATCCCACCTCGACGGTATAGATTGGAAATTCACGATCTTTGAGGTGCACTGTTTCGACAACCGTCGTGCGAGCATTTGTGCCGAACTGTTCAATTAATGATTCAAGCTCATCCATTTCTGGAAACTTTTTTCGGACTAGAAGTTGTTTCATTGAATCTTAAGCATATGAGAATTGGGTTCAAGTTGCTACCGGAATAGACCCCGCTTTGAACTGCCGGCTAAAGGTCAAGGCGTTTTAATTTGCTAAATGATCTTATAGTCCAGTTGCACCATTCGCGCTCAGTCATCCCGGGAACATCAATAGAGCCGCGCAGTTGTGAGAAAAAAAAATTGTCCAAAGAAAGTCAGGGTTTCAGAATTGACAGAAATCTGAACCCCAAGATAGCGTCGAAATTGAGTGCTGGGCCTATCGCGCCCGACACACCTCAAGACAGTTCAAGAGGGTCACTAAAGCATGCAATTTTATTTAAAAAATTCCGGCAGCGGAAAATTTTAATAAAGATTGTTAAGGGACTCTTTTCGCTTGAGATGAAATTTTGATGGAGGATGCAAATGAAAAATGAGCAAGAAATAATTAATGATCGTGGTACAAGACTAAACATCAATCCGGCTCAAAATCAGTTGCCGCCTCAAGATCAAGCCGACGGCCCGATGATTATGCGTGTGCGAAAACGCGATGGAGTTTTAGAACCGGTCAATGTGAACAAGATTGTGAACGTGGTCATTGCTTGCTCCAATCGTTTGCAAGATGTGGATCCCATGCGTGTGGCCACAAAAGTGATCAGCGGATTGTACGATGGAGCCACCACAAAAGAACTTGATCAACTGTGCATCCAAACGGCTTCACTCTTGATTGGCGAAGAGCCCGCGTATTCACGGTTGGCTTCGCGCCTTTTAGCCCGCTATATCGACGAGGAAGTGAACAATCAGGGCATTCGCAATTTTGCCGATTGTATCAAGATCGGTTTTGAAACCGGATTGATCGCCGACTCCACTCTTAAATTTGTGCGCGAACACAAAGAGGCTTTAAATATTATTATCGATGATACCCGCACCCAAAAGTTTGAGTACTTTGGACTACGTACGGTTTATGATCGCTACCTCTTAAAAGATCCAAAAACGCGCCAGGTGATTGAGTCGCCCCAATATTTTTTCCTTCGTGTGGCTTGTGGTTTGGCAAAAACATTTCAAGAAGCAAAAGAATTCTACGAGCTGATTTCATCATTGGATTATATGCCAAGCTCACCGACTTTGTTTAATTCGGCGACTTTAAGACCTCAGCTTTCATCCTGCTATTTGCTTGATTCCCCTCTTGATGATTTGGGCTCAATTTATGACAAGTACAAAGACATCGCGATGCTTTCTAAATTTGCCGGAGGCATTGGGGTTTCATTTTCACGCGTGCGTTCGCGCGGCTCTTTGATCAAAGGAACAAATGGTCACAGCAATGGATTAACACCATGGCTTAAGACTTTAGATTCTTCGGTTTCAGCGGTAAACCAAGGTGGAAAACGCAAAGGGGCTGCTTGTATTTATCTTGAGAGCTGGCATGGGGATATCGAAGAGTTCTTAGAACTTCGCGACAACACCGGCGATGCGGCTCAACGCACTCACAATCTCAATTTAGCCAACTGGATTCCCGATTTATTTATGAAGCGAGTTGAGAGTGATGGCCAATGGTCATTATTTGATCCCAAAGATGTCCCTCATTTGGTTGATCTTTTTGGAAAAGAATTTGAAGTGGCTTATGAGCAGGCCGAAAAAGAAGGTCTGTTTTTAAAACAGCTCAAAGCCCGAGATTTGTATTCGCGCATGATGAAGACCCTTGCCCAAACCGGTAACGGTTGGGTGACCTTTAAAGATGCGTGTAATTCCAAGAGTAACCAAACCGGTTTGCCCCAAAATGTGATTCATCTTTCAAATCTCTGCACCGAAATTTTGGAAGTGACCTCAAATGGGGAAACTGCGGTTTGCAATTTAGGCTCGGTCAATCTCGGAAACCATGTCACAGGTAAAGAATTTGATTTTGAAAAATTAAGCGAAACTGTTGTCACTGCCATTAAGTATCTCGACCGTGTGATCGATATTAATTTTTATCCCATCGGAACCGCCGAGACTTCGAATTATCGCTGGCGCCCCGTGGGGCTTGGTGTGATGGGTCTGCAAGATGCCTTTTTTAAATTAGGTTATGCTTTTGATAGTCCAGAAGCTTTAAAGCTTTCGACCAAGATTCAAGAAGAGATTTATTATCACGCGCTGAAAACGTCTTGTGCCCTTGCCGAAAAATTGGGAGCCCATGAGGCCTTTAAAGAAACACGCGCTGCCAATGGAGAACTGCAATTTGATCATTGGGGTGTTGTGCCCGACGATATGGAACGTTGGGAAAAATTGCGACGAAAGATTAAAAAAATCGGCTTAAGAAATTCGTTGATGATTGCAATTGCACCGACCGCAACGATTGCAAGTATCACCGGTGCGTATGAGGCGATCGAGCCCCAAATTTCTAATTTATTTAAGCGCGAAACACTCTCGGGTGAGTTCATTCAGGTCAATAAATATTTGGCTCAAGCGTTGAAAAAACAGGGTTTGTGGACCGAGGAGATTCGTGGATTAATTAAACTCCATGAGGGTTCGATTCAGAATATTCCACAGATTCCGCAGTCTTTGAAACTTGTGTTTAGAACGGTTTGGGAAGTGCCCCAAAAATCAATGATTGATATGGCAGCGGCTCGCGGTGCTTATATCGATCAAAGTCAGTCGCTCAATTTATTTATCGAAAGCCCCACCATCGGGAAGCTTTCGAGTATGTATATGTACGCCTGGAAAAATGGAATTAAGACGACTTATTACTTGCGCTCGCGACCTGCTACCAAAATTGCACAAGTCACAAGTCAACCCACGTTTACCGATCAAGAAGCCGTCGCATGTTCGTTAGAAAACCCCGAAGTTTGTGAAGCTTGTCAATAGGAGGACCACCATGATTTTAGATGCAGGATTTGACCTTACCCTTAGACCAATGAAGTACCCCATTTTTTTTGATCGCTATAAAGCCGCAATCAAAAATACTTGGACCGTAGAAGAAGTTGATTTCAGCAATGACATTGTTGATTTGAATAAAAAAATGACTCCGGCCGAAAGATTTTTGATCAATCGCCTTGTTGCTTTTTTTGCAACCGGGGACTCGATCGTCGGCAACAATCTGGTTTTGAATTTGTATAAGCATATCAATTCCCCAGAGGCGCGCCTTTATCTGTCACGCCAGTTGTTTGAGGAAGCTTTGCATGTGGAGTTTTATCTCACACTGCTGGATAGCTATATCCCCGATCATTCAGAGCGCGAAAAAGCGTTTGCGGCAGTTCACAATATTCCGTCGATTAAAAAGAAAGCGGAGTTCAGCTTTAAATGGATGGACTCGATTCAAGAACTCCATGTGATTCAATCAATGGATGATAAACGTCGATTTCTTATGAATCTGATTTGTTTTGCTGGAACCATCGAAGGACTCTTCTTTTTTGCAGCCTTTGCTTATGTTTATTTTCTCAGATCCAAAGGGTTGTTGAACGGCCTTGCTACCGGAACCAACTGGGTTTTTCGTGATGAGTCGGCACATATCGACTTTGCATTTCAGGTGATCGAGATTGCTCTTCGCGAACAGCCTGAATTGATGGATTCTGTGATGAAGGATTCCATTATTGCGATGATGAACGATGCGATCGATTGCGAAATGACCTTTGCCCAAGATATTTTGGATCATGGGGTTGCAGGTTTAAGTGCTCGCGACATGAGAACTTATTTGCAGCATGTGGCGGATCAACGCCTCAACCGTTTAGGTATTCCATCGCAGTTTAATGTTAAAAATCCATTTAGCTTTATGGAACTCCAAGACACCCAAGAGCTTGCCAATTTCTTTGAGCGACGTGTTTCGGCCTACCAAATTGGTGTGACCGGCAACGTTGCCTTTGATGAGAGCTTCTAAGAATTTTATTTAACAATGGCCCTTTTGATAAAGGGCCTCTCATTACTCATTTCACAAAACCAGCGGGCCCACGACGATATTGGCCCGACCAATCTGTCTTAAATTCACCTGGCACAGTGATACATTCCGGCGGAAAGATCTCGGGATAAAACCAAAAATTGTGATTCGTTTCGAAAATTAACACCGCTTCGTACTCATGAGGATGAGTGTTAAAAAAACTAACGATTTGTCTGAGTGCCTCTTTTTCTCTTTCTCCATAAATGAGATTTCCAATTTCTAAAGGGTATTCACTCTCGTCTTTATGTGCCTCAGACCATTTCAAAATTGGACCAAAAATTTTTAGATCTGTTTCTTTGTCGGCTATGACCCGATGAATCGTTGTGAGATTTCCACTGAACAGCTGGATAAATTCGGCCCCGTATTCAGACAATGCTTGGACCTGCTGTCTGTTAAGACTGCCGGAATGAAATTGAAATCCATCAGGAAAAATGGAATCGAGTGAATGTTTAAGTTGCGAAAATTTCTCAGCACTCAACTGATCAACATGATAATCGCGATACGACACTTTTTCGGAAAACACCGGCCGATCCGCGTAGCGTTCGAGAAAATTGAGGACCTTCAGCTCGGACTTTGCCACCTGGAGGTGTTCCGCATAAGTCATCGCAGATTTTGGAATGTCGGGCACCTCATAGTATTCGGGCAAAAAGTAGATTTGGTTTCGACAGACCTGCGAATAGACGTGTCCTCTGAACATCAACAAAGCAAGCATCAGTAATTTCATCGGGCGCCCTCGAAGCCGAAATTGCAAAGCTTAGACCGGAACTCAAATTGAGGCGCCGATCGGTTTGAACCACTTCAAGCCCTTAAAAATTGAAATCCAATTTGAATATCGTTCTTGAATGTTTAATTTTATGGCATCTGATGACGTTAAGACTTCTCGGGCAAAAACCCACCCAATTTTCGGCTATCATGCCAGTAGGCCCACACCACAAAAGCAATCGCGACCACCAGCATGGCCACACTCAACCACTGGCCACGCGTCAGCCCGAGTGCCCGATATCCCAGCTGCACATCGGGCATTCGGTATTGCTCGCCTACAATGCGAGCCACCGCATAGAAAAAGCCAAACCAAGCCGCAACTACACCCTGTTTTTGGGGGCGACGCCAAATCACCAACAAAATTAGAAATACAAATAGGCCCTCAAGCACAGCTTGAACAAGTTGTGAAGGATAGCGCGGAGTCAAAAGGGGCCTCAAACTTTCAACCACCATCAGATTTCCATTTTGGGTGCTCGCAATTATTTTTTCGATTCCAAAATCAATCGCAGATCGTGCTTTAAAATCGGAATTAAAATTTTGGACCCAACCGCTCCACTGCTCGACTGTTGAGACACCGGACAGGCGGGCAGCTTCGGCCAATTTGGCAATTTTGTCGAGTTGGCCTGAGCCCCACAAAAACATCTCTTGCGGAAACTTCACCGCCCACCATAAATCACTCGGGGCTTCACGCCCGTACAGCTCACCATTAATAAAATTGGCGATGCGACCAAAAAATATTCCTAAGCACCCACCGAGCACATTGAGATCGAGCAAATGAAAAAAGGGTAGCTTATTTTTTTTGCCAAAAAGATAAGAGGCGACAATCATTCCCAAAATTCCGCCATGTGAGGCCATGCCGCCTTTGTGAACTTTTAAGACACCCCAAAATGGAAATTCATTATTGAGCTCTGTTAAAAGATCGGGCGAATAAAATAAGCAGTAACCAATGCGGCCACCCGCGAGTGCACCAATCGCGCAGTAGGTGATGTAATCCGAAAGTTGAGCCTCAGGCATGAGCACTCGCCCCTTACGGATCAATGCAAGAATCGAATAATACCCCGCCATAAATCCAGCAAGATAAGCCAAGCCATACCAACGAATTCCAAAGGTCTCTGAAAATTGGATGGCGAATGGATTAAGATGATGGACGTACTGCACATGCTCCCCCTTTGACACACTTTGCTTATTCTTTTAAGAATTTGGACTATGAAAATCATATTGGCAAGCTCCTCACCCTCGCGCGCTCGACAGTTGAGTGCACTTCATATTCCTTTTACCCAAATCAAACCCGAAATTGATGAGCAAAGTTACATCGACTCTCATCCTGCGGATCCTCAAAAAATTGCGCTTCATTTGGGATTCGAAAAGGCGCAAAAAATATCGAAGCTTCACCCTGAGGCGATGGTGATCGGCAGTGATCAATTGCTCTCGATCAAAAGCGAAATTTTAGGGAAAGGCCTCACGCGCCCAGGAACAAAAAACTTACTCGAAAAATTATCGGGTCATACCCACAAACTCTACACCAGCCTTGTGGTGGTCACTCCACAAAAAACATTTCAGCATCTAGAAACAGTCACACTCCATATGCGTGCCCTCTCAACAAAAGCGATCGAAGAATACATTGAGATTGATGAGCCCTTTGAATGCGCGGGCGGATATAAATTTGAAAGTGCGGGAGCAGCCCTTTTTGAGCGGATCGAATCGGATGATCCTAGCGCCATCGTTGGTTTACCTCTAATCACTTTGACTTCGATCTTTTTAGAACTTGGAATGGGCTTGCCTTTTCAAAAGAGAAAACAATGATTGAGCGACCACGACGACTCCGTCGCAGTGAAACCATCCGCAGTCTGTTGCGCGAGACCCGGTTGAGTGTGGAGCAATTGGTTTATCCTTTATTTATAAATGAAGATCCAAAAAGCGAACAGCCAATCCTCGCTATGCCCGGCCAATCGCGGCTCGGAATTGAAAAGGCATTTCAGGTTATCGAAACTTGCATAGATAAAAAAATTAAATCTTTTGCTCTTTTTCCGGTGGTGAGCGAGCACAAAAAAGACCGCTTCGGTTCGGAATCAAAAAATAAAAATGGTTTATTTCCATCGGTGATTTTCGAGATTAAAAAAAGGTTTCCAGAAGTATGTTTGTTCACCGATGTGGCCCTTGATCCGTACTCAAGTGATGGGCACGACGGATTGGTGGAAGAGGGTCAAATCGTGAATGATAAGACTCTGCCTCTCCTTGCCGAAATGGCTTTGGTACAAGCCCAAGCGGGCTCAGACTTTGTGGCTCCTTCCGACATGATGGATGGCCGCATCGGATACCTTCGTTCACATTTGGATAAGGCCGGCTATGAGGATTGCGGCATTTTGGCTTATAGCGCGAAATATGCTTCGAGCTTTTATGGTCCTTTTCGACAAGCCCTAGATTCGGCACCAAAATCTGGTGATAAAAAAACCTATCAAATGGATTATTGTAATTCTCATGAAGCCGAGCGTGAGGCGGTGTTGGACATCAAAGAAGGGGCTGATATTTTGATGATTAAGCCCGCACTCAGTTACCTTGATGTGATTGTAAAAATAAAAAAAATCTCACCCGTACCTGTGGCGGCCTACAACGTGAGCGGCGAGTACAGCATGCTTAAATTTGCGATTGCTCAAGGAATTTTGGATGAAAAATCGGCAATTCTAGAAGTGCTAACAAGCATTGCACGAGCGGGAGCCGATATTATTTTGACTTATCATGCGCCCGAAGCCGCAGATTTTTTATCAGGCCGCTTTAAATAAAAACTGAACCGCAACTTCTTCTTTGCTGTCTTTGGGCTCTTCAGCCTGAAGATCTAGATACGGCAAAAGCTCAAGAAAAATTTTGACGATTTGGGCATCAAACTGAGTGCCCGAAAATTTGATCAGCTCACTTTCGACGCGCTCCATGGGTTGCGCGGTTCGGTAAGGCCGAGTGTTCACCATCGCATCAAAAGTGTCGGTGATCGAAATAATTCGAGCAGTCAGAGGCAAATCATCCCCTTTGATCGCGTGCGGATAACCTTCACCATCAATCCGTTCGTGATGATATTTGACTCCAGGAATCACAAGTTTAAAAAAGGGTGTGGATTCGTAAGGAATTAAAAGATCGGCACTCAAGTCCGCATGACTTCGCATTGTCAGCATCTCTTCATCGGTCAAACGACCCGGCTTTTGCAAAATATGATCGGGAATCGAAACCTTGCCGATATCATGAAGAAGACCAGAGATTTCCAATATCCCACGCTCAAATTCGTTCAGCCCCATTGCTTTTGCAAGCTTCCGCGACAAACGACCAACCCGAAGGCAGTGATAGTAGGTATAGGGGTCTTTGGTTTTTAGGGCCTTTAGCAAACCCTCTGAACAACTCAAGACCTGTGTTGGAATATCATCCCATGACATCGGTAATCTCCTGGAGTCCTCATCGGAATTCGTTTTTGAAATCTAAACATTTCTCATTTTGAGATAGAATCAGTTGGCCCTTTAGAATTTGGGCAATTTATCTTAAAATAAGATCAAGGATCGAGGACGATATGATTCTGATTTTAAGTCTATTTATGAGTTTTGCACACGCGGATGGAATGGGCTGCCAAATTCTTTACACCAACTGTATGGCGGGTATAGATCCCACTGATAACAGAGCTTATAAAACGCGTGACAGTTTTTGTAAGGCGCAACAAGATCAGTGCAACGACGCCACTCGTGATATCAATTCCGCTCCAACCGTAGAAGATGCGCCTCAAGAATAATTTTACTTCCTAGGCGCTGTGATTTTGCTTACACATAGGGCTATGCTTTTATTTGATCAAAATTGGTATATCCTTTTAGTTTTTTACACCGCTCTCGTGATTGTGCTCTCGATCGGCATTCGCTGGTTGCTGGTCAAAGTCCAAAAAAGTTCTCTTCATTTGGATTCTTTGGTTTCACGATTTTTATTTCCGGTGCATGCCCTGCTTTTTTCGGTTCCGATCTTTTTTATCGCTCAACATGCGGGCCTTCCCGACTCCATGGCCGATGTGGTCTCTTTTGTGGCAAAGCTTGCCCTGACTTACGGGGCCGCGATGATCGGAGTGCGGCTGATTGGGCTTGTCACCTCGATTTATTCACGACGGTTCAAAACCAATATCGCAAATGACATTCGGGCAAGACGACTGAACACCCAAATGCAATTTCTTGAGCAAGTGGCAAATATTTTTGTGGTGTTTATTGCGCTCGCATTTTTTGCTTCAAGCTTTGAGGCGTTAAGAAGTTTTGGCGGCAGTCTTTTGGCCTCGGCCGCATTGACCTCAGCCATCATCGGGATCTCGGCCCAAAAATCTTTGGGCAATCTGATCGCAGGTTTGCAAATCGCCTTTACCCAACCCATTCGTTTGGGAGATGTGGTGGTGGTCGAAAATGAATGGGGCATTGTCGAAGAGATCACTATGACCTATGTGGTTGTGCGCATCTGGGATTTACGCCGATTGGTTTTGCCCATCACTTATTTTGTCGAAAAGCCTTTTCAAAATTGGACCAGAACTTCGGCTCAGTTATTGGGAAATGTGATGGTGTTTTTGGATTATACAGTTCCGATGGATGCGCTCAGAAAAGAAGTGACCCGCATTTTAAAACACGAGCCGTTATGGGATGGGCTCACCAACGTGGTCCAAGTGGTGGATGCCACCGAAAGAACCATGCAGATTCGAATTTTGATGAGCGCTGCAAACTCACCCAACGCTTTTGATTTAAGATGTGCAGTGAGAGAAAAAGTGATTTTGTTTTTACAAAAAAATTATCCTACGTCGCTGCCGCAGAATCGTGTGAGTGGGGAGCTTCAAGTGCCTTCTTTAAATACCGCCCCGTCTCTGAATTCTTGATCCCAGCCACGTGCTCAGGAGTTCCAAAGGCCACGATCTGTCCACCGTGAATGCCGCCATCAGGTCCTAGATCCACAACATAATCGCATGCTTTAATCACATCCATATGATGCTCAATCACGAGCACTGTGTTGCCTTGATCGGTCAGGTCTTGAAGAAGTTCGACCAATTTTCTGATGTCCTCAAAATGAAGTCCGGTGGTGGGCTCATCCAAGATGTAAAGAGTTTTTCCGGTGCCGCGTTTGGCAAGTTCTTTTGAGAGCTTCACCCGCTGAGCTTCTCCACCCGAAAGTGTGGTCGAGCTCTGTCCCAGCTGAATATAATCGAGCCCCACTTTTTTGAGTGTTTCGAGTTTGCGATGAATCAGTTTGTGATTACGAAAAAACTCTTCGGCCTCGCCCACTGTCATCGCGAGCACATCGGCAATCGATTTTTCGCGATACTTCACACTTAAAATGTCACGGTTGTAGCGGCGCCCTTGACAGGTTTCACAGCGAACAAAAACATCCGACAAAAAATGCATTTCAACTCGGATGTATCCCCCGCCCTGACAGGCCTCACACCTTCCGCCTTTGACATTAAAACTAAAGTGTCCTGGTTTATATCCCCGAATTTTTGCTTCGGGAATGTTGGAATACAAATCACGAATCAATGGAAAAAGCCCCACATAAGTTGCGGGCACCGAACGCGGCGTGCGACCAATTGGCTTTTGATTGATATCAATCACCTTATCAAGATGCTCCATGCCCTCAATCTTTTGAAAGGGCTGAGGCACAGGTGAGGATTTATAAAAATGCTGAGCCAATTTGCGATAAAGGGTATCAAGAATAAGAGTGCTTTTACCGCTGCCCGAGACCCCTGTTACGCCGACGAGAGTTCCGAGCGGAAGTTTGAGATCCACATTTTGCAGATTGTTGCCGCTACATTTAGTCAGTTTTAAAAATTGTCCATTGCCGGACCTTCGTTCACGCCTTTCGGTAATCCGGTGTTTGCCGCTCAAAAATTGGCCGGTCACACTGAGAACATCTTTTTCGAGCTCTTCGGGTGTACCTTGAGCAAGGATGCTGCCGCCAAGACGACCCGCACCAGGTCCAAGATCAATCAGATAATCGGCATTTTTCATTGTGTCTTCATCATGCTCCACCATCAAAATGGTGTTGCCGCGATCGCGAATTTCTTTGAGCACTCCTAAAAGCCGCTCTTGATCTCTGGGGTGAAGACCAATACTTGGTTCATCCAACACATAAAGTACACCGACTAAACTTGATCCCACTTGGGTGGCCAATCGAATGCGCTGCGCCTCACCGCCTGAGAGTGTGCGTGTGGGGCGATCGAGCGAAAGATAGCTTGTGCCCACCCGTTTTAAATACTCAATGCGCGAATAAATTTGACCTAATATTTTTTCACTAATGTGAAGTTGTTTAGTGGTAAATTCAAATTGTTTGAGCGAGGGTTCAAGATCTTCGACCGCAAGCCGTGAGAGCTCTGCGATATTTTTATTACCGATTAAAACATTGCGGGCTTCAAGTTTGAGCCTTGTGCCTTTGCAATCAGGACAAACCTTTATCGCATATTCATCAAAGCTCTCATCGGTCTCGTCATCGATCACCACATCTTCGGTCAAATCCAAAGTGCCAAGACCCGCACACAATTCACAAGCCCCGCGAGGATTATTAAAACTAAAAAGACGCGGCTCAATTTCTGGAAAACTAAATCCGCAATGAGGGCAAGCTTTGGTGGTGGAATAGGTTTTTGTATCGCCACCAATGATCTCCACCGTAATCACACCATTTGTCATGGTAAGGGCTCGATCCAAACTCTCCTTGAGTCGGGTTTCCACTCCCGATTTGATCACCAAACGATCCACCAACAAATCGATATCGTGGCTCTGGCGTTTTTTTAATTTTTGGGCATTGGCGATTTCGATCCACTCGCCGTCCACCTTGGCTTTTACAAAACCTTTTTTAAGCCATTTTTGAAACTCGGCTAAAAACTCACCCTTTTGGGCTTGAGCCACAGGAGCAAGAATTTGAAACTTGGTACCTGGAGGTTTTTTTAAAATATCAGACATAATCTGCTCAACACTTTGACCCGCCACCGGAATATGATGTGTGGGACAAAAGGGTGTGCCGACTCGAGCAAATAACAATCGCAAAAAATCATAGATCTCGGTGACTGTTCCGACCGTCGAGCGAGGATTGGTGCTGATCGACTTTTGATCGATCGCAATGGCAGGGCTTAAGCCAGAGATAAAATCAACCTCTGGCTTTTTCATCTGTTCTAAATAATTGCGAGCATAGGCCGACAAACTCTCAACATATCGGCGCTGACCTTCGGCATAAATGGTATCAAAGGCGAGCGAAGATTTTCCGCTGCCGCTCAAGCCGGTGATCACGGTCATTTTGTGATGAGGAATTTTGATATCGATCGATTTTAAATTGTGTTCGCGCGCACCGCGAACTTCGATCCCAAAAAAATCAGACACTGCGCTGTCTCGATTGGCAAATGGAACACACACCATACAGTTCGAGCACGTGACTGGTTAATTTAAAGTTATGACTCTTTGCCACTGTTTCTTGAAGATGTTCGATCTGAGTATTTTCAAATTCGACAATTTTTCCGCAACTGACACAGGTCAAATGATCATGATGGCGTTTGGGAGTGAGCTCATAACGAGCGGGCAATCCCCCCATGCGCACTTCGGTCACGTAACCCGATTCGGTGAGTTTACGTAAAAATCGATAGACAGTTGCAAAACCAATTTCTGGATGACCGGTGTGAACCTGCTCAAAAACTTCTTGAGCAGTCACATGAGCACGCCCCGAGGTGAGCGATTCAAGAATCGCAATTCGCTGCCCTGTGACCTTAAGGCCCATGTCACGAATAATACGCTTCGAAGTTTCTGGCTTTAATTTTTCGCGCTTTAATAATTGCTCTTCTTGAGGGCTTTTCAAACCACGAACCAAATGGGGTATTTTGAGTGTTTCCATAGGGACACAGTTATCGAGGAGCTTTGAATTGCAGTCAAAGAAATAAGAATGGTTCTCAATTACGCCCGGCATTGTAGGGCTAAAAACTATTCTCTATCCAAAACTTACGTTACGAATGAATTTTAAGGAGACCCCCACGATGCTTTCAATTTTAGGCCTTCGTGCACGAAATTTAATTCTTACCGTCATCTTGATCTTGAGTCTTGAGACTCTTTTTCGATTAGGGTTTTATGGCTGGTTTCATCATCTTGCAAACCACCCTTCAAGCTCAGACACTCTCTGGGCTTTTTACCTTGGTTTAAAATTTGATCTGCGTGTTGCACTTGCTCTGTCGCTCCCATTGTTTTTGTGGCCTAGGCCTTTTAACACGCCCACAAAAAATAAATGGTGGGCGGTGGTCTATGCCGCAATCGTCACGATTCTCATTGCGGTTTTTTTGGTTGATTTTGGATATTTTGCCTACCTGCACAGTCGACTCAATGCGAGTGTTCTCGGCTTTCTCGAAAATTTTTGGATTTCGGCTGAGATGGTGTGGCAGACCTACCCAATTTTACCCAGCGTCTTTTTGTTGGTTGGAGCCTTCGCGTTTTTTTATTTGGTTTTTCGCCGATTGATTTTTCGTGATCTGGCGATTGTTTATTTTCCGATTAAAAAAAGAATTTTTGGTGGGCTCACTGGGCTAATCATTATTGCGGCCTTGGGTCACGGCAAACTCTCGCAATATCCTTTGCGTTGGTCGGAGGCCTTTTTTACCACCGATGCCTTTACGTCCTCACTTGGAATTAATCCGGTCCACTATTTTTTTGATACCCTTCATCATCGCGAAAAAGATTTTGATATCGGAAAAGTAAAAAAGTTTTATCCGCTGGTTGCCAAATATTTCGGTGTCGAAAAATTAGATAATCAAAATTTAAATTTTGCGCGCCCCATTCATCTCACACCGCTGCCGAATGTTTTAAAAGATAAGCCCAATGTTGTGTTTATCATCATGGAGTCGTTTGCCTCGTACAAAACCGGCTTCTTGGGGCATCCGATGAACCCCACTCCCTATTTTGATAAGATCGCCAAAAATGCTCTCACCTTTACGCGGTTTTATGTTCCTGCCGAAGGCACTGCGCGCTCGGTATTTTGTTATGTCTCTGGTGTGCCTGATGTGACGGGCAACAAAACATCTTCGCGCAATCCGCTGATTGTTGAGCAAAACACCATCGTCAATGCATTTACCGATTACGATAAATTTTATTTTATTGGTGGAAGCGCGAACTGGGGAAATATTCGCGGCGTCTTAGCTCACAATATTTCTGGCGTCGACATTGTTGAAGAAGGTCAATTTCATCATCCACGCACCGATGTTTGGGGCATTGCCGATCTTCATTTATTTGAAGAAGCGAACGAGCGCCTGGTTCAGCATGGAACAAAAAAACCATTTTTTGCGTTTATCCAAACCGCCGGATTTCATCGCCCCTACACCATACCAAGCGATCATGGCGATTTCGCGGTTGAAAATTTAACTTTAGAGCAACTGGCCCACTCCGGGTTTATTTCAAATGACGAATACAACTCGATGCGCTTTGCAGACTATAGTCTTGGACGTTTCTTTGAGCTTGCCAAAAAATCGGCTTATTTTGGCAATACCATTTTTGTGGTAGTGGGAGATCATGGATTGCCTGACGATGGGGCTGATCATGTGACACCTTTTGAAAAAGAACATCTGCTCTCGCGCTTTCACGTGCCTTTAACGCTTTATTCACCAAAATATTGGCCTCAAGGCTCAATCAATACCGAGATTGCAACTTCACCCGATGTTCTTCCGAGTTTAGCCGGCCTCATGGGTCGAAATTTTGAAAATGGAGCGTTTGGACGAAATTTATTTGATCCCCAATTTAAAGATTCAAGATTTGCATTGAGCTACATCTATTATCAAAATCCGCCTGGCATTGGACTTTTAACCCCGCAGTTTTTTTCATCCGGAGATGCACGCGGTGTGACCCATCTTTATGCCACCAGAAACGCACCCGCATCTCAAGATGTAGCCAAAAAATTTCCCAAAGATTTTGAGAATCTCAAAAACTTAAATGAAGGACTTTTTGAAACCGCAAAATATTTGCTCTATCACAATCCGAGCCGGCTCAATTCACAAGCCGCGGATGCGACGAAATAGCGGAATATAATTTAAGAGTTTGAGCACCAAGATCGCAATTGCTATTCCAAGCATCGCTCCAATAATCACGTCGGTGGGATAATGTACCCCGACGTAAATTCGGGCGTAGCCCGAGAGGACCGCAATAAAAAATACCGGGAATGCAATCAGCGGAAAGTAGTAAACAAGAACTGTTGCAACCGCAAAACTATTCATCGAATGATTACTCGGAAACGACCCGCTCTGTGGACCATAGGGAATTCGCAAAATCGAATGACTTTGTTCAATTTGGTTGTTGGGACGAGTGCGATTAAACAAAGGCTTAAAAATTCGGCTGCCAATCGAATCGGTCACAATCAAAACACAAATGATCGCCAATATGGCTCGCACCATTTTCATACGAAGTATCAAAATAAAAACACCAAGCAAAATGGGTAAAACTCGATAGCGAAAGGTGTCGTCGTTTTGTAGTCCGGTAAGCCATGGGAAAAAGGAGTCCAGCATAGGGTGGGTCATCGAGGAATTTACGAATTTAAAAATGGCATCGTCAATATTTTGTATAAATGAAAACATGTTTTTATCCTTGAGGAGGTGGAAGGCTTAAGACCTGAATTTGGGTTGGTGATGCTTTTTTGGGATAAGCGAGCGAGAGCTGCTCTTTTTCAAACCGACCATGAACCGCAATACGAATATCACTCGCGATTTCGACCAATGTTCTTGAGCCCCCCACTTGAGCCCAATAGAACACATCAAATTTTATCGCGTTCTCGCTAAAATCTGAAACCACCACCATCGGTACGGGATGTTTGACGACATCGGCATCTTCTAAAGCAATTTCGGTTAACACTTTGATCACTTGCTGAATCTTATTGTTATAAGAAACATCAAGGCTCACCTTACAGCGAACGATCTTGTCGCCAAGGGTCCAATTGACAATATTTTTTTCTAAAAATGTGCTATTCGGAACGATGATTCGGGTATTAAGTGCGGTCTTGACCCGGGTGGATCGGGCCCCAATTTGTTCCACCGTGCCTGAGAGGTCGCCGATTTCGATCACGTCGCCCACTCGAACAGGCCGCTCGACCATAATGATTAAACCTGAAATAAAATTATTCACAATATTCTGACTGCCAAATCCGATTCCGATTGCAAGCGCTCCCCCAGCCACCGCAAAAACAGTGAGCGGAATATTTAAAAGGCGCATCACAAAGAGGGCATTAAAAATCACAAGCAGATAAAGAATAATCGATCGCAGATTGTAGCGCACCGATGCATCAATATCCATTCGCATCAGAAATCGCTTTTCGATCCGTCCCGAAATTTTTCGTGCGAGTGCAATCCCAAAAATAAACAAAATAATTCCGGCAACAATTTTTCCGAAAGAGACCCCATTGCCGTCCACCGCGAACACATTGTAATTCCAAACGCTTAAGAATAGGCCCCAAACTTCCATCGCCTCAGCTCTTTCGTAAGCCAATATACTGTGGTTCATTTGCCAAAAATTCCTTTCAATTTATCTTTCAGTTGGTCGCCCGCATTTTTGAGCAAATTGTCTTTTTCGAGCTGAAAAGTTTTATGTAACATTCTTTCGATTGTGGCTTCGGCGAAATTAATTTTTGGATCCATCAAGTTGCCATTGATCTCGAGCGGCAAAACGAGCCTGCCCTTTTCATCTTGATTGGCCTTGAGCAAACTTCCTCCCAACGGAGAATTGGCGATGTGCATTTCGCCCTTAAGGTGAGCCAGAAGATCAAGCGAGACCGTTCCTTCAAAATGAAGATCATCATTTTGCTCGCTCACCGCATGAAAGGGATGAAGATTTGCCACATTGTCTTTGAGGGTTAAGTTTAAGTCCGCCTTCATTGCCACATCTTGAATTTGATCGGTCTTGACAGAAACTCCAGGAATTTTAGCCAAAAACTTTTGGGCCATCGCTTTGATCGGTGCAGATTTTAAGCGAGCATGGCTCACCTGCATTTGACCATTGGCACTCACCTCTTTTTGAAAATTTAAGATCCGTGGATCTGGACTCTCAAATTGCAAATTTCCAGAGGCGATTCCCGATGCATAATCGGCGAATTCTGGCTTTACACCTTTAAGCATTTTTTCGACATTGATTTGATTAAACCCTAAGCGGCCTTGGGCAAATGAGTTGGGTCGAAAGGGATTGAGACTCAAATTTGAAGCGGTCACCGATCCATCAAAAATCGAACCAATGCGCACCTCACCTTTTAAACCCTGATTTGTAAAACGAGATTTAAGACTCACATCTTTTGCAACAATTTGATTGAACTGCGCTTCATTTAAGTTGAGTGCAAATTCAATGTTCATGTCGTTAAATATTTTTTGTTGGCTTAAAAAAGGTTTGGGTTTTAAGGGGGCTGCACTTAAGTGAGGTGCAGGCAATTTCGGGGAACTCACCACACTCATTGATTTGTATTTCGGAATTTGTACTTTGACTGATCCCGTGGTGGTCAGGGACAAATCCATAACAGGAGTACTCAAGGTCAACGGCCCACTGACACGAATTTGAAATTGGGATTTGCCCTCGATCTGACTTAAATTTGGATTGAATGCGGCAAGCTTTTTAAAATCGGTGACCTCACCATTCAATTCGGCAGAAACATTTTTAAGATTTGTCACATGACTTTTAAATTTTAAATTTAAGGGATCAAAATGCAGCTGACCCTGAGAATCTAATTTTTTGACCAATGATTTATCAATAGAAGCCGAAGCATCAAGGTCAAATTCAAATGGTCCCGACAGTGCGGGTGACATTTGCAAATGGCCTTTTACATTTTTGAGTTCAAGTTTTTTGACCTCGGCACTTAACTTTTTGGGATCCTTTAACGGAATCGATGCGGTCCCTTGAACTAAAGCATTGCCACTCAGTGGAGATTTTTTGAGCATTGGCAAGAATGGTTGAATCTGCGAAAGGCTCATCTGAGGGAGCTGATAGGAGAGATCTAAAACCGGCTCAGTCAAAGCATCTTTGAGTGCTCCTTCGAATTGCAAAAGAGCTTGAGCGAATTTGAGATGCGAATTTTTGAGAACAACATTTTTTTGATCACCCGAAAATTCACTTGAGACTTCAAGCGGAATTTTTTTTGGTTTTTCAAAATAGCTGGAATGAATTTCGGCCTCGTTGAGATTGGCAGTGATAAAACTATTTTGGACTTTTAGCTGATTGTTGGCTGCTTCTACATCCAGCGCCAATGCGACCTCGACCAGCCCAATGACTTGGGGATGATTTAGAGTCGCAGTGGCCTTTGTTGATTTGGCCTTGATTTGGAATTCGAGAGCTTTTTGAGGCGCGCGATCGATCATATAAGTCGCCTCAAGATCTCCACTTAAAGATTTAATTTTATTGGTAAAATGATCAACCGGTATAGCGCCAAGATCTTTTCCAATCAACTCGCCTGAGGACTTAAAGAGACTCAAATCGGTTGTCCCCGAGGCCGAGCCTTTGAGCTTAATTCCTGCGGCGGTCAGAGTGAATTTTTCGCATTCAAATTCGGTGGGATTGGCAAAAACTTTTGCTGACTCAATTGTAAATGGGAGCGACATCAAGTCGCCTTCCACCGCAACAGCAAATGGTTTTTTAAGATCGAGCAAATTTGATTTTTCAAATTCTAACTTTTTGAGTTCGATTTCTTGATCTGATTTTTTAAAATTTAAATTACGGCCTTCAAATTTCAAAGAAATTGAAAGAGGAAGTTGAGGCACCGAAGTTTCGGTGGATGCCGCGGTGGTTTGTGATGGAGTTGATGGTTTTTCAAAGAATTCAAAATGACCTGAATCAACAAAAACTTTTAATTTGAGGTCAAAAATGAAGAGATGCAAAATTGAAATCGAGACTTCGGCGGTTTCGATGTGCGACCGGATTTGTTTAGGAATTTCGACCGAAACACCTTCAAGCGTCACGCCGATGGGCAAGAGATCCACTTTGAGTCGATCAAATCGCAAATCCACATGAGCTTCGTGAGCCGCCGCCAAAATTTTTTGGGTGGCTAAAGAGTGCAGCAATGTCTGACTTAAGACCGCATAGGTTGCTAAAATAAAAAAGACGACACCAAAAAGAATCAAAATGGGTTTTTTCATAGGCTTTGGTTGTAGTGTGACTAACGCAGAAAGTCTAAAGATTTTGTCAGATGTCTGGTATAACTGACCCTTCCCAATTCACTTCTTATTAAGGAATTTTTGCCTGTGAAAAACTCGGAGTTCGCATCGCGCTCGAATCTTGAATATCTCGAAACTATGTATCATCAATTTCAAAGCGATCCGTCGTCGGTCGAAGCCACGTTGCGCGCTTTTTTTGAAGGCATGGAATTTAGCGGATTTAAAAATTCGGGCGAGCTTTCGCAAGATGAACTCAATGTTTTAAATCTGATCCAAACTTATCGCGATTACGGTCACCTCAAAGCCAATCTCGACCCCTTGGGATTAAGCTCCAAACAGACCGAATTGTTTGATCTCAAAAATTTTTCTTTGAGTGATAAAGATCTCGATAAGACTTTTAAAGTGGGAGCGTTTGCTGGACTTGGGACAAGTACACTGCGCGAGATCATCACAAAACTTGAAAATGCTTATTGCGGAAGTTTGACCGCACAGGTTTCTGATTGTCGCCCCGAAGTGGCGCAGTGGTTTCGACAAATTTTAGAAAGTCCCAAATCAGAAATTTCCAAAGAACAAAAGATTGCGATTTATCACAGCTTAGCCCGGACCGAATCGCTCGAAAAATTTTTGCAAGCCCGCTTTGTGAGTAGCAAACGTTTTTCGATTGAAGGTGGTGATGCGCTGATGCCCATGCTCGAATTTTCGGTGCAGATGGGAACACCTCTTCATATTGAAGAGATTGTGATCGGAATGGCTCATCGCGGCCGGGTCAACGTGCTCGCCAATTTTATGGGTAAAGCTCTCGGCGATATTTTGGCTGAGTTCGACGGCATTGCCCGTATCGATCATGCCTATGATGGCGATGTGAAATATCATTTAGGCTACTCGTGCGATAAAGAAACACCAAATGGTCCATGTCATGTGTCGCTGGCTTTTAATCCTTCACATCTTGAGATCGTCAATCCTGTGGTTTTGGGAATGTCGCGCGCCAAACAACGACGCCGCAACGATACGGTTGAACGCAAAAAAGTTTTGCCAATTTTAATTCATGGCGACGCCGCTTTTTCGGGTCAAGGTGTGGTGGCCGAAACCTTACAGATGTCGCGCCTTCAAGGGTATACGGTTGGCGGAACCATTCATATCATCATTAATAATCAGGTGGGATTCACCACCGATCCCGATCAAACCCGATCGACTCGCTACTCTTCTGATATGGCAAAATCGATCAAGGCTCCCATACTTTTGGTCAATGGGGATGATGTTGAAGCTTGCATTAAAGCGATGGAAATTTCGATCGAGTTTCGACAAAAATTTGGTGAGGATTTGGTTATCGATTTGATCTGTTACCGACGTCATGGTCACAACGAGCAAGATGAGCCCGCTTTTACTCAACCGGTGATGGTTGAGAATATCAAAAAGCATGCGACTCTGATGGAAATTTACGGCAAACAATGTGTTGCCCAAAAAGTTTTGAGCGAAGATGAAATCAAAAACTTTTATCAAGAAAAAATGCAAAATCTCCAAGGGGTTCTTGATAACACCCGGTCCAATCCGCCAGAAATTAAACCTCACGCCTTTGAAAAATTTTGGAAAAATCTGAGACGCGCAAAACATGAGGATTTTGAGAAATCTCCTGAGACCGCCGTTCCTATGGAATTGATGACCAAGGTCGGAAAAGTTTTGACCGAAGATCCACCAAATTTTCATCTTAATCCAAAAGTTCAAAAGCTCTTACAAACCCGCAAAGAACTTCTGGGTTCGGGCCGGGTGGATTGGGCACTTGGCGAACTCTTGGCCTACGGCACTTTGTGTGTTGAAGGAACGCCTGTGAGAATTTCGGGTCAAGATGTCAAACGCGGAACATTTTCGCACCGACATGCGGTTTATTTTGATAGCAAAGACGGCAAAGGGTTTTGTCCGCTTGCCACTTTAAATCCTGAGCACGGCGAATTTGTGATCTACAATTCTTTGCTCTCCGAAATGGCGGTGTTGGGATTTGAATATGGAAATTCAATTTCTGATCCCACTTACCTTACCGTTTGGGAAGCTCAGTTTGGTGATTTCGCCAATGGGGCCCAAATTGTGATCGATCAATTTTTATCAAGTGGTGAAGAAAAATGGGCCAGAGGCTGTGGACTCACTCTGCTTCTCCCTCATGGTTATGAAGGTCAAGGGCCTGAGCATTCGAGTGCTCGGCTTGAGCGATTTTTGCAACTCTGTGCTCAAGACAATATGCAAGTTTGCAATCTGACAACACCCGCCCAAATCTTTCATGCATTGAGACGTCAGGTGCGCAGAGATTTTAGAAAGCCCCTTGTTGTGATGTCGCCAAAATCCTTGCTGCGTCATCCAAAAGTGATTTCGCAAGCCGAAGAACTTTTGTTTGGCCACTTTCAAGAAGTTTTGGATGATCCTTTTATCAGTGCGCCACAAGATGTGGACACTGTGGTGCTCTGTTCGGGTAAATTATTTTACGATCTTGATAAATACCGCGAAGAAAAAAATATTAAAAATGTGGCGGTCATTCGGCTTGAGCAATTTTATCCCTTTCCCAAAACCCAACTGACCCCTTTTGTGAATGGCTATTCCCATTTGAAAAAATTAATTTGGGCTCAAGAGGAGCCAAAAAATATGGGGGGCTATACTTTTGTTCAACCTCGGCTTCGCCAATTGCTCGATGAATTAGGACTTAAAAAAATTGAGATCGAGTATGTGGGTCGAACCGATCGGGCCTCACCCGCAACCGGATCTGCAAAGACACATGCTCGCGAACAAAACGAAATCATCAATCAGTGTTTTCAAAAATAAGGAAGAGATCATGAAAGTAGATATTAAAGTTCCCGCGGTTGGCGAATCGATCACCGAAGCCACAATCGGTCAGTGGCTCAAAAATAGCGGCGACTTGATCAAACGTGACGATGTGATTTTGACCCTTGAAACCGACAAGGCCAGTGTCGAGGTGGTTTCAGAGCACGAAGGTGTGCTTCAAACATCGGCCAAAAGTGGTGAGACCGTGCAAGTGGGAGCGGTGATCGGCACCATTGACTCTGAAGCTCAGAGTTCGAAACCAAGTGCCCCACCAAAAACAACTCCTGTTCCGAATGTGAAGGCCACCGAAGTTAAAGATCAGCCCTTATCGCCGGCGGTCCGTCGTGTGGTCGAAGAACAAAAGATCGATCCCAAAACAATTACCGGCACCGGTAAAGATGGCCGTTTGACCAAAGCCGATGTCGAACAAAAATCAACTCCACCAGCTGCTGTTCCAAAAGCGACGCCCCCTCCTCAACCTATTCAAAATTCAAAAGACGACACTCGTCGCGAGCCGATGAGCACTTTGAGGAAAAAAATTGCCGAGCGTTTGGTCGAAGCTCAACAGACCGCTGCGATCTTGACCACGTTTAACGAAGTGGACATGAGTGCAATTATGAACCTTCGTTCACGCTATAAGGATTCATTCAAAGAAAAGCACAACGTTGGCCTCGGCTTTATGAGCTTTTTTGTGAGAGCAGTGATTGCTGGCCTTAAGGCCTTTCCAAAAGTGAATGCACGGCTTGATAAAACAGATATTGTTTATAACAACAACTATCATATCGGTATTGCTGTGGGCACCGAGCGTGGATTGATGGTTCCTGTGATTCGCAATGCTCAAAATATGAGTCTGTCGCAAATTGAGCAGTCGATTCGCGATTATGCGGTGAAAGCTCGCGACGGAAAAATTTCGGTGGATGATTTAAGCGGCGGTACTTTTACCATCACCAACGGTGGGGTTTATGGTTCGCTGATGTCGACACCCATTTTGAATCCACCCCAAAGCGGAATTTTAGGGATGCATAAGATTGAAGACCGCGCGGTGGTGATCAATGGAAAAGTTGAAATTCGGCCGATGATGTACCTTGCACTTTCCTATGATCACCGCATGGTAGATGGGCAAGAGAGTGTGAGCTTTTTGGTGAAGGTCAAAGAAAGCCTCGAAGACCCTCAACGTCTTTTATTGGAGATTTAAATGTCAGAAGTTTTTGATTTGGTTGTGATTGGTTCAGGTCCCGGCGGTTATGTTTGCGCCATTCGTGCGGCACAGCTTGGGCTTAAAACCGCGGTGATCGAAAAAGAAGAAACCTTTGGAGGCACCTGCCTCAATGTGGGGTGTATTCCTTCGAAAGCCCTGCTTGAATCGAGTGAGCATTTTTTGAATGCCAATCATGAACTCGAAAGTCATGGGGTCAATGTTTCAAACGTGACACTGGATCTTTCAAAAATGATGGCGCGTAAACAAAAAATAGTTAAAGACCTTACAGGTGGTGTTGGATATTTATTTAAAAAAAATAAAATCACCACATTCAAAGGGACCGGATCTTTTGTCACCCCCACCAAAATCAAAGTTGGTGATCAAACTGTTGAAGCCAAAAAAGTTGTGATTGCCACCGGCAGTTCGGTCAATCAAATCCCAAGTTTACCGGTGGATAATAAAATTGTGGTGGACTCAACCGGAGCCCTAGAGTTAGCCGAAGTTCCAAAGCATCTTCTTGTGGTGGGTGCGGGCTATATCGGGCTCGAACTCGGATCGGTGTGGATGCGGTTAGGAGCCAAGGTCACCGTTATCGAATATGCCGATCACATCTGTGGAGCGATGGATCTTCAGATCAGTTCAAAACTGCAACAGATTTTAAAAAAACAGGGAATGGAATTTATCCTTAACGCCAAAGTTGAGAGTGCCGAGGTTCATCAACAAGGTGCCAAAGTACGATTTTCAACAGGCGGCGAAACAAAAGAGCTCGAAGCCGATGTGGTGTTGGTTTCAGCTGGTCGCAAGCCCAACACCTCGGGCCTAAATGCCGAATCGATTGGATTAAAGCTCGAGCCTCGGGGACAAATCGAGGTCAACGAGCACTATCAAACTTCGGTTGAAAATGTGTTTGCGATTGGCGACGTGATCAAAGGGCCGATGCTTGCCCACAAGGCCGAAGAAGAAGGCGTGGCTGTTGCCGAGTTTATGGTCACAGGTGTTGGACATGTGAACTATGGTACGGTTCCTGGAGTGATCTACACATGGCCCGAAGTAGCGTCAGTGGGACAAACCGAAGAGCAATTAAAAGAATCAGGCATCGAATACAATATGGGAAGCTTTCCGTTTGTGGCCAATGGACGCGCAAAAACAATGGCTTCAACCGATGGATTGGTTAAAATATTGGCCGATAAAAAAACCGACCGGGTTTTGGGAGTTCATATTTTAGGGCCAAGGGCTTCGGATATGATTGCCGAGGCGGTGATCGCCATGGAATTTTCGGCAAGTAGCGAAGATATCGCACGAAGCTTTCATGCCCATCCCACTTTAGCCGAAGCGGTTCGTGAAGCCGCATTGGCGGTAGACAAACGGGCGCGCCAAATCTAGCGCTCGATGCCGGTGGCTTTGCGCACTCTTAACAAAGTTTGTTTAGCCACCTCGCGCGCTTTATCGGCTCCCCGCTTTAAAATTTGATCGATTTTGTCTTTATCACCAATCACCGATTGATAAACTTCTCTTAAAGGTTTGATCTCGCGGTTGATGACTTCAAACAGTTCTTCTTTCACATGGCCCCACGCAATGCCCTTGGCATAGCGTTCAGAAAGGGCTTCAATCTCTTGAGCGGTTGCCCAGTGCTGATACCAATCAAATAACAAAGATCCTTTGGTTTCCTTTGGAGCTTCGGGTGGGGTCGAATCGGTTTTAATTTTCATAATGAGAGAGCGCAGCTTTTTTTCTTCTGAAAACAGTGGAATCGTATTGTTATAAGATTTGCTCATCTTTCGCCCATCAAGCCCAAGCACCGTTTTCATTTGGGTGCGGATTTGAGGACTTGGAACCTTGAGTATGGGCCCATAGTGATGATTCATTCGCTGAGCCAAATCGCGGGCGATCTCGATATGCTGGAGTTGATCCTCACCCGTCGGAACAGTGTCGGCATCAAATAACAAAATATCAGAACTCATCAACAAAGGATAAGTAAACAAACCCATGTTTACACCGTGATCTTGATCTTCGCGAGCAGCCTCAACATTTTCTTGGACCTTGGCTTTGTATGCGTGGGCGCGGTTCATTAAGCCCTTAGATGAAAGGCAACTTAAAACCCAATAGAGCTCAAAATTTTCAGGGATATCGCTTTGGCGATAAAACACCGTTTGCTCGGGATCAAGACCACAAGCAATCCACGTGGCCGCCAACTCATACACCCAAGCATTGAGCTCCTTGGGTTGGGTTGCAGCGGTGAGTGAGTGGTAGTCGGCAATAAACAAAAAAGTATGTGTGGTGCTTTGAAATGACAGGGCGGGTTTGATCGCACCTAAGTAATTTCCGATATGGGGCTGACCTGTGGGTTTGACCCCGGTTAAAACTGTTTGCATCGGCATACCCTAGAGAGTGACGATCTTTGCGTCAAATGCCGACAAAGGGCGGCAGAATCGGATTTTTTTTAATCCAACGCCCAAGCCTCGAAACAAAATTTTTTCATTTGGAATTGGCGATCAAATATTCTTGAGCACGCAGTTGCTTATTGAATGAAATCCGTACAGCTGAGCGACAAAAATTGTCTTTGAAACTTTCAACGAACATTGAGGCACATCGCTTGCTCTATAGGTTAGCAGATGTCATGGACGGCATCTACCCCCTCTCCCACTCTACCCCCGCAGCTCAGTCTTTATGGATAAGGACTGAGCTGTCCCTTTTATTTTGGGACAAGATAGTAGAGTCGCCCCCGATTTTTAATTTGGCCTGCGAATTTTTTGGATTCAACACCGCGACCTGCAAAAAGATCCACACGCCCCGCACCCTTAATCGCACCGCCCGTGTCGGCATCGATCACCAGACGAGATGGTATTTCGTTTGCCGGAAAATCCAAAAAAGCCAATGCGCCCTTTGGAAAATAGCGTTGATCGGTTGCGATCGTTCGCCCCTCGACCGCAGGTATTCCAAAAAATGTTTTGGGATCACCATCCATAATTTTAAAAAAAACATAAGATGGATTTTTGTTCATGATCGCTTGGCGCTCTTGGTTTGTCATGTCGTGAAGTGCGGCTTCGATTGTTTGCAGAGTCATCTTTTCAAGCGGAATGCGGTCGAGCAAAAATTTGCCGATGGCCACATAGGGATAGCCATTTTGATTGGCGTAACCGATGCGGATTTTTTTTTGATTTTGAAAGATCAAGGTGCCCGACCCTTGAATTTGAACCGTAAAGGCATCCACCGGATCCACATAGCCAATCTCAAGATTTTGGTTTTTGAGATTTAAATCCTGATCGATCTCTTTTCGATTGTAAAAGGGCACAAGCCGCATCTCGGGCTGAAGCAAACGCCCTTTTAAAAATGACAGTTTAAATTGATCATCAAAATAAGAGAATCGCTCATGAAAGGATTTGGAATCAATCGAGATCAAATCCTTTGGCGCCTGATAGAGGGCTTGTGAGAGCCGCTTTGAGGGTTTGACTGAGGCCTCAAGTACCGGCTCAAAATAAGAGGTCACAAAGACCTCGCCCAACCTTCGTTCACCATAGACCTCATAGAAATCAAAATGGTTCTGAATTTCGCTGACAAGCTGATCGTTTGGCACTTTTAAGAGATTTTTAAGCTGGGCCGCATACACCTCTTTGGAGATGGTCATCGAGCCAAATTTGAGCACACCCGCGTTCTTTTCGAGAGCTAAGGCCGATTGCTCAATTGCGGTTTTAAGCAAATCTAAGTTTTGATCATCTTTTAGGGTGATCTTTTTGGTGACAAGTTTGAGGGCTTGATCCGCATTTTTTAAAGGAGACCTTGCACAATGAACCAAAAACAATAGGATTAAAACCAACGACGCTCTCAAAAATTGTCACCTCAAAAGAGTTTTTTTCAAACTGTAAAAGCTTAAAACCAAAACAAAAGCGAGGCAAGGTGGCGTCTAGGTTGCTCTATCATTAAATAAGAACTCACAAGGAGAGTGGTTATGTTTGTTAATTATGAACGTCAGGCCGAAAGAGAAATTTTTAAGAGATTTTCAAAAGTCAGCGTGACACTTTCTTTAGTGGTGGTTCTCTGTTTTATCCAGGCAATCAAATGGGACAGTCATTTTTTGTCTATCATACCTTTGCAAATAAAAAGCATGATGTCCTCGCTCAGTGCCCATGATGCCGATGAGCTGGCAAAAATATGTCTTGAAAGAAAAAACTTGGACTGTGCCGAGAGTGCTCTTCAGAGTGAAGCCACAACACAAGTTGAGGCTTTAACCCAACTCGGTAAAATCCAGATGCAACGTCAAAAATTTCGTGAGTCGGCAAATTCTTTTGGTAGTTATTTTCGCTCTGGCGGATTGAGTGTGGATGCTTCTTATGATTATGCCAAGGTGTTAGGACAGCTCGGAATGATCGATCAAGCCTCGCAATATTACGAGCGCGTGCTCGCCTCAAAGGTCGATGCCCTCCAAGTAACCGTAACCCAAAGCTATGTTAAAATGTTGATTGCCAACAAACGTTCAGCCCAAGCCAAAACGGTTATTGATGGGATCCGCGCCAAAGGTGGCAACGCCAGTTTATTTATGGAAAGCGAATACGCCCAACTCGAAAAATAATTTGTTGAACATGGATAAAAGGCTCGTCACAATTTATCCATGTTGTTGATTTTAATATTTTTTGGTTCGACCGTTTTTGGATCTGTTTCAAAAATTGCCATGTACCAAGAAGTGATTCAAACCGCACAACACGACATCGCCAAATCCTCCTACAGCGAGTCGTTGGCCAAAAAGACTTCGGTTCTCCTTACTGAATCCCGACGAATCGTTCTCGCAGCCATCGAAATGGGAAATATCTTTAAAGAAAATCGCCAATTTTACGAAGCGGTTTTAGCCTATCAATTCGCATTGGCCTATGATCACAACCCCCAAACCGACATGAGTCCGCTGTATTATTTAATAGAGGTGGCGCGCCCGGTAAGGTCGCTCAAAGAACTTGCGATTTTAAGTCATTCCATTTGGATCGAGACGAATTTGGTTCCCGGAGTGTTTACCCCAAATTCAGCACACCAAGATCGCCTTATCCTTCAAGTTTTCCCTCAAAACACCCTTCTAAGGGTTGAATCGGTCAGAAATCTCATTTTTCAGCCGAACAACAAGCTTGCGTTGGTCAATTTGATCAACTTTGGATATCATCATCGAGACGCAAAATTTCAATTAGCGAACGTTTTAGGTTTGCTCAATAAAGAACGGGACCATTCCATTTCGCGACGTCAAAACGATGAGCTGATCGCGGCCCAACCCGATTTTTGTGCTTGGCTCACTGCCCCGCTCACTAAGCTCTAAACCGTTTCAAGATGAGACACTCTGATTGCGCTCAGTGACACTTTTGGGTCACTGAAATGACAGATGTCGGCTCAAGCGCGCAGATCGCTAAAAATCTTTTTTCATCCCCTCACCGCTCGATGTTTTTAAACGTCTACACTTTGGACACGTGTACCGGCCACTTTACAAAATCGCAGCTGGCACTCTCGTTGTAATGAAGACTGCATAAGGTTTTAAAAAAACGAGGGGAAAAATATGAAAACGATTCTACAAACAGCTCTTTTACTTTCTGCAGCTTATGTCTTGAGTGCTTGCGGCGGAAGCGGCAACAACAACAGCAACGGTTTTCAAGGTTGCCAAACAGTGAACGGCGTTTACACCTGTAACCAGTCGTCAACTGGAAATACTACAGGGACAGTGAGCTGCGTACAACAAACCCAGTGCTGGGCAGGAACAGCATATTCTTGTGATTTCAATCAGTGCTTACCACTTAGCTTGTGTGTTGGAGCAAATCTTCAAGCTGGCGCAAATCCCGCTTGGACATATGGATACTACCAAGCAACAAACCGTTGCTGGCCAGTTAAAACTTACTAAAAGTATTTAGTTAAACTTCTCAAAAATTAAAATCTTAAAAAAGCTGTGCGCGGCTCAAAACAAAACCCGCGCGCAGATTTTTAGAGATTAGGACCTGCAACTCATTGCGCCTGTACAAACTGTGTGGCACATCAAGACATGATCACTCAGCCGCTCCAAAAAACTCGCTCGACTAAGACCAACACCATTTTCATGTTTACTCTGTTTGGCGTAGCACTTTTGTTTATGCTGGGCTATGGCCTCGGCGATGCCTTTCGACCACTTTTACTCAGTTTTATTTTAGCTTATCTTTTGCGACCGATGACCTTGAAGCTTGAAAGCTGGGGACTTCCCCGAGTGATTTCGGTTTTGCTGGTGTTTTTCGTCGCCCTCACATTGATCACTTTATTTTTTATTTTTGTAATCCCCATGCTGATTCGAGAGCTTAAAGATTTACTCTATGCCCTGCCTGCACAGATCGACACTCTGTTTGCCCATCTCGAAGAGATTGCACAAAAATATGATGTGACTCTGCCCATTCACCGCGATGATGTGCGCGAACTCTTAAAGCAAAGTTTGCCCGGCTCCTCGCTAGATATTTTCAATATGGCCTCGCCCATTTTGCGCAATACCTTTTCGAGTCTTTTACAGATTGTTTTAATGGTTTTAAATTTAGCTCTGATCCCTTTGTTTTTTGCTTACTTGGTTCATAGTTATGAGTCGATCGGCACTGGCCTAAATGACTTGTTGCCTCCGCGCTTTCGGCCTCGTTTACGAGCGCTCTCGAGACGTGTGCATGAGATCTTAAGTGGATATCTGTTGGGGCAAAGTTTAGCCGCTTTGATATTAGCCGCGTTTTATGGAATTGGGCTTTTGGTGGTTCACCTTAAATTTGGATTTATCGTGGGCGTCTGCACGGGTCTATTGGTGATTGTGCCTTATGTGGGTTACGGCACAGGTTTATTGACCGCAATGGTGATTGAGCTTTCGGGTTTTTCATCATGGTCACATGTGTTTTCAGTTTTGATGATCTTTGCTCTTGGTCAAGCCCTCGAAAGCTTTGTTGTGACTCCACGTTTGGTGGGCCACAAAGTGGGACTTCATCCCCTGACCACGATATTGGCGTTGATCGTGGGTGGAAATATGTTTGGATTTTTAGGATTGCTGATTGCGGTTCCGGCTGCGGCAGTTCTTCAAGAAGCTTCAAAAATGTTGCGGGTCGAATACCAGCGCAGCTCGTTTTTTCTCGATTAATGATGCGAGTGGGGACCATGGGCATGGCCATGTTCCAACTCTTCTTTAGTGGCGTCACGAACTTCGACCACCTCAACATCAAAATGCAATGTCTGACCCGCAAGTGGATGATTGCCATCCAAGTGAACTTGGCCATCTTTGACATCGATCACGGTAAAAGGGTGCTTTCCGCCCTTACCCATCTCGGCTAAAAATTGCATTCCGGGCTGAACATCGGCTTCTTTCGGAAATTGATCGCGGCTCACCACCACCTTCATCTCCTCGTTCAATTGGCCATAGCCTTGGTCGGGTGTCACTGTGATGGCTTTTTTATCGCCAGGTTTTAAACCTTCGAGCGCATCTTCGAGACCAGGTACAATTTGCCCTTCACCATGAAGATAAAAGAACAGATCATTCTTTGGGGCTTCATCCAGGAGCTTTCCAGCATCGTCTTTTAACGTGTAGATTAAGCCAACCACTTTATTCGCTGCGATCATATACACACCTTTCAAAAAAAGATAAACTCGCTTTTAGCTGATATTAGCTGTGGAGGAAAGATGAAATCTTTAAGGAAGCAATTTGTTCGCGCCCTCGCCTATGTGCGAAGTGCGGTTTACACGGTCGAGGGAATTCCATTTCTCTTTTTACAGCAGGTGTTCCACAGCGATCCTAAATTTAAAATCAGCAAAGAAACCACCGATGCCGCACTTGCGGCTGCAAAAAAACTAATCGATCAAGATGCCGCAAATATTGTTGATGGTGTTTATCCGGTTCAAGTTTTGGTTCCAAGAAATGTCTCCACCCATCTTTTAAGTTATGCCAAAGTGCTTGCCGATGTGGTGCTGCTCAATTCACGGAAATTAAAATTACGCCACAACGATTTTTCTGAAAAATCAAAAGTGTTTCTTGAAGATGTGCCCGAATATTATCGCCGCAATTTTCATTATCAAACCGATGGCTACTTAAGCGACAATTCGGCAAAGATTTACGAGCATCAGGTTGAGATTTTGTTTCGCGGACTTGGCGATACAATGAGACGCATTTTTATCAAGCCGCTATTGGATCGTGGATTTAAGAAAAATCAAAAACTCAAAGTGTTAGAGATGGCTTCAGGAACCGGAAATGCGACTAAGGCTTTTGCGTTGAGTTTTCCAAATAGCGAAATCACCTGTGTGGATTTAAGCTTTCCTTATCTAAAAGAAGCCCAAAAGCATTTGGTCGAATTTCCTCAGATTAACTTTTTAAAAAGAGATGCGGCTCATACTGAGCTTGCACCAAAAAGTTTTGATTTGGTGTTTCATGTTTTTTTATTTCATGAACTCCCACTCCAAGAACGCAAAAAAGTATTAAAAGAAGCATTTCGAGTTTTAAAGCCAAAAGGTTTAATTGCGATTGTTGATTCGGTCCAGTTGGGGGATGTTCCAGAGCTGGATAAAGCCCTTTATCAGTTTCCTATTGATTTTCATGAGCCCTTCTACAAAAATTATATCCAGCACCCCCTTCAAAGTTTGATGAGCGAAGCTGGCTTTACAAAATTCGAAGAAGGCTACGGTTTATCAAGCAAGTGGGTCGTGGCGCAAAAGAGGTAAATGGCAACACTCAATTCGTTTCATGCATTCTTTGTGATCTGTTTTTCGACTCTCTTTACAATTATGAATCCGCTCGGAGCGCTTGGGCCTTTTTTGGCGATGACCAGCGACTATGATCGAGCCCGACGAATCCTTACGGCTGAGCGCGCATGCATCGTGGCCTTTAGTGTTTTATTGGGCGCAAGTATTTTGGGCTCCTTTGTATTTCGATTTTTTGGTGTGACCATACCGGCACTTCGAATCGCTGGTGGAACACTTTTGTTTATCGTCGCCCTGGATATGTTAAACGCCCGCACCTCGCGAACCAAATCAACAAGTGAAGAGGCCGAAGAGGGCTCGGTCAAAGAGGATATTGCGGTATTTCCCCTAGGCATCCCTTTACTCGCTGGCCCGGGTGCGATTGTTTCGGTTTTTTTGCTTTCAGAAAAGGCCTCAGAACTTCCCCATCATGCCGCACTTTATTTGGCACTTGTGTGCACGGTTGGACTTTGTTTTTTAATATTGCGCGAAGCCGGAAGACTCGCCAATTTTTTGGGTCATATCGGGATGAATGTGATGTCGCGGCTATTAGGGATTATTCTTGCTGCGGTGGCGATCCAATTTGTGATCGAAGGTATAAAGGAAGCTCTCCCAATCTTATCAGGCAAGTGACATGTACAAAAAAGCAATTGATAAAATAAATAATAATGGTTTATTGCTTGTTTTTCCGATCAATAACCGGCCCGAGCCAAAATCTTTGTGGTCCGAGTTTTACCCACGCTCAAAAATGCGCTGGACCTGGGATTCGGGCAGCGACAACCGGGTATCCGAAATGTGGCAGTTGATGAAGACTCTCTCAAAGTGCCGCGAGGTTGTGTATTCCAAATGGTATCAAGGACGAGCCACTTTTTTTTCGCGCGAACTGTTTACCGCTCTCATCAAAACAGTGCCGCTCGCTCGTAAATCCAAATTTATTTTGGAATCCAAAGAGATGCTCGAAATCTTAAAACAAAATTCTCCGCTTTCGACAAAAGAATTAAAACTCGAAATCGGTCTTCAGGGAAAACTCAATGAGCCCACGTATTCAAAGGCCCTTAAGTTTTTATTCAATGAGTTTTTGGCGGTAGGATTTGGTGAAGTGGAAGATGGAGCATTTCCTTCGCTTGCGGTGGGAGCAACGTCCTTGATTTACGAAGATCTCTGGAGTGAAGCCCAAAAACTAAAATCGGCTTCAAGCACCATTGAGCGCTTGATGCCTCAAGGCTCGCTCACAAGAAAATATTTAGATAAAATTCTTAATACGTAATAAAAGCCGAGGCTCCAGAGGGCAGGGCTTTTCCGAAGCGGTCCATAATGACCATCTCTTCAGCCTCAACGGTATGGGCGCCAATGCTGCTTGCTAACAGATGTTTGAGGGCAATGGGCGTATAGCCTTGCGAATGACAACTGAGCAAAACGAAACCTGAGCTTTGCTCAAGAAGTTTTTTGCACATATCCAAAAGTGGCAACAGATGCTCTTCGATCTTCCAAATTTCTTTTTGAGGTCCACGGCCATAGGTTGGAGGATCGAGAATGATACCATCGTACACACGTCCACGCCTGACTTCGCGTTCAACAAAAGCCATGACGTCATCAACCATATAGCGCGTGGTCGACTCAATTCCATTTGCCTCAAAATTGCGTTTGGCCCAATCGACCGAACCTTTCGAAGCATCCACATGGACAACTTCGGCTCCGGCTCGGCCTGCCACAAGACTTGAACCCCCGGTATAAGCAAACAAATTAAGTATAAGAGGAACCCGGTTATTTTTAGTTTGTTCAATACGGTTTTGGATCAGCGACCAATTTTTTTGTTGTTCTGCAAAAAGTCCGAGATGCCCAAAACTTGTGAGCTTGGCGATCAATTTGAGATCTCCAAGTTCGATCGTCCATGACTGAGGAACCGAGGACGCCGTCTTCCATTCCCCTTTTCCTTCAGAGTAGCGATGATAAACCGCATCGGCGGTGGGCCAATGCGATTCGGTTTTTCGCCACACCGCTTGGGCTGCGGGACGGCGAATAATGTAGGGGCCTACTTTTTCAAGTTTTTCAAAATCACCAGAGTCTAAAAGTTGATAACTCATCTGAGGCTCTTAAATGTAGCGGCTGTGGCAAGCACTCGTTTGAGCGCTCCATCGTCATCTTCGTCAAAAACATCGCCGATCACTTCTTCTAAAATATCTTCCATCGTCACCACCCCAAGCCGTCGATTTTGGGTGTAAACGGTCGCGAGATGAGATCTTTTTTCTTGCATCAATCTTAAAACTTTCAATAGTGGATCGGCTTCGGAAACTTTAACCATGGGTCTCACAATCTTTTCCCAATGAGTTTCACCAACTCGATCCAAAGTCATAAATTCTTTGGTGTTGAGAATCCCAATCACCACATCGTCTTTTAAAACCGGCAGCCGCGTGTGGCCCGATGTGACCACAACCGACCTTACATCATCCATAGATTGATCAAACCGCACCGAATTCACCTGTGACCATGGAACCAAAATATCGCGGATCCGTTTGGTTTCCATATTCACCAGATTAACAACATATTGCCGAGCCTGGGTGCTTAAGGAATCAAGTGCCACGGTTTCTTCAGAAGCCCCTTCTGCAACTTTTGCCACAAAAAAATATTTTAAAATTTTCTTGGTCGAAAACTCGAGCACACTGACAAGTGGGCTCAATATCTTTTCAAACAAAATCAGATAAGACGCCGACTTGAGCATAATATTGAGTGAATTTCTTAAAGCCAAAGTCTTTGGCACAAGCTCACACACCACCACATTCATATAGGTGATGGGCAAAACAATCGACACGATCGCAATCAGCTCGGCTCCTGCAGGGAGTAAACCAAACTGTTCAATAAAGAATGGAGTCATTCGCTCTTGAGCGAGAGCGCCACCAACCGCAGCCGCCACCGATCCAACCAACGTGATTCCGATTTGCAAAACCGAAAGTGTGCGCTCCGGCTTTTCGCGCAGTCGCAAAACCTTTTCGGCCTCGATATGATTTTCTTTGACCATTTGTCGCAGTCGCGGCTTTGCCACCGTGACAAAAGCCATTTCAACCGCGGCAAGCACCGCATTGACGCCCATACAGATCGCTATAATAAAAACTTGTTTCATCGAAGACTCTACTCTACTTAACTTTTTATAAGATGAATAGATGAGGTTTGCTAAAACTCTTCTTTTTATTTTAGAGTTTGGATGAGCCGGGGGGCACCATTGATATTTATAAAGTTTTTGACTTTTGTAATTGCTTTTGCTGATTGCCACACAGACCTTCAGTCGGTGGCTGTGCAAAAAGTGATAGCAAGACAAGGCTACGTGAGAGCGTGCTACACGTTGGAACATGCAAAAGAGGCCATTGAAAAAGTTCAAAGTACAAGTCGGTGCATTCGGATCTATGATGTTGGGTTGCGTTTATCTAATCTTTATTTAACCCCATCAAATCAAAACTGGAATCAGCTCTCGCTGCGGCTTTCTGGCAGCTTAAAAGATCTGAATCCTCTCACCGGAATGACTCCGATCGAATATTTTCCAGAATATTATAATTCGCAAAATATTTTGGAAGAATTAGATGCACTTATCAATTCAACCAGCCTGACGTTTCAATGGGAAAAATCACCGAAGAATTGGTCGAGCACTAAATCCTCCGATTGGATTCCATTTCATGTCATTCTTAATTCAACATGGTCAAGGCCAATGGCGGATCACTTTGCAACAACAGTGTACTCTCTTCTCCCTATTATTGAATCGCTAAGCGAAGGATTAACCGGTATTTCTGAAATCACCGAAAACAAAGTGCTGATCGCCGCCGCAAACAAAATGTTAACAAATGAAGAGTGGGGCGCGAAGTTTGTTTTCAATCGATTGCGAGATGCACAGTTTGATACAAGCCAACTTCATATCAACACCGATTATGTGATCCCATCTTCGCTTCATCACGAACTGATTGAACTTGTTCCTTTGTTTATAAAAAAATTTAAAACCGAGTGGCTCATCCCAATTTTGAGAGAGGAATAAATTCGTGCTGGTGCTTCAAATTTTATTTTCGTTTTGGTCGTCAGCGAGTTGTGTGACTTCGCTCGAGTCTTCCTATTTTTTGCCTGAGCTTCTCCGCACCACCGCCTTTGAGACCCTCTACACTGTAGAAACCGCAAAATCTCTGCTCGAAAATAAGCTTATTGAAACCGACCGAAAAGGCCGAGTGGAGTATACGATTTTGATGAATTTGGTCGGAGATATTTTAGCCCTCCAAATTGATCTGACATCGCAAATAAATCCAGGCGCCATTGCTGAGCTTGCCAAATTGATCGAAGTCCTCGATCCCGAAAAAGGAGCGTTTTCAACCTTTCAATTAGAACATTGCTATCAAGAGCGGGATGCCGAAATGAATTTGGATATCTATAAAAACTGTATTCGAAAATTAGATGCAAACCTCTTAAAGCCTGATGTCTATGCATTGCTCACAAGTTCGGAATGGCAAAAACTTGTGACCGTTTTTGAAACTGTCGAGAGGGAGCGGCCAGAAAGATTAGATTCTCTGAACTTCAACACCCGAATCTTGCTGCAGCTGACCACTCAAGCACTAAAAGAAATTTTTCAGATTTCTGAGGATACTGATTTTAAGAGTGCCATCGCCGATTTTTTGCACCAAAAAAATATGGGCATTGCCAAAAACTTTAACCGACTCGAAAAAGAGCAAACAGATATTCGTCGTGTTTTGATTGAAGGTTTATTTCACAGAAATGGAAACTTCGATGCAAAAACCCTTTATCTGCATCTCGAAAAAACTAAGGCTTTAATTCGCGACCGTATTATTCCATTGATGGATTCGATGACTCCAATAATCGATGATATTCCTTATCCATCACTTCAAACGCCATTGCCCTTAACTCAAACTCCGAGCGCCCCTCTGGATAAATAGGTTTTAAAGTTTTGAGTTTGATCACCGTTTTAAAATGATTGGCATTCATTAGGGGTGAGCCCTTGGGTTGAACCCGCCAGGTGTTTGTCATCACCACCGGAACAATGGGCATATTTGCATTGCGAGCAAAAACAAAAGGCCCAAGTTTAAATTTACCTAAATTTTTGCCGTCTTGCCGAGTGCCCTCGGGTGCAAGCCCAAAACATTCGCCATTTCGAACACGCGCGATGGCTTCTTTATAAACTTTTAAAACATCCTCTCGCTGATCACGCACAATGGGCAAAACCCCAACACTCTTCATTGTGGCGCCAAAAATGGGTATCGAAAAAAGTTCGATCTTTGCACCAAATCGAAAAGGTTTAGGTAAATATCCATAAAGCACAAAAATATCGGAGTAGCTCGCATGATTAAATAAAAACAAACAGCCTTCGTTAGGAACTTGATCGCTTTCAACCTCGACATGCACGTTTGTGAGCCACAGCTGCATCCGGCCCCAAAACTTGAGGGTTGCATCTTCAAACTTTCTATTTTTGATCAAAAACGTTTCGGCAATGAGAATCGACCCGCCAATTACGGTGTGAAACACAAGCCACAACAATTGAAAAAGAGCCCGAATGTAGCAAAATATTAAAACCGGTATCTTGTGCAATTTAGATCCCTCGCTTAAAACATTGTGATGATCTCTCGTCACTGGCCCCTGATTGTTTGTATTTTGATTTGCGGATATTTTTTGTTTAAAAATCGGCAACCAAAAAATCAGAGTCCGCCTTCAAAGCCAACTGTCGACCATCCGGTAAAACAAATTCCAGTTCCAACAATTTCTGAAAACAAACAGACCCAAAGCCTACCAACCCTTGCGCCGGTGACAAAACAAAATATACCCGTTGTTCATTTCAAGGTGATCGAAGGGGTGGCGGTGGCCTTTGGCGATGTTGTGTTGGGTAAACCTTCTCAAGAAATCAATGGCGGCATCACCCGATTTGAAGAGCCCCGATTGTGGCCCACCGCAACGATTCCGTACGCGATCGATTCGCATGTTCTTCAGCCGGACCGAATTACCGAGGCCCTTCACCATATCGAAATGCATTCGAGCCTTCGCTTTCGTGCAATTGAAACTCCCACCGAAGACTCTCTCGTCTTTCAAAAAAGCCAAAATCTATGCGCCAGTTATATGGGCCGCATCGGTGGCCCCCAAGCCATTATGATTGCTGATTTTTGTCAATGGCAACAGGTGGTCCATGAAGTGATGCATGCGCTTGGATTTCCGCATGAACAATCAAGATTAGATCGTGATCGCTATGTCAGGGTCATCGAAGAAAATATTTTGCCCGAATTTTTACCCCAATTTGAAATGGTCCCGGCACCGCTACTTGAGGTTTTAAATTCTACTGGTTTTGATTACCACTCGATCATGCTCTATTCCGAAACCGCCTTTCAAAAGGCCGAAGGTTTGCGCACCCTCGAGACTTTAGATCAGCAACACGTGATTGCGCCCTCAAAAACAGGCTTAAGTCTTATTGATAAAGAACGCCTCGACCTCTTATTTCGAAATCGTTAGGGCCAGTTTTAGATTCCTCAATCAATCTTTGGGTCTTATTTTCCGATTTATCTAAGATGAAAACCCCAGTCGCAATCATGTGGACAAGAGTCAAAAGACGCTTGATCCAATCGCCCACACAAGAAAAAATCCAATTTCTAAAATCCTTACCTTTTTTTGAAATGCTCAATCACAAACAGCTTCTCGTCATGTCGCGCATCCTCCACGAAAGAACTTATCAAAAAGGCGAATATATTTTTGAAATGGGTCAACCCGCTGCTGCTTTGTTTATTATAAAAACCGGAACGATTAGCATCGAGATGCTTACCGACAGAGGCAACTCGGGCCAAATCGCCACTTTAACTGATGGTGATTTTTTAGGAGAACTTGCTCTGCTGGACGATTCGGTCCGTTCAGCTTCCGCCCGCGTGGTCAAAACCACTTCGACTTTTGCTTTGTTTCGCAATGATCTTTTGTCGCTGATCCCAACTCAACCCGAAATTGCGGCCCACGTTTATAAGGCCCTCGCATTGGTGATTGGCGAAAGATTAAAAGCAACGAACTTACTCTTAGGACAATCACAAAGTGACCATCGAAAAATTGCCTAAACAAAAATCGGATCATACATTTTTTATTTATACAGCACTTGCCGTTGTGCTGGCCTCGCTCTTGGTTTTTGTGGTGTGGGCGCTGCGCGATCTTATTTTGCCCTGCACTTTGGGCGTTTTACTCGCTTACTTATTTCGTCCGTTGATCCGCTCTCACGCGATTTCATTTTTGCCATACAAATTTCGTGTGTGCTCGGCATTGGTTGCGATGTCTTTAGGCTTTCTCATTTTATTTTTTGCAGTACAGGCAAGCCTTCCCGACGATCGCGGCAATCTTGAGCTCAAAGTCCGATTGCAGTACAAACTCAATGAACGCTACGCCAAATTTATGGGCCTCAAATCCGGCTCCTCAGAAGGTAATTTTCTACACTCACTTTTTGGACGAGAACTCGAACCGCTTAAAAATTCCTTAAATCGCATTCTGACATTGGATAAAGAAGAGTCCTCAAGATTTCTAAGTTTTAGCAAATCGAAAACAGATTTGAGCGCCAAATATCTCAAATACTTTTCGGCCAACCAAATCAAAAATGAAACGCGCGAGCTTGCTTCTGTCGACATCACCACAAAACAAGAATCAACCCTAATGACCGCTCTTCATCTCGCATCCATTTGGCTGTTGATGCCGATTATCTTTTTATTTTTGCTCTTTGATGACCGTCATATTCTACGCTACTTCGTCAGCCTCGCGCCCAATCGATATTTTGAATTGATGCTCACAACAATTTACGAAGTGGACTCGGCCATTGGCAATTATCTGCGCGGCACATTGATCGAATGCCTGCTCGTGAGTATCACATTTACGCTTGGATTTTTCTTAATCGGAATTCCGTTAAAGGTTGCCTTACTGATCGGAATTTTTGCTGGCCTCACCAATGTCATTCCATTTGTGGGCCCAATGATTGGGTTGGGCGTTGGATTTTTGTATGCCTTGATTGCCGAGGATTTGACTCCTGTCATTCCTGGTTTGATGCCAGACCAAATTTTCATCGGGGTCGCACTTGTTGTAGCGGTCACCCATTTTCTCGACAGTTTTTTTTACGCCCCCGTGATTTTGGGAGGCACCGTCAACCTTCACCCCTTGATGGTGATTCTTGGAGTGATGGGAGGAGCCATCATTTTTGGTTTTGCCGGGATGCTTCTTGCGATTCCGACTATCGTTGTCACGAAAGTTATGACCGAGACACTCTTTCGTGGACTTAAGGCTTATCATATTATTTGATAACCGAAGCGAGGTACATCCATGATCCAACGACTACTTATTTTCGGTGTTTTTTCTTTTATTGTTTCTTGTGCATCCGACCCCAAAGAGCCTGTGATTGTTCCGGTTGAATCTTCACCGGTACCCACGCCTGTGGTCGAAAAAGTGCAAAAGAGCGAGTTTAAAGTTTCGCCCGTCACTCGAATTTGGAGTTACGAAGGCGATACTGGGCCCGAACATTGGGGAGACATCAAACCTGAATTTAGTTTGTGCCGCACCGGCAAAAGCCAATCTCCGGTAGATTTGAAATTCCATAAACCAAAAGGTGGGGGCGAAATTTCTTTTAACTATCGTCCCGAGCCATTAAAGGTGATGGATAACGGATACACTATTGAAGTGGGCACAAGCGGCCAAAGCAGTGCAAAACTTCATGGCCAAAATTTTTCGCTCACACATATTCAATTTCGAACCTCCTCGGAGCACACCCTCTCGGGCAACTCCCTCCCAATGGAAGCCCAGTTCTTTCATAAATCTGACAATGGCGAAATTGCTGTGGTGGCGATCATCCTGATTGTGGGTAAAGAAAATCAAACCATCCGCGATATCTTCGACAATTTTCCAAAACAAAAAGGAATGGTGGTTGAAAAACCAAACACCCTGTTTGATCCTTCGCGCCTTTTGCCTGATCATATGACTCATTACATGTACACCGGAAGCTTGACCACTCCACCATGCACCGAAGGTGTACGATGGTATGTGCTCAACACACCTGTTGAAATGTCGAAGGCCCAAATCCTGCAATTTCGACAGGTGTATTCGAAGAATAATCGGCCGCTGCAGCCACTCAACAACAGAATCCCCCTAAACTTCTAAAGCTGGCCCCTTTAATTGTTTTTTTAAAAAATGATTGAAGAGGATGAACTAGGTTTTAATCCTCAAATCCCATCAGATCAGAAAAAATTTGGTGGGACTTGCTCGGATTTATCAAAAATTGGTTGTGATAAACCGTGTAAATAGCCAAGTGATTGCTGAGTTCTTGAATTTTCTTGGTAGTGCACCAAGTCTTTCGCGACATCCTCTTTAAATTATCTCGAATCATCGCGCACGTATGATTTAAGCTAAAAAGAGGATCAAAGCCTCCACTCTTTAATTCACCTTGGCCAACTATACATCCCCTTCTTCCCTTAAAGGTCTTGTGCTCATGATACTGAAAATGTCTTTTTACATCGGAGGCGTAATGAGGATTTTGATCAGAATAAAAGACGCAATCTTTTTTGACCATGGGTTTGATTTTAATAAAAAGTCTTTTGCGAGCTATGGATCTCTCATCCTTTCGTTGCCCGTACTTCACTTTCGCTTTTTTGCTTAAAAGCCCTTTTGCAGGCATTTGACTGCACTCTAATCCGAGAATGCGTCTGGTTTTTTTGTCGACCGCAAGGGTGATCGAAATCGGCTTACACTTTGTATGCTCAAAGGTTTCCATATCATCGAATTGCACCTCGGTGATATTTTTCGGTTGAGAGTGCTGTTCAAAAAACTCAATTGAGAGATTTGCCAGAAAGCGAAATTTTCGAATCACAGTTTTACGATTCGTTCTCAAGACGAGAGCAGTTCTTCGTTTCGAAAAGCCACCGCAAAGTTTGTGATAGATAGGAATATTTAAGGATCTTTTTTTCTGGCGATAACAAATTTCGCGAGTCGCGGTTGAGGAACTTTTTTTGCACACAAGACAAGTGTAGCGCTGAATCTTTTTGTGATCAGATTTACGAAAGAAAAATCCGGCCTTGCGAACGCGCATCCGCTCTTTGCCGGATTGTTTTTCACATTCGCAAACTGGGTTTGTTCTCTGATTCATTAATAATCAGTAGAGCAAACCCTCGGCCAAAAACAATTAAAGGGGCCAGCTGTCGCAGTCAAAAATTCTTATTAGGCGCGCATTCGCATAAGTCCCCGACTTCGCCAAATCCCAAGGCGGATAAGGATAAAACCGAGCCTCGATACACTGCCCTTCTTTGACCACCGCCCACTGACGGTCTTCACCTGCCGCAGTCCATATGCTGCCTTTTTTATCGCGCAACGAAACCGCAAACGAAAAGAGCTGCACCGGATCCACCGGTCGATTGGTCGCGATGATCGAATTGGCTTGAGTGACGCGCTCAACACTGAGGACGGTGCCATAAATTGTTTTTGAAAAAATATAGCTCCAATATCCAACGACCACGTAGGTGATGGTGCATAACGCCAACACAACCAATCCGTAGCGCGTCGTGAAGGAAACTTTGCGTCTGACCGATCCAAAAAAACTGTCGTACATTTGTTTCAAAAAAACTCCATGATAAAGGTTTAAATATTTTTGTATAAATCGGATCTGCGGTCACGAAAAAATCCAAAGGCGGCTCGGTTTCGCTCAATGATTTTTAAATCAAATTCGGCTGTGATGAAACCGCTCGAGTTCTCATCCATCTCTGCAACGATCTCTCCGCGGTGAGAGGCAATAAACGAGTGGCCATAAAAATGTTGGCCGCTTTCGGTACCAATCCGGTTGCTTGCGACCACAGGCACCACGTTTGAGACAGCGTGACCGATCATTGCGCGTTGCCATAAATCTTTTGTGTTTAACGAAGGATCATGAGGTTCGCTGCCGATCGCGGTTGGAAAAAACAAAATTTCGGCACCTTGAAGCATCAATTCTCGTGCGGTTTCGGGGTACCATTGATCCCAGCAAATCCCAATTCCGATTGTTCCAAACTGTGTTTTAAAAACTTTAAAGCCGGTGTCACCGGGTTTAAAATAAAATTTTTCTTGGTATCCTGGGCCGTCGGGAATGTGACTCTTGCGATACACCCCAAGTGAGCGCCCATCGGCATCAATCATCACCAAGCTGTTGTAGTAACAATGATGCGCCTTCTCGAAAAAAGAAATGGGCAACACCACTTTGAGCTCTCGAGCGAGATTTTGAAAGTGCTCAATCATCGGATGATTTTCAACCGGCTGTGCGGTTGCAAAAAACGATTCGTCCTGAGTGCGACAGAAATAAATATTTTCAAACAATTCTGGCGGAAGTATCACTTGTGCGCCGTCTTGAGCTGCTTTGCGAATGAGTTTTGTGATCAGGTCAATGTTGGCCTGTTTGTTTTCTGAAAATGCGGCTTGGACCGCACCCACTTTGATTTTCATATGGGCTCCTGTTGGGAGATGCAGTGAAAACTTCCACCGCCGCTCAAAATTGCACGGCTTTTAAGTCCGATCGTTTTTCGATGTGGAAACAATTGGGCAATGGCGCTGACCGCATCGTGATCATATTTGGACTCATAGGTTGGAACAATAACCGATCCGTTAGAAATATAAAAGTTGACGAAACTGGCCGGCATGATCTCACCCTCTTGATCTTTGATAAGGCCAGGTGAAGGGATTTGTGTCACTTTGAGACGCTGGCCCTGAGCATCGGTCATCTGCTTTAAATCAGCAAAAATTTCGGCGTAGACCTCGGCATTGGGATCATCCTGGCCAGAGGGGGCCATGCAGACAACTTCGCCTGGAGCGGTAAAGCGAGCGATGGTATCGATGTGTCCATCTGTGTGATCGTTAAGCAAGCCAGATTTGAGCCACAGAATTTTTTTGATCGAAAGGGTTTGGGCCAAGATGCTCTCAATATCACTTTTTGAAAATCCAGGGTTGCGGTTGGGGTTGAGCAAACACTGTTCGGTGGTCAGCAGAGTTCCTTCCCCGTCCACATCGATCGAGCCTCCCTCAAGCACAAAGGGGGTGTTGAGGGTTTTGTATTTTGAGGCGTCGGCAATGTCTTTTGCAACTTGGCGGTCGTAAGGCAAGTCATATTTATCGCCCCAACCATTAAACATAAAGCACATCGCAATTGTTTTTGCCGCATCCGCTTTCAAAAATAAGGGGGCCGTGTCGCGCAGCCAAATATCTCCAAATGGAATTTGATGGAAAGTGATATTTAATGGACCCAAAGCCTTCTTTGCAATTTGAAGGATCTCACTGTTTGGCACAAGCATCTCAATGGCTTCGCTTTTTGATATTTCTTTGCACAATTCAATAAATTCTGTTTGTGCGATCTCGAGATTCTCTCGCCATAGGCTTTTGTGTGAAGGCCAAGCAAGCCAAACACTTTTATGTTGGGCCCATTCGGCGGGCATGGTCAATTGGGGCAACTCGACACTCCATCTGAAAAAAAGTGTGAGTGTAATTGAAATGAAATCTCAATTCAATGGCGTTGAATCAAATGATAACCAAAACGTGTTTTTACAATGCCCGAAACCACATTGGGCTTGAGTTCAAGAGCGGCTTGAGCAAAATCGGGATCAAGTCGAGTGATTTCAACTTCCCCTAAAAATCCTGAATTTTTGTTTGAGCTACAGATCGAAAACTTTTGGGCAAGCTCAGTAAAGAGCACGCCCTCTTTAAGTTTTCTCAAGATATCTTCGGCCTCATAACGATGCCGAACCAAAATATGCGAAACGGTTATGAGCATTTAAGAATCTGAACTCGCACGCTGACTTGTGGCGGAACAGCTTGAGTAAAAATCAATCTTGCTGCTCCAGCTGAAGTTGACTGCACATAATAGGCAGGTGTTTGACCGTTTGATAAAGTCACGGTCACTTGGTTGTTTTGGGGCTGACATGGCAAATCGCGATCTCCGTTATCGGCTGTGGCCGAGATTGCAATATTTGTGAGTGTCGAGCTGTAATCGGGAGCGCAGACATTCCCCATCACTCCTCCGGTGGATTGCGACAATGCAGCGTACACATTGCCATACCAACCGAAAATAAATTTGCCAAATGTTTGGTATTGCGCATTGTAACATCCGCCATCACCGGGCTCGATAATCATTGAGTGAACTTTTAATTGTTTACCAGGATAAGCCTGAGACACTGTGGAGATTAAGGCGCTCGGTTGATCATTCGATTCCATTGGATAATCCGACAAAATTCCACCCGACCCACGCTCATCCGCGTTTGATAGGATGATAATATTTAAAGGTACCGAACTGTCACGAATAAAACCTGATGAACTTTGTACGGTCATCAATGACGCTTCGATGGCTCGAGTTTCTTCTGAAGGACAATAGTAATGAAGTGTCGCTTGATCCGAACATCCGTTTGGACAAAAATTCTGAATGTACTGCTGACACTGTGATGTCTCAGGACGGATGATTGTTTGCAAAAACTGTGATTGAGGATTGTTTGAAGCATTCGACAATACTTTTGAACCATCAGGAAATGGAATCAACTGACCATCTTGAGTATATGGAAAGCCTGCGATCTCGGAACGTTGTGGGTTGTTGGCACTGGTCACATCGGTGTTAGTGATGGCGATGTGATAGTCTAATCCTTGGATGCGACTAAAGAGCGATGGAAATTTTGTTCCCATTTGTTGTTGCAATACCGACATCGATGCCGAGTTATCAACCACAAATAACAGATCGGTTTTGACAACTCCTGTTGTGGAGTAGGTGTAATCATATCCACCTGCTGCTGTCGAGCCCGCCGCTGCACTGTTTGAGAAACTCACTTTCGAGCATGCCATTGAGCTTGCTGTTAAGACTGCAACGAAACTAAACAATATTACCTTTTTCATCACTCTACCCCTCTGTTCCCTGACAGGGGAGTTTCAACAAATATGCCCTCTGTAAGTAGGCAATTTGACCGCTGATTAAGAGCTTAAAGGGCATTAGGGCTTGGAGTGACGAAATTGCGCTTTGACTAAGCGCTGATCAGTGTTGCCAATTTTGAGCTTTAGCGAATGGGATAGTTTAAAAAAATCCATTCGTCATCGAGCGGACTTTTAAAGCGCCATTGTTCTTTCGAGAGGCGCTCAAAACGCTCAGGCTCTAAAGAAATTTTACCTAAGCCTCCTGGTATATCCAAAATAAACTGGGGTAAACAGAGTCCGCTGATTTTACCCCGCAAACTTGCAAACAGTTGAATCGCCTGATCCAATGGAATTCGAAAATGGGATGTTCCTTCAGCAAAGTCAGGATAGTGCAGATAATAGGGCTTTACCTTTTGCTCCACTAATCCTCTAAAAAGCTTTTGCAATAGCTCAATACTATCGTTCACACCCTTCAGCAAAACCGATTGTGAAACGACTGGGATTCCATTGTGGATCAATCTGTTAAGGCATTCATTCGTATTGGGGCTCAGTTCGAGATGAGAATTGATGTGGGCCACCACCCAGACTGCTTTGTTTAAACCTTTCAAGCGCTCAATAAGGTGAGGTGTCACACGCTTTGGAACGGCTGAAGGCATTCGAGTGTGGAAGCGTATCACTTTGAGACTCTCAATTTGATTGAGCTGATCTAAAACTTCAAACAGTTCTTTATCGGCCAACATCAAGGGATCCCCACCCGTCAGAATCACCTCCCAAATTTCAGGATGTGAACGAAGGTAATCGAGAGCAGCTTCAAGATCGATCGAGTCTGAATCTTTTGAGACTTTATAACGCCGAAAACAAAACCGACAATACACCCCACAATGATAGGTCAGTTTTAACAGAGCACGGTCACCGTAGCGATGAGTTAAACCCTTAACAGGGGTAAAGCGTTCATCGCCGATGGGGTCATTGAGTTCTTCGGGTAAAAAAAGCAGTTCATTTTTTGAGGGAACAAACTGCTTAGACAGAGTCGGATTATTTTTTAGATTCTTGCCGATTTCGTCAGGAATGCGAATATCTAAACCTTGTTTAACCAGGTTGAGCCAGGATTCGCTATCTTCAGGGACTAAACCATTTTTAATGAGCGATGTGTTGGAGCGGATTACAGCCACTCAAAAACGACCTTCGATCCATTTTCAAAAGTAGGTTTCATCTCAACACTAAATGGTTTTGAAAAATCAATTTTTTCGCCACAAAAAATCTTTCTCTGATAAAGGCCTTCACCCGCAATACTGCGCGCTGCTCGAAGGCCAGTAGACGCAGGAAACTTTTGGTTCAAAATTTCTTCGAGCGCGTAATTTGAAACCGTACTCATGGTTTTGAGTTCGCCTGCTTTGTTGCCCATGCTCACTTCATAATTCAAAAAGCGTCCAGCCGGACCCTGACCCGCCACATAGAGATAGAAACAAGACTTATGTTGCGCAAATTTTTGCAAAGTTTCGGGAACCGCTTGAGGGGTTTGGTCTTGAAGCAACTCGGTCAATAAAGCGCCAGACAGCGGCATGGCGGTTGCCGAATCGGGAAATTTATTATCTTTTTTAAAATAATAACGAGTGAGTTCGGTATCGGCTTTTCTTAATGACAGTCGCGTTGAGCTTTCTTCTTTTAAAAACTCGGGATTGCTCGCTCGCGCCCGATCGAGCTCGGTCGACACACATGACGATAAGATCAAAAAACTAATGCTCAAAAAAAATTTATTCATAAAAGGTCCTTTCGAAAAAAAACACAAATATCAGATTGGGGATGTTTGACCAATGGCTAATTCAGTTTTTTTTGTTATGACAACTTCTTGAGCTCAATCAATCCGTTTTACACCTTTCAATATTCTCAACCCGAGGAGTATCGTTTTTCACACGATTCGGTTTTTTTGGCGCGACGAGTGTTTGATCAAGACCTTGATTTGAAAAATTATTCGATGCTCGACTTGTGCTCAGGCTGTGGGATTGTTGGGCTCGATTTCCTCTATCACTGTCAACAGGCCAAACGCGAAATGCCCCTAATCGCCGACTTTGTTGAAGTGCAGGAAATTTACCAACCGCATTTTAAAATTAATGCCTCTTTTGTTTCAGCACCCACTCGTTTTTTGCTCGGAAATTATAAAGATCTTGAAAGCAAAAAGTATGATCTCATTGTTTGCAATCCGCCATTCTTTGAAATCGGAACGGGCAAACTCTCAAAAAATTTATTTAAAAATCGATGTCGATTTTTTATCGACTCGACTTTGATCGATCTCACAAAAACGATCGAGCGCATGTTAAAGCCGAATGGCAAAGCGTTTGTGCTCTCGCGCACTCCGATCCACTCCCAACTTGTGACCCTTAGGTTAGAGTCTATTCGCGGAAATTTGTTGACTCAAATTGATGGGGCAAGCACGAACTGAATTTCCTCTCTTGATCTCAGAGTAAACCTGTTAAAAACTACTTCACGTTGGCAAGCTTTTTGTAATTGAACCAATCTGATTGAGTCAGTCGGATTGAACGAGGGAAATCGACAATATGAAATATTTCAGCACATACGTTCGTTCGCTCAATATCTTATGGAGCGACGAAAAGCTTCTCGTCATTTTTTTGGTGATCTCCTGCGTTTGTGTGGGTGTGATCCAAATTTTCGAACCCGTCTTGTTTGGTCAAGTGATCGACAAGCTCTCAACCCAAAATGGCGTCCAGAAGGTGCTTGTTTTATGGGGCCTTATTGGGGTTTTAAACATCATCTCGAGTGTGTTTATGGCTGTGATGAGCGACCGTTTGGCCCATCGCCAAAGGCTCAATACGCTTGATCAGGTGTTTGAGCGGGTGATTGCCCTCCCCGTGAGCTATCACACCGAGCAGGGCTCGGGCCGGGTGGTCCATGCCATTTTAAAGGGCACCGATCAGCTTTTTACATTTTGGCTTGCTCTGATTCGCGAACAATTGGCCTCGATTATTGGGATCGCGTTCTTGGTGCCAGTGGCCCTCACAATGGATTTGAGGATGGCAGGGTTGCTGTTCTTTTTGGCTATTATTTACTTGGTTGCCAACTTTACGATCGTTAAAAAAACTCACCACCGGCAAGAGCAAGTCGAGCGTTATCACCAAAATTTATTTGCTCGAGTGGGCGATGTGATTGGAAACGTCACCGTTGTTCAGAGTTACACCCGATTTTTAGAAGAGGTCAAAGCCCTGCAGAATATCGAAGCTCAAGTTTTAAGTGCGCAATATCCCATTCTCACATGGTGGGGAATTCTCTCGGTGATTACCCGCATCTCGGCGACTCTCACCATGGTTGCGATTTTGGCATTGGGATCATGGCTTGTAATGAAAAAAGAGCTCAGCGTTGGCGAAGTCGTCGCGTTCGCAAGCTTTTCGCTTTTGTTGATTTCACGCCTTGAACAAATCTCTGGATTTGTTTCGCGCTCGATGACGCAAGCACCTGCTCTTCAAACTTTTTTTAATTTGCTCGATCAAAGCGGTGTCACCGAAGATTCGCCAAATGCCCGAACTTTTTCGTCCGTGCGAGGCGAGGTCGAATTTAAAGATGTCACGTTTCACTACAAAAATAGCAACTACGGGGTTGAAAATCTCAACTTTGCGGCCAAAGCAGGCCAAACAATTGCGCTTGTTGGAGCTTCGGGTTCGGGTAAAACCACCACTCTTGCACTCCTACAAAGATTGTTTGATCCGCAATCAGGCTCAATCACAATTGATGGTGAAGATGTTAGGCATTTTACAATGTCGAGCCTTCGTCATTTGGTGGCAACCGTGTTTCAAGAATCTGGATTATTTAACCGCTCAATTTCCGAAAATATTCGTGTGGGGAGACCCTCGGCAACTGATCAAGAAGTGGAAGATGCCGCACGCCAGGCCGATGCTCATGAATTTATTAGCGCCAAACCTAACGGCTACAATTTTATTATTGGTGAGCGCGGAGCGGCCCTTTCGGGTGGTGAAAAACAGCGCGTGGCGATTGCTCGCGCCATTTTAAAAAATGCTCCGCTCTTGATCTTTGACGAAGCCACAAGTGCACTTGATAACCAAACCGAAAAACGAATTCAAAACGCCATCGCAAACTTGCGGGCGCAACAAAAAACCACTTTTATCATTGCCCATCGTTTGTCTACGGTGATCACCGCGGATCAGATCTTGGTGTTTGAAAAGGGCCGCATTATCGAAAGCGGAACTTTTGATGAACTTAAAAATAAAAATGGTTTATTCGCAGATTTAGTTCGCGCAGGCGAGCTGACCCCGACGCGAAATTTAGGAGCCGTTCATGCCACGTAACAAAGCAATTTCATTCACGGCCAAAGCCGGCGACGTCAGCTCAATCGAAGACGTTGTCAAAGCAGTTGAAGGAACAATCGAGAGACCCCCTGCCGAGGCCCTCTTAGCGCAGCAGCGCAAAAATCCCAAATTTTCGGTGGGCTATGAGTTGCTCACTTTGTTTAGACAAATGCGAAAATCCAAAAAATCGCGCAGAGTTTGGTTTATTGTTTATGCTGCGATGGCGGTTTTGGTCATCAATGTTCTTGGCGAAATCCGAATGAACGAATGGCAAGGATCTTTTTATCGCGAGCTCGAACACAAAAATTTAGGCGGCATCGGTCATCAAGCTTTATTGTTTGTTGGGATTATTGCCATATTGCTCTGCTTTGTGATTTTCCAAAATTGGCTTGTCGAAATTTTTAAGATTCGTTTGCGGGAGTGGCTTGCCAATAGCTTACTCGATGAGTGGATGAAGCCAGGCTGTGCTTACCGCCTCAATATGACCTCGGAAGAATCTCTCAATCCCGATCAACGGATTCAAGAAGATGTTAAAAACTTAAGCGAAATGTCGGGCGATCTCGGAATTGGTTTGGCCAAATCGGCATTGATGCTGGTGAGTTTTGTTGGTGTCTTGTGGGTGCTCTCGCGTGGGATTGGTTTTGATGTCTTAGGTCATCATCTCCAAATTCCGGGATACATGGTTTGGTTTGCCATTTTGTATGCCGCTTTAGGCTCGTGGTTGACCGCAAAATTTGGTGTGCCTCTGATTGCGCTCAATGAACAGCGCTACACCAATGAAGCGAATTTGCGCTACTCGCTTGTTCGGGTCAGTGATTCTGCAGAAAGTATCGCGTTTTATTCTGGCGAGAAAGATGAGCGCAAAATCATCAATGGGGCTTTGGGTCAGGTGCTTAAAACCATGAAGACCCTGTCGTTTGCAAATGCGCGACTGACTTGGATTACCTGTGGCCATGGTTGGATGGTTGTGATTCTCCCCGTTCTTGTGGCAATGCCCGGATACCTTCAAGGCAAGCTCGATTTTGGTGCGCTGATGATGGTTGTTGGCGCATTCAACCAGGTGCAATATTCTTTAAGATGGTTTGTCGAAAACTTTCCGCGAATCGCCGACTGGCGCTCAGCCCTTCACCGGGTGATTGTGTTCCGTGAGGCGGTTACGACGGTTGATGAGTATGAAAATCAACCCGAAACCATTTCGCTCACCGCCAATGAAAAAGGCTGTTTGGCTTTTGAAAAGACCTCGATCAGTTTGATGGATGGCAAAGTGGTGATTGCCGATGCCACAGCCGAAATTCTACCGGGCGAGCGCGTTTTGCTCACTGGAGAATCAGGATCTGGTAAGAGCACCCTGCTGCGTGCGGTGGGCGGTCTTTGGCCATGGGGTTCTGGAGAAATCAAAATTCCGCCAAAAGCGGAGATGATGTTTTTACCTCAACGCCCCTACATGCCAATTGGAACTTTTGCCCAAGCTTTGTCTTATCCTCGATCGGCTCAAGAGTGGGATCGTGAACTGATGAAGACGTGCCTTCGCCGGGTAAATTTGGAATCGTTTATTCCGATGCTTGATGAGACTGCACGTTGGGATAAATTGATGAGTCTCGGTCAACAACAGAGATTGGCATTTGGTCGCCTCTTGTTGCATAAACCAAAATGGGTTTTCTTGGATGAAGCCACCAGTGCGCTTGATGATGAAAATCAGCACCGGATGATGTCGATTTTTACCGAAGAACTCAACGGTACCGCAATTTTAAGTATTGGGCATCGGGCAGGACTTGAGGATTATCATACTCGCACATTGCAACTGACCCAAACGGTGGTCGGTCAAGTGCTGATGAAAAAACCCAAAGAAGTTGACCCCAAAAAATTGCGTGGGCGATTGGTTGGGCGGATCAGTGATGTGTTGCAAAAAGCAAAAGGCACAATCACTCCTGCTGATTTTGAAACAAGCGGTTAAGTTAAAAGCAACTCAAAATCTTTTTGACTCAAATGAGCCGCACTTTGAACCACGCCGTCTTCATTTTCTGAAAAGAGCGCGTTAAATCTTTCTGATTTACGCGCCTTTAACAGCTCAATTTTTTCTTCAACCGATTCGTGCATGATGTAGCGATAAACTTGCACGCTGCGCTGTTGACCCAAACGGTGGACCCGGTCGGTCGCCTGATTTTCCACCGCCGGATTCCACCACGGCTCAAGGTGAAAAACGTAATTGGCCTTAGTTAAATTCAGTCCCACTCCTCCTGTTTTGAGGGTCATCAACAACACTCCACCCGCCGGTAAATCTTCAAAATTTTGAAGTATAATATGCCGCTTATTTCTTTCGATGGATCCATGGAGGGTGAGAACAGAAATTTTATGTTTCAAAAGCTCGGCCTCTACCCGCTCCAACGTTCGTAAGAATTGGGTAAAAACAATCGCACATTCACCCGCCTCGGTGATTTCTTGGAGGGCTTCGACTAAGCGCCCAATTTTGGGCGGAATTTCGGTGTACTGAACCCCCGGTAAGGCAGAAGGATCCGAGCACACTTGCCTGAGGCGCAAAAGTGCCGTGAGCATTTGGAGCTGAGATTTTCGCTCGCCCTGCTCGGCCACCACCTCGCGAATTTTTTGATTATAAGAAAGTGCGATATCCCGATATATCTTTTTTTGTTTACTAGAAAATGTGAGCACAACTTTGCTCTCAGTTTTTTCGGGCAGCTGAAATTCTGAGTGGAGCTCAGCCTTTGTTCGTCTCAACACCAGAGGCTTGACTCTGAGTTTGAGATAATCAATTTCGGCTGCCGCGATTTGTGCCGGATTAATATAGGTTTTACGATAATAATCATAAGTGCCGAGGGAGCCTGGTAAAATCAAATCCATAAGAGAATAAAATTCGCCAAAATGATTTTCAAGTGGAGTTCCCGAAAGACAAATTTTGAATTGCGCTTCTAAACTTCGGGCGGCGGTGGTTCTGCGCGCCACAATGTTTTTTAAATTTTGGGCTTCGTCAAAAATCACAATATTAAATTTTTTGTCTTTAAAATATTCTTGGTGTTCGGTCAAAAGACCGTAAGTGGTAATCAAAACACCTTGAGGATTTTCGGACTTCACAAAGCTAGAGACCGCAAGATCGGGAGCAAATTTTTTGCACTCACTCATCCAGTTAAAGGTCATCGAGGTGGGCACCACAATTAGCACTTGTCCCAGCTTACCCTCTTCTCTCAGTTTTTCCAAAAATGCGATGGTCTGCACCGTTTTGCCAAGTCCCATTTCATCGGCGAGCAATGCGCCCAAACGAAGAGTGTAGAGATCGTAAAGCCAACGCACCCCTTTTTTTTGAAAACTTTTAAGTTCGCATTGAAGGCTTTGAGGAATTTCAAAATCTTTTCGCGGTTGATCGAGTGAATCAAAAAAATCAACAACCGCCTGAAAGCGCTCGCCCCCTTGAATGTCCACTCCTGAATTTCTAAGAGCCAACAGTTCCATCACTTGATTTTTTGGCAGCTGAAATATTTTTTGCGACAGATTTGAGCGCTTGCTATTTTGACCCTGAAGGCGCTGCCAAAATCGGCCAAGCCGCTCAAGGCTCGGAAGTTTTTTAACCGGTAACAAATAATATGTGCCGCGGTACTCCACCACTCCTTGAGTCAAAAAATTTTCGGCCTCTGAGGCTTCGATTTTTTTACCCTTTAAAAAGAATTCGGGATGAAGTTCAAACCAATCGATATTTTGCTCGTCGACTTTTAAATTCGAGACAAAATCCTCAGGCCTTAAACTCTCCACGGGAGAATTATTAATAAAGAACTGAAATCCACTTTCTAATAATTCAGAAAGTGCAAAAATTTTGTCGGCCCGAGATGAATCTTCCATTTGTGGAAGTAAAAAACCGTGATCAAGAGCTTTGAATTTGTAATCCGAAAATTCATTCAGATTTAAAATTTTTTGTAGCGAGCTGCGGGGTTTTAAGAACTGTGCGCCTGAGTTTTTGGTCGAAACGAGCGAAAGCAAACATTGGATCAGTCTGAGCTCTTGATAAAGAGCTGTTTCAGATTGCAAAAGTCCTTGAGGCGAATAGATATCTTTGGTTTTAAGAATTAAAAATATCGATCTTAATGCTTCTAGGAAATGTTTTTGGGCCTTTATGGTTAATCGACCCTCGCGCTCTTTTGGATCAACCAAGGTGGGGATGCGGTCTTTGAGGCTCAAAAAAACCGATTCTGCATCATGGGCTTCGGAACCGTCAGAAAGTTTTTTAAAGAAAACCGCATTTAAAGCTTCAAACAAAAGCCACTGGGCAAGGCCTGCGTGTTTAAAGGCCCGCAATTCAAAATGCCGATCGGTCTTAGTTCTACAAGCCAGATCATGAGCCTCGCCGAATAAGAGGGCCGCAACACCGCGGTCCACTTGATAAAGCAAATACATCACCTCAGGTGAAAATCCCCAGATTTGAAGATCCTCAAAGCTTCGAGCAAACTGAAGTGAGCCATCATCTTGAAAATGAATCTGGGGTTGAAATTCAACCTGTCGTAGCGGGGTGTCGTCTTTTATTTTAAAGCGTGAGAGCACTGACTTTTGAAAATGATAAAAGAAAGTCTCTAAACTTTCTGCACCCTCAATAATTAAACTTAACGGGATATCTAATGAAGACTGCACATCGGCACTGTCGTAGGCGGTGTCGACAATATCCCCCCAAGGAACTTGGGTGAGAATTCCGTTTTTTAAGTCGACACAAAAATCTTCTGAATAAAAATACTGAGTCAAAGGGGTCAGATCCAGGCGGACTGCGGGCGTTTGATCCGCTGCGAGATAAAAACTTCTTTGCCACAAGTGAGTCTCAAACTGACCAAAATTGATTTTGTTTATTGCTACAGGCTCAATGGTTTCAACTTCAAACTGGATCGTGTTTAAATAATTTTCGATTTGTGTAATCACATTTAAAAAATCATTTCGTTTTGGCAAAAGCTCTGGGGGCACCAACGCCGAATAAATGTGCTGAGCCACCTCAAAAGAGCTCAATACTTTGCCATCACTAAAATGATAGGTGAGCTTTGGTGGGTCTGGTTTTTTAAGATCTAAAAAGCTCTGCTCTTCAAGTTTGAGCACAAACTTCGATAATCGAACGTCTTTAAGAATTTCCAAGGCGGCTTGGCGTTCTTTTTTTCTTTCAATCTGACGCGTAAGAACAATCTGAATGTCTTCGACATCGCTGTTTTGCGTCAGAAACATCTCGGCCGCCGCCACGTGATGGCAGTACTCTTTTTTGCAATGGGAGCAGGAGGTTCTTAAGTTTTCTCCAGGCTCTTCTTCAAGCAAACTGACCACAAAAGTGCTCTCTTCATTGAGATTCCATCCGCGGCTAAATAGCGATGCATAAAAGAAAAACTTAAAACTCAAACCGTCATTGGGAGTGAGCTCGCCCACATATCGGGTGAAGCCCTCACGCTGAAGCCACAGGGCAGCTCGAGAGTCGGCCTCGGGTGGGCTTTGATTATTTTTAAGCTCTAAAATTTGTTTTATCGTCATAAAGTGAATTCCCCAACCTAGTCGAACAACTCTCAAAGCGCCAAGAACATTGTCTTTGTTTGTTTAAAACTGCTAAACATTGGGGCTGTGAAATCAGAATTGCACCACACTTATGATCTCTCTAATTGTGAAAAAGAACCGATCCGTACTCCAGGCTCGATTCAACCCCATGGATTGCTTTTTGGACTCTCAGAACCAGATTTAAGAATTTTATTTTTATCAGACAATGCACAGCCCCTATTGGGAATCGAGTCACAGTCGCTGATCCGCACTCAGCTTGAAGATTTGGTGGAACCAAAAGATTTTAAATCATTAAAAGAAAAATTAAATGATGAAGATCTTTTGCGCCACAATCCAATGCGGATCACCTTGAAATTTGGCCCACGATCCACATTTGACGGCATAGCTCACCGACAAAACAACATTCTGATTCTCGAGCTTGAGCCCTTAGAGGTCTTAAACCCATTTGAGTTTGCCGGATTTTATCATCAAGCGCGGAAATCGGTGCAAGTCCTAAGGGCTGCCAAAAATATTGCAGAGCTTTATTCGCACACGGTCAAAGAGGTGCAGCGAATCACCCGATTTGATCGCGTCTTAATCTACAAATTTGATGAGCATTGGAATGGCCATGTGCTCGCCGAAGAAAAATCGGCAGCAATCCAAAATCCTTATTTAGATATGCACTTCCCCTCAACCGATATCCCTGCCCAAGTGCGTGATCTTTATTTAACAAATCATTTAAGAATTATACCGACCACCGATTCAAAGGTCAGTCAGATCATTGGTACTGATCAAAAAATCGATCTCTCGTTTGCGGTATTAAGAAGTGTTTCGCCCGTTCACATTCAATACATGCGCAACATGAACACCACAGCCTCAATGAGCATGGCGGTGATCAAAAATAATCGTCTCTGGGGACTTATTTCCTGTAATCATGAATCGGGTTCGATGTATTTGCCTTTTGACGTCCGAGCTCTTTGTGATTTTTTGGCCGAAACCTTTTCATCCCTTCTCCCTATGCACGAAGTCGAAGTGGATACGAGCTACAAATTAAGTTTAGCTCAAATTCAGACGCGCCTGATCCACAGCATGAGTTCAAACGAAGATTTCATTGAGGGTTTACTCAGTCACCCGGAAGATTATCTGCAGTTAGGCGATGCCACTGGCGGAGCAATTTATTTTGGTGGCAAATTTTATTTGATGGGCCTTACACCCTCGGACTCACAGCTTAAAGATTTGATTGATTGGCTGTTGGATAAAGACGGCGATCCGGTTTTTTCGACAACCTCGCTGTCTCAACTTTTTCCGAGGTCTGAAGCTTACAAGGATTCGGCCTGTGGTCTTGCGGCGTTTTCAATTTCAAAAGCCCACGCCAATTATTTTTTATGGTTTCGAGCCGAAAAAATTCATACCGTCAACTGGGGTGGCAATCGGCATGTTGCGGGCGACACTCAAACCCTTCATCCCAGAAAATCCTTTGAGGTTTGGAAAGAGACGGTTCAGCTCAAGTCTTTTCAGTGGCGCGAAGTTGAGATGAATGCTCTTAAAGATTTTCGCAGTGCCGTGATTGATATTGTTTTGCAACGCGTGGAGCGCATAACAACTTTAAACACTGAGCTTGAGCGCAGTAACAATGAACTTGATTCTTTTGCCTACGCGGCCTCTCATGATTTAAAGGAACCGCTTCGCGGCATTCACAATTACGCCACTTTTTTGCTTAAAAAAGAAGAGGGTTTAATTCCACTTCATGCGGTTGAGCGATTAGATAAAATTGTAAAGCTCACCGAGCGGTCTGAGAACTTGATCAATTCACTACTTCATTATTCCCAAGTCGGCCGAGCCGAGCTCACCATTCGTGAGAGTGATACCAACCAGATCGTCAAAAACGCACTCGAATCTTTAAGAGTTTTGATTGAAGAAAAAAAGGCCCATATCGAAGTGCAAGAAGATCTACCTTCGATCACATGTGATCGGGTTTTGATTAACGAAGTGTTCACCAATTTGGTAAGTAACGCTCTTAAATACAATTTAAGCCCAAGTAAAAGTGTGGTGATTGGTAGCATTCGCGGCAAAAGCGGCGAAGATGTGTTTTTTGTTCGCGACAATGGAATCGGAATCGATTCTAATTATCACACAGCTATTTTTAAAATTTTTAAGCGCCTTCATGCCAAAGAAAAATTTGGTGGAGGAACCGGAACGGGGTTGACCATCACCCGAAAAATTATTGAGCGGCATAATGGCACAATTTGGCTCGATTCCAACGTGAACGAAGGCACCACCTTTTATTTCACAATGAGTGATGACATTCATGTGGGGCAATGAAAGCCTCTCGCTCCTCATAGCCGAAGATAGCGACGAGGATTTTGAGCTTTTAATGTCACTTTTTGCAGATCTTAAGATCGACAACCCCGTGGTGCGATGTATTGCGGGCGAGGAAGTTTTTAAGACGCTTGAAGAATTGCCGCGACCTCCGGGACTGATCCTTCTTGATTTAAATTTGATTGGGCTTGATGGCATCGAAGTTTTAAAATTGTTAAAACGTCACGAGCAATTTCGAATTGTGCCTGTTATCATTTTAACAACCTCATCGAATCCAAAAGATATCGAGCGCTGTTATTTTGAAGGGGCAAGTAGCTATCATGTTAAACCCGCCGGCTATGAACGCATGGAAACCTTTGTGCAACGCTTTAAAGAATATTGGCTCGAAGACACGATCCTGCCACGAGTAAATCAGTTTGAATTAGTGAGACAGCCCTATGCTTAAACAAAAAATATTGATTATTGATGACTCAATTCAAGATCGAGAAATTTATCGTGAGAGTTTAAATAAAAACGACGATTATCTTTTTGAATTTGTTGAGTGTGAAGTGGGCCAAGAGGCACTCAATCGATTGTTGAAAGAAAGTTTTAATTGCATCCTGCTTGACTACCAACTGCCAGACATGAATGGCCTCGAATTTTTGGACCGGCTCAAAATTTTAGGCCTCATCGAGCGTGCACCACTCGTGATGATCACAGGCCAAGGTGATGAGCGCATTGCGGTGCAAGCGCTTAAGTGCGGAGCTCAGGATTATCTTTTAAAATCAGATCTCTCTACTGGAAATCTGCTCCGCGCCACTCGAAACGCCATTAAAAAACATGCCCAAGATCTTGAAATTTTTGAAAAAACCGAAAAGTTACGAGCAACCCAAGAGCAGCTCTCCTTGCTGGTCGACAGTGTGCGCGATCACGCAATCATCCTTTTAGATCTTCATGGAGCAATTACTCAGTGGAACAAAGGGGCCGAGCATCTGTTTGGATTTTCGACCGACGAAGTTTTAGGAAATACTTTTGAATTTCTTTTTGAATCCCATGCAGAAATTGATTACTCAAAAAAAAATATGCGGGTTGAAAAATGGTTTCGGCGGCGAGATAAAACCATATTTTGGGGCGCGGGCTCGCTCTCTTACATTTATTCTGCCAAAGGAATTGCCAACGGATTTGCCGCCATTATCCGCGACGAAACAGACAAAAGAGAATTCGAGCAACGGCAACTCAACCAAACCCGTTGGTTTGAAACTGTTTTAGATTTCTTACCCGTGCCGTTTTTATTGGTAAATCCACAAACACACGAAATTCGATTTACAAACAAAGCGGGTGCAAAAGTGTTGGCTGGTGAAAACACGGTGGCCAATTTATTTTTTCAAAAAAATGGCGATAAACTTGAATCTTTGCCTCTTCCTTATCTGTCGCCCAGTGTGGGCGAACAATTTTCGGGTGGCGAATTTTTACTCAAAACAAGTGTGTGCGAAAAATTTGTGCTTGTCGATTCGGCTTATATTGAGCCGATTTATGAACAAGACCCCGCAGTAGCCATCGCGTTTCAAGATATTTCTCCACTTAAAAAAATTCAGGAAGATTTGCACCAAGCCAAACATCAAGCCGAACATGCCAATGAAGCTAAAGGTCAATTTTTGGCCAACATGAGCCACGAAATCAGAACACCGCTTGGGGCGATCATGGGATTTACCGAGCTCTTGGTGAGAAAACCTGGCGATGACAATGAACGCACCCAATTTGCGGCGACTATTCGTCGCAATGGCCATGCCCTTATGCAAATCATCGATGACATCTTAGATTTTTCAAAAATCGAAGCCGGAAAATTAGAGTTCGAATTTATCAATATAAATATTCGTGGATTTTTGAGCGAAATTTTTGAGCTGATGTCCCCTCGCGCTTCCGATCGCGGACTTCTTTTAAAAAGCCATGTGGCTGACGACGTGCCCGAGATTATTCAATCTGACACCACAAGATTAAGACAAATTTTATTCAATGTGATTGGCAATGCGATCAAATTTACTCCTGAAGGTGTGATTCACTTAAGCTTAACTCTGAAAGATCCATCCACCCTTGAGTATATGATTACCGACACCGGGATTGGCATCGAGGAAGAAAGTCAGACCAAACTTTTTAAACCTTTTGGCCAAGCTGATGCTTCGACCACTCGAAAGTTTGGCGGCACGGGACTGGGATTGATGTTGTCAAAGAGGCTAGCCGAGGCGATGAAGGGCCGATTCTTTTTGGTTTCCAGTCAGCCTGGAGTGGGCAGTACCTTTGCATTGATACTGCCGTTGGTTATTGAGAATTCGAAAGCCATAACCCATTCAACCTCATCAAAAAATTCGTCGATTCAAGGCTCGCAAATTTTATTGATCGAGGATTCTGAGGACAATCGCAGTTTATTTGAAAATGTTTTGCGCCATCACGGAGCCGAAATCGAAACCGCAAGCAATGGGCAAGAAGGTGTTGAGATGGCGTTACAAAAAAAATATGATCTGATACTAACAGATATTCAAATGCCCATCATGGACGGTTACACGATGACAAAGATTTTACGTCAAAAAGGATTCATTGGGCCAATTTTGGCTCTGACCGCAAATGCGTTTCATGACGATAAAGAAAAATCAAAAGCGTTTGGATTAAATGATCATCTGACCAAGCCGATCGAAGTCGACTCATTTATCGAACGCATCCATTATCATCTTCACACCCCTTTAACTCAAAATGCTGTCCACATTTAAACCTCTCAGAGAAAAACTGCGCGAAGCCACCCACCCATCTCATATGGCAGTGGAAAATAAAATGGGTTTACTTAAACCTGAGATTACCCAAGCTCAGTACAAAGATATTCTGACATTGTTTTATCGCTTTCATAAGACGTTCGAAGAGCACTTACGCCTCATCCCTTCAAATCACGCCACCGAATTTTATCTTAAAGACCGAACAAAACTCGAAGGCCTTATCAAAGATCTTGGAAATCAAAATCAAGATCCAATCGGAATTCCTCAACTTAAAAACGAAGCCGAGTTGTGGGGAGCCCTTTACGTGATCGAAGGTTCAAGTCTTGGCGGACAAATGATTGTAAAACATTTTTCAAAAAAATTTCCCGAGATGCCGCACCATTTTTTTGCAGGTTACGGCAAAAATACCGGACCAATGTGGCAAGGATTTTTAAAGGAACTGTCTCTCTTGGATGAATCTTGGGATCAGGATGTGATTGAGGGTGCCAAAAAAACCTTTCAATCTTTATTAAGCTGGCCCCTTTAATTGCTTGTGGCTCTAACTTGCTTTACGGGCTGGGTCCGGCATCAACCACTTCTTCAATACCGCAAACAACTCATCTGTTTTGACCGGTTTCGAAATATAATCGTTCATTCCCGCAGCCAAACACTTTTCTTTGTCACCACGAATGGCATTGGCGGTCATAGCCACAATTGGAATTTGGTTTCGAGGAAGGGTGCGACTGCTCCGAATAAGGCGAGCGGCTTCGTAGCCGTCAAGCTCTGGCATTTGGCAATCCATCAGTACCAAATCATAAGGAACCGAACGTAAGGCATCGATAGCTTCATGACCGTTGGCCACAGCCTCAACACTCAAGCCCATCTTTTGGAGAACTTTAAGTGCGATCTTTTGATTGACCAGATTGTCTTCAGCCACCAGGACTCGAAATTTTTTATCCGAAAGTTCGGCAAAATTTCCGGCTGTGGAGAATTTTGATTTTTCAACTTTTGCACCCTCTGGAAGTGCGATGGTAAACCAAAAGTTTGAACCTTCGCCGTCGTGGCTGATCACACCGATCTCGCCTCCCATTTTTTCTATCAGCTGCTTACTGATCGAAAGTCCTAAACCTGTGCCACCAAAACGTCTTGTGGTTGAAGCATCGGCTTGTGAGAAAACTTGAAACATCCGAGAGAGTGCACCTTTTGGAATTCCAATTCCGGTGTCTTTGACTTCAACACGGATCATATTTTTATCGGCGACTCGGCCTTCTGATTTGACCGCCACCGATATTTGGCCAGCCGAGGTAAACTTAATCGCATTACTTAACAAATTATTAAGGACCTGCTTGATTCGACCAGGATCTCCACTGACATATTTGGTGGTGTTTGGATCAATCAACAAAACAAGACCCAAATCTTTGTGTTTGGCTTGAAATGAAAATGAGTTCAAAACTTCTTTAAATAAATGAGTCAGATCAAAATTGACATTTTCAAATTCAAGTTTGCCGGCTTCGACCTTTGAGAAATCCAAAATGTCATTGATGATGGTGAGCAAAGCATCGGCCGAAGTTTTTGCCGATTCGACGTACTCGCGCTGCTCGTCTTGTAAACGAGTATCTGCGAGGAGACCCATCATACCGATCACGCCATTAATTGGAGTTCGGATTTCGTGGCTCATATTGGCAAGAAAATCAGATTTCAGGCGTGAGGTCTCGTTTGCAGCACGCGCCGTTATCTCGAGTTCGTTGTTGTCGAGCTCGATTTTTTTTCGGTCGGTGATGTCAAAGGTGATTCCAGAAATTCCGTTGATCAAACCCTTTTCGTCAAACGAAGGAGCAAAGGCAACGTTGTACCATTTTGTTCCGTGTTGCATGACCATCTCAAAAGATTCACCAAGAAACACCCGCTCGATTGCAACAATCACTTTGGGTGAGTCTTTATAAACCTCACTAATATTTTTTCCAATCAACTCTTGCGAGCTCATCCCATTGAGTCCAATACCTTCACGGAAGATAATGTTTCGATTCAAATCCATTGCCCAGAACGCAAAGGGCACATGTTTTAAAATCGCTTTTAACTTTTCTTGGGTTTCACCTAAAATACGTTGGGCCAACTCTTGATCGTGAACATTAAGAGCAATTCCAGTTGCACCAATCACATTGCCGTCTGCATCTTGCATTGGTTCATAAACAATTTGATGCCAGAGGCTGTTGATTTTGACTCTCGCACTCGATCGTTCACCTTTAAGAGCGGGATAAATCGGCTTTAAAAAATCGGGCCGGTCTTTGTAAAGCTCAAAAAGAGATTTTCCGATTCGGTCCTGCGGCCGAAGCCCGACCGCATTGTATCCTTTGCCGTCGGCAAAAGTCATAACACCATCTTTATTGATCGAAAAAATTATTGCGTCAATATTGCGAACAACCGTGTCCACCCGTTTTTTGGCTTCGGTCATTTCATTAAAGGCAATCTTGTGATCATGAATATCGGTGTAGGTTCCAAACCACTTGGTGATTTGACCATCAAGATTTAATAAGGCGTGAGCTTTTAAAACATGCCATCGATAACTTTGATCGGAGTGACGCAAAAGGCGACATTCAAATTCGTAATTTTCGCCCTTTTCAATTGAGGCCTGCCAGCGTTTTTTGAATGATGGCAAATCCTCAGGGTGGATCACACCTTCCCAACCAAAATAGTTGACGTTTTCAAGCGTCATTCCTGTGTAGTTGATCCACTGTTGATTTACAAAATCATGATATCCATCCACATTGGCGGTCCAAACGATTTGGGGGATCGCACTAATTAGCGATTGGAGTTCCATGGTGCGGGCACGCACTCGCCCTTCTAAATCATCTCTATTTACTTTTAATTCTCTCTCGGTTTGTTTCAGAGTGGAGATATCCCTTGAAACAGAGACGGCGCCAATAATATTTCCATCTTCGTCGCGAATAGGACTTGCCGAACAAAGGGCGTAGCACCCATTCGGAAATCGCGGGCTGATCACAAATATTTCTTGATTCTCAACAACCTCGCCTCTCAATGCCCGACTCGATGGAGTCTCAGAGGCCGGCATAGGAGTGACCCGATCGGGCAGCAACAGCCCAAATGCCTTTGAGCGTTCAGAAGTAGAAACATTGGTGATGTCTTGCTTCATCGCATCTTTCATATTGGGATTGGCCAAAACGAGTTTGCCATCTTTATCTACTACCAAAATGCGTTCACTGACCGTATTTAAAATCGATTCTAAAAAGTTTTTTTGTTTATAAACTTCGGACGTCCTTTTTGCCACTGTAGATTCAAGAATATCTGAGGCTCTTTTTTGATCATCAATATCGGTACAAGTTCCAACCCAAGAAACAATTTTGCCTTTTTGATCTTTAATTGGAAGTGCTCTAGCACTATGCCACCGATAAATTCCTTCATAACTCTTTAATCTGTAACTGACCAAATACACTTGGCCCGTTGAGAGGGCGTGGTTCCAGATTTCGAGACTATTTTGATAGTCTTCTGGATGAAGAATCTGGGCCCAGTTTTGACCCATACTTTGTTCAACCGTTAACCCGGTAAAATCAAACCAACGCTGATTAAAGTATGTGACCAAGCCGTCAGGATTTGTTGTCCAAACGATATGCGGAATTGCTTCAGCGATACCTTCAATCTTTCGGTCGCGATCGGCGGTCACTGCAACTCGGACTGCCTTTTGCTTTGATGAAGAAATAATCATCACAATAATTGGGAGTGCAAAAGTCCAACTGACGATTCTATTCCAAGCCTCTTCAGGATTTGTAGCAAAGACATGATTCGTTTTAAGATAATGAATCAAATAAATCGCGGTAAAAAAAGCAGAAAACAATCCAGAATTTTTTCCTCCTCGAAGAAGAGAATAAAAAAGCACAACAACCATTAAACTTAAGGGAGAAGGAATATAATAAACCAATGAAGTGTTAGAGAGGATTTGCATCGCTGCAATGGTGACCAACGTCAAAACGGGGCCGATCACTCGATTGTCTTCGAGCGAAAAGATTATGTTAAAAAGAGGAGACTTTAAGTTCCGCATACCGAAGCTACTCCTCGGCCTACAATAAATTAGAGTTTAGACAAATAACCTTGAGAGTTAGCCCTTTATCCGATCCAGTTTTTGGAAAATCCATCCGATGTGAGAGAGGTGAAGGCGTTAAACTTTTTTAAACCCAATTCTGAGCAATTTGTGAGACTTTGCGTCACCTGTGTGTTCGCCATCGCAGCCATTGTATTGCTCGGTTGGGAATTCGATATTGATCTGTTCAAATGTATCATACCTGGCTACATCACCATGAAAACAAACACTGCAATTGGTTTATCGCTCCTCGCGTTTACAAATTATCTCAATCGCAGTGAATCATTTAAAGCGAATCAAAATAATACATGGACGCTTGTGCCATCACTTGTTGCGCTAGTAATTGGCGTAGCCACTCTGATCGAATATAGATTCGATCTCAATTTAGGAATCGATGAATTTTTATTTGTCGATGGCAGCGGGCGTACAGGACTTTTTCCGCCAGGACGGCTTGCACCAATCACCGCATTTTTGATGATCGTCATGAGTTCGGCGCAATTTTTAAATTTTAATAGGATCAAAACCTTTCCCAGATTTGCGCAGCTCCTTGGATTTTTATCCTTAGTGATCGCGTTTCAGGCTTTTATTTCTTATATCTTTGGGGTCAAAAACGCCTTTGGTTTTGCGTTTTATACCCAAATGGCTCTTCACACCACCGTCTTAGTTTCTTTGGTGTCCTTAAGCTTTCTTGGTGCAAAAACCAAAGATGGATTTATGCGGATGCTTCTCAGCGAGAGCGCCGGAGCTCAACTTGCCAAAAATCTATTGATATGGGCGGTTGCTGTCCCACCCCTGATGCGATGGCTCCAAAATTATTTTGAATCTACAGGATTTTTAAGCCCAGATTTTAGCCCCGTATTTTTGGTTACCGGAAACACATTATTTTTTGTGGTACTCATCTTAAGAAACGCGGTGGTGATGCACGCCGCAGATATTAAAAAACGAGAGTCGGACGAGCAATACAAATTGGTCACCCAACTCTCCCCCCAAATTCTTTGGACCGCGAGTAAAGATGGCGTTTTTGATTATTACAATCAGCGCTGGTTTGACTATACCGGGATGAATGCTTCTGACACCGAACAATTTGGTTGGATCAAAGCCATGCATAAAGATGATCAGATGAGATATCTCAACCGGTGGGATTTTTCAATTTCAAGTGGAACACCCTTTGAGGTTGAAGTCCGACTGCTAAGAGCAGGAGACTCTCAGTACCGCTGGCATTTGTGTCGGGCAGTTGCAACAAGAGATCTTCAAGGTCAAATCATAAAGTGGTTTGGGACTGCTACTGATATTCACGATCAAAAAAAGACCGAAAATGAGCTGTTAAATTTGGCAGTCGAAAAGCATGCGGCAAAGGCGATCGAAAAAAATGAGGCTCGATTAAGAGCTATCGTTAACTCAGCATTCGATGCCATTATTGGAATCGACCAACAAGGTCGAGTGACCGACTGGAATGTCCAAGCCGAAAAGATTTTTGGACACACTTCGTTTGATATTGTGGGTTACAGCCTCATTCAAAAAATTATTCCACCCGAAGATCAGCATCATTTTGAATATGGCCTTAAAATGTATATTCAAACCGGTGCAAGTCACCTTGTGCACCGAACCATCGAAATCGAAGCTCTAAAAAAAGATGGCACCCGGTTTCCGATCCAATTTTCGATCACTTCGATATTAACAAATAATGTTTACTCGTTTATTGCGTTTATTTCGGATATTACAAAACGCAAACAAAATGAATTTGATCTGATCGCTGCAAGACAAAATGCTCTAGATGCGGCCCATGCCAAATCGATGTTCTTTGCCAATATGAGCCATGAGATTCGCACGCCTTTAAATGGCATTATTGGGATGACCGATCTTTTAATCGAAACACCACTCGATGCCAAACAACACAAATACGCCTCAATCGTTCAAAGCTCCGGCAGTCATTTATTAAAGATCATTAATGATATTTTGGATTTTTCAAAAATGGATGCGGGCAAATTGCATCTCGAGCTGCTTGATTTTAATCCGGTTACGTTAATGGAATCACAAATTGAACTCTTGGGTGTAAAGGCCCGCGAAAAGGGTTTGAAGCTCAACATGATTTGTGATTCGCAGTTACCGATCAATCTCAAAGGTGACTCAGGCCGAATTAGCCAAATTATTTTAAATTTGATTTCAAATGCGATTAAGTTTACCGCACGTGGATCGATCGACGTGACCGCAAATGTGATTCATCGCACCTCTAAAACAACAGTGATCGAATTTGGTGTGCGTGACACAGGAATTGGTTTAAGTCCCGAAGCCGCAAGACGTTTATTTCAACCCTTTGTTCAGGCAGATGAGACAACCGCACGAAAATTTGGCGGCACAGGTCTTGGGCTTTCGATTTGTAAGCAACTTGTTGAGCTGATGAAGGGCGAAATCTTTTTAGAAACTGCTGAAGGCCAAGGATCTTATTTTCGATTTCGAATCCCGCTTGAAATGGGTCAAGCCCAATTGACCCTTACCCCAACACTTCCATTCAACCTGCCCGAAAAATCTGAGCTTACAAAATTTAGAATCTTGGTTGCCGAAGACAATTCGGTCAACCAACTGTTAACTCTTGCCCAACTCAAAAAACTTGGGTTTCAAGCTCATGCTGTGGCCAATGGACGAGAGGTTCTAGAGGCCTTAAGTGGTGCCGAGTATCATTTGGTGTTGATGGATTGCCAGATGCCCGAAATGGATGGATTTGAAGCCACTCGATTGATCCGCAAAAAAGAAAAAGAGCACTCGCTCACACCCCTACCTATTATTGCACTCACCGCCAATGCCACAGGACGGGATCGCGAAATGTGTTTGAATGCGGGAATGAACAATTTTATTTCAAAACCCACCAAAAAAGATGTTCTAGCCGAAGTGATCCTTGGATATTTGAATTTACTTAAGGCCAGTTAAAGTCTTTGTTGAGCTCAGCATCTTGTTACAAATTTTTAAGGATGATTCCTGAAGCGAAGGGGTCATCGTCAGCAATTTATTTTTTGCCCACTCCTCGCGCTTTTCTACATAATTCAGATCTCTTATGCTTGCCTTAGGAAAATTAAGAGTATCGTCGGTTTGATACTTTCTAAAACGACCATGGACCTCGTTCCAAAATCGAATTTTCGCAGCCGAAATTTCCTGTTCTAAATATTTTCTTTCGATCATCGAAATTGAAATGAGAGGAGACTGTGGCGTATCTGTTCTCGAATTTATCTTTGAGTTTTCATGAACCGCTAAGATTCCCATGAATACCGCAACAAGACCGCCACCCATCAAAAGTTCGGAGGATTGAACTAAATGACCGCACCACACTGAACCTGCCCCACAAGCACTTAATCCCGCCAAATAGAGCTGACTGCGTTGAATGTGACGTGTGTGTTCACCCGTCACCCTACTCATGGTCAGATAAGCCTCGATCCAGGCCCTCACCGCAATTTGGACAAAGACCTCGGCCTCAGAATTTTCTTGTTGAAGCTGATCGCTCACAAAGAGTGCATCGGCAAAAAGAATCGCAAGTTTTGAGATTCTTTTATCAAGATGTCGATGGGTTTGATCGTAGGGCTGAAAAGATCTTGGATCATACTTGGGCTGATAAAGAACAATTTTTTTAAGGTCGGATTTGAATGGGTCAGGTTCGTTGGACTCATGGCCAAAAACTTTTGCCAATTTTTCGATCATCTGTTGCTCTAAGATTTGATCCGAGGCGAACTGATGACCTCTTTGAAAAAGTAAATCTTTACTCGCGTTGTCGAGAGTTCGAGTCTTAATCTTTTCAAATTTCTGAAATGCACGCTCCTCAATAAGCACACGGTAGCGGTCTGAACGTGAGAGAGAATCAAAAGCCATTCTCGGCAGGGCAGGTGTGTTTTGCTCAGCCAAGATCTCTTGAGCACGTTCTTCACGGCTAAACGTGTTCGCTAAACTGGAGAATGAAATCAAAATAAACAAATATTTCATCGAGGCGTCATACCACTTTGGATATTTGACCGCAATTCTATTGCAGTAACACCGCACATGTTTGAACCGCCACCTTTTCAAGTGGCAATTGGGCTGTTTGCTTGAGTTTTTCAAAGGCCCAATTTTCACTTAAAGAAACAAAATTGGGATTTTTGTGATCTAATTTCAAGCCCAAATCACTGTGATGATTTTTAAGATGGGTTTCGACACTCCACCAAAAATCTTTAATTAAGTTTTTGGCATCGGCTCGCAAAATCTTTCGCCTATACGAAGGCCAAACCAAATTTAAGCGAGGAACCGATCTGGTTTTTGTATTCAAAAAAAGATTTATTCCAAATACCAATGTCAATGCTTCGGTAACGCTTTGAAAGAGTGCGGGCGAATCGATAAAAATTTGAGCGCAGCCCAGAGTCAGGCTGCCCATAAAACATTGACCAATAAGATGTCTGTTTTTGGCGTTGAGATCTTTTCTGTTGCCGGTGGTTTTGGCGATCGTGAGATACGCATCAATCATTACTTTTAAAGCCATTTGTGAAACAATCATTGCCTCAACATCCATGTCATAATCTTTAAATAAAGATGCTTGGATCAATGTGGCCGCAAACATTTGAGCATAATGATCAATTGCGACCAAGATATCTTTGTATTCTTCATTCGGTTGGGTCCGAAATTCCGAATCATACACCCGTTGAGCCGAGGCAATGTCGTAAAGTCCTGAACGAAGCTGTTCTTGAACTTCGGGGCGGACCGAAAAGCTCGAGACCAATCGCTCAACATGTTCAGAAACAATTATTTTATCGGGCTGGGGCTGATCTTGGACGAAAAACAAATTTAAGAATATAAGTAAAGGCATAGTGAGAGGTGTTAATTCGCTCAACTTCAAACAGCAAGTTGGTTTAGAAAGTCTACTCTCCTGTGCCGTCTTGGCATTGCCACTGACAAATTATCCTGGTCTACCTTCGTTCACTTCAATTTTTGGCTTCACTGATTGGAGCATTTTGCTACATATCGAATGAAATAAATTTTCTGTTTTGTTGCGGCTCAGGGAATCAAGTGTGGTGAGCGCCCACTGCTCGGCATGCCGAATCCATTCTTTATAACTGTAGCATTCCGGTTTTGATTTGAGTTCAATATCAAATAAATGCCCTTTTTGTGCAAATCCCTCGATCGCTTTTGACCAAAAAGAATTCATCAAAGTGTGTGTCTCTCGTTCTAAATATTTTCGCTTAAGCGCGGGCCAAATAAAATTGGGATCTTTAGGCAGACAGGCGTGTTGAATCGGATCCGACGATTCCACTTTGTAACCCTCAAGATTCGACTGCAATACCGAAAAAAGAGTAACCAGGACTGCACTCAACGTCACCACATCGTTGTGGTGGAGAGCACCATAAAAGCCAGCGAGCACCCCTCCTGTTGCCAGCAAGTCAAAATTGCGTTGGCTCAAAGCAATGTGCAAACGATGCTTGCCCGTAACATTAGCGATAGAAAGATAGGCTTCGATCAGCGCTCGAAGAGCTGATTCAGTAAACAATTGAGATTTATATTCATCCCCTGCTTCAAGCTGGTTTTTGGAAAATGCAAGAGCATGTCCAAAAAGTTGCCCCAAATTTAAAATATGCTTTTGCAATTCAGTATTGGCCTTGGCGGAACCAGAATAGAATCGCGGGTCATATTTTGGCTGGTATATTAAAACTTCTCGAAGGGTTCGGCTCACCTCATTGATTCGTACCGAATCCATTGTGAGCATCTGGGACAATCGCTCGATGATGTGATCAACCACTTTGGCATCAGTCGAAAACTCTAAATTGTTACGGACAAACAGATTTCTGTCTCTAAAGCTCAAAATTCTCTGTTGCTGACCTGACAAAAAGGATTCAGACATTTGCTTTCTTTTTTGCAGTCGCGAAGGACTTGAATCAAAAGGTCCGGCAAAACAAGCCACAGAAACAAAAATAAATAGAAATTTCATTCAAACCCTGTAGCACTTTTTTTTGACTATTGTCTGTTAAAAAATAAAATACTTCTTTTATACCTTCGTTCGCGATTGGAAAAATAGGATGAGTCTGTTTGGATTTGTGTGCGTACAGGTTTGGTTTTTGATGTCCATCCCGTCTTGAGTGATACAGATTCTCTTTTGGCTTCAAAGGTTTTTTAATTTGAAGACCAAAATTATTTTAGCAGAGGCAAACAGGTTGAACCTGGGTTTCGTTGACCAAACAGTTCTTGAGCACGCTCAAGTGTTTGTGTTTTGACTCCTGCTTTTTGGGCGGTAACAAAAGCATTGTAATCGGTCGATGCACCACCTTCCACTCGGTGACCTGATAAGGTGACATGAATATTTGAAACTCCAGACATTTGTTTTTCAAGCTCGACCAAACTGCGATCATGAGTGGCAAGTAAGGTTAAGACATTTGGCGACTGATTAAAATCTTCAAGCACAGCCCACTCCAAGGCATTGTGTTCGGCCTTTGAGGTCCCTGTTAAAATCTCATCGGTAAGAATCAACGATGGCTGTTGTTGAGCAGTTCGAGATTGAATATCCCCAACACTTTTTGCTTGAGCGAAAAAGGTGCTGTGGCCTTGAGTTACCGTATCGCCAACGCTTGCAAAGCTTGCGATATATTGAAGTGGGGTCAGCTCCATCGCTTTTACGGGCACAGGCAGACCCACTTGAGCCATAATTCCTAAGTTTCCAATCATACGAAGAAAAGTTGTTTTTCCTCCTGTATTTGGACCGGTTAAAATGTAAGTCGAAGTTCCAATCGATTTTTTAAAATTTAAAAATTCAATCGAATTCGCCGCTGACTGATGCTGGGGATTAAAAAGAAGATATGGGTGATGTCCTTCTTCAATAATCAAACTAGGTTTGTCTTGCTCAATGAGTTTTGGAAATTCAAGCGAAGTTCTGTAGGAGCGATAGTATTTGGCAAAAGCATAAAAAGTTTCAAGTTCGATAGCGACAGACATGAGCTTCATCACCCTGGTCCGATGATACATCCCAAAGATGCGAGGGGGTAAAGACGTTAGACCCCCCACACCGGAAATTGTTAAAAGACTTCTTAATGCGCTATTGCTTGGAATCCCGCGCCCCAAATCTCGTATCCCATTGATACATTTTTGGTGAGCTGCACATTGATCAAGAATTTCTCGGCCCCATTGGGTTTGTGTGAGTATTTTATTTTGATAAAGATGTGACAATTGAGCGGCACGATCCTTGGCCATTATAAAATCGGTAAAACCTTTGTTTGCCACAGGGAGCATGATGCTATTGATCAGTGGTACAAATGAGCCAAGGGTCATTCGTAAACGATTAGTTTCGGGCGGCGCCTGAATCCACTGTCCATTATCGAGTGCGAATATGGCAGCAACAACCATTGCTGTGGGCATCGAAAGAGTTAAAGCATCAAACAGTTGCTGGGTTCCTTGAGCATTGGTCCAATCCGATTGATGAGAATGGGCAGTGTAAGGATGCCTTTCGAAAAGTTGAGTCATCAATTCAAAGAGCTCATCATGATCCGCAATAAATCGAATAGCTTCCTGGCGAGATTGAATTTCTGCAACATCCATCAAGGGATGAGTGAGCATATAGGACATACGCTGTGCCGACATTGGCGAAGGCGCAAAATTTTGTAGCTGACCAACAACAAGTTGATCGGTCTCAAGATCGGCACGCGTTTTTGAGTCGAGCTCGTAAGACGATGATTCTTTTTGGTAAATCCTTTGTCCTTCGACAAAAGCTTGGGCTTGGGGAGTCGAACGAAATGGAGCGGCAGAAACCGAGCCCGCGATAAAAAATCCAAGCCCGGTTAAGAAAACAAAAATTGTGATATTCATATGTCTCCCTACCCGCTTTAAAACAAGATTTGAAGATCAAAATATTTAATTTCTGCATTTAACAGTTTTTGAAAATAAGATCGCATTCACCCAAAAACTCTTTCACAATATGTGAGCTTCTTGACCTCAACGCCTGACTTTAAAATTGCTGTTTGATGTGTCGAATTGAAAGGGGTTTTAAGTGGCTCAAAGTAAAATGATTCAGATATTTGCACTAGCTCTAATTTTTTGTTTATCTCGCAGAGGTTTTTGTGTCTGCCCCGGTTGGTTAAAAGATCGCCCAGCCGACACACCCACCTGTCCTGTAGGTTCAATTATTCCAGAAACCTATCCCGTTGGAGCTGTGCTCGTTTCAGACTCAGGACACAACGGACACGATTCTGAGTTTACGACTAATTTTGTCACAAAAGTATTAAAAGGATCAGGCGCGAATACTCCTGTGATCTTGTTGCCGGTCAAAGATGATACGATGAAAAAACTAAAAGACAGAATTCAATCTTTACCGGTCAGCGATAAACAAAAAACAGTTTGGCTTGCTTCGTTGATTCAGATCCCTGCCAAGAGCTACACGTGGCAGCAGGATTATTTTCAATCTTTTATTAACCCTGAAACGGGTCAGCCTGTCTTACGCTCAGTAAAAAATTATGAAAAATCGGGCGATAGTTTTAGTAAAGTTTCTGCGGCAACTCAAGAGTGTGGCTTTACCAAAGGCCCCGACTTAGTGAGCGAAACCAAAAAAAATGGCATGATGGGTGGTAATATTCAATCTTTGCCGTCAGGTATATGTGCATTAGGTGACGATGACTTTGAGAGTGATAAAGAGTGGTCCAACTATGCCGATCAATTTTGTGGCAAAGATCCAAATAATAGAATCAAAGTTCCCACATCTTGGCTTGAGGTGGGTCACACAGATGAGATAATGAAAACGGTTAGAAATAAAAATAACCCGCCACCATGTGATTTTTCAATCGTCTTAGCAAGCCCAAAAAGAGCGGTGGATTTATTAAAAAAAAATCCTAATGATCGATTTTTGGATTTCTCTGCATTGAGCAAAACTGGTTCAAAAGATATTTCTGATCGTCGCACTCAAGAAAACCAGGGCTTGCGAAAATTGTGTTTAGGTCTCAAAGCCCTACATCAATTACCGGATCAAGAACGCACAACACCTCAAGAGCCGTCTCGATCAACGTCACAACTCCTCTCTTTTTCATTGGGAACCGCTTGGGCTTTAAGTGCACCGAGCAAAAGTCCTGATCCAGGCGATTGTGCAAATGTGACGAACAGTGATGTGTTGCAAGTGCTGACAGCTAAAACAAATTTAGGGATTTATAACGATCTGATCCAAAAAAATATGGATAAACTAAAAAACGATGTTGAAGCAAAATTAAAACAGAAATATCCGCAATGCACCGTTGATATTATTGAAACACCTGATCTCTTTTTTGGCGGATTGCCGGTCAAGACCGAAGCAGGATACGATCTTCCTGAGGGACTTGGTCGATCAATTTTGCCCAATCCAGCAAATGCAGTTTCAATTAATGATACAGTCATTTCGCCTGAGCCATTTAATTCAGTTTTTAAAAAATATATGACTGAAGAGTATCAAAAAAGGGGCTTAAACGCCGAGTTTGTCGACACCTACGATTATGCCCATGAAGGAGAAGGCAACCTTCATTGTTCAACCCATACCATTCATATTTGTAAACCAAAGGAGCAAAAATGAAAAAATTAATTTTCCTCTATTTTATTTTTTCATTTCAATGCTTTGCCCAAAATACTGAAATTTTTAAATGCCACGCTTCGAATCGCGAATGGAGCTCTACTTTTATTTTAGATTCAGTCGGCACAGGATTTTTAAAAATTAAAAAAGCAAACGCAACTTATTCCTGTGGTTTGAAATTAGATTTTATCAATGATGGACAAAAATCCATTGTGCCTAAATTTAAAATTGAATTTATCCTCGGCGCTTGCGATCCCGCCCTTGGTCCTTTACAAGCCGAGATTTTAAAATCACAAACCTTAATTGTAGATCTCAAAAATCTTAAAAAACCCATGGGCCGAATCCAATGGCTTACAAAATACCAACCCGACAAGTGCTCGGTTGAGATATTTAAAATGTTTGATATGGAGCTTGGCGCAAAAAAATGGCATGAAGGCGGTTGGGGTCGAGCAGCAACCACCGGCACTCCTCGTCTCTAATCGCTGGTCAAACACTTCAGCTTTTGCTACCCGTACCCCGCCAAATGAGGCACATTCGGTTTTTAATTTTAAAAAACGAGATCATCATTTGAATTCAAAAAGATTTATTTTAAAAGATTGGCTTGCAACACTGAGCCTTGGATTTTCGGCTTTTATTTTTGTGACCTCTGAGTTTATTCCGGTGGGTCTGATTTATGAGATCGGCGAAAGCTTTCATCGCACAGACGCCGAGACTGCGATTGCCATGACCATTTATGCTTGGGTTGTGGCTCTGCTGGCATTGCCACTCACCGCCTACGTTTCAAAATTTAATCGGCGGCCGTTGATGCTGGTCTTACTCGGCATTTTTGTTGTGGCTCATGGACTCACCTGTTTATCTTCGACCTTTGAGTTGTTTATTCTTTCTCGTCTTTTGGTCGCTTCATGCCATGCTATTTTTTGGGCGATCGCCATTCCATTAGGAATTCGACTTGGACCCAAAGAGTCGCGCGAGCGGGCGATGACAATGGTTGTAACGGGAGCAACCTTGGGATCGGTACTTGGTATTCCACTTGGAACTTATTTTGGACAACTGTTTGGGTGGCGGATGACCTTTGGTGCAATTGGACTTTGTGCTGCACTGATTGCCGGCGTGCTTTTTAAAATCATCCCGTCGACTCCCAGTTTAAATTCAGGCAATTTCAAAAGCATTATCCCGCTAATGAAAAGAAAAAACCTCGTTTTAGTTTACCTGATGACCGTGACCGCAATGCTTGGCGATTACACGGTGTACTCGATGATTACTCCCTTTTTAACTGAGATCGGTGGATTCAAGAAAGAATTGATTGCCTCAGTATTGCTGATGTTGGGAGTCGCAGGGTGTTTAGGAAGTTTTGTGGCTCCCCATTTTTTAAAGAAATATTTTAAACAAACAGCACTGATGTCCTCGCTTGTGGTCGCGCTGTGTTTGATTGGACTTAGATTCGCGTCCGTATCTTATTTGTTTACTCTTACTGTAGTGGCCATTTGGGGTTTCGCATTTATTTTATATAATTTGGTATTGCAGCATCTCGTTCTATCACTTGCACCCGATGCCGAAGATGTAGCGATGGCCGGATTTTCTGGCATCTACAATATCGGCATCGGCGGCGGAGCCTTGATCGCAAGTATTGCTTCGGTTCATCATCTTTATGCGATCGGGTATATTGGAGGAAGCCTTGTGGGTGTGGCGATCTTGATTGGTGTATATTTGTTGCAGGGGCCGTTGATGGTGAAAATGGCCCGAGCGGCTTGAATGGGCTGTGGAGCCCTAAGCTTGTTTGCGAATCAATAAAGCTCCACAAATTTTAAATTCACCTTCCGCGACGCCTTCACTTCGGAAAGCAGTCGACAAAAATATTGGCATCCTTAGGGTAGTTCCCCACAACACTTGAACTCACCGCTGTCAATGCTCTGCAGATGTTTCTATTTTGAGTTTCGGCGTAAATCTCCTGATAGGTTTCGTAGTGACCAGAGCTTTCTTTAGGAAGCGTCGTTTTTATATCCGGAGTTCCGACGACATCTGAACCCGCCTTCTTCACAATTGCGTTTAAAAGGATTTTATTAATTTTGTTAAGATACTCATGATAGGCCGCAGACTCAGCCGTCAGTTGAGCTTCTTTGAAACTTTCCTCCAAAGACTCGGCGAAAGATTTTGTTGTGGAGGGAGCCGACAGCAAAAGGCAACATGCAGTTCCCAAACAAATTTTTCTAATCATAAATATTTTCTCCAAAAATAAAATCGTTATCAGCCTTGAAAAATCGATTTCCCAAAATAAACGAATACTCAAGATATTCAACTTATAATGGGAATGCTGTCATAGGGCCGGCTGATGTTCCTTCGTTCACGATCTAGTACTCAACAGTTTTTCACAAATATGCTCGAAACCTTTTAATGAATATGGATTTAATTTCGGTTTTAAGTGCTGTTGAAAGATCGTCTTAAAGGTTTGGCTTGCTGGGATCCCCGCTGCTGTAGGAAGAGCGATTAAAAGGGTTGCCAGAGTCATATAGTCGTTCATTCCAAGCGAGCGGAGTGTTGAGGAGAGAGATCCATCTGATACAATGTCTACCATCGCATCCGCCAACATTGTTAATGTTCCTACAGCTAATCCGATCGACCAAGGCGCCGGATGCTGTAATCCCATAAAGTTCAGTGTATTATATTTCTCAATCACTTCAAAATTTTGACCTTGATCGATCACAACCTCTAAGGCCTCTCGGATGACCACTGGGTTAAAGCCGAGAAGCAAAGAGACCAGTTCTTCAGTGTGGTTGCCGTTTTGTTCACTGAGTGCACCAATTGCTAAAAGATAGGACGCTAGAACATGAAGGCGTTCTTTGTCCTGAGGCAGACCTTGGTTTCGTAAGTAAGACTCAAAGCTGACTGCGATCAAGAACTGATTTAAGATTTGACTCAGATTTAGATTCTTTTTTCCAGCGGTTCTTGCGATGGCTCGATCAAGATCTTTTTGTGTTTGCCAACGACTTGGCCCATCATGTGGTAACAAATAAAAATCTCTGCGTTCGAGGAGCGGACTGCTTACCATCGCGTAGGACATGGTCGCATTCGCCACCAACAGTCGATCATCTGAATTGACAACCTCTTCTCCCTTTAAAATTCTCATCGCGCGTTGCCCAGAAATTTTTAATGATCGATCGGCCAGTGCCCGAGGCAACGGAATCGATTGAAGTGGCTCGTAAAAACCTGAACCTTTGATTTGATCGGTGACCTTAGAGATAAATTGGGCATGGGATCGCGCCGGTACCAACGCAACTGCCAAACATATGATCAAGCCTAAAAATAATGATAACGAGTTTTGTTCAGTCATCCTGAGTCCCTTAATAAAAAAATGTGCCTTAACAGTCTACCTTCGTACGCTGCTCAAGTCCTGATAAGCCACTTTATGTATGTTCAAATAATTAAAAGGGTTCTAAAGCAAACTAAAGGCCACGCTTCCCGTATTGAAAGATATATGGCATTTCTGCGTGCTCAGGTTGGTTGCGGGCGATAGTCCCTTTAGGAATCAGTTTCGACTTAAACAACTTTTGATTATACCAACCTTGGGTTTGGGATATTTATTGTATGAATTATTTAATTGCCGTAGTGATGCTTTATGCATTCACCTCACCAGAATTCTGCCACACTATGAATATGACCACCGAACGAATTCGGATCTTTTTAGACTCTGAACAACGACCAAACGCCAAGCCGATCACGCGATCAAGTGCTCACGTCATTTCGGATTTGCGAAGTGATCTACTTCAGCAGATTGATATACAGTTTAACGGAGTATTAGGAGCGATTGTATCGGAGCGAAATCAAGGCCAATACGTCGGCTTTACCGGAGTTGAATTCGACTCAAACAAAATCTCTCATCCGACATCGCCGTCGTTTGCTGGTCTTGTACTTCGGTTTACCAAAATCGAACCTGGTGATTTAGTTTTAACCGCACAACTGGTGATCGCTCAATCAATGGATGATGCCTTAACTTTTGAGTGCGATTTTAAAGTGCCGGCGTTGTCTGCTGAATACGGCCAAACGGTTGAGATTCCATTTGATGATTTCTACGAAAGTTTTAGAGGGCGTCTGACATCAAAGCGCTACAAGCAGCAAGGTTTAATTCACATCATTCGCATTTTCGCCAAGAGATCGCTAAATGACCCCACATCTTCTGAACCACTCAAAATTTTTTTTGGACTTAAAGACCTGTTATTATCTGAGCCCTGAAAAAATAGCGCTAGTTTTGACGATCGTTAAATGAGTCTGAGTTTTGGAGACCTTCAGGAGAGAGTTCAAATTGAACCCACATTTGGTCAACGCTCCCACCACTCATTAAATAATAACGCCAGTTGGTCAGGCCCTCATCATCAACAGAGCGACCAAATACATGTAAATAAATACTATTTATTTTAGCCGCGTTCTCACCACTGATGGCCAGCTCGGTACGGACGCTATCGATTGATCGTCCGCTTGCTACGGCGTTAGTGTACGCAGGACCTCCACTCAAATCGGGGTCTCGGCCCAAGACTTCGCGATACGCTTTTGAAACCGCAGCGCTTGTGCCGTTAAAGTTCGAGTAAAGGAGCGGCAAATTTTGTGGCGACATCCCCATAAGCCCACTGAGCTGAGCCGCTTGGCTATTGTCGTGAATGTTGACCGAATCGCCGTTCGAATACGAAATAAAATTTGTTGAGTAATGGCCATCGGTGTAGATGCCAAGCACATTGACCGTATTCGAGTAGATGTCCCAGCCAGTAGCTCCGTTTGTTAAAATACCTTGGCGTGCGCCAACAACGGAGTTGGAATAAACCGCACCGCCAATCACCTGCGGAGCCGAATACCACATTTGTGGCCCAATATTAATCCCAATACCGCAAAAACCTTGACCACAATCTATAGTATTATTGTTTATGACAGCACCGGTAAAATTTCCGGGCTTTGAGCCGCCAAAATTGTCGAGCATCAGTGCGCCGTAAGCAAAATTATAGGTGTTCCCAATCCAATTGTTTTGAATCACCGCACCGGGCGCATTACCCAAAATCAAATTGATATCAGAGTTATCTTTAAAAATAGAATTTGTAATACGAATGTTCGACGAGGAATGAACGGTCAATCCATCAGACCATGCGGTGCTTGGATCATTTGGAAGTCCCCATCCATTATCGCGAAATAAACAATGATCAAACGTCGCATTGTCCCCACTGAATTCAAGACCAGTCCCCTGTGGTGCTCGTACAGAACTCAATCCAATAAAATTGCAGCCTGCGCAGTCGTGGATTCGGCTGTTGTAGGCAATGCCTTCTTGCCAATCGTTGGTCGGATGAATCGCTCGACGAACAGCATTGTTCCCATCAAACACGATATGATTCAAGGTGAGGTTATTGCTACTGTAACTATCAAAAATTGTTGGCCCGTTGTGCGATTGGCTTGCGATTAAAATTGCACATGGAGCAGCGCCTGAAGTGAAGCACGCAGGTCCATCATTTAAATTCTGAGTCCGAATCGTCATTGCAGTTCGATTTGAAAATACAAGTCGACTATTTAAATAGTATCGACCCGGTACGAGTTCAATCAGAGGCGTTGATGTGTTGATGCAAGCTTGGAGAGACGGTGTTGCATCCACATTAGGATTGTTGACCACATCCGCTCCACAAAGAACCGCGGTGGGTGTGCAAGTTGCAGCCGTCGCATTTCCCGAAAGAGTTCCGTTTGAGCATGTTCTTAATTGTGTCTGACAGTTTTCGCCAGAACCCACAGAAGAATTTAAATAAAGAGTGATCGAACTTCCATGATTTACAGTTTGTCCGTTGATCAAACACCCTACAGGGGCATCGATTGAACAGCTCGCGAAATCCCCAGAGCCACTCAGTATTCCATTTGCACATACTCGAGTTTGAGCAACACAACTTTGTCCAAAAGGGAGCGAAGAGCTGGCATAAGCGGTGGTGCTCGACCCACTCACAATTGTTGTCCCGTTGAATAAGCAGGAAGCCACGGGCGAGACACTGCATGAACCAAAATCGCCAGTTGCTGATAACGCTCCATTGAAGCATGTGCGAGTGATCGGTGTGCATGTTTGTCCAAAAGCCACTTGCGAATTTGCAAATGCCGAAACACTTTGGCCGTGTTCAAGCGTTTGTCCGTTAAATAAACATGATTTATATGATGAACTTGTACAAGTGGCGTAAGAAAAAGAGCCCGAGAGAACACCATTCGCGCAGTTTCGTTTTTCTGATCGGCAGGTTGGATCGGTAGAATTTAAATAGGCATCAACAGAAAAACCACTTGCGACTGCACTTCCGTTAAAAAGGCAAGCTGCGGCAACATCACTTCCGCATGTTGGGTAAGAGTATGTTCCCGACAAAGTCCCATTGGTACAAATCCGTGACTGGGATTGACAGCTGCTTCCAGCGACAACACTCGAACTAAAATATGCGGTGACAGCTTGTCCGTTTGCGACAGGTGCGCCATTAAAGATGCAAGTGGGTTCAAGAGACGAAAGGCACGCTTTGTCTGCTGTGTTGCCATTACAGTAACTGCTCCCTGCCACAGCCTTCAATTGAGCTTGATGAAACTGCGAACAATTTTGAAATGTAATTCCCACGACAACAACAGCGCTTAATCCAGCAATGACCCGCAAGATATTAAAAGAAACAATATTGAGCATCAATCAACCTCTGTCTCTTTTTCGGAATCGAAGTGTCTCGACTTTAGTAATTCGTGATGTCTCGTAATAAGACAGGTGGGTGGCGGCACCGTAAGCAAAGTGATCACTGCTTTATATTTACTATTAAGACAGTGAGTGATGAACCAAAAATTAAAGGAATATCTAGTAAGGTTCGTAGTGGCTTGACGATGCAATCATACAAACCAATACAACCATTCCGCAGGGATGATCAGTGGAACAATTCGCTTACGGTCCGTAATGAAAAACAATGGGGTCGTAAAAAGGGCACGATTTATTTTCAAGAATGATTCTCCGAACACGTAAGCCTATTGTCATTCCGAGATTATCTATTACAAACTCATCTTTATCCTCAGCCCATTTTTCGTAAGCGATGCTGAAAATACGTTCTTCAGTCAAAGGTCCCTGGAGTCCCATATTAAGGTAAGCCCAAAAATGATAATTCACACCAATAGGATTTTTTGACGGTTCGTAGAGAGGTTTAATTCTCGACCCGAGAAGCGCAAGTTTAGCGCGCGATTCTACTCCGGCCGAAGTCACGTACATCCTTTCATAATGGAAAGATTGTCCGATTAATCCAAGTGCTGTGAGTACATCACCATTGTTTTGCTCAGTCACTTGAGAAACTAATTCGATCGCTGAAAGCTGGTGAATCTGTTTAGTAAGAAGCCAACTTACGAAGGGCTGTGAAAGAACATCAAAGCGATGAAAAAAAATCTTCTGTTGAGGGCCGTCTGGAATGAAAAAAGATGGGAGCGTCGAACGAAGATCGATCAAGCTGCGGAGCGAATTCATATCGCTCTTCCCTACAAGGTCGAGTAACGGGTGCGAAGATTCGCTGTACAGGTTCAAGAGACCGGACCATGCGTTTCGCTCCAGCGGATCCGGTTGTTCTTCCGCAGGAGAGAGTGGTGGCAACAAACCAATCGAATGAAAGCTTAACGACTTGGAAATTCGGTAATTCACAACTTGGTAAAAAAAATTTCCGCCTATCGCATTGGTCGCTTCATCAGACATGAATTGTCTCGCAGTTTCGGCGTGACTCACCCTATTTTCAAATAATCTTGCGTCGCCATGCGCGCGAATTAAGGAAACGATTTTACATGTCAGCTCATCTGAATCAAAAGTTACACCACTTGTTTTTGCAAAAGCAAAATTACTTAAGAAAAGAAGAGCCGTAAAAAAAGAGAAACGAATATTGATTTTGCCAGAAATTAAAAATTTTCTCGGTGAACTTTTTGAATCCATACCCATACTCAATTCCTGTTTCGTTTAAAATGGCAAACGTTAGCTCTGTCTCTCAATCGGCTTTACACCTTTACTGGCTCAAACATACAGCGATGACAAATTCCGTCAGTTGGCGAGGCTCAAAAACAGCACTAAAACTTAGAAAGAAGTTTACAGATGACGACCACGAACTGCTCTACAAAAGCAATCCAAACCCTATGCCAATTTTCACTCTGATCTCAAACTTTTTTAACTCGCCGACTTAATTGTGGTTGAGTGACTTTCAGTCCATACACCATTGCGTACCGAGTTTAGTCGATTGAGCTATCATACCGTAGCACGCGAAAACCTTAAAGCGCGTGATCTCAAAGAAGCACAATTTATCGATGACGCCTTTTTAGTTTTTGCAGGACCAACGTTGTACCTGACACAAAAAGAACAACAACTCATGAAGAATATAAAAATCGTTTTAGCTGAAGATGACGACCTTATGGAGAGAAGTTTGGACGCTCAATCCGATGGCGCAAGTCGACTTCAATCATTTTTTGCAAAAGCCGATGTCACAGAGGACACCATCAACTTCGTTAGTAAACTTTGGGTGCGTGTGATTCTGGAATACGATCTTCATCGATATTTGGAAGACGATTGGGTATTTAATGAATTGAAATCGAAAGTGCCTGGGGCACTTTTTGATGCAGCTAAAGATCCCATACTATCAGCCCTGGCCGCGGCAGAACTACTGAGAAAGCGTGACGCCCAAGATTCTTGCACAAGAAGGATCTGGAATTCTTCTAATTGGATCGACTCACACGCACTCGCTCACAAATATATTTCAACGTGCTTGCCTCACGCAGGTAAAATGAAAAATCTTGATACAAAGGCCTTGGTTGGAAAACTGGTCCGCTAACATTTAGGTAACGATGTAGTGAATTCAACACTTCATCAACAAATTGAGTTTATATTATTTTCGCAATTGAGAATCAAAATTTGGCATTTCAATTTTCTAGCATAAAAAAATAGCTCTTATCTGCCAATTTCAAGGTGCACGCATGGTGACAACAGGTCGATCAGCTTCACTTGCGATGGATCCTGAAATAAGAATTTAAATTTATAAGTTCCTCATTTAGGATTTGATCAAGACAATATTTATAAGTCGCAAAAGAATTGATTTATCGATCCTCGAAACAGAACTTATTTTTCAACGTAAATAAATTTAGATTATTTAAATTAAATGTAGTTCTCTATTACAAAAATAACTTTTAGAAGGTATGCCTGTCTAAAATTGGTATTTCAGTGATGAAATCCGCTTACTTCTCGCTTTGCTCGAAACTCGCTTGGTCCTCGTGTTCCCACCTTCAGCCCTGCGTCCTGCCATGCAGTCGGCTTGAACGCTCGTCGACGCATCCGCGCCGCCGCCCCGCACTCAATTCTCCCTGTGGTCGAATCGCCCACGGGTTCGCGTTCAACCTTCTCGTCCCGTCCACCCCGCATGAACAAGGCAGTGCATTTAGCAAAAATCGATAGGTCTGCTTCACTTTATTTTTTTATTTTGTTTATAGGCAGGAGAAACCCTAATTTAAATTTCAACTTCTTAGCACCAACAACTTTCTAAATGCAATATTGGATCTACAGTGCTCTTAATCGAAATAGGTCTTCTATAAAGTAAAAGATAATTTCTCTTTCCCTTTGATTCCACCAACAGAAGTGGCTAGTTTTTTGAAATTCATCGCCGTACAGTTCGCGACGTTATTTTTAAAATTCTCAAACAAAGCGAAGTTTGCTGCCTAAGGATTTCAATGTATCAGTTCGCATTCGCATTATTTGTTCCCCTGCTTTTTGCTTACGGTGAAGAGCGCTGTACGGTCATATTGTCCCAGACCGAAATCGAATTTTCTGATTTGCAACTTCGAGACGACCCTGCAGTGGGCCTCAATATCATTCGTTCGCTCACTCAACTGAAGCACTTTCACCTGCCACCAAAAATGATCATCGAGACCGGAGCTTTGTCGTTTCAAGGAATAACGATTCACGCATTGCCATTTTTAAAACCGCGTGATCAGGAACAAAATCTATCACTCGCGACACTTCAAACATTCACCTTACACGAGTTGGGCCACTTGATATTTGATCTTTATGCCAGTGAACTGGAAGTCCCCCAAAATCCGTTTCCTTATCGTCGCAACTTCCAACTTTATTACCTGCCGTTCTTGACTTCGGTGATTGACAAAACGCTAGAAATTTCTCACGGACATTACGACTCTGCAGATGATGAACAACGATCAAAATGGGAAGAAGAAGCAATCAACCATCCCGATTTAACTGTGATGCGCAAACAAGCAGCCGCATCGTTAAAGGGTTTAAACGAGGTCCCAAATCAATTCGATCTCAAACCTTACGAGGAGTTTGCAGCCGATTTGTATGTCATTTCAGAACTTCAAAATCCTCAAGCCATTCGCGATGCGCTGAGTGAGGGTCGTAATGATCCACAATATGCTGGCCGTGATTTCACGCGTTCCAACGACTCATCGGGTTGGGAAAACAGTTATGCACATGAAACTCTAGATCCTGCTCGCACAGAAGTTTGGCGAATCTTTCAGTCTGAACTTATGGGCCCAAGCCGCGAACTTACGCTTTCAATGATTTACAAAGTCATCGTTACAGAAATCAGCGATCGTAACTTAGACCCGAGTGCCCACAAAATTCCCTTTAAGGAAATGAACGATCGACTGAGTGAAAAGCTTGTTAAACTGAAATTGTGATTCCCTCAAAGCGGCTTAATAAATAAAATTTATTTTGTCTTAAAAATATGTTTCATTTTGATATGCTTCAATTTGTGACTGAAGTTTCAACTAATATTCTCAATGTCAAATCGGTAAGCGCCGAAAGGCTCTGTGTAAGAGACAGCAAGGTCTTTGCTTTGCAATTCAGTCTTTAGAGGTATCAAATGAAACTGCGACTCGGCACATTAGCGTTCCTTCTCATTGGATTGATTACGCTTTCATGGACAAATGGATGTACGAGCGGACTTCGAGCAATTTCGGGTAGTGCATCGGGTTCATTTTTATCTCTCTCGACCGCCTCTCAAAGTCTCAATGTAAATGAAAATTCGCGACTGATCGTGATGGAATATGAAGGTTGGTTTGGACCAGGTGCTCAGCATGTGTCTTCGCTTTACAATCCACTTCTTTCTTCTTCCTCAATGACAAACTCAAATGGACAAAATACGGGTTACGACAGCACCGATCCCGCAATCATTCGTCAACATATTTATTGGCTCGAAGAGATGGGTGTTGATGCTGTAACCTTGGACACTTCAAACGGTGTGTCTTGCGCCTTCGGCAGTGATCTCTCCAATTGCGGTAGTCAGGCCGGCAAAGATCAAGTGGTCAATATCGCGAATAATGTTTCGACAATTTACTCGCTCTACAATAACTCAAAGACGAGACTAAAAATTGTTCCACTTCTTGGTGGGGCAGAGGTCAATGAATATCAAATTGGTGCAGATGGCAATAGCCCGTTTGACCGTCAAGTCAGCTTTTTTGCGAATTTAATTTCGAAATACCCTAATATTAATATTATTTACCAAGGTAAGCCCTTACTCGTCGTATTTATGGGTGCGGGCCAAGACACCTCACCTGCTTCACCACTTGCCCTCCTCAAAAAAGCGATTCAAGATAAAGGATGGGATTCAAAATTTACCTTTCGATTTATGGCGGGTTATATGGACTCTCAACCCAATCTTTGGGCAAACCCCGCACCCACAAACTCACCTCATATGGTCAACCCCGTGTGGCAACTGTGGACTTGGGTTGATCACCTAAGTCCTGCAAACAATTTATTTCCAAGCTATGCCCAAATAGGAAGCCGAACTGAAGCCTTCACTGCATCAGGTGCTGTGACAGGATCAAACGGCTGGAACAGTCCAGATGCCGCACTCACAGATGGCGGAAATACTTTTAATCAATTTATGAGTGTGGCAAATAGTTTAGATCCCATCTTTTTGTTTGTGCACCAATTTAACGAATTTCAAGGTCCCCGTGGCCCGAACGATGAAGACGAAGGCCCCGATCAGCAACACTCCGCGGATATAGAGCCAACTAAACAATGGGGATTTACTACATACAGTCCGGTGAAATCTGCTTTACTCAACTATCGAAGACAACACTCGATGGGTTTACCTGCCGATCACACCACCATTGGTATGGTTGACGGAATTTCTGCGGATCAAACAAAAATTATGGGTTGGACCTGCTCCTCATTAGTTGCAACTTCAGCTCAAGTGAATGTGTACGTCAAAGGCCCCGCAGGAAGTGGAATTTATATTGGGCAATATCCAGCTAATTTACCAAGTGAGGCTGCCGTCAATCAAGCTTGTCAAGGAGGCGGTTCAAATTATCGTTTTGAGATTCCGCTCCCCAGTTCGCTTGCCCAATTCGCGGGGCAGCCGATTTATATTTACGGAATTTCAGCAATCGGTTTAGAACCCCAAGGAATTTCAATGGGGACAGTGAGAGTTCCCGGAACAGTTGCACAAAACCCAGTGCTCAACGGTGGCTCAACACCTTTGAGTCCGACCGTTTTGCCCGCAGGATTTTTTAGAATTGATGGCACGCCTGCTGTTTTTCGCTCCAACGGAAGCGGCCAGTGGTGTGGTTATACGGATATTGCGTCATTCGTGGCTGACGGCGGAAATTTAGATGAATCCAACGCCACAACCATAGCCGCTTCAGCGACAAGCATGATGCAACAGACTGGGCCTTGTGTTGTTGCCCCTATGGCAGGTGGATTTTTTATTATTTCAGGAAGTGGAACCATTTATAACTCGAACGGTAGCGGACATTTTTGTTCCTTTTCCAATAGCGCCACCTTTATCGCCGATAACGGAAACGGTGATCTTTCAAATGTCAGAACGGTAACGGGGATCACTTATGGGATGCAAAACGACGGTGCCTGCAGTGGCCCTCCCATGCCCGCTGGATTTTTTAGGATTGCAGATCAACCGGCTGTTTACAACTCCAACGGTCAAGGACACTATTGCTCGTTTGCAAGTGGCGCTTCTTTTTTGGCTGCCAACGGGAATGCCGATCAGTCCAATGTCTCCGTGGTCACTGGAATTATCACGGGCATGATGAACGATGGGACATGTCAGTGATCAACCCCAGTTGCCAGATTCAGTTTTAAAGCCTCACCTGCAGAAACAAATAACATTAGTTTACGTAAAACATTGGAGGACGAGTCCCACTGGTCCTCACGCATGGTCACCATAAGTCGATCGCCTTCACTTGCGATGGATCCTGAAATAAAAATTCAATTTTTCAAATTTCTTCATCTAGCTTTTGATCAGAACAATATTTATAAAACTCAAAGGAATTGATTTATCGATAATCAAAACCTAATTTATTTTATCCACTAAATAACTTTAGATTACTTAAAACAAATCTTGTTTGCTACTACAAAGCTAATTTTCAGAAGGTGTGCCTGTCTGAAATTTGTATTTTAGGGATGAATTGCGCTTGCTTCTCGCTTTGCTCGAAACTCGCTTGATCCTCGTGTTCCCACCTTCAGCCCTGCGTCCTGCCATGCAGTCGGCTTGAACGCTCGTCGGCGCATCCGGCGCCGCCGCCCCGCACTCAATTCTCCCTTTGGTCGAATCGCCCACGGGTTCGCGTTCAACCTTCTCGTCCCGTCCACCCCGCATGAAGGCGTTTGAACTTCGAACAGAATTTTGTTTGTCTTTTGGGTTTTATCTTTTTCTTTTTATTATTGGCGGGGTGGACGGGACTCGAACCCGCGGCCTTCCGCGTGACAGGCGGACGTTATAACCAACTTAACTACCACCCCGCAATGACACGGAAACAAAAGGTATAGGGACTAACGCCTAAAGGATCAACCTTTTTTCACATTACGGTTTTGCTGCTGCTAAAAAAATCGAGCATGGCTTGCGGATTTAAGAGTCCAACGCCCGAGGCCTTGCGGCCCTGGCGCGGCGTCAGTCCATCGGCGGGCTTCCATTGATTGAGCAAAACCACTCCCACATCTAGACCACTTGCTAATCGCTGAGCCTTTTCAATATTTCGCGTCCAGACCACCGAAAGTCTGCCGTAAGGGGTGGTGTTGGTCCACTTGATGGCCTCGGCCGGATATTTAAATGGTTGAATGGTCACGAGGGGCGCAAGCATTTCGGTGTGATGAATTTCAGAGCAATTGTTGAGATCAGAAAAAATTTGGGGGTCGCAAAAATATCCTTGGCCTGGCAGATCAAGATCGATGGGCAAACGATGTCCCCCCTCTTTAAGAGTCATATGAACCGAACTTTTTGTTTTTTCTAAATGATCTTTTGAGATGAGTGGTCCAAAGGTTGTTGAGCCCTCAAGAGGGTCCCCGATTTTCAAATTCAGTTTTGCGAATTGATCTAAAACATTTTGATAAAGACTGTCGTGGACAAAAATTCTTGAGATCGAGTCGCGGTGTTGACCCTGATAATCAAGACAAGATTTTGTAAGTTTCGAAAAATCAAGATCGGCATCTTCCAAAATCAAACAGGAATTTTTCCCGCCCAATTCATAATTCACTTTTTTGGCCGGTGATGATGCCTTTTGGGCCAGACGCTCGCCAAAATCCAACTGACTCTCGATGCTGACCGCTCTGACTCCGGGGTGAGAAACCAAAACATCATCCACGCCATCAGCACCTAAGATCAGATTGCAAAGACCTTGCGGCAAAAAATCGAGCATTTTAAAAAATTCAAAAATCGAAAAGGATGCGAGTGATGAGGGTTTCACAATCACGCTGTTGCCACTCATCAGAGCCGGCGCCAAGCGCGAGATCAACGACAACAACGGGGTTTGCCAAGACACAACCAGCGCAACAATTCCTAACGGATCGGCCGTTATCTCGAACGATGAATAATGGCGAAGAACTTGAACCGCACTTTGCACATCACCACGCGAAAGATTTAGAGGTGTTCCGCAATCTTGACTTTCAAAGCGCGCAAACTCTTCGAGTCGCGATTCCAATCGATCCGCCATTTGTGTCAGCAACTCTTGAGGCGCAGATTTTTTTGATTTGTGGGCCGCACCGATTGCGAACACCACATCGAGTTCACTCGACTCGGCAAATTCATAAAGCGGCTCGCCGTCTGAAGGATTGAGCTTTGTGAGATAGCGTTTTGTTGTGGGTTCGGTTTCTTGACCATTGAGCCAATTGTTGAGCTTTTTCATTTAAACAAAACTATACTCAAATTTTTGCATGGAGGCTACAATGAGCGCACCAACTCTTGATTTGCACGGATTCACCCAAGACGAAGCCCTTTCGGCGGTGGATGCATTTTTAATGCGCCACCAATCGAAAACGCGTTTGCGAATTGTAACGGGCAAAGGCAAGGGGGTTTTACAAAAAGCTGTGGCTCAATATTTAAAGACTGCGGGTTATCCTTTTGATTATGAAAAAGGCAACACCGGGGTCTTGCTCGTATTTGGAGATTGATATGACAAAATTGTTTTGGATCGATATGGAAATGTCAGGCCTTGATGTCGATAAAGAAGTGATCATTGAAGTCGGCGTTGTGATTACCGATCTTAAAATGACGGTGCTCGACACTTATCAGTGTGTGGTCAAACAACCCCAAAAATATATCGACGGCATGGATCATTGGAATCAAAAGCATCACCGCGATTCGGGCCTCACCGCTTTGATTCCCTCTGGAAGATCGCCAGATGTGGTTGAGCGCGATCTGCTTGATTTATTAGATATTCATTTTGAAAGTGAAAAAGCGGTTTTGTGTGGCAATTCGATTATGCAAGATCGACTTTTTATAAATAAATATTTTCGAAAATTTGCCGAGCGTTTGCATTACCGCATGCTCGACGTGACATCGTGGAAAATTGTATTTCAAACATTTTTTAATAAGAGCTACAAAAAGCAAGGCTCTCATCGCGCCATTGATGACATTCGAGAGAGCATTGCCGAGTTTCAGTTTTACCTTAGTCTTATTCCGTTAGAACTTGATAAATAATTAATAGCGATAGTGCTCGGACTTAAATGGTCCGGCTTTATCGAGGCCTAAATATTTACTCTGTTTGTCACTCAAAGACGTTAGCTTCACACCAAGTTTATTCAAGTGCAGTGCCGCAACTTTTTCATCCAAGTGTTTGGGCAAACGATAAACATCAATTTTTTTATACTGAGGCAAATTGTTCCACAATTCCATTTGGGCCAAAACCTGATTGGTAAACGAGTTGCTCATCACAAAACTGGGATGCCCGGTCGCACAGCCCAAATTGACGAGGCGTCCTTTGGCGAGCACAATAATGTCTCTGCCGTCTTTAAAACTGTGGATATCCACTTGCGGTTTGATCTCGCGCATTTTGGTATTTTTATTGAGCCACGCCATGTCGATCTCAATATCAAAGTGACCAATGTTGCAAACAATCGCACCCGACTTCATTTTTTTAAAATGCTTATCGCTAATTATATCGCAGCACCCGGTGGCGGTCACAAAAATATCGGCCACACTTGCGGCCTCCTCCATAGTGGTGACTTCATAACCTTCCATTGCGGCTTGCAGCGCACAGATCGGATCAATTTCGGTAACCAAAACGCGCGAGCCATAGCTCTTGAGTGAAGCCGCGCATCCTTTACCCACGTCGCCGTAACCTGCGACCACAACAATTTTTCCGGCAAGCATCACATCGGTTGCGCGCTTAAGTCCATCGGCCAAAGATTCGCGGCAGCCATAGAGATTATCAAATTTTGTTTTTGTCACCGAATCATTGACATTGATTGCCGGAACTTTGAGTCGACCCTCTGAAAGCATACGCTCAAGATTGTGAATGCCCGTGGTGGTTTCTTCAGAAAGCCCTTTGATTTTTTTGATCATCACATTGAAACGCGGCTCGTGCATCATGTTGGTCAGATCGCCGCCGTCATCCAAAATCAAATCAAATCCGTCATCGCCCCAACCTGTGATTGTTTGCTCGATACACCAATTGAATTCCTCATCGGTTTCGCCCTTCCAAGCATAAACAGGAATTCCTGCGGCCGCCATCGCCACCGCTGCATGATCTTGGGTCGAATAGATATTGCACGACGACCAACGAATCTCTGCGCCAAGTTCAATCAAAGTTTCCATCAGCACCGCAGTTTGAATGGTCATATGAAGGCAACCGGTGATGCGCGATCCTTTGAGAGGTTTTTTCTTACCGAACTCTTGTCTTAAAGACATCAGGCCTGGCATTTCGGTCTCTGCAATCCGAATCTCTTCGCGACCCCAACGTGCAAGTTCGGCAAATTGTTTGGGATCGTTCATCGCCTCTTTACAAACTTTGTAATCGGGAGTTTTAACAGCCATCAATTTTGATGTGGGCTTTGATTTTTTTGTTTCCACCGGGTTTTTCAAATGTGTCGTCCTTTTTTTTAAAGTTACAAGAGCGTTAAGATCTCATGTCCTTTATCTGTGATCAATATTGTGTGTTCAAATTGCGCCGAGAGACAACTGTCTGCGGTTTCGTAATATTTTATTGTAGATCCAGGAATTGGCTTTTCGATTAACTTTGCTGCGGTTTCGTTGATCATGGGCTCAACCGTCAAACAGCACCAAGGCCTTAATTTTTCACCACGACCTTTTTTGCCGTAGGACGGCACAAAGGGATCATCATGAAAAGTGCGACCAATACCGTGGCCCCCGATGTCTTTGACCGTGGTGTATCCTTGTTTGCTCACAAATTTATTTACCGCAAAACCAATATCGCCAGTGGTCGCAAAAGGCAGGACCTCATCGATTCCTTTAAACATTGCATCCTTGGCGCACTGAACAAGCCGTTCGGCTTGCAAGGTTTTTTGGCCCACGAAAAAAGTGGCCGAGGTATCGCCGTAAAATCCATTGAGCAAAGTGGTCACATCCACATTGATGATATCGCCCGATTGAAGTTTGGTTTCATCAGGCACTCCGTGACACACACAAGAATTGATCGAGGTGCAAATCGATTTGGGAAAGCCATGATACCCGAGTGGCGCAGGCGTGGCGCCGTGAGAGCGGGTAAATTCATCAGCTATTTGATTGAGTTCATTGGTTGATACGCCGACCGTTACAAACCGACCCACATGCTCTAAGAGACGGGCTGCCAGCTGGCACGAGGCTTTCATTAATTTTATTTCGTCAGAATTAAGAGGTGTCATTGGAAGAATTAGTATCAGAGGAGCACAAATAAAAAAAGCCCGCCGAGATCAGCGAGCTTTTTTATTTAAAGACGAGACGGCTTCAGGTCAGGTGTTTTGAAACAATTTTTGTCATTTCAAACATTGAAACTGTGGCTTTGCCAAAAATCGTTTTGAGTTTTGCATCCGCATTGATGTTGCGACGATTTTTTGGATCCTGAAGATTCATTTTACGGATGTAAGCCCAGAGTTTTTTTACAACCTCTGTACGTGGTAGAGGTTTTGCGCCCACCACTTCGGCTAGAGCTGCACTTGGAGTCAAAGGACGCATAAATGCGGCGTTTGGCTTACGTCCAGAAGCTTTTTTGCTTGTTGCCGCTTTTTTTGGAGCTGCGGTTTTTTTTGCAGCCTTAGCAGCTGGTTTATCAGCTGTCTTAGCCGCTTTTTTTACCGGTGCTTTCTTCGATGTTTTTTTCTTTGTTGCGGTTGCCATTGTCTTACCCTCCAGATGAATAAGAAATTTGTTTATGAAATCGCGTTAAACCCTCCTGGACATGATACTGGATGAAACCTCCTTGTCTAGCGAAATTTACTCTCGAGAAAATCTCAAAACGTGCCGAAAAGTCTCTTATGCTGCCAAAGAGTTCATTCAAAGAGATTTTAAAAAGTCATATGAACCTCGAAACTCCCTCGACAATGGAGCAACCAAAGTTTGAGTTTCGTGCAGAACCTCTTCTTCATTTTAATTTTGAAACATCCAAAACCACTCGTGCTCGCACCCTCTATGGCGTTCGCCCCATGGCACCTCGACCCAAATTAAAAATGGTAATTCAAGTCTCAGAACTCGATGTTCTCGAGCAAGCATGCCTTCAAGTATTGGGCGGCGGTGACCTAGAAACTCTGACCGAAGATCATCTTAAAAAACTTTATCGCAGAAAAAGCTTTTCGGCTCATCCCGACCACGGCGGATCAAGCGATGATTTTTTAGGCGTGGCTGATGCCTACCGCCCCTTAGCTCAACTATTCAGATCGTGAACGAAGGTTGTTTTTAACCCCAATTTCATAAGAGCGAGAGGCTTGTTCAAGAAGACTTCTCAACACCTTAAATCCATTGAGATTGCTTGACCAAATGTGGGAAAGCCCCAAAACTTCGGTGCAAGTGACATTGAATCGCTGAAAGCTTCGCTCCAACTTTTCACCATAATTGGCCTCAAGGCGGTGAAGTTTTGCAGCATCCGATGCACTAAACAAAACACTTTGAATATATCTGAGCGATGAAAGTATGACTTGGGTTTGGCGCGTGAACAAAATCGAATCTTGTTCGCCCGATGTGACCCATTGCCCAAGTGTTCGAGGCATTTGATTCAGATCAGCGTCGTTAAGCTTTTTGATTAATTCCATAATTTTGAATGAAGTCTGGCTAAAAAGCAGATTCAGTTCTTGTTCATTATGACGACGTGTTAAAAGACCTCGAACATCAACCAGTGCCGCAGCGACCTTTAGTTGGTCCATGATCAAACTTAATTCGTCGGGAGAAATTTGATTCTCAATAAAAAGTGGATTTAAAGTTTCAACGGTCTCTTTAAATACGGACGAATTTTTAAAGTCCTGAGACCAACCGAGCATCGAAATAAATAAAAGAGCTAGCATTCCTTTTGTTTGAGCAAAAAGAATGCCGCTAAATTTAGTTTACAATTTTTCGGTATTTGATCCGCTTAGGAGTGATGGCGTCGACACCCAAACGAGATTTGAGATTTTCTTCGTACTCGCTATAATTGCCCACGTACCATTCCACATGCGAGTCGCCTTCGAAGGCCAAAATATGGGTGCACACACGATCTAAAAACCAACGATCATGGCTGATAATTACCGCACAACCCGCGTACTCTAAGAGGGCTTCTTCTAAAGCTCTCATCGTGTTGACGTCCAAATCGTTGGTGGGCTCATCGAGCAACAAAAGATTGCCACCGGTTTTGAGCATCTTTGCCATGTACATCCGATTTTTTTCACCACCCGAAAGATCTCTGACCCGTTTTTGCTGATCGGTACCGGTAAAATTAAACCATGAGCAATACGCTCGTGAGGCGACTTCGCGTCCCCCTAAACGAATCACATCTTCCCCGCCCGAAATTTCTTCAAAAACGGTTTTATCCAATTGCAAGTCGTCGCGAGATTGATCCATGTAAGCAAGCTTCACGGTGGAGCCCACTGTGAAACTTCCTTTGTCTGGTGTTTCTTGGCCTGTGATCATTCGAAACAGCGTGGTTTTACCAGCACCATTGGGCCCGATCACACCAACGATTGCCCCCTTGGGAATCGAGAAATTAAGATTTTCGTAAAGTAAATTTCCATCAAATCCTTTAGCCACATCTTTGGCTTCGACCACCACATCGCCCAATCGGGGGCCCGGTGGAATATAGATTTGGAGTTCTTGAAGTTTTTCTTGCGATGGCTCTTGGAGTAATTTTTCGTAGGCCGAAATTCTGGCTTTTGATTTTCCTTGTCGCGCCTTTGGAGACATCCGAATCCACTCCAGCTCGCGCTCAAGGGTTTTTGATTTACGCGAATCTGAACGTTGCTCTTGTTGGAGACGGCGATCCTTTTGATCGAGCCAGGAAGAGTAATTGCCCTTCCACGGAATCCCCTCACCACGATCAAGCTCCAATATCCATCCGGCCACATTATCCAAAAAATAACGATCATGGGTCACAGCGATGACGGTGCCCGGAAATTCGTGCAAGAAATTTTCAAGCCAACCCACCGACTCTGCATCCAAGTGGTTGGTGGGCTCATCAAGAAGGAGAATATCAGGTTTTGACAGAAGCAAACGGGCAAGAGCCACACGGCGCTTTTCTCCTCCTGAGAGATACTCCACTCGAGCCTCGCCCGGAGGGCAACGAAGTGCGTCCATGGCTTGCTCAAGAGTCTGGTCGACAGACCAACCGTCGACGGCTTCAATTTTTTCTTGCAGCTTTCCTTGCTGCTCAATCATTTTTTCCATTTGGTCAGGATCAAGATCGGGATCACTAAACTTTTCAGAAATTTTTTGAAAATCATCAAGCCATCCACCTAAGGGACCAAGTCCTTCCATGATGTTTTCTTTTACCGACTTGTTCATGTTGAGATGGGGTTCTTGCTCGAGATATCCCACTCTGAAATCTCTTGCCGGAAAGGCCTCACCCAAAAAGTCAGCGTCCACCGCGGCCATGATTCTTAAGAGTGAGGATTTCCCCGAGCCGTTAAGCCCAAGCACTCCGATTTTTGCGCCATAAAAATAAGAGAGGTAAATATTTTTTAAGACATAGCGATTGGGTGGATAAACTTTTGAAACACCCTTCATGGTATAAATAATTTCGTGCGACATCGTGCTCCTTTACTTCGAATTTTGACATTTGGGCGATTGCGGCACTGTGCTGTCGAGCTGCCATTCTTGGGGTGTCAACAATCGTGTGGTGAGTGAATGAATTTTTTGAAGTTCGTTGTTAAGTTCTTGGTGAATCAAGCGCGAGCGCTGAATCCGAGAGAGCCCTTCAAATACCTGGCTGACAAGCACCACTTTGAAGTGGGTTTCAAGGCCTCTTGAGTGCTGATGACTTTCGTCTTCGATGCTCAAATGAACAGAATTTAATTTTTTAAGCTGAAGTTCGATCTGATCTCTCATTTTCATTTTACAAACTCGACAGAGGCCTCCACACCATAATGATCGGAGACTTCGATTTCGGTTGGTGATTTCACAAGATGACTCGAAATTTCTTTTACCCGATGAGAGCCCGAAAACACAAAGACATAGTCAATCCGGCGGGGGCGTTGATCGTGGTTTGTGAGTAAGACTCGCAATTTTTTGGCACCCGGGGTCCCGACTGCAACCTTTACAGGAAGTTCAAAATCTTTTGTGAGCAGATGAGTGGTGTTGTGATCGCTATCAAAGGTCAAATACTCTTTATTGCAACTGTCTACAAAACCAAACTCAATCAGTTTAGTCTTAAGCGGACTGTTTGGTGAAAAATTAAGATCGCCACCCAAAACGATGGCATCGTATTCTGATTTTAATGGCAAAAGAGTTTTTAATAAAAGATCCACTTCAGCGAGGCGGCGCTTTTCACCTTGAAGGAGAGACTTCTCGACGATTTTTAAAAAGCGTGAGGGAACTTTTTCCGATTCACTCCAACTTAAAAGCTTTAGTTTTAAATCGGTGGTGAATTCAGGGCCGTGATGCAGATGGGTATTCACCAGGAGCACCCGCCCTATTTCGGTCACAAAGGTTTCAACCAAAAGCGCGTAGCGATTTTCTTTTAACTGCAAAGAGAAAAGAGGCGAATCCACCGAGAGCGGAGTTCCGCTCAGTTTAAGGGCCATCACCAGTTTGGAGATTGAGGGTTTTTTAAGTGCGATCACCAAACCGGACTTGAGGTTTGAAGGAAAACCAAATCCAAAAAGTTTTAGCCCCAAATTGTCGGCATGGGCGTGGACTTCAAAACCTAATTTTTCAAATTCTTTTATCCGAAGTCTGAGAGGGTTGACCTCTTGAAAAAAAAAGATCTGGGAATCTGATTTTTGCATCATGCGCAGTTGCTCGATATTGCGATTTAAGGTTCGAGCAAGAGGCTCAAGCCGCTCAAATTCAAGCGTCCCACGGGCATTGAGCCCATGCCATAAATTGTAGGTCGTAATCTTCATGGGCGATTGTGAACGAGAGATTTTATTCCGTCTTCAAAAACAACTTCCATTTGATTGCCAACAACACCAGTCACAACACCCAATCCAAAACGGGCGTGATCAATTTTGGTGTTGGTCGAATATTTTGATTTTTGATTATAAGGCGACGCATCGGTGGAGTTGCGCTCAATAAGCTCACTCCATTTATCAGCTGAGGAGACTTTGGGTGTCGCCGACTTTCTGGGCTTGGCCACTTTTTTCTTGATGCTCATCCGCGATTTTTTTTTGCAAACTTCACATTCTAGTTTCGCGGTTTCGGAATCCACGTGAGCCAAAACCACATGGTAGCGCTCACAATCACATTTCTTACAAAATTGATAAACCTTTTGAGCCACGGGAGGAAGTTGTGTTTGCATCAGGCCATATAATCATTTTGACTGATAGACTGTCAAAGAGGGTTTGCCATTTTTACGGATTTCATCACCGTCGAGAAAAAATGGACCCTCCCCTTGCTCGATCAAACCTTGTAATTTTTGAAGGCTCAAAACATTTAAAGGCTCCACTTGAAGCGATGTGGGCTTATAAGTCGCATGAAAATGATCCGAGGGCTTTTTATTAAAAAAACAATTCCAGTAATCGGAATCCACTTTGAGTCGGTAGGTCAAAGTCTCTGGAAAAGAATGAACAGGGGTATAAGATGTCAGAACTTCGAGCGCACCATAGTGTGAATGAAGTTTGAGGGCATGGCCGTTCCATTGAGTCATACCGCAACACACTTCGATATTGGCGTACCACAGTCCAAAAGCCTTAGACAAAAATCCAAGTCCATAAAACTGATCGACAGGATCAAGTTCCGAATTGATCGAACACAAGTTATGAGCCACCCACTCTTTGCCGCTGGTCGGAATAATTATAAATAAGGAAAGCGGCGACCACTCCGACTTTGGATCGGGCTTTAAGAGATCGATCATTTTTTGATTTAAATTTTTTGTGCGAGTGGCAAATCCGGTCACAATGCCCGGCATAATTGCACAATCAAAAAAAACCCATCGCGGCATGGCCATCTGCGAACTATGGAATGCGCTCGCCTCAAGATTCAAAATTTGGTTGGCAAAATCGACTTCTGAGACTTTTAAGGGATTTTTTTTTATTGGCGCAAATGGAAACCAATCGCACTGAGCAAAGGTGCCGGGTGATTCAATTTCATTTTCGGGTCGCACATAAACATATGGACGAATTTGATCGCCATCGAGCCAATCAAATTTTTTTGCGATGGTCATAGCCCCTCAAGAAAGTCTTTGAGATGATCGAGACTTTTAATTTCCTTGAGTATACTTAAGTGTTCGGCATTTATGAAGCCTTGCTCGGTGTAAAGGTCCAGCATATCGAGCAAGGGATCAAAAAATTTAAGCTCATTATAAAGTAAAATTGTTTTTTTCTCTCGCGACACACTATTGAGAGCAAGCACATCAAAGAGCTCGTCGAGGGTGCCAATGCCTCCAGGTAAGACCAGACACACCGTTGAAGCTTCTATTAATTTGTTTTTTCGATCACTTAAGGTTTCGACCTCAACCAAATGGTTAAGCCCTTTTGAGGCTTTGTCAGAAAAATACTCGCTCTTTGGCAAAATGCCGACGAGCTCGCCGCCGTTTTTTTTTACACCTGTCGCAAGCGAGCCCATAAGACCTTGATCTGTTCCCCCGTAATACACCCTAAATTTGAGTTCTGAGAGCAGGCGCCCCACATCCTCGGTCACCGCAAAATGAAGAGGTGCCAAGGTGTTGAGCGAGCTGCAAAAGACGCTGATATTCTTATCCATTTTTAAGCTCCAGAAAGATTTGCTCCTGGTCCAAGCATTTGATCAGGCTGAATGTATTTGTCAAAATCCTCTGCCGACAAATATTTAAGCTCCAAGGCTGCAGCCTTTAAGGTCAAATTTTTATCAAACGCAAGTTTTGCGATTTTAGCTGCCTTGTCGTAGCCGATATAAGGATTGAGTGCTGTCACCAGCATCAAAGAATTTTCGAGATGCTTTTCGATTTGTGAGGTGTTGGCTTTAACATTTTTTACGCAATGCTCGTCAAATGACGTCACCGCATCACTCAACAGCTGAATACTTTTTAAAACATTATGAATAATCAGCGGCTTAAAAACATTGAGTTCAAAATGCCCGGTGGCGCCACCAACCGCAACGGCCATGTCGTTGCCGATCACCTGAGCGCAGACCATAGTCATCGCTTCAGATTGGGTGGGGTTGACTTTTCCGGGCATGATCGAGCTGCCGGGCTCATTGGCGGGTAAAAACAGTTCACCAAATCCACAGCGCGGACCGCTGCCGAGTAAACGAAAATCATTTGCGATCTTCATAAACGAGCAAGCGATGGTTTTTAAGGTTCCACTGAGTTGCACCATCGCATCATGAGCAGCTAAAGCCTCAAATTTATTGGGGGCCGATCGAAATGGCAGACCGGTTTCTGAAGCAATTTGCTCACAGGCTTTTTGTGAAAAATCGGGATGCGTATTGAGACCTGTACCCACAGCGGTTCCGCCGAGAGCAAGCTCATAAACCGGTTCTAAATTTGATTTGAGTCGCACTTGAGCCATTTTGACCTGTTGAATGTAGCCAGAAAATTCTTGCCCCAGGGTTAAAGGGACCGCATCCATCAAATGGGTACGGCCAATTTTAACAATTGAGCTAAATTCTTTTTGTTTGATCAAAAGCCCTGCTTCAATTTTTTGTAAAGCTGGCAAAAGTTGGTGATGCACCATTTCGGCGGCTGCAATGTGCATCGCAGTGGGAAAGGTGTCGTTGCTCGATTGGGCTTTATTGACGTCATCATTGGGATGCACACTCTTATCACCAATTTGTCCTCCGCCAATTTGGATCGCACGGTTGGCAATCACCTCGTTGGCATTCATATTGGTTTGGGTGCCGCTACCCGTTTGCCAAACGACGAGTGGAAATTGCTCATCCAATTTTCCCTCGATCACCTCGTCTGCGGCCTTAGCAATTTTTTTTGATTTTTCAAGATCAAGAAGTTTGAGGTCGGCATTGGCCAAGGCCGCCGCTTTTTTTAGGATCCCTAAGGCCCGAATCATCGCGCGCGGAAATCGATCGCCGCCAATCTTAAAATTTTCGATCGAGCGCTGGGTCTGGGCTCCCCACAAGCTATTTTGGGGCACTGCGATTTCGCCCATGCTATCTTTTTCAATTCGTGACGCCATTCAAGTTCTCCTTTTTAGGGCTTATAAAAAACTAGATTGAGCAAGCGGTCAATGTTGGTTAGGTTCAACAGCTCTTATGCGCTATTGGCTGATGAAATCTGAACCTTCAAGTTTTTCGATTGAAGATCTTAAAAAAGTAAAATCAACCCTTTGGACTGGGATTCGAAATTACCAAGCCCGCAATTTTATGATGAACGAGATGAAACCGGGCGATCTCATCTTATTTTATCATTCCAATTGTACACCCCCAGGAATTTCGGGTGTGGCAAAAGTCAAAAGGCCAGCTCAAAGTGATCCCACCCAGTTTGAAATCAAGGGAGAATTTTTTGATCCCAAAAGTAGCAAACAAAATCCGCGCTGGTTTTGTGTTGAAATTGAGTTTGTTAAAACGCTCGATTTTTTGCCTTTAAACGAAATCAAAACCAAAACTCCTGAGCTTGCAATTTTAAAAAAAGGCAATCGCCTCTCGATCACCCCGGTTGAAAAATCTGATTTTGAAGAGCTCACCCAATGATCCTGAATCAAGCCCCTATGGAAGGAGTGGTTGACTACTGCATGCGTCGATTGCTCTCAGAGATCGGCGGGATCGACCGCTATGTGACCGAGTTTGTGAGAGTCACAGATCAACTTTTGCCCAAAAAAACTTTTATCAAGTATTGCCCTGAACTCGAAACTGGAGGGCGCACTTTTGAGGGCACCCCTGTTTATTTGCAACTCCTTGGTGGAAAACCCAATTGGTTGGGCCTCAATGCCAAGGCGGCTGTGGAGGCCGGCGCCCTCGGAATTGATCTTAATTTTGGCTGCCCTGCAAAAACGGTCAATCGTCACGACGGGGGTGCGGCTTTACTCAAAATGCCTTCACGACTTTTTGAATGTGTCGATCAGGTGAAACAAAATGTCTCAGTGCCGGTGACCGCCAAAGTGCGACTGGGATTTGAGCATAAAGATTTTCATCTCGAGATCGCCTCAGAAGTCGAGCGCGGGGGTGCAAGCGAATTGACTGTTCATGCTCGCACAAAACTTGAGGGCTATAAGCCCCCCGCTCACTGGGAATATATCAAGTACATGCGCCAACATATAAAAATCCCGGTGATCGCCAATGGTGAGATTTGGTCCATCGATGATTTTTCGCGCTGCCAATCTGTGACTGGCTGTGAGCGCTTTGCTCTAGGCAGAGGACTTGTGGCCCAACCGAGCCTCGCCCGAGAACTCCGGGGTGGAAAAAAAGTTGATTGGGATGAGATGGTTTTGATGTTACAAAAATTTGCGACCTTTTCTAAAGAATTTAGGCATGAGCACTTCGCAGTGACCCGAGTCAAACAGTGGACCAAGCTTCTCAGCCGAAATTTTTTAGAAGCCAAAATTGTTTTTGAAAAGATCAAACGTTCTGAATCTCTCATCGAATTAACAAAAAGTCTGGAGACCTGTCATGAGCCCAACAGTTACGGTTTACACCTGGAGCAACTGCCCATTTTGCATTCGAGCCAAGAATCTTTTAAAGAGCAAAAATATTCCGTTTAATGAAATCGATCTCGATGGCAAAGATGATGAGGTCAATGCCCTAAGAGCCCGCACCGGAATGCGAACCATCCCCCAAATTTTTATCAAAGACGAATTTATTGGTGGGTTTTCAGAGCTTTCGGCGCTGGAACAAAGTGGCGAGCTGATGAATAAAATTTGAGCTCACTTGTTTATTCGCGAAGCGATGTTTTTTGATTCATTGCTTGGGGCTGGCTAAAAAACTTACGAATAATTCGCTCAAGCTTTGGCACGTCGTCCGCCCCACTGAGCTCACTAAATAACGTATGACCAAACTGCAGCCACCAGTGCGAGGTCTTCACGTGATACATAAATTTCTTTTTGAGTTTTAGGGGTGGATAAACGGTGGATAAAAAATGAAGCAAAATCAATAGCGAGCGGCCGTACTCGGCACCTTCTTCATAGGGAGTTTGAGGTGCAACGCCGGAACACCCTGATGGAGTTTCAAAACCCAAAGCCTCACCCACTTGCCACATGAGCCAAGGTCTTGCGGTCAAGGCTCGACCGACCATTACACCTTGGCAGCCGGTGGTCGAAAGCATCGAGAAGACATCCTCTTTGGTTTGCACATCGCCATTGCCGATCACCGGGATTTTAACTTCGCTTTTAATAAATCGAATCACATCCCAGTCGGCCACTCCCCTTCGCTTTTGATGAGCTAATCTTGGATGAAGGGTGACCCATGAGGCCCCCGCACTTTCGAGTTTTAAAATAAATTCGAGCAGTGTTTGTCGATTGCTATCGATGCCCGCACGAAGCTTGACCGAGATCGGTTTCTTGGTGCTTCGCACCGCCATGGCAACAACTTCTGCGGCATAATCGCTATTGCCCATGAGGGCGACGCCGTAATTATGACGTAAGGCTTTTGCCACAGGGCAACCCATATTGATGTCGATGGCTTGAGCTCCCCAATCCTCGAGGCGGCGAATCGATTCGGTAATAGCGGTTTGTTCATTGCCAAGGAGTTGGGGCACCAAAAGATCCTCTGCACAGTCTTTGAGAGTTTCTTCGGTAAATCCCATTTTTTCTAAGGGCAATCTTCGCGAGTTGAGCATTTCTGTGGGCCAAAAAGTTCGAGCATTGCGCGGGGTATAGAAGCGTACTAGATATCGAAGTCCGATGTGTGACAGACCGACCATGGGGGCAAGCACCACCGGAAAGTTGACTTGGGGTAAGGGTTGAAACTGATGAAACATCAAAGAGTCATACCACTTTTTAGGTTGGGTTTAAAATTTGGAATTTTGGGCGGAGGGCAACTCGCCCGCATGCTCGCCCAAAAAGCGCAGCAGTTGGGACTTGAGGTCCATATCTATTCTGAAAATGCCGATGATCCTGCGGCTCAAGTGACCGCCTTTCACTCTCAAGGGTCAAAGACCGACCATAAATCTTTAAAAAAGTTTTTGGGACGTGTTGACGTTGTCACTTTTGAATCTGAATTTTGGGATGGAGAACTTTTATTAAATCTTTCAAATAAAGATCATTTCTATCCTCAACCTCGATTGATGGATGCTCTGGCTGATCGTTTGAGCCAAAAAAAATTGCTGCAGAAATATAAAATTCCCACCGCCGATTTTTGTAATGTCGAAACAAAAAAAGATTTTTTAAAACTCAAAAAAAAATTTCCCAAAGGGTTTGTTCTTAAAAAAAGACTGTTTGGTTACGACGGCAACGGCACATCGATCAACCCCACCGAATTTATCGAAAATCCGGCGGGATATATCGCAGAAGCTTTGATTCCTTTTGAGCGCGAGTGTGCGGTGCAGGTGTTTAGAAATTCGGCTGGACAAGCCCAAATTTTTCCATTGGTTGAAACCTATCAAAAAGATGCCCGATGCCTGTCTGTCAAAGGGCCCGAAAAACATAAAGATCTTAAAAATCTTAAGATTTTAAATTTTGTAAGTGAAATTAATTTTGTTGGAACTTTGTCGTTTGAACTTTTTGATTATAAAAATAAATTGATCGTAAATGAAATTGCACCCCGGGTGCACAATTCGGGGCACTACTCCATGGATGCTCTTAAGTGCGATCAATTCGAGATGCATGTGCGCGCCGGATTAGGATTATCCCTTCCAAAACCTAAACTGTTGTCCAAGGGTTTTGCGATGTGGAATATTTTGGGGCCTGTTCGCGATCTGATTCCCGATTCGGACTGTGCTTTTTATTGGTACGGAAAAAAAGAATTTAAAAACGGCCGAAAGCTTGGGCACCTCAACGTGCTTGATCAAAGTGCAAATCAGGCTCTCAAACGGGCAAAAAAATATGGAAGGAAATTGTCGTTATGAAAAAAAAGGTGGCGGTCATTATGGGAAGTAAATCCGATTGGCCGATTATGAAAGCAGCGGTAGATATCTTAAAAGAATTCGATGTCAAAGCGCATGTCGAAATCGTCTCGGCTCATCGCACTCCTGAAAAAATGCAACACTTTGCCAAAAATGCCGAAACCAAAGGGTATCAAGTGATTATCGCAGGTGCCGGAGGCGCGGCTCATTTGCCGGGCATGGTGGCAAGTCTGACCCATCTTCCGGTAATTGGTGTGCCGATTTTGCTTGAGGCTCTCAAAGGAATCGATTCGCTTCTTTCAATTCTGCAAATGCCAAAGGGTGTGCCCGTTGCAACCGTAGCGATTGATAACGCCACCAATGCCGCCCTTTTGGCGTTGAGAATATTGGCACTGAATGATCAAAAGATTTTAAAATTGTTGGCAAAACACCGGCACTCCCAAAAAAAGAAAGTGCACCATGACTATAAATCTTTAAAAAAAGAACTAGTATAAGTAAAACTGTTTAGAATTATTGATAAATGAATTTTCATCTTTGCTGAGATACTTCTCGAGGTCCTGCGGGGTTGAGGATTTATTATCAATCCACTCGCGCAAAAACACCGAGCCCGACAAAAGATCAAAGGGGCGCTTGACCGTTTCATACTCATAAGGGGGCGATCTCCAGATCTCAACTTCTGGATGAAATTGGCGCACAAGCTTTAAGAAGGCCGCAACCAACCGGTAGGGCTTAATTTTTTGCTTATCAAAAAACTGCGGATCGGAATGCAGTTGGAGGCCCGAAACCAATTGGCCTTTAAACTTATGAAAAGTGGGCTCAAAATAAACAGTTCTCATTTTTAGCCCTTGAGTCCAAGCCGAATATTCACTCAATAGTGCATTTAATATTTCACGCGCCTGAAGATTGGGGCAGCCAAAAACTTCGAGCGGGGTTGTTGTGCCACGCCCCTCGGATAAAAGAGTTCCCTCAAATAAAACAGTACCCGGGTAAACATTTGCTGTTTGGAGTTTTGGCATATTGGGCGAGGGATTGACCCAAGCCAATTCCTTGGGCCATGAGGACTTCACATCAAATCCACTCATCTTAATCACTTGAAGATTGGTTTTTAATTTCTTTAAATTTTTGTACCAATTGGCCGCTTCGCCCAAGGTTAAGCCGTGACTCATGGGGACCGGTGCTGCACCCACAAAGCTATGAAGACTTTCCTCGAGCAGGGATCCCTCAACCATGCGAGCAATCGGATTTGGCCGATCGAGCACAATAATTTCTTTATCTGCGACTTCTGCATCTTCTAACAAATAAAATAAAGTGGTCAAAAAAGTATAAATGCGGCAGCCCACATCTTGCAGATCAATCAGCAACACATCAAATTCAGAAAGCATCTGTTTGGTGGGACGCCTCACCTCACCGTACAAACTAAATATCGGAATTTTATAAAAGGGATCGATCTCGTCTTGAGTCTCGATCATGTTGTCTTGCTTGTCGCCCTTTAAGCCGTGCTGCGGACCAAAGGCACAGCTCAGTTTGATCCCTACTTCGAGCAAGGCATCGATCGAATGGGTGAGACTCTGAGTCACCGAAGCAGGATGGGCCAAGAGCGCCACCCGTTTTGTTTTTAATTTGCTCACCAACGAGGTATCGGCCAAAAGATTTTCTAAACCCAATCGAAATGACATCAATGACTCCTGCTTATTTTATGGTGCAGAATGGCGGGTCAAGTCGTCAAAAGATTTAAGTGAAAAGAGCTTTGGCTCAAGACTTAGAGGTTGATAAGTCCTTGAGCGATAGGCCTCTAAGATTGTCTCAAACAACTGAACTCCATATTCTTTGGTAAAACCAATTACCCCCCAGGCTACGGCTGGACCCTTTGGACCCCTCGCTTTTTCGCCAATTGTTGAGCCCTTGATGGTTCCCCAGAGTGAGGGATCATCGACTTCAAAAACCCCGAAGCTCACCGGCGTGGTGGTCAGGCTGTGCACCATGTCCTTTAATATATCGAGTGGCTCAAATTCGGTGTCGGGCAGATAGAGCAGATTGTGGTGGTGCCAATGGGCTTGAGACAAAAGAACCGTGGCGGCCCACTCTTCGGTGGGTGAGACCTCTTGAATTTGGGGACGATACCGAGATTGAAGTAAGAAATTTTTGAGTTCTTTTTTTTCGCTTCTGAGAATCACATGGGCCTGGTAGTTCAAGTGATCACAATTTTTGAGGGCCACCTCAATCAAAGGTCGATTCTTTTTTGGATGAAGAAATAATTCTTTTGCTGGGGGCGATCCATTTCGTCGGCCAAACCCTGCGGCCGGAAGGAGAACAAGGGGTGTTTCAATTTGCGGTTTTGTCATTTAACCATCCTGAGATCACTTCACGCTGCCTCAATAGCCTTCTTCCCTTTGGCTATCCCATTCTTTTGGTTCATAATGGCAGCGAAAAAAAACATGTGACGGGCTTACAAAAAAATTTTCCTCAAGTGACCCATCTTGTTTTGCCTCAAAATATTGGATTTGCCGCAGGCGCAAACACAGCAATTGAGAATTGTTCAACGGACTGGATTTATTTTTTAACCAATGACACCGAACTGATGAGTGTCGCCAAGATTCCTGCTCAACCCGGTCTTTACGGTCCATGGCTATATCGAAAAGATAAAAAAACCTTAGAATCCTGCGGCGGGATCTACAATCTTAAAACCGGCCAAATATTTCATCAAAAAAATCCTGGTGAAACAAAGCTATCAGAAATTTTTTATATCCCAGGGCATTCCTTTTTGATTCATCGTTCGGTATTTTTAAAATTCGATATCCAGTTTTATACCTATCTTGAAGATGTGGATCTTTGTATTCGACTACACAAACAAAATATTGGGATGGAGGTGCTACCCGATTTTAAGGTGGCACACTTAGGCGGAAAAACCTGCCGCAAGGACCGTAAATATTCTGGCTTTTATTTCCAGCGCAACCGTCTTTTGTTAATCAAAAAATATTCACCCTCGCCGTTGTTTTCAAAAGCCTTATGGCTCTGGCAACTATTAAAACGAGTGATTTATTTTATTTATGTAAAGGATCGGGTGGGACTTAAATATTCTCATCTCCTCGTTAAAGAGATTTTTGTTGCTCCGACTTTTCGATAACCGCTGAGGCTTGCACATTCATTTGAGCAAATGACTGAGCGGTGACTTCGACCTTGATATTTGAAGTGGCTGCAAGATGATCAAGGCTGAGCTGACAGGAGCTTTTTTGCTTCCATAAATTTTTGAGGCTTAAACCAAGCGGAGTCACCTCAGTGGCATTGGTCAAAGGATAATATCGTTTAAGATGGGGGGCTAAAACCTCTTCCACCGCAAAGCTCATCTTGCCTTGAATCGAAACCATCGCCAGATTTCCTGAAATTTCGGCTGAATGCTCAGAGAGCTTTTGTTTGATACGAAATGTTTTGGCGGTCGCTTCAATAATTCGTTTTTTATTTTTAAAAACGTTGAGATTTACAAATAACAAATCACCAAGGGCAATCTCGCTCGTATCACCATGAAAGCGGGTGGGGAAAATCTGATCACCCACTTGTAATATGATATTTGAGTTATTGCGGCTATAAACCAGAGCCTCAGTAAAGCCTCCAGAAAATTCAAAATCACCAACCGATTTTTCTTCACATTTTTTAAATTCTTCGGGCAAAAAGCTCAAAATCACTTCGAGCGATTGGACCGCCATTGCACCCTTGTTCACAACCCCACTCACTTTGACTTTATCGTTAGGATGAAGGGTTCGAAACTGCGACTGCAAATCAAAACTGGTGGGCAATAATTTAAATGAAGTTCTGGCAAATAGATTTTTTTGATCTGGAGTATAGGTCAAAACGAAGGAAGCATTTTCGGCATTCGCCGCCTGCAGATAGCCCTCAATCTCTTGTTGAGCAGGCCGGGTCATCGCTTGAGCCATAAAACATGAAAAAATAATTGCTAACATCCGACCAAGATCGCTCAGGTCAGTTGGTTTTCGCAATGGTCTTCAAAACTAATGAAATTTTGTTTGCTTCGGTTATGCTATTGTCACTGAAACATTGGTGGTATTGATAACTGTTGGAAACATCGTAAGATTTAACGATTGAGCCCCATACAAAACAGCACCGGTGGCATCAAAAGTGGCTATATCGCAGTCACACGAATAGCCAATCCCCCTGGAGTTAAAGGCCCCTAATTCACACCCAGATTGGGGGCAAACGTTCAGCGCGGTAAAAGCTTGGGTGGAGTTGAGCCGTACAATCGAAATGGTTTTGATTCCGCTGGTTGCATTCACCGCAAAACGCGCACTGCCACCTATTCGCATCAGATCTGGAAAATCACTAAAACTAAACAGATAGACATTAGTGGGCTCATTCGCAAATACAAAACCTTGGTCTTTGAGTGAGAGCGAGCTCTTTGTATTGTCGCACTTTGATGAGGCCAATAAAAATGGACCAAATAAACTTAAAACCAACGAGGTGCTTAAAAATTCGCGTCGCGTTTTCATAGGCATTACGTTGACATTCCAAAGGTTGAGAGTCAATTTTCTCTCAATGACTTTTCTTGCTCTTTTTGTATCCAGCCTTTTTGCTCAAAATCTTCAGGTGCAAGATTTTGTTAAACCGTTGATTTTCAATTTTATTTCGCAAGCGACCTTTATCGAACACCACCAGATGCACACCACCCCTTATTCCGACTGGGGACGGCGCGTAGACCATGATCTGTATTATGCCGCCAAGGCCGAAAAACGGATCAATGTGCCTTACTTGGTTTTCAAATCTGATCTCAATCGTCAGGATGGATTAGAAAAATATTTGAGCTTAGTGAGCACCGTGACCGCTACGAAAAATAATCTTTTGATGGGTAAGACTCCGGTGCGAATCACATTTTACGAAGATCTTCATCATCATGGTGTGATCGAGTGGCAGCAAAATAGCGATGATCCAAATATGAGCGATCTTCATGGAGCAATGGTCTTACAACCAAAAAATCATTATATGCTTGGTGTTGCGATCGCCATCAATGTGTACAGCAAACACCCTTGGTTTTTACAACGCGTGACCCGACCGAAATTGGTTGAGACTCAAGCCGAATCCTTTATCGAGGCCATCGAAGCCTTGAATCAAACTCCTTAAAAACGCTTTTCCCACTGAAGCACCACAGAGCCCACATTGCCCCAAGACGCGGTCACAACCCAGCGCTTGCTCAAACGTCGACGTAAGGCCAAGGTGGCTTGCTGATCCCAATTGGTTCCGACACTTGCAGTTACACCGTTACCAATATCAAAAGTGGCTTCGTAGACTTTTGTGACCGGGTTGTAAGACACACTTTTGACCGGGGTTGAGGCAAAGGCCCAAATCCCAAAAAGACCAATCGCTTTGTCGGCAATCGCCGCTTGGACATTTCCAACATTTTCGGCATCACTCCCTTGGCTTGTTTTATGATCATAAAGCAAAACAGAAATAATATCTTCGCGCGAAAGATCAGGATCACTTGATAATTTGATTGAGGGATTTGCGGTTGTGCCTCCCACGTGGATCATCACTTTGTAACTGGTCTGCTGCACATGCATTTCGGCAGTGAGCGGGTAATCCCCCATGGAAGTTGGATTGAGATCGATATTCACATCATCCACCGCAACCGTGCGCCTTAAATATTTTATTTTAAATGGCCGAATTCTTAAATGCCCCTGCTCACTTTCCTTTACTTTTTGAAACTGAATATCAAGCGGAATAAATGGATCAGCCAAATTCGACATCAGCTCAATTGCACCATCCGTGGCCGTCTCGATATTAAAATCGAGATCCATCCGCATCTGTGACTGAGGTTGTGACTGCTTTGAGAGTTTAATGCGCTCATCCGTTTTTAGTTGGGGAAGTCCTGCGAAGGGATTTAACGGCGGAAGCTCCAACCGAATTCGGTCAATGTTAGTTTTAATAATGGCCGCTACATTTTTAAAATGAGAGTCAGCAGAGATTTGGATTTTGTGGTTCATGCTGACCTGTTGCGATTTGGATTTTAAATTGAGATCCACCGAAAGATCGGTTGTGATTTTTTGCATCATTTGAACATCGGTGTTGGCCTTTGCGATCACGGTTCCGTCGAGCACACTAAAGGGGGCAGGAATCACGAGACCAAGTGCATCTAATAATTGGGTGATCCTGCGAAATCGATAAATGATCAGGGAAGAATCTAGTTTTGGTTTATAAACAAACTGCTGATGTTCTTTTGCAATTTCGATCGACCCACCGAGCTTAAGGGCAAACAAAATATTGCTGATACTATCGAGCGAGATGTCTGTTTTAACCAAGGTCCCATCCCGACCGTCTAAAAAAGCCTGACCAAAAAGAGTTCCATTAGCCGAAATAAAAAGGATCTGTGGCAAATGGCACTGACAGGCCATTTGGACTTCACGATGCAAATGCTCTGGCACAATATCGCTCTGGAGCGGAAGTTGAGCCTCGAAAACCACGGGCAATTTTTTATTTTCTAGATCACCAACAAAATGACTTTTGAGTTCACCAAAGGATTTGAGCAATTTTAATTTCTTTGATCCGCGTAAATTGACTTCAACATCAAACTTTTGAGGATTGATAAAACCTTTGGCATCGCCCGCTCCGGTGGGAGTTGAAAATTCGCTGGCGAGCAAAATCTTTTCGCCCATAAATTCAAGGTTGAGAGTGGCCTGAATTTGCTTGTTTTTAATATCCAGGTTGAGTTTTGCACTGGGCATCAAATGAAATAAACCATTAATGTTTATATTTTTTGAAAGCTTTGTTTGCAATTGTCCATGATCTTTGAGCTCATCTTTTTGGTACTCAGCGCTAAGTTTGATGCTGTCCCCATCCAGTCTGACGTATTCAAAGGTCGGAATATCGATGGATGCGTGTTGAAATCGAAAAATTGTGTTTGCGTATCCGAGGTAAGACGGGATTTTTCGAATTTGCTCGGAATATTCGACAGGTTCAGGATGAGGATCAAAAGTTTCGAAATATTGCAGCGGTTTTTCGGATTTCAAAATCAGATTCTGGATCGTGATATAAGGCCGCTCAAAGCCAAAAAGAACTTTGACCTCAACATGACCCAAGGGAAGATTCAGGCGTGGACTTGATTTTTGCACATCAAGATCTTCGAGAATCAGATTTACGCTTTTTCCACTGCGCTCAAAATGGGCCGATGAAAAATCAATTTTAAGATCTTTTGGAAGAACAAAATTTGCCGCAATTTCGAAAAATTTGTGAGGTGCAAAGTAAATAAAAGATGTGAGCCCAATCACACCAACAAAAATAAATAACAGAATGCTTAAAATTATTTTTTTAATCATCAAAATTCCTGACCAAAACTCACATTGATGACAAGCCCTTGATGAACATTTTCAAGCTCAGGTGTCATATTCCAAATTTGTCCTTGTGCTGCAGAAAATCTTAGAGTTCCAAAGGGCGATGCCCATCTTAACCCAAGTCCTGTGGAAACCAATGTGGAGGGTAAAAGTTTATAGCGCTCATCACCGACGCGAGAAAGATCATAAAGCAAAAAAGGTTCAAGACCATAAGGCAACTCTTCAACCAAACGCAATTCAAAACCAAGCTGGAGTGCACTCAAAAATCCAAGACCATTGTTGTTGATCGACTCTCGACTAAACCCACGGAGATTTGCATCTCCACCATAAAAAACCCGGTAATCAATCGGCAAAATATCGCTGTTGACCGCGCGATCGATGTCGGCTGAATCAACCAGTGTAAGCTCAAACCGAGTTGCAAACACAAAGAGCGGAGGCGAAAACCCATGGATATTCCACAGATGTTTGAGTGTGATGTCATAGCGATCCACATTGATACTGGATCCAATACCCTCACGTTGACCTTGATAGTTGAGCTCGCCGGTGAGTCCTTCAAATTGCTGCCTGAGCAGAGCTTCATAATTGTGTGAGCTAAATTTTAAATCCGCACCAATCGAAATAAATTTTGAATCCCTTGGGCCCACACCGGTAAATGTTTTTTCATAGTTGAAAAGGGGTCCGCCGCGAGCTTGAAAGCGGTAATCCATAAAATCAAAATCATAACCAATATCAGCCCCCACTTGGGTGCGGGCGATTTCATAGGTTCGCTCTTTTCTACGTTCTACCAACAAATGGGGACCTAAATAGGATTTGGTTATGACCGGTAAAATAAAAAATTGTGAATCGAGCTTTAATTCTTGGCGAATCACTGATGCTCGAGCCGATGCACTAAACGTTGAGGCTTTATTGTCGAGCTTGGTGTCACGAAATAAAACTTCGGTAAACGCAATCTCTTCAGTCGAAGCCCCCACTCCAAATCGGACCAGTCGAGGCTTACCCACACCCGCCACAAGTTTTAGACTGACCGTATTGTTAACACATTTAAGATTGGTAAATGCACTTTGAAATAGCCCATGGTTGAGTAAGCGGTTCACCGTAATTTGGGAATCAAAAGCCTCAAAGGGTTGACCCAATTTGTAGGCTTCAAATCGGAGTGGAACTGAGTCTGTAAGAGACTCAAAACCACGCCGCTCAATTGTGGTGTAATAGCCTTTTTGACCCGGCTGAATTTGAAGATGGATATTGCGATCACTCGCCTCAACTTCAATTTGGGGACAGGCGTAGCCTTGACGCCTCAATTCGACCTCGGCCCATTGCTTAACCTCATCTAATTTTTTGGGCTCAAGAGGATAGCCAATAATCTTTCTTTTTTTATTCGGATTAAGAAGAGCACCTTGAATGATCAAATTTTCGGTTTGAGTTTGGGCGTTGACGTTCACAAAGAGTTGATTGTTACGTCGCTCAAAACTGGGATTGAGATATCCCTTATTTTGAAGAAGCACTTTGAGTTGATATTGAGCTTGAGATAAAGGCACTTCACCCCAAGCCGAATCATCATTGGTGCCGCAAATCAAAATCTTTTCGTTTTGACTGAGTTTGAGGTTGAGCCCAGTAATAAAAACAGAATGACAAATCGAAGTCTGAGCCACTGCGAGTGGCCCCAAAAGCCAAATCAAAAAAACTAACATTCATCTTCCTTTATGGGGAATAAAAGGTCGTCTAAGAAGCGATTCTTTCCTCATGCAGATTGAGCGCCCAAATTATTTGAGGGCACTTAAGTTGCAGATCTTTTTTGTAAGTTAAACCCCACTTAGGAGAATTAGATGCCTACCACCGAAAACACAAGACGCAATCTACAGCAGGTCGACTTACAAAATCCATCTGTACCAAAAACTTCCAGACTCTCTCAAGAAGGCATGCACCAAGCAGGGCCCACTGCGCATGTGGCCAGTGATCTGATCGAAGATTCGGAATTGCCCGCAGTTGAAGCTTCGATGGGTGCTGGAATTCAATCGCGCAATAGTGAAGAAAATGGCGAGCTCAATGAGTCTCTTCAATCCGATGGATTTTTAACCAATCAAGATCAAACGCTCGAAGACATCAGCGTCAACAGTCAGGACCAAGACAACAAAGAATAAAAATGAAGTGGTTGCTGATTTGGCTTTTTTCAATTCAAATTTGTTTTGCTGAAGTTCCCGAAATTCATCTGCGGCCGCCGTCCCAAGTGGCGGCCTCGGCGATCAATCAAAATGTACAGATCGTTTTTTTTATGGTTTTCTTTTCTGCAGTCCAGTCGGTGGTCCGTCACCTCACAATCTCGGGACACACCGTGAAAACAGTCTCACGAGATCATCTTAAATTAATAATTGCTGACTCCATTGAATCCGTCATCAATGACCCGAGTCTGTGGATTGGGGTTTCGACTTCGCTCGCAAGTGCATTCGTACTTGCCGAGCCTGCGCGTGCGGGGCTCGAGTGGGCATTTAAAAACAAAGCCGGCAAATCCTTGATGCGACAATTTTTACTCTCTGCCGTTCCGGTGGCTATCACCGCTTACACTTGGGAATTTTTTAGACAATTGTGGACCGAAGCCAGATCTTTATGTTCCACCTCCGAGTGCTTTGCCCGAACCAATAATCTTTTACCTTTGATCGACTCGATTTCTCACCATCATGAAAATGTCGAAGCCCAAAAATCTTTTGCGGCACTCCAAGAGCAGCTTAAAAACATGGGTTTTATTTTATTAAAATCACCTGAATTAAGAAATCGAATGATGTCGAATATCTTTCAAACTCACGGAACGATCAATGATCTCACAATCGCCTCTGCAGCACTTTTGCTTGGAAGCTATATCACTTTGCGTCTAGGACCGTTCTTAAAAGGTTATACCAGTTTGGCTGCCAATGGTGCGGGACTGGTGCTTGGTGTGGTGACCGCATTTATTATTGAGTTTGATTTAGAGCAAAAAGTTTTTAACTTGCGCAGCGACTCCGCTGAAAAATCACTCTCGATTTGTACCGAAAATGCAAAATCGATTTTACTTTTCAACGATCCTCTTCATGATCAGTCGGAGAAATTGATTGATGCCCTTGAGGACTGTCAATCGCGTCGCGAGGAGATCTCGACTGCGCAGCTCAGATTGACCTTTAACCAATATCGGCAACTTAAAGATTATGCTAAAGAAATAAAGATGCATCCGGAGCAAGACAAAAGGATTTTGCCTTTGGTTTTTGGCCTTCAATCCGAGATGACCTACACTTTAAAAGAGGCTCTCGACGTTTATCAGGACCAACAAATTATGTTTAAAAAGTTTTTAAAATTTCGACTACAAAAAAAGCTCCGCTCGGTGCTTCAATGTGAGATTGAGCAACTAAAAAGTACCCAGACCTTTTTTTTAGATCAATTGATGCCGCTCTTTAAGGCCTTTCCGGCTCTAGATGTTGAAGATGATCCCACTGGCGAATGGCATCGCAGCCAATATTATCTTTCTGGGATTTCTGAAAATAAGGCGGCTCATTTTGGCGGGGTTCAGAGCTTACGTGAATGCGTAAGCCATCTCAATATGGCCCAACATCCAGTCAAGTTTTATTGATTTTAATTCCCTCTCAAGTTCACCGATACACATAAAGAGGGAGAACCACATATGTTTGATCCAGCAACACGAGTATTAATTATCGACGATATGATGACGATGAGAAAAATCGTCGCCAAAGTGTGCCGCGAACTTGGATTTACCGATATTCAAGAAGCCGCAGATGGTGCACTTGGATGGCAAGCCATTTCGACCGCACAACCTCCCATTGGTTTGGTTATTTCAGATTGGAACATGCCCAATTGCACAGGTCTTGAACTTTTAAAGCGCGTTCGAGGAGATCAACGCTTTCAAAAACTTCCGTTCGTGTTGGTCACTGCAGAAACTGAACAAGCACAAATTGTTCAGGCCTTAGCAGCCAAAGTGGATAGTTATATTGTGAAGCCGTTCAATGCGGAAACTTTAAAAATGAACCTTGAAAAGGTTCACGCAAAAACCGTGAAAGCAGCCTAATTTTTTATGGGTCAAGCACGTCCACAAAAACCCGCACTGCTCGCAGTTGGTGTTTGCCAAAAATGGCAGGACGTTCTTCGCTCTTTGGATTCCAATTGTGAAATTGTCGATATCGCCTATAACGATGCGGTTCTTGAGGGAGCTCTTCGCGAGGATATCGGCATTGTCTTATGTGGAGTGCCACCTGAAGGCTTAAAGATCATTGAAGTTGGACAAACCATGCGGATGTTTTATCCAAACGCCGTTATTTTTTACGTTGTCGACTCAAGAGCGCAGTTTGAAAGAAAACTCACCATCAAAAATGGTTTTGACGACGCTTATCTTTTTCCGTTTGATCAAGAAGAGTTTAGTCTTCAGCTGACCACAACACTCGCTCATTTGAATTCTGAAAAACTCTATCGCCGTGTTCAACTTGACGATGTCAAACCCGATGCGGTGTTGGGATTTGATCTTTATGTTCACTTGCCACGAAATAATCGCAAAGTGCGATATGTGTCGGCGGATTCCACATTGTCTGATAAAAAAATACAGAAACTTGCCGAACATCAAATCAAAGATTGCTTTGTTGATCAAAAAGACATGCTGCAATTTTATGAATTTTCGGCCCGCAATACTTTAAACAAAATCAGTGCGACCGAAAAACACGAACGCTGCTTAAAAGCGATTCGCGAAGCCTTAACAAATATCTTTGCACCTTCGAGCGAAGGCAACATGGAACACGGTCGACAACTGGTGACCGACTTTCAAGATATTGTTAAAAATTATATTTGCCTCGATGACGACGACACCCAATATCGCGAACGCCTGTTGCAACTTGCACCATTGATTGAGACGTCAGTTTATCATCAAGCCATGCGTGTGAGTCGTCTTGCAAGTTTACTTTCGCATGCACTCCAGGTGGGAAATTCCAAGGACTTTGCTTTAGCAGGACTACTTCATGACGTGGGCCTTGCAGAAGTTGCTCATGAGATTTTACTTAAAACCGATCGCTCACCTCAAGAAGCCGAAAAATATAAGTCTCATCCCACATTCTCAATCAATTTGGTAAAACATCAAAAGATGATTTTGGCCGACAATGTTTTAAATATGATCGAGCATCATCATGAGCGTGTGGATGGCTCGGGCTATCCTGCAAAACCCAACCGTTTGAAGCCCGAAGCCCAAGTGATGGGCATTGCGGTCGCACTTAATGAATTGATGAGCCCCATGGGTCGAAGCCCCGGTCGTACTTTTGCCTTTGCGGTTAAAATCCTGTGCGAAAAAAACAGCGAATTTGATCCTGCCTTGACCTCAAAACTCAAAGCTCTGGCTGCTTAACAACCTTTATAAAAAAAAAAATTCGTGCTACCACAACTCAATGACACATTTGAGTTTGTATCTCGACGAGGCCAAAGAGCTTTGTCAAAAAGCGGTAAACGAAACCTACGGTTTAAATCAATCGATTACAGAGTTGGTGAGCTTTTCACCCCAGCCCGAGATGGCTCATGCGGCCTTTCCCTGTCATTCGCTGGCAAAAAGCTTAAAGCAGTCGCCAAAATTGATCGCACAAACTCTGTGTCAAGCCGTCCAAAAATATCCTTTAAAGCGTATTAAAGTCGTTCAAGAGCTAAATGGTTATTTGAATTTTATTTTTGATCTTGATTTGTGTTTAAAGGAATCTTTCGAGCAGTGTTCGGGTGAAAAATACCTTCGCTCACCGATGTTAGAAAAATCAGAGCAAGAAAAAATCATTGTCGAATTCTCACAACCCAATACCCATAAAGCACTTCATTTAGGTCACTTAAGAAACACCATTTATGGCGATGTGGTGTGTAATTTATTAGAGGCAATCGGACATCACATCGTAAGGGCCACCTATCCTGGCGATATGGGGGCTCACATTGCCAAAGCGATTTGGTTTATTCAAAAATTTAAAAAAACAGAAATTCCCCAGTCGCCAGATGCCCATTGGCTCGGCGAGATGTATTCGGCGGCGGATGCCTATCTTAAAAATGACCCGCCAGAATCGGTCAAACAAGAAATTTATCAGGTGGCTTTGCAACTCGAAAAGAAATCGGGTGAGACCTATGAGCTTTACCTAAAAACCCGAGAGTGGTCGCTTGACGAAATGAAAAGTGTTTACGAATGGCTCAATGTCCGATTTGATAAATGGTTTTATGAAAGCGAATGCGATCAGCCCTCAAAAGAATTGGTAAAGAAAAAATTTGAGGAAGGCTTTTTTGTTTTAAGTGAAGGCGCCATCGGCATTGATCTCAATGAGTACGACCTTGGATTTGCGATTTATCTTAAAAGCGATGGCTCAGGACTTTATTTAACCAAAGATTTAGAACTGATAAAGCAAAAATTTTCGGATCCAACAATTACAAAATCTATTTATGTTGTCGATTCGCGCCAACGCCTCCACTTTCAACAGCTTTTTAAAACCGCAGAATTGATGGGATTTCCACAGGCCAAAAAATCTTTGTTTTTAGGTTATGAATTGGTCACCGATACAAAAGGGGCTCCTTTTAGTTCGCGCACCATGAATGCGATGTCGCTTAAAGATTTCAATAATAAAGTGAGCCACCAAGTGATTGAACAGTATCTCACTCCGCTCAAATCGGAATGGTCAGACACCCAGATTGAAGAGCTCAGCGAGCAAATTGTTTTAGGCGCAATTAAATATGGAATGTTGAAGATTGATCCGAATCGGAGCATTCAGTTTGTGCTCGAAGATTGGTTAAAGCTTGATGGCGAAACCGGCCCCTACCTTCAATATGTTCATGCGCGGTGTTCGAGTATTTTAAAAAAAGTGGGTGAGCCTATTGATGATCAGATCCCGCATTTGGAATCTCTTCCAGAGCAACTTTTAATTTTGCATATCGAAAAATTTAAAAATGCGCTCTTGCAAGCCGCCACCGAATATAAGCCTTCGATCTTTTGTGCTTATCTTTTTGATTTGGCCAAATTGTTTAATCGTTTTTATAAAGAGTGCCCCATCAAGACTGCGGCTTCGCCTGAACTGATGCAGTCTCGCCTAGCACTTGTTAAGACAACTCAAATGACTTTACGGCGAGGCTTGAGCCTGCTGGGAATCCCCGCTCCACTGCGTCTTTAACGAGCCGTATCTGAGGAAGGGAGGGCTTGGTCTGCCGATGGTACAGTTTTCCGCACAATACTCTGCGAGGCCTCATACAGCTTTTTCATTGCGGTCAGTTGCGGCTCAACCGTGGCATGGAGATCATCAAACGCTTGCTTCAGCGAATCCGAAGCTCCACTTGGAGGTTTTGTGTTCGCACAAGTTTGTAATCGACTGATGGCTTGATCCAATGTCTTCGAAAATTTTTGGTGTTGTTCGTTTTGGTATTGCGAAGCCCCGGTGTTGTAGGTTTTTGAGGATTTTGCGCTGTCACCCGCATCATCGATTTTTTTTCTATAATTAAGTCCGTGAAGATCCTTCTCTTGGGTTTCCATCTGGGTAAGCTCAACTTCGCCAATAAGACCAATTCCCTTTTTGATTTCATTAATTAAATTTGGCATTTGCTCATTCACATCGAGACTAGTTTTGCACTCGAATTTTGTTAATACGCCATCGGTGTTGAAAGAATCGTGGGTGATTTGAATTTTGGAATCAATCATTTGGGCATCAATAGAATTTGTTGAGTTTTGTCCATCAAAGCTAAATTTGATTTTCATATGATTATTTAAGTCATCACTGGTTGATTGTTTACACGTATAAGCCCGATTCGCTTGAATGGCATAAAGTGCCTGGTGCTCCTTTTTTGTGCCCGTGGTGTTTGGAACAATCACAGTTTTGGGCTGATTACCTTGAGCTGGAAAAAAATTGGTATAGGGCGTCTCGCCTGGCCCAGCCTGTGTGGCACATTCCACTAAATCTTGAAATGCGCCCTTAGGTGCCTCAGACGAAAATCCAAATGTGTGCAAAATAAGAAATAAGATCATGTTGCCCCCGCTTGTCTTTTATCTTAACGAACAGTGTCGACGTGGAAATTAAAAACTTAGATTTTGGATTTATTCACGACTTTCGCCTGTGAGATCTTTGGGGTAAAACTATGCGTTTAAAGTGAGGTCAGTTGAACAATAGAACTGAACAGTCATTTGACTTTTCGTCTCACGCGTTTTGCGTTTTAAATCGCAGTGGGCAAATTCGAGTTTGGAGTCCAAGTGCCGAATCACTTTACCAATATTTAAAACATGAGGTTTTAGATAAAAATTTTTCTCACCTCAGCGAATTCTCACATGATTTTGGATCAGAAACCATCTTTGAAAGTTGGCAAACCCGAAAAGATCAATCTCGCTTTTTAGCAAAAATAAAATTTAATCCACTTGATGAAGATTCTTTGATTGCTCAGGTTTGCAATATCAATCTTGAAAGTGAGCAGCCCGAATCAAAAGTGCTTGATCAAATTTTTTCAGAATCCACCAGTTTTATGTCGCTCCTTTCTGTTCCCGACTTTCGCTATCTTAAATCGAATAAAGCTCACGCCAAAATGATCGGCAAAAAAAACATTATCGGGCGAACTCTGCTCGAGGTGGCCCCCGAAGCCAAAAGCCGAGGCATCATTGAGATTTTAAATCAGGTGATTAAAAGCGGAAGACCGTTTGTGGGTAAAGAATTTTTGATGACCTATTTTGATCCTGAGGGTGTGCGCAAAGTGTATCTTGATTTTGTTTATCAGCCACTCAGAAAAGCCAACGGCGAAATTTATGCGGTCGCTACCCAAGGTACCGATGTGACCGATCGTGTGGAAGCTCGGCTAGCGGTTGAGCATGCAAAAAATGCGGTGGTCAATGAGCGCGAAAATTTTCGCAATCTGTTTTATCAATCTCCAGAGATTGTTTGTATTTTGGGAGGCCCGGAACATCGCTTTGAATTTGTGAATAAGGCTCACGTCAAGCTGTTGGGATTTGATGCTACTGGCATGACAGTCCACGAGGCTCAGCCTGAATCGGTAGAGGTTCATGGGATTCTTGACCGGGTTTACCAAACCGGCAAGACCGCCCACTTAAGAGAAATTCCGGTGACCCTCGGCCGCTCGCTTCATTATTTTAATTTGACCTATGCAGCTCGAAGAGCTCAATCGGGCCAGATCGATGGGATCATGATTCTCGGTGTTGAGGTCACGGCTCAAGTGAACAACCGCACGTCACTTGAACTTTTGGCGTCACTGATTGAAGAGATGCCCACCCCATTTTTTGCCTGTGACAAAGACTGGAATATTATTTACTGGAATCCCGCAGCCACTGTGGTCAATGGCCGAAGTGCGTCCGAACTTATAGGTAAAAATATTTGGTCCATATTTCCAAGTTTAGAACATACCGAATTTGGGATGATTTATAAACAAACCATGATCGATCGAAAGCCTCGCACCTTTGAGAGCTTTCATCCGGAACACAAAAAATGGTTTCGCTCCACACCTTTTCCGTTTCAATCCGGCATTGCAATTTCATTTTTAGATGTGACCGATCGAAAAAGGATGGAGGAAGATCTCAAACGCTCAGAAAAACGCTATCAAACTCTTTTTGATTATAGCCCTTTGCCAATATTGATTTACGATCTCCAAAATCAAAAAATTACCGACGTCAATCAATCCGCTTTAACCCACTATCAGTATTCAAAAAAAGAATTTTTAACTCTTCATATGTCGGACCTTGGAACAAAAAATCAGCATTTTAAAAAAGATAAATCGGTGTTTAATGTTGAACTCAGCACCACCGATTTTATCTTTAATGAACGAACCGCTCGTCTGTGTGTGGTGATTGACGTCACACATAAAACCCGAGCGGCTCATGAACAGTTGAGGTTGGTCCAAAACTTAAAAGAGGCCAAGTCTGAAGCCGAACATGCCAATCAGCTCAAAAGTGCTTTTTTAGCCAATATGTCTCACGAAATTCGAACTCCGCTGGGTGCAATTATTGGTTTTGCAGAACTGATGCGGGATCCTGATTTGCCGCGCGAGGACTATTTGAATTACATCAATGTGATCACTCGCAATGGTCGAGCTCTCGCCGAAATTATTAATGATATTTTGGATCTCTCAAAAGTTGAGGCGGGTCATCTGACCTTTGATTTTTCTCTAATTCAACCCGAAGACATTCTTTGCGATGTGATTTCACTCTTAAAAGTCAAAGCGCTTGAAAAAAATATCGCTCTTGAATTCTATTACGAACAATCTGCTCCAAAAACTTTTGTGACCGATGGTTTAAGATTGCGCCAAATTATTATGAATCTGGTGGGTAATGCGGTGAAATTCACTTCCACTGGCTCTGTCACGGTGACCGCTTTTGCAAACTCACAAGATGAACTTTGTGTTTCGGTAAAGGATTCAGGCATCGGAATTCCAATGGATGCTCGCGATAAAATCTTTGACGTTTTTGTACAGGCAGATAGCTCCTTATCAAAAAAATTCGGTGGCACCGGTTTAGGTCTCGCACTCTCGCGCGAGCTGGCACGAAATCTTGAAGGCGATATTCGGCTGCTCGATTCCGAACTCGGCAAAGGTTCAACTTTTATGGTGCAGATCCCAACCCATCCCCTTCACAGTTTGAAATCGTCAAAACAGATTGAGCCAAAAGTGAAGTCCCCGATTAAACCCAATATGCTCCAAGGCATTGCGGTCCTGGTTGTTGATGACTCGATTGATAATCGCGAAATGATTTATCATTTTTTAGCAGACTCGGGAGCAAAGGTGAGTTTTGCCCAAAACGGTTTAGAGGGATATCAAAAAGCTTTGGCCGAAGATTTTGATGTGGTTTTGATGGATATTCAAATGCCCGAGATGGATGGATACACCGCAACAAAAAATCTACGTAAAGCCTCATACAAAAAATCAATTATTGCCCTCACCGCTCATGCCATGAGCGAAGTGCGAGACAAATGTTTAAATGCAGGCTACACCGATCATCTTACCAAACCTATTGACCGGATGGATCTGATCCAAACTGTTTATCATTATCGCGAGATTGATCATTCATGAGTGAAATTTCAGATGCGGTTTTTAATGCGGCGATCGAAGGTATATTTACCATCGATCTTCAAGGGTTTATTAAAACTGTAAACACCGCGGCTCTTCGACTTTTGGGTTATCAAAAAACTTCAGATCTTATCGGTCGACATCTTTACGATTTTATTTCTTGTAAACATCCAACCCAAGCCGCAACCGCAATATTTCTTGAAAATGAAGTTTTGTTTAGATCCGATCGTACCGAAGTCTATGTCGATTATCGATCCACTCCCCTTGTGGTTGATGGAAACATGATAGGCTCGGTGATTACATTTTTAGACAACACCGAAAAACTTAAAAATCAAACCGAACTGAATCTGATTCGTGCTTGGCAGAGTTCAACCTTGAGGGGCATTGGCGATGCGGTAATTGCAACCACCGCAACCCCACACCAAGCGATCACCTCCATGAATCAGAGTGCCGAAAGACTCACCGGATGGACTTTTGAGGAAGCCAAGGGGTTAAGTCTTTTAGAAATCTTTAATAATGTTGATGAACACACCAAAGAAAAATTATCGAGCCCCATTCAAAGCGTGCTTCACGAAGCGAGCACGCCTTTAGAACCTCAACATTCGGTTTTGATTTCCAAAGATTTAAAAGAATATACGATCGAATATTCTGTAGCCCCCATTCTTGATTCGCATCGCAATACTGAGGGTGTGATCTTGGTTTTTAGGGACATCACGCAAGAAAAAAACTTGCAAGCGTGGCGCGACAATCAGCATCGTTGGCTTCAGGTTGCGATCAAATCGATTCCATTTCCGCTTTGTATGGCAAACCCCGATACGGGTGAATACACCTATGGCAATGACGCCATCGAAGCGATGATTGGTCGCTCCTTTCCGGTAGGCGAAAAACGAAGCAGTCAAAATTCTTTGATGATTGCGATTGATGAGACCACGGGTCGACAGCTGACATTTGACGAATTACCCTCATCAAAAGCCTCTCGCGGCGAAGAGGTCAAAGATATGCAAATGTTATGGAAAACTTTGAGTGGCAATTACAGTGTTTCGGTAACGGCTGCAGCCATTCCTCCTCTGTACGGCAATGCGGGTTCATTAATTTTTGCGGTCAACGATATTACCAATTTAATTGAAGCCAGACGAAAGCTTGAGCACCTCACAAGTGTCACCGAAGAAGATCGAGCAAAATTGGATGCGATCATCACCGACTCGCCTATCGGAATCGCTCTGATGCGTGGGCCAAATTTGGTATTTGAAAAAACCAATAAAAATTTTGATGTGTTTTTGGGCCGAAGTGATTGCCTTGGTCGCACTTGGGACGAGTCATTTGGCGAGCATTTTGAAATTGATTTGCAAAACATCATGTCTCAGGTTTTGTACACGGGACAGACAGCTCATCTTGACGATGTCAAGATGAAGGCAAAATACTTTACCTTTACCTTCGTTCGCATCCTAATAAAAAGCTCAGAGCCCTATGGCATAGTGATCCATGCACGCGAAACAACGGCAAGTGTGGTTGATCAAAAACGATTAGCTGAAAGTGAACGTCAATTGGCCGCAGCCGTATCGATTGCAAAAGTCGGATTTTATGATTGGGACATGCGAGACGATTTTATCGTATTTAACGATCAAATGAAAAAGGATTGGGAGTTTGATGCCGATTGCAATCTTGAAGAGGCTTTGAGTCGGATCCACCCTGATGACAAAACATCAATTTTGATTAAGCTTAAAGATTCGATTACGAACCAAAAGCAATATCACACTGAACATCGTATTTTTTCAAAAGATAAAAAAATAAAATGGATCGAGGCACAAGGTCGATTTGTTTTTGATCAAGATCAGATTCCTATCCGAATGTATGGAACATCGATTGAAATCACGACCAGAAAAAAATCCGAATCCGATCGCCGTTTGCTCTCAGCCCTTGTTTCGAATAGTACCGATTTTGTTGGTATGCTCAATACGGATCTTAAACCATTTTATCTTAACGATGGGGGCCGCAGACTTTCTGGATTTGAAAACAAAGAGATTTCCGATTTGACCCTTTACGATTTTTACCCCGAAAAGTATCACAACGCGATATTGGGTTTACTGATCCCTTCGATTCAAAATAAAGGATTTTGGAATGGGGAAATTGAGCTCAAAAATTTTTCGACCCAAAATCTAATTCCAGTGGTGCTCAATTTATTTCCGGTACAGAGCGAGTCCTCAAATCAGGTGATTGCCTACGGGTTTGTGATGCAGGACATTTCGGAAATCAAAAAAATGCAAAAAACTTTAACCGAAGCCAAGATCGAAGCCGAACGGGCAAACACAACAAAGTCGGCCTTTTTGGCAAATATGTCCCATGAGATCCGGACCCCGCTTGGGGCTATCTTAGGTTTTAGTAATTTATTAAAAGATGGCGATTACGAAGAAAATGAACGCCAATCTTTTTTAGAAACAATCTCGCGAAACGGCAAAGCTCTCACCCGCATCATCGATGATATTTTAGATTTAGCAAAAGTTGAATCTGGCAAATTGGATATCGAGAAAATTGAGTTTTCATTTTTTGAATTGATTCACGAAGTGATGGATCTTTTTCGAGAACGAATTCGCTCAAAACAGATTACTCTTAATTTGAATCTTTCGGTATCAGTCCCCCAGCGCATTGTTTCTGACCCCACTCGCATTCGCCAAATTTTAATCAATATCGTAGGCAATGCGGTGAAGTTCACAAGCCAAGGAGGAGTGAGTGTCAATGTCTCGAGCGAATCAAAAAATTTAAAATCGGCGACAATAAAAATTGTGGTCAAAGACACCGGCCCCGGGATTCTGCTAGAAAATCAAAAAAAGTTGTTTGAACCCTTTATGCAAGCCGACAATTCCACCACCCGAAAATTTGGTGGAACTGGATTAGGGCTTATCCTTTCTCGACGTTTGGCATTGGCCTTAGGAGGAAACGTGACACTGGGTGAAAACTACGAATCCGAAGGCTCAACTTTTGTGATCACTTTTCAAGCCGAGTTGTCACAGGAAAGAAAACCTCGGGTCTCGAGTTTCAACACCGAGCTTGGCAAATTAGATACCCACACGCTCAAAGGAATTTCGGTTTTGATTGTGGATGATTCGCGCGACAACCAAATTTTGGTGCAACATCTTCTCGAAAAACACGCGGCCAAGGTGAGCTTAGCCAGCGGTGGCACGCAAGGGTTTAAGATGGCCTTTGATTTTAATTTTGACGTGATTTTGATGGATCTCCAAATGCCCGATATGGATGGCTACGAGACCACCCGTGCCCTCCGCGAGGCGGGCTTTAGTAAACCCATCATCGCACTGACAGCACATGCTATGCGTGAGGAGCGCGCCCGCACCCGCGAAGCCGGTTGCAACGGGCATCTGACAAAACCGATTCACGAAAATGAACTCGTCAGCTCGATTCTTAAATTCACCAAAGCTGGTCCACTGAATTCTTTTTTTGAGCCGAATGCAGAAAGTTGAAATATTGGGCTTAAGTATTTTAAAAATAACCAGCTGTTATTTTTTAAACCCGGCTCGCTGCAAAGTTCCCCAAGTATGATCGCCGCGCAAATATTTGTATACGCCTTGAACCCGCCACACGGTCGAAATCTGTCGATACCAAATGCTTTCGAGCAAACATACCGCAAACAAAATTAGGAGCTGCGAGACTCTTGTGTACTTGGCATAGTACACCTCTTCGATCACAAGCGAGCCGAGTGAGAGCACGGCACCATACAAAGCACTTGCCAAAAAGAAAGTCCACATCACAGTAAAATCAATCCCGTGGGTGCAAGCCGCAATGACTAGGATAGCAATCGAAAGCAATTCGAAGATGGGACCAAGAAGTTCAACAAAAATAAAGTAGGGAAATGCTAAGAGGCCGACAGCACCGTACTTAGGACTCATAATCATATGACGATTGCGCACCAAAATATCGGCCAAGCCTCTTTGCCAACGATCACGTTGTTTTCCCAAGGATTTTGCATCTGCGGGGGCTTCGGTCCAACACACCGGATCGGGCACAAACACAATTGAATATGGAATGTTTCGTTCAAGATGAAAAGCATGGAGGCGAATGATCAACTCCATATCTTCGCCCACCGAACCCTTGGTGTAACCGCCGATTTTTTTAACCGCTGCTTTTGAGAATAAACCAAATGCGCCTGAAATCACAAAGGTCGCATTTAAAAAATTCCAACCAATACGGCCGCACAAAAACGCTCTTGTGTACTCAACAATTTGCATCAGCACGAGCATATTTTTTGGGAGCTCAATATTTTCAACCCTACCGAATCGCACGCGTGCGCCATTGGCGATTCGCACGGTTCCACCAGAGGCAATCAACTTATGAGGGTTTTCTAAAAAGGGGGCTGCGACTTTGAGTAACGCCTCGTCTTCGAGAAGTGAATCTGAATCCACCGCACAATAAAGATCGTATTTTGAAAATCCGATCCCGACATTGAGTGCATCGGCTTTGCCGCCGTTGACCTTGTCGACCACAATTAAATTGGGATGCATCGGAGATTGGTAGACTCCACGAATCTCGGTTTGGCTTAAGTGCGGATCATAGATCATCTCGACAGGTGCTAATTGATAAGTGGCGGTCAAGCGCTTGAGTGTTTCATCGTTTGAGCCATCGCTGATCACGATCACTTCAAAGGCTGGATAATTGAGCATCAAAAAAGATCGCACCGATTCAACAACCGTTTCTTGTTCGTTATAGGCAGGAGCAAGAATTGAAATTCCTGGTGCAATACTTGAGGACCCATCTTGCATCTCGGTTGTCAGCGGTAAAAGTTTTTTTTGCCGGCTCAATTCCCAAACTGCTGCAAGCAAAAGAAGTAAATAAGCGGTGTTTGCCAAAAAGAAGTAGATGATGGCCACAACCAAAAACATTTGAGTGGCATCGTATAAAAAATTGCTCATGCCGCAATCCGCGTTCTATATTTTTGTAAAGCTCTTTGAACCGGAATTGATAATTCTGCCGGATTAAAAGCTTTCAGCTCCTCATCCGCATCGGCGGCGTAGCTCAATATAAATTCGACCACTTCGAGTTGAACGCGCTCATCACCATGATTTTTAAAATTTAATACTGCGTCTAAAAAACTAGGATCCCCTATTTCTTTAAGCGCTCTTAACACATTGACCAATAGTGAATTTGAGAGATGCTGGGGATGCCTTAAAACTTCGGCAAGCTCGGTGCCGATCTCTGGTGTTTTCATTAGTGCAAGTGAGGAGATCATCGCCTCTTGCAGGTTTTCATTTTTTGATGATAACGCCATCGAAATCATTTGGGTCGGCTCGCGATGACGACATAAATTAGTGATAATCTCTCGCAGCAAATTGATCCGTCCTGTGTGCGCCAAGCGAAGCAAAGCCTGAGCATCCACACATTCAGATCCTTCTTTGAGCCGACTTAAACCTAAGTAGGCGTAGGCGCAGACGAGATCGTTCGAATCTTTTGAAAGATCTTGAAACAAAGGAATCAGCATTGGCATTTGGAGATGGCTCAGCTGAACGACCGCTTTAAGTCTTTTCCACCATTGATTCGAATAGCATTCATCCACATTATCTTTTGCAAAACCAAAATCGATGTAGCGACGAATAATATAAACACGCTCTGGCCCGCTTAAAAATTTGATCTGTCTGTGGCAGGCTTCGCGCAATGCGGTTCTTTCAAGACTTTTAAAAATGCCGGGACGAGCAATTTTGTCAGAATCTTTTTCAGGTGCATTGAGCAATTCGGTGGTGAGATCATCGGCATAGCGATCAAGGAGATGAGCAAAGCGCAATTGGCGTCTTTTGCGAATTGTAAGGAGCACTATAGTCATCACAAACAAAGCACTGACGATGATCATTTGTCCGTAAACGATCATTGAGACCCATCTTAAAATAAATTTTTCGATGGCGAGTGGATTCATTTAAAAACGAGCCTCAACATATAACTGTTTTCGGTTCGGATCTGACTCCAATATTGACCAAAAGTTCCTAACACGCTGATGTGTTTAAAGTGATAACCATAGGTCGCACTGTAGCTATTGAATTGGGCTTCAACTCCGGCATCTTCAAGGGTGCGTCCACCCGCCCCATCAATTCGAAAGGATTGGGATCGAAAGGGTTGATAATGCACAAAGCCATTTGCTGCTAAAAGATTTGAACCTGTCCGAGTGACAAACACGCCTGTTCCAAAAAGCCAGTGCTTTGAGAGGTTGTAGATGTAACCGGGATGAAGGGTTGCCGCCGATAATTTTGCGTAGTGCGAATAATTAAAACTGATGCCCACATCGTTTCGACCAAAAGCCCAACGCGGGCCAAGGGTGATCGATTGTGCCGGCAAGATCACCGCGTTTGAAACGAGCGAGCCTGAGACTTCCATGTATTTTCCATTACCAACATTAAATGTAGTCCCAAGGTCATAGGCCAAATCGTGAACATTGGTATTGCCAGAATAAGTGCGGGTGAGATATCTCAGTCCACCGTTTAAACTCGTTTTGTTGTCATCAATAATTCCACTCACATTCGCCGAGTACAATTGGCCTTGATAAGTTGGCGATTGGCTTTGAAGGGCTGAAGTGTCCACACGTAATCCAAAACTCTGCGATAAAAATAAACTAAACAAAAAAACCATTATTATGCGGCCTACTTTTTTAGAGCATTGTTCACTTTGAGTAAAATTACCGAAGGGCTAAACGGCTTTTTGATGTAATCGATGATTCCAAGCTCAAGCCCTCTTAAGACATCCTCTTCACGCTGTTTACTCGTGAGTACTAAAGTCGGCGGCATACGGCCTTCGCTTCGGAGTCGATCCAACAATTCAAAGCCCGACATTCCGGGCATTAAAATATCGGTGATTAACAGATCGGGAGATGGATTTTTGGAGAGATACTCATAGGCATCAAAGCCAGTTTCAAACAGCAGCATTTGATAGCCATGCTTTTTGAGGACAGCCATAAGGATGCGCGAATGATCTTTACCGTCCTCAACGAGGACAATAAGATTTTCTGATAAGTTTGTGCTAACCCCTTGTTGTGCCATCATTATCTGCTTCGGAACATTGCAAAGTGCTCTAAAGTGTTTCAATTTAGAACACGTGATCAAATGCGAGACTAAAGGCCTATAAAAGACGACCGAAAAGTCTAATATGGCAACAACACTAGAAATCGAAAATCTACCCGTATTTAGAAATGACGATCTGAGCGAGCTCCTCGAACTTGAGCGTGAGACCGAGCCCGGACTTATCACCAGTCTCGCCGAGCAATTTGCTGAGACTGCGGTCCAAATAAGGTCGGAAATTGAGGTCAGCCTCAAAAACCTCGACAAAAAGCGGCTTGAACGAGCTTACCATTCACTTAAGTCGAGTGCGGCGGCATTGGGCGGTCAACAGCTCGCAGGAATTTGTCAGATTTTAGAAGAACTAGCCGAAAGTGCCAACTTTGAAGCTTGTTCTTCCGAACAAAAAAATCTCAACTTAAAATTAGATTCTTATCTCAATGCCACTTCTCACCTTCGAGGTTCTAAATGATTCGGCTGTTGGTTTTTTTGAGCGTTCTATTTGTAAGTGTTGGTTGCAGTAACGGATCAACCGGTGGTTCTGGTGATGCACGAGTGATTTGGGAAAATAAAGTGGTGTCCCTCGGATCCACGTTTGCCTCAAATTTTTTACTCACATTTGCAGCCACAATTGTACCTCCGCAGGTCAATTCAACAACTCTCGCGGCCGATGATATTTTTATGGCTCCGGGTGTGGCATATGTTTCGTATAATATTCCAGGTGCGGTTCATATGGGAGGGATTGATCAAATCAGCACTCTTGTGCCCGCACTACCCATACGACTCGCATCAACAACGTTTGCCACAACTACCGTCAATGGCGTTCATGCCTACGGATCAACCGTCTATTCTGTTGGATCCACCACGTCCTCAACCTCAAGCGGCTGGCCAGCGGTATTAAACACATTAAGTTTATCTTTATTTGGGTCATCTCAACCCACACAAACCAGCTTACTCAACACCTATGCCGGCACTGCGATCACCTATTGGAATAATTCTCTTTATGTTTTATCTGGAGCAAATGGTACAAGCACCACTCAGGGATTAAGTGTTTTAAATCCGTCGACACTGGCACAAACTGCAAGCCTCAACATCGCCGACGCAAGGGGCTTGAGCTTTTATCCAGGCCAAGGAAATTTGTATGTGGTTGCAGGCGGCGGAAATCTGTATGAGATTTCAACTTCGAATACCATCGCTCACACCATTAACGTCGGCGGCAATACGATTGCTGAATCCAAGTCATCGGTCCAAGCCGGAAAAACCATGGTTGCGGTGAGCCGCGGTGATGCGGGTGCGGCTATTGTTTGTAAGGCCGATCAACAAATTTTGGCTTCCCTTCCGCGGCAGACTGTCACTGGCATAGACCCAAGCTTAACTGTCACCAACGGTGTTGCTGCCGGACCTGGGCTCCTATTTGTGGCTAACGGTCAAGCCGGTGTTTATGTTTATCAGATGCTTCGCAACTCGAGCACCGCAAGCAGCTGCACTGGAGTGACCCTCACGTTTATTGGATCTATCCAACTTCCCTCACAGCTTTATTCCGCAAACACTGTTCGCTATGAAAACGGAATCTTATTTGTGGCGGGTGGACTTGGCGGATTTTATGCGATCACTTTATCTGTGATCCAACCTTTGATTAATGGACTTCTTGATTTTATTTAAGTTGGGATTTTGATCTGAGAGGACGCTTCGAACCTCGTGTTTGAAGGGTTTCTCATTGGCCTTGCAAGCCCAGCCCGATTCTTGTTTTAGGGGAACACTTTTTGAAGAGTTCCTCATTGATCGCGCACAACAAACTCAATTCTTGTTAAAAACGACAGTCCTTTTGTGAATCCAAAATGTTAAAAATTGACACTGGCCCGAAGCGATTTGTCACGGTGACAATTTTTTTTTGTCATTATTGAAATCTTCGGTGAGGTCAGCTGAATCACTACAACGAAATAAGTCCAAAATTTTTGCCTGATCTCAAATTTATCACCGGAGTTGGTCGACATAAACCGAATCCAAATTCAAAAATGACACTGCCCCAAATCGATTTGTGATTGTTGTAACAAATTTTTTGAATAAATAAAGAAACATTCGGTGAGCTCAACCGAATGATTTTCTACAAAAACTTACACAACTTAATAACAATAACGAAGTACATCCGACATTTATTTCCGATCTTTCTGGCGTCGATCCAAATAAAACTTAATCCAAATTTCAAAAATGACATTGCCCCGAAACACTTTTTTTTTACAAAATTTGTTGCCAATCTCGTTGACTCTTAGATCTTATAAATATAATTTATATACATGAAACAGATGCCCTTATTTCAACTTTCAAATCGTAAAAGTTATGGTGGAATTGTTAAAGCGAAACGAAAAATAACCCGTCCGCTTGATAAAAAACGACTTCATCATGTGATACTCAAATCACGACACGCTACAGGTGCGATGAGCTTTAAAAATAACAAGCATCAGATCGTGTTAAAAGATTTGATTTTTTCAAAAGCCAAGCGATATGGGGTTCGAATTGCGAAACTGAGTAATGTGGGTAATCACTTTCATCTGCTCCTTCGATTTCAAGATAGAGAACTCGTTAAAACTTTTTTTAAAGTCATTGCTGGAATGATTGCGCGAATCATAACGGGTGCACAACGAGGAAATAAATTTGGCAAATTCTGGGATGGAATTGTTTTCTCACGGGTGGTTAGTACCGGTTTAGACGAAGTTCGCATGTTTGATTATCTTGATGCAAACTGCGTTGAAGCCCTATTTGGTCGAAAGGCCCGCATGCATTTCGAAAAAAATAGCAAAGCTTTTTGGAACACAAGAACAAAGAGCTAGCTCAAATCAAAACTACTAATTTTATTTACCTTGTAATTTCAAGCTCAATTGAATCACCTTACTGTAAAAGTCTGGTAGACCGGTGCCTCACACAGCCGCATCTCTTATCAAAGCGAAGCCTCACCACGCACTCCCCTTCGTCCAACAACTTGAAGGATGGTGTCGATCAATTCCGAAAACTCAATCGGCTTTGTCACGTGGGCCGAAAAGCCTGCGGCTTTGGTTTTGCGGCGTTCTTCTTCCATCGCATGGGCGGTCAGTGCGATAATCGGGACAGGATAGTTCTTTTCGCGCAGTTTTTTGATTGCGGTGTAGCCGTCCATCATCGGCATCTGAATATCCATCAAAACAATATCAAATTCGCTTTCAAGCGCGCGATGGACACCTTGCGAGCCATTGTCGGCCATGGCCACATTTGCTCCGTTGCGCACCAAAATTCTCCGGATCAACATTTGATTGTCAGGTGAATCTTCCACCAACAATATTCGCATATCATTTAATAAATTTCCATCAGCCGACAAGTTGCTATCAACATCAGAACTACTTAAGAGTGTTGGAGCAAGGCCTGCCTTAAATGAAATCACAAAGGTGCACCCGTTGCCTAAAACCGAATCTGAAATCGCCACGGTCCCACCCAAGGCGTTGGCAAGACGCCGTGAGAGAACAAGACCTAATCCTGTACCTCCATACTCGCGCGTGGTGGTGCTATCGGCCTGACTAAATGGCTTAAACAATTTTGATTGTTGCTCGAGGGTGAGGCCGCGGCCGGTGTCTTTGACACGAACAAAAAATAATTTTTCGTTTTGGCCGCTTGACTGCATCTCGACGCTCACCGTGACTGCCCCTTTTTCGGTAAACTTGATCGCATTGCCAATGATATTGATAAATATCTGGCGCAAACGGACCGGATCGCTCTGAATCTTTTCGGGCAAATCAGGAGCGATGTTGAGGTAGAGTCCAATTCCGATTGTTCGTGCACGGTCGATAAACAGAGCAATCACATCTTGCAAGACCTCGCGCAAACTAAACAAAGAGAGCTCTATATCAAGTCTGCCCGCTTCGACTTTTGAAAGGTCAAGGATGTCATCGATCACGCGGGTTAAAGATTTGGCATTTCTACTGATCACGTCGGTAAAACGCTTTCGTTCTTCCGGACTAATTTTATCATCGCGCAACATTTCGGTAAAACCGATGATTGCCCCAAGAGGAGTTCTGATTTCATGCGACATATTTGCCAAAAAAGAAGATTTGGTTTGATTGGCGTGATCGGCTTCTTTTTTTGCGGTCTCAAGCAACATGCGGTCACGTACCCGCGCAGTGGCCTCCATGGTATGGGCAACAATTAAATAGGGTTTTGTTGGATCATCACAGACTCTGGTAAAAGTTGTATCGAAATAACGGTGCTCAATAATTCCTGTTTTAAGATTGCGGATGGGCGAATGGCCTTCGGTCACATAAGCCGATTTTCCGGTGCGATAAACCTCATAAAGAATTTTGACAAAGTCCCCTTGGGCAATTTCGGGGCGAGCATCCATAATCTTTTTGCCAATAATATCTTTTTGGCCAATCAGATCTAAATATTTATTGTTTGCCATTTCATATACGAGCTCGGGTCCACGAAATAAAACCATCGGAGTATCGGCACCATAAAAAATGGCCTCAAGTTTTGCGCGCTCAATCTTTAAGCGATTTTCGCTCTTTTCGACTTTGCGGCGCGAAAGTGCCGAAGCGGTCACATCATGAATGAGCGCAAGTACGCCCTTAACTTTTCCTTTGGGATCGCGAAAGGGATGATAGCTGATGTCGACCCAGTAGTGATGCTCTTGGCCTGCCTCATCACGAAGTTCAATCGGCATCTCTTGGCCAACAAAAGCAATCCCGCTTTTGTACACTTCGTCTAGGATCGGAATAAATGTGTCGGCTTCGCCCTTGGTAAAGGCCTCCCGCATAGTTTTGCCCACAACCTTTCGGCCCGACAATCTTTCATATGGGGGATTGGCGAGAGTCACCCGGTGATCGGGTCCTTCAAGAATGACCATGGGACTGGGTGCTTGCATAAAAAAAGCCTCAAGCTCTTCTTGTGACGCCTTTACGCGTAAATTGGCTTCGAGTGTTTCGCGCTCTAACATTTTTTGTTGAGTGACGTCACGAAACACCAACACAACGCCTTCGACTTCTCCCTTGTAATTCTTAATGGGCGAGGCACTGTCTTCGATCAAATATTCTTTTCCTGATTTGGAAATCAGCGAAGTGTGATTGGCGAGAGCTTGAATTTCCCCAGTGCTCAAAACGTTTTGGATTGGACTGACCGCTTTATTGCGGGTGATATCGTTGATGATATGAAAGACCTCATCAATAGAACGTCCACGAGCTTCCTTGAGCGACCAACCGGTTAATTGTTCTGCAATACCATTTAAAAATGTGATCTTTGGAATCTTTGAAACATCGGTGGCAATCACCGCATCACCAATTCCGTGTAATGTTGCATCTAACCATTCTTTGTTTATTTTGAGTTCTTCTAAAACTCGCTTGCGATCGGTGGTGTCGGTAAAAGTAATCACAGCTCCGGTAATTTGGTTATTCTCAATCACTGGGGTTAAATTGTAGGTGGCAAAAAAAGCCGAGCCGTCTCGTCGCCACATGATTTCATCTTCGCTGTGATGAGAACGTCCTTTTTTTAACGCCTCAACTATCGGACACTCACCTGCCGAAAAATGACTTCCATCCGCTTTTTTATAGTGCACAAGTTCATGCGAATTTTTCCCGATCATCTCTTGATCAGAGGAGTAACCAAATAATTTAACTCCGGAGGGGTTAACGAATGTGATCAATCCGTCTCGACCCACCCCCCAGATCCCTTCGGTTGTCGAATTTAAAAGACTTTGCACCAAACAGGCGTTTTTTTTCGCAAGGTTTCGCAATTCGGTTTCGCTTGCGATTAAAGATTTATTTTCTTTTGTAAGGCGATAGGCTTTAAGTTTGGCATGATCGCCCATTTGCTCACTTGAATTTTTAAAAAGCATTTCTAAGCGAGGCTCTTCTTTAAGAAGTGAAGCGAGATTCACTTTGACTCGCTGATCGTCGTTAAAATTAAGTTCAGGATGCGCTTCAGACCACAAAACGCAGGTGCGGTTATAGGCGATCAATAACAGCAGGGAATCAAAAAGTTCGGGTGGCAAAATTGATTTTAAAACCTGTTTGCAGTCCTCGGTGTCGTGATCCAAATAAATGGTGAGACTACAAAATAAAATTGCCTCCTCAAGATTCGGATCACTCTCTGGCCAACTCGTCAGTTGCGGATGATGAAATAAGTTTTCAATATCTTTTTGCATCCGCTCAAACTGGAGCGGCGGCTCTTGCAAAAAATTAAAAATCTGCTCGCCCGACATGCCCAACGCCTTAAGCGTCGAGGAGTGACAAACCAAACAGTAAGGCACCTTGCAAAATCGGGCGATTGAGGCGGACAGTTTTTCTTTAAAAAGTTTCGGAATTGGATTTTGAAGATAGGAATAGAGAGTTTGATTCCATAAATTTCTTAAAACCAGTGGGCTCTTTTCGGCTGATTTAAAAAAGGGCGGAACGATTTCAAAATGTCCTTTGATCTCTTCAAATATTTCGTTCACCGAAGTGTTCACACCCGATCTCCCCAATTTAAAATCTAACTTTAATTTTGATCACATCTTGTTTATTGGTGAAAGTCGAACAAAGCGAGACAAAAGACTAAGTTTAGAGGTGAGTCATTCTGGCTGATTCTGATAAGATGGGTTTGAAAAATAGATTTATTTTGAAGTTGTAGGCTTGAAGTGCGATCAGAGGTGCATTTGTGATGGGTTCTAACCCAAATGTTTTCTAGACGCTCTATTACCATCGCTCACGCCGCACGGTTTGTTTGGCGTGAGTACAAAGTTTCTAATTATTGAAACAGAAGGTAGATATCCGATAACTCACGCACTCCACCGCAATCTTCGGCTCTAAAATCGAGATTATAGGTGGTGTTTGCTGAGACGTTTGATGTGATATCTAAGGGCGCCACTGTGCTTGTCCCACCAGGCCCAAAAGATTGTAATCCAAGTGGCATTCCACCAAATAAGATATTGCCATCTCCCGCAAGCGTGATCACCGCATCTGCGGTTCCATAGGATTTATAAAAAGAATTGTTCACAGCTGCACCTTGAGGCGCGATTCCAACCAGCACATAGTTGTCCACAAGAATTGGACTTTGGGCATCGTTGCCGCCTGCGAGTTTGATATTCCGAGGACCAAGCTCAATAAAACTTAAATTTTTACGACCCAACAAATAGGGATGCGATGTTCTTGAAGGTTCATTTGGTCCGTCATGATCGCGTGATAGAATGGAATCGTCGTGTTGAGACGTGAGTTTCGAATCCGAATTTGCGATCGCATCCAAAAGTTTTATCGAGTAGCAATAGCCTTTGTTTGAACGAGCTGGAATTGTAAGGGTCGAACCATCACTCGGGAGAGCTAATTGCTGGACTTCTTTACATCCGAAATCAACGCAAATGCCGCCGTCTTTAATTTTATTGCCACAATCCACATTCATCGAAACCGATGCGCTTAAATTTTTTGAATCGGCGCCGGTGGCAGTGACTGAACACACAGTGTCGCTGTTGACCGTTAACGGAATACTTTGTGCTCCCATCGCGACTGCTCCTTGAGCAACCGAGTTGTCGGCCCCACGGCAGGAGTAAGAAATATCACTTACCGATTGAGAAACAATATTGAGATTGTCGGTTGCTCCCAATTTTGGGTTTGCCGAATCAACCGTTGCGACTAAGCCGGCTTGAGGACAAACCGCATTTGGGCTAGTTGCAACCGAGGTGCTGCCACCATCAACCACTTGCCCATTTGAGCAATTCAAAACTTGTGTATTTAAATAATTTTGATTTAAATCAGAACTATTGGGGCAGCTCACTTTTTTGGAAGTCTGAGTAACAACAGTCCATGATGTGTTATTCGCATGGGTTGATCCATCAGCGGCTTGGCAGCTTGGATTGCAAAGCGGAAGGCTTGATCCTTGAACCGGTTTATCTAGGCACACCGGGCATAAGTTTGAGGCCTGGTTGATCAAATCAGAACTTGCGGTTTGGCTTTGCACTCCGTTGGTACATAAAAACGATTGAATATGATTGGTGATTATTTTTTGATTCACTTGTGGATCAAGATCACAGGGTTTGTTTGTCACAACATCGGACGTTGTTTTCCAAGTTTCACCACTCTTATGAGTGACACCCGTCGCATCCACACAAGATTTCGGTGGGGTGTTGCAAGTGGCTGTAGCGGAGGATTGCGTGCTTGAGTCGGTTGTGATGATGTTGCTTTTCACACAAAGAAAAGAGGTCGTAGTGGTGAGATTGGATTGTTTAGAACTTCCATCTGGACAGGCTAAAGATTGAGCCGAGATTTTATCTTCAGTCCACTTTGATCCATCTGGGTGAGAAACCCCGCTTTGCTCCACACAAGCCTGATCCACACCACCCGTTTGCGTGGCACTCAGGGCAGCAACAGGCTGAGTATCAAAGGCCACCTTGGAGCAGTTTTGAAAGGCCAAGGTGCTGAGCAATACAAAAGTTAGAACCGAGATATGTTTCAATTTTTGACGTTCCATTTTAATTCCCTCTTATTTACATACTAACAGAGCAAAGGGTGGGCCCTATCAGAAATGTTTAATTTTTATTTGAACGCTGAACTTTATGACATGTCCTAAAATATAGGCGATGTGAGACACCGTCTTTGGTCTGTTATGAGACACTTAAGGTTCTCACCCTCTTAGGTTAAAAAACAATTGTTTTTACAAGAGGGTTGCTGCATCTGTCTTTGATGATGAAAAAAGCAGAGCTATTTTTATTTATATTTTTCGTTTCGTGCACATCGAATCAAAAAAAATTTGAAAGCGATCTGTCTCACGGACTTTGACAGAAGGCTTTTGATCATATTTCCGAAAATAGTTTGGACACTTATAGTATTGATCGAACGCTTCAAGTCGGCGGGACGGCGATGTCTTATCTCTTTACCGGTGCTGGCTACACAGCCGAAGTTGTTTTGGATACGATCGGTGGAACTATTATGTTTGTTGCTTTATGTGGGCCCATGATAGCTGCTATGACAACTTCCTCCAATGGCTACAGCTCAAATAACCCAGAACATCCAAATTTAAATTGTTTACCAGGCCGATTCGATATGCTCTCAACGCCACCTCTAGGAAAAAAGGCCTATCGATTATCAAAACCTCTGCGCTGTCCTTTTTTAGATCCTTTGAGTAAATCGTTAAGGAAAGTGGCTGAATGTTTCAAGGCGAGTAAAAACAGCGAAGGAATCAAAAAAGCACAAAACAGTTTAAAAGCCATTCGTGATTCAGGCGATTTTTTTGATTGCCTCTCTCCGGCTGAGCAAACTGAATTAACTCAATCGTTAAGTTCGACCTTATAAATGATAAAAATTGGAGCGGCTCGTAGAAGGTTTTGATGCGTTCATAAAAACGTACCAGTATCGTCGGCGAACACAAATCCTCGAGCCCGTGCATGCGGCCTGAACCTTGCAATTCTTTCGAGACCTATGACCGATTCAAAACTAACGTATCTCTTTATTTTATTGAGCGCATTTTCGGCTCCGCTGTATGCCGATTATTCATTTGGTTCCAACGACCGCACCACTGAGAACAAGCAAACGGCTAAATCTGATGAATTTTGGATGGCGATTGTTGGCGACAGCAGTACAACTGGAGCCGCTGCAGACCCAAGTTTTATTGCATCTTGGACTCGGTTTAAACAAAAATCATTTGTATTCATACTGAGAGGCAAGACCACATCCAACACTCCAGATTACTCTGTTTATCCATCCCCTCTGGAATTTAATATCACAAACCCAGTTCAGCCATTGAACCGGGTGATGCTATCCAAAGAAGAATTGGAATATGAAAGAAGCGAAGGCTCGGTTTTTATGAAAGATCTGGAATCAAAAGGATCAAAGCTGATTGATACACCTGAGTATGCTTTTGGTTATATGGTCGGAAGAGCATTAAATGTAAACCCAAACCATATCGTGACAACCGGCCAAGACGGCAAACAATTCGACACCCTTGAACAGCAACTCAAACGAATTTTTGAAGTGGGCACTAAAACCCTTCCGCCGTTGGTGTTGGTCTCTTATGTTGCGAACGACTTTTGTCATCCCGATTTTTTTGATCGACCAGTCGACTATTTTAGAAATATGTTTGAACAACGAGTGCGCGACCAAATGCAAAAAGCGGCAAAATTTCCACCGCACCCACAAGGTACAAAAATCGTAATTGTTGCTCCCGTGGATGTGGCAAACGTTTTGACGAACCACGAACTTTTACAGCAAAAGATTTTTTTCGAAGGTGCAGGCCAAATCACCTGTGAAGCCCTCCGAAAAGGCGAAACCCCAAAAATGTGGTGGAGCGAATCGATGCGCAAAGCCCTGATTGGCGAGTGTCGAGGTGTGCTATCGCCAAGCGATCATCCCGAACAACACATTCAGCGAGTTCGAGATCTTCAGTATGTGCAAGACGAAATTCTTAAAAACGCGGTGGATGAATTTAACAAAACTGCTCCGCAAGGTCTCTCCGCAATTTACGCTTCATCAACCAAAGACATTCAATTTAAAGCCGGCGATCTTGCCAATGACTGCTTTCATCCTAGCGTGAGCGGCCATACCCGGATTGCTCGCCAACTCTTAAGTCACGAATTAAAACATATTTTGAGTGATCACGAGTTTAATAAATAGTTTTATACTACCGCTTTTTTTGAGAGCCTCCATACACATTTCTTAATATGACATTGCCCCGAGAAGCTGGTATCAACCAGATCCAAAGAATAACTGGAGGGGCTCAGATTTTTGATTCTAGTTTTGGATTTAAATTTTTCCAAAATCAAATTGCTCGAATTCGCTACCATCGTTCGCATCACTAAATATTTTATATTCAAAAAACACCTGTCGCTTTAAAATACAAAATGAATCAAACTCTCATAACCAAACAAGAATCGATCGTAAAATGGAAGTTTTTGAAGTCGTCATCGCAATTCTTTTACTTGGAGCAGGTCTTGCGGCCTTTGCAAGACGCTTCACTTCACCCTACCCTGCGCTCTTAGCGTTAGCCGGTGCCGCCCTTGCGTTGATACCAGGAATACCAGCACTTGTTCTTGATCCAGAACTTGCACTTGTACTTTTTGTTGCACCCGTTCTACTCGATGCGGCCTTTGATTCTTCACTTCGCGACCTTCGAGCAAATTGGCAATCCATCGCAGGTCTTGCACTAGGTGCAGTTTTTCTAACTATTCTTATTGTAGCTGGAGTTGCAATAATCCTTGTGCCGACTATGCCTTGGGCGGTTGCGATTGCTCTCGGCGCCATTGTTGCCCCTCCAGACGCAGCAGCAGCAACAACTGTTTTAAAACAGCTTCATCTGCCACATCGATTGATGGTGATTTTAGAAGGCGAAAGTCTTTTCAACGATGCAAGTGCTCTCTTAGTCTATCGGCTTGCAGTGGGGGCAGTGGTTGTTGGATCTGTTTCTGGCTGGAATGTTTTGCCAACTCTTTTGTTTGTTACTCTGGGAAGTAGCGCACTCGGCGTTGGACTTTCAAAAGTTGCGCTCTTTATTAGTTCGCGAACATATGATGTCTCAACCGCTATTATATTTCAGTTTTGTGCAACTTTTGCCGTTTGGATAATCGCAGAAAACCTTCACCTTTCAGGCATTATAACAATTGTTGTTTACGCAATCGTTATTGCACAGAGCGCTCAAGAAATTGTGAAAGCTCGAATCCGTATTCCATCCTATGCCGTATGGGAGGTCTCGGTTTTTGTATTAAATGTTTTAGCTTTTATGCTCGTTGGTCTTCAACTCAAATTAGTTCTTTTAAGAACAAACAAAGTCGAAGGTGTTCAGTATCTTATTGTTGCTTTCGTTGTTTGCATTGCAGTTATTGTATCAAGATTGATTTGGGTACTGGGTGCAAGCTCCTACCATCGCTGGCGCGCAAAAGCGAAAGAGTCCTCAACGCCTCAAGATGCTCTCCGAATGGATTTCAAAAGTGCTCTACTTGTTGGATGGTGTGGCATGCGCGGCACTGTGACCCTCGCATCGGCTCTTGCATTGCCAACCACCTTTCCACACCGAGATTTAATTCTAGCAACAGCATTTGGTGTCACACTTGGAACACTTGTTTTTCAGGGTTTGACTCTGCGACCACTCATTCAATTTCTTAATCTAAAGATGATGGCACAGTGGAGCGAGAAGTCTTGTATGCGCGCTACGAATCACTGAATGCGGCCCTTTTGTCTTTCGCAGAGGATTCACATTCAGAAAGAGTCGCGCATGTGAAAAATAGTTTTGAGATTCAGCAGCGACGAGCTGAAAAAGAATTAGCTGGTACACAAGAAGATTTCGATCAAAGCGCTGTTGCTCGATTGGCGACTGAATCTCAGCGCGCGCGCTTAAACAAATTACGTGAAGAAAATAAAATCGGCGATGCCGCATTTCAACAAATACAGCAGGAGATTGATTGGATGGAGCTGGGTTGGGCTCAGGTCATGCGCAATCAAGAAAAATAGGGTTCGCTTAAAAATATCGCAATTTGAGTTGTTCAACTTGCATCAACGAAGGGTTTTGAAATCAGACAAAGCGTTGGTGTAAACAAACCTTGGGTCAATCGCTGTCAATTCTTCTCCAGATGATATTTCTCCGATCCTGTTCCATCGAGTACTTCAGCCGCAAGTCCGAACCGAATTGCCCGTCTTTTTGAAAAGTTTCAAAAGGTTGTCCAGAAAGGTACAAAATTCCTATTATTTTTAAAAGAGAGTCTGTTGACAATTTTGCCGCAGCCAAACCCGTCTTCAAACAAAATCACTACCGAACCGACATTAAAAATTTAAATGAAAAATTAATCGAATTCGATGCTTGGATCTCAGCAACGAAATCGCTAGAATCCAACCCAAAATAAATCCAATACTAAAAATGCGAGTTCGGATCGCCTACTGGCGATACGGATGTTTGAGCATTTTTAATATTGAATTTGTAAAATTGGTTGCGGGGGCCGGATTTGAACCGACGACCTTCGGGTTATGAGCCCGACGAGCTACCAGGCTGCTCCACCCCGCGATAACACAGTCGAACTCGCAACCTATAGAGCGCGCCTTACGATGTCAAGAGCCGCTGCCTTTTCCTTCGGAATGTTCGGAATCATCATCCATTGCGGGAGGTGCCTCTGCTCCGGGCGCTCCCTGCGGCGCTACGGGTGCGGCTTCGCTCACCTGAGGTGCGGGCGCTTCGGTTGGCCGATCTTGACTGCACTTGGTGCAACCAGAAAGTCCAATCATGGTCATCATCGAAAATAAGCTGAGTTTTAGTGATTTCATATGTTGTTCCCTCTTGAAGTGCTTTTCATTAAATCGCATATTTTTTGAAACGCAAGTCCAAAACTTGTGGCACTTTGATTGCTCAGCATCACTTATGGTCATTTTAATTGTTTTCTCGGTTTTTTCGTTTGCCCAAGATTTTCGACCCACGGTTTGTGAGGCCCTTCTCAGTCGCCAACTCGATAAACTTTCAGATCCCACTCTCGAAAACACCATTAAAACTCAATTAAAAGAAATTTTTGTCCAACCAGACGGTGTGGAATCTGAGTTTCCTAAGGCTGAAGTCGGAGTGAGCGAAAAATATAAAATTGGTAAAACGCTAACAGCGACAAGACTTAAAAAAATCATTGAGTCGCGACGCCAAAAAGTCCTCGTCATTCGGGGCGATCAAAATATTTATCAGGCGCTGGCGGAAATAAAAGATCAATACAACAACCTATTCGCAAATTTTTATTTACCCCAATCTGAGAGCGCATATTCAAAAGAGGATGAGGGGCTCGCAAAATTAAAGTTGAATCTGCACACGCCCCTGTTCCTTATTCCAACCGTGCTGAATGAGCTTGTTCTTCATTCCAGTCGGCTTGATGCAGCGGGTGTCGGACTCACATCGTGGTTGATCTACCGGTTTCTTTCGATAAAAAAAAGAAACCGAAATTATTCGCAGATCCGTTCTGCGCCAGAGATCGGATATCTGGATGACCAAATTGCCAATGGGGCGCTGGCAGATCTCGCCGCCTCGCAAATATTTTACTCTTCTTTTGAAATTGATGTTCCAAGTGCATTCGAACGTTTGGTTCTGAATCAGTGGGGCAACCCCGAGTCGGCGCGTCGAGAGATCACCCGAGCTTACAGTGCCTCTGCCAAGATCACCGACCCCATCCGCTTAAGCATGGAATCTGAATTGAAGCGCTTGAGCTTTGTGATCTCGATTTTGACCGACGAAGTGAGTGGTCAACACGTTCTGTTTATCGGAGCTGGCTCCACCGTATCAACAAAGACGGGCTCAAACTTTGGTGGCAATGGAAGAGACTGGCTAAAGTCACTCAGTTGGAAATTAAACCCGCAGCACTAAATGCTGGCTCTCATATTGCTTTATCCAGCTCATGATCTTTTTCATTATTTTTTGGATTTTCGGTTATGCTCAGGATTTTAGACCCGCTCTTTGCGAAGCCTTGCTAAGCTCAGAAATTGAGACTCATTCTGATCTAAAAATCTTGATGAAGTGAGGCGTCAGCTGCAAAAGATTTTTAAAAAAGAAAATGATCAAGAGCATGAGTACCCTCAAGTTGAAGCCAGAACTCAAAAGATATCAAAAGTGGGAAAGAGTCGAATTGCTCACCTTCGCTCACTTTGAATGTCAATTATTTATTATTGCCGATCCTCTTCAACGCCATTTTTTTAAATTTCCCAGTGGAGCAATCCTTTTCTGTGGGAGTCATGGCAACTTGGAGTTCGACCTTATACAATTTAATAAAAAAAATTAGGAGTTACGATACACTTCAATCAACCGAAGATTTTCATCAACTTCTTATAAATTCATTCAACTTTAATAAGGTTTCGACTTCAAAAATTTATTTCTCATCTTTTGCGATAGATGTTCCAAAATCTTTTGAGAAATTTGTTTTAACTCGTTGGGGTGACTCTGAGTCGGCGCGACGAGAGGTGATGAGAGCTTATTCTCAAGACATTGCGGTCACCGAACGCATTCGGGAAAGCATGTCTCCTCAACTGCAGCGGCTGATTTTTACTTTTGTTTTGTTCAATGATGAGCACACGATGGAACCCATACTATTTATTGCGGCGGGCTCACAGCCGACTCCGGATCATCTCCACCTGAGAACAGAAGAAGATCACCAATACTAAAGCGCCTGCCGAATTTTTAAAAACTGCTTGGCCACTTGCGGAAGCGTTTTTCCATCAAAGGTTTTAACAGGCAAGACCTCGATGGTGGTACCGACCATTGCGACCTCATCAGCCGAATGCATTTCGTCCACCGTAATGTTTTTTTGAATCACAGTGAGCCCAAGTTTTTTTGCCTCAGTCATTGCGCGCAAAAGTGTTGTGCCTTTTAAAGTGTAATCAAAGAGCGGAACAAATAAAGTTTGGCCCTTGATGTAGCAAATATTTTCGGTGGGACCCTCAGAGATAAATCCGTCTTCGGTCAGGCAAATCGAAAAATCGATTTCTGACTCGAGCGCTTCATTTTTGACCAAAACATTTTGCAAATAGTTGCAGGATTTAATTTGGGCAAAAAAATTGGGCTTTTGAATATATTTGGAAATCATCACGCTGACGCCCTGTTCATAACTTTTTTGGGGCATCGGATGAAATTCGGTGAGCACCACATAGAGCTGCGAGCCCACGCTGTCTCTTGGCGAAACCGAAAAACTGCCAGGCCCCCGAGAAACAAAAAGCCGGATCATTGCGCTTTTCGTCTGTGACACTTCAATCATTTTTAAAATAATTTTTTCGATCTCAGGCGAAGAATACGGAATTTTCAAATAAACTTTTTTTGCCGAAATTTCGAGTCGACTGAGATGGGCTTCAAGATCCGAGGGCTCTCCATCAATCACTCTCAACGCTTCAAAAATTCCATCCCCACGATGCACCAAATGATCATCGAGGGGCACAAACATGCGAGACACATCGGTGGTAATACCTTCGGTCACGCTTGAAAACATCGCGAGATATTTTCTTTGAGCCGAAAAATCTTTAGTCCGTTTGTCCCACTCGGAGGGGCTTATAAGCGTTGGGTTCATAAGAGAGTGGCTCCACTTCGTCTTCGTTAAAAGGTTCGACCCGTTCTGACTTTCTGGTTTGAGCCGTGGCGATATGAAAAAGTGCATCGCCCCGGTTGGCCAGGGGAAGCATCGCAGTGCCTACGACCACACCGGCGATGGGTGATAAGACCGGCACTTCATTTTCACCAAAAGGATCGGTGATCACTCCAAGGACTGATCCTTCACGCACATGCGATTTAATATCGACGAATCGTTTGAGCATTCCGCTTTGGGGTGCTCTGATCCAATGACTGGATTTGGCAACAAAGGGTTTGACCTTTTTTTTGCCCTTAATTGCCGGAATCATATGCAGACTGCGCATCATCCTTAAGATACCTTCGTACCCCATTTCGATCGACTCTTCGTCAAATCTGAGGGCCTCACCTGCCTCATACACCACCACAGGAATTTTGTATTTGGTGGCCGCATGGCGAAGGCTGCCATCAGGACCCGAGGATTGAAGGATCAAAGAAGATCCAAAACCAAAAGCTAATTTTTTTGTGGCCGCGTTTTTAAGATTGGCTCTGACATGGGGAGCATTAAAGCGATGAACCGCACCGGTATGGATATCGATTCCGTGGGTACACTTGGCAACGATCTCTCTTAAAAAAATATCGGCGAGGCGCGCAGCCAAACTTCCTCTCGAACTTCCAGGAAAAGTACGATTGAGATCCCTGCGGTCTGGCAAATAGCGCGAGCGCATATTAAAGCCAAACACATTTACTATGGGTACCACGATCAATGTGCCATGAAGGCCAGTGATAAATTTCGAGTGGGCAAGGCGTCGCAAGATTTCGACACCATTGATTTCATCTCCGTGGATGGCTGCCGACACAAAAAGAATTGGGCCATCTTTAAGGCCGCGAAACACTCGCACCGGAATCGACATATCGGTAGAGTCATAAAGTTTTGCGACCTCAACACCAATCGTTTTTGTTTCGCCCACCGCAATTTCGATTCCGCCAATCACCAATTTTTTATCAGGCATTTATCCGTGACCTTTTGTTTTGGTTTTATTGGGGCCCGCATTTTTTTCGATATAATCAATGATTGCACCTGCCACATCGATTCCGGTGGTGCGCTCAATGCCTTCGAGTCCGGGTGAGGAATTGACTTCCATCACTAAGGGTCCCGACTTTGCTCTGAGGATATCGACGCCCGCAATATTCAGTCCCAAAGCATCCGAAGCTTGCAGTGCGGTGCGAGTTTCTTCGGGTGTGAGTTCCACTTTTTCGGCACTGCCACCGCGGTGAAGATTGGAGCGAAACTCACCGTCTTTGGCTTTTCGCTGCATGGCTGCCACAACTTTATTGCCAATCACAAAAGCACGAATGTCGCAGCCGCGCGCTTCTTTGATAAATTGTTGCACCAAAAAATAAGCATCCATTTCGCGAAAGGCCTCGATCACCGACTCTGCCGCTTTGTTGGTTTCTGCGAGCACCACACCTTTTCCTTGAGTGCCTTCTAGGAGTTTTATCACCAGGGGTGCGCCGCCCACGAGCTCAATCAATTCGCGAGTCATTTTTGTGGAGTGGGCAAAACCGGTAACCGGCATTCCGATTCCGTTACGAGATAAAATTTGAAGGGCTCGCAATTTATCACGTGAACGCGAAATCGCCACCGACTCATTGACGGTGTAGGTCCCAATCATTTCGAAATGTCTTAAAACAGCCGAGGCATAAAATGTGACTGAAGCCCCAATACGCGGGAGTACCGCATCAATTCCGCTTAAGACTTCATTTCTAAAATGCACCGAAGGTGTTGTTGGAGTGATATCCATATAGCACATCAAAGGATCAACCACCATCACGTGATGACCACGAGTTTGAGCTGCTTGGGTCAGGCGTGAGGTTGAATACAAATTCGCATTGCGCGAGAGGATTGCTAATTTCATAAATCTTTTTTCTTTGTGCTCTTAAGTATTAAAAATGATTTATCTGGATCGACAATACATCGACCTTTGATAGCCTCTCGACCCAGCAACATACGAAACCCCATGATCTCTCGATTGATTAATGTGACCTCGATCGGCCATGATTTATTATTTAAACAAAGGGTTGTTTTAATCACGGGGCGCTCAGTGGCAAGCCCAATCGAACTGCGCACCAGTCTTTTTCCAACCAGATCGGCTTCGGCCACAATTTCTGGTGAGCGTTTGCGACTCACCGGAAACATTTTAAATCGCACCCGGGTTTTACCCTGAAAGCGAAAGTACTGAATATCTTCAGCATGGAGCGCCGAGGTGCGAGCCCCTGTATCGATTTTGACTTTTAATTGTGCAACATGGAGCTCGGGCAAATCGATGAGCTCACGCCACCCTAATGTGATCTTCATAAGTTAAATGAAAAATAACGAATGGATCTAGCTTTGTCTTGAAGTATCTTTTAGGGGTCTGGAGTTTTCCAAGGTTTGCCAAAAACATTTTCGCGCCAATTTTTGCGACCGGTTTGTTCTCGCTTTTGTCCGATCAAATGAAATTCAACTTTATCGCCGCCACCCTTTGCGCTCGGTGCTGAGGATTCATAAGCGGGGGGTTGGTTAAATTGGCCACTCGGGGGTTGGGGATTATTTGAAATTGTGGTTCCCGGAGGTGCTCCTGGAGGATTGAGTGGAATCGACTTTGGATCATCACCCCAGTCATCGCCAAAACCATCATCACCCATATCATCCGCGTGCGCATTAAGACAAAGGACTAGGAGCAAACACATCAACTTCATACATAGATGGTAACAAAAAACAAAAGCCCAGGGAATACTCCGCTGGGCTTTTAAAAACTAAAAAACAAAGAGTAAGAACTACTCGTGTTTAGCTGGCTTTTTATGTTTGCCGTGTCCGCCGTGAGCTGGATGGGCTGGTTTTTCGGGAGCCATTGCACCGTCAGCTGGGGGTGCAGTTGGTTCTGGTTGTGCGTGTGCAAGACCATTCAAACCACAAATTACGATTGCGGATACTAACAATTTGGATACTTTCATGGGCGTTCCTCCTTAAAGAAATTAAATCTTTTATAATGATGTCATAAGATTTTTTTGTGTCACGTTGATTCTTAGAGAAATGACACACATTTTAAAGAAATTTTTTAAGTTCTTCGAGATGTTTGGTTTCATTCTCAGGAATATTCACACCCGCACTTCCAGAAAAACCCAACTGAATACTCGATTGCAATCGCTGAAAACAATTTTTGGCAAGATCAGATTGGGGCAACCTTCGCACACAGGACTCATAATACATCTCATGCAAATTCCAAACTCCTAGATCATCAAGCACTTCATAGCTTTGCCCAAGCATAACGTAGGCTTCAGCCTCAGACTCTTTGGATTGCTTTAATTTTAAAAAATCATGAAGAAGCGACGTCACACGCAGATACTCTACGTCTCCTTGATGATCTTTGGGAAAGGCCTGAAGTTTTTGGGCTGCTTTAAAATGTTTTTCCGCCTGAAGCATTAGGCTTTGCGAATTTGGTTTTTCCTTTTCCCAATTTTTGAGTGAAACACTCCAACTTTGAATCAGATCGTGAATGTAGACAGGAATTTCTTTTCTTTTTTGTAACAGTTTAAGCTCGAGCAATGTGCCTTTAGGATCTTTTTGCACCCGCACCATCAAGGCCATATAGCGATGAAGAGCCGACTCAAACTCAAAAGCACTGGCCCTCGAAAAATCAGAATTCTTGAGCATCAACTCCAGCAAACGCTTTGAGTCATCAAAGTCACGGCTGGCGATAAACAAATCTGCTTTTTCTAGAGGACTTAATTTAAGATTTTTAAACACCTCAACATCAAAATGAGTTTTTGTTCCAGAATCACTGAGTGAATGACACTGAAAGCAATGGGCCATCACATTCTTCATCACACCTCGTGAGTAATCGAGGTGGCCATTTTTAAAGGCCTCTTCAGCTCGCGACACATCGGCCTTTAATTCGACCAAACTGTACTGCACCAATGGGTCTGAGCCGGTGATAGCTTCGCCCATGTCGGGTTTGATGTCGTGGGCCGCATCCGAAAATTGATGAAGCTCTTTGGCGATTTGATCGTGATGAGCAGGATCGACATAATTTTTAGAATTATAAATAAATGGAGCAAGTGTCACAACCGAGTGGGCAAAACTTTGCATATGATCGGGCCACTGATTTTTACTTAAATCAGTTATTTTTGGTTTTGAATGACACGCTACAAGTAAAACTAAAAAAACAAATCGCCACTGCATAGCCATCAAGCTTAGTGACAAATACTTCTAGCGGCTAGCCCTTTATTCGTTCGATTCGAATTCGATTACGCTCATCACAAAAGGATAGTGATCTTCAAAATCGCTCTCGCCCGAAATCACTTGTTGGGCCAATTCTTTTGACGGCTCAACATAAAGATCGTGCATCGGTTTCACCTGATTTCGAAATTGCTCGAGCACGCTCTCTTTTGTGCGCCCACGCTCTTTTGTATCTCTGAGTAAACGTCTTTCATAACGAATGACTTCAGGAGTTTCGATAAAAATGCTGTGGTTGATTTGCTCTAACACTTCGGCTTGCGAAAAAATCAAAATTCCTTCGAGAATAATAATCGGAGCGGGATTAAGAGTTCTTACCTTTTGATGCCTTGAATGTGTGGCAAAATCATAAATAGGAACCTCAACCGCAATTCCATTTTTAAGTTTTTTAAGATGCTGAGCGAGCAATGAAAACTCGATCGCCTTGGGTTCATCAAAATTGATATGATCGCGATCGGGATGGTTGCTCACATCAAAATAATAACTGTCTTGCGAGAGAATATTGACCTGCTCTAAGCCCATCGCTTTTTGTAAACCCCGAGCAAAAGTGGTTTTTCCAGAACCCGAACCTCCACTCACACCAATGATCAGCGAATTCATTTTTGTTCCATACCGTGAGCAGGCGCAGAGATTAAAAATTGAACTTCAGGATTTTCTTTTTCAAGCCAGCGCAAATCCCATTCGCGCTCGACCAAAACGACCGGCTGATCGGTTTCATCAAGATAAAGCCGTGCACTTCCTTTGAGTGGTCCTTTGAGCGGCTCGCCCGTTTTGAGTCTTGGCCATCGAGCCGCCGAAAATGGCAAGCGCTCGAGTTTGACATTTAAATTGTATTCTTCGTTCAGCCGAAAAATCAGCACATCAAATTGCAACTCGCCCACCACACCCAAAATCGGTTCTTGTTTTCCGAGATGGGGTTCATAAAGAAGTTGAACCGTTCCTTCTTCAGAAAGTTGCTGCACCCCTTTTTGCAAAGTCTTTCGCTTTAGCGGATCTTTAATGGTCAGACGCCCAAAGATCTCGGGCGAAAATCTTGGGATAGGATCAAACATTAATTCTTTACCTGATGTCACCGTATCGCCAATGCGAAAGTATCCCGTATCAATAATGCCGACGATATCCCCGGCGTAAGCTTCTTCTACCGTTTCACGCTCACGTGCCAAAAATTGATTGGCATATGAAAGTCTAAGCTCACGCTCAAGGCGCACATGCCTCACCTTCATCCCACGCTCAAATTTGCCAGAACAAATTCTTAGGAATGCAACGCGGTCGCGATGATTTTTATCCATATTGGCTTGGATTTTAAAAACGAATCCAGAAAACAATGAGTCTGCAGGATCGATCAACCCCTTTGTGGTAGAGCGCTCCGAGGGCATTGGAGCCTCGCTCGAAAAAAGATCGAGAAATAAATCAACACCCCAACTGTATTTGGCTGATCCAAAAGTGAGGGGACTCAAATCACCTCTTAAAAATTCGGCTTTATCGAACTCGCCCAAAGTTCCATCTAAGAGATCCATATCTTCTCTGAGCTTTGTGGCCAAACGCTCGCCCACGTGCTGATCAAGCAAAGGACTATCGAGATCGGGCATGTCAACAATGACCGGAAGCTCTTCGCCTCGAGTAAACAAATAAAGTTTTCTTGTCAGACGATGAAATAGGCCTTTGAATTCGCCACCCATTCCCACAGGCCATGTCACCGGATAGCATCGAAGCTTTAAAGTGTTCTCCACATCGTCGATCAATTCCAAAGGATCTTTTCCTTCGCGATCGACTTTATTGGCAAAAGTCAGAATTGGAATTTTTCTTAAACGACACACTTCATAAAGTTTTCTTGTTTGGGCCTCAACCCCTTTGGCGGCATCAATCAGCATCGCTGCCGAATCCGCCGCAATCAGAGTGCGGTAGGTGTCTTCGCCAAAGTCTTTGTGTCCAGGGGTATCCAAAAGATTGATTCGAAGCCCCGCATAATCAAATTGCATCACGCTGGAAGTGATCGAAACCCCACGCTCTTGCTCAAGGGTCATCCAATCTGACATTGCTTTTTTTGCACCCGATTTTCCCTTGACCTGGCCGGCCTCGCGCACAACTCCGCCCTGATAAAGAATTTGTTCGGTGATTGTGGTTTTACCCGCATCGGGGTGGGAAATAATTGCGAAGGTTCGCCGTTTTTGAACCTCGGCCGCTAATTGAGAATTGTGCATGCCAAATGGATAACCGGGCCTTTAATGATCCACAACCGAATTTATTGGCGAGCAAATGTTTTGAGAGTTATAACTCGCGATATGGCGGATAAGACCAATAAGTACGATGACAATATTCCGGGACGATATTTTGTTGATAAAGAATGTATCAGCTGTGATGCCTGCGTGCTTGCGGCTCCCGATCATTTTCAGATGCATGATCTTGATGCCCATGCGTTTGTGATCAAACAACCCAATTCTAAAGTCGAGGAGCAGGCTTGCCGAGATGCGATGGAAGGCTGTCCTGTGGAAGCTATTGGGAATGATGGCTCAGAGACTGACCCATCTTAGTTTTTCCACCTTGAATATTTTTAAGATCTTGCGAATACGCCACGATCACGGTTGAACCCATATGAAAAACACCAAGCTCTTCGCCTGCTTGAATCGGAATATTAAAATCTTTTTTTAACAGCGGCGGTTGTCGAGCCACATTGGATTGAAATTGAGGATCAAATCTCAAAGACATTTTGCCAACGTTTGTGGCGCCCACCATCACGACTAACACAGGCCCAGTTTGAGTTTCGATCTCGATCACCACGCGTTCATTGCGGCTAAAAAGTCGAGGCACATACTTTCGACTTTTTTCATTCACCGGCCAAAGCTCGCCGGCCACACCAACAATACCTTTGATCACACCTGTAACCGGTGAATGCACCCGGTGGTAATCGGTGGGACACAAATAATAGGTGAGGACATTTTTGAAAAGATCGGGCTGATGCTGGGTCAAATCAGAAAAAGAATAGGTAATATTTTTTACTTGAAACAGCGAATTGCCTACTAGTTTTTGCAAGCCCACCAGATCGCCATCCACAGGGTGGACCGGGTCTTTGCCGATAGGGCGTGTACCTTTTTTGAGACTCCGAGTGAAAAGCTGTTCAATTGTTTTGTAATGTTCGATCGGATGCTCAGCCTCATTCATGTCGATTTTAAAATGGCGCTGAAACCACCGCACAGCCCATTGGCCAAGATTTTTGGAAACGATTCGACCCGTGAGCCGTGAGAGCCCGTTTTTGGGCAGTAAATAAAAAAAGAGAAAAAAGAGTGTCCGCATATTGATTTGATCTTAAATGGGTTTGATCAAAATTACAGTCTCTAACGAGGCTTGGCATAAGGTCTGCTAAACCCTCAATTATGAAGACCACTTTTGCCTTTGTTACCTTTTTATTGTTTAGCTTTTCAAATCCATCGCATGCGATCAAATTGAAAAGTTTGTGTCAAAAGCTTTTGAGTAAAATCGATACTCAATATGTTGCCAGTGAAGAGGCTCTCTATCGCGTGCTCCAAGGTCTTGATCCTGACGAGAGCAATGTGGTGATGTTTGCGATTAAAAGTAACCAAAGCAAACCCAAAATTCAAAATGATTTATTACACCTGGCCCATGGCTTTGGAGTGGCCCTTTTAACAGAGCTGACCGAGTCCGAAAAGTTGGCCGCTAATAACCGGCTCTATATTTTCACTGTAGTTGGTGACGAGAAGAATATAAAAAGCTTTGTATATGAACTCAAGTCGGTTTCACAACTGAATTGGATTAAACCCATCGTAGTAGAATCCAATCGAATTGAAACATCAGATAAACAAAATTTATCAAGCAGCAAATTTCAAATTGATTTCGAAAAGTTACTTAAGCATGTTGATGCTCATCAGTCCGTAGATTTTAGCTTAAATCTTTTAAAACCTCAATTCACAATCTTAAATTATGAGCTCTTCCAATCGCAACAGAATAAACATTTTCAATTTGCCATGTTTCGACGCCCTTATGTGATAACAAAGGTCAAAGGCATCACAATGCCACGCCTGAGCAAATATTTAGAAGACGTAAAGCAAAAAAAATCTCACTTGGTATTTCAAGACAACGACGGAAACCCAAAATACATTGTTATGCCTGAAAAAGACTTTAACATTTTGAGCCGTTTTGATGAAGCACTCGAAAAACAAGCTGCTCTAGGCGTTGCCGCAAGTGAAACATACATCCAAGCCGTCATTCAAAGAAGTCTTGATCAAACACAATATCAATCCAACGTGATTCATATTTCAGATATCAATAAAGGTGTTGCCCTCCCAAATCTCGATTTTGCTATTTTAGAAACCGACAAACCCATTGCACTTGCAATCAATGTTTATAAAATTCTTAATGTTACTGATGTTGAAAAAAGCTTTCGCACTCTATTTGGTACTGCACTTTCGGCTAAAGCCAAGAAAGCATTTGGATTGTTAAATACGAAAGATGGCCAATACAACTCCCGATTAGTACATCTTCAGCAAACTCAAATCACCCCATCAGAACTTACGAACTACAACAACCAGATGATTGTGGTTGTTGACGATGAAGGCCGAGCCCACACTCTTTTATTTCCTCACTTTTCCGACGGGATCGAGATGAGTGTGATAAAAGACATCGCTGGGCCAGGACCGCGCCAAAGCGCAACAAGATTCAAGACTCCCAAAATTCAAACCCAACTTAAAAAACCTTGGGACACAGGCCCACAATATTTTGTGGTAGAATCCTACAAAAAAATAATTGGGTTGGTTTTTTCGCTTAACGCGGTTCGAACGGGTGATATTGAATCGATTCAAAAGATTTACTTCGAAACTTTTGGCGCTCCAATGGAAGAACGAGTGAAACAAAGTGTAATCGAATACCAAAGTATCGGTGAAGATGCCCGCATCCTGCGCTACGTTTTGTCTACAACATCGCTCGACACTCAAGGTGCTTTTGCGCAAGTCATCACTGAAGAACAACAACCGCTTTATTTCGTTTTCAAAGCCCCATCGCAGCTGAGCGATTCAGATATTTATAAATCTTTATTTTTGGATTACCAAAACGAAGTTTTAGACGACCCAAAATTTTCTGAAGCGATGAGTTTATTTTCAAATCTCTCGCCCGAACAACTCAACACTGTCTTAACAGATCTCGAAAGTACGGCACGGGATTGGATGAGTTACATCAAAGTCCATTCGCCCCGTCCTGATCAGCGAAATCAAGAGGTTGCTCGGGCTCTCACAGTTCTAGCGATCTTAAGTTGCGAGCTCTTGCAAATTCCGGTTCCAAATACACTTACAGCGCTAAAAACATTTAGCACTACAGCGCAGTTATATATTGAACACAAAATCCCAGAAGATTCCGAAAGACTAAAAGTTCTCGAAAATTTAAGACTGCTCAGCTTCTTAAATGATAAACGTCATTTTAGAATTGTTTCGGCTTTGACGCGAGAACGTGCTCGTAAAATTTTAGAAATGCCCACTGATGTTGATTACAAAGATAAAGAGATTCAATTTTTGCTCGGTTTGATTGCTAAAAAGATGGTTGCGGCCATTGGCTTAAAATAAACAGAATTTAGATTGCTCATTTCGTTATTCGTCAAAAAAACCAAATAGCTCAGCCCCATCACAATCGAAAAAAACGGCAGCCCCATAAATAGGGCTGCTGCGATATGAAATGACAATCCCACGAGGAGCCAAACCCTCCTTAATATCGGAATCCAAACGATCACCGGAAAATAAACCTCAAAGATCACGGTCAACATGGTGGTGAGGGCCAAAAACGACGGCGCATGACTTAAAAAATGAAAGTCGATGGGGGCGAGTTGTTCGTTGGTTAAAACCTTCCACACCGCACTGCCGTCCCACCAAGCGGTGCCTTTAAGTTTTTCTAGACCCGAATAGCCATAGATCACACACAACTGAATTTGTAGCAGCCGCAAGCCCATCGAACTTAATAAATCTTTTTTGTTTTGTGTCTTTCTTAAGGAGTAAGCCTGGGTGTGATTGATAAATCCTAAATAAAACAGCCACACGCTTGCAATCAGATCCGCCCCGTAAATCACGGTGTAATTGCGTTCAATCAAACTCAAATGAAGAAATAAAACAATCCATGTGGCAAATCGGTTGATCAGTCCAAAACTCAACAACAAGAGGCCTGCCAAGAGCCCCAGACTAAATAACAAAACCATATTGTCTGAGGTCGGCAAAATCGAAAATGGGGCACGGTAAAAATCGGGCAAAAATTCTTTTGCCAGAGCGCTGGTTAAAAGACCATTTTCATAATGAAGAATGTCGCGGTCTTGAAAACGAATCAGATACATCACAAAAAGTGTGCAGCTTAAAAGACAACGAAATAAGCAAACAGGTTGAAGGTCCACATTTTCAAACCAAAACTGATTCCACCTCAAAATTATTTTGCGCACGTAAACTCGGTTTGATTGATGGTTTGATCTTTTACCGATTCTTTGGCAGTTAGATTTTCGAACTTGGCTTTTTCTAAACTTGGAATCTCTTTGATGATTGTTCGAACCGATATTGTGCCAGCCTCGGGATAAAATCGGCACAGAAGGCTACCAAAAAAAACCTCGGTGCGCTCTTGTGATGAGGTCGTGAAGCGCGAGTGATAAACAAGCCGTTTTATATTTTCGGTCCACATGCCTTTAGGCGTAAGTGGTGGCCAACTGCCCGTAACAAATTCGCGTTCATGCCAAAAATTTTTTATTTTTTGCTCATCAATCGCATCGTAAATAAAATAAACCGCGGGTGAGGGCTCAGGCGAAAAAAATCTCCAGGAGGTGTTGAGCCCAAAGGTGTTGGCATAAGGGGCTAACCACGGCGAAATTTGGCGGGACAATATCGAGTCGCTGTTGGGCAAAATCAAAATCGTAATCAAATGAAAAACAATAAATCCAGAAAGCAAACATCTATAAAGAAGAGGCTTCATATTTTTCAAGCCACTTGAGATCTTTATTCTCGATGGTCTCGCCCATCACCTGTCGTTCATGAATATCTTGGGCTCGGGCTTGATCACGGGCTTTGCGCTCACGCTCTTTTTCTTGTTCAAAAAATACCGAGCTCGTCGTGATGCTTTCAAGATCACTCGAGATCTTGAGCAACTCGTCCTCACCTTGAGAGTAACTCGAGTCGGCTTGTTGAGATAAAATATCGGTCATGTCGCTTAATTTTGGTTTGGCTTCTTCTGCATCAATGCCTTCAGGAATCAGCTCATCGATTTCAGACAAGGATGGGAGCTCATGAAGATTGCGCAGCCCAAAGATTTCTAAAAATTTCTTTGTGGTTGAGTAGAGCATGGGCTTTCCAGGGAGCTCAGATCGTCCTTCAAAATGAACCAAGCCTTTTTCCATCAGAGCTCTCAACAAATGTCCCGACTCCACACCACGGACTTCATCAACGCCTGATTTTGGGCAAGGCTGCTGATAAGCAATCACCGACAAAACCTCGAGGGCTGGCCCCGAAAGCTTAAACGGTTTTACTTTGATTTGTCGCTTGAGATACTCGATGTTTTCGACTTTGGTTCTAAGTTGATATCCCCCATTGATCTCTTCGAGCGAAATTCCGCGCCGTCCTCCGGCATATTCAATCTGCAAGGTTTGAAGATGCTGCCGAATTTGTGTCGACTTCACAGTGGTTCCCTTAAACACATTTCGAAAACTCGAAAGAGTTAAAGGGCGATCGGTCGAAAATAAGAGACTTTCGATAATCGAAATTGCTTTTTCTTCTTCAACCGCTTCGAGGTCTTCGATTTCGGCACTCTCGAATTCATCAAGTTCGGTGGACTCTTCAGGTGATAGGTCTTGTTCTAAAACTTCGTTCATGCTTCTCCCTGAATGCGCTGCTCTTCGGCCAATATATCTTCATCGGTCGCAACCTCTTCAGGTGCTTCAATAAATTCTTGCGGCATCACCACCGGAATCGGATTTGCCCCATCGTAGCTTTCGACTCGCACGACCACATCGTGATTAATCTGCTGTTTGGATTCAATATGAATCTCACTTAAATTTTCACTTTGAAAGAGCGAAACAAAACCAATTTTTGCCAATTCAAGAAGTGATAAGAATGTGACAAGCACCTGATTCGACCGGGCTTCGAGTTTTCCGCCCTCAGCCGGGACCGTGATCAATTCAGAAAATCCCACTTTAGTGCCGAGGACCAAACGATCGCGCAATTCTAAAATCCGTGCAGAAACACTTTGAAGCGACATCGCCACATTGTGCACCGTCTTTTTAATATTTCTGAGTGTGGACCTGTAGGCCGAGATCAATGCGAAAAGAGCATTGTCTCCCACATGAACCTGTTGTTCCTCATCGCTGGTCAATTCGAGTTTTTCGCCGCGCAACCAAAAGTCGCGACCAAGCAAAGGTCTTTCATAAAGTCTTTTGCCCGCATCTTGAAATTTTTGATATTCCACAAGGCGCTGAATCAATTCTTTTCGAGGATCTTCGGATTCGATCACTTCGCCTTGATCATTATATTGAGGCAAAAGCATTCGCGATTTGATCTGGATCAAGGTTGCGGCAAGAGCCACAAACTCGCCCGCATTTTCAAGATCGAGCTGCTTCATTGCTTTGATAAAATCAAGATACTGGCTGGTGATCTGATAGATATTGATATCAAAGATGTCCATCTCTTCCTTGCGGATCAGATGCAGCAACAGCGCAAGGGGGCCTTCGAATCGTTCAAGATGGATGTTTAAACTCACTGCCCTAATAATTGTCCAGTCACAAAATGATTGTCAAAATGCTGGGATCAATGACGCACTAACCAATGGCTTGGGCCATCATCACTGCGGTGCCAATAAATCGTTCCCACACAAAATAAACCGGTTGAGCCAAAAACCAAAATCCACCGGTGATAAACAAAACAATCAATCCCATTTGGAGAGCAAATTGATTTTCTTCGAGCCAACGGTTTGCACCAGCAGATAAAAATCGGGCGGCCACTTTTCCGCCATCAAGGGGATGAAGTGGAAGCATATTAAAAAACGCCAAAAATAAATTAATCTGAATAAAAACTTTGAGCATTTCAAAAAGGGCCAAGGCAGATTGAAAATTTCTAAAAATGGTCAGAACCAGCACGATTAAAAACCAGCCCACAAAGGCCAACAAGATGTTGCTGAGAGGTCCAGCGATGGCCACCCAAAAACAATCGTTCTTGGGATTACGAAAATTTTTTTCATTGATGGGAACGGGCTTGGCCCAACCAAAAAATGGAAATGAAGTTTGAAGGGCCAGCAATGGGAGCATCACTGTGCCTACCCAATCAATATGAGCCAAAGGATTTAAGGTCAGGCGCCCCATAATTTCGGCGGTGCGATCGCCTTTTAATTTTGCAACGTAGGCGTGCGCAAATTCATGAAAACAAAGTGCAAAAAGAAAAGGAACAAAAAACAATCCAACTTTTGCGCCAAATTCCACAAGACTGAATGGCATATTGAGACCTTATTGTTATACGATTCAAAACGGAGGAATTCAGTTATATGGCGAAAGAACTCGATAAGAAAGTGATCTTTGACAATATTCATGGCCACATCCATCTCAACCGGGTCGAGGCGCGAATACTTGAAACCACTTATTATCAGCGCTTAAGGTGGATTCGCCAGCTTGGGTTTAGCTTTTATATTTTTCCAGGTGCGACTCACACCCGCCATGCTCACGCCCTTGGTGTATTATTTGTGATGGACAAAATTCTGCATTCCATTGGGCATGCGGTGAGCGGCGAAAAATTATTTAATCCTCTCGCTCGCGACGAAAAAACAACTTTTCATCGCATGATGCGTCTTGCGGCTATGCTTCATGACATCGGCACCTTTCCGTTTTCGCACTCAATTGAGCTTGGTTATATCAATCATTGGCGTCACCAACAGACCGCCGGAAAAACCAAGTATGTTTCAAACCATGAGGTCTTAGGATCTCATCTGATTTTGAATACCGATTTTGAAGGGGGCATCACAAAAATTTTAAAAGAAGAAGGGATTGATCCCCTCGAACTGTCTCGAATTATCGCGGGCAAATCCTCGAATCTTTTGGCAAATCAATTGATGCATTCAGATATTGATGCCGATCGTATGGATTATTTGATTCGCGATGCCCAACACACCGGAATCAAGCTTGGTGTTTACGATATGGATTATCTGATTCGCAATTTTACCACGAGTACGGTTGCCGATCAGGAAATGCTCTGTATCGATGAAGAAGCTCTGACTATGGTGGATAGTTTTTTGATGAGTCGTTATTTTTGGTATTCGCAAATCATTAACGATGGCACCGGATACAAATTCGATTTGATCGCGGCAAAAATCCAAGAGTACTTTTTGGAAAATGGAATTTCTTATTCCTTTGAACAATTGATGGATCAGGTTTCACAAAATCCGAATGAGTTTTTTAGTTTTAACGATTCTTATTTTATGGCGAAGCTGGATGAATATCTTAACGGTAAAAAAAGCCATCCGATGATTCGCGAACTCTCAGAACTTCTTGTTCGGCGCATCCCACCGGCACAAATTAAAATTGCACCGGTTGTGCCGACACTGATTCAAAGTGATGAGCATCGCAAACAAGTAGTCGCTCAGGTGTTACACACCGTAGATTGGCTTCAAGCCGAGCTCAAAACTCTCGATCCCAATGCCTGGATGATCTATGATATTCCCCAGAAAGATGTGATGTTCACCAAACATATCGATCATATTAAGCGCGACCACAAAGGGCTTAAACCTCTCCTCAATCGGGATTCGGTCAAGATCAAAACCCGCAACGGCGAAACAAAACTTTTGGTGGATGTCTCAAATTCGCTCGTCAGCATCCTTAGCCAATACCGCAATTTTATTCCCCGAATTTATGTCAGCCCGAAGACCCTTAAACTGCTCAATGAAAAAAAAGTTTTGGATAAAATGCGTAGCCTCGTCTCAAATCAGTGATCAACTCTTTCACAGATTTAAGAATATAACGGTTTAAACCGTATGGAATAGAGGAGCACTCGCCTAAAGTTTGCAACATCCATGGTGTGGGGGAAAATTATGAAACGTCTCAATTCTGGAATGTATGTTGTCGCAACCGCTATGGTGCTTTTTGCTTTTCAAAACTGCAGCAAAGCTCAATATGCGGCAAGTCTTGGTAATGGCTCACTTGTCGCGACCGATCAGACAAGTGTAAATTTAGGATCTAACGATAGTGGCGGAGTAGTGACTCCCCAACAACCCAGCGGACTCTACGAGTGTATCGTTCAGGGACATTTGCAAAATCAGCAGATTGGTTTGTCACGCGCAAATCTTGAAGCCACCGATTCGCAAAGTCTACCCGATGCGGTTTGTATGTCGAAGCATGCCTGTTTAGATTTGGTGAGCACCAAATTTAATGTGGTCTCTGCTGAAGAGCGAGACTCGTGCGGCACAAATCCAAGTGTTGTGATCCTAAGTGATGATGAAATCAAAAACTTTGTGGATCAACTCAACAAAGAACTCTAATTCGTTAAAGTGCGAATTTGATTTACGATCTCCGAAATCGCAGTACCTGGACCAAACACGCGGGCCACACCTTGCTTTAAAAGCAGGTCCGCGTCGGCCTTTGGAATAATCCCACCAACAAATATTGGTTTTTTTAAATCTTCCCTATGAAGCAGTTCTAAGATTGCTGTGACAATCGGCGTGTGTGCGCCAGACAAAATAGATAAACCAATTATATCCACATCTTCTTGCATTGCGGCTGCGACCACCATCTCTGGAGTTTGATGGAGTCCAGTATATATCACTTCGAAGCCTGCATCTCTAAGTCCGCGCGCCACAACTTTTGCGCCGCGATCATGACCATCTAACCCTGGCTTTGCAATAAGAACTCGGATAATCTTTGGCATAATCCAAAACTATCGCCCATTGATGTAAACTGCAAAAGGAGAATTCATAATGAATGCGGCCCTCACTTCACTCTCGGAAGATGAATTAGCATTTCAACAAGCCATTGGCGAATTCGCCCAAGCCGAAATCAAGCCGCTCGTCACTCAGATGGATGAGCACGCAAAAATGGATCCTGCCTTAATTAAAAAATTATTTGAAATGGGACTGATGGGAATAGAATCTCCCGAAAAATATGGTGGAGCAGGCTCATCTTTTTTTAACGCCTGTCTTGCGGTGGAAGAATTAGCCAAAGTGGATGGATCGGTTTCGGTTTTGGTTGATGTCCAAAACACTTTGGTGACCAATGCCTTTTTGCGTTGGGGGTCAGAGGCACAAAAGCAAAAATATTTATCTTTGATGAGTCAACAGTGGGTGGGAGCTTATGCTCTTTCGGAATCAGGCTCGGGATCAGACGCCTTTGCTCTCCGACTCAAGGCCGAAGATAAGGGAGATAAATTTGTACTCAATGGCCACAAACTTTGGATCACTAATGGAAACGAAGCCGAAGTCTTTTTGGTTTTTGCAACCACCGATCAAACCAAAGGCTACAAAGGAATCACCGCCTTTATTGTTGAGAAAACATCTCCAGGATTTCGGGTGGGCAAAAAAGAAGATAAATTAGGAATTCGTGCCAGCTCCACTTGCGAATTGATTTTTGAAAATTGTGAAGTGGATAAATCCAATGTGCTCGGTGAAATTGGCAAGGGCTATAAGATTGCTATCGAAACTCTCAACGAAGGACGCATTGGGATCGGGGCTCAAATGTTGGGAATCGCGCAAGGGGCCTACACCGCAGCTTTAAATTATATCAAATCTCGTGAGCAGTTCGGCAAGGCCATTGCTGAGTTTCAAGGCGTGCAATTTCAACTTGCCGAAATGCGCACCCAGCTCGAAGCTTCGCGTCTTTTGGTTTACAATGCGGCTCGATTAAAAGATTCAGGACAAGAATTTGTTCACCAAGCCGCAATGGCAAAGCTTTATTCTTCCCGCTCGGCCGAAAAAATTTGCTCGATGGCGGTTGATCTTTTTGGTGGCAATGGATTTACAAAAGAATATCCGGTTGAAAAGTATTTTCGTGATGTCAAGATCGGCCAAATTTACGAGGGCACCTCAAATATGCAGCTTCAAACCATCGCCAAAAAAGAATTGGCATGAGTGCAAAGGATTTTTTTAATTCTTTAAAACTTGTTTGTTTCCCTTTTTTATTTTTGAGCCAAGGCATTCGCTTATTTGTTTTGGTTGAACGCTTGCGAATTGGCGACAGCTTTGATGCGGTCGCAATTATTAAATCCATTTTATTTGGCCTGGTTTTCGATGCCGCCTGGCTCACCTATTTTTTAACTCCCTTTATAGTGTTTTATCTTTTATTGCCCAAAACCCGTATGATATTTCGTTACTGGTTTTTGCCACTGTTTTGCTTGCAGATGTTTTTTGCACTTCTTGTAACCGGGGCCGAGATCACTTTTTTTGATGAGTTTCAATCGCGCTTTAATTTTATTGCGGTAGATTATTTGGTTTATACCAATACCGTTTTAGAAAATATTTGGGAGTCTTATCCGGTTGTTCCGATTTTACTTGGAATCTTGGCTTTAAGTATCATCACCACATTGTTCTTAAATCGATATTTAAAATTAAAACCATTTACTGGTTCGATTTACCGTGAAAAGGCCAAGGTCTTTGGCATTTGGGCGGTTTTATTTGGGGTTGCTTATTTCGGAATCAATGAGAGCCAGTTGCTTTCAGATAAAAGTTTGCTCCAAAACGAAGTCGAAAAAAATGGATTTCATACTTTGTTTGCGGCCTATTTTAATAACGAAATTGAATTTAGTCGGTTTTATCCGACATTGCCCCAAGATAAACTCCTTTTGTTGAATAAAAATTCCCATCCGGTTTTTACCGAACAAAAAAAATTGAATGTGATCGTGGTCGTAATGGAAAGCTTGAGTGCGCGCTACTTAAGAGCTTACGGTCATCCTGGGCATGTTACCCCCACTCTGGATCAGCTCACAAAAGATGGATTATTTTTTGATAAGATCTACGCCACAGGCACACGCACGGTCAGGGGATTAGAGGCGATCACACTTTCGGTTCCCCCAACGCCTGGGCAGAGCATTTTGCGCCGACCCAATAATGATCATTTGTTTAATATCGGAACCGTGTTTCGAAAAGAGGGCTATCAGACCCAATTTCTTTATGGTGGCTACGCTTGGTTTGATAACATGAAAGAGTTTTATGAGGGCAATGGCTTTGAGGTGGTTGATCAATCGCGGTTTCCAAAAGAGGAAGTGACCTTTTCAAATGCATGGGGCGTTTGTGACGAGGACTTATTTCGGTTTAGTGTTCGCGAAGCCAACACCTCGTTTAAAGAACATAAATCATTTTTTCAGATGATTATGACAACATCGAATCATCGCCCTTATACTTACCCCGCAAATAAAATCGATATCCCTTCAGGCTCTGGTCGCGATGGTGCAATAAAATATTCTGATTTTTCGATTGCCGAATTCTTAAAAAATGCCAAAGCTGAGCCTTGGTTTGATCAAACTGTTTTTATTTTTATCGCTGACCATAACGCCTCGGTGGCGGGCCGCACCGAGATCCCGCTCGAAGATTATTTGATCCCGATGATCTTTTATAGTCCCAAAAATATTACGCCCCAAAAGGTCGATCTGTTGGGATCACAAATTGATTTTGCACCCACACTGTTAAGCTTACTCAAAATGAATTATCCCGATGATCGATTTTTTGGCCACGATCTTTTATCAACCTCTTTGGAGCGCGCCTACCTTGCCACATACCAAGACGCAGGCTATCTCAAGGGGCACGAGATGGCCGTCCTCCTGCCTCGAAAAATCATTCAGACTTTGACCCTTGATGATAAGTTTCGCCCCATACAGGCTCAAAAAATACCCTGGTCCATGGAACTCTTATCCAAACCTCTTTATCACGAGGCGGTCTCGGCCTATCAGCATGCCAGTGAACTTTTTAAAAATGGCGGGATGAAGGAATAAGGTCTGGCACAGCTGTTGAAGGTTAAAGGACTCGGAGGATTAAAACTATGAAAATCGTGTTTGCTCTGATTTGTTTTTTGCCACTTAAGGGCTTTGCCGATGAGTTGTGCGCCAACGTGATCACCAGTTACGACAGCAAGCACAACCGACATTCTTTTTATGTCGAGCGATCAAGCACTCGAATGCACAATCCCATCAGCATTATTCCGGTGACCGAAGACGTTGCAAAACAACTCGAAACCAAACGTCCTTCGAGTCACTACTATTGTTTTGAAGGCACAAGTTTGCTCGAGGATTTTGAAACCGTGGGATCTGAGACGTGGTATGTGCGTTCGATTTCAGAAGTGAAACCTCCACTGCGAGACCCCGAACACAACAGCTAGTGACAGCCCCCTGGTTTTAAGTTCACACTTAATGCCATGGGTGTGTGGGGATTGTTATTTTTAAGTGTTGTTGGATTTTCACAAGTTTTAAGTATTGAGCGCGCAAAGGAATTGGTGCTTCAAACAAGCCCCGAACTCAAGCAGATTCAAAATCAGTTTGAGTCGCTCAATGCCAAATCAAAGTTGGCGCTTGCGCCAGCCGATCCGCAAGTTCAAATTATTTCCAATGATTTAACCCATCGCTACAATCTGGGATCGGCCACCAGCACCGTCTATCAGGTCACCCAACCACTTGGATTTCCGGGTCGAGCTCTTTTGAATTACTCGGCATTGTCGCAGCAAAAAGACGCCTTTGCCTATCAAGCCCAGTCGCTTCGACTTCAAGTTTTGTTTAATTTAAAACAAGCCTACTATCAGCTTTCTCTTGCCAGAAAAAACATTGAGCTCAATCAAGATCAAAAACTTTCTTATGAGCGTATTTTATCAATCGCTAAGCGCCGCTATGAAAGTGGTGCGGCCTCTCAAGTCGACTTTCTGAATGCTCAGGTGCAGTCGCTTCAAAATGAAAATGATCTGATGGATCTTGAAGCCGCCGAAAATACCGCACGCACTCAGCTGAGCAATCTTTTGCACTTTTCGGGTGAAAAAGATTTTGAGGTCGAGCCGATTCAGATGATTCGAAAGCCACTGCCCGATCGAGAGTTGAGTTACAAAAAAATGCTCGCCCAAAGACCAGAAATTTTATCTGCGCGAAAACAACTTCAATCCGCCCACTCTTCCTATAAATTGGCATGGATGCAGCTCCTTCCTGATTTTCAATTGACCGCAGGCACAACTTTTTATCGAACACCCGGAGCTGCGCCCACTTCGCAAGTGGATCCTACCATCGATCACACTTATATGGCGGGTGTGCAGATGAATATTCCACTATGGTTTTTATTTAGCGAGCGACAAACCATTTTAAGTGCAAAAGCCGATCGGGCTGCGGCCGATGCCAACCTTGATTCTACCTTTGTGCAATCCAAAAATAATTTGGTCTCAACCTTGAATACCTTAAGTGCACTCGAGAAGAAGATCGATAATTATGAGCGCCATATGCTTCCGATGGCTGAGCAATCTTTAAGAATTGCTTTGATTAGCTACAGCTCAGGGAAAATTGATTTTCAAGGACTCTCTGACACTGCGACCATGAGAAGAACGCTCAAACAAAATTATGTGTCATCGATTGTGAGTTACTACAATACCTATGCGGCCTATGGACAGCTTGTGGGGGAGGATCTTTAAAATGTTAAAGTCGAAAATTTTATGGATTGGGTGTTGTGGTTTGGTCTCAATCTTCGGATGCACCGTTCGTCGCACTTTTGTGGAGCCTGTGAGCCGGATGGATGAGTCAACCCTATTGGTGCAAAAAAATGCGCTCAACAATTTAAAATTCGCCACAGCCCAGGTTCTTGATTTTCCAGAACAGCTTCATGTGTCTGGCAAAATCAGTATCACCGAAGATCGCACAACGGTTGTACCCGCACGAGTGACCGGCCGAATCGAGAGCATCAAGTTTGCCTCTGGCGAATTTGTTAAGGAGGGCCAACTCTTACTGACTTTGTTTAGCCCTGATTTTGTGGCGGCAAAAGAAGAATATGTTCAAGCTTTGCGCCAATCGAAAACTTCGTTTAAAAATTCTGATCCCTCTGACTTTGCAAACCTTGCCCAAATGTCGCGAAAAAAATTAGAAGTGCTCGGACTGAGTCATCTCGATATCAATGATTTAAGCGAGCAAAACACCAAGGAAGCCTTTTTAAATATTAGGGCTCCACGCTCGGGCGTCATAGTGGCCAAAGGGGCGACCTTGGGCAACTTTGTGAATGTGGGCGACACCCTTTTTACCATTGGGGACTTAAGCAAGGTTTGGTTTAGCGGCGACATTTATCCAGAGGATTTGCCAAAAGTTAAAAAAGGTCAAAACGTGATGATTACGGTAGAAGGCTTGGGTAAACCCGTTTACGGAACGGTTTCGTTTATTAGTCCGATTGTTGACCCCAGTTCTCGCAGCATAAAATTTAGAGCCTTGATGGATAATCCTGAGGGTTACTTGCGCGCCGATATGTATGTGCAAGGTGGCGTGACCATTAGCGACCGAAAGGCTTTGCTGGTACCAACGATGTCTTTGGTGCGTGATGCGGATAACTTTTTTGTGTTTCGCAGACAAACCGAAAAAACCATCGAGGGCAAAGAAGGTGGAGTTGTGTTTAAAAAAGTTTCGGTCACTCCAGGACCGGAAAGACAAAACATGACTGCCATTGTGGATGGAATAAAAGATGGTGATGAGATTGTCTCAGACGGAGCACTCCTTTTAGATGGAGTTTTAAGTTCAACAGGAAGTTAAATGATCAATAAATTTATTACGGCGGTGATGGATAATCGTATCCTTGTGCTCGCCGGTGCAGTGGGCCTCACCCTTGTAGGCATTCTTTCTTTTCACAATTTACCAATCGAAGCTTATCCTGATATTGCAGACACATGGGTTCAGGTGATCACTCAGTGGGAGGGTCATGCGGCCGAAGAGATCGAGCGCCAAATCACGGTGCCACTCGAAATTGTTTTAAACGGCGTGCCCCATCGCACGTCGGTCAGATCAGTGAGTCTTCCTGGTTTGTCGGTGGTCACTCTGATTTTTGATGAACAAACAAAACCGTTCGAGGCGCGGCTTTATGTGATCGAGCGATTACCCCAAGCCCAAATGCCCAACACCACAGTCATCCCAACCTTGGGGCCGATGTCCTCCCCTGTTGGACAAATTTATTGGTACATTTTAGATTCCAAACGCAGCCCCATGGAACTCAACGAAATTCAAACTTGGGAACTTGAAAAACGCTGGCGCGAAATTCCGGGAGTTGCCGACGTGGCAAGTTTTGGTGGAATGGTAAAGCAATTCCAAGCTCTATTAAATCCCGCAGCCCTTGGAAACTATGGACTCTCCACCGGACAGGTGGTTCAGGCCTTGGCCACCAACAATCAAAATTCCGGTGGGGGTTTTATTTTTAGAGGCTCGCAAGCCTTTAACGTGCGTGGAATTGGAACCGCACAAACCGCCAAAGATTTAAGTCAGGTGATTGTTGCCCAAAAAAGCGGAACCCCTGTGCGGGTAAAAAACTTAGGCGAAATGACGATTGGCTCAAAGGTTCGTCTCGGAAAAATTTCGATGGCTGAGCATCGACCTGACGGCACTGTTGATGACCGCGATGAAGTGATGGAAGGTGTGATTTTCTCGCGCACCGGAGAAACCGATGATGCGGTCCTTGAACGCATACACGAAAAATTAAAAACCATTCATGAGCGCCACCTGCCAAAAGATGTGCGGGTCAAACCTTACTTAGATCGCTCAAATTTGATTCACGTCACCACCGAAACAGTCGAAGAAAATTTGGCAATGGGAATGATCCTCGTGATCGTGATCCTGCTCTTTTTTCTTGGTAATTTTAGAAGTGCAATGATTGTTGCGGTAACAATTCCGCTTTCACTTTTATTTGCTTCGATCCTTCTTGATATCAAAAAAATTCCGGCCAATCTTTTATCATTAGGTGCTCTTGATTTTGGAATGATCGTTGATGGCGCAGTGGTTATGGTCGAAAATATTTTTCGCCACAAACATGAAAATAAATTAAAGGGATTAACAAAAGACGAAGATCTGATTGGGTTAATCACCACCGCCACTCACGAAGTGGGTCGGCCGATTTTTTATGCGGTCTTGATTATCGTGCTTGCCTATATGCCGATTTTTACTTTGCAGCGAATCGAAGGCCGGCTTTTTGCGCCGATGGCATGGACCGTCGCCTTTGCACTATTAAGTTCTTTGCTTTTGGTTTTTACCATCGTTCCGGTCTTGTGCTCCTACTTTATGAAGGGTGAGCTCAAAGAATGGCATAACCCGATTATGCATCGACTCGAAAAAATGTACCGCAGCTCTCTGACTTGGACACTTCCGCGAAGGCCGCTGGTGATCGGGGTTTCGGCTGTTTTATTTTTGATCACTTTGGTTTTGGCTTTTGGTGGTCTGATCGGTTCAGAATTTTTACCGCATCTTGATGAAGGAAGTATTTGGGTGCGCGGAACACTTCCACCGAGCGCTTCTTATTTTACCGCAGATGATGTGGTCAAAAAAGCGCGGGCGATTTTGATGAAGTTTGATGAAGTGCCCATCACGGTTTGCCAGATGGGGCGGCCCGATGACGGGATTGATGCCACAGGATTTTTTAATACCGAATGCTATGTTGATTTAAAACCACGAAACAAATGGCGCAAACAATATCCCACTAAGGAAGCCCTCATTGCCGATATGAGCCAAGAGCTTTTAAATATTCCTGGTGTGATCTGGAATTTTTCGCAACCGATTTCAGACAATGTGGAAGAGATGATGTCAGGAGTAAAAGGCCAACTCGTGGTCAAAATTTTTGGCGAAGATTTAAAAACTTTGACCGCAAAAGCGGCACAAATAAAAGATGTTTTGAGCAAAGTTCGCGGCGTACAAGATCTTGGCGTGTTCTCGGTTCTTGGCCAACCCAACGTCAATATTCAAGTGGATCGTGATAAAATCTCTCGCTACGGCTTAAATGTTTCAGATGTGCAAGATGTGATCGAAACCGCAGTCGGTGGTAAAGTCGCCTCGCAAGTGATTGATGGTGAAAAGCGGTTTGATGTGGTGGTCCGCTATCAGCCCCAATACCGCGACACCATCGAAAAGATTAAGCGGATCGCGGTGACCACACCCGATGGCTACCGCATCCCGCTCGAAGAGCTTGCAGAAATTAAAACCGATGATGGGGCCTCGATGATCTATCGCTCCGGCAACGGCAGGCTTATACCTATTAAGTTTAGTGTGCGCGGCCGTGATTTAGGATCAACCATTGAAGAAGCTCAAGAGATGGTAAAACAAAAAATTCTACTTCCCCCAGGCTATCGCCTCGAATGGAGTGGTGAATTCGAATCTCAACGCAGAGCCGAGGCTCGTCTTGCGATTGTGATTCCCATTACGGTTTTGGCCATCTTTTTACTTTTGTATTTGGTGTTTAATTCTTTCAAGTGGGCGAGTTTAATTATGGTCAATGTGCTTATTGCCCGTTTTGGTGGGGTGATGGCGCTCTTTATCACTGGCACTAATTTTAGTGTCTCAAGCGGAATTGGATTTTTGGCTGTGTTTGGAGTTTCGATCCAAACAGGGGTGTTACTGGTTTCTTACATTAACCAAATGCGGATTCAAGGCATGTCGATTGAGCAAGCGGTGGTTGAAGGCTCCTGTTTAAGACTAAGACCGATCATGATGACCGCACTTGTTGCGACCTTTGGTTTAATTCCTGCGGCATTGTCGCATGCGATTGGATCCGATTCGCAGCGCCCGATGGCGATCGTGATTGTGGGTGGACTCGTAGCAGATTTATTTATTGCGTTCTTTTTGCTTCCAACACTTTATATCTGGTTTGCTAAACCTTCTGATAAATTGTCGGGAATGTGATCAGACTCAAATTGAAAATGAAGAGGAATCATCACCGTAAATTTGGTTCCTTTGCCGATATCGCTTTCGACTTCGATTCGGCTTCCATGAGCTTCTAGAATTTGGCGTACAATATAAAGCCCAAGACCAAGGCCTCCCACTTCACGCTCTTCGATCGCTTTTTCAAAACGACCAAAAATTAATTCTTGTTTATCCTTACTGATCCCCGCCCCGCCGTCTTGAACTTCAAATAACGCATACTGATCCTTTTTATAAATACGGATGTGTATGGGCGAATGGGCCGCGTATTTTAAAGCATTGCTTAAGAGGTTAATCACAACCTGCTTCATTCGAAAAGAATCACAGTTCAAAAATAAATTCTCAGGGGCATCAACACTCACCGTGCAGCCCGCATTTTTAAATGCATCCTGATGTTTTTTGATCTGCATTTGAACCAGTGCTACAAAATCGACCCTCTCAGGATACAGATGCAAATCGCCGGCTTGAATATGGGCCACGTCGAGCAACTCTTCGATCAGACCCGTTAAGCGGTCGGTGTGATTGAGGCAGAGTTTGACGGATTGAAAAACATTTTGCTGTTTGAGATCCGGTCCTGCTTTGAGTGCTCGCTCGGTCATCTGCAACTGAAGTTTTAAAGCGGTCAAAGGGGTCTTTAATTCATGTGAGGCGATGGTTAAAAAAGTTTCTCGCGCTTTTAAAGCCACAGTCAATTCGGATGCTAAATTTTCAAGTTTGATCGCATACTCTTTGCGGTTTGTGATATCGACCGATGATCCGGTGAATCCCAAAAAGCCATGGTCAAGTCCGCGCCGGGGTGTTCCGCGATCGACCATCCAGCGCAAAGACCCATCCCACTGCCGAATCTGATACTCCACCTCGTAGTCGATCTGATTGATATAGGCCGCACGAGTCAGACTTAAATAATGTAAGCGATCGGCATGCTTGACCGCAAGCTCCCAAGCTTGATGGGGATCAATCGATTTCGAAGCCCCGGTAAATTCAAACCAAGCATCATTAAACCAATCAAATTTTTGATTGGCATTGGATGTCCACAAGAGTGCGGGCACATGATTGGTTAGACTTTCATACCGCTGCTCGCTTGCGACCAGTTGGGCGCGCTCTTTTCGGCGCTCGCCGGCATCACTAAATGCGAGCACCACTCCAACGATTGCACCCGAAGGCAGAGTCATCGGAGCAAGTGTTAAATCGATTAAAAATTCTTGGCCCCTTTGACTCACTAAAATAAGTTTATCGATCACCGAGATCGGTTTTTTTTGTTTTAACACATGTGAAATAAGATCTTGGTAAGGCGCACGATTGGATTCAGAGATAACATGAAAAAGTGTATCCAAAAGTTGACCCTTGGCTTGTGTGAGGGGCCAACCGGTGAGCTTTTGTGCTGCCGTGTTGATCAGCTCCACCCGCCGCAGGTGATTGACCACAATCACCGCATCGCCCATGCTTTCAAAAGCGAGCATCCATCCATCGCGGTCGAGTTCAAGCGAACGAATAAAAAATCTTTGCCGGCGCGAAAAAAAGATCACCCCAAATGTAAAAAGACTAAGTAAAATTCCGCAAGACACCAAGGAGGTTTGGGCCATTGTTAACACGGTCAAAGCTTGAGGATTTTTTTTGGCGAGCATCGCCGCTTCAATTTCAATTTGATTAAGTTGGCTAATAAAAACCGAAATCACACAAACAATCAGAGCCAAAAAAGCAATTTGTGAGATCAGGTGGACACGGATAGAACGAATTTGGCCAAAAAATTTAAAAATTGTCGATGCCACAGACCGCATCATGAATCAAAGAGGCGCGATGTGAGTAGCATTATCTTTGTTATGTAAATTTGATGATATCTGATTATAAATTTCTTCGGTACTGCCCACCGACCTCGTAAAGGGCTTCGGACATCTGGCCCAGAGTCAAAACTCTTGAAGCCTTGAGCAGACTCTCAAATATATTTTCTCCATGCAGGGCCGAGTTTTTGAGTTGATCAAAGGCCTCCTGGCTCTTTTCAAGGTGCTGCTCTTTCCACTCCCGAGTGGCTTTGAGCTGATCTTGTTTTTCTTTTAAAGTCGCCCGCGCCATCTCGATCGGTGGAGGCTGATAATTTAAATCGAGAGTTTTGGGATCAACAAAAGTATTGACCCCCACAATGGGTAAAGAGCCGTCGTGCTTTAGCATTTCGTAATATAACGATTCTTCTTGGATCTTGGCTCGCTGATATTGGGTTTCCATCGCGGCTAAAACCCCGCCGCGCTCGCTGATCGCATCAAATTCCTTAAGCACAGCTTCTTCAACCTGATCGGTGAGCCACTCAATAAAATAACTTCCTTGAAAAGGGTTTTGATTGATCGTCATTCCGAACTCTTTATTGATGATCAATTGAATCGCTTGAGCTCGGCGCACCGACTCCTCGGTCGGTGTGGTGATCGCCTCGTCGTAAGCATTGGTGTGAAGCGAATTGCAGTTGTCGTTGATGGCAACAAGAGCCTGAAGGGTTGTGCGGATATCATTAAAAGAAATTTCTTGGGCGTGCAGGCTTCGTCCACTTGTTTGAATATGGTATTTGAGTTTTTGTGAGCGCTCTGACGCCTTATACTTATCGCGCAAAGTGATCGCCCAAATGCGTCTGGCCACACGGCCAATCACCATGTATTCGGGATCAAGTCCGTTAGAAAAGAAAAATGAAAGATTGGGTGCAAACTCATCAATCTTTAAGCCGCGCGAAAGATAATATTCGATATAGGTAAAGGCATTGCTCAGAGTCAGCGCTAACTGGGTGATCGGATTCGCCCCCGCCTCTGCGATATGATAACCCGAAATACTGACCGAATAAAAATTGCGAATACTGTTGTTCACAAAATACTCTTGAATATCGCCCATCATTTTTAAGGCAAAGTCGATTGAAAAGATGCAGGTATTTTGGCCTTGATCCTCTTTTAAAATATCGGCCTGCACCGTTCCACGCACCTGTGATAAAGCTCGCGATTGGATCTCAACTAATTCTGTTTGGTTGAGAGGTCGTCCCAGTTGTTTTTGCGACTTTTCGATTTCGGCATCGATTGCGGTATTCATAAAAAAAGCCAAAATCATTGGCGCTGGCCCATTGATGGTCATGCTGACACTTGTTAACGGGTCACACAGATCAAATCCTTGATAAAGCTTTTTCATGTCCTCAAGTGTCGAGATGCTCACACCACTCTCGCCCACTTTGCCAAAAATATCGGGGCGTTCATCAGGATCTTGACCGTACAAAGTCACTGAATCAAAAGCGGTCGAAAGGCGTTTGAATTTTTGGTCTTGAGACAAATAATGAAACCGTTTGTTGGTGCGCTCCGGTGGCCCCTCACCCGCAAACTGTCGGCCTGTATCTTCATCTGTTTTTTTAAGTGGAAAAACTCCGGCGGTAAATGGAAATACACCTGGCACATTTTCAAGACGTAAAAACTGAAGCCGATCGACCCACGATGTGAGCCGAGGAACCACAACCCGAGGGATTTCGATTCCACTCAGACTTTTTTTTGTTAGAGACTGCTCAATTTTTTGCTCGCGAACATGGTAACTTAAACTTTGGCTTGAATATTTTTTTTGAAGATCTTTGAAGTTTTTGAGTTCATTTAATATTTGAGATGGAAAATCTTTGTACAGCTCGGCTTCAATTTTAAGTTCGTCACAGGCTTCCAAATACTTTGCCTGTTTTTGAAGTCGATGGGTTTCTGATTTATAATCCCGCACCGTTTTTACGATTTCGCCTAAATAATTTTGGCGACCACTCGGTACGATAAGACGTTTTTGCGATCCCTCGATTTGATTTTCAACCTGAAGGCCCAATTTTTCACACAAGGCATAAAACAAGAGATTTAAACCGTGGTCATTAAAGTTGGAGGCTTGGGTTAAAAAAACCGGAGCCTGAAATTGGAGATCAAATATTTTTCGCGAGCGTTTGTACTGCTTGACCACATCACGAAAGGCGTCTTCGGCCCCTCGTCGATCCGCTTTATTGATTGCAATAAAATCGGCGTAATCAATCATATCGATTTTTTCGAGTTGGCTTTGAGCCCCGAATTCGGAAGTCATCACATAGAGCGAAAAATCAGACACATCCACAATCCCGCTGCTCGCTTGCCCAATGCCAGAGCTCTCGGCAATCAACAAATCAAAATCAAGGCTCTTCATATGGCTCAAAATTTTTGGCAAGGCATTGGCAATCTCGTTGCCCGAATGACGTGAGGCCACCGATCTCATAAAGGTATTCGGACGCGAGAGACTGTTGATGCGAATACGGTCGCCGAGTAAAGCCCCACCCGTTTTTTTCTTAGTGGGGTCTACACAAATCACACCCACTTTAAAATCGGCAAAGGTATTTAAAAATCGGGACACCAGCTCATCAATCAATGAGGATTTGCCAGCCCCGCCGGTTCCGGTGATGCCTAAAACTAATGTTTTTTTATTTACGTTAAGATTGGGCTCAAGAGTCCCATTTTCGATTTTTGTGAGATCAAATCCGAGCTGAGTCATCGAGGATGGATTTTTTAAAACTTTTTTTGAAAGATCAAAATCGCATCCTCTTAAAATTGATTCGATCATTCCTTCTAAACCCAATCGACGCCCATCATCAGGATGAAAAATCTGGGCGATTCCGTAAGCCTCAAGCTCGGCTTTTTCCTTATGGACAATCACGCCCCCACCGCCGCCATAAATTTGCACATAGTCGGCACCGGCAAGATTGAGGGAATCTCTCATATATTTAAAATATTCCATATGGCCCCCTTGATAAGAGCTCACACAGATACCTTGGGCCCCCTCTTGAAGAGCCGCATCAACCACATCCTGAACCGAACGATTGTGACCTAAATGAATCACCTCAGCCCCAAGGTCTTGGAGGACCCGACGGATAATATTGATCGCGGCATCATGCCCATCAAACAGTGCCGCTGCAGTCACAATACGAATGGCATTCTGGGGCTGATAGGCCAAAATTATTCTCCTTGAAAATGCGGGGTGCGTTTTTCGATAAAGGCCTTTAGGCCCTCGGTGTGATCGGGACTCTCGAAGGCTGCCGAAAAAGCCACCGCCTCAAAAGATAATCCCTCTTTTAAATTATGATCTAAACCTTTTTGAATTACTTTTTTGGCTAATCGGAGAGCCGAAAAACTTTTGCCCGCAATGATTTTGGCCAATTTTTTTGCTTCGTCTAATAGTTCCTGGTCAGGAAAAATATCGCTAAACAATCCGTATTGAAATGCTTTTTGGGCCTTTAACATCACGCCCGAAAATATCAGATACTGTGCCCGGCTTTTCCCAATCTGGCGTGCAAGGCGCTGGGTTCCGCCATATCCCGGAATGAGGCCTAAGCTCACTTCTGGTAAGCCAACCTTGGCGCTTTCACTCCCCAAACAAATATCGCAGGCCAAAGCGAGTTCGAATCCGCCACCAAGGGCAAACCCATTCACCGCCGCAATGCTGACAAAGCGTGCGTCTTCGATCAAACCAAAAATTCTTTGGCCAGTGCGCGAGAGCTCCAAGGCCTCATCGCTTTTGACATCTTGAAGTTCTTTAATATCGGCGCCCGCCACAAAGGCTTTTCCAGCTCCGATTAAGATTAAAACTTTAAAATGTGGCTCTTGCTCGAGTGATAAAATCAAAGTTTCAAGATCGGAGAGGACTTTTTTATTCAAAGAATTGAGTTGGGCTTCGCGAGTAAAAGTTAAAATTCCGATTGAGCCTTCTTTTACAAACTCAAAACTACTCATACTGATAAACACCGCGTTTGGTTTTTCGACCAAACCAACCCGCTTCGACATATTTTTTTAACAAGGGCGAGGCGCGATACTTTCCGTCGCCAAGCCCATCATAAAGAACATCCATAATCGACAAGCAGGTATCAAGGCCGATAAAATCGGCAAGCTCGAGTGGGCCCATCGGCTGATTGGTGCCAAGCTTCATTGCCTCATCAATCGAGCGGGCTTCGCTTAAGCCCTCTTGCAATGCAAAAAAAGCCTCATTGATCATTGGCATCAAGATACGGTTGACCACAAATCCGGGCATGTCTTTACTTTCAACAAACGTTTTGCCAAGACTTTCGGAAAATTTTTTGAGCTTTTCAAACATTTCATTATTGGTCTGGAGGCCCTTGATCCCTTCAACCAATTTCATGATTGGTACCGGATTCATAAAATGAAGTCCCGCCACTTGGTCAGGCCGAGTGGTGTGAGCCGCAATCTTTGTTATCGAAAGGCTCGAGGTGTTGGTGCAAAGAAATGCGTTTTTAGCAATCCCGTCCACTTCTTTAAATATTTTTAGTTTAAGTGATTCATTTTCGGTAGCCGCCTCAATCACCAGATCGCAATCGGCAAAAGAATTATAGCTTGTGGTCGTTTTAATATTTTTTAGAATTTGATTTTTGTGTTCAAGAGTTAAGGTCTGTTTTTTGATCAATCGATCACAACTGGTTTCGATAGTTTTTAAGGCTTTATCGAGTGAGGCTTGATGCACATCCATCAGATATACCGAAATATCATGAGCTGCGATCACCTGAGCAATACCCGAACCCATTTGTCCTGCACCGATGACGCCAACGTTTTTAAACATTTGATTTACCCCCAGACGGTTATAAACAATCGCATCACGGGCGTCAAAAAAGAGTTGTGGAGGGCAGCGGGGTGAGTCTTAAGATCAGGCGAAATTCGGTACTTTGCTCAAGCTCCCAACGTTTGCTCGCAATCAGATAAATAACGGTGGTGTCATGATCCGAGCGATAGGCCGTGCCAAGCGAAAATGTTTTGGCAAACTCATTGGTGCTCGAGTGGGGGTTGTAACCATCGAATCGGGTTTGCACCGAAAAATTACTGCTGATGTCGTAGGCGAGATCAAGATGTCCCACCGTAAAATTTTGACTTCCGTTTTGTTGATTTTGACCGATGGTCACATCGCCCAATATTTTAAAATCCTTGGGATGATATTTTGCAAATAGCCCCCACATGGTCCACTTCGAACTTAAGGTGGGATCAAAATTGGCAAGTGTCGAAGTACTTCCCAACGTGGAGAGCGGCGAAGTGCGGCCCGTTGTGCCCATCACCCCGATTTCGAATTGCTCCTCATCTGACCAGCCCCAAGCAGCCGTGTACCACATGCGACCATCTAGATTTTTGGCAACCTCTCCTTGATGAATCGCAAGGCGGGTAAAAAAACCGTTATTACGAATGGCAAAACTCATTCCTAAATCTCTTAAGGCACTCACCCCACGAGAAAATAAATAACTGCGCGGAAACATCAACTCGGATTCTCGCAGCTCCCCTTCTCCACCATAATCAATCGGAATTCTTCCGATCCGAAATCGTCCATAGGGCCCTTCGATCTGGGCATAAGCCTCTACAAAGGTGAGGTCATCCGGATTTTGGAGCGGAGTAAAAATGGCTGGCTGATTTAAAAGTGTGCGCTCACCTAAAAGTACAAAAGATGAAAAGGTCTCATCACGTCGCCATCCAAAAGCGAGCGAAGATTCCCCAATGGAGAACTCCCCATTTGAGGGCTCCTTGATCGAAAACGAAGGTCTTAATAAAACATCACGAATTTCTAAATGTCCCAAGGGCTCAACCGCAAACGCCTTAGCCGCTAATAACAATACCCACAAACATTTCATTCGTTAACCCCTCGTCTTATACGATCGGTATACCTAGCGATGAATTTCGATACAATTTTTATGTTTGGAATTTGGGAGTGGGTTGGTGTTGTTTGGTGTGGGGGTTTCGCGGTGGCTGGTTGGATGCGCCGGTGGCGGGTGATAGTTTTGAGTCCTTTTTTACTGGAAAAATTAAGGTCCTCTTCTGTCTTGCAATGAGGAAGTTGGCTCTTTGAATTCCAGGCCCAATCCAAAGCTCTATGCTGCAAGGCGCTGAAACCTTTGATCACCATAAATTAAATATGTTTTATTTGTAGGCGTTGGATTTGAATCGGAAGGTCAAATCGAGATTGTTGCGATCATAGATTTTACATATGATCAAATATTTGGGGTTCCTATCAGTGCCAAAAACCTTGCAGCCTAAATGAAATTCTGTGTAATTAGCCGTTCGTTTGAACTCAACACCTTCGCTCAAATTAAACATAATTAATTTATATAAAATTCTTAAAATATATGAACTTTTTTTTGACTTATATCTAAATTTTGTTTATCTTACTTTTATGAAGCAGGAGAGCTTTTTTAAAAATCAAAGTCACGCTCATGGGGGTGAGCTTTACCGCAAGCGAAAAGGACGTGGCCCTAGGCCGTTGGATACGAAGAATACAATTCATCTTATTTTACGCTCATCACAGGCGATCGACGACTTGTCCTTTTTAAAACCTAAAAACAAGACGGTCATTGAGCATTACATTCAGAAATTTGCGCGGCGATTTTCAATCCAGGTGATTGGTTTGGCAAACGTTGGAAATCACATTCATCTGCATATTAAGCTTTCTAATCGTTTCACTTATAAACCCTTCATCAGGGCTCTCACGTCGGCAATTGTGACGGGGATAAAAAAACTAAACCGCTCCACAAATATTGTGGGCAAGTTTTTCGATCTCCGCCCTTTTACTCGCGTGACTCAAGGACGGAAAGATTTTGTTGGTGTTTGTCAGTATATCGAAATCAATATTCTTGAAGCCCAAGGTTTTATGCGGAGTGTGGCAGAGGCTTTAATCAAATCGACATTTAAATTTAAACGATCTGGGTAAACAAGCTCAGTCAAAACGTCACAAAAGTTTAATTATTCCGGCTCACCAAGTTCAGATCAAATCGTCGCAAAAATTTGAACCTTTGAAGAGACTATGCGCCGGTCAATTCGTCACAAATTAAGTATTCAGCAAACCAAGCTTGGTCTAATCGTCACAAAAATTCAAAGCTCTGGGTAATCAAATCAGGAGCAAACGATTTAAGACAATCCATTCTTACTTTTTTTGAAATCAAATCGACAGCAAGTTCAAGGCCACAGCAGGCAGCTCACCAACGCAAACCCCAAACCAAAACCCCACCAAACCCTCAAGCCCCTTCACCCAAAATCCGGCGGCGGGCGGCGCCGCGCTGGCGCTTTTTGTACTCGTCGTGAGAGCTTGCGCCAAAAAGGTTTTGGGCATGAGTTTTTGCATCAATCAGTTGAACTTCAAAGGGATAAAAAAATGAAAATTGGCTTCCACTGAGTGAAATCCGAATAAGCCTGCGAGAAATAAATTTTATAAATTTATAATCGGTGCCCGAAAAGATGTTTGTTTTTTCGATGTATTCGGCCCTCAAGGATTCTTCTTTGAGCTTGCTGTCTAAAAGCTCATCCACTTGTTCTGAGGTTAAATTGTGGCCCGAACTCAAAGACTCCATCACCTCTAAAAATAAATTAAAGGGATAAAGCGTATTGTTACTCTGCCCCACCACACCTTGTGGAAAACTAATTATACTTTTGTCATTGAGGTAGCGCAGAACTCGAAAGGTATCAAACTTGGTGGCGGTGATAAATCGGATCCCAATCTTGTCTAAAATTCCGAAGGCAATGGCTTCGCGTTTTGCCAACAATTTTAGGATTGAAGAGTCACTGCTTTTAAAAGATTTGATTTCAAATTTTTTGAGCTCGATGCGCTCGGTCTCTGACTTTGATCCCAAAAATAAAGTTTCATCTTCTTCAAACACACAATTTTGAAAGGGCTTTACAATCTGCTCACTGATTTGTGAGGAGTAAGCGGTAAACAAATCGTTATGAATATGGGCGAGCACATGCATCACCCTCAATAGTGCGCAAGACCAAGCCTTTAAGCTCTCGGGCCGCGAATCTTGGGTGCTTGCATAAATCAAAAGATATTTAAGATCTTTGAGCAGTTCGCGATTCGAAATGGCTTCGGGGATATGCTCGTTTGAATTTAAAAGTTCGCTCGAAATAAAATCACAGGCTCTTTTATGATAGTCCCATAATTTTTGTTCATCCTCTGGGAGATTCAAATCATATCCGTAGGCTTTGATAAAATCATTGGCTTGATTGAGATTCTGAAGATCAAGGGTTCTGATCTCCAGCGGCGAATCCGCTTTTAAGATCGAACCCAAAATCTTGGCATTAAAGTGAAAGTGCGAAGGCATAGCACTTAGGAGTAGAAAGTCTTCTCGCTTTTTGCAAGGTTGACGAGAGGAATCGATGGCTTTAGACGCGGACCAAAGCGCGAAGCGTAACCTTCGAGCTCTTGAACAATGGTTTTTGTTCCAATGGTGTCGGCATATCGTAAAAGCCCGCCACGAAAGGGCGGAAAGCCCGTACCCATAATCATTGCCAAGTCCACATTTTGTGGTTCCTCAACAATATGATCTTCAATGAGCGCAAGGGCCGCCTCATTGATCATCTGAAAAATTCCGCGCTCAATGCACTCTTTTTCGGTTAACGGATTTGTAGGCTCTTTGAGTTTAAGTTCAGCATAAATTGCCTTGTCCACACCCAATTGTTTTCCCGATTCGTCATAGAGATAAAAACCTTTACCGTTTTTTCGACCAAGGCGGCCGCTCGCACCTAAGAGCTCGGTAATTGCTGGGACTTCAATCCGCTCGCCCAAGGATTTGCGAAAAATTTTAACGATCTTAATGCACACATCAAGACCCACTTCGTCCATCAATCGAAATGGCCCCATGGGCATTCCAAAATGATGGGTGTACATATGATCAACTTTTTCAATACTCATTCCATCTTGCAAAATAAATAGGCCTTCAATCATCCAAGGTAAAAGCAGACGATTGACCAAAAATCCTGTGCCGTCTTTTACCACGACCGGCATTTTACCCATTTTTTTTGCAAGCTCAAACACTGTTGCTGTAGCCTCATCGCTTGATTTCACACCACGAATCACTTCGACTAAAGGCATTTTATTTACCGGATTAAAAAAATGCATGCCCACAAAATTTTCGGGACGCTCCAAGGCTTCGGCCATTTCGGTCACACTTAAGGAGGAAGTGTTTGTGGCTAAAAAAGCATCGGGTCTCAGTTGACCTTCGGTTTCTTTTAAAACCTTTTTTTTGACGTTCATATCTTCGACAATGGCTTCGATGGTCACATCGAGTTTTTTGAAACCTGCGTAATCAATTCCACCGCTGATCAAAGCCATTTTACGATCGAGATCGTATTTGGTGATTTGCTTTCGTTGCATCATTTTTTGCCACACATCACGAGCTGCCTTATAACCAATTGCCAAAGCTCCGGTGTTGATATCTTTGAGGCGCACTTCGATCCCGCGATCGGCCGCCACTTGGGCCACTCCGCCACCCATGGTTCCTGCACCGAGCACTCCAATCGCTTTTACTTTTTTTGGGAGGACCGATGCCGAAATGCCGGTTTGTTTTTTAACCGCTTCCATCATAAAAAAAACATTGATCAAATTTTTGCTCACCGCGGTGACGGCCACTTCGCAAAAACCTTCTTGTTCGATCTTTAAAGCTTTTTCGCGATTGCTCGAGGGATAGGTTTTTTTAATTACCTCCAACGCTTTTAACGGAGCGGGATAAAATCCCTTACTCTGACTCATCACCATTTTGCGTGCTTGAGAAAACACAATCGGCCGGCCGATAAAAGATTCTAAAATTTTACCCAGGCCTTGGGCTTTAAAAGTTTTTTTGCGTTTTGTTTTTTGGCCTTGGGCACATTCGGCGGCATATTGCAGAGCTTTGGCCTCTAAAATTCCATGGGGCACACACTCATCCACGAGCCCCATCTTCACCGCTTTTTTACCTGCCACTGCTTTGCCCGCAAGAATAATATCAAGCGCACTTTGGAGCCCAATCACTCGGGGTAGCCGAATGCATCCGCCAAATCCGGGAATGATTCCAAGTTTTGTTTCGGGCAATCCTAACTTGGTGCCGTCATCATCGGAACAAATGCGGTAGTCCGCACAGAGCGCAAACTCAAGTCCTCCACCCAAACAGGCGCCGTGGATTGCCATGATTGTTGGCATCGGCAAATCCTCAAAGGCATTAAAAATTTCGTGAGCTTGTTCTAAAACTTTTGCGTATTCCTCGGGTCGTGTGAGTTTTTTAATCTCTTCGATATCTGCGCCCGCGATAAATATTTTTGGTTTTTTTGAAACAACAACCACCGCTTTGTAGCTCGAGGATTTCAATTCTTGAATGACCTCACGCAAACGCGACATCACGGGTGAGGAGAGTTTGTTGACTTTTTCTCCTGCCAAATCAAATTCGAGAATGGCCACATGACCTTTTGGACTAATTTTTATGCTCTCTTGAAAACTCACGTTTATGCCTCTCTCTCTAAAATCATTGAGCCCCCTTGGCCGCCACCAATACATAATGTGGCAAGGCCAAACTGCTCTTGGCGCTTCATCATTTCGCGCATCAAAGTTAAAACAAGTCGTGTGCCGGTGGCTCCAACAGGATGACCAAGCGCAATCGCTCCGCCATTCACATTCAAACGATCCAAACGAATCTCGCCCACAGCTTCTGATAAACCCAATTTTTCTTGAGCAAAACTTTTACTTTCAAAAGCACGGATACAACCCAACACTTGGGCGGCAAATGCTTCGTTGAGTTCAACAAGTCCCATGTCTTTTAATTTTAATCCCGCACGCGCGAGCGCTTTTGGTGTGGAGTACACAGGCCCAAGTCCCATGCGCTCAGGCTCAAGACCCGCAAATCCGTAACTGCGAATGGTGATCTGAGGTTTGTATCCAAGACTGAGTGCTTTTTCGCGACTCATCAACAACACCGCAGCTGCACCATCCGTAATAGGGCAAGCATTGCCCACCGTGATCGTTCCATACTTGCGATCAAAAAATGGTTTTAGCTTTGCCAATTGTGCTGGTGACTGACCATCACGAGGCCCCACATCATTTGCGATCACTTCTTTATATTTGGGTGGTAAAAAAACCGGGGTGATCTCTTCGGCCAATCGTCCTGATTTTTGGGCCGCCACCGCCTTATGATGACTCTCTGATGCGTACTCATCTTGTTGCTCGCGGGTCAGGCCAAAGTCTTTGGCGATAATTTCTGCGGTTTGACCCATATTGATCCCAACAAAAGGATCGGTTAAACCTTCGACCACCGCAATGCGGGGTTTGAGATATTTTAATTTTAATTTTTTTAATGCCGAAAATTTGGCCCCAAGACTTTTGGCAAAAGCAAACTCGCCAAATACGTCGGCAAATTCTTGCGAAAAAATCATGGGCATTTGCGACATACTCTCGGTGCCGCCCGCAACCACAACATCGGCCATACCCGATTTAATTTTATCAAAACCAATCGAAATACTTTCTAACGCTGAGGCACAATTGCGATGCACCGTAAATGCAGAAACTTTTTGTGGAATGCCTGAGCGCAAAGCCACCACGCGCGAAACATTGACCGCATCAGAAGGGTTTCCGGTATTACCGATGATCACTTCGTCGATCTCTTCGACATTCACTTGGGTGCGCGCAAGTAATTCTTTGACCGCAATATGACCAAGCTCAGCAGGATGAACACTTTTTAATTTTGTACCTGCTTTGGCAAAGGGTGTACGAATGCCGTCAACGATGACGACGTCTCGATTATTAGGCATGTTGGATTCTCCCCCACAAGATGTTCAAACAAAATCGTGCGCCTTTAAGTCATTTGTTGTCAATCGATGCGCAATTGACAGTCCGCACCCCAGTCCCTACATTCACAAAGATGAACAAAACTCTTGATGCCGAAGCCCTCGAATATCACTCAAAACCAAAACCCGGAAAAGTCGAAGTTATCTCAAGTAAGCCCTGTAACACCGAGCATTCGCTTGCGCTTGCCTACTCGCCCGGTGTTGCGGCCCCTTGTAAAGAGATCGCAAAAGATCCGTCAAAAGCTTACGAGTACACAAGCAAAGGAAATTTAGTTGCGGTCATTACCAATGGAACCGCTGTGCTCGGATTAGGAAACATTGGACCTTTAGCCGGTAAGCCGGTGATGGAGGGCAAAGGTGTTTTATTTAAACAATTTGCCGACATCGATGTGTTTGATATCGAACTCAACGCCAAAACCGCTGATGAATTTATTGCGGTGGTAAGAGCCCTTGAGCCCACCTTTGGCGGAATCAATCTCGAAGACATTGCAGCACCAGATTGTTTCGTGATCGAAGAGACTTTAAAAAAAGAACTTCAAATTCCTGTTTTTCATGATGATCAACACGGCACCGCGATTATTTCGGCTGCGGCCATGATCAATGCGTGCCTTGTGACAAAACGTGAAATCAAAGATGCAAAAGTTGTGTTTAACGGCGCAGGGGCTGCCGCAATTTCATGTGCACGAATTTATAAGAGCCTAGGTGTTTTGCCAGAAAATATTTTGATGTGTGATTCCCATGGGGTGATTTTTAAAGGCCGCGAAAAGGGAATGAACAAATGGAAAGAAGAATTCGCGATTGAAACCAATCGGCGAACTCTCACAGAGGCCTTAAACGGTGCTGATGTGTTCATCGGACTCAGTGTCGCCGGGGTTTTAAACGAAGAGATGCTGCGCGCGATGAATGAAAAACCAATCATCTTTGCGATGGCCAATCCCGATCCCGAAGTTCATCCCGAATTTGCGCGAAAAATCAGACCCGATTGTATTATTGCGACCGGCCGCAGTGATTTTCCAAACCAAGTGAATAATGTTTTGGGATTTCCATTTATTTTTCGGGGTGCTCTTGATGTGAGAGCGACCCAAATCAACGAAGAAATGAAATTAGCAGCCGTCCATGCGCTTGCTGAACTTGCTCGTGAAGACGTACCCGAGAGTGTGTCCACCGCTTATGCGAATAAACTTTTTTCGTTTGGTCCTGATTATATTATTCCAAAACCATTTGATAACCGTGTGCTCTTAAAAGTGGCTCCGGCTGTCGCAAAAGCGGCGATGGATTCCGGCGTTGCCCGCATCCCGATTACAAGCTTTCGAGCTTACCGTGAAAAATTAGAGGCCCTTCAAAGTGTGAGTCGCGGATTTATTCGTACCTATATGAATAAAATCAAAGCGCGGGCAAAAAAACGCGAAGAAGATGTGCCGCTCTTAATTTTCCCCGAAGGTCGTTCCACAAAAGTTTTAAAAGCCTTGAGTGTTTTGCGAAACGAAAAAGTGGTGCGTCCTGTGTTGTTGGGAGATCCCACACTGGTGCATCAAAAAATGCATGAGCTCGGTTTGTTTGATGAGCTTGGTCACGTGCCTGTTCATTTTCCATCGCAGCACCCTCATTTTGACACTTACGTTCAAGCTTTTTACGAAGGCCGAAAGCGCAGAGGCGTGATGCGCGCTGAAGCGGACCGTCTGATGACCGATCCCAATTATTTTGCCGCAATGGCGGTGCACTTGAATGATGCCGACGGGATGGTCACAGGGGCCACCCAAACTTATGCCGATTGTGTGCGGCCGATCTTAGAAATCATCGGCACTGGTCGGCGCAAAACCGCATCGGGCTTAAATATTGTTCTGTTTAAAGATCGCATGCTCTTTTTTGCCGACACCACAATGAATATTGATCCCACAGCCGAGCAGATTGCCACCATTGCAATTCATACCTCACGCATTGCACGCTATTTTAAAGTGGAGCCAAAAATCGCAATGCTTTCATTTTCAAATTTTGCGGCCAAAAAAGAATCGCCAAAAAAAATGCGCGAAGCGGCCCGCTTAGTCAAAGAGCGCTACCCCGATATTATTGTCGATGGAGAAATGCAGGCCGACACCGCGATCAATCCTGATATTGTTGATCGTATTTTTCCGTTTTGCGATATCAAGGGCGGAGCAAATATTTTGATTTTTCCAACACTTGATGCCGGAAATATTTCTTATAAACTTGTGCAACAACTTGGCGGCGGCGAAGTGCTTGGGCCATTTTTATTGGGTGTTAAAAAACCGGCAAATGTTTTGCAGCGCACTTGCACTGTGGATGACATTGTCAACAGCATCGTGCTGACAGCCCTCGAGGCTCAGGCCTATAAGGAGCAATAGCCCTAATTGATGAGTGCTACAAAAAATGTTTTAGCAATTGTTGTTGGTGTCGGTCTTAAATCGGATTCCTTTCCCGAAATTAAAGAAAGCCTCTTAGAGCTTGAGGAGCTTGCAACCTCGGCGCGATTTGAAGTGGTCGGTCATGTGGTTCAGGTGTTGCCGTCTTACAATCCGGCAACACTCTTAGGCTCTGGTAAAGTTTTAGAAATCAAAGCCCTTATTGAGGAAACCAAAAGTCAGTTTGTGGTGATCGATCATCAGCTGACCGGAGCCCAAGGTCGAAATTTAGAACAAGAACTTAAAGTCAGAGTCTTTGATCGCACCCAGTTGATTCTCGAAATCTTTGCCCAACGCGCTGAAACCCACGAAGGAAAACTCCAAGTGGAGCTGGCCCAAATGCTTGATCAGATGCCCCGAATGGTTGGAGCATGGCAGGGCTCGCTCTCACGACTTGGTGGGGGGATTGGCACACGTGGGCCTGGTGAGACTGCCTTAGAGGTGGACCGCAGGCGAATTAAAAACCGAATCAAGCAAATCAAAAAGCAGCTCGAAAATGTTCATCGCTCTCGCTCCCAACATCGGGCCTTGCGCAAAAAACAGCAGATCCCAAGCTTTGCCCTTATCGGCTATACCAATAGCGGAAAAAGCACCCTGATCAACACCATGACACAGTCTCAAGTTTTTACAAAAGATCAGCTGTTTGCGACACTTGATCCGACTACACGAAAATTGTTTATTGATGATTTGGGCCCTGCGGTAATGACCGACACGGTGGGCTTTATACGAAAACTCCCCACCCATCTCATCGAAGCCTTTAAAGCGACACTTGAAGAATCTGGAGATGCCGATGTTTTACTTCATGTGGTCGATTTGTCTTCTGATCAGCGAGAGGCCCAAGAGAACGAAGTGCTTAAACTGATTAAGGGTTTTGGCTGGGATTCAAAGCCCATTTTGACGGTTTATAACAAGATGGACCGAGCTCCCTTTGAAAAACAATTTCAAATCAACACCTTTCCCAGAGTGTTTATTAGTGCGTTGACCGGTGAGGGTCTCGAAAAGTTAAAACGGCTGATGAGCCAAACTGTCCATGCCAAAGACGAAGATGTAGAAATGTATTTTCCAAAAGATCAGGAATTCAAAATTTACGAGCTGGGACGCGAATCCCATATCAAAAAAACCGAGGCCGCATCTCAAGGAACTGTTTGTTATGTCTCAATTACTGCCCAGAATCTTGCGCGTTGGCGAGAATTTTTGATCAAGTAAATTCACACTGATCTGCTGGCTTCTTTTTTGCTGATCAAACCTTATGATTCACTTAATCGTTGCGCTTTCTTTAAGTTTATTTGCACAAGCCCAAAATTACATACCTGATCTTTTAATTAAGATGAAACACGAAAAGCCGAACACAGACCAGCTCTTGGCAAAGAGTGCTCTTGGAAGAGCCTCTTTGGGTAACACGTGCAAGCGGCTATTAAGTGAAAAGGCTCAACCCGATGTTGCAAGCAAATCGCAACCTTCGTTTTTTGAAGCTTTAGCCAACAAGTTTTCGGGCACACAATCCGTTTCGGCCACAACTTATGATACACCGCAATTCAAAGAACTTTTGGCAGCTCCTGTATGGGTGGGCGCAATGCTCAATCAGGCCTATTACTCACAAATTCCATTCACCGCGAGCGACATCCATTTTTTAAACACCAACACTTATGCCTCGCCGATCAAACTCAAAGTAAACAAAGATGCATTACCTAAAGGTGTGCAAAATATCGAGGCTGAATTCAGCCGCGCACAGGCCAATCAAAATCCTTATGAATCCAGTTTTGCACGCAATGACCTTCCTGAGGTTGTAGAACTGCAGGTCTTCAATGCCGATCGAAATTTAAGCCAGATTCATCTTAAGTTAGTTTATTCTGAGACCGAACATTACAGTTTGGGCCTGAATGTTTCGCTCTCTGGTGGTTTCATGAACTCCCCCGCAAACATCAGTGAGGGTGTGGCCCAGGCGATCCTTCGACTCTTAAACTATCACTCTATATTTGAAGAAAAAGCCTTTGCTCATGAGGTCAATGAGTTGCGCTACAACTTGATTAAGCTTGCAGCCTTGAGCACTTCAGAAATTGATCGGACCGATTATGCGCAGCTTGCTCAAAGTCTTCAATTTGATGAGCGCACCCTTTTGACCTATTCGATTGATAAGATTAATATTCTTGATCTCTACCTCAAAGCAAAAGCCCGCTTTTTGGTTTCGGTTCAAGCTCATGCGACATCAAGCAAAAACTTTTACAGAACAAGCACACCAAGCGGTTATGATTTTTATTACCCTCATAACAATGAGTTTAGCACCTTGATGCGAACATGGATATTTGAGCCATCAATGATGATGAACCATCCCTTATTCGCAACTGGCCGAATGGTTTTGAAAGATGCGATGAAGTCTTTATTTAGCGCTGTGACCGACCGAACCACCCAAGATTTCGAGTCACTGCCCGAAAATGTGAGCCAGGATTTTAGTATACAACCCTTGTTTAGCGCAGATCATCAGGTGATTGACTCTTGGGACACCCAAAAACACTCACAACAGGGTTTGTTGTATTTTGATTTAAAGGATGGAAAATTTCACCCCGCTCAACCAAATCAAAAAGACTAAGCGATTATGGCAAGCCTCTTTAAAATTGGAGCTGGAATTTTGTTTTGCCAGCTCGTTTTTGCCGAACCCATTCTCACACTGCCCGCAGTCAAAGTGGGAGATGAAATTTTAGTTGAGCAAAAAAACAAAAGCGATTTAGGCTCGAGTAGACAATTTTTATTTGAGCACTTTAAAAAATTGAATGACCATTTGGCTTGCCGCAAGTACCTCCAAAACCGGCGCGATATTGACTTACATCAAGCGATTCTAAGCGCTCCCTCATGGCTCCGACTTGCTTTATCTCATGTTTTTTTAAATCAAAAAGAATTGAGCGAGTCCGAGCGCGCGTGGATCAATACCGCAAATCCCCTCTCGATCGAATTTAATCCCTATGACATCATCAACTTTGATCATCTTGACACAGAATTCTACCTCAATGCTCATGTGGTGACGCCCTTAGAGCGCTCGGCTCTAAAGAGCAATCCGCCCCGCTACAGTTTGCGCTATCTTGATTATGATTATTACCGCAAACAAGTCTCCTTTGAGATCACCTTGATTTCTGAATATGGTGTTAAAAAAACCACCGACGTTTTGATTCACACCGATCAGGAACAGAGCAAAGCTCTAGCTCACGAATTGATAAGCATTTTAAGAAATTATGATCTGTTGGGGCCAAGAATTTTGGATGAGATCATCAAATTCCGTTTTGATCTTCAGAGGCTTGCTCGCAAGCCCCAATTTGATTTTGTCGAACCCTTTATTAAAAGTTTGGAAGCGATCTTAAATCATCCCCATCGAGATCAGCTTATTGCCACAAACAGCTACGATATTTTTAAAACTTACTTCATCATCAAAGAGAATTTTTTAAAAAAAGCATACCCCTACTTTTATTATAATTCTGAACTGCAACGCATTGACGACTTACACGGCCATTTTGCTTTTTCGGTTGAGCCGTCGTTGATCGGCGCTTGGGCTCTAGATTTCAATAAAGTTTTGGAAACCCCCCTTTATAGCGATCTCAATTCGGAGGATACAAAAACCTTTTTTAGGATCTTACGAGAAAGTAAAAATCGATGAAGTATTTTTTGATGAGTTTGATTTTTTTAAGTCTTCCCGCTTTGAGCTTAACCCGTTTAGAGGATCTCGACATCCGCATCCAAGCAGTAAAAAAACCTTTTAACCCGGATCAGCAGCAAGCGATGGATCTTTTTCGAGGCCAAAATAGTCAGCACAATAGCTGCTCCTCTCTTCTCACCCGCGTGGCCAATCGCTTTATGCCATTTCAATTGCTCACATTACTTGAAACAAATCCCTCATGGCTCAATAGTGTTTTGGCCGCGAGCTTCAGTGGATTTCCCACCGCATTTACCCACGAAGACCGAGAGTTGCTTTCGCAACATCGTTTTGATCACCATATTGATTTCGAAATTGAAACAAATAAGGATTTTACCGACGCCACCAGACTTCAAAAAAGTTTAGCGGCCCAGTTGATCAATCTCAATCCCATCGACGCATCTCTCATCCCACAAAAAATCGCGATGAAAAATATCAGCCTCAGCAGTTGGGAAAAGTCTGTACGATTTCATCTCACCCTCACCTATAAAGATCATCAGATTGATTTAGATCTAAAAGAATTGACCGCCGATTACAGCAAACCCTTGTTTGATGATGTGGCTGAATTTGTTTTTCGATTGATGACTCAACGTCACCTCATCGAGAATCAGCAAGCGTTAATTCAAGAAATCACTCAGCTTCGCGATCTCTTACTTTCAAATGAGAATTACAAAGATATAGGCCAGGATTTTGAGCGACTTCTTAACAGTAACAAGACTCAATTCGATTTATTTGTCGATTACCTTGCGATCAAATCAAAAATGATCAAGCGAGCATTAAAAAAGGATAAACAGATTTTATCTTTTCCGGCACAGAAATCCTACTTGAGTGTCAGACAAAGACTTGAGCTTGATCCGAACTTTCTCAACAATCACTCGTTGCTGCCATTTTTGGATGACTTAAAAAGAATTTTAGCTCGCTAATACTTTTTGCGCCGTTCGAGTCGCAATTTTCGCCGCACTTGAGCGGCGGCAAATCGTCTTTTTTGATCTTCGGTTTGGGCGATCACTTGCGGAATCTCCACAGGATTACCTTGAGCATCCACAGCTACAAAAGTCAGATAGGCCGAAGCCGTATGAAAGGTTTGATCTTTGATTGGATTTTCGGCGTCAATTCGAACACCGACTTCCATTGATGTTCGACCCGTAAAATTCACCGAAGCCTTGAGATTCACAATCCAACCTTTGTATACGGGTTGGACAAAATGAAGATCATCAATCGATGCGGTGACCACTTGTGATCCGCTATGGCGCTGTGCTGAAATTGCGGCGGCAATATCGATCCAAGACATAATCACACCGCCAAAAATAGAATCTAAAGCGTTGGTGTGACTCGGAAGCACCATCTCCGTCATGATGACAATCGAATGGTCGACGGGACGGGCTTCCTTCACATTCATTTTCTTTTAGAAAGAACCAGCGTCGTGACCCGCATCGTTTCCACGATTTAAAGTCGGAATAGCTGGAGCGGCCGAAGTTTGACCAACGGTTGCATTGCCCACCGGAATCGTTGGGGCTTGCTGGCTTGCATTGAGTTGATTGCTCTCGATGGCGCGCTCTTCTTTTTCGACAAATCCAAGATGTGGCAAGCACCATACAATAAGTTGAGCTCGACTTTTCACGCTCATTTTCTTATAGATATTTGTCAGATGAAACTTCACAGTTTTCTCTGTGACAAACAATTGATTGGCAACTTCCTTGTTGGAAAGTCCTTTAGTCACGAGTTCCGCGACCTCTGCTTCTCTATTCGACAGACCTTTTTGAATTAGGACATCTCTGAGCATCCTTGCTCCCTCCCCAATGATGGTGTTCGTTAACTGTATTAAAGTCTGACAGCCTTTGTGATAGTCCGCAAGAGGCAAACATAAAATTGTTTTGGGTCTAGACAGACGATGTCAAAGATCCAAACATTCCGACTGCAGCGCCTTCCACTTTAAAAGTGCATCCATAGGTGTGGTTTGGTTTAAGTCGAGACTCAAAACTTTATTTTTAAGATCGTTAAGGCTTTGATCCTGCATCGTTTCTAACAAACTCAATTGTTGGGGTTGAGATTCAAAAGATTTTAACAAAGTTTGTGCTCGAGCGATCACCGAAGTGGGAACCCCTGCGAGTTTTGCCACATGTAATCCATAGCTTTTTTGAGCCGCACCTTCGGCTAGAGTATGCAAAAATTCGATGTGCCCGTTTTTTTCGGCAATTCGCATATGCCGATTCGAGATATTTTTAAACCGATCTTTTAAGCTGGTGAGCTCATGGTAATGGGTCGCAAAAAGTAAAAAACTTTTTTTATGCTCAACCAAATGTTCGAGTAACGATTGCGCAAGACTTAATCCATCATAGGTACTTGTGCCGCGGCCAATCTCATCGAGAAGAATGAGCGAATCTTGAGTGGCAAGTCTGAGGATTTCGGCCGTCTCGGTCATCTCCACCATAAAAGTCGACATTCCCTCGCTCAACTGATCACTCGATCCAAGACGCGTAAAAATCCCATCCACCAAAGAAATTTGGGCCTGCTCGGCCGGAACAAAACATCCCACTTGGGCGAGCAAAACGGTCAAGGCCACTTGGCGCATGATCGTACTCTTACCCGCCATGTTGGGGCCTGTGAGTAAAAGACACTGGCCTGGTTTGATCACGATCGTGTTACTGGTAAAAGTTTTTCCGCGCGTGAGTTCCAAGCAAGGATGCCTGGAATGAACCAGCGTCAGTCCGTTATTTTTGATAAATTTGGGCCGCGTATACTTTCGCTCAATCGAGAGCCACGCCAAAGTTGTGACCACATCAAGCTCAGCCCATTTTCTTGCAGCCAGTAAAATATCCTGGGCCGAAGTTTTTAGTTTTTGTTTGAGATCCAAAAAGATTTGGAGTTCAAGCTCGAGACGTTTTGTTTTTGCCGAAAGAATTTGGACTTCGAGTTGTTCTAATTCTTTTGTGGTGAAGCGCTCGGCATTGACCAAAGTTTGCTTTCTTAAAAAATTGGAGGGCACTTTTTCAAGATGAGTGTTGGTGACCTCAATATAAAAACCAAAAACCGAATTGTATCTGATTTTTAGCGAAGAGATTTTTGTTTGCTCCTTGAGTAAGCTTTCCATCTCTAAGAGTTTTTGATTCGAATTCTCACTTAAAGACAGGAGTTCTTTAAGCTCTGAACTATAATCTTGTTTGATGTATCCGCCCTCTTTGTGATTCGAGGGCGAGTCGGGCTCAATTGTTCGCTCAATGTCATCGACAATTATTTTTAATTCTTTTAAGTCTAGATTTAATTTTAATCCGACCTCAATAGAACTTTTGAGATTGTTTAAGTCTCTCGCTGTGCTGGTCAACAAAAGAGCTTTACTTAACTTTCGTTCGACATCTCCGAGATAACTTAAATTTTCTCTGATATCTTTTAGATTTGAAAGATCCTGAATATGAAGATCAATCAAATTGTGTCGACGATCAATCTCATCCAGATCAAGCAATGGAAATTTAAGCCACGAACGAAACAGGCGCGCGCCACTCGAGGTTTTAAACTGTCTCATGCTTTCAAATAAAGTTTGTGAGGTTTCGCCCCTTGCGTTTTCAAAAATCTCTAACGCCCTTAGGGCTTCTGGAGATAAATTTAAAACCCGGTCTAATCTGCGCTGTTCAAATATCAATTCCACATCGGCATTTAAACTTTTTAGGTAATGAATCACGCAGCGAGCACTTAAGGGTAAATCTAAATTGCCAAAGTCTTGAGGCACAAGATGAAGATGAGTTTTTTCATTATGTAATTGTGGATGAGCCACCAGAATTTCGCTTGGTCTTAACAGCTCAATTAAACGCTGAACCTCTTTGGTTTGATAAAAAAAGGCTTCACCGGTTGAGGTGTCTACCGCACTTAAAGACTCATTGTCGTAGGCCACAATATAATTGGCGCTCAACTCATTTAAGGTTGAGGGATCATAAACCATTCCTGGTGTTAAGATTCGGGTGACTTCGCGCCGAACTAAGCCCTTGGCAAATTTTGGATCTTCGGTTTGTTCAACAACCGCAACCTTATGACCCTGAGCCAACAACTTTGCAATCGGGCCCGCAATGCTATGATGTGGAACACCACACATTTTGGTGACATCTTTGGCTTTTTTATTTCGCTGGGTCAGTTGGATTCCCAATAATGGTGCTGCCACTTCGGCGTCGCGATGAAACATCTCGTAAAAATCACCCATCCGAAACAAAACAATTTTGTCAGAGTGTTGAGTTTTAATTTCCCAATACTGCTTCATGAGTGGGGTGGTCGAGCTCGTCATGTTTTAAGTAAAGAGCAAAGATTCAACTCAGACGCAAGAGTTTGACGTGCTTTTTAAAATCAAGCAGTGCTTGTTTGGAATTATTAGCTGACGAATAGCGCAGAGTTCGCCATTCAACAAAAAGAGCTTGGAGTTCGGGCTCTTTTAGAGTTGTTAAAACCCTGTTTTCGAATTCGAGTGGCGCCTCACTTGGGCTTTTTTCAAAACCTTTGGTTTTGAGTTTTTTTAACAAACCCGCATAGGCCTTGAGAACTGGATCTTCGCGACGTCGCCTTGGGCGAAGCACGAGATAGATTGCACAGAAAATAACAAAGCTACTCAAAATCAAAAATAAAAACAGTTTGAGATAAGAAAAATCAAACTTTTCAAAAAAATGTTTTTGAAAGTTTGAATCAAATTGCAATAAAAATTGAATCCACGACGACTCGCCTTGATCCAGCATACGCCGGATTCGAAAATAAATCTGACTGACCTCTGAGCCAAACACTTTCGATAATAACGGATAGCGATCAGAGAGTTGCCCGATCTTTTGCAATTCGGAATCGCCAAATCGTTCGGCACCTAAACGCAATCGATCCGGGGCGACCACAGAGGTGGGATCAAGACGACGCCAAATTTTTTGCTCTTTGCTATAGTATTCGAGCCAAGCATGAGCATCCAAATTTCGAACGGTGACGAAATTTCCAAAAGCACTGCGCGTTCCACCCTGAAAGCCCAAGACCACCCGTGAGGGAATATGGGCCATGCGTAGAAGGGTGGCAAAACTTGCGGCAAAGTGCTCACAAAATCCCACTCGAGTTTCAAACAAAAATTCATCGAGATTTCGCGCCAAGGGAGGATTTAAGGAGTATTTAAAATTCTGTTGATAAAACTCAAGCAGCCGCGAAATCAATTCGCTTTGGCTTAAATGCAAATTGATCAGTTGGTTCACGAACAACCTCGCACGTGGAGCTTCCACATCCTCAAGGTTCAAATAAAATTCAGGCTGAATCAGCTCTTCGCGCCAAGGAATCTTGTAGACATCAGGGCTTGAATATTCGCGGTATAAGCTTCTGGTTGTGAACTCTATTGCGCTACTAAAAATAAAACCATCTCCGCGCTCAAGTTGGGCGTTTTGAGATTCATTTTTAAATTCAATCCAGAGTGGCCAGTCGAGCGAAAATAACATTCGATCAAATTGCGGCTCCAAAATAAAATCGTAATGGATCGCTTGACTAAGATCTAAAGGTTTATTGGCCGCATGCCGCTCTACCGATTTTAATTTTTGCCACTCTAGGCCTTTTGAGAGGGAGAGCACCGAGCCTCTAAAATAAAGGTGATCAAGTGGCGGAAATTCTTGATCTGAGGAAACCCGCAATGCCACCTCTTCACTCTGAATCAGCTTTGAAATACTTCCGGGCTTCAGCTGATCTGAAAATCCAATCGATCCGGTATTTTCTTGAGAACGCGAAAAAAACGAGGTTTCAAATCGTGGAAAGAGAACGAAAAATATAAATAAAATAGGAATAGCCAAAATCGATAAAAGTAAAATTTGTTTTAATAAACTAAAAAACGAAAAATTTTGATCCTGTTTATGAAAAGAGGCCATCAAGGCCAAAAGTGCGACGGTGTCACATCCCATAAAAACAGTGGTAAACAAAGTTTGTGACAAGAGGAGTTTTGCCATCAGCACAAAAAAGCAAAGATAAGTCAAAAACATCATATCGCGATAAGTTGTACTTTCAAAAAGTTTAAGCGGCACAAGAAGAGCCAGTAATGCCAGTGCCGACTGCACTCCCCACAACATGTCGTACTGATTCAACACCAAAAGGGCAGACACCACCGCGGTCAACCAAACTACGTATCGGGGCGGCTTTATATTCTTGTAGTTCTCACTTAAAAAACTCCAGCAGATAAATGTGAGCGAAAGGGCAACCATCCACTGCTCAAGATCGGTGGCCACACTTAAGACATTGATCAAAACCAAAATATAAAGAATCGGTTTTCGTTTTTTAAGCAACGTGTCCATAAGTCGCCAATAATCTGAGAGCCATCGCTGTTTGTTTTGAGTTAAATTTTTGAGGTTGTGCGGTTGCACTCATTTTGAGTGAAAAATCGTTTTGTGATTTTTTAATGTCTAAAATATCAGCGGTGATCAAAGATAAAGATCTTTCCACATCGCTCTCATCTAACACAAAATGTGAAATGGTATTGAGATGACCTTGAAAGCGCTTGATCAAAAGCGGACGCCCCCGCGCATACGCCTTCCAATCAATATGATGCGAGTTATCGCCAAATTGAAAAGCGCGATGATCATAAAATTCTTGCGCGCGCTGATGGAGCAAAGAACTAGATTCGCCGTCGGCACCTTTTGAACTACTGGATTTATTATTTTTTATTGGATTGGGGTAGATGTAATAGGCACAAGAAAGGTCAAGCTGGGTCCACGCCCTAAAAAGCCCGAGCGGATAGGTCGTCGACACCCGAAACTTTTTTAGAATATGGCGACCTCTTTTTTGTGACGGGATAAATGCTTTTACTCTTAAAGTTTGATTGATCTCTCCCACTCGCTCCACCAACTGCTTTGATCCGAGATCAATACACTCCACCTTTTTATTATTTGTGGTCTCAAACGTAAGCCATATCGTTATTGTTTGATCACTCACTTGATCGGCAATGGTGCAATTTTTGAATTTCAATTTCTTGAGATTGATATTTGTTTGAATCATAGAGACAAAAAACACACCAAACAGCACAAAAGACAAAATGTAGACTAGGTTATTATTGAAGCTTGCAGCGGTCAGAATCATAAATACGATGGAGCACAAAAAAACTAAGCCGTGCCCTGTGGGAAGAATATAAATCCGCTTCATCACTCATCCACTGAGACAGAATCAAGAATCTCTAAAGCACGCCGCTGCCCTTCCGACGCGGTTTGATCGGTCATATGATTGAGTCGATGGCCCATCACCGCTACCGCCACCGCTTTCACATCATCTGGCAACACATGATCGCGGCCTTCGATGTAGGCATAACTTTTTGCAGCACGCACCAGGGCTAGGCCCGCTCGGGGAGATAGCCCTTTTTGATCAACTGCTTGAGAGCGCGAAAATTCTAAAAGATTTTGAATGTATTGAATCACCGAATCCGCAATATAAATATTTTTTGTTTTTGCCTGATGATTGAGAACTTCCTCGGGCGTCATGATGCTTTTCATTCCCTGCAAAAGGCTCTCTCTCGAATCGCCTTTGAGAAGTTGTTTTTCAGACTCGCGATCGGGATAGCCGATTTCAATGCGCATTAAAAAACGATCAAGCTGAGCTTCTGGAAGTGGATAGGTTCCTGCTTGCTCCAAAGGATTTTGGGTTGCAACAAGCACAAAAGGTTTTGGTAAATCGTAACTCCGTCCGTCGATACTCACCCTTCGCTCTTCCATGGCTTCAAGACATGCGCTTTGGGTTTTTGGAGTGGCTCTGTTTAACTCATCCGCAATCACGATCTGATTAAAAATTGGCCCCTGATGAAACGAGAATCCCGAGGTTCGCGCATCAAATATCGAGGTTCCTAAAATATCGGCGGGCAAGAGATCATTGGTAAACTGAACCCGGCTGGATTTTAATCCGAGAGCCTTTGCTAAAAGCCGAACAAGTGTGGTTTTCCCAACACCCGGAACATCTTCGATCAACAAATGTCCTTCTGAAAGCACCGTGCACAAACTCAATTTAATTTGCTGTTTTTTACCGATGATAATTTGATTTGCGGCTTCTAGGAATTGATCGATTTCAAGTTTTGAATTCATACCGAAATTATCGGTTTTTTTGCCAACTTTTTGGAGTCAAGAAGGCGTAAAGCTCCTTTTAAACCTTTCCTGCGATAAGCGACTTCGATGGACTTAGGGTCTAGCTTTTCGATCTCGCGCCACATCCGCTGAGACCTAAATTTATGACCAGACTTTTCATAGACCTCGGCCAAGGTTTTTCTAATCAAAATGCATTTTTGTTTTCCAACTGGTCTTTGGGCTGCAATTTTTAAACAAGCCTCCAGCAGGGCCACACCTTTTTTAAACGCCCGAGGTTCAGGCTTTTTTGCACCCAGAACGCTCGTTTTTGCCTCCTGAAAACTGAGCAAAATATTGAGTAGCCCCAATCGATACATAAAAATAATATTCAAAGGGATTCGTTCATTCAAAAGTTCGTAACATTTTGCGGCCTGCCGCAAATCCTGCTTTAAAAATAAAAAAATACCGCGGTGATTTAAGGTCACCCATGGTAGCTCCAATATTTTTTGAGTCTTAAAGTTTTTGAGAAGCTCCGCCTCATCTTCTTTTGAAAAGCGGCCCGCATAAACAAGCTCCAAGGAATCATAAGCCGGATGATCAAGAATGGATGTGGCCTCAAGAGATTCGGCATAAGACATATTGTATTGGTCGACCTCACCGAGTTTTTCTTTTCCCAAACGAAATCGCTTTTCTGTAAGGCCCGGTAAGCGAAACAATCGAAATCCAAAAAATGAACCAAAAGTCACAGCCAGACCTTCAATCACGGTGCGAGACAATCGGTCTTTGATCGCATTTTTATTTAACAGACGAACCTGAACCGGATCTTTTAAAAGATCATAGGCCTTTTTGATGGAATCAAAAATTTTTGGGGCTTGAGGCTCTTGATTGCGATCCGGATGGTAAAGCAATGCCATCCGTCTAAAGGCTTTTTTTAAATCCTCGAGCGAACTGGATGGATGGACCTCGAGCAGCTCGCGCGCATGACGAATCGAGGGGTTTTCCATAACGAATTCTGGCATCTTGCTTGCTAATATCCTTAAATCTTAATCAATGAAGGATGGTATCCCGTGGAACAGATCGACAATGCGCAATGGACCTTGGTTATTTTTACCCTATTGACTATTTTCTTGTCCACTATGGCTATGACTGGAACGTTTTAGGCTTTCATTCAATTTTTGATAAATTCCATCAAAGCCGCCGTTACTCATCACCAAAATCACATCGCCTTTTTTGGTTTGGTCGGTCAAATTGACGACCAACTCATCCACTGATTGATGCAAAAATACTTCTGTATTTTGTTTTTCTAAATCTGCTTTTAATTTTTTGGACGAAAATCTTTGTTCCTCTGGAATTTGGCTCTGATCAAAGGGCTCCATCAAAAATACCAAATCAGCTGCGGCAAATGCTTTGGCATAAGCCTCTTGAAAAATATTACGGCGCGAGGTGGCCGAGCGTGGCTCAAAAACCCCAATCACCCGCCGATTTGGAAATTGCTCGTGGATTGATTTTAGAGTCAAGTCCACCGCGGTTGGATGATGCGCAAAATCCTCAACCACCGTGATGCCCCCAATCTCAAATAAAATTTCTTGCCTGCGTTTGACACCCTTAAATTTGCTTAAAGCGGTCAAAGTTTTTGAAAGATTCCATTGAAGGACGGTGCTTAAAGCAAAAACACTTAAGGCATTTAAGGTATTGTGGATTCCAAAACTTTTGATTGCGATATCGGCAATGCGCTCGTTATTTTGGATCACCGCAAATTGATTGCGGCCCAATAAATTCTGTCGATCCGCAACCGTAAAATCACCCGTCGATTCGCCGTAACCAAAAACATTTTTGCAACGGGTTTCACCAAGTAAACTTAAAATATTTTTATCCTCGGCATTGTAAATCAAGGTGCCGTCTTCGGGAATCAGTCGCAAAAGTTTTCTAAAAGATTCCTTCACATGATCAAGATCGCGATAGATATCGGCGTGATCAAATTCAATACTGGTTAAAATCACATGCAAAGGCCTGTAATGCAAAAATTTGGGCACTTTATCAAAAAAAGCGGTGTCGTACTCATCACCCTCAATCACAAACCAATCTCCCTCTGGTTTTTGAAATGAGGTCGAAAAGTTAAGTGGAATTCCACCAATTAAAAAGCCAGGCTTTAAATCTTGCTCTAACGCAACCACCGCGGCCATCGAAGTGGTGGTTGTTTTCCCATGAGTGCCCGCAACAATAATGGTTTTACGATTTTCAATCACATACTCGCCCAAAGCTTTGGGTAAACTCGAGTATGGGATTGAACTTTCAAGCAGCGCTTGTGCTTCGGGATTATTTTTTGAAATCACATTTCCGACCACCACAAAATCTGGGGGTGGAATTAAATTTTGGGCTTTATAACCTTCGTTCACCTTGATCTTTAATTTTTCGAGTTGGGTCGACATGGGGGGATAGACATTTTGATCACTGCCCTGAACCTCAAATCCCATGCTCTTAAAAATTCCTGCAAGCGAAGCCATTGCGGTTCCGCAGATGCCCATAAGATGTATTGTAGCGTTTTTTTTAAGTTGCATGAATCTCCCTTTGCATTTCAAAAAGCCAATCGTGAAGAAGCGGTCTGAGTTCATTAAATTTTTTATTTTGGCGTGTGGGATAAACCCGATTACTTAAGAGCACCACACCCAAATCGGCTTGAGGATCATACCACAAACTGGTCCCCGTAAATCCGGTATGACCAAAACTTTTTTGAGAAAAAAACTGGCCACAAGAGGCCCGGCCATAAGTCGGAAGCATAAAGCCATAGCCAAAATCGCCGTCTTCAGGAGGCATTTTGCGTTTTACAAAATCTTTGACCACTTTTGATTTTAGATAGTTTTGGCGCAGCTCTAAAAGATATTTTGTTACCCCCTCGAGCGAGCCAAAAAGTCCTGCGTGGGGAGCGACCCCGCCAAGACTCCACGCATTTTCATCATGCACCTGACCTTGATGAATCTCAGTGGGAGCAAAATCTTTTTTATCAAAGCGCGATTTATTATCAATATTAAAAAAGATGCTTTTTGTTTTTAATCGTCGAAATGTTTTTTCAAGCGGTTCATTGGTGATTCGGCGTAAGACTGCATAAAGAGCAAACAAATCAAGATCAGAATAAATCGATTTCTTTATGCGCGATCTTTTTTGATATGAAATTGCTTTTTCGATTTGTTCAAACCGTTTGGGTCTCGAAAGTTTGGGATCAATCAACTGATAAAACGGCTCCCACCACTCAAGGCCCGCCTGGTGGCTCAGTAAGTCACGAACCCGTGCATTTCCCGGATACTGCGGCCAATACGCACTCACCGCTTTTTTTAAATCCAACCGACCCTGTTCAACGAGTTCAATTGCTATTGCGGTTGAGCAAATGATTTTCGTGAGCGAAGCCAAATCATAAAAACGGTACACCTTACCAAAATTTTTTTGATAGATCACCCGATCTTTTTTTGTGACCGAAATACAAAATCCTTGGGTTAATTTTTTTATTCCCCCCGCTACCTTTAAATAATCAGCCACTTTTTTTTCAAACACCTGCTGGGGAGTCATAACGTGAGCTGGGCCTTTTCACCGTTACAAACAAGTGTCGCTTGTTGATTGAGTGGCAATGACAACTGCTTTGTTCCATGTCCAACAGAAAGACCCGTGATCACGGGGCACTTCATTCTTTTTGCAAAAGGCAAGAGCACATCGTTTTTCAAAATAGCAATCTCTTCGGTCGGAATTCCAACGATCTGACCAAATAAAATTGCTTTTGCTTTTTTAAAAACTTGGGCCTGCTCCATATGATGAAGGATGCGATCAATTCGGTAGGGGCGCTCGTCGATCTCTTCAAAAAACAAGATACGATTGCTGCCATCAATCTGAAAAGGAGTCCCTAACGTGCTTTGGGCCACCATGAGATTTCCACCAATGATTTTTCCAGTGATAGATTTGCTCATCGGCAAAAGAGTTTTTAAATCAGAAAATCGGACAGGACCTGGTTCGCCTTCGATCAAATTCCATAGCGATTTGTTTTCGATTGGAGTCATCACCCCTTTGCCCACACGATCAAGTAACGGCCCATGGATGGTGGGCCATCCCCAATTTTGATTTAAAAAAAGATGCAGACTTGTGACATCGCTATAACCAATAAAGATCTTTTTGTGACGGGGCTTTTTGAGTTTTGCCAAATGGGGCAATAGTCGAATTGACCCATATCCCCCTCTCACACACCAAATCGCTTTGGATTCGGTATTCAGCAATGCTTTTTGAAGATGATCAAACCTTCGTTCATCGGTGTTTGAAACCATTTTTGTTGGTCCATACATATCCTCTGGAAACCGAGTTTTAAAACCGCGATCGCGCAAAACACCCAAAGCTTTTTTAAAATGATCCTTTTGCCCAATAGAACCCGGGGCAATGATGTCAATCAGATCGTTTTTTTTAAGTTGCATGGCTTTAAGTAAAGCAACCTTGAAACTTAAAAACTAGGAAATTCGAATTGATCGACGAAAGAATAGGAATGAAATATTTGGCCAATCTCGGCCTTAAAAAGTTTATGGGCCAGAGCCAAAAGGATTTCGCGGTGACACATTTGGCCGATCGCACACTGACAACCAACAAATACTTTTTTATCCATCTCGCTTAACCTTTGAAGTTCGGCCAAGGCTTGAAAAGACAACTCAAATCGCTCGTTGTAATTTGTGACTTCAAAGGCTTGTTCATGACCAAACTGGGCTTCGGCTTTTTTAAAATCGAGGAGCAATTGTTTAGGAGGCGAAAGGCGGGGTTGAAATTCATCGATCAATTCTTTTTTTAAACCCCGCGGATAAAATCTCATACACACAATAACAAAGCCGTCGTTTTTGGTAATTTCTCCGCGACGAATTTGTTCGAGAGACACTTGCTCAAGTGACAGGTTTGCCGCCCATCACAGGTAAAATAATTCCGGTGATATAACTTGAATCAGCATCAGACGCCAAAAACACATAAGAGGGTGCAAGTTCTTCGGGCTGAGCCGCTCGACCAATCGGCTGTGACGATCCGAATTTGGCAACGCGCTCGGCATCCATTCCTTGATCAGCAGGATTGAGCGGAGTCCATACAGGCCCTGGAGCCACCGCATTGACCCGAATCCCTTTTTGCAAAAGCATTTTTGAAAGTGATTTTGTAAAGGTGTTGATCGCCCCTTTTGTTGAGGAGTAATCGGGCAATTCTTCAGGTCCATAAAAGGCGGTTTCGCTACTTGTTACAATGATCGCCGATCCTGGCTTCATGTGGGGAACAACCGCTTTGGCTAAATAAAAATAGGCATAGATGTTTGTACGAAAGGTTTTATCCCACTCCTCGGCCGAAATTTCTTCTAATGATTTTTTGCGCATCTGATGGGCGGCATTGCTCACAAGAATATCGATTCCACCAAATTCCGAAACACACTTTTCGATCATACTTTTACAAAAGGTTTCATCTGTGACATCGCCGGGAAGCAAAAGACATTTGCCACCTTCATGCTCAATAAGACGCTTGGTCTCATCCGCATCGGTTTGTTCTTCTTGAAGATAACCAATCGCCACATCCGCACCTTCACGAGCATAAAGAACCGCAACCGCTCGCCCAATTCCAGAATCACCTCCGGTGATCAAAGCTTTTTTGCCAAGCAGTTTATTTGCCGGTTTGTAGAGAGGCGCATCAAAATTTGGACGCGGATTGAGTTCGGATTCAAGACCGGGAGATGTGGACTGATGTTGGGGAACAAAGGGCGGCTTTGGTTCGTTTTGAATTTGCGGTTGCATGTGAAACACTCCTTTAAGTTGATTCTCTTAAAAAAGTGCAAGAAGTGTGCGGACTATTTTTCCTTGTCTAAACCAAATAATGGAGTGGGATAATTTCCGTCAAAACATGCGGCACAATAGGCTTTACGAGTTCCATTCACCGCCCTCATTAATCCCTCAACCGAAAGATAAGATAACGAATCGGCATCTATAAAACGTCTGATCTCTTCTAGTGAGGAATTTGCCGCGGCCAACTGAGATTTTTTTGGAGTGTCCACACCATAAAAACAAGGGCCCGTTGTCGGGGGCGAGGCAATTCTAAAATGAACTTCCTTAGCTCCCGCCTGGCGAATCAGCCGAATGATTTTTTGGCTGGTGGTTCCCCGTACTAGCGAATCATCAATCACAATCACACGTTTGCCATTGAGCACTTGGGCTTGCGGATTTAATTTTATCTTAACCCCAAAACTGCGGATCGACTGACTGGGCTGAATAAATGTGCGCCCAATATAGTGATTGCGAATAATTCCGAGCTCAAAAGGAATTTTACTTTTGTTGCTATACCCGATAGCCGCAGGGACTCCGCTATCTGGAACCGGCACCACGATATCGCCCTCGACTCCACTTTCTTCGGCTAAGCACTCACCCATTTTTTTCCGCGCCTCATAAACACTCTCACCAAAAACAATCGAATCGGGCCTTGCGAAATAGACATGTTCAAAAACACATTTAGCGGTTTGTTCTGTTGAAGCTGAAAATCGAGTGGAGTGCTCGCCTTGAGCATCCACCCAAAAGATTTCTCCTGGTTGAATTTCTCTTACGAATTTTGCACCAATCAAATCAAGAGCGCAGGTTTCGGATGCAACCACTGTCGAAAATCCACCATTTTCAAGAGTGCGCCGCCCCACCACAAGAGGTCGAAAGCCCAAGGGATCACGTATCGCAATCAAACAATTTTGATTTAACAATGTCATACTGTAAGCCCCCTTTAATAATGGGGCGCATTCGGTTAAACCTTTGATCACATCTTTCGAACTCCGGGCCAAAAGATGGAGTAAAATTTCTGTGTCATTGGTCCCGTAAAAAATCGCACCCTGTGCGATCAAGTCTTTCCTGAGTTCTTGGGCATTGACGATATTGCCATTGTGAGCGAGCGCAATGGGCCCGGCCTCCAACTGTGCAGTGAGGGGTTGGGCATTGGTCAAAAGATTTTGGCCGGTTGTGGAGTAGCGTGTGTGTCCAACACTTGCAAAACCTTTGAGATCATTAAGATTGGTCTCGCTAAACACATCGCCAACAAGCCCCAACCCTTTATGATGCAGTTGTTGGCCCTCGAAATTTGTAACAATGCCTGCAGACTCTTGTCCGCGATGCTGCTGAGCAAAAAGTCCAAGATAAGTCATCCGCGCAGCCTCTGGATCATTCCAAATTCCAAACACCGCACACTCATCATGAAAGCTTGGCAAAGTGATCTCCAAATCCTTTGTTGTAATGCTCAATTAAACTCATCACATCGGTTTTGATATGTCCCACAATTTCAAAAATAGTCTTCTTGGTTGAACCAATATGCACAAACGCCTGATGCGGAAATAATTCCGGCAGGTTTTTTGGGCCTGTGACAATCACTTGATAAAGTTTTTCCACAAATAACTCAGAGAGATCTTTGACATTCAAATTGACACTGCAACCCAACTCTTCGGTGCACATTCTAAACAAAGCATAAGGAATTCCAAATTTTGTAACCACCCGCACGCTGGTAAAATTTTGGGCCATTTGTCGTAAGTGTTTGGCAAAATCGGCTTGAGCCTGAAGGTGAATTTTTCCGGTGTGCTCTAGTGGAAGTTTTAATAATTCAGACAAATCACCAAAGGTTGTTACATCAACCGAACTCAAAACAAAAATATTTTGATCAACATCTGTAAAAGTCGAGCTCGGCGTGAGCTCCATCTTTGTTTTGATTCCCACTACGCCGACCGATGGCGTGTTGGTGATGCTCTTATCCAGAGTTTGGTTGTAAAGACTGACATTGCCGCTGATCACAGGCGCATGAAAGACTTCGGCAGCTTTTGCTATTTGATCTACCGCCACGATAAATTCACCCATAATTGCTTTATTTTCGGGAGATCCAAAATTCAGGCAATCGGTGGTGGCCAACGGCTCAAATCCCAAAGCCGAAAGCTTAAGACAAGCCGAGATCACCGAATCAACGGAGCCCACATGGGGACACAGTCGCATGAGCGTGGGCCGAAATCCCATTGCAATTCCTAACAATCGATCCGACGGAAGTTTGACCACTCCCACCGGAGACCGACAGTCTCTGGCGGTTCGACCCCCCACACGCTGATCATATTGCTCATAAATAAAATTACGGCTACATCCTTGCGGGGAGGAAATCATTTGTAAAAAAAGTCCGAGAGCATCGGTGTTGTCCAAGGGTGTGAGCTTTTCACACATTCGGATCTCGGGCTCAGTAAAAGGCCTTTGATAAAGTGGCGCACCTTCGGTCAACAGATGCGGATTGATTTTTGTTAAAGTCTTTTGATGATAGCGCAATTCAACATCTTGCCCCTCGACAACTTCGCCAATGACGGCGGCATCAAGGGTGTATTTAGTAAACACATCTTGAATTGCTTTGAGATTTTTGGGCTCGGCAATCAGAAGCATTCGCTCTTGGCTTTCGGACAATAAAATTTCTTCTGGAGTGAGAGTTAAATCTCTTAGAGGAACTCGGTCGAGATCTATTCTGAATCCGACGCCGCCCTTTTGGGCCATTTCAAAGGTTGAGGATGTGAGCCCCGCAGCTCCCATATCTTGGATCGCCACCACCAGATTTTGTTGGATGATTTCAAGACACGCCTCGATCAAAAGTTTTTCATAAAACGGATCGCCGATTTGTATAGTTGGTCTTTTACTTTCAGAATTTTGATCAAAGCTTTCAGAGGCCATGCTAGCCGCATGAATGCCGTCTCTCCCGGTCTTGGCCCCGACATAGATGATTAAATTTCCAATTCCTTGCGCCCGCGAATTGGCAATTTGATCCTCTGGACCAAAATAGCCAAGAGCAAATGCATTCACCAAAATATTTCCGTCATAAGACGAATGAAATTCGGTTTGACCGGTGATGTTGGCAACTCCCACACAGTTGCCGTAAAAACTAATTCCTTTCACCACACCCTCAACAAGCTCGGACATCCTGTGGGCCTTGGGATTTCCAAAACAGAGGTAATTGGCAAGGGCAATGGGTCGTGCTCCCATGGTAAAGATGTCGCGAAGTATTCCGCCCACACCGGTTGCAGCCCCTTGTACAGGCTCAATAAAACTTGGATGATTGTGGCTTTCCATTTTGAAAGCCACGCGCTCACCAAGTCCTAAATCCACCACGCCCGCATTTTCTCCCATGCCTTCTAAAACGCGGGTGGACGTTGTTTTAAATTTTTTAAGATAAAACCGCGACGATTTGTAAGAGCAGTGCTCACTCCACAGTGCCGAAAATAAAGCCCACTCGACACCTTGAGGTTCACGATCTAAAAGTTGGCAAATCTTTTGATACTCATCTGGACTGATACGATATTTTTCTAATTTTTCTTTCATGATAATCCGGCAAAAAAACTTGTACCCGCATCAGAACCCATCCAACTCGCAAGGGCCCTTTCAGGGTGAGGCATCAAGGCTAAAACATTTTTTGTTTGGTTCATGATTCCGGCAATGGATTTGACCGAGCCATTCACCGGCTCAGTGTATTCGAGCCACACTTGATTTTGATCATAGAGTTTTTGAATCTCATCGTCTGGAGCGTAGTAGCACCCTTCACCGTGAGCCACAGGAAGACTAAAATTACGATCCGAGGGAAAATGCGGACTCGAATTGATGGTGGAGAGCTTGACCCATCGATCAATAAATCGGCCTTTGATATTTCTTAATAAAGCTCCAGGCAAGAGTTGGGCTTCGCACAAGATTTGAAATCCATTACAAATTCCCAATACAGGCACTCCGCGCTTGGCGGCTTCGATCACACTGATCATCGCGGGCGCTTTGGCAGCCAATGCTCCACATCGGAGATAATCTCCATAGCTAAATCCACCAGGAATTAAGAGTGCACCATAATTCTTTGGATCAAATTGGTTTTCAAACCAAAGATACTCAGGAGTTCCACCCAGTAAGCGGACCGCCTCAAAAACATCATGATCGCAGTTTGTGCCAAGAAACCGAACCACACCCACTTTCATATAAGCTCATAACTTTCGATCAAAGGATTATACAAAACGAAGTCGGCCATCGCTTTGATTTTTTGATGGGCTTCATTTTTATCAAGAGCTTCGACTTCGATCTCGATATATTTTCCAACCCGACATTGAGTCAGATCAAATCCGTGAGCTTTTAATGTCTGCTCCACAGCTCGCCCTTGAGAATCAAGGACCTCTTTTCGCGGTAAGATTTTTAAACCCACTATCACTCTCTACTCCTTTGATTTGAGCCGCTCGAGAACTTGAGCATAGGCTTCTTCGATGCCGCCAAGATCTCTTCGAAATCGGTCTTTATCAAATTTTTCTTGGGTTTTGATATCCCACAATCGACAAGAATCTGGCGAGATCTCATCGGCCAAACATATGGATTGATCGGCACGTCTTCCAAACTCAATTTTAAAATCGATCAATTCTAATTTTGCTTTTAAAAAAAGTTGTTTTAGAATTTGATTGATCTGAAGTGCTTTTGTTTTGAGTTGCTCTAACTCATCCTGAGACTTTGCCGCTTTTAACATGAGGGCCTGATCATCGCTCAAAAACGGATCATTCAAGGCATCGTTTTTATAAAAAAATTCGACCAAAGGTTTTTCAAGCGGAGTGCCCTCGGTAAAATTAAATTTTTTGGCGGTTGAGCCCGCCAATTTATTACGCACAATCACCTCAAGCGGAATAATCTGGAGTTTAGTTGTGACCCATTCGTTGCTCGACATTTTTTTGACCAAATGAGACTCAACCCCTGCCTCTTTTAATTTTGCAAAGATCACTTCAGAGATAGAAAGATTCAAAGCACCTTTACCTTCAAACCCACCTTTTTTTAAACCATTAAATCCGGTGAGATCATCTTTAAATTCCATCCAAATGAGATCGGGCTCGCCTGGAATTGAGTAAAGATTTTTTGCCTTACCTTCGTACACCAATGAACCGCGATTCATATTTTAACCTTTGAAAGCCAGCGGTCGACTTGCTTCGAGATCGCCTTTCGGTGGGCCTCACCAGAAAACACATCTTCAAGATCTTGCGCCGACAATAACCGTGTGACTTTGGGATTTTTTAGAGCAAGCGTTTGTAAACCCTCTTCGCCGGCTTGAAAACTCAATTCTTGAACCAGGGCATAAGCCTCTTCGCGAAGTAGTCCTTTTTCGACCAATTTCAAAAGCAAATGCGAGCTAAACAATTTTCCTTGAGACAATTCCATATTGGCCATCATTTTGTCTGAATCAACCTCAAGTCCCAAAACCAAATTCTTCATTCGGTGAATACAGTAATCGGTTAAAATAAAGGCATCAGGAAAGATCACCCGCTCGACTGCCGAGTGCGAAATATCTCGCTCATGCCAAAGTGCTATATCTTCCATTGCCGATTGCAAATAAGACCTGAGCAGCCGAGCACAGCCGGTGAGATTCTCGGCAGAGATCGGATTTTTCTTATGCGGCATGGCCGAAGATCCCTTTTGACCTTTGCTAAAACCCTCGGACACCTCAGCCACTTCGGTGCGCTGAAGATGCCTGAGTTCTATCGCCAAGCGTTCAATCCCAGAACCAATCATCGAGAGTGCAAATAAAACTTGGGCATGACGATCGCGCGGAATCACCTGAGTCGCAATCACCTCAGGCCGCAATTTTAAAATTTCAAGAGCCCGACTTTCAACATCAACCGACAAAGCCGAATAGGTCCCCACCGCTCCGCTCAGTTTGCCAATCGTAATCTGCTCGAGGGCATCCAAAAATCTTTGATGATTTCGCCTGAGCTCTTCACAAAATCCGGCAAGCTTAAGACCAAAACTTGTGGGCTCGGCATGCATTCCATGAGTGCGCCCTGCACAGAGAGTGTCTTTAAATTTGAGGGCTTGGGTGGCAAGAACCTGAGTCAATTGTCGAAGCTCATTGGTGATCAACTCACCCGCTGCCAAAATCTGAAGACTCAATGCCGTATCGAGCGCATCTGAAGAGGTTAAACAATAATGAATAAAGCGCCCATTGGGGCCAACATTTTCTGCAAGGTTTGAAACAAAGGCGATCACATCGTGTTTTGTTTGCTCTTCGATTTGGGCGATTCGCTCCACATCAAAGCGAGCTTTGTTTCTGATATCTAAAAAAGCCTCTTTAGGGATCAATCCAGCTTCACTTTGTGATTGAGCCACCGCAAGCTCAACTTTAAGCAAAAAATCAAACCGCGAGTGCTGAGCCCAAAGCTCACCCATTTCAGGGCGCGTGTAACGAGCGATCACTGTCAGGCTTCCTTTTTTGTTCAAGCTCGATTTGTTTTTGTTTCCAAGCTTTTAGTTTATCGGTCAATTGAGACTGATAACGAAATCGATTCATCCAATCCAGTCCCAACCAATGTTCGGGTCCATCATAGAAAACATTTTTAAAATTTCGCGGCTCAAATTTTTCTTTGGCTGTTCTGTTATAAACCGGAAAGAGCGAGGGGCCGAGCTCTTCAAAATCATAAAGATAATCTTGAGGCATTTCTAAAATTTCAATTTTATCCGTAGGCAATCGACGAAGCAAAAGCTCCTTTGCTTTTGCTCCCATATCTTCAAGATACGCCCGTTGAAATCGATGATGGGTTGGAAGCCTCATCCAAAGATCACAATGCTGGGGCTTAACTGTTTTTTGCAAAATCAAAAGATTATTGTGAGTCCATGGCACATTGAGATCATCGATCATGACCGCATGAGTGGGAATCACCTTTTGATAGATGTCGGCATCAAAACTAAAGCGGTACCGAATCCAACTCCATTCCATCTCGAGAATCCCAGAGGGATAAAGAGTTTTTGCAGCCTTTGATTCTACTTTTTTTGTTTCGGCACTGGTCAAGCACCACACATACTGCTGAGCTTGTAAAACCCCTTTAAATTCGCTTGAGATTTCAACACCGCTGATTTGCGAGCCTTCGGTTTGAATATCTCTTAAAGACGCACTTTGAAAAACCTCAACCCCTTTTTGTTTACACCAATCCAAGGACTTTTGGAGCCCCCTTCGGGTCACACGATGAACAAAAAAAGGTTGAAACATATCGAGGTGAGACGGCGAATCCAAAGCCGAAAAATGCTCAAAATAGACATTGCTACTTAACGATCGTGAAAGCAGACCAGGCCATATTATTTTAAAATCTCGAGCTTGAGATTCAAAAGCATTTTTATTTAGAATTCCATTTTGAAAGTGCTGAGAGAGTGGCCCTCGTGTGTCCACTGGGCCCGAAGGCGTCCAAAGAGTAAAACCATCGTGCACAGAATCAAGATCGTCTTCTTCTTGCAGCCGTGCAAGTTGCGAGGGCAACAAACCCTCCCCTTGCGAAAATCCAAAAGGACCTTCCCAATCCTCAGGCGTCCAGCGGCCCATACTTTCTGAAAGATCCACAAGTTGAACTTTAAGACCGCGATCGGCCAAGTCCCAAGCCATCCAATGTCCACGCCCATAAAGCGAAACAATCAAAACATCAGTCATAAAAACCCGAAATCTTAAAACCTTGGGCTTGTGTGACCTCACCCAAATCAAAAGGTTGAAATCCACACTCGGTCACACACGTTTGTGCAATCGCAAAATCCTTTGGATCAACGATCACCACAAAACCAATTCCACAATTGAGGGTCTTTAACATTTCGGCCCATGACAACCCCGCACGTTGCTTAACCATTTCAAAAGCCTCGGGCACCTGCCAGCTTTGAAGTGCTACGCCCAAGTGATCAGGAATCACACGCATCAGATTGTGAATCCCTCCACCCGTAATATGAGCAAAGGCCTGCACCACACATTTTGATTTTAAAAGTTTTGCCACTTGAACATAAAGCGCGGTGGGCTCAAGCAGCATCTCGCGATGCTGATCCAAATCATTTTCAAAAACTTTTCGAATCAAGGAATAGCCGTTGCTATGAAATCCAGAAGAGGAAATGCCTAAAATCTTTGCGCCTGCTGCCACTTTTTTTGGTCCTAAAGCCTTTTGCAAATCCACAACACCCACAGCAAATCCGGCGCAATCAAATTCGCCATTGGGATAAAACCCGGGCATCTCAGCGGTCTCACCGCCGATCAAAGCCAAATCGGATTGATCACAGGCCGATCTTAAGCCCGTCAAAAAAGATTTGGCATTTTCGAGCTCGAGATGGCCCGTTGCAAAATAATCGAGAAAAAATAAGGGCTCCGCTCCACAACAAATCAAATCATTAACATTCATACCGACCAAGTCTTGGCCTACGGTGTGATAGCTTTTAAAGTGAGTGATCAGTTTTAATTTTGTTCCCACACCATCCGTGCAGCTGACTAATGTGGGCTCGCTCATCGATTTAAAGTCGGCCTTGAAGAGAGCTGCAAACCCACCGATACCAGAAACAATTTTTTGATGGTGGGGCCCTTGAGGCGAGGCCTTGAGCCAATCGACAAGCGCATCACCGCGCTCGATATCAACGCCTGATTGTTTATATGTGATTGTCACATGTCTCTCTAACATCTGAATATTCTGCGAGACAAGACTTGCTTCTGTTTGACACTCCAAGTGAGAATAAGGGCGTTAAGGGGGAAGCGTCACAATGATAGGTCTGATTTTTGTTCTTCAAATATTTTTTAGTCCAACATTTGCAACCGAATTCAAGGTTGCTCAATCCGAGGTTGACGAAACCTACGATCCCTTTGCCGATTACAGTGAGTTCGATCAGGCCTCAGATGAAGAAGCCGATATCAACTTTTTTCGTAACGGACGTTTTTTTACCATTGGATTTTTGGGTGGATATCGCGTCGTAACCGAAACGATGTCGCAACTCTATCAAAGTGCACCGGCCTACGGTCTTTACTTAAGTTATTTTTTCGATTTGCGATTTGCATTGCAAATTAATTTTTTAACCGGTGATCACACGATCAGTTACACCTCACGCGCAGGCACACAGGTTCATGGCGATGCCAATATTTCGGCAATCGGGATGTCACTGAAATATTATCTTAACACCCAAAACGTAACGCGTGGTCTTGCAGCCTTAAATCCTTATTTGCTCGGCGGATTTAGCGAGGTCTATCGGACCGCAACCGTGGTGGCCGAGGGGGCTTACTCAAAGGATAATGCATTGGGTTTTGATGTGGGCGTTGGAATTGAAATTCCGATGATGCGAAACAAAATGTATTTTGGTGGCCAAGCTGTTTATGAACTGGTTAATTTCGCCAACGAAAATTCAGAGGTTGTGTTGGCCAACAATGAGCACACGGGGTTTTATCCGAAGGGGGATTTTATAACGGTGCTCGCAATCCTGGGCGTAAACTTCTAAAGCTGGCCCACTTAATTGTTTGTGGCCGAGGGTTTGCTCTTCTGATCAGGAATGAATCAAAGATCAAATCCCGTTTGCGAATGCGAAAAACAATCCGGAAAAGAGCGGATGCGTGTTCGCAAAGCCGGATTCTTTTTTCGAAAATCTGATCAAAAATGGATTCAGCGCTACTGCTGTTTAGGGTGTAAGAAGAGTTTTTCAAGTGCGACCCGTGAAGTTTGTTACCGTCAAAGGAAACGATTTTTAAATATTCCTATTTATCACAAACTCTGCGGTGGCTTTTCTAAACGAAGAACTGCGCTTGTGTTGAGAACGAATCGTAAAACTGTGATTCGAAAGTTTCGATTTCTTGCAAATCTCTCATTTTGTTTTCTAGACCAACAAATTCATGATCAAAACGTCACCGAGGTTCAGTTCGACGACATGGAAACCTTTGAACATACGAAATGTAAGCCCATCTCCATCAGTCTTGCTGTTGATAAAAAAACCAGGCGCATTCTTGGTTCAGAATGCAGCCAGATGCCGGCCAAAGGTTTGTTGAGTAAGAAGGCTCGGATCAAGTACGGCCACCGGAAAGATGAAAGACCTCAAGCTCGTCAAAGACTCTTCCTTAAGCTTAAACCTCTAATCAGAGAGGACTGCGTTTTTCGTTCGGACCAAAATCCTCACTATGTTTCAGACATGAAAAAGCATTTCAAGCAGCACGAGCATAAGACGTTTAAAGGAAGAAGAGGCTGTATTGTTGGACAAGGAGAGCTGAAGCGAGGAGGCTTTGATCCTCTGTTCACTGTCAACCACACTTGTGCCATGATTCGTGACAATTTAAAAAGAATGTCGCGAAAAACTTGGTGCACCACAAAAAAGATTGAGGATTTAAACAACCATCTCGCGATCTACACCTTTTATCATAATGAATTTATAATTCAGCCGAAGAAATCCCACCGCATATTTTTAGATCTGATGGGCCTCGAAGCTTAAAATTTTGGAGATTAAAATCAGCCGCCAAAAAAAACAATTAAAGGGGCCAGCTGGAGGGAGTAAAGTTGACCTGCTAGCGCCACCACCACCATCCCCGGTATAAACCACCGGATCAGCCAAACCCACTGACGCAAAACGCGCTCACCCTCCGCACTGGGCTCGCTCATCACCAATTTCACAATCTCTGGGCGATTGAGATGTTTCCCAATAATCAAACACAAAATAAGTGCAACAATCGGCAACAAAACATCAATCAATACCGAGTCGACAATTTCGAATAATCCTCTGCCTTGGTAGGACACCCACTTAAAAGTTGTGTTCGACAAAGAACTCAACAACGAAAAAATCAGACATGTGAGGCCTGCAAACACTGCTGATTTTTTGCGTGAGATTTTTAAGATTTCTTGGAGATTGGCCACAACAGCTTCAAATAGAGCAAGGCTCGCTCCCACTGCTGCAAGATAAAGACATAAAAAAAATGCGGCTCCAAATACTTTTCCAAATGCCAACGAGCCCAGCCACACAGGGACTGTTTGAAAAAGCAAATCGGGGCCGTGAGGAGTCAAGGGTGTCCAGTGGATCAAAGGAAAAATGAGAATGCCTGCAAAAAGTGAAAGCAAAGCATCGAGCGCGACCACTCGGAATGCGGCAAATGGAATAAAAACCCGATCATTGAGATAGCTTCCAAAGGTGACCATCGATCCAAAGCCGACACCAAGGGTAAACAAGGCTTGGCCTAGAGCTTTTCCGAAACTTGAAACGTTAAGTTTTGAAAAATCGGGATACAAAAAACTATGAAGAGACTCTGATGCATGTTCAAGGCTTAAGCCCTTGGCACAAAGTAAAAAAACAAGCGCGATCAGGAGCGGCATAAAGAGTCCGATAAAGCGCTCTGTTCCGAGCTGAACACCGCGAGCCACAATATAGACCACGATACATATGTGAGCGAAGGTAAGAAAGATTTGGAGGTCGGAAGATTCTTGCAACAGCTGAAGCGTTTCGGTTGCAACAAGCGGTTGAAAGGCTGCAATAGCGGACGCAAATTTTAAAAAAAAGTAGAGCACCCAACCACTGATTACCGCATAATAACTTAAAACAAACACAGTCAGTGCGGTTGAAAGAACACCCAAAATTTTTGCTGGCTTTGAGTTTGTAAGACGCTCAAAGGCCAGAACACTCGAATGGCCGGTCATTTTGCCGATTGCAAGTTCCGCAACAATCAGCGGCAATCCGATAATAAAAAGACTTAAAAAAAATAAAAAAACAAAAGCCCCGCCACCATTTTCATAAACCACATAAGGAAAGCGCCAAAGATTTCCAATTCCAAAGGCGCAACCTAATGAGGCTAAATAAAACCCGGCGCGGGTTCCAAATGCCTTTTGCTTCAAACGCGACTCTCTTCGAGTTGAGTTTTATGCGAAGGCATCACAAATATACGCACCGGAATTCCCATCAGATCGAATTCTTCTTTAAGACGTTTTGAAATAAACTTTCTGTAAGAAGGATTTACGCCCTGGGGATGATTGGCAAAAGCAATAAAACTTGGAGGAAGTTGGCCAGTCTGAACCAAATAATAAAATTTAACGTTGGATGAGCCCCAAACAGGTGCCGGAGCTTTACGGATCACATCAAAGAAAAACTTATTGAGTTTTGATGTGCTGATTTTTTGCTTTAATCGAACCGCAACATTTTCGACCGTTCTGAATAATCCGCGAAATCCTTTTCCTTCTTTTACGCTGACAAAGCAAAATGGAATGTCGGGAAAAAATCGGAGGTGACGCTCGATCAATCGCACAAAATTTTCTTTTGTTTGAGTGCGATTGTCGCTCAAATCCATTTTGTTGCCGACTAAAATAACCGCTTTGTGAAGCTCAAGACAGAGTTCCACCATTTTGACATCTTGACCTGAGGGACCATGAGTCGCGTCGACCACCAACAACACCACATTGCTGCGACGGATGGCTTCTTCAGACATGTGGGCCGAGAGATATTCGACTCCGTCTTTTCGTCTCGCTTGGCGTCTTAAACCCGCGGTATCAACCAAAATATAAGGCTTATCGTCGTAGGTCAGTGGAACTTCAACCGCATCGACCGTAGTTCCGACACGGTCTGAAACGAGCAGTCGATTTTCTCTTAACAAATAATTGCAAAGCGAGCTTTTGCCCACGTTGGGCTTACCCAAGATCGTGATGCGCAGGCCCGTTTTTTCTTCGGCTTTTTTGTCTTCAAGATGGCGAATCACCCACTCGACCACTTCATCCACACCCACCCGTTTTTCAAATGAGGTGGTAAAAAAATCGAGTCCAAATTCAAAAAATTCGGCAGTCAAATTGGTGATGTTAGTTTCGCTATCGACTTTGTTGACGATCAAACAAAAAGGTTTCCCAGATTCTTTGGCGAGTCGCAAAATGTCTTTGTCCTCGGGCAAGACGCCGGCGCGCGCGTCCATGATCACCAACAAAAGATCAAGGCTGTGCAGGTTCGACAAAACCTTTTCGCGAATCAACGGAGCAAAACCCTCTTTTGATTCGGTCACCCCTCCCATGTCGACCACTTCAAACTGATGTCCCCACCAGTCGGCGCGGTCAATCAAGAGATCTCGGGTCACACCGGGTTCATTTTTGACGAGAGCCTTGCGGCTCCTCGTGAGCATATTAAATAAAGTTGATTTACCTACGTTGGGCCGACCAAAAAGTCCGACTCTATTGAGAGTCCGTAATGACATAACCAAGCTCCTTAAGCATCTCTGGGCGTTTCATCCATTGGGGTTTACAGGTGACATGCAGATCAAGAAAGACCTTTTTTCCCAAAAAGTGCTCGATCTGTTCGCGCGCTTCTGAGCCGATTTTCCGAATCATTTGACCGCCCATACCAACAACCATTCCGCGATGATTTTGTTTGGCGACCAATATCTCGGCAGATATTTTTGAAAGATCTGGATCTTCTTCATCAAACTGCAAAATTCGAACAGCAAGGCTATAAGGGAGTTCCTGTTTTAATGAAACAAAAGCTCGCTCACGAATCATTTCTGAAGCCATATCGCGGCTGATTTCAAGAGTAAATAACTCGGCGTCATAAAGTGGAGCTTCGCTCTTTGGTAAATGAGGCACAAGCTCGGTCAAAATGGCTTTTTCTAAAACCTCTCTCGACCACAAAGCTGAAATCTCGATAATTTTTTCGCCTTTTAATAAATTTCTCAAAACCTGCATTTGGTCATTTAGCCCTAAATCAATTTTATTGATCACAAACACGATGCTTTTTTTCGCAAGTGCGGCAGTCTTGATCATGGCTTGAAGATTCTCAAGGCTCCCCTCATCCGGACTCAACACCACCATCAACACATCGGAGTTTTTCAAAACGTCTTGGTATTCATAAGCCAAAAATTTATTTAAGCCCTTGATGTTTTGACCAACAAAACCTGGCGCATCGACAAAAATAATTTGGGCTTGCTCATTGGTTAAAACACCACGCACACGGCGGCGTGTGGTTTGGGGGCGGGCCGACACTGCCGCAATTTTTTCGCCAACCAATGCATTGATCAGTGTACTTTTACCCGCATTTGGTAACCCGAGGAGGCCAACAAAGCCTGCACGAAAATTCGAATCCACTATATCTCCTTTAGCGCCGCTTGAGCGGCCACCTGTTCTGCTTGTTTTTTACTTTTCCCAAAACCTTCAGCCAATTTCTTTTTATCTAAATACACACAAACAAAAAATGTTTTGTCATGATCAGGACCATCAGATCTTGCGACCACGTAGGTAGGGGTGCGCTTAAATCTTTCTTGCATCACTTCTTGAAGTTGAGTTTTAAAATCGGTGCCATTTTTTATGAGTGGATTGGTGTCTTGCACTCGTGCTCGAAAGGTTTCGGTCACAAAATGCTTGGTCGCAATAAAGCCTGAGTCCAAGTAGTAGGCCCCAATCACCGCTTCAAAAACCGAGGCCAACAGCCGTGGCTTTTTTAAACCACCGGTTTGAAGTTCGCCTTTTCCCAATTTAAGTTGATTGTGGAGCTCAAGCTCGAGTGCCACCTGTGACAAAACCGATTCGTTGACCAATCCTGCCCGAATTTTGGATAAATCACCTTCGTTGAGTTCTGGAAATTCACTCATAAGGTAATCACTCAAAACCAAATCGAGCACCGCATCGCCTAAGAATTCTAGACGCTCGTTGTGCAAAGAGCTTTTAATCTTGTCTTTGTTTTCGTTTGAAAAGGACTTGTGAGTGAGAGCTTGTAGCAACAGCTCATCGTTTCGAAATTTAAGTTCAGCCAAGGTCATCAAGGGCCCTTCAGGGAAAATTCGCCCAATAAAGATGTTGTAATACCCCGACTTATTGCTTGGCGTCAACGTCAATCGGCGGACTAAACGATCCATCCTCCACCAAGAAGCTGTGATCCGCGATAAAACACCGCAGCCTGTCCGGGCGTGATCGCTCGTTGTGGTTCGTCAAATTCAACCTCTAAGCCTTGATCGGTGGATCTCAATTTGGCCATTGCACCTTTGTGAGCGTAACGAATTTTTACGGTCACACGCTCTTCGGGCAAAATGGGATCAAGCCAATGCACTTTTTTGACCTTGAGCGAGGAAGAGTACAAATGCTCTTCTTCACCGAGCCATACTTCCGCGGTTTTGGGATCCACTTTTAGAACGTACAAAGGGTTTGGTCGAAACACGCCCAAACCTTTTCGCTGACCATAGGTAAAATGATGAATACCGTCGTGGGTGCCGACAACTTCGCCGCTGGGATACAGTCGCAAGTCACCTTTTTTTAAAAGATCAGGAGCGGTGTGGGTCTCAATAAAGTCGGAATATCCTTTTGGCCCAATAAAACAAATTCCGGTCGAATCTTTTTTACGCGCCACACACAAATTTCGTTCTTCAGCGATTTTTCTCACCTCGGGTTTTGATAAATGGCCGATCGGAAAAAGGAGCCGCGGCAAAATTGATTTTGGTAAAGTAAACAAAAAATAGGTTTGATCTTTAAAATCATCGGTACTGGTGGACAACGTGGTTTGATCACTATGGGTTTCGATTTGAGCGTAGTGTCCGGTCGCTAAATAATCGCAATTGAGCTCTTTCATTTTTTGGATCAGATGATCAAATTTAAGATAAGTATTGCAGTTCACACATGGGATCGGAGTTCGACCCTCTAGATAAGATCCCACAAATTCATCAATCACATAGGCCTGAAACTTCGCTTCACAATTTAAAACATAAAATGGAATGTTCAGTCGATCGGCAACACTTCGGGCGTCGTCAACATCAGTGCTCGAGCAACAGGTACCGTGGCCCTCGAAAATATCGCAGCTCTTCTTGGAGTAATCCCAAACTTGCATCGTCATGCCGATCACATCGTAGCCTTGCTCGACCAACAATGCGGCCGCAACCGAACTGTCCACTCCTCCACTCATCGCGACCAGAACTCTTTTTTTCATAAATTTAAACCCACTTTTTTAAAGGATCGAATTCGCTCCACAGATTTTTTAAGGGCTTCAACAAAACCAATAATTTCGTCTTGGGTATTGTGCCAGCCCAAAGAAATACGTAAAGAATGTTGGGCTTCGCGCCTTAAGTATCCCATTGCAAGTAACACTGGCGATGGATCAGGACTTCCACTGCTGCATGCAGCCCCAGTTGAAACCGCATAGCCTTCAATATCCAAATTCATTAATAAAATTTCGCCATCAACATCATCGATGATTAAACATGATGTGTTTGGTAATCGATCTGTCTCTTGCCCGACGATTCGAACCGCAGGGATTCTTTCAAGAATTTGTGACTCCATTTGGTCTCTTAAATTTTTTATTTCTAAATTTTTAGCCACCACTTGGTCTTGTTTTGCGCACATCACACCAAGAGCTGCAACACTCAAAATATTTTCGGTGCCTGCGCGACGAGATCGCTCTTGTCCACCGCCATGAATCAGGGTTTGAAGTTCAACACCCTTTCGAGCGTAAAGAACCCCTGCCCCTTTGAGGCCATAAAACTTGTGAGCAGAAAGACTTAAGAAATCCACATTGAGCTTTCGAACATCGATTTCGATTTTACCCAAAGCTTGAACCGCATCGGTATGAAACAGGGCCCCTTTGTCATGCGCGATTTTTGTCATTTGCTCGATTGGAAAGATATGACCGGTTTCATTATTGGCAAACATGAATGAAACAAGCGCTGTCTTGTCGGTTACAAGATTTGAAAAGATCTCAAGATCCACTTCGCCCTGACGATTTACCGGCATCAAATCGATGTGATGATTTTTAAGCGACATCGCTGTTTTTAAAACACTGGGATGTTCCACACTCGAAATCAAAATCCGATTGCGATGCGGCTGAGAAACTCCCTTTAAAGCGAGATTGTTTGATTCACTTCCGCCACTGGTAAAAATAATTTCAAGAGGATCGGCGTAAATCATTTTTGCTACCATCGTTCGCGCATCTCGCAGTCGGGTCTTAGGACCTCGACCAAAGGAGTGGATCGATGAGGGATTGCCAAATTCTGAAATTTGGCTTTGGGCAAACTCGATCACCTCTTTGGACAAAGGTGTGGTTGCGTTGCAATCGAGATAGACAAAATTGGTCATAAAGGTCGTTAGCTTTAACACAGAGAGGCTTGAGACGTCTTCGAAAACCTTGAGGTTCCGATCTCAAATGCCGATAAGTTTTGTGATGAATCAAAAACCATGGGTATCAGCCCTTCAAATTTCTCAAGCTGATTATGAATTGTGGCAGCTCTCGATCGGCCCTGAGCAATCTATCACCTCGTGGGCGATTCAGAATCGCCACATCTCTGCAGATGCCTATTTTCAATGGGCTAAAAATTACTATGGTTTACCTCAAGTTTTAAGCCCCTATTTTAATGAAGCCCCTAGTCGCGAGCTTTGGAATAAAATTCGAAGTGTCACCAATTGGAACCAAGACATCTTGCCTCTTGAAGAATGGGATGGCGTGATTTTTATTGGCTGTGTTGAACCCTTAGATGTTCAGTGGAGCTTTCCGGTTTGTTATGTTTTGACTCATCCCCAAAACTTAAAAAATCTTTTTGAGCAATATCAAACTCTCGAGATGAGTTTTACCCAGATCCCTCCCGTACCCGAAGAAGATGGCCCAATTGGGCTCAATCTCAAACTCGCACCTCCGCCGCCGCCCATTCTTCCTCAAGAGCCACAAGGCTTGGATGGCCCTGAGGGACTGCCAAATAATCATGATGTGTTTTTTCAAGATGATATTCCCACTGGCGTTTACAATATGCCGAGCGAAAATTCAGATAAGGTCTTAAATCCGCAGCACGCGGTGGCCCAAATTGAAGAAGCTCGGACTCAAGACCAAATGCTCAATTGGTTTTGCAAACATGCTCTTCAACACTACAGTTCGGTGATCATTTTGCACTACGAAGGAAATTTGCTAAAGCCCTTTAGAATTACCGCAGATTTAAAACCGACAAGTGAGCAAGCGTTTGAATCGATCGATCCAAATAAACCAAGTGTGTTTAGAATTGTTCGTCGCACAAATATCCCTTATCACGGCCCCGTGGTGGACACCGAAATCAATAAAGCATTTTTTTCGAATTTTGGTTTTGAAGGATATCCTGCGGTCGTGACGTGTTTGCCGCTTTTAACCGGAACCGACACTCGTGGACAAATTCTTGCTCTTGGCGATGATAAATGTGCACCGCAAGAGATCTTACAAAATCTGGAACGACTCACCCAAAAATTATTTCCCGCAATCCTTAAAGCTGCTTAACCACTATTTGTCTTGGGTTAAGACTAAAACCCAAAAGATAGGTCAAATCTTTTTGCTTTTGCAAAAGATCCCGCTCTGGCCATTCGATAATCACCCACTGATTTCCAGGTTGATCTAAAATCTCGTAAAGGCCTGAGGATTCAATTTCGTCTGCATTCTCAAGCCTGTAAAGATCAAAGTGCTCAATTCTTTGCTCTCCCAAAAAATAAGTGTGATGAAGATTATATGTGGGCGATGAGGCCTCGCCTTGAGTGAGCATATGAACAAAAGTTGTTTTGCCCGCAGCCATGGGGCCTTCAAGCAATAAAACGCAGCGTGGGGGAAGAGTCTTTACAAAATTTCGAGCGAAATTTTCGAGGTCTTTGAGTTTTTCAGTCGAATAAATCATCAGCATCAATTTTTTTTAAAAGTTTTGGAAGCACCCGGTAGAGATCCGACGGCATCAAACTATTTTTATGTCGCCCGCTCAAAACCCAAGCATCAGATAATTTTCCGTGGATGTAAGCTCCCTGAAGACCCGCTTTTGGCAATGGCAATTTTTGAGCACACAGCCCTGCAATCATTCCACCGAGTACGTCTCCACTGCCCGCCTTGGCAAGAGCACTATTGCCCGAAGCAATCACAAAAGTTTGTGATTCGGTTTTAAGAATCGAGCGAAAACCCTTGAACAAGACCGAACATCCCACCTTTTTTATCGCAAGCTCCACCGCCATCATGCGATCCGACTCAAGAAATTTTGCGGGTTTCTCTAATATTTTTGCAAGCTCGCCCGCATGCGGTGTGATCAGCCACGTTTTGGGAAAAGGAAAAAGTTTGTGTGTGACCGCAACTTGTAAAGCATCAGCATCAACAATCACGTTTGGAAATCGAAATAAATATTTTAAGAGATGAGCGGTTTTGTTTGTTGTGCCAAGACCAGGCCCCACCAAGATCGAATCAAATTTACCACTAAATAACTTATTATTTATCGTTGCGGTGAGCGCTTCAGGAATTGCCCGATGCAGCGGAATGGAATCAAAACTTGCCCAAGTCACATATCCAGAGCCCACTCTAAAGGCGGCACTCGAACTCATTAAGCCAGAGCCCCAATACCCCTCGCGACCGGATAAGATCAACGTGTGACCAAAGCTTGATTTGTTAGATTGATTTGGCCGCTTCGGAAGTTTCATTTGATCAAAAAGTTGAATTGAACTTTGGATTGGGTACAGCTTTAAGACCTCAATCTGGCCACAGTGCTCGGGTCCAAAGTTAACATAAAATCCCGGCTTTGAAGCCCCAAAGGTCAGTGTGCGCTGAGCCCGAACCACCGGCCCATTACACGTGCCAGTATCACTGTTAAGCCCACTTGGCACATCGAGCGAAATCACAGGATGCAAATTGATCCATTCAATGAGTTTTTTAAATGGCATGGGACGTGAGAGTCCGATTCCAAAGAGCGCATCGATCACATAATCCACTTTTGCTATGGGCGCTTTTAAAATTGGTATTTTAAGTCGCAAGCATTTTTTGAATTCCACCTTCGCAAGCTGCGTTTGTGGCGTTAGAGGCACAATAATTTGGACAACTTTTTTTTGTTTAAAAAGCTCTTGCGCCACAACAAACCCATCGCCGCCGTTGTTGCCGGGCCCACACACAATAGCGATTGTACCGTTCAGATTTTTTAATTTTTTGGCAGCCAGTCGGCCCGCTTTGATCATCAACCCAGAATGATTGCGTTCCAAAATTTTAATCTGTTCTTTTGTGAGGAGCTTCACCGGACTTTACGACAATTCATGCTCTAAAAAATGGGCAATCTCTTCGGCATATTTGCTGATTTGTTTTTTATCGCGGCCTTCAACCAACACTCTCAACACAGGCTCTGTACCCGAAAAGCGCACAAAGGTACGACCACTGCCTTTAAGTCGAAGCTCAATATCTTTGATTAAGGCGTTAAAGCCTGGAAGTTCGTTCAAATCTTTTCGCTCGCGAACTCTCAGGTTAATCAAAACTTGGGGCACATCTTCCATCAAAGCTTTGAGCTCGGAGAGTCTTTTGTTTTCAAAACGCATGACCGCAAGCACATTGAGTGCGGCCACACAGCCATCCCCGGTGGTAGAATGATCAAGATGGATGATATGACCGGATTGCTCGCCGCCTAAACTAAATCCATTTTGTCTCAATGCTTCGACCACATGCTTGTCGCCTACATCGGTGCGAATCAGATTGATACCGTAATTTTTAAGACACAACTCTAAGCCCACATTGCTCATTTGGGTTGCTACAACGGTAGAGCCGCGAAGTTTTGCTCGCTTCATTTGATGAATCGCACAAATGGCAAGAATATGATCGCCATTAACGATATTCCCGAGCTCATCCACCATGATCACCCGATCGCCATCGCCATCCAAACTGATGCCAAGATCCGCACGATATTTGATTACCGCCTCACAAGTTTTTTGGGGATAAAGAGCTCCGGCTTTGTCGTTGATGTTGTAGCCATTGGGCTCATCACCAAGCAAAATGACCTCGGCACCAAGCTCTTCAAAAATTGAGGGGGCAACTTTGTAAGTTGCGCCGTGAGCACAGTCCAAGACAATTCGGAATCCATCCAAAGTCATATCCAAAGGAAAAGTATTTTTAACAAACACCACATACCGACCGGCGGCATCTTCGATACGTCGCGTGCGGCCAATGGTGGCCGAATCCGCAAGATGCACATTCATGTCGACTTCGCCCACGAGCCGCTCAATTTCGCGCTCCATGGTATCGGTGATTTTAAATCCATCGGCGCCAAAAATTTTTATTCCATTATCAAAGTAGGCATTGTGCGAGGCCGAAATCACAATGCCCGCATCCGCTCTCATATTGCGAGCCAAAAAACCGATTCCAGGAGTGGGAAGAGGCCCAGTCAATGTCACCGCCACACCCATGGAATTGAGTCCACTCGATAAGGCTTGCTCCAGCATGTAGCCAGAAAGCCTGGTGTCTTTTCCGATCAACACCATGCGGGCCGAGCCTTTGCGCGAGCTTGGTGTGTGCCGAAGCATGTAGCCCATAGCTTGCCCCACTTTTAAAACCTGATCGGGAGTCATCGGAAACCGATTGGCCTGGCCACGAATCCCGTCGGTACCAAACAATTTTTGTGGAGTAGAAGGGATTTTTGCGGGCAATTTTTTTGTCATCGTTCATCTCCTTTGATCGGCTCATCTTTAAGATCGACAAGAATTTCTTCTGGATCGATGGCCATCACACGAAGACCCAAAGGGAGCGACAAGTTGGATTGTGTTAAATGAACTCGCACCCGGCCTGTGGGCATACGGGTCAGATCAAGGGTTAAATCCTCATCACTTTGCAAGTAGCGTTGAAGTGTGATGCGTGGACCAGACAGACGAATCACAACTTTTTTTGGCTGATTTTGGGCAATCAAAATTGTGTGTGCGGGAAGCAGATATTGCAGATTCATTTCGCGAGTGATCACCGCATCTTTTCGCGACAGCATACTCACCCACAAAATGAGGGTAACAAAAAACGAAACAAGTTTATAGCTCATGTTTTCTGTGAACTTCACGTGCTCACCTTTTCAGTTCGAAAGTGAAGACCAAAGACATCATAAAGATGTTTTCTGATTGTGGCATGATCCACATCGGGCAGAAAAGTCCCGCCGTGAGCAATGCCCACCGAATGTTGCTCTTCGGACACTACAAGAACAAGGGCGTCGGTCTCTTCGGTTAAACCGATCGCAGCACGATGCCGAGTGCCTAAATTTTTATCCAACGTTGGATTTTTAGAAAGCGGTAAAAAACAGCCGGCCGCAAACATGCGCCCTTGGCGAATCACCACCGCCCCATCATGCAAAGGAGATGCAGGATGAAAAATCGAACTAAACAATTCAGATTGAATTTCGGACTGCAGTACTGTTCCAACTTCAACAAAATAATCGAGCACAATCTCACGCTCGATCACAATCAAGGCGCCATATTTTTTTTGTGCTAGCGTGACCGCGGCTTTTGCGATCTCTTCAACGATATGAGTTTCTTCTACTCGCCCTACTCCGGTCAAAAAGGGGTTTGAACCGATTTGTGCCAAGGCTCTACGAATTTCTGCTTGAAATAGTATGACGATAATCAAAAAGAGATGCGAAAAAAACCGTTCGAGCAACCAATTGAAAGTAACGAGATCAAGATAAATGCTGCTGAGATAGGCAATGGCTAAAATGCCCATCCCGCTTAAGATTTGAACTGCTCCCGAGCGTTTGGTCAGGAGCAGAATGCGATAAATCACGAGCCAAACAAAAACAAAATCCAAAAAGTCTTGAAAGCGCAATTGGATAAAGATCAACGACAGATTTTCAAAAACGCCCTTAAGCATATAACCTAACTATTAAGCTGTCACAGGTCCCGACTGTCCAACAGGATCACGTCCTGATTTTTTTTCTTCGGCGCGTGCTTTCAATTCGTTTTCTGCGGAGACCTTGCGTTCAGCATCAATGCGCGCTTGCTTATCCTCGCGTTTTTTTGCGATTTCTACAAGGCCCGCACCAGCGATAAGCATATTTACTTCTTCGGCATCGATGGTTTCGTGCTCCAAAAGAGCATCGGTCATCTTGTGTAGAATCCCAATGTTGTCTTGAAGAATTTGTTTTGCAATATGATATCCACCTGTAACCAAGCTAAAAACCTCTTGATCAATTTCTTGGGCTTTTGCATCGGAATAGTCGCGCGATTGGGCAGATTGCATTCCCATAAACACCGGGCCATCACGTTTTTCAAGAGCCAAGGGGCCTAACTTTTCGCTCATTCCCCACTCGCACACCATACGTCGTGCAAGCTCGGTGGCGCGTTCAATATCGTTACCCGCACCGGTCGTGCTGTCGTTATAAATAATTTCTTCGGCTGCTCGCCCACCAAACAAAAAAGCAATCATCGCTTTTGCTTTGGTTTTTGACAGGTTGAGGCTGTCCTCTTCGGGCAAAGTTTGAGTGACACCAAGAGCCATGCCCCGTGGAATAATCGTCACCTTATGAATCGGATCGAGCCCCGGCAAAATCCGTCCTACGATTGTATGACCAGCTTCATGATAGGCGGTAATTTTTCGATCTGCTTCGCTGATCACCATGCTTTTTCTCTCAGCACCCATCAAAACTTTATCTTTAGCCCGTTCGAAATCATCCATTTCTAATTTATTTTTATTTTCGCGAGCCGCACAGAGTGCTGCTTCGTTCACCAAATTTTCGAGATCCGCACCCGAAAATCCTGGTGTTCCACGCGCAATGGTTTCAATCACCACATCCGAAGACAATGGAGTTTTTCGCGAGTGCACCAATAAAATCTGTTCGCGCCCTTTGACATCAGGTTTTGAAACCACAACACGTCGATCAAATCGACCGGGTCGCAACAGTGCGGGATCCAAAACATCAGGACGATTGGTCGCCGCAATCAAAATCACACCATCATTACTTTCAAAACCATCCATCTCAACTAGCAATTGATTCAGAGTTTGTTCGCGCTCATCATGACCGCCGCCCATGCCCGCGCCCCGATGTCTTCCGACCGCATCAATCTCATCAATAAAAATAAGACAAGGCGCATTTTTTTTGCCTTGCTCAAACAAATCGCGCACACGGCTTGCTCCCACACCCACAAACATCTCAACAAAATCGGACCCCGAGATCGTAAAGAACGGAACATTCGCCTCGCCCGCAACCGCACGTGCGAGCAAAGTTTTTCCTGTTCCGGGAGGACCCACCAGCAACACCCCTTTTGGAATGCGCCCGCCGAGTTTGGTGAATTTTTTTGGCTCTTTTAAAAAGGCAACAATCTCTTTGAGTTCATCTTTGGCTTCTTCAACTCCAGCCACGTCTTTAAATGTGACCTTATTTTTATTTTCGGTAAGCAAGCGTGCGCGGCTTTTGCCGAAGGCCATGGCTTTACCCCCGCCAATTTGAATTTGGCGCATAAAGAACATAAACATTCCGATAATAATAATCAGTGGTAGCCAATTGAAAAAAAGCGAGGTCAAAAACGAATTGTCGGAGTTGACGTATTTTGGAACAATCCCGTTGGCTTTGAGTTGGTTAAAGCCATCGGTATCGATGTTGCCATCGATTTTAAATTTTCGCCCACCAAAAATCTTTTCGCCCGCATCGTTGAGTTCCCCCTCAATCTGACCGGTAGATTTATAAAAGATAATCGAGTCCTTTTTGATTTCGCCTTTTTCGATCGCCGAAACAAATTTCGGATAATCAAAATCGCGCACCAAAGTGCTCCGTTGGGTTTCATACATTTGAAAAAACAAAACGCCGACAACCAATAAAATTGCCCAAAGAGCCATGGTTTTTTGTGGAGATCTCATGAAGATCCTTTCTGATGATTAATGAAGACTAACACCGAAATACAGAAGAGCTCAAATTGAATGTGGTTGGCAAATTTTAACGGTAAGATGAGTGACGCTCCAATTTCGATCGAGTGTACGAAATGTGAAGGTTTTTTGAGGGGTGTCAAGGCGGCGCAAAATCTCTTCGATATGCCCTTTGGTGTAATTGGAGATGCCGCTTGAACGAATCAGCTCCACAATGGCGTGAGCTCTGTTTTCTGGGCTCCAGGTTTTAAATTTTTCCCGGTCTAAGGTCTTTCTTTGCTGCGGCTTGGATTGCGAAAGGAGATTAAAACTTCGCGCCAAAGAAGTGACTGACCCGCGTCTTTTTTTTTCTAGCCGAGGCAGCCAATCGTGGCGAATCCAATTTCGTAATGGGGCCTTTGAACGGTTTGAAGGATCGTTTAAGAATTTGACTCTACGCTCTCTACAATACTCAAGTATTTGATTTTTGCTCAAGCCTAAAAGGGGCCGCAAAATTTGTCTTTGAGGATGATAAAAGCTTAACGATTGCAGCCCATAAAAACTTGATCCCCGAATGCAATTGATTAGTTGGGTTTCGAGGAGGTCCTGGGCATGATGACCGGTCGCCACCACCGCACCATATTTTTTTTGGGCCTGATCAAGAATTTTGTACCGGTATCGTCTTAAAGCGGCCTCACTCTTAAGATCGCTAGGCAAATCTATGTTGGTTTCGCAAGTCAGATCCATTGCCTTTGCAATCTTGAACACAAACTTTTGGGCTTGATGACGGAAGCGACTGTTTCCGCCGTGATGGATGTGGATCACCTTGATCTCAAATTTTAATGATTTTTTTAAATGATTCAAAATGGTCAAGAGGGCCATCGAGTCCGCTCCGCCTGACACCGCAACCAGCAGAATTTTATCTTTCAGCGGGATCGGTTTGAGGGCGCGAAAAACTTTGTGCTCGACAGAATTCCAGACTTTATCCATGTTGCGGTGTTCGCACTGTTCAAAAGTTTTTGCTAGGATAAGTTTATGGCGATCTTATTAATTTGGTTTTGTTTTTTTTCGATTTCGCAAACTGTTAGCTTTGATCGATTAAAAGAGGTGTCTACAGCTAATCAAAAGTTATTGATGAACGCCAAAACTCCGCAAGAGCGGATCGAGTATGGGTTAAGAAATGAATTTTTAAAAAGATTGATCTTTCGCTTTGATAAATATCTGAACGGCAGCGAGCGCGAATTTATCATTAAACAAATTGATGATATCGCAACCATCGAGGCTTCAGATCCTCATGGAGTTTTGGCTTTAAGAAAGTTTGCTTTTAATCTTTCTACAGCGCTACAAACTCAGGCTGAAAAAAGCGAAAACACCGGGACTTTCATTGAAGGCTATATGAAATTTTCGACCATCTCAAATCCTAAAGATCCTGCCCAATACATTCGAGTCCGCTCGTATTCAAATGGCGATGAGTGGTACACCGCAAAGGCGGTCCGGCCCGATATGGTTGGCGAAATTGTCGAAAAAAAATTACGCCAAATCGATTCGACCCACTTCAAACTCAAATCACCCATACGTTAAGTCTTTCTGATCACTTCGATTTCGGCCGAGACTTTGAATTTATGATTTTCGACAAAGCGAGAAGCTTCTTTAACGAAGTCAATTTTTGAAATGATCTTCATAGTTTCATTGCCCACAAGATTCATCAGATCATTTTTTGATTTGCCCGCTTGCTGAAGCAAAACATTCATCACATCTTTTGGAAGCTTGACGTCTTGTAAATAGGATCTAACCATATCTTCGGTCAAAAAGGCCGCACCTAAACCCACCGACAATATTTTTTTTATCGCAATTCCCGGTTTTTTGGATTTAACCGCCATAAATTTCCTTTATTCGTTTTTTGTAAGATTCAATCATCTGCGGAAGATTCACCTGGACCAAAGCTTTCGCAATCATTCCGGGTACAAAAACCTTGAACTCGGCCTCAACGCTGTAGTGAGCGATCGTATTTTTGGCTTTCTCTTTAAGTTCCCATTTGCCGTTAGACACCTTGAACATGTCCCCTGAATCCAGTGTCCAGGTGATCAAGCTTGCGGGCTTTTCAGTCATCCACAGGCGATATTTAAATGTCTTTACCACCGAAACTTCGTACTCGACGAGTTTGCGATTTTTTTCGGTTTTTAAAACGGTGCATTTTTTAACTTCATTTAAAAATTCAGGATACTTTTCGTAGTCTGAAATGATCTTAAAAAACTGCTCCTTAGTGCAGTTAAATTGATCACTGATTTCGGCACTGGCCATGGGCCTCCTCGTTACTAGACGTTTGCATGTTTTTTAGATTCTGGCAAAATCAAAGGACACCAGACCATCGGCCGGTTTTCAACAAGAACTTAAAAAACCAAACCAGGCAATTTTCGATTTACGCCGATAAGTTTGTTATGGAAAAGACCTCATCCAACCGCTATCGCACCAAAAAAGGCAAAGTGCTGATTGATCTTAAACTGCGCAAAATCGAGCAGCTGTTTGATTCGCGCGATCCTTCGCCATTTTTGGAGCGCGATCTTGATGATACGGCGGCCGATTATATTGTGAGTTCAAGTATGGAGCATCCGGTAAACACCGCGATTGGATTGGTGATTCATATTGCCGAGCCCGATGGCATGCTGTTGCCTCAAACAACTATTATTGAGGCCATTCATAATCACTTTACCTACAAAGCCGATTTGATGCGAAAAAAATTGCATCGGACCGTGCGCCAAGGACAGATCTCTTTGCTGATTGGATTTGTGGTGATGTTTTCTTGTTTGACCGTATCGCAGAGTTTTCCAAATGGAAACGTTGCGATCGATGTGTTGCGCGAAGGAATTATGATTATGGGTTGGGTCGCCATGTGGCGACCACTTGATAACTTTTTGTATTCCTGGTGGCCGCAACTTGAGATGCGGCGTGTGTATTTAAAACTCAGCCAAGTTCCAATCGAAATTCATCTCGAAAAATCAATAAGTCTTGCAAGTTAGTTTGTAAAAACATAACCCAGAGTTGATTCGTATTGGTAGCCCGCACCTTCACTGTAGTTGGTGGTCACAAGATGATCTCCCGATGTGGGTGAAAAGAATCGATAAACAGGAACTGTATTCGATTGTTGAGCGGTATAGATAAATCCGTAAGTGGATTCGTTAGTAAAACCCTCACAATTTTGATCCAAACTCATAAAGTGTGATGAGCCGGTGTTGCAGCGATAAAGAGCAACCGATCCTACCTGTTGGGATTGAAGAACTAAAAAGGCAATGCCCTCTGGCACATCCCCGGCTTTCGCCCCCTCGGTTGAATCTCCCGAATAAAAATGCTCGCCCGTTGTTGTATTAAAGAATCTCCAAAGAGGGGTTTCGGCATTTGTCGTGGTGGTTGATGTTGCGGTTGAGCTGATTGTTACGGTTGCAGTGGCACTAGCTCCGTTGACATCGGTCACCATAATAGACAGCGTTTGGTTGGCTGAAGGTGCGGTATAAAAACCAGTAGAACTCACTAGCGTTCCTTGCGCCGAAGAGTTCGGCGCATTTACGATTTGAAAGGTGTAGCCATACCCTGCACCACCCATTGCAGCAAAAGTGTATTGCTGCCCAAAGGCGAGGGTGACGCTGCTCGGGAGGATGGTGACAGCAGAGCTACTGTTTACCGTAGAGGCATTCGATGCAGAGCCACCTGATGAACAAGCCGCAAGACCCATCGAACACATCAAAACCAAAAAAGCTGTTTTCATAAATCCCCCCGTGATGCTTTTTAGATTTGCATTTTGGATTCCCAACCTTGGGAATTGAGGATTTAAGAATTTCGCGCAGTTAGATATGTCGTCTCGATTGACACCTGTTCAAGTTTTTAAGGTTTGCGTTTTGGAATCACATCCGATGATTTATCTACACTTTTTTAGTTTATTGACGTTTCGATTTGAGACGGGATTTTAAGGGTGGGTTTTCTGTTTACTATGTACGAAAGTTTACTTTTGAATGGTTTGGGTGTTTCAATTTGAAACGGTGTGGGATGATTGCTGTTTTAATTGGTATGTCTTGAGCTGCATCTTCGGGTGGGCTGTGAGTGCGGTGTCGTACAGAAAATCTAGGGCTTTTTTAAGCGGTTTAATTACTTCGGTATAAACGACAATCAAGTTGGGCAAGTTGTAGTGCACTAGAAACCTTTTGATGCTTGCTGGTCCGTCTCCGCCACTCCCTCTTTTTTGACATTTCAAAACGACAGCGACTTTCGGTCCCCGCATCGGATTGAATTTTGTTTGCAGCGAGATAATCAAACATCCGCGATTGATCCAAACCTTTTGAAACAATTCGGGTGAAGACAAGTCCTTCCCAAAATCGCCCATATCTTTTTGTTTTGCTCGCGCCGGTGATCAATCGTGCAATCAATCCCATGGTCACTTTTAAAAAATTTTGTATCAGATAAATATTCTTGAATCGAACAAGGAGATGAAAGTGATTTCCCACGTTGGCAAACTCTGCAATTCGAATTCCGTAGCGTTGCGCTTTATCAAAAATTAATTTTTCTATTTTAGCTCGATGAACTGGATTTTTAAAACTAAGCAATCCTTTGGCGTGTTGTGATTTCATTATCACATGATGAAGGCGTTTTGGATTGAGCGGCCGCGTGGATTTTCTTTTACCTAAAGTTTTGCCACCATAAGATTTTTGCGTTTTCATTTTAAATAAATTCAGTTGTTTCATACGTGAATAATATATTTGCTTAGGTGAAAAGACAATAAATTTTGTTTTTATAATCATAATTTATTTATATTTTTATATTGGATTATGGTGTTCGGATGCCATCCGGGGCACTGTCATAATTTAGAGGTGAAGGCTTTTAAAATTGAGATGATGAATTCGAATTAAACAAATCAGAAATTTCAAATTCAGAAAATCATTTTTTAGATAATAATTTAGATCGAACCACAGTCCTAGCTGCCACGTGAAAGGCAGGAAGGTTCTTCGGATCAGAATGTAAATCAGAGTCAGTACCCAAAACTCAAATCACCCTACACCTTAAAAACCCGGCGACCAAAAAACTTGTTGATCAGTACAAACCATCTTCAGAATCGATCCCACGCAGACGCAAAAGATTTTCGCGTCTGCTCATCCGTTGGAGACCAGCACCTGCAGTTTTAATTTTTCTTGCTGATAAGATTTTGGAGCAAGAAGAGTCGCTCGTCCAACCTTCACCGTTTAAAATCTCAAAACCTCGAAGTCTTAGCTCAAACAGCAAATTACCTATTCCTCCGAACTCCACGATATGCCCAAGCCCTAGCGCAACAGCAACGCCTTCTTTTTCATGGAGAAATTCAATCTGATTGAGCCATCTCCGCTTTTGCTCATACGCCTCGACCTCATCCCCTGTTCTGCTGCGATTTAACGATGTGAGTAAACCCAACTTTTCAAACTCATCAAGAAATTCTTTATCTGAAGTTTTAAAACTCGCCAAGAGACCAAGGAGTTCTTTGATGTCGTGATCTTTCACCGCTTCGAACGATATTGAGTCATAAGTTTTTTCAAAATACATCACGGAGTAATTCAATTTTCTAGCTCTGTAGTTCAGGAGATGCATCAGATCTTGTCCGCTCGTATTCGAGATCGACCCCGAAACCTCAGCTAATATTAAACTTAAAAGTCGGTTACGCGTAATCCACGCGAAAATTCCGCTTGAAAAGAGGGAATCGAGTGCAGAGAAAGGAATAGTACAATCTGCTAGCGATTTACTTCGCACACTCAATTTTTTAAAAGTACGACTAATGTACTTCCATTCATAAGAAAACTCACCAAATGTGGTTCGCAGAGCAGAGGCTGGATCATCATTTTTGCTGATTTGGCTTTTTATACCCCGCCACGAAGTGTCTTGTTGGCTGATCAGTAAGTTTTTAACTTCTTTAAGTAGCCCATCAGTAAAAGCTTTGGTCGCACGAGAAGGAAATTTTGAACTGGGATAATTCACGAATAGGCTGGACACCTGATCATCTTTTTTAATTTTTAAAACGAACGGCTCCGAAATTTCTCCGTAAGCCAAATTGCTCAATGTTGCACAAAGTATAAAAGTTGAAGAGCGCAGTAATTTTGTCATGGAGCTGTTTAAATCAAAATCACTTCAAATACCAATTGTTTAGTCATATTTGAAAATGAGGTAAGCTCTTGTTTTTCTCGAATGAGCAAACTTTTTATTTCCATGGATTCGGTATTCACCGACTTCCTGATAACAACCCGAAGCGCCCAAAATCGCCAAAGTGCTTAGACAATTTTTGGCATAACTTTGTAAAATCGTTTTAAAGCCTCAGCCACACTGCTCTTGACCTTGCAATTTGAAACAGGTGGGAGGGTTTATGAATAAAAAAATCTATGTGATTATGTTGTTGGTGGCGACCATTGTGAGTTGTCAAAAGGCGAGTCATTCGTCTGTGCAACAAGCACCCAATGGGACGATCGCCCGTGGGCCAATGCCGAGCCAACCTTATTATCCTCCGCCAACGATTCCGATCGTCTATCAACCGCCAAGACCTCTCGTGCAGCCGATTTCAATCATGCAAGCACCGCTGCCCGATGTGGAATTACGTCAAACACCCACTCCAGTTGAAACCACAACTGTGATCAGCACGCCACAACCAACAACAATTATTAGAACACTTCCTTCACCTCCACCGGTAGCACTTGAACCAGCAAATATTCCAACTCAGCGTCTTGAATTTTCGGGCCCTGTTCATATGGCCGGTGGCAACACACAGCCTGCTCCAAACGTTCCTTGGGTGAGCGGCGGTAGTGCGCCCACAGTTTTAGGACTTTGCGGTGGTGGTTGCGCTAAAGAAGTGATCGAAGGTACAGAAGAATGTGCTCCAATCACGATTGAGCAGCCCATGAATGCGCGCATCAAAAAATACACTTTGCTTTTAGTTCCTGACACCTCAGATTCGATGGATCTGACCCGCGAAGTTGTGGCCAAAAAAGTAGGCGATTTTATTATGCGTCTTCCACCTCACTCACAAGTGGACATCGGAGTCATCGCCGCTCACGGGCCTGACTCCTCCGATCGACTCGAAGGAGTTTTGTTTAGCGAATCCTCAAAGACCACGCGCCGTCCAACAGAAGATCCAAAAGTTCTTCATTATCCACAGATGTCGCTTGCCGAAATCAGCAAACGTGTTGTTCGCAAGATGACGATCTTACAAAAATATCGTGATGATTCTTCGGCTCAAGGTGAAATGGGATTGATGAGTATTTTTCGCGCGGTGACCGATGCTCAAGATCTGCCACAATTAAAAAGTGAAGGATTGCTTGAGCCCGGCTCAGCCTTGGGTGTGATCTTTATGTCGGACGAGCAAGATGTTTGCTATGATTACAAAGCAAATGAATGCCCCCAGTTTAACGGCAAGTGCGAACAAGATCCGATCGAGATCAAAGCGAAGAGTCAATATTGCCATATCGACAAGTATGCGGCGAACTCACGCAACATCACTCCCCAAGATGTCTTAAGTGCACTTCAAAGCGCGACCGGTGGTCCCCTCGTTATTTCGGGAGTTCATTATCTCTCGAATGAATCGATTCCTAAAACAGACAAGACCGATAAATTTGGTTTAGAACACGAGATGGGTCATGGCTATTTGGATTTGATTCAACTGAGCAAGGGCTTTCCGGTTGATTTGGCAAAGCACGCCCAAATTTCTGATAACATGATGCGCATCGCCGATTTTTCAAATTACAAGATGATGGATTACACAAAGACACTTCGGATCCATAACGGAGATGAAAGTCGAATTGCACTTGAAACTGTTGTGGTTTCAATCATCGATTCAAGTGGGCATGAAGAAATTCTTGATCGCCGTGGACTTCAGTATGATCCGTCAGGATCGGTGACGATTTCGGATCGCGTGTTGTTTGGAAAAGTCAAACCAGGATCAAAATTGAAACTGACGTATCGTCGACACTAGAATTTTTTGAATAAGGCCTCGGCTTTTGATCTTAGATCTTCGGCTGAGGTTTTTTCTTTTGGTCCATTCCCGCCGGGCTCAAAATATTCGCAAAAATTATTGCGTTCTTTTTCACGCACCACCTCGGCCGACGGCTCGGTGCATTCATTGTAAGCTTTGACATCATAAAACCGACAGTTCTTACAAACGTGAATATCGCTATCACATTTTTCGCACGTGGCGCGAAACCCTGGTGTGTCTTGAAAACTTAAAAGCAATCCACAGGAAAAACAGGAAAATTCAAAACGAGCACTCATGGTTTTAATTTCAAATGATGTTCGGCTTCGATGCGCCGAATGGTCTGAGTTTTTGATCGCATCACCAATGAATGACTTGTGGCTCGGTGGCCTGCCAATAACCGGACCCCTTTGAGTAAAGGCCCATCGGTGATTCCGGTGGCACAAAACATCACGTCGCCGGCCGCCAGTTCTTCGAGCTGATAAGTTTTTTCAAAATCAGTAATTCCCATTTTTATCGCTCGTGATTTTTGTTGGTCATTGCTAAAAAAAAGTCGTCCTTGAAAATCACCGTTTAAACATTTAAGTGCAGCCGCGGTGATCACACCCTCAGGTGCGCCGCCAATGCCCATCAAAATATCAATTCCTGAATCTTCCCAACAGGTCGCAATACCGGCCGAAACATCGCCGTCGTCAATCAATTGGATCCGGGCTCCAAGAGTTCTCACTTTCGAAATCAACTCAGTATGCCTTGGCCGTTTCAATATCACCACGGTGATTTCAGAAATTTCTTTATTCAAGGCTTGCGCCACCGACTTAATATTTTCCTCCGGAGTTTTGTTGAGATCGATTGCACCTTTTGCGCGCGGACCGCAGGCGATTTTTTGCATGTAAACATCTGGTGCGTGCAAAAATTGATTTTGTCCCGCAACCGCAATCACCGACACCGCCCCCACTCCCCCATTGGCACAAATGGTTGTGCCTTCGAGGGGATCGAGTGCGATATCAATTTGAGGAGATTGTGCTGAACGCCTTCCGACTTTTTCACCAATATAGAGCATTGGAGCTTCGTCGCGCTCCCCTTCGCCAATCACCACCGTGCCATCGATATCAACCGAATCAAATGCTTTTCTCATCGCATCGACTGCGGCTTGATCGGCAGCCTTTTCGTCACCACGCCCCATCAAATGAGCCGAAGCTAGCGCTGCGGCTTCAGTGATTCTAACAAATTCAAGGGCCAGGTTTCTGTCCATATTTGGCTCTCCAAAACTTTTAAAAATTCAAAAGGAATCCGCAAAATTTTTAACTCTTTATCAAGCGCCACATGAAGTGTTTCGCCGGTTGCCACAATCTGATTTTTAGATTCACAAACTGTGGCGTAACCAAATCGAATCTTGGCTTTTTCGCTACGAACTTGAATATAGGTTGTCAACTCTTCGTCTAAATATGCGGGTTTGAGATGCTTCACATGAGTTTCTAAAACTGCGAACGTCATGTTGGCATAAGGAGCATGTGAGAGATGGAGCTTAACATTTTTGAGCCAACTCATTCGGGCTTCTTCAAAGATCCGCAAGAAATTGGAGTGATGAACAATGCCCATCACATCGGTTTCGTAAAAATGCACGCGATGAATGGCTTTAAACATGAGGCTCGAAGTGTCCCTTACGCCTTTGTCTTGTGTCAATTTCGCTTGCGAGGAATGAAAGCCCGCATTACGATTTTTTTATGTCACAAAAAAATTGGAAGCTGCAACTCCCCATGTGGGCAACAACTTCGCGAATGTTTGGCGGTCTCGTTATAGTTTGTTTACTGATGACCTCGTGGCCATTGGCGACAACGGTGTCCGCCGTTTTATTTATTTTATTTTCGATTACCGATTGGCTTGATGGCTATTGGGCTAGAAGATTCAAAGCCGAAAGCACAATGGGAAAATTAATGGATCCCATCGCCGATAAAATTTTAGTGCTCGGAACTTTGGTGATGCTGTTAGATCGGGGCATGGTCGATCCGTTGATGGTTTTTTTGCTGATCTCAAGAGACATTGCGATTGGTGGTGTAAGATCTGTTGCAGCGGCTGACCGTGTGATCATTGACGCCAAGCCCTTTGGCAAATGGAAAACAGCACTTCAGATGATTGCCATTCCCTGTTTGCTGATCGATCACGATAAGTACCTGAGCTTTGCAGGTTATTATTTATTGTGGATCAGTGTTGGATTGTCGATTGTGTCTGGCATTCAATACACTTCGGGCTATTTTATCAACCGCAAGATTCAACAGCCAAATTGACTCTCCCATATAACGCCTTCATGATGGGGCGATGGAATGGATGCGCAATCAACTTTGGGAAATCGAAAAATCGGCAAGCCTTAGAATTTTTGGTGGCTTGCTTGCGCTGACTCATGCCCTCACATTTTTGTACTGGCAACTGCAAGGGCATCTGCCGCTCGCTTATTACACCAGCACACCCATGTGCTGGACCCTTTTTGAAAACTGTTTGGCAATGCGAATTGTTCCTTTGTCAGTTTTCACCGCTCTTTATTATTTTTATTTTGTATTGAGCTTACTGACCGCCTGCGTGTTTTTCTTTACCCGTGCAACCTTATTAAATTGGGGTCTGCTGTTTTCATTATTTTTACTTAAAGCGTTCTTTTATATTCAAGATTATCGTTTAAGTTCCAACATCCATTACTTTTTATTTTGCTTGCAGCTGATTTATCTCTTTGTCCCCTCCAAACAAAATGTTCTTAAAGGGTTTATTGTTTCGTATTATCTCGCAACCGGAATGCTCAAGCTTTCGCCAGAGTGGCTCACCGGCCAATGGTTTATGAGTCACAAAATCACCCGCCCCAAATTTGCCGAATGGTGTGCCGCAATTTCGGTCTTGGTCGAAATGATTGGCGGAGCGGCTCTTTTATTTAAAAAAGGGAAATATTTCGTTATCGGTTTTTTGGTTTTGGTTCTCTATCAGGCTGTCCTTTGGTGGTTTGACGGATTTTTTCCAGCCCTTGTGCAAATCATGGCTCTTTCACTTTTTTGGTTGGCAGGCTGGGAAGAAAGAAAATTCGAATCCGAACTTCTTTACCAATCCTACTTACGTCCCGAGCCGAGTAATCTTTGGGCAGGCCTCACCCTTATTGTTTTTTGGGCAATCCAGCTGATTCCTTTTTTGGCATTGGAGCAGACCCATCCTGTGGTTGAAACTTTAGCTCTCGATCGCCTGGCTTCGAACCTTGAATGCCGGCTTACAACGTTTGCCCATTTTAATTCTCGCATTGAACAGATTTCGGTAGATGCTCCTTCGGGACGGCCGATCCAAACTCAGTGCAGTCCATACCTTAAGTTTTTGGATGCCAAACAGGCCTGTGATCAATTTGCAGGAACTCAAGGATTTCAAACGGTGTCGGCATATTTTGATTTACGAACTTTAAAAGATCCTGAGTACAAACGGATTTTTGAGGTCGAAGACATTTGTAAACCAGAAGTTAAATTTCGAGGAAATGTTTCGTGGAATACAACTCCTACCGCCGAGTAGCATGGTACTGGAAATTTTCGTTTACCGTATTCAGCATTGCGGTGATCGCACTTGTGTTGATTAATAATCCGTTTTTGTATGATCAAATTGATTACAAATTGGCCTTATCAAAACGCAAGAACGAACACTCTCAGCCCATCCCCTCACTCCTTAAACAAAAACCATTTTCTCTTGATCGGGGCAAACCCTCCGAATTTGGACCTTTATCGCATTCAGGTATTGAGCCTAACCCAAAAATTTGGAGTCACAATTTTTATAATGTGGCGGTCAATTCACTCCATGTAAAAATTAATGATGAAGGGCTTTTGAGCTTGTTCAACGGCCAGGTGTTTTCACAAGGAGAATTGAGCCTTAAAAAGATAGACGGCGAAAAATGGCAATTTAATTTTTTAAAAAATACCTCAACATTGTATCCGCCAACATTTGACCTTGCCGCCACCTACACCGCATTAGCTGATGGCAAAATTTTTTCGATTTTGAGTTCCACGGGCCAGATGCTTTGGATGAACGATCTTAACGTTCACATCTACAGCGCGCCATTTTTGGTGGGCGAAAAAGTTTTTGTGTTCACCAATTCTCAAGATCCATTGCGTGTAAGGCTAAATCAAAAAGTTCTCAAAAAAGAAAAAGATGTTCCAATGAAAAAAATGGGGCTTCATCTTGTGAGTCTCAAAAGAGCCCATGGTGACATCGATCGGACCTTTCCGATTTCGCCCGAGCTTGATGAAGCCCCAGTTGAGATCAGCCTTGATGATTCTGAAGAGATGCTATTTGTTTCTCAAAATCAAAAAATAATCGCCTATGATTTTGCCACAATGAAATTGCTTTGGCAGATCACTCTCCCCTCGTCCCCACTCAAACCGCCAACGATTGAGGGCGATAATTTATTTGCCACCACCAAAACCGGCCAAATTGTTTCTTATAGCCTTCGCGGCCGCAAAAATTGGGAAACCGAATTTGAAAATAACTTGAGCACCATCCAGGCCTTTGTACCCTCATACAATTTGCTAGCCGTCATTTCGCCAAATCACATGCTGGATGTTCTCGATGCCAAGACAGGTGAAAAGAAATGGCATTTTCAATTAGAAACCGATCTCACTCATGCTTGGGCATTTTCATTTAGACTCAATGCTCAATCCATTAATGAAACAAAAATTCGTTGGGCCAATAAAGGCTGGGTTTTGGGTGCTCCTTGTATGAAAACCCGAATCTGTCTTTTTAATCCCGAAAACGGTCAGGTCATAGGGAGAATGTCGCTCCACGGTCGGCCACTTTTAAGACCTTCGGTGATCGAAGGAAAGTATTTGACCTATCTGACAGCTGGCCTCGAAGGAGATCTCAAAATCGAAACGGTTGTGGACAAAAGCGGCTACGCCAAATGGCGCCTCCAACACGGAAAAGATTTAAGTGTTGAACCATCTGAGGATTCTTTTTGACATTTCTATTTCAGGACAACTAAGACTGTGTTTGTCGAGCGGGTGTAGCTCAGTTGGCTAGAGCGATACCTTGCCAAGGTATAGGTCGACGGTTCGAGCCCGTTCACCCGCTCCACTTTTGTTTTTTTGAAATCTCATTGGGTAAAAACATCGAAATAACTCTTCAATAGTTTTGCGAGACGACTCCACAATCAAAACATTTGTTTGTGTGGCTTCATTTCGCGCTTAGATATTACCGCATCCCACTCAGTTCATTTTTAATTCGACCATTTTATTAATAAAGAGAGCTTTATTGATAAATGAACATTGGGATTTGCCCCTCGAGTGTTTGATGAGATTACATTTCAATTGTTGTCTGAAGTTGTCATTCTTTACTTGAACCACATTCGGTATTCATGTCGAGCTCTCACGCGATTTTGTGAACGAAGGTACGGGCACGACAAACTGTGAGTGGGCACGACAACATTTACATCAAAAACTCCACAGACTTAAATTGGACCCACTTAATTTTATTTGTGCCAATCTGATTAAAATTCAAACCAAACTAAAACACCGCAGGACTTATCGTGATCAACATCATTTTAGAACCTGAGATGACGTCAGGTTTATGGGCACGAATGTGTTTAATGACATTACCCCATATTCAAAAGTCCTCACCGCCGTAGAAAATTCGGCAATTCGTGTTCACAAAAAAATTCCGCACTCAATTTCCGATAATATTTTTTGCGGGCACGACAAAAATCTTTCTACCCGCTACAAATAAACTAATTTTGTATATTTTAAATAAAAAATTACCACTCCTTCACGCTCCGCTATACGAACCAAAAAAATTATGTTACCGCAGCCCCATGACTATATATCAGAATCTTTTGTGCACGCCTGACGGCAGAGCGCTTGATCGTTACAATATTTTTGTTGATCAAGGACGAATTCAAAAAATCGAGAAATCCACGGAACAAGGCTCAACACCTTTGAGCAATTTAACGTTTCTTCCGCGAGGTGTGGATGTTCAAGCCCATCTTAGAGTGCCCGGTCAGCCGCACAAAGAGACTGCAGCAACCGGACTTGAAGCCGCCTTTTTCGGAGGTTACGCAGCTCTTTTGACAATGCCGAATACGCAGCCCGTGATCGATTCGGTAGAAGTTCTCAATCAGGCAAGACAGTCGGTTGAAACCGAATCTGAGCGTTATGATGTCGAAGTTTTTTTTACCACCGCAATCACCGAAGGCCAACAAGGCAAAAAATTAGCACCACTCTCTGAGCTCGCAAAACATGACGTCAAAGGATTTACCGATGACGGGCGTGGGGTGATGTCAGATCAGTTGATGTCGGAAGCGTTTGCGATTTGTGAAAAGACGGGAGTTCCTCTTTTGCAGCATGCCGAAATGGAGGGTCATGGCGGAGCGCTTGCACCCGGCTCCATCCAAAAGAGTTTAAATATAAATTCTTATCCTGAGTCTGCCGAAGTCGATATGGTCCAACGCGACCTCGATCTTTTGAATAAATTTAAAAAAGCTCGTTATCATGTGCTCCATATTTCAGCCGCAAAAACATTTGAACTTGTTGAGCAGGCAAAACACCAGGGACTTTTGGCAACTTGCGAGGTCTCGCCTCACCATTTGTTTTTTAATGCAGAACAAATCGATCCTAAAAATTCTTCGTTTAAAATGAATCCACCACTTCGCTCGCCGAGCGATCAGCAAGCTCTATTAAAAGGCCTCATCAATGGACAAATCGATTTTGTGGCGACCGACCATGCACCTCACGAACAAACAGCAAAGCACGATGACTTTCATACTTCGGCTAATGGCACAATTGGGCTTGAAACAACTCTTCCTGTGCTCACCTCTTACTATCAACAAAAAATGTTGAGTCTTGAGCGATTGATTGAGGTGTGGTCGACGAAGCCTGCCCAATTTTTAAATATCGAAACCATTGACCCTTTGCGCGAGGGCGAAACCTTTAGAGGTCTATTTGTGAATCTCGAAAGCGCGCCACGTCCATGGGGAGCCCATCACTTTCATAGCCTTTCAAAAAATTCTTGTTTTATAAATAGTCATTTGCCATTTCCGATTGTTGCGATCGCGAATAAAAATGGGATTCAGCTTTGTGAAAATTGATTTGCTTTTTGCCACACCCATTTATCAAGCTCGCCTAATGTCTCAACCAAAACAGAATTTGAATTTTGCTCGACTGTGTATGGATGCGATTACTGATATAAAAAAATTTGATTTAGAGGGGCGACGTTGGTGTAAAAAAAATTACGCCAATGGGTTTACCAGTTACGGCTCCTGGGACAACCTACATCAGCGCCTATCGGTTTGCGCTGATTTGAAAAACTATATTGATGCTCACGTTAAGAAGTTTGTCAGGACCTTGGGATGGGATCTGCAGCAGAAAAATTTGCTGATGTCCGAAATGTGGGTCAACATTTTAGAAGAAGGCGGGGCACATGGATCGCACATTCATCCCTTGTCCGTGTTGAGTGGAACATATTATCCGGTGGTTTCTGAAAAAGATGCGCCTATTATTTTCGAAGATCCAAGGAGCAGTTTCAAAATGGCTTCACCACGCACCAAGAAGGATTCATCTCATGTTGCGTACGCGCCATCTACAGGATCAGTTATATTATTCGAGAGTTGGCTTCGTCATGAGGTGCCATTTCAGCGCCACAATTTGCCGCGCCCTTCCATTAGTTTCAACTATCACTGGCTTTAGGACGACGTATCCTAAATTTGATTTTTTGCCTGAGCCGAGTCATAACTCTACTAACAGAGACGAGGAGATCAAATGCCGAAAACACTTCGGTTATGGTTAATGCTAAACGTTGCTGCTCTGTGGGGTTGTGCCAAAAACGAAAATGGCTCCCCACCAGAACGCTTCGAACAGTCGCGACCAAACCTACCTGAGACGCAAGAGAGTGAGCCGAGATCTTTGAGTGAGGCTGTCAAAGATAGAAATCTTTCAGCGGTAAAAAAAATGATTCGTGCGGGTGCAGACATCAATATGCGAGATGCATCTGGATTTACTCCACTTGAATTGAGTCTGGTCCGTGGATTCGAAGAGATTGCGATTCCACTTTCAAAACATCCCAATCTCGATGTGAGAGCGGTAAATTTGCATGGCAACTCTTATCTCTTTTTGGCTGCCGAAAGCGGCATCAACGATGCGGTTTTAAATATCATTCGTAATGGAACTCGACAAAAATTGAGTGCCGATGAGCTTGATCCCCGATCGATGAATGGCGAGCGAGCCGTCCATGTCGCAAACAATGATCGAGTGATGCAAACATTGTTTGATGCGAGAGCTTCAATCCATTTTGACATGATGATGGTGGATGAGCTTGGGCGCACACCGCTTCATACCGCAGCCTCTGCGGGGCGAGCACGCGCACTGGCTTGGATTATTCGTCAGTATAGTGACAACGCTTGGTATGCAAAATATTTGGATTTGATCGAGCGCGAAATGCCAACCCAACTTGGCCGGCGTCGACTTTTTAATTCGCAAGATCGCAATGGACAGACCCCGTTGATGCTTGCGGTTCAAGCCGGATCTTTGGCTTCGACAAAAGCACTCTTGGGATGTGGGTTTGTTGATCTTAAAATTGTCGATTTTAAAAACCGTAATGTGTTTCATTGGGCTGCCTTGCAAGATCAATATGATATCTTGGATGCATTGTTCTTAGGCCCCGCCATCAACTGGAAAACCGCCGATGCCGATGGCAATCTTCCACTCCACTACGCCGCCAATAATTCAGATTACCGTTTTTATGACCGGATGTTGCGTGAAGCAGGTGCGCGGATTGATCGAGCTAATGCATCAGGGTCAACACCGACACAAATCTTTACCTGTCGTGCAAATCAAAAAATGGGAATCCAAAATGTTCGCTTGAGCGAGCAATGCCAAAACATTCATCTTTAATGCGTGCATAGGATCTGCTGGGTGGCACAATGAACATTGCCGCCACCCTCATCATAGTCTTTTAAATCGACAAATTTCACCAAACCTAATTGACTTTGAATAGCCTTTTCATAGATCAAAAAGGGCATTGTTGATATTCGTCCTTCTATTTGATTTTTAAATTCATAAGTGACCTTTGAAATTAAATACGGCTTCGAAATTAAATACTTTTTATTTAAATAAATGCTGTTTACTGGATTGGTCAAGATCGCTTGCCCCTTTAAATTCCAAAAAACAGGAAGATCTCGAAAATGAACCGCGCATCGAGCGGCTTGCTTGATTTTTAGTTTTGCTGCATCAATTTGATTTTGCCACAGGGTCCACTGTGCCATCAAAATTTTGTTAGCCAAAACTTGGTCAGCAGTGATCATTTTTTTACTCTCAAATTTTGATTTCCATTCCAGTGGCAGTGGCCGCTTCGATGAGTTCCGAATCTGAATTTGATCAAAAGCGATTTCGAGTTGAGCGCGTTGCTCAGGACTCAAAGGTTCTGGATAAAGTTCAAGATTTTTATTCTGGGTCAAAAAGGTTTTCATTTGTTGAGGCGAAGCCACCAAAATTTCACACTGCTGTCGATTGGGATTGATAAAAAAAATCTCGTCGAGATGCCCAACTTGTAAATTCGGCACTTTGATTTTGATCACTTTTTTGTTCTGTTTTAAATATTCTTCGATCTGTTTCGGAAATGGCCTGGCGTGAGTTTCGCCTACAAGCACGGTGGAAGGATTTAAAAACAAAATATTCCCACCATCGGCTCGCAATTCAAAAGTTTGGGGATCGAGGTTATCCTCATATAAATTTTTATTATTTACTAAATTTTCACCTTTTAAGGCTTGTTCCACTTTGATTCCCGGGCATTGGGCAAAAAAAGTTGCGACCGATTGAGCTCCCATGATTCCGTAGGGCAAGGCTGAATAAATACCTTGAGAGCTAAAAAATCCAGGGTCTCGCATGTATTTGGCAGGCTCCTTTACCAAAATCAAATTGACCTGATTTTTAAGGGCTCGAGCCTGATCACAGAACTCTTGATCAAAAAATAAGAACTCATCGACAAGGACGCTCAAAGGGGTGTCGTGTTTTTCTTGTGTTATGGCCTTTACAAGATGAAGGCACGATTGAAGATATTGCTTGTGACAAGAAGTAAATAAACCTAGCGTTTCAGACGGGGTGCAGTTTTTTGGGTTTCGTAAACAGACCAAGGGAGATCGGGTTGCAAGTTCAAGACAATCTTTGGCCTCTGCAAACCGAAACGATAAAATGCAAATCAGTAAGATTGCTGCTAGATTCAGCCAGTGGAAATAAATTTTTAATAAAGGAGTGATCATGCGCACCCAAGTATTGTGTTTTTGTTTTTTGCTACTGACCGGTTGCGGGGTGCAAAGTATCCCTCAGGCCAACAACGCGGTGGAAGGCTCACTCGCCGAAATCACCAATCAATATCAACGCCGCGCCGATTTGATTCCTAACCTTGTTAACACGGTTAAAGGTTATGCCAAACAAGAAGAGAGTGTTTTGGTCGGCGTCACCGAAGCGCGCGCTCATGCAACACAAGTGACCCTTAAGCCTTCAGACATAGAATCGGTAAAAAAATATCAAGCGGCTCAAGGGGAATTAAGCCAAGCTCTAGGTCGATTGATGATGGTCACCGAAAATTATCCGCAACTAAAAAGTGATGCTAACTTTCGTGAGCTTCAGGCCCAACTTGAGGGGACAGAAAATCGAATTACAGTGGCTCGTAAACGTCATATTGATAATATTCAGGCGTTTAATGATCTAATTTCTGTTCCACCAACCAGTTTCACCAACAGCATTTTTTATCATCACCCAAAGATGCCTCAATGGACCGTTTCAAACGTTGAGCAAATTCAAACCGCACCCAAAGTTCAATTTTGATGATTGTTTTTTGGCTTTTACTTCAGTTTTCCGTATTTGCCCGTGAGGTTCCAAGCCTCACCGGCAGTGTGGTTCAGGAAGTTGAGGTCTTAAAACACTCGACCGAAGTAAAACTCAATCGAGCTCTGCACGCGCTCAATGACCAAACCCAAATTCAGATCAACGTGCTCGCAATTGAATCCCTTGAGGGGGATGACCTTAATGAGTTTTCGATTCGGGTTGTGGATCAATGGAAGCTCGGAAAATTAAAAGAGGATAAGGGAATCTTGGTTCTTTTAGCCTTAAAAGAACACAAAGTGCGAATTGAGGTCGGACGAGGCCTTGAAGGCGATCTTCCCGATGCTCGGGCAAAACGAATTATCGACGAAAATATGCTGCCGTTGTTCCGCCAAAATCATTATGCCGAGGGCATTATAACTGGCGTGTATACCATCGTTCACACTGTGGCTCCCGATTTTGATTTTGCCTCATACTTTGAGCGTCAAGGTGTTGTGGTGGAAGATGCACCCCACTCGATTTCGCTGATTATGATTATTGTGTTAGTGGTTTTTTTAATGTTTGTGTTTCGCGGCGGAGGATTTTTTCCGCGTGGCGGCTTTGGCGGAGGTTTTGGCGGCGGAGGTTTCGGAGGCGGATTTGGTGGAGGCAGCGGCGGTGGCGGCTGGTCCGGCGGCGGCGGTGGATTTTCGGGCGGCGGCGCCTCGGGGGATTGGTGAAAATTCGATTTACAAATGAGGAACTCAATCTCATCGAAACCGCACTGATGAAGGCCGAGGCCCAAACCGAAGGCGAAATTGTGCCGATGGTTGTTTCAAAGTGCTGCACCACTGGACATGCTCGGATTTGTACTCTGCTGTGCGGGCTAACTTTGATCTTTGGGATCGAGTTATTTTATCCGCCCTTTTGGATTTTTGCTCTGCTCAGTCTATCGATAATATTGATCAGCTACTGGGCCGGCACTCTTGATGTGATTGAGCGTTTTTTTACTCCACGTGGGGATCAAAAAAAAATGGTCGAGGCGAGAGCGTTTTACGAATTTTATCAAAATGGTGTTCACCTCACCCACAACAAAATCGGTGTGCTGATTTTTTTATCGCTGTTTGAAAAACGTGCGGTGATTTTGGCTGATCAAGGTATTGCACAAAAACTAGACGCCTCAGTCTGGCAAAATATTTTAACCCAACTCACTCAGCGTGCGGGCCAAAAAGATCTGACCAAGGCTTTGATCAACGCGATCGAAAGTGTGGGCCAGATTCTTCACTCCCACTTTCCCGAGCAAGCAGGCGCGCGCAACGAACTTAAAAATCAGCTAGTAATTAAGGACTAAAGCCTCAGTCGACGTCTCAAATTTTTCATGTCACAATTTGAAGATGAGTCGTGATCGCATCCAGATTTTGGCCCTCCTCACATCGGCATGTTCGATGTTTGTTTTTTTGATGTGGCTGATCTTTGGCCCAAGTATCGAGGTGATGAAGACTCCCCTTTACACCAAATCTTGGATTTCGGATCAGATCACAAATCAGATAAATCAAAATATTTATCCCCAAACCATTCAGGCCGAGGGACAAGAGCCGGTTGAGATCGAGTACGGCCTTGATACCGAAATGCAGAATCTTACTGATGGGTTACTTAAAAAATATCAACCCGATTATGCAGGCCTTGTTGCACTCAATGCGTCAACCGGCCGAGTTCTTGCGATGAGCAGCTACAATCGCTCAAAATTTCCAAAAAACTTTGCGGTCTCGGCCACATTCCCAGCGGCCTCGGTTTTTAAACTTGTCACCGCAACAGCCGCACTTGACCAGAACCTTGCAACTCCCGACACCATTTTGCCCTACAACGGATCGAGCCATACTCTCTATAAAAGAAATGTTTTGAAATCTGAACTCAATCGCTGGACCACTTACATCACAATGAAAGAGGCCTTTGCCCATTCGGTAAATACTTTTTTTGGTAGACTCGGACTGTATAAGGTGGGGACTGAAGGTCTCGCAAAGTATGCCGAACGATTTCAATTCAATAAGGTCGTACTTTCGGATTTTGGTGTGGAGTCCTCAATTGCAAGCATCGCAAAAGTTCAAGCCGAAGATTTATTTTCGGTAGCCGAAGCCGCCTCGGGCTACAACCATCATACAACGCTCAGCCCCGTTCAAGGTGCTCTTATGGCAGCTTCGGTTGTGAACGATGGTATAATGATGGAGCCCTATTTGGTCAAATCGCTAAAATCTGCGAGCGGCCAGGTTTTATATGAAGCAAAGCCGCGCATGATGAGTCTCACCATGAAAACCGAAACTGCCGAGATGGTCCGAGAGCTGATGCGCAACACGGTTGAGCGCGGCACAAGCCATAAGGCCTTTCGAAAACTGTTGCGCAGTCATTTTCAGGATGCCGATATGGGTGGTAAAACCGGAAGCCTCACCTGCCTCCAACCTCGTGGACGAACCGATTGGTTTGTGGGCTACCTAAAATACCAAGATCAAAAAATTGCATTCGCCGCAGTTGCAGTTCATGAAAAACTTTGGCGAGTTCGTTCCTCACAGTTGGCCGCCGAATTTTTTTCGAAGTATATCGGTGGCGTGCGGCTGTCGCAGCGTCAGCCTGCGAACTATAAATAAACTGCAAAATCGATATTTCGATTGTCGAAACACTTTGATGTTCGATATTCCAAAATGTGTTTCCAATCCTACTCTTTTTATTTAGCTGCTTTGCAATCGAAATCCCGCCCGATCGGTATTATTTGGGATTCGAGACCACACACACCTCCACAAGCTTAATGCAGTCGCGAATAGGTGAGGAACTCAGAGAACGGATTCGTGAAGGAGAACAAATCCCGATCGAACTCATTCCCGAACATGAAGTTTATTTTAAAAGAATTTATGATCTGTTTGACCCTTACCCTTACACCAGAAGCAAATTAAAGTGGGATAATCGAAAGCGACCTGGCGTAAGAATTCTTGATAAAGAGAATCAGATTTTTTATAAGTTTGATCCGCATGTCATCGAAAGCACAATGCTGCCCTTCCAAGCTGAAAACTTTTACGCAATAAAGCCGAAAATTAAGACATACATGTTTGATGTTCCTCAAAGCGTCGGTCTTTGGCCTTTGAGAAATTGGGGGATGCATCACTTTCAAATGGATGTGGATTTTGCCTTTGATCATGATCCGCTATTTTACCGTAACTTTTGGGTTTATGAATTATCACAACAATTCTTTTTTGAGTTGGTAGGTGAAAATATTGAAGCTCGCACCCTCGATGTTCATTTAGAATGGGCGGTGGTCTCCGAATTTATCAAAAATGTGATTGATCCTTTGATTATAGAATGGAAAAGAGCACCGAGAATTTTATCAAAAAAAGAGAAAGATGAAATTAAGCTGCTCTTTCCCAAATTTAAATACCTTGAGTCCGATTGGTTAAAAGTTAATCGAACTAAAAAAGAAAAAAACTTTGGGCTAAAGATTATTAAAAATATAATGGGTCAACAAATCATTCGCCTCCTTCACGAGGGTCTCACCTACATTATGATCACCCAACACCATGCAGCCCGTGTGTGGTCGACCATACCAAGAAACATCGGGGTTGAACCTTTTGGATCTCTTCCACTTCGAAAAACGATTGAGTGGCGCCGAATTCCGGGACTTAAAAACGTGGATGAGGTCGAGCTCTGGTTCAACTATCTTATCAAAAAGATGGAATATATAAGAAAACACAAAGGACTTTTGTACCTTCGTCCACCTCTCACCCTGTCGGATGCTAAACAAAAAATTGAATTTTTTAATTTCCACTTGATGCAGATTGGTTTATTGCCCGAAGACTATCGGACTTTCCTGTTGCCTGAGTATCAGTACTTGAGAGTACCCATCGATATTTGCAGGCGTAACCTCGAAATCAAATTGCCCGAACAATTTTTTTAATCAATAGGAATATGGCTGATTTCCTTTGCCTCTAGCTGTTCGACACCAATATAGCGCCTCAAGTTCTTACAAATACTAAATAGAATGCAATCCGATGAATTAAAGTTGAACACGAGAGCGCTCTTTCGATACGTCAAAGTATGGGCCTCATCTTCTTATTTCTTTTTCAATCCTTTGCTCTTGAAATTCCTCCAAATCGTTATCTGCTAGGTCTCGAAGCCACTGCCACTTCAAAAGATTTAATTGAATCTCAATTTAGGAGTGAAGTGCGCGAACTGATTCGCAACAGTCGAAAAATTCCTATCGAGTGGATTCCTGAACACGAGGTTTATTTTAAAAAAATTTATGAATTGTTTAGTCCGTCATCCTACACGCGCAGTAAATTGTTAACCGATGGTCGAAATCGGCCAGGGGTCCAAATTATTTTGGGCGATTTTGTGACCTTTTATAAATACGATGCCCACGTGATCGAAATCACTAAAGCGCCGTTTTTTGCTGAGCATTTTAAAAGACTTAAACCTCAATTTAAACATTTTTTATTTGATGTGCCTCGAAGTGTGGGACTCTGGCCCATGAGAAATTGGGGAATGCACCATTTTCATCTCGATGTGGATGCCGCCTTTAAAAATAATCCTCTCTTTTACCGAAATTTTTGGGCCGACGAACTGGCTCAACAAAGGTTCTACGAAATGGTCGGCGAAGATATTGAGTGTCGGACCCTTTCGACTCACGAAGAGCTTGGTAAGATCTTTCGATTTATCCAAGATGTGATTGATCCCCTCATTTTGGAATGGCAAAGGCAACCACGAGTTTTGTCCCCTCAAGAAATTCAATCATCTTCAAGACAATTTGGTTTTGAAATATTAGGACGAGATCACAAATTTAGAAATGAGCATTTAACCATTGAAATAATTAAAGACCAAATGGGTCTGCAGATCATTGAAATGATGCATTTTGGACTGCTCCATTTTTATGAAGACCATATCCGGCAGTACGGAGGAACCTCGATAATGCCGCGTCTGATTAAAAATCCTTCTTCAAAAAAATTTAGTTCTACTATTGAGTGGCGCCGCATTCCAGGGCTTTTGTCGATTGACGAAACCGAACTCTGGATCACCTATTTCGTTCACAAAATGGAATTTTTGCGTCAGCGCAAAGATCTTATTGCCCTTCGCCCGCCCAAAGAACTTTTGGGTGCATGCCAGAAAATCGAAAACTTTAATTCGCATCTTTTGCGCATCGGTCTTTTACCCGAGCGCTACCGTCCGTTTTTATTACCAGAATATAAAAACTTGAGAGTTCCGATCGATCGCTGTCGCTTGCGCCTCGTCCGCCAAACGATTGGTGTGAACCGTTAAACTGAAAAATTCATTTGATCTTGGCAATCAACATTACGTCTTTGAGGCCGTGAAACCTGACCAACCCTTGTAAACCATAATTTCCACAGCATTTTTTGTCGCCGTTCGAAATCATGTCGAGCCTTGTCTCCCACTTCGGCCTGGATGTTGTTTGCTGTTAAATAATCAAAGATACGAGCTTCATCCCTTCCTTTAGATACTACTCGGGTGAACACCAAACCATCCCAAAACTTTCCAAACTTTTTCCCTTTTTGGGCGCCGACCACAATGCGAGCAATCAAACCCAAAACAACTCTAAAAAAGTTTTGTACCAAGTGGCGCTTTTGAAACTTCACTAAGAGATGAAAATGATTTCCCACATTGCTAAACTCAGCAATGCTCACATAGTAGAGTTTAGCTTTATCAAAAATTAATTTTTTTAATCTCATTTGATGATGAGCAGACTTAAAGCTGTGCCGTCCTACCGCGAATTGAGATCTCATAACTATATGATGCAACTTTTTATTGTCGAGCGGTCTCGCTTTTTTACGGACACCGATTGTTTCGCCACCGTAGCTTTTGCGTCTATTTGACTTGAAGAAATCTTGCTGCTCCATATCTAATTTTATAAATTTTTAGGTCAATAAAATCAATTGATTTTATGTAAATAAATATTATTTTATGCTGGGGCAGTGTCAATTGTTGAATTGTGAATTACCGATGTGGCTCGCTGAATTACAGTTGAAATCAAAAATATGTTGGGCAGTTGTATTTGTCGATTTAGAAACATCGCTCACTGTATGACAGCCGAAATCTTTGAAGTAAATTTAATTAAATATTTTCACTCGTAGAGAAGCTAACATTATAACGCTTAACCAAATTGATTCAGACACCGATATTGCGAAAACAAATCTTTGTTGGGGCAGTGTCATTTGTCGAAATGAAAACGACCGGCATTTGTGATACACACAAAAAACTTCGTCTCTTCAATTAGCAACCGAGAGTCTGATCAATTAACTGCATTACCGAATTCTAATAAATAAATTCTATTTTATTTTGGGCAGTGTCATTTTTTTGAATCAGGTCTGTGCCAATTTGATGAGATAAAAGTACAGCTGATGTCCTATAAAAGCCTTTTAAATCCCCAAGCTTTCCTGCCCTCACCAAACTCAACGGCCTTAGTGACGAGCCCCCGCCGCAGCTCAAATGCTCAATACTTTTACGCTCTACAATCGTGGACCAAACAGACAACCCCAACCAGAACCTCACCTCAGCCCAACCCAACCGATCAACCCAACCGCGACCCAGCCAAATCTCGTCCACCCCGTCAGCCGCGAAACGTCACTTCGTGTAATCAGGTAAACTAAAAACGAATACAGGTGGCACTGATCATGCTTGATAGGGATCAGAGGGTAAAGATTATGAAAGCTTTAATATTGTCATTAGGTCTATTTGGTTTAGTCTGTTGTACGAGCACGTCGTCATCAAATACGGCAAGCAACAACGGCTTTTCGATATCACAAAATGGATACTGCAGTGATCAGAATGGCAATCTCGCGCCGAATGTGACGTCTTGCCAAAATCAAACCTACAACTCTAAATATTTTTATCAGAATGGTTCGCAGTGTTTAAGCCGCGAAACATACGTCGTGGTAGACAACACCTATTGCAACAGCAATCCATTCAAATTTGCCGGCCTCAACTGCATGGACACATTTATCAATGCACCGGTGCCTGCAAAATATTGTGTGCCTTCAAACCAAGCTTACTACTCGATGACTCCGGGCAGCTGCTTTTATTCTTCGAATCAACAGCCCGTTGGCAGCAACTATCCATGTCTTCGTCAGACCACACCCATCAATCAAGATTGCTGGGGATATTACTACATGTATGTCGGTGGAAATTGGACCTCACAAACGTGCTCAGGCCCCGGAAGTTATTGTAGCGGTGCAACCGTTTGGACAGCGACCGATTCGCCAAACGCAATCGCCATCAAGTGCAATTAGATTTTAAAGATCACGTAGGTCAGTAAAAACAAAACACTAAAAATGCCAACCGCTTTCCAAAAAGTGAGTTGGCGTTCGAATGTGATATTTAAATTATTGATTGATTCATTATTTAAATAAAATCCGATGGCCACTGAGTACTGCACAAGCAATATGGTCATAATCACCAAAAATGTTGCCATAAAAACGCCAGATAAAATATCGCCCGGCGCACCTTGGATCACACCATAAATAATTTCTGCAACAGCACACCCCAGTGACAGTGCACTTAAGAGTCTCACCCACATTTGAGTTTGCGACAAAGCGCTATGGGCTTTGGGATCTGAAAACCGCGCGATCACTCGGCGGTCACTACCTTCACGTGGAAACTCTCTGCGTTTTTCTTTCATATATTTAAAGCATAACAAACTTTGTTTAAAATGAAATCTCTAGACGGCTTTTGTCGAGGCTAGATTGAAGTGGATACTCGCATCTGTCACACTGAATTCAACGTGAACACATCTAAATACGGCATGACATTTTCAGGTGGCGGGGCCCGCGGCGCTTATCAAGCAGGTTGCGCGCGTGCTCTTTTCGAAATTGGTAAAACAATTGGGCATCAAAAGGCCTTTCGGATCTTGGCTGGGGTCAGTGCAGGTGCAATCAACACCTCGTATCTGGCCTCCCATTCGCATGATCTCGACCAAGCAACTTATCAACTGACCGAAGTGTGGAAAAGTTTAACCGCCGACCAGGTTTTTAAAACCGACTATGCCGCAGTCCTTGCCAACTCGATAAAAGTCTTACGAGGTGTTTCACTTGGAAGCCTAAGCGATAAGTTAAGGCCAAAGACCGTTGGTCTCCTCAACACTGCGCCACTTAGAAATTTATTATTAAGCTCGGTTGCATTTGAAAATATTCATCAAAATATTTTAGACGGTCACCTTGAAGCAATCACCATCACCGCAACCGACTATGCTTCGGCTATGGGTGTGACTTTTGTTGATGGGCCTTTAAATGTTCCTATGTGGCAACGCACCACACGGATTGCGGTGCGATCCCAAATTACGGTTGAGCATGTGATGGCTTCAAGCTCGATTCCGATATTTTTTCCACCCACACGAGTGGGTGATCATTATTTTGGTGATGGATGCTTAAGAAACACCGCGCCTCTTTCGCCCGCGATTCATATGGGTGCGGATAAAATTATTGTGATTGGTGTAAGAAAAATTCGGAGCGAGCCTGTGCTTGATACCACCAACCTTGATCCCACTCTCGGTCGAATTTTATCGGTGTTGATCAATGCCATTTTTATGGATGCGATCGATTCGGATCTTGAGCGATTAAAAATCATCAATCAAAATCTTGGTGGACCTGATAGCGGGTTTGGGGCCGATGCCAATTTTATGCGGCCGATCGAAGCCCTTTATCTTCATCCCTCCCTCGATCTTGGCGAAATTGCCAAAAACACCAGTTATGATCTTCCCCGTGTGATTAAATTTTTTATCAGCGGTCTGGGAAATCCTGCCGAATCGTCGGAGCTGATCAGCTATCTGCTGTTTGAGCCCTCATTTTGTAGCCAACTTGTTGAGTTGGGTTACCAAGATACAATTGCTCGTCGTCATGAAATCGAAGAGTTCCTCGGCAAGGCTTAAGATGTTAAGCTTCGCCCTATGCTTAAACTTTTAAATCGCGAAATTGGCTGGCTCAAATTTAATCGACGGGTTCTTGCTCTGGCGCAAGATCCCCGCACTCCCCTCTTAGAGCGCTTGCGTTTTTTGAGTATCTTTCGTTCAAACCTTGATGAGTTTTTTATGAAGCGCGTGGGCGGTCTGCAGCGCCAGTGGTATGCGGGCGTTCAGACCGTGGCAGCCGAGGGATTAAGTGTTGAGGATCAACTGACAAAGATCAGAATAAAGGTTTTAAAGTACAATCAAAAAATTAAACATCTTTTAGATAAAGAAATTTTTTTAGAACTCAAAAAAGAAAATATCGAACTTTTAAAATGGGCCGATCTCCAACCTGCTGAAAAAAAATGGGCCACCGATTTTTTTAACCAAAAAGTTTTTCCTGTGCTCACGCCGATGGCCGTTGATGTGGGGCATCCATTTCCGCTGATTTCTAATTTATCACTCTCGCTCGCGGTGTCGCTCCGACTTCCAAATGAAGAGGATTTACTGTTTGCCCGAATTAAAATCCCTCAGGTTTTTCCCAACTGGCTTGAAGCTTCGCCGCAAAGATTCGTGAGCCTTGTTGATGTGATTCGGCATCATATCGATTTGCTCTTTCCAAAAATGGAAATCAAAAATGTGATGGCCTTTCGGGTAACCCGAAATATTGATATCGAAGCCGCAGACGAAGAAGGTGTAGAAGATCTCCTAGAAATGATCGAAGAGGAGGTCAAACAGCGAAAATTTGCCGAAGTGGTGCGAATCGAGCATGGGCCCGATCCCGACCCTTGGTTGTTGCAGTTTATTGTTCAAGAATTGGATTTAGGCGCAAACGATATCTATGAGTACACTCAAGCCCTTGAGTACTTCGATCTCTCAGCATTGACATCACTCCCACGGCCCCATCTGAAATATAAACCATGGAGTGGAGTGACACTTCCACCGCTTGCTGATGAGTCTGTAAATATATTTAATTTAATACGCACTCAAGATATGTTGGTCCATCATCCCTACGAGAGCTTTAAAACCTCCGTAGAGCGTTTTGTTTTAACCGCAGCCGATGATCCTGATGTGGTGGCCCTGAAGATGACCCTTTACCGCACCGGCGAAAAGAGCTCGATTGTTCATGCGTTGATTCGGGCTGCCGAAAAAGGCAAGCAAGTGGTGTGTCTCATTGAACTTAAAGCCCGCCTTGATGAGGAGCGAAATATCTTTTGGGCTCAAGAGATGGAAAAAGCGGGAGTCCATGTGGTTTATGGCATTATTGGCCATAAGACTCATGCAAAACTGACCCTTGTGGTTCGGCGTGAAAAAGAGGAATTTCGGTCTTACGCCCACATCGGAACAGGAAATTATCATCCCGCCACTTCAAAACTCTATACCGATCTTAGTTTTTTTTCGGCGCGCCCAGAAATTGTTTCCGAAGTGGTCGAAGTCTTTCATTACCTCACTGGAAGAAGTTTAAAGAGTGATTACAAAAAGCTTCTGGTTGCTCCCATTAATCTTAAAAACTCGTTTTTAAATTTGATTTCTGAAGAAAGCGAAAACGCCCGACAAAATAAACCAGCCCGTATTATCGCAAAATTTAATAACCTTGAAGACAAACACATTATCGATGCTCTTTACAAGGCTTCTACAGCAGGTGTGCAGATCGATCTGATTGTGCGAGGATTTTGCTGCCTGATCCCGCAAGCTTCATTTAGCAAAAACATTCGGGTCTATAGTGTGCTTGGACAATTTTTAGAGCACTCAAGGGTTTATTATTTTTCGCGTGGTCAAGCTGATCCGATTGATGGGCAGTTTTATATTTCTTCGGCAGATTGGATGCATCGCAATCTTATGGGTCGAGTCGAAGTTGCAGCACCCATCGAAGATCGAGCTTTGCGCGAAAAACTTTTTGAATTTTTAAATTTAATCCTCAACGATCATCGCTTGTGTTGGGAGATGGATTCAAAAGGGGCGTATAAGCTGCGAAAACCCCGCAAAAGCCAAGAGAATTCAAGCTGCCAAGATTTACTAATGGAACGCACCAAAGCAAAATCGCTTGTACTTTTGCCTCGCATTTAAAACGATGTTAAAAAAGACAGACCGCATTTTTCAAACTTTATGGATGAGGTTACTATGAGCTTTGTGCCAAAGACCTTTCAAACCGCGCTGGATCTCAATAAAATAATTATCAACAAGTCTCCTCAAGGCGAAGATGTGGTCCCGCTCGACGTGGTGTTTGTGGGTGCGGGGCCCGCAGGACTTTCGGGTGCTATTGAACTTGCCCGATTGGTCAAAAACGATCCGGACCTTAAAGATATCCAAATTGGTGTTTTAGAAAAAGGGCCTTCTCTGGGAAGCCATAACTTATCGGGTGCTGTTGTTAATCCCATGGGATTTCGTGAACTTTTTCCTGAGCTCAAAGATTCAGACTTTCCATTTCGACGTGCGGTTGAAGGCGAAAAAGTTTATTTACTTACTCCTACAAATAGTTTTCGTTTACCCAAGCCGCCACCCATGGATAATCATGGCAATTATATCAGTTCACTTTGTGAGATGGTCCGATGGCTGGGCGAAAAAGCCGAAGGGCTTGGGGTCAATATTTTTTCAAATTTCCCAGCGGATGGATTGTTTGTTGAAGGCCAATCTGTAGTGGGTGTTAAAACCACAGCCCAAGGTTTAAAACGCGATCGATCGCCTGGATCTCAATACGCTCCTCCCACAGAAATTTCTGCGCGAGTGACGGTGCTATCTGAAGGTTGTCGCGGACCAATGACTCAAGGATATTTGAAGTGGCAAAACATCAAGAGTCACTTTCCACAAATTTATGCACTTGGTGTAAAGGAAATTTGGAAAGTTAAAAAAGTTCCAAACACAATTTATCATACTCTCGGTTGGCCGCTGCCCAAGACCGCATTCGGCGGCAGTTGGATGTATCCTTTGGCTGATGATTTGATCTCGCTCGGCTTGGTGGTTGGGCTTGATTACAAAGATTCAAACTTAGATGTTCATGGTCTGCTCCAAAAGATGAAGCAGCATCCGCTCTTTCAAAACTTACTTAAAGACGGCGAAGTGGTCGAATGGGGAGCCAAAACAATTCCCGAAGGTGGCTATCATGCTCTGCCCGATCGGATGAGTGGCGATGGTGTTTTAATTTTGGGAGATGCGGCCGGCTTTGTGAATGTCCCCGCGCTTAAAGGAATTCACTATGCAATGATGTCAGGAATCTATGCGGCCCGTACAATTTTTAAAGCGCTTAAAAATAACGATGTGTCGCAGAAGAGTCTTGAGTCTTATGATGAAACCATCAAATCGAGCTTTATCTACAAAGAACTTTATAAAGTTCGCAATATGCGACTGGCATTTAAAGATGGATTTTTCAAAGGTGGAATCAAATCCGCACTGATGTTGGCGACTCAGGGTCTATTCCCTGGCGACCCCGCAAACGAACTCGAAGATGCGGCCGAACCAAAAACATTTTCTGAGCCCCAATCCAAAACGGGCTTAAGTAAGGTTGATGCGGTCTATTTATCGGGCAATAAAACGCGCGACGACATCCCATCTCACCTGACTGTTGGTCAAGATGTGTCTGCAGAGGTTGCAGAATTTTATTCTCACCTGTGCCCAGCAGGGGTTTATGAAAAGGTTGATGGTAAGCTCCAAGTCAATGCGCCCAACTGCGTGGACTGTAAAGCCACCGATGTGCTCGGCCCCCGCTGGGAGCCCCGCGAGGGTGGCAGCGGGCCCAACTACAAACTGATGTAAGAGGTCAACATGGCTACTGTATTTGATAAAATCATCGCGAAACAAATTCCTGCTAAAATTATTTATGAGGATCAATTTTGTTTAGCGTTTGAAGACATCGACCCGCAAGCCCCGGTGCATGTGTTGCTGATTCCAAAAAAACCGATCAGTGGCATTTCAAAAATTGATAGCTCCGATCAAACTCTTTTAGGTCACCTATTGTTAAAAGTTCCAGAAGTCGCAAAAATTTGTGGTCTCGAAACGGGCTATCGATTGATCGTGAACGAAGGAACTGATGGTGGGCAAACTGTATTTCATCTTCACCTTCATATTCTTGGCGGACGCACGTTGAGTTGGCCACCGGGATAAACCTGTGAAGGTTTAACGCAAGCCTGTAGTCTGTATAGTGAACAATGGCTGTGGGATTGCATTTAAAGCGAATAAAACTTTGCTTGCTATAGTCGCGAATCTTGCATATCTAGAAAAAGTGTCCGCCAGACTGCGGATCTCGATTTGGTTTTTGAAGTTTTAATAAAAGTATATCAAAGTTAAACGACGGAATCGTCAATAAACGGAGGAAGAATGAACGTACGGAATAAGATTATAGCAATGTCAGCAGTGGCAGCTTTATTGGGCGCTTCTGTCGCACACGCCGCAGTTACAATGCGCGCACCTACAGAAACTGTTGAGACAGTTGCACCAAGAGTAACAACTCAGGCGCCAACAGCTCAAGCTCGTGTCAATGCGGCACTCAGCGCAGCGGGTGTAAATGTGATTCAGTTGAATACAAATTCATCATTGGTGAAGGCGTTATCAAATCCTGCTGAATCTGCGGATGCTGAAAAAATCCTAACAGCTTTAAAAGATCCTGCTCAAAAAGCGGATGTGAAAGCAATGCTTGAGCGCGGTCAATCTGTTAAACAGATCGCTGGCTCTTTGCAAAATTACTTTGCAGTCACTCAAGACAACTTTATTGATCGTCATGGTGTTGAAATCTTGTCTCAAGATAACGACGCGAGCAAAAACTTGAAAGCGATTCTTGATCAAGCTGTTGCAGCTACCAATGCGGCACATGTTCAAAACATCAATCAAGCCGCAGAAAAATTTGTTCAGGCTTTAGGCCCAGCATCTTCTGCGATCCTAGGTGTGAACCGTGCTTGTGAAGTTTTCGGTGAAGGCAGTGTTAATCCTGCTTGTAACGACAACAAGAGCTGCGAAAAATGTATGGGCGTTGTTCAACCCCAAATCGCAACTATGGCTGCTCAAGCCTATTGCAATGACAACGGCCAAAAAGCTGCTGTAGCAAACTAATTTACGTTTACAAAGTTATTTCAAAAACACCGGCCATCCCGCCGGTGTTTTTTTTTGAGCTCGAAATGAGCTGTCTACAGCCTCGACAGTGCTCACCCAAGATTGTCAAAACCCTCTCATAAACGCTTTAAATTGCTATTGAATCTCAATTTAAGATAAATCCGGTGGCATATAGCCTGCAATTCTTTTAGGTAGCCATGGCTCTATTCCGAGGAAGGACCTCTGTTATGCTCATCCGTTTGCGCACAACCTGTGCGATTGCCGCACTCTCAATAGTATTTGTTTTGCCCGCAGCCTTTGGGGCAAATAGTGATGAGGGAGTCGATCCTAATGGCCGAGAGATCGAGGGCTCTGACGGACCAAAGATCACAAAAGACAATGTGTTTCAGATTCTTACCCGTGACCTGACCCGCGAGTACACGGTCGAACGAAGAAGATTAAAAAAATTGGAACTGAGTAACTCTGCTGCTGAGCTTAAAGAATTCAAAGTTGCCGAAGCCAAATTTAAAATTAAAAATGTTTATGTAAATGGCGAAGCAAATTTAAGAAAAATCAAAATTTTGCTCGACACCAAAGCCGGAGTTTATCTTTTAGGCGAACCAGGCGTAGGAAAAACTGCGTTGATGGAGGCTCTTGCAAGAGAGGGCTATGAGATTTTGGTTTTGAAAAACGCCATGCTCACTTCGGGAACAAAATATCGTGGTGCGCTTGAAAAAAACATCACCACTCTGCTCACAGCTCTTCAAGACGCCAATGGTAGATATGTTTTGTTTATCGATGAAGCTCATCAAATGATGAGTAACGAGACTTTTATTAGCGAAATCAAACGACTGATGGATCGCGGTCAGCTTAAAGTCGTAATGGGTACTACCCTTAATGAATACAGAAAATATATTGAACCTGATCAAGCGGCCACCCGCCGTGGTGCGACCCAAATCATTGAGAAACCTTCTGTGAGAGAAGTCATCCATCAATTTATTGTGCGTCGCCCGATCTATAAAACGATTTACGGTGTCGATATCAGTGAAAAGGCAATCGTCGAAGCGGTTGAGCAGACAAACCAACTCTTCCGCGGTCAACCCTTAGGTTCTCGGGTCGAACAGGTTATCGAGTATGCCTTGTCTGCAGCTGCCAGTGATATCTTCGGGGTTAACGAAAAGGTGGGTAAGCTTACCGACCAAATTCATATCAAAAAAGCTCAACTTTGGGGAACAACCGCTGATCTCCGACACGCACAAAATGCGGGTGAGAGAACACAAGAATTGTTTAATCAAGAAATGATGTTGAAAAACGAGGTTGCCGATCTTGAAAAGCAGCTGAGTGATTCCTTAAAGCATCAGGGTTTAGACAAGCTGGCCGATCAAGCGACTCAAGGTCAATCCTTAGGCAAAGGCCCACAACTCAAATTGGATCGTCAAGTTCAAGTCGAGAAGCGTATTCTTGCCGAAGAAGACGTGTTGGATTATCAAGCTCGAAATCAGACCAAGGAAATTATCAAACTGCTCGGACAAGCAAGAGCTGAGCTTCAAGTTGCCAATGAACAGATCGCCTCAATTGATCAGCAAATTGCTGAGCACACTCAACGCGAACTCAAAGACAAAATGTTAAATGAAAAAGACATCCGTCTCGCAATTGCCGAAAAATTTAATGTGTCCTCAAAGATTATGATGATGACTCCAGCTCAGCGTATCGATCAGCTCAAAAAAGTTTGGCATGATCGGATCAAAGATCAAGATCATATTCTTAAAGCAATCGTCGATAAACTCGAAGCGCGTGATTTTGGGCTCGCACTTGAAACCAAAGCGATGGTCTTTTATGTGAGCGGTGCAAGCGATGCGATAATCGAAGAGATATCACATGTGATTAATGAATCTTATTTTGGTCGTGAAGCCGCTCCACTCAAATTTGACATGAGCCACTATCAAAACAATACCGATCTTTGGTCTGCGAGAGGATCCAACGTTGGATACAAAGGGAGCGACGACGAGGGTAAAATTACTGGGCCTATCCGACGCACTCCATTTTCGGTTTTTTGGTTTAAAAAATTCGACATGGCTCATACCGAAATTAGCCAGTGGCTGTCGGATGGATTTTCGCCGAATGACACATTGGTCGACAACAATGGGAATCCTGCAAGTTTGCTCGAAGGCATTACGATCTTGAGTTCTGATGTTTTGGCCGATTGGTCTATGCAGAAAAGCAAAATGCTCAGAGACCTTAAGTCTAATCTTCCCCTTTTTCCTACTAAAATAGCCGAACAATTTAATTTATCTGGTGATCAGGTAAAAGCCATCGCATTTGATTCCTCCTTAACTCCAGAACAAAAAATTTCGCGGCTCGATCAGTTGATTGGTCCTCAAACTTTAAGAACACAATCTCATGCCACTGATAGTTTTATTGCAAATCTTGATGGGATCTTAACGGCAAGCCCTCTGAGTTTTGAAATGGCTCAACTCACCGCACGCGCCCATCTCAATCGGATCAAAGCCTCGATCGAATCGAAATATAAGATTCACTTTGAGGCCTCAGACACTGTGGTCAATGCGGTGGCGTTTCTTGCAGTTCGAAATTCAAACGATCTTAACCATGTGGTTCGAGTGAGCAACGAAGAGATCTCATCAAAAATTTTGAGAGAGTTTTTTAGAAAACGAAATGACCAGCCTTTTGCTCAAAAAACTCATTTGAAGATTGATTTCAGTGGTGACTCTCAAGGTGGGGAATTTTCGCTGAGCTTGGATGGAAAACCGGTCGACACTTATCCGGTGCAGTTTCCCAGAGTCTTATCAACTCCCGATTTTTTAAAGTCGGGTCGTGGAGAGCTTGCAGCCGAAGTTGGTAAATTTGATCCTGCAAAAGCAAGGGAAAGAGCGCACAAAGATGCGAAGTAGTCTTTCTCTTTTAATTATTTTTGCACAGCTGTACTCAAGTGGAGTGCAAGCCCGAAACGTTTGGACCTTTGAGCCCCCTGGCCCGGTTTTAACCGCGCTCAATAATAAACATGGAAAATTTTTTGGACTCACAAGTCGGCTTGCCGGATTTAAAAAAGATCAAGAACCAGAGCTTCTAAAAAAAGCCCGCGAGTTTGCTCAACATGAGCGTTTAGAGCCTTTAAAGGGCGGAGCGTCTCACGGCGTTTCAACAGCCGCGATGGTTTTTATCTTAAGTGTTTTCCATTCAAGTTATGAAAACTATAATGTTTCAAAATTAAAAAATGCACCGGCGTCTTCGTATGCCGGAATCGTCAAAGATTCTTTTGTGGATGCCACCAACAATTTTCAAATTTATTTACCTCTCCCTGCTTCGATTGTTGCAGGAAAATTAAGCTCTCCACTGGCTCTTCAAATCTATCATTCCTTTTTAGGTCTGAGCGAAAAACTCCAAACACCTTTGATCCGCTCAGTAGCAGAGATTGCCATTGTTAAATTTGGAACTTCGGTCGCCGCCTTTTTTACTTGGGAATTTGTGGCGAGTTTTTTTCGAATGTCTGCAGATCTGATCGAAGATCCCGATGATCGTGTTGCCGCTAAAAATTTAAGTTTCTGGAAGATGACTTCAGGTCTTGGCAACACAGAAGAAAAACGATTGTTCAAGATGCTGATCAACAACGCCGAGCTGATCTTGGTTGCCAATCCAGAACTTCGCGATCATTGGATCGACTACACTCTACGTAACTCAATTCTCACGGGTGAGTTCATTAGCATGGTCCAAGCGATGGTTGGGGCGGGTGTTGGACTCGAATTGTTTGTGACACCTGCAGCTGCTGGGAGCCTTCCATTTGCTATCGCAACTGGAGTGGTTGGCGGAATTGTTCATTTCTTTTTACCACAGAGTTATAAGGATTCACTCACCTGGGGTGTGCAAAAGGTAAGGCTTATCGATCGTGAGCAAGCGATGTTGCGAAATGATTGGGCAATTCAAAAAATTATTGAGCGCTCAACTGATGGAGCTCGTGGATATGATTCCAACAAAGCGCTTGAATATCAGCTGAGCAAACGTCGCGATCTTTTGGATTCGATGATTACAATTCACAGCGAGCGTATCTATAACCTCTACTCTCAAAAGTCTCGCAGCGAAAATGAAATGAAAACCTATCTTCAGAGCTACGGAGCTCAATCCAAAGAGTATCTTGATGCAAAACAACAGAATAATGAATTGCGATCACGTATCGATCCAGAAATGTGGACTGAAGCAAAGGCGACACTCAATGCTATTTCTTTTGAAGAACAAAAACTAATTGAGCTCTCACTTAAAACTCCAAACGACTTAATCACTTCACATCTTGCACACAATGCCGAGGGCAAAGCGGTGCTACTCAAATTGTTTACGACACTTTGTTTTGAGCAAATGAAATCTATGAATTTAGAAAGCGTTGAGACCTTTGATCGCAATGAGCTTGAGACGATCATAAATGGTTTTTATATGTTCGGATACAAGGACCAAAAAGTTCGCGATTGGGTTGTAGATTCGGGCGTCACAAATGTCACGGAGAGCGCAGATGAAGATTTTAATTAGTCGAATTTTAGTTTTGTCTTTGATCGCTGTGAATCTGCCAGCAAAAACCTATGCTGAAGAATTTGAGCTTGGTCAAAATCTTTTAAAAGTAAACACACCGGATGGACCTAAAAACGTCATGGTAATTGAAGGCGTAGATCCTGAAACAAATCGACCTCTGGTTTCTTGGGATCGTGACGGTCACAGCGTTCGTGGCGTTTTGATTGACAGCGGACAAGCCATTTCTTTGGATATTGAATCTGAGAAGCCTTCAAATACTCGGGCTCCAAAAAATATTATTACAGACGTGAAGATGCCGAACAATAAGGTTTTAAATGTTGAACTTGCTCCGACCCCAACCGAACCGAACCGAGTTATTGGGTTCTATGAGAGTGGTGAACCATTTGAAGCCATTTTGTCCAAAGACAAAAAATCAGCTCGCCTGATTGCAAGGCCCGTCCCCAAAACTCCGGTCACTGCATCGAAAAATTCAAACCCAAGATCCTCACGACTCAAGATGCCCAGCTTTGTTGAACGCACCTGGAATTCCGGCCCTGTTCAACCCGTTCGCAATATAAGCCGAATGGGAACTTCATTTTATTTATCCATGGGAATTATGGCAGGTCTTGCTGCAACATTGGATCATCAAGACAATCCAATGAGTCTCTCCGATTTTAAAAACTCTTGGGACAATCCCGTACTGTATCTTGTCCTTGCCGGCTATGGCTTTGTCGCGGGTTTTGGTAGTTACATTTATAAAGAACGGTTAAGTCAGGGCGGATTCGGAGCTCTTGTCCCTACGGCGGGGATATTATTTGCGGCCACGGTTGCAGCCGATGTTTCGCGGGTGATGTTTAGCGAAGAATCGATGAAGCAGTGCTATGGCCTCTTTAGTGCGAAAAAAATTGTCACTCTCAATTGGGAGCGCGATGCCTCAAAATGTGATGAAGCTTGGTACACCTTTCGAAATAACTGGATGAATGGTCAATACCTCAATGATTTGGTTCCAAGTATCACCAACATGATGCTCTCAACAGGTGTTTATTTTGGATTAAGTTATGCTGTTCGTCAGTGGGTCTCACCTTTTTTGTTCAATAAATTGTCGAACACTTTTCTTGCCAATTTAAAACTCAAACCGAATGCATTTTTGAAATCTCCCACCGTACGAGCGATGGGACGCTTTGGTTATGGGATGATTTTTTTGGTGGGGAGTTACGTTGTTTTTCAAACCGTAAATAAAGTCACAAACTTACTTCCACTGCAAAAATGGTTTACCGAACGGTTCGCCACAACCTGGAGCCTTGCCTTTTCAAAAGATCCCTTAGGATCAACCTTGCAGCAAAACTTTTCGAATGTGCAGGATTACTACCGTGCCGCTCGGGACCACCAATTTCATGGATTTGAAAGTTATAAACTGGCTTTGTTGATCGAAAGAATGCAGCAACGCACCTACGCCTGGCGCAATCTTCAACTTGGGGGGTCCACCGCGGCCATCCAACAGTGGGCAGCTAAAATTGCACGATTTCAGACGGCTTATGATCAGTCCTACGCGCTTTATCAACAAATTGTTAAAAAAATTGCTGATGAAAGAGAGGCAAAATCCAACAGCCAATCATTATCGCCCTCTGAACTTTTTAATTGGGACAATACGATCACCACCATTCGCGCTGAAAGCAATAGCTTTTCAAAACCCTATGAGGCCCCAAACAGTTGGGAACTCGTCAAACCCACAACCTTAGGTGAGTATTTAATTGTGTCGGCGGCCTGTGGACCAAACCCTGATCAAGTGAACGAAGGTATTCAAAATCAGAATTTGATTCGGGATCATCGATATTCTGAAATCGAATTTTTACCACCAAGCCTTGTCCAACATGACGGTCAACAAACGATTTGTGATTACCAACTCAATAACAAAGCTCTTCATAAAGCATTTGAGATATTTGACGTGACCGGCGCGTTTCATGACGGTTCGGGTTTTCATTATGGCAACCTTGTAGACTATATTAAGGCAAATATTCGCCCCGATATTATTTCACAAAGCAATCACGACTTTTTTGAACAGTGGTGGCATCAAAATGTGTATTTGGCTCAAGTTGTTCCGGCCTACAAAATTTTTGAGGCCGAGTATAAGCACCTTGTTGAGCAAAATCTAAAGCCCGCACTTTACAATGAAGAGTTTCGCTGTTTTCAAAATCCGTCGCCCTCAAATGGGGGGACCAAATTTGAAAATAACTTTACCCATAAAGGCAATTGCTCGAGCCAAGACTTCAGTTTGGGCTACGGTGCGATTCAATCGGTCTATCAAGAAAACAATTTTTATTTTGATTTGCTCAATGATGCCGAGACATTTGTGGAGAAATTAAGTCCGCCTGACCAAAAAGACAATCGCATCGCCGTTTGGGAGAGCCACATGGTCAAGCTCAGCGCTACATACGAAAAAGTATTTAAGATGTTGGGCTCGGCAAAGGTTCGCCCTGACTATGTCAAACCTCAAGAGATCAGAGACCTCAACTCTGAAATTTCTGATAACCAAAAAGCCTTTCAAGCGTTCTTGACAAACCAACTTCAGGCCGGTCAAACACCCGAAAAAGTCGATGCCTTGAAGGCCACTGTTGAAAATCTCAAAATGCGGATCAATGCCGATACCGGCGGCGGCTTGTTTAAGCCCTACAAAACAGATCGAAACCAAGACACTTCTGAGAATGCTCTTTATAGAGAAATCGATCGCTTCGCCCCCATTGTTCAGGGGCTGCATGCCGATGGACAGGTCTTTGCCGATGGTAAAGCTCGAGCAAACTTGATGTATCTCGAAGATGATTTGATCAAAGATGCCTATCAATATGTTTTGTTTAGCACTGTGATTCGCAACAGTTATCAAAATCTGGCTGAGTTGATGAATTATCGCATCCGAATCAATATGCTTGATCCAAGAAATTTTGATCGACGCAATCACAATTTTGATGAAGATCCAGACTTACAGGAATTTGATGATTCCTCACCGTCAACACAAGTTTCAAATATTGAAACCGAAGTGACTGCGCCCGAAGAGGATCAACAAACTGTAGACAATAAATCGTGTTTAGAAAAATCAGCCCGCGAAATTACCCGCTCATCTCACGATAATGGGGTTCGGTTTCATTTTTTGAATGACAGCTCGGGACGTATCTCCAAAATGACGGTGGCAAGCCGATCGATTGATCGTGTGTACCGAATCGATTTTGATAAAGATCAAAATGCCCAGATTCGAATGGCAAAGAGCGTCTTCAAAGGACCTTCAACTTTTGAAAAAGTTTTTGGTTGGTTTGTAACTCCCAAAGAAGACAATACGCCTGTTTGGTTAAGTTTTGACGATTACAATCGCTGGGCGCGAAACCAACAGTTTCAAGTGGGCGATCCCGCAATCTTGATCCAAACAATTGTCGATTCAAAAAAAGATATTGAAAACAAATGTTCTTTAGCGAGATCGGCACGAGCCAACTAACTAAGTCGCGATTCTTTGCACCGGAGAATCACTAATCATTCGAAACGCCTTTGCGGCCGCACCGAACAAACTGAGTTCATAGGTGTGGGGTGAGACTTTAAACTCCACAGGAGCTGATGCACTTTGCATCTTGGCTCGCATCTGTTCAAAGCGCTCAATCGCTTTTGGATAATACATCTCAGAAATTGCGGCAAGCCCACCCGACACCGCAATCATTTGGGGTTGGTAGAGTGTTTTTAGAATCATAAATGTTTGGGCCAAATGTTCGGCGTACAAATCAAAAGCTTCAAGCGCCCAGCGCTCCCCCACTCGGGCTGCGTTGACCACGTCTCCCGTTTTGAGCCAAGTTTTTTGGGATTCACTCAAGCGCCTCGCAAAATGGGTGGAGGCCAAATAAGCTTCGATGCAACCTGAGAGCCCGCACTCGCAAATGGCTCCGCCCGCATAAAGCGGAATGTGACTGACTTCGGGATGTTCATACAAATCTTTTCGAACGAGTTCCCCATTGACGATCACGCCGATGCCCACACCGGTTCCAAGTGTAATCACCGCAATGCTGCGATATTTTTTTTCTAACGCAAATTCGCCAAGGGCGGCACACGCCGCATCGTTTTCTAAAAAAACGGGTACGCCCAAGACTTCGCGCAACGGTCGAACAAGTTCAACACGCCCCCAAGGTTTGCCGTTGGTTAAAAAATTTGTGGGCGAAAGCCATGAGCCTGTTTCGAGTTCTAAGGGGCCTGCGGATGCAATGCTCACTCCCGCAATGCCGCTATAGCGTTCGATGGTGCGTTTGGCGATTTCGGTAATTTGATCAAGTACCGCTTGGGGTCCGATGTGCACCGGAGTGGGCTCGACTTTGACATCGGCTGTGCGCATCTGATCATCGACAATGGCGCTTGCGATTTTTGTCCCACCAATGTCGAGACACAAGATTTTCATTTCAATGTGGCCGCTTTTTGAATTAGAAAATGACGGGTCGGCTCGACTTCGCCTGAAGGGTGATACACAAGGTGCATCTTCATTTGATCAAGAATTTGTTTGTTCGTATCGGTTTTTGGAAGTTGAGAGCTTAAGCGCGACAACTTTAATCCTGCGGCTCTTTTAAAATCGCCGTAATCGGGTTCGTGAAGCCATGTGATTTCCGCAACAAATTCTTCAATCGCCTGCATTGCCTGTTCTCCTTAAAAAATCTATAAGTGAATCACTATGAGTTCAAATATCTTAGCCGAAAAAAATCCTGGGTCATTGTTTAATATCTGGTTAGAAGAAGCCCGCGCGCATTCGAGTATACGCGAACCCAACGCCATGGTTGTGGCAACAGTGGACTTGAGCGGTCAACCGTCGACGCGCACAGTATTGCTCAAAAAAAACTTGAGCGAGCGATTTTTATTTTTTAGCAACTACAATTCTCGCAAAGGACGAGAGCTTGAGTCCAATCCCAAAATCTCTGCTACTTTTTATTGGGATCCCCTTTTTAAACAAATTCATATCCGGGGCAAAGTGACCAAGTGCTCTCGACAAGAGTCGGTTGATTACTGGGGCACTCGCCCCAAAGAATCGCAACTGGCCCAACTGATCTCGCAGCAAAGTTCACCCCTTGAAAAAGGGGTTGAGCTTAAACATTTACTTGATCAAGCCCGCATTGAGTTTGATCAAAACACAGTTCCTTGCCCTAAGCACTGGGGCGGATATTGGATCGAGGCCGAACAAATTGAGTTCTGGATTGGCGATAAATTCAGGCTGCACGAGCGATACATCTTTAACAAAACCGGTTTTGGTTGGAGCGCTGAACAATATTACCCATAGACTTAAGTCGAAGACGGCTCTTGTTCTCGCCTGAAGCATAAGATCTAATAAAGATCATGGCTGGTATTATTCTCATAGAAAATGACAAACGAATCCGACAACAGGTTCAACAACTCCTCAAAGAAATTGCAGATGATGTGCAATTTGCGGTCTTTGACTCAGCCGAAGAATTTAACCAAGCCTTTTGCACTACCACAGTAAATATAAAGCCATTTGAAGCCGACCCTTTGCTCAAACCCTTTGATGAGGATGAGCAAAAATATTTGGTAGAGACCGACCTCAATTCCGAACCCTTTTATGAAATTCAACTCACCTTTCAAAAAGGTGGCGACGTTATCGAGAGCATCGAAAAACCAATTGATGGCAAAATTTTGGGCGTTGAAAGATCGCAGCTGATTGGTCAGCGTCTGGCGTTTAATGCCTTAATTCCGATGTTTTTTCGTAAACGGTTTGAAAATGTCTTACAGAATTTGAAACAAAATCAGTTAAGCACAATCTATATTCCGCTAGCACAACAAAAAGTATTTAACTTTGTGCAGGTCAATATGACTTTGCAACCCAATGAGCGCATCCTTTGTACGGTTACGAACCAAAATGCAAAGGTGGCTTCAAGTCTCGAGATTGAACGCAAACGTCAGCTCGAAATTCGCTCGAACGACAAAGATAAAAAAGCCTTCTCCACCATTCACTTGATTTTATTTCGAACAAGCTGTGTGCCTCCAAAAACTCTACAGTGGGTGGAGTCGGTGTTTCGCACTTGTAAGACCATGAATTACTATCCTCCCGATACAGTCACCCATTTTGTGGCAATGAAGTACGAAGATGACGGCAAACAGGCCACAGATTTTATATTTCCACGCATCGATGATGTGATCCATTTGCCCATTGATCGCCCATTGTTCTTACAAAAAATCGATATTCTTTTAAATTTGCCAAAACGCACATCGCCCCGATTTTTATTTCAGCAGCCTGCAAAAATCCCGATCGAAATTTCAAAGCGGGCGGTGATCACAAAGATGTCTGAAGTGGGAGTTGTGCTCAATAACCGGGTGCCCTTGACCGAAGGCATCCTCACTTCGTTTTATTTAAAATTCCCAAAAGAGTCCGAGCCGATTCATCTTCATGGCAAAGTTTTAAAAAATGAAAAAAGCGAGGATCAAACTTATGAGACGTACATTGCCTATATTGGCTTGACCACAAAACAGATCAAAGCCATTCGTAAATTTTTGATGAGCTTTGCCGAATATAAAGCTCTTACCAAAACCGACCCTAAGGAATTCGCATTTAACCCTTATGATCTTTTTGCCGAAGTCGAAGCCCGCAGGCCCCGCCAAATTTTGATTGTCGATTCGGTCGAAGAGCGACTCGATCACACGGCCGAAACAATTCAAAAAGATTTAGAACAAGTTAAAGTGATTCGAGAATCTTCGTACATGCGACTTTTAGAAAACTACTTTGGCCAGAACGCAAAAAAAAATCAGAGAATTGCAGAGCCTTGCACCATCGACGATCTGATTATTGATCGAGTTTGTTTGGTCTTAAAGCGGGCGAAACTCACAGTCGAAAACTTTTCGGTCCCACTACAAGAAGACACCACTTTTTTTGGCTTTAAGGCAAAAGAGTTTATCGGCAAAGACAATTTTATTTCTTTACTTTTTGGTGACGAAGATCTCGAGCAAATTTTTAGAGAGTCTTTATCTTTAAGCGAAATTCAAAACCCGCTGTTTCGACTGCTGACCGTAAAAACAGCTTACTCCACCACCTGCTCAGTTTATCTTAAAATAGAAATTAAAAGTCCCGATCATGTGGAGCTGACTTTTGAAATTCCACCTCATGAGCTGTTACAAAAAAGGAGAAAAGCCGAGCAGAAACTTGACCGCATTGATGCGCTTATTTTGGATGCCGCTTTTTTGCCCGAAGACTCACACAGCTTTATCACTGGTTTTGAAACAACCGCTCGCGAAAAAAATTTACTACCCGAAAATTCTCAGCTCAACGTGATCATCTTAACCGATGAAGCCAGAATGACCGACATGCGCCAATTCGAGCATCCCTCCATCCGATCGGTTGTGACTCGACCGATCGATACAAAAACCTTGCTGTTTTCGATCTCATTTTGGACAAAGAGCGAACACACTCTTTACTGCTTTGAAAATATCGAATGGTTCCCGGTGCAGCTCCCTATTCACATGGCTGCAGATATTTTGCTCGAGGAAATTTCGGAATTTGGAGCGACCCTTTGCCATAAACGGCCAATCACTCCTGGAGTGGTTTTATTTCTCCATAAATCGATTTTTGATAATGCCCCAGGTGGAATGCTTGCTGCCAGATTTTATCGTTGCGAGGACCATCCAAACAAAAAAGGGTTCTTCCTTTGCTCGGTGATGTATTTTGGCATTAGTGATCACTTTACTAAATTTGCCCGCGCTTATTTTAGGGAAAACTACGCGTTACAAAAGGCCAAGGAGGCCTAACGCCCTTTCTCTTTTGACCCCGCCTGTGCTAGTTTTTGGCCCATGCTGATTGTTTTCTTTATTTTTGGATTAGCCCTTGGGACATTTTCATTTTTTATTGCCGCGCGCCTCTATGCCAAAAGCTTAACCGCAACCGCAAATAAAGAGGCTTTAGAGCTTTTGCAAGAGGCCAAAGAAGATGGCGATGCGATCTTTGCCGACATCAAACTCCAGGTTGCCGATTTCGAAGAAGAACTGCGTGAAGAGCTCGAAAAAACATCGGCTCCTGTTCAGCAACGAATTACAATTCTCGAAGAGCATTTGGTCGAAAAAGAACATGATCTTAAAGCTTCCTTTGAAAAACGCGAAAAAGAATTGCGCTCACAAAGTGATCGTCAAAAATCTTTTGAAAATCGTTTTAAACAAGTCGAACAGAGGTTTAGAAATCATCAAGCTGAGCTTAAAAATATTGAGCAAAAATACACTCAATCTCTTTTGGAACATTCAGGTGCCGAGCGCTTAGATCTTGAGAATCTTTTAAAACATCATATCGAAGCCGATTACACCTTGAAGCTCAATCGCGAGAATCAGGTTTTGGAAGAAGAATTTGAGCAAGAGGTCGAAAAGATTGCAAAGCGCACTATCGAAACCGTGATCCACCGCTTTCAGCGCGCCTACTGTCCTGAGCGCGGGATTGGCAATGTGGATTTTAAAACTCTCGATATACTTAAAAAAACAATTGGCGAAAATAAATCTCTTCTTAAGATCGTCGAGCGCGAATGTGGAATCGACATTGCGATTAACGAGCAATATCTTTCGGCTTCGGTATTGGGATTTGATCCGGTTCGGCGCGAACTGGGTCGATCAAGCCTTCAACGCCTGACCCAAGAGCGTGTGATCAACGAGCAAAAAATAATCGAGGTTGTGGCCAATTGTAAACGAGATTTGTTTCGTCGCATCCGTAATGATGGCAATAAAATTGCTCAAGAATTAAAGCTCACTCACCTCAGCGACGAGATTCGCAATATGATGGGAGCCCTTCGCTACCGCTACTCGTTTGCACAAAACCAATACTTTCATTGCTGCGAGGTTGGTTTTCTCTGCGGGCTATTGAGTGCAGAACTAAAACTCTCGCTTCCCGAAGGACGTAGAGCCGGTATGCTTCACGATATCGGTAAAGCCATGGATCACAGTATCGATGGTGGACATGCGGTGATTGGTGCCGATTTTATTTCAAAAAATGGTGAAAAGCCCCCAGTGGTTCATGCTGTGAGAGCCCATCATCATGATGAACCTCCAAGCACAGATTTGGCTTTTTTGGTGATTGCTTCAGATGCGATTTCGGGTGCACGTCCGGGAGCTCGCCGGTCAACGATTGATTCCTACTCACAAAAAATGGCTGATCTTGAAAACATCGGGTCAAGTTTTGATGGGGTAACTAATGTTTATATTATGAGTGCGGGGCGTGAGGTGCGAGTGATCGTCGATAGCCACAAGGTGGATGATCATCACGCCCTAACTTTAAGTCAGAGTATTGCCAAACGTATTGAAGAGGAGTGCTCCTACCCTGGCCTTATCAAGGTCACGGTCGTGCGAGAAATCCAGGCGATCGATTACGCCAAATAAAATTGCTCAGCCGTTTTTTTAACGATCGACTCTTTAGGAGTGATTGTTTTAATCTGTTCAAAGAGTTCGCGAATCACCTGGTTATAACTGATTTTGTTTATTCCCTTATTTTCGAGAAGCATCAAAACATAACGGGCGGCGCGGTCGATCAGTTTGCCATTCGTCGGATTGACCCAAGTCATAAAGTTATTTTCAAACCGATCGAGTCGTCCCATCACCAAGGTGGAATGCTGATTGAGCCCAATTTTTAATAGAAGTTGATCAAACAAAAGATCTTTAGTGCTAGTGAGCCTTGCAGTTAATTCTTGCAGCTCAAACACCCCATTTTGAATTTTAAAAATAATTGGATCTTTGCCGGTTAATTTTTTGCGAAACTCAAAAGCCGACGAGCCAAAATCAAAACCTTTGATGTAATCAAATGTCGTTTTAACATTGATCTCTGTCCACTCCAAACAATGTGGATCTCGCTTTAATAAATTCTTCCAGCCGTTTGGAATGCTGACGTAGCAGAGCGAATGGTTTTGTTTGGGATAAAGAGAATTATCAAAGGCTGGCAAATTGAATGTGGGGGCACGCTCGGTGGTATCGGTAAAAACCGTAATACCAAGATCATCCACTTCGTAAAGAAGATTTTCACCTTGTTTATAAAGTTCGGACTCCCGAGTGGTAAATGGAATCAAAAAATCAAAATGAGTTTGATCCACAAGATTTCGAAATCGTTCAAACTCGGATTGAATATGACTGTCTTTAAGTAGACAGCATCCAATTGCGAGCATCAAAATGGTTGAAGCTTGAAGACGTGTGCTCCCCGAAAGCGCCATTGGACCTACGGCTAAATCAATCGTGATCACATTTGGATTTTCTAAAACTTCGCGCGAGCGATCAATCCCCAAGAGAAGCTTTTTGGGATTACAAAAAATGAAATAGTTAGGATGATCCGAGATCTCGCTCGCTTTTTTTACCGCACCCAAAACATAAGGTGTTTCACCACCCTCGGAGCTTGCAATGAGCAGATCGTTTTTATTAAAATTTAAGTCGTTAAGATGACGAGCCCCATACTCTGGAAAATCCTCAAATCCTTCGAGCGCATGGACCAAGGCCACATCGCCACCCGCCATAAATCCGATGACCTGCTCTGATTTTTGTGGAAATAAAGTTCGCCACAAAACCTCAAGCGAAAGGCTCAAACGTCCAGTTGCACCGCAGCCGCATAAAAAAATTCTGCCGCCGCTTGTAAGCGTCCTTTGAATATCTTTTTGAAGTTGGTCTAAGGGCTCTATTGGAATCTGGCAGAGAGTGTCGAGGGCTTTTAAATCAACCTGTTTTAAAACTCGAAAAGCCTCTTTTAAATTATGATTTGCAAGCTCGCTCAAATTTTTTGTGAGGTCATGCGACTGCTCGGTAGGCAAAAAACCAAGTTGATATTTTTGGCCTGTTTTTAAAAATTCCTCGGCTTCATTATTCATCTCATATAAAGCCTAAAGGACAACTTGCGCCCATGCAAAAGATGTTTCACACTCATGGATCTGGAGGTTTTATGGCTGTCGAACGCGTTGCAATTCTCGGTGGATTACGAATTCCCTTTACTCGGTCACTCGGTGTTTATATGGGCATCTCGGATCAAGATCTTATGACTTTTGTCCTTAAAGAGATCGTCACTAAATATAAACTCACAAATGAAGAATTGGGCGAAGTCGCTCTAGGTGCTGTGATCAAACACACTGCTGATTATAATTTGGCGCGCGAGTGTGTTTTATCTTCGGGTTTGAGCGCGCGCACCCCTGCCTATGATGTGCAACAGGCCTGCGGCACAAGTCTCGAAACCACAATTTTGGTAGGAAATAAAATTAGTTTAGGTCAAATTGAAGTCGGAATCGCAGGCGGTGTTGACACCAATAGTGATTTGCCAATTGCTTTTAGCAAAGACTTTGCAATGCGACTTTTGAAAAGTACAAAAGCAAAATCGGTGTTTGAAAAATTAAAACTATTTTTAACTCTTCCACCAAGTAGTTTAAAGCCGGTAACTCCTGCGGTTTTTGAACCGCGCACCGGCTTAAGCATGGGTCAAAGCTGCGAGAAGATGGTTAAAACTTGGCAAATTTCTCGAGAAGAGCAAGATCGCCTCACACTTGTTTCTCACCAAAACGCGGTCAAGGCTTATGCCGAAGGTTTTTATAATGATCTGGTTGTTCCATTTCAAAATCTAAAGGCCGACACGGGGCCTCGCGCTGACACTTCGTTTGAAAAATTGCAAAAACTTAAACCCGTCTTTGATACTTCAGCTCAAGGCACTTTAACCGCGGGCAATAGTTCGCCTCTTACTGACGGGGCTTCAGCTGTGCTCATGAGTTCAGAATCATGGGCCAAAAAACACAACCTCCCCGTTCTTTGCTACATCACTTACGGGCAAACCGCTGCGGTGGATTTTGTTGAAGACGAGGGACTTTTGATGGCGCCCGCATATGCGGTGCCTAAGATGCTGAAGCGCGCGGGGTTAACTCTGCAAGATTTTGATTTTTATGAAATTCACGAAGCCTTTGCGGGCCAAGTGCTGTGCACTCTTAAAGCTTGGGAGTCGGCCGAATTTTGTAAAAACAAATTAGGACTCGATAAACCATTGGGCAAAATTGATCGCAGCAAAATGAATGTCAAAGGGGGAAGCGTTGCACTGGGACATCCCTTTGCCGCTACCGGCACCCGCATTGTCGCATCTCTTGCAAAAATGCTTGAGCAAAAAGGAAAAGGTCGCGGCCTTATCAGCATCTGTACTGCTGGAGGAATGGGCGTGACCGCAATCCTGGAGCGCGATTGATTTATCCGATGACCGAGCCCTACAATAAGGGTCATCTCAAAGTATCGCCTCTTCATAACATGTACTACGAAGAGGTAGGGAACCCTAAAGGTAAACCGATTTTATTTGTTCACGGTGGACCCGGTGGTGGGATTTCGCCAGATTGTAGAAAATTTTTTGATCCCAAGTTTTATCGTGTGATTCTGTTTGATCAACGGGGTGCTGGACTCAGTACCCCTCATGCCGAAATCAAAGAAAATACCACATGGGATTTGGTTTCAGACATGGAAGCCTTACGGACACATTTAAAAATTGATAAATGGATTGTGTTTGGTGGCAGTTGGGGCTCTACACTTGGGCTTGCTTACAGCGAGACTCATCCTGAAAAAGTGGCCGGACTGATTTTGCGCGGTATATTTTTATGTCGCAAAGAAGAGATTGATTGGTTTTACCAGGAAGGGGCTTCGTTTATTTTTCCCGATGAGTGGCAAAAATATGTCGATGTGATCGACCAAAAAGACAGAAGCGATTTGGTGAGCGCCTATGCCCAATTGCTTGAAGGCTCTGATATTAAAAAACGCCGAAAAGCAGCAATGGCTTGGACATTGTGGGAAGCCTCAACTTCGAAACTAAAAAAAGACACCGATTTTTTAAGTCGTTATGAGGATCCCGATTTTGCTTGGGCCTTTGCTCGCATTGAATCGCATTATTTTACCAATGGCGCATTTTTCAAAAGCGACGATCAGCTTTTAAAACATGCAGACCGCCTCAAAAATATTCCGACCGAAATTGTTCACGGTCGCTACGATGTGGTCTGCCCACTCAAAAATGCTTTTGATCTTCAACGCGCAATGCCGCACGCCAAGCTGCATGTGATGCCCACAGCTGGACACTCGGCATTTGAAAACGAAACCGTTCTTAAACTTATAGAAATCACCGAGCGTTTTAAAACATTATGAGCGCGATCGAACACAACTTTTTAAAAGAAAATCCACAACTCCAAAAAAATAGTCAAAAAACAAAAATTGTTTTGCTGCTTTCTCTTTTGATGATGCTGGTCGAAGTTTTTTATGGATTTAAAACACAGTCGATGGCGCTTTTATCTGACGGCTGGCATCTGGCAGCCGACACGGTGGCATTGATGATCACCGTTTTGGCCTACCGTTTGGCCGATACTCCTGAGTGGTGCAAACGATTTAATTTCGGCGGCGGAAAAATCATCCCACTCGGAGGCTACACAAGTGCCTTGTTACTGATCGGAGTTGTGAGCACACTTGGCTATGAATCAGGTGTTAGATTGTTTACGCCCCACCTGATCGATGTGGTGCCTGCGATTGTTGTGACCGCAGTGGGCTTAATCGTAAATATTTTTAGCGCTTTTATATTGCGCGAAGGTCATCACCACCATCATCACGGCGACCATGACCATCATCACCATGTGCACACCGATTGGAATCTGCGCGGCGCCTATCTGCATATCATCAGTGATATTGTGACATCGTTGTTTGCTCTTTTGGCTCTAACACTGACCTACTACACCGGCATCACTTGGTTTGATCCGCTGATGGGACTTGTGGGCTCCATCATTATTTTTATTTGGGGAATCCGTCTGATCAAGTCTACAGGCTGGGAACTTCTCGATGGGCATGCTCGCGGTATTGACTATGACCGTGTCAAAACCCAAATCGAGCAAACAGGTGTTCAAGTCCTTGATCTTCATATTTGGAAGATTGCGCCTTCCGCTCTTGCCTGCGAATTGGTCGTTCTCGCATCAAGCCCCAAAGGTTTGCAGTTTTACAAAAATCTTTTGCTAAAAAACTTTAAGCTTCACCATGTGGTGATCGAAGAGCGCACCACTTAAATCCACTGGCGCACAAATTGATTTATCCCTTATAGATTGAAGTTCATTTCTCCTATTGGCGATTTGGGCTGTCGCTCAATTTGACACAGAGGGAATTTCTGCCAATTTTAATCTTTTTGATTTTATTTTCGACTTTTTCATTTGGGGAAATTCAAATCAAAGAGCAAACCATTCGTGAGGTATTTACCCCTCATGGTGTCGGCTATTCGGGGCTCGATCAGGCTTACCAATCCCAATTTCTCGAAAAATATTGGTTGTGGAAAAAAGATCATCAAAACCTTTTGCCCGGTTTAACTCACGATCAGTTTTTTAGGTTTACTCGTGGACTTCATGAATCGATAAAACAATGGGCAGCATCACAACCCGAATTTGAGGCCAAGCTTAAAAATTTTGAAAGTGTGATTGCGGCCAAACTGTATCAAGAAATTTTAGATCAGCCTCCTTTGGGCGAAGTCCGACTTCAGATTGAGGCTTTGGCTCAAATGAATTTATCAAAAGATGTTCATAAGCCTAACATTCAAATTGAAAATGAATTGCGGGCTGAGTTTTCAAAAACCTATCGCGATTTTGATACCAATTTTCGATCTTACGAGAGCTTGTTCAAAAGAAAGCTTTTTGCAGCCCTCGCATTTTCGATCACCAAACAAAAAATTGATCAGCCCCTCAGCGTCGATCAGGTTCTCCAAAATGTAAGGAGACTGTACTTAAAGGAAATTTTAAAACTTTCCCACAATCAAATCGAATTGGTCGATGCAACATCGGGCAATCTTCTCGATTTTAATCTGAATGAGCTCAAGCGTTTTACACTTTTACCCTTTGAGCATCGCCAAGAGATTCAAGGGAGTGCCTCACCCCTCATTCTCCAAAATTTCAATCGTCAATATGTGATCAAACTCAACTCTAAAATCTTGAACGAAAATGACCTGAGAGCCTTAAGCGAAACAATTAAAAACCCAAATAAAATTGAATTTGATGGATTTGATATTAGCCAATTGTACTCACCCATTTTTATTTTGAGTCATTTTGAGGTTTTGTTACTTCATCTTAAATCCGCCACATTAAACAAATCTCAATTTTCCAAATCGCAATTTGCAACAACCCTTGCCCAGTCTGTGGTCCAAGATATTTTGGATTCTACCGAAGGACATGAACTCCATCTTTTGAATCATGACTCTTCTAAAAATAGGCGAGCCACCGATTGGAGCATTCCGTTTCAAAAAGATGCTCTCGAATATTTTCGCAGTTCACCCCAAAATAAATCCCATGCGAGATACGAAGCAACGAGCGAAGATATTAAAGGCTTATCTCTCAATATGAAATTGCCCAACCGAAGTCGGTCCCAAGCGGAAGCCGATAAAAAAATCCTTTTTGCTTCGATCTTTGAAAATTCAAAAGGTCCTCGCTGGGATTTTTTACTCACACCTGAGCCGACCAAACAAACATTGAGCACCATCCCTCAGATTTCAGCTCCTATGGGCGTTGCAACACAAATTCGATTTTTAAACGTAGCTATTCAGCTTAACAAACATGATCAAACAATAGGTGTTCCCACCCCGCCCGGATTGAAGGCGATAAATTGGCAGTTTTCGAACTCTCCACCAGAACTTGAGATCGTCCAAAATCAAACAACAAAAGAAGTTTATATCCAATTGGTAAAAGGTTTTGATTCCTTTGATGGAGCAATTACGTTTCAGATTCAGCTGATTCCCGATGACCCGCCAGAGAATCAAGATCTCCTCACCCTATCAAAACAAAAGGTGATTAAAGTCATACGCGAACTGCAGCAATTAGGATTTAGCGCATTGGCCGACCAACTCGAATGGCTTCAAATCCAAGATCAATTGAACCTTGAAAAAATAGTGGGCGCCATTCAAACGACGTCGAAATACAGTTATCTCGCAACGCCTCAAGAGGTAGAAAATAAAAATAGTTTATCGGATCTTAAAGTATACCTCAATGAGGAGGGAGAAACCTGTTTTCAATGCCGTGATAGCTCAAAACTTTTAAGCCTAATATTGAATGCGGTTGTAAACAAAAAACCTGGAGTCGAAATTCGCCAAGTTGTGGGCTTTCAATACGAATGGGGCTCTGGCCAAATCACAATGGCACAGGCCCACTCAAAGGTGGCAATTTTTTTAAAGGGTCGATTCCTTCGAACATTGGATTGCACTCCTTATTTGCCCGACGAGAGATCTTTAAAAACACAAAGGTCAGATATCCTCTTAAAAACTTATACCGAGATCATTGCCTCGAAATCAGTCGAGCAATTTTTTAAAAAACAACAAAATGGGGATCATCCCCTTTTGGCGCTGCTCAATCTGTCTCATTTGATCATGGAGTTGCAAAATCAACGAGTCTCACTCACCGATTTTAAAAAGCGAATTTCGAATCTGCCAAATTTTAGGATTCTCGGTCATCAACTTGAAATAATGCCGATACATCCCTCACTCACCCAGTTTATAAAGTATCAAAATCAGGTGATTGAAGCAGCCCAACACAATACCAACAATGATATTGCATTGCTCACCGCCGCAAAACTTCTAGCAGAAACATTAAGTCTCCACCTTACAGAAATACCAAAGGAATTATTTTTGGATGATTGCCAAAAAGCGCTAAGCCGCCCTTAAGCTTCTTTTTTGCCGTATTTCTTTTTGAATTTTTCGGCACGGCCTTCGGTGTCTGCCATACGTTGTTTGCCGGTAAAGAAAGGATGAGAATGACTCGAAATATCCACCTTAACCAAAGGGTACTCTTTGCCGTCTTCCCATGTGATCATTTCTTTTGAGCGCATTGTGGACTTGGTCAACAGCGCGTAATCGCAAGAAACATCTTTAAAAACAACAAGCTTAAATTCGGGGTGGATTTCTTTTTTCATAGACACTTGGGGTAACATTGGTGGCGCAAAAAACGCAACTTCTATTTAGCGATAAAAAGATGAAAGGAAGCAAAAGGGGCCACCGCCTCCTTAGGATCCACGCTAAAAATGGCAATGACCTCGGTCTGCTGACGGGGATGAATGTTAAATACCACCAGATCTGAGTTTTCAATAATCTGATGTAGACCCCGTCCCGCCCCACCTTTGTGTTGATTGAGACTTCCGGCTCGACCCTCGTAGCAGCTTTTAAGGTAGTTCAAAATCACATCCATCGACAAACTGCCAAAAGGATCTCGAACCGAAATAGCCATCACCACACCATCAGAGGCAAAGCTCAGCTCGCTTTGCTGATCGGGTGTGAGTTCTATCGCAACCGTTCGCAAATGATGATTGTAGAGGTTTTTACCGCTGGAATCGGTGGGTGCATCATAGATCGCATTCATTAAAAGCTCTTCGAGCACATTCAGACTTTTTTCGCGTATGGTTTTTCGAATTCCTAAATTGGCCATGTAATCGTCGACATCTTTTTGGAGCATCGACCTTTGTCCGCTCGAGGTCACAGCGCGAGTGTGAACTTCGGCTCCCCAATTGAGATATTTGTCGAGCCCAAAAATTTCTCTCGATGCCAATTTCATTAAAGTGGTGCTGATATTCTTGATCGAAAAAAACTTATTTTCTTCTGAACGCGAAACAATATTGGGTGAAAAAGAATAATTCAAAATCTGAGGAATAAGATCAACGATCAGTTCCGAAGTGAGCAATACAATTTGAACCAGAGGGTTGAGTTCGAGAGCTCGAGTCACCACATCGACGCAGTCGGGATGAAAAAACACGATGTCATACAAATGCTGAGCAAAAAGATCTTTTGCCTCATCAAAGTTTGCAACCACATCCACCCGAACGCCCGTACCACCCAAGGCCAAGCGCGCAACCAGCTGTTGCTTTTTATTGGGCTCGGCAAACAAAACCCGTCGAGACTTGACTGTTCTCTCGATAGAGATCTGGGTGTTCATGGGCTCAAGCAAATGAACAATTTGATCTAATTCTTTTGAGGCCTCGATGATTGAATCTTTGACCTCGGCGTCGGTATGATTTTTTAAGAAATCAAAACTAAACTGCAGTGGTAAAAGGTGATCCTTATAAAGTTTTTCGAGCTGATCAAGAGTCAGATTGCGGTCCGTATAGAGTTGATCAAATTTTCGCTGGCTTAAGCTCAGTTCGATATTTTGATTTTCTAATTTTTGGTTATTTTCTAAAAGGAGTCGTCTTTTTAATTCGAGGTCGGCGGTTCGCAGCTCGACCTTTTGTTCAAGGCTGTGGTTGAGTTCGGTCAGTTCGCCCTTTGTTTTTTCGAGTTCGATATTTGTTTGCTCAAAAAATTTGGCTTTTTGATTGGTTGCCTCAAGCTTTTGCACCAAGATTTCTGAAAATCCGGCAAAAATCTGTTGTTGAATTTCGGCTGCCAAGATTCCAATCGGAAACGAAATCACCTGAGAATCCAGTAGCGATGTGATACTTGCGCCCACCGGCTTTTGCGAGATGAGGCTCATCTCACCAAACATATCCCCGAAAGTTTCAGAAACTCGGACGGGTTGGTCATCCACCCAGACTTGGAGTTTTCCGCTAATTAAAAAAAACAGCCGTTCATTGATTTGGTTTTGTTTTAAGAGAGATTCACCAACATGAACTGTTTGCTCATCGACAATCCCCTCGATCACTTTTAAAAACGCGGGATCAAAATTTTTAAAAAAAGAAATCGTTTTTAGATCGGTCATTAGCGCTGATATTCAGGCGTAATCTCGCCCGATGTTAAAATGCCTAAAATTTCTTCTCTGCGGTTAAGCAAAAATGCCATTCCTTTGGAGGTGAACAACATTTTTAGAATTGATCTCAAATCCAAACGATTATCAAAGAGCATAATGCAGATGATGTACCATTTGATATGAGAAATGCGATTGGTGTGAATAGTAAAATGAGCTCCAACTATAAAACTGTCTGCTCCATATCTTTTGGTAAACCAGCGATAAAGGGCCTCACTCTTAGCACTGATATCACACTCTTCTTTAGAGGCCGTAATGCTTTGAACTCCCTTGATAGGATGAAACGAGATCGCCTGGCCAATATCAGTGATAAAAATATTGAGCGGTCTTAAAAGCCGCGGAAGAAGTGGAAATCCTCGACTCAGCTTTTGGGCATATTCTCGTCCTGCACTTTCAAGATCATCAAGGTCATAGATGGTGTTGCGCTCAAGAACCTCTTCGGGATTGAGCGATACCCTATCCGACACTGGCTTCAACAAAACTTGTTTGGTCGCGGGATCAAAAACTAGCGATTGCCCAATTTTCAGCGAAATAATCGAATCGCTCAAAACAGTTAAATCATCGGGGGTAATGAGCGAAGAATTTTGCTCTGTGCTCTCGGGGGCGCGGTAGTAGTGATGCGAGGCAAATGGGATCGCCCATCTTGGGGCAAATGGAGTAAATTGATGATTGTAATTTGAGAGCAGCATTTGCCGCATCTTTTGATCGGTGGGCAGCGACTGTTTTAAAAGTTTTCCAGCATGATTAAAATTATTTAGAAAAATATCGATGGAACCTATTTTTTTGGCAATCACCTTGCGAGCATTCGCGGGCAGCACGCAGTCATTGTAATTCAAGATGGTGACCTCTGGCGATTGAATCAGCAGCATATTGTCTGTCCCGGTCACAGGAAACCGGGTGATCTCAATATCATTTGAAAGCCTTAAAGGTTTTCGCTCATAGATTGGAATTACATTCTTAAAGCCCAAACTTTTTGCCGCATTGTCGAGCTGAAAGTTGTAAGAGCTATTGCCGATAAATTTAATATCGGGATGAATTTCCAAAATCTTTTTTAATGTGGGGACGTGGTAGTGATCGGGATGAAAGTGAGAAATCCAGAGGTACTCACAAGCCTTCACATTTTCAAAGGCATCCTCATTATTAAAACGCAGACCCCATCCGCCATCAAAACATGATCCCATATACCAAGGATCAAACAAAATTTTTGTAGAGCCTATCGTGATGATGACTGAGGAATGATTTTGTAGATGAACTTCGACCATAGCGCCCCCATGCTGAAAATCTGAATTCCATAGCGCCAACACGAGTTAGTCAATGGCTAATACAGCATGGGTTTAAAACCCCCGTCATCAAACGAGACGGGGAATAAGATTAGTTGCGAGTGGAGGTGGTGTCGTTACTCGCCATTTTAAGTGGAGTCTGAGCGCGATGAGGATGAACATATTCGGCTTCGGTGTAGTCATCGACCAAGATGGCGTCGTAGCGAAGTTTTTCGGCATCGAGATAAGTTTGTTTCTCTGCCGCGGTGATTACACCCTTAGCCAATGCATCTTCGATCAACTGTGGCCCTTTTTTCTTGGCCAAAATTTTTGCGGTCACGGCTGCGCGAATTTTTTTATCAATTTGCTCAGCCTTATGCACCGCTTGAAAAGCCTGCTCTAAGCGGCCCAAGCCATCGTTAGGATCTTTTGAAATATAAATCCCATCGGTAAATCGCTCGCGCTGATCACTTTGTTTGAGCATCAAGCTTGCGATCTCATGAGTGGTTTTATCGGAAGGCTCACCACCAAGAATATTAATTCCTGACCAGCCCCCCATGATAAATCTAAAAAACAAACCGATCACTGGCACATCCATATTTTTATAGATGCCGTCAAAACCAATTTGCATATTATGAAATGCGGTCTGCATCGCAAAATTTAAAAATGGTAAATCTTCTTTGCGACGACCTTCGGCTTCAAAACGTCTCAAGGTTGAAGAAGCAATAAACATCCAAGACAAAACATCGGCATAACGGCCGGTCAGTTTTTCTTTAATTTTTAATTTTCCGCCCAACAGTCCCATACCTAAATCGGCAAGAATCGCAAAGCTTGCAGAAGCCCAAGCCAAGCGCTGAAAATGTCTTCGTGTTTCGCTCCCGCCAGGAACAAAGGCAAAGTATCCGCGTGTCACAGACAACACAACCGAACGAAATGAATTGCGAACCACATGGCCGATATGACCCCAAAATGCTTGGTCAAAAGAGACCACATCATTTTTTTCGATCGCATTCACTTCTTTAAATGCAAAGGGATGAGCGCGAAGCGCACCTTGACCAAACACAATCAGTGTTCGAGTCAAAATATTTGCTCCTTCAACCGTGATACTGATGGGTAAACCGATATATGAAATCGCCAAAGTATTTCGAGGACCCATCGAAATGCCCGCTCCACCCATCACATCCATACCATCGTTCAACACTTTACGAGCAAGCTCGGTCGCATTGTACTTAGCAATCGCTGTGACAACGGGTGGTTTAAGGCCTTGATCAAGCGCACTTAAAACATATTTGCGCATAGCTTCTAAAAAGTAATTGGTACCGGCAATGCGAGCCAAAGGCTCTTCAACACCTTCAAATTTTCCGATCGAAACACCAAATTGTTTACGGATGGTTGCATGAGCGCTGGTTACCCGAACCGCAAGTTTGATTGCTCCCGCAGCTTGAGCAGGAAGTGAAATTCCGCGGCCTGCCGCAAGACATTCCATTAACATTTCCCAACCCTTGCCCGCGCCTTCAAGTCCGCCAATGATGCAATCTTCGGCATTTACAACGACGTCTTTTCCTTGCATTGGGCAATTATGAAAAGCCACACCCAAAGGATCATGCCGGCGACCGAGAGTCACCCCTGGTAAATTTGCTGGGATCAGAGCACAAGTGATTCCGAGATCTTCACCTTTGCCCAAAAGATTTTGTGGATCTCTTAAACGAAATGCTAAGCCAATCAAAGTCGAAATTGCGGCAAGTGTGATCCAACGTTTGTTCCAGTTGAGTCGAATATAAAGTTTGCCGTCTTCGCCCTTAAACAACACACCATCAGAGGTGATTGAGCCCGCATCAGAGCCTGCCATCGGTTCGGTCAGACCAAAACAAGGTACCTCTTCGCCGCGTGCAAGCCGGGTCAAATATTTATTCTTCTGAGCTTCGGTCCCATAGTGATTTAAAAGTTCTGCAGGTCCTAAAGAGTTTGGAACCATCACATAGATGCCAATCGCAGCCGAGCGAGAGGATAATTTTTGGATCACCGCGCTGTGGGCCGAATGTGAAAATCCAAGCCCGCCATAAGTTTTAGGAATGATCATTCCTAAAAAACCTTTTTTCTTTATAAAATCAAAAACCTCAGGCGACATTTCCTTGGTGCGATACATTTCATAATCATCGATCATCGAACACAGTTGCTCGACTTCGTTGTTCATAAATGCTTTTTCTTCAACCGAAAGATCGGTGTACGGCTGACTCATGATCTTTTTAAAGTTGGGCTTGCCCGAAAAAAGCTCAGCTTCAGACCACACAACACCCGCTTCTAAAGCGGTGCGCTCGGTCTGTGAGATTTTTGGAATCAGCTGGAGGGCCTTCATCGCCTTCATCACCAAGCTCGAAACTAGCGCTCGACGAATTGGGGTGATCACAAAAACCGCAGAAACAACCGCCAACGCGACAGTCAGCACTAAAGGAGCATCAAAGCCAACACAGGCGACAATGGCGCAAAGTGCCCAAAGCCAAAAGGGTGCGCCCGTGTACCCGATGATCAATACCACCGCAACACAACCTAACACCGCAGCACGGTGCATTTCGTTTGATTGATTAAACAGCCCGATCCATTCCATCATTCGTCCTCCAACAACTAGCTTCAATCAATGCGAGGAAAACATCAATGGGTAGGTGTTAAATATGACGTTTGTCGCGAAAGGCGTTGAAGTTTAAATCGAACCCCGATATACGAAGGTCCTTGAATTGTTCAAAATAATAAGCTCATGAGGTTTTGTTTGTGAAAAGAGTAGGAAAAGTTGCACGTTTTAAAATTCAACGTCGCCTTGGAATGGAAATACCTGGACTTGGTAAAGCCGGAGCTCTCGAGCGCCGCCCCTATCCCCCTGGCGAAAATGGCAATAAACGTCGTAAATATTCTGATTTCGCTCTTCGACTCGAAGAAAAACAAAAAATCCGTCAGCACTATGCTTTGCGCGAAAAACAATTGCGTCGTTTTATCCGTGACGCCAAAAAAGGTGCGGGAACTAACTGGGTTCAAAAACTTGCGGGGCTTTTAGAGCGCCGTCTTGATAATGTGATCTTTCGTTTGGGCTTTGCACCAAGTATGCGTTCGGCGCGTCAACTTGTGAGTCATGGACATGTTCAGGTCAATGGACAGACAGTTGATATCAGCTCTTTTGTGGTGCCACAGGGTGGCGAAGTCAGTTTGATCGACAAAGGTTATGGCAACCAAATTTATTTGCGCGCCAAACAAGCTCCTCGAATGGAAGTTCCAGATTATCTTCGTAAAGAGGATAAAGGCGGCCAAGAAATTGGTGTGGTCCAAGCAATTCCTGGCACCGAGCATGTTCCTTTTACTTTTGATTCTGGTTTATTTACCGAATACTACGCGGCTCGCAGCACCTGATTGTATGTTTTTAGGTCCATCTCAAAATGGATGGACCTTTGCTTCCCCTTCTCGCCTTATTATCCCCAAGATTCAGCAAGATGACTCATTCGCGCAAAGACGCCTTACGGGCCTCGATCTTGCTTAAGGATTTGCCATGATCATATATGCTGTTCTCTTTTTTCATGCCGCCTTTTGTTCGACACTCAGCCCTCAGTCTATTGAGAGTTTGACCAAAAAGATTTCACAGATTCGAGCTCGAGATTTAACTCCATCTCAAATCGCAGCTTTGAAGGTGGCCAAACAGTTTTCGTTTAAGCCGACCAGCTGTTTTACATTTTTAGATCCCCGCCCTTCAGAAGAAGAGCTCAAGCACACCTTGAATGAAGGACCTGAGTGGGTCTCAGGTCTGCTTCGAACTACATTTAAACCCCAAGCGCTTTCTGAAATGCATTTTAGTATTTTTAATTTTTACCAAAGACCAAGCCCGATCTTAAGGGACATCTATCAGCACCGGACCGTTTTTAAAGAGCCGTTTGACAGCTCTGATATTTCTCCGCTGGAACGCCGTCACCTCAAGATGCCTCAGAAAATTATCATTCATAATGTGCACGAGGATTTAAAAACTTCAACCGTGAGTTTTACTGCTCAGGTCATCTATGATTATGGGGTGCAAAAGATAAATATTGTGGATGAACCGACGACCGATACCAAATCAACTTTTGACTCGCTCTTACTGCAAATGATTCGGCATCAAGACATGTTGATGAGCCCGTTTTATATCACCGAAGAGATTGCACGCTTAAGATTTTATTTTTTCAACAGCAAATCAAGAGAGATTCTGACTCGCCTCAAAGCGCTTGAAGATATGGATCCCACCGCTCCCCGATTTCAGGCGTATTTGAAATTTAAAAAAGATTTTTTTGGGCAGTCCATCTATGTGGTTCAGCGAGGATTTACCGGACTACAGTGAGTGATCAAAATATCGCCACTCAACCAGATTAAACTTCAAGTTGAGTGACTTTATTTGGGCGAGAGATTTGCTTTGTTCGTAACTATGCGAAAACTTATTTTATTTAGCTTTATTTTAGTTGCCTGCGAAGCTCACCATTCGACTTCGAGTTTTTCATTTGAGCCCGCACTGATTCAGGCACACAAACGAGACCATCAAGCACCTAATTCATTTTTGAACATCGTAGAACGAGATGGATGCCATTTTAGTAACCGGACAACAGATTACATTTGTCCGATCCCACTCACACCTCATCAAGTTTTAGAAATGAAGAGCGATCTGAAAAATTACCTTTCCCAAACCGCCCAAGCGCTTCAAGACCATTCGGTTTCAATAAATATTTCTGATTTGAGCACCGAATATTACCTCTCCCTCACATTCCTTAACCAGATGATTCCAAGCCTCCTTCATACGGCATATCGCGAGTGGATTTGAAATCTGGTTTGATTGCCGGCCTTCTATTTTTGCATCTTCCAATTTTTGCAGATGTTCAAAGTCATCGTTATCCCTCTCAGCAAACAATTGTAGCTTCTCTCAAGCTTGATGACATCCGCATTCACGACGTGGCCGGATACATTTTTGTTTCCAATCTTTTATTTTTCGGAAATATGAATCAAGCCCACAAAAAGACGTCTCAAGCACTTGGGCTTGCTCAATTCAAAAAATTAAACTGGGGCAACAGATTTGGAAAAACCACCAAAGATTATTTTGAACAGCGCGATCGACTCTTGATGGATGGAGAAATAAATCCTGTTTATAAAGATCCCGCAGGATATATTCTTTATTCCGATCTTTTTTATCAAAAGAATGGTGTGGGTCTGATGCATCTGGCTTTTGCCGATGCGGCTAGTGTGCTCAGCCCAGCCGAATTTGCAAAGCTCAATTGGGGATCCTGTTACATAGGCTCAACTGTCGATTACCAACTTGAAGAACAGCGTTTGTTTGCAAGCAATGGACAAGTTCGACCGGAGTTCTTAGGCACCGAAGGTTACATCAATTATTCTGACACCTATTATGACAAACAGATGCTAAAGACCTTTAAAAATGTTTCGGCGGCCTTGGGTAAAGAAAAAATGAAGCTTTTTGGATGGGGCCATTCTTATGATGGAGCAACACCAGACTTTATCTATCAGAGATCAGTTTTGTTTCCCAATGACCAACCAAATCCTAATTATATCGACCCTATTGGCTATGCTAATTATACTCAATTTATTTATCCTTCGGCTACCAATGAGTCGATGAAGAAGGCATTTATGAATGCCTCTGCGGTTTTAACTGCAAACGAGTTCGGCTTACTCAATTGGGGCAATGCCTATCATGGAAATCCCGATAAATTTTTTAAAGAGCGCAAACAAATATTTTTGAAATATGCATTGAGAACGAAATACCGCGGTCAACAAGGTTACGTCGCATATGCCGAAGATTATTACGATGGCAATATGGCCAAGGCCTTCCTGAATATATCCGCCGTGCTTTCAAAAGAAGAGTTTGCGATGCTCAATTGGGGAAGCGTTTTTAACGGAACAACTTCGGAGCGTCAAAAAATTCGTGATTTTTTATCACCGTGGCGAGTGACCACTGAATCAAGGTTTAATTTGAACGAGACGATTGCTCAGTATTTAAATATTTTTTTTGGGATACACCAGCCGATTCCACAGCCCATCATGTCCAAATTTAGTAAACAATTTCGGGCGTCCATGACTTCGCAAGAGGCGGTAGCCTTTGAATTAAAGGACGATTCAAAGTCAGAGAGTTGCCGAAAAATATTAAGCCCAATCAGGAGCACACGATAACCTTTTCAGAATTCAACTTGATCTCAAGCCAAACCTGATCGAGTTAGGTAGGACAAAGTTTATGATTTTATTTATTAGTTTTTTAGTCATCGCTTTTGCTGCTCCGATATCAATCCCAATCAATAGAACTCATCACGTCCTTTCAGCTCTTCCCAAAAATGCAAAAGAACGATTATTCCCAAGTGGGGTCATCGATTCTCGCTATTACGGCTTTGAAGGGTATGCCCTTTATGCCGACACCTTTCATCACGGATCAATGCGAAGGGCCAAAAAAGTTACTGCCCAATGGCTGAGTCAAGAGGAGCTTGAGTCTTTGAATTGGGGACCAACATTTAATTCAAGCACCCAAGAACGCAGCGATATCCGAAAATTTTTGATGGCTAAAAATCATCATATCCATTTTATTCGGTGGTTTGAGTCCGAAGGATTCCAAAGGGCCACACAACAATACGTTGCCCAATTGGGGCAGCCTGAGCGCGAAAAAGAAATGGCCAAACTGATTTTAACTGCAGTGACAAACGACGAGCGGCGAATCCTCAATTGGAATATCAACCTCGGGATACTCACTCCTGACCAATGCGGGAAACTTTTAAAATAATCTTGCGGCTGCCAATAATTGTCACCGCACATACCCTTTTTCACGCCAGATCAAAGCGGCTTTGTTCCTAGCTCGCATTGGAGTTTGCACAACTAAACCGGTGAACTCCAATAAAAGGATAATTATGAAATTCGCACTTTTGATTTTGCTCTTTCCACTGTCGAGCTCGGCACTTGTTTTAAAAGAGGCAACCTTAAAATCAAAAGCTTATTTCATTAACACTCCTGGCGGAGTTTTTGAGGCTCTTGATTTGCGCTCGAAAACATTTTCGTTTAACTCAGCCGATTTTGAAAGCTGCGCGGATCACATTGTTAGAAAACCCCACTCACTTAAATATTCCTGCACCCTCACTCTGAATTCGCGAAATGAACAATCAAAGCTTCAACTTCAGGCTTCGCAACCGTTGGTGCGAGTGAGCTTTGGAGCAATCCAAAAAAATGTTAAAATTGAAGTGAGCAAAGATGCCCGATTTGTTACTTTTTCGACCGCACTTGATGACACCGGTTTAGATTATAATGTGGCGAATTTTAATGATGAGCTTTTTAAGGTTCAGGATAAAGTTGCCCAACTTATAATTTCTGAAGCCATGACAGTCCAAAATCTTGAAATTCATGTTTTAGAAAGTGCGCATCCTGATTTACCAAAAACGATTCGCCGAGCTTCGCGCATTCAATTTAATTAGACAAAAGTCCTTAAGCACCAAATTTGCAGAAGATGTTGTACCTAAGGGGAACATCATGAAAAATCAAAAGTTAGAAACAAGAAGATCAAAAAAACATCAGGCCTTTGTTGAAGTTCAAAATCACTGCCCACTGTGCAACGATGAACTTAAAATCACTGTGGAAACTTACCTTGCCGAATTTACTTTGCGCGAAGAAGCCACATGCGAAAAGTGTGAGCTCTTAGCGCGGGTCCGCGATCATCGCATGCACTAAATTTTGACGCTCACGGTGTCAAAGCTGGAGCTGGCTTTCGAAATGAATTGCTGGCCTTAAATCTATGGGTAGATTTTCGAGCAAAAATTTTTGTTCGGTTAAACTTGAAACTTCAAAAATACCCAAACTACAAAACCAATCTCCAATGGCAAAGGCAAGATCGCGAGCTTGCTCTGCCGTCGACCTTGCAGCGCTCGCACAAAATTGATCAAGCTTTTGATGAAGTTCAGGCGCCGCTTTCACTTTTAAATATTTAAACAACAGATCAAGTCCTAATTTATCTTTCACGCGTAACACATCAAGACTCAACACGTTTGTGGTTCCTTCCCACAAAGGAAAAACATGGGCGTCACGCATCAACACAGGAATTTGAGAATTTTCGATATAACCAATTCCACCAAAAGTTTCGAGCACCTCTGCGGTGACCGAGACCGCTTTTTTTGCGGTATACAGTTTTGCAATTGGGGTTAGAAGTCGCAAAAGATATTGATCCTCCTCGGTTGCCAAATTGGTTTCATCAAGCCCCAAAAGCCTTGCCATTTCTAAGGTAAGATAAAGGCATTTGTTCCGTTCGATCAAACACTCAAACAGCGTTTTTTGATGAAGAGCATGGGCGATAATCTTTTTTCCAAACGCAAAACGCTGTTCTGAATAATTGAGTGCGAGCTGTAGGCCCCGACTCATTTGGGCCACCGAACAGATCGCATTGTGAAGACGAGTGATATTGAGCATCGCTGAGACCGCTTTGATTCCTTGTTCTGAAATCAAAAAAGCCTTTGTATCTTTTAATTTTAATTCTGCTGTGGGAAGTGCTCGAGTTCCCATCTTATTTTTAAGTCTTAAAACCTCGATGCCATTAAGTGATCCGTTAAGACGGACCGGAATATAAAATAGGCTGAGAGTTTTTGAGTTTTTGATTCGTGCAAGCCCTAATGCCATTTCGGAAGTGATTGCTGAGGTAAACCATTTTGTTCCATTGAGCAAAAAGTGATCTCCGGAGGGTGTCGCCTCGGTCTCGGTCTGACTGACATCGGAGCCTCCCGATTTTTCGGTCATCCATTGCCCTGAGATCCAAAACTGGTTGAGAGAATCAGAGGTCAGATGCTCAAACGCTTGGCTCGCCCACTCTTGATTTTTATGAAGCTCTAGCACACGAGCTGCACCATCGGTCATTGCCAAGGGACAACTGAAAAAGGCCGAAGACGGATGAAACAAATAAAGTTTGGCAAACTGGTAAAGTCGAGAAAACTCTTTTTGTTTACGCTGATAAGCAATTCGGATCAGCTGCTGCTCGCTCGCTATTTTTTTTAATTCTTCCCATTCTGGTGTGCACCAGATCTGATCGATCCGATTGCCAAAAGCATCAAATGGAATATGTTCGGGGGGATGGAGTTCTGCTCCTTGAGCTAACCTGAGGAGCGGACCCGAAGCCAAAGCCCCAAGATTTTCGAGATCTTTAAATATTTCTTGGTAAAGATCTTGTGGTAAAAACTGTTTGAGCAGACGAATAAAAAAAGTGTCGTTTAAAAATGTATTTTTTAGGACCGGCCCTTGCTGAAAAAAATCACTCATCAAACCTACTTTTTAAGTTTTAAATCCCATCTCACGGTAAACCGAGCCAAAGCTGATCATCACCAAAATCCAAAACACCACCGACATCAATGGCAGCTCGGCTGTTAAATGTAAGAGTATCAATCCGACAAGTATACTCAACCCCACCGACGGCACGCGTAACAAGCGACCGATTTTACAAGCCAGCTCGGCTTGGGCTAGCCAGTAGCACAAATAATAAAATCCAAATAACAAAGGGATCAGCGGAATCCCTACCACTGAGATTAAAAACAAAAATCCACAAACAATCAAAATGATTTGGGCGATAAAGAAGTAAACAAAGTTACCTACTGCTCGATCGATCAACCCCCGCTGCACCCGAAGGTGATATTTTGGAAACATATTTGCGGTAAGAGTGCCGATGATCGTAATAAAAACCCAAAGTAAAATTTTATAGATCCAATAGACCGAGCCCGAAAATAAAAAGGGCTGGGGAAGCCATGCCGAATTGAGATGATCCAGAATCGAAAAATTTAAAATATCTTTAAAACTAAAAGGGGGATTGCTGATGTGACTCCCCGGCTCGACCTCAAGAGTTCCGTTGAGGTGAACAATCTGAGACGAGATCTGGGCTCCGGGATGAATATGAACCGATCCTCCCAATTGAACGAGACGGTCGACATTGCCAAAAATTTCGGCTTCACCACCAATCACCAATACATGCGAAAGCTTTTCTCCGGGCCCGACTACAAGGTGACCCCCAAAAAAGACTCGGGCATTTTCGCCAGTCACACTGAGGCCCTGATTGTTTTGAATCTGCAAACGCAAAAGAGAATAGAGCGACTCTTTGGCAGATCCCTTATTTTCACGAAAGTCTTTTGCTACCGCATCGACCGCTTGGCCTTCCAAAACAATATCGGTCTTTTTTAAACCGCGAGCCGCAAAGTCCATCAGCAAACGATCTTCGATTTGGCGCTGGATTTTTTTTGGCAAAGAAAATTCCTTGCTCACAATACTGACCTCACCGCGATCGAAATGAACATGCACCTGAGCGTGTTCGCTCGCGAGGGCAAATAAAAACAAAAGTTGGATCATAGGATTACTTTCTTAAAAATCATTATTGGATTGACACTGATACGAGATTTTTCGCAAAACGTCAAAATGGCGAATTTTGAACCGATTGGACTTATTCACTCCTCTTACAAGCATCTGTTTGGAATTCCCCGTCAAGGTCGCTATGCCACCTCGAATGAGGCTGTCCTTGAAATCTTAAAACCCTATTCACTCAAAAATATCACCGAAGGGCTTGAGGGCTTTTCGCACGTTTGGCTGATCTTTGTGTTTCATCGCAACAGAAACAAGGTCTCGCCAGGAAAGGTTCACCCACCGCGACTGGGGGGCAAAAAAATGGGTGTGCTTGCCACCCGTTCGCCCCATCGCCCCAATCCGATTGGGCTCACATGTTCGGAATTGATTAAGGTCGAAAAAGATCGGTTGTACTTAAGAGGTGTCGATCTTGTTGATCAAACACCCGTTTTAGATGTGAAGCCCTACGTGCGCGACTATGATTCCTATCCCGACGCCCAGCGAGGCTGGCTCGAAAACTGCTCACTCGAGGTGATTCCGGTCTCCTTCAGCCAAAATTTCGAAAATGAATTTAATAAAAATAATTTAAAAAATCATTTCAAAGAAATGATTCGTGAATGTTTAGAACTTGATCCGCGACCGCTTGTTTATAAAGATAGGCCTGAGCGCGTGCACACCTTAAGTTTAGATAATTGGGAAATCGATTTTAAGTATTGGAATAAACAATTTTTAGTTGAAGGCTTAAGGCCTATTCAAGGGAGATCTGAATGATTGTACTCAATTTTTTTTTACAACTGACATTGCATTTCGCAGTGGCCTCGACGTTTACCATTGGTGAACTGAAATCGGTGGGCACCACCACGGAAGAATCGAATACCGTTCAAGAGTTGATGTCGAGTGCGGTTACAGGTGCTGGACACCATTCCGTGGTAGGGAAAAATGGCCAATTTGTTTTAAATCCAAGACTTGTCAAATTGGGTTCTGCCTATATTTTTACCGTCGAAAAATACAAAAATGACGAATCTATTTTTTCTTCCCAAATGAAGGCTCAACGGTTTGACGAAATCGACAATGTGGTGACTCGGGTTGTGGAATCAGCAATCGACGAAGTGGCCGTAAACAAAAACGGTAAGGTCGATAGCGTGACCGAAAACGAAGTTACCGGAAGCCTAAGACGACGGGGAACCATCAATCGTTGGTATATCGGTTTTGGACCTGCGGGCGGGGTGAACGTGGGCGATCAAAACACCTTTTTTAATTTTGCACTGGGATACTTTTTTGAAATTGATCCTCATAGCGCAATCAAAGTTTTTTATGATCAAACGAGCGATCGTTTTGGCTATGTGGGTTTAGGTGCGAATTACTATTTTAGTGATCGCGATCAGTCGCCTCTGATTACGGCTGATCTCGGTTACGGCGGGGCAAGTATCCGCAATAAAGATGATAATATTTTTTCGCATGTCGAATCGGTTCATGGATTTGCGGCGGGAGTTGGAGCGGGTTATCAGTTCTTTCGAACTTCAAAGGTCAATATGGAAGTTTTGTTCCATGTCGCCTCCCTCTTAAACTCAAATCGCGATGGCCTGCCCCTTAAGTATGGTCTTCGTGTCGGCGTATACTTTTAAGGCTGCACACGTCGCAATTAAAAATCCTATGGGGCAAACGAGCAGCGCGGTTTGAAGCGAAAAATGGTCGGTCAAAAAACCAATCAAGAGCTGCATTCCCACAATACTCAATGCCCCCCACGAGAGCGCCTGAGAGATCAGGCGGTCTTGTTCTTGAGGATAGAGGGATCCAATCCACTCAAAGGCCAATGGAAAGAGTGCGGCCATCGTCAGCCCGCATAAAATAAAAAAATAGGGCGAAATATAAAGAGCAAACCCTGAGCTTAAAAAACTCAAAAAACCACAAACAAAAAATATTTGGTGAACTTGCCACTTACTTTTTAGAGTTAAAAGCAACCGGCCGATAAAGAGCACCACAAAAAATAAAAACAAACATAGGCGCGAATAACCAAGACTCCAACCCACTTGAATCTCAAAAAAACTGGCAAGTCGAGTGGTCAATGAAACCTCAGCAATTTGATAGGCCGAAACCATAAGAATGATAAAATAGCGATGCGAAGGAAGCCGCAGTACCGATTGTTCAAGACGTAATTTTGGTAAATGCGGTTTTTTTAAAAAAATAAAGCCGCTTAAGATCAGAGGCAAAAAACTCACACCCCTAAAAATTTCTCGCCAACTTAAAAAAGAAAAGGCTTGAGCCACGAGAGGGGCACAAATCGCCGAAAGGGCATACATGCTATGAAGCCCCGATAAGAGCCTGCGGTGATGATGGGTCTCACCCGCCTCAAGAATTAAAAGATTTTGGCCAATGATTAAAATCCCAAATCCTAACCCAAACACCGAAGCACCACACATCATCTCAAATAAATTGTGGGCAAAACTGAGTCCAAAATACGAGCATCCAATGAAGCTCAGTCCAACGCTCACCACTTTAAGAGTTCCAAAACGGCGAACCAGACGACTCATAAAGAGTCCCATCACAAAACAAAATATCGAGGTGCTAGCAAAAAAAAGTGAGCCTTCAAATTGGGAGAGATTCAGATCATGCACCAAAGTCAAAAATTCAGGCGCACGCAAATTATCGAGAAGTCCAAAAATAAAAAGGGTGAGGTAGCCGATCAAAATCATGTTTGGCAGCGCTTACAATAAAAGGTGCTTCTCGCCGCTTGGGTTTTTCGCAAAATTAAGGATTCGCACTTTAAGCACGGTGAGCCCTCTCTTCCGTACACCCGCAATCGGTTTTTGAACTCGCCCTTTTCGCCATCCGGCCTTAAGTAATCCTTGAGAGTTGTACCTCCTAAGGTGATTGCCTCTTTTAAGACCTGTTTCGCACTTGTGACGATGCGCTCGGCTTCGGCCCGCGTGAGCCTTGAAACATTTTTTGTGGGCTTGATTTGGGCCATAAAAAGGGCTTCGCACACATAGATATTTCCAAGCCCCGACACCACCTGCTGGTTGAGTAGAAAAGTTTTGATCGCCACTTTTTTGCCGCGTGATTTTTTAAAAAGGTGCTCACCCGTCCAATCCGAACTTAAGGGTTCAACCCCTAAATTTTTGATCCAGCGATTGTTGTGCTCTTCACCTTTTAAGCTTTGCTCGAACAAACCAAACCGGCGTGGATCATGATAAATTAAAAAGCGACCATCGCTCAATTCAAAGGCGATATGATCATGCTTTCGTTTTTCGAATTGTTTTTCAAAACGCCAATAGCCAGACATTCCAAGATGACTAATCAAAATTAATTTTTCGGTTTCAAAAAAAAGAAATTTTGCCCGACGATTGACACTTAAAAAATGCTGATCATTGAGTTTAAGCTTGAGCGGTAAAGCCGAGCGCAAATTTTTGCGATAAAAATAAAGAGCTTTGATTTGGGGCTGATCTTTTAGGTTTTGACTTAAATGCTGGCGAATTGTTTCGACTTCTGGGAGTTCGGGCATGGCCCGAACTTAACACTGAATCTAATGACCCTGCAAATGAAGTCGGTCTTTAAGTGTCGAGTGTGAAACGGTTGGAAGGGCACACGAGATCACCTGCTCATGAAGAACACTCTGTCCCTTTACCTCACCGGTCTTAATCACCAAAAAATTAACTACTGTTTTAGTTTTGCCATCTTGAGGCATCTGAAAAATTCCAACTTGCATCGATTGAATCTTTTGATTTTTTACTTGTGAGTATTCCACTCCGTTAAAAGTGTGATCGGGTGTCACGTCATTGAGAGGAGTTTGAAGAATGTCTTCGGTCCCAATCAACTCCACCTCGAGTGTGGCGGGCTGATCTTTTTTGGGCTGGAGCCGTGTGATGTGGGCGTTCAGCTTGTTGGTCGCTGGATCAAAAACCACTTTGACACTGCATTCGCGCATCACGATCAAAGTCTTGTTCTGTAGGAGTGCAGACACTTCACCCAAATTTGTCGAAGAGACGGCCCACGTAGAGCTTGAGATCAATGTGAAGAAAAAGAAAAGTAATTTTGATTTTAAAGTCATTTGACACTCCTGATTTATTTTCGCCAGAAACTGAATTTTGCGCAATGAATAAATTCGGTTTAGTTCATTTGCCGCATAACCTATTGACAACAGGTTCACTCATCCACGACCTTCGCCGCTATGAAACGTGAAAATCCTCTGCTTAATATCGTAGTTAATATTTTTTTACCCGCTTTTATTTTACGGCGTGGAAGCCAGCTCCACTTCCCCAATGCCACTTTGGTAGCGCTTCTCGTGGCTTTGAGCTTACCTGTGATCTACGCCGCTTATGACTACAGTGTGCGACGAAAAAAAAATTGGATCAGTCTGATTGGATTAATAAATATTTTACTTACTGGTGTTTTGGCACTGGGACATTTTGAGGGACAATGGTTTGCGATCAAAGATGGAGCCTTTCCCGCACTCCTGGGTGTGGGAATTTTTATATCCTCATTTACAAAAACACCATTTATGGCGGTCATGACCGAGCAGATTTTGAATCAACAAAAAATTGATTCCCATCTCAACACCACCGAACTTCAAGAGGCTTATAAAAATCACCTAAAGATTTCGACCCAATTTTTTTCGGTCTCCCTGTTTATCAGTGCTGTTCTCAACTTTCTGGTGGCCAGTCGAATTTTTTTACCCATCGATCAAACTCTCGATACGGTTGATCGCTCGCGGATTTTAAATGAGCAAATCTCACATATGACGATGGTGAGTTTTGGGGTCATTTTGATTCCGCTCTTTTTATTTTCGGGCTTGGTGTTTTGGCATTTGTTTAACGGAATAAAAAAACTCACAGGCCTTCAGATGAATGACTGCATGATTGAAACTTAATCATTAATGGGATCAACTAACCCGGACTCCACTTCTTCAGGAACTTTGCGTGCTGCTCGCTCAAGTCGTTTAAGGGCTGCACGATGATTGATAAATTCGGTTCTTGCCTGTTCTTTTTTATTTAACGCTTCTTTTGTTTCGGTAGATTGATCAAATAAGGTGTAGGGCCCGGGAAGTTTTCGGGTTTTTAAATATTCTTTGCGCGCGGTCTCTTTTTGAATTTCGGTTTTTTGGCGAGCCCCTTGAAGTTCAAGTCTTCCCACATTTTTTGATTTTTCAAAATGATCTAAAAAATCATAAAAGATAAAGAAGTCTTCGTAACGGCTTTTAAGATATTCGCGACGATTGCGAAATTGTTGATCCTCATCTTGAGCGTAAGAAAAACTTAAGGCTAGCAGAAGTACAATTTTAGTTGCCATTGGTTTTAGGATGCTTGAAAAATCAATTCAATTCTATAATTTTTTGTCAGGAGTGCTGGATGTGGATTGAACTGTTCTTATTTGCGAGCAAGGCACTTTTTTTGGTGGGGCTGGTTGTTGCCGCAATTGTGCTGGTGATGATGATCGTCTCGCGAGTCCGTGATATTAGTCCTGAATTCGAAATCGATAATTTAAATGACCAATTTCGTGATCTTGAGCTCTCGCTCAAACGCCATCTGCTTCCACCCAAAGAAACAAAAGCCCTATTTAAGGCCGAAAAAAAGCGCGAAAAATTGCGCCAAAAAGATAAGCCTGACAAACGCATTTTTATTTTGGATTTTGATGGCGATGTTAAAGCCAGTGCGGTTGAAAATTTGCGCCGAGAAATTTCAGCACTCTTAACTGTGGCTGATCCCAAAAGTGATGAGGTGTTAGTTCGACTCGAAAGCCCAGGTGGAATGGTTCACTCCTACGGATTTGCGGCGGCTCAACTGAACCGCATCAGAACCTTTGGGCTTCATCTCACAATTGCGGTGGATAAAGTTGCGGCAAGCGGCGGCTATATGATGGCGGTTTGCGGAACAAAAATTATTGCGGCACCTTTTGCGATCTTAGGCTCGGTGGGGGTGGTGGCACAGGTTCCAAATATTCATCGGCTGTTAAAAAAGAATGACATTGATTATCAAGAGATGACTGCGGGTGAATATAAACGAACGGTCAGTTTATTTGGCGAAATTACCGAAAAGGGTCGCAGTAAATTTGTTGAGCAACTCGAACACACCCACCAATTGTTCAAAGATTTTATTCTTCGCTACCGGCCCCAGCTCAACATGGCCGATGTGGCAACGGGTGAATATTGGTATGGAGAGCAAGCCCTTAAACACAAATTGGTTGATGAGATTAGCACATCTGATGAGTTTTTATTTTCGCGTCGTGATGTGGCCGACTTAATCCAAATTAAAATTTATCACCGGCCCAAACTTTCAGATAAATTTGCCGAATTCTTTCAAATGAGCTTTGATCGAATTTTTGCCAAACTTTATAAAGAATTATTCTTTAAAAATCTGCATTAGTTTTGCGGTTTGTTTTTGCTTGAGATCTGGATTTTCGCTCAAATGCAGATCTTTTGGAAAACTGCCTAAAAGATCAAAACGCGAAATTTTTCCAGACTCATTTTTTAGCAAAAGCCCCGAAACTTGGTTTTCGGTGGAATGACCAAGGCTTGCGTATTGAATCCCATTGAAATCCACACTTTTGACATTGTCCCAAGACATTCCTTGATCGAATACGTCCCACTGTCCTTTGCTGCTTAATAATTTGAGATGTTCAAGATGCTGAATTTCATCTTTCACCTCGACAGGACCGGTTTTAAAACTTCCATAGTAATGTTGATCTTTAAAATGAACCGAACTTTCGAAGTTTTCAAAACTAAACAATGAAGCTTTACCCTTCGGAATCGAAATATCGCCGTTGAGTTCTAAAAATTTTTGATCGATCATTTTTCCATTCATACTCACCTTAAACGAGTCGGCTTCAATGGGCGAAAGACTTCTTATCAATCGCTTATCCAAATTGATCTCACTCATTTCGGCATGAACTTCGGTTAGATTTTTTTGTTTTAAAAAATCGACCGCACCAATCCAGGCTGTATTGTTCGAGCTAAAATGGTTGAGGCGCAGTTTTTCTTGGTCATTGGGACTTCGTTGATAAGTCCACTCGGTATTTTTAAGAGTTTGGGTGAGACGAAGATTGCTTTGCCAAAAGGCAACCTCGATTTCATCAATGCTCCCTTTGCCCTCCTGATGATCTTCTGCAATATCCATCTGCCCATGAAAATCACCCTTGGCTTCAACCTCAATCCCACTTAAATAAATTTTATTTTCTTTAAACCAAGCCACATCCGCATTCTTAAAATCCACATGAAAAGGCTCAAAATGAAATTGGGGAAAAAATGTGATCGAGGTGTTTGCCATTGTGGCTTGGGCCGCATCGCCCTCCATGTAGCAACCACTCATCAGAATTTTACTGGTTAAGATATTACCAAAGCGACTCTCACCCTGAAGATTACAAAAACCCCAGGCCTCGGTGATGTCTAAACCTTTTTTAAAATGCTCAACCACGGGTTTGATTGGCAAATGTTTAACTTTTATATTCCATTTGGTCTCGGTTGAAGGCAGCTGCAAAACAGCTTCGGCCAAAATCAATCCTTCGCGAAACAACCCCTTTGCCTTGAGCCGAATCTGTTGAGCAGTGGCACTGATGTCGATCCACAGTAGTGGCTGAAGCGAGGTTTCAAAAAGACCATGGCCCACACGCACACGTCCCGATGCCACTGCCGCTTTTGTGGAGCTTCCCACATCAAAAGATAATAGCGAAAAATCGAGCAACCCATTTTCGGGAGTGGTTTGGGTGATCAAAAAATTTTCGAGCTCGATCCCTTCGATGTGGGCCCGTGTGTTGAGCAATTCTTGAGGAAGGCGTGTTTCAAAAAATTTTCCCAAAAGGGCGATCAAAGATTCTGCAGTTTCAGCCCGATTGGGATTAGGGCAATCACTTTTTTTGAGATTGAGTCTGACATCGCGGGCAAGCACCCGCCTTAAGAATACCCGCCCCCCAAGCGCCTCGCTCACACTCACTGGTAAAAAGAGCTCATTGGCTACCAAATCCGAAGCGGTGGTACACGGATTGATCGCGGCTATTTTTAAATTTTTAATAAGCAGACCAAAGCGCGGAATGATTCCGTTGCGGAGACTCAACTCCACCGAATCATAGGTGATCTGAAAGGGCGGCCTTTCAGATTCGATCGTTTTAGATATAAATAAATTTAGTTTTTGTGGGGAGAGAAGGCCACGAATGGCTCCTCCGATAAATAAGGCCAATAAAAGTCCGATTAAAAACCACATCCACCCTGAGGTGGACTCATCGATGTCGCTCATCCTCAAAAGTGTAGTGAAACGTCGGGCTTACTTAAAGTAAAAGTTGATCACTTCAAATTCGCGCTCACCTTTGGGACTGCGCAGCTCAACCACATCGCCCTTTGATTTTCCGATCATCGAACGCGCCATGGGGGAGAAAACCGAAATCTTTCCACCGCGCACATCGGACTCATCTTCGCCAACGATCTGGTAAGTCACACGCTCTGAGGTTTCAAGATCTTCAAGCTCAACGTGGGCTCCAAAAATCACCCGCACCGAATTTAAAACCGCGGTGTCCACAACTTCTGCATTGGCCAATTTATTTTGAATATCGCTAATGCGGTATTCAACAAACCCTTGGCGCTCTTTGGCCGCATCGTAGTCGGCGTTCTCACTGAGATCGCCGTGCCCACGGGCCTCTTCGATTGCTTTGATCACAGCTGGACGTTCAACCTGGAGGAGGTGACGCAGCTCGGCTTCAAGTTTAGCCTTACCGTGAATGGTCATAGGTTGGCGGTCGCTTTTCATTAGAACTCCCAGTGTTTCATCTTAAAAAAGGTGTGATTATATGGAATTGAAGTATTGTTTCAAGGACTATTGTGTTCAAGACCCCCAGTGGCGAGTGCTATTTTTAGCCTCACCGTGTAAAAAAAGCTGTAGTCCACTCTCCCGGGAGCCGAATAAATGGAGATGAATCAAACCCTTAAGGCGATTGCCCAAAAAATTCTGAACGCCAAAAGCATTTTGCTGACCACACACAAACAGTGTGACGGCGATGGGTTGGGGTCCTTGCTCTCTCTTTATCACGCCCTTAAAAAAGTAGATAAGGTTGTTCGCATTGTTTGTGTGGATGAAGTTGCCCGAAAATATTCTTTTCTAGAGCCCCAAAAATATCTCGAAACCTTTGAAGGCGCTCACACCCCAATCGAATCCACCGATCTGACTTTGGTTTTTGATACGAATGATCGGCGGTTGGTTGAGCCCCTGTACACAACCCTTGAAAAGCAGAGTAAAGAAATTTTATTTATCGATCATCATCCAGTTTTAAGTCAGGGGCCTGAGCCTACCAAAGGCTCTTACGTGAACACCTCAGCGGCCTCCACCGGAGAGATTGCCTTTGCTTTGATCAAAGAATTAAATATTCCGCTGGATGAGAAAATTGCCAAAGCTCTTTATACCAGCATCGTGTTTGACACTCAGTTGTTTAAATTCGTCAAAAATTCTTCAACCTCACATCTGATTGCCGCCGAGCTCTTAAATTTTGTAAATGCCGCAGAGGATGTGCATCGCCATCTTTTTTCAACCTACACCATAGGAAAAGTGGCCTTTTTATCAAAAGTCTTAGGCGATATCGAATATTTTGGCGAAGGCCGTATTGCGGTTTTAAAACTTCAGGCTCAGACCTTGATTGACCATGATCTCGACATCGATGACTCACGAGATGTGATCGATATGATTATGAATATCACAAGCCTTCAAGTGGCGGCCTTGATTCGCGAAGAAAATAAAAATGAATACAAGTTGTCATTAAGAAGCAAGGGCAAGGCCGAAGTTTTAAGTATTGCCGAATACTTTCAAGGTGGCGGTCATATGTTTGCAGCTGGTGCGTTGATTCATGGTGATTATCAAGAAATAAAACAGCAAGTGGTCAAACAACTCTTAGAGTGCATTGTTGATTCGAAACATGTCGAACCCAAAAAAGCCAAAATCTTTTAAATTTGTGTGTCGCTGCAACGGCGTCACCGAAGAGGAAGTTTTAGCCGCCATTCAAAGCGGAGCAAAATCGGTCGATCGTGTTGGAGATTTGTGTACTGCGGGTTTTGGTGCTTGCGGCGGCAGTTGTCGTCCCGATATTCAAAAAATGATCGCGCAAAATTTGATTAAAAAACCAAATTAGGAAACTCACAAACAAATTCTGCACCCTCGTTTTCTTGACTCGTCATTTGCACCGCTCCTTTATGACGACTTAAAATATGCTTAACGATCGAAAGACCAATTCCTGTTCCGCCCACTTCGCGCGAGCGTGCTTCATCGATGCGGTAAAAGCGTTCAAAAATTCTTTTTTGATGCTTGAGAGGGATTCCGGGTCCATTGTCTTTGATGCGCAAAATGGTTTTTGATTCTGCTTTTTCCCAACGGATACTGATCCATCCCCCTTTTTGAACATATCTCAGGGCGTTCTGAACAAGATTTCGCAAAACTTGTTCGACTCGCAAAAAATCAGCATAAAGAATATCAACTTCATAAAAGAGTTTGATCACATGCTCGCGCGGATTGAGCTGCTGCAAAACCCCTTCGGTCAGTTGCTTTAAATCAATTTCGCTAAAATTAAGTTTTACCCCGGACTCAAGACTTGAGAGATCGAGCAAGTCATTGACGAGTAAAATCAACCGATCGACATTATTTTGGATGATTTCCAAAAATTCTGCGGTGTTTGAAAACTGCCCAGATCTTAAATCCGATTCTAACACTTGCAAGTAACCTTTGACCGAAGTCAGTGGAGTTCTTAACTCATGCGAGACATTGCCAACAAATTCGATGCGGATGCGTTCGGCTTTTTTGAGTTCGGTGATGTCATAAAAAATTCCGACTGCGCCGTAAATCTCTTGGTTGTGTTTTTTTCTTAGTGGGGCCACCGAAACCGAAAAGTTGCGGTCGGTGTGATTGATATTAAAAGCGCACTCGACCCGAACATTTTGGCCCTCGCTCAAACAGCGCTCATAGGCACTTAAAATTTCGGGGCTTCTTAAAAAATCTTGAATGGCAAAAGATTGCAGCTCCACCTGGGGAAGCGAAAACAATGTGGCAAATTGAGGATTCAGAAATAAAGGTCTGTGGTTTTGATCAATCGCCAAAATAGCTTCGCTCATCGCGGCCATAATAGTTCGAAGCTCTGTTTTTTCGCGCGAGAGTCGAATGGTTTTGTGTCTTAAATCTTGCCCGAGCTTATTAAGAGCACGTTCGAGATCGTACCATTCACCAGGTTCATCCAGCGCCCAGGGTTTTTCGAACACATCTTGTTCCTCAAACGGTGAAAGTCTGAGCCTTCGGGTTTTTTGTATCAGACGTCCTAAGGGAATTACGAGGGCTCTAGCCATTATAAAACTGATGAGAATAAAAAGCACAAAGGCAGCAAAAAATAAAATTGCCACCATCCAGATCAAAGAGGGCTTTTCGTTAAGGCTAAACCAACTGATAAAACCAAAACTCAAAATCAATAGGCCAAGACCAGAAAAAACGATTTGTTTATAAACAAACCAAAAAAACAAACGGTGAGGAAAATAAGAAGTTTTCAAATGAGTTGAACGCGGTAGCCCACTCCGCGAATGGTATCAATCATATCGCCAAAATTTCCGAGCTTTTTTCGTAATCCAAAAACATGGGTGTCGATCGTTCGCCCAACCACATTGACTCCTTCACCTTGAATTTGCTCGATCAGTGCGGATCTTGAAAGAACTCGCCCCTGATTTTGGAGAAGGGTCTGGAGCAATAAAAATTCAGAACGTGTGAGCTCTAAGTTTTGCGAGTTGAGCTTTGCCTCGAATGTTGAAAGGTCCATTTCTAAAGGGCCCAGTTGCAATCGATTTTTTAATGGAAGTTCGAGCCATTTTTTTCTACGCAGCAGAGCATGCACTCGAGCCAGAAGAACATTTTGATCAAAAGGTTTTGTCATGTAATCATCGGCTCCAGCATCAAGACCCATGGTGATCTCTTCGGGCGAGGCTTTTGCGGTAACAAATAATATCGGGATCTGTTTCAGATTGTGATCTTGCCTCACAAATCTTGTAATTTCGAGACCCGACAAATGGGGCAACATCCAATCCAAAACAATCAGCTCAATATTTTTGCTGACACTGTCGCGAGCCTCTAAACCATCCGCGGCTTCGATCACTTCAAATCCATTTCTCTTCAGTGAAATAGAAATCAAACTGCGGATCTCTGGTTCGTCTTCGACAACCAAAATATTTTGAATCTTAGGAATCGGAATCGTGTACATTTCCATGGCGAATGTCATCTCCTGTGGCTAAAAATACCACCTCTTCGGCGATATTGGTGGCGTGGTCGGCTACTCGCTCCAGATTCTTTGCAATCATAATCCAATCAAAACAGGCTTCAACACTTGAAGTGTTCTCGCGTATTTGTTCCATCAATGTTGAGCGCAATTGTGCATTGGCTTCATCAACCCCATCGTCGCGCTCCAAAACATTTTTTGATAACTCCACATCACGGCGAACAAACGCATCTAAGGAATCTTTGACCATTCCTCTTACTGCCACCGCCATCGCATTCAGATCAGGCACAACTTTTAGCGGCTTGTGATTCAAATAATCGGCACAAGAGTATGCGATGTTCACCGCTTGATCTCCCATACGTTCGAGATCGCTATTGATTTTTACGATAGCCAAAATAAGTCGTAAATCTTTTGCAACCGGTGCTTGCCGTGCGAGTAAATTAAAACAGTCTTGATCAATTTGGATGTGCTGCTTATTGATCGTGCGCTCAAGAGTATGAACCTCATCGAGGCGCTTGGCCTCGCGCTTAAGGACTGCGGCACAGGCTTCATCGATTGCTTTTTCGACAGCGCCACCCATTGAAAGTAAAAGACCTTTGAGAGCTTGAAGTTGTGAATCAAATTGACGGTTCATAGTTATCCTTTTAGCCGAATCTTCCAGTGATATATTGTTCGGTGCGAGAGTCTTTGGGTTTGGTAAATAGTCGCGATGTTTTGCCGTATTCAACCAACTGGCCTGAGAGAAAAAATCCGGTTTTATCCGAAATGCGTGAGGCCTGTTGCATGTTGTGGGTGACAATGACGATGGTGGTTGTCTGTTTTAAATCGGCAATGAGTTCTTCAATCTTTGCGGTGGATATGGGATCAAGTGCTGAGGTCGGCTCATCCATCAAAAGCACGGTGGGTTCAACCGCAAGGGCTCGAGCAATACACAATCTTTGTTGTTGGCCACCTGAGAGCGAGTTGGCCGAGGCTTTTAATTTCTCGCGCACCTCTTCCCACAACGCGGCTTTTTTTAAGGCACTCTCAACTTTGTGTTCGAGGACCGAGCGCCTTGACACTCCGGCCAGCTGAAGACCGATGGCCACATTTTCAAAAATACTCAATCCCGGAAATGGATTTGGTTTTTGAAACACCATTCCCACCTTTCGGCGCACCATCACCGGATCAACCTGTGAGCCGTAGATCGATTGATCAAGCAATTGCACCTCGCCCTGGACCCGGGCTTGGGGGACTTCTTCGTGCAGGCGATTAAGACAACGTATAAATGTGGATTTTCCGCAGCCACTGGGACCAATAAGTGCGGCAACATCTTGATTTGCAACCGAGAGACTGACCGAATCCAAAACTTGGTGGTCACCAAACCAGGCAGAAAGATTTTTGACCTTTAAAACTTCATTCACACGGTTTGCCTTTTTGTTCGAAACATCAGCCGGGTCAAAAGATTTAAAATAAAAACAAAGGCAACAAGCACAAGTGCACCTGACCACGCTTTTTGTTCAAGATCGTAGTAGCCACTTTTGGCAAAATTATAAATCTGGACAGGCAGCGAGGCTGTGGGCTCACTAAATTTTGTAGAAAAATATTGATTACCCAAAGCGGTAAACAACAAGGGTGCGGTCTCACCTGCCACTCGAGCAATCGCAAGCATAATGCCGGTTAAGAGACCGGCTCGGCTTCCGGGTAAAAGAATTCTCACGATCACCTTCCAACGTGGAATCCCAAGAGCCAATCCGGCTTCGCGAATGTGTTTAGGAATTAATTTTAAGATTTCTTCAGTGGAGCGCGCCACAATCGGCAGCATTAAGATACTTAAGGCAAGCGCACCGGCATAAGCAGAAAATCCAAAATTCACAACCACAATGCAGTAAACAAAAATACCTATAACAATGGATGGGGTACTCGCCAAAAGATCCACCCCAAATCTTAAAATCTGATTGCTCCGTCCGTAGCCATATTCACTTAAAAAAACGCCCGCCCCTATGCCCCAAGGAATCGCTATCAGACTTGAGAGCAAAAGCATCCAGGCCGAGCCCGCAATCGCATTGGCCATTCCGCTTTGCATTTCGCCAGGCCCTTTAGGGAGTGCAGTAAAAAAAGAAAATGTGAGTGAAGCCGCTCCATGCTCAACAACATACCAGCTAATATAAAAAAACGGTGCAGCAGCAAAACAGGACAGCAGGCAAATAAGACTCAGCATAAAATAATTTTTGATTCTTCGCTGAATCATACTTTTCCTTTGAAGCGATTTTCTATCCGCCACACCACTGTGCGAGCCACCGCATTGGTCAAAATCGAAACCAAAAACAAACACAATGCCACACCCGTTAATGCCGAAAGATGAAGGCTGTCACTGGCCTCGGCATATTGGTTGGCAAGAAGCGACGCCATCGTTTGCCCGGCAGACAATAACGAAAAATGAATATCGGGCATATTGCCAATGACCATTGTCACCGCCATGGTTTCGCCCATCGCGCGTCCCAATCCTAAAATCACCGCGGCAATCAATCCGGGCTGGCTTGCGCGAAGGACCGCGATCTTTAGCACTTCCCACCGAGTGGCTCCAAGACCGAGAACCGCCTCGCGATTGCTTGCTGGAATTGTTCGAAAGACTTCGCGTGAGATGGCAACGATTGTTGGCGTAATCATAATCGCAAGCACACAGCTTGCACACATCAATCCCACTCCCATAGGAGGCCCACTAAATAAAAATGAATTACCTAAATATTCGCTTAAATAATACTGAACATGATTACGTAAAAACGGAGCCAGCACAAATAAACCCCACAATCCGTAAACAATCGAAGGGATGGCCGAGAGCATCTCGACAAAAAAGCACAACTGAACCGAAAGCCAGCGGGGAGAAAGCTCGTTTAAAAATAAGGCCACCGCAAAACTTGTGGGCACCGCAAGAAGCAAGGCAAGAAGAGAGGTCACGATCGTGCCATAGAGCACCGATAAAATACCGTAGTCGTTGGTTGTGGGATCCCAATTTGTACCAAACAAAAAACCAAAACCCACTCGGCTCACAACCTCAAAAGATCGCACTGTGAGAAGTCCCACAATTAAGAGCAGCAGGCCAATGATGGCCCACGCCATTATTTTGAGCGTCCAGTAAAAAATGCGGTCGGTGGTATGGACCTCTTTTTTTGTTTTTGTCTTCATTCAAATTGGATGGTGTTGAGTGCCGCAATCACCTCGGTGGTTAACCCCTTTGGCAAATGGGCATAATTTAGAGTGGCACTCATCTCTTGGCCTTCGCTCACCGCCCATTTTAAAAATCGAACCAGATGCGGACCTTTTTCTTTATCCATGGTTTTCCAAATGAACACATAGCTGAGCGATGCGAGGGGGTAGGCCTTTAAATTATTTTTATTTATAACCTCAGGATCAATGAGTTTGGCGTTCTTCGCGGCCTCTTCGACAGATCGAATCGAGGGAACAACAAAATTCCCACGGTTATTTTTAAGAGCTGCCATCGGAAAATGATTGCTGATTGCAAAATTCATTTCCACATAACCAATCGCTCCAGGATTTTGGCGCAACAGACCCATAACGCCTTCATTGCCTTTGGCTCCAAGACCGCTTGTAAATTTAGCATCCTTACTCGACTTCCAGTCTTTTGATCCGGTTGCCAAATAAGCCGTAAATATTGCGGTGGTTCCGCTCCCATCGGAGCGATGACAGGGAAGTATATAAGTTTTTTCTGGCAGCTTCAGGTTTGGATTGAGGGCTTTGATTTTTGGATCGTCCCATTTTTTTATTTTATTTAAAAAAATCTCGCTCAAAACTTCGGGAGAAAGATTTAAGGGTTGTTCAAGCTCTGGCAGATTGTAACTGATCGCTACCCCGCCCAAGGTTGTTGGTAGCTGAAAAAAATCTTTACTCAAATCTTTGTCGGTGATTAAAAAATCGCTCGCTCCAAAATCGGTGGTGCGTTTTAAAAACTGCTGAATGCCACCACCACTCCCAATCGATTGATAGTTGATGGCCACCTCGGGATCGAGCGTCCGATAGTGACTGACCCACTTAAGATAGAGCGGATATGGAAACGAGGCGCCGGTTCCGTTGATCAATAAAGGTGCGGCAAGAACAAACCGACTCAAAACCAAAAAGAGCAAAAGCCGCATTCAGACCCTTTTGAATGAAGATTGCATTTCAAAGACAGCTATAACAGGTACAAGACCTTGCAATGTCAAGATTGTGTCAGCCATACTAGCGGGATGCGCATCGGCGTCATTGATTTGGGAACAAACTCTATTCGGTTTGCTATCTATGAATTTGGTTCTCTCAAAGGACCGAAGGCCTGCATCTTTAAGCAAAAGATTATGCTGCGACCAGGGCGCGGAGTGTTTACTTCTGGAATGCTCCAAGCCCAGGTGATGAGTCGAATCAAAATCGCCATGGGCGAATTTCATCGTCAGGCTTCAGAGCGACATTGCGATCTGCTCGAAGCATTTGCGACCTCAGCCCTGCGTGAAGCCAAAAACAGTAAGACCTTGATTGCTTCAGTTTATAAGCTCACCAAAATTCGGATCAAAGTGATTTCGGGAGAGCGCGAGGCCGAACTTATCGCTCGCGGAATTCTCTATAATGAGCCGAGTTTGATTGGCGAGTTTGCGTTGATCGATATTGGCGGTGGCAGCACCGAGATCAATCTTTGCCGCGGCAAAAAGGTCATCGCATCTATGAGTTTGAAATTGGGATCGGTCCGACTCCAACAGCTTTTTCCTTCGGGCAAAAAAATCAGCCATATGCGGCGCTACATTCGCCGGCATCTTCACCGCCACGAAAAGACTCTAACCAAAATTCATGTGACAAGGGCCATTGGATCGAGCGGTTCAATTCGCGCACTTGCACGAGTGATCGCCAAAAGTGTTCCGCGACTCTACGTCCCCTTAAGACTTCGCTCAGAAACCAAATCACATTTTACCAGATCGGCACTCTCGCATTTTACCGAGCTGTTAACTCCCCTTTCGCCGCTCGAAATTGGTCGCATCCCAGGGCTTGAACCACGTAGGGCCGATTTGATTTTGCCCGCCGCCGTATTGCTCGAAGAATTGATTTTATTTTTAGGAATCGATCAGGTTCAGACCACTGAATATTCGCTGCGTGACGGATTGGTTTTGGAAGTCATCGAAAATTTTAAGTCCAAAATTTAAAACTACGAATATAGCAGATCAATTCGGCATGGTGATTTCTTTGATCAATCTCAAGCCATGAGCCTTTTTTGATATCAAAACTCGTCCCCAACATATGAAGCGCTAAGAGCGGTAGAATATCGCCATGTGAGCTGATCATCAAAATCTCTGGACCTTTGTTGGACCACCAATGGATAAATCGATGCACCCGCTGTTCCACTGAAGCAAATTTTTCTTTTTCACTTTGCTCATTGAGGTCTTCGTTGACCGTAGCACTGGAGTTGACCAACTTTGAAAGGGGCTCAAGAGTATCGAGACAGCGTTTTTTTGGACTACTCAAAAAAACACATTTTTTGAGCTCAGCGTCCTCGTTAATTCGTACTTGAAAATATTTTTTGAGCAAATCGACTTGCTTTAGACCTTTAGAAGAAAGTCCATTGTCGAGATTTCGATCCGAAGTATCACGATGGGCATGACGTAAAATTATAAGTTTGCGAGACATTAAGATTGAAGGTAGCGGGTGTTAAGCTCAGTGCCAACACATTAAGGAAAACTTATGACCCAATTAAGTGTGAATGTGAATAAGCTTGCCACCATTAGAAACGCCCGCGGAAAAAACAATCCAGATGTGGTTCAAATGGCTCGAGATATTATTTTATTCGGTGCGCATGGAATTACGGTGCATCCTCGACCCGATGAACGCCACATTCGTAAAAGCGATGTTTTAGCCTTGTCGGAAATGATCAAAGAGTTTGATGTCGAATACAATATTGAGGGCTATCCCTCGGATGATTTTTTAAAGTTGGTTGAGAGCACCTGTGCGCATCAATGCACCTTGGTGCCCGACCCTCCTGAGGCGATCACCTCAAATGCAGGTTGGAATGTGATCGACAATTTTGATCAACTCAAAAAAGCGATTGATCGACTTCAATCTCGAAATATCAGGGCCTCGATATTTGTTGATCCAACAAATTGGACATCTGAATCTACTGAAGCCCTAAAAAAATTAATGCCTGAGCGGATTGAACTCTACACCGAAAGCTTTGCAGAAAATTGTGAGAGCCCCGAAATTTTGAATTCTTATGCTACACTTGCTAAAACATGTTCACAGTTCGGCATCGGCATTAATGCGGGTCATGATCTCTCGCTCAAAAATATAAAAATTCTGGTGGATCATGTTCGGCCTTTAAATGAAGTCTCGATTGGTCATGCGTTGATTTGCGAAGCCCTTTATCTGGGGCTTGAGACCACAGTAAAAAATTATCTCGAAATTCTCTCATGACGCACGTTGAACTTATTCCCTGTTATCAAGACAACTATTCTTATCTTCTCACTCAAGGTGACAAGGCCTTGATCATCGATGCCTGCGAGGCCCAGCCGATATTCAAAAAGCTTGGAGACAAAAAACTCAAAAGTATTTTATCGACGCATCATCACCAAGATCATATTGCGGGCAACCAAGAGCTTTATCAAAAAACCAAATGTGATATTTATGGATTTGAAAAAGATAATTTTTTTAAAACTCAACCCTTAAAAGCAAATCAGAATTTTGAGGTTCTTGGTTTTCAATTTCAAATGATAGCAGTGCCCGGCCATACAATGAACAGTGTGGCTTACATCCTCAATGGGGGCGAGGCTGTTTTTAGTGGCGACACTTTGTTTTCGTTAGGCTGCGGACGGTTGTTTGAGGGCAGCTTTGAGCAAATGGCTTTAAGTTTACAACAGTTTTTAAAACTTCCTGATGATTGTCGATTGTATTGTGGGCATGAGTACACCAGATCGAATCTTAAATTTTTAAAACATCTCGATTTTCCTCAACCTGATTTACCGCTCAGTGGCCCCACGATTCCCTCGACCATCGGATTTGAAACCGAGTGGAATCCATTTTTGCGCGCATCAAATAACGTTGAGGATTTTAAAAGATTAAGAATTTTAAAGGATCAATTTCATGGATGATACTCAAATTACTTTAGAAAAATTAAAAAAAGATGTTCAAGTTTTTTGCGAGCAAAGAGATTGGGATAAGGTTCATACAGCAAAAGATCTATCGATTGGTTTAAGTCTTGAGGCGGGTGAGTTGATGGAGCTTTTTCGGTATAAAAATGAAGCCCAAGTTTTAAAAGTCCTTGAGCTTGAAAAAGAAGCGATTTGTGATGAGCTGGCCGATTGCCTGTTTGTTCTTTTACGATTTGCCCAGAAATTTGACTTTGACTTAAGTCAAAGTTTTGCGAGCAAACTTAAAAAAACCGCTCGCAAATATCCTATTGTCTAGGAGGTGGAGCGCCGCCACCACCGCCGCCGCCGCCAATACATTGGTCAGCCGGACCGACTTGAGAATAAAATTTTCCGTTATGTGCAGCGATGGTGCGATTTGAGCTGTCCACTAATGTGGGGCAATCAAATTCACCAAAAATTTCAACCGCAACAGATTCGGTAAAATCAGAAGACTGGGTCATGCCCGCAGAACACGGTTGAACTGCAGCCGAGCGTTTGACGTGGATCGTAAGCGAGCATGAATTTGTTAAACCAAATCGCTCTTGGGCAATCCCATCAGAACCTGCTGACACAATGTAATTGATCGAACTGATTTTGACCCCGTTTGTATTTGAAGTTTCGGTAAAAACTTGCTCGCCCATTTGTCCAGAGTCAGGAATATTGTCGACCTTAAAGTCCATACCATGAAGAAGCGCACTGCTTGTTTCTTCTTGAGTCCCACCGGTATACCAATTGTGAGATTTAAGAGTAAAACTTGCGGGCTGACCGACACGGTGGAATTGATAATCGGGCTCTGTACGTTGGAATGGATCGCCAGGATATTGTGTTCCTAAAAAATCCACATTGTGTCGTGCATCTTGAAGGGTCGAACTTGAGATATCGCTTTGCAAATAAAAATAAGGTTTTGCTACAGCAAGTGAAGATGAAGTGCGGTCGATGTTTGGCATCACAAAGTTAGGATGTAAAACAACGTCGGCTTCAAAACCGCAGTCGTTAACAACTTTTAAACCAATGGTTCGTTGATCTGCGTACAAGGTATAGATATTGGCCAAAGATGCATTGGTCGACCAAATATTTCCGCTTAAATCAAAGGAATCATAAACGCCGTCACCATTAAAATCCCAGGCATATTTAAAGTTATTGCCGCCTGTGACTCCGCTGACCGCATAGTTAAAGTAATTTAATTTACCCGTGGGAGTAATCGAAACATTGCTCGCATTTACTACTGGAACAACTTGGGCCGAACACTTCACCGGAATGTTAAAGGTCTTTACTCTTACGAGCGAAGCACCATCAACAACTTGAATCGCCATTGGAATAATGCCTGTTTTATTTAGCGTCACGCTAAACTGGGCATTATTTTTGGCAACAAATTGGGGTGACGAAGAAATGTAGTTCGGATCCATCGAAAACTTCAAATTACCGGCAGCATCGTTTGTGTTTGAGCAATCAAAAAGTAAAGTGTCGTTCAAAGTGGGTGATGTTTGAAAGGTGGTATCTAATGACAAGATGGTGTGAAGCTGAACGGTTTCGCTCGTGTTCACATCTTTAATTGTACAATTGATTTGTGCCGCCTGTTGGATTGCACCTGGATCTAATTGAGACGATAAAGATGAAAGATTGCTCACCGAAGACGACATGCCTGCGCTGCAACCGATCAGAAAAACTGGGTAGAGACGTAAGAGTTTTTTCATTTGATTCCTGCCATTTCTTTAAACGTTAAATTGCAACCACAAGGCCGGGTCAGATCATTTCAAAGATGCCTACACCGTCTATCAGTCAAACAGTGTTTATTGATTTACCTTTATAAAATCAGTGTCTTGAGCTGAGACAGCCCCACCCTGCATTTGCACATTGGCTTCACGCAAGACTCGTTTTTGGGTGTACGACTGAGTGTTCTCAATCAGATACAGTTTAATCTTATCAAATTTAGTCACCGCTGCGATGTTGTTGATATTCATACTGTAACAATCTTGCTGAGCGGTTGATGACACCATATTTGATGTCACCTGAATTTGCTGCAGGTTTGGAATGATGTTGTTGGCCGAGAGCATAGGAGTGTTGTACTTAAGCTCAAAGTAATTTGATAAGCCATCAAAGTCAGGATCAAGACCTAGTGAGCTTGCACCAGTAATGTTGATTCCCATTCGGAGCGCCATATCGTCAGGCACATAATCCAAATTTGAATCGAAATCTTTTGGAGCGCTGCCAAGCAAATGCTCTTCGCAGTCGTTAAGCCCATCACCATCAGAGTCTAAATACTTGGGGCCCGTGCTTTGAACAATTGTGGCACAAGTCACAAAGGGATCAGCCCCACTCACCGCACATTTTGAATCTTTGCACGGCATACCGGTCGCTTTTAATTCAACCGCGTCACTGACACCGTTGCCATCTGAATCCACTTTTGTGGGATCAGAACCTAACTGCAATTCTTTACGATCCGAAATTCCGTCGCCATCAGAATCCAAAACAATTTGTCCATTTTCCCAAATGGTATTTTGATTCACCACCCAAAACTCTTTCATCACAAATTTTGCAATCCGTGTGGGTACCGAAAATCTCGAAAAATCAATCGTCTGACCACCACTAAAATCAAGTGCGGTGCCGCTCGCATTGCTCGACATCTGTTGTAACAGCGAACTGGCCACGGGATCGGAATTGCCGGTAAATCCAGTATTAAACTCTATCCCATCCACATAGTTGGGGTTGGACTGTTGCATCGCTGCGGTACTGCTCACAACAGAGGTGATGTCTGATCCTTTTTGTAAATTTCCAGTTACGATAGGCGCACCATCTGAAATAAAAAATATGACATAGTTTGAAGACACCGCAGGATTCACAAGTGACGCTGCCGTGATATCATCATTGATCATTTTTTGGATAAATCTAACCGTCGAAACGTAATTGGTGTCTCCACCATCAATCGATGCGGTGTTTGTATATTGGTTATTTACGAAACTTAAAAAAGAATTTTGTTGATTTGTAAAACCCTGAAAATTGCTGCCGCTCATGACGTCATCAGAAAAATTGACCATGCTCCAAAAAATATTTGGATCACTAGAATAAGATCTGACGAAATTTAAGATCGCTCCAAAGCGACGAATACCTGAAGGATCCGTTCCAGCGACAGGTGGAAGATCATAATTTCCGGTGGCAGGATTTTTAGGATAAACCAATTGATTACTGCCCGAACGATCGACCACAAAAATAAATTTAAGTGCACTCTTAATTGTGTTTGCGGGTGTGGTGCAAAAATTCACGCTCGCCGCTGTCATTGCCGAAGCTTGATCAGTTTTGGGCAACAGATTCACGTTACTGCAGCCATGACCTAAGATCAGCGACAAACTCGCAAGCGTAAAAAATGAAATTTTGTTTCGCCGTTTCAAAGTCTCTCCTAGTCTACAGGAACAATAGTTAGTGGTGTCGATGTGCCGTCGAGGGTTTGATTATTAAGTCCATTTGCCACAACCATCGATTGATCTTCGGTGGTTTGGGGTAAAACAACGGTGAGGGTCTGAATATTTTGTGAGACCCCACTGTTCACCACCGTTTTATTTTCGATCACAAAAATTCTTAAAAGATTTCCGTTACTCTCAGGCAAAATCGGAAAATTTCGTACGGTGATGTTGTAACAATTATTTCCTTGAGCATCGTCAAGTACTTGGGTGATCGAATAGTTCAATGCCAGCGCTGTTGTGAGCGGCGAGTTGGTAAATGAAATTGGTGTATTCATTTTAATTTCTTCCAGATTAGTGAGCCCATCTAAATCAGGATCGCTGGTTGAGTCGTTGGCGTCCAATGGATTCGTTGAGTTTCTCACTTCGAGACCATCAGGGATGCCATCTCCATCTGAATCTGGATTAAAACGATCCGTATGAAGAATTGCTTCATCACAATCGGTGAGATTATCGTAATCGGAATCTTGGGTCGGTGGAAAAAGACATTGGCTCAAACTGGGATCGCTTGCCGCCAAAATTCCTAAAGTAAAAAGTGAAAGATCAGTATAGTCAGTTCCGGTCGAGTAGGCCGACGTTGGAAGGATCCCGTAGGTGGTCTGATTTAAAGAATCAGATTCAACACTGTCAGTTAAACCGTCACGATCAAAATCTTCGAGCCATTTTTCATTGGCCATTTTTGATGAGAGATTTGTGGCAAAGGTATCGCTGTAGCTATATCCACTTGTTGCACAGTAATTCAAAACTTTGATTGCGGCCTTTGGCAGAACTTGAGCACGCACCCAAGGTAAAAGTCGAGCACCCGTGCAGCCACTTAAAATTAGTGTCGCAAAAAGAGACAAAATAAATTTTGTATAGTTCAGATGCTTCAGCAAGTCGTAGTCCCCCACAGCTCATTTTGCAAAGAGGGGACCAAATGAAATCAATTTAAATGGTATAAAATTTGATGAAACTGATTAACGATCTATCGGTGTCAGGAAATGATCGATCGGATGCGCTTTGAATATTCTCTCACTGCCTCATTGAGAGACTCGCCATTTTTCATTCTGCCCATAACAAATTCGGCCGCCAACAGATGACTTAATATTTCGCCTTCACTCTCACCGCTCACATTTAAGAGATTGGTGCGGTTGTGTTCAAATGACACAATCGCTTGTTGGATGGATTCAATTTCGGCTTGGTTGACCAGACGTTTGACCTCAGCCAATTTCATTAGATCACACTCTTTAAAAACTCGATCAAACCTTGTTCGGTCGAAGTCGAAGTGCCTTTAACAAATTTGCCGTCTTTAAAAAATGCAACGTAAGGCAAATTATCGATGGTCAGATCATTGCGTGAATTGGGATGGGCATCGCCATCGATTTTGTAAAATCCGATATCTTTATAGTCTTCCGAAACCTTTTTAAAAATTGGCGAAAACAATCGACAAGGTCCACACCAACTTGCAAAAACGTCGACAATGGTTTTTGATTGGCGAGCAAGAGCCTCTTGAAAATTCCCGTCGTTCAGTTCTTCAACTTCAGACACAAATCATCCTTTTGTTAAAACATTAATGAGCCAAAAATACTTAAAGTTGGAATCCACATGTGGCTCACAATGGCCGACTTCAAGTTGGAGTCGACATCTTGCCGCATGGCCGAAGCCTGAGGTTCCGAAATATTATTTGAGCTCACTGTATTCACCGAAGCGAGCGGTTTGACAAGTCCTGCTTCAGTCGAAAGTAAAAACCTCTTGCCGATTGTAAAAGTAAAACCCATGTGACCAGTCAAGCTATGAAGTACCGCTTTGACATCGGCATTGGCGCCGGTGGGATAAACCGTTCCGGTGAGGTTGTTGATATCATTGGTGCTGATATTTCCACCTGAGCCCGCCATCAACGAATAGCCCACATCAACAAAAAATCCGTTAAAAAATTTTGACCCCATCCGCACCTTGTAACCCGTGCGAAGATCTAAATAAAAAGCATTCCTGATCGCCTGCCCCGCAGCCTTTGAGGTGCTGGATCCCATTAATCCAAAAGCATTATCAATGCTGCCAATGGTATCGGTAAACATCTGTGGACTAATCCCTAAGCCGGCGAGCACATAAAAGTTTTCGGGCAACAACACCCGAACCCGACCCCCCACCTGAAGCGGAATCTCTGCACCCACCTGAAGTTCAACCCCTTGAAAAAAAGAATCCGAGTCTGAGGTTTGGCTCCAAGCTCGGGGTGCAATAAAAAATAAAAAAGCGAAGAGCCACATGTGTTGTTTCATAAATCTCCATTTCGATTTAAAGAATTTGTTCCTGCTGTATTGATTAAAAATTGAATCAGGGTTTGAACCGCTTGGCCCGACCCCCCGGGCTCGATGAGGCAGCCATCCGATTGATCTTTCCAACCGTAAATATCAAGATGAGCCCAACGCGTTTTACCCACAAATTTTTCCAAAAATAAAGCGGCGGTGATGGCTCCACCAAAACCGTCGCTCGAATTGACAAGATCTGCCACTGTGCTGTTGAGCTGGTTATTATATTTTTGATAAAGAGGCATTCGCCATATTGGATCGCCCACTTGGTCGCTCGCCTGTTTTAAATTTTGAGCAAGTTCGTCGTCATTACAAAAAAGTCCTGCCACATCACTGCCTAAGCCAACCTTAATCGCTCCGGTAAGAGTCGCCACGTTGATCACACACTGGGGCTGATCGGCTCCAGTTTTTTTAACCGCCACATCCAAAGCATCCGCCAACACCAAGCGCCCCTCAGCATCGGTGTTATGAATTTCAACAGTTTGACCACTGCGCGAGGTCAACACGTCTCCGGGTCGAAAAGAATTTGAGCTCACCGAATTTTCGGCAAGAGGAATATAAACATCAAGAGGTTGTGGACTTTTTGAAAGTTGCGCCCAATTTAAAACCGACACCACCACTGCAGAACCTGACATATCTTTTTTCATAATTCGCATGCCCGCTGCCGATTTAAGATCGAGCCCACCTGAATCAAAAACAATTCCTTTTCCGACCAATGCGATGGGTTTAAGTTTTGTACCTTTGGGTCGGTATTTAAGGTGAACAAAGGTAGATCGATGTTCGCTACTTTGACCCACGGCCAGTAACAATCCCATATTTTCTTTTTTTAATCGCGCCACAGACCAGACCTCGCACTGGATTTGCCGGTCGTTTTTAAACAGCTCCGCAATCAATTCTGAATAGGTTTTGGTATTTAAAAGATTGCTCGGCAAATTGGTCAGATGGCGACACAGATTCACACTCTCAGCAATGGCAGTGACTTTATCATAGGTGGTCTCTTTGGGGCTGATGACATAACTGATTTTTGAAATTTGAGGCTTATATCGGTAGCTTGCTAACAGAAGTCCTATCAAAGCACCGTCAATTTGATCTTGATTGCATTCCAAAAAATGAACTTGAATTTTTTTTTGCTGAAGTTCATCCAGCATGGGCTTGATCATGCCTAGGGATTCGCGAGCTTGAGCAAAGGCATTTTTTGGGAATGCGGAGTTAAGGTAAGGTCGGACCACAAACAAAGATTTGAGTTTGGTCACTGGTTTACTCGATTTTTTAAGCATCTCCATTTCGGAGTCGTCGATTAAAAAAGTTTTTTTAAAAATTGGAATCTGATTTTCGGAACCAATCATCACCACAAGGTGAGGTAAAAACCCGCCTTGAGCTTTTGAAAATGCTGTAGGACCTAAGCTCATTTTTAAAGTTTTGTATAAACTCATCTTTTGCTCCCTCTTCAACCCAACCTTCGATATACTATTGAAATGCCCTCAGTGACACAACTACGCGTCGTGCAAATTAACGCCGAAAATTTGTTTTTATTCTTTGATCAGCCAATGACCAAACCTGTGGAGCAATATTCCGAAAAAGAATGGCAGCGCCTCTCGCATGCGGCGCAATCAAATAAACCACTCTTTAAAACTCTAAGCCTTGCAAAAAGTCTGATCGAGATTGATGCCGATATCATCTTAATGAATGAGGTCGGAGGTCTTGAGAGCCTCGAGAATTTTAATAAACTATTTTTAAATGGGGCTTACACCTCGTATTTGATCGAGGGCAATTCGAACCGCGGGATCGACAATGGCTACTTGGTCAAGACCACTTTGCCCTATCGTTGCAGTCTCAAAACCCATAAGGATCGACCGCTTCATTTTATTTATCCGCATGAAAAAGACCTCAACGAGTATTTTAAAAACTCACAACCCGAAAAGGTTGTAAAGACCCATTACTTTTCGCGCGACTGTGCCGAGCTTCGAATGTTCGACAATAAAGATGAACTCAAAATTATTTTTTTACTGGTTCACCTCAAATCCAAGTTGGATCTTGATGGCATCGATCCTTTAGGAAACGAGCGAAGGGCTGCTGAACTTAAAACGGTGGTCGAAATTTATAAGGAAGTCGAAACCGAGACCAATAAAGCCGTTCCGATTTTGGTTGCTGGCGACTTTAATGGAGTCGCTCGAAAAATCAATCACGAGATTGCCTTTGATCTTTTGTATGAGCAAACGCCGCTTGAAGATATTTTTGATATTTTGCAGTTGTCTGAGGAAGAGCGTGCGACACAGGTCCAAGTCCACCGCAATGGTCGAGTGGATCATCTGCAAATCGATACGATTTTTGTTTCACCCCATCTGAAGAATTCGCTGATTCAATCAGGATGCTATGTGTTTCGATATAAAAATGAGCTAGGTCTGCCTAGCCCATTTCCAAGAACAATTGACGAGCGCATTCAGCTCGCCTCGGACCACTACCCCGTAGTGGCCACCTTCCAAATTATTTCTTTGGCTTAATATCAACAAGCTCAACATCAAAGATCAAAAGCGAGTTGGCTTTGATTCCTGGTCGATCATGTTCGCCGTAAGCAAGTTCTGGCGGAATAAACAGCTGCCACTTTGATCCCTTTTTCATTTTCTGTAAGGCCTCAGTCCAGCCGGGAATAACTGCTTCAACCGGAAATTCAGCAGGTGCATTGCGTTTGTAGGAAGAATCAAATTCGGTTCCATCAATCAAGGTCCCGCGATACTTCACCACCACGGTGTCTGATTTCTTGGGTTGTGGACCCTTGCCCTCTTCGACAATTTTGTATTGCAGTCCAGTTTCGGTCACTTTGACGCCAGGTGCTTTTTTATTTTCTTCCAAAAATTCTTGCGATTTTTTCTTTGTCACGTCGGCCTCTTGCGACATTTTCTCTTTTCGACCCTCATACATCTTTTGTAGGGCCTGTTGCATTTGCTCTTCACTCAAGACCGATTTTTTACCATTGAGCACATCGCGAAGAGCTTGGTTGAGTGCTCCCACATCGACTTCTACGTTTTGGGCCTGCAAATTTTTTGCGAATTGATAACCGATAGAATAGCTGTATTTTTCTTTATCCGAGCTAAAGCTCGACTTGTCCGTACAACCAACCAATAAGCCAATGACGGCAACAAATGCCAAATTTTTCATGATGATCTCCTGCTGCAATGAATGATGAAACCGATGGTAGCACAAAAGACTGCTCGGTCAACTTGACACAGGAGAGAACATCACCGAAAAAAGTGTATGTTTGAAAAGATCACTCAAAGTGTTCAAGTCGTTGTCGATCCCACGTATGTCGCAGAAGAATCTGATCCACGAAGATCAAAATACTTTTTTGAATACCGCGTTAAAATCACCAATCAGCGCTCCACAAAAGTGCAATTGATTTCGCGCGAATGGATTATTACCAATGCCGAAGGCAAAATCGAAAAAGTCGAAGGCGAAGGTGTTGTGGGACTGCAACCGGTGATTGAGGCGGGGCAGACATTTGAGTACTCGAGCTTTTGTCCACTCACCACTCCCCAAGGTCGCATGCAGGGTTGCTATCATATGGTGACTTCAAATGGTGAAAATCTAAAAATAGAAATTCCCGAATTTATACTTTCTGAACCACGCCTTTACCACTGACACATTAAGATGGATTCCCTTTTAACTTTCCCTTAAGATTTTGACAAAGGAGATCCTGTGCGAAAATTCGTCATTTTAATTTTTTTGATTTTAAGCGGCTGTAGTTATCGATTGACTCAAGATTCGACACCGGTCGACACCCGATTTAGCGAAACTCGGGCTCCCGAAAGACATCGAGCTCCAAGAAAAGTGGTCGAAGCTCCAAAACAAGACGATGTCGCTCTCCCACCGGAAGATCCAAATTTCCCAACATCCTCGCCCCCACCCGAAACCCGAAGCCTAACTCCAAGAGAAGAAGTGCGACATATCATCATGAATCACAAATTGGATATTCGCTCGTGTTACACCAAGTTTTTTGGATTTGAACATCACAAAGGCCAAATGATTTTTGAATGGGAATACAATGAGCGTGGGCGTGTGGTGCACATTCATCTGACGAGCAGCGATTTTAAAATGCCGCGCTTTGAGGCGTGCGTAAAAAAGACGATTCAACGCATGACCTTTCCGCAGTCGAATCAAGATACGACTTCAAAAGTGCGCTTTCCTTTTCAGTTTCAGTAAATAAAAGCTGCCGATAAAAAAGGTAAAAATTCGTAGTGGTTGATTTGAGACGGTGTTGTCACACCGTTTGAGGTTTGTTCTTTATAAGAAAAACTGCGGTAGGTCATTTGGGGTCCAATTTTGAAAGCATCTGAAAACGAAAATAAATAGCCCAAATCCACTTGCATCCCTGACCCATGAGACAAAGTGGATTTATCGAGATCTTGATAGGTTGATTTATAATAATAGTGACCCAAAAGATAAATCCCGCCCATGGGAAAAACCCCCGCACTCACCCCATAACTCGATCGTTCTCTCGACCCCAGAGACTGAAAGTCGCGACTCATATTTTGATAAATACCGCCCACATAAAAGCTTTCGCCCAGATAAAATCCGCCACGCAGATCGTAGTATACGCTTTTAACTTTTTCGGACGAGCCCGCAGAAATATTAGAGTACATTCCGGTGGGATTGACCAAAAAATGGAGCGCGTGAACCGCAGGGCTGATTAAAATTATAAGTCGCAATATCAATTTCATGCTAACCCGCATTCAAAACCTCTTGGCAAAATTTAGAAAAAGAATGCTTCATCATAAAAGGTAAAATTTGAAACATCGCCTTTTGCCAAACCAATGCGACGTAAATTGGCAAATTCAGACCTGTTGATTTTACGTTGTCTATACTCTGATCCAATTCCAAAAGATATTTTTGATAAAGTGCTGAGTGAGTCTGACGATTTCGGGCTAGTCTTTCCAGCCTCTCGACATTGTCCCTAGCGAATTGAATCAATTGCTTTTGTTGAGACCGATCACTCGCAAGATGTCCTTGGCCATCTTTAGCCGGGAGAATAGTCAATTTTTCTGTGATCAAGCCTTGAATCCCGCGCAAGATATTTTGATCTTCGTGGTCTAATGAAACATTCAAAAGACTCTGAAGGATATGATTCACATTTCCCACCGTTTGCAGGGTGGCCATTTTCACCGCTTCGATTTCGCCCTTCATTTTTTCATCTGAAAGAACGATGCTTTTATAGATAAACCCATCCGCTCGTTCAAGTTGGATCGCAAATTGGCTGTAAATGAGAACTCGAATTGCGATCACACCTTGCTGACGAGAAATTGCAGACTGAATTTTAATTTCATCAGCATGACCCTTTTTAAAATAAAACGCCCAAGCGCTGATACACAAAATAATTTTTAAAAGTTGATTCATGCGCATGATTTAAAACATCAATTAACATTACGCAAATTCTTGATCTAAAATTTGTCTTATTTTGATGAGTCTCCTATTGATCACTTAACCATTGGTTTAGTTGTCGGTTCTGTGCTGTTTAAACAAAACTTGTTGTATGGCCTGTTCGACTTTGGCAGCAAAATCAATTCAGTTCAGGGCACCACTTACGGAATGCATGAAGATGGGGCCTGTATCGGACCAGCAATGGCCGCAGATTTTTTTAAAATCAATACAGAACCCGCAATCTACAATTCAAATGGTCAGGGTCACTATTGTTCGTTCAATTCCCATGATTCATTTATGGCAGCCGGTGGCAGACAAGACGCCACGAATGTTCAAAGTGTGAATGGTATCGTCACCGGCATGGCCAACGACGGGACGTGTTTATAATATCTTTTGCACTCAATTCAAAAAATTGGGTGCTCTTTTCAAAGCCTCCATTTATCTCTTAAGAGTCCGACCCCATTTTGGTAAGAAAGACTCATTAGATTTTAAGGAGATAGAATGAAACAGTTGGCTCTTATTGTAATCTTAAGCGCACTTTCAGGTGCGGCCTTTGCAAACCCGCTTGAAGGCACATGGAAAACAATCGGTACGGTCTGCTCTTCGGGTGTTGCTCGAAATGAGCATCAGTCCGAAACAGTCCGCTTTCAACACGAAACTGTGATCACCTTTGGTAAAACCGAAGCTGAGGTTAAGTCGCAGGTCACTTACTCGATCGATCCAAAAGTTCTATTTGATCTCACCAAACAATATGAATCAAAAATTAACGAGATTGAGCAATTGCCAGAAAGCTCTGCTAAACAAGAACAGTTGATCCAAGCCAAAGAATATCTAGAGCAACTTTTGAAGTTTTCCGATACACATTGTGAGATTGAAGATAAGGTGAGTTACCGTGTTGATGGCGACCAGCTCAACACTGAAACTTTGAGCTCTAATTCGACTTGCCCACACCGCGTGCCACCCGACCGAAAATCTGAAACAGCAAGTTTCACCATCACCAACAATATTCTGCGTGTAAAAAGCTCCGAAGTTGAAACATCGACCAATAATTACTGTCCTCAAGGCGACAGCATGGTCTCGATCCTTGAAAAGATAAAGTAAACAGGATTTAAATGCAGGGTCTGCACTTGGTGAAGACCACTGCAGACCGCTCTATAAAACTAAGTTGATTAACAACTCACCCTATGATTTCTTGACCTCATGAATTGTTGAACAATCCAATGAGGAGTTTTTAAGTTGAAAAATCTTTCGATCATTTTTGTGTTCGCTATCTTGTCAAACGTTGCCTCGGCTCACGAACTTGAAGGCCAATGGGAAAAAACCGGAATCGAATGCTCCTCAGGCACTTCTGCTAAAGTCACCAACGACTACTTAAAAATGACCGAAAAATTAGAGCTCAAAGTTTCGCGCTACAAAATCAAAGCAAAATCTAAGATCAGTTTTAAATATCTTCCTGAATTTGCTCAACAAAGAATCGCAGAGCTCAAAAATGCAATTGCAGATATTGAAGCCCGTGGCAGTGACGAACAAAAAAAATCTTTATCAGGTTTAAAATCAACCCTTAAAGAAACCGAGCAGTTTGCAAAGGGCTTCAATTGCACCTCTGCCACAACCTCGTTTTACACCCTAAATGAATCAAAAATTCAAACTCAACTTGGTGTGTTTACTTCCACATGCCCAGGCGAGAGTTTATCAGGCCAACTCATCCAAGAAACCGCCTATCAAATCAAAGATAATATCTTGCGAGTGACCAATTCAAAATCAGAACTGCACGATTATGTCTGCCCTTCCGGCGACAGCATCGTAACTCTGTTTGAGCGCAGCCCACAAAATTAAATTCTTGTGTGGGTGCCTTTAACGAATTTAAATTCCCTGCAGAAGCTGCGCGTATGCAAACTAAAACCTGAAGTGGGCAGGAGCCCGGACAAAAAAAAAGGCCCCTATAGGGCCTCTGAGATAATCTGGATTTATAAATAGTATTAGTTTAAACGACCACTCGCGCGCACTTGATCGATTCCATTGCTCACTTGTAGAACTAAATTTGTTAATCTTTCGGACCGACTGGCGTAAAATTCCATCTGATCGGGCGGCATCGAAATAAACATCTGAAAGCCTTCAGGCGTTAAGAAATATTCTCGTAAAGTCGCCGCTTTTGCTGAAGAGGGTTCAACAACTGCAATCAAAACTCCTGCTAATATAATTACAGCAGCCCCAACCGCCACGCCGCTCCCTAACCGAACCGTATTTAGAGAAAGGGCTCGGGGCGCATTGATGAGATCTATCATAGCACCGACCCCAGTAATTGCTGATCCGACTATAATATATTTAAACCCAGTACTGACTAATGTTCCACTCAACGTTCGATTATCCAAAATATTATCAATCGCTTTATGAAGAGGTGAATCGCTTTGGGCATGTGCCGACAGCATTCCTAGAATACAAAATGTCAGAACAGAGATCTTAAGCGTCTTGGTCATCTCTTCTCCAGAAGTTAAAATTGAGTGAGTTCGAAGTTCGTAGTGCAAATTGAGAACCCATCCTAATAACATCCCTATACAGTTCACAATCGCAAATGCCATTAAACGTCACTTGTCCGAGGCGACAAATGTAAATTGGCGTTTCACCAACTCGAGACAACAACTTCAAAAAATTTATTAGGACCTAAATTTCTATATTAATGATTTCGCTTAACTACAAAAAAAAGCGAACGAAGGTATTTGAAAACGTAATACCACTTTCCATTTTCAAATTTGACATCTTCATTGGGGAGCCGAAGCCCAATCTGCTGGATGCCGATCGCCACTTGAGTCCGGGATAGAGCCCAAGTCCGAATTAAAAGTGTCACCAACTCTCATTCTTAAATTCGACGTCTTCAGCGGGACGCCCGCAGGGCCGATCGGCTGGATGCCGATCGCCGATGAAGTCAGGGCAGGAGCCCGGGTCTGAATTAAAAGTGCTCACCAACTCTCATTCTTAAATTCGACGTCTTCAGCGGGAAGCCCGCAGGGCCGATCGGCTGGATGCCGATCGCCGATGAAGTCAGGGCAGGAGCCCGGGTCGAATTTAAGAATAAGAGTTGGTGCGACCGGAGAGACTCGAACTCCCGACACCCTGGTTCGAAGCCAGGTACTCTATCCAACTGAGCTACGATCGCATAAGAAAAAAGTCTTTTTAGCCTTGAAGGCGCTCCACTGGCTAGGCTTTTTTGGTTTTTGTCGGCTCGGGCATCACATATTCTTTTGATAGTGGGAAATAAAAGTCGGCAGCCTCTTTCATTTCGGGCGAAGTCGTTTCGGGCCAAGACCAAATTTCGACCCGACAGCCCCGAGAGCGCAAATACCAAGTGAGGGGGATAAAATCCTTATCGCCCCCCAAAATAATGGCCACATCAATTTTTTCGGCCATGGTAACCGCATCAATCACCAAGACGGTATCGGCGTTTTTGCTTGGCCGTCTGATTTCGCCACCAAGGCGGCTCCAAAAATTTTCGAATTCTTCGGAAACCTCTTTATAGGCCGGCTTATAATATAAAATTCGGATGATCTCGCGATCTCCGACCTGTTCCAAAATCTTTTTGTAATCGGTGCGACCTTCGTGATGCTTGAGGCCTGAGAGTTCAATATTTTCGGCGTCAACAAACACCGCCACCTTTTGAAACAAAAGATCTTTAACACCCACATCTTTAGATTTTGATTTTGGTTTTGTAGCAGTCATAAATCCTAAAATGCCAAAGGCTTTAAGGAACTTCAATCAAATGGTTCAAACTAGACTTGAGGGCGATTCCACTCACTAACTTTTAAACACAGGCGTAAGTTCTTCTTTTAAAGCCCAGCTCAATTGAAATTTTTCAAAATAAGTATTAAGAATGGATCCTTAATGAAACATGCAATGCTCTTTTTGCTCGTTTTCTCAACTTGGGGATGTGTTAGCCCCCAAACCCAATCGTTTTGTAAAAATGCAGACTGGTATGAGTTGGGTCGTCGTGACGGCTCGATGGGTCGCGCCGCCGATAGTCTTGAGAGTTATCAAAACGAGTGTGCCGAGACCATGACCGAAAGCTTTCAGGCGATGTATCTTAACGGTCGCGATCGAGGGCTGATCGAGTTTTGCACTCCCCAAAATGGCTATTCCTTGGGGCAAAGTGGCGAGCTTTATTACTATGTGTGTCCGTTTCATCTTGAAGGCGATTTTTTAACCGCATTTAAAAAAGGCCGCCGGGTGCTGGCACTTCAACGCGAAAATTTGAATCTTGAAAGAAAAATGGAATCAATCCTCACTCAAGTTCAAAGTGTCGAATCCCCGTCACGCACCGAACGCGAACTAAAAAATCTTAAAAGTTTGCGGGCTCACAATGACAAAGAGCTCTCCCGCATTGAGACCCAGTCTAAATTTTTCCGTTGAGCCGAGCTTGTTCTAAAATTTTTTGGCCAGAGCCCAAACTTTTTAACATATACTTTGCGATCAATTCATTTTGTAAGTCTTGATCTATCCGAAGATTGTTTTTTCTTGCGATCACCGCTTGTTGAAATACCAAAGCCGCCGCCACCGAAATATTAAAACTTTGCGAAAATCCACTCATCGGAATTAAAAAATTTCCCTGACACAGGTTTAAGGCTTCGGGGCTGACCCCATCTTTTTCATTGCCCAATATAAAAGCCATTTTTTTTTCAAATGGAACTTGATCAAGAGGTAAAGATTTTTCTGTGAGCGCAGTCGCATAAACCGCAAAACCTTGTGAGTTCAAATCCTCGATCGCCTCTAAAGCGGATGAGTAATTTTTGACCTCAAGCCATTTGTCCGCACCCTGTGTCACCCGATTGGCGGCCTTAAACTTTTGTGGTTTAGAATCGATGACCGCCATATTTGCAAATCCTAAGGCTTCACCGGTTCGCATCACCGCACTGATGTTGCCGCGATCATAAATATTTTCTAACACCGGGACCACATCAACAATCCGATGAAGCGCTACCTGTTGAATTTTTAAAAGCCGTTCGGGCATCAGATATTTAGACAACTCATCGATAATCGTTTGGGCGCTAAAAAGATGCTCGCCAACCTGAATCATTTAAAGTCCATTCACAAATATCTTTAAAGCGTGCTCCACCATAAAAATTCGGCCGCGATCAGAGTCGGCCACCATTTTATAGGGAAGCAAAATGGTCTCAACCAAATTGGGTGCCTTGACCACAAAAGAATCGGAATGCTGCTCTAACACGAACTGAGATTCAAAATGATTTTTAGAAAATAATATCGAGATGTCGGGGCGAAGTTTTAAAAACGGTTGGAGTCGCAACATCAAATGCCCTCCAGAGGCTTGATCTAAAATAACAGCCGAAGGCGGAGCTAGTTTTAGGAAGGCTTCGGCCAGATCGATTTCGATCAACCAGGATTTTAAGAGAGATTTCAGTCGTTCAACAAAAAATGTTTGATTAGGGGGCGCCCAAATTTTGACATAAACATAAGGGTGTGAGGCTCTGTAGCCAAGTATCAAGCCCTTCCCTGCCAACTCTTTTTCGACAATCTCGGCCACTTCACTTTCAGGAACACCCAAACATTTAAAAACGGTGAGCTGATTTTGCTTTTCGATTTTGAGCGTAAGTAAGTACTGAGCAAAATCGAGATCAAAAACCCCTTCGACCTCGCGCGGAGGTCCAGGCAAAACCGCAAGGGTGAGCGACTGGTTTTGAAGCAGGAACCCATGAGCAGTTCCCACCGGATTATTTAAAATTTGTGCAGTCTCGGGAAAATAACATTGCTGACGGTGGGCCTCTCGGAGTGGAAGGCCTCGCTGAGTATAAAGTCTTTTTAAATCATCAAATATTTTTTGATTGAAAACCAAAGGCTGCTGAACAAAATCGGCAATGACCTCACGGGTAAAATCATCTGTGGTTGGACCAAGCCCGCCTGTCACCAAAATGAGGTCGACTTTGGTTTTAAGGCTATTTAATGCATAAAGAATCAAGTCATGATCGTCAGGGGCGCTCATATGAATCAAAACCTCAACCCCAAATTTTTCGAGACGGTCTGAGATCCAGGAGCTATTGCGATTTAAAATTTCACCGCTGGTGATTTCGGTACCCACGGTCAATACGGCTGCAGTCATAAGTTGAGGATGGTGCGGGAGGAATAACGAATTCGCAACTGCATTTGTGTATCCGGCAAAGTTGACATACTCTTAAACCCACATGGCAAAACCAAAAGAACTGGCAAAAATTAAATCCGGAATATTTTCTCGTAGCTTCAGCTTAGCCAAAATTGGCCTGCGCACTGGGGTCCTTGCGGCCAAAGGGGCGATCACCGGGAATCCCACCGAATTTATCGCCTCACAAATAGAAAGCCTCACCAAGGAACTCGGCGAACTTAAAGGTTCGCTGATGAAGGTGGGCCAAATGCTCTCGATGTACGGAGAACATTTTTTGCCCAAAGAGGCCAATCAAATATTAAAATCTCTTCAGTTTCAGTCTCCACCACTGGCTTACTCCCAAATAAAAAAAGTTTTGTTAAAAGAATTGGGAAAAGACAAACTCGCACTTCTTGAAATCGAAGAAACTCCCACCGCTGCAGCCTCTTTAGGTCAAGTGCATCGGGCCTGGATCAAGTCCGACCGCACTCCGCTTGCTCTTAAAATTCAATATCCTGGAGTGGATAAGGCGATCGATAATGATTTGCGAGTTTTAAAAACCATCTTTTCAGTGGCTCATATTTTGCCCAAAGGTCCACGCTTTGATCAAATTTTTGTTGAGGTTCGCGAGATGCTTCACCAAGAGGTCGACTACCGGATCGAAGCCAAATTTACTAAGCAGTTTTATGATCTTTTAAAAAACGATGAGCGCTATTTGGTTGCAAAAGTTTACGATGATTTTTCGAGTCAGCGTGTGATTGCCACATCCTTTCTTGAGGGCGATGTGGCCGATAGCCAAAAAGTGGCCGACCTTTCGCAAGAACGTCGAAATCTTTTAGGAAAGGCCTTTTTAGATCTTTATCTTAAAGAGCTCCTTGAATTTGGATTAGTCCAAACCGATCCGCATCTGGGAAATTATCGAATCGCAATAGGAAAAGAAAAAGACAAACTGATCTTGCTCGATTTTGGAGCGGTCAGAAAAGTGCCTCTTGATTTTTTAAAGAGCTACCATCAATTGATGAAGGGTGGCTTCGAACACAATTCCGAAATGGTGATTGAAGGCGGACAAGGTCTTTCGCTCTTGATGCCCGATGACCCGCTTGATTTGATCAGAAAATATATTCAGCTTTGCTTTATGATTTGTGAACCCTTTGTTGAACCCGCGCTTGCACCAAAAGAGTTTATGGATCAAGACGGAATTTACGATTGGGGAGCTTCGGACTTACCCAACCGGGTGGCCAAACAAGCCACCGATTTGGCATTTACATTTCGGGTGAGAACCCCTCCGAGAGAAATTGTATTTCTCGACCGCAAACTCGGTGGGACATTTGTGTTTTTGTCGGTTTTAAAATGCAAACTCAATGGTCGAAAAATTTCAGAACAAATTGTAAAACACCCGCCGCTTTTAAATTTGTAAGTCGCGGGTGATATTTTTTTGATGCGCCTCGAGAGTGCCGCCACCAATTTCTAAAAGTTTTGCGTCTCGCCACAACCTCTCAACCACATACTCACCCACATAACCGTAGCCGCCTAAGACTTGCATCGCTCGATCGGCCACGTTTTTACCCATAGTCGAAGCAAACAATTTTACTCCGTCTGAGTCGGTGCGCTGACCCGAGCTTTTAAGGTCAAGATTGTGGGCGGTGTTGTACACATAGCATCGTGCTGCCATGTATTCCGAATAGCTCTCGGCAATATGGCGTTGAACTTGACCAAATTGGCTTAAAGATTTTCCAAATGCTTTTCGCTCGCGCGCATAGCGCAGCATCACTCGGATACTGCGTTTCGCAATCCCTAAGCTCATTGCGGCAAGGGCAAGGCGTTCGATCTCTAAATTGCGCATCATATGAATCATCGAATCGCCCTCTTCGCCGCACAAGTGGCTCAAAGGAACTTCGCAATCCTGAAAAACCAGCTCCGCGGTATTGGAGGCGCGCATCCCGGTTTTATCTTTTATTTTTTGACCAACCGAGTAGCCCTTCATTCCTTTTTCAACAATAAAGGTCGAAATTTTTGGCTTCCCGTTGCTCTCCCCCGTTCGGGCATAAACCACCACCACATCGGCAGGAGTTTTATTTTCGTCAACGGTTCCGTTGGTGATCCACATCTTTCGACCATTAAGCACATAATGATCGCCCTTTTTGATCGCTGTGGTGGCCATATTTAAAACATCGGTTCCATGATCGGCTTCAGAAATGGCCATGGCTCCCACTTTTTCGCCACGACAGAGGTCGGGCAAAAGTTTAAGCCGGATACCTTCGTTCGCATTCATCGCGATATTGTGTGCCGATAAAATGGCGTGAGCCAAATAAGCCAAACACAAACCAGGATCTGAAGTCGAAATTTCCTCGTGAGCGATCACGGTGCTCACCGCATCCATGCCTGTGCCGCCGTATTTTTCGTCCACAGAGATTCCGAGTAAACCTAAATCGCCTAGCTTTTTAAAAAGTTCTAAGTTGAAATGCTCTTTGCGGTCATACTCTAACGCTTGAGGCTCGACTTCCGAGGTCACAAAGCTTTCGATGGTTTCGCGAAGCATTTTGTGCTCGTCGGTGGGATTAAATAGATCCATGGTGACCTCCGAAAAAAGCATTTGTATGAGGGAGATAAATTACCTTTTATGCGAGCAATTTATTTTGATAACAATGCCACGACTCCGGTTTTAAGCGAAGTGCTTAAAGCAATGCTTCCCTACTTTTCAGAACATTTTGGTAATCCTTCATCTTCGCATCGTTTTGGAATGGAAGCGGCCCGAGCGGTAAAAAAAGCGCGCGAGCAAGTCGCTCAATTTATCAATTGTGAGCCCGAAGAAATTTTTTGGACAAGCGGTGGAACCGAAAGCAACAACCTCAGTCTAATGGGATGTCTGCGCCAAAACGATCATGCGCTGACTTACAAGGTGGAGCACAAATCAATCTTGGATGTGTTCGAAGCGCTCACACAAAGAGGGGTTGATGCCCAGCTACTTTCATCCAATTCCATGGGCCAAGCTTCGGTAAAAAGTCTTGAACCTCACTTGAAGTCAAACACTCGGCTGGTCTCGGTGATGGCTGCAAATAACGAAGTGGGCTCACTCAATCCGGTCGAAGAGATTGGCCGATTTTTAAAATCCAAAGACATTCTCTTTCACTGCGATGCGGTCCAAATTTTGGGTAAGCTTTCGTTTGATGTCAAAAAATCAAACCTCGATTTGGCTTCATTTTCGGCCCATAAACTTTATGGTCCAAAGGGTGTAGGCGCTTTGTATAAAAAAAAGGGCTTAAAGCTTGAGGCTATTTTTCGTGGTGGCTCGCAGGAGCTTGGCCTTCGACCCGGAACCCTAAATGTGCCAGGGATTGTGGGATTTGGCCGAGCTTGCGAACTTCAAATGGAGTCCATTGCCGTGGATTCCAACGCTTTAAGCCAAATGCGCGATCAGCTTTTTTTTGAGCTCAAAAAAATTTCGCCTGACCTTATTCTAAATGGACATCTCATTCAGAGACTTCCGGGCCATCTTCATTTTACCGCGCCAGAAGTGAGCTCAACTCTCGCAGCACTTTACCTTGCTGAATTCGCCTTTAGCCGCGGCTCGGCTTGTGCCCAAAATGAGCCAAGTCATGTGCTCAGTGCTTTAAATATCTCGAGTGACAACAGCTACCGAATTGGCCTGGGACGTCAAAACACCTGGGAAGAATGCGAATATTTTTTATCGAGCTGGCGCAAGATCACTCAACTAGAAAATCCGGCTTTTTTGTGATATCGTAACCCTATGATTCAAATTAGCGAGATGGCTGCAAAAAAAATCCAAAACCTCCAATCTGACGAAGGCTTAGATAGCCAATCCATGCTGCGCGTGTTTGTGAAGCGCGGCGGATGCTCGGGCATGTCGTATAAAATGAATTTTGATACCACCGTTGCTCAAGGCGATAAGGTTTTTGAAAGCAATGGCGCAAAGGTTGTTGTCGACTCGAAAAGTCTACTTTATCTGATCGGCATGTCGCTCGATTATGAAGGTGGACTTAACGGCAAAGGTTTTGTGTTTTCAAATCCTAATGCCACCAAGACCTGCGGCTGCGGGTCCTCATTTAATGTTTAATTAAAATTAATATTCATATTTTGCCCATTGATCTCACAATTGAGCCGGCGATCCACATGCCCTTCAATACTAAAAACTCGAGTCCGCTTTTTTTCAAGCTGCCAATCAGAACTTTGACCAAATAAAAATAGAAATTGGCTGCGATTTTTGGCAATCGTCCCAAAGGTTTTTAAGCCGTCGTAGAGTTTAAATTTTTGGTCGCATTCGATTTGATAATTGTAAATGTCGGTGTCGGTCGTATTGATGACTTCAAAAATCTGCTGGGGCCCATCATGAACCAAAATAGAAACTGTTTTGGTCACAACATCTTTCTCTGAGGCCGAAAAATACAAATTAAATTTATTTAAACTGCGTGCGGTGATTTTAAAAAAAAGTTTTTGATCGAATTTGGCGACTTGAAAATTATTTTGCTGATCTCCACAAGCCAAAAACTGATCGGTGTTAAAGGGATTGGTGGGGGTGAGATTATAAATTGATTTTCCCCACTGGACTTGAGGAAGTGTTCCGTCGAACTTGATATTCATCAACTGATTTTGAATCGTACAGCCCATTTCGATTTGTTTTAAATGAGTCTGCAATGGAGCAGTCCAAACTTTTCCACTCAGATCTTTCACAACCAAACTGATTTTATTGTCGTTTGTTAAAAAAGCTTCGGCAAAAAAGGTCTCACCCCATTCGCTTTGGAATTCACAATCCCAAACACTCTCCTGATGATTGATGTCTCCTCCAACCAAGTGACTGGGCCAATCCGCTTCGAAAACTTGAGGACCTTTAGAAAAAGTGATTCGATCGCAGGACCTCAGCAATGAACTCTTAAGACGACTTGATGTGAGCTCGGGTGCAGGTTTTGTAAAATCCTTTTTAGCACTTTCGATCCATTTAAAAAAAGCAGAGATACGCGAGTACACACCTGGCTCATTTTTTTGTGCGCAACCCACTCCAAAACTCACCACACCTGCAAGACTCACTTTATTTTTTGAATCATAACTCACCAGCGGCCCGCCTGAATCACCCTGACAGCTGTCGACGCCGCCTGTTTTTGTTTCCATACACAGTTGGCTTGGGCCGACTTCTTCGTAGGATTTAAAGGTGCGACAGGTCTCAAGAGAAATGGGGTTTAAAAACGCCTCAAACAAATGATCAGCTAAGAGATACCCATACGAAGTCAGATTGCCAAAACCCGAAACCTTATAGCGCCGACTCAAGTCCGATTCGGGCCCCGAGCGGTCGAGTTCAATAGGCACCAATGGCCTTGAAAAGGTGCGAGTGGAATAATCTTCAAGCCACAACAACGCCACATCATTTTTGAGAGAGGTGGAATCAAAATCCTCATGCACCCTGATCGTTAAGATCTTGATGAGTGACTTTTTATTTGGATCATCCGATTTTTTACTTGTGGTTAAATTTAAAGACTCAGCCAAGTGCCCCGCACAATGAGCCGCGGTAATCGCCACCCGAGGATCAATCAAGGAAGCTCCGCAGGTGACCGTGTCGGTCTCCATATCCATAATGCCTAAGAAATAACTGGGAAATTGGGTGACAGGTAAGCCACCGACAACATGTGGCTGGATCAGATTTTGGGCAAAGGCCAAAGACAAGAGAAGTGAAAAAATCATTAAGTCCCCCTACTCTAAAGCTTGGGGGATCTTAAAAAAGAGTCAAATCAATTTACCAGCTCGACTTGGTCACTCCAGGAATTTTCCCAGCATGAGCGAGAGCGCGAAATGCGATCCGCGACAATCCAAATTTACGCAAGTTGCCGCGAGGTCGACCTGATAAATAACAACGGTTTATAACTCGATTTGAGTTGGTGTCGCGTGGAAGTTTTTGAAGCTTCATTTGGGCCTCAAAACGATCTTCGTCAGACAATTTCATATTGACCGCTTTTTCACGCAGTTCGGTTCGGTATTTATGATAGCGCCCGGAGAGTTCGCGGCGATAATTATTTTTGAGGACAGAGCTCTTTTTAGCCATGAATGTCTTTGCTCCTGAAAGTTAAGATCCTTATGGTTTAGACGATAGGTTTACCCAAAATCAAGTGGTTGTTGCAAAAATGATTTGATCAGACCGACAAAAGGCCGATCGGCCACGGCCAGTTTTTCGGCCTCAAGGTCCGAAAATAAAACCCATTCTACAGCCGAATGATCGACCAAATGTAAAACCTGCGGCTGAAAAGGCACCACAAAGACCTCGAGATCCACAATGATGTTTTCATACTCGTGTTCGATTTGTCCTAGGGAAAACCCCTTGGTAATTTGGATTCCGAGCTCTTCGAGCATTTCGCGTTTGAGTGCTTGGAATGCAGATTCGCCGGATTCAATCTTGCCCCCAGGGAATTCCCAAACCCCACCATAATTTTCGTGCAGCGCGCGCTCAGCAATTAAAACCCGCTTTGAGGAGTCCACCAAAGCTGCTGCGGCCACCCCAATTTTTCGCTTCATATCAGCGCGGTCTCGAATGGAAATTCACGCTCCTGCCACGCCCGTTGCCGGAGTTCCATATACCAATAACGATTTTGGGGATCCCAACGAAAACCCAAATCTTTGGCTTTTGATTTTTCCTCAAAGCTCACCTTGGCTTTGATCTTAACCAAGGGGGATTCGATGTTTTGTAAGATGGCCTCAAACGGATAAGTTGAAAAAACTCGCATCATGGTAAGCACATCAAAAACCGCGCGATGTGAAAATGGATTTAAAAAACCATGCTCAGCCGCCAAAAAATTTAATTTTCGAGTGACCACATGATGAGGATAAGGAAGATCGGTCATTGTATCGATCCAAGGTTTATCGATCACCCACATTGGATTTTGATCACTGTAGCGGGTGTGAAATTGCTGATCAAATTGCAACCCATTATGGGCCACCACGTAATCACAAGAGTGTGACAATTTTTTTAATCGCAACAGCACATCATGAATATTCTCGCCCCAATTTTTAATATCGTCGTCTTCGATGCCCGTGATTTTCACGATCTGTTCTGGAATGGAACCCTCAACAGCAACCAACTCACTGAGTATGGCTTTGGGTTTTTTCTTTTCAACATCCCAGACCACCGCGCCCACTTCGATAATGTGATCACTCTTTGGATTAACACCGGTGGTCTCAAAATCTAAACCCAATACATACATAGAGATCCTTTGATTAAGCCTTTAGCGAATTTGCGTCTAAACTTTGTGACTGTAAGGCCGTTACAAATTTTTGAAAATTGCGCACCTGGCGACTCATCAAATCCAAAATGGATTGATCACTGATCTTATCATCCTTTATGACCGACCACACGTTTGAAATAAACACGCGTTCAGGAAAGACATAGGAATTTCTAAATCCGAAAACCTGCTGCAAATGTTCAACGGGTCTGACTCCGCCAAAGCGACCTCCGATTCCGATCAAAGCAACAGGACGCGCCTCAAAACTCTGGGGATATTTCCAGTGATCAATAAAATATTTTAATATTCCAGGCATTGACCCGTTGTACTCAGGAACCACAACAATAATTCCATCTGCCTCATTAATTTTTTTGACCGCGTCGGCCAGTTTTTGGGGATGCCGATCTGAGTACGGCGCATCCGCCATTTTTTCTAATTCCAATTGACCAAGATCAATAATTCCCACTTCTTCATTCTCAATCTGATAAAGATCTTGAACAATTTTTGCAATTTTCATGGTGTTACTTTGAGCCCGATTTGTTCCGCAGATAATCCATTTCATTTTTAAAAATGTCCTTGGCCTGAAAGTAAAAGATTATATTGAAGATCAGAAGCTTGATGATCACCGACGAGACTATGTAAAAATACTTTAAGCCCGCCACCGATAGAAATTTTCGAAAATCGAAAGATCAAACCTGTTTCTAAAAATGGAACGTTGCCTCCTTTGGTGACTAAACGAAATCCTGGGCCCGCAAAAGCAGAGACAGAAGTCTTTTCATTCAAATCTGCAATGCCAGAGATGCGTCCACTCAAATCTATTCCCTCAGAGACTGATCCCTGATTAGGAAATCGGATAAATCCTAAACCCCTCAAAGTAAACAAATCAGAAAGCATGTAGTTCACGCCCAGCTGGGCTTCTGAGTAGAACACGTCGTTTGACTGCAATTTTGAAGTTTTGAAATGTCCGGTTGCTGCGCCCAAGTCCCAGTTTAAGGAATTGTTCGCATGACAACTCAAACTGGTGATAAACGCGATGAGTAGATAAACTGATTTGGTCGATGTCACGAAAACTCCATATGAGAAAAATTAATCTTAAAGTTTGCTTTCATCATCGATCGTAGTTAATTAGTAGCTGAAAAAAAATTCTTTTCTTTCACAGATAATTTAAAAGGAGCAACATGAAGTTCGTTGGAAAACAAAGCCTACACCACCATCTCGGTGCCTACCTCCGTGATAAACGCGAAAAAGCAGGCTTCACTCAATCAGATATTGCACAAAGACTGGGTTACTCAACTCCACAATTCATTTCGAATTTTGAACGAGGCCTCTGTGCGCCCCCAATGAAAAACCTCAAGACTTTTGTAAAACTCTACAAAATCCAAGTGGATGAAATTGTAAACCTTATTGTTAAAGAACAAGAGACCACTCTTCGCAAAGAACTTGCGGCACGCCGATAATCTATCGTCGTCGTTTGTTATGAGGTGGCCGTGAATTCTTTTGCGGCTTACCTTCTGGTTGATCTTTAAATTGCTCATCCTGTTCGATCAAATTCCCACTCACCGCATGACTCTCTACAACTACATCTTTTTGTTTAGCTAAAAATTTGCGTGCACTTGTTGATCCTTTGGCTCGCTCCACTTGTTCCGTAAGATCAAGAGTGATGTCGCCAAAGCAGAGCAGCTGACATGAAAGCCTACGCTGATCGATAAAATAGCCCGAACCAATCAGTGACAGTTCTTTTACACCCGGAGGCGTGACGTTGGATTCGCCCTCGACCAATCGCACCCGACACTCAGCACACGACGGCATTCCGTTGCACACCGATTTGATCGCGATATTGTTTTCGTTAGCCAACTGCAAAACTGTTTGGTTGGGTTTGATCTCAAGTTCAATATTATGGGGCAAAAATTTAACTTTCATATTCAAAGCACCTTTATACGCGCAAATTTTTTCTTGCCCGCCCGAATGATAAATTCATCACCTAATTCAAGATTGAATTTGAAATTTACATCTTTAATTTTTTGGCTGCGGAGCTCAACACCGCCGCCCTCAATTAATCGCTTCGCACTGCCGTTAGATTCGGAAAGTCCAACTTTGGTCATCAATTGATACAAAAGAAGATCTTGCTGAGGAGATACAGAGTGTTCATCAACCTGATCAGGCAAGCCTTTTTGTTTAAACATCCGCTCAAATTCTTCAAGAGCATTTGTTGCAGCTGCTGCATCGTGAAAGCGAGTCACCAAAAATTGGGCAAGCTCAACCTTGACGGTGCGAGGATGTTTTTTTCCGTGCTGCAAATCGTTTTTGAGTTGGGCTAATTGATCTACCGAAAAATCGGTGAGGAGTTCGTAGTAGCGAAGCATCAGCTCATCAGAAACCCGCATGGTTTTGCCAAACATCTCGCGCGGGGAATCTTCGACCGCGATATAATTATCAAAACTCTTCGACATTTTTTGCACGCCGTCGAGTCCCTCGAGCAAAGGAACTGTCAAAACACATTGAGGAGGTTGGCCATAGGCTTTTTGCATATCGCGACCAACAAGCAAATTAAATTTTTGATCGGTTCCACCAAGTTCCACATCGCTTTTTAATGCGACAGAGTCGTAGCCCTGAACGAGAGGATACAAAAATTCGTGGATGGCGATCGGTTTTTGGGTTGAGAATCTTTTTTCAAAATCATCACGCTCAAGCATTCTTGCAACCGTGTAGTGGCTGGAGAGTTTAACAAAATCGGCAGCCGAAAACTTTTTCATCCAAGTGGAGTTGTAGGCAATTTCGGTTTTTGATCGATCAAGGACTTTGTAGACTTGTCGCGCATAGGTTTCGGCATTGGACTCGAGCTCTTCTTGAGTCAGAGCTGGCCTGGTTTCGTTGCGTCCTGAGGGATCACCAATCAGACCGGTAAAATCACCAATCAAAAAAATGACGTGATGGCCCAAATCTTGGAACAACTTCATTTTGTTTAAGAGAACCGTGTGACCCAAATGCAAATCTGGGCGTGAGGGATCAAAACCGGCTTTCACACGTAAGGGTTTACCTTTTTTAATTTTTTCTAACAGCTCTCGCTCCGAGATGATGTCGACTGCGCCCTTTTTTAATTCCTTAATCTGATCTTCGGCAGTCATCATCGCGCATGCTCAACAAGTCGGGTCTCGCGCACAACCGTGACCTTGATTTGTCCTGGGTAATTGAGTTCTCTTTCAATTTTTCGTGCAATATCGCGACTGAGCATTTGGGATTGTTCATCGGTCACGCGGCCACTATCAACAAGCACCCGAATTTCTTTTCCAGATTGAATTGCAAAACTCCGTGCAACGCCATCAAAACTATTGGCTACACTTTCTAAATCTTCGAGCCGACGGATATAAGTCTCCATCATATTGCGACGGGCTCCAGGTCGGGCTTTTGATAAATTATTTGCGGCTTGAACAAGATGATCCAAAACCGTGTCGGCTTTTTCATCATCATGGTGGGCTTTAATCGCATGAACCACCGCTTCTTTTTCACCATGCTTTCGAGCAAATTCTGCGCCGATCACCGCGTGACCACCTTCGGTATTGTGATCAATCGCTTTGCCAATATCATGAAGAAGGCCCGCACGCCGAGCGAGCTTCACATCAAAACCAATTTCTGCGGCCATGAGTCCAGCAAAGGTTCCGACTTCGATGGAATGTTGCAAAACATTTTGGGTGTCGGACTGGCGATACTTTAATTGACCTAAGAGATTAATAATTGCCGGATTGACCCCGTGGACTTGCAAATCAAAACAGGCTTTTTCGCCATCTTCTTTCATGCTTGAAATCAATTCTGATTTTACTTTTTCAACAACCTCTTCGATCCGTGCAGGATGAACACGCCCATCATCCATCAAACGCTCCAAAGATTTTTTTGCAACCTCTCTTCGTACCGGATCAAAACTAGAGATCACAACCGCTTCTGGAGATTCATCAATGATGAGATCCACTCCACATGCGGCCTCGAGGGCTCGAATGTTTCGCCCTTCGCGCCCAATTATTTTGCCTTTCATCTCATCACTTGAAAGAGGAATCGATGCCACCGTTCTCTCACTTGCAACCTCGGAAGCATAACGAGCAATACTCATCGCCAAGATTCTTCGGGCTTTTTTATCGGCTTCACTTCGAGCTTCTTGTTCGATTTGATTTAATCGACCCACCGATTCTTTTCTGACGTCATCTTCAAGCATTGACATCAGTTCTTGCTTGGCTTGGGTCGCAGTCAGACTTGAGACCGATTCGAGCTTTCTTGCCACCTCTTGAGTTTGCTGAAGTGTTTTATCTTCAAGATCCTTGATGCGACTTTCAGAAATTTTTAATTTTTCGCTATGCTCTTGGGTTTCGCGGATTCGATTCTCAAGCTGCTCTTCTTTGCGCCGATATTCTCGATCTAATTTTTGCTCACGATCTTTTAAACCCGTTTCGGTATTTTGAATTTTTTGGCGATCTCTTTTAATTTCGGCCTCCACATTTCGCCGAGCCCGATTTTCAAAATCCTTTGATCGCGCTTGGGTGTCGCGTTCTATTTTTGTCGCCTGACTTTTTGCCTTGTTGATGATGCGTTCAGCCTCAAGAGCCGCAGAGGTGCGATTTTTTTGGTCCATCATTTTTCGGTAAAAGGCAAACACACCTCCACCCAACAACAGACCGACGATTAAACAAATTCCAGATAAGATAAGATCAAACATACTTTTCCTTTCGCTTCACAAGAGGTCGAAGCACAAATTTTTCGGTAACGAGGAGATCCATAGGAACATCATGGTCTTCAAATGGAAGCGACTCGAGCAGTTGGTTGCTTTCGCCAATTCCAATTTTAAGTCCAGAATAGTTCTTTAATGTTCGATCATAATAGCCCTTGCCCCAACCCAATCGAAAGCCTCGCCGATCGAATGCCCGGCCAGGAATTAGGAGCGCATCGATTTCGGTGAGGGAAACAGGCTTGCCGTTTGAAGGCTCACGAATTTTGTGAGTGTTCACTTCAAACTCTTGGGCTAAAAAAAAGCTTAGCGCTTGTTCTAAAATTTTTGGGTAAACAATTTGAAGTGACGGAAGTTTTTGATGAAGTGCCGACAAATCAATTTCGGATTTGAGGGCTTGATAAGAGCCAACGACTTTAAAATTTTTTAAAGTTTCGACCAAAAAATCGCACACCTTGGCGTGAGCCTCGAGCGTACGCGTTTGAGTTTTGAGTTCATTTCGAATGTCGGCCTTTGACGGCATGAGAGTCCTTAAAACTAGTTCTGCGCATTAAAGCGCGGCACGGACTCCAGATCGGAAAGAAGATCTTTGGCTTTTGCTTCCAGATGATTGAGTTCACTTCCCAGGGCTTTTTTAAGCAACATGCCTTCTTCGGCAAAATGAAGTGTGACGAGCAATACGGCTTTCTGAAAGGAAATATGAGAATTTGTATCCAAAACTTCTTTAACTTTGCCATCGACAATACTTACAAGCTCTCTGACGGTTTGCGCATCATGCGATGAACGCAACTTCAGAGGCAATCCCGCAATCTGGACCTCGTAAGTCGTTTTATTTTGTAAGATGTCGGGCGGCATAAAATCTTTCTGATATCTGGAGTTTCCGCTAAAAAGTTAACTTACCTAAAAACCCCATCAGATAGAAACGGTTTTTTACTCCCTGCGCGGCAAAACATGATAGCCATCGGTCTCTTTGAGATAAGAGTAGCAATGATTTGCCAAAAGCCCGACAAAACGCCGGTACTCACCGAGTAAATCAATATGGATTGAAGTCGTGTTGAGTGTGTCTGCTTGTCTGTGAACAAGCCGATCAATGTGGGATTCTCTCAGTCTCTTTTCGAGTTTGCGAATGTTGCGTTTGTGAAAAACAACTTGAGAGGCAATGTCTTTGTCATGTCTTTGAAAACAACTGATCGAGAGTTGAGCCACATGAATCACCGCATGGTTGAGTTCGACCAATTCTTTCCAACCTTGCTGACTAAAATCGACTTTCAGTGCGTGTTTTTTTCGTGAGAGGTCTAAAAAATTGTTGTCGATCACGTCTGCAGCACTTTCAAGATCGGCAGCAAAATTTAATATCGTCATCATATTTCGGAGCGGCTCGCCTGAGGCCCCTTCCATATGTTCGGTGATAAAGAGTGCGATTTCTCGATTGAGCAAATCCACCCGGTCATCGCGCTCACGAATACTGGTTTCGAGTTCAACATTTTCATTACGAAATAAATCGAGCGCATCGCGAAGCATCGTCAAAACAATATCGGCCATTCTTAATGCTTCACGTTCAGCCTGAGCTAACGCCACCGAAGGCGAATCCCATTCGCCTGTGCGCAAATAAGCCACCGAAAATTCTTTTTCAAACGCCAACTGAGGCAAAAGAAATCGCACAAAACGCGCACCGTAATTGGTGAACGGGAAAAATAGCAAAGCCGCGATAACATTCAGAGCGGTGTGAAAGTTTGCGACCGCTCGTGCCGGACCCCCTGCTTGAAATAATTCGGTAAGATAAGGAGCAAAGGGAAAAAATAAAATGGCTGCCCCTATTTTGTAAAAGCAATGGGCCCAAGCAATTTGCCGTCCTAAGGAATTCGAACCGGTTGCCGCGATCAATGCGGTTGCGGTTGTTCCGATGTTTGCTCCGAGCACCCAATAAGCCGCATCAAGTCCGGTGATCACACCCGTTCCTGCGAGAGTCATCGCGAATCCAATTGTGGCCGAGCTGCTATTTAAAAGTGCGGTTAAAAATGCGGTCAATGCCACTGTGACCAGTGGACTTTCTTTGAGCATGCCGATCGCATTTAAAAATAGCTCGTGATCTCTGAGGTGATCGGTAGAAAGGGCAATCATCTCAAGCCCCCAAAACACCAAACCAAAACCCATCATCACACTCATCACCTGTCTTAAGGCTCGACGAGTACTCAAAAAATAAATCGGAAAAGAGGCAGCAAATAAGGGCAAACCATATTGCGCCACATTCAAACTTAAAAGTTGAACGGTCAGTGTTGTTCCTACTGTTGCGCCTAAGATAATCGGAATGACTTGCTCGAGAATGACCACACCTGCCGTGCCCAAGCCCACAAACAAACTTGTGACCGCCGCCGAACTTTGCATCAAAACAGTGAGAACGATTCCTAATAGAAAACTGCTCAACCGATTACGGGTTAAGCGATTGATCAATTCGCGAGTGCGATTTGAGGCGAGCTTTTGAAGATTGTCACTCGCAATGGAGAGTCCAAAAATAAAAACGCAAACGCCGCCGAAAATTGTAAAAAAAGAAGAATGTGCCCCCACACTCAAAGTCTATAGCAATTTATTTTAAAATTGAATCAACAAATTCTGTTGCATCAAACACTTTAAGATCATCGCCCTTTTCACCCACGCCCAAAAACAAGATTGGAATTTTACGCTCATAGCTTAAGCCAAACACCACTCCGCCTTTGGCGGTGCCATCGAGTTTGGTTAAAATGATTTTTGTTACACCCAATGCCTGGTCAAACATCTCGGCCTGTTTGATTGCGTTTTGACCAGAGTTGGCATCAAGAACCAAGACCGTCTCATCAGGAAACGTAGAATTAATTTTGGCGATCACCCGTTTTACTTTTTTGAGCTCATCCATCAGATGACTCTGGGTATGAAGGCGCCCCGCGGTGTCGATAATCACCACGTCGGTTTGATTTGCGATTGCCTTGGTCACTCCTTGAAAGGCGACCGCCGCTGGATCGGTAACGTTTGGAGGAGAAAAGATCTCAACATTTGATCTCTCGGCCCACACTTGAAGCTGGCTTTGAGCCGCAGCTCGAAAGGTGTCGCCGGCCACAACCATCACCGTTTTTTGTGCCTTAGAAAATCCTTGGGCAAGTTTTCCGATTGTTGTGGTTTTACCCGCACCATTGACTCCCACAATCAAAATGACTGTTGGCTTACTTTTAATCAGCTGCAAAAAAGTTTGTTCTAATGAGGTGCTCGTTTTGTTTTGATCGAGCAATTGCAGCATCTGAATTTTAAGTGCTTCGCGAATTACAGCTGGATCTTTTTTTTGCTGACCCGAAAGTTCCTGATCCAAACTTTGACTCAGACGCATCACCGTTTTGGGCCCAAGATCGCTGGTGAGCAAAACCTCTTCGAGTTGTTCAAAGGCCTGCTGCTTTTCGAGTGGCTGATCGAAAATAGTTTTTAACCGACCCCACAGATGGGCTCTGGTTTTTTCAAAAGGGTCAATTTTTGGGAGTGCCGGCGGTTGTTCAGTTTGAACTTCGGTGCCGTCGGTATGCATATAAAACCGAAGCACATAATAAAATATTGCGAGTAAAAAACCAGTGACGATAAACGCCACGACAATAAATACCGATTCGACCGAAGTGAGATCATGAGTGTCCATAAAACTTTTTATTTGGCGAAAACGGTCTGGTCAACAGATCGCTCAACCTTAAATGGCGAGCTGGTGTCTTGATGAATCGATCCATCAGGCATGCGATAACGATAACTAATCTTGATCGAGAATCTTTTTGCACCGATCGGTGGATCGCCCAAAAACTCAGCCACATAACAATCCAAGAGCACCGCACCCTCAGGGAGTTTGGGAGTAGGTCCACGGTCTCTAAAAAGACTCAAGAATGTTTCGTTATCACTTTTGGCCTCTGCCATTTCTTGAATCTTTTTTTCGTCCCCTGGTTTTATCAGTTCGTACTTTAAGGTTGGCCCATGCGTGTAGACATCAAATACTTCTGTTACATCGCTCTGCCTGTAGGTGACCTGCAATCTATAAAACCGATCGACCTGATTGACATAGGACTCAAGAATTACCGGCCGGTTTGGAATCAATTTGGGCTGGAGTTGGCGGGCAATTGCATACGCACGCGTCTGCAAACTATTATTTAATAAATACTGGCAAATATTAGTTTCATTGGAATTGTTTTGTGCCCATGAGGGCAAAGACAAAATTAATAATAAAAAGAAAACGCGCATCGCGTGTATCTAGCACACTCTGACAACTCACACTATCCAAATTTTGTTTGACTTCGCTGTTGAATTTATTTTCCTAACTGGCAATAACCTCTTCGGCCTGCGAGAGGTTCACTGATACCATTTTGGAAACACCCTTTTCTTCCATAGTTACACCGTAGAGGATATTGTTTACCTTCATCGTGTGCTTATTGTGTGTGACCACAATGATTTGAGAGCGTTTGGCCATCTCTTTAACCAAATCATTAAATCGAGACACATTGGCATCGTCTAAGGGGGCATCCACCTCATCGAGCAAGCAAAATGGAGAAGGCTTTACAAGAAAGATCGAAAAGATCAGCGAGACCGCTGTCAGCGCTTTTTCACCACCCGACAAAAGCGAGACGCTTTGAAGTTTTTTACCCGGGGGTTTTGCAACAATGTCGATTCCGAGCTCGTCTTTTTCAGGGTCCTCAATCAACAGCAGTCGGGCCTCGCCGCCGCCGAACAAGACCGGGAACACTCTTGTAAAGCGTTCATTCACAAGTTCAAATGTTTCTTTAAATCGCTTCGAGCAAATGCGGTTGATTCGGTCGATCACTTTTCGGAGCTGATCCTTGCTCTCGGTCAAATCAGAATACTGCTGATTTAAAAAATCGAATCGGACTTGCAGTTCATCGTATTCCTGAATGGCCGAAAGATTAACGTCGCCAATTTTTGCGATGCGCGCTTTCAGATCTTGAAGCTCTTGCTCTAAAATTTCGAGATCTGCATCTTGCTCACGATACTGCTCTACGACATCAGACAACTGAATCATATAGCGCTCATGAATTTGGGTCTCAAGATACTGCTCTTTCATCTTTAACTGTTCGAGTTTAAATTGGGTGTCATTTTTTTGCGAACGTGTGTCACCGAGATTCATCATGGCATGGGTCATCTCTGATTCGAGCGAACGAAGATCTGCCGATGTCGTTTCGAAAAGATCACGACTCTGATTAAAAAGTTTTTTGGCAGCATCGGTTTCGACAATTTTAGATTCGAGCTGCACCTGCTTTTGGCCAATCAGAATCTGATGAGTCGAAAGCACCTCGCCGCTTTTTTGGCTTTCTGAAGACATCTGTGAAAGCTGATGTGTGACTTCACCAAAAGATTTATTAAGCATATCGAGTTGCAGTTGCAGACCTTCGAGTTCTTGATTTCGTTTTGCAACTTTCACTTTTAAATCGGTGACCTCGGTTTGAAGAGACTCAATTCCAGAGCGAGAGTCTTTAAGTCGGATATCCAAATCTTGGGTGTCTGTTTCAAACAGCGTCTTTTTGGTTCGGATATCTTCAAGCCGTTCGGTGAGCTCGGCAAAATCATCTTCGGTTTTCATTTTTTGGGCAGTCAGTCGGCTGATCTCGGCCTCTGATCGCTCAACCGCCACGGTCGCATTGCGGAGTTCATTTTCGGCGCGGTCTAAATCTTTTTGTAAAGACATCACCCGGATTTCTTTTTCGTTATTTTTTTTGCGGGAATTTTCAAGCTCTTCGCTCATGGTTTGAACTTGGTCGGAAAGTTTTTTGAGTGCCGCTTGGGCTAAAGCTAATTTTCCCTCGGCTTCATTGCGCTTAAGGGTGAGCTCTTTAATTTCACGACGTCGTTGAATGACCCCGCTGCTCGCCGACTCAGCTGTCCCGCCCGTCAGCACACCTTCATTTGATAAAGCATCACCCTCCATGGTGACAAACGTCCATCCTTGATGCTGACTTCTTAAATTGAGAGCCGATCGAATCGAATCGACCACCGCCACATTTTGAACAAAGCTTTTGACCTGGCTTTCATAAGCTTCTGGAACTTTGACCACATCCATAAGCAGTGCGGTCACACCGTGAGCCGATTTGATATTTTCACTCATCGAGAGGCTTTGAGTTCCGCCACTTAAATCTTGCGAAATAAAACTTGAGCGACCGATTTTTTTTTCTTTGAGATAATCCACCGCATGAAGAGCGGTCTCAGATTTTTGCGACAATAACAATTGCAGGCGTGATCCAAGAGCCCCTTCCATCGCAAGCTCGTATTCTTCCGGCACTTCTAAAACTTCAGCCATCGGCTTCATTTCGCTTTCGCCGCGGGACCGCTGCCAGAGCATCACGTTTTTAACACCGTCTTCAAAACCTTCAAAACTGGATTGCAAATTTTCAAGTCCATAAAGTCTTGAGCACACTTGGTTTAATGTATCTTTAAAGGTTTCGACCTCCGAAGTGCGGCTCATCAATTGTTGCTCTAAGAGATTTAAATTTTGTTCGAAATTTTCGACATCTCTCATGATATCGAGCTGCATTTGCCGCTCGGATTCGAGCTCATTAAAAATCCGATGGCGCCGTTGATGGAATTCATCTTTTTGTGCGCTCAACTCTGCAGAAATTTTAAGATTGGATTCGAGTTGCTCCGATTGCATTTCGGTTTGGGCACTGAGGAGCTGTGAGCGCGCGTCGAGTTGAGATTCGCTTTGAGATAAAGCAATCATCTCTCGCCGCTTCAATGTTAAATCTTGATCTAAATGCTGAATCTCTGAATGTGCTTCGATCAATATTTGATTGCGCTCATCAAACAAGGCGCGGCTTGAATTTAATTCCTCAGAAATCAATTGATATCGATCTTCGGTTTGGCGGAGATCCTCTTCTAGAGCCAATTTGCGAGCCTCGTATTGGCCTAAAAGACTACCCGTCATTTCGCGATTGCGCCGGGCCTGTTCCATTTCAAATTTGAGTTCGCGAATCTCATTTTCTAAACCCTGCACCGTGTTTAGGAGTATTGATTGTGCGGAGCCTCGCTCATCGGCTTGTTTTTCGTGTTCTAAAACATCGAGCCTTAAAGTCTGAATTTCGTTTTCGCGTTGGTTTTGTGAAACCGAAAGTTCATTTTCGTTATCAATTAAGCGTTGTAAATTGGATTCGAGTTCAACAACTTCATCTTTTAAAAGCAGATAGGATTTTGACGAGCTTAAAATTTCTTTTTCTTGGATTTGGGTTCTCAAGGTTCTGAAGCGCTCGGCTCTCTGCTTTTGTCTTTCAAGACTATCGAGTTGGCGTTTTTGTTCACCCAAAATATCTTGGAGGCGCACCAAATTTTGATCTGTGGATTCGAGCTTTCGCTGAGACTCACGTTTGCGCGCCTTAAACTTTGTGATCCCTGCAGCTTCTTCAATCAAGGTGCGGCGATCTTCGGGTTTGGCGGTAATGATCTTACCAATTGCACCTTGCTCGATAATCGAAAACCCTTTTGATCCCGCACCAGTATCCATAAAAACCTCTTGAATGTCTTTGAGGCGGGCAGGTTCTTTATTAACGAAGTATTCACTTTCACCCGAACGATGAAGTTTTCGGGTCAGCATAATTTCGGTAAATCTTAAATATTTAGCCGGAAAAGCTCCTCCATCATTTTCAAGGGTGAGTGAAACCTCGCACATCCCCATGGGCGCATAATTTTCGGCACCAGCAAAGATCACGTCTTCCATTGAAGATCCGCGAAGATGTTTTGCCGACATCTCACCCATGACCCAAACCAGGGCATCAACGATATTTGATTTTCCGCAACCGTTTGGCCCAACTATTCCGGTGATGCCATGATCAAATTGAATAACGGTTTTATCTTTGAAAGATTTAAAGCCAATGATCTCTAATTTTTTAATTCTCAAGTTGTTTTACCTTCTTTTAATGCCGCCTGGGCAGCACTGAGTCGCGCAATCGGTATTCGGTAGGGTGAGCAGCTCACATAGTGAAGCCCAACCCGATGAAAGAACTCAATACTCAGTGGATCACCACCATGCTCTCCACAGACCCCAAGCTTAATATCTGGCCTGGCTCTTTGTCCTAATTCAACTGCTTTTTTAATTAGAGCACCCACACCCTCCTGGTCCAAGGACTGGAAGGGATCATGAGACAGCAAACCTTCGCTCACATACGTACTTAAAAACCGCGAGGAATCATCACGTGAAAGTCCAAGTGTGGTTTGGGTCAAATCATTTGTACCAAAACTAAAAAATTCGGCATGTTGTGAAATCAAATCTGCAGTCAAAGCCGCACGTGGGATCTCGATCATTGTTCCCACCATTAATTTTATTTTTGATGACACATTTTCAATTTCATTGATCACAAGCTCTCTTAAAGTTTTAAGTTCTTTAAAATCCATCACTAAGGGAATCATGATTTCAGGAGTGACCTGTTGGTTTTGTTTTGCCATTTCGATCACCGCCTCGGCAACCGCTCGGGCTTGCATCTGATAAATTTCTGGATAGGTGACTGCTAGTCGACACCCCCGATGCCCCAACATCGGATTAAACTCGTGAAGGTTTTTTACTTTTTGTTCTACCCGCTCTGCATTCAAACCCAGTCGCTCACTGAATTCTTTTATTTCGGTTTTTGAGTGCGGTAAAAATTCATGCAAGGGGGGATCCAAAAACCGAATGGTCACAGGATGTCCATTCATGGCCTGAAATAAACCAACAAAATCCTCTCGCTGCATTTTGAGCAATTGGTTTAAGAATTCAATTCGCTCTTCGCGAGTTTCGGCCATGATCATTTGGCGCATCACATCGATGCGGTCGCTTGCAAAAAACATATGCTCAGTTCGACAAAGTCCGATTCCTTCAGCCCCAAACTGCTTGGCGATCTTGGCATCCTCAGGCGTATCTGCGTTTGCCCTCACCTTGAGCCTGCGGTGCTGATCAGAAATTTTCATGATGCGCTCAAAATACTGATCTAATTTTGGATTAACAGTTTGGACTGCGCCTAAAAAAACTTCGCCAGTTGAGCCGTCAAGCGTGAGCTCTTCGCCCTCTTTTAAAACATAGCCGTTAATTCTGACAATTTTTTTTTGCATATCAATTTCAAGATCGCCACAACCCGCAACGCAACACTTGCCCATACCGCGAGCTACCACCGCCGCATGAGAAGTCATTCCACCTCGAGAGGTCAAAATTCCTTGGGAGCAAATCATGCCCTCAATATCTTCAGGTGAGGTTTCGATGCGGACCAAAATTGTTTTTTTGTCTTTAAGGCGTGAGGCCTCTTCGCTACTAAATACAATCACTCCGGTAGCCCCTCCAGGTGATGCCGGAAGACCCTTGGCAAGAATGGTTTTTTTGGCATCCGGATCAAGGGTTGGATGAAGCAGTTGATCCAGCGATTGGGGATCGATTCTTAAAATTGCTTCTTTTTCAGAAATCAATTTTTCATCGATCATCTCGCAAGCAATACGGAGTGCGGCTTGAGCAGTGCGCTTGCCGCTGCGAGTTTGGAGCATCCACAATTTGCCAGCCTCAATTGTGAACTCAATATCTTGCATATCGCGATAATGTTTTTCTAATTTTTGATAAACAACTTTTAGATCTTGAAATGCTTTTGGCATCACCTCTTCGAGTGAGTTTTGACCTCCGGCTTTGGTTAAGGCCAAGGGCGTGCGAATGCCCGCCACCACATCCTCACCTTGAGCATTCACCAAATACTCGCCGTAGAATTCATTTTTGCCATTCGAAGGATTGCGTGTGAACGCCACACCGGTTGCCGAGTCTTCGCCTAAATTTCCAAACACCATCGACTGAATATTCACCGCAGTTCCCCATGCGCTTGAGTAGCCGTGAAGCTGACGATACGTTTGGGCGCGCGGCGTATTCCAACTCCGAAAGACCGCTTGTATCGATCCCCAGAGTTGTTCAAATGGATCACTTGGAAAAGCATGGCCGGTCGATTCAATCACCTGAAGTTTAAATTTTTTGACCAAAATTTTTAGGTCATCCGCAGAAAGATCTGTATCGTTTTTTATTTTTTGGCGGTCTTTAAGATCTTCGAGTGTGACATCAAGCAGTGAAGCGTTCATGCCGAGCACCACATCCGCATACATCTGTATAAATCGGCGGTAAGAATCATAGGCAAAGCGCTCGCTTCCCGATTTTGCTGCAAGCCCCACAACGGTCTGGTCATTCAAACCAAGATTTAAAATTGTGTCCATCATCCCGGGCATGCTCACCCGAGCACCCGATCGCACCGACACCAACAGTGGATTAGTAGCCGAACCAAACTGCTTTGAAATATTTTTTTCAACCCGATTGAGCGCACTCAATACCGCGTTTTTTAAATCTTGCGAGAGCGTTTCGCCTTGATCATAAAATTCCTGACACATCTCGGTTGAGATCGTAAATCCAGGAGGAACCGGCAGACCGAGTGCGGTCATCTCGGCAAGGTTTGAGCCTTTTCCGCCAAGGATATTTCGCATCGAAGTATCCCCTTCGGCCTCTCCCTTTGCGAAAAAATAAACCGGCTTGCTCTTTTTAAGATGCACGATCTCGCCTTCCATTTTAGAACCTCTTCAATTAAATAAACTTAAAGTTTTCTGTCAGATAAGTCTTAATGGAGTCGATAGCCACTCGCTCTTGCTTCATGGTATCGCGATGGCGAACCGTCACTTTTTGATCATTCGCAGTTTCAAAATCAACCGTGATACAAAACGGTGTGCCGATCTCATCTTGCCTGCGGTAGCGCTTGCCGATACTCGCGGTCTCGTCATAATCGGTTGAAAAAGATTTCGAAAGCTCATCGCGGATTTGATTGGCGGTGGCGATTAAGGGCTCTTTTTTTGAGAGCGGCAAAAGTGCTGCTTTGTAGGGTGCAAATTCGGGTTTTAATCCGAGTACTACACGCACATCATTTTCGCCTTTTTCGGTGGTGGTGTGCTCTTCGCGATAGGCATCACACAACAGAGCAAGGGCCAAACGGTCGCAACCCACCGCGGTTTCGATCACAAAGGGAATATATTTTTCCTTTGTGGCCTCTTCAAAGTATTCGAGTTTTTTGCCCGAAAATTTTTGGTGTTGGCTTAAATCAAAATCACCCCGATTATGAATGCCTTCAAGCTCTTGCCAGCCAAATGGAAACTCATACTGCACATCAAAGGCGGCTCTTGCATAGTGGGCGAGCTTATTGGGCTCATGCTGATGAAATCGGATTTTAGATTTTGAAATACCAGAGTTGAGATAAAAATCCCACCGCGCTTGCTTCCACTTTTCAAACCACTCCATATCGGTTCCGGGTTTTACAAAGTATTGCATCTCCATCTGTTCAAACTCACGAGTGCGAAAAATAAAATTTCCAGGAGTGATTTCATTACGAAAAGATTTACCGATTTGGGCAATTCCAAATGGAATTTTTTTGCGAGTCGATGTCTGCACATTTTCAAAATTGACAAAAATACCTTGAGCCGTCTCAGGCCTGAGATAAACGAGCGAGGCCTCTTCTTCTAATGGACCCATATGGGTCTTAAACATCAAATTAAAATTACGGGCTTCGGTGACATCTTTTGATCCACAACGAGGACATACCGTCCCTTCCTCATCAGGACGAAATCGATTTTTACAGTTTTTGCAATCCACCATTGGATCGGTAAAACCCTCGATATGGCCCGAGGCCTTCCAAACGGTGGGATGCATAAGGATTGCGGCATCAAGCCCAACAATATCTTGCCGGCGAGTCATCGCATTCCACCACGCCAGCTTCACCGACATTTTAAATTGCGAACCCAAGGGACCATAATCCCAACAGGAATTCAGGCCGCCATAAATTTCAGAACTTTGAAAAACAAAACCACGCCGCTTTGCAAGCGAGACGAGGGTTTGCAAATCTTTAAGATGATGAACTGTCATGAGATCTCCGTTGAACCGCCACACCCTCACGGATAGCTTCGATAGCCGCTACCAAAAAAGCAATCGATTCTTGATCGCTTTGTGCCGCGATCTCTTCGAATGCCTTTTGAGCGGCCTCAAAACTTGCTCCTGGAGGAAGCCCTAAAGTTTCATAGGCTTCCCAAGTGTGGCCATTATAGTTAAACATAATTTGAGACTGGGGACGACTTGATCGAAATCTTGAAACGGGTGCGGCTCTTTTTTTTAAAAGATAAAAAATAGCTCCCACCACAACAAAACCATTCAGTATTAAATATTCTTTGATATTCACTTTTGTATTTTTTGACGTTTCCTGTCAAAAGACTAGTTCAATTGAAGGAGAAATGCACTTTGAATCCTTTTACGAATCAAGCTCCCATCGCTGGAGTAAAAAATATTTTTTTGGTCGGGAGCGGTAAAGGTGGCGTCGGGAAAAGTACTCTCGCTCTCAATCTTGCCTTCAGTCTAAAAAATCTTGGACGATCGGTGGGACTTCTTGATGCCGACATCTATGGACCAAGCATCCCGCGAATGACTGGGACACAACACCTTAAACCTGAAGTGAGTCCTCAAGGAAAAATTCAACCTCTCAAAAAGTTCAGCATGAAATTGATGAGCATTGGTTTTTTAATCGATGAGGCGAGTGCTGTGGTCTGGCGCGGTCCAATGCTCTTTAAGGCGATCGAACAATTTTTTCGTGATGTCGATTGGGGTGAGCTCGACGATTTGGTGATCGACTTACCACCTGGAACCGGAGATGTGGCCTTAACCATTGCCCAAAAAGTTCCTGTCACCGGTGCAATCGTGGTGTGCACTCCCCAAAATATCGCTCTTGCTGACTGCAAAAAAGCGATCGACATGTTTGAACGCATCAATGTTCCGCTACTTGGTGTGATCGAAAACATGGCGTACTTTCAAGCCCCCGGCTCATTAGAACAAACCGATCTTTTTCCGCGTGGCGAGCTGGATACCTACCTTCGTGCACATCATATCGAAAAATTAGCGCGGTTGGGATTTGATCCTCAGATTGGGGTTGCCTGTGAGGCTGGAATTCCATTTATCGATTCAGATCCTGAAAGTGGCGAGGCTGTGGCCTTAAGAGATATGGCCAGAAAATTAATCGACTTGCGACCTAAGTGATCTTGTGGAGGCTCACACTTTCGCCATCATTATTTTCGAGTTGATAAAACACCAAGGCCGATAAAGCGGTCAGCACTCCAAGAAATAAAAACGCACGGTGAAGACCTACAATGAGTGCAATATTCTTTGGGATAAAAAAAGCGGTAACAAGAGATGCGGTAGCGACTCCAAAGCTAATCGACATCTGTTGCACTGTACTTACGATCGTACTCGCCATACTGGTTTGGTTTTGATCAATATCGGCATAGACCAAGGTGTTCATGCTCGTGTACTGCAGCGATGATAAAAATCCATAGAGACATGCAATGAGCACAATCAGACTGATCGAAATTTCTGCATCGATCAGCGAGAACAACGCGATTGTTCCTCCTAGAAAAATGGTATTTACAACAAGCACCGTGCGGTATCCAAAACGAAAAAGAATTTTTGGCATCATCATTTTTAAACTCAATGCCGCAATCGATTGGGGCATGATCAAAAGACCCGACTGGATGGGTGTAAATCCAAGTCCAATCTGATAAAGCAGCGGCAATAAAAAGGGCAAGCCGCCCACACCGAGTCGGGTAATAAAATTTCCTATAACCGAAACTTTGAGAGTTCGTATTTTAAAAAGTTTTAACTGCAACAAAGGATTGGTCATTTTACGTGCATGAAAAATGTAGCCGAGCAAAAGAATAACCGCGAGACCAAACAATCCGCCAATCTCCACCGATGTTAAGCTGTGCTCACCAAAAACTTCGAGCACATAGCTCAATAGCGCAACTCCCGAACCAAACAAAATAAGACCTATGACGTCCAAAGGACCGGTGGGTTCATGATAATCGGGTAAATGTTTGTGGACCAAATAAAGTCCTAAGAGCCCAATTGGAATATTGACGAAAAAAATCATGCGCCAGTGTGCAAAGCCCACAATAAATCCACCAATCAATGGACCAAGCATCGGTCCAATCAGAGCCGGAATCGCAACAAAACTCATCGCGCGCACCAATTCTGATTTTTTAAATGTTCTTACCAAAGTGAGGCGACCCACGGGCACCATCATTGCGCCACCCATACCTTGAAGAACCCGACAAAAAACCAAAACATGAATTTGATTTGAAATTCCACATAGCAGCGAGCCCAGAGTGAATACACCAATCGCACTTGCAAACACCCGGCGAGTCCCGAAGCGATCGGCCACCCAACTGCTAATAGGAATAAAAACCGCAAGACTTAAAGTGTAACTGCTCAAAACCGATTTCATGCTGAGAGGGGCCACACCCAAGGCTTCGGCAATCATTGGAATGGCGGTGTTTAAGATGGTGGTGTCGAGCGACTCCATAAAAAAGGCAACCGCGACAAGCCAGGGAAGAATTGTTTTTACATTCGACATCTTAAGGGAGCGAAGATTCTTTAGAGAGACACATCCGCTCTTTTGCAAAGAGAGGATGAGCTTCGTAAGACAGGAGTGATGCGTGCTTATAAGATGAAGTCTCTTGAAACAATGGAGACTTTGCCAAACCCACCAACAACAGTGTGGCAAAGGCCGCAACGGTCCAACTTAAACTTAACACTGCACGCATCGATGAATTCATTGATCCATTTCCTTTATCGGTCTGCGAAATAACGCTTTTAAACCTTTTTTATTTATTCGACGACTTTTGTACTTATCAAGCCGTTTTTTAATTTGGAAAAATAATTTTTTACTCACCTCATTGAGCGCCGGGCCATTGGCAACAGCAAAGAAAGATCCCGCCGATGAGGTAATTTTAATCACACCTTTAAATAAATTCTCTCGCTGGCTAAAAGAGGCTTTTACTTTTGCACCCGACGGCGATTTTTCATAGAGACCGCGAATGAGTGAAACAAGATGATCTTGGGTAAATTCTGAAGGATGAAAACCTTGGTAGTTCAAAACAATATCGTCAAATGCCATTACAGCTCCTTTATTCAATAGTTTTTTGGTTTTACGATGTCTCCTTTTGATTCATCCTAATCAAATTTAGTCGCGCTGGTTTGAAGACAAAATGAAGAAATATTCAAGTCGGGCTTGATCTTATATTGATCCAAAAAATAAATGATTAAGTGGATGATCTTGAAACACCAAAAAGATCGTGGTCGAGTTTTTGTGCAAAGCAATATATACTAAAAACAGAAACAGTATTTAAAGGGGGACGTCTTCGAAAAGTAGCAGTTTCTGTCTTAAAACCCGCCTCTGGCGGGTTTTTTATTTTGGGCTATCCATCTTATTCTTCGTGCGTAAAAAATTGATCAGGATCGGCTCACCCTTCTCAAAAAATAAAATTTGATCGGCCAAAAAGTACTGCGCCGCACCTCCCTCTTGGTGAGGCAAAATCATATTGACCGAGTTATAAATCAAATCTGAACTCTCTTGAGAAGCTGTTAACGTCTCTCTCATTTGATTGATTATATGAAATTGAGATGATGTGCGGTCTTGACTCGTCATATCTTCATAAAGAATACGTCCGTGGTTTGAGACCAATCCTGCCCAATAAAATATGGCCTCTTTCATTTGGGGGTAAACAATCACTCGTCCCAAATAATAAAGGACCGCGGCAACAAGGGCCTTGATTGAAATAAAAATTCCGCTCACCCACATGCCGACGTGTTGGGGAAGTGGCTCAAATAAAAATCCAATACCGTGACCATAGATATAGGTGGAGAGCGCAACCGCCAGTGCCCCTTGAATAAGAATTGATTTTTTAAGCTGCGGTTTTGGATTTTGTGGTTTGTCATTTGTGTGAGACGAGATTTCAAGATCATCAAGGTATTCAAGGATATGTTGTTTGCCCCGAACTTCGAAGGCCTCCACCGTGGCTTCTGTTGAAAACATATCAATGCGCAATTGAGCAAGCCGACTCAAAACAGCAGCCGAGATTTTTTCATGCTTTGGACTCCACGCCAAATTTTCAATTTTCTTAATCGAAGTCAAAACGGTCTGGTCATAGTTTTCTAAAAGATCAAAATGACCTTTGCGCCATTGTTCATAAATTTGGGCCAAGGTTTCTGGTTTGATAGCGTTTAAAAAATTAATGATTTTTTGGGAGCGAGTTTTTGGGCCACTCGAAACCCTTTGCAGAGCCGAGACTATTGATGGATTGAGCAATTCAAGAATTTCTTTTGGATGACTCTCGGTAGGTTGAGTTTGAAGCAATGCCGAACAAAAAGCGCTGACGTGTGGAGATTGCTCAATCCCAAAACTAAAGTTGAGAAAAAAGCTCAGCAACAAAAATTGCATGATTGCGACCCCCCGGTTGCTTATTTCTAACAAAGCCAAGGGAGCAAAAGGAAACTATTTATTTAGAAATACGAATCGAGCTCCCAATGCCTACACTTGAGCGGCTTTGTAGATCATTGAGTGCGAGCAATCGAGCAAGAGGAATATTGTACTTCTTTGCAATGTGGCGAAGGGTTTCACCGCGACGAACCACATGAAGATGCGGATTGGTCTTTATCCGCACAAGCGAGCGGGATTCGGCATTTTTAATTTCAACCTTTTCGCTCGCACCGCGAATGATCAATCGATCCCCGGTACGAATGGTCGAACGGCGTGAGAGTTTGTTTAATCGCTTGAGCTCATCCAAAGTAAGGTTGTACATGCGAGCGATGGTAGACAAATTTTCGCCGCGACGGACCACGTGAGATCCATCGGCCTGGGTTGGTTTTCTAGATGTCACAGTTTCTTCGGCCACAAATCGCTCGGGCACACGAATGCTCGATCCCACTCTCAATAGTTGGTGTCCATTAAAGTGATTGAGTTTTAGAAGTGTGTGCACCGATGTTCCATGCTTATGAGCAATCGTACTCAGTGAATCTCCACTGCGAATGCGGTAAGTTTCATCATCACCCGCAATGATTTTTGGTGTTTCCATATTTGCCGATTCAAGACTTGCAAGGGCTTGATCTTTTTTACCCGAGGGCACACGAAACACGGTATCGCCGCGAGGAGCGGTGGGCACATAATCGCTGCGGTATTTAGGATTGAGGAGTTTTAATTCTTCGTCGTCAATATTCAGAGCGGTTGCTAACTTTTTAAGACTGATGCCGTGTTTCAAATTCACGGTGTCGTAATTTAATGCGGGCTCAAAGCTGATTTCGTTAAATCCATATTTTGCCGGATCTTTTGCGATCAATGCTGCAGCAATAAATTTTGGCACATAATTTTGGGTCTCTGGTGGAATTTTTCTTAACCGCACAAGCTCCCAAAAATCGCGGGTAAAGGTTTTCATCACGACACTTTTGACTCTGTTTTCGCCGGAGTTGTAGCTTGCAAGTGCTAAGTGCCACGATCCAAACAAGGTATAAAGAGCTTTAAAATATTCGGCAGCAGCTCGAGTGGACAAAACAGGATCACGTCGCTCGTCTATATATTGATTTACGGTTAATCCATAAGTTTTTGCGGTGGGCTTGATAAATTGCCAATACCCCACCGCAGCTGCACGCGAGCGCGCCATCGGGCTAAATCCAGATTCAATCATCGAGACAAAAACTAAATCTTCTGGAAGACCATATTCGCGCAAGGTATTTTTCATCATTGGCATGTAGCGAGTGGATCTGCTGAGGTAAAGATCCATCCAGCGGCGGCCTTTGCCCTGAAAATATCCGATCCATTTTTCGACCATACTGTTTTGCTTAAGATTCACCTCACCATATTCACTATGGTAGGATTGCTCGGCATTATGTTCGATCACAGAACTTGAGACTTCAGTTTTACTCACCGAAGTTTCTGAATCTTCGACAACTTCGCTCGTTTTTGGATGGGACGCACAAGCCGAAATAAAAAGGCTACTCAATAAAACTAAAACGTATCTTCTCATGTGATATTTTACCCTCCCTTACATCATAGCAAGACGCATTTGTTCTCCGCAAATTTTAAAACGTCCAATTATTTCCAGACGGGGCTTAACAGCTTGAGTTCGCCCTTTTCTAGCCATTGGTAGATAATATAATTGCGCAGGACGGCTTTTACATAAAAACTCGTCTCAGGCCAGGGCAACTCATCCACCCATAAATCCTCGTCATGTCCTTCGACATCGGCGGCATCGGAGCGGGCATTTAAAAACCGCTTCATTCGCCCTTGACCCACATTGTAGGCGGCCAACGCCAACGGGAGTGATCCTTTATAATTTCTCAATAAACGCGAAAGGTAAAGGGCTCCGATTTTAATATTGAGTGCGGGTTCAAACAGAGCTTTTGGATTTTCGAGTCGAGATTTTAAATTCAACTCGGCCCCAATCTCTTTTGCGGTGGGCAATTGCAATTGCATCAGTCCGTAAGCCTGCCCGCTCGAAACGGCTTCGGTTTTAAAGCCGCTTTCTTGTCTCATTAAGGCTTGCAGCAAATTTTCTTGGAGCACATATTTTTTAGATTCAGTGCTTGTGATCGCGCTAAATTCTTTGGGAAATGAAAGTGCCAATGTATCAAGCCGAAGTAAGCTTGGATTTTGATCAAAGGCCTGATTTAAAATCGAAAAGGCTTGGTTATTGTCAAAGGCTTCGATTGCAAATCTCGACATCAATAATTTTTGTTGAGGCGTGTGGCCTTTGGGTAAAAACTTGAGTTCCTCTTGCGCCTCTTTAAAATAATTGAGCGCCACCAGTTTTTGAAATCGCTTAAAGGTTTCGGACTCTTCGTTTGTGAGTAAAATTTCGGCTTTTAAAGGCTTGGTCTCTTTTGGAAGTTCGAGCACACCGTTATTGAGTTCGGCGCGGCTTTTAAGCCCATAGTAACTTAACGGATATTTTCGCACGAGCATTTCGGCAGCGGGTAAGGCCTTTTCGGAATTCATTTTTTGAAGAGAGCGCCAATACCAGTAAAGAGCGGAGTACTGATAATCTTCGGCACCTGTTAAAACTTGCACACGCTCAAAGCTTGCAACCGCATCCGACCACTGGGCGCGACGATAATACAACAGACCGCGACGAAAATGGGCTTCTACCGCTTCGGGGGTTCCAGCATGCTCGCGCATCAGAATTTCAAAATTTTTATATGCAGTTTTATCATCACCAATCAGCAAGGCCGCCCGACTTGCGAGACGTAAAATTTTTGTTGTGGGATAAATTCCTCGCAGCTGCGAATAACTTTTTTGCGAAAACTCAAGGGCTTCACTATAAAATCCTTTTTGGAACAGCACCTGAGCCCAATCAAAAAGGCGACCTCCATCACTTTTGAGTAACAGACGAAGCATTCGATCCTTTGATAAATTCACATCGGGTTCGGTCCGCTGAAGAGTCAAAATAAAGGCTTCGATTAATCGATCTTGGGTCCACTTGGCTCTGCGGCCGCCAGGAAATTGCTCAAACAATCGAAGTCCATCGGTTGCCGCAGCCACTGGATCACCCGATTTGAGAGCCGAACTGATGCGCTGATATAAATTCTCTTCGGTTTCGGTGGCTTCTAAGTTTTGTTGGAGTAAGACCGTCACGCGAGGTGGGGCAAGATCGATTTTTTCACGCAAGGGCAAAGATTTTCTTAAGGCCTCAATGCGGGCTCTTAAGTCTTCACTGTCATGAAGCTCCAAACTTCGCGAAAAAAAATCCTCGGCAGCAATCAGATTTTGGGCCAAAAATTGAAGTTCGCCTGAAAGTCGAAACACCGAAGCCAACTGATCTTTGGTGAGCCAGGCGCGAAGTTCTTCAAGTTCGCGAAGCGCTTTTGTTGCCGCAGTTCGGCCGGTTTTTATTGAGCGCTCCGAAATCAATAACAATGCTTCGACATAATTATTTTTAAGTTTTGAGGTTTGGCCCCCTTTGGCAAACCACTCAAAATGCGGTTTGATGCGAGTTGTGGCCTGCACCAAATGATCCACCCCCACTTTTGGATCTTGGGCTTCGCCCAAGGCACATTCTAGAAGCTGGAGCGAAAGCCAAAGTTTGAGCAATGGCTCAGAATTTATTCCTTTCAATGTCAGAGCGTAGCACTTGCGAAAATCCTCGGCGAGGAGCGCCGCTTTTGCTTGCATCAAGGGCGGCTGATTTTTAGTTTCGCCATAAATCGCTCTTGAAGTATTCCATTTATCGGTGATTGAAAGTTTGAGGGTTTCGCCCTGCACCGTCCATAGGCTCAAGAATAAAATAAAGTTCATCGGCCCCTTTCTTCTGCCATAAGCACAGCCTGATGCAGAGTTTTTTCAAGCTCGCTAATAAAACTTTGTAAGCGGGCTTTTGATTTGAGTTCTTCAACTGTGTGCTCGGGCGCGAATGCCAAAGACTCACTCAAGCTTAGGACCTTGCGCAGCTGATCGCCAATTTCACGACGCACACTGGGTGGTCCATCCCGCAATAAAACTTCAAACTCGCGACTCGCCCCGCCTTGGCCGGCCAATTCGCCCAGCACTAAATAAATAAGATTTGTTGCTTGAAGACCCACTTCACGAAAATCTGATTTTTTAATCAAATCTTTAAATGTTTTTAATCGCAATTTGAGCCGTTTTTTAAGCCGATCTTTATTTGAACGGCCTTGATATTCTTTGATCCCTTTAAAAATAAAAAAGAGTGTTGAACCCAAGAACAGCAATCCAAAAATCCAAAGTGGAAATTCACTCTCAGTATTTAAACTAACAAAAGGTGTGAGCGCCTGCGGCACCTGTGCCACCGGTTTTTCTAAAGGTGACGGAATCGAGTTCATAGGTGCTGCACCCGTACTTGGGAGCACCTGAATCTTAAAACTGTTTGTCGCCTGAGCCACATAGGTTGCGGTGGTGGGATTAAATACACTGACCGTGATGGGAGGAATTTCGATGAGTCCTTCTTTTCTTGGAATCAGCAAAACCTCAAATTCTTTATAACTGTGACCATCACGAAAAAATTTGGACTCTTTTTTGGTATCATAGAGCTCAAGATTTTCGGGCAAATTCAGAGGCGGTAAATCAATCAGCTTTGCGTTGCCATGACCCTCAAATCGGATTTTAAGGGTGATTGGTTGATTGAGTGGAACATTTGTTTGATCCACGCTGGCGTTCACCTGAAATTCACCCACCGCGCCCGAAAAGTCTTTTGGTTTTCCATCAAGCGGCAAAGGCTTCACGGTGACCGTCATCGGCTTTGAACCTTTGGTAAACTGATAGGGCCGCGAAAAACCAAAGGCATCTCCGGTTAACACCACACATTTTGCTTTGTAGGGATCTATCTCAACTGCCCCCTCTTTAATTGGAAAAAGAGCGTAGCTTGCAAGAAGGGCTCTTTTGTACATCACTCCATTAGCCACATAGTTTTCAAAATTAAGGCGGGTGGCGAGTTCAATTTCCTCTTTCCAAAATCCCGAAAGCGAAGGGTATTTGAGTGTATCAATATCTCTGATAATGCCGCGGGTATACAGATACCAATTTGCGGTGATTTGCTCACCCGTGTAGGCGGTGGTTTTATCCACTTCGGCTTCGATCGAAAAAAGTTCGTTGGCATTTGTGGGCTGAGTTTGGGTTGGCGGCGGGTTGCCACCTTTAAAGAATTTTTGATGCCGCTGAACCATTTGATTAAACAAATCTTCTATTGGATCGTCATCGCTCAAGGGTTGTGGGTTTGGAGAATTTCGTGAAGCCTCACCCTGCACATTGAGCACAATCGGCTGAGTCTTATAAACATTGCCGTCCACATTGACCTCGGCGGGACCAATTTCAAGTCGACCATTTCTTGTGGCCACAAGTTCATAATTGTAAGAGCGAGTTTGAAGAACTTCAAAATTTCCATTGGCGTAGGTGGACTGGGATTGTGATCCTGACCAAGATCGATTGAGCTTAAATCCTTTGAGATCGCTCAATCTGGGTTCATCCGAATTGATCGAGCTTTCGGAATTGACGACGACCGAAAAAACAAAACTTTCGCCTTTGGCCATATTTGTTTTTGGAACGCTCGACTCCACACTGACTTTTGCAAAGGCGATGAAAGGAAATAAAAACAGCAATAAGCTACCAATTTTTTTCACGTGGGTTCTCCTTGGATTCTTTCCGGTTCATCTCCGCACGAATTTGCTGCTCTTGATTTTTGAGCTCCTCAAGAATTTTTCGCACATCTTCACCACTTAATTTTTGGCTCTCAAATTTTTGGGGTTGCTTGTCTTTTTTTTCGGGCTCTTTATCGCCCTTCTCTTTTTGATCTTTATCTTTGTCTTTGTTTTTATCTTTATTCTTATCTTTGTTTTTATCTTTACCGCCGCCTTTGCCACCGCCCCCATTTTGCTTGAGCAAGAGTTCGATATTGGTTTTTACCTCTTTTGATTGGGGATTGTATTTGAGCGCTTCGCTATATTCGTGAAGTGCATTTGCAATTTCGCTTTTGGCTCCAAAAACGGTGGCTGCATTAAAGTGGGCATAAAACTGACCTTCGGGATTTAATCCTGGAAGATGATCAATCATTTGATAGGCTTTTAGGGCCTTATCGAATTCTTCATTGGTCTGATAACTTAAACCTAAGTTGAGATAGACCTCACTTGAAAATGGCTCAAGGCTTAATGCTTTTAAATATTCTTGATAGGCTTGATAATAGTTTTTGTTTTGTAAAAATGAATTTCCTTTGGCGTTGTGTTTGACCGACTCCACAGAGGCTCCAAATGCAAAACCAATAAGTAAAATCCATTTCATTTTTTGACCTCAAAGCGGCCACGCCAAATTTTATTTCTTTGGGCACGCTCAGCAAAAATAAACTCTAAAAGAGCAATCAAAAAACCAAAAAATAAAAACGGTTGGTAGCGCTCATTGTAAACCGTGAGTTCGGTTTGATCAAAAACGCTTTTTTGCAAACGCTGCAAATCCTCGTTCAACGCTTTGATACTTGTGCCACCAAAAACCAATTGATGAAAACTTCCGCGTCCTGCCTCGGCCAAGCTCTGCAAAGCACTCCCCTTAGTCTGGGTGAGAACCACTTGGCCTTTAGAATCTTTAAGATATCCTTGAAGACTTCCATGATCATCTCGAACCGGAATTGGCGCCCCTTTTTCGGTACCTACAATTAGCGAAAATATGCGTATCCCTTTATCCACTAATTTTTTTGCACTGTCGGTTGCGCCGGGCTCTTGATCCTCACCATCTGATACGATCACGATCGCTCGGGTGGTCACACTGTTTTCACCGCCCTCGACTCCCCCACGCGAAAATGCCTGCTCGGCTTCTTTAAGAGCCTTGCGAAATTCGGTACCTTGTTCAGAAACAGATTGGGGACTTAAAGATTCCACATACATCTTGAGAGCATTGCGATCGGTGGTCATAGGCGACAAAAGAATTGCGGATCCGGCAAATGCAATCAGCCCCACACGGTCGCCAATCGATAAATCAAGAAGGTGCGAAATTTCACGCTTTGCCAATTCAAGCCGTGAGGGTTTCACGTCTTCGGCCTCCATACTTTGGGACACATCCACCAAAATCATGAGCTCAACACCTTCGGACTTTACTTTTTCTTTCAGCTCAACCGATTGTGGGCGCGCAAGAGCAATGATGAATAAAATAAAGACAACACTTTGAAGAGTCAGTTTGATTCGGCGTCGAAGCTTTGAAAAGGATTCGGTTAAAAATGGCAAGAGACGCGCATCAATCGATTGTTTTAAAACCGCCGACTGTTTTTTCCAAGTCCACACCGTAAACAAAAGAAGTAAGCCCAAGAGCCACAAAATCTGGAAGGCTTCGGGATGCGCAAATCGAAATGTCATGGCATCCGCCTTAAGAGGGTTCGGGATAAAACTAATGAGAGTGCGTAAAGGGCGGCCGCGATTTCTAAAAACAAAAGATATTTTTCGGTATATTTAGAATATTGGTTAAGTTCAATTTGGGTTTTTTCGAGCGAATCAATTTCCTTAAAGGCTTCTTCTAAAGCCTTACCTGTGGTGGCGCGCCAAAATTTTCCACCGGTTTCGGAAGCCATCCGTTCTAACAATTCTACATTGATATCCGAGTGAATTGGGCGATAGCGTTTGATTCGTCGACCCATACTGTCTTCAAGATAGACCGGCAATTGCGACTCGCCATCCTTACCCATACCGATACTGTAGACTCGAATTTTATAACCTTTGGCAATATCAAGAGCGGTGATCGGATCAATCGTGCCTGTGTTGTTTTCGCCATCGGTTAAAAACACAATCACCCGACTTTTTGCGGTGGATTCTTTGAGTCGAGCAACCGCATTGGCCAGGGCCACCCCAATAGCAGTGCCCATTTTTATATTTCTGGTGATCTCAATGGCTTTTACACTTTTAAGGAGTAGCGGATAATCAAGTGTGAGCGGCACGCGCGTATAACTCTCGCCCGAAAAAATAACCAGACCGATCCGGTCTGAGGAGCGCCCTTCGATAAATTTTTGAATCATGTACTTTGAGGATTCGAGGCGATTTTCGGGCTGCATATCCTCAATCAACATCGAATCCGAAATATCGAGGGTGATCATAATATCAATACCTTCGACATTGCGTTTTATTTTTTGATCGACCAACTGAGGACGCGCAAGTGCCAAGATTGCAAAAATAAACGAGAATAATTTTAAAATCAGAGGCAAGTGCTTAAAAAACATCCGCGGTGTTTTTTTTATGTTTTGAAATTGGGCCACACCACTGAACTGCAATGTGGGTTTTAATTTTTTACGACGATAAAAAATCCACGCACACACGATTGGCAGTGCTAGGAATAATAAAAATGCTTCTGGATTATGCCAGGTGATCACCGCGATTTCTCCAGTTCATCCACCGTATTTTGGGCCATAAGAATCAGTTGCTGAGAATCGTTGGTATCCAGCGATTGATTATTTAAAGAACCAAGCTCGAGAATTAAATTTTTAAAACTTTCAAACTGATCGTGAGACAATTGAGTTTTTATTTTTGCTAAAATTCGTTTGGGCTTTAAATCAATAGCATAAAATTGAAATCGCCGCGAAACATAGAGTCGAATGACTTGTTCAATTTCGCTTCTTACATCCTTAGTCATATCGAGCCCACGAATATTTTTATGAAACTGCATGTACGGGGTAAGAGCAGAATTTAATTTAATCAGCTGACGTTGATTTTTTTGTTTTTTTAAAAATAAAATCAGTGCCGCACAGAGGATGGCTAAAACAAGGATGCCTACTCCATAAAATGAAACCTGATACCACCAAGGTGGCGACAAGTTAAAGGGCCCATAAGGCGGAAATGGTTGGGGCGGTTGGGCTTGGTTTTGTTCAATCACGCTCTCAATTTTCCATTTGAGATTGTCCACACGGATGGCCGATTTGTAATCGGTGATCACCACATAGGGCGGCTGATGTTCACCAGGCCGGTATCCGGTTACCAAAAAATCCCCACCACGTGGAGTTAAGTTTTTGACTTCCAAGATTTGTAAAGCATAACTCTGGTCGTCTTTTGGAAATTGAATCGTGAGTGGGGGTTTAAGTTCGATATCTTGATCGCCATGACATTGCATTTGCCATAAAGATCCCGCTGTTAATTTTTCTTGTGGAAAACGAAATTCACAATTCCATTCAGGATAATTCTTTACCACTTCGGCCGGTACTGAGAGGGGATTTTCAACGACGTCGCTCACCGGCGACTCCTTTTGCCGAAAAATTTAAGTAAGGGCTCAATCACATCTTGGCTTGTTTGCACAGGAATCAGATCAATGCCTGAACGCTTCAATTCTTGATCGCGCTCAAACTGCTGCTCGGTGATCTTTTGTTTAAATGAATTTCGAAATGTTTTTGAGCTGGTGTCCACCGTAAAAATCTCGCCGGTCTCGGGATCCTCAAGGTCCACTAAACCGAGATTAGGCAAATCCAGTTCTGCAGGATCACCAACCACCACCGCTGCGGCATCGTGTTTTTTACCAATTTGGCGTAGTTTTTTTTGAAATCCACGATCCAAAAAATCGCTGCAGATAAAAATGTTTGCCCGTTTTTTTAAAACCCCCAACAGATAATCCATCGCCACCGAAATATTTGTCCCTCGCGATTGGGGCTTAAAGAAAAACAGATCACGCATAATCCGGTGCACATGACCGCGACCCTTTTTTGGTGGCACATAGTGCTCAATTCGATCAGAAAATAGCAAAAGCCCAACAGGATCTTTATTGCGAAGCGCAGAAAAACAAAGAATTGCCGCAATATAGTTGATCACTTCACCTTTAAAATATTTTTTTGTTCCAAAATCTCCGGAGCCACTGATGTCGACCGCCAACATAAATGTCATCTCGCGCTCTTCATCAAATTTTTTGATAAAAAGTTTTCCTGAGCGCGCCATCAATGGCCAAGAAATATGCCTGACATCATCGCCAGGAACATATTCGCGAAATTCAGAAAACATCATTCCCTGCCCACGAAATGAAGATTTGAATTCGCCCGCAAAAAGATTGTTCACAATCTTTCTGGTACTGATTTCCAAGAGTTTTACTTTTTTTAAAATTTCTGGTGGTAAACTCATTGAGTGTGTTCCTTTAAACCTTCGGAACCTCAACGTGAGCCAAAACTTCTTTTATGACTTCTTCCGCACCAATTCCTTCGGCCTCGGCCTCATAAGACAAAATCAAACGATGGCGAAGAATATGATAAGCCACAGCCTTGATATCTTCGGCAGTCACAAATCCTCGCCCGCGCAAAAACGCATGAGCACGGCCCGCTTTGGTCAGATTGATGGTTGCCCGAGGTGAAGCTCCCACTTGCAAAAGATTTGCGATTTGGCCAAGGCCATATTCTTTTGGTTTTCTTGTGGCCATGACAATTTCGACAATATAGTTTTTGATTTTATCGTCCATATAAAGGCCTTCAATCAAAGACCTTGCTCTTAATAGCTCTTCGCGACTGACCACAGGAATGATGTCTGGCAAAACGTCTGAAGACATTTTGTTTAAGATTTGCAGCTCTTCTTCTTTTTTTGGATAGGTCACAACGATCTTGAACATAAAGCGATCAAGCTGAGCTTCGGGCAAAGGGTAAGTTCCCTCTTGTTCCAAAGGATTTTGGGTGGCCAAGACCAAAAAAGGTTTTTCTAAACGGTAAGTGGTGTCGCCAATCGTCACCTGCTTTTCGGCCATGGCCTCAAGCAATGCGGACTGAACTTTTGCTGGTGCACGGTTGATCTCATCGGCCAAAACTATGTTGGTAAATATTGGCCCTTTTTTAGGAGCAAATTCTCCAGACTGAGGATTAAAGATCATGGTTCCGATTAAATCGGTGGGTAAAAGATCAGGCGTAAATTGGATGCGTTGAAACTGAAGCGAAATCGCCTTTGAGATTGTTGAAATCGTCAATGTTTTTGCAAGACCCGGTACACCCTCTAAAAGGACGTGGCCCCCGGTCAGTAAGCCCATCAGGATGCCCTCGAGCATTTCGGTTTGTCCCACCACGATTTTCTGGACTTCATTCAAGGTTTTTTCGACAAACTGACTCTCACGACGAATGGCCTCATTTAAATTTGCTAGATCAATACTCACGAAGTGGTCTCCTTTTTTTTGAGAGCCCCATTTTCACAGTTGTAACTGCCATTGGGCAATCGATATAATCTTCAATCATGTCAAGAGGTCCACTTAAAGCCTGGTTTTTTTTATTTTGTCTTTCACTTTTTTTAACTGTTGCGGGTTATATTTTGCTCGATCGTCAGGGGTTGATTATCGGAGTGGGATTAGCGCTTGGCATCAATACCCTTGTCTTTTTTTATGGTGATCTTCGCACTTTAAATTTATTTGGCGGTGAGCGTGTGCTCGGTCAAGATCCATGGAATCTGTTGCCGTTGGTAAAAAAACTCTCGGCTCAGATGAAACTTCCACCTCCCGAAGTTTATATTGTGGAGCATGACACCCCCCAGGCTTTTTCGGTGGGACGCAGTTGGAAGAGCGCAAAAATTTGTCTCACTCGCGGATTATTAAAAGTTTTTAATGCCGAAGAGATCGAAGCGGTTGTGGCAGTGGAACTCACACGCATCGAGCGGCTCGATACTTTTTCATTTCAGGTGGCCAATGCATTTAGCGATGGGATTTTGATGAGCGCCCAATTTTTAGATCGGGTGATTGGCTTTGTGGTGGGTGCAGGCGGAGGCAATCGACGGCCCCGCGTTTTTACAAAAATGGCTTATCCCTTTGCGGCTCTTGCGGTGCGATTGATTGTGGGCCCAAGAAATTATTTGCAGGCCGATCAAGAAGCGGCCAATCAAATTAAAAATGCACGCGGGCTTGCGGTTGTTCTTTGGAAATTAGAAAGTTATGCCGCAACTTTTCCTATGGAAATTTCTCCATCCATGGCCCATTTGTTTATTGTGAATCCCTTGACGGCAAGCAAAAAGCCTCAGTATTTTCGGGTGCAACCCAGCATTCAACGTCGCATCGAACACTTGCTGGGTTATTATCCCCTCTAACAAAAGCAAAGGTTTATGGCAGACGAACAAAAAGACCGGCAACCCGAGAGCCCACAATTAGCCGCCCAATTTTCAACCCTTGTCCTCTCGATCGGGAGCTCGGCAATGATGGCCTTAGGCCAAGCCCCGAATCCTCAGACCCAAAAAGTCGAGGTCAATTTTGAAATGGCTCAGTTTAATATAGATCTCCTTTTGATTTTAAAAGAGAAGACCAAAAATAATTTGAGTAAGGAGGAATCTTCATTTCTCGATTTTATCATTCATGATTTACAAATGAAGTTTGTCCAAGCGCAAACCAAAGCGCCCTAAAAAAACTAGGAGTTTTTCATGTTGATGATCTTGATGATTTTGGGCTGTGCCTTTGCTCAAGAAAAAACCGACCTGCTAAAGCTTAAAAAAAGTGATCCCCTACCCACAAATATTTTTGTTGAAATCTCAAAAGCGGTAAATCCTGCAGTGGTCAATATCAACACCACACAACTCCCCCATCAGATGATGGGACGACGACGTGGTCTTGGTCCTCAAGATCCATTTTCCGAAATGCTCGAGCAACTCGGTGGACAATCTCCACAGCAGCGCCCGACCCAATCCTTAGGCACAGGATTTATTATTCGTGCTGATGGCTTGATCGTGACCAACAATCATGTGATCGATCAGGCCGACGTAATTAAAGTTCAGCTCGAAGAAGGCAGCAAAGATCTGATCGACGCCGAAGTGATCGGCAAAGACGACAAAACCGATATTGCTTTATTGCGCATCAAAACAAAAAAACATTTAACCGTGGCGCGCCTCGGAGTGAGTAGCGAACTTGAAGTGGGCGAATGGGTCACTGCATTTGGAAATCCTTATGGTCATGGTCACACAATGACAAAGGGAATTGTGTCGGCTCTGAATCGTGAGATTAACGAAATTAATATTTCACCATTTATCCAGACCGATGCCAGCATCAATCGCGGAAACTCGGGTGGACCGCTTGTCAACATTCGGGGCGAAGTGATTGGGGTGAATACCGCAATTGATGAGCGAGGCCCCGGACTTGGGTTTGCAATTCCGATTGATGTGGTCAAATCGATTTTGCCACAGCTTGAAAAAAACGGAATTGTTCAGCGCGGATATATTGGAATCGCAATGCTTGATCTCGACGAGCAATATGCCGAGTCCGCCAACATGGTTCAACAAGAGGGCGCACTTGTTGTGGACGTTGGACCCCACTCTCCTGCCGAAACTGCTGGAATTAAAAATCACGATTTGATTGTAGAATTCAATGGCAAACCGGTGACCAGTCGCAACGATATGAGTCGGTATGTTTTAAATACCCCCGTTGGAGAAACCGTAAATCTGAAAGTGATTCGCGGTGGCAAACCGCTAAGTCTTAAAGTGCAAGTGGCCAAAAAAGATGATGAGCGCAAAGCCTTTGTGAGCAAAGTTAAAACTCCAAAGGGCATCAAGGCCCCAAATAGCTACGGCTTTTCGGCTGTGGAATATTCTAAGGCATTGGTTGATGAAATGGGGCTTCCCGGATTGAGCGAACCAAGGCCCATAATTTCCGAAGTGGAGATCCACTCCCCCGCAGCCAAGGCAGGCCTTGCACCCGGTGATATCATCCTTGATGTGAACCGCAAGGCTGTGAGCAAACCCCAAGATGTTTTCCAACTGCTTAAGCCCGGAACAATTAATATTTTACGCGTTTTAAAACAAGAGCATCCCTTTCTGATTTATCTGAAGTAGTTTTATGAAATGTTGGCTGTTTTATTTGCCATTTTTTTAAGCCCCACTTTTGCATTGAGCTCCTTTGAAATTTTTGGTGGGGCCATCACCTTTCACTTTGTGGACGAAGGTAGCTCAGATCAATTTGTCCAAAAGATTTCTAAAAACGGCAGACTTATTTTTAATCCACTTTTTGGAATTCGCTACGTGGGTGAAGATCAAAAAAGATTTTTAACTCTTTCAGGATTTTCTGGCAACAACAGTGTGGGTTTGCCGATGAGCGGTGGTTTATTTTCACTTGGACAAAAATTTTTGAATCAAAAATTATATCTCGGCTTGGCGGCTGGGGGATACATTCAAGACGACGAGGCTTTTCGCCAAAAAGCGGCAAGGCCCTTTCGTCTTTTTGAATTTGATCACGGCAAGGGATTTGTTCCGATCGCCGGACTCGAGAGCGCTCTTCGTTTAAATTTTTCACAAAAAACTTATACAAAATTTTATCTTTTGGTCACTCCAATCATCACAACATCGCTCTTGATGCTCGGTCTTCAGTTTTAAACGTCTCATTTTGCGACAAAACAAAATAAATTTATCCAAAGGTCCAGTTTGCCGATAAAATAGGAATTATCGACTGCGCAGATTGCGACATGTCTTACACCAGGAGTACTAAAATGAAGATCACAGAAGTTAAAGTGTTCCCTGTGAATGAGGAACGCCTAAAGGCTTATGTTACTCTGACCATCGACGAGTGTTTTGTTGTGCGAGACCTCAAGGTGATCAAAGGCAATGAGGGTCTCTTCGTTGCAATGCCTTCAAAGAAAAGAAAAGACGGCCAATTTAAAGATATTGCCCATCCCTTAAATCAAGAAACCCGCGAGATGATCGAAAATGCTGTTTTTGACGAGTACGAAAAAACGGTACAGGCCATGGGCGAGGCCCTTGAGGATGCTCGCTAAAATTCCGATAAGTTAATCATGAGATATCAATTCATCATTATTTGTTTATCCTTATCCGCATTAGGTTGCGGAAAAGCGGTATCAAATTTTGTGGGCAGTGGTTCGGTTGGAAGATCACCCGATTCGGCCACACCAACTCCGCAGGTCTCTGGTTCAACCACTCTTAAGATTTCTCCTGGCCAAGTGATCTCCAGTGCGGGCACCGTCAGCATGAGAGCTACCATCACATCGACTCGTACGATTGAAACTGGTACGGGGTTGAGTGCGCAGCTCTCAATCAACTCCCAACCTGTCAAATAACAGCTGGCCCCTTTAATTGTTCGTGGCAAAGGCTTTGCTCTACTGATTAGAAATGAATCAGAGATCAAACCCAGTTTGTGATTGCGAAAAAATATCCGGAAAAGATCGGATGCGATTTCGTAAAGCCGGATTTTTCTTTCGAAAATCCGATCAAAAAAAAATTCAACGCTATTGCTGTATTCAATGTAACAAGAGTTTTTCAAGTGCAACCCGCGAAGTCTGCTATCGTCAAAAGAAACGGAATTTAAATATTCCGATTTATCACAAACTGTGTGGTGGGTTTTCTAAAAGAAGAACCGCGCTTGTTCTAAGAACAAATCGTAAAACTATAATTAGAAAATTTCGTTTTCTGGCAGCTCTTTCATTTGATTTTTTAGATCAACAAATCAAAGAGCAAAACATTACTGAAGTGCAATTTGACGATATGGAAACCTTTGAGCATACCAAGTGTAAACCAATTTCAATCACGATAGCGGTTGACAAAAAAACCAGACGAATCCTTGGTGTTGAATGCAGCCAGATGCCGGCTAAAGGATTATTAAGCAAGAAAGCTCGGCTTAAATACGGCTACCGGAAAGATGAGAGATCTGAAGCTCGCACTAGGCTTTTTAAAAAACTTAAAACTTTGATTCGAAAGGATTGCATCTTCCACTCCGATAAAAATCCTCATTATTCTGCAGATATAAAAAAACATTTTAAATATCATGAGCACAAGACTTTTAAGGGCAAAAGAGGCTGCGTTGTCGGACAAGGTGAACTTAAACGCGGAGGCTTTGATCCCATCTTCAGTTTGAATCATACCTGTGCAATGATTCGGGATAATCTTAAGAGGATGTCGCGAAGAACTTGGTGTACCACCAAGAAAATTCAAGATCTCAACAACCATCTCGCTCTGTACACCATTTATCATAACGAATTTTTAATAAAGGCGACGAAATCCCACCAAATATTTTCTGAATTGACAGGGCTTGTGGATTAAAAAACTACCACTTGAAAAACAATTAAAGGGGCCAGTTTTTAGTAGTAATATTTTAGGAGGGAATAGGAATCCGCCGATCCCTCACGAAACGGCAAGTTGCCATACGGAGCCTGGGCCGCACTACCGGCTTCAAAAAAGTGCAGTCGAAAACCTAAGCCGAGGGACCAATTTTTTTGGAAAAAATAATCGTAGCGGGCTCCAAGTTCATAGAGTGATCCTCCACTGAGTCCCACTCCATAAGAAACCTCAGCGCTCAAGGCGGAGTGTGCAAAAAGCGGAGCTTCGGCTGTGAGGCCAAGTTTTACCACATCGTATCCAGGCGAATAGGCACCTGCCTGATTTGAATTGCGATAGTTTTCATATCCACCAAAAACAAAAAAGTGCAGCGCAAAATTATCGAATATCTTTAACGAGCGGAGGTATCGAGCTTCGAAGGCTTTGGCCATTGAACCCGTGCCCTGAACAGCTGCAAGATCTGAATGATAACTCAGCTGTATTCCATTTTTATTCCACCAATGTCGAACGATCACACCGATTCGACCTGTGGTGATGGGATCTATACCTTCGTTCACTTGCTCGCTCGATTGAATGGTTGTAAGAGAACCTTCAACCTGAACCTGTGAGCGATTTAAATCATTATAATGCTCAACTTCCTTTACGGGCTCAGTCGCTGCGACAACCGCAGCCGGCTTGACCTCCACCGGTTTTGCAACCGCCAAAGGTTTGATCACTTCAATTACAGGTTTTGGTTGCACCAATATTCGGGTGGGATTTGGTGTCACTGACTTTCGACCGTAAGAATCAATCATGGTGAGTTTTGTGGTGTAGAGTCCTGGCTCACCTGCTTGATAAATCATTTGGGTGTCTTGGCCCTGATAATTTTCGATGACCTTGTGATCGTGATCAAAAACTTCGAGTTGATACTGTGAAGCTTGTTTGACTTGTGACCAATTGAGAGAGACATGCTCGCCTTCGGTCACCTCAATTTGTGCAACTGACATCATCGGCGCTTTAATTTTCTCAGGAACATAAACCTTGAACAAAACTGGCGAAGACCAATCGGTAAGCTCTTGCTGAACATTGACGGCTCGTACGCGGTAATAAAAATCTCCGGGCTCAAAAAAGCTCAAATTAAATTTTGAATTTTGTGACCAAAAACTTATGGAATCTTTGAAATCAATATTTTTTGAGCTTTGAACCACAAATCCCGTGGTCTCAAATTTTGCGGTGATCTCCATCGGAAGTTTTGCCACTTCTCCAATAAAGGGAACCGTATCGAGGGCCGCATGAATTTCGGGTTGCGGAGCTAAAAATTGAGAGGTCACATTAAATGTCTGGGCGGTGGACCACAGGGTCTTATCATACGAGGCGCGCCAGTAATTCACTCCTAAAAAGAGTTTTGCAAAGTGGATCACACCTTCGCTGCCCGACGCCTGCTCGGCTTGTTTGAATTCGACCTCATCGCTCAGTTCAACCTGACACTGTTGATCTTTTTCAAGATAAGACGTAGTCAGCGCCAGTGTTACCGTTTTTGATGGTGTGGCTTCGCTGATTAAATTTCCTTGGCGCAAATAAAGATCGTCAAGATGCCACGTGTAAATCACATCGGCTAATTGGGGAATTTGGGGGGCTGCGACTACTTTTTCAGCCGGTTTCGGGGCTTCAACTTCTGCCGGAATTTCAGAAGGCAAAGCCACAGGAAGATCGGCTGGTTTTGTCTCAACAACGGGTTCATCAAGACTTGCCACATCCCGTTCGACCAACTGCAGAGTTTGGTTGTTTTCTTGTTTTATTTTTGCTTGTCCTGAGATCAGGCGCACTTGTGGTTTTTTGTTTTTGGCTACAATGATCTGGATATCTGACTGATGACCTTCGATGGTTGTCACTCGTCCACCCACTGCAACTTTTAAAGTACCTTCGGATTTAATTCGAAAACTTCCCATATCGATGTTTCCAACGATATCGCCACCCATTTCACGAAAAACAATCAAGCTGTTTTCGCCAATCTCGATCACTCCGCCCTTTTTAAGTTCCACTTGGGCTGATGACTTTTGTCCGCTAAATACCGAATCTCCGCGGCGAATGATTTCTTCTGTTTTTGCATTTCCCCAAGCGACAGAATTGACATCTTTGTGACGAGTGTCGTTTTTAACAAAAACGATTCTGCCGACTTCGGGCTCGGTGGAGGTCTGACGAAAATGGCTAAAGAGATCATCGTTAGCTAAAAAAAATAGCACGATAAGGCCGACAAGCCCTACCGCTGCTAAAATTCGCTTTTCGTTTTTTGAAAGCGCGTTCAAAAATTCCAATGAGTTTCTCCAGTCATCTCTTCGGTTTATCAAAGACTTCAGGTGAGTCTTTTTGAGAAATGTGGACTTCGGTCTGACCCGGCGCGGACTAGGAATTTAAGATGAACTTGAATATGAGATGCGCATGACAAAACTTTTGCTCTTTTTTTGTTTGGCCTGGGCTGAGAGCCTTCATCCCTGCCTTAATTTTTTAAATGGTCGAGTCGATATCAGCCAAGATTTGTTTAAAAAAATAAGTGCACCGCCTCTTGCGATCACGACCGAGGTCCAACGACGCATCGAGGAGCCGATTGCCGACGAAATTCCTGGACCCGATCTTTTTAATGAGCTGGTCAGGGCACAACACGACCCCTACATTGATACACATCCCGACAAGCCCGATGAAGGTCTGATGGTTTTTGTCATTAAGGGCTCAAAAATTCCGCTAACTCTTTTAGAACTCGGCCGACTTCGTGAACTCACCTTTCGAACTATTGGGGCAGGAACAGGAAAGAGCCGCGACATCGACGATGTGCTAGATAGTGAATCTTTTCATGTGATTGCGTGGCAGAAAAAACCGAGCCGCAAAAAAATCTCGGGGGCGTATCGTTTAACTCCTGGAACCGCGACGTCACTTTACACTCCCACTCAATTTGATACCGCATTCGTGTTTACCGAGGATTTTAAAAATCAGATGGTCGAAGTGTCCCGCAGCATTGTCACTCCAGAATTTCAGAATGGTCGGACACTCAAATTTCTTTTGGCAGGAATTGCCGATTTTGTGGCTCGTCACCCTCGATATCGATTTTTAATTGGCAGTGCGAGTATGCCTGATCACATCAGCGAACATGCCAAATTTCTTATTCAAAGCTTTTTTATGACTCATCATGCTCATCCTCTCCATCTGCAGGTCCGGGCGCACAATCCACCCCAATATCAAATTTTGCTCAATCCCGATGATATTCAAATAGTTTTGGAAAATCTGAAATCAATAAAAGATTTAAAAGATTGGTATGGAGTCACTCAAATGAACTCACAAAAAAAGGTTCGGTTTCCACCACTCTATAGTGAGTACCATGATTTGGGTGCAAAGTTTTTTGGGTTTAACCACGACGCTCTTTTTCAAACCGTAGATGGACTTTTGATGGTTGATATTTCAAAAATCCCGTTCGAAAAATTGTGTAAGTTTATGGATTCAGAAAAAGCCCAGCGCTATCTTGAATTTCATCGATCCAATAAGGATTGACCGTCTTTAAAAATTTGAGCGGTGTTGTAATTGGCCGAATACACCCTGCGCGCGATCACCGGAACGTGTTCAAAAAATTGGGACAAGCGAGCGGCCAAATGCAGAGTGAGCGAATTGATTTTAAAATAGGTGTATTTTTGAACCACTTCTTCACCAAGGCGCATTGGAAAATCAAGTTCAAATAAATTTGTGGCCGACACCACCTCGATCCAATCAATATCGATAGAGCTTTCAACCTTTTCATAGTCAATCAAGGCTTGAATAATATCTAAAACATTTTGAGCAGAAAATTCTTTAAGAGGCATGGGCTCAAATCCAAGAGTCGATCGCAACATGTTATTTTTTATTTTCACTCGAATTTGATAAACCAAATCGATTCGGTAAGACAACCAGTCAATGCTGTCGGAAAGATGTTGGTCCACCGTGTGATTTCTGAATAACGCCAATCCTCGATTTTCAAGTGGCGAGCGACGAATTCCTAAAGCTTCTCCAAATTTATTGAGCTCATCGGTTTCGGGTATCTGCTCAAGTACACCGGGATATTGGTCTGATATAATTCTCCATTTGCCATGATCAAACTCACAGTTCATTTCGCCATTGCAATGCACCAGCATCAAATTCCAGGATTCAACCGATTTTGGACCCATCGACTCCCATCGATGCGGCTGACGCAAAGGGACACCCAAATCGAGAGGAAAATTCAAAGGCCGATCCTCACGTGGAGTTAAAATTCGAATACAATTTTGATAGGCCTTTAAAGCGCGAGGAGAATGGCGAAAATCCACAGGAACATACTTAAAACTTTCGGCTGTTTGAGCACTGCATATAAAACAAAAAAAAATAAACAAAATCATGGATAAGTTGATGATTCTTTCTAAAAAATAATTTCTCAACTTAAATTCTGGGCGGCTTGCTTTTTTGATCTTTTGAGAAGAAATTTGGCCATGTCGATTGAAATTTCTCCAACTTTTAGTATGCCCCTTTTTAAATTGATCTCGACGGCTGTCGGTGTTCATCAAAAATATTTTAAAAATAGTGAGCTACAAGCCTCTTCGCTGCTGTCGATCAAAACGGGAGGATGCCCTGAGAATTGTGCGTACTGTCCCCAATCGGCGCATTATAAAACCGGTGTTGAAAAAACAAAGGTGATGGACGTGCCCGCAGTTGTCGATGCCGCGCGTTTTGCAAAAGCCCAAGGTGCAAGCCGTTTTTGTATGGGAGCAGCTTGGCGAGAAATTAAAGACGGTCCCGATTTTGATAAAGTTTTAGAGCTGGTCACAGCGGTCAAACATGAGGGATTAGAAGTCTGCTGTACCCTCGGAATGCTTAAACCCTCACAAGCTGAGCGGCTCAAAAACGCGGGCTTAGATTTTTATAATCACAATATTGATACTTCTGAAGCCTACTACGATCAGATCATCCAAACCCGTGACTACAACGATCGCCTCAGTACTTTAAGTCATGTGCGCTCAGCCGAAATCAAAGTGTGCACCGGAGGAATTCTCGGTATGGGCGAAACCGAAAATGACAGAATTTCTTTTATTACTACTTTGGTCAATATGACGCCACAGCCTGAGAGCATCACCATTAATCTTTTGATTCCGATCGCGGGCACTCCATTAGAAAATGCCAAACCGGTTGAAACCTTTGATCTGCTTAGGGTGATTGCGACCTTGAGAATCCTTGCGCCCCAGTCGATGATTCGTCTGAGCGCGGGACGTAAAGGCTTGAGTGATGACGCCCAATTGCTGTGTTTTTTATGTGGGGCAAATTCAATTTTCTTAGGAGAAAAATTGCTCACATCACCCAATCCCGAGACATTGACCGATCAAACTTTACTTAAAAAACTTGGCCTCGAATGCAGTTTGCCGCAGGCATATGGAAGTCCTTGATCGACTTCAATCAGATGGTCTTTACCGCACACTTCAGATTTCGAGCGGAATCGATTTTTGTTCGAACGATTATCTGGGTCTGACAAAAAATGCGGATTTAAAAAAAGACCTTTTAAAAAATATAAATCATTATGATTTAGGATCCACCGGATCTTCGCTGATCTCAGGGTATAGCCCGGTGACAGTTCAGACCGAACAATTTTTGGCACAGCACTTTAATTCTCAAGCTGCGTTGATTTTAGGATCAGGCTATCTTTGTAATCTATCAGTGATGCAGGCATTAGGTGACTTTGAGACCGAGTTTTTTTCGGATGAGTACAATCATGCAAGCCTAATTGATGGGATGAGACTTTCAAAATCCAAAATTTCGATTTTTAAGCACAATGATTTACAAGATCTGAAAAAAAAATTAACTCACTCCAACTTTAATAAAAAAGTAATCGTGACAGAATCGATTTTTAGTATGGATGGGGATGGTCCCGATCTTAAAATTTTAAAAAACCTGTCTGAAGAATTTGAGACCTTGCTCGTGATCGACGAGGCCCATGCCACAGGTGTTTGTGGACCAAGTGGCAATGGGCTTGTGGATTCGGATTCAAAAACGGTGGTGATCCACACCGCCGGAAAAGCTCTTGGAGGGTATGGGGCCTTTGTGACCTGCTCGACCGAAATTAAAAATCTGATCGTCAACCGGGGCCGAGGATTTATTTATTCCACCGCACTCCCACCATTTGTTTTGTTTCAAATTCACTTCACATTAATTTATTTGTCACACCACCCTGAGCTTCGCGAGCGGTTGAAACAAAATGTCGAATTGGCAAAAACCGAATTTGCAAAACTCGATTTGAATCTTAAAGGAAATCATATCGGAAATTTAATATGCGGCTCAAATGAAAGTGTGCTGCGGATTCAAACTGCAATGAAACAAAAAGGTTTTGCGATTGCGGCGATCCGCTCACCTACAGTTCCAAAGGGCGAAGAGCGACTGCGTCTTACTTTTAAAAGTTTTCATCAGCCACAAGACATCAAGAATTTAGCTCTGTGTTTAAGAGAGGAGCTCAATTGAATCTGTTTGTAACCGGAACAGATACCGACGTAGGGAAAACAATCGCGTCGCTTGCACTGTGCAATCACCTTGATCTTGGTTATTGGAAGCCGATTCAATGCGGCACACCTCGCGATACCGATATTATAAAAAACTTTGGAATCAAAACATCGGTTGAGGCTTATTGTTTGGAACACCCATTAAGTCCACACCTTGCAGCCCAACTGAGCCAACAAACCATTTCGCTTGATCATGTGGTGTCTCTAAAGCCTCAAGATTCGACGATGATCGAGGGTGCAGGTGGAGTTTTTGTTCCGCTTAACTCTGCCCAGTTTATGTTTGATCTGATCAAGGCACTTGAATGTAAAACCGTGGTGGTTTCGCGCTCGCGCCTTGGAACAATCAATCATACTTTGTTGACTCTTGAGCTATTAAAATCAAAAAAGATCGAAGTCGTTGGAGTGATTATGGTTGGTGATCCCAATTTCGAAAATAAAGAGGCTATCGAAAATTTTGGACAGGTGAAAGTCATTGGTCAGCTTCCTTTTCTTGAACACATCACTCTACATCAATTGTCCGATATCACCAAAAACTGGGAGTTTTCATGGTTCAACAGCTGATCCAAACCGTAGTTCAATCGCCCACACTCCATGCTAAATTTTTAAATAGTTTTTCATATCTCGAGTATCGTGGCTTTCGAAAAATTGCCCGTTCTTTGGGTACTGAAGACATCAACGACGAGACTTTGACCCATACTTACGAAGAAGTGCGCCACGCGGTTTATTTTAAGCGTTTGGCGATGAAGGTGGGTGGTCAAAAATTTTCTAGTTTTAACACCGATAATTTGCTGAGCGAAAAAGCGATCAAGGCCTACTTTTACGATTTAGATTTAGGAGTGGCAAAAATTCTAGGTGCTCAACCAAAACTGATTTATCAGTTGGTCACTTGGTTGATTGAAGAGCGTGCTTTAAAGGTTTACCGAATCTACGAATCTATCTTAGATCAATCTCAATTTGATTTTTCATTAAAGCCTATCTTGAATGATGAAGAAAATCATTTGAGCGAAGTTCAGCAAGTACTAAAAAGTATTTCACTCGAAATTAAAAACAAATTGATTGAGCTTGAAGAGGATTGTTTCAACCGAACATGGCAGGCGTTTGAGGCCGCAATTTGAAAATTTGGCGGCCCTACACACAAATGCAAACCGCACTTGAGCCCGTCCATCTCAGTCACGCTCGAGGTGCTTATCTTTACACAAAAGAAAATAAAAAAATTTTTGATGCGATTTCAAGTTGGTGGTTGGTGACACACGGGCATTCCGATCCCCGCATTACGAAAGCCATCACGGATCAATCTCAAAAACTTTCGCAAGTGGTGTTTGCCAACTTTATCTATGATAGCGCCAACGAATTTATGACCGAGTTTAAAAATTTTTTGCCCTCTCAGTTAGACCATGCTTTTTTTTCGGACAATGGCTCAACCGCTGTGGAGGTTGCGATGAAAATGGCTTACCAAAGCTGTAAGCAAAATCACCAGCCTGAGCGCAAAGAGTTTATCGCTTTTGAAAAGGCCTATCACGGCGACACCTGTGGGGCGATGAGCGTGAGTGCGGACGGCACCTTTACCCAAGCTTACTCACAACTTAAATTTCCGATTTTAAGAGCCCAGCAAGGATTGCATTTATCTGATCCCTTAGAAAATTGGGTGGATGATTTTAATCGGTTAGTCCAACAAAAGGGTCATACTGTTTGTGCGGTGATTATCGAACCCCTTCTTCAGGGAGCCGGCGGAATGATTGCTTGGCCGATTGAAGCATTAAATAAAATTTGTTCACTTGCACGTGAGCATGATATCAAAATTATTTTTGATGAGGTGATGACCGGGTTTGGGCGAACCGGGACCTTGTTTGCTTTTGAGCAAACCGACCATAACCCCGATTTTTTATGTCTCTCAAAAGGATTGACCGCTGGGGTGCTCCCCATGGGATTGACCGTCACCACCAAAACCGTATTCGATCATTTTTTATCGAGCTCACCCGATCAAATGCTGTTTCATGGTCATAGTTTTACCGGCAATGCTTTGAGTTGTGCTGCAGCTCTTGCCAATTTGAAAATATTTGGCCAATCCCAAACTCTAAAAAATATCGATGGTCTTCGAAAAGCACATCTCAAAGGTCTCAACCAAGATTTTCCTTTTGTTCGAGAGACCCGGGTGGTTGGCAGTGTGGGCATTTTAGAATTAAATCTTAATCAAAATTACGCCGGAGATTTTTCACGCCGCTTTCATTTAGAAATGCTCAAAAACAATATTTATCTTCGCACTCTTGGCTCGACCGTTTATGCGATGCCACCCTACTGCTCCACACCGGATGAGATTGAGCATCTTTGGTCAACCATCAATCAAACTCTTCATCACATATGCGCTTAAAAGCTGGGGTTGCTGCTTCATTTTTAATCCATTTTATTTTGCTTTTTATTTTTATAAAAAGTAAAGCGCCCGACTTAAAACTTGAGGTCGAGCCAGTGAGCGTAAATTTTGTGGAGACTATGGGTCACCATGCCGAGCTCAATTCTCAAATTCCAAAATCATTTCATGCGCCAAAAAAATCTTTGCCAACAAAAATGATCCCGACTACTGGCTCGCCGTTGATCCCCGAACACAAATTAACTGTCAGTGAAACTGGAATCTATATTTTGGAAGTTGTGAAGCTTCTGCAAGATCACAAGATTTATCCCAAAAGTGCGATTGATCGCGAGCAAGAGGGCGATGTGTTGGTGTCGGTGGATGTGGCACTAGATGGCACTTTTTCAAATCTCAAAGTTCAAAACCCTTCGCCATTTGAAAACCTCAATCAAGCAGCCTTAGAGTCGGTCAAACAAATCAATCGTTTTCCAAACCCGCCGAAGGGCTCGCCGCCCACGTTGTCGTTGGCCATTCCATTTCACTATCGCATTGAGCATCACTGACGCGCACCATCCCTTTTAATTAATACTTGCCTCGATATCTGGTTTTTTACATCAATATGAGAGGCGAGGGGTTGCTGATGCTCATGGATTTTAATTCCTCCGAGACACAAGACTTTTTATCAAAGGCTTCTGCGGCTCGATTGCGACATATCATTTTAATTTTGAATCGCATCTCCGAAGTCGGATTCGATCAACAAAAAGTCATGCAGTCCATTGTGGATTCTGCCTGTGAGTTGACTCAGGCCGAGGGTGCGGTGATCGAACTGCAAGAAGCAGATGAGATGGTTTACCATTCTATTTCTGGCCCAATGACAAAGGGCTCACTGGGTCTTCGCTTAAAATTTCAATCTTCGCTTTCAGGTCTTTGTGTGCGTGAAAATAAAGTTCTTTATTCCGCCGATAGCGAAAATGATGATCGCGTCGATTTAACAGCGGTCAAAAGAATTGGTGTTAAATCGATGATCGTTCTTCCATTGACCACCCAAAGTGCTGTGGTCGGTGTTCTCAAAGTGATGTCGGCTCAGACCAATTTTTTTTCAAAAGACGAGGAAGATTCGCTTAAACTTTTGGGCAGTTTTTTAGCCCGATTTCTTAATCAGGCTGAAATTGCAGACGTTCGCAATCAACATTTTGAAACGCTAGCCAACTCCATTCCCCAACTTGCATTTATGGCTGAGCCCGATGGATTTATTCACTGGTACAACTCTCGTTGGTACGATTACACCGGATCAACGCCTGAGCAGATGAAGGGATGGGGGTGGCAAACTGTCCATGATCCCGAACATCTTGATCGGGTGCTTGAGGAGTGGCAAGCGTCGCTCAAGAATAAAAAACAACTTGAAATCACCATGCCCCTGAAGGGTCGCGATGGACAATTTCGTTGGTTTTTAACCCGCGTTTTGCCAATCACCGATAATAAAGGCCAAGTGATGAGTTGGTTTGGCACAAATACGGATGTGCATGATCACAAACTTGCTGCAGATGAGTTGGTTAAAGCAAAAGAAGAAGCCGAGCGGGCCAACAATTTAAAAACCGCTTTTTTGGCCAATATGTCGCACGAGATTCGCACCCCCCTGGGAGCGATGATCGGTTTTGCAGAGCTGCTAGGGCAACCCAAATTATCTGATCAAGATCGAGCCCATTTTATTTCTGTCCTTCATCGTAATGGCGAGCAGCTGGGGCGTTTGATTAGCGACATCTTAGATCTTTCAAAGGCTGAAACAGGTCACGTCAATTTTGATTACGTTAAGTTAAGCCCACTTCAACTGGTCGAAGAAGTTGCAGCACTGATGACTGTTGTTGCTAAACAAAAAAATGTGAGTCTCACTTTTGTGAACGAGCTCTCTTTGGCCACAGAAATTGTGACTGACCCGACCCGTGCCAAACAAGTTTTGATTAATCTTGTGAGCAATGCAATCAAGTTTACCGAAAAAGGCTATGTCGAAATCAGGCTTTCGAATTTAGAAAATAACAAAAAAGGCTGTAAATTCGAAGTGAGCGACACCGGCGTTGGGATATCCGAAATCTCAATTCCTCGATTGTTTAAAATGTTCAATCAAGCCGACAACTCAATGACTCGACGATACGGCGGTACAGGTCTTGGACTTTCTCTTTCGCGCTCGCTTGCCCGAGCAATGGGTGGTGATGTTGAGTTGGTCAAAACCGCAATTGATAAGGGCAGTTGTTTTTCTTTTACAATCGAAAGCCGTGATCAGTTGCTCCCGGCGAGTGGGGTTCAAGAACAAAAACAAAATCATCCAATACCCAAAGATTTAAATCTCGATCATATGAGGATTTTGGTTGTCGAAGACTCACCCGACAATCAAGAGCTGATCTCAAATTACCTTACTCGTTACGGAGCCCAGGTCGAAATTGCGGTGAATGGTCTTGATGGACTCATTAAAGCCCAGGCAAAAAATTATGATGTGATCCTGATGGATCTTCAGATGCCCGTGATGGATGGTTACACCGCCATCGGCAAATTACGTTCGATGGGACTCAATCAACCCATCATTGCTTTGACCGCTCACACCTTATCGGATGTTCGGCAAAAATGCCGCGATGTGGGTTGCACCGATTTTTTGCCAAAGCCGATAGATTCAAAACACCTTGTAGAAACTATTTTGCAGTATGCCCGATTCAGCGCCTAAATTCGGATTTTATTTTAAGCTGATTTTTGCGATGGGGTTTTTGCTCGCGGTTGGTTTTTTAATAATTTCATCCACAATGTTTTCGATTTTAAAAATCACAAAAGCCCAAAACAACTTTTTAGAACACGAAGTTCAAGAACTCCAAATTGTGGAGAGTTTAAAATTAAGAATGGCCGAGCAAATGTCGACGATGCCGCTTTTTGTATTGAGCGGTGATTATGAACACCTTAAAAAAAATGGTGAGGCCAATCGCAGTTTTTCGGACGACTTGAGTCGTCTTCAAAAATTAAGTCAGGATACCGAAAGCCTTATCTTGCTCGAAAATATCCGCACCGCTCACCAACAGCTTATCCACTTATCTTTGCCCGGCATCGAGATGAAAAAACATGGAGCAAGTATTGCCAAGGTTAACCGCTACTTTACAAATGCTCCAGCAGCACAGGCTACAACCGTAAGCGAAGCTATCGATGATTTTGAAGCCAAAAAACTTCAGAATTATCACGACACCCGAGAACAAAATAAAATCAATACAAAGTACATCATCAACACCTTGAGTGCGGCCACTGTGGCTTCGGTCATTTTATTTTTCTTTGTCTCAACCTTGTTAATTCAACTCGTTCGAAGAAAAAAAGCTGATGAAATTCGCAGGTCTGAATTACATAAAAAAGAATTAGAACTTTCTGATGCCCGTAAAAAAACAATCGAGGTGGTGGCGCACGATTTAAGAAATCCGCTTTCAGGAATTGTAATGAGTGCAGAGATGGCTTCACGCCAAATTCGCAAAGGTTCGGGCGTGGACATGCCACATACTTTGCAAGTGGTTTTAAGATCTGCCCAATCGATGCAGCGATTGATCAATGACCTCCTCGATCACGCAAAAATAGAGGCAGGATCTTTGGAGTTGAATCGAACATCGAGCAATGTGGCCTCAATCCTCCAAGATATTTTTATCCGCTTCACACCACTGGCAGACCTCCAATCCATAAGGCTCAGCAAGAATATTACTCTCAATGAAACAGTCGCGTTTTTAGATATCACTCGGATTGATCAAGTGATCTCAAATCTTTTAGGTAATGCTTTGAAGTTTACAAAAAACGGCGGCGAAGTTTCAATCGAGGCAAAAATAATGGGAAAATTCGCCATTATTGCGGTTACAGATACCGGCCCGGGCATCCCTAGTGATCAGTTGCCTCACATTTTTAAACGGTACTGGCAAGTGCGTGAAACTTCTCAACACGGTATGGGCCTTGGCCTCAGTATCGCCCAATCCATTGTTCACGCTCATGAAGGAGACATCTGGGTTGAAAGTCAGGTGGGCCAAGGTTCTGTGTTTTCATTTTCGCTGCCGATTTTTATTGAGCCGCTTGTTGATCCGCCTGAGGAAAAGAACCTGTCGCATCATAACGTTTAAGATGATCGAAAAGAGTTTCTAAAAGCTCCGCCAAATCTTTAATGTAGAGCTCGATATGATGAGGCCGAGTCAACACGATCTGCCCCCAAATCAAATCCATTTTATCAAGACACTCTCCCAATTTGCTGATCGAGCTATATTGTGGCGAGCGGTGATCTTCAGATATTTCATAAATCGCATGCTCTATTTCCAAAGCAATTTGTGGATAGGCTCCGATTATTTTTTGGCTATGAGTGTTGAGGTAGTTCATGCGGTTAAACGCACGGTATTTGGGTTGCAAATAAGGGAGTGTTTTTCTTAGCAGCTGATAAAGAGAATTAAAATGCTGGTCAGCAATTGATGAATCGGGCCCATCAAATGTGACTTGAAGTTGTTTTGGGAGTGCCAAATCAAAAAGCCGAATGGGATCTTCATATTTTTTTTGATCAATTTTGAGAGTCCACTCTCGCCAACCTTTTTTTTGGGGAAGTTGATCGATTTGGGTTTGCAAATTTTGATACCACTTTGCAAAAAATCTTATTTCATTTTTGGTTTGATACCTTGCGATCCGCGCTTGAAGGATATTGACCGCATCAACACTTTTTTTATTAAGGCGTGAAACCCTGCGATCAATCCTATGAATTCGTTCGGTATCAAGACTGATTTTTTCCTTAAGATAGATCATTTGATTTAAACGCCACTGATCAAAACCAGTGGGTGGAGAAACAAAACCTAACAAGGAAAGGCAGGTATATAAAATCGGCGTCATGGAATCTTTGTAACAACGTCGTGAATGGTTTCAAGAGTTTTAACAAGTTGGTCAATTTGTTCATCAATATTTTGTATCAACCCATCTTGGCGGCGACGAATCGTGGCCCAAATTGAGTCTGCTGAGTGAAGTGCAAGATCTAACACGGTTTGAGTTTTGGTTTCAGTTTCGAGTTTATCGATCGAATACAACAGCACTTCGGTGGCATGGGCGAGATCAGGATAGTCGCCAATTATTTTTTGTTGATGATTCAAAATGTAATCTTGCCGGCTTAAAACCTTACGGTGCTCAATTAAAAAAGGAAGAGCCTTTTCAATCTTAGTCGCAACCTTAAGGCGCAGTTTTTCGAGTGAAGAATTTGATGCACTTTCAGAAATTTCCCACAATTCTTTGGGTGCAGGATGATTTAAAAATCGGTTGAGGTCAGCAATTCTGTTTCGAGCCTGGACGTCTTCGCGCCATTGATGGATTTGCGGAAGATGAACCAGTTTTTTGTTAAAATCAATAAACCAAATTTTCATAAATTTGAATGGGGTTTCGCTCGCCGAGCGATCCAAACGGGCTTTGATCTCGTTCATCGTCACGACACTCGATTTTGTTAATCCTCTAGAGGTCGAACGGGAATCAAACTCAAGAGTCGCGGTTAATTTTTGGATTTCCCGAATTTGCCAAACTTCAAAACCGCTCGGGCGAATAAGTCCAAGTAAGGTCAAGCATCCAACTAAAATTTCGTTCATTCTGGCTCCTAGCAAGGGGTTCAAGGATTGGGAGTTACCAGAATTTATTTCATAAAAGTAATGGATCGGCGCTTTTGGTAAAAAAAGCAAAACCCAATAGCTACCTTCGTTCGCGCAAAAACAGGGTCTTCTCGAGCCGTCAGCGAATTATTTTGGTTTATAGTTTGAGGTTTGGTGCTGCATTCGAGCTTGGTGTATCTCTTGCTTCTCAGTCAGAAACGAATCAATTCCGAAGGAAAATAGTAGTGAAACGAACAATTTCTATGCTTGTTGGCATTTTGAGCATTGCCCTGATTGGCCACTTAGCTCAAGCCGCCAATTATTCCGAGGATCAAGTGGTAAAGCACTTTTCGATCAAACGAACAGTTCCAAAATTTGTGTTGCTCAATCCCGCTGAAGGTCAGATGCGGGCCGATATCTATTTTGAATTTTTAATTTTAAAAGATTCGAGTTTATGGATTCGCCCCTTATTGAGTTCAACAGAAGAAAAAGTCAAATTAGTCGGGTTTGAGATTGATCGAGCTCAACCTCAAGAAATAAAGCTCAATGGGTTCGTTGCAGAAGAGTTTTTTGCTATCAATAAACATGTGTATTTGGTTGTGAAGCAAAACGAAGTTCAGCCATCACGAAAACGCTTTTTGATCGAACTCAATCCAAAAATTGGAGTGCCGCCCAAACTGACCCGCGCGGTTTTTAACGTACCTGTTATTGTTACAGTTTTCTTAGGAGAGGAAATGTTTCACCGGATTGAACCTTCACTCAAGGGTGCAGTGAGCGCGGCGCTTGGGATCGGTCTGGTTGGGGTCACGTGGTCAAAAATTTATAGAAATATCTGCGACCGAATCAATGGGTGTAAAGCATCTGTGAGTGGCGATCTTGGAGTTGTTAAAAACCGCGAGGGTCGTCCACTTTCAATCCGACAATTTATCTTCAATCCAAATTATTCGGTTGCAGATGTTATTTTGGCTGATGAGCATGGGAACAAAGAATTTCTGAGTCAGTTAAGCAGTAACAAGGCTTGTGAGGGAGCTCTCAAAGAAATCCTTTAAATTTGCATTCGGTCCTCGTGTTCCCACGTTCATCTGTCCGTCCATGAGATGCTGTGGGCTCAATCGCTATCCAGGCCTGCCGCCCCGAACCACACGCTTTGTGTGCGGACTTTGAATCCTGCCACCGACAGATTGGTAGTCAAAGAGAAGTGCCTTCAACGCTCAAAGGCTTCTTCAAGCCATTTGTTTATTTGCAGAATTAAAGACAGAAATTTTTTGATCTCAAAAGGAGCGTTCCGCAGCAAGCGAAGCGCGGCGAGGACAGCGACGTTGAGATCAAATAATTGGATGGGGTGGCAGGACTCGAACCTGCGAGTGTCAGAATCAAAATCTGATGCCTTACCAACTTGGCGACACCCCATTTAGCGAATTGACAAGATGTTAAGAAGTATCAGCCGCCCGCCTTTTGGGGCAAGCGAAAAATCCTTTATGTGTTGCTGCTCCGGCCATCCAACGTTAAATAAATATTTTTATCGGAGGTCTAGGCTTTGCGTCAAATTTTGTGTGTCGAAGATAATGCCGAAATGAGAGTCCTGATTGAGGCCTCTTTGCCTCATTACCATCTGCAGTTTGCCCTCACTCTTGCCGACGCTCGCTCGGCGCTGACCACTCAGCCCTTTGATCTTGTGATTTTAGATTTGGGCTTACCCGACGGCAATGGGCTCAGTTTTTTGACCGACCTCAAACAACTCAAAAATCATGATGAGATTCCGGTTTTTATTCTTACAGCAAAATCGGAGATCTCAAATAAAGTTTTGGCCTTTAACGTTGGAGCCGAAGATTTTATTACCAAGCCCTTTGATCCCCTTGAGCTTTCGGCGCGAGTGGATGCAAAGCTCAAACGGATGGAGCGCCAACAAAATCGTTCGGATAATTTTCGAATCGGTAATCTTTTGGCCTCGCTGCCAAAACAACGGGTGTGGGTTGTATTAGACGGCAAAGAAAAATTGATTGAGCTGACTTCACTCGAATTTAAGCTCCTTATTATATTGGGTAAAAATCCCGAGCGGATCTATTCGCGTGAGCAACTCTTAAATGAAGTTTGGGGTAACGACACCCACATCACCGATCGCACTGTGGATACCCACGTGGGACATTTGCGTAAAAAGATTGCCGAGAGTTCGGCCAAAATCGAAACCGTGATTGGTGAGGGCTATCGCTTGGTGATTCAAAAATCTTGATTGTGATTTATAAATTCATTTTGAACATCGCGGCACATCGTAATCAATCGCTCGATTAACAAGGGGTTCGGATCGGTTTCGAGCTCGCCAAATAAATTGCCAAGAGAATTCGCACCGAGTGCATAGCAGGATGACTTAAGACTATGTCCCAACCCTGACAACTGTGAATCGTCTTGATTGAGAGCCGCTTTTTCAAGAGTGATGATTGCACCGGGCAAAGTGGTCAAAAAAGTTTCGATCAGTCTTTTTGCTGTGCGAGAATTTGTTTTTTTGGCAAGCGACTTTAAAATCTCCCAATCAATCAACACAGGCTTTATCGAAAGGTATTTTTTAAATACAGCCTCAAGAACCTCAGCATGAAAGGGCTTTGAGATATAATCATCCATGCCTGCGCCAAAGCACCGCTCTTTGTCTACTTGGGAAGCATTTGCGGTCATTGCGATTATAGGAATGTGCTCACCGCTGTCTTGCTCATTAAGTCTAATTATTTTTGTGGCTTCTAGCCCATTCATCTGAGGCATCTGAACATCCATCAGAATCATATCAAATTTTTGCGAGCGCAAAATCTCCAAGACCGCTTGACCGTCAGTGACCGTTCGAATTTGTAAGTTTGATTCTGCCGCATGCATTTCAACCAAGGCTTGATTCACCGGATTGTCTTCGGCAAGCAGGATCATAGGCTGACCCTGAGAGGCCGAAACATGACCCACTCTTTTTTGAATAATTATTTTTAGCTCATCGCGCGAAAATGGAACGTTTAAACTGTCGGGATATTGCACATCGGACGCCAGGTTAATTAAATAAACTGTGTTTGGTTGAATTGGATCTTCTTGATTTTTGTTTTGCGACACATCCTTGATTAACAAATAGTCTTGGATATGAAGCCCGGTGGATTCCTCAACAAAATCGGCGTCGATCTCCCACTCTGAAAAGTAGCATTTCAAACAGCGCTTAATAATTTGATTTTTTGTAATCACCCGTGTCTTGAAAGAGGTCGCCTTAAAAAGATCAGATTTATTTTCTTTTATAATAGGGAGCGGAAGCTCAAACCAAAACGTTGACCCCTCACCGATTTGACTCTGCACCCCAATTTCGCCATTCATCTTTTCAACCAGAGTTTTACAAATACTCAATCCCAGCCCCGTGCCTTCTGAGGGCACCACCTGATTAAAGGGTTGAAACAAAAGATTTTGCTCATTTTGGGCAATCCCACGTCCGGTATCTTGAATTTCGATTCGCACGCGTGCGATCTTTTGATCTTTGTGACCCATCACTTTAATGAATACTCCACCGCGATCGGTAAATTTCAGAGCATTATTTAAAAGATTTTGGAGCACTTGGAGAATCCGCGATGAGTCTCCATGAAGTATCATTGGAATATCGGGATCGATGTAATTCAATACAATCAGATTTTTTTCTAGCGCTTTGATCGAAGACATTTCAATTGCGTTTGCAATCAAGTCCGAAAGTGAGAAGTCCGAATTTTCAAAATCAATTTTATCGGCCTCAATTTTTGAAAAATCTAAAATATCATTCACAATTTTTAAAAGATTCACCCCGGATTGGTTGATTAGATCGACCATCTTTTTTTCATCCGAAGTTTTAATCCGTCTTGAAAGCAACTCGCTAAATCCGATAATCCCATTTAACGGCGTGCGAATCTCATGACTTACGGTTGCCAAAAACTGAGATTTTAGTTTTGAGGCCACGTTGGCATCTTCACGCGCTTGGCTAAGTTCACCGAGCAATTGATTGCGCTGACGAATTTCTCTGAGCGCCAAAAATGCAAAGAGCAAAACCAATGCTAAAGTTAAAACGGTTCCGGTGGCGATAAATTCGATGGCTGATTCAGAGTAGACTTTGACATTGAGCTCATGATTTTTGAGTTCAATGGCCTCGCGCTGGTCCATCTCTTGAAAAGTTTTATTGATTAAGCTTCCAAGGATTAAACCTTTTTTGTAGGAGCGTAAAATCGCTTCGATCTCTTCATGACTTTCGATCGAGCCCTCGACTTGCTCACCCAAATGGGCAAGGCGTTGGGCAATCAGATTTTCGACCTGGGCAAAAGTCTCAAGTTGTTTTTGATCGTTTTTAAAAAGGAGTTTGAGATCTTTTAAACGGCGCAGAATTTTTTCGACACTGAGCTGATAATCGTCGCGATAGTCGTCATCACCTAATAACAAGATCGACTGGCCTGCAGTCTCGGCCTGCTGGATTAAAGCCTCAAGCCCATGAATTTTTGCCTGAATATTTAAACCGTGATTTTGGATTCGAATGGTCTGTAGAAGCTGGTAAATTCCCCAGCAAGAAAAAGCACTGACCGCCAAAAGGATCACAATTAAGACGGGCAAAATTATTTTTAAAGGCCGGTCAATTGTAGTCATATCTTCATAGCTTGTTCAAACGTGGTTCATTTTTTTGAGATATCTCTAGCTGTATCCGCATCAACCTTTCTAAAGCAAAGGAGAAAACGATGAAAGTTATGGTGATTCCGTTCGTTGCACTGCTGATGTCAAACTCGGCATTTGGCGCAGAGCCTCCGGTTACCCCGCCGGTCCCCCTCACCAAAAAAGTTGTTTTGACTGATTCGAATAAACCGATGCAGCCCTTAAAGCCTAACTCTTCAAGGTAGTTCCCACCCCCACATCCTCCTGCCCCTTCCCTCCTGCACCCGAACCTCTTAAGTTCGGGTGTTTTCTTTGATAAAGGCTCTTAATTTTTCTTCAAGTTCTTGAAATTTTGGATTGAGCTCGGGTCTTACAAGGTCCGCATGGCCCACATGATCTGTTACCGGATATTCGACCAAGGCTTTATGAGGTGAACGAAGGTTCAAATAAAAATTTTTAATCGCCCATGGCAAGATAGTTTGGTCGTCATCTGTCATCGCTATAAATGTTGGAATCGCAATTTGATGAGCAATGCCACCGTACTGATTCAATTCAATTAAGCGATTGATTTGGCACACACTGTTTACCGCCATTTTGTTGTATCGCACGAGACTTTGCTCAGGAGTATCGGCCACCCACTTTTGAAAATAACGAGCACCGCAAGCCAATTCACTTTCCCAATTCCTTACCAAGATCGCCGGCGAAAATAAAAAAAGACCTTTGATTAAAGGCTGGTGCCGACTGAGGTGAATACTCAATGCTCCACCGAGTGAGAGACCGCCCACATAAATATTCTCACCCAAGGATTGTGCGATCTGAAAACCCTTTTGGGTGTCTACAATCCACGCGGTTAATTTTGTTTTGAGCAAGTCTTCGGGGCGGGTGCCATGGCCGGAGAGTAAAATACCTACAACATTAAATCCCTCGGAATACAAAATCTCGGCAATCGCCCGAGTGTAGTACGGCGAATCGGTCAAACCATGGATCAATAAAACCGAATTTTTAACTTTATAGCCATGATCCAACACATATGGCTCATTCAGCTCGTTTCGGACTTGTCCCCAACACTCAAATGCCAATAGAAATAAACATAATTTCAGCCCCATTTTAATCCCCCCATTATTATTTTAAAAGATGTTGGGGGCGCTTGCATCTGGCCTACGACTAGTTTTGTTTAAATGAAACTCCGGCACGAATACTGCTGGATAGCGAATAGAGGAGATTTTGATGAAAGTTTTAGTTGTGATATTGTTTTGTGTGATGTCCCAGTTGGCTCAAGCCGATGGCAGCATTGAGGGATTTTGGCTCAAGGACGACGAAAATAAGGTTTTGCGCATTACCGAGAATCTGACTTTGAGCGTCTGTCGTTTTTCAAAACAGCGTAATGATATCTTGGTCTGCTTAGATGCAGAAACGCCCGAGGTTTTGGAGCGCACCGGAGATTACAATTTCAAAACCGACAAACAAGCTTTTGGTTGGGCCCTAAGGATGGTGGGATATTTTGCATCCTACGTGATTGACAGTGAAAACACCGACGCATTGACTGTCTGGGAAAATTTAAAGCGCTTTGATTATCATCGTTTTAATATGTCGAACGTGTATGTGATCGACATTGAATCGGCACTTCTTAACAAGCATTATCTTTAATTTTTAGAATCAAAAATAAACCCGGTAGCGCCGCGAGCGTGCAAAACACAAAATAAAGCGGCCAGCCCAAGTGGGTTGCCAAATATCCGGTAGGAGCCGACGCAAAAATGCGCGGAATTCCTGTGAGTGATGTTAGTAAGGCATATTGGGTTGCGGTAAAACGCCGGTCGGTCAATCCGGCTATAAAGCCCGCATAAGCCGCAGTCCCCATTCCTGAGGTCAGATTTTCGAAGGTGATACTCAGCGCAAGAAAACTCACACTGTGTTCGACAAAGTACAATGCGGTAAAACTCAAAATCGAAACTGCTTGGAGAATTCCAAATATCCAAAGGGCTCGATAGGTTTTTAATTTGATGATTGCAAAGCCCCCAACAAATCCGCCAATGATGGTCGCCCAAAATCCAAAGAGCTTTGCCACCGTGCCGATTTCTGTTTTGGTAAAACCAAGATCTTTAAAATACAGTCCGGTCATATCTGAGGCCATACTGTCGCCAATTTTATAAAGAACAATAAACAAAAGCAGTGTCCAAACACCCGGGCGCTTAAACATTTCTAAAAAGGGATCCAAAAAAGCTTGCTTCAAACTTTTTTTATGACTCAAAACAACTTGTGGCTCATCACAAAATAAAGTGGTCACGATTCCGATCCCAACACTTAAAGCCATCAACAAATAAACCTGATTCCATGTCATATGATCGGCCATGACCAATGCAATTCCACCTGAGTACAGCAACGCCACTCGGTAGCCATTGACCGCAAGGCTTGAGCCCAAGCCCAATTCTTCATCGGGCAAAATTTCTCTGCGGTACGCGTCGATCAAAATATCCTGGGTGGCGCTTAAGAATGCGACCAATAAACAAAGTCCACCGATCATCACCAAGGAATCATCGCTGAGAGCAAGGGCACAGAGCGCAAATCCCAAAAGGGCTTGCACCACAATTAACCAACTTCGACGCCGGCCAAAAAGTTGGAACAGTTGGTAGCGATCGAGCAACGGCGACCACAAAAACTTAAGGCTGTAAGGAAGACCAACCAATGACAAAGCGCCAATGGTGGTGAGATCAATTCCTGCATCGGACAACCGCATGCGCAATGTTGAGCCAGTCAAGAGCAGCGGCAATCCTGATGAAAAACCCATCAAAAAAATAATCAACATTCGTTTTGTAAAAAGACGACTCAGCATCAGCTTAAGAGTCTACCAACTTGAACGATGGTACAAGCCGCAGCATAGGCCAAAAGATTAAATGCAATCAGTTGAAAAATGGCAAGCTTCCATGATTTCCACTCCCGAGCCGCAGTGGCGGTGGTCGACATGCATTGGACCGCGATCATAAAAAAGACGATCAATCCTAAAACCGAGGCGGTGGTAAAAACAGGTGTGCCATCACCAAAGGTTGCCTTTTGCATATTGGCGATCAAGCCTTCGCGCAAAGATGCATCGCTCAATGTGCCCGAAAAATTCATCACCAAGGCAAGTGAAGCCACAAAAACCTCTCGTGCCGAAAAAGCCGAGAGCAATCCCACTCCCACTCTCCAATCCAGACCCATCGGTTTAAACACTGGCTCAATCCACTGCCCCACTAGAGCGGCATAACTTTGCGACAGTGGCGGCATCGTATAGATATCTGTTCTCGGAAAGGAAGAGGCTGCCCACAAGCCGAGTGCGACAAAAAAGATCACAGGGCCCGCATTGATCAAATAAGTTTTTGTTCTCATCAGACTGCTGCGAAAAACCAAACGCCACTGCGGCACTCGGTAGATCGGAAGCTCAAGTGCAAAATGACTTTTGATTCGATTTTTAAAAACACGATGAATGATTGCGGCCGCTACCGAACCCAATAAAATTGAGGCCAAATAAATTCCTGCCAAAAACATTCCGGCAAGAGCCGAGGATTTTCCATGAAACAAAAATGAAATCAACAAAGCATAGACGGGCAAGCGCGCAGAGCAGGTCATCAGAGGAAGAATAAATAAAACGATCCAACGTTCTTTGGCAGATGAAATATTTCGGGTCGCCATCATTGCAGGCACCGCACAAGCAAAACCCGATAGCAGCGGCACAAAAGAGCGCCCGCTTAAACCGATCTTTGAAAAGGGACGATCAATCAGTGTTGCGGCCCGAGCGAGATAGCCCGTGTCTTCCAGAATTCCAATTCCTAAAAATAAAATAAAAATTTGGGGAACAAAAACAAGAACCGCACCGAAGCTTGGTAAAATTCCAGCACCAATAAACTCTTTGAGGAGGCTTGGTGTAGGAAGCCCTAAAACTGAATTCGAAAAGGCAGAAAAGCTCTGGTCAATCAAATCCATCAAAGGAGCAGCCAAAAAAAAGATGCTGGTAAAAAGAAGTGTCATTACGGCTAAAAACAAAAGGGGTCCGTACACTCGATGGAGCAAAATCTTATCGATCTTTAAAGTTTCGGATAAAATGTCACGCTTTTCGATACCCTCTTTGAAAACATCTTTTAAAATTGTCTCAGTTAATTTTCTTAAAATCTGATTTTCTTCCGATGTGGGAATGTGCAACTTTGGTGCGTCCGAATTTTGAAAATCAAAATTCTTAAAAATATTGATCAGCTGTTGAACGTTTCCACCAAGACGCGCTTCCACCGACACCACCGAAACTTTAAGATGTTGACTTAATTTTTCGATATCGAGACTCATCCCTTTTTTTCGCAGTAAATCCATCATGGTGATTGCAACCACACAGCGAAATCCGGATCGAATCACTTGCTCAACAATTAAAAGCTGCCTTCGGATTTGGGTGGCATCAATCACAACCAAAACCGCATCGATCTGGTCATTGGTTTTGGCGTGGAAGAGAGCTTGAGTGGTCACTTCTTCATCCGGAGTTTTGGCGAGGAGACTATAAGTCCCTGGAGTGTCCATAAATCGCAGGCCTGAGCCCAATGCCGATTGCACAGGCCCAATAAAGCAATCCACCGTTGCACCGGGATAATTGACCGTTTTGAATTTTGATCCTGTCAGCCAGTTATAAAGAGATGTTTTACCAGAGTTGGGTGAACCAACTAGAGCAATGATGGGATCTCGCTGGTTTTCGCGATTAACGAGATGCGTAGGCAACTCGCCTCCTCATCGCGGAGCGCAACGGTCGTGTTGTCCACCCGAAATATCGAAAGGCCACCAAGAGGTGCTCTGAACAATGCCTGGACAACCGCGCCCTCAACAAATCCGAGGTCTTTAAGGCGTTCATGAATTGAATGATCTCCAATGTATCCTCTGATCACGGCGCTCGATCCGATGTTTAAATTAGCAAGGTGTTGCGACATGATTTGTCTCTTTTCCCAAAGAGTGTCACCATTTCCAATTCAATCCAACAAGTGAAAAACAAATGAGAGTTTGAATGGCAACATACAAAAATATTCTCGATGTGATCGGTCGCACTCCCCTCGTTGAAGTTCAAAAAGTAAAAGGGGATCTTAAATGTCAGCTCTTTGCGAAGCTCGAATTTTTAAATCCGGGCGGCTCGGTCAAAGATCGAATCGGATTCAGCATGGTGCAAGAGGCCGAAGATGCGGGCCGCATTCGTCCCGGTGACGTGCTGATTGAGCCGACCTCTGGCAACACCGGGATTGGGATTGCGCTCGCTGGTGCTGTAAAGGGTTACCGAGTGATCATCACGATGCCCCAAAAAATGAGCATGGAAAAACAAGTGACTCTCGAAGCCCTTGGTGCAGAAATTATTCGCACACCCACCGAGGCGGCTTATGACTCGCCTGAGAGTTTATTTGGAGTGGCAAAACGTCTTCAAAAAGAAATTCCGCGGGCTCATATTTTAAATCAGTACGCCAATCCGGCGAATCCCAATATTCATTTTGTCACTACCGCCGAAGAAATTTGGCAAGATCTTAAGGGCAAAGTGGACATGGTGGTGATGACCACTGGTACGGGCGGAACACTCTCGGGTGTGGCAAAAAAATTAAAACAGAAAAATCCAAAAGTTCAAATTGTGGGTGTGGATCCCGAGGGATCGATCTTGGCAGGACCAGGCCAGGTGTTTTCTTACAAGGTTGAAGGCATTGGCTATGACTTTATTCCTGATGTCCTCGATCGCTCACTCGTTGATCATTGGGTTAAGACCAATGATCAAAATTCATTTTCGACAGCTCGGCAGTTGATTCGTGAAGAGGGGTTTTTATGCGGAGGCTCATCTGGTGCGGCGCACTGGGCGGCACTAGAGGCGGCAAAGGATTTAAAACCCGATCAAAATTGTGTGGTGCTGTTATGTGACGGCATTCGCAACTACATGTCGAAGTTTGTGTCGGACACTTGGATGAAAGAAAATCACTTTCTCTGATGTCATCTTTTGAAGTCACCGGCGGGCCTTTTTACCATGCCCGCGCACTTTTTAACCGCTCTCGTTGGCAGCCTCTAAGAGAATGGGTGTCGATGAATTTATCTCGGCATAATCTCAAAGATCATTTGGTCTTGGTGGGGCCAAGCGGGGGATGGAGCCTGCCCCAACACAGTTTTTTTGAGAATTTTAAAACAATATCAGTTTATGATCCTGATCCCTTGGCCAAAAAAATATTTCGAATGCGATTTGGTATTCAAGTTCAATGGCACTGCGAAGATTTTTTTCTCAATGATGGCTCAGCCCTCTTAAGCCGACCCGCTCATTGCACCTATTTGTTTTGCAATGTACTTGGTCAGCTTGGCTTGGTTTACAAAAAAAATTGGCCCCGAACCGAAGCGATTTTTAAAACCCGTCTGCTCAACTTTTTTAATTCTCATCATTGGCTCAGTTATCACGACGTGTATTCGATGAATGGGGTTGCTCATCATTTGATCTATCAGGATCTTAATGATTTTTTAGCAAAAGAAAATCCACAAGGTGAAATTGTGGATCATATGACAAAAGATTTTTTTTTAAAAAGCCACGAGCAACTGTTTGGGTGGCAAATGAGTTCAAAGCGAGTTCACTTGCTCGGTTGGCAATCCTCTGAAGCACCGCAATTATGATGACGCTTGATCAATTTGACGTTCATTGCATCATTCATATTTTTTGCGCTTACCGCATTGTTGGTCGATTGCTCAGATGCGGTATTGCGACGAATGGTAGATTCGTTTTCGCTTGAAGCTTGAACTTTACCCGAAGCAGATTGAGCCCGATTTTTTAGAGCTTCGAGTTTTTGTGCGGTATTCATTTTTAGATCTGCAAGGTATTTAGCAGAATGGGCGGCTCTGGCTTTGGCGCCCTCGGCTTCCACTTCTAGCAAAGCGGTTTCGTCTTCTGATTTTTTTTGTTGTCCACGAAGTTTGCGCATTTGGGATTCTGAGGCCAAGGCTTGTGTTCGGTAAGTCTTAATTTCGGTTTGAAGCTTTTCGATCTCTTGAGAATTGATTTGCGACTGCTCGTCATATTTCATTTGTATGGCTTTGAGTCGCGACTCAGAATTTTGACTCTCGGTTTTTGCCGATGACGCATTGGTTTTGGCATCTTTGAGTTGTTCTTTTAAAGTCTCAAGTTCTTGGGCGCGAGCCGAATGAGTTTGTTCTGCGGTTTGCTTTTTTTCGATCGCATCTGCTGCTTGTTTTTTTGCTTCTTCGAGATTTTTATTCCATTTTTCGATTTGTGATTCGAACTGCTTTGTTTCTCGCTCAAATTTTGCGCGCTCAACTTTGGCTTGAGTTGTTTTTGTATCAAGCTCATTGATTTTTTGGCGTGCCGCTTTTTCAAGAGCTTCGGCCTTAGTTTTGGTTGATTCGAGTTTGATTTGTGCAGCTTGGCGTTTGCGCTCTTCTTCTTTGGCGCGCTGTGAGGCCGATTTCGCCTCGGCCCGTGCGGCTTCGGATTCGGACAAAGTGGTTTCTAATCCCGACTCCACATCATCGATATCTTTGGCAAAGGCTGTCGAGTTCAAAACGAGCACACAAAATATAAAAGCAATTTTTAGTTTCATATTTTTTTATCGGTTTTTAGGTCTTTAAAGTTAAGTGCATCCCCACTAAGGTCTTGTAAAATAAATTGGCACTTTGCTTGCTAAATGCTGAAGTACCCCTTAGCGGCCTGGCCCCCTCAACTTACCCTCCCAGGTCGCTTTTTTTCTTCCTCCACCTTGGACCAAAACTCAGCTTGCCCCTCTCGACCAATCCTTTGGTTTTAAAAGACAATAAGATATGTTTAATTTTTTGGTTTTAATTTTGACGAGTGCTTTTGCAAAAGACTTTGTGGTTTTTGTGGACCCCGGACATGGCGGAAAAGACCGCGGTGCCTGTATGAAAAGAACCGAAGAGAGCGATATCGTTTTAAAGGTTGGGATCAAATTAGAAAAATTAATCAACCAGACCCCTGGGATGAGATCGATACTTTCTCGCCGCACCGATACCTTCGTTCCCCTCGCCGTTCGTGCAGCTCAAGCTCGGCATCAGCATGTTTCGGTGGCGATCAGTCTTCATGTCAATTCGTCACCACAAAAAAAAGCCCACGGTGCAGAATTTTATTTTCAAAACCAATTGCCACCCGATGAAGAGTCGATGTTTTTAGCAGCTTCAGAAAATCAATCCGATGAGCCCGAGATGAAACTCGACGAGACTTTAAGTGCCCTCTCCACTCCCTACAGTAAAAATAGAGAAACGAAATTGATCCTGGATGATCTTTTGCGCAATGACCGGGTTCGTCGCAGTTCAAAGCTCACAACGTTTTTGCTTGATGCTTGGCAAGGTCCCAAAAAGGTCAAAGCCCAATCGGTCAAACAAGCGCCGTTTCATATGATCAGCTTTGTGGATATGCCATCAACACTAGTCGAAATGGGTTTTATCACCAACACCGACGACGCCGACATGCTCCAAAAAGAATCAACCCAAAATGCAATGGCCCAAGGCATTTATCACGGCCTTGTCAATTTTAAGGATTTCATAGATAACACGCCTCATGCGTTTTGATGGTCGATCTCCCGAAGCTTTAAGAAAAGTCGAAATTATTCCCAACGTCGCTCGATATGCCGAAGGCAGTGTCGACATTCGCTTTGGACACACGCGTGTGATGTGCACAGCTTCTGTGGAGTCACAAATTCCGCGCTGGCTCCAAGGTTCCGGCAAAGGTTGGGTCACGGCCGAATACGGAATGCTGCCGCGCTCGACTCATACCCGAATGGCGCGCGAAAAATCGATGAGTGGCGGGAGAACCCAAGAAATTTCTCGCCTCCTTGGCCGAAGCCTCAGAGCAGCGGTCGATTTAAAAGCCCTAGGCGAAAGACAAATCTCTATTGATTGCGATGTTCTCCAAGCCGATGGCGGCACTCGAACCGCTGCGATCACTGGAGGATTTGTTGCGCTCGCACTTGCTCTTGATTTATTAAAAAACCAAAGTGTCATCAGTCAAAATCCACTTCTTCATTACGTGGCGGCAATTAGCGTTGGACTTCATCAAGGCAAGGCTCTGCTTGATCTCAATTATGAAGAAGACGCCATGTGTTCGGTGGATATGAATTTTGTGATGACCCATAAAAACGAAATGATCGAGGTTCAAGGCACCGCCGAAAAAGGCAGTTTTTCGCGCCAACAAATGCTCGACATGATGGGCTTAGCAGAGCTTGGCTGTATTGAACTTTTTAAAATTCAACAAAGTGTGATCGGCGACTTTTTCACATTATGACCGACTTATGGATCGCAACCAGCAATCAGGGAAAACTTTCTGAATTTAAAAGTTTGATTCCGGGCTTTCAAATTCATTCACCCAAAGAGCTCTCGTTTTATGCTTATCCCAAGGAAACTGGTAAAACTTTTTTAGAAAATGCTCGACTCAAAGCTAAAAGTTTTAAAGCACTTAAATCCGACCAGTGGGTTTTGGGCGAAGACAGTGGTCTGATGGTTGAGGCTTTAAGTGGTTTACCAGGAATTCATTCGGCAAGGTATGCGGGCGAAAAAGCCTCCGATGGCGAAAACAACGCAAAACTTTTAAAAATGATGCAGCTTCGCGCAGGGCCTAATCGATCAGCAAAATTTGTTTGCTCAATTGTGGTGTATTCTCCAGCAGGAAAAGAATATGCGATTGAGGCTGAGCTTTCGGGACAAATCGGGTCAACCTTAAAAGGCCAAAGTGGTTTTGGTTACGATGCTTTATTTATTCCTGAGGGCGAAACAAAAACTCTTGGCGAGATGGACCCTGCAAAAAAGAATTTGATCTCACATCGAGCAAAAGCGCTGAAACAACTTCTTGAGATTCTCAAAGCAAAAGACTGAGTCTTTGCTTTAAAAACCTTTATCCGTTAAGGTTTTCAAACTTATGACGGGGCTAAAAATATTTTCTGGAAATTCAAATCCCCAATTCGCGGCTCGTGTGGCAAAAGCGGCGGGCGTCGAACTCGGAGCAATTTCGATTTCACGATTTGCTGATGGCGAAGTGCAAGTCGAAATTCATGAATCGGTTCGCGGTTGCAACGTGTTTGTGGTGCAAAGTACCGCGCCACCTGTAAACGAAAACTATATGGAACTGTTTATGGTGCTTGATGCTTTAAAGCGAGCTTCATGCGCCGATATCACTGCGGTGATGCCGTACTATGGTTACGCAAGGCAAGATCGCAAAGTTGCTCCACGCGCACCCATTTCTGCAAAATGTGTGGCAAAACTTTTGGAGAGTGCCGGTGCGAACCGACTCCTTATGGTCGATCTTCATTCTTCACAAATTCAGGGATTTTTTGATGGCCCGGTCGATCACCTTTTTGCGATCCCAACATTTGCCCGTGCTTGGCGTGACCGGATGGGCTTTGGTGATAAATTTGTTATTGTTAGCCCCGATGCGGGTGGGGTCGAACGCTCCAGAGCATTTGCCAAGCGAGTGGAATGCGCTTTAGCTATTATTGATAAACGTCGGACTGGACCTAACGAAGCCCAGGCGCTGCACCTCATTGGAGATGTGCGTGGAAAAATCGCGGTGATTCTTGATGACATGATCGATACTGCCGGAACATTGGTTCAGGCGGTTGACAGTTTAATGCGGAATGGTGCAAAAGAGGTGTTTGCCGTTGCCACACATCCCGTTCTTTCTGGTCCCGCCGTTTCACGATTAATTGAGTGCGGAGTTCAAAAAGTTTGGGTCAGCGACACCATTCCCTTAAAGCAAGCCGCAATTGACAGTGGTAAGTTTGAAGTGATCAGTGTGGCGCCCGTTGTGGCCGAAGCAATACGAAGAATTTATTCCTACGACTCAGTGAGTGCACTTTTTGAATCTTGATTGAAGGAGAGACAATGGCTCAGCAAGAATTATCGATCGAAGTAAATAGCAGAATAGCTGGAAAAAAAGTAAGCTCGCTGCGCAAAAATAAAATTGTTCCGGCTGTGGTTTACGGACCAAAAATCGAGAACATCGTTATTTCGCTCAACGAAAGCGATGCGGTCCGCTACAACAAACATGGTTTTGAAAATGCGATTTTTACTTTAAAATCCCAAGACCAAGCTTTGAATGGCTTAAAAGTTTTAAAAAAACATGTGACGATTCATCCCGTTTCACGCCGCCCTGTTCATTTCGATTTTTTTGCACCCGATATGACCAAATCGGTTCGTGTCAGTGTTGAATTGCGATTTGAAGGTAAAGCGATTGGAACCACAGAAGGTGGGATCTTTAATGCTGTTCGACGAGATATCGAAGTCGAATGTTTACCCACACAAATTCCTGATTTTATTGCTGTTGATGTCTCCGGCATTGGCCTTGATGGCAGCTTGCACGTTTCAGACATTCAAATTCCAGAGGGCCTCAAACTTGTGACTTCGATCGAAGAAACAATTGCGACAGTCGCAGTTGTTCGTGAAGAAGTTGCGACCGTTGTTCCCGCTGACGCCACTGCGGCCGCTGCACCCGGTGCAACTCCTGCAGCCGGTGCTGCTGCGCCCGCAGCAGATGCTAAGAAAGATGCTGCTGCTAAAAAATGACGATCAATAGATGAAGTGTCTTGTTGGGCTTGGAAATCCAGGCCCCCAATATGTTCTTCAACGTCACAACATCGGATTTATTGTGGTCGATGCGATCAATCAAGAATTGGGCTCAGGCTCTTATCGAACCGAGCATCGCGCCCAAACTTCGCGCATCAATATTGATGGACAATCTGTTATTTTGGTTAAGCCTCAGACCTATATGAATCTTTCGGGCGAGAGCGTGGCACCACTTTTAAAATTTTATGATATTGAGCTCAAAGATTTACTGGTGATCCAAGACGATATTGATCAGCCGTTTTTACAAATGCGATTTCATCAAAACCGTGGAGCTGGTGGGCACAACGGAATAAAAAGTCTGACCCAACATTTAGGCCCAGACTATGCCCGACTGAAATTGGGCGTGGGCCGCCCAAGCCATCCGGGTCAGGATGTGGCAGATTATGTTTTACAAAATTTTTCAAAAAGCGAAATGGCCGAGATGTCCGATTTTATTGGAGCCGCCGCCGATGCTGTTAGCAGTTTTTTTAGCCAAGGCTATGATCGTGCGGCATCGTACTATAACAGTTTACAAATAAAAAAGGATTAACCAAATGGCTCTGCAAGCAGGAATTGTCGGCTTACCCAATGTTGGAAAAAGCACTCTTTTTAACGCTCTCACCTCTGCAAAAGCCGAAGCCGCAAACTATCCGTTTTGCACCATTGATCCAAACGTCGGCGTGGTCACCGTTCCCGATGAACGGATGGATAAGATTTGCTCTTTTATTAAACCCCAAAGCGTGATTCCCACCGCAATGGAATTTGTCGACATCGCGGGCTTGGTCGCTGGCGCCTCAAAGGGCGAAGGATTGGGCAATCAATTTCTTGCCAATATTAGGCAAACAGATGCGATCGTTCACGTGGTGAGATGTTTTGAAGATCCGAATGTGATCCATGTGAGCGGCAGTGTCGATCCCCTAAGAGATATCGATGTGATCAATACCGAATTGATGTTGGCCGATCTCGATTCGCTGGAAAAAAGAATCAAAAAAACCGAAAAGCTTGCAGGCACCTCCAAAGATCCAAAAGTAAAAGCCGAGTACGCATTGGTCAAAAAAGTTTATGATGCCTTGAGCGATGGAAAACCTGCACGCACAGTTGAGGTTTTGGATTCCGAAGCAATCTTATATAAAGAACTTCATCTCCTCACTGCTAAACCAGTTTTGTATGTGTGCAATGTTTCTGAAGAAGATTTTATTTCGGGCAATTCGCCCTTTGTTCAAAAGGTCAACGAGCGTGCGACTTCCGAAAATAATTTGTCTTTAAGTATTTGCAGCAGTCTAGAGGCCGAGATCGCTCAACTGGAACCGAGCGAGCGAAAAGAATTTTTGGATTCGCTCAAAGTGAGCGAGCCCGGATTATTTCGGTTGATTCGTGAATCTTATCGTTTGCTCAATCTTGTGACTTTTTTTACCGCCGGCGAAAAAGAAGTCCGAGCGTGGACCATTCGCCAAGGTTATAAAGCGCCGCAAGCCGCAGGGGTGATCCATACCGATTTCGAAAAAGGTTTTATCCGTGCCGAAACTTATGCGTGCGAAGAGTTATTTAAACTCGGAAGCGAATCTGCGGTAAAAGAAGCGGGCAAATACCGGCTTGAGGGCAAAGAGTACGTTGTACAAGATGGCGACGTTTTATTTTTTAGATTTAACGTTTAAAAACTTAACGAAACCATTGTTCCTAATTTTGGATAAACATGATTTTCGCTCTGATCAGCACCGCCATTGAGCGATCCGGTTTGACCCACCTGTTCAAGAGCAAAATTTAATCCTGCCCAATAGCGCGTATGAAATCGAAACTGAAAATCGCCCGCTACAGTTAAGCTTTTGCTTTCAGATCGGAAAGGCGTGTTTGTGTTCGAATCTTTGCCATCAAACTTTAGATTACGACTGAGCGCTGAGACCGCATAGCGCCAGTTTTTTGAAGGCTTATATTCAAAGTTGGCGCGAAAAAAATTGCCCTTAAAAATGTCGGTGGAACCTGAGCCCACCTGCGCACTTAAGATCCAGGTGTAGCCCTGATAGCGAATTCCAATTCGGGGTAAGGAGAGTGTGTCTTCCTTCACATAATCTTGCTCGCGAGCGCCTACATTGAGGGATGTGCCCATATAAACTTCCAATGCGAAGGCGCCCCAATCAAAACCCATTTCTAAAAATCCACTTTCGATCGCACGGAGGTCGTTGGATTTTAAATCATCTCGTCCCCACTTATATTTATCGCCCACCAAAATGAGGTTGGGATCAAAAAATGCCGAAAGATGAAAGTAGTCGGCTTTCATGCGGTAATACACTTGGGTTTGGGTTTCTTCATGAATCGTTTGGTTGAGCAACCCACTGCCCGAGCGAAACTCACTCTGAAATCCAAACGGTCCCGAGCTAAATTCGTTACTTAACAAAGGTGTAAAATTATTGGTGCGATTGTCGGAGGCGCCATAGCGCGAGCCCGCCATCAGCCACAATCCAAGCAGAGTTTGGTTGGTGTAGATTTCAGGCACAGGATAAAAGTGCTCCTCGGTTTCGTATTTTTGAAGACGTCGGTGACTGTCTTCTAAGCGATCAAACTCGCGTTTGATTTTAACCGGATCGCTCAACACATCTTGGGGGAAAACTTTGATCAACTTCTTTTTTTCAGTAGCACAGTTTGCAAACGCATAAGGCGGCACAAACTCAAATTGTTTTGTCACATGAGGAAAAGCCACGCGGCCATTACGCGTGTCAAAACGAATATCCCAAATTGATCGACGATCGATTGAAACCTCTAATCCTTTAAGGCTCAAAAATGAAACACGATCGGCACTAAAATCCACCGGCCAACCAACAACCAAAGTTTCAAGCTCGCCATTTTGGAAAGTCTTGACCGTCACTTGGGGCACTTGCTCTGGATTTTCGATACTCGCCATCGGAACTTTATCGAGCGGATAATTGACGTAGTAAATCACCTCATAGCGCTCGACATTTACAATATTGCCTTCGAGATTTAATAAAGCAAGGTGACGCGGAGTCACGCCCAATATCACTCCCACATGCCGCTGACAAGAAGCTGTGTAGAGCGCATGCAGGTTGATGGCATGAGCCTCAAGCGTCAAAAATCCGAGGATCAAACTAAAAAATAAATTCAAAGGATGCAAAAAAATTGGACTCCTGTTTGTCGTCTTTTAACGAGACGTTGACGAAATTCGAATTAAAATCATGATAAAGCAAATTTGCCGAAAGACTGACCGCAAGATAATCGCTAAAGGATTGTTTGGCGGTGAATTGTGCGGTGACTTTATTAAATCGAATATCATTGCCCAGCCCGCTCATTTGTTCTTTGTATGATCCCTCAACAATGATCGCGTCAGCACTAAATCTTAAGCGGTCAGAATACTGATAGTCTGCTCCACCACGAAAAAATATACTCTGAAATTGAAAACTCGTCGGAGTGCCAAGGTTGCCGTCTTCGCCCGTTTTTGAGAGCACATCACTCGATGAGGATTTACTCTGATCGTAGCGAACAAAAGCGGTGATCGCTCTAAGACGCAAAATTGAAGTGGTATACATCGCGCGCACCGCATAGGAGACCGAACTTCCCAACACTTCGCGATACTCGTTGCCGACCTTGATTCCAAAAGTGGGATAATAAAGTCCAACCGACAAACTATAGGGACCATAGTCTGCCCCCATCATTGCCAAATAATTAAATGAGGGTTGAACGTTCACATCCTTTTCAAGCTTCATTTCGCTTGGATGTTTTAAAAAGATCGAGGTGCCCGCAGGAATGCCCAGCACATTGGCGGCAAATAAAGCGTGAAACAAATGTGATTTGACTTCGGACCGTAGACTAAATGTGGGCTCGGAGTTGGGCAAAAATTCTTGCGAGATCATTCCAAAGGCAGTGAAACTTTGAAAGCGATAGGGCTCACCAGATGAGAATTGAAAAAACACCGGAGCCTCGATCGCGGGCTCGGTGCGCGAGGAAACCACAGAGAGTCCAAAACGTGCATGGCGTTCGAACAGATATGGGCGAGAGTACAGATAGGTGCGCTCTTCAAAACTTTCAAGTCCCTCATAACCCCTGGCAAAATCATTGATAAATTCGCCGATGCTAATTTGATCGGTCATGATCCGCGTGGGTTTGATCCCATTATCAGAATCAAAACTGCAGCTGGCAGAAGCTCCCGAAAAATCAAAATTGGGATTTTTTGAAAATCGCCGATGTGGTTCGACATTTTCGGTTGCAGGCCTCAGCTTTTGGATATCAGAAAAGGAATGAACCTGAACTTTGCCGTCCAAAGTCATAAATAAAAGTAAGTCTTCGATAAAGCGAATCGCAAAAACCGGCACACCTTTTTGGTCTTCAATATATAAAAGCTTAAGGCGCTCTTTTAGTTTGTCATCGATTTGAAATGTGCCGATGGGATTGTCGAGCACATCAAACGCCACCAAAGACGAAATATCGTGCACATCAATTTTTTGAAGTTGTCCTTTGAGATTGACGATTTCGATTTCAGAATCAGTGGCATAGACGATAATGCCTGCAACCTTTGCACAGTCCTTGGTAACGAAACCCTGAATTTCAAGCGCATAACTTGCAAAGCTAAAAAAAAGTGCGAGAAGCATCAGCCATTTTTGTCTTTTTAGTTTTGATTCCGTCAAGTCATTTGGTTTGGGCGGTGTGATGCGTTTTGATTGTTGGGGTTTTTGCTGTTGCCCAATTAAACACAGGCTTGGAATCGAAACCCTATATCAAAATAAACTAATTATGTTTACTCTTGTGGTGGGCACGATGATGCCCGGTGCACAAGAGTGTGAGATTTTCTTCGGCGTCACTGCCACCTTTCGATTTTGGAATAATATGATGGATATCAAGATGGCGACGTTCACCACAGCGTTGACCATTTTGATCCACATACGTGCATTGACTGTGATGTTGATGGTGAATTTTACGCTTCAACGTGACAGTCAATCTTGTCGTGCCCGCTTGGGTTTTGCGAAGCGGTTTTCTGAGCGGATCGAGTTTTTGATTGAGCTCGTTGATGGCTGCGACTTGAACTTCGCCAATGGTCGCGGCACGTTTTAATTTTTGGCTCAGCAAATCTCTGGTGCGTTCAAACACTGCGTATTCTTCTTGAGTGACCGAAAATGAAATCGATATTCTTAGGGTATCTCCAGCTTTTTGGTATCGTGCCCGCTCGGGTATGGCCTTTTCAGGTTGGACCTTCGCAATTTCTTTTTCGAGATTCCGTTTGGTGCCTTTGGCAAGATCCATCCAATGTTGAACATTGTCTTTGTTCACAACAGAAGTGATGCGATTCACTTTTGAAAGCGAGAGCTCGCCCGACTCTATGCCTGATTTAAGTTCTGGAAGTTCGGTAAATTTTTTGGCAATTTTATTTACGATGCTCGCCATCTCTTCAGAAAGCTTCAGTTGTTTCGTAGAGTATTCAAACAATGAGGCGCAACCAAACTGGTAGTACGTTTTGTTTTTCCAAACCACTTCTAAAGCGTTGAGCAATTCCATTTCAGATTTGCGATGAGAATCCGCGGCCTTGACTGCTTGAGAATGAATTTTTAAATGATCCATAAATATCTCCTATTTAGAGCAGATGATATCATGGGTTTTGGAAACTGAATTTTAGAGCAGGTTAGAATCGCTCAATATTGCCTTTATCTTGATGGGTTTTTGGGCTTTAAATCCTTCTTGTGACTGTATCGAAAGTGAAAAAGAGGTCGGCACTTTCAAATTGAACTATAAACTAAAATAGTTGGCAAAAAAACATGTCAAATTAAATTCTTATTTGCTTTAAAAATAAAGGCAGATATTTAAGTAAGAAATTGAAAAGCAAAAGCCGCAACCAAACATCGCGGGCACGAGAATCCGCACTCACCCAGCCGCGCCCACTAACCTAAGCTTCCAAAACATCGCGGGCACGATCACCCGCACTCAACACAAAAAAAACCCACCACCCTACCGAAACGCCGGTAAGCCCGTGATCTCACCACCCACAACTAAACGATGAACATCTTCGGTTCCTTCATACGTATTCACAGTTTCAAGATTGATCATGTGACGAATAATTGGATACTCATCAATAATTCCATTGGCGCCGAGTAGATCTCTCGCATCGCGAGCCACATCCAAAGCCATGCGGCAGTTGTTCATTTTTACGAGCGAAATATGATGAGGCTGGAGTTCGCCTTTTTCTTTGAGTCGTCCCATTTGCAAAGCCAGCAGCTGACCTTTTGTGATCTCTTGCACCATCTTGACTAACTTCGCTTGAGCTAACTGATATCCTGCCAAAGGCTTATCAAAGATCACCCGATTTTTTGCGTAATTGAGAGCTTCAAAATAACAGGCGTTTGCAGCACCCACCACACCCCACGCAATACCGTATCGCGCTTGCGACAAACATCCGAGCGGGCCTTTGAGGCCATCGCAATTGGGCAACATATTTTCTTCGGGCACGATGCAATCTTTGAGATGAAGTTCACTTGTCACACTGACACGAAGTGAGAATTTTCCTTTTGTGAGTGTTGTCGAAAAACCTTCTGTGCCTTTTTCAACAATAAATCCACGCACGCGGCCCTCAAGCTTTGCCCAAACAATTGCGATATCGGCAACTGAGCCATTGGTGATCCACATTTTATTTCCGTTGAGGCGATACCCACCCTTTACTTTTTCGGCCTTGGTCAGCATGCCACCAGGATTTGATCCGGCATCAGGTTCGGTTAAGCCAAAACATCCAATCATTTTTCCAGAAGCGAGTTGGGGCAAGTACTTCTCTTTTTGTTTATCGGATCCGTAAGCATAAATGGGATACATCACAAGCGAGCCTTGAACCGAACAAAAGGAACGAATGCCCGAGTCGGCGCGCTCTAACTCTTGAATCACCAATCCATAAGCCACATGGTTTAATCCTGCACAACCATAACCTTGGATGGTCGATCCGAGTAAACCCATCTCGGCAAATCGCGGAATCAGCTGTGATGGAAAATGCTCTTTGCGATGACTTTCTTGAAGCACTGGCAAAACTTCTTTTGTGACGAAGTCTCTGACGGTTTGGCGGATCATTAATTCTTCTTCGCTAAAAAGAATATCTTCATTCATAAAATTCAAATGCTCATATTGACTCATATCTTTATCACACCTTTTTGTTGCCTTTCGGTCAAGCGCACCAGAACATTCTTTAATCTATGTTCAACCGCGCAGAAGTGATCGATCAGAATTTTTTAAAGCATGTGAACGAAGGAAGCTTTCCTCAGGCCTTAAGCCCATACTCAGGACTGACAAAAACTGAATTTGTTGATTTGTTTGAAACCCAAATTCAATCACGGCATCTGGATTTGTATGCGCGTATCTTAAAAAATGAAAACAAGTGTTACTACACCATCGGAAGTTCGGGTCACGAGGGCAACGCCGCGGTTGGCTTAGCTTTTAAAATTACAGACATGGCCTTTTTGCATTATCGCAGCGGCGCCTTTATGCTTCAGCGAGCAAAACAATTGCCTGGCACCACACCACTTTATGATACATGGCTTTCATTTTTGGCTTCACGCGAAGATCCGATCTCAGGTGGCAGGCACAAGGTGTTTGGCAGTTTTGAACTCAACGTGCCGCCGCAGACGTCGACCATTGCGTCTCACTTGCCAAAGGCCGTGGGCACAGCATTTTCAATTTCACGCGCCCGATATTTAAAAATTAAAACCACCGTGATTCCAGACGATGGTGTAGTCGTGTGCTCATTTGGAGATGCTTCGAGCAATCACTCCACCGCTCAAGGTGCTTTTAATACCGCATCACTGATTGCGGATCAAAAAATTGGATTACCGATTGTGTTTGTGTGTGAGGATAATGGAATCGGGATTTCGGTTCCCACAAGTTCGGATTGGATCGAAAAAAATTTTTCTCAGCGTCCCCATTTTAATTATTTGAAATGTGATGGGCTCAATCTCTCTGATGTTTATCAAAAATCGGTATTGGCTCGCAGTCTTGCGGTTAAAAAACAGCAGCCCGTTTTTTTGCATATCAAAACTGTTCGGCTTATGGGTCATGCCGGCTCGGATATGGAAACAAACTATTTGAGTTTAAAGCAGATGGAAGAAAATGAATTTCAAGATCCGCTTCTCCATTCGGCCAGAATTTGTGTCGAACAGAACTTTTTATCACAAACCCAAATCATTGATCTTTATCAGTCGGTGCGTGCTCGAGTGATTGCGGTCGCACACGAGGCCCTCACGCGCGAACCACTGGATGATCCGATGGATGTTGCAAGCACCATCACTGCTTGTGCTTTCCCAAGAAAGTCGCCTGACTTTAAATCCCTTGAAGTGCCCCATGCGCCACTTCATATGGCGAAATTAATAAATTTTGGTTTAGCAGAAATTCTTGATCGCTATCCTCAAAGCTTGATCTTTGGTGAAGACGTGGCCCAAAAAGGCGGCGTTTACAATGTGACCGATGGGCTTTACAAAAAATTTGGGGCACGTCGGGTTTTTAATTCTCCACTCGATGAGCAGTCAATTTTGGGAACAGCGATTGGTTTAGCCCACAATGGATTTTTGCCGATTCCAGAAATTCAGTTTTTGGCTTATGTCCATAATGCCGAAGATCAAATTCGTGGTGAGGCTGCGACCCTCGCTTTTTTTTCTAAAGGTCAGTTTGTGAATCCGATGATCTTACGAATCGCCGGATTGCCCTATCAAAAAGGTTTTGGTGGTCATTTTCACAACGACAATTCGCTCAGTGTGTTTCGCGATATACCGGGAATCATTGTTGCGGTTCCCTCGCGAGGAGACGATGCGGTCCAAATGCTTCGCGCGTGCGCTGAGCTTGCTTGGGAAAAAGGCCGAGTGATTGTTTTTATCGAACCGATCGCTCTTTACATGACACGCGACCTTCATCGCTCTGGAGATAAGGCGTGGTCTTTTAGTTTTCCGCTGAGTGGCGAAATTCGCCTTGTAGAATTTCGTGTTTATGGCGAGACCGATTCTATTTTGATTTTAACTTATGGCAATGGAACCTATCTCTCGCTGCAAGCCCAAAAAATATTAAAGGACCAACATCGAATCGATGCGGCCGTCTTGGATTTACGATGGCTTCATCCTTTACCTAAACAGCAATTGATTCAGGAAATTTCAAAATACAAATCGATTTTGATTGTGGATGAATGCCGTCAGACCGGATCTTTGAGCGAGGGACTGGTTGCAATGATCATCGAGAAAATAAAAAATCCACCGCGCATACAAGTCTTGGCAGGCCTTGATTGTTTTATTCCATTAGGAGCTGCTGCGGTCTCGGGTCTGCCACAAACATCCGACATTGTTCTGGCAGCAAAAGAATTGGTTGAGTCATGAAAAAACGAGTGGTGGTGGTGTGTCCTGGTCGCGGCACGTACACCAAAGAAACAATGGGTCAGCTCGAGACTTCAAGTCTCCTTGAGTACTGTGATCAACGCCGCAGTGAACTTGGTTTTCCAACTTTAAGCGAAATGGATCAGGCTTCGTCATTTCAAAACTCGCTCCACACCAAGGGTGAACATGCATCGCCCTTAATTTATGCAAGCTCGGTCCAAGATTTTAAAAAATTAAAAAATTTTGAGATCGTGGCGATCACCGGAAATTCAATGGGCTGGTACACCGCTTTAGCTCTAGCCGGAGCTGTGAGTTTCGAAAATGGTTTTGAGGTGATCCAAACCATGGGCGCGATGATGAAAGAAAAACTCTTAGGCTCGCAAGTGATCACCCAAATTTGCAATGACGATTGGACACCCTCGCCCCCACTCCACGCAGAAGCCTTGAGTGCACTTGATATTCCAAACACATTTCTATCGATCAAACTTGGTGGCTATTTGGTTTTTGGTTGCGAATCGGTGAGCGAAGTTTTAAAGCGGCTGCCACGTCGCGATCGATTTCCATTTCAACTGATCAATCACGCGGCCTTTCACACCCCATTGATGGCGCCCATATCTCAAAGAGCTTTTGAGACTCTAAATCAAGATTTATTTACTCCACCAAAGATTCCTTTGATCGATGGACGCGGAAAAATTTGGCAGCCCTTTTCAACCGAAGCACAAGATCTTTATGAGTACACCTTTGGCCACCAGGTGGTTGAAGTTTACAATTACTCAAAGGCGATCGAGGTTGCGGTTAAAGAATTTGCACCCGATCATTTGGTGATGCTGGGGCCAGGTTCAAGCCTCGGTGGTGCGACCGCCCAAGTTTTGATTGAGCAGCGATGGAAAGGAATAAAATCAAAAGAAGATTTTGGTGAACGCCAAATCAAAGATCCTTTTTTGCTATCGTTTGCACTGCAAAAAGAATTGCTCACTTCATCTTAGCATCAAAGGCATCGCGCAACCCATCGCCCAAAAAATTAAAAGCGAGCATCGCAAAAAATAGCGCAAGTCCTGGAGAGATCATCAGGTGAGGATAAGAGCGCAAACTGCGCCAACCTTCGTTAGCAAGCACTCCCCAACTCGAATATGGGGGTTGAAGCCCAAGTCCGATAAAACTCAAAAAACTTTCAAACAAAATATTTGCCGGAATTTGAAATGTTAAAAGCACAATCATTGGACCTAAAATATTGGGCAAAATATGTTTAAGAACAATAGTTAAAGAACTCGCACCGAGCGCTCGAGCAGCCTCGATAAACGCCATTTGTTTAACTTGAAGCACTTGACCCCGCACCACACGAGCCAAAGTCACCCAACTCACAAGTGAAAGGGCGAGTAAAATTCCTGAGAGGGCTTTGAGTTCTGCATTTTGAATGAGGTTTGAGGCATCAAAAAATATTTTAACCAGGATCAAAAGTACGAGGGTTGGGATTGAAATCAAAATATCCAAAATTCTCATCATCACATTGTCTATAAACCCGCCCGACCAGCCTGCCAAAGCCCCGTAAGTTGTTCCGATAAGGAGTGAAAGAAAGGCGGTCATCACACCCACAGACATCGACATCCGCGCGCCATAAATCAAACGCGACAGCATATCTCGGCCTAAGGCATCGGTGCCCAGCCAATGTTTTGAATTGGGAGAAGATAAAATCTCGCCCATATTTTGAAGATCAAATGGATAGGGCGACAAGAGCGGAGCAAACAGGGCGATCAGACACATCAACACCACATAGCTCAAACAAAAAACAGCAAGCCTATTTTTTTTAAATCTCAAAACTGGATCATTCATTGAAGTTCAATCCGCGGATCAAAATAAGAGTAGAGCAAATCCACTATTAGATTTGCGGTGATCAGCATCACCGAAAATAAAAGGGTTGTGGCGAGCACCATCGGATAATCTCGATTGCTCACAGAAAGCACCATGTGTTTACCAAGGCCCGGAATTGCAAAAATCTGCTCAACCACAAAGGCACCCGATAATATTTCCGCGGCCAGTGGTCCGCTATAAGTGAGCACGGGCAAAATCGAATTTTTTAAAACATGTTTAAATAAAATTTGAAATTCAGATAAACCCTTTGAACGCGCGGTTCGGATATAATCTGCGCGAATCACGTCGAGCACAGTTGAACGTGTGAGTCTTGCCACCAAGGCCATCGATCGCGTGGCGAGTACCACTACCGGTAACACATATGAGGTTGGCCCCTCCCACAATGCGGGCTCAAACCAGTGGAGAAAAAAGCAAAAAAACAAAATCAATAAGGGTGCGACCAAAAAACTAGGGAGACTCACTCCACAAATGGCAAAGGTCATCAACAGATGATCGGTAAAAGTATTATGTTTCGCCGCCGCCAGAAGCCCCAGCGGAATGCCAATCGAAAAAGATAATAGCAGCGAATAAATTCCAAGCTCTAACGAGATGGGCAAGGTCTCTGCTATAATTTCTGAAACATTGCGGCCAATATATTTATAACTCTCGCCTAAATCTCCGTGGAGCAAACCGGTGATATAAATCAAATATTGTTTATAGATAGGCAAATCAAGATGGTAATGGGATTCGATACTCGCCTTGATCTCTGGTGGGAGAGCCTTATCGGTATCAAACGGCCCGCCAGGGATAATTCGTAATAACAAAAATGTTATTGTGGCAATCACCGCAATCGCGACAAGAGCGCCAATCGTTCGTTTAAAAAGATAAAGTCCAAGTCCCCGTTGAAAGCACACATACAAAAATCCCAAAAAACTAAGACCAAAATTGATCCACCACCAGATCAACGGAAAAGGCACATTGAAAAACTGCATCACAATACATAAAATCCAACTTACGCTTAACGCTAAAATCATTTGGTCAACTCAACCTGATCAAATCTTAAATTTTCGATGGCATTGATCGGAAAGTTTTTAACCCGCTCACTGACCAAGTATTGTCCCGATTGGGAATAAAGTGGAATGAGAGCCACATCTTGCTCGGTTAATATTTTTTGGGCTTTTCTATAGAGTTCAAGTCGAGACTGAGGGTCCCTCTCGACTGCGGCCGATTCGATCAAACGATCAAACTCAACGTTCACCCATCCCATCATATTGTTTTCGGAATAAGAAAGCAGACTAGTTAAAAAATTATCGGGATCTGGAAAATCTCCCTGCCATCCCATCCGAAAAAGTGGCGTGGCATTGTGTTTTAGCCCACTGAGATATGTTTTCCATTCTTCATTTTTTAATTCGACTTCGATATTCAAATTTTCTTTGAGCTGCGACTGAATATTCTCAGCCACTCGCTGATGATCCTCATTGGTATTAAAGCTTAAATAAAGTTTTGGAAATTGAGTGCGATCTTTGTATCCCGCCTCATCCAATAAGGCTTTGGCTTGAACCGGGTCAAACTTTAGGCCGACCTCGGGCTCGTATCCAGGCATGCCAGGTGGAAGCCAACTCGTCATCGGAATATCTCCATTGGCGAGCATATCGGTGATTTGTTTTTTATTGATACTCATAGCAATCGCCCGACGAACTTTAAGATTATTCGTAGGCACGACTTTGACATTAAATCCGTAATACAAAATATTAAGCAGGCCGCCGTGCTTGTATTCTTTTTTTTTCTTTAAGGTCAGCACATCTCGAGATTGCAAACGGTAAAGACCATCAAGCTTTCCCACATCAAACAGATTGATCGCGGTTGCACTGTCGTTAATCAGATAAAATAAGATATTTTCGAGTTTTGGTTTTGTGCCGTAGTAAGTGCGGTTTCGCTCAAGCAAAATGCTGTTGTCATGCTCCCAGGTTTTTAATTTAAAAGGTCCTAAGACCGCGATGTGTTCGGGATCAGTCCATCGCTCACCGTATTTGTTGATCAGATCTTTTCTTACCGGATAGGTGGATGTGTGCGTCATCATCATCGGAAAATAACTTTTGGGATGCTCGAGTTCGACAATCAAATCCTGCCCTAATATGCGCACGCCCACTTTGGAAAAATCTTTGAGAGTCCCGACGTTAAAAGCTTTGGCATTTTTGACATCATAAAGTGTGTAAGCATAAGGAGCCGCTGTCTTTGGATTGAGCAGCCTTTCAAAACCATCGAGCACATGCTGTGGTGTCAGAAGAACATTGTCAGACCACATAATATTTTTTTTGAGACGAAAGGTCCAAACACGTCCATCAGGACTTGACCATGATTCGGCAAGGCCAGGTAGGACTCCAATTTGTGGTTTTGAGAAATCAAATTTCAAAAGCCCATCCATCATATTATGGATGATGAGAGCAGAGGCGACATCAATGCACTTGGTCCAATCGAGAGTGGGGGGCTCAACATTGGCATTGAATCTTAAGGTGCGGGACTCATCGAGCACCACATGAGTTGTTCGTGTGCACGTCAGCATTGCGAATGCAACGGCCACCAAAAAAACCAACTTCAATTCTTTATATCTCCCACGATTCGCGCGAGGACGCCTTGCTCGGCGGTTTGACGTTGATCGGTTTGGATAACCATTTGAGTCCTTGGCTATCACCACGATAAATCCTTAAGTAAATGCCATAATTGCGCACAACCTTTTTGGCATAATCGCGGGTTTCGACAAAGGGAATGTGTTCGATGAATTCATCCATATCTAGGGTTCCAAAACTCTTTAGCCAGTTTTCTACACGATGAGGGCCCGCATTGTAAGCTGCGGCAATCAGCGGCAAAGAATTTTCAAACTTAGATCCAAGTCGTGAGAGGTATTTGGTGCCTAAGCGAATATTGTATTCAGGGTCAAAAAGTCTGGCCTCGGCAAAATCTTTTTCATTCAAAATTTTTGACAGTTGAAATCCGGTGTTGGGCATGAGCTGCATTAAACCTTTGGCCCCCACCGCAGAGACCACGTCGAACTTGTACTGACTTTCGGCCCGCATAATCGACCAAACATATTCTGTAGGAATTGAATAGCTTTTGGCCGAAGCCTCCACCATATTTTTAAAGGCCTCAGGATAAGCTTGGGCCCACAATGTTTTGCCCTTATCAATACCGTCGCGCAAACGTTCAGAGACAAAGGCCAAATCGGCAATAGTTGATGACCGATTAAAGGAATCAATTTTTTCATAAAGCCCAATCAGACTTTGAAGTTGAGATTTATTTCGGGTGCGGGTTTCGATCTCATAAAGCTCGGCTCTGGCCCAGTCATAAAGCCCTAAGCGAATTAAATCTTGAGCTCGAGCAAACACCGCGTTGAGCTGCATGCTGCGAAACAAAGTGGGCTCGGGTTTGGCATCTTCAGTTTGGTCTGAATCATCCCCAGGCTCAGAGGGCGGCACGATCGCATCATCTTTTGTGATCGATAAAGTTTCTTCAGATTCCTCGGCTTGGTCGGTTTCGATTTCTTGCGATACTTGGGGTTGAGGCAAAGTGAGCGCCTGCTCGTTTGGTAAATGCTGCGGCTCATTTTTGGGCTGAATTTCGGCTAATCGATAGGCGGCACTCTGAGAGTAAAAACTCAAACCCCTGTCGTTAACCAGGTTTTGAAATAGAACTTGGGCTTCGCTAAATCTTTCAAGCCGCAATAGCGACATCGCCTTCCAATACCGAATCCGATCGGGCAAAAGCTGAGTCGGTTTTTTGTTTGCAGATCTTTTACGGCTTTTGGGCATTTGGGTTTGTACGAGATCAAACCCGCGCAAGGCCCCCTCGTAATCGCCTTTTAAATAACGAATCCAAGCCAAATGCCAGAGAGCATCTCGCTTTAAACCCGATCGAGAATATTTTTTTAAAAATTCATCAAACTTTCGAGCCGAGCCATCATAATCTTGAAATTGATAACTCAAAAATGCGGCTTGAAATAAAGCCTCGCGGCCAGCTTTTGAACTGCCCGCAATTTTTGAAGCCTTGTAGTAAGCACCCACCGCGGTCTCATATTCCCCCGCTCGGGCTGCCGCTCGAGCCAGCAAAACCAAAAAAGCAAAATTATTTTTCTGTGTGTCGTAACGTTTTAAAAGAAGTTTTAAAGCTTCGTCGACCAAACCTTCGCTCACCAAATATTGAGCCAACATAAAATCAAGTTGTGGCGAAGGCGTTTTTTCTTTTGCCCTTAAGAAATCAATTTCCTTTCGGGCCCGTTCCGAAAATCCACTGTATTGTAATCGATGGATCCTTCGCGATTGATCCTTTGAGGCCACCAAACAACCAAGAGGTTTGTCATCGAGTTTGGATTCTCTTAAATCAATCGACCAATTGGTCACGAGCGGATGACTCGGAAATTCAGAATACAATTTGCGTGCGATTTTACAGACCTTGGCATTGTGATGCTTCAAGTTTTCGACTTTTAATTCGCGAAATAATAATTCTGGGTAACGCACATCTCTTTTCCATTGGCGTTCTAAACCACGCAATTGCTGAAGGGCTAAATCATATTTATTTTGCTCAATTGCAAGGTCAGCGAGCTCAAACCGAATCGTGTTTTGCAAATCGCGATTGGGTTGATATTTGAGCCCTAAGTCAAATGCCGATTTGGCCTTTTGAAAATCCTTGTTGGCTGCATAAATAAGTCCAATATGGTTGAGAGCAAAAGCATTCAGGCGAAAATTCTTATCGGCTTGGGCGCGCTCAAATAACCGTAAGGCCTCTTGCAATTGGCCTTTCAAATAAAACATGCGGGCTTTTAAAAAGATTCCCAGGGCTAAATCATCACCTTGAAGTTTTGATTCGTCTTTTAAATTAATTAAAACATCATCCACTTTATTTTGGCGGACAAGCGGCCGGATATTTTCAAAAAAATCGGCACCCACTGCGATATTGAGTAGAAAACAAAAAATTAAAATCATTGTTCTCTCATCGTCTACCGGAAGCGTTGAATGATCAAAAGATCGATGTTACTGTGACTGATCATGGCAAAACCCAAAGTCACATATGTCTGTCAGAGTTGTGGTGCCCAAAGACCAAGGTGGGAGGGGCGTTGCAGTGAATGTGGGGAATGGAACACCCTCGTTGAAGAGCGTGTTATGCCTGCCGCACAAAAATCGAGTTCACGCGGATGGGCATCAACTTCACAAGACTCCGCAAAAGCGGTGGCCTTAAGTGAACATCAAACCAATCTCAAATCTTTTGCCCGGATTCATACAGGGCTTCATGAGCTTGATCGAGTTTTAGGTGGCGGACTTGTTCAGGGCAGTTATGTTCTTGTGGGCGGTGATCCCGGGATTGGTAAAAGCACTTTGCTTTTACAAATGGCTTTAGGTCTTGCTAAAGAAAATAAAAAAGTTCTTTATCTTTCTGGCGAAGAAAGTGTCGACCAAACCAAATTGCGAGCCACCCGTCTCAATGCGGTAAATAAAAATATTTTTGTGGCTTCAGAAAGTCGACTGGATACCATCTTGGCGTTGGCTGAGAGCGAAAAGCCCGATGTCTTAATTGTTGACTCAATACAAACTGTTTATATGCCCGAATTGACTTCTGCCCCCGGTACGGTGAGCCAAGTGCGCGAGTGTGCGGCTGCCCTGATGGGTTTTGCAAAGGGCCCCGCAAAGGCTTCGGTCTTTTTGGTGGGTCATGTGACCAAAGATGGTTCGCTCGCGGGCCCACGTGTTCTTGAGCATATGGTTGACACTGTTTTATCTTTTGAAGGCGATCCCCATTACCACTTTCGATTATTGCGCGCCTTAAAAAATAGATTCGGTGCAACCAATGAACTTGGCGTTTTTCAGATGGCCTCTGAGGGACTTCGCGAAGTGAGCAACCCCTCACAATTTTTTTTGGAAGAGCGCGGCGCCCAAGCCTTGGGCTCGGCGGTGTTTGCCGCACTTGAAGGCAGTCGCCCCTTACTGTGTGAAATTCAAGCCCTCACCTCAAAAAGCGAAATGCCCAATCCCCGCCGAACCGCTCTAGGACTAGATATCAACCGAGTTCATTTGTTGATGGCGGTCCTTGATAAATATCTCAATCTTGATTTTGCTCGCTCCGAAGTATTCGTCAATGTGGTCGGCGGCTTAAGACTTTCAGAACCCGCAATGGATGTGGCCATCGCGGCAGCTTTATTGAGCACTTACTGGAATTTTGAGCTCTCGGCCTCAACCTGTTTTTTTGGTGAGATGGGACTGACCGGTGAAATCCGAGCGGTCGCATTTGTCGAGGAGCGATTAAAGGAAGCTGCAAAAATGGGCTTTAAAACATTTGTGATTCCGGCCTCGGCCGAAAAAGCACTTGCTCCATCGGTCTTAAAGGAATTTGGTTCGCAATGTGTTTGGATAAAATCGGTGCATGATTTAAAAAAAGCACTCATTCCGGACTCACACAATAAAAAATCCAAGCCAAAGCCTGTCACCAACTTTGATCTTTAATTTGGACCACCCTTGTTTTAAATTGCGGTATGCGCGCACTGATTTTGAGCTTTTTTGTTAGCACTTTTAGCTTTGCCTCCACCGAAATTTCGATTGAGCGGCTCTTTCAAGTTTTTGAGTTTCGAAAGTCCTCCCAATTCAAAAACGAATTTATTATGGTCTCGGACTACAAACATTCTGGGCTTTATATCACGCCCGAAATCAAAAATGCTCATCTTGCGTTAGCCGTTGCGATGGACAAAGAGCAGCTTGAAATATTTGAATTGACCGAAATCATCGTCGCCAATAACCCCGAATTGCTTTCGTTTTTTGTTCTGATTAAAAAAGAGATGATCGCTTATCCCCAACTTTTTAAAAGCCAAAAGATAGCAAAGCGCACAACTCCCAATGGAATGGCGATGTTGGTTGCCGCATTTTCTGAGACCACCACAGTCGCCGAGATCTCAGAAGTGGTAAAACGAATTGATCAACAAATGGTTGATGATCCTTGTGTGAGCAAAGGGCTTTTACACTAACATTTTTAAATCGATCGGCTGACCGCTTTTTTCCATTTTAACATTCGCTCCTCACGCGATTTTTTATTTATTTGGGGCGTAAACGTTTTGTCTTTTTGCCACTGAATTGATTTTTGATCCGACCACAATCCCACACCAAGGCCCGCCAAAAATGCGGCACCCGCAACGGTTGTTTCGATCACATGAGGCCGATCGAGTGAACGGCCTAAATAATCAGATTGGATTTGCATCAATAGATTATTACTTGCCGCACCTCCGTCGACTCTTAAATTTTTGATTTTCTTTTTTGTGTCGTCTTGCATACAGTAAAGAATCTCGGCATTTTGCAGAGCCATAGCCTCAAGGGTTGCGCGGGCAAGATGAGGAATAGTGGTCCCGCGGGTCAATCCACAAATTAATCCTCGCGCCTGAGGATTCCAATAAGGTGCACTTAAACCGGTCAATGCCGGAACGAATTCAACTCCGCCTGAATCTTTGACTTCAGAGGCCAACTTTTCGATATCTGCACTTTTTGAAAATAAATGAATTTGATCTCTCAAAAATTGCACCGCAGCCCCACAAATAAATGCGCCGCCTTCAAGTGCATAAACAGCTTTTTGTTTATTTAAGCGCCATGCCACTGTAGTGAGTAAACCGTTTTTTGAAAATTGGGGTTTTGAGCCGGTGTTCATCAACAAAAAACTGCCCGTTCCAAAAGTGCATTTGGTATCTCCTTGAGAAAAACAGGCCTGCCCAAACAAGGCGGCCTGTTGATCGCCCGCCATCCCGCAGATGGGTGTGCCATCTTGAATTCCTTCGATACCGACAACTTTGCCGAACTCACCGCTGGAAGAGACAATCTCAGGCAGTATGCCCAATGGAACTTTAAACTTTTTTAAAAGCTCTTGATCCCAATCGAGTTGATTCAGATTCATCAACTGTGTGCGCGAGGCATTGGACACATCGGTTTTGTGACTCTTGCCTTTGGTCAAACGCCACAAAAGAAAACTATCGATCGTGCCGCAAATCACATTTTTATTTGGCGTGTGTTGAAGCAACCATTCTATTTTTGTGGATGAAAAATAGGGATCAATCACCAGTCCGGTTTTTTTCCGAATCCACTTTTGATCAGCTTTTAATTTTTGGCAACGCTCCGATGTTCTACGGCATTGCCAAACGATGGCGTTATAAACAGGCTTGCCCGTTTTTGGATCCCACATCACAACAGTTTCTCGCTGATTCGTGATTCCAATGGCAGCGATTTGGGCTTCTGGCTTTTTTGCCAAAACTTTTTTGATTCCTTCGAGCACACTTTTCCAAATCTCTTCGGGATCATGCTCGACCCATCCTGGCTTTGGAAAAATTTGTGGAAAATCCACCGTCACTTTAACTTCGACCTTCGCCTGGTCTGACATCAGCGCAACAGTGCTTCCGGTTGTTCCCTGATCAATACTCAATATGTAAGAACTCATAAGTTATTTAAGAATTCTTTAAGGTTGAATTGCAATGCTTTTGGTTGCTTTACTAAAGCTTCATGTGGGATCGACTGCCTTATTTTTTTATGGATCTGTTTGCCAAATACTTTCGTCTCGAAATAATTGGAGCGGAGAATATTCCACTCAAAGGACCCTTAATCGTCGCTCCCAATCACTCTGGATTTTTGGCCTTGGATGCAATGATGCTCTCGCACAATCTAACAAAAATTCGGGGTGAGATTCCGGCGGTCATGACCCATAAACTGTGGTTTGCCAACTCGCTCTCAACAAAACTTGTCGAAAAATTTGGATTTGTCGAAGCCACAAAACAAAACGGAATCGACAAGCTCGAGAATCAAGGTGCGGTGGTGTTATTTCCCGAAGGCGAGTTGGGAAATTTCAAGCCCTCACTTAAGGCGTATCATCTGCAAGAATTTAAGCGTGGTTTTGTGCGAATGGCTTTGAACACCGGGTCCCCCATCCTACCCACCTTGATTGTGGGTGCTGAAGAAACACATATTAATCTTGCCCAATTGCGTTTACCCAAAAAATTAATGGCGCCATTACCGCTAAATATAATTCCACTGCCCGCACGCTGGAAAATGGTGTTTTTAAAACCGATTTATCTGCCCTATGGACCTGAAGCCGCCAACGATCGGGAGCTTGTTAAAGAGATCAGCGAAGATTTGAGGGATCAAATGCAAACCACTCTGACCGACCTCGTGAGCAAAAGAACTTCGGTTTATTTATAACTCCTGTTTCAAATTGAGACGTATTGGTCCGCATAAAATTGTCTCAACCTTAGTCTCAAAACGACCGATAAATTGTTATGGCATTATTAAAGAAATATAAGTTAGCGGGATTTCTTCTGGCTTCTCTTACAATTTTGTTATTTCAGAATTGTTCGAATGTATCGCTTATTCCTAAACAAGCCGAGCAATCGATCACCCCTTATATTCCGCCCAGTTATGAAATTAAACCTGCCCTTGCGGTGCGCGCGCCCGCGTGCATTTCGTGTCATGCCCAAGTTCACGGCGATCTTGTGACCGATTTTGGTTACAAAGATCCGTTCTTTTTTGGTCGCACCCAGTATCAAGAAAACAACAGCAACGGAACAAATTCGATTCAAAAACAATCATTCAAAGATACGTTCTATGGCTTATGGAACAACGGTTCCTTTAACGGTCAAGGTAACGCTACTGGAGCCAATTATTTTACAACGCTCAACGATCCTGCGGTAACTATTGATGGCAGTTTTGTTATTCCACATGCCCAACTGTTACAGGCAAAAGACAATTCGACTTTGACCTTAAAGAATTTTCTTTTGAGCCAAAATGCTTTGAGCGCCGACATCACTTCGAAGTTGGTCGAAAAACAATCGATCTACATCGGTGCCCCGACCGCCCAGATGATTCGAAATTTAATTTCATTACAGCAAGCAGTACTTGTTGATGTCAGTCCCTATTTTCAGGCGGTGTGGCGCAGTCCCACTGCAGTTTTAAATGGAGTTCAACTTCAGTTTGGGGCGATCAATCGTACTGAGTATTATATCTCAAACAACGGAACTCTTACTTGCCGTGGCGATGTGTTTGTTGATGGCACTTTATTTTTAAATAACGTTCAGGTGGATACGGATCAAGCGGGTTGCCGCATTTATGTCACCGGATCTGTTTTTATCCAAGGTCCTCCAACATATGTGGGAGACTATGCTCTGAAAGGAGCAAATCTCCAAATTTCGAGTGCGCGAGCAATTATGGTTGGTATGTCGACCATGTCGGATCGACTGCAATATGCGGCTGGACTTCGTAATGCTCCCACCTATCAGGACAATCTTAATTTTAACCAAGACATTTTGCACGATCGAGATTTAATCACCGGTCTTACCGATTCAGCGGGCTACTATAAAAAGCTAACTTTGAATTCTACCCATGACACGATTGCTTACTTTCGCAATCTCGATAGCGGCGGAAATTGGGAACCTACCGAAGGTCACACCCAAACCGAAGTGGACAATTGCGGATCCAATTGCACCGACTCTGGATACCGATACGCGATGAACGATCCAGTCAGCGGCCGGCCCTACGGACAACAAGATCCACAGCGTATTTGTATCAATTCCTTTGAAGCCACTTTTGCCGGCTTAGTGTTGAATGCACCGATTGTTCAGAGTCGTTATTATGGCAAATTTTACGGCAGCATCATTGCCGAATTTGCTTTGTTTGCTCTGGGTCATCTTGAGTTTTACACCGATCATAATTTAGATACGGTCGAAATTTTGCCTCTTCTTAAAGAGTCGATCTATCAAATTTCGGACAATTAATTAGGGTCCACATCATTGGCGTCATCGGCGCCAATGATTGATATCAGCGCACTCCATTTTTGAATTAAAAAACCAGGCGAAGATTCGCTGCGAGAAACCATCGTGGTGCTAATAAAAAATGCGATGGTCACACCAATGATGAGCAACAACACATACTCAACCACAATTTGACCCGACTGAGCTTTGCGCCTACTGTTGCAATTGTATGCAAGCAAACGAATCCACCTCTCGACGAAGCACATTTTTAATAATGAAAATTGCCGCAGCACTGATGCTCCTGCTTTTTTTAGGTCTATTTTATTTTACCCAACAACCAGGCGAGTCGTCCATTGCGCTCCAAGCCTTTCGCCCACCTGAACAAGCTTTTAAAAACAAAGCGCCCGAAATTAAGTGGTCAGGTCCCGATGGACAAAAAAAATCTTTAAATGATTTTAGCAAAAAAGTGGTGATCGTTGATCTTTGGGCCTATTGGTGTGCGCCTTGTCTTAAAGAACTCCCGGTTTTGAATCGACTTTATCAAAAAATGAGCGAGCCTGATCTTGAGGTTGTTGTGCTGAATGCTTCAAAGGATGCGGCAGAAATCAAAGCCTCTTTAGAGTTTTGGCAAGCCGAGGATATCGAGCTGGTGAATGGAGTTCTTGATCAAGGGTTTGAGCCCAAAGAGATTCCGACTCATTATATTTTGAATAAAAAAGGCGAAGTGGTGTTCGAAGGTATCGGTGCAATGGATTGGGCTGATCCTAAACTCGAAGATTTTTAAGATCTCAACTGGCCATGCCCGACTAAATAAAATCAAGCGGTCGTTCGCTCGATTTTGGTCGACGAGTTTGAACGGTCTCTAACACCGCCACAATTTCAGAAAAGATCTGCTCAAAATCCTGATCTTTTATCGGACCTCTGACACCGATCACCGGATCTTCACCAATATGATCCATCATCACATGAATCGCGCTTTTGCCTGCCAAAAAACAGTTTTCAAAAGTATCGCTTGAGGGATAGAGCATCACAAACACACTTCGGCCGCGCAATTTAAATTCGGCTTTGGCTTGCACATAAAAAGCCTTCATCTGTTCTTGAAGTTTAAAATAAATTTTGAGCGCCAAAGCTTCCTGATATTGGGCAAAATAAATTCGAAATGGACCATCAAAGATCGCCGAATTGAATGCGGGTGAATAAAACCGGGACTGAGTCAAAAATGAAACAGGCTGCTTGGTCATGTGGTCCCTCCTTGGTCCTTTCTCAGACTAAGAAGTCTTTGAATATAAATGCAAACTCATTCTCGCTCATTTGATATTTTCCGAACGGCACGAAGGTTTGGTGCAATCTGCCGAGATCAAACATGTTTTCAAATCAATTGAATCATCATCTTTTTTTTGTGCCAAACGGGCTTTGATCGAGTGAGACATTTTATCAAATGATGGCTCACCCGACATGTACTCGCTAAACACCAAGGGCTGGGGCAAACAATTGAAATTAAAGATCCTTAGCAGCGGGGTATTCCCCGCTTCCCATTCGGTAATCAATAGCGGTTTAGCTGAGCCAAAAATCATTTCTTGCGAGCGGGCAAATAAATTATTGGGTGTATTGTCGGAGTATTCAAACGGCGGCTGGGTGGCGTCCCACTTGATTGAAAGATGCACAATTGCGTTCTCATCAGTTTGGGAAGTGATCACTGTTGTTTGAAGAGCAAAGCTGAGAGTCATAAACAAATAATATAGAATCATATTAGCTCCCACACTTAAAGTTGTCTGCTGGATGATCGATCTGAACCTCTTTACAAAGTGCAGTCTTAGCTTTGGCCAAACATCTGTCGAGTTGGGCTGAGTTGTAATCAGTTTTTTGGGTCAGGTTGTAAATGCATTCGGTACAGGCCGCCACGCCCTTGCCGTAAGACACTTTGGTGTTACTTGCGTTGTAGAGTTCAGCGAGTTGTCTCACCATCTCAAAATTTGTACTTTTGATTTTTCCACCATTGAGGTATCGCAAGCTCGAGGCCTTTACTGATAAAAAATAATCAAGAAATTCAATCTGGAGTTCTGGATCGGTTGACAGAGTATCAAATTCTTTTAAAATCTTCTGTCCATTTTCAGATTGATATCTTTTGATTTTGCTAACAAATGGGGTGAACACCTTATTGATACGATGACCAACACCCACCGCCTCGTTGTACCCGGTGATCATCTGTTGAGACATTCCAACGCTCGAGGATGCCAAAACCTTTTTTTTCTTTTTGGTGCAGGTTCGTTGATCAATCGTCAGAGGCTCAAAGCTCGCATTGGTTTCAATTGCGGCCGTACAGCCGATCATCGCTTGTTTCATCTTTGGCCAATCCGGCGGAAAATCACCATAGATCTTATTTGTCGCATCTTGATCGTAAGCTCCTGTATGCCGAGAAGCCAAATCACTCAATGCATGGAATCTCATAAACCGGGTTTGATCAGGAGTTTGCCCATTTAAACTCTTCCAAGGTGAGATGCTGTCGATATGATCGCTCACCTGCTCACAGGTGTGACTTTTGGCAAAAGCTTGCAAGTTTTGCGCAGCACACTGACAACTTTGACAGTTTGTGGGCACACTCACTTTTTGGGGTTGGCATTTTGCTGGTTCGCTATTTGTACCAGTGTTAGAGATTTTTGAATTATAAACCGGAAGTGTTGAGATAAACTGGGCCGTTGTCGGCTTACAAGCGAGATTCTCATAGCTCACTGCAGGTAAAAGTCGCGCATTGCAACTGGCGTACACATGACTAATGAAAAGAAAATAGATGATCACACAAAAAGCTTAAACCAATTTGGCAGAATAAAGGGAGCGGTGTTCCAACATAGCGACCAAAGTCGGGTGGCTCTCGATTTGCAAACAAGTTTTGTTATGAAATATCTTTTAATGCTTTTTAGCCCATTTTTATTTGCCGCCCCTTTGACCTGCAAAACAACAAGCGATTCGGTTATTATCAAGCGATCGACCTTGGATCAAGAACGATTGATTTATACCAAAAGCATCTCGAGTCCCACTCTCGCTCAACAAGAGTTGGGTTATGTTTCGAGCATTTGTGAGTCGATGGTGACTATGATCAATGCTGAATTAAAAAAAGATATTAGAAACGATCTAGAATGTGCGTTTACCTCAAAGCCGGGAGAAAATATTTCTTTGCAATTGGTGAAATTTGAAAACGGCGCTAAATTCGGAAAATCGCTTATTGATCTCAACGATCGAAATCCAACAATTAACAAATTGTATGGCTCACGCATTGGATTTCATACCTGCGCCGAAATTGTCCAAGATTACAAATTGTATTTAATCGAACTCAAAGACGCTAAGAAATAGTTTTTAGAAACTCAATCGATTCGGCATAATTATTTTTTAAAATAAAATTTCCGGCAACAAAGACGTCCGCCTCTGAAATATGAGGCGCGGTCATTTTATCAATGCCCCCATCCACTTCGATCAACACTTTCAGATTTTTTTGGACTACAATTTTTTTGAGCTCACTGACTTTGTTTATTTGATCGGTCATAAATTTTTGCCCACTGAATCCAGGATTGACCGTCATAATTAAAACCAAATCGACCTCTTCTAAATAAGGTAAGATCGCCTCTAAGGGAGTGGCGGGCTTGAGTGTGATTCCCACTCGTTTTTTGGCTCTGCGAATATGATCAATCAAATGTTTGGGATTTTTTGTAGCCTCAATATGAAAGGTCAATATGTCGCTGCCGGCATCGATGTATGAATCAATTAGGGCTTCGGGATTATCGACCATCAGATGAACATCAAAAGTTTTTTTGGTTAAAGGCCTCAACGCCCGAATGATGGGTGGGCCAAAGGTGAGATTTGGAACAAAATGTCCATCCATCACATCGAGATGAAACCAATCGCACCCCGCCTGCTCTAAAGATTCGATCTCTTCTTTAAGGCGCGAAAAATCGGCAGAGAGTAAACTTGGAGCAACAATCTTATTCATTTAAAAATGAATCTCCGACTTTGAGGGGTGAGCCTTTTAAAAATTCTTCCACACTCATTTGGGGCTTGGATTCAGGTTGGACTCTAAACACTTCAAGTGCCGAAGAATCTCCGCAAGCAACCGTAAAGGAAGTGCGTTCGACTTTCAAAACCTGGCCGAATTTAACAGATTGAGATTCAACCGCCCGTGTTTGATGAATTTTAATTCTTTTATTGTGGAGAACCGCATAAGAGCCTGGCCCCCACGCAAGGCCCCGAATGTCGCGAGACAATTGAAGCGCTGGCTTTTTGAAATCGAGAAGGCTTTCTGATTTTTCGATCTTATGCGCATAGGTCACTTGAGATTCATCTTGAGGATGGGGACTTAAATTTCCTCTTAAGTAATCCATCAACTCGATATGGAGCAGCTCACTGCTCAACGGTTTTAATTTTTCGAGCAGCTCGAGCGAATTGATTTGATCATCGAGTTCAACTTTTCGATCAGCTAGCACATCGCCTTGATCCAATTTTTTTTTCATCACCTGGAGGGTCACACCCGTTTTTGGATCGCCCGCCATAATCGCTCGTTGAATCGGTGCAGCCCCGCGCCATCTTGGCAAAAGACTGGTGTGAATGTTAACCACCCGCCGCGGAAAAAGGTCCAAAAATTTTTGGCTCAAGATTTGACCAAAGGCGACCACCACCGCGGCTTCAGCATTGAGTGCACTTAATTTTTTAAGATTCTCTTCGGTGCACAATTTTTGTTCTTGGATAAGCGGAAGATGATGTTCGAGTGCGACTTGTTTGACCGGTGTTGGAGTCAAAAGCATTTTGCGACCTTGGGGTTGATCGGGCTGAGTGACCACCGCCACGATTTCAAAATGCTCGTCTTTGAGCATTCCCTTAAGACAATAGGCCGAAAATTCTGGAGTACCCAAAAAGACCGTGCGGATGCGACTCACAAAGCTTCTTCGTGATCATCCTCAGCATCGTCATCCTCATCGGAGGATGTATTAGGATCGGGATAGCCAAATTTTTTGATTTTACTTTTGAGTCGCGCACTTTTTATTGGACTTAATCGATCGATAAATAGTTTTCCATCGAGATGATCAATTTCGTGCTGAATACAAATTGCCAAGAGGCCGTCGGTTTTGATGGTTATTTTTTTTCCCTCAAGATCAAGCGCATCGACCTCGATATAATTTGCGCGCTCCACAGTTTCAAAATAACTCGGAATACTTAAACAGCCCTCGTCAAAGGTGGTCTTACCCGTTTTTTTTGTAATCACTGGATTAAAGATTTGTAAGGGCTGAGCAATTTGAGATTCAAGTTCGGTTTGATCCTCAGCTTTATGTCGCCCACCCTCTTTGGGGCGAGTGTCGGTGACCAAAAATCGAATTTGACGATCGACCTGAGCTGCCGCAAGTCCGATGCCCTTGAAATTGTACATCGTCTCGAGCATGTCGCTCGCAAAAGTTTTAAGATCTTCGGTCACAGCTTTGACCGGAGCACATTTTTTTCTTAATCGTGGATCAGGGAATTTTAATATTTCTAGTATCGCCATAAAAAGCTTTATACATGATTTGCGGTTTGAAGATCTAGCTCTTTAAACGCCAAATAAAAAATCCAGAAAGGGCTAGTATACTTAGGTTTGGACTCCATGCTGCAAGCAGGGGCGAGATCTTTCCGTAATTGCCCAGTGTCAATGCCGAGCTATAGAGGGTCCAATAAATAAAAACCAAAAATAAACACATACCTAAGTTGAGGAGGAGCCCCCCACTGCGCTGCCTTTGTACACCAAATGGAATCGCCAAAAAAGACATCACCATGGCAGCAAATGCAAAGCCAAATTTGGAGTGGTAATCGACCTCATAGCGAACCGTATCGAGTCCGGCCTCTTTATTTTTTGAAATATAACGATTGAGTTGCTTGAGCGATAAGGTGTTGGTGGAATTTGCCGAAGAGCTCAAATCTCCTATTTCCTCGTGTACCGTAATTCTTTTTTTATCAAACGCTTGAGTCAGCGGAAAACTTGAACTCTCGGTAAACAAAGTCACCGTACCTTTTTTAAGATCCCAATTCGGTGGGTTCAAATTAATGTCTTCGGCGGTAATCACTTGCATCAAATTCCAAACTTCATCGAAGTAATAAAGTGTAAGGCCTTGAGCCCGTTTTTCTCTGACATTAAGAGTTTTTATATTAAAAATTGTATTTTCGGATCGGTACCAAATTTTATTGGTGGTGACCGTCGAATATAAAAATGGCTTATTTTCGATTTCGACATATTTGATATAATTCTTTTTTTGCTCAAACTTAGGTAATACCTGGTCTGATAAAAAAAACGACAAGACCGAAATCATTCCCACCGCGATCAATATGGGAGTGCAGATGCGAACAAGACCGACCCCAAAACTATGAAGTGCGGTGAGCTCTTGATTGCGCGACAGCGTCGACAGAGTAAAAACCACCGCGAGCAAACAGCCCACCGGCACCATCTGATAAATGACTGCGGGAATACTGTACAAATAAAATCGGACGAAAGCGCTGGAGGGGGAATCATTGTGTTGAACCGCAAACCCCATAAAGTCGACGATCAAAAAAAGTGTAACAAACACCACCACACCCGAAGCAAAAAAACGAAAAAACAAACTCAAGACGTAGCGATCAATTCGGTTCATCTTCTTTTAGATTCCAGATTGAGAGGTAAAAAAAGCAGCGCAGTAACAACAGCTAGATCTTGACTGGTCCATTTAAAAATCGTTAGCTTTCTTTATGGCATTGCGCGTCTTACTCGCTGACGAGAGTCACACAATTAAAAAAGTTTTTCAGTTGGCTCTGCAGGATTATGCTGTGGAAGTTCGTCCCGTCAACATTGGACTCGACGTTTTAGAAGTGGCGCGAAAATTTGAGCCTGACATTATTTTTGCCGATGTCTTGCTCCAAAAAAAATCGGGCTACGACGTCTGCTCCGAAATCAAAAATGATGCTCAACTTCAAAACACCCCGGTGATTTTGATGTGGAGTGGATTTATGGATTTGGATCAGGACAAGGTGCAAGCTTCAAAAGCCAACGCCAAACTTGAAAAGCCATTTGATGTGGGATCCTTAAGAAAAATCGTCCAGGATCATGTTTCAAAAACAAAAACTCAGAGACTCTCCGGATTTTTATCATTTCCCGATCGACCCGAATTTGATGAAGCCCCAAAAAAAGCAGAAGTTCCACCACCGGTTGAACAAAATGATAAAACCGGTGTCTGGAATATGGAAAGCTTTGATCCCATTGATCAGTTTAAACCAGTGGCACTGACAAAAGAAAGTCGCGATCAAGATCTTGATTTGATCGAAGCCACAAATGAAGACCCTGCCTGGACTCAAAAAAGTTTAGGACAATTTAAAGTCAAACACGACGATACCGATGTTGATATTCCGTTAGATTATCTTGTGAACGAAGAAGATATTGAACCGCCTAAAAATTTTTATGGTGCGGTTGATGATCAAACCCAATCTAAAATTCTTCACTGGGACACCGAGCCTGAGGCTCCAGCAGCAGCAGTAGTAATGCCGCCTCCGCCTCAACCAGAGATCAAAAAATCCGAGCCCACCATTCCGCTTGAAGCCATCGATCAACTCGTTCGCGAAAAGGCGACGGCAATGATTGAAGAGGTTATATGGAAAGTGGTTCCCGAGCTGGCTTCGAGAATAATCGAGCGCGAGCTTAAAAAACTTTTGGCAGAGGTCCATGAATCGATTTGAGTCCGTATATTTGGCCACCCAACACTGGGCCAAAAATTACGGAATTCCGATCGAAAGTTTTAAAACCCTACCCTCAACAAATGATCTTGCTAAACAAGAAGCATTTATTCACACCAGCATGTGTTACCTCACTCAACATCAAACTCAAGGTCGGGGCCAATCGGGAAAAACTTGGCTCGATACCGGGCAAAATCTTTGTGTAAGCTTTCAGTTTTTGATGACACAACCCCCGCAGCCGTTTTTTTCTCCCCTCATTGGGCTGGCGGCGTTCAAGGCTCTTGATCAGTCATTTAAAAACCTAAAATTAAGCATTAAGCCTCCAAATGATATTTATTTAGATGATAAAAAAGTTGGTGGATTGCTCATTGAGAGTGTAGCTAAGGGACACCAGTACTGCTTGATTGTGGGGTTCGGTCTTAATGTATTTTCAGCTCCTGAAAGCATCGAGCAAGCCGGCTCTCTTGGTCTAAAACAAATTGATGAAGACACCTGGTTTGAATTTTTAAATTTATTTTATCAAGCAATGAACCAAATTATATATTTGGGAATGGATTATCTCACCCCCCAAAATAAAGAGATTCTACTTCGTGCGTTGAATGCCTTTCCATTGCAAACCAAAACGTATATGGATTTCACTCACACCTGCCAGCTTGAGACCTCTGAGGGCATGGTATCCTGGAGGGATTTTAACGCCAATGTCACTCACCTACACACCTCTTGAAGATTTAGGCTCTGCCTTACCAGAATTTGAATTGACCGCAGTGGATGGGTCTCATTTTTCAACTCACACCGTCTCAAAAGTTTTGGTCGTGTTATTTATCTGCAATCATTGCCCTTATGTTCAAGCGATCGAGCAACGCCTTATTCGCTTAGTCAAACAATTGCCTCAAGCCCAATTTCTGGGAATCTGCTCGAACGATCCAAGTGAATATCCCGAAGATTCGCCCAAAGAATTGTATCAACGCTGGAAAGATTTGAATTATGGCTTTCCCTATTTGATTGATGAGCGCCAAGAGGTTGCAAAAAAAATGGGTGCAGTTTGCACTCCTGATATATTTGTCTATGATCAAAACAAAGTACTCAAATATCGCGGCCGGTTTGATGACTCATGGAAAGATGAAAAAAAAGTGCAAAAATCTGAACTTAAGCTCGCTATCGAGGCCATTTTAGCTCATCAAAATCCAATGCCACCTCAACGCCCCTCGATGGGATGCTCAATCAAATGGAAAGCTTCTCTTGATTCGTAAATTTTTATTATTTACCCTTATTTTATTGCTATCCGTCGTTATCTATCTTTATTTTTTTCTTGGATTTAGAAAATCTGTTGAAATCAAAATTTCGCAAAAGCAAAGTCAGCTTGTTTTATATAAATCTCACCTGGGTCCTTATCATGAGATCTTGCCAACCCTTGAGGATGTTGAACGGCACTTACAACACAACAACCAAATCTGTGAACCGTCTTTTGGTCACTATCTCGATAATCCAGATTTGGTCGATCCCGAACGACTGCGCAGTGAGGGCGGCTGCTTCGTAAAAGAAAGTCGTTTTGAAAACGAGGAATTTAAAATCGGCCACATTCCTTTTGGAAATTATGTGGTCGCATTTTTTGAAGGCTCGCCGAGCATTGGCCCCTGGACGGTTTATCCTTCCGTTAAAAAATTTGCACGTGATCAAAAATTAATCCTCAAAGAGGATGTCTACGAAATTTATCATATCGAGGGAAATCGAGTTCGCACCGAATATCTATTTCCTATTGCTCAGGGAGATACCCAATGAAAAAGTCATTTTTTTTAATCGCAATTTTTCTATTATCTTGTGCGACGCCAAAAAAGAATCTGAATGTTGAGAGCGAGCAAAACGTTTTAACCCGAGAAGAGGCGGTCACAAGATACAATCAGGTTGAAGATGTTCGCTATGGGCTTAAATTTGATTTGTCCAAGAATCCAGCCGAAGTTCCTGGTGAGGTCCAAATCGAATTCGTAGTGTCTGGTCCACCCCATGATCTGCGTCTCGATTTTTTTAACGGACATATAGAAAAATTATTTATTAATGGTGTTCTCAATCCGGCAAATTACAATGGTCATTTTATTCTGATTCCAGCAAGCACACAAAAAAGAGGATCCAATCATATTACGGTCAACTTCACCGCACCCTTTTCGACTAATGAATTGGGATTTAGCCGCTTTGAAGATCAAGAAGACAAAAAAGTTTATTACGCTGCCGATCTCGAACGCTTCAACGCCAACAAACTTTTTCCCTCATTTGATCAAGTCGATATCAAAGGGCGATTTAGACTGGTGGTCACCACCAATGACTCAGATCTTGTGATCTCAAACGTGCCAGAGTCCGAAGTCGTTCAAAAAACTCCCGGCGAAAAAACTTGGGATTTTGCCGCAGGTCCAAAGCTCAGCCCATCGGTTTTTGCCCTCTTTGTAGGCCCATACAAAAGCGAACAAAATAAAAATTTAAGAATTTTAAGTCGTCAAACTTTTGCAAAATATGTCGACACCAAAGACATGTTTAAAGTGACAAAAGAAGGGATTGATTTTTACACCAAGTATTTTGATCTTGCCTATCCATTTACCAAATACGATCAAATCATTCTTCCCCATTTTTCGGGCGCATTTGAAACCGCAGCAGCCACCCAACTTTCGGAGCGCCATCTTTCGAGAGGCAATTCGACGGTTGAGCAAAAAAATATGCTCCACCAACTCTTGCTTCATGAACTTGCCCATCAGTGGCTAGGAAATCTTGTCACCATGAAATGGTACAACGATTTGTCGCTGCAAGAAGCTTTGACCGAATTTTTATCTTACAAAGCACTCAACCAAAAAAATATTCAAAATCTTTATCGTGCTCGGGCCTACGCGATGGATGAAAAATCGATCACCCATCCACTTGTTTACGATGTGCCCACGACCGAGCAAGCCCGTGACCATTATGATGACATCACTTACTTCAAAGGTGCCGCGGTGTTTGAACACCTCGAACGCTTGGTGGGTGAAAATAATTTTAGAGAAGGTTTGGCTGAATTTGTAAAACGCTACGCGTTTGACAACTCAACGGTTGATGACCTTTTGAGTGCGATTGCTAAAAAATCAGGGCAAGATTTAAGCACATTTAAAACCAATTGGATTCTCACCTCTGGGTTTAATACCCTCGATGCCCAATTTAGCTGTGAGAACTCAAGACTCACCAACATCACCCTTCTCCAGGGCGGAAAACCTTTGAGAGAACATTTTGTGCAACTCACCTTGATCGAGAGCTCAGGCTTACTCCGCACACTTCCGGCAAACATCAAAGACACCACACTCAAAATTGCCGCATCTGGATCGTGTCCTCTTGCTATTGTCCCAAATATTTTGGAGGAAGATTATTCGCGCGCGGTTTTTTATCCCCAAACTTCGAATCAGCTTTTGACCATGATGAGTCGCATTCACGAGGTCCCGGTAAAGCAACAGCTTTGGCTCAAACTTTTTAATGAGGTTCAAAAAGGCCGACTCAATTCCTATGCCCTCAGATACTGGGCGGTGCGCGAAGGTTTAGAAAAAGAAACAGATCCCGAATTGCTAAGGACCTTATTTTTTGTTTTATCAAAAACGGTCACCGATTATATTCCAATGGATTCGGCACAAGAAAAAGTTGAGGCCCAAGATCAGTTAGCGGTGATTGAAGATGCCGCTTGGAAAAGGCTAAAGAGCGCTGCAGCTGGGAGCGACCTGCAGCTGATTTTTTTTGGAGGCTTTGCCAATTTAGCCGAAACAAAACTCTCACTTGATAATGTGCGCCTGATGCTCGATGGCAAAGCCGCTTTACAAAGCTTTCGACTTGATCAAGATATGCGCTGGCTATTGGTATTTCGTTTAAGTCGCGCAGGACAAAAGGATTCAGAGGATTTAATCCAGCGCGAACTTAAAAGAGACAGTTCGAATCGCGGTCAAGACTGGGCAGCAACCTGTCGAGCGGCCCAACCCAATTTTGAAAATAAAAAAGTGGTGGCGCAATTGATCACCGCCCAAAATACCAGCCTCAATCAAAATCAAAAACGCGGATTGATCTCCAGTTTATTTCCGAGCAATCAATCAGACCTTCGTACACAGTTCGGCAAAATATTTTATGATGATCTAAGTCAGCTTGATTCAAGGCACGCAACCCTTGCCGAGAAATTCTCAAGCCTTGCCCCCTCGGCCTGTCGCAAGCCCAATTCGGATCAGCTTTCGAATTTCCTTAAAAAAACGACACTCTCCTTGGGAGTTCAACGACAATTGACGGTGATGCTCGAAGAAGGCTTGCAGTGTCAACAAGCGGTGGCACTTGCCCGAAAGGAAGGCTTTCGAGCCCCAGAGTTGCCGCAAGTTCCAGACACTCACAAGCACAAAAAGCGGCGACGCCGACGACGATAGTCGGCGACGATCACCCTAAAAAGAGAATTTAGTTTTTTACGTTTAAAGCACTGCCCGCTTGAAACCACCGAATCTGCTCAGCATTAAAACTGTGCAGCAGTTCTGCGGTATCGGTGCGTCCATCGGCATGATGGATCACAAGCTGCAAAGATTTTCCTGGAGCAAATGTTTTTAAGCCGGTGATATCCAAGCGATCGGTTTCAAGAATTTTGTCGTAATCTGAAGGGATCGCAAACGTCAAAGCAAGTGCCCCCTGCTTTTTGAGATTGGTCTCATGAATACGAGCAAAACTTTTAACAATCACAGCCAATGCTCCAAGCCAACGCGGTGACATTGCCGCATGTTCGCGCGAGGATCCTTCGCCATAATTTTCATCACCGATGATGACCCATGATTTTTTATTGGCTTTGTAGGACCGTGCCACTTTTGCAAATTCTTGATCTTTTTCGCCGGTGATCAGGTTATTACCTTTGCCGATCGATCCGGTAAATGCGTTGGTTGCACCCAGCAACATATTGTTTGAAATGTTATCAAGGTGTCCGCGATATTTTAGCCATGGGCCTGCAGGACTAATATGATCGGTGGTGCATTTGCCTTTGGCTTTACACAGCACCATAAGATCTTTCATATCTTGACCCGACCATGCGGCAAAGGGCTGAAGCACCTGAAGGCGATCCGAGTTGGGATCCACTTTTACAACTGCCGTGCGGCCTTGAGGAGCTTGATAGGCATCCGGGTCGGCAACAAAACTTGATGGCAACTCAGGAGCTTCGGGAATATTTAATTTAATTTTTTTACCGTTGTGCTCGATGGTATCGGTTGCAGGATTAAAATCGAGACGACCTGCGATGCCTAAAGCCATCACAATTTCTGGACTGCCAATAAACGAAAGTGTTTCGGGATTGCTATCGTTTCGCCCTCTAAAGTTGCGGTTAAATGAATTGATGATGGTGTTGGGCACACCTTTTTTAATATCATCTCTTTGCCACTGACCAATGCAAGGACCACAGGCATTTGCCAAAACGGTTGCACCGATGTCTTCTAACACTTGCATCTGCCCATCGCGCTCGATGGTTTTTTTAATTTGGCTTGATCCAGGTGAGACCAAAAAATACTGCGGCATTTTTAATCCAGCAGCTAATGCTTGTTTTGCCACATGTGTGGCTCGGCCAATATCTTCATAGGAAGAATTCGTGCACGACCCGATCAGAGCTGCTGACAACTTGATGGGCCATCCTTCTTTTTGCGCAGCTGCACCCACTTGACTCAATGGACGTGCAGCATCAGGAGAATGCGGGCCAACCAAATGAGGCTCGAGTTGTGACAAATCGATTTCGATCACTTCGTCGTAATATTCTTTTGGATTGCTCAAGACTTCTTTATCGGCTTCGAGCAAATCCATATTTGCATCTGCAATCTTGGCCAAATGTTCTCGATTGGTAATTTTTAAATAATTTCTCATTCTTTGATCATAAGGAAATACCGAACAGGTCGCGCCAAGTTCAGCACCCATGTTGGTGATTGTTCCTTTACCAGTTGCGCTAATCGAATCACATCCTTCACCAAAATATTCGACAATTTTATTTGTCCCACCTTTTACGGTGAGGATTCCAAGAAGTTTAAGGATCACATCTTTGGCAGATGTCCATCCACCCATTTTTCCTTTAAGATGAACCCCGATCAATTTTGGATTTTTGACTTCCCACGCAAGGCCTGACATCACATCCGAGGCATCCGCACCGCCCACACCCACCGCGATCATTCCAAGACCGCCGGCGTTGGGAGTATGCGAATCTGTTCCGATCATCAAACCACCAGGATAAGCATAATTTTCGATAATTACTTGATGGATAATTCCTGCACCCGGTTTCCAAAAACCTAAATTGTAGCGCGACGAAGCTGAGGCCAAAAAGTCGAACACCTCGCGATTCTCAGACATCGCGCGATCCATATCTTTTTTTAATCCGTCATGTGCAAGAATCAAATGATCACAATGAACGGTACTTGGGACAGCCGCCTCATCGCGACCTGCGAGCATAAACTGTAAGATCGCCATTTGTGCGGTGGCATCTTGCATCGCCACACGATCAGGTCTTAGCTGAAGAAAGCTTTCACCGCGTGTGAGATCCTGAGTTTCTGGATTGTCGAGATGACCGAACACAATTTTTTCTGCAAGTGTCAGCGAACGACCTAAACGTTTTCGAACCACCAAAAGATTTTTTTTTGATCGCGCATAAGTTTGTTCAACAAGCGCCGCTGTCGTTTCTATTTGGGCCATGGTCGAGGTCCTTTCCCGATGTATATATAATGAAATTTATTGTGATTCTTAAAGGTACTTAAGGCAAGAAGTCGCACAATAACTGGCTTTTTGCATCATCGCACTCATAAACTAATTGAATGGAGAACAACATGCGTAAGACGATTTTTGTATTCGCCTTTTTTTGTGTGAGCTCAAAGGCTTCAATATTGATTGAACCCTTTGTGGGTTACGGCGCCGGTCAATCAAAGGGGGCGGCGCAAGCCTCACCACTCAGTTCTGAAACCATCAGTGGATCTGAATATGGTGCGCGAGTGGGATTAAAAAAACTGGGCATCATGGTCGGAGCCGAATATCTTTCTGGAAATTTGACACTCAAAGATTCGGTTGGAAATTTGAATCTGACCACCTCGAACATTGGTGCATTTATCGGTTACCAACTTCCGATCATTGGTTTGCGAATTTATGGCTCATATTTTTTTGAAGTTGATGGCACGCTCAAAACAGATCCCAATCTTAAACTCAAAAGTGGGACAGGTTCAAAAATTGGCTTAGGATTAAACTCACTCCCGTTTGTTGCGATCAACCTCGAGTACGTGACCACAACATTTAAGCAGGGTGATGCGGGCAATGGGTCCATTGCTTTAGAACCTCAACAAAAGATCAATATGGTGATGATCAGCTTGTCATTCCCACTCGTTTTATTTTGATCTCTTAACAACCTTCCCGGCAATTCGTTCGAGAAATGAAATGCTTCGATGATTGTCCCAACTTGTACCAATGTCTCGATCTAGATTTGGTTTAACCGATTCACGTAAGCCCAATCTCGGTCTGTCATCCTCACCCTGATCCTCTTTCATTGCCTTGGCTAAGCGACCTAAAGCAATGCGACAAGTATCAAAACCTTTAGCAATTTTTTGGCTTCGTGTTAACGCCATCTTTTGTAACAGTTGAGCCCGCGAGAATTTCTGTCCGTAAGAATCACGATAAACATCTTCTTTTTCCACCACAAAAACTTCATTGAGTTCATAAAGTCGTCGATCATCGGTCACAATCAATCCACCAGCCGAAACACTTGCCACCGACTTTTCGATAAGTTCTTCATCCTCAAAAAGAGCAATTTTTAAAATATCAGATTCTTGTGTGACGAATGCGAACGAACCAAAGATAGATTTTCCTGGGCCATCATGCAGCGGCCATACTTTATCGCGGCTATCCATGATAAATCCGGGGTACACTTTTTCGATCTCGCTTTGTTCAATGTGCGGTAATTGTTCTTGTACGTTGTTGGTCACAATTGTGATGTTGTGAGTTAAAAGCGGACTATTCGAAATTGGGGTTAACTTAAAATTATTAAGGGTTGGCACAAGTCTCTGCTGTGGAGATGCCGACTCATTGTACAAATTGGTTTCGATTAAAACACGGGTCATTCGAGTGAGCGGATTTGTAAAAGTTCCGATCACCAAAGCTTCTACATAAAGATAGTTGAGATAAATAACGTAATCACCAGGGAGAACAGCAGGCTCAAGGTCTAAGTTGACCACCTCACTTCGAGGATAAGCCAAAAATTCATTCATGTTGATGGTTGGCCTATCTGTTCGCGATACAAATACAATTGATCCATCTTTGTTTGATCCAACATACAATCCAGGAAATACGCTTGTCTCGCGTGTGGGAAGGCGTTCGACCCCAACCATTTGATTTTCTTTTTTGGATTTGGACATATCAAAAACAATTTTTCGACCATCCGTCTTTTGTTGAGGAATACGTTCAATCACCATTACCGGAACTCGCGCGAGAGCCCGGTTGTATCTCTTAATCGAGTCAGTCAACTTTTTATGTTTATTTTCATAAACATCAGGATAGAGGTGTCCCTCCAAACTTTTTTTATCTAAAAATTGAACCAAGTCTAATTCGGTCGGTTCGTCTTTATCTGAAATGTTCTGCGATCCTGCAATCAAAACTGTTTCAACAATTTCGGGCTGCTCGACAAAGCTTCGATCTTCTAACAGCCACATCCTTTTTTTTGTTTGAGGATGCACAAAAGTTTCTGAAAGATAAACTCGTCGATTATCGTGGATGTAAGATCCTGGCGCATATTTCTTTGTGGCAAACGCAATATCTCGAGCTGGGTAAAGTAATGTCAAATCATCCGATGCTCTCTGCACGAAGATACCGGTATTATCCTCGGTGCGCGCAATTGCACTTCCTAAACTAATATTATTTTGTTGACCGATTGATCGGTCGTAAATAAAAACCATCGGTTTACTAGCCAACCACTCCCCTTTGACAGCATGGCCTGTGCGCGATTTCCAACTTACCAAAAAATCGGCGGCGGGTTGTTTTGCCTGCCGATCCAAAAATTTAATGATTTCACTTTGCGGGGAAGTGGCAGCAAAACTCACGCTTAGAAAAAAACAAAATAACGACATCATGTGCAGTTGAATACAGCAAATCCGAAGCCAAGAAACGATGAATTTTTACTAAAGAGTTGAATCGACCTCTTTTGGTAAAGAACTCTCAAACCGCTTCAGATCACAGTTTGCGGGCCCCTCAATCACGCGTCCCTGGCAATCAAACCTTGATCCATGACAGGGGCAATCCCACGATTTTTCAACCCTGTTCCACACCACCACACCTTGAAGATGCGGACAGGCTGCAGACATAAATGAAAAATTACCGCTATGCTCTTTGTAAGCCGCAAGAAGATGGAGACCTTGTCGAATCACCATTCCCTCACCCACTGGCAAATTGAGAAGATCCTCGCGGCCTTTAGGCGAAAGCCAATCTGTATATTGTACAGCCACATTTGCATTCTCTTTTATAAATTCGCTTAACGAACGCAGAGTCACTCGCGAAGGATTATAGAGCTGCTCCCAAGGATTGAGGCGGTTCAAAATTTGATCGGTAATCAACATCGCCCCGATCGTCGCATGAGTCATCCCATTGCCAGAGTCGCCGGTGATAATATAAACATTTTTTCTGTCGAGGGGATTGTGTCCAAGATAGGCCATTCCGTCGACAGGTTCCATCACTTGGCCCGACCATCGATACAAAACATCTTGAGCCGAAACAAAATGTTCTTTGGTCCACTCTTCTAATTTTGCGAATCGTTTTTCGGGATAAGGTTCCTGACCGGTTTTGTGATCTTCACCACCGACAATCAAAATTTCGCTGACGTCACTTGTGGGATCGGCCTCAATGCGCACGTAATGATAAGGATCAAGCGTATCCCAAAATAAACCTTTGGGCACACTGCCCTTTGGAACACTAAACGCCACCACGTAAGTTCGGTAAGGCGCTTGTTTTGTATGAATCGCAAACACATCATTCACTGGCGTATTGGTGGCGACCACAATCGAAGAACAATCAATGCGAAATCCACCGCGAGTTTCAACGTAAGCATTTTCGCCACCGACCATTTTTTCGGCCCGGGTGTGAGAAAAAATTTTTCCACCACGGCTGACAATGAGTCGGGCAAGATGGCTTAAATATTTTCCTGGATGAAGCTGCATCTGCCGCGCAAATTTTAAACATGGTCCATGATCCCAATCTGGAAGAGGTGAATCATCGATCCATTCGACCTCATCCATTCCGGCTTCAAGGCAGGCTTCATATTCTTTTTTTAAATTCGAAAGATCCGAATTTTTTCCATCAAACAAATAGCCATTTACATATTCAAATTCGCAATTGATATTTTCTGCGCGAATTATTTTTTCGACTTTTGAGATCGCAGCACGATGACTTTCGGCCGCAAGCTTTGCCCCTTTTTTTCCGTGCATGCGTTGAATTTCGTAATATCGATCATCAAGTGCTGTGGCAAATTGTGCAGTGGTGCGCCCTGATTGACCGCTCGCAATTTCATAATCTTCAACAATGCAGACTTTAAGTCCCTCTTGTTGACAAAGATAAGCTGTTGTCAGCCCGCCGATTCCTGCGCCAACGATACAGACATCAACCTCTAAATTTTCGTTAAGCGAATCAAAGCGAGGAACTTCGATATTTTCAAGCCAGCATGAGTGAGTTTCATTGGGGTGTTGCGGATTCATTGGAGTCTCCTTTGAGCTTTTCTAAAAATTGATGTCTTAAAGCTTATTGCAAAATACGAAACACCAAAAAAACTTAAACCATTTGGATTAGAGGGCTGAGATGGGGAAAATTGGCTCTTTTACCTAGGAGATGTTTCAATTAAAGACGTTGCATCAGTGCCTCAAGCTGGACCACATCTGTGCCGAAAAGAACCATATGAAATATTCAAAGCGAATTTATCTTATCGGTATTGTGATGGGCCTAATGATGTCATTTCAAAACTGTGCCCCATTTAAACCTTTAGGAGCGGTGGGACTGGATTCGCTTTCCACATCGCCGGCGTTAAATTTCGCAATCGATATGAATCCTCAATCGTTAACCGTTCCTGCCGGAAGTAATGTGATATTTTCGGTGCAAGCTCACGGCTCAGATATCCTGCACTATGCTTGGTATTTTAGTAATTCGCCGATTCCAAATTCTGATGCTTCGTTTTTGAGCTTGCCCAATGTGACTGCCGCATCCATGGGTTACTACTTTGTTATCGTCACTCAAGGAACTGGAGTTAAAGCACCGGTGTTGATTTCGCAAACTGCGATGTTAACGATTAGTGGAACTCTGCCTCCTGTTATCGATCAGGGAACACCAAATCCGCCGGTGGTGCAGGATGTGGCTCCTGCGATTGCAAGCCAGCCTTCAAGTGCAACCGTGACCGATGGTAGTCCATTTAGTTTCGTGGTGAATGCGACCGGGACCAATCCGCAATACCAATGGTATTTTAATAGTTCACCAATTGCCGGGGCTAACCAATCTGTTTATAGTTCGACCGCAAACGCAAACACCGCAGGATCTTATTACGTGGTGATAAAAAATAATTCGGGCTCATCAACAAGTCAGACCGTAACACTCACCGTGAATCCTCAAGTGCCAACGGGTGTGCCTCTACAGCAACAAATATTTTTTGGTGACACCGGAGGCTGTTCGTTTACCGCAGCCGATGTGTCCTACACCGCCCCGATTTCTGGCAGCTACACCTTTTACACTTACGTGACTGCGACTGCGAGTTACTATTTTATTTTGCCCTATTTTAGTTTGCTCGATAGCTCAGGAGCAGTTTTGCAAAAGTTTACTCTCACCAATGAACATGCCGACAACACAAGCACCTTCTTTAATACCGCTGCTCAGTCGATGAGTGCGGTTGTTCAATTGACCCAAGGTCAAACCGTTGTGATGAGGCAGTACTACTCGGTGCGCTGGTGTTATGACACTCAGTCAAGCCCGGTGCAGATGGGACTATCACAAATTTATTATGGCAATCTGCCAGTTTTTGGGGGCTGTGGAGCACAAGATAGTTTACCTGCGAGCCCACCTCTAACCATCACAACAACGTCAGCAGCTGATGGTTTATCTGGAAGCTATTATTTTTGTATGCCAAACGGTCAATGGCAAAAGACCTACGACTGGCATGCTCCTCCACCCACAAACGTCGGCACCGGTTACGAAGGTGGGAACTAAACAAAAGATCCATTACGGATTTTTTCGACAATAATCTTTTCGGGCTTTAAGGGATCACGTGGATCCACGGAAAAGATGGACTGCTGCTCACACCGAATTTTTTCTTTAACCAACCAGCGCAAAATATCTGCGAGCTTTTTATTTTTTTTATCTTGAAAAAACGGATCGTTATCTAAAACGTCGCGAGCTTTTTTGAGTGATCGAGCCTCTCCAATGTCGCGCTCATTGACCGAGTAGCAATTGAGATCATATTCTTTTACGTCTTCAGGAAGCACTCCCAAAAATCGCACCTCTGGCGCACTAAAATCGGCATTACGAATAAGACTTGCGGCAGATCCGGCTTTGAGAGTTCGAAAAATATTTTGCAACGTGTACGCATCGAGATCGCCATAAAAATAAATTGGGACCTCGAGTTGGTCTTGAATGGTCTTACACCAGCCCCGCACTCCATTGCTCGGCACACCACCCGCACCCATTACGATACAGTTGTAGCGCGTGGTCATTCCATTGGTGACAAGGGTGTTTGCGGTACCTTCGGATTCCACAACCAAACAAAATTCTAATTTCTTTTTGGATTTTAGTTTAAATTGCTGCGGTTTATTTTTTGGTTGAAATGGACTTGTTCCTAAAGTGCTCAAATCAATCACGGCGGTATCACCATCACTCAAGGTCTCGGTCACAACCAGTTGCTTTGAATATGTTTGGCCTCCTCGATCGCCGGCAAAACAGTTCATCTCCTCGCGGTAGACCTCGAGCATGTCACAGATAAAATCGATAATGCTGTCGGACTCTTCTTGCGCCTCAAAATCGAGAGGTTTGTAGGCGCCATTCGACTTAACTAAACCTTTAGACATATAGTACAATTCACGTTTAGTGTTAACTGCGCCGGTGTCCATATTGTTCAGTAAAATTTCGAGCATAAAAATTGTCCGCGCCATTTTTTGTACCGAACTCACATTGAGTTCGGTGCGCACCACTTTTTCACCAGGAGTAAAAAAACCCACTTTTGGATTATAAAACGAATTGTCGAGGGAACATTTGACCGCCTCAAGCACCGGGCGCTGCGCCCGCTCGAGGTCGCGAAGCATTCGGTCACACATTTCTTTCGAAATTTTTGGAATATCTTTTGTCAGTTTTCTGATTCGAATCACATCTGTTTTTGTTGCCAAAACTTTGTTCCTTACTTGTGCTTACCGACCGCTTGTTTTTCGACCACTTCTTCGGGTGGAGCTTCTTCTTCGACAAGGCCTTTGGTTTTTGCTTTTAGATCTTTGAGTTGACTCTCGGCCGCTTGCAACTGCACTTCGGCCGCATCGGTATCACGCCCTAATAAAAGTTTTAAGCCTTCTTCGGCTTTGCGTTTGCGAGACTCAGGCGCTTTGATGATTCGTGATAAGCCCTCGACCAAGATGGGCGCAAATTTTTCGATATGTAAAAGCTTGCGCTCAAGATCCTCGGCGCGGTCTTCGCGGCGAATATGGCGCGAGAGTTTTTGACCGGCTTGCATCAAAGCGCGCCGAATCTCTTCCACCAGCTCTTCACTGCCATCGATAGTTTCTTTAGAAGCATTTTTAAATTTGATAAACGGCGAAGTCACACTCACCGCAAAAACATAAGGACCCAAAGGCAATGCATCTTTCGGTTGGTTTAACCCATAACTTCGCCAATTGACCGAGGACACTGAGCCCGTAATTGCGCAGGCCGCTTTATCAAATTGCAGTGGCACTCGATTGGCAAATCGAAGCAATTGAACAGCGTCGTCACTGCCCTCACCCGTGCGATTTAAAAATCGAGCAATCGCAACCTCAACAACAACCGGTTTAAAATCACAAATCTTTGGCTTTCTTGTGACCACACTAAAAAAATCAACCTGACCAAGGCGTTGAATACTTTTTGATAGAGCCTCTTCGCCAACAGTTAAAACGCTTTTGGTCGAGGGGCTTTGCAGATCGGTATCTTGAATGATCTGAAAAATCTGTTTGTACTCCACCTGCGAGATTTGGGACAAAGGCTTGCTTAAATATTTTTTGGGTAAACCTTTTTTAACCAAATCGGTCATTGTCGAATCGGTCACACGCGAAAATCCTTTTTTTAAAAAAGCTTCGAGAGTGATTTTTCCAAACAAACCGGCATGAGTCATGAACTCACCAAGTTTCATGGTGTGAGGATGCGGGAGGGTCGCGGTTGGAATATCAGGAACCGTTTCGGTCACACGCGCGATTTCGACCACATCGTTATCTAAAAGTTTATATCTTAAACTCAAATGCGGATTTACCAGCGTGGTGCCATCAAGATAAGTGAGAATTCCACCATCGCCATTGAGTTGCACACGTCCATCAATATGAAATTCGACACGCGTGCCGTGAGGCTTTTGCCAATCAATCGACTCTTTGTTTTTAACGATTCCCTTATTGCCTTTGATATCGACATCAATTGTGGCTTGAAACGCTTTGCGCATCCCTTTTGTTTTGGTCAAAACTTTTACGCCAGCCGCATTGGTCAGTTGAGCCCATGTAGTTGCCGCAGAAATTCCAATACCTTGTTGTCCGCGTGTACACTGACCACGCCCGAACTTGCTTGAAGCCAAATATTCACCAAACACTTGGGCAAGATCGCCCTGGTCGATACCTGGACCATTGTCCTCAACAATAATTTCGATCAAGTCAGCCGATTTTGATGATCCCTTATCGATTTTTTTGATGCGCACATGGAGGTCGGGTAAAATTCCTGCCTCTTCACAGGCGTCCAACGAATTATCCACCGCCTCTTTGAGAGTGGTCAAAACCGCTTTTACGGGCGAAGAAAAACCCACTTGCTGCAAATTTTTAGCAAAGTACTCTGCGGTACTTGATGTGGTGATCTTTGACACGCTGTTGAAACTCCAATGACGATTTTTTTGAGGTTCCTTAATTTAAAGACTTAAACAGATTCGAAGTGCAAGGGTTTCTGCTTAAGGCCATATTTAAACTTCGTGAGAGAGTTTGTGACCCTTTTTGGTGTTACAGTTCTTGCAACTGACCACCACATTATTTTTTTCCGAGTGGCCGCCGCGAACAATTGGGATCAAGTGATCCATTGTTAAAAGCTCAATCGAAAATTTTTGTTCGCAATAATAACACAGCTGTTGCGAAAGTTTGCGCTTCCACCATTGGGACTGCCTTAAGATTCGGGCTTTATTGCGCTCTTTTTTGAGATGTTCTGGTGGAGCAGAAATAAATGAGCTCATCGCCAGTTTTATACCACATCGAAAATGGATTGATAAAAACAAATTTTATATACCACAAAATTTTGATAGTGGACTTCTCAACCTCATATCCGTTACAAACGATTTATGAATCCCCTACAAATGGAACAAAGATTACGAAATCAATTTCCTGATGCTGACATCTTGGTCGAAGATCTTACCGGTACCCAAAATCATTTTGAGGTGCGGATGGCGTCTCAGGTCTTTTTTGGTAAATCGCGAATTGAGTGTCAGCGTACTGTTATGGATGTTTTTGCGGATGAATTAAAATCTGGCGAAGTCCATGCCCTAACTATCAAAACTTTAATTAAGGAGAAACTATGAATTCTCAAACCAAAGAACGCATTGACGGACTTTTAAAAGATCACGCTGTGGTTTTATTTATGAAGGGTGATCCTTCATTTCCACAATGTGGATTTTCGGCGCGGGCGGTTGCGATCCTCAAAGAACTCAATACCCAATTTTATTCGGTCGATATTTTAGAAGACGAAGAGATGCGCCAAGGAATTAAAGAATATGGCCAATGGCCCACCATCCCACAACTTTATGTAAATAAAGAATTGGTGGGGGGCAGCGATATCATGATGGAAATGTATCAGAGTGGCGAGCTGACTACTCTTCTCTCAAGTTCAAACGCTTAATCAATTTCCAGGGAGAAAAGTTAAAGCTCCCTGTGATTAAAATAAATATTCCCAAATACAGCCAAGAGGGTCCTCCCGCAAGGGCCCATGACAGCATCGTTGTTCCCACTATCCATCTTAAAAATCGTTCAAAGTTTGACATATCTTTATATTAGGCGCGGATCACTTCAAAGGTCGACTCAAATTGAGAATTGCCTCTCGCGGGCGGTGAAAACTCCGATAAAGAACTATGGCACGCATACTTATCGTCGATGATGATCACGACCTTTTAAAAATGATGAATCGCAGTCTTTCCTTTGCGGGCCACATGGTATTTACCGCTCCTGACGCGATTGAAGCCATGGAACTTTTGCGCTCGACCATGTTTGATCTTTTGATCTCTGATGCCAACATGCCGCATTTTTCTGGATTCGATCTGATCCAAACCGTAAAAAGTGATGTTCGATTTAGACACCTTGCGATTTGTATGCTGACCGCACTGAGCGACAAAAAAAATATTGATCGAGCTTTGCGTATTGGGGTCGATGATTATTTAATTAAGCCCATTGATCCTCTTTTACTCGAAAAAAAAATCTCCATGCTTTTTGATAAAAGGCCACCTGCCCATCACCCCGAAGTCCGGGTTCCAAAAGATTTAAGTGCGGCACGAGTCAAAATGAATATTGAGATCTTAGAAGTCTCTGAGCTGGCGATCAAAATAAAAACGCCTTGGAAAAATGAAGAGGGCTCAATGATGGAGCTCGACGCAGATTTTTTGAATACATTGAGTCATGAAATTCCATTTTTAAAAGTTTTGTCCTGTCATCCCCGTGAAGATTTTTATGTCAGCACTCTAAGTTTTGTTGGTGCACAGGAAAAATTTTTGCAAAAAGTGAGAGCCTGGATTTATTCCCACGGTAGCTTACGGAGAGAAGCTTAAAGTGAGAATTCTTTTGGCTGAAGATGATCAAAACATCGCAACCATTGCAAGGTTATGCTTAGAGCATATTGGGCATCATCAAGTTGTCCATGCTGCTGATGGTGAACGAGCACTCGAGATTGCACTCTCAGAAAATTTCGATGTTTTGTTGCTCGACGAAATGATGCCAAAACTCAATGGCCTCACCGTGTGTGCCGAATATCGAAAGTTAAAACTCCAGCCTCATACTCCGGTTATTTTTCTTAGTGCTAAATCTCAGCAGCGCGATGTTTTAGAGTTTGAGCGGATGGGACTGGGGCTGATCTCAAAGCCTTTTGATCCTAAGATGCTTTGCACCCAAATTGATTTGATGCTTAAGGGTGCGGCTTGATTCGATTTCGACTTTTTTTAATCAATTTTATTTGTTTAAGTTTAGTGATTGGTTTTGCAACACTCTCCTTTGTTTCCTATCGCGAGGCCCTCCGCCTTCAAAATGATGTGGATCAAAGTTTTCAGATCGAAAATGTGGGATACAATAAAGAGAATGCCGCGACGGAGCTATTGCCTCAGGTTCGCGATTCTGCTTTTAAGGCCCTTGCCACAAAAAATGGTGGAGCTCGTCAACATTTTCAAAAAGTTGAACAAGAGTTTCGCAGGTTCGCTCTTAAAAAAATAGAATATCTGCACCAAAAAACAATTTTTTATTCAAGTCTCTGTGGATTGATGATGATTTTGAGTATTGTGGTGAGCTGGCTTTATCTTCATCTGACTCTGTTTTCACCCATCCGGTTGCTGTCTCGTCGTATGAATGATTTTTTGACCCACAAATATTCTTATCGATTTTCACAACCAAAAAAAAATGAGGTCGGCACCCTTCACGCCACCTTTCATATTATGGCTCAACGAGTGCTCCACACAATGGATGAACTTAAAAATTTGGATCACGCAAAGTCTGAGTTTTTAAATATCGCAAGCCATGAGCTTCGAACACCGTTGACCTCAATTAAGGGCTCCTTAAGCTTGCTTCACTCTGGAATTTTGGGCTCACTCAATGAGGCCTCACAACAACTCGTGACCATTGCTCAAACCGAAACCGATCGGTTAATCCGACTCATCAATGACTTTTTAGATCTTGCCAAAATTGAGGCTGGCCAATTGCCGATTCAAAAAAAATACGAAAATGTAATTGAATTTTTAAATTCAAATGCATTATCGCTCCAAGGTTTTGCTCAAGCAGCGGATGTGGAACTTGAAGTTTTGGCCCAACCCTTAGAAGTCTTGATCGACAAAGATCGTATTCAGCAAGTGCTTACAAACTTGGTTTCAAATGCCATCAAATTTTCTCCAGCGAAATCAAAAATCCAAATTGTGTGTTTGATCAATGAGCACAATCTGGTGCAGATCGAAGTAAAGGATCAAGGCAAGGGCATTGCTCCAGAAGATCAAGAATTAATTTTTCAAAAATTTAGGCAGGCCACCAATTCATCACAACCTCTCGTTAAAGGCACGGGACTTGGTCTTGCTATCGCAAAAGCTTTGGTTGATGAACACAAAGGTCAAATTGGTGTTCGCTCGACCGTGGGCCAGGGTTCGAGTTTCTATTTTACGCTACCCGAATGGCGACATATTCTAAACAGAACAGCATAAAAGTAGGTGTAATGAGTTTTGATCAAATGATGAGGGAGCTAACAGAAGAATATCTTCAAGCTCTGCCAAAAAAAATAAGTGATATTGAGGCTCATTTTTTAACAATGGATGTCACCGTTTTAAGAGAAGACTTTCATAAGCTCAAAGGAACAGGTCGAACTTATGGCTTGCCTGAAATTTCCCAAGTCGGCGAAATTGTTGAGCGCCTCTGCCTTGAATCACCAAGCAAAATCGCAGAGATCATACCCCCTGTCCTTCAGCTTTTACGTGAGATCTATCAAAGCCGTATGGAACTCCAAAAGCCCTTGAGCCTTGAAGTTGATCAAAGATATTCGCTAATTCAAAACATGTTGAGCCGCTAATCCGTCTTTGCTAACCTTTGACCAATGAATCCACCCTGCACGTTCACCACCGACCCCGAGGATCTCAATACCTATGGCCGCGATTGGACAAAACATCTTGTGCCAAAGCCCTCGGCCATTGCCTTTCCGACCACAACCGCCGAGGTGGTCGCCCTTGTTCAGTGGGCGATAAAAAATAATATTTATTTAGTTCCATCGGGTGGACGTACCGGTCTAAGCGGTGCTGCGTTTGCTACCCAAGGCGAGGTCGTTGTTAGTTTTGAAAAGATGAATCGAATTTTAAATTTCGATGAGTCCGACATGACTGTCACGTGCGAGCCGGGTGTGGTGACCGAAAGTCTCCAGCACTTTGCAGAAGAAAAAGGATATTACTTTCCGGTTGATTTTGCTTCACGCGGTTCTTCACACATTGGTGGCAACATCGCAACCAATGCGGGCGGCATAAAAGTGGTGCGATACGGTCTGATGCGGCCTTGGGTTAGCGATCTTGAAGTTGTGACCGGCCGAGGGGACGTTCTCCATCTCGGAAAAAGCCTTATTAAAAACGCGACTGGTTATGATCTTCGCCAACTTTTTATCGGCAGCGAAGGAACACTTGGATTTATCACTCAAGCAAAAATTCTGTTAACCAAAAAACCTGCAACTCCTCAAGTTTTGTTACTCGCATTGAGTGATCTTTCAAGCGTGATGAAAATCTATCATCTGTTTCGCAAATCGGTTGGAGTCACCGCCTTTGAAATGCTCACCGATAGAGCCCTAAAAATTGTGGTTCAACAAGCAAAACTGAACACTCCTTTTCAAGAGGCTCATCCCTATTATTTGGTTTTAGAGATCGAAGGCGGTTTTGAGGATAAAACTCTCGAACTGTTTGAAACCGCTTTAGGTGATGAGCTCATAAGTGATGGCTTGCTCGCTCAATCACCCGCCCAAGCCCGAGAATTCTGGCGCTATCGCGAGGATATTTCTGAAGCCACCTCGGCCTTTGCGCCTTACAAAAATGATATCTCCGTGAGAATTTCCAAGGTGCCTCAGTTTTTAGACCAGGTGAATGACGCCTTAAACAAAAATTATCCCGATCTTGAAGTGATCTGGTTTGGTCATGTGGGCGATGGAAATCTTCATATCAATATTTTAAAACCCTCCGACATGACAAGTGCCGATTTTTTAAATCGCTGTCACGAGGTCGATGAGATTTTATTTTCGATCGTTGATCAGTTCGAGGGCTCGGTCAGTGCCGAACATGGCGTGGGGCTCACAAAGAAAAAATATCTCCACCACACACGCAGCCCAGAAGAAATTGCGATCATGAGGGAGATCAAAAAGATATTTGATCCCGCTGGCATTATTAATCCTGGAAAGATTTTTGATCCTTAATGTGTTAAGGCTTTGATACAGCCCGAATCGCGAAAGCGATCAAACTGGGGGTCCTTCAAAAATGCACCCATCACATTATCTTTGTAGAGCTTCATATAAAGCGGATCACTTTTGCCCACATCTAAGAATTCTTTCGCCTCAACATAATCAGCATGATAGCTCGTCGATTCTAAAAAGCTTCGCATAAGCTCAGAATCTTTACCTATTAAGTCTGCAAGAAAACGAATCAGTAAAAATCTCCGGTCTGTGCTTTCATCATCAGCAATCAATTGGTGATAACGAAGTGGCTTGTGGAGAAAAAGAGTTTCCAAAACTTTGGCCAGAAATTTTAAGTCGTCTTGATCAACCACGGGAGCCAAATTTGCTACGTTGATCTGCTCGATCCATTTTTCAACAGACAGATTTTTATCGACCAAATTTTTAATTGCCTCACTAAAATGAGTCAATAAAACTAAAGAACGGGCAAGATTAGAAACACGCAATTGTGGCAAGGTCATTTGCTTAGGGTTCCTAATTTCGGGTTCAAAATAACCGAACTCAATTTCAGGTTCAAATAGCGCAATCAATTCTTTATCAATATTCTGAGTCGCACCTGTCTGTGCGTTAAAAGCCTCATAAGACATCAAAAGCTCGGCATTAATACCTCCCTCCGGGCTTATGAGAGCTGATTCGGGATGCAAATAAAAATTATTTAAAACTAATCGAAAAGGGTCATAGACTTTACGAAGCTCCTCAAATCGGAGGATGAACGCAGCGTCTTGCAGACTCTTAAAATAATCTTCATCGTTCCTTGCATGGGTTTGGAGCAAAGATAAAATAAAGTCATCGCAGTTCATTTTTGCCGCTAAGGGTGAATCATTAAAACTCTCACAAATAGGTTTTCGCAAAAACACGGCATCAAGCCCAAAAATATCGTCGCCCTGATGCTGATTTATGATCTTAAGACTAAAAATTTCAAGGGGGAGTTCATGGACCCGACGATTGAGTTCTTGTTGGCTAGCATTTGGCGAAACATTTAGCCTTTGGTACAAATCGGGCTGCTGAGATTGAGCTACGCAAACCTGTAAAACCATAACAAATAAACTTATCATATTTATCACCCTTGGGCGTCTGTACCATCGCTCGCTATAAACAACAACGGTCCGACCTAGGGAATGTAAAATGACATCGGTTTAGTTAGTGAATTGAACTAAATCAGGATCATTTTGATCGGGTAAGTTTTTTCTGGCGTTTTGTCTGCCGAGATTAAAAAAGTCGAGCACATTCTCAAGCACTCCCGGCTTCGCGGCGGGACCATACAGGCTAAAATCACGAGGCGGCTCAGAGTTGAGCATACTTCGATCCTCAAGCAACAAATGCTGGCGATAATTGACTTGAACCATTTTCCAAACATCGCGGGTGTCGCGGGCAATCCCATTGAGTTTGTAATTCGGCATTTGCTTTTTTAAACTTTGAAACAGGGCTTGAAAATCCCTTGTACCCTTAAGCACCAACGTTTGGCCAAAATTTCTCTGGTCGCCACCATCAATCATCGCAGTGCTCCCACCATCGGTGGGGTGAGCGACGTAATAGTTTTGGTGCAACGTGAGCTCGCCTTTTTCGACTGGGAAACAATAGTACTTTTTAATATCTTTGACTGAGTCTTCGACTCCAATAATTTGGTCACGATATTTTGAAAGATCAGGAAAGACAGCGAAGCATTTTCGCCACTCCACCGCATGAATTTCAAAATTAATATTATCTAAATTGTACGAAACCGCATTGGTGAGGCCGGCTTCGTTCAATTCCAGTTCGGTATCAAAGATTTGTTTAAAACGCTCATATCGTCGTGAACCTGTGGCAATTCGAGGTGATTTGACCGAGTCGGTCTCAAAACTTACGATCGCATCTTTAATCGCTTTTGTGCGGGTGATGACTGGGCTTGGAGCTGGCACACCCAGAGTCATCAGTTGAAAAATCGATCCGAGGGTTAACAGAGCTGTGCCGCCAACGTTATAACTTGAAGCTCGTTCGTCAACGAGGCTATCGCCTTTATTGTACCCAGTGGCCATACCGGTATAAAAATTGACTGTTTTAGAAAATCCATTTCGAAAGGTCTCGCCTGATTTTTGGTAAACATATATTTGTTTTTCGATCCTAAAGAAATCGGCAGCGTTTTCTAAACATTTATTTTTGATTTGAAGAATCATTAAGGTTTGATCCGAATCATAGGTCGGCATCGACAGATTGCCTAAAGCAACCCTGCCCACTTCGTTCATCACACGAGCACACATATTATTGATAATTTTTTGGGTTTCTTTTTGTTTGAGACACAATGCGGGGAGCTTGTCATATTGCCATGACGCTTGCTCTAAACATTCAAGACCTTTTTCAAACTCTTTCGCACTCAGATTGTAACCTTCGTGCACTGCGGTCTGCCAATCCACTTCCACCGCTTGCAGGCCAAATTTGTTTGCATGACGAATGAATCCGGCATTTTTAAATTGTTGCTGCAACTCTACATTGGGCGTTTGATGCTGATGTGCCGAATATTCAGCAAACCGTTGTTCCACATCCACATTCAAAAGACTCTGAGCCAAATTTTTAAGTTTTGAATCATTCCAGTTGTCGCGTTCAACTAATGGAGCTGATCCTAAGCTGCTGTCAATACGAAGTGGAAATATTAAAGGTTCTGATTTTAAAACGGTTTGATCCAGCAAAGAAACCTGGGCCACCGCAAAACTTCGCGAGAGACCATGTTGTGCAATTTCATAGGGCAAATTCAGATTAAGATTAAAATTTTGATGGTCATCTACCACAACAATTTTTTGTGCGGCTGACACAAGATCGGTGATCTCGGTCCGATCCGCATTGGTCACATAAACCAAAAAAGTGAGTTTGTATTTGCCCGGCCTTAAATCTTGGCCACTTGCTTTTAGACCGGTGGTTGGATCATCTCGGCGATACACTTGGGGTAAGAAACTAAAATCGAAGTTGCTGGTTAAAATCAAATTCAGTTGCGAATCTAAAGAAGGAACCATCTTATCGACCACAGAATGATTTTCGCCCATGATTTTCAAAACGGGTTGTTGGTTGGACGAAGGGTTTAATCCTCCCTCTGATTGATCATGAAAAAAAGCAGGCGAAGACTTATGCATCCAAGGATTGACGTAAACCCTTCGAATCACTTCTTCGTGAGTCTCTAAATCCACAATGCGCAGGTCATACCCGCTTTCATGGATCACATCGCTATAGGCTTTATAAGAGATAGTGTCTGGCCAGTAGATATATCCGGTGGCATTTGAGTCCCGTGTGACATTCAGCCGAGTTTTGTTTTCGAGCGAATAGATCTCAAATTGATGAGCTGGAAGAATGCGGTTGGTACCGGCTATGAAAACTTTTGTATATAAATTTAATTTAATCGTCGAATACGCCTGATTTTCATCTTTGGTGACGCCAGCAAAATTGGCATGAATAAGGTCGAGATCAAAGCCTGCCTGTTTTGCGCTTGCACTTGGGGTGAAACCGGCTGCGGATTTGAGTTCTGTATCGGTAACAAGATCTTTGGTTTTAAATAATTGGTTTCGATCTCCAATTTTGAGTAAAAACATTTGGCCCTTTAAGTTGGGCGGGCCACTCAAGGGTTCAATTTGGAGCGACAAGTAATAAGTGACGTCGTTACTCAGCTGTCCAAACTGCAAAGGAATACTGCCCGAGCTCACAAAGTTATTATTAAAACGGATTGGAGCTGTCCAACCCACTTCGTTTGAAAACGCGGTTTGTGACCCATCGGATTTGATCGCGATGATCTGGGGTTTTAGTTTTAAGATTCCACGCATGACCGCAACCGTATTTTGTTTGCCGTCCATTTTGTTAAGATTAACAAAAGGATAAAAACTGATTTGAATCTTAGGAACCGAGTTTTCGAGATTCAGATTCAACTGAGCCTTATTAATAAGGAGCGATTTTTCGGTAGAGACCGTTCGGTCTTTACTCAAAAGGTTTAAACCCTTTTCCAAATTCTCAACCACGGCTTCTTTTCCGTTCAGTCCACTCCAAAGGTTGATTCCCATATGAAGCGAAATCGGATGATAAAAATTGGTGGCCTGAAGGATGCGATCGGTTGTGATGTACGAAGGTTGGGCTAAAGGATCAAGCCCGAAGCTCTCGCTCCAATACACACATCCCTGCCCATCACTCTCAATAACTTTTGTTTGAACAACTTCGGACTGATCGGGTTTCAAAATCTTAAAGGTTTGACCCTTAACAACACTTTCACGACCTTGATCGATCACACAGGCCGAAAAGTTGATCGACCGGCTCTCGGTCAAATCCCAATCGCTATTGATTTGCGAATTTTGATTGATCGAGCCTGTGACATCCACAAGCCTTAAGAGCTTGCGCGACTCAAAGTTGCTCGAACAACCAACAAACAAAAATGCAAGAATCAGTTTGTGTATGGACACCAGATTCCCCTCGCGTCTCCACCTTGCGGAACATCTTGGATCGAGACATTGGGTTCAGGGTCGTTCAAGTTTCGATTGGGCTTGAGATCCGAAAATTGAATGGGATTCCAGAGCGCAGCTGTGCGGGTTGATCCGTCAATGCGACTGTAACTTTGAACAGGCGATTGCACACTGTCGATCATGTTTGGCTGACCTTCAAGCCGCTTCATCATCGAGTCTCTCGAACACTGAAGACTTTGGCTGACATCGTGGGGCAAATGCATTTTGTCATAAAAAGGTCTTAGAGAGTGGCTTAAGAGACCCAAGAATGTGTAGTAATCTCTTTCGCCTCTGAAATTGAGCATAAAGCGATTGATCTTATCGGTTTGATCAGTCAGCGCACCATCAGTGGTTGTGTTGTAAACATCAAAGTAGCGTTCAACCACAACCTTTGGTTTTTTATCTTCAATGGGGTAACATATAAATAAACCCTGTTTGTCAGGCGATGTTTCTGATTTTAAAACGTAGCACTCACGATAGCGCAAGATCTCCAAATTTAAGTCGGCACTTTCTATTTTGAGTGTCACGTTGTTGTTGGCGTAAGCTTGGTTGTCGGCATATTCCCGTTGAAAATCAGCCACAGTGGATGCATGGGATCGTCCTGCGGTCACACCAAACAGACCCACACCATAAGTTCCACCGTTTACAAAATTTCCACCTGCTGGTGTCAGACCGTTGGTCGCAAGCGATGCGCTAAAACTTGAGGTATCTGAGGATCCATAGTCCGACCCATTAAAAGAGCCATTTCCAAAAAGATTTGAAACGGTCATCGAAGTCGCAAATCCGCCAACAAATTTGCTGTGATCGGAATTGACACTATAGACAACCGTTTTTTCTTCAACATGGAGACCTTGAGTCGGATTTTGACCACAATTCATAAATTTTAAATCCAAATTATTTATTGGACTTATATTGAGGATTCCTGGAGGTTTAGGATCCATAAATACGCCACACAAATTTTGCATTGCGTGCATCACTTCAGGATCTGTGGCACACACATTCATATGATCTTTTGGCGCCCAACCTTGTTTATCAAGACAGCTCAGCGTCCGTTTTAAAAGAGCAAGCGTCATCGGTCGTCTTTTAAATAAGGGCGAAACTTTTTGAGCATCTTCATCGTTGGTGATCGCAACACCTTTAAGCTTGAGATCTTCGGCCGTTTTCATCCAAGCGGTATCGCTTGGCACTTGTCGCTCTACTTTTGCCACTGCAAATTCGCGGTGGCGCTCGAGCAAGGATTTATTTTTAAGCTCTTGGTAAAGCGCTTTGACTTGGGGGGTGGCATTGGCCTCACCGACCACATCTTTAGTATCCTTAGCGCCCACAAAGTTGACGATCACAGGCTCGCTTTTTAAATCCGAATGAGCGCTGTCCATGGGGCGCCACGATTTAGAATTCAGATTGACCTGACCATTGATCGTTTCAAGTGAAGTTGGATCTACTTGGGTGATTTGCACCGCCAAATATTTTTGCAATGTCATTGCATCGAGAATATTGGATTCATTAAACTTCATTCGAATTTGGCTAGTAAACAAACCTTGTTCATAGCGAACTAATTTTTGCGAAGAAGCCGCGATTCCCTGGATTTTTTTATTGGATTTATCGTAGTGAAAAAGGGTTGTTGTTAAAGCCCAAATTCCTGGACGCAAGGCTTCGGATGATCCATTTTGACCAGCGTCGCCATCATAGCGTTTAATTGAAGCCTTTAACGACATTGTCCAATCATGCTTAATGGATAAACCTAAGGTCTGATTGACCCGATATGAAATATCTGTGCGCTCCCAACCAACACTATTAATAAAAAGTGTGGGCACTTTTGCAATATCAGAAACAAAAGGTGTTGCTCCCTTTACATCGCGACAAGTGGCATCGGCTTGAAATTCTGCGGTGCCCGCAAAGTCGCCAGACAATTCGTCCCAAGGGTTGATACAAATCGGCAATGTTTGGCGTGCATGTTTTAAATCTGCTGCAGCATTTTCAGAAGGCAAATACTCAACTACAATATCGTAGGCGATTTTATGCATCGATTTATAAATATCGTAATTTAAAACCGCATCGGGCCAATACAGCATTCCTGAATTATTGGTTTTTCTTTTTACCGGGGTGATGGATTGAAGATTCGCTCCGCGAGGAACCAAGTAAATCAAAAAATAACGGTCTGGGAGCGATGAGCTATCAAACGCCGAGATAATGGGAAGACTTAATTTCAATCCTACGAGTCGGTTAAAACTATCTTCGTTTTTAATATGCTGAAAATGAATAGATGCGGCATCCCCGATTCTAAATGGGGCTTGATTCACATTTGCGATCGAAGTTTGTGCCAAGGCTTTGTATTGCTCAGGCGCAACTTCTGGAGAATTCACAATAGTCGCACTGCCCGCTCGAACGTTACTGCCATCACCTACCAGCATCACACCCACAAATTGCTCAATGCCTTTTGGAGGGTGGCTGGCTTCATTGACTTTTGCTTCGAGCACCACTTCATAGCGCCCAGTCTGTTTGATCTCTTCGATCATTTTGACTTTTTTGAATGTGACGGTGGCAACTTTATCGTTGATTACTGCAATCTCAGGCTGAGGTGTCTCGTTGAGTTTAAAGCGTTTGCCATTTTCGATGCGGTAAAAAGTCGATGTCACTAAGAGCGATCCCTTGGTGAGGCTCAAAGGATTGCTTTCGACATCATTCATATCTTTGGTCTTCAAAGAAACTTTAAAATTAAGACGAAGTTCTTCAACATGTCCTTCGGTCGAAAGATCTTGGCGATCGGTAAACTGATAGCCCAAATTTTCGATCAACATTTTAACCGAAGTTTTTGTTTGCAAAGCGTGAGTGACGTCTTCTTCGCACAAGCGAGCCACTTTGTCTTTAGCGATGCTAAAATCGGCAACAGCCTCGTTGGAATCGGTCACACCAGTCCAAGGATTAATTCCTAATTTCACCGTTACTTCACCGCGCTGAATTCCATCGGGATGAAGTGTGCGTTCGATCGTAATGTAGCAAGGCTTAGCCAAGGGATCGAATGCGATGGTCTCGCTCCAGTTTAAACATCCACCAGGATCGGTCACTGGCACTAAAGGATCGGTCACAGGATGATCAGGACCGGTGATGTTAAAACGATGAACCAAAACCCCGCGCTGTTTCACATTGTCTTTAAGACAAACACTAAATTTAAAAATTTGGGCGTCGGTTATATCCCAGTTTTCGATTCTATGCGAAGGAGTCGAAGCCTTTTTAACAATGCTATCCACGTAGTAACTGGCCGTGCCACCATGTCCTGGCTGCACAGGTTTAATACAAGAGACCAAAAATAAAATTGGAATAAGCTTAATGAGTCGCACTGAAAAACCCCAGTGTTAGTAAAAAGATAGTGGTGTTGGCTTGATTTGGATTGGTCTCGATCAATCTTGCATCCACATATCGAAAGCGCACATCAAATCCACTGCGCGCATTTTCAAATCTCAACTCTCCACCGTAACCTTGGCGGTTACTGTGTCCATAAATCGGCGAGTTGTAAAATGCAGGAGACGTGTCAGACTGATCATAAAAATATTCGGCGCGTGTGTACATCCGCCATTGAGGAGCAATCGCAAATCGAAGTTGGCCAAAACCCATGTATCCCTGATTCTCACCAGAGGGTGCACCTTCGTTCACGATGTACTCGCCCCCGGTCATTGCCCACACGCCCGTGGCTAAATGAACATCCATTTCGACTCCGGTTTGCCAGCCTTCAAACTGACACAAAAACCGTTTACTTTGGGGCACATCACCACTGATACACGCACTGCTGTTGCCGTTGATACTCGAAAGATAAGCAACTTGAGCTGGCAAATCACTAAACTGAAAGTGAGTTCCGCGTACAATAAATTTCACATCGCGATTTGGAACAACCTCAAACGAAAGTGTTTGGGTAAACAATTGTGGTAGGGGTTCTTTATCGCTTGTGAGCGTTGAGAAACTGACCGAAGAGGGCACCGCTTCTTCAAGAATAAAATTGAATTTGCCCAAAGGGCCTTCGTAATGAAAATTTTGAAGAGCACCTGGAAAAGACTGTGCATCGATCAACAGCGGACTATGAAGAAATCTTTGATTGATCGCACCAGTGGACAAAGTAAAAAAACTAAATGGCTTCACATTCACAAGGGCTTCATCCAAAAAAACCGTATTGCGGGGTTGGTTGGAATCATAAAGTGCCGAGACACTTCCGGTTTCGATCACCGCTCCGGGAGCGATTTTGGTATCAAGCCAAGTTAAGGGCTCATACTTAAGGGTTGCCACACCGGCCACACCAGAGACAAAACTCTTTTCGATACTATCGTTCACACCCCGACCATAAAGGCTCATCGCCCAGCTCGTTTTTAGCTCAGGCTGGATGTCAGCAGGCTCTACCGAAGGCCCTTGAGCCAACGCATAAAAGGGTAAAAACAGAATGATAAGGAGCAATGAGTTTTTGATAAAATGATCCTTCCCTTAACACTCTGAATTGCAAGGCCGAAACCGACGCTAAAACGGTTTAAACGTTGTGCTGAGGCGTTTAGGCCGTAGTAAACATGACAGGGGTGACAAATTACGCTGCAGGCAAATGAAGTGAGCGAAGGTATCTCAAATTGAGACAGCACCTTAAAAATTGAATTAAGTGCACGACTGAAGTGTTGCGGTTGCCCTTGGCAAATGGCCGGGTGTAAACAATAGGTTTTTAGGAGCGCACATGAAATCACTTTTTGTTTTAGCAATGTTATTAGCCCCCGCAGCCTTTGCTCAAAAGCCAACAAGTCGAACTCAAATTTTAGAATTCACCCAGCAGTCTACATTTTGCCAAGCGGTCTATGTCTCTCCCGATACCCATGGCTCGCCAGCTCACGTGGTGTTTTACTGCGACAACGGATCGATCACTTATAATTTTCTAGGCAATGACATGGTCACAAATGGCTACCGCGGAATTTTGGTGGCGCAAGAGTTGCTTTCACCCCAGCTCTCGGTTCGCTTATGTGGCGGCGGTGGGGGCCAACGTTTCAATTGCACTTTTATGCAACAATCGGCCGTGAGAAATGCGCCACAACTTGATCTTTCAGCTCACGCCAAAGATGCAACTTTGTGTTATGTCAAAATGGAAAAAAGTTGGTTTGATCCCAAACGCCGGGCATTAGTTTTTGATTGTGACAACGGATTAGCCAAATATCCTTTGACCGACGCTGATAATATTTTGAACGAACAAGCCGCCTTCGATTGGGCGCGGTCACTGTTGCAAGAATTCAAAGTCATTCACTGCGATTATTATTTTGGCGGATCATGTTTATTCTCACGCTAATTTTTTCGGGGCTCGCCTTTGCGGGCCATTGGCCAAAGCAAGATCTTGGGTTTACTCAGGCAGCACGGTTCTGCAAACTCTCGCATTATGTTCCTGAGGTCCATATTCGCTGTGATACTGGAGAAATCAATCTTCGCCTCAAGATCCACCCACTCCGCCACCCGATTGGGCAAAAAAAGGTTTATGACCTCATTGCCCAAAAATATTTTCCTCAATTGAGCTTTATCAATTGTACGTCGGAAGATTCCTTAAAATGTGTTTATGCAGAAAACAAACTTTCGAGTACCGCATCTTGGGGTTCAGCAACCGACCAGAATTGTCTGGCCTCTGTTAAGACTCAACATCTTTTGTTTGAGTGCGAATCCGGTTTTGTTCAAGGGCCAGTGGTTCAATCCTTTGCCCAAGCCATGGTGGAGGCCCAAAAAGAATTGGGAACCTTTAATTTAGTCCACTGCGGCGAGATGAACGATCGCGGTGCTTACTGCGAATTCTCACACTAAGACCCGAGTCTTGATTGAGGTCTTTAAGTTGCGGATCTGATCGCTTAAGCCTTGAGCCGGCGCATTTTCCACATCCATAATCAAATACCCAATTTCATTGTCGGTGCTCAGATATTGCGCCCGAATGTTGGCGTCACTGTTTGATACCAGCGAATTGATTTCGCGAAGCACACCCGGCACATTATGATGAACATTGATAAGACGTTGGCCTTTTTCGATGGGCAGGGCCTCGATCTGAGGAAAGTTGACCGCACCCCCCGTGCTTCCTGATTTAAAAAATCGCAAAATACTTTCTGAGACCTCGAGACCAATGGCCTCTTGGGCCTCTTCGGTGCTGCCTCCCACATGGGGGGTTAAAAAAACATTCTCTAATCCTTGAAGAGGCGAAACAAATTTATCGTCATTGCTTTTTGGTTCGAGTGGAAAAACGTCGATCGCTGCTCCCGCAATATGTTTGTTTTTAAGTTGCTTTGCGAGGGCTTCAAGATCGACTACCGTTCCCCGACTCGCATTGATTAAAAACCCACCCTTTTTCATTTGTCCCAGTTCTAAGGCACCCATCAAATTGGAGGTTTGAGGAGTCTCAGGCACATGTAAAGTCACAAAATCGCTTTCGTTCAAAAGCTCATTTAAGGTTTCAACAGGTCGCGCATTCCCCATGGGGAGTTTTTTCACAATATCAAAAAAGATCACTCTTAAACCTAAAGCTTCGGCCAAAACACTAATCTGACTGCCGATGTGGCCATACCCCACAATCCCTAAAGTTTTTCCACGAACTTCTTTTGCCCCGACCGCTGACTTTTGCCATTGGCCAAGATGAGCTCTCGTATTGCGATCGCCCATCTGTCGCGAGAGGATCACGAGCTCGGCCAAAACCATCTCGGCCACACTGCGCGTGTTTGAGTATGGAGCATTAAATACCGGAATACCGAGTTTATTTGAGCAAACAAGATCTATTTGGTTGGTCCCGATGCAAAAAGCTCCCACCGCCCACAGATGCGGGTGAGCCTCGAAAACGTTTTTTGTAATTTCGGTTTTTGATCGAATGCCAAGCACATCGACGTTTTTTAGTGCACTTAAGAGTTCACCTTCGTTCATGGCGGCTTTACTTGTTTCAACTTCAAAGCCCGCTTCACGAAAGCGTTTTTCTGCGCTGGTATGTATTCCCTCTAACAACAAAACTTTCATGCAAAAAATTTTATCCACTAAGAATGAGTTTTCCAAATAATTTGAGTTTTTGTTCTCACTGCAGCATTTTGTGGGCATGCAATATCACCTCTTATTAGTCGATGATGATCCTTTAGTCGCCCAACTTTTAAAAGCCGAACTCCCAGAGCAGTGGCGACTTTCGGTCGTTGAGGATGACGATGTTGCGCTTCCCCTTCAACTTCATGCCGCATTTGTTGATCTTCATTTAACTGGACAAGTGCAGATTGCTGAAGGTTTAGAAATTATCCGTAAACTTCGTCTTGCAGATCCTCACCTTGAGATTATTGCGGTCTAAGGCGATCTTGACCGCACCTTAATGGAAAAGTGTTTGGCGGTGGGTGCAACCCGCTACCTTGCAAAACCTCTTAATTTTGATGAAGTGCGGTTAACTCTCGAAAAAATTGAATCCTACTTGTATATCCAATCGTCACTCAAGCGCACCCATTCCAATCAACCCCGCTGGATTGGCGTGTCGCAATTTTCTAACCAAATCCGCAGGCGCGTTGCCGAATTAAAAAATGAGCCAGGAACTTTATTGATCGAAGGCGAAAGCGGCACGGGCAAAGATGTCATTGCAAAAATGCTTCATAAAGAAAAATCAGATCGGCCATTTATTTCGGTGAACATGGCCTCAATCCCAGACTCTCTTTTTGAAAGCGAATTTTTTGGTCATGTGCGCGGCGCATTTACTGGAGCCACCCAAAATAAAATTGGATTAGCCGAAGCCGCTCACAATGGAGATTTGTTTTTGGACGAGATTGAAGCCCTCCCCCTTCATCACCAAGCCAAGCTCTTAAGATTTTTAGAAAACGGCGAGATCAGGAAAGTGGGCAGCCGCCAAATTCAACATGTCGACACACGAGTCATTGTGGCTACAAATAAAAACCTTGAGACAATGGTCGAAGAAAAATTATTCCGCGAAGATTTACTTTACCGCATTAATGGTAAAAAAATAATCCTTTCACCCTTACGTGAACGTCGAGAGGATATCCCGATTCTGTGCGAGCATTTTTTAAAAATGGATTCAAGACGTCCAAAGATGATTTCGAATGATGCGATTGAAGTTTTAAAAAATTATGACTGGCCCGGAAATGTTCGTGAGTTAAAAAGAGCTTGTGAGAACTTACAGTTTTCAGCGCCTTTGCCCTTGATCCGTGCCAGCGATGTTCATTATTTGCTCAACACACAAAACAGAATTAAGACCCATGCGCTCAACAACCTAGATCAAGGTCTTGATGAGATGATGGCGCAACACGAAGTGGGTGTGATAAAAAAATGTCTGGAGCAATTTGGAAATGTCGACGAAGCGGCTCGCGTCTTGAAAGTGTCGCGGTCGAACCTTTATAAGAAGATTAAAGATCTTCGAATTACTTGGAAAGGTTTTACGTGATTGCAGCTTTGTACAGTGACCCACTTTATCAACAAACAGCCGCCATCATCCTTGGCGTGATTGCCACACTTGGTCTTGTTCTGTTCTTTTTTAGAAAAAAAAATCCACATCTTGTTGCCGCCTGGAGTTCACTCAAAAGCTGGTTTTTTGCAGCACCTATTCTGATCCTGATGCTTGGTCTGCCCTATCCATGGACGCTCGCCTTTTTAACTTTGGTTGCGATCTTAAGCTCAAAAACATTTTTTCAGATGACCGGAATGTACCATCGTTCATGGTTTGTGATCCTCACCTACTTTTTTATTATTTTTTTAGGTGTGGTTCTTTATCGCGGCTATTGGGATCTTTATAATGTTACACCCATGATTTTTTTGGCAATGCTAGTTTTGATTCCTCTGATTCGCAACTCGGCCACCCATATGATTCAGTATATGGCGCTCTCGCTGATGGCTTTTTGTTTGTTTGGTTGGTCATTTATGCATCTTGGGGCTTTGCTCAAAATGGAAAAGGGCGCATTCGTTGTGATGTATCTTTATCTGTTAACCGAAGTTGCAGATAACACAAGCATCGCGGCCTCGCGGTTAGTTGGTCGCTTAAGACCGTTTAGCAAAATCTCATCTCGCTTTACGCTTGAAGGAATGATCATCGCCATCATTGTCACGTTGGCTGCAGCGTTCGCAATGCGACACCTTTTGCCCGATCGCTCTGAACAATATTGGATTGCGGCCGGACTGATCGCTGCGGTCTTTGGGCGATTTGGTGATTTATTTTTGTCAGTGCTTCGTAGAGATCTTGGCTTAAAAAACACCGGGCTTTTTATTTTAGGACGAGGTGACATTCTTCATCGTGTGGACAAACTCACATTTGTGGGGCCCATGTATTATTATGTCTTTATCTGGTTGATCGAAAGAATTTAAAGATGGCGGATTGGAACTACGACAACGACCAGTGGCGAAAACTTCGACCGCATATTCGGCATCTTCCGCTATTTACCAGAAACTTTGATTTTACCAGTTGGCTCTTTCGATTATTGTGGGCGGCTTTTTTAAAAATTGCCTTTCGGTTTTATGTCAAACTGCGGGTCAATGGCGACTTTGATAAACTCTACGCCGAGCATCCCCGTCTGTTATTGATTTCCAATCACGCGAGTCACTTAGACGCGGTCTCAATTGCGGCCGGGATTCCATTTCGCTACTGGCTTGATCTTTATATTTCGGCGGCCAAGGATTACTGGTTTCGAAATCCCATTTTCACTTTTTTCTCAAAGCATTGTTTGGGTGCGATTCCGATTGATCGCAAAGATAAGGGGGGCGAGGCGATTAAACTTTGCATTTCGCTCCTCGAAAATTTGGATCGCTGTTGGATGATACTCTTTCCCGAAGGAACTCGGTCCAAAGATGGCCGGATCCAAACATTTAAACGAGGGGTATCGCGTTTTGCCGAGAGCACCAACACCCCCATTTTATTTTTATATCTTGAGGGCAATAATGAACTCTGGCCAAAGGGACGCTTGATTCCGCTTCCGGGTGAGTTGGTGCTTCATGTGGGCCCAGTGCATCCCCCAGCCGGTATTGAAGAGATTTACACCCACTACAAAGATTGGGTTTTAACCATCAATCCAAACGCTTACGCGGCAGACACAACCGAACCCGCCGATGAAGTCCAAATGGCGCCATCAGATCAGGAAGAAGAAAACGAAACTTGAGATAAACATCGGTTTGGTTTTGTGCTAAAAATCTGATCGACGTGTCACAATCTATCAATGATTTTACCTTACAAATTTCGACCATTAACGGAAGCGGCAGCCAGTCGGCAAACGCCCTTTTGGTCAAAGCTCTTTTTCGTATGGGACTTGCGGTTTCTGGACAAAATCTTTTTCCGTCGAATATTGCGGGTCTTCCCACCTGGTTCAATATTAGAGTAAATAAAAAAGGTTTTTGCGCCAGAAAAACTCCATTTGATTTGGTTGTGAGTTTAAATGAGTCCACTCTTGCCCAAGATATCAAGGCGGTAAAACCCAACGGCTTTTACTTTTACAATAGTGAATTTAAAATTTCACCCGAAGCTTTAAGAAATGATGTTCAATGTGTGGCCATTCCATTTCGCGATTTGTGCGGCGATATTTCGGAATCTCCTAAGCTTAAAAAACTTTTATATAATTTAATTTATGTCGGAGTGTTGAGCGAAATTTTAAAGATCGAGGGTGTTTTACCTTTGATTGCCGAATCCTTTAAACAAAAAACGATTGCGGCAAACGAGCAGGCTTACTTAAAAGGTGTGGAGTTTGCGAAAACTTTGACCTGTCCATTTCGGGTTGAGTCTCAGCCCGATCAAAATAAACAAAATATACTGATCGACGGCAATATGGCTGCAGGTCTTGGATCGATCATGGGCGGATGCACGGTTGTTGCGTGGTACCCCATCACTCCTTCAAGCTCGGTGATTGAGTCCTTTGAGGAGCTTGCCAAGGTGTATCGCAAAGGATCCTACGCGGTCCTTCAGGCCGAAGATGAACTCGCCTCGATCAGTATGGTGATCGGTGCAGGATGGGCGGGTGCCCGCGCGATGACTGCGACCTCTGGCCCGGGCTTATCGCTAATGGCGGAGGCTGCAGGATTAAGCTACTATGCCGAAATTCCGGCGGTGATCTGGGATGTGCAACGTGTGGGGCCGAGCACAGGTTTACCCACTCGCACCATGCAAGGTGATGTTCTTTCGGCAGCCAATCTTTCTCACGGTGACACTGAGCATTTGGTATTGATTCCTGCAAATCCCGAAGAGTGTTTTGAATTTGCCCAAAACGCTTTTGATCTTGCCGAGCGATTTCAAACTCTGGTGATTGTTCTTTCCGATCTGGATCTTGGCATGAATCAACACGTGACCAAACGATTCGATTACCCCGACAAAAAATTTGATCGCGGTAAAGTTTTGAGCATCGAGGATCTCAATGCGATCAAAAAATTTTCGCGCTATGAGGGTGATTCTCAAGGGATCGCTCCGCGCACTCTGCCCGGCACTCAGCATCCGCTTGCGGCCTATTTTACTCGCGGGACGGGTCACAACAAAGATGCGGCTTATTCTGAAAAAGCCGAAGACTATGTCCAAAACATGGATCGATTAAAATTAAAAATAAGATCGGCCACAAACGTCTTGCCCCAACCAGTGATTGAAGTTCAGTCGCATGCCATAGGTTTGATCGCTTATGGATCAACCGATTTTGCAATAGCCGAAATCTCAGAACTTTTGGTCAGTCATAATATAAATACAGATTATTTACGTATTCGGTCGCTTCCTTTTAGTGATTCTGTTGAAGACTTTGGTTTAAATCACCAAAAAATTTATGTGCTTGAGCAAAACCGTGATGGGCAAATGCTGACTTTATTGCGAAGTCGATTTCCACAAATTGCTCATAAACTCATTTCGGTTTTGCAATATGATGGGCTCCCCGCCGAGCCCGCCCATTTTGTAGCTCAAATTTTAAAAAATGAAATGATGGCAAATGAATAAGCTCGGTCTGTTGCGCCAGGATTATGTCGGAAGCAAATCGACTCTCTGCACAGGCTGCGGTCACGACAGCATCACCCAACATTTGATCACCGCCCTTTATCAATCCAACATCAACCCTTACGATTTAGCAAAGATGTCTGGGATCGGATGCTCAAGTAAAACTCCGGCTTATTTTTTAAATCAATCTCATGGCTTCAACACCATTCATGGGCGAATGGCGCCGATCGCCACAGGTGTCAAAATTGCCAATCATAAGTTAATGTTGCTCGGAATTTCTGGTGATGGCGATACCGCGAGCATCGGGCTTGGCAGTTTTGCTCATATGGTCAGACGCAATTTGCCGATTGTTTACATCATCGAAAATAACGGTGTGTACGGTTTAACCAAAGGGCAGTTCTCCGCCACGGCCGATCGCGGGAGTATTCACAAAGGGGGAGGGATCAATTCTTTTTCGAGTGTGGACCTGTGCTCCATGGCAATTGATCTTGGTTGCTCTTTTGTGGCGCGCTCATTTTCGGGCGATCCCAAACAGCTCGTTCCTTTACTCTCTGCAGCCTTTCGTCACAACGGCACCGCGGTGATTGATGTGATTTCCCCATGCATCACCTTTGCTAACCACGAGGGCTCGACCCGAAGTTTTACGTCGGTCAAATCAAGAGTTAAAGTTCTGCACGAAATCGGATTGGTTGAGCCACAAGAACAAATCACCGTAGATTATGAAGACCGAGCACAAATTGATTTGAGCGATGGTTCAAAAATTACGCTCAGAAAAATTCATGAGCACGACCATGGTGATGCCGCCGATGCATTAAGAAAAATATATGATTCACGAATCCAAAATGAAATCTTAACCGGACTTCTTTTTTATAAACAAAATTCGTCAACCCTTTTGGATCATATGGATTTAAATCAAAAACCTCTAAGCCAAATGAATGAGGCCGACACACGGCTGAGCACAAAAGATTTTTCGGCAATCCTCGATACGTTTTGTTAGAGGACTGAGTCGGATTTTTGACCGAGCGGCTCGGCCAATTGAATATTGGGCGCAGTTTCAAGAATGGGATTTAAAAAATCAAGCGGCGGGTCGACATTGGCGTAGGCTTTGTTCAAATTGGCATCGCCTAAATTTGGAGATGCTCCCCGATTGACCAACGCAAAATGACGACACCAAACATTACTCCCGCAGGTTGGACTTCTCATCACATGGCAGGTACCAGAGCACTGTTTCATCGAATCTGTTCCGCGTGACTTCGCTTTTGGTAAAATATCTGCACAGGACTCTGGAGGATTGGGCTGACTACTTGGTGAATACGAGGTCCAACACTGAACCTTCACATTTTTAAAAATTGGACCTGTTGATTTATATCCATCGAGGTTGACCAATTGAATTTTCGATCGATTTTGGGGATTTGTTTTTTCAACAATTTTATTAATTACCAGGGAGCCATGAGAGTGCCCGACGATCACAATTGGGCCTTTAAACTGATTCGAATTGATCATCTTCACACAATTATCGATATCTTGAGCTGAGGCATTGAGAACCGAAGCTTTCGATAAACCAGATTTGTGTAATGAGTTTCCCTCAAAATAAAACCTTTCATAATGAGAGGTGCTTTGAGCAGAATGTGCCCATTCATTGACATCTCTAGGCGTTGAGCCGTAGCCACCAAAAAATATGACCGGAATTTTATTTGTTCCCGCCTTAAAATGACAGGCCGGACCAGGTTCAGCAAAAGTGATCGCTATCAGTAAAGAGATTATTAAAACCAAGTTACCGTCCCAGTTGATCGCAATAGGCCATAAATTCTTGCCGAATTTCGGGCTTCATTTTAAAATCGCCACGCAGATCACAGGTGATGGTGGTGCTTGCCGAATCTTCCACTCCGCGGGAGACCAAACAAAAATGTCTTGCGTCGATATGCACCGCCACATGAGGGGTCTCAAGAACATAGACCAAGCAATCGCCGATTTGTTTTGTTAACCGCTCTTGCACTTGAGGTCGGCGCGCAAAAAAATCGGCAATCCGGTTGAGTTTTGAAAGTCCAATCAGCCGATGTTGGGGAATATAGGCGATAGTTGCTACACCATCGATTGTCTGAAAATGATGTTCGCACATCGATTTGATATTTACTTTTTTGGCCACAATCATCTGCTCGTAGTCGAATTCGTTTTCGATAGCGGCGACTTTAGGAAAGTTTTTATCGTTGAGACCACGAAACAGCTCGTTCACATACATTTTGGCAATACGGTGAGGAGATTGTTTTAAACTCTCATTTTCAAGATTAAGACCTAAAGTCTTAAGAATTCCCTCAAAATGTTTGGCGATGATTCCAATTTTTTCTTCATCGCTGCGCGAATGGTCGGTGGTGGGGGTAGGTTGAACATTCTTTAAGATCTCACTCGTGCTCAAATTGATCGTCATCCCCTATTAATAACCATTTTTTGAGCCGATGAAACTTAATTTTTTAGCGAGAGGTTTCCTAATCGAAAATGGAGGGGTTCAGGATGGAGGAGACCTAGGCAGACGTCGCGATCCGCCTGGTTGGTGATCTGAAAATCGAGAATGCTTTTAAAAAGTTTTTGGCCAAATTCGCTTTGGAGCTTCGAAAATGTTCGAAAGAAAAGCGGCGAGCCGACTTTGTCTTGTGCGATCAATTTTTCTGCCAATTTGGTGATTTCTTGAATTCCCAACAACAGGGCGCGGTACACCTCAGGGTGCTTCATCGAAACCCGCGAGGTTTCGAGCAGTTGATAATAAATCTCCATTATATGAATCACATAATTCTCAATATTAAAACCCTCGGCGGTATTGAGCAAATTTTGATCAGGCTTTGCCAACTCAATCAAAAAGCGCACGACATCGCCGTGAACGGTGCGGGCATCAACCAAAGGACTATGCCTCTTGAACCAAGCCGAAAACTCCACAGCCGATTTGTCAGCTAAGAGTACGAACTCAATCACTTCTTTGATTTCTCGATCTCGATCAAGACCAACACCAAATACAACTGCGGGCTGCATACTCCAGCTCTGATTCGACTTTACTACTGATGTCAAATCTCCTAGTGGTGCCCCGGAGTTTTGCATGAAAACTTTAAAATCGGGCAAGAGTCGATCGCGCTCGATGCATTTTAAATTTGCGCTCTGTTGTAAAATCCATTTTGAAAAAAGCGAGAGGCTTTTGGAATCCAAATCTTTAAAGAACAGCTCAAAGCCTGCTCCATTAACCAGTTCTGGATGATCTAAAACAAAGCGATCGGCCTTATTGATATCAAGGCCATCCAAAATCTTAAAGGCATCTTGTGCAAGCTTTGTAAATGACTTACGCCATCGGTTTTTTTGATCCGCGCCAATTGGTTTTTTTGAGATTAAAATATTGAGTCGATCTAGGTCGTAAAGAAATTCTTTGACTGATAAAAATAAGAGATTTTTATCTTTAAAATTTAAAGATCGAACTGCATTTAGATTATGAACTATTGAGCTCAGACTTTTTAATCTTTCTCTCAATGACGAATCCAATTGTGTAAAATCCCAAAATGACTTTTCAAAAGTTAGAGTTGTCGCTTGGGATGTCAAATCAAGCCGATGCACCAAAACACTTTCACCCAACTCTTGCCGGATCCGATTTTCTTCATCTTCTGATACGAACATAAACAAGGGATAGCGATCCCCTCTGAGCGAAAGAGGTCCTAGAAAATGATGGGCTTTAAAGCCAATGTTGCTTAAACGGTGCTCAAGCTGAATATCCGCATCTGAATATCGAGAAGGTCGCAGCTCAAAAATCGAAAAATGGGTGTTCGGATCAGAGCTCGCGACTGAACCTTGTGATTCTGTTTGAGATTGAGTTTCTAGTTTTAAAAACGAATCGAATCCTAACTGATCAAGGCGCTCGGAATTTAATGCAACCTGATTTAATTTTATCGGTGCTTTAGTTTCGGTCATATAGGTTGCCGTCACGGTGGTCCCAAAATCCTTGATGACTAAACGATCGTCGCCTTCAAAGGTCAAATCGGTAGAATGGTCGTTTGACCATAATCCTCCAGACTGATCGACAATTTTTAATTGATCTACCTTTTGGTTTTGATTTCGATATACCAAAATTCGGTTATGATGAGCCGGAACGATTAAAAACCAAACGTCTGAGTGTTGAAGTAAAATTTGTGCGTTGGAAAAGGGTGAGAAGCAAAGCAGGAGCAGAAACAAAATGTTTTTCATTTCACTCCATTATGTTGGCGAGCACTTTGTTGTCGACAAAATTTTTAAGTTTCAAAACGGGCTCGCTTTATCAAAAGTCATCCATTATATTGCAAAAAATTGGTCCCGTAGCTCAGTTGGATAGAGCAACTGCCTTCTAAGCAGTAGGTCGCATGTTCGAGTCATGCCGGGATCGCCATTTTCAAATCTAAAAAGCTCAGACATTCGTTCGCCTTCGGCGATCCGAACTCGCTTTTTAGATATGAAAATGGCTACGATTTTTTTTGCTTGTGACCAATATTTACATGACGGTTTCAAAGTCGGTCCAGGTGTTGGACTCAAAATGTGAACGAAGGTTATCTTCCACGACTTATGTGTGGCTGCTCTAGAGTTCTGTTGCTGCGTAGTCTAAGATCAAAATATGGAATGGAAAAAATGTAGCTCTTGTAAAACTCCGATTGGCTTCAGCGCTCAATACTATGCTTGCAGTGTTTCGACCTGCAACAGCCTCCGGACGGGTTATGTTTTTTGTAGTGTGCCCTGCTTTGAGCGACATGTTCCAGGCGCGAGGCACACCAACGCCGCAGCGATCGAAATGTTTGCGCCCACATCAAGTTCTCCCCAAAAAAGAATTATTCAAAGTGCGCCCCAAGCTCAGGAAGCTTCGGAAGTTTTGGTGATTGCCTCGCGCATGAAAGATTATGTTCAAGCCCGCTCGGACATGAATACGTCGGCCGAGGTGATGGGAGTTTTATCTGACCAACTCCGCATCCTTTGCGACCGCGCCATGGACAATGCTCGAGCCGCCGGGCGAAAGACACTGATGAGTCGTGATTTCGATTTTTTAAAAAAAGCGGATCGTTAAAACTTATAACGCCTCAAAAATAGCATAGTTGGCATGGGCAAGATCGTCATAGGTGTAAGTGCCCGGAGTGCCGTCCTCCTGCTGGAAAATTAAAAAATCGGGGGTCACTGCCAATGGCCGAATCACTTCGACATAAAATTCGTTTTCTTCAGGTATCGCAAGCAACACCATTTTTTTTTGAGAAGCTGCGTCCAGCAAGTCATGTTGCAAAGTAAACAGCGAGTTGGTGCGATTGTGCTCAACCGAAAGCAAAGAACTTAAAAGAATATTTTTGGTTGGAATCGTGGTTGGATCGCCCTGATCTTTGAACCACACATGCCACTGCTTATCAAAAAATGGAACAAAATCGAGTGTGACACAGGTGTGTGAAACTAATCGATCGGAATGTGGCTCACGCTCGACAAAGGCAATCTGTGAGTGATCCCCATCACAAAAACGAGCAATCGCCTTCGACTTTGGATCATACTTAAAATTTTTGATCATTTTGATGGAATACGGAACAATATCTGACCAAGCGATTTCATAATAGATTCCTTGGCCGGTTAATTCTATCTTCTCACGATCTGAACCCAAATATTTCGCCTCGACTCTATCGTTTCGCCCACGTCGAGTTTGAAAGTGAACATAGTCCCCAGGTTTTATAAGTTTGAGACGTTTATGAATTAATCCCGCAGCACCTTGCGATATTGGAAGGGGGCGCAAAAGCTTATTGCGGCATGTGACATCATCAATTGAATCACTAAAGGCATTGAGAACAAATAAACAAAAAATTGCGATCGCCAAGAGGCACCTCCAAATATTAAACCAAATAGCTTAGAACAAAGTCAGTCACAATCAAATCATTGCCCAAAGCCTATTGGTAGATCAGACTTGAATGCATGCATTCTTTATTTTTTCTTTATTTGATGAGCGCTCTTTATATTATTGCGGGACTCAATCACTTTCGGGCACCTGCATTTTATCTTCCGATGATGCCCCCCTGGATCCCCTATCATCGTTCGATGATTTTTTTGAGCGGAGTCTGTGAACTTGGCTTAGGATTGATGCTCCTCTACGAACCTTTGAAGAATTTTGCCTGTTTGAGCATTGTGTTGATGCTGATTGTTTTTTTACCGGTCCATATTTTTATGATTCAACATCAACACACCAAATTTAAAAACATTCCGCGCTGGATTTTGATAGCTCGTCTTCCCTTACAAATTTTATTTATGGCATGGGCAATCAGTTTTGTTGAACAGGAGAAATGGACAGTCATAACAAATATTGTTTTTAAAAAAATTGAAAATCAAGAGTTGCGTGGTGATCTTTATTTGCCTGAGGGTGACGGCCCCCACCCGGCTGTGATCGTTGTTCATGGAGGAGCATGGGTCAAACGCTCAGGTGATATGGTTAACGTCTGTCATAAACTTGCAAATCAAGGATTTGCCGCATTCAACGTGACCTATCGATTTGCACCGAAATCACTTTATCCCGCAGCGGTGAATGATATTCGCGATAGCATTTTATGGCTCAAACAACATGCGGAACAATATCAAATTGATTCCCAACGCATAGGCGGTTGGGGCTATTCTGCGGGTTCAAATCTCATTTTGCTTGCAGGTCTTGATAGCGATCTAAAGGCGATTGTGGCAGGAGGAACTCCAGCTCGTCTTGAAGCATGGCCGCACTCTCCTTTGGTGTTTGAATTTTTGGGCCGCACGTTTGATCAGGATCCCGAAATTTGGCGAGCCGCCTCGCCCGTTTATCATGTGCAAAAGAACTCGCCCCCTGTATTTTTGTATCACGGCGAGTGGGATTCGCTGGTTGAACCCGAACAAATGGATTTTATGGCTCAGGCTCTCAAACAAAAAGATGTTGAGGTCGAAACCTATTTGGCAAAATACATGGGCCACATCATGGTTTACTTTTTTAGCCGCGAGTCGGTGAACAAAGGTATCGAATTTTTGCAGCGGCGGCTTTGAGGTTATTTTTTCTTGCAAGCCGCAGATCGAGGATGTTCCGCACAGAACATTGATTTTAACTCTGTGACCTGTGCGGTCAGGGCTTTGTTTTCATCTTTGAGTTGTTGAATCACTCCACTGTCGCCAAAGAGTTTTTTGTAGAGATCTTGGATAGCGTTGATGGTGACGAAAGTTAATCCGGTGTAGTTTACTTTTTTGATCATCGTGAGTTCTTTGTCTTCTTTATGAAATTTTTCACCTTCTTCGAACACCAGTTCGGGAAGAAGCTTTTCGAGTTCCTGAGCAATCACACCGATTTTGTCTTTGTCATCGTTCACACTACCACCAAGGCCATTAAATCTAAAAAGTTTAGTCTTAATTTTGTTGAGAGCCTCCAGGCCTTTCACAAATGGTCTTATGTGGTCTTTAAGCCTTTCGTCCGAGGGTATTGGATATGGCGCGAATATCGAATGGGGACATGCTGAAGAAGTTGGATCTCCCGCAATACATTTCTCCTGAAAATAAATCCCACCAGCCGCAATGTTAATGCTGTCATGCTTATCATTATTAATTCCACCAAAAAATTCGATCCTGTTGTTTGGCGAACCGAATGCGTATTGAGGCCAATCACCGGGAATTGAACTACTAGGACTCCCATTCAAACGAAAGTTCATCATCCAACTGTCACTTGTTGGAGTGGTTTTCATATCATTACGATGCACGACATTCATACCGAGCCCAGCGCCAGTAGATTCGATACTGTAACTCATCAGAGGAAGGCCTGAATTTGCGTAAAATCGAAGGACTTTCCCGCTCGCAAAACCTAAAGTTCCCGTAGCCGTTCTTAAAATTGTGGTGCCCACGACATCAAGGTCCGCTTGGGGGGAAGTCGTACCAATCCCTACTTTCCTTAACAAAGTAGTGCCCATGACATCAAGATTCGCTTGGGGGGAAGTTGTTCCAACACCCACATTTCCACAATTTTCGACAAGGCCCAAAGAATTAGTTTGCCAAGAGCAAGCGGGTCCTCCCGATGTTCCTTGCGTAAACGGCAGTATCTTTGCTTTGGTATTAAACGGGATTGCGACGGTATCAGGCCCAGGGTTGTAGACAGTGTTGATCACAATTTTTGATGTCATTGGACTTATTCCGCAAAGAGTTCCGGGCGGCAGTGAACAGTCTGCGGTCCACTGGATTTGAAATTGAAGCGGGCATTGCGAATTTCCATTGCCAGTCACACCTGGAATCGGAGAATTCACAAATCCCGTGCAGGGAGTGCCTGATTTGTCTAGTCCCTTGGGGCCAGTCCAATCGTAATAAACATTTCCACTAGGAAGAATGGAGTCTTTTACTATAAAAACATTTGCGGTATCACCTTGGCGACATGTCGAAGGATTAGCAGCACAAGCCAAACCTGAGTTCGCTGCAATCGTAAAACCCCAGGCGGTGGGATTGTTAATCAGGGACTGAATCATTCTCAAGTTTGTATCTACCTGAAAATTCAAAGAACTCTGATACTGTTGCTTATTAATAATCTGCTGCACCGATAGCAACACCAGCGTCAGCATTCCAACCATACCCAGAGCGATCACTACTTGGATTAACGATTGTCCTTTAGAATTTTTAAGTATTTGATCTTTGATTTTCAAACGGCGCCTCTCTCTTCGTAAAATCTAAGAGAGATTAGAGCACGGCAAATTAAAAAAGTGCAAAAAAATAGGCTAACATCATGCGCGGCTGCATCAACAGCCGGATTCTATAAAAATATTATTTTTGAGTGCAGTAGGCGGCTTTTGGATGATCCCCGCAAACGATGGCTTTGAGTTCTTTGACCTCAACAGATAAATTTTTATTTTCATTTTTAAGTTGTTGAATCACTCCGTCAGCAGAGAACAGCTTTTTATATAAATCTTGAACCGCATTGATGACGACGAATATTAAACCAATATAATTTACCTGGCGAATTTCGGTTAATTTTTGATCCTCTTTGTGAAGCTGCATCTCTTTTTTGGTTACGAGTTCGGGTAATTGTTTTTCAAGTTCTTGGGCAATCACACCCAATTGATCTTTTCCATCCTTAATGGTTCCACCGAGCCCATTGTATTGATAAAATACGGGATGCACTTGATTAATTGTATCCAAGCCTTTTGTAAAAGGTCGGATATGATCTTTGAGGCGACTGTCTGAAGGCATCGGATTTCTTTGAAAGACCGAGGTGCAGGTCTCGCCGGCGATACAATCTGTTTGAAACGATAAATTACCGTGCGAAATGGCTATAGTATCTGTGGAATCATTACGTGCTCCACCAAAAAATTCAATTCGATTGCTTGGACCACTTGGACTTCCACCAGGCCAACTCCCAGAAAGACGAAACGCCATCATCCAGTTGTCGCCATATCCAGATTTTAAGTCGTTTCTGTAGACAATGCTCGAATGGGCAGGAAATTGAGATTCGATATTAAAACTCATTAATTTAAGTCCGGTATCTGTGGTGAATTTAAGGACCTGACCACTTGATGATCCATATCCACCTGATCCTAAAGGCGCTCTCATATATGTGCTGCCGGTAACATCAAGATTGCCAATTGGTGAAGTTGAACCAATACCGACATTACCCGAAGGAGTTACGCGCATCCGCTCAACCGAATTTGTCACCACACTCATTGTGTTGTTCGATGGAGAATTGATTCCTGTCGCAGGACTATTCAAAAACGAATAGGCCGGTGCTGCATCTGTTCCATTGATGTTTTGCACACGATTCGGAGTGATAAATCCCGAAAAATTGGCATTGCCCGCAACATCCAATTGCTGAGTGGGACTCGTTGTCCCGATGCCAACCCGTCCACACACTTCAACAAGTCCTGCAGCTGTGTATTGCCAATTACACGTCATCGCACCATTGGCATCGCCACCTTGCGGAAATGTTTTGCTATAATTCAGGGTGCTAAATGGAATTGCAATCGCATCGGGCCCAGGGTTGTAAACTAAATTCATATTAATCTTTGAAAGGATCGGCGTCGCTCCGCAAAGAGTTCCAGTTGGTCCTCCACACTCAGCAGTCCAACTGATCTGAAATTGCAAAGGACATTTCGAATTTCCATTTCCTGTGTGATCGGGAGCTGGTGGATTGATAAATCCAGGGCAAGCGGTTCCTTGAAGATTTAACCCGCCGCCGCTGCTCCAATCATAAAAAGTGTTTCCATTGGGTGAAGTGGTGTCTTTAACAATGAACACATTGGTGGTGTCGCCGGTACGACAGGTTGATGGAGAATTTAAACAGCTCAAGCCAGAGTTTGCCGCAATGGTGTACTTCCAAGAAATTGGATTGTTAATGAACTGCTCGATCATCAATCTTTTTTGTTTAACTTGGAAATCGAGGGTGCTTTGATACTGTTGCTTATTCATAATCTGCTGGATTGAGAGCAGCACAAGACTTAAGACTCCAGCCATTCCGATCGCGATCACAACCTGAATTAAGGATTGTCCCTTCGAGTTTTGGATCTTTCGCGTAAACAGCTTGACGTTCAACATGAGCCCCCTCGCCTTCTCTATTTGAACATGCTTTTGCGACCGAAAGGCAACTATCGTCTCAATCGACCAAATACGAGACAAGATATCCTAAATAAATCATTTGTCTTAAAAGCAGAACACCATCTAAAAATGAGACATGAAAATTTTAATTACTGGAACATCACAGGGCATTGGACTTAAACTCACCGAGATCGCAATTCAAAAAAAATATGAGGTTTTTGCTGTCGCGAGAAAGCCTTCCCCTGAGCTTAAAGAACTCAAAAAAAAATATCCAGACCATTTAAATATTCTTGAGGCTGAGCTGACCACCGATATTGACCAGATCGTTATTAAGGTTTCATCTCACGAGTCCTTGGATCTTTTGATCAACAATGCAGGCGTCTACAATGGCGATACTGAGATGAGCGATTTTTTAAAAACCTTTGAGATCAACAGCGTCATCCCTCTTTTTTTAACTCGGGCGGTAGTGCCATTATTAAAAAAATCTAAAAATCCAAAAGTGATTCATGTGACGAGCCTTATGGGATCGATTGCCGATAATACGTCGGGCGGCTCGTACTCCTATCGAGCATCTAAAGCTGCACTCAACATGATCAACAAATCTCTGACCTGCGACGAGCCCTGGTTAAAAACTTTGGTTATTCATCCCGGATGGGTTCAAACCCGAATGGGGGGCGAAAATGCGCCACTCAAAGTCGAAACCTCTGCCGCAGGCATCTGGCAACAAATCGAAAAATTGGAACACTCGGGTCACTTTTTGGATTATCGCGGTCGAGAACTGGCGTGGTGATTCTTTTTGCTTTACTGACCTCACTGACTTTTGGCCAAGATCTCAATCAAATTATTTCTGACTACACGAGTGCGGTAAGAAAACTTGATGCTTTCCATGCGCCCGACTTCAATATTGAGGAAGACCTTTCAAAATTCGGCGACTACCCAAGCCCCGAATATTTTGAGCGCTCAAAAAAAATTGTGCTCAATACAAATCAAAAACTGAAAACTGTAGATTTTAAAAAATTATCTTTATCTGATCAGCGGACCTACCGTTTATTTAAAGAAGATATCGATCAGAGCGTCATGAGCCTTCGTTTTCCCGAAGAGTATCTCGCTTTTAATCAAATTTCGAATCGGCTCCAAAGTTTTTTAGACGAATCCAACCCCGCACTCACCGACTTTCCATTTGATTCGACCAAGCATTACTCTGATTTTATCAAACGAGCCTCTGGCCTAAAAAAATATGTGCAATGGGAAATCGAACTTCATAAAAAAGGCCTACAAAAAAAGATTGTGCAAAGCTGTGATGTGGCAAATCTTGTTCCACGCTCTTACAGTGCTGCCCTTGAGAGTGATCCGGCCTTAAATCCTTTTTATCGGCCCGCCAAAACCTTGCCAAAAAATATTAATGCAAAAGAAAGATCTCAAATTCAAAACGATTTTAAAAAAATGATCGTTGAACAGATTTTGCCTGCTTATCGTACATTCAATGATTTTTATTTAAGCGAATATCAGCCTCAATGCCGAAAGCAATTTGGGATTTATGGACTTCCACATGCCAAAAATTGGTACGCCTATAAGATCCAAGCCAGCACTTCACTTAAAATGAGTGCTAAAGAAATTCACCAATTGGGTCTTGAACAGGTCAAGTTGATTGCTCAACAGATTAGCAAGATTCAAAACGATATTGGCAATCACGATCCTATTGCAAAGTTCCTCAAGTCACTCAATCAAGATCCAAAAAATCGTTTTGCAACTTCTCTAGAAATGATGGCCGCCTTTCAGGACATCAAATCCCGTGTGACAACTGCACTTCCAAAGTTTTTTTCATTACCCAATTTGGTTGATTATCAAGTGGTTGAAGCCAGCAACTCGGAGGCACCCATCGGGGTTTATAATGAGCCTACCGAGTATTTACCTTTTGGTCGGTTTGTGGTAAATAAAAAAAGTTTGCTTAAGCACGAAGCCGCAACCCTTTCGGTTCACGAAGCCTCGCCGGGTCATCACCTCCAGTTTGCGCTTATCTATCAGATTAAAAACACCTTAAGTGAGTACCAAAGAAAACTATTTTATTGTGCCGCATTTACCGAAGGTTGGGGCCTTTATAGCGAATATTTGGGTCGCGAGATGGGAATCTACATCTCTCCATTGGAAAAACTGGGCAACCTCAATTTTGAAATGTTTCGCGCGGTTCGCCTTGTCGTGGACACCGGTATACATGCGTACGGATGGAATCAAAAAAAGGTGATGGAATATATGTCGCAGTATCTCTCTCTTGATGAGGAGACTCAGCGTATCGAGGCCAATCGCTATTCGGTGTGGCCTGGCCAAGCACTGAGTTATAAAATTGGTGAGATCAAAATCAAACAATTGCGGGCCATGGCACAAGATCGTCTTCGAGAACGTTTTGATCTTAAAGAATTTCACAATGCGGTCATTGGATCAGGCAATGTCTCTTTGTCGGTGCTCGAATCCCAGGTTGAAAAATTTATTTCCGATCGCCTCGCTCAGTCCCATTAGCATTGGTTTTGCAGTGCTCGGATCTATATGAAAAAATTTATTAGTATTGTCTTGGGATGTTTCCTTTCTGTATCGACGTTAAGTTTGGCCCAAGTGGGCCCAGATTCGTGCGATCAATTTTTAAAAGCCTTAGAAAATGGGACGATTTCCAAATTTTATATCGCCCAACTTCAAGATAGCGATGAATCGCAACTGCTTTTAGCTCAATATGGGCTGCTTGAGACAGAGGAGTTCAACCAAGCTGTGTTTTTAAGTCTTCGTCGTGAGGGGATAAAACTGCGGGTGGATGGGTTAAAAGAACATCACATCCGATTTTCAAACCAACTTTTCAATTTCACCGAAAAGCTTTCAAAATTCATCGCTGGCTGGGAAGTGATGCAGTCCTTTTTTACAGCTTCGGTGCTTGACTCTTATGTTGATATTTTGAGCGCGAAACCAAAAAACAGGATCAACAGCTTTTATACGGCTCGGGCAAAAACCTTGGTGGCCGCCTTAAAAAAATCTGGCCAGGGAAGATATGCGTTTTCACAAACTCTCCGTCTTGCTTTGGCTAATACCTTAGTTCACGCTCAAAGCCTTATCGAACAAAATTGTGAGCTCTATAGCACGTCTATGCCATTTTATTATGGTTTAGACATTGGGGTGCTCCCGCTCTCGTATCAACCGATTGCACCAGTTCGACCAAACTTTTTGAATGTTTTAAATTCTGGCGAACAAACACAAACCGCAAATTCAATCTTGAAGACCATCCCAAAATCTTTAGATAATCAATCGCCCCTGACTTTTAAAAACTTATGTAGCGCAACCGAACCCTTAAAGTTAAATAAAGTAGATATCGCTTATTTGGATCATCTCGATCTGATCGATTATTCGATACAGGCCAAAAATATCGAAAACCAATACCGATTGATCGATCAACAAACCGCCACTTATCGCAAACAAGGACCCAATGATAAAATTGAAGAGTCTGAATTGGAGCAGGCTGCTCCCGAGCTTTATCGTTTCTCGGAAGCGGTCGAGCAAGCAAGTGCAGCGCTTTCTAAAAAAATTAGGTCCGACTCTTTAGCACTTCAAAATCTGCAAAGAAGACTCAATTCGTCCCAATCCCAAGATGATCAGCTTAAAATGCTAAACATTGTGATCAAAGTGGCGTCTGCAGAGTTGGAACATATCAGTAATGTTCTGTTGCGACTTGCGGTAGAGCATCGCGAGGTCAAAACATTGCTTTATATTTGGAATCAAAAGCAATCCGCTCATGTGACACCGCAGCTTTTGCCACCACCGATTGTTCGCGGTAAACCTGCACCCAAAACCGACGTGCAAAAAGCTTTAAAAGAACTTTCTTACGCCAAAGATCACAAACCCCTTTACGATCAGTTTTTAAATGATGCACAGATTTGGGATTCAAATCCAGAGGGTCAAGTTTCTGCAATGTATGAATTGTTTGAACACAATTTTTCGTTGGCCTACTCGCGCCATTACATTGCTTTGCTCAAAGAGCCTTCACTGAGTTTTGATTTCAAACAAAATTTATATGACCTAATTAAGCGCAACGTGCACGAGGACTTTACACTCGAACCGTTTAAAGAGGTTGCTATCCGGCAAAATTTGGTGGTTTTTAATGTTCGCAATTAGCATTAAAGCCTTAGCTTTTATCCCTCTGTTTGCTTTTGCGAGCAATGGACCCAATCACAGTTGTGAGGAGTTTTTAAAAGCGGTTCAAGCTGGCCAAATTTCAAAGTTTTTACTATCAAATGTAAAGGATCAAGATGCTGGGATCAGAATTCTCACCGACTTTCAACTTCTGGGTACGGAACAGTTTAATCAGGCGGTTGAAAGAGCGCTCAACAAAAAGGGTTTAAAAAAAGAATGGCTAAGTCAGGGCCAAACCACAAGGTACACAAAAAATTTAAAGTCTATTTTAAATCACTGGGATTTTGCTGAACACTTTTTGATTCCAATAGTTTTGGATGCTTACCTGGAAATATTAGTCTCAGAGATTTCAACCCCAGCTAAAGCCTTTGTTGCTCAAAGAGCCAACGATCTGATTGCGGATATCAAATCCTCAAGTCTTCCTCGAAGTGCTTTTGCCTCAGCCGTTCGCGAGGCACTTGAACACACTTTGAATGAGCTCAATTCAAACTTAGATCAAAATCATCTTTCAGATTCAGACTCGCTACTACGCTCATCTCTCGATCTGAAGCAACCGCTGCCGCTAGCGCCTTTATCTTCGGATCAGCCAAATCCTCATTCGATATTTAAAAACAACAAACCAAAAATCAAAAATCCACCTCGACTTTCCGATCTTGAGCAACCCAACAAATTTAACATTGTTGATGTTGCCTACATTGGTCAGGTTTATGTTGCGGGTTTACGTACCGAGTTTAATCAAATAAAAGAACTTTGGACCAAAGAGCTTGTAGATGCAAAATCCGAAGGGTTTCAGGTCCTCAAATTTCGCATTTCTCACCTGTACGAACAACTTGACGGAATAATTTTTTATATCGAACAACTTGAAAATAAATTTGATCGCGACCCTAGCCTGCTTCAAAATTTGGGGACTGAGCAAACATCAAATATTAAGGCAATGTTACGCACAGTTCTTGAACAAACCAAACTTGAATTATTGGAGCTTGCTCAAAATTCCCAACGTCTAAGTTTCGTAATCATAGAGGCTAGTAAAGAGCTTCAGAGACAAAGAGCAATTTCCGATTCTTCTCCAACGATAAAAGCCGGCCTGTACTTTCAGCACATGACCGATCCCCTGCTTAGGCTCACTGCCATATCAATTTTTTCAGACGAGTATCCAGAAAATCAAATTGAAATCATCGATCAATATTTTTTGAAAAATTACCAAAGGTCTCTTGCTTCAACTTATTTGAAGATTCTTGAGGATCACTCGGTGAGTTCCCAATTTAAACAACTATTATTTGAGATGCTCAAAAATAAAATTAAGGACGAGGATCCTGCAGTCCTTCGTGATCTGTTAAAGATTGCAACAGCCCAAGGCCTCCAAATTATCAATTGACGAAAGTAAGGTGCGATTTGAAATTGTTAAATAAATTTTTAATTTTGTTTTTTATTTCTGGGGTCGCATCGGCCGCCGACAATTGCGAGCATTTGCTTGAATCCTCAAAGGTTTCGAAATATTTGCTTTCGAAAGTGGATTCACCTCAAAAGGCTCAACAACTTTTACTCGACTATCAGCTGCTCAACACCCAAGAGTTTAATTTGGCGATTCGTAAAGCCCTTGATAAAAAAAAGATCAGGTTATCGTGGATATCAGAGGGACGGACCTATGAGTATGCCGAAGGCTTAAATCAATTTCTTGAAAGTTGGCCCTTTCATGAGCATTTTTTTATTCCCGAAGTACTGGATACGTATCTCGAGATTCTTGCATCAGGCCCCCAAACTAAAGACACCCTGATTTTTCAAGCTCGAATGAAGGAATTGATCACTGATCTTAAATCCACGGGCATGCCTCGATACGTATTTAGTCGCAGCGTGCGTCGAGCAATTACAGATACTCTTATAGACCTCACCGCCCATTTTTCAAACGAGCGAGATCCAGCCAAAGCAGCGTTGCCGCTGTTGTCTGCAACTCACTTGAGTATTCATCCCATGGTATTTATGCCGCCGATCCCGATTCAAGCTCGCTTGCGATCAGCACTCGAGCCCAAAGAAAAAGAATTCACGGGGCAGTCGATTTTTAAAAACAAAGAATTCCTAATTTTTGATCGGGTCACATTGGCTAATTTTAAAGGTGTTGAGACCGCGAGTTTGGTCGATATTGCTTACTTAGGCCAAGATGAAAGTCGCGACTTGTCTCATCATTTGGCGTTTCTCCAAGAGAGCGCAAACAGTAAAACCGAGTGGGAAACCGATATCAGACGCAGAAATCATTATGTCCGCATAGACGCGCAAGATCTTATCGAAAAAATCCTTCAAGCTCGCCGAAATATTGGTGAAGACGCCAAAGGCGAGAATGCACTAAAAAATGAAGTTCTTAAACTGAGCCTCAATATTTCGGAACAAAAACTTTTGAGTCTCATTGAGGCTTCAAAAAATTTAGATTTTCAGATTATTAATGAACTTTTTAATTCTTCAGAAAAGGTGTCCCCTGCAGATGCCCTTAATCGCTCGCTTGAGAATTTAAAATTTGTGCCAGACACAAATTTAAAATTTAAAACGATTTCAGATCTGTGGTTAAAAAATCCTGGATTTCGAGATGGCATTATCAACAGATATTTTAGGACGACCTATCGTCGCACTCTTGTGCCGGAATTTTTAGAACTTTTCAAAGACCCCTCGGTAAGCAAAGAGTTTAAACAAGATTTGTACGTTATGCTGAGAGACTTGATTGGCAAAACTGACCGCGGCATGTTGGCGCAATTGAGCAATATTGCCATGGAGCAGGGGCTAAATATATTTTCAAATCCCAACAAGCCCTAATACTTATTGGCTGCGCCTTGATCGCACTTGAAGCAAGTGCGATCCCATGTGAAAAAGATCTGCAGACATCAAAGATCAGAGATCAAACCTCTCGCCATCTTACCAGACAGAATTTTTTTAAAACTTCGGAATTCAATCTGGCTTTGTACCTCACACTGAGACGCCTCGGTTATGGTGTTGATCTCAAAGGTATCGACAATCGCCAGGCGCGACGATCTTCGCAACTCAAGCAATTTGAAATCAATCTGCTCGACGTGCTCGATCACTGGACTTTTAAAAAAGAAATGGTTCTTAAAACCTTTTTAGATGCTCAATCGGATCTTGCCAAAGCGACCCCGTCGCCTCAACACCTGCTAATCCAGCTCAATGCTTCAAACACTTCAGTTATCGGAGCGGCAATCAAGGTTGCGCTGAGAGCAACACTCACTCATTGCCAAAAATTGATTGATGAAGCCCCACGGGCCACGGTGCCGAACTCAATTTTTGTGATTCCGCCCCCTTTTCAAATTTCATTCGAAAATGACACAGACTATTCACTGTGGGTCGAATCTCTTGAAATTTGGAAACGCTCAAAAGAATCAGAAAAATGGGCCCTAAAATTCGATCAAAGCCTTCGTCAGTTTCAAGCCGAATTTGGCAATTTCTTAAACACAGATCAAAGTTTTGAATCATTAAGATCAAAAGCTTTCGAGGTGCTTGAAGCCTGTACCGATTTCAGCATTCGAAAATTCCCGCTCATTGACCTCGTTGAAATAAGAAGGAATCATATTTTAAATTCAGACACTTTGAAAAATCCGGTCACTCAACTCACCCTTTATCATCTTGAAGAGATCAAACAAAGACTCAATGGCATTCAAGATGCCTATGCCGACTTTTATCCCCACTTTAAAAATCTTGATTATGCTCAGCTCGGTCGACCTATACCTTTTTTATTTTATCAGCAAGAGATTGAGGCCTTGCTCCACTTAATTCATATTCAGACTCCGCCGCAGTACTATAGTGCTGATGATTTAAAGGATGCCATTTTAGAATTTGATCGACTCAATCTCTTAAGGAGCGAAACCGAAGACCTTTTCGATATGGCTCAACTTTACAACGACGACGCACAACATCTTTTGCAAGACGAAATTATGACCGATTATTTTGTTGGTCGATATTCGCCAGAATATATTTTGGACTACCTCTCACTTTTAAAAAATCCTCATGTCGATATCAAATTCAAAACAAAATTAGCTTCCAAACTAACAACTGCTAACCCCTCCTGTTTCAAAACAAGACACACTTTCGATCTTTGAAATATCAACCGATAATATAGATTATGAGTGACACTCTTCGACGATTTATCCCCCGAGCGACACGCTATGTTTTGCGTCCCCAAGACCAAAAGATGCTGCGCTTTTCGCATCAAGACGAAAAGGGCGCCGAAGCCATTCAAGAAACCACGCTGGTTGATTTATCTAAAACCGGATTGGCTTTTTTAATCGAGCGTGAAGATGCCCCTTTGCTTGGCGACTTGATCAAGGTCGAATTTGCGATTCCAGGCGGCGAACAGATGGCGTGGTGGGCGCGCGTCGTGCGGTGTGAAGAACACACCAAAAAGATATGGTGGATGCGTGAAAATCCTGATTTTCAGGATCTGATTATGATCGGTGTGCAATTCCAAAACTTGCCCCAAATGCAGCAGTCTCATATCCAAAGCAATCTGGATGTTCGTCTTAAAGAATTGATGATCCAACACCGTCGCGTGCAAATGGCAAGGCTGACGTCATGGTTTATCTATCGAGGGATTCGTATCCTTTTGGTTTCGGGCTTTGCGCTCGCAGTATTGGGTATGCTCTATTATCTTTCCCTGCCGAGTGAAAATTATGATGCCGAACGTGGGGCACCTTGGGGTCAACGTTTTAAAATATTTTGATTGTCTTAGTGCTTTGTGCAATTTCAAGTCTGTTTAAAAATTCTTTTCGCGAAATATATTTTCCGCCCATACTTTCTAAAAGTGGGGTCACCATCTGAATATCCATCCACTTCATATGGTGTGAACGAAGGTATTCGATCAAATGAACAAGTGCGACCTTTGAGGCATTGGGTTCAAGATAAAACATGCTTTCACCACAAAACACATTTTTGACGTAAACTCCGTAGACGCCGCCAACCAATTCTTGATCTAAATAACATTCCACCGAGTGGGCAAAACCTTTTTGATGAAAATCAAGATAGGCTTCTATCAATTGATCGGTAATCCATGTGCCTGATTGGCCAGGCCGCGCACTGCCTTGGCACAACCGAATGACCTGCTCGAAAGCTGAATCAAATCGAACTTCAAACCGATTTTGCCTCAGAGTTTTTTTTAAGCTTTGGCTTAAATGCAATTCTGAAAAATCGAGCACGCCACGTTCGCTTGGCGAAAACCACAGCACCGGAAGATTTTCCTGAGGCCAAGGAAATATCCCGTTAGAGTAAGCATCAAACAATATATCGGAATTAATATCTTTGGTCATCTCCAGCAGACCTTCAGAAGAGGCAAACTCGGGCGGAGGAAAATATTTTGGTGTCATAAAAGATTCTGACAGCGATCGCAAAAACCGCAGGGCATTACCGCAAGCTCGCCAAAATATTCGTAGATCATTTTTTTGCGACAGGTCTCGATCTTGGTGTATTCAATAAGCCGAAAAAGTTTTTTTTGGAGTTCCATAAATCTTAGCTCAAAAAGGTTTTGATCAAACTCAACACTTTCGCCCACCTCGATTTTTTTAAAATTTCTTTCGGGCCAAATGATTGCATCGTACCGAGCGAGCAAACCTAAAGTCGTCTCAACCCGAAAGTCTCTCGAATTATAAAAGTTCATGGTGCGTTTTAAATATTCTATGCCCTCGGCTCTCACTCGACTGAGATTATTTTTTATCAAATGATAAACGGTTGCGATAAACTTGGGTTCAGGATTCGACCACTTTAAAAATTCCATTTGGGTGGTCAAATCATCTTCGTCATAAAGTAAAAAACAATAACTCGAATCGCCGTCGCGTCCCGCACGCCCGACTTCTTGATAATAGGCATCAATGGATCCCGGAATTTCTCCATGGGCAATCAAGCGCACATTGGGTTTGTCGACTCCCAAACCGAATGCAGGGGTGGCGAGGAGTAAACCATTTTTGGTTTTCAAAAACTCTTCTTGTGTGCGCCTGCGCACCCCTGGCTGAAGATCACCATGATAAACAGAGTGATCCATGCCGAGCCGGCTCAGCTCTTCAGAAAATTTGTAGATGGTTGAGATTAACGAAAAATAAAAAATAGCAGGACCTTCAAAACGATGCCTCAGCCCTACCATCGTTCGCACTTTTTCGGCAATTCCATAGGTTTCTAAAACGCTTAAATAAAGATTTGGCCGCTCAACACGGTCAACCAAAACCTCAGCGACCTCAATTCGCAAAGTTTTTAAAATATCGGCGCGCACCTCGGGAGGTGCTGTGGCGGTCAAAGCCAAGGTTAAGGGGTTTCCAAGGTTTTGACGAATTTTACCAAGACGCGAATACTCTGGCCTAAAATCATGCCCCCACTGCGACAGGCAATGGGCCTCGTCCACTGCAAAGAGCGAAATCTCTCGGTCTTTGATGGCTTGCCAAAAATTGGTTTTGCGAAATCGCTCCGGAGTTACAAATAAAATTTGTCCATCACCGTTTTTTAATTGTTCAAGGGTTCGTGATTTTTGCTCGCTACTTAATCCTGAGTGCAGACTTAAACAGGGAATCCCCTTTTTTTGTAAACCATCAGATTGATCCTTAATCAGAGCAATCAGGGGTGAGACCACAATGGTGAGGCCTTTAAAAATTTGTGCCGGAATTTGGTAGCAAAGACTCTTGCCACTGCCCGTCGGCATCACAACTAAAGTATTGCGCGAGCCAAACAGATTTTGCAGAACAGATTCTTGCAGCGCGCGGAAGTCCCCATATCCAAACTGGTTTTGAAGGATCCGCTTTGCCTCTTCAAGCTGTTGCCTTTTGTTGTCCATCTATGAGATAAACATCATCTTTAACAGCCCCAAAAGCAATTCCCGAAAGGTAAATGAATGGCCAAGCAGTGGACCCTCGAAAAAGTTCGAAATATTGGAATCTCCGCTCATATTGACTCTGGTAAAACAACTCTCACCGAGCGCATTCTCTATTTCACAGGCACTATTCACTCCATTCACGAAGTTAAAGGCAAGGATGGCGTTGGTGCAACGATGGATAGTATGGATCTCGAGCGCGAGCGCGGCATTACGATTCAATCGGCTGCCACAAACGTGCATTGGAAAGAAATCGAAATCAATATTATCGATACACCCGGGCACGTCGACTTCACAATTGAGGTTGAGCGATCGCTGCGCGTTTTAGATGGTGCAGTTTTAGTTCTTTGTGGTGTGGCGGGCGTTCAATCGCAATCAATTACGGTGGATCGCCAAATGAGGCGTTATAATGTTCCACGCGTGGCATTTATTAATAAGCTGGATCGCGCGGGCGCAAATCCATTTCGCGTCACCGAACAGCTTCGCGATAAATTAAAGCACAATGCGGCGATGGTTCAGATCCCCATTGGTTCTGAAGACAAGTTCCTAGGCGTTGTCGATCTTGTTAAAATGAAGGCCTATTATTTTGAAGGGGCAAGCGGCGATGATGTTATTGAAAAAGAAATCCCTGCTGAGCTTGTTGATGAAGCAAAAAAATACCGCCAAATTTTAATTGGTAAAGCTGCGGATTTTGACGAAGCCTTGGCCGAGAAATTTTTGATGGAAGAAGACCCTAGCGAAGACGAATTAAAAAAAGCAATTCGTGCGGGCTGTCTTGCGATGACACTCACACCTGTGTTTTGTGGTTCGGCCTATAAAAACAAAGGGGTCCAAAAACTTCTGGATGGAGTTGAAGACTATCTTCCAAGCCCACCCGAAGTGCGTAACATTGCGCTTGATCAAGACAATGCTGAGCAAGAAGTTGTTTTGAGTTGTGATAAAGATAAGCCTGCAGTCATGTTGGCATTCAAACTCGAAGATGGACGCTACGGCCAGTTGACTTACATGCGCATGTACCAAGGTACAGTGCGCAAGGGCGATTTTATCACCAACGTTTCTGCTGGTGGCAAAAAAGTGAAGGTGCCTCGCCTTGTTCGTATGCATTCGAGCGATATGGTTGAAATCGAGTCGGCAAGTGCCGGCGATATTGTGGCTTTGTTTGGGGTGGATTGTGCATCTGGAGATACATTTACCGATGGCAATGTGAATTACACACTGACATCGATGTTTGTGCCCGACGCGGTGATCTCGCTTGCGGTTTCGCCAAAAAATAAAGAGGCGGCATCCAATTTCACTCGTGCCCTTAACAAATTTCGCAAAGAAGATCCGACGTTTCGAGTTCATCGTGATGAAGAATCTGCCGAAACTATTATTTCAGGAATGGGCGAGCTTCATTTGGATGTGTACATCGAGCGAATGAAACGCGAATTCAATTGCGAAGTTGTAGCCGGCCAACCGCAGGTGGCTTACCGCGAAACGATTGGTGGACGTGGCGAATTTGATTACACTCATAAAAAACAAACCGGTGGAGCAGGACAATTTGCGAAGACGGTAGGTTTCATTCAGCCCGTGGATTCAAACAGCGGCAAGAATTATGAGTTCGTTAACGAAGTGACGGGCGGACGCATTCCGCGTGAATATATCCCTGCTTGCGATAAGGGATTTCAAGAGCAAATGGCTCGTGGACCTTTGATTGGATACCCCATCGTTGGAGTGGCTTGCCATCTTCAAGATGGTGCCTACCATGATGTGGATTCGAGCGAGATGGCCTTTAGAATTTGTGCGATGGCCGCATTTCGCCAAGCGTATGAACGAGCAAATCCGGTAGCTCTTGAACCGATTATGAAATTGGAAGTTTCGGCACCTGAAGAGTTTCAGGGCAACGTGATGGGACAAGTGAATCAGCGCAGAGGAATTATTCAGGGCACATCAAATAACGAAGGTTATGTGATCGTCGAAGCTGAAGTTCCCCTTTCAACGATGTTTGGATATTCCACCGATTTGCGTTCCGCCACACAAGGCAAGGGCGAATTCACAATGGAATTTTCAAAGTACGCGCCCACTCCACGTGGCCTACAAGAAGAACTTCAGAAGAAGTATCAAGCCAAGCGCGCCGAAGAAGCCAAGAAGTGATTTTATCTGACAAAACTTTAAAAGAAATGATTCAATCGGGCTCACTGTATGTGAGCCCGATCACCGAGGATTCGATTCAACCCGCATCGATTGATTGCCGTTTAGACAATCACTTTCTTGAGGTCGAAGACCGCGAAGTTTCGGTTCTCGATTTAAAAAATGAAATTCAATACCGTGAGTACGAAGGTGAAACGATCACCATCCCGCCCCATTCTTTTGTGCTCGCAACCACAATGGAATACGTCAAATTGCCAGACGATTTGACCGCCTTCGTTGAAGGACGAAGTTCAATCGGGCGCATGGGATTATTTATCCAAAATGCGGGTTGGGTTGATCCTGGCTTTGAGGGTCAGATTACTCTTGAACTTTATAATGCCAATTCTCTGCCCATTCGGCTGGATGCTGGACGCAGAATTTGTCAGCTCGTGTTTTGCAAAATGGATCAGCAGGCCTTATCTCCCTATCGCGGCAAATACCAAGGTCAAAAGCGCACAACCGGGAGCCGCGTTTATCGTGATCTCGAAAACCAGTGAAATGGATCTACACCACTTTCGCTCATCAACAGGATGCTGAAGCAATCAGTGCAAGCCTTGTTGATGAAGGTGTTGTGGCCTGTGCCAACTTGTTTCCACAAATAAAATCTATTTATAAATGGCAAGATCAACTCAAAACCGAGACCGAAGTTGCGGTTTTACTCAAAACTTCGGATCAGGCGGTTTCTCAAGCGAGTGCAAGACTCAAAGATCTTCATCCTTATGAATGCCCTTGTATTGTGGTGATTGACGTCGCCGCAGGTCATCCATTATTTGATCAATGGATTTCAACAGCAACAAAAGGGCCTGCAATTGACAAAACAAGAGTTAGCAAAAAAAGTTTATGAGGTCTCTCATCTCGTCGGCCAATTTAAATTACGATCTGGTCAAACCTCCAATGAGTATTTTGATAAATACAGGTTTGAATCCCAACCCGATATTTTAAAACATATCGCAAAGCACATGGCGCCCCTCCTACCATCGGACACCGAAGTGTTGGCAGGACTCGAACTTGGTGGTGTGCCCATCGCTGTTGCGCTCTCGTTTGAAACAGGTCTTCCTTGTACCTTTGTCCGTAAAGCTGCCAAACCCTACGGCACCTGTCGAGTGGCTGAAGGACTAGAACTTAAAAACAAAAAAGTTTTGATTATTGAAGATGTCATTACGACCGGCGGCCAAGTTTTGCTCTCTGCCGAAGACCTTTGTGGTCTTGGCGCAAGCATCTCAAGCGTTTTGTGTGTGATCTTGCGCGAGGACAGTGCAATTCAAAAGTTGGCTGCAAAAGACCTAAAAGTCAGCGCTTTGTTTACAAAACAAGAGCTCACACCTTAATAAAAATTATTTAGCTTTTTGATTTTTGATGGTACGGTCACTCACTTTTAAAATGGGAGTTTACCGTTAAATCTGCAAAACCGAACGTTATCGAAATGGCCTTGCCTCTGGCATCGCTGACCGCGGTGGGTTGTCTTGCAACCGACTTGTATCTTCCAGCCGTTCCGAGTTTGCCCGCTTTATTTGGCGGATCGATTGCTCAAAGTCAGTACACGCTTGCAAGCTTTATGGCGACCCTCGCTTTCTCCCAAATTCTTTGGGGATGGTTGTCAGACCAATACGGTGAAAAACTCATTCTAAAATGCGGAATGGCCTTGTTATTTTTGGCAAGTGTTGCTTGTGCGTTGGCCGACAATATCGATTTTTTAATTGTGGGCCGAGCATTTCAAGGTTTAGGCGCTGGAGCCGCAACCGCAGTGGTGCCGGCCCTTCTCAAAAAAACTTTTCAAGGTGCAGATGCTGTGCGCTCCATTGCAGTGGTAGGGATGGCCGAGTCTTTTGCCCCTGCTCTTGGTCCCATTCTTGGGGCTATACTGATTTCGTTTTTTGATTGGCGCTCGGCTTTTTGGGCAATCTCTTTGATGACATTGATACTTATTCCTTTTGTTTCCAAAGTCGTACGTGGTGCCTCTCATCCCGCACTCAATAAAAACAATTTACTCAAAAATCTAAAAGAAATTGCGGGTTCCAAAAACTTTCTTAAAAGTTCGTTGAGCTATTCGTTTATGTATTCGGCGCTCATGATGTTTGTGACCAGTGCTCCCCAAATTATCGCCAGCTCATTTAATATTTCGATGCGCTATTTTTCTTTGCTTCAAGTTCTTGCGGTGATTGCCTTTATTGCTACCGCATCTCAGGGTGGACGCATGGTCGAAAAATATGGCACCGAGAGAGTTTTATTTTTTGGTTCGTGCCTCCAAATATTATCAGGCTTGATTTTTTTAAGTCTCGCGCTGTTTTTGCCTTCGTATTTTGTAACACTCTCTATGGGTTGGTGTTGTTTCGGAGCAGGTCTTGGATTTCGCGCGCCCACATTGTTTGCAAGATCGCTGGATAATGCCGGATCACATGCGGGCCAAGCTTCGGGGTTACTGATGTCGCTCTCACTGGGTATTTCTGCGTTAAGTACTGCATCAATTGCACCCCTTCTTCATTTCGGACTTTTACCCGTCGCCCTCGGTGTGCTCTTATTGACTGTACTGAGCGTCATGCTGAGCCAATCGAGCCAATCGCCTCTTGAAGCCTAGGAGCATTTTATGATTTCACTTTTGTGCGCGAGTTTTCTTTTTGCTACAGCACAGGTTGAGGTCATCACCTTTGTGGCCTTTAATGGTTCTACAAAAGTAAATACAGAACTCTATTGTAGCGGATCGCCACTCACCTTAAGCAATTATCGTTTGTCTGATATTCCTGCTCAAGAGATCGCATCCGAAATGGTCAAGAACTCGCAAGGTGAGGTTGAAGCTGTTTGTCCTGTTTTTATCAAATACAATTCGGATCCAGCTCAAGCGACATCAAACCTTTTTCTTAACGCCATCGTTCAACTGACAAAACTCAGCGCAAACTGTTTTTATGGAAATTCTTCGGTGTGCACCACCACGGTCATACCTTAAAGATTATTTTTCGCCGACCACGTAAGCAATCCAGCCCTGACATTCTTCTCCGTGAGTGACTCTTTTAAATTTTCCGTCGCCCTTGCCTTTTTTGGTTGTTCCTTCCCAGTAGACATGAGTTTTTGAAAATCCCGCATCGATCATCAAATCCTGAAGTTCCGGGATAGTCCACAGCCGCCAATCGTAGGTAAAAACTTTTGTTCTCCGTTTGGTTTCATTCTTGAGCAAAAAGTGAATATGAAAGGTGGCAAAGTACGTGACCGGATCAAATGAAACTTGATCCCAAAAATAGGTAAACTTGCGATGTTTCGTTTTTTCTTCATTGGCGAGTTGGGCATCGGATCCCCCAAAACAATCCACAATGAAAATTCCGTTTTTGTTTAAACCCTCGCGCGCTTTAACAAAATAATTTTTGAGTTGTTCACGCGTTTTAAAAATAAAATAAGAAAAGTTTGAGGCCGAAACGATGTCCACTTTTGAATCAAAAGAATCTAAAACGTTGCCCTCTAAAACCTGCACTCTCGCCTGCTGATTTTTTGAAAGCTTGGGCAAATATTTTGTTTTGCCGTAATCAAGTGGTTCAGGATCAAGATCTAATCCGTAAGCCACATTCTTTCGATTCATTTTAACCCAAGTGCAGGAATTTAAAAAAGCCCCGCAAAAATCCTCGCGCAACACATGAGCTGGCCGACCGCGAAGCTCCTTATAAACATCGCGAACAAATTCCATATCGGCTTCGGGGGATTGCACCGCTTCAGAGTAAATTTCGTATTTATCAAACTTCATGGAACTTCATCCAATATCTCTTGAAAGGCTTGGCGAATTTGTGGAGCGTACGGAAGAGTTTCTTCTTCAAGGGCTGGATAAAGTCCCACGCCCGGCAAATTTTTGCCCGCCACCACTTTGGGCCGTGCAAGGAGCTCATAAAAAAGTTCTTGGGTTGCTCGATAGGCTAGGTGCTCACCGAAATTTGTGACCTCGGTGTCTTCGTTCACAAAAATCACTCGCCTTGTTTTTTTAATCGATTCCGAAATCATCTGCCAATCATAAGGATAAAGAGTTCGCAGATCGATCACCTCAATTTGATTTTCAAATTCTTGGGCAATTTTTAAACAGATGGGTAAGGTTCGTCCATAGCTGACAACGGTCAGATCACTTCCCTCTTTGACACAATTTGCTTTTCCCAATGGAATTTTGACATCACCAATTTCGGGCCATTGAGGCTTCCATTTAGTGCGATCACCCAATGGAGCATCAATCATCGATTTGAGATCACGCTCATTTTCTGGTTCGCCTGGCAAAAGCTCATGACCCCGAACGCGCATCAATGCTTTGGGTTTTAAAAATAAAACCGGATTGGGATCTTCGATGCTCGAGAGCATCAGGCCATAGGCGTCATAGGGTGTTGAAGGCATCACAACTTTAAATCCCGGAATTCGAGTCGCCCAAGCATCAAAACTGTGTGAGTGATAAATCGAGCCACGAATTCCACCACCCACCGGCGTCATGATCACAATGGGCAAATGGTAATTGCCATTGGAAACCCAGCTTGTGTTGCCAATCATTTTAAGTAAATCAATTGTGTTGAAAATATAATCGCCAAACTGAATTTCGGCCACACAGCGTTTTCCGGTAAGGCCAATACCTAAAGCGGTTCCAATAATTCCACGCTCATCTAAAGGAGTGTTCCAGGTGTTTTTTAAACCTTGAGTCGCGGTAAACACTCCCCCGAGTGGTGCACCAACGTCTTGACCAAAAATATCACAAACATCCAAATGCTTTTCGCCGTGGTGAAGGGCCATACGAATCGCCTGCGCCATGTTTGCCATTTAAAATTTTCTCCAGTCCGAATTTTCCTGATTTGCATAAACGTGATCCCAAATGGTTTCGGCAACAGGCGAGGCCTCAGCGCGAACTTTTTCTTGAGCTGTTTTGCCCTCTTGCTCATAGTTATCCCAAATTTGTTTGGCGGTGGCATCATCAAGCAATTTTAAAGATTTGAGGGTTTTTTCAAATTGAGTCAGGCAATCAAAACCCTCGTCGAGATTTGCACCAGAGGCTGATGAGTGCCCATAAAGACGCGAGACTTTGGCTTCAAGCAAAAGGGGTTTTCGATACCTTCGTACATAGGCCATCGCTTCGGACAATTTGAGATAAGCTTCGACAGGATCATTTCCATTGATGACCATCGTTTTGATTCCAAAAGCTTTACCGCGATCGGCAATAAATTTTTCGCCGTGCTGACTTTCATAAGTGGTCGAAATTCCAAAACGATTATTTTGGACGGTGATCAACATCGGCAACTCGGCTTTTGGTCGTGAGGCCCAAACGAGTGAAGAGGCAAAATCACCTTCTGCAGTCCCCGCATCCCCGCCGGTCACAATGGTAATTCCGTTTGCAGAGCTTTTTCTTTGAATGTGTGCGGTACCGAGAGCTGCAAGATACTGGACTTCGATAGGCGAAGACACAGGCACAACATTCCACTCAGGAAAACAGTAATGACCCGAAAAGTTTCGACCTCCCGAGCACGGGTCGGTTGCCCGATTCATCATCATTCGAATCGCATCGTCCATCTGCATCCCTAAGGTCACAAGCGTCGAGCTGCAGCGATAATGCAAATGAAGATAATCGTATTCGACACCTTGGCCTTTTTTGATCAAGAGACCAAGCGCAACACCAAAAGCTTCTTCACCGGGGCCACCGATCCAAAAAAAGCCTTCGCCTGCTTTATAAATTTTAATGAGTCGTTCTTCAAGAACCCGAGATTTTATCATCAAGTCGTACATCTGAAGCGCAAGTTGAGGTTTGATTCTCAACTTCCGCTTTGGTGTCTTATTCATTTTGGCCATCACTTATCGGTACTCGGGTGCCGATTTGATGTCAAAATTAGTTTGCCGGTTTAGGCGGCGCTTGCTCGTCTTTTGATCCGATGCGGAGCGGGGTACGATCCAGTTCGGCAATCAAATCTGCAGTCACGTTGACCGCCTCTTGAACATCTGCGCGTTGCAGATATTTTTTTTGTCGCTCTTCGTGCGAAAGATTCACATCGCCATCATCATCTTCGTCTTCCGAATTGGTCACAGCAGCCGGTGCTTCTTTACCTTGAGCCAATTTTGTTTTGCTCGCAGCTTCGGCATCCTTAGTCGCTTGGCGTTTGTCGTTATGTTCTTTAATCAGCTCACCCACCACTAAAGATTTAATGTGTTTGTGTGCTTTAACGATATCTTCGCGAACTTTTTTAAATCCTTTTTCAACCGCCACACGTGCTTCGGATTTTTTGCGCAGCTTGCCCATCAGTTCGCCATTCAGAACTTTCCATGCCGATGGACCTTCGTTCACAAAAGCTTCTTTAGAGATAAAACTCTCGATTCGTTTTGGCTTTAAAGAATAATCGAGATTTTTTTCGCCAATTTCATCGGTAGATAGAACACTGGGCAAAGTCACATCGGCGCTCACCCCGCGGTGCTGGGTACTTTGTCCACCAGCGGTAAAGAACATTCCAACCGTGGTTTTAACCGCGCCAAGACCTGGTGGTAAATATTCAACCGACTGCACACTGCCTTTGCCAAAAGTGTGATCTCCACCAACAATCACCGCACGGTTATAATCTTGCAAAGTTCCCGACACAATTTCTGAAGCCGACGCACTAATGCGGCTCGTGAGAATCACAAGCGGTCCACTGTAGTCTACTTTGTCATCCACATCGCGAAGCACTTCATACTGCACCGGCTGATTTTCGGCTTCGGGTCTTTGAGATTGTTTTACCACATTGCCGCGAGCAAAAAATTGACCCGCAATTTTTACCGCATCCGAGAGTTGTCCCCCGCCGTTGTTTGAGACATCCAAAACTAATCCATCAACATTTTTTGTTTTGGCTTCGGCTAAAAGTTTTTTTAGATCAGACGACGCACTAGGACCGTCGCGGCGACTGTCGGCGTAAAAAGATGGCAGATTCACCAATCCGATTTTTTTCTTAACTCCGCCCACTTCACGATCAAGATAGGTGATGGACGCGGCTTCATCTTCCAATTTAATTTTGTCACGAATGAGAGCCACCTCAAATCGCTGACTTTCGGAAGCGGTCTTTCGTAAAATCTTGAGTTTTACTTTTGATCCTTTATCACCGCGGATCAGTTTGACCACTTCGCGAAGATCCATCTCGATCACATTCACAAATTCGTCAGAATCTCCTTGAGCAACCGCGATAATCTTATCACGATTTTTTAATTTTCCAGAAAGGCCCGCAGCTCCACCCGGAATCAATTGCTCAATCACCGTAAAGCCATCTTTAGAGCTCAAGGTTGCGCCGATTCCCTCTAAACTCAAACGCATCTGAATTTCAAAATCTGCAAGCTGATCGGCACTCATGTAGCTGGAGTGGGGATCAAGAGCCCGCGAAAACGAATCAAGATACATTGTCCATAAATCTGTTTTAGGCAAAGTTTCGATTCGTTTTAAAGCGCGCTCATAATTTCTAATGACCTGACCTCGCGCCTCTTCAGGTTTACTGCCAGAAGCCACATAGGTTGCCACTTGATACTGAATGTATTTGTCGTGAAAGCTGTTGGAGTCGGCAATAGTTTTTGCCCGTTTTCTATGGTCGGGATCGAGCACGATTTCGGTTTTGGGATTAAACTTAAATTTGGTGCTTAAATATTTTTTGGCATGATCGAATCGGTCTTTGACCCGTTGAACATAAAGAGTTTGTGCCGCCTCAATACTTGAACAATCTTTTTTCTGAACTTTTTTAAATACCCCTTTGAGCGAGTTCTCAATTGTGGCGATATCTTTATCCATCAAATACAATTTGGTGGCGTCAAATTTTTTGATCAGCTGATCAATCGTTCGCTTCTCGAGATCAGGAGTTTCGTCTGCATACATGATGTGTTTTTCAAGATACTTGAGCTGGATCGGATACAAATGCACACAGCTCAGCTCAAGAGTTTGTGAGCCTGGAGCCTTTGCATAAACCAAGCAGCTGAAAAATAAAGAAAGCAGGGAAACTGTAATTTTCATTTCTTTTCCTTAATCTAAGAGTCTTTGGTCTTACTTAACATTACAAGACTTCGGTACGTGTGAACTTTCCATCACAAGTCGCAATTAAATAAAAACGCAAATGACGAAATTGTTTTTTCATCACTCGCATTTCTTGCTCAATTGCATCTAAGTTATCACGATTATCATCAGACATCCCGAATCGATGTTCAAGATGCTCCCCGTATATTTCTAGACCTTGCAGAACTGATTCTCGAAAGGCGCGGGCCTTTAACACCGGCACATTTTCAAAGTGCTCTTGGCTTACCAATTGTGATGCTGTATCGGGATGAATCACCGGATAAATCGTATGGTAGTTTGGCTCACGCTGAAGATGGCGATTTTGTACAAGAAGCGAAATGCCTTGCCTTAAAGTTTCGGGCCGGTGGCCGCGCGCAGTGATCAACGACAATGGTCGAGCTTGAGCCACCGCGTGCTCAAAAAATTGCCACGACGGCCCTTGCCACTCTTTGTGCTGTAAAGACACCAGCTCAGACATATCTTTTAAAAATTGATGAGGCTCATCATTATGATCTGAAAAATTTCTGAAGCTGTGTTTGCGCACTTCATAATTTTGATAAGGCCCGCGCTGTCCGATGTCGTAGTAGTGATTCGAATATTGGCGGCTAGTGAGCTCAACCTCATGGTCATGATCTTTATGATAAAGAAATGAGGTTGTGTTCAAAAACAAAATATTTTCGTCAAAATCAAAAAAATAAAAGCTTAAAGGCTTCAACTGAATCAGCTCACCTTTACTTCAGAGACTTTCTTAACAGCGGATTTTTTCTTTTTTGCTTTTTTCTTTACCGGTTTTTTTTCTTCTTCAAGATCAATTCCGCCTTTATCATCGATCAGCTTTAAGGCTTTTTCCATGGTCCAAGCCTCGGGCAATTCCCCTTCTGGCAATGAAAAGTTTTTGCTTCCCACTTTCATATAAGGCCCATATTTGCCGCTGTAAATTTCGATTGGAATTGTGGTTTTTGGCATCTCACCCAAACTTTTTATTGGGCCCGCACGACCCCGCCCTTTTTTTGGCTGGCTTAAAAGCTCAAGAGCTTTGATCAAATCCAGCGTAAAAAGATTTTCGGTTTTTGGAATCGAGCGAAAATCACCTTCGTGCACCACGTAAGGGCCAAAACGTCCAAGCCCCTTTTTTACATCCTTCGTGGTTCCCGGATGCGCGCCCAAAGTTTTTGGTAATTCTAAAAGTTGAAGTGCCTGTTCAAGCGTCAGTTGAGTGGCATCCATTGTAGGTGGAATTGCCATACGCTTTGGTTTTGCACCCGACTCTTCGCCCTCACCCATTTGCACATAGGGACCGTAACGACCGGTCAAAACATAAATCTTTAGATTGGTGTCGGGGTGAATCCCTAAGCTGTCAGCACCTTTTATTTTTTGATCAATCAGTTTATTTGCCGCCTCACGGGTCATGTCCCCTGGAGTTTGCGACTCAGGAACACTGGCACAAACCTCATTTTCGCCATCGGGACGGCACACGTAAGCCCCATAGCGACCGATACGAAAACTAAAATCATCAAGCCCATCAAGAGCAATGCCACGCGACTCTTCGGGGTTGATCGATTTTTCTTGGGCTTCAACTTGTGATTTTAAACCGGTCTTCCCAAAATAAATTGTCGAAAGATATTTTTCCCAATCCAGATCTCCATCGGCAATATCATCGAGGGATTTTTCCATTTGCGACGTGAATTTGAGATCAACATAATCGGGCAAATGGTTGCGCAATAATTTTGAAACCACCAACGCCGTAAAAGTAGGAACAAGTGCTGTCCCAATTTTTTTGACATAACCCCGATCTTGAATGGTTCCGATGATCGATGCATAGGTACTTGGACGACCGATTCCTTCGCGCTCCATGGTTTGAACGAGACTGGCTTCGGTAAACCGAGCCGGAGGTTTTGTTTCATGCTCAGTGGGCTTAAGACTCAAAGCCTTGATCAACTCCCCTTTTGAAAGTTGGGGAAGTCGCACTTCTCGTTCTTCTAAGGCTTGATCGGGATCGTCTTGACCTTCAACATAAGCTTTTAAAAATCCCGGAAATTCGATTGTCATTCCAGAAGCAGAAAACACAGCTTTGCCGTTTTTAAACTGAACACTCACTTGTTTTTGCTCAGAGTTGACCATTTGCGAAGCCATGGTGCGCTTCCAAATCAACTCGTACACTTTTTGGAGCACTCCTGTGAGTCCGGTTTCTTCAGGATGCTGAAAGCTTGTGCCCGCAGGCCGAATGGCTTCGTGGGCCTCTTGAGCGCCCTTTGATTTTTTTGCCGCATAATCGCGCGGCTCTGAAGGCAAATATTTTTTGCCATAGAGTTTTTCGATACTTTCACGCGCAGCAAACAATGCTTGTTGAGATAAAAATGTCGAATCGGTTCGCATGTAAGTGATAAAGCCGCGCTCATAAAGTTTTTGGGCAAGCTGCATGGTTTCGCGTGAAGGCAGGCCCAACTTGCGATTGGCTTCTTGCTGCAATGTCGAAGTGATAAATGGCGGCTGAGGTTTGCGCGAGACCGGTCGTTCTTCAACCTGAGTGACTTCGAAATTTTTGTCTGCAATTTCTTTGACGATGCTATCGGTTTGCTTTTGATCCAGATGCAAAAAATCTTTTTCTTTTAAGAGCTTTCCTGTAAGCGCATCAAAATCTTTTCCGGTGGCCACCCGTTTTGAATCAAACGAAATCAATCGCGAATCAAAACCAACACTGTCTTTTTGGTGCGAAGCCGAGAGCCCCCAATATTCTGATTTTTTAAACCGCAGCCGTTCGTGCTCGCGCTCGGCAATTAACCTGACCGCCACCGATTGAACCCGACCTGCCGAAAGCCCAAAGGAAACCTTTTTCCACAATAACGGAGAGATGGTGTATCCCACCAAGCGATCAAGAATTCTTCTGGCTTCTTGAGCACGCACAAGATTCACATCAAGATCGCGAAAATCTTTAAGAGCCTGATGAATCGCCTCTTTAGTGATTTCATGAAACACCATACGCTTGACCGGGACCGTGGGTTTGAGCAATTCGAGCAAATGCCAAGAAATGCTTTCGCCTTCGCGATCTTCATCGGTTGCGAGAATCAATTCATCAGCTTCAGCAACCAAGTTTTTGAGTTCACGTACAATTTTTGTTTTGTTTTTGGGAATGCAGTAAATCGGCTTAAAATGATCATCGACATTCACCCCAAGATTCGCCCATTTTTGTTTTTTAAATTTCTCTGGAATATCTTTGGCCGATTGGGGAAGATCACGAACATGTCCCATGCAGGACTCGACCATAAAATTAGCGCCCAAAAATTTTTTGATGGTTTTGGCTTTTGTGGGCGACTCAACGATGACAAGTTTTTTTCCGCTAGTTAATCTAGGCATAGACTCCATTTTACAGCTTATGAAAAGAGAAGTATTATGATTCATCTTTATACCTCTGCGCAAAAATTAAAAACAGTTTTTACTGATATTGATGGGACACTGACACGCGAGGGCCAGCTTCCAGCCGAATCCTTCGAGGCGTTATGGCGACTTCACCAAAGTGGAATCAACATAGTTCCGGTCACTGGCCGTCCAGCCGGATGGTGCGAAATGATGGCAAGGCTTTGGCCCATTTCAGGAATCGTTGGCGAAAACGGCGCGTTCTATTTCGCATATAAAAATAAAAAAATGCACAGGGCCTTTGTGCACGACGAACCCACTCGAAAAAAAAATATGCAAAAACTCTTCGAGATCTTTTTAAAAATAAAAGAACAAATACCTCGGTGCGATATTTCATCAGATCAATTTTGTCGACTCACCGATTTAGCCGTCGACTTTTGCGAAGATATTAGTGCACCACTTTCACTTGATGAGGCTCGCAAAATTCAAAAACTTTTTGAGCAAAATGGAGCCACCGCAAAAGTGAGCTCGATTCATGTGAATGGTTGGTTTGGAGATTATGATAAAAGAAAAATGTGCGAGCAATTTGCTGTTGAAATTTTAAAAACTGATCTCGCCAAAAATCAAAATGAAAATATCTTTGTAGGTGACTCACCAAACGATGAGCCATTGTTTGAATTTTTTGAAAACTCATTTGCGGTTGCCAACATCAAACCATTTTTAGATGAGCTCCAACATAAACCAAAATTTATTGCCCAAAAAACAGAGGGCGATGGATTTGTCGAGATCATCAACTTTATTTTAAAGTCGCGATCTACTTTTTGATATTGGTCAGTGCCGCAAACGGATTATTAAAAAGAGGTTTTGCTATACGCTCGCGCTGCTGCTGAGGTCTTTGTTGGGGTCGTTGCTGCTGCTGTTGTTGTTGCGCCCGTTGTTGGGGTCTTTGTGGACGCTGCTGGCTTTGTGGCTGAGGTCGTGGACGTGGCTCAGCAACAACTTTAGGCCGCTCTTCAAGCCGCATCGAAAGCGCAATCTGACTTTTGGCCATATCGACATTTAAAATTCGAACCTGAACTTGTGTACCAGGATGAACAACCAAACGTGGATCTTCGACAAATTTTTCGGACAATTCCGAAATATGAACCAAGCCATCTTGATGAACGCCAATATCGACGAAGGCCCCAAAGTTGGTGACATTGGTCACAAGCCCTGGACAAATCATTCCACTCTTTAAATCTTTGAGTTCATGAATATCTTCGCGAAATTTAAAAATTTGAAATGGATCACGCGGATCGCGTCCCGGTTTTTCAAGTTCTTTAACGATATCTTGAAAGGTAAATTCACCAAGGAGCTGCGACCATTTTTCTTTGATTGCTAAAAGTTTTGAACTGCCAGGTCCAATCAATTGTGGAAGCGGAATATTCAGTTCATGCGCCATATCTCTTAAAGCCGCATAACGCTCAGGATGGACTCCTGTCGAATCGAGCGAAAATTTGCCACCAAGAATTCTTAAAAACCCGGCAGCTTGCTCAAAAACTTTTGTCGAAAACTGTGAAACCTTTAAAAGATCGGATCGCTCTTGAAACAATCCTTTTTCTTTTCGAAAGTTAACAATGTTTCGAGCAGTGGCAGGTCCAATTCCCGAAATATATTGAAGTAGGGATTCTGAAGCGGTGTTGAGGTCCACACCCACCTGGTTGACACAACTCTCGACCACCGCGTGCAAACTCTTTTTAAGAGGATTTTGAGCAACATCGTGTTGATACTGTCCAACCCCAATACTCTTTGGCTCAATTTTGACCAATTCCGAAAGCGGATCTTGCAGTCGGCGAGCAATCGAGATCGCACCACGAACGGTTAAATCTAATTCAGGAAATTCGTCGCGAGCAACTTCAGAGGCCGAGTACACACTCGCACCCGACTCATTGACCATCACCACCGGTGTTTCAACACCAAGGTCTTTTAAAATATCGCGAAAGAATTTTTCGGTTTCGCGACCAGCGGTTCCATTACCGACGGCCACCGCATCGATCTTGACTTGGCGAAACACATCTTCAAAAAGTTTTTTGGCTTTTTCTTTAGCGTCTTCTCCAAGAATTTGGACCACCGTGTTTGAAACAAAGTGACCATTGCGGTCCACAAGAGCAACTTTACAACCCGTTCGCAAACCGGGATCAACTCCCAATATTGTGCGGGCCCCAAAGGGCGATCCCATCAGAACTCGCCGTACATTCTCGGCAAAAACTCCAATGGCATCTTCATCCGCTTTTTCTTTCAAAGCCGAATGAATCTCATTTGAAATCGAAGGGATGACATGAACGCTTAATGCGATTTTTGCCGCACTCTTAAAAAAGTTGTCGGCTTGTGAAGGCTTTGAAATACAAACTATCTCAAAATTTTTGATTAACTTAGCTTCATCAGCTTGAAGCGAAACTTTGAGTTCCCCCTCTTGCCAACCTCGCCTGACCGCCAAGTAACGATGTGAGGCTTTTTTATTAAAAAGATTTTTAATAGGTTCAGAATATTCGGCATAGGTTTCGTATTTGGAATGAGGCTTATAGTCTTTGGTTTTTTCAGAAACCAATTTGCCATTTTTTGAAAACTCATCGCGAACAAGCGATCGGAGCTCAGGCATATTCGATAATTTTTCAACTATAATATTTTGTGCACCTTGCAGGATTTCATCATAAATCACAAAACCAAGTGCTGGATTAATAAATCCTTTGGCTTTGACCTCAAGACTTGTTTCATCTTCAATTTCACCATGGCTTAACGACCACAGCCAGTCGGCAAAGGGTCCAAGACCTGCTTCGCGTGCAAGAGTTGCCTTGGTTTTTTTCTTTCGTTTAAATGGGCGATAGATTTCTTCAACACTCGAAAGATCTTGGGCAGTATCTAAACGCTTTTTGATTTCGGCGGTGAGATTTCCCTGTTTTTCGATTTCGCTTAATACAAACTGTCTTCGTTTGGTTAATTCGTTAAAGTCGGCAAAGCCATCGATCACCGCACGAATCTGAACTTCGTCTAAATTTCCGGTTTTTTCTTTTCGATAGCGCGCCATAAACGGCACGGTATTGCCCTCAGCATTGAGGTCTAAGACCGCTTGCAAGGACCGGTCGGGTAACGAACCCACTTTAGAGGCAAGATAGGATTTAAAAGCGTCGGAGATTGCTGGAGAACTCATAGACCTTTCTACTTATGTCGATACATGATCAAACCATGGGTAGGATCATAGGGCGATACGCCCACCGTCACTCGATCACCAACTACAACTCGGATATTAAAACGTCGCATCTTTCCGCAGAGTTTTGCCGAGATTTCGATTTCGTTATCCAATTTAATTTTATACAGTCCACCAGCTCCTGCGTCGACAACTTTGCCTTCGACCTGAGCCAGATCATCCTTCGCCATGAATAGTCCTTAAAGGTTTTGATCTGGGGTTAACCGATGACATCATTCTAGTCACGCTTATAATTTGATATCAAATATTTAATGCCATCTTGAAACAGGACTTCTAGACGATCGTTGCGATTTGAAAGCACATACCCCCATCCAAGAGTTTTATGAAGCAGAGCAGTTTTGGGTTCATACTTTCCAACAATCGAATAATCCAAAGTTTCAACATCAGAGGATTTTTTAAAAAGTGCAGACCATTTTTGTGACAGTTTAGAGGACGAGACTACGCCACCCATTTCTGAACGGACCGGAATCACCTTCGATATTTTTTGAGTTTTTGGTTTAACCGAAACAGATGCTTTGGTTTTGCTTGGCGATGCAGCCTTAGATTTTATGCCAGCTTTTGGTATTTTAATTCTCGCCACTTTTGGACTCAAACTTTTCTTTGCGGATTTTGCCAATTTAAACCTCCCTCTTTAACAAGAATTTATATCGCTGTTTGCAAACATTTTCTATACGCATGTCGACTGAAGGTAGAGTCTAAATAAAACAAGTGACCGCGGCGTTTGAGATTGCGTAAAGATAATGACATGAATCAATTTTATCTCACCACACCTATTTACTACGTCAACGATCGACCGCATGTGGGTACGGCCTATTCCACAATCACCGCCGATGTCCTCATCCGCTACCATCGGCTGTTTGGTGACGAGACTTATTTTTTAACGGGTACCGATGAGCATGGACAAAAGTGTGCTCAAGCAGCAGCCGCCCGTGGCCTAACTCCCAAGGCGCATTGCGATGATATGGTGCAGAATTTTAAACGCGCATGGAGTGAACTCCATATTGATTACGATCATTTTTTTCGCACTACCGATGAGTTTCATAAAACGGCCGTGCAAGCCGCACTTCAAGAGCTGTTCGACAAAGACCAAATTTATGCTGCCGAGTATGAAGGCTGGTATTCGGTTTCAGACGAAATTTTTTATACCGATAAAGAAATTGTTGATGGCAAAAGTCCCACCGGCAAAGACGTCACGCGCATTCGCGAAAAAAATTATTTTTTTAAAATGTCGCAGTATCAAACCCGCTTAATTGATTATATCGAGCAGAACCCAAAATTTATCCAACCCGACTCTCGCCGCAATGAAGTGTTGGGATTTTTGAGGCAACCCCTGGGCGATCTCTGTATCTCAAGGCCCAAAGCCCGAATGAGCTGGGGGATCGAATTTCCCTTTGATGCCGATTATGTCACTTACGTTTGGGTCGATGCACTTTTGAATTATGCAACCGCCGTCGGATATCAGCAGCCCGAAAAATCTGAGATGTTTAAAAAGTGGTGGCTTGAGGCAAAGCCCCATCATCTGATCGGCAAAGATATCTTAACAACTCATTCTGTTTACTGGATTACGCTATTGATGGCGCTCGATCTTCCCTTACCAAAACAGATTTTGGCGCACGGTTGGATTCTTAACAAAGATCTCAATAAGATGAGCAAGTCCAGTGGCCAAACTATTGATCCTCTGCAACTCAAAGATGTGGTGGGTGCCGAGGGCTTACGATATTTTTTGGTGCGTGATGTGCACCTTGGAAACGATGCGCCGATCTCACAAGATCTTGTGATCCAGCGAATCAACAATGATCTGGCAAACAATATGGGCAATTTATTAAGCCGCACCACTAACCTATTAGAAAAAAATTTCGACAGCAAAATGCCCAATCCGGTGGGTGAAGACGAGGCCTCACAAAAACTCATCAACTCGGCATCAAGCTTGGCCAAAAAAGTTGAGATCTCAATTCGCGATATGAATCCATCAAAAGCTCTCGAAGATATTTTTTTGGTCCTCTCTGAAGCCAACAAATATCTCGAGGATCAAGCTCCATGGAAGATGGTCAAAACCGATCTTCAAGGTGCCGGCAGAGTGTTGTCCACAGCGGTGGAGGTTTTAAGAATAGCGGCTATTTTATTATCGCCAGTCATGCCGTTTAAAATGGCCGAGTTGCTCAAACGTTTGGGTGTTGAAAAAATAAGTTTTGAGGACGCCCATAATTTTCGCGTGTTGCATGAGGGAAGTCCCATTGTTAAACCAGAACCTCTATTTCCTCGAATCGAAGACAAAGGAATTGAAAAATGAGTTACGAGTTTTATAAAATTCTTCATCTAGTCGGAATCTTCTCTTTATTTATGGCTCTTGGTGGATTGCTTCTTCATCAACTTCAAGGTGGTCCAAAATCTTATCCGATGCGGTCTTGGCTCATGATGTTTCATGGCTTAGGACTGACACTTATTTTTGTTGCTGGTTTTGGATTGATTGCAAAATCACAAGTTCAAACTCCTTGGCCCGGATGGCTGTGGTGCAAATTTTTGATCTGGATTGTGATGGGCATCTCAAGCCTCTTGATCACACGTTTTTCGGCGATCGCTCGAGGCATTTGGTTTATTGTGATATTTTTGGGGGGCTTTGCAGCTTATCTCGCGATTGTAAAACCATTTTAGGTTATTGGATAACCCAAAAATCGACACTCAATATCTCCGTTGGTCACAAGATATTTCTTCTCGGCTTTGAGTCTCAAAGCCTTGGTCAATTCTGGATTTCCAGAGAGCAGCCAAGCCGTCCATCCTTTAAACGATTTCTTTAAAACGCTGGCAAAATCTTTATAGAGCAATTCAAGATTTTCATTTTTCAACAATCGCTCACCATAGGGAGGATTGACAATAATAATACCAGTCTCGGCAGGTGCGGTGAGATTATGGAAATCGGTTCTGGCAAATTGAATCAACGACGAGACACCCGCGCGTTCCGCATTGTTTTTTGCTCTCCCAATAAGTCCAATATCGTAATCGGAACCAAATATTTTTAATGGCTTTTTATTTATAGGCGTTTCATTGATATATTTAAGATCTCGAAATTTTTTAAAATTCTGTAAAGCAAAAGGCCTTTGTCTTAACCGTCGGCCCGAAGCCATAAGTGCTGCTTCGATCAAGAATGTTCCCGACCCACACATTGGATCAAGTAAACAAACATCTTCAGTATAGCCCGCAATTTTTAGTAACCCCGCCGCCAAATTCTCTTTTAGCGGAGCAAGTCCGGCTTCAATACGATATCCACGGTCCGACAGACTTCGGCCCGAAGTGTCCACCGCAATCGACACCGAATTATGAACAAGCCGCACATAAATTCTTAAATCAGGCGAAAGCCGATCAATGCTCGGTCGGCTCCCAGTTTTTTCTCTAAACTGATCCACTATAGCATCTTTAACTTTGAGACCAACCATTCGCTGATCGCGGATGTTAGAAAAAGAAGTGGACGCCGCAACACTCAAAGTCTGATCGCTATCGATATATTGGGTAAAATCGTGACGTAAAGTTGAGTTGTAGAGCTCATCTTCGGTGAAAGCCTTAAAATCCAACACCGGTAAAATCACCCGTGACGCAATTTTCGATTCACTATTCACTCTCAAACAGCCAAGCCAGTTTGCTTCAAACTCAACCCAGTTGACCCCTTTTTTCTTAACGCTCACATCAAGATCATTAAGTTCGGAGCTCAGGACATCCACTAAACCTTGCGAGGTTAAAGCACGAAATATTGCCATCTATTCTCCCTGAGGAGATTCTTCGACGGCATCGGCCTTACCCGACGTTTTTAAAACCTGAATCTGGATAGACTTTGCATCGAGTTTTCTAATTGGTGGCACAACCTGGGGCTGCACGCGAAGATCTTCTTCATCGGGTCCACCAAGGTAGGAGCGCGAAACAACAACATCCTGTCGAACAGGATCATTAGGAACCGCAAAAGAATTTAAAACGAGTAAGAGGACTGCACTGTTCATTTGTGAACAGTAGTAGATTTCTTTTTCTTGGGCAACACTGTTGAGGTAGTTGAGGCTGGAGCACGATTTGGAACCACTGCCTTTGAAGCAATTTCTCGGGCTTCGGCCTCGGCTCGCTCTTTGAGCATCGCCTGTTTTTCAACCACAGTAGGAGCAAAAGGTTCTAAGGCCACACCGTCGTAATCATCAAATGATTGAGGTGCGATCGGTGATGGAGCTTCTGTATCGATGGGCTTATCGCCACTTCCTACCGCAATAATCGGTTGAGCTTCGATTTTCACTGCAGGTTCAGCAAGAGCAAAATGAGATAAAACAATTATGATTGAGATCATGTTTAGTTTTATCGGAGCAACTGGCAAAAATTTAAACTGGACCTGAGGCTAAAGACTTTTACAGTCGGCGATGCTGAAACATCGGTATAGCTCGACGGCAAAGCTCTATATCTTTCTGCTTCAATGTGACCTCTAAAACTTCAGGACCTTCGCGATGGGCCTCACAAATGATTTCGCCTTGTGGATCTACAGCCATACTATGGCCAAAGGTTTTTCTACTGCCATTTTTTGAACTATGGATTCCAGATTGAGCCGAAGCGAGCACATACATCTGATTTTCAATCGCCCTCGCTCGCAAAAGAATATGCCAATGCCGCTCTCCAGTGGTAACCAGAAATGCGGATGGAACGAGAAGCACATCGCAGTTCCTGCGCGAATATTCCAAATACAATTCTGCAAATCGCACATCATAACAAATCGACAATCCAAACCGAAATTGCCCAAATTGAAAAACTGCGGGATGTGATCCTGCCGAAAAATGTGCCGATTCCCGTTGTGGCGTTTCGCCCTCAACATCCACATCAAAGAGGTGAATCTTTTTATAAACAATTTCTATTTTTTGAGAATCTACGCTGACCGTCGCATTGAAATGTTCTGGACCTTCGTGAAGGGCTACCGAACCTAATAAAAGAGTCTTATTAAATTTTTTAGCCAGGGCTTGCAAAGGCTTGAGCTCTTCTAGAGTAAAAAAATGCATCAAGGATCCGAGACGCAAAAACAGGCAATTCTCGGGTAAGCATACAAGCTCAACATCATTTGAGACTCGAACTAACAGATCAGAAATTTGTTTGAGATTAAAATCTAAATTATCGGTCGACTGCATCTGGAGCAGTGCGACTTTTAGTGTCATTCCGATTTAACTTTATCTTGGGAAATTTTTGAGGAGCTAATGTCTTTGCAAGACCAGGATGCTTTTTCGAGATTTGAGCGAATATTATCAAGCACGGTATTGCATGATTTTTTTGATTTCGAAACCGCAACGGTCTGTTCTACACCCAATTTGGTATATTTGGTTCGACAAACCCCGTCGGTTTCATGATCTTCGATCCGCACAGTTCGAACAGTTTTATCACTGCGACAAAGAACGTAAGTGGCGGTCTCGGCAACCGAAAATTGAAAAATAAAAAGTGTCATTAACGCATAAAGGGATGCTCGCATCCCTTTATGTTAACAAAGCAAAATATTTAAAACAATGCTCAGGCTGTCTTACGGCTAGTGGATTTTTTCTTAACCGGCTTTTTTTTATCAACTTGAGGCTGACCCACCAACTTCACATTCGAATAATCGATAAATCCTTCTTTTTTTTGAAGGCCCTCTTTTTTATCAAAATGGGTCATGACCTTGATGCCTTCAACTCGGATTTTCAATTTTGATTTATTAATCCCGAGAACTTTACCCTGCTTGCCTTTATCGGCACCGGCAACAACTTCAACTGTTGCGCCTTTTTTTACTTTGAGCTTCATTTGGTTGTGACCTTTTCAACTTTTGAACTTTTAATTTTACGTAAAATGCGACCACGAATTGAGAGGGCACGTTTTGATAACGTGTGTTCCTGGCTATTTAAAATGAATGTATCCAAACCACCAACATGTTCGATGCTTCGAATGGTGCTCGCCGCGAGCTTTAAATCCACCATCGCATTCAAGACTCGGCTAAATACCCGCTTCTGCTGCACATTAGGCAACGCTCGCTTTTTTGTTTTAATATTGGAATGGCTCACTAGATTTTTTACTACTGGACCTTTTCCTGTGAGTTCACAGCGCGACATAAATTCTTCCCCAATTGTTGCTGGTGACAAAGGACTCGTATAAATAAATTTTTAAACGTTGGCAACATACATTTCCCCTTGCCTTTCTGAAGTGATTTTCATAGGTTTGCCGATCACTGATTTGCAAAGAGGATCAAATTGAAAAAATCGTATCGTTCCAAATTCCGTCCTGAGTTCCCTGTAGATTTTAATTTTGATTATAAAGACCCATTGACACTTTCGCGCTTCACAATGGAAGGCGGCAAAGTGATCCCTTCACGTATTAGCAAATTGAGCCTTGCTCAACAAAAGCGTGTTGCGGGTGCAATCAAAAAAGCCCGAAGCCTTGCTTTGTTGCCACTTGGTACTGATGCTTATGACAATCACGAGCGTCCAGAACCTATTTCGGCCAAACCTTTTTCCATCGAATAATTATCGCATCGACAAGGGTCGCACTCATCAGTGCGGTGTAACAGTACATCGAATAACGATGCATTTGCGGCCCCGAATATCCCCAAACCTTGATATCTGACCACGTCATCTCAAAGTTTGCGACCCGAGCAATCAGCATTGGGAGCGAAAAAACCACCAGCATCACCAACCCAAACCAAAGACAAAAAGATTTTTTTCCGGTTTCTGAGCGCAATGCCAAAATCATTACGGCAACCTCAATCACCACAAAGATTGATCCGGCAGTGAGCCCCGCAATTCGTCTTGAATCAATAAAATGAAAAAGCAGAGCGGCCTGAAAGATCCCAAAAATTTCCAATGCAAGTGCACGCATCATCGGCTTCATAAATATTTCCTACAGTCGGTTGAAAGTAACATCATATTCCAAACCTGGTCGCGCGAAAGGCTTTTTGCTCCAGGAAGCTCCCCAAATAATTTTTCTCTAAAGGCCGAAAATTCTTCGGTGCCATAGAATGTCTCAAGGTCTTTTTTAAGATTGCAGTACAAAGAAAGATCAGCCGCATCAAACCACGCAAGCTTTTCATAATACGAGGTCGGCGGTTTTTCACCCCATGCCAGATCCACCATCAATCGCATGTGACGCCAAAGAGCTTTTTTGACCTCAGGAAGTGAACTTAAAGTGTCGGCGCAATCGCGAGGCGCATTTTCGAGATCCCTCAACAACCTCTTCATTTTCATAAATAGTTCGTAGCACCCACCAGGTGAATTCGCCATTTTGCAGCTGTCATTAAATGTCTCAATTCGTGCAGTTTTCACCAATTTTTCTTTTGGATCAATATAAATAAATCGTGTTTGATTTTTTTTAAAAATCTCAAGTTGTGAGTCACAAACGGTGTAGGGCGGGTTAAAGGCCACAATCAGAAATATTCCGCCGCCTAGGAGTAAAAAAATAAGAACACCTTTTGGAAGCGAGGTTATCCAATTCATTGTACGAGCTTACCGCAACCTCGGTATTCTCTGGGGTGTATCGGATTTTGGGGCTTTTTATCTTTTTGCACCCAAACGGTCTGATCGAGATTACAAAAAAAGATGTTCACTTTTTCGACCTTAAATATCTGAGCAATCTGAACAAGTTGATGAAACGTGTCCTTTAGTCCTTTACTCAATTCTTCTCCGTGTTTGCCGCGCGCCTTTTCAACCGCCATCGATGTTCCATTCAGAATGCGATCAAGATGGGTTTTAGCAGGTCCAACCAATTTGGTTTGCTGCTCGGCTTTCTGAATACTCTTTTGAAGCTCCACCAATTTTTGATCGATCAGATCTTCTTTTCGGGTCAAACAAGCCTGATACATGTCATCAGCCGAATCCATGATTTGATTAAAATCAGCCTGAAGCACATCAGGAATGTCCATTTTTTTAAACACACGCGCTTGGGCAATGCACAAAAGCATCACAAAAATTTGCAGCATAATTAAAATACCATCTTTCCTTGCAAGAAAATCTGTTGGTCATTGTCGGCATGACCTGAGTTTATATCTTTGGAGTAGGCTCCTGGCATAAATACTCCAAAGCGGGCCTCGAGCTCAAAACCGTTGTCGTATTTCCGGATCGCATAGATATCGATCTCGCGCCCAACATCTGCACTTGCAGAGGAGGCCGAAGTGTAAAGATCAAAAATTCCGCGACCATAAACCCCTGGTCTCAGCTGGCTTCCGGTTTCGGTTCTGGAAAAGTTAGTGAGTAAGATTCCAGCCTCAAGCTGCTCAAAGGGTTCGTTGGAGTATCCAAGTGTGGAATAGGTCAGATTTCCCCAGCGCAAAAGGCCCATCAGGCCGCCGTTGGTAATTTCATGTTGCTCGTAAAAATACCCATCATAAAGCGACAAATTTTGCTCTCCCGATTTTTGGCCACTATCCATGTGGTAGGTCGCAAAAAATCGGCTATGCAACCACTTCGGCACAGTAAAACCAACGGTGGCCTGCACCATAAAACTATCCGCCTTACAGCTCGATTGACTGCACATTTGTCCGGCAGGACTGACACTCAAATCGACGCCGCGATAGTTGCCAGATATCCCGTTGTAGGAAAGATGATAATCAAAATGGGCAACTTCGCCTTCAATCGAGGCTCCAAATCGCAAGGTGTCTTCACCAAGCCCCGCCATCAGATCGGTCAGATTGGTGGTTGCAAGTGTACTTCCTGTTCCAGGCGATGTGTCTTTTTGATTTTTCAGGACATAAAAATTCGAGGACTTTAACCATGAGGGCAACAGCTTGAAATCAAGCGAAAGTCCGTAAGCATTGGCATCAGGATTCGCAGCGGTAGAACCCGACAAAACGGGTTGTGTTCCCAATGCCCCAGCCTGCAGTTTGTTAAAGCTCGAGGAAAAGTTTGCAAGTTTGAGGACAAATGCGGTCAGCCGCATAAAGTCCCACTCGTAAATTCCCCACAATCCTTCAAATGATAAGGGAACATCCTCGTAATCATTTTCGGCGATCACCGTCCCATCGCCGATTCCAAATGAACTCCGTCCAAATTTTAGCAAAAAAGAATCGGCAATAAGCCAGGCTCCAAAGGCCTGTTGAACCAACACCGTATTGTCTGAGTTCCCCACGCCGTCGGCGGTGGCTCGATCGCTATTTCCGGTTGATGAATCTCCCACCAACGAGGGATCCTTTGCTCCCCAGCGTGCCGCGTGCAAAAGAGTCAATGTGGCGGTGAACTTTTCGGTCGCCCTAAAGCCAACATTCAATTTGACTCTCGATTTTGCCGAATTTTGGGGAGTGTTCGCATTCCCTTGAAGGGTAGGATTCTGTTCAAAAACATCCCGGAAGCGAAATTCAGCACCTAGAGTAAAATCACTGATTTTGGCCTCAGCCGCAAAAACATCAAAACCCAAAAACAAAAACACTAATAATATTGATCTCATGGCTGCTATGGTAAGAATGCTCGATCCAAGGTGCAAACTGTTTTCTTTAACGCACTGGCCGAGGGGTTTGAAAAATAGAGCGCTCCAATGAAATAAACTTTTACACAAAAAGCTCAGTTTGGCCCTAACTTCGACTTGTGTTTGGCACCCTTTCTGCTCTAAATCGTTTGATGCTCAACTTGGTGATTCTTTTTTCTCTCCACGTCTTAGCTTTCGACAATAGTGTCGAACGAAATCCCATGATTGTTTCTTTCAAAAAAAAACAGATTTTGGTCCGGACTATTTACGACTCAACTCAGATGACATTTCAAAATTGCCCTTTCGATCCGAATGTCACCAAATCGGCAGATCAAATTCGCAATTTTATTTCTCAGCCTGATCTTGAATGCTCAACTGTTTCTCTTTCGATCGACATCACCACGCCCTCTGATATTACAAAATTTGAAAACGAACTCTTTTTGAAGCTTAAAAAGGCTTTGCGACTTTATACCGTTGCATTCAACCTCGAAGACCTCACGGTTTACGGAGCCTCAGGACTGTTTGCAGGAACTCTTGTGAGACAACTTTCGATCATCATGACTGAGAAAGGAACCGTTCCCCCTTATTTGGTCGCATCTGTGGGCGGTCCTGTTTTAGCTTATGGAGCCTACAAGTTGATTCGAGACAATATTGATTTTTATAAAGCCAAACAACGCATCAAAATCATCTCAGCTGGACTGCAGCAGGGCCATTGGCCCTTAGTAGAATCTGATCTTCTTCATCAACTGTTTGCGAGTGCGGCTCAACAGCTGATGATTCAAAAGCAGGGATTTTTTAATACTCATTCACCCGCACTTCGTAAAACTGTTGAATAAAACTTCATTGCTGTCTAAGTTCTTAAAAAGTTTTAGTTCGGGGAGTAGCGCAGTCTGGTAGCGCATCTGCTTTGGGAGCAGAGGGTCGCAGGTTCGAATCCTGTCTCCCCGACCAATAAAAATAATCAAAATGACAAAAACATCTTCAGATCTTGGCTTTATTTTAACCGGCGCACCCGGCGCAGGTAAAACTTCGATCGCTCTAGGCCTTGAAAATATAGGCGAACGGATTGTTCCTGAAGCGGCGATTGATTTTATTCGTTACTCGCAAGCCCGAGGGATTTCTGAGCCATGGCTTTTAAGCGAAAGCCAAGAAATGATCACAGGCCTTCAACTTCAACGTGAATCACAAATGCAAACTGGCCAAAAATATTTTCTAGATCGCTGCGTGATCGACGGGGCGTGTTTTATAAAATATCGATCATTTTCCCAAACCGAAAAAGCTTTCGAATTGATCGCGAAAGCAAATCTCAACTCTTACAATAAAAAAGTTTTTTTGATTCAAACTGTGAGCGATTCTAAAAATCGTATTGGCGCCATCGAATCCGCCGAGGCAATTGAGAATGGACTCCAATCCATTTACACCCGTCTTGGATTTGATGTGGTTCTGATTCCCTTTGCTCCACTTTTAGATCGTGTTGCACTCGTAAAAAAACTTTCAGATCAAAGCTCACCTTTGAATAATATTGAGCAAGCCAGAAATCATCTTATCCGACGCGATTATTTAGATTGGTAATTCTCATTCACTAAACCTGAGATAGCCTTGTTTACCGCCGTTTTATAGTCCTGATAACTGTCCTGCAAATCCTTAGGCGTGATGTCGTATTTGATATCTGGAGCAACCCCATTGTTTTCGAGCGGGCGGCCATCTTTTCTAATTCCTTGTGAGGTCGTAAATGTCACCATGCTAATACCAAATTGATTGGGAGGCTCAAATTCGCTCACCATCCCGCCTGCACCCGAAGTCGAGCTGCCAAAAAGTGTTAGCGCTTTGCTGTCTTGAAACATTGCGGGCACAAAATCGGCAGCTGAAACATCGAGATGTTCAATCAACATTAATTTTGGTTTTGTATAGCGAACTTTCGAATGAGGATTCAGATTGGCGATTCCATCGATTGCCACGGGCTCCGAAAGATGAAGACCTTTTTTGAGTTGATCCAAAATAAATAAATTAAATTCTTTTAGCCCATAGAAGAAATTTGGACCCGCCTCCATACCACAGGAGTCCTCCATATTTAAAATTGCAGTTAAATTCGGAACACGCGATATTTTTTCGATATCATTCAGTTGTTGATAAGCGCGATAGGCGGTGCTTTCGGTAAGGACTATTTTATGAGGAAGCACCCTCACTGGTTTGTCGATAAATCTTGAGACCACCGCGTAGGAAAAATAAAGGCGTCCACCAGGATTGGCCACTTGATCAATTACAAGTGCATCCGTTTTAGATTCGAGTTCGTTAATGGTTTCGTCAAAGGCTTCAAGATCTTGTCGTGAACAAAATAAATAATTGGGGATGCGAAGATAACCAATCAGATGATTATTTTCATTACGATAAATATAAGATTTAAACGGATTGTCGTCGGCATTTTTCCAAATCACTTTTCCTAATGTAGGAACAAAAGAATCTCGAGCTCCCAAGGAATAAGGGTTTTCTTCTTCCGTGCGGGAACGATAAACCTTATTTCGCAAACGACTTTCACGACCGATCAATTTGCTAAAATAACTGGTGTTGTTGGTTGGGACTGTAAATCCCGCGAGGTGAAGAAGAGAATCAAAGATCGATAATTCTTGGGGTACATACTCAGGAATGTGTTTCCAAGTTAAGGCTTTAGTAAAAACTTTTGAACCATCTTCTTGAGATCTTTTGAAATCAACTATCACATCACCCACCGGAATTTCTGACCTGTGACTCTTTAGCCGTGTGGTCATTTTGATTTCGGCAATTCTTCGATCGGTACCGGGATTATTGCTCGCGATCTTCGCGATGATTTCGTTGAGAACATCGATGGCCGGGCGCCCATTCCAGCCAATAATCTCATCACCAATCTCGACATCTTGATAAATAGGATCATCTTTAACTTCGGGCTCAATATAGACCACAAAAATGCGGCCTTCTTCGCTCCTCAGTGTTATTGGCAACATCGAACTTTCGGTCGAGAAGAATTCAATCTGCACATGATAATCGCGAGTGGTGTGAATAAACTCAAAAAGATATTGGCGAAATTGATCTTTAGACATGTTGGGATCATCTTGAATGGCATGATAGATCAATCGAAATTGGTCTTCGATTTGATTTGGCTTTTGCTCATCTTTCCAGATCAGCGGCGCATATTGCTGCATATAGAGTGAATGAATTTGGTTTAGGGTCTCAAGCATTGCGGTTTGTCGAATGTTGAGGGCAGGAGCAAATGCAGAAGCACTAAATAAAAACAAAAGGATGTAAATCATAACTCTATTGGTAACAGTAAGTTCAGATAAAAAAAAGCGGGCATGTCAATTGACGACATGCCCTTTAAAAAACAGATTATTTTTTAGCTGGTGGAGGCATTAAAACGGTATCAATCACGTGGATCACTCCATTTGATTGTTTGACGTCTTTGATGCTCACTGAGGATTTACCATTCATTCCATCAACAAGAACTAGGGTATCGCCTTCCATCATTGCTGTTAGGTTCGAACCTTCAACTGTTTTCAAGATTGCTTTGCCACCGTTCTTTTTGATCATTGGCGCAATTTTGTCTGCAGTCAGATTACCGGATACAACGTGATAGGTCAGAATTTCTGTCAGCTTCTTTTTATTTTCAGGCTTAACAAGAGTATCAACTGTTCCTGCAGGCAATTTTGCAAAGGCTTCGTCTGTAGGTGCAAATACGGTAAATGGACCTTTACCTTCAAGAGTGCTTACCAAACCAGCAGCTTTAACAGCCGCAACCAATGTTTTATGGTCGTTTGAATTTACCGCATTTTGGATGATGTTTTTGCTTGGATACATTGCTGCTCCACCAACCATTACCGTTTCTTCTTTATGCTCTTTTTTATCTTTTGCAAAAGCCACTTGGCCAATGCTCAATACAGATGCAATGATCATTGCAAAGGTAAATTGTTTTTTCATGCTGATACTCCTTTTTATGTATTTATTAGCCAAGATGGTGAATCCGTCTCGACAATTTTAATACTGACGTCCTCGATCTTGATGCCATTCTAAAACTAGGGCAAGTGAATTTAATCATAGACCCGACTCTAACAGCAGGAATGTTTGCACTTCCCTCACTAACTAAAGATTTTTTGTTCATTTTAAGCTATAAGTCACAACATGGTGTTTTTAATTTATTGTTTGATGAGTCTTGCGAGGGCGTGTGACGATTATTCATTCGTTGCGAATTCTCAACCTGATAAAGCGATCAATTTTTTAAACAACCGGTGTACTGATCAGGCACTCATCGGCCCACCTTTGTTGCAACAGCTCGAACCAAATTTTCAATTTCCCCAAGCTACAATCCACAACGTGACCTACAAACGCCGCGGAAATTATCCTCCAGACATTTTTACCTACTTTAGCGACGACACTTACACCCCTAACCCAAGGCGTGTCTTCTTTGCGACCCAAGGGATGGCGGTCTCAATGTTAAAAAAAAATATCAAGCCTCTAGCTGCTAAAGAATCTATCGAACTTGGTGATTTGATTGAAATCGACGGCGAAGTTTTTGATGTCATGAACCTTTATGTGAATTATCAAAAGGTGGTCTTGGCATTTTTGTACTCGCACAAAAATCATGTGGGTTCATTCCAGAGAATCAGCCGCTGGACATTCTATCTCTTGCTCGGCGAACGCCCCAGTTAAAAAATCGTTAGCTGTTTTGATAAAGTTTGGATAAAGACAATATATCATGACAGCTTTACGTAGAGATCTCAGTTTTTGGACAGCGACGAGTATTGTCGTTGGATGTGTGATTGGTTCTGGGGTTTTTGTTAAACCCGGTAAAATCATTTTATTGGTTGGCAATTCGAATTGGGCTCTGGCTTCGTGGCTCTTTGGCGGAATGATCACCATCTGTGGTGGTCTCACAATCGCCGAGGTTGCCGCACGAATTCCTCGTACCGGCGGTGTCTATACATATATCGAAGAGATTTACGGCAGCACATTGGGTTACCTTTGTGGCTGGGTTCAAACTGTTATCTATGGACCAGCTATTATCGCTGCAATCAGCCTCTATTTTGGTTCGGTCGCCACTTCGGTCAGCGGAATAGACAAATCGTATTCAACTTTAATTGCTATCTCCGCCATGGCCATTTTGATTTCGGTAAATATTGCCGGCGCAAAATACGGCGGCATGGTTCAACAGTTCACAACATTTGTTAAATTGATTCCTATATTTGCCATCGCCATCTTTGGATTACTCCTCGGTCACGAACCCATATTCGGCGCGACCAGTGGATCTCCACCTGTTGGAAGTGTCGGCGGCGCGGTTTTATCCACCTTGTTTGCTTACGACGGTTGGATGCTGGTTGGAAATGTGGCTGGCGAAATGAAAAATCCGGCGCGCGATTTACCAAGGGCGATTGTTTTAGGTTTGAGTGTTGTGGTGATTGCTTACCTAAGTGTGAATATCGCCCTGTTTCATACTTTGACCGGAATTCAAATCGCCCAGCTGGGTGAGTCTGCAGCGAACGAAGCCGCAACCCAATTGTTTGGGTCATGGGGCGGCCGCATGATCTCAATTGGAATTCTGATTTCAATTTTTGGTAGTCTCAATGGAAATACTTTGGGCAATACTCGTGTTCCTTTTGCAATGGCATTGCGAGACGAACTGCCATTTTCAAAATGGATTGCCTATGTGCATCCCACCTTCAGAACACCAATGGTTTCGATTCTGTTGCAAGCCTCCATTGCAACGCTCATGATTTTATTTAGTAATCCCGATTTTTTGACCGACATGGCGATTTTCAGCCTGTATATGTTTTTTGCTCTCGCATTTATTGGACTTTTTCTTTTGCGCCGCAAAAACGAAGCAACACCTCCAAATATGTATCGCACACCGCTTTACCCTTTTATTCCGATGATTGCGATTATGGGATGTATATACATTTTATTTAATACTGTTGTAGATCAGCCGATGATGACTCTTTATTCCATCGGCCTGACACTCTCTGGTTTACCACTGCGCTACTTACGCAAGAGAAATAAGCCTTGAGCATCATAACCACAAATATTCCTGCGCGACTAGATCGACTGCCCTGGAGTCGGTTTCATTGGTTTGTGGTTATTGTTTTAGGAGTGACTTGGATTTTGGATGGGCTTGAAGTCGCTCTTAAAAGTGCTGTGAGCAGTATGCTCCAACATCCTTTATCGCTCGGTTTAACCACCGAAAATATCGGTCTTATCATTTCATTTTATATGCTGGGCACCGTCATTGGAGCGCTGGTATTTGGATTTCTCACCGACCGCTACGGTCGAAAAAAAATGTTTTATGTGACTCTCGGGATTTATTTGGTGGGTGCAATTGCCAGTGCCTTCTCGTGGAATCTCACCAGCTTTTGTTTTTTTCGTTTTTTAACCGGTTTAGGAATTGGCGGCGAGTATACCGCAATTAATTCTGCGGTGGATGAACTTATACCTGCCCGGGTGCGCGGCCGCGTGGGCCTTATGGTAAACGCCTCTTATTGGTTGGGGGCTGCTTTGGCTTCGCTCTCGACATTTATTATATTGGATCCCAATTATTTTTCGCCTGATGTGGGTTGGCGAGTGGGATTTGGTATTGGCGCACTGATGAGTGTGATGGTTTTATTTCTTAGACGATTTGTGCCCGAAAGCCCACGGTGGCTTGTTGTTCACGGCAGATCACAAGAAGCCGAACAAATTGTTTCGACAATCGAAAGACAAATTGAACAACAACAAGGCATTCAACTTTCAAAAGAAATTCCTCTTCTTCGAATGAATATTAGTCCCTGCTTACCACTTAAAGATTTGGTGACTATTTTGTGGACCAGGTACCGAAGGCATTCGGTCGTGAGCTTGGCATTGATCATTGCCCAGGCTTTTCTTTATAATTCGATTTTTTTCACCTACGCTCTCGTCTTAACAACTTTTTATAATATTGATCCAAGTGAGACTGGGCTGTTTTTATTTCCTTTTGCTTTAGGAAATTTAATTGGTCCTTTTGTTTTGGGACCATTTTTTGATTCGGTCGGCAGACGCATCATGATAGGTGGAACATACGCCATCTCGGCATTGCTTCTACTTATAACCGGTTATCTTTTTATGCAGGGCTATCTCACTGCCCAAACTCAAACACTTCTTTGGACCATTATATTTTTCTTTGGATCCGCCGCCGCAAGTTCGGCCTATTTGACTGTGAGCGAAATATTTCCTCTAGAAACTCGCGGGTTAGCTATTGCCATCTTTTTCGCGTTAGGCACAGGTGTAGGTGGAGTTTTAGCGCCTTATATTTTTAGTGTTTTGATCTCCACTGCCCAGCGCGAACTCATTTGTTATGGCTATTTTGCTGTGGCAATTCTGATGTTTGTTGCTGCGACAATCGAATTCGTTTATGGAATCGATGCAGAAAAAAAATCTTTAGAAGAAATCGCTTCACCTCTCGCAAGTCAGGGAATGAATGTATAATTATGGTTTGATCGGCAATTGCCAAGTCTCGGCCCTGATCTCTCATGCAGGCGCAATCGAATGGTTGTGTATTCCTCAACCAGACAGTTCGCCAGTTTTTGGATGCATCCTTGATCGAGCTGGCGGGACTTGGAGTCTCCTCCCTTCTGGACCATTCCAATGTTTTCAGTCTTATATTCACAACACCAATATTTTATCGACTCACTTCAGCTTGCGAGATGGCAGTCAATTTCGGATTCTGGATTTTTGCCCGAGATTTAAAAAAGATGGGGTGAACTATCGACCCGCCACGGTCATTCGTAAGATCGAACGCCTCAAAGGCAATCCCAAGCTCACGATGCGATTTCAACCCGTTCATGGTTGGGAAAAAACGCCATTAACACCGGTGTCGATCAAAGAACATGAAGCAAAATTTGTTTTTGAAAACGAAGGACTCACTCTTCAGAGCAATGCGCCTCTTGCTCGACTCTTAAATCATGAAGAGGTTGAGCTTGATCAATCTTGGATCTTTGGATTTTCACATGGCACAGCAATGACTGGTGAAATCTATGCCCAAGGCGATGAGCTCTTAAAAAAGACCCGCGAGTACTGGGAAGAGTGGGTGCGAGGCTGTAAACTGCCTAAGAAATTACGCGAGGAAACGATTCGCTCAGCCCTTGCACTCAAGCTTCACTGTTTTGAAAATACAGGAGCAATCCTTGCGGCATTGACAACCAGTTTGCCCGAAGAAATCGGCGCCACACGCAATTGGGATTATAGATTTTGTTGGATTCGCGATTCTTATTTTGTTTTGTCAGCTCTCCAAAATTTGGGTCAGACCGAAGAGATCGCTGGGTATCTCAATTATCTTTTAAAGCTCGTAGCGTCGGCAGACATCTTAGAACATGGTCTGAAGCCGCTCTATACGGTGGATTGCACTATTCCGTTGGCCGAGTTGATTCATGAAAATTGGGAGGGCTATCAAGGAAGTCGTCCGGTTCGAACGCGCAACCAAGCCTCAGAACACATTCAAAATGATGTTTACGGCGAAGCTATTTTATCTTTGTGTCCAATTTTCTTCGAAGAACGTTTTGCCGAATACCGAACTCCCGAAGCCGAAAGATTGATTGGAGTGTTAATTCAGTGCTGCGCGCTCCATTTATCCGAGCCCGATGCAGGGCTTTGGGAAATACGTGGCGGATGGCGCGAGCACACATTTTCTAATCTCCTGTGTTGGGCAGGACTCGAATGTGGTGAGCGACTTCAGTCAAAAGGATATTTAAGAGATCTAAGTCTTGATATTGGACAAGAAAAACGGAAGGCCGAAAAAGCGGTAATGAACGCGGTAGTGGATGGGGTTCTACAAAACGGTCCAACCGATCATACCCTCGATGCGTGCCTGCTTTTGCTGCCCGTTCTCAACTTTCCAAATCGATCTTTATGCGAAAAAACAATTCACGCCATTCAGCATGAACTCCAAGTTTCCAATGAGCCTGCCTCTTACGGTTTTTTATATCGCTACTTACGACGCGATGATTTTGGAACACCTCAATCTGCATTTTTGATTTGTGGATTTTGGCTGGTGCAGGCACTTGCGGCTGTGGGTGAAAATGAGCATGCCTTGGTTGTGCTAAAAAATCTTTTACCTTCGGCAAGCAGCATTGGATTATTTTCGGAACATTACGAACCTAAGAGCCGAATTCGCTCAGGCAATTTTCCACAAGCCTACTCACATGTCGGACTGATCAACTCTGCATTTGCAATTAGTAATTTGAATCTTTCGTCCACCGAACTCCTAAACGAACTATAGTATCGAGCAGCTGAGGGTAGTCATACCCTCCGGTTGAAGCGGCTTGCGCGAAATCTTCATCCGCACTGATATTGGGATTGGGATTTGCTTCAAGAAAATAGATTTGGCCATCCGGATTCATTCTTAAGTCCATACGAGCATAGCCACTCAAGCCCAAAATTTCGTAGGCCTTTTTTGAAATCTGTTTCATTGCTTCAATCTGACGATGAGACAAATCAATCGCTTCACCGGAATCAATAATATATTTTTTTTGAAATTCTTTATTCCACTTTAATTTTTCGGTAGCGACTCGGGGCCACCTTTTGGGCAAACTTCCAAATTGCAATTCCCAAACAGGTAAAGTCTTGAGCCGATTGTTTCCAATCAAACTAAAGTAAAGCTCTCTCCCATCGATGTACTCTTCGACTAAGGCATCGGCTCCAACTTGCTCGTGCATACGTTCAATTTGTTTTTTTAATGCAGCTGTGTTGGTAACAACACTCTGTGTGGTTAAACCTTTTGAGGCCTCCTCACTTAATGCCTTAACAATAAGTGGAAACTTTAGATGGGGTGGAAGTTTTAAAAATTTTCTTCCACGCGGAAAAACCTCAAATTGTGGGGTTAAAATTTTGTGATGTTGTAAAATCGCATTGGCGATTGCTTTATCTTTGGCAAGTTGAAGTCCTCGAGCGTTGCATCCCGTGTAGGCCACATTTTTCATCTCTAAATAAGAAACCACATGAGATTCAAACCGGGCATTGCCCGCGAATTCTTCTAATAAATTAAAAACCACGTGAGGTTTAAAATTAAAAAGTGCCTGGCGCACTGCCCCTAACGATCGCCCAACTCCCAAGGTCGAAACCTCATGACCCCCGACCTTTAAACCCTCGATCACGTCCCGTTCGGTTTGACACTCCTTGGGGTTTGCGCCCGATTCGGGCACTAAATCTTCATGCATTAAAACTAGAACTTTCATGATTCAACGCTGACAAAGCAAAATGGTAAGTGCCAGACCTAACCGCTTGTGTCATTCTTTCACCCAACTTATGAGAACATTCGCTTTGCTCCTCCTCCTCATTTCGACCTCGGCCTTTGGATTTTTGGTTTGGAACTGGATCCATTTTCACCAACAAACCCCAGAACAAAAATTTGAATCTTTATGGATTCGAGATTTAAACACGCTCAAAAAATCAAAGAGCGTACCGCCCGCATTTTATGACCTCTCAGAGATTAAGGTCGTTGGAGGAAACCCTCAAGTTCTGGGCTGGCTTCCTACCCTTCATGCGCCCATCGACAAAAAGTCTCAAGGTGGGCATCGCATGGAGATCCTTTTAGTCAGCTGGACCGACACGGACAGCGATGCGGTAATCGTTCAATATGACATTTACGACAACAAAACCGGCAATCTTGTGTGGGAACTTGGCCGAACTCTTATTTTGAGAAATGCAGATTCTATAGAAGAAAGAACCGTGGCTGCTTTTATGCGAGCAATCGGCCAGTAAAGCTTGGCCGCGCTAAACTCTTTTGTTACCTTGCACGCGATGAAACAAAAAAACTGCCTGTTCATTTTAGTCCTTTGCTGGATTTTTGCGGGTTGTACTCAGCAAAAAGCAGAGCTTGGCTCTGAGAGTAATCCAGTCAAAATGTTTTTTGTCCCATCGGTGGACGTGAAAGCAATTGAGGACAACTCAAAGGTCATCAAAGCTTATCTCGAAAAGACCACGGGTCTTCATTACAAAGTTTCAATTCCAACAAGCTACGTCGCTGTTGTTGAGGCTCTCGGAACAAATCGGGCAGACATTGCAGCACTAAACACTTTTGGTTATATCCTTGCCCATGAAAAATACGGTGCACGCGCCATTTTGACGGTGGTTCGTCACGGTCTTTCCACCTACAAAGGTGAATTTTTGGCTCGAGCTGACGGCCCGATTAAAACCTTAAAAGATCTCAATGGAAAACGGATTGCCTACGTCGATTCAGCTTCAGCATCAGGTTATCTTCTGCCGCTCAAGATGCTTCGAGATCGAGGGATAAAAACCAAACAAGATACGTTTGCAATGCGCCACGATGGAGTCGTCTCGATGATTTATCAAGGGCAGGTCGATGCAGGCGCCGCGTTTTACACACCTCCATTTGAGGGCAAAATTCAAGATTCTAGAATGCTTGTTAAAACCCAATACCCAGACGTCGAGCAAAAAATAAAAATTATAGAACTCACCGATCCACTGCCTAATGACCCCATTCTTGTTCGCAAAGATTTTCCCCAAGAAATGCAAAATAAAATTGTCGATTCTTTAGTGGCTTACATTAAAACGCCTGAGGGCAAGATAGCCTTTGATCAACTTTACGGCGTGTCTGATCTCAAAATTGCGAACGACTCGGATTATGATAAAGTTCGAGAAATTCTAGTGTCGCTTGGAAAGTCAGCTTCTGAGTTGGTCAAATGAGTTCGCTCCAACTCAAGGTTTCAGATCTAAACAAGATTTATAGTAATGGTGTTCACGCACTCAAAGATGTCTCGTTTGAAGTAAAAAAAGGCGAATTCTTGGTTGTAATAGGCCTCTCAGGTTCTGGCAAATCGACACTTCTTCGCTGCTTGAATCGGCTCCACGATCCCTCCAGTGGAAGAGTTGAAATCAATGGCAAGGACATCTCAAAAGTGCGCGGCCGCGAAGTTCGCAGTCTGCGCCAACAAGTGGCCATGATTTTTCAACACTTCAATTTGATCCCACGTCATTCTGTTTTAAGTAATGTTCTCATGGGACGCTTAGCCAATGTTTCGAGTTTAAGATCTATGTTTGGATCGTTTTCTAAAAGCGATCGTTCCGAAGCGATGGAATATCTTAATCTTGTAGGAATTGGGGATAAAGCGCGCCTTCGTGCTGATCAACTTTCGGGTGGTCAGCAACAGCGTGTCGCAATTGCTCGGGCTTTAATGCAGAACCCACAAATGCTTTTGGCTGATGAGCCCGTCGCCAGTCTGGATCCTGCAACCTGCCATGCGGTCATGGATTATTTAAAAAAGGTAAATGAAAAACTCGGAATTACAATCATTGCGAACCTCCACTTTTTAAGTTTGGTTCGGCAATACGCCACCCGTGTGATTGCGCTAAAAGCCGGTTCTATCGTTTTTGAAGGGTCTCCCTCCGAGATCAATGAAGAATGGTTTAGAAAAATATACGGCGAGGGCGCCAAGGAAGTTCATGTTAGTTAAGCGACTTCTTTTTGACGGGACGAGCTTTGCTTTCATCGCATTAGTTCTTATCTTATGGGCGTTTCAACCTAGTGAAGAAGATCTCTTAGCGCTTTCACGAAATTGCCTTCTCTTTGCCGGTTTTTTTATTCCTGGATGTTTGCTAAGCGAACTTTTTTTTAGATATTCAAAACTCACTCTTGGGGGACTGCTTTTTGAATCTCCACAGCGGATGAGATACCGAGAGCAAAAACCTTTTTTTAAAAACTTTTGGGCCTGGCAACTTCTCGTCTGTTTTTCACTGCTTTTAATTTTGTCATTTAGGATGACCGATTTTTCATTTTCAGAATTAGCCGACCGCAATGGGTTTGATGGAGCCATGCGGCTGTTTTCAGGTTTGATTCATCCGAATTTCAAAATTTTGCCTCGCGCTGTTCTAAATATCTTCGAGACCATCTTTATCGCATTCTTAGCTACCGTTGTTGCGATCCCTTTAGCATTCGTCTTAAGTTTTTTATGCGCAAAAAATATTATGCGCCATCCTCTGGCTTTCACACTCTATGTGATTTTGAGAACAGGCCTCAATATTGTGAGATCTGTCGAACCTCTTATTTGGGCTATCATCTTTTCGGTTTGGGTGGGGATTGGCCCATTTGCCGGAATGCTCGCCCTGATGATTCACTCGATCGCATCGCTCACCAAACAATATTCCGAAATGGTTGAGTCGGTTTCAGAAGGTCCCATCGAAGGAATTTTATCGACCGGCGCCTCAAACCTTCAGGTGATTTGGTTTGCCATCGTTCCCCAAGTGGTTTTGCCATTTATCTCATTCACCATTTATCGCTGGGATATCAATGTGCGGATGGCCACCATTATCGGACTCGTAGGCGGCGGCGGCATTGGAACGATGTTGATCAAATATCAGGGCCAAGCCATGTGGCCCGAAGTCGGCTGCATCATCTTTGTGATCGCCATTGTGGTTTGGCTTATGGACGCTTCCTCAGCTTATTTGCGCGAAGCTCTTAAGTAACTAAAGCCCTTTTGCGGCCCAATATCCAACTTATCAACACTTTAAAACCCATTGGAGTGTTTTTAATTCGGCATTCTGATTGCTCATTAAAGGCATGTTCAAATTTGTTTTAGCTTTATGTTTCATGAGTTGCGCTGCTCAAGCGTCTCATATTTTTGGATCCGCAAAAAATCCGCTTCAGGCGGCTGAATTCAAGAGCACAAAGATTCAGGTAGATGTACAAGCTCAGATTTTGAAATTGATAAATACCAAAGCCGAACCTATCCAAAAAAATATTGAAAAAAAATTAAGACAAACTTTTGGAACAACAATAACCTATTTTTTTCCCAACAAGCTCATCGACCATTTTGTAATTGATGATGACAAAGATAAAAACGGAAAGCTGGCGTGGATCGAAAAAGAGTTTGTAACTAAAGATCAAAGAACCTGTCGTCTCACAATTTTTATGATGATTTCGCTCGATGAAACCAAAGATCAAGCCCGTGTTGTCTTTGCCGATCTCCCTTCAAAACACTTTCCCGGAGACACAGATCTTATTTGCGCCTCAAATAAAGCAAAATTCACGAGTAGCAAAGACCTAGCTACGCAACTTCCAAAAGGCTACTTACCCTAGAACGAACGGTAGATATTCTTATTCAAGGCTCAATCATCATCTGCTCAATGCCAAGTTGAGAAATCGTAAATGTGTAATTCTGCGTGGCTGATAGCCCAAACTCGGTTCCAAAATTAAATCCTGCATTCATCCAACTCTGATCTAAATTGGCAGTACGTGCAGCCTCATTTAAAAATAAAAGAGCATCAAAACGGATGTGTGCAGAGCTTAGACCATTCGCCACAGTAGGATAAAATAAAACATCATTTCCTGCACCACTTCCCGATGAATACTCATCGAAACTCAGAGTCGTTGCATTCCCATTTACGATCGCGGGGACGACAAAGGTTTTTACAAAAGTCCCTGCGCGAGCGGGTGTGATACAAAATGGTAGGATTTCAACTTCAAGAGCACCCGATGGACCTGCCGAATAGCCCGCACTCGGAATCAACCAAAGATCAAATAGTGCATCGGCCAAATTAAAATAAGATCCCATAACGGAATAACTCACATCAAAAATTAACGAGGCCATCGAACTCAATCGCGCCGGAAATTGTGGGGGTTGATTTCCGTTGTGATATCCAAAGGCGTCCCCGCCCAATCCAATAAAAGGATAAGCATTAACCGGAGTGTTATTAAGTCCCGTTAAGTTAATGTTCATGACCACAGATCCTGAACCCGAATAAGTTTGGGTGATCGCGCCACTTCCAGCAGTCAGTCCCCATGGATCCGGAAATAAAACCCACAACCCTTGAGGGTTACCGGCCTGCCCTACAAGCGAAACACCAGATGAGGTGCCCGGTGCGTAATAGTTTTGAGTCACCGCACTTCCATTTTTTAAATTGGTATCGCTGGTTGTGAGCAAATTTCCGCTTATCAAAATGCGACTGTCGGTAGAGATATTTTGCGAACTGTCAGTCTGTGAAACCGTAACAACCTTCGCACCAAGCCCTGCAGTAAATGAAAGTTGCTGAGAAAAAAGTCCACCCACACAATCAACTGCGACAGGCACCGCAATTCCACTGCCTTCAAGGTGAACCGTAATTCCAGAAACACATTCGCCTTCCACCACAACCGATGAAACGCATACCGAATTCAAAGCTGGATTTAAAATTCGAACGGAGGACGAAGTCACATTAGGCAAAGACATTGATTTTAAGTTCGAGGAACATGCTGCATTCAATATCAATAAAAATAGTAATCGAAATCTCAACAACAACCTCGAATTCAATTTTTGAACAAAAAAAAACCCGGCTAGTTTCCTAACCGGGTTAACAAAAAAAGAGCTGGCATCGTGCTACTCTCCCACAGATTTACATCTGCAATACCATCGCCGCTGGCGGGCTTAACTTCTGAGTTCGAGATGGGATCAGGTGTGGCCCCGCCGCTAGTGACACCAGCAAAAATTAATATCGTATTTTAAGTTCAAGTCATTCTTAGCAAGAAAGTTTTCAAAAGAAGCCTCACGACAAATTAGTATGGTTCAGCTTAATGGATTACTCCAATTACACCCACCACCTATCAACCTCCTAGTCTCGAAGGTGTCTTTAGGGCCCGAAGGCCAGGGAAATCTAATCTTGAGGTTGGCTTCCCGCTTAGATGCTTTCAGCGGTTATCCATTCCAAACATAGCTACCCTGCAATGCCGCTGGCGCGACAACAGGAACACCAGAGGTTTGTCCATCCCGGTCCTCTCGTACTAAGGACAGCTCCTCTCAAATTTCCTACGCCCACAGAAGATAAGGACCAAACTGTCTCACGACGTTCTGAACCCAGCTCGCGTACCACTTTAATTGGCGAACAGCCAAACCCTTGGGACCTGCTCCAGCCCCAGGATGTGATGAGCCGACATCGAGGTGCCAAACCTCCCCGTCGATGTGAACTCTTGGGGGAGATCAGCCTGTTATCCCCGGAGTACCTTTTATCCGTTGAGCGATGGCCCTTCCACGCGGGACCACCGGATCACTTTGACCTGCTTTCGCACCTGCTCGACTTGTCTGTCTTGCAGTTAAGCCCGCTTATGCCAATGCACTCATCGCCTGGTTTCCAATCAGGCTGAGCGGACCTTCGTACGCCTCCGTTACTCTTTGGGAGGCGACCGCCCCAGTCAAACTGCCCACCAGACAGTGTCCCTCGCCCTGTGAAGAGCGCAGGTTAGATCTCAAAGTCACCAAGGGTGGTATTTCAAGGTTGCCTCCACCAAGACTAGCGTCCTGGCTTCAAAGGCTCCCACCTATCCTACACATGCTAACTCTAAGATCACTGCCAAGTTACAGTAAAGGTTCACGGGGTCTTTCCGTCTTTCTGCGGGTACTCAGCATTTTCACTGAGAATTCAATTTCGCTGGGCATTTGGTCGAGACACCGGAGAAGTCGTTACGCCATTCGTGCAGGTCGGAACTTACCCGACAAGGAATTTCGCTACCTTAGGACCGTTATAGTTACGGCCGCCGTTTACTGGGGCTTCGATTCTCTGCTTCGCCGAAGCTGACAAATCCTCTTAACCTTCCAGCACCGGGCAGGCGTCAGCACGTATACGTCGTCTTGTGACTTAGCACATGCCTGTGTTTTTGATAAACAGTCGCTACTCCCACTTCACTGCGACCTCCAAAAGCTTGGCCCGCAAGGGGTTACACATTCAAAGGCACACCTTATCCCGAAGTTACGGTGTTAAGTTGCCGAGTTCCTTAACCAAATTTAACCCAATCACCTGAGAATATTCATCCCACTCACCTGAGTCGGTTTACGGTACGAGCAGTTCTAACAACACATCGAAGCTTTTCTTGGAACCATAGAATCAGACACTTCCGGAGATAAATCTCCTCGCATTTGCGCCTTAGAGTTATGTAGCGCGGATTTGCCAACGCTACCTCTTTCTCGCTTACACCTGAATCCAATAACAGGCTGTCCTATCTGAGTCCGTCACTCCTATGCTTACATCAAAACTGGTAACGGAATATTAACCGTTTATCCATCGACTACGCCAATTGGCCTCGCCTTAGGTCTCGACTAACCCTGGGAGGATTATCCTAGCCCAGGAACCCTTGAGTTTTCGGTGCGCAAGTTTTTCACCTGCGTTATACGCTACTTATGCCAGCATGATCACTTCTAGTTCGTCCAGCCGTTCTCACGATCGACCTTCAGCCTACACTAGAACGCTCCCCTACCATTCTTTCGAATCCGCGGCTTCGGTAATGTGCTTGAGCCCCGTTACATTTTCCGCGCAAAGTCACTAGACCAGTGAGCTATTACGCTTTCTTTAAAGGATTGCTGCTTCTAAGCCAACCTCCTGGTTGTCTCAGTAACTTCACAACGTTTTCCACTTAGCACATATTTTGGGACCTTAGCCGGCGGTCTGGGCTCTTTCCCTCTCGTGGCATGACCTTATCACCCTGCCACTGCCTCCCGGAGTAATTATTGAGGGCATTCGGAGTTTGTTTGGGTTTGGTAATCTGGTAAAGACCCCTAGCCCATACAGTGCTCTACCTCCCTAATAAATTTTATCCGAGGCTATACCTAAATATATTTCGGGGAGAACCAGCTATCACCCAGTTTGATTGGCCTTTCACCCCTAATCACAGCTCATCAAAGGAATTTTCAACTTCCACTTGTTCGGGCCTCCACGCGGTGTTACCCGCGCTTCACCCTGGCCATGATTAGATCACCGGGTTTCGGGTCTATTACTGCAGACTAACGCCCATTTCAGACTCGCTTTCGCTACGACTCCACCTGTAACGGCTTAATCTTGCCTGCAACAATAACTCGCTGGCTCATTATGCAAGAGGTACGCGGTCACACTTACACAAACGTGCATTGTGCTCCCACTGCTTGTAAGCTTACGGTTTCAGATTCTATTTCACTCCCCTCTCGGGGTTCTTTTCACCTTTCCATCACTGTACTAGTTCACTATTGGTCACTAAGGAATGTTTAGCCTTGGAGAGTGGTCTCCCCTGATTCCCAGCGGATTTCTCGTGTCCGTTGGTACTCGGGATACTTTCAAGAGATTTAACTTTTTCGTTTACGGGGCTATCACCCTCTTTGGCCAACTTTTCCAAGTTGTTATACTAAAGTTAAATTTTGTAACTCTTTGAAACATTTCCGGATGTTTCTGAAAGTCCCACGACACCTCCTGCACAACGCCCGGAGCTTGAACATGCATGAGGTTTAGGCTGTTCCCCTTTCGCTCGCCACTACTGAGGGAATCTCGGTGATTTCTTTTCCTGAGGGTACTGAGATGTTTCACTTCCCCTCGTTCGCTCTCTCAAACTATGTATTCATCTGAGAGTACCAGATATACTGGTGGGTTTCCCCATTCGGACATTTCCGGATCAAAGTGTGTGTGCCACTCCCCGGAACTTATCGCAGCTTACCACGTCCTTCATCGCTTCTTAGTGCCAAGGCATCCACCATAAGCTCTTTGTAGCTTCAAAAAAAATACTTAACTTACCTTGCTAAGAATCACTTAAACTTAAAAGTTTGAGTCATTCTCAAATACTAACAAATGATCTAAATCAAAATACTATTAACTTGATATTAATCACTACTATTCAATTTTCAAAGAGCGAGGACTCTTACGAATCCAAAAACTATTGAGAGCAAACTATCAGTTCCCACTTCACTCAATTGGTGGGCCTGAGAAGACTTGAACTTCTGACCCCACGCTTATCAAGCGTGTGCTCTAACCAACTGAGCTACAGGCCCATTCGCCGGTCACTGACCTTTTGCTCTCTCAAAACTAAATAGCTAATCATGGTCTCAAGCTTGACCTAGGGAATATGTCCATCTCTTGCGAGCGGACAAAAATCCTTAGAAAGGAGGTGATCCAGCCGCAGGTTCCCCTACGGCTACCTTGTTACGACTTCACCCCAATCATCGGCCATACCTTGGGCACCTGCCTCCTTGCGGTCAGCACAGTGACTTCTGGTAAAACCAACTTTCATGGTGTGACGGGCGGTGTGTACAAGGCCCGGGAACGTATTCACCGCGGCGTTCTGATCCGCGATTACTAGCGATTCCACCTTCATGAGGTCGAGTTGCAGACCTCAATCTGAACTTAGATCGGTTTTATGGGATTAGCTCCATCTTGCGATTTGGCAGCCCTCTGTACCGACCATTGTAGCACGTGTGTAGCCCTAGATATAAAGGCCATGAGGACTTGACGTCATCCCCACCTTCCTCCGACTTAACGTCGGCAGTCTGTTTAGAGTGCCCAACTAAATGCTGGCAACTAAACATAAGGGTTGCGCTCGTTGCGGGACTTAACCCAACATCTCACGACACGAGCTGACGACAGCCATGCAGCACCTGTCTACCGGCCCGAAGGCGGGCATATTTCTATGACCCTTCCAGTAGATGTCAAACCTAGGTAAGGTTCTTCGCGTTGCGTCGAATTAAACCACATGCTCCACCGCTTGTGCGGGCCCCCGTCAATTTCTTTGAGTTTTAACCTTGCGGCCGTACTTCCCAGGCGGGATACTTAACGCGTTTGCTTCGTCACTGATGGGGTCAATACCACCAACAACAAGTATCCATCGTTTACGGCGTGGACTACCAGGGTATCTAATCCTGTTTGATCCCCACGCTTTCGGGTCTGAGTGTCAGTGTTGGGCCAGATAGCCGCCTTCGCCACCGGTATTCCTCCTGATATCTACGTATTTCACCACTACACCAGGAATTCTACTATCCTCTCCCACACTCAAGCTAAGCAGTATCAAAAGCACTTCCTGGGTTGAGCCCAGGGCTTTCACTCCTGACTTACAAAGCCACCTACACCCGCTTTACGCCCAATAATTCCGAGCAACGCTAGGACCCCTCGTCTTACCGCGGCTGCTGGCACGAAGTTAGCCGGTCCTTTCTCCTCAGGTACAATCACTTTCTTTTTCCCTGAGAACAGAGCTTTACAACCCGAAGGCCTTCATCACTCACGCTGTGTCGCTGCATCAGAGTTTCCTCCATTGTGCAATATTCCCTACTGCTGCCTCCCGTAGGAGTCTGGGCCGTGTCTCAGTCCCAGTGTGGCTGATCATCCTCTCAGACCAGCTACCCATCGACGCCTTGGTAGGCCATTACCCTGCCAACTAGCTAATGGGACGCGGACTCATCCTAAGGCAACCGAAGCCTTTAACCTCAAAATCCATAGAAATTGTGGTCTTATGCGGTATTAGCTAACCTTTCAGTTAGTTATTCCCCACCTTAGGGCAGATTATCCACGTGTTACTCACCCGTACGCCACTAACATAATATCCGAAGATATTATATCCGTTCGACTTGCATGTATTAGGCACACAGCCAGCGTTGGCTCTGAGCCAGAATCAAACTCTTCAGTTAAAATTTAAAAATTAAATTTCAAAAAATTAGTTTCAATTCAAGCATATATTTTCAAACGTCCGTTTGTATTTACTTTCAAAGAAACTGGTACTTAAATTTCCTTCGATAACTTACGTTATCTCGGGAGTCTTGAAACCATGTTTCGATTAGCTATTTAGTTTTCAAAGAACATTAGGGAAGTCAGTTCTTACTGAATCGAGATTTTTTCGTCAACCGTTTTAAAAAACTTTTTTCAATTTTTTTGAAAAAGATTTTTTTGAAGACACTCGAAACCGTTTCGTTCATTGCGTTTGGTGGAGGCAACAGGGATCGAACCTGCGACCTTCTGAATGCAAATCAGATGCTCTCCCAACTGAGCTATGCCCCCGAATGCAATGCACGAAGGCTGCAAACTATGAGCGACAGATGAGATTGGTCAACGTCTTTTAGAAAAAATTTTTTATGCTGAAGCGCTGTAGCGAGAAGTTGAGATTCGTTTGAGCCACTCACGCTCTGAGGGCATTTGGAAGCCGACTTGCTCGGCGCCTTCAATCACGGATTCAAAAACGCGTCTGAGAACATCTACTTCTTCGACGATGGTGGTTTCGTTTGAGAGCATCTCTTCGATTGCGGTTCTCACACTTTGTATATCTGGGGTTGTAACGACTCGAGGTAATTTTGAGAGATCCAGACCTGCAAAAGCGGCTGGCTTGAAGCCAATGAGGTTATCGGTGAGCAAAACTTTTTTTGTTTTGGAATAATTGATTTGAAGAAAGAGTCTTTGTTCGCTGTCTTTGCGAATTAAGACTTCTTCAACCGCGCTGATGATAAGTGAAAAATGTTGGCCGTCGATTTTTTGAATAATAAAGATTTGTGTATGATCGCGACTCACTAACTGAAGACCCGAGCTTTTAGAAACGAAGTCACAGATGCGTTCAATATTTTCATTTGTTGTCAGAGTCGAATTCAAGTGAGCCCCCAGTTTTCTTTCAAACAACTCTTCGTCCGTTAGAGAGTCGCACTTAAGAGCCAGTTCAATATTAGCCTGTTCGTCCTGTGGTGAAATGAGGCGTCTCATTTGAAGACGCCTTGCTTTTGGAGAGGCAAAGAGTTTAAGTTTTCGAATGTTAATATCAAGATGGCAAGCGCCAACACTCCCCGATGTTTCGCAGATGAAGATGATGTTTGAAGCTGAGGGCTTGAGTCCTCAAGAAGAAATTTATGAACCCGATGCCTTTGTCCCCGACCATCGTCATCCTTTTGATGAAGTGCGAATGGTGGCAGAGGGCGAAATGGTTTTGGATATTGCCGGTAACAAGTTGCTGTTGCGTCCTGGTGATCGCATCGTGATTCCATCGAACACACGTCACTCTAAAAAGGTCCAGGGGACGCATCGATGCTTGTGCATTTGTGCACAAAAAACCTACTAGGTTTGTTTAATCCATTTGAGATATTCGGCCACTGTCTTTTCAAAGCCTAAGTTTTTTGGCTCGTAGAATTTACTGTTGACCAACTCGGGCGGCAAAAAGTCTTGGGCCTTGTAGCCTCGTGGATCATCATGCGCATATTGATAACCCTCACCATGTCCAACTTCTTTAGACAGCTCGGTTTGTGCCGACCGCAAACTCATCGGAATTGCGAGAGCGCCTGTTTCACTCACCACTTTTTGGGCTTTTCTGAGAGCTAAATAGGACCTATTTGATTTAGGACATCCGGCCAAAAATGTTGTCACATGGGAAAGATTTATTGCGGCTTCGGGTAAACCAATTAGCTCGACCGCTTGAGCTCCTGCGACCGCAAGTGGCAGCGCTCGTGGTTCGGCATTTCCGATATCTTCGGAGGCGAGGATTACCAATCGGCGAGCAATAAATAAGGGGTCTTCGCCACCTGCCAGCATGCGCGCCAAATAATAAACTGCGGCATCGGGATCACTCCCACGAATGCTCTTTATAAATGCCGAAATGGTATCGTAATGGGAATCGCGAGATTTATCGTAAGGAAGAGGTTGAGTGGACATGAGCTCGTCGATTGTCGATTTTTGAAATGGTCGTTTGGTTGGATCTTCTTGCAACAACAGCTCGAGATTGTTGAGAAGTCGGCGTGCATCTCCAGCGCTTGTTGCAGTGAGATGCTCAAGCGCTTGATCATCTAAAAATGAATCTGGCTCAATTTTAAGTTTATTGAGCGTTGAAAATAAAATTTGTTTAAGGTCCTCGAGGCTTAAGAGTTCGAATTTTAAAATACGCACCCGACTGAGTAAGGCCCGATTGAGTTCGTAGCTGGGATTTTCGGTTGTGGCTCCGATAAGGCGAAGATCGCCGCGCTCCAAGAAAGGTAAAAACACATCTTGTTGAGATCGATTGAGGCGATGAATTTCATCTAGAAACAAAACAAGCGGAGTTTGCCCCTCGAGTCGGCGTTGATAACCTCGACGTCCAAATTCTTTAAGTTCTTTAGTGCCTGCATCAATTGCGTTGAGGGAATGAAAATCCGCCTCGAGTCGGTAAGATAACAATTTGGCAAAACTTGTTTTGCCGGTGCCGGGAGGTCCCCACAGAATAAGATGTGGAAGATGATCGGCTTGGCCTTTTTTTAAATCTTTTAAAAACTGAAAAGACTGAAGAGCTTTATTGTGACCAATAAAACTCTCAAAGGTTTTTGGCCGCATTTGCTCGGCCAAGGGTGAAGAAGCATGTGTGTCATCGGCGGAGAATTCGAAAAGATCCATAGGTCTCATATGTAAGCAATCGCTGGACCAGCTTTGCGAGAGAATGATATTTTATTTTGTAAGGGGGATTTCACAATGCTGCGATTTTTATTAATTCTTATCTCAATGATTTTTTTGAATCATTGTAGTGGAGGCGACAATACGGGCGTGGTCGTTACGGTTTCGACTTCACCGATTATCTTGTCGTCTTATATGATTCCGCTTCCAACGCCCACAGCTTCAGCCTCGGCAACCTTTTTAACGGTTACGCCGGCTTCGATTCAGGTGAATATGTCGATTACCAATTCCAATCAGAGTGCTGTGGCGTTTTCAAACATTCATGTGATCTTAGATGGATCTGTAGGTGGTTTAGCAAACCGTTTTGAAAAAGATTACGGCGCAAGTGATATTACCAATGTGCTCAACACCACATCGGCCATTGTGAATCTTGATCCTGGGGCGCAAACCAATCCGCCTTTGATCTTTTACATTCAAAATTTGCCCACCCATTATGATAGTTTGGTGGGTCTTTCGGGCAGTATGGTTTTGACGGGTTATCTTGCAAGCTCGAAAGCGACTGGGTATCAGCCGCTGAGCAGTATTCAAAAAACGATTTATTTTACCACAAAATAAAAATTATTTATCCTGCGGCGCTTTGACGATTATCGGGAGCGTCCATATCTTTGGGTGAACTTAATATTTTTGGTGTTAAGAATATTAAAAGCTCATTTTTTATAGTACTCGAGGTTCGCCCTTTGAACAGCCATCCCAAGACCGGGATGTCTTTGAGCCCCGGCACTCCGCTGTCCTGCAAGTTTGAATCATTTTGATAGACCCCACCGATCACCGCGGTTTGCCCGTTGCGGACTAAAATTTTTGTGGTCGCTTTGCGTGAGTTGATCGCATGAGCTCCCGATTTTTCCGAAACTTTGGGACCTAAAAATTCACGGATCACAGCCACATCCATAATGACTGATCCATCACTTGTGATTTGCGGCGTTACTTTGAGATCAAGAACATAGGGAGTGCGAACCACTGTTTCGGTCACTGTGCCGTTTGAAACGGTACTGTTTGCAGTCACATCTTCGCTTTTTTGCTCAATCTCAGCAACTTGACGATTCATCGTCACAACACGAGGTGAGGAGAGAACCTTGGCCGTGCGCTCAAGTTCAGCAAGTGAAATTGCAGCGGTTAAGTTTCCAAGTATATCGAGAGTTCCGACGTTGAGAGCAAGATTAAAGGCCGAAACCGCATCACTGGCAGCAGTGGTGATACCGAGTTGTGGTTTAAGAGTGATGGGCTGACCATTGAAGCCCCCGCCAGGACTTAAATTCATTTGTGATCCGCTAAAATTCCAATTGATTCCGGCACTCCGCGAAAACTCACCAGTGGCTTCGATCACTTTGCCCTCGATCATGACCTGAGGAGTTTGCACATCAAGGTCTTTGATGATGAGCGCCATCCGCTCGAGCACCTCTTCGGTATCGGTAATCACAAGGCTGTTAGATTGCTTATCGACCACAGCTGTCCCGCGGACTTTTGTTAAAAACTTTAAGATATTGGTTTGCATTTCTACAGGGTCGGCATAACTCAGCGGAATAATTTTTATTTTTAAAGGCTCTAAAGCTTTTTGTGATTCGACCATCAAGCGCGCGTTTTCGGTTTCTTTTTTAAGTTCATCCAGCGACGAGATTCTGATCACATTGCCTTGTCGCACATAGCCCAAACGCTTTGATCTGAGCACAGTCACCAGCGCTTGATCCCAGGGAATTTTTCGCAGCTTGATCGAAATTTTTCCTGTGACGTCGTCTGAAATAATCATATTCGCGCCCGACTGATCGGCAATAAAATTGAGCACGTCACGCACTTCTGCATCTTTGGTTTGAACAGAAATTTCGGCGCCCGAAAATTTTTGTGTTCCCAACAAAAAATCATCGAGACTTCCGGCATTAAGAGGCCGACCTTTTTGTTCAGTGACTCGAACATCTTCTTCTGGTGCATTGCTTGCGACAGCACTCTCACTTGAGGCTGATGCGGGCAAAATTAAAATCTGCTGACCCTCTTGCTGAACAATGGGTTCGGCACCTTGATTGCCTTTAAGTTGAACCACAATGCGGGCCTCATTGGAGCCTTCGGTTTGGTAAGCGTTAATGGCTCCGAAAGATCCAGAAAATTCTTTCATGATATACGGGCGCTTCAGATGAGCCGGCAATTTTGCATTGGCGACTTCGATCACAAACTGATTATTTTCAGAATTATAGCGTTTAGAAAATCGTGCGGGACCAGAGGTCTCGATCAAAACTGTCCCGCCATTTGAATTTGCCAAATAACCAATATTTTTGATTTCAACTTCGCCCGATTGCACTTGGGGTTGTGAGCGATTTTCAGCGGGTGGGTTCTCGGCCATGGGAGTGACAGGCGTCATTGGGGCATCGGGAGCGACAGGTGCAGAGGGTGGAGCATTTTGATCTTTAGGACCACTATCAAAATCGGCAAAATCATTGTCTTCTTTAGGCGCAGGATCTGTTTTTGTTTCTAGATCATCAAGTTGATCGGGCTCGGTTGTTTTTTGATCGCTCGCGATTTCACTTTCTGCGGCATCCTCTGCGGATTGATCACCGAGATCACCCTCTTCAGAAGTTGTTTCGGTAGATTCTGTTGCGCTAATGATATCATCATCGTCCACAGGTTTTGAGGTGCAAGAACCTAAAACCAATGCTGTAAGGCAAACACCCAAAAACAATTTTCGCTGCATCATCCTTGATACTCCTATCGGCTAATTTTTATGACCCGTGGCGATCGAACCGATTCACCTTTTGAACGAATTGTTTCTACCACGACCACTTCGCCTTCGCGAATCTTTGCGATATATCCGTTGTTGCGTCCAATACGTTCATCTCGACTTAACGTATGAATTTGGGAGTTGGGATCCATAAACATCGCCTTTGGATCACGCACATCCCAGATAATTCCGATTAAGCGGATTTCATCTAGATCATAACGCTGAAGTGGTAATAATGGTCCTTCAAAATCACCCTCGGTTGACGCACCAACTTCCAAATAAGGTTGAAAGGGATCCCTTCGATCCTTCATGTCATAAATAAAAGGCTCGAGATAACTTTGAAGTTCGGGAGCACTGGTGAGCTTCTTGGTGACCACGGGAGCGGGCGAAGCCTCAGGTGTTGGAGCCGGTTGAGCATGAGCCAGAAGAAAAAAAGCCAGACCGGCTTTGATCATTTTGGCTTCTCCGGCTCAATATATTGATAGCCATGAATTTCTGCGGTGAAGCGCAACATCGGTGAATCTGATTTATTCTGTGAACTCTCAACCGTCAGGCCAAGATTGTGTACGGTTAAAAATTGCTCAGCTCGAGTAAGAAAAGATAAAAAAAGCATAAGCTGTTGAAAAGAACCTTTAAGATCCACTTGGACCGCAAGTTCCTTGTAGAAAAGTTTGGCTGTTGGAGGTGGAACCGTGATCTCGTTCATTCGCGACAGACTGACCGCTGCGGCTTTTGCCTCGAGCGAAATAGTTTTTTTGAGATCAAAAGTTTCAAGATGAGTAGGAATGAATGTGAGCAGCGACTGCAGATTTTCACCCATCGAGGCTGAGATTCGTTTGTATTCATCCAGTCTCTGAATCTTTTTATTTTCTTCGGCAAGTTTGGTCTCGGTATCTTGGATACTCAATTTATTTGCCTCGATTTGTGCTTCAAGATTTGTTCCTGAATTGTAACCGACAAAATAATAAAGTCCCGCGAGCACAAGACCAATCGCAAAGGCTTGGGTCACGGTCATGTTATAGATTCTGTCTAGTGCGCTCACTCACCGACCTCAGAGTTGAAACCCATTTCAAAATTTTTGTATTCGGTGCCGCCGACTTTGGCGACCTCGAGTCGCTCCACCAAAATATTGCTAAAGAGAATGCTATTTTCTAAAGATTTGGTGAGTAAGTTAAGATCATCATCTGAGGCTGCGTAACCAACCAAATGAATCAAATTGTCGTTGAATTTGACGGAGCTAAACCAAACACGATCGGGCAAACTGGTTTGCAAAAAATCAAGATCCTTGACCGCACGCAATCTTAATCGTGAGAGCTTTTTAAGAACTGTTAACTTGTCTTCAAGCTCTTTGGCTTTGAGTTCAAAATCTTTAAGAGGTGCGGTGGTTGCTTGTTTTTTTTGGAGCTCTTGGAGCAGATCACCGGAGCGTTTAGCGAGATCGGTACTTTCCTTTTCGAGACTCGCGATATGGATATGTTCATAAACCGCAAGCCCAATTGTGAGTCCAAAAATAAATGCCGATTTCACCAAGAGATTGGCGTAGTCGATTCGTGGTTTTTTTTGAACAAACTCTCCCACATCGTCGATGCCGGTTGAGGTGAGCTTTGTTTTGGCAAGATTCACTTTGATCATGAATCGCCTTCTTTTCTGAGTCCAAGGCCGATGGCCACAGCACTCACATCTGCGATCTGTGAGATAAAGGATTGCGAGAGTTTGCTTGAATTGTGTTTGATACTTCTAAAAGGGTCTAAAGGTTGAGTGGAGATTTTTAAAAATTTGTTGAGATATGGAATTAGACCGGGTGTGCGCGACGCTCCTCCGGTTACAAAACAAGCACTGACCAAAATTCCATTTGTCGAATTTTGAAAAAACTCGAGACTGCTCAAAATTTCTTCGGCAATAGGCTTATGGTTTTTTTCGAGAATGGTCATCAGATCCTCAGGCACGGCTTGACCTTGGCTTGCAGAGATTTTCATCACTTCGGCTTCGTCTGCGGTGAGATTGAGTCCGCGCTGAATTTCGTTTGAATAATTAATTCCGCCGAGCAGAATGTCCCGAGAAAACACAATATCATTTCGATTTAAAACCGTTACGTTTGTAACGGCTCCTCCTAAATTCACAAGCGCAACAGCTTGTTCATCAGGAATGTTGTAATTCTGTTCAAAGCATTGCGCCAATGCAAATCCACTCACATCGACAATGTTGAGAGTCTTTCCGCTGGTTTCTATAATTTCATTAAGCCGAAAAATTGCATCTTGTTTTGCTGCCACCAACAACACGTCCATCGTCTCACCTGTTGGAGGTTGATTGAGTGTGCGGTAATCGAGATTTGTCTCATTCATATCGAACGGAATATACTGCTCAGCTTCCCATTTGATTTGCTCAGCGATCAATTTTTCTTCCATTCGGGGAATACTTACTTTTTTTACGATCACCGGGTTGCCGCAGATTCCGCCACAAATAAATTTTCGATTTGAACTGGAGGAGGCAAAAATATTTTTTACCGCCTCGCTTAATGCTGCAGCATCGACAATGTCGCCATTGGCCATCGCACCTTGCGGCGTGGGGACAATACTAAAAGAAATTAAGGTTGCACCCTTACGACCGACGTCGAGTTCGGCAAGTTTGATCGAGGTGGTCCCTATATCGAGACCCAAGATCTTTTTTGACTGGAAAAACATTATTTTAGGAACCCCTTGCCGACTCGACCTTAAGCTAAAATTAAATCGGACCGGCTAACTCTTGTCAATTAAGGAGCAAGTTCGGGCAAAAAGAGAGAGAGATACCACTGTCCAAGTTGATCGCCTCCAAGAATATAAATGAGCGCGGCTAAAGCCAAGTAAGGTCCAAATGGAATACTCGACTTAAGTCCCTTCTTATTTTTGATTGCACTCCCGATTCCGATAAATGTTCCCAGCAGGCTTGAGCAAAGAATCACAAATGGAATTGCAGTCCATCCGAGGATTGCGCCGATCCATGCAAGTAACTTAATATCGCCACCGCCCATCCCTTCTTCTTTGCGAAGTGCAAAATAAATATAAGCCACCGCCCACAAAAATCCGCCGCCCATCAAAACGCCATAAAAGCTGGGTAAAAAACTTCGTTCAGGATTAAGCCAAGCTCCGACAAGACCAATCACAATTCCTGACAGGGTGAAAATATCTGGCAATAGCATATGATCAAGATCGATCACGCTCACCACAACCAAACCAAATGCAAAAATAAGATATTCGAGAAGAAGCCACGACACACCGATTTTAAAGGTGATGCTCGCAAAGATCACTGCGGTAAGAAGTTCTACAAGCGGATATCGAATCGAAATGTGAGCATGACAATTTTGGCAGCGGCCTCTTAAAAAAATCCAAGAACATACCGGAATGTTGAGATACCAAGGGATTGGTTTTTTACAAGAAGGACAAAAGCTGCGGGGCCAAGCCACATTTTGACCCAGTGGCCAGCGGTAGATGATGACATTGCCAAAACTTCCGAACAAAAGGCCTAAAACAAAACTCACTCCAATTTCAAAACTCACCCAAAATCCCGTCGTCTAAAAATAAATACCGCGCACAGAACAAAACAACTAAACCATGCCGCAGAATAGAGAGTCGCAAAGGAAATCTCTTTGATCGATACAGCATCATTGTAAATCACGTTTGATCGCCAATTGAACTTTTCAAGATCAGGAAGCACTGTGATCAAAAATGAAGCCAAACTTTGAAATACCGCCGACTTTGATTTGGTTGCAAAAAAATTAAGACTCGACACCCAATGTCCAATCAAAAAAATCGCCGCCGAAAAAGACACAACCATCATGGGGCTTGCAAAGCTACTAAAGAAGACAGTGACCCCTAAGAGTAAAATGGATTCGAGAAGAATGCCCAAAAGAGCAAATGGGAAGAGCTCTGTCATCGGCATACCTACACCCGTAAAAACAAGTGCAAGGATAGCAGCAAGTCCACATACGCAGGTGCAGGTGACAAACATCAGTCCCAAACATTTACCCAAAACAAATTGGAGTCGGGTAATGGGCCGAGCCAGCAAGGTCATAATTGTTTTTTTATCGATCTCTCGATAAACAAGTGTGCTCCCAATAAAAATCGAAAATACCACCGCCGAAATATGGATCGCCGTAAGACCAAAATCAGCAGAGATGCGGGCTTGTTCAGCAAAACTGAGCTGTCCAAGGGCAAGACTTATCCCGATCAGCAGAAGAGCAAAAATAAGAAGTCCATAAAGAATTCGATCGCGAATGATTTCTCTGTAAGTGTTGGCCGCGATAATCCAAATGATTCTCATAGGGGCTTTCCTCTTAACGCGACCTCGATAAATGCTTCTTCTAAACTCGTGCGATGAACTCGAACTTCGAGGATTTCTTTTTTTTGGGCGCGCAAGGAGTCGATTCGAGTTTGAAGTTCTGCTGCATTCGAAATCTTTTGGGAGACCTTTTTTTGATCATCAAGAAATGTGATCTCCATGGTTTTGCCCATGCGGTCGATCAGTGCTTCTGTCGCACCTTCGTACACCACTTTGCCGCCACTTAAAATCACCAGATTTTGGCAAAGAGTTTCGGCATCGTGCAAGAGATGACTGCTGAGAAAAACACTTGTGCCGTTCCGGGCAATCTCTTTGATCAGCTCGCTTAAATAATATCGACCGTCAGGATCAAGCCCTGATTTGGGCTCATCAAGAATCAACAATTCTGGGTTATGAATCAAAGCTTGGGCTAAGCCAATTTTTTGGAGCATTCCTTTGGAGTAATTTTTAAGCCGTTTGTCTTTGGCGTGCTCGAGGTCCACACGTTTTAGTAAAATTGAAATTCTTGAATCCAAATCTTTGCGACTGAGTTTGGTTGAAATTTGACCATAGAAGCGCAAAAATTCTTTGCCTGTGAGGTAATCATAAAAGTAAGGGCGCTCAGGCAAAAATCCGATACGTGATTTGACTTCACTTGAAAGTGGTAAGCCATTAAAAAATCGAATGTCGCCACTGTCTGGAAATGACAATCCGAGAATGCATTTCATGGTGGTGGTTTTTCCCGCACCATTGCCGCCCAGAAATCCGGTGATTACCCCAGGTTCAAGTTTAAAGCTGACCCCATCAAGCACACGTTGGGATTTTGGAATAAATCCTTTTTTATAAGATTTGGTAAGCCCCTCGACTGCTAAAACGCTCATGCGGTAATTGCAGCATATTAGATTGGCATGTTCAACGGTGAAACTTGAAAGCGTTTTTGGCGATTGCGCTTTAATGCGATCACAAATGCGATTGCAGCATCGCTCTCGGTAAGACAAGGAAGTGAGTAATCAACACAACTGCGACGAATACCAAAACTTGCTTCAATCGACGTGCGCCCGCTTGTGGTGTTGATCACAAAGGCGACTTCGCCTGAACGAATGCGGTCCACACAATTAGGTCTTCCTTCGTGAACTTTTTTGACTGTAAAGCACCGAATATTATTTTCGCCTAAAAATTTTGCGGTGCCCGAGGTCGCAGACAATGTGTAACCCAAATTCAAAAGCTCATGGATGGTGGGTAAGAGTTCGATCTTGTCTTTTTCCCTTAGAGATAAGAACACTTCGCCGCTCGGTGGAAGTGCGACGTGACTCGAGATCAGGGCCTTGAGCAGTGCTTCTGAATAATCGAGATCACGACCCATACTTTCACCCGTACTCTTCATCTCTGGGCCAAGAATCGAATCACTGCCCGAAAATTTCTTGAATGGAAACACCACCCCTTTGACACAAATTTCTTTTGAATCGCGCCAACGATATTTGCTCGGATTGACTTGGTTTGAGTCTAATCCGGCAATGGCCATCACACCAAGATCAACGAGTGGAACTCCAGTGGCCTTAGCTATAAAGGGCACACTGCGCGAGCTTCGTGGGTTGGCTTCGATCACAAATATTTTATCTTCTTTAACTGCGAGCTGAAGATTAAGAAAACCAATTATATTTAGACGCTCGGCAAGTTTTTTTGCGAGTTCCTCAATCCGTGTGCAGGTTTCATCTTTTAATCTCTGGGGAGGAACCACTCCCATTGAATCCCCGCTGTGCACTCCTGCAGCCTCGATGTGCTCGATAATTCCTCCGACCACCATCCAGTCTTTGCCCCGAATCAGATCCACATCGACCTCTAAGGCGCGATCTAAAAATTGATCCATCAAGCAAGGGTTTTGGGCCGAAACAAATCCGCGATGACGATCAAAATAACTAGCGAGCTCGCTATCATTTTCTATAATTTCCATGCGCCGCCCACCGAGCACATAGTTTGGTCGACACATCAGCGGAAATCCAATATTTGTTGCGATTTTTTTTGCATCTTCAATCGAGGTGGCCATTCCAGATGCCGGAATAAATAAATCCAATTCGCGACAGACCTCGGCAAACCGACCTCGATCTTCGGCAAGATCCACCGCTTCGAGTGACGATCCCAAAAGATGATGTCCCGCTTTGACCAAACGAGGAGAAATTTGTATGGGAGTTTGCCCGCCCAATTGGCCAATGAAGCCTTGGGGTTTGATCAGATCTAAAACTTCGAGGACATGCTCTTCGGTCAACGGTTCAAAAAAAAGTTGATCTGAAGTGTCGTAATCGGTTGAAACAGTCTCAGGATTCGAATTGATCATCGCCACTTTAAAACCTAATTTTTGAAACTGCCAAACACCCCGCACACAGGAATAATCAAATTCAATTCCCTGACCGATTCGATTGGGGCCGCTTCCCAAAATAGCTACCATTTTATTTTGTGAAGCCTTGGGGCGCATATCGCTCCAATAGGTTGAATAAAAATAAGGAGTTTCGGATTGAAATTCGCCCGCACAGGAATCCACTTGGAGATAGCCTGGATGAATCTCTAATTTGGCTCGCAACGATCGAACCTCTTGCGCCGAAGTTTTGTTTTGGCGTGCAATCGCTGCATCAGAAAAGCCATTGCGTTTGAGTTTGAGCAGAAATTCTTTTGTCAGGGGCTGAGACGAAATTTGTTTTTCGAGCTGCACCAACTCTTCGATCCGCTCCAAAAACCAAGGTGTCACTTGGGTGAGCTGATGAATACGGTCGAGTGATAATCCATCACGAAAAGCCTGATAAATTTGGTTGAGTCTTTGACTTGAAGGATAGCCCAACTCTTCAACCGAAAAATTCAATATCGGAAATCCGCAAGGATCACCCTCTAAAGATAAAACCGCTTTTTGCAAAGATTCTTTAAAAGTGCGGCCAAGGCCCATGGCCTCCCCTACACTTTTCATCTGAGTGGTGAGGCTGTCTTTTTCGCCCGCAAATTTTTCGAAAGCGAATCGTGGGATTTTTGTAACGATATAATCGAGCGCGGGCTCGTAGCATGACGGAGTTTTTTTTGTAATATCATTTGGCAATTCTTTAAGCTCATAGCCAATCGCTAGCAATGCGGCAATTTTGGCAATCGGAAACCCTGTGGCCTTACTCGCAAGTGCTGAGGATCTTGAGACCCTTGGATTCATTTCAATAACGACACGCTCTTTGGTTGTCGGATGCACCGCAAATTGAATGTTTGCCCCGCCGGTCTCAATGCCCACTGCCTCAACAATTTTTTGGGCTTCATCGCGCATGGCTTGATATTCATCATCGGTCAAAGTTTGTTGTGGAGCGACTGTCACGCTATCGCCGGTGTGAACACCACAAGGGTCAAAATTTTCGATTGAGCAGACCACAACGAACGTGCCCTTGGTGTCGCGCATCACTTCGAGTTCAAATTCTTTCCAACCCAAAATACTTTCTTCGACCAAAACCTCGCTAGTGGGACTTTCATGAAGGGCACTTAAGATTTTTTGTTGATACTCCTCGAGCGAATAGGCAATGCCACCACCCCCACCACCAAGGGTAAAGTTAGGGCGAAGGATCAATGGAAATCCAAGCTCATCGGCGACTTTGAGTCCCTGCTCAAAATTCCTTACCATTCTGCTTTTTGGAGCTTTGGCACCAAGCGAATCAAGAATCTTGCCGAATTCTTCGCGATCTTCTGCGGCTCGGATTGTTTTTGGTTTTGCTCCGAGCATTTCAATATTTAATCGTTCTAAAACTTTTGAGTCGTAAAGTTCGAGCGCTAAATTAAGCGCGGTTTGCCCGCCCAAGGTGGGAATAATTGCATCTGGTTTTTCAATTTCTAAAATGCGTTCAACAAACGCGGCCTTTAAGGGCTCAATATAAACTCGGGTGGCAAGCTCAGGGTCGGTCATGATGGTTGCAGGATTCGAATTGATCAGAATAACTTCGAGTCCTTCTTTCATCAAGGCTTTGCACGCTTGAGTTCCCGAATAATCAAACTCGCAGGCTTGGCCAATCACGATGGGGCCACTGCCAAAGATCACAACTTTTTTTAGGTCTTGTCGTTTTGCCAATTTATAATCTCAACCGCGGCTCGTTGGAGTAGATGTCATGAATGTCCACATGGCGATATTGTTCGCGCTTGTAGCGCATCTTAAAAAGTCGAACGATCAAATCATCTTGTGCCGCTTTTTGTTCAGCCAGTGGAACTTCAGAAACCTTTGCAACTTCTTGCTCGATAAATTCTTTTACACTAGCAGGATGGATCACAAAAGATTTTCCAAAACTGTAAGTGTCATCTGCAGGGATTAGGCGGGCCTCGAAATATTCTTCGGGACTAAATCCGATTGTGACAGGGGATCCTTTGATCACAAATTTTTCGTTGCTAAAGAGATCCCGCACATACACATCGTTGCCCTTTAATTTGATATATTGAAATAACGAATGGCGATGATTTCGAAGACGCACAAAATATTTGAGCTCATCTTCGCTAATCGAAAATTCTTGGTTATCTAATGCAAGATCAATGGGGGCCACACCCTGCTTTAAGAGGCGCCTCGAAAACAAATACCAATCCATAAACTGCGACATCTTCATTTCAAAATCTGCAGAGTATTCGTCAAAAATACCAGCTCGCTCAAAAAATTCGCGTTTTGCGGCCTCAACCTCGGGCATAAAAACCTTTGAGGTGAAATGCTGCATAAATCGATCAAACATATCTTCGGTTGTCATGAAAGTCCCTTCACGAAAAAATCAAAAATTTCTGTAGCATCATGGGGGCCGGGATGACTCTCAGGATGAAACTGAACACTGAGCGCTTTTTTGTCAGGCGAAAAGATTCCCGAGATGGTCTGATCATTTAAGTTCATATGTGAAACTTGAACCGATGCTGGGATGGTTTCGGATTTGACCGCATAACCATGATTTTGGCTTGTAATATAAACTTTGTTTAATAGATTGTCTTGCACCGGATGGTTTACACCGCGATGACCAAATTTGAGTTTGTAGGTTTGAGCTCCCAAAGCCAGAGCTAATATTTGATGACCCATGCAAATTCCAAATATCATTTTTTTATTAATTAAATCTTTGACGGTTTGAACCGCCACTTGGACGTCCATCGGATCGCCAGGCCCATTGGATAAAAATATGCCATCAGGTTTCCAATCCAAAATGTCCTTGGCGACAGTGCGTGAGGGAAATACTTTTAGAGCACTGCTCCGTTTTTTGAGTTCACGAAGGCTGTTTGATTTCACCCCGTAATCACAAATTGCAATCCGTGGTCCTTGAGAGTTTTCGCCTTTGATCTCGTCGGGTTGTTGGGTTGAAACCGCATGCACCCAATCTTTGTCTATTTTTAAAAACTCTTTTTTTAGCTTTTCGAATTTTGTTTTGGCTTCGGTTTCATCGCTTGCTTGCACCAATGCGCCAAGACAAGTCCCGCTCTCGCGAAGTTTTAAAATCAATTTTCTGGTGTCGATTTCTGACACCATCGGAATTTTATTTTTTGCTAAAAGATTTTTCCAACTTTGGTCGCGCGCTGAATCTTGAAGTTCTAAACACACAAATCCTTGAATCCACAACTGACGACTTTCCCAAAACTCAGAATTGATGCCGTAGTTGCCTTGTTGAGGAGCTGAGCAAACTAAGATTTGCATATAATAAGAAGGGTCGGTGGCCGTCTCTTCGTAGCCAGAATGACTCGTGGTGAATACAACTTCGCCACACCGATCTTCGCCTCCATGCCAAAGACCAGAGAACACATTCCCGGTCTCCAGCACCAAAAAGCCTGAAGTGCTCACTTTTGTTTTACCTCTAAACCAAATATTTTTGCCAAAATTGCGGCGCGAACAAATACGCCATTGGTCACCTGATCAAGCACTTTACTCCGAGGATCTTCAAGGGCCTTGGTCGACATTTCAATACCGCGAATGACCGGACCAGGATGAAGCAAAATGCCATCGCTCAAAAAGATTTTGAGTTGAGCGCTGCCGAACCGAAATTGCTCACGATATTCTGCCATTGTGCGACCGATGTCGTGGCGCAAAGTGTGACGCTCTTTTTGGATGCGCAAACACATACAGACCGACGCCCATTGAACACCTTCAGAAAGGGAGTTGAATTTTTTGGCTGCCTTCCAGTTTTGACTTTGAGGAATAAATTCTTCGGGCGCACAAAACGCAACCTCGGCACCAAGTTTTGTCAAAAGAAGTAAAGCTGAATTCGCCACACGAGAGTGCAACACATCACCAATGATTAAAACTTTTTCGCCTTTAATTTTTCCCCGATTTTCGAGAATGGTGAATGCATCAAGTACAGCTTGAGTGGGATGCTCGTGAAGACCGCTCCCGGCATTGATGACAGGGATTTGCATTTCGTTGATACATTCTTCGAGATCTGAATTTTCACCATAACGAACAACTAAGGCATCGGGCTTCATCGCGGCTAAAACTTTTAATGTGTCACTTAAAGTCTCACCCTTACTCACACTTGAGACCGCTACACTGTCGAGACTTGCCACCTGAAATCCAAGTCGAAAAGCCGCCATCTGAAAACTCAATCGAGTTCTGGTGCTGGGTTCAAAAAAAGCAAGAGCCAAACATCTCTGGTGCTGATCTTTGATGAGATGATCGATGCGCTGCTTTTGATTGAATTCGGTTTTAAATATTTTAGCTGTAGAGAAAAGAGATTCGGTATCTTCAAGCGACAAGTTTTCGGTACTTAAAAATGAACGACCGATCAATGACATCGGCTCAGAATATAGCCTTGCCGATTTTTTTAAGTCAATTACTCGATAATGTGGCCAAACCTTTTCCATCTCAGTTCGAGCGGATTGCAAATGAAGTTGATAAACGGAAGTGTCTCTTCACAACTGAGCCAGACAAACAAAGCTTTACCCAAGATTTGATTTTTGGGTAATGGACCCCACCAGCGCGAGTCGCGTGAATTGTCGCGGTTATCCCCCATCATAAAATAATGATCGATTGGAACCTGAAATTCACCTGTACCTAAACGGTAGTCTTGCTTAAACAGCATGGCGCGGTGGTCATGAAGCCCCAGATGCTGACGAAACATAGTGATCTCGCTGTAGGATTTTTGCAGATCCACCGGATTGACCGAGTAAAACGGACCCTGATCTGTTTCGGGATGAGGGAGCGGCTCGATTTGAACTTTTTCGTGATTGATTGAAAGGTAACCCTCTTCGCTGACTTCAATCATATCGCCTGGAAGTCCCACGACGCGTTTAATCATAATCATGTCAGGATTTTCAACCGAGCGAAAAACAACCACATCACCGCGTGAAGGTTGATTGTATTCAATCAAATATTTTTGGGTAAATGGAAGTCGCACTCCGTAGGCGGCCTTTACGACCAAAATATGATCGTGCACAAGAAGAGAAGGAATCATGCTTCCTGAAGGAATCACGAAGGGTTCAAATAACAACCAGCGAATCGAAAGAATAATCAAAACCGCTGTGACAAAAGAGATCACGCTCTGGAGAAATGTTCCCTGCTTATTCAAAATGAATTTCCTTTCATCAACGGACGGTATGGAAAAATCTATTCCAACGCACTGTTAAGGGATGGCATAAAAATGGAACAGAGGCGAAGGTTTTTTCACAAGACAACCAGACAAACATCGCTCGTCCCACTAAATAATCTCTGGGGACAAACCTTTTTTGTTCGCTCCATTCTCTTGAATCTTGCGAATTATTTCGATTATCACCCATCACAAAAAAATGATCTTGAGGCACTGTGAATGGACCGTAGCTTACATGGAGGGGCTGTTCTTTTCTTAAAAGAACGCTGTATTCGGTGTCGTCTAAGGATTCTTCCCAATGAGTGTAATTTTCTTTACCGCCCGAAGATTCTTCGCCTTGAAAATCTTGATCGCGAACCCATAAGAAATCTTGTTTGAGCTCCTCGGGCTTTTTTCGTTCGACCACATGCTCATTGACGTAGAGATTGCCATTTTCGAAAAATACTCGATCGCCCGGCAATCCAATAATGCGTTTGATGTAATATTGCGATTTGTCTTTGGGATAACGGAACACAACAACATCACCGCGCTTGGGTCCCGAAAAATGAATCAGCCATTGCTCAGTCATCGGGACACGCAAACCAAATAAAATTTTATTTATAAAGATATGATCATTGATGAGCAAAGTCGGAAGCATGCTTGCGCTTGGGATTGCGTAGGCCTCAAGAAAAGCCCAACGAACTGTGAGTGCCAACAGAACTGCCAGCAAAAAAGAACCTGTGCCCTCAACCCAAAATTTTCGTTTGAGAAACACTCACTCCTCAACTTTTAAGATGGCAAGGAAGGCCTCTTGTGGCACTTCGACATTGCCCACCGACTTCATTCGTTTTTTGCCTTCTTTTTGTTTTTCGAGAAGTTTACGTTTTCGACTGATATCGCCGCCGTAACATTTTGCGGTCACATCTTTACGAAGGGCTCCAAGAGTTTCACGCGCAATCACCTTAACTCCAATCGCCGCTTGAATGGCGATTTGAAATTGTTGGCGATGGATTAACTCTTTTAGTTTTTCGGTGAGGGCGCGCCCACGCGACAAAGCTTTTGATCGATGAACAATAATCGAAAGGGCATCCACCGGTTCAGCGTTAATCAGAATATCGAGTTTGACCAAATCGGAGGTTTCCCAATTTGCGAGTTCATATTCCATACTCGCATACCCTTTAGAAACACTCTTAAGCTTGTCATAAAAATCGATCACCATCTCATTCAGTGGCAATTTATATTCGATGATCACTTTGTTTTCCGAAATATATTCCATTTTGATTTGGGTGCCACGTTTGTCTTCACACAACTTTAATATCGCACCGATATATTCGGACGGCGTGTGGAGAGAAAGTTTCACATAAGGTTCATCAATATGATCGATTTCGGTGAGCTCAGGAAGATCTGCCGGATTTTCGAGCTCCATCATTTTTCCATCGGTGGTTGTCACATGATAAACCACGGTGGGAGCTGTTGTGATCAGATTGAGATTGAATTCTCGCTCTAATCTTTCTTGGACAATTTCCATATGAAGTAAGCCTAAGTAGCCACAGCGAAAACCAAATCCAAGAGCTGCCGATTTTTCGGGCTCATAGGAGAGGCTTGAATCATTGAGCACCAATTTTTCGAGCGATTCTTTAAGATCTTCAAACTCACCCGCGTCCACCGGAAACACACCAGAAAAAACCATTGGCTTCATTGGTTGAAAGCCAGGGAGGGCTTCGAGTCCGCCCCCTTTTGCGAGTGTGACCGTATCGCCCACTTTGACATCGCGGATGTCTTTCATCCCGCAGATGATAAAACCCACCTCGCCAACTTCCAAAGATTGAAGATGGGTTGCAAAAGGACTAAACACACCCAGTTTAAGAACTTCGTAGTCTTTGTCGGTTTGGAAAAATTTAATTTTGTCGCCTTTTTCGACCCGGCCATCGATCACGCGGCAAAGAACAACCACCCCTTGATAGGGATCAAACCAACTATCAAAGATCAGCGCTCTTAAAGGTTTTGCCGAATTGTTTGTAGGGTGCGGAACTTTTTTAACCACAGCCTCTAAAATTTCGGTAATCCCTTTCATTTCTTTTGCGCTGGCTAAAATAGCATCCGAGGCATCAAGCCCGATGGCGTCTTCGATTTGTTTTTTTACACCTTCGGGATCGGCGGCTGGTAAATCTATTTTATTTAATACCGGAATAATTTCGAGATTGTGATTTAGGGCGAGATAAACGTTTGCTAATGTTTGGGCTTCGACTCCCTGAGAGGCGTCCACTACTAAGACCGCACCTTCGCAAGCAGCAAGGCTACGAGACACTTCATAAGAAAAATCCACGTGCCCCGGCGTATCGATCAGGTTGAGCTGATACTCGAGTCCATCTTGGGCGATGTAGTTGAGCCTTACCGTTTGGGCTTTGATAGTGATTCCGCGCTCGCGTTCTAAATCCATATTGTCGAGGAATTGGGCTTTCATTTCTCGATCACTCAAAGTTTTGGTGGCGCGCAAAAGACAATCGGCAAGAGTGCTCTTGCCGTGATCGATATGTGCAATAATTGAAAAGTTACGTATACGCTCTGGAACCATCAGCTTAATGACTTTACCACATCCTTGAGAGCCTGGATTTTATCCGTGCGCTCCCAAGTGAATTCGGCTTCTTCGCGACCAAAATGGCCATATGTGGCAGTCATTCTGTAACGAGGTTTTAAGAGATCAAATTGTTTAATAATGCGAGAGGGTCTTAAGTTCCAAATTTCTTTTACCGCTTTCGTGAGCGCTTCGGAGCCGACCTTGCTCGTGCCGTAATCGTTGACCATGATACTGACTGGTTCTGCTACACCAATTGCATAGGCCACTTGAACCAAGCACTTTTCGGCAAGACCAGCGGCCACAATATTTTTGGCAATGTGTCTTGATGCATAAGCAGCTGAGCGATCCACTTTTGAGGGATCCTTACCCGAAAAAGCTCCGCCCCCATGAGCGCCATGCCCGCCGTAGGTATCCACAATAATTTTTCGCCCGGTTAAGCCGCAATCGCCTTGGGGGCCACCCACCACGAAACGTCCCGTGGGATTGACGAAAATTTTTGTGTTTTTATCCATCATATTTTCAGGCACCACGCGAGTGATCAGCTCACTGCGAATAAAATCCAAAATTTCATGTTGTTCGACATCAGGAGAATGTTGAGTCGATAATACAATCGCGTCAACACGTGAGGGTTTGCCATCTCGATATTCTATTGTGACTTGGCTTTTGCTATCGGGCCGTAAAAATCGAGCAGCACCCGCTTTGCGCAAGCGACTGAGCTCTTTAACAAGTTTATGTGACAGGCTGATAGATAAGGGCATCATTTCGGCGGTTTCGTTGCAGGCATAACCAAACATCATGCCTTGATCACCAGCACCTTGATCGTCATCATCCGAAGCGCGATCAACACCTTGTGCAATATCAGGACTTTGTCGATTGAGCGAAACCAAAATGGCGCAGGAATTATAATCAAAACCCATTTCGCCAGAACTATATCCAATATCTTTAACTACCGTTTTAACAACTTGGGGAATTTCGACATAGGCATCGGTTGTGACTTCGCCCGAGATCAACACAAGACCTGTCGCAAGCATCGTTTCGCAAGCCACACGACTTTTTGAATCTTGTTTGAGCATTGCATCTAAGACCGCATCACTAATTTGATCGGCCATTTTATCGGGATGACCCTCTGATACGGATTCACTGGTAAAAAGATAGTCCCTCATAAACTCCTCGTTGCTAGGTAGTGAGGGTTTTGAGGACTACCAATGAGTGAAGCGGTCGGTCAAAGCTTAATAGGTCGTATCAATCGTCTTCGGGTGCCCATTGCGAATTTAACAGCTCAGCACACAACAGTTCGGCACGAACTTTAAAAATTTTGACAGTATTGGAAATCGAGTTCCAATGAGGATTTCCTTGATCACGCCACCCACTCATCTGAACAAGACTGATGTAAGCTTGCCTTCGTACTTGAGGACTTGAATCATTGAGTTCGATGGAGGTCAGAATTTTTTTTGGTTTTTTATATTGTAAGGCAGAAAAAAACAAAATCAGTCGATCGCGAAGGGCTTCATTTTTTTCTTCCTCATACATTTTTTTGATGATCAACGTGGCAGTTTGATCAAAGCTGACCAGCCGATGAAGTACGGCTTTTTCAGAAATCAATTCTCGCGGATCTCTGCTGGAGAGATAATCTCTTAGGTTGGGTGCAACCGCGATTTTTGAAATCTGTTGGGCGCGATAAAGAAGGGCGAAATAATCAAAGATCAATTGCTCATCGTCAGTGGATTTCAAGAGAGACAATAAATTTTTAAGCCCTTCTTGGCTTTGCAAGGCTGCAATTGCTGCATGATCCATCCAAATTTCTCGCAGCTGGACGGGCTCATCTTCATTTAAGGCCGCGGTAAAAAGCTGGGTGATAAATTCTTGAGACCTTATCTCACGCCATCCCATTGCGAGAGCTGCAGTTAAGCGCATCTCATCAGAAAAATTTTTGTGAAGTGAGACCTCAAAAAAACTTTTTGTGAGATCTTTGGCTCCCTCGAGCTCGCGATCCGAAAAATCGTCGGTGAGATTTTGTTTATGGACCTCAATAAGAAAAGCCCGGAGCTGGGCCTTAGGGCTAAGAGCAGAAATTTTGTAAGAAAAAAGACAAGCGAAAGCAGTAAGCCATTTTGACATCCATATTCCCCCACCTTTATTTTAGTTTTATTTCGCTGCAAATTCCAATAAGAACCGCAGCGCCTAAACTAAAAATATTTTTTTCGTTTAGATGAAGGAAGAATTTTGAGCATGTCTCGATATTTAGCCACAGTTCGCCTTGCGATCTGAATACCTTCTTTTTTTAACAACTCGACAATCTTCTGGTCTGAGAGAGGATTTTTTTGATCCTCGACTGCGACTAGACCCTGAATTTTTAATTTCACCGACTCACTCGCCAATGAATCACCATCAGTCATCGCAATGCCAGAATTAAAGAAATATTTGAGTTCAAAAATTCCGCGCGGAGTATGAACGTATTTATTTGTGGTCACTCGAGAAACAGTGGACTCATGCATCCCAATATCGTTTGCGATATCACGAAGGATCATTGGCTTAATAAATCCTGGGCCTTTTTCAAAAAATTCGGTTTGATGCTTAACGATACTCTCAGTCACTTTGTAAATCGTGCGTTGTCGTTGGTGAATCGATTTGATCAACCAGACCGCAGACCGCAATTTATCTTGAACATACTCTTGGGTGCCGTCGGTTTTTTTCTCGGCCTTTAAAAGATTTTTATAAAGGTTTGAAATTCGTAACCGAGGTAACCCATCTTCGTTGAGCGACACCACATACTCTTCGCCCACTTTATAAACATACACATCAGGTGTTACAAAATGGGTATCGGGCGTGGCATACACACGACCCGGTTTTGGATCCATGGTGTAAATGATTTTACAAAGCTCGACCACCTCTTCCACGCCGGTGTTCATTGCTTTAGCGATCCCGAGATAATTCTTTTTTTCAAGATCGCGCATGTGATTGTTAATCAATGCGACAAGATCATTCGTGTCTTCGCCAATGTGAGCCGCTTGTAAAAGGAGACACTCTCTTAAGTCTCTCGCCCCTACGCCGGGAGGATCAAACTCTTGAATAAAGGGAAGCATCTCTTCGAGCTCTTTGAGATCAACGCCCTCTTCTTCGGCAATTTGATCAAAGGGCACTTTGATGTATCCATCATCATCGATGTAAGAAACAAGAATTGATCCAATCCGAATTTCATCTTCGTTAAAGCCACCGAGATTCAATTGCCATAATAAATAATCATGAAGAGTTTGGCTTGTGGTGATGATGTTTTCATAATTCATGATCTCTTCGTTGCCGGAGCCCGAAGCTGTTGGAGGCTTGTAGGTTGACTCGAGATAAGTTTCCCATTCAAAGTCTTCTTGTTTACGAGGATCGGCCTCACCCTCAAGCTGTGGGCTGGTCTCGCGATTTTCTTGTTCGGCAGGGGTTGGCTTATCGTCAGAAACTTCCTGAATCTCTTCGAGCACAGGATTTTCGTTAAGTTCTGTGCGTACCGCTGTTTCAAGTTCAAGTCGCGAGAGTTGCAGAAGCTTAATGGCCTGTTGCAGCTGCGGAGTCATGCGCAGTTGCTGCGAAAGTTTTAAGCTGGTTTTCATTTGCATTGCCATAAATCGTCTCTCCTCAGAGCTTAAAATTTTCGCCCAAATAAAATTTTCTTGCGATTGCCGATTCGGCAACTTCGCTTGCGGTACCGCACACTTCGACGTGGCCATCTTTTAGGATATAGGCCTTATCGCAAATCCCAAGAGTCTCGCGAACGTTATGATCAGTAATCAAAATACCAATTCCCTGATTTTTTAAATTACGAATAATCTCTTGTATATCTCCAACCGCAATCGGATCAATTCCAGCAAAGGGTTCATCAAGCAGCAAAAATTTTGGTGAGCCTGCGAGTGCACGCGCAATTTCAACCCGTCGACGTTCGCCGCCTGAAAGCGCATAACCGTAAGCATTTTTGATATGCCCAATTCGGAAATCATCGAGCAGATTTTGACTTCGATCCGCACGCTCTTGGGAGGACAACCCTTGGGCCTCAAGGGCCACTTGAATATTTTCTTTCACGGTAAGTTTTTTAAAAATGCTTGGCTCTTGGGGAAGATAACTTAAACCCATTCGTGAGCGCTGATACATCGCTAGCCCCGCGATGTCGTTGCCATCCAGTTCGATTCGACCGTGATCGGGTTTTAAAAGTCCTACCACCATATAAAAGCTAGTGGTTTTTCCGGCACCGTTTGGACCAAGGAGTCCAACCACTTGCCCCGATTTAAGATCAAAGCTGACGTCATTGACCACTTTACGACTCTTAAATTTTTTTTCTAAATTGTGTATGGTCAACGTGTTCAATGTTTTGTCTCTAACCTTTTTTGATCCATGCGTGCGCGAGCCTGCTCAACTTGCACGCGTTTTCCGCCTTGAAGCAATGTGATTTTGTCGCCAACGAGCTCATCATTATTTTGCACTACACGAGGCTTACCCTCAAAGACATAAGTGTCATTCACTAGATTCGCGGTCATATGATCACTTGTTGCCCACTTATCAATATCGGTGAGTCGCACTCGACCTTGAACCAGAACCGATGTCACCTGAGCAGATTCTGAGTCATAAACAAACTGAGCCTCCTTGCCCGTGACCCGCATCGTTTCGACGTCCATCACAACATGATTAAAAAACCGAGCAAGTTTTGAGTTTCCACTAAATTGGGCATCATCACTATGAATCATGAGGTGTTTGGTGTCGGAAAATTTCTTTTGGGTTTCAACCTTTTTTTTGATGTGCATCAAACTTGTCTGCACATCGAGGCTCATTTCTTCGCCTTTGAGTTTAAGGCCTCCACCTTGTTTATCATCGGGCCCAACCATCTTCACTTGTTGCGGACTCATGAGCATATGCTCTAGAGATTTATAGTCCACCATCTCTGTTTTAAAAGTGTAACCGTTTGAGGATTTGGTGATGACATCACCTTCAATTCGCAAATTTTTTGTTTTTGTCTCAACGATTCCTTTTTTTCCGGTCACCGTAAAAAACACGCCGCTCTTACCAAAAAAGATAACTTTGACACCAATCAGATTCCATCGATCAAGATTTTTATAGCTCACAGCTTCGGACGCCCAAAGCTCCCACTCTTTTTGACCCTCACGAGTCTCGACAAGATGAGCCCCGTGCATCACCTGATCAGCAGTGTCTGAAGCCTTTGAGGGGGACGTCTTTTGTGCGGTCTCATCCACAGTTTTTGGTGCAATCCGAATGACTTCGATCACCAAAATAAAAAATGCCAAAGCTAAACCGTACTGCGCCAAACGTTTCATCTTGAAATAGTTTTGCAACAGACCCATCAAAGGTGCAAGTTGCGATGGGTTTGATCGCTGAGGTCCAGGACTAAAACTGTGAGTTTTTTAGACACTTTGACATCGAATCTAGAACCTTGAAGCCCAATCCGAAAAGTCTTTATGAGCCAATGGTTTACCGTGCATCAAAATAAAGTTTTGGGTCCCTATTCGACAGACCAAGTGCGTTTGATGGTGAACAACGGCTCGGTCTCTGCAGAGCACCGGATTTGGGGTGCACTCGCTGAACGATGGATGAAATCGACCATTTGGATTCGCGAAGTTGAAAAGCTTGAAAGCCGAGTCAAAGCCGAGCGCAACGTGCAGTTGTGGTATTACGCAATCAACACAGAAACGACTGGGCCGCTCGAAAAATCAGAGATGATTCGTCACCTCAAAGAAAAAAGAAATTCGCAAAAAGAAATTCGTGTGTGGACTAAGGGTATGAAATCTTGGGCATCACTTTTTGAATTTTACGATATTATGGACGAGATTGGAATTAGTCGGAGACAATATCCACGATCACCCATCGAAGGCCGAGTGATCGCACGGTGGGAAGACCAAACCGCAATCGGCACCATGCAAGCGATTGGCGAAGGTGGATTTGGAGTCAATGGTTTGATTGGGGTTCAACCTGGTCAAGTGATCAGTGTCGAACTTCAATGTCCCCAGCTGATCGAAACCATTCGGGTCAAAGCCGAAGTGCGAAGCACCGGCGACAATTTTACCGGATGTCGATTTGTGAGCATATCGCCTGAACAAAAAAGTTTAATTATACAATACGTAAGAAATTCGATGGCCACCCAAACACGGGCCGCCGCTTAAAGATACATTCCGCCTGAGGCTTCGATTCTTTGGGCATTCACCCAGCGCGAATCTTCTGAAAATAGCCCAGCAATCAACAAACCAATATCTTCGGCATTGCCCACTCGTCCTAATGCAGTGACTTGGGCAATTGCTTTTTGGCTCTCATCATTTTTTCCGCCACCAAAATCGGTGGCCAATGCGCCTGGAGCGACAACGTTGGCTCTAATTTTTTTCTCACCCAATTCCTTGGCCAGATAGTTTGTAAACACTTCGATTGCTCCTTTGACCGAAGCATAAGTGGCGACACCAGGATGACAAAATCGGGTCAGGCCCGAGGAGATATTAATGATCTGCCCACCTTCGTTGATCAGGTGCAAAAGTTTTTGGGTTAAAAAAAATGGCCCCTTAAAATGGATATTGACCATCTCGTCAAAAATAGTTTCGGTGGTGTCTTGAATCAAAGATCTTTGGGCCGTGCCCGCATTATTAACCAAAAAATCAAAAGTTTTTTGTTTGAATTGATCTTGCAAAATTTTTTTAAAATTATCTAAGAAGGAATCAAAGCTTGAGACCTTGGCCACATCCAATTTGAGAGCTGAAGCTGACCCACCATTTTTTTTAATTTCCGACACAACCTGATCCGCCTCATCGGCATGAGTGCGGTAGGTGATCACAATGCCAACTCCCCGTTTTGAGGATTCAAGCGCAATACTTTTTCCAACTCCGCGATTAGCACCCGTAATCAATGCGATTTTCATCTGCAGTAGGCTCCGTTAAAAAGTTGGTTTTTAGTTTGTTTTGCAACTTTTGATATGTCAATAAGCCTTCAATAAAAATTGTTTACTTAATGATCCTAGCCTTTAGGATTGTTTTTGTGAAGCGTATGTAAGGCAATTGCGTCCCTGCCTTTTGGTAGTCGAATATCTGTTATGCTGTTTTTTATTTTTGCATTTGTTAGTTTAAGCCAGGCTGCAAATGACGTTTCTGATTCGGCTTTTGGTCAAGCAACCAAATCAAAATCACAATACTGTGAAGAGATAAAATCAAATGCAACGCCTTCGTACTGTGAGAGTGAAAATATCGCCAAGGGCCTTTGGAATGCGGCGACGGCTTCAAATTATGTCGAGCGCTGTCCCCAACAGTGCTCGACTTTAAAACTTGTCGATCGAGCGGGATGGGGTGCTCCAACACCCAAAAGGTGCAACCCTCAAGATAAAGATTATGTTCAACAGATCGATAAATTACGGATTGCTGAACGCCGGGCTTATTGCAGCAAATCGGACGAGGCCGCATCTGATAAACTGATTGAGCAAATGCAAAAGATGGAAAAAGACAGACCCGAACCGATGTGTGTGTTTCCGATGGATGAATCACCCACCACATTGGTGCTTCATCATAGCGACGGGCCATTTTATCGCAGTCCGGGTAAGCCCATTGGTCCCGCACAAGTGCTCGGCTACCATAAGGGAAATAACGAGTGGGCCGATATAGGTTACCACTTTATCATTTCAAAAAATGATTCGGGCCAGTGGCAGGTGTACGAAGGTAGAGAGCGAGTCAAAGACAAGAATTGCAAATGGATGCTTGGAGCGCACGTTGGTCCGGGGGCGAATGAAGGCGCTTTAGGAATAATGATCGTGGGCGATTACAATTCTGAAACAGAAGAGCCCAATACGCCCTTTTTGCTTGGACCCAATCCCCCACAGCCCGGCGCCATTGCCAAAGTTGTCGAGTTGGTTGCGCAATTAAAAAGTGAGTGCCCATCAATCAAAAATTTAATTAGTCACAAAGAGGCCCGCGCCCGTGCCTTTGGTTGTGTTCATCCAAAGACCGGTTTGGTCGACGAAACCATTGGCAACTGCGCCGAAATCAATAAAGGAAAAAAAGGGCATGCCGGTTGTAAAACCACATGTCCCGGTATTGGATGTAGTCTTATTCCTGGAGACATTCACAATAAGGTGATTCATGGTCGCTAAAATTTTGGTTGGATTGCTGCTCATTTCACTCGCTTGTGAGGCCGAACAAGTCTCGAAGCGCTACTTAAGCATTTATGCGACCGACATCACAACCACTGTCCCCCACCTGGAACAAATCAGAGGCACACTCAAAGACTTTATCGTTGCAACCAGAAATAATGATCTCAATTTACTTAAAAAAGTAACCACTTCGCAGATGTTGGAACTATTTGAGGCAAACAAAAATGTGAGCGCAAGTCGGGCTGTGGATCCCACCAAAATAAAGATTCAAGACCTAGCGGTTTATCAATTCAAAAAAAGAATCTTTGCCCAATTTGATATCAATGATCTGAATCACGTAGAAAGTCTGAATACCTGGTTTGAGCTTGAGCCCTCAAAGGGGAGCTACAAAATTTTGGCGATTCATAATGAGTTCGATCCAGACTCTGGCCCCTAATTAATTGGCAACCGGTTTATCGGGCCGCTTGATCACCGCAAAATTAATTTCGTACACACCCGACTCGGTCACGGTGTACATCACTTTTTTAACCGTTAAAAAATCCACATCCTTATCGGCTTGGATGGTGATTTTACGATAAGTTGCAATGTCGGCTTCTTTTGGTGTGCCGGCAGTTTTGGCATCGGTGACCGCTTTGGTGATGCGGTTACCAAGAGTTTGTTGAGCGCTCTCGCCGTCTTTGATCATCTTTTCGACTTGGTCTTTGAGAGGATTAATCATCCAATCTTCTTGATCATGGACGGGACCATAAGTCGCTATTGCCACATTGTTAAATGTGATCGCCTCTCTTGAAACAACAACAACGTTTGAGGGTTTTAAGATTTTAACCGTCGCCGCATTGGGAAGATGAACACCTTTTGGAATGTTGATCACCTCACCTGTTGAGGCGTAATTTTGGAGCAAGAAAACGGTCAGCACCGTAAACATATCGACCATCGCGGTTAATTGTAAGACCGCTACTGCTTTTCTTTTAACCGGTTTTTTTGATCGGTGACCACGTCCGCGTCGACCTGGAACATGAATAGGCATTAGGGTGCTCCTGCTGTGGCAACAGAAATTTCGGGAAAGCCCGCGGTGAGAAGTGCATCCATTCCCTTAATCAATTCTCCATAGGGAAGTGCATCTTGCATTGTCACCACAGCGTCGCCTTTTTCCGGGTACATTTGTTTTACTTTTTTAAGTTCAACGAGCAAACGGGTATCATCATAACCCCCGTTGATCTTTGGGATCGGAAGATTCTGACGGCCAACGATCACGGTGTACCCATCCGACTTCACATCGAGCTTAAAGGGGATTTCTGCTCGGGGTGGTGGGATGGGAGTTTCATCAGAAGATTTTTTTCCGTAAATAGAACTTCCGATTTGGATCATCGACACTTGGGTCCAAACCGCAGTGATCAAGAGAAAGATAATACAGACGCTCATCAAATCGATAAACGGAACGAGGTTTACCTCGACTGATACGGACCTATCATCTGAACCACCTTCATCTATATGCGCCATATTTAGTCTTTCATTTTATCGCGATTTGCACAGACCAAGTTCATGATGTTCATACTGCTCTCAAGCATATCGTTGATCGCGCGCCCAATACGAATCTGAAAAAATCCGTAAGCCACAATTGCAACGATCGCCACTAACAAACCAAAAGCGGTACAGTTCAGCGCTTCTGCGATACCTTGTGAGAGTCGCTGCGCTTTAGTAGCCGCATCTGCCTCAGACACCCCAGCAAAAGATGTGATCAGACCTATGATTGTTCCCATAAGACCAATCAGTACGCCGACGTTTCCAAACACGGCCAAAAATGCGGTCCAACCCTCGAGACGCGGAGTCTCTCTTAAAACTGCTGCATCCATTGCCACTTGAACTTCTTCATCTGGGCGTTTGTTTAAAGCTTGAACAAGACCTGCTTTTAAAGTGTTGGTCAAAGGAACCGGGCGAGAATCACAAAATGCGATGGCCTGCTTGATGTCCCCACGAAGAATCATACTAAACAGATTTTCGTTTAGGTTTGCTTTATCTACAGTCAAACGCTGAAGACTCATCAGTCGCTCGATGATTAAAAATAAAACAAGTAAAGCCACGGTTGCGATCAAATACATGATCGAGCCGCCCTTACAAAATGCAGATGCGACAAAATTTCCATAGCCGGCGCAACGATTTGCCACTTCGACCACTTGAGGCGCCATCTGCGCTGCTTGTTGTAACGGTACTGTTGGTTCCACTTTTAAAATCCTCCCCTTTATTGTGACGTGAAAACGAATGGAAACGAAACCTGTCCTTCCGTATCTGGCGGCGGATCAGGAAATTTCCAATTTTTTAAATTTCTAACGATGCAGTTTGCAACTTCAGCATTAGCCACTGTATTGCCTTTTACGGTTGCGTTTTTAACCCGGCCACCTTCGGTGATGGTCCATTCTATTGTCACTTTTCCGTAAAGCTCGGCATCGCGGTTCAATTGCATATTATAACAATTTTGAATCGTATGTTTGTTATCTAAAATAACTCGACGAATGGCCTCACGATCCATAGTGCCTTTGAAATCACTGACCTGACCCTCAAGGTTAATTCCAACATTACCTTTATTGCCGAGGCCACCCGAACCGTAACCAAAATTGCCCGCACCTTTTCCTTTGGTGCCGACACCTGCGATACCAACAGTTGCGGTCCCTTTACCGCCAGCACCGGTCTCTTTTAATTTTGTGCCAAAGCCCTCGCCTTTGCGATCTTCGTTGCTGCCCGCATAACCTGAAGCCGAATCGGCAAGGCCTTGAAGCTCTCCACTGCCCGAGTAGGCTTTATCAAGTTTGGTTTGTGCACCCTTTGAACCAAACACACTTAAGAGTCCAACCTTGGTGGGATCCACTTTTTCAGATTTCATATTTGCACCCTCTTTGGGTGCAGTTTTAATCGCTCCGCCTGGTTTTGCCGAGGTCAACTTTTTTTGTTTATCGGTGGTTTCCTTAGGCGCGACTTCGGCTGCTTTACCAGGATCGGGTGCTGCTTGCGCTGCGGGTTTTGGGGTCATTGCGGCCTGCTGCTTTTCTGCCACCTTCACCATGTGTTTGGGCTGTGGTGGAAGCTCAGGAGTTTTTTCTTCTTTATGTGGCGGCTTTTTGGGCGGATCAAATTTGACTGTAGCAATCCGAATCACTTCTTCGGTTTTGGCTTCGTCCTCGGGAAGATTTTGTGGAGCATACACCATCATGTAAAGACCAATGGTTCCTGCAACAATAAATGCGAGCAACACTCCCGTAAATTCTGATGCGGTAAGATCAAAGAGTGGGGCAACAGTTGGTTTTGGTGTTTCGTTGACGTAGCGAATGTAAACCGAAACCAAATCTTCAACAAAACCCAGCCGGACGATTTCGCCCTGGTTGAGATCCAACTCAAATATATTTCCCTGACCCCGCAACCGATTTTGCTTCATCAGTTCATGGACCGGTGTGGATTGGGTTTGATCTTTAAACAATTCACCAGTCATTTGCCCGGTGATCCGGATGGTTGCCCCTGTGCCAATTTTGATCAACGGAAATGCGGTTTTGCGACCCAAAATTCCAAGCGCAATATCAGCCGAAGAATCAGAACCAATGGTAATTTCGCCTCGGCTAGAAAAATGATGGCTTGATAAAATCCGCTCTTTCCACGCGACCACAACCTCAACAACTTTTCCACGACTGCTCGACAAAATTTGTTTGAGATCTTTGATTTCGCTTGGTGGAGCAAATGTCTTTGGTGAATCTTTAAAAGGAACACTTACCTTTTTTACCGTTTGAGGATGCACCACTTTTTGTGGCGTCTCTTGTTCTTTTACGGGTTCGGTAACTGTTTGCTTTGGTGCACTTTGAACTTCCGGAGCGGGCTCAATTTTTTGTGGTGGAGTTGCAACTTGTTGTTCTGGAGCCGCAACAGTCTGAGGAACACTCACAGGCTGAGTAACACTCACAGGTTGAGGAACGCTCACAGGCTTAGGGATTCCGATAAAAAATTGCAGACGAAATTGGTCAATCTGAATTTCATCGCCCGATTCGAGTTTATCATCAAGAATCACTTGCCCATTTTTTCTGGTGCCCGATTCAGAGCCTAAGTCAGAAATGTAATAACCACTGTCACGCATCTCGATCACCGCATGAAGTGGACCAACAGTTTTACCCTCAATAATGACTTGGGCTTCGGCGTTTGCACCGATCACAATTTGTGGCGACTGAAACTGCTTTATGCCTTCAAGTTTATCGTCTTTAAATACACGAATGAATATCGGTTGCTTCAATGCTTACCCCCACTGCGCTGTACGTCCTCAGACGTTCGCCTCATCTCGGGAAGAAAATCCTCACGCAATTTGATAAGTCTTTTAAAATTAAATTGTTTCTTTTGGAGTAAATAAAAAAGTTCGGGCTTATTCACATCCCCTTGAATCAATTCGTCTCCAAAGTCGATATTTTGGGTGCGTTTATCTTTGTTGTTTGTTGCAGCGGGAGGCTTAGGAGCCACGGGAAGTGGCGCATCTTCTTGGGCAAATGCATTCAGACTGATTGAAATCATCAGAAGAGCAAATCCATGCTTTTGTTTTAAAAACTTCATTCCTGAAGTCCTTTAAGTTTTTCGCCAAGTTCATCAGCGTGACGTTCGAGATTTGGTTCATTCGCAACAAACTTTAATTTATTGAGAATATTTTTACCTTCACTCTTGTCTTTTAATTTCTCTATCAAAAGTATCGCATAATTCAGCAGAACAGTAGAATTTCTCGCATTGTTTTCTAAAATCTCGCGATAAATATCTTTTGCTTTTTTATGCTCACCTTCACCACTCAACGCTAACGCATAGTTATTGGCAACTGCCACTGCGTCTTGCTGATTTTTTTTAAGATCTGCCCGTGTCGCCTTATAACCTGCTTCGAGCGGCACAACCGCCTTACTATAGTCGTGGTATTCGAGATAAATGCTCGCCAAATTTGTCGCCGCAATTTTGTAATCCGGCTTGATCTCAAGAGATTTTTTAAAATTTGGCAAAGCTTTGCGCGGATTGGTTTCGCTTAAATGGACAATACCTAAATTATTAAATAATGCGGGCTCATCGGGATGGTCCTTGATTGCCCGATTTAAAATAATCATGGCCAATCCAAATTTTTGATCACGAAAGTAAAAAAGGGCGAGGCTATTTAAGGCATAAAGATGTGAGGGATTGCTACCCAAAGCCTTACTGCTCGCGCGAATGATCCCCTCTTCCGATTTTTGTGACTCAATCGCTTTTGACACATCATCGTTTGCGGTTAAAGGATCTGGCAAACGGGTTAAAAGGGCTTGCTCATTAAAATCATGAAACTTCTCTGGTGATAAAACGCTCAGCTCACGCATCGCAATTTTGGTCGACTCATTGTAACTCTCAAGCTTTTGGCCTTTTTCGATGGCGAGCGAGTAATTATTTTTGGCCTCATCAGCAAAAGGTTTTGCGATCTTATCAATCCCCTCGCGGTATGTCTTAAGATCGTCGCCTTCAAGTCCACGCGGAGTGGGCGCATTATAAAGACTCGCAGCCATATGTTGATAGGCTTGGCCCATCATGGTTAAGGCCGCAACAATCTGATAGCCATCATCATATTTGATCACCGATTTAAGTTCCTCTTTTAATCGGTTGAGCAATCCTAGTTTCTCTTGAACAGACTGACCTTGTTTAGGTCCTTGAGAAATCCGAATTGCTCTTAAAGCATCATAAGTGCGATGAACTTGTTTGAACCTCGCCTCAGCCGCAAAGCTTGCACCCACATCATTATTATTTTTTTGGGCCAACCGGCGCTGTGCCGAAATGGTTTTGGCGTAATACTCTTCTGAATCTTTGATGCGGTTGAGTTTTTCGCTTAAAGAGGCCACCATAAAATCGGCTTCAATGAGTTCATCGGCGTTGCGTGGGTTCATCTCTAAATACTGTTTATAGTAGGCAATACTTTGCGAAAAACTTTTTTTGCGCTCCGCAATTTTGGCCATTAAAAACAAAGCCTCAGTACGATCGGCTTTGCGACTCAGATCAAAATATTTTTGATAGTTTTTTAATGCCGCCGAATGATTATTCATCCCATCGCGAATGATTGCCGCATTAAAATAAAAATCGATAGCCTCTTTGTCTTTGGGATTGTCGGTGGCATAGCGCTCGAATGCATCGGCAGCTTTAGCATATTGACCGGTTTTTTCGTAAAGACCCGCCATAAATTTAGAAGCATTTTTTTTAAGATCAGCCCCAATAGGTGCAGTAGTCGAGACAACGACAGCATACATTTCTGCAGCCTTATCGAGATTGCCCCCTTTTTCATAATTGATGCCTGCATTATAAAAGGCTGAGCCGCCTAAATCGGTGGTGGGATTTTTGCGGCCGAATTCTTCGTAAGTTTGAGCACTCTTTAAGAAATCCGATCCCTTTTCAAGCTCTTGAGCTTTTTTGAATGAAGTGCGCTGAAGAATACTTCGGATTTGATCGCCGACTTTGCCGTTGCGCATTTCTGGAACTTTTAAAAGGTCTTGGGCCGCAAGCTCTAAACCAGGAAAATCTTTTTTAAGATTGTAAGTATCCAGAAGTAAGTTGGCCGAAAATTCAGCGTATTGCGATTTTGGATAATCCCGGATGATCTCTTTAAACAACGGGATCGCCTGATCAAATTGGTTAAAATAATAATACAGCGAAGCTAAACGATATTTAATTGCAACCGTGTCTTCGCCTTTTTTGATCACCTGAAAATACCGGAGAGCTGTTTTTTCAAAGGATTTAATGGTGTCGGTAAATTCGACGGGCTCTGTCGTATCGCCAACAAGTTTTTTAACTTCGTCGGCCTTCGGCATTTTCTTTTCGAGACTTAAAATCGAATTCACGATCGATTTTTCAAAATATTTACTCTTTGGCGCATTGTCGGTCACCCATAGGTATTGCGCCGATGCATTTTCAAAATCTTTTAAGTCATAAAGCAATTCGCCATAAAAAAAGTGCATCTCATCAAGTCGCGGGCTTTTGCTAAATGTATCAAAATAAAGATTGTAACCTTCCTTGGCCCGTTGCTGCGAAGGGGGTGAATGCGAATTTTGTGCGGTTTGATGCTCGCGCATAATATTATTTCTGAGCGAAGATTCCATCAGAGCCTGAGATTTAGCGATCAACTCGTGATTGCTTGCATTGGCTTTTGCCCATGAACTCTCAGGTCCATAATTTTGAATCCAATTGTAGAGCTCCTTGCGGTATTGAGGATTTGCTCCGCCTGCTCCGTACATCGTTACGATTTGATATTGGTAATCGTAGGCTTTGGCTGCATTGGGTTTATCATCAATCAGTTCATTGAAAATATATCGCGCACCCTCTTTGTTGCCGATATCTGAGTAGTAATAGCCAAGTTTTTCGGTGAGCGAGAGCGCATTTTTTTCGCCCGCCACTTTTTCAAAATAAGAGCGCGCCTCTTTGTAACTTCCTGCTTCGGCATAAAATATCACAAGATCGCGAATGGCTTCAGAGGCGAGTCGGATTCGATTGGCACCCGAGCTTGCATTATCTTGATCATCTTTTGATCCTCGCCCTGCGCGAATGACCATTTCAAGATTTCCTAAGGCCTTTACAGTTTGACCCATTTTGTAAAGTGACCAAGCCGATTTATAAAGGGCAAAGGAGTAAAGTCGTCCGCGTCGATTCCTGGTGACCTTTTCATAATACTCGAGCGAATTTTTCCATTGCTCGTTATCGAAATAAAATTCTCCAAGAGCAAAATTCGACTCGTCCACATAAGGTGAGTCAGGATGTTCGCGCGAGAGTTTTTCGTAGTAGCGCTTTCCTTTTTCGGGATCTTTAAGCTCAAAGTAATTGTAGCCGAGAAAAAACAAAGCCTGATCCACTTTAGGATCTTGCGGAAAGTCGCGCAAAAACCATTCGTAAAGTTGAATCGCCTTACGGTTGTAGTCTTGAGCATTTTTTAGATTAATCTTAGGCTTAACTTTGGATTGATTGTCTTGATAGGCCTTGAGCTGCTGATCGAATTTGGATTGAGCTCGATACTCCAGCAAATGAGACTTTTCGACATAAAGCTCAGCAAGTCGCAACCACAACTCGCCCCGCCGTTTGCTCGTTCGAAATTGTTGGGTCAACTTATAGAGCTGACGAATCCCCTGATCGGTAACGCGGTCAAGTTGGCCTTCGTCTGAGCCCTCTTCATAATACAAAGTCGATTTAGATGGAGGCTTTACCGCTTGAAGATTGACTCTCGAAGCAGGCACTTGTTGGGGCTGCTCGGCAGGAATGCTCACCTTATTTTTTTGGCGCTCGATCGATTGCAAAACTTCGCCTACCGTCTTTTTTGCAAAAGCTTTTGGCGCGATCAACAACAGTGCAATGAGAGCTAAATTTTTATTCACAGCTTTGTGTGCCCACATAGTGGTAATTTCCTAATTCTGAAAGCCAATATTCTCCGCGAAAGGGCCAAAATTCCCAGCCGTTTTGGACCGAGAAATCGCGATATTTGTTTTCTTTAACCGCTTCGGTGGGTAATTCTTTGCCAGCGATTCTTTTCTTTAAAGATTCTTTTTTGCCATTGATCATTTCGTAACGGATAAATCCCTCTTGCTCAAAAAGATCGACAAGCTCTTCGCGCACCTCTTCAAGATGGGCTTTGATTTGTTGGCCCGCACGCACCCGCGCTTTTTGCAGCCGAGTTTGAACCACTTTTAAAGAGTACTTGCCGATGCTCGACACACGCCAATCTTTCGACATCGAATTGATGAGCTTTTGTTCGGCAATTAATTTTTTGATGTAAGCGTAGGAATTTCTAAAATCAGCCTCGCGCGAGACTTTGCGAATGACTAAGAATGGAAGATGATAAGCTGTCTTATCAATTTCATCCCCTTTTAAATTATAATCATGAATCGCTCGTGCGACCTCGTTAAAATAATTAAGCGGGTCGGAGTTCTGGGCAAAAACTTTTTCGATGTCGCGATATACCGGTTTATAGATCTTGCTGTAAAGATCCAAGACCTTTTCCATCTCGTCAAATTTGCAAATATAAAGATAAACGATAGCTCGAAGTAACAAAGACTCAGGCAAATAAGTGTCTTCATAATAGCTCGAATGAAGCGACTGAAAATTACTGATTGCCGAGCGAAACTGACCCGAGCGCAACATCGCCCAGCTACTTTCAAATAGAGTGTCATGCCAAAACAAAGTGTCGCGGGGAATCTCACGATAGGCCTCGATTGCTGCATCCCAATCCTTTTTTTGATAAAGGGCTCGCGCCTTACCCATTTCGGCAGCCACTTTTGAAGAGTCGGTCACACTTTTCTGAGCACGACTATCAATCAACTGATCAAAACTAGAAATCGCTTGAGCCGGATTTTTAGCTTCGGCATAGCTGAGCCCTTCGAGATATTTTGTTTTAGAAAAATAAGTGCTCTCCGGCGTTACTTTGGCAAAAGTTTTTGCGGCCTCATTAAACTGACCATTTCGCATCTGGAATTCACCAATACGATAAAAAACCATATCGCGATTGGCTTTTGGAAATTCATCAATATTGATTCGAGAAATGGCATAATTCAAAAGAGTGTCGTCGCCCAAAGTGTCTGCCGCAAGCGAGAGCTTTTCTAAACTTTGTTTTAAAAATTTATTATTGCCCTCTTTGACCACACTAATAAATTGAAAAGCCGAAACTTGATTGAGCTTCATCGAATACAGCATAAGACCCAATAAATATTTGATCTGCATGCGGCGATTCGCGTAGCGCGGACTATAGCTCAGCTGAAACAGCTGCATCGAGGCTTCTTTGTATTTTCCCGCACGGGCAAGAGCGAGCGTGCGATCAAGATCGCCTTTGTTTTCGCGTGTCGAAATCGAAATGGCTTGAGCCGGAGTTCTTTTTTGATCTGCCTCTTCGGCAAAACTAGGTAAACTGAATAAGTTTAAAATAATAAGTAGGATCATCGGTAAGTGGCCTCCGGAAAAAAGAAGCTCACACCCAGCCCAAGAAAAAGATCAATTTGAGTTCCTTGACTGGGAGCATTCACAACGGTCGACTTTGTTTGATAAAAGTTCCAAGCCAAATCCCATCGCAAAGCTAGGCGTTTTGAAATTGCAAAATTTTGGCTTGTTCCCACATGGATGGTTGGAGAACTTCCCGAATCGGTTTGGGTTGTTCCACCTCCCAAACTAAAATTAAGATCAAATGGAATAATTCTATGATTCAAAAATGCAACTTTGCCATAAACAGGATTCCATTTGAAAGCCGCTCCCAGATAGCCTTTGGGAGTGACCAAAGAATTCGTAATCACCTGCCGATTGCCAAATAGATTTTTTGTGGCATCACGCTGAGTGCTCGACACATAATAGTACATGGCTTCGACACCATATTTTTCTCTAAAAAAATAGGCGAGTTGAACAGCCAAACCGAGATTATTAAAAAAAGGATTATTTAGTCCCGTTAACCCAAGCCCGGTAACTTCAAATCGGCCTGTCTTTGGCAAAAACTTTCTCTCGATCACCGCGATATCTTCAAAGGGAGCAAGCGTTCCAAGATCGGTTAATTTCACCGCATCTGGTTTTGCTTTTTGCTTTCCTTTACGCTCAACAACTTCTTTTTTTTGTTTGGCAGATTGATCGCGATCGAATTTGTCATAGAGTTGTTCAATCTCTTTGTCGGTCGACGACGTCTCCTCTTGAGCTGTCGCTAAAGGCATCACCAGCGATAAAATTAAGAGTCCAACCAATTTCACAACATCCTTTTAAAGTACTAAGACCAGCCCAGCCGTGAGCATCGAGTTAAAGTAAAGCATCTTTCCAAAACTTGTGGGCGAAGGAGCCTGAGTGCCCGCATTTAATTTTTGTGTAGTGGGATCTGGCGCTTGGAAAATATCCATGCGCAAATCCAAACGAAGAGCTAATCGATTCGAAAAATAAAAGTTCTGACCGAATCCGACATTCAATGCGGGCGAGCCTACGCCCTTCATCCCCACATATCCTAAACCGGCTAAACCAAACAAGGTCAGGTTCATCACGGTTTGGCGAGTGAGACTAATTTTGCCGTAGTAGGCAGTAAATTGATAATTGGCCAACAGCATATAAGTGGGATGGGGTGCAAGGCTTGGATCAAAAGTGTCGCCACTTGATAAACCCTTACCCGCCTTGAGATCGGTTCCGTAATTTGACAAGCCGTCCAAATAAAACTGGCCAATCAGATTGAGCGCGTGGGTTTCGGTAAAATGATAGGTTCCGTTTAAACCAAAATTGAGTTGGTTGTAGTAGGGCTCATTCATCGTGAGCCCGATGCCGCCGCCCAATTCAAAACGTTTTGCCAACTGAACATTACGATTTTTGACCGCTTCAACCCGATCAAAAACCGGCAACACCGTTTCTGTGGCTAATTCTTCCTCAGGAAACTCGATCGTTTCTCCAAAAATCGGAAGAACAAAAATACTAAAAAAGACAAGAATTATTCGTTGTGCCGTTCTCACAAGGAATAGTTTTCAATTTTTAAACTCACTATGCAACTAAAAGAAAATGGGATTTTGGCTTTTAACGGATTTGAGCTTTCAAAAGATCTTGTAAGTGCAGAATGCCTACGGGCTTTTTGGTCACCGACTCCACCGCAAAGAGTGTCTGAATCTGAAACTGCTCCATCAAGAATAAAGCCTTTTCGGCAAGCTCATCGGCATCGATCAATTTTGGATTTTTTGACATCAATTCACCCGCAGTTTCGGTCAGTGCTGAATTGCTTTTTTCAAGACGACGGCGAATATCTCCATCAGTTACTACTCCCATCAAGATTCCCTCGGCGTCGATGACTCCGGCAACGCCTCGGACATCTTTTGCAGTCATCAGCGAGATCACCTTTGTCATCGGCTCTTGTGGTGAAACAAGCGGTAAAGCCGCATCGACATGCATCACATCTCGAACTTTTGTGAGTAATCGTCGACCAAGGCTTCCCCCTGGATGAAATTCGGCAAACTGCTCTTTTTTAAATCCTTTTTCTCGTAACACCGTCATCGCTAAGGCATCACCAAGTGCGACACTTGCGGTGCTGCTGGTGGTGGGAGCAAGTCCTAAGGGACAGGCTTCTTCTTTGACGCTGATATCTAAAACCACAGTTGCGGCACGAGCAAGAGGGCTTTGTTGATTTCCGGTCATCGCAATCAATGGAATGTTTTTGCGCGCTACAAAATTGAGCAGCTGGGTGAGCTCAGGAGTATTTCCACCATAACTCATCGCAAGTACGGTATCGCCCTGAGCAATCACACCTAAGTCTCCGTGCGAACTCTCTGTAGGATGGAGAAATAAAGCGGGTGTTCCGGTAGACGAAAACGTCGAGGCGATTTTTCGACCCATATGACCTGATTTTCCAACACCGGTCACAATCAACTTTCCCTTTGTTTGAATCACAATTTCAACCGCGGTCAAAAAATTTTGGTCGAGTCGCTCGGCCATTTCAATCAAGGCTTCGGCCTCATTTTTTAAGACCCGACGAGCCTCATCAAGATTGAGCATGTGATCCTCTTAAAGAGCGCGATTTTTTAAAAAATTTTTGATCCGATTTTTTACTGACCACTTTTTTGTTGTCCAAAGCGGCCTTTACAAAACTTTGAAACAACGGATGCGGCAACAAAGGTTTACTCTGAAATTCAGGATGAAACTGCACACCAAAAAACCAAGGATGAGATGCGATTTCGATTATTTCAACAAGGTCTCGTTCGCGGCAAATGCCCGAAAGGTTCATCCCGTGCTTTTCAAATAGCGGTCGATATTTATTGTTGAACTCATATCGGTGGCGATGACGCTCGGTAATTTGCGAAGTTTGATAAATCTGATAAGCCCTGCTCGATTTGTTCACATGACAGGGGTAAGACCCTAAGCGCATAGTGCCGCCCATATCTTTTAGATTTTTTTGTTCTTCCATAAAATCGATCACGAAATTGCGCGAATTTTTTTTGCCTTTTATAAATTCCCGGCTTGTTGCATCGGTAATGCCGCACACATTGCGGGCAAATTCGATGGCTGCGAGTTGCATACCAAAACAAATTCCAAAATAAGGAATTCGATTTTCTCTCGCATAACGGATCGCAGCCATTTTTCCTTCGGCCCCGCGCTCACCAAAGCCACCGGGAACCAATATCCCCTCAACACTGGAGAGGGCTTGTTTGACGTTGGCTTGATCGAGAGTTTCGGAATCAACGTAAACCAAATTTACTTTTGAATTGTTGGCAATACCGCCATGAATAATTGCTTCGTTAAGTGATTTATAACTTTCTTTAAGATCCACATATTTTCCAACGAGACCAATAGTCACCTCTCGCGCTGGTGTTTTTAAAGTTTGCACCATTGCGGACCAGCCCGCCATATCGGGCTTTGAAGACTCAAGCTGCAAACGATCTACAACTTTTTGATCAAATTTTTCGCGATACAAAACAAGCGGAACTTCATAAATGCTTTGCGAGTCACTGGCCGCAATCACGTAGTCCGATTGCACGCTACAAAAAAGTGCGATCTTATTTTTTATGTCTGTAGGGATAGGTCGCTCACTGCGACAAATCAAAAAATCGGGCTGAATCCCGACCTCGCGCAATTCTTTAACCGAATGCTGTGTTGGTTTACTTTTTAATTCTCCCGCCGCTGCAATATACGGCACGTAAGTGACATGAACAAAGATGGTATTTTCGATACCAAAATCGGCGCGCATCTGACGGATGGCCTCGATAAATGGCAAACCTTCAATGTCACCAATTGTTCCACCAATTTCGACAATACAAACTTCTGATCCTTGAGCCGCATCAAAGATGCGCGATTTAATTTCGTTCGTGATGTGCGGGATCACCTGAACGGTCCCACCGAGATAATCACCTCGGCGTTCCTTTGAAATTACACTTTCATACACTTGGCCTGCGGTAACCGAATTGGATCGGCCCACCGACACGTGGGTAAATCGCTCGTAGTGGCCCAAATCCAAATCGGTCTCAGCCCCATCTTCGGTGACGTAGACTTCGCCATGTTGAAGGGGTGACATCGTTCCTGGATCCACATTAATATAGGGATCACATTTCATTAAGGCGACCTTGATCCCGCGGCTTTCGAGCAATGTTCCAAGACTTGCAGCTGAGAGACCTTTACCAATCGATGAAACCACTCCCCCAGTAACGAAAATATATTTTTGGACAAGCTTTTTGGTTGTAGACCGGGTGGGGTTTCGCTTCATCATTTTACACCTTTCAAAAGATATTCAACCTTTGCGATATCTTCTGGAGTGTCAACGCCCCAGCTCTCCTCGTCGACCTGCACCACACGAATCCGCGCGCCTAAATAAAGGGCTCTTAACTGCTCCAAACCTTCGAGCTGTTCCAAAATCACCGGCCCCTTGCGACAAAAAATTTCGAGAAAATGTTTGCGATAAGCATAAATACCGATGTGCTTGAGACAGCCAGCTTCACCCGCCGGATCAAACGGCTGACGCGAATAAGGAATGGGTAAGCGAGAAAAATAAAGGGCTTCAAATTTTTTATTCACCACGATCTTGGCGGTCTGGATGGAATTAAGATCTTCTTCATTGAGAGTCCGAGCCAGAGTGGTCATCTGAAGTTCTTTGTCGCGCTCAAAGGGTCGCACCAAATTGTCGATCATCTCTGGCTTTAACAAAGGCTCATCACCTTGAATGTTGACCACCACATCCACGCGGTCGTTTTCGATGGCTTTAAAAACCCGATCACTCCCAGAGGGAAGTTCGGGATCGGTCATCACAACACGTGCGCCACAAGTTTCCGCCAGCTGCGCAATTTCTTGATGATCGGTTGCTACGATCACTTCGCTTAAGCTTTTACTTTTTTTTGCAGCCTCAATGACATAGGCCAAAAGTGGTTTACCTAAAATTTCTTTGAGCGGCTTACCCGGAAATCGGGTGGATCCAAATCGCGCAGGAATAACACCTACAACCGTCACAGGTTGATCCAATTTTTAAACATCGCGGCTTCGACCGATTTGATTCCGGTTTTTTTGGTCGCCGATACAACAAAATACGGAATGTCTTTTAAAGTTTTGCTAAAATAAGCTTGGCGTTTTGAAAGCTCTGAGCGCGAGCACTTATCACCTTTGTTGAGCACCACGCTGATCGGCAAATGGCGATCAAACACCCACTGTGCAATGACTTTCTCGTCATCACTCCAATCACGGCGAATATCCATAATTAAGAGCGCGCCAACCAAATTGTCGCGTCCACGAACAAAATTTTCGACCATCTGACCCCAGGAGACTCGTTCATCTCCACCGCGCGACGCATAGCCATAGCCTGGCATATCGACGAGACGATATTTTTCGCCCACATCAAAAAAATTGAGTAACCGAGTTTTGCCCGGAACTTGGCTCACCTTGGCAATATTTTGATCGGTGAGAGCATTTAAAAAAGAACTTTTACCGGCATTGGATCGACCCATCAAAGCCACCTCGGGACGGTTTTCTTCGGGACAATCTTCAAGTTCTTTTGCACTTTTTAAAAACTGAATATTCATAGCGATCATCATTAACACGCGGCACCATCTACTTCAATGTCCGGTTTCTAAGAGAATTGTTTCCGCAGCTCGGACAAACCTGAGGCGAACTCGCCTATAAAATATTTGGGCAGGCATCAATTTTGGTACTCCGTGTTTTATGGAGGATCTTTAATGGCAACCACAATTCGTCTCAGCAAATCAACTGCAGCATCAGGTGTTCAACCTTTTCTTACAGGAGCTCGGCTCCAAGAACCTCTTCCACTCACCGCATTTGTGACGATCGGGCGGGGACCCGAAAACACGGTGGCCATCGACGATTCCTACACCTCACACCGTCATGCCCGAATTGAACAAAAATCCTTTGGCTTTGTGCTTCGCGATTTGCAATCGCGTAATGGAACTTACGTAAATGGAGTGGCCATTATGGAGGCGGTCTTAAACGACCAAGACTGCATCCGAATTGGAAAGTCGGAATTTGTTTTTTCAAATTCGCAACCACATTCGACATTATCGCTCACCAGTAAAAATCCCAATTATTCATTACAACTTAAAAACCTACCTTCGATCGCAGCCGAAAACATTCCGGTTTTGATTCTTGGTCCAAGTGGTGTTGGTAAAGAACTGATCGCACGTGCAGTGCATGATCTCTCGAGCCGGCGCGAAGGACCTTTTGTGAGTGTCAACTGCAGTGCGCTCAGTGAATCGCTCGTTGAGAGTGAATTATTTGGGCACATTCGCGGCAGTTTTACCGGAGCCCAAAACGATCGCAAAGGGGCATTTGAAACTGCTCGCGGAGGAACACTTTTTTTAGATGAAATTGGGGATCTTCCTTTGCAACTGCAACCTAAACTTTTGCGCGCGCTAGAAAATCAAGAAATCCGACCAGTAGGAAGTGATTCAACCATACAAACCGACATCCGAATTGTCGCCGCAACCCATCAGGATCTTGAGGGCCAAGCGCAGCGCGGAGCTTTTCGTTTTGATTTATTCTATCGTCTTCAAGGTATGACTCTTCGACCCCCTGCTCTTAAAGATCGGCTCGAGGATTTTGAGACTCTTCTGTTTACCTTTGCTCGCCATTCGAAGGTTCGATTTTCTCATGGAGCAATTGCCGAATTAAAAAAACATTCGTGGCCCGGCAATATTCGAGAACTCAAAAATATGGTGGCCCGTGCCCGAGTGCTATTTGGCAGTCAAACTGTCGAAGCCGAACATGTGACACGGTTAATTGATTCTCCTCCAGATAAATTTCCAGATCTTGGGCTCAAACTTCCGAGCGGAAAGTTTTCTTTGAAATCTCTAGAGCGCGAATTGATCATGACCCGGCTGAAAGCCAATAAAGGAAATCAACGTCGAACCGCCGATGATCTTGGAATTCCAAAGAGCACTCTCCACGACCGGATTCGTGCTTATGCCATCGAGGTTTAGGGCTTTGTGATATTTGTTTTAAGATAAACCCGGCGCACCGAGCCCTGACTCAGGTTGGAATTCAGGGCCTTTAAAACTGTGTCTTTAAGGCGAGTGTTCTTTGGATCTTGGGTGATGTCCGCATAGGTCAAATCTTCGATTGCTCGTGAGACCACATCAATCATTTCGTTTTTTCTGGCTCTGAGTTCAATTGCGGTTTCGTTATTTTCGGCACCCGCATAGATTTCGAAGGTCCCCATTGGATTTGCGTTTGAGCCCTCAATGCGCTTGAGATTGACAACCACTTTTTCGAGCAGCACCTGATACTCGGGTAACGGTAGGGCATCATCAAGTAGAAGCATTTTTTCGGATTCCATCACATGATCAGCCACAGAATCAAAACTTTGGATAAATCCTTTTTGATAGGTCGGAATCCAGGTCCCTCTCAGATTTCTTAAGGCAAGTTCCATCACCACGCCCAACAGAATTAAAATTACCAGGACCGCAATTTTTTTTGAAAACGGTGTTCGCCAAATAATTTTGAGTTGGATAAAGAAATATTTAAAAAGATCCTTGATTGAAAAATTGGCGGTCATCGCGTGAAGTCGATTTTTGAGACTCGGTTTTTCTTCAAATGCGCCTTCAAGCGCAAGCTCGACACTCTTGATTTCGATATTTTTGGTTTCAATTTTGAGTGAGTCCATTTGGCGCGCAAATTCGGGATCTTCTTGCCTTAGGAGCTCATCAAGTTCTTCAGTTTTATTCACCTTATCTGTTGCCATGACAAAAGTATGGCGCAGGACTCACAGAAGTTGGACTTTAATTTTTGTGTTTCACTCCGAAACGTTAAATGAGGAGTCACACCATGAATTTTATTTTTGTTCTTTTAATTGCAGTCGGACTTACGGCCTGTTCCTCATTCTCACGCTCTGAACAATCTGGTTACAGTGAAAACAGTGAATCCACTCACTACGATACTCTGACCACAGAAAAACAGGCCTATGATGAGTCCGTCACTCGCCAAGAATTGGGTTATCTCGGTAACTATCCTTTGACCGGCGACGAGGAAGATCGGCTTCACAATCGCTTAGTTTTAAAAAAATTAGAGGCCCGCATGCAGTCCGACCGCGAGCGTCGCCAATATTTTAGCCTTAAAAGTCTTATGAATTCAGATAATGAACGAGTGCAGTTTTTGCGTCTTCCAACAATTGATGCTCGTGAACGATACGCCTCAGATCATGGGATTCGAAATAGTGACCAAAACTTTTCACCCCAAACCGCCACTCTTATTGAGAAGAATGATATTGCACTGGGAATGTCGCACCGAGCTGTTCAAGAAAGTTGGGGCGATCCTGACTTGATCGAGGTCAGTGGTAATCCCACCTACGGAAACCAACGCTGGAAGTACACCCGCTACGTTTCAGGAACTGATGGCTATAACAAACAATTAAGATTTATCTATTTCGAAGCTGGTCGCGTGGTGGGTTGGGAAACTCTTTAACCGGAGTTCGTTGACTCGGCCGGACGTCTGAAGTCTTCAAGTGCGGCTAATAAAGATCTGATCCCGGAGTGCTGTTTGCTTTTATCACTCAGCATGAAAACACAAAAACACCAATATCCATTTTATTTCACAACGACTCCTCAACTTCTCACCCTACCCCTCGAAGAGGCATGGCCCATTTTTGAGCATGCTCTTTATTTTTTAAATAAAGCCTTTAGGGTCGATACACATGCTTTTGTTTTGATGAAAACCCATTTTCATCTGATCGCCGCTTTTCCAGATAACAATCAGGCTGAAGCGATGAATTATTTTAAGCGAGAGATTGCGCAAGTGATTCCACAAGCCTCCTACCATCGTACACGCCTCGGTACGTCTGAAGATTACATGAAAACTTATAAAGAGATGTATCGTGACCCGGTAGAATCTCACCTATGCCTTCAAGTCCAAAACTACCCTTACTCCACGCTACAAGGTTTGCTTGGACAAAAACATTTATTGATCCCTACCGTAAAAGATCGAGTGCTCTTTACCGATTGCGAATACATTTTAAGATGGCTCAATCAAAAGCCCGCAGTGCAACGCACTCTTAGATTTTTTGCTAACGATTGCTCACAACTCCAGGCGCTTTCATAAAAGGATGTTCTCTGTTATTGAATCTGGATGAAAAAATTTTTGATTTTGTTGTTTGGTTTGAATTGCTTTGCGGATGAGAATTTTAAATTCGAAGCCCACGGTTTTTTAACTACCACCGCTTACTACCAAACAACTCCTGGGTTGCTGCTCAACGGCTCGGGATTTTTGCTCGCCCAAAATAATAAAAAAGCCGACACTCTTGGTTTTGATATTCGACAATCCCGTTTGAGCCTTCAAGCCTCGGGCCCAACTCTTTTTGGCGGCACACAACCTCAAGTCTACGGCGAGATCGATTTTTTTGGAACAAACAGTCCTGGTGGCTATGGAGAAGTCAATGTCATCCCAAGACTGCGATTAATCTATCTCGAATTCAATTGGGACAAACTGATGCTGCGAATTGGGCAGGATTGGCAACTGCTCAATGCCATGGTTCCTACATCCCTGGCTCACACCGCATTTCCTTTTTATGGATCAGGATATATCGCTTGGCGCGAGCCAGGAATTAGCGGTTTTTATACGCTTGATTCTAATAGTTCAAAGTTAGAGCTTGCGGCGCAATTATTAAAATCAGATTGGGAAAATCCATACGCCTTTGGGTTATCAACACAAAATAATAAAAACGTGGATGCTGGCCAACTCTCGGGTTTACCCGGTATCGAGGCCCGGGTAAAATGGACAAATCCAAATTCTCGTTTGTTTTTGGTGGGTCATTACAACCGAGTTGCTTTAACACGGACGACCGAACTCCCTTACGTTTCTAACACCGACACGATCACAAAGACTTCACCACTTAGGGATTTTGATGTGGTGGCATTTAAAATTGGGGGAGCTTTTCAAAAAGGGGATCTCACTTTAAAAACCGAGTTTTATTATGGAAAGAACCTCGCTCCACTGTTGGGCAATTTGATTCAATTCGAAATCGAAAAGGACATTCATGAGGTCGGGGGCTGGCTGCAGTTGGGATATAATTTCAATGAACGATGGAGCGGTATCGCAACTGTTTCTACTTCGCAGCCCAATCTGGATGATGTTGCCGATCTGAACTCAACATCCACTTTGCAGTCGCGACTCAAAAATAATGTAGAAGCCATTCTGTTTCAGTACAAAGAAGGAAATTTTGTGGCGGGGCCCGAAATCTTTTTTATCCACACCCAGTTTGTGTCATCAAAAGTGGATAATACCCAAGCGACAATGACTGGGCGATATAATTTTTAAGAATGGGCATCTTCCCAATTGATTCCGCAGGCAATGTTGACTCTTAAGGGGACGTTCAGGCGATAAACATTTTCCATAGCGTTACGGATGATCTCGACCTCACTTTGAACCAAATGATCGGGTGCCTCAAAAAGTAATTCATCATGCACTTGAAGTAAGATGGGCACTGAGACTTCTTGATAAATTTTAACCATGGCCATCTTCACAAGATCACTGGCGGTTCCTTGCATGGGGGCATTGATCGCCGCACGTTCGCCAAATTTTTTGATCGCTTGGCTTTTGCTTTTGAGTTCATCCAGATAACGTCGACGCCCAAATAAAGTTTCGACATAACCATTTTCATAAGCGGCCCGAATGGTTTGATCCATATACTCGCGCACATTTTTAAAACGATCAAAATAGCGCTTAATGATATCTGAGGCTTCGTTTCGGGGGATTCCCAAACTTTCGGAAAGACCGAAGGCTCCCTGGCCGTAAGCGATTCCAAAATTGACCGCCTTCGAGGCGCGGCGCATGTCGCTTGTCACATTTTTTAATTCCACATTGAAAATTTCGCTCGCGGTTGCCGCGTGAATATCCAATTCCTCTTTAAAGGCGCGCGTCAGTCCTGGGTCATCTGTCATGTGCGCCAATATCCTGAGCTCAATCTGACTATAGTCTGCAGCAATGAGTTGGTTGCCTTCATCGGCAATAAAAGCTTTACGAACTAAGCGACCACGCTCGGTGCGTATCGGAATATTTTGAAGATTAGGGTTTACGCTCGAAAGCCGACCGGTGGTGGTTTGCGCTTGGCGAAAAGTGGTATGGAGACGCCCCGTCTCTGGGTGTATTAAAAGGGGTAGCGCGTCCACGTAGGTGCTCTTGAGTTTTGCAAGCTCTCTGTACTCGACAATCAATTTGGCAATGGGGTGATCGAGTTTTTCCAAAACATCACTTCCGGTGGAATAACCAGTTTTGGTTTTTTTCTGTACCGGAAGTTTTAATTTATCAAATAAGATTTGGCCGAGTTGTTTTGGACTTCCGATATTAAAAGGTCCATCGGAGTATTCAAAAACCTTGGTTTCAAGAGCACGCAAATCTTTATCGAGGCTCTGACTTTGTTGACCCAAAAATTCGCGATCCACCAAAATGCCCTTTTGCTCCATCGCAAAAAGAGCCGCGACCACCGGCATTTCGATTTTTTTAAAAACGCCTTCGCCATTTCGAGTTTTAAGCTGCTCTTTTAAAACGGCTTCGAGCTCAAGATGGGCCGAGTACATCTCTTCTGGCCTCAAAAGATCTGTGAGTTGGGTGGGCATAAAACTGTTATAGGTTGCTTGAAAATCGCCTGTCGCACCCGCTTTGATCACGTAAGCTGCAATCATCGAATCAAATTGTGAAAGAGGATCCGTGAGATTGAGAAGTTTCCACATTTCTTTGATATCAAAACCAGAGTAGCGATAGTGTTTTTGACCCAGAATTTTAGAAAATTCAGGACCCGAAATATCAACCTGAGCGACCACCTGTTTGTGGGCGATGTGAAGTCCATTGATGGACTCAAAAAGTGAGACGTCGCTATAGGCCTGTACGGTGTTCATAAATTCGGCAAAGGAAATGAGAGCCAAAGGTCCACGTTTTGCTTTGCGAATTTTTTTGGCTGCCTCAGGTGCTGGAGCTGCAGCGGGAGCATTTGTTGTTGTTTGAAAATTTTTGAGAATATTTTTAAATCCAAGTTCGAGCAGCAATTCGGTTACCGCTGTCATATCCAGTTCGCGGCGCTTAAATTCCTCAAGTTCAATTTTTAACGGAATGGTTTGATGAATCGTTACGAGTTTTTGTGATAAAAAAGCCATCTCTTTTCCATCAATCAATTTTTGTTTAATACTTTTGCCGCTGATGGCTTCTAGATTTTTATAAATTCCATCAAGAGACTCATACTCACTCAAAAGTTTTTGAGCACCCTTTGCTCCAATTCCTTTAACCCCAGGAATATTATCCGAGTTGTCGCCCACCAGACTTAAATAATCGATCATCTGATGCGGCTCGATCCCCCATTTGTCTTTGACGCCGCTTACTGTGTAGCGCACATCCTTCATCGTATCGAACATAACAACATTCTGGGTGATGAGCTGAGCAAAATCCTTATCGCCACTGACAATGACAACTTCAAGCTCATGCTCTTTGCCAAAGGATGTCAGAGTTCCGATCACATCGTCGGCCTCAAAGCCTTCGGCATCAATCGCTTTGATCCCTAAGACATCGGTCATTTTGCGAATATATGGAACTTGTAAAGCAAGATCGTCAGGCATCTCGTCGCGGTGAGCTTTGTATTGATCATAAAGATCAAAGCGGAACGAGCGCTCCTTCCGATCAAAACAAAAAGCCAGATAATCGGGTTTTACATCACGCAAGAGTTTTAAGGTCATATTTAAAAAACCATAAAGCGCGTTTGTGGGTAAACCTTTTTCATTTGTAAGTGGAGGGATGGCATAAAAGGCACGAAAAAACATCGAGCTGACGTCGACTAAATAAAAACTCTTCACTTCAAGACAGCGTTGTTTTGAATTTGGTCAACTCCAAGATCTCGCATCATCTCTTCGACCAGTGGGGTTGAATTCACCCGAATTGCATTGCTCTCAACAAAATTGGAAATGGCTTGAAGTTGGCTGAGAACATCGTCACTTGCCTGAAATTCGCCGGTCTCATATTTTAAAAAGATTTCGGTTTTAAGAGCTAAGCGTCGAGCCATTTCGGCTGCACTCCATCCCAACTGATGGCGAAGGTGTTTGATATCGTCTTTAGTCATTGTTCTTTGCTAGAGGATCGGTTTGGGTAAGACAAATACTGTTGTTGTGCGTCGTAGATTAGTTATCTTGCGAGAATACAAACACCAGATCGCCGTCCTCAACCAAGTCAAATCGATCCCGTGCCTCACGCTCCATAAAGTTTGGATCCGAGGTTTTTTTGATCAGTTCTTTGACCTTGGTGTTTTCTAATCGCAACGCCGAGGCTTGAATTCGGAGTTCTTTTTGATCGCGATGAAAGGCCCAAAGACGCAATAAACTACCATCGAGCACACAATTAAAAAATGTGAGGCCTAAGCAAACCCACAACACATGCCATGGGTGGTGAAGCACACGCCCAATTGTAGAATAAAAACCAAAAAGCCCACGACGAATCATAAAGATCATTTTAATTCTAAAATCTCAAAAGTCGATACTGAACTTTGGTCGAAGTTAAGGGGTAATGGTCTCTACATAATCAATGCTGTTTTGGTTCACCCGGACCACCGTGACCGGCTTTGTTGCGTCTCGCTTGCTATTGATGGTGGTTGAGCCTGTAACTCCACTTAAATTTGTGGTTTTTGCGATAGCATCACGAACTCCATCTGGAGACAGATCCTTCGCGGTTTCCAAAGCATGAATCATGAGCAAGGCGGCGTCATAGCCTGCCGCAGCCACCCCGTCGGGAATTTCGTTAAAGCGTTTTTGAAATCGCTCAACAAAACTTTTTACCAACGGATCTTTTTTATTTCCGGCGGTAAACTTGGTCGAAAAATAAGATCCAACAATCGCCTCTTTTCCGAGCTCCACCAGTCTTTCGCTTTCCCATCCATCTCCGCCGAGCAATATAGATTTAATCCCAAGTTGGCGCGCCTGAACCGCAATCAAACTTGCTGCGGTATAATACCCAGGAATAAATAAACCATCGGCATTTTGACTTCGAATCTGGGTCAATTGTGCTTTGAAATCGGAATCTTCGGATTGGTAGCTCTCGACCAAAACGATTTCGCCACCTAAATCTTTAAATGTTTTTTCGAAAAATTCAGAAAATCCAAGACTGAAATCGGACTTCATATCCTTCATCACAGCGATGCGCTTGAGCTTGAGACGCTCACGCGCAAACTTGGCCATTGCTCGACCCTGAGTCTCATCGACAAAGCACGAGCGAAAAATATATTCGCCCACCTCGGTAACTTTAGGATTGGTAGCCGAAGGAGTGATCATCGGAACTTTATATTTTTGGGCAACCGAAGCACCAAAAATTGAACGCGTGCTGGCCACTTCCCCAATCAAACCCAAAACTTTATCTTGAGTCACCAGCCGCTTCACCACAGAGGCGGTCTCTTCTGATTTGCTTTGATCATCATAACTGATCAGCCGAATCACCCGCCCACGTAAGCGACCTTTGGCATTTCGCTCCTCGATCGCAAACCGAACCCCGCGATCAGAGCTCACCCCAAAAGTGGCTTCCGAACCGGTGAGCGACACATACTCACCGATGAGAATTTCATCAGGTTTTTGTTTTCGCGTACAAGATGTGGTCGTAAATAAAGCGCAAATAAGGACGTAAATGACTGTAACTCTCATGACTCACAATCGTGCAATCACGGCGCCAGATGACGCCGATTCTGGTCTTTAACTCTTGTGCGTTTAACATCACCGCGAACAAATACCCAATCCCTTATTCTTTCGAGATAATTTCGCTGATCGCCAACAGCCATGAAAGTGCCTGGCTCAACCGGAGGTTCTGATTTTAAAATACCCGCGGTCTCGGCCAAACCAAGAATTCGACCACTGCGCTGATCTTTTTTGATGTCAGAAAAAAAACTCGAAAGCGGTGTTGGAATATAATCCAAGTGGTAGGGCGACATATGATCTTGAAATACCGACAAGAACGCTCTGTAGTCTCCAAACCCTTTAAGAATCAGCGACTGAGTGACTTCCATAGTATTGACACTGGCTTGCACGGGTTGTGTCGATGCATAGTGAAAAATGCGATAAGATTGCGGGATCACTCGGTCATCGGAATTGATTGGAAAACAAAAGTAGCGCGACTGATCTTTTAATATCTCGCCAACGTTATCAAGCATCAACGCATCGATAAAGAAGTCTGTGTTCGCACTTAACTGATAACAATCCCGAGAGCTGCCGACCTCAATATCCATATTGAATGTTTCAACATTAAAACTGGCATTGGTTGTCAGAGCAGATTCATTGTTGAGAGTTTCAAACTCATAGATTTGCTCGAACCGATCATAACCTCGGGCAAGCACCGGAAGCTTGGGCGTCGCGAAGCCTTCTTCCTCAAACGCTATTATTATATTTTTGGTGGCATCCGCATAGGACATTCCTAAAGGAGGAGCATTTGCAATGATTCGCTGGGCTTTAGTAAGTTTTAACGACTTTCTGATCTCGTTAAGTGGAAACAATAAAATTGCCTTGGCGCCGATGTTGAAATTGGACTCACGCATAAAATCGCTGCCGCCAAAAACACCGATGTTATAATTGCGCGTGACCGGAACCGAAGTCGACATCGAGTTTTGGTTGGTTGATCCTTTATGTTTATATACGTAAGTCTGTTTATATGTCGCAAAATAGCGGTCGGGTCGTTCCGTGCATTCCTGGAGCAAACTCGCAAAGCGCTGTCGAGCCGAATAAATTTCGGGATCAAACTGAACATCGTGAGATGTATTGGATTTGTACCGCTTGGCTTGATCAACACCTTCAAAAAAATGAGAGCATATCGATTGATAGATGGGCGCCCAAGATTTAAGGCAATTTGGCATTTGAAAATTTTGTGCCCAACTTGATTTCTCAAGGCAGCTCAGCGCATTTTCCATTTGTGTTTGATTGACGTCTAAAAAACCGTCGGCTTTTAATCCATTATCGGTAACAAGCAATGGTCTAACTTCAAATCTTTGAGCATCGTTGATCCATTCGAAATTTTTTCGATCCTCAGCAAGTTGATCAAAGTCATCACTATGTTTTTTAAGCTGAGCTTGGTAGTTCTGATGATCCTCATTAAGATCTTTATTGTTATACTCGACCAAGGATTTTTGTTGATCGATAAAATTGCCCTGATCCACAAATTGCTGACAAGTTCCCGGATCATTCAAACTAAAATCAAAGGCCATTACTGGAGTTTTAAAGTCGGTGTGAAGTGCCGTTTTTGTTTTTTGATCGACAAACGACAATTGCGCTAGGACAAAGGCATTTTGCAATTCTTGATGAGCATTGCTCACTAATAGCTCAAAAGGAAATTGAACAACGGGACCACCCGAATAATGAAAAATCTGTTGGTGTGAAGTGATGGGCTGATCTGTTTTATTTGGCGAAGGATAAACAACCATCGTTAAAAGATAATCGCCAACCCGTGGAAGCTGATAAGGTGCTTGAAGCCCAAATGCAGGATCATCAAATCTAAGAATCCTAGGCTTCATCACCACATCAAATTTATTTCGCAAATTGAGGTACATTTGATTGTCGACTTCGGCAATTTCTCGCGACAAAACTTTGGTTAAACAAATTTTTTGGATTCGGAATTCGGGTTGCTGATCCGGCACGGTGGAATCAGCCCTGTTTTTTGCCTCACGGGGATCTACAATTTTTGACTGGGTATTGGTAGTTTGAGGATTAATCTCAATATCCTGGGCCACACTCTCACCAGTTTTAGCATCCACCAATCGTAATTTGTAAGTGCGTCCACGAGGTTTAATTTTTTCATAGGGGGCATAGGTCAACTGATCGACCCATCTTAAAATTCCATCTTCGTCAGTTTTACACAATTTTTTTTGATCACAAAAAATTTCAACTTGGGGATCTTGAAGCGACGAGATTTTAAATTCTCGATTGACCACAGCCGTTTTTAATAACGGATTAATTATGGGCGCTTCAAAGCGAATGCGCGCGGTCACTTCGTTTTGGCCTTCGGTCTTCTCGCGCGAAACTTCTTCGATCGAACCGCTCACAATGTCCAAACGATAACTTTCGACCACGCTTAAGGGATTTATATTTTGCACCTGTTGAGGAACCAAAAATGCAGAATCGAATTTTGCCGAACCCGCTTCGTCAAGACTTCCACCAAGCCGGAAATTACGTTGAAGTGCCGCCAATCCTTGTGGAGCATTTTGCGGTTCTGCATAGAGCGATAAAAAATAAGTACCCGGAGCATCCAACTTATTTGTTTTAAAAATTAGTGGCAGGCGTCCTGAAGTAAAATCCTGATTGCGAAAACGAATCGCATCCTGAGTTGATGGGGTCTCAGCGATGAGGGTGGCAGAACCGTGTTCAGCTTGACGCCAAATTTGGGCCTTGATTCTGAGCAACCCTTTGGTCAGTTTAAGAGCTTTTTCACGGCCTGTCATTCCGACCAGTTTGATGCTTGGTGCGAATGAAAGAATCAATTGTCCTTTAAGACCGTCTGCCTGCATCTGTGTATAATCAAAATCTATTTGATATGAAACACGATCGACCAAAAATTCGATCGGAGCAGATGAATTGACCGTTTCATTTTTTATCTGGGCAAATTGATCGGCATTGATCACTGCAGTCTCGTTGCCGTTGATACCTTCCCAAGGATTTATGGCTAAGTGAACTTCGATTGGTTGAAAGGTGCTCTGCGGTTTTAGTATGCGGGTGATCTTGGTATAGTGAGGAGATTTAAGACTTTCTACCGCAAAATCTTCGGTCCAACTAAAACAACCATCACGATCCGTTTTGGGTGCAATCTCTTGATCAACCACAGTCCGATCGGATTTCAGAATTTCAATCGCTTGGTTTTGAATCGCACCTTCGCGCGAGTGATCTTTAAGACAAGCGTTGAATTGAATTACCCTATGATCAGGAAGACCCCATTCAAATTCGGATGCATTAAATGTCAGCGCCTTCCCAGAAATGTTGGCGGCATAAATCATCGAGCCGCGCTCAGAGCGCTGCCCGCAAGCCACCAGACCAAATAAACAAATTAAATTTAACGTCTTGGACACAAGTAGTGCGCCTTACTGTATTTTGGAAGATCCTCGATCACTTCACTATTCATGTCGTTGGTGTTGGTCACCCGTTTCGTTCCAAAGGACTCTAGCGGATTAAAGACATTCACGATGTTAGGGACATCTCCCAACCAACTATTAAAATTTCGGTCGGCCCCACGATTGGCAATCCGCGAGTAAACGTTAACACCAGGAAAAGTACTCGAAATAATGCCATCGACCATTGGGAGTTGGGCTTTTACCTCGGGGTATACACAACGCATGAGCATGTCGCTCACAGGAGTTGGAACTCCGCCAATTTGATAACCTTTGAGGTCATTGGCGAAAAGTTTCATAAACTTGTAGTAGTCACGCTCGCCACGGAAATGGACCATAAATCGGTTTTTCAAATCATAGGGACTGACCATCGCTCCACTTGCCGGAATATTATAAACCGACACATATCGCTCAAGTGCTTTGTCGGGATGACCTTCGGGTGCGGTCTTGGGTTGCTCACAAAATAAAAATCCACCTTCGGTTTCATGAACCATCTTCGGACTGCGAAGCAAATAACAGGTTCGCGACTTTTTGAGATGAATCATCGCATCGGTGATTTCAATTTTCAGGGCTGCGGTGTTCCCCATATAGCTCATGTTCTCACGATAGTTTCTGGAGAAATCGATCATAAATGCCGATTCGCTCCTTGTGGTTGAAACACTCGCAAGCCCGATTGCGGCCATACCACCAGGATAAAGGTGGGCATTGAAGCCTGCGGCACCCAACTGATTTGCACCTAAACTCAAAGCACCGGTCGATGTATTGGATTGACCCACATCACTGCCAAAATAAGATCCAATTCCAAACATATTGTTCACACCAATATTTGTCGGAATGCCACCCATGTAGACATCTTCTGATGGAACATTTTGGTCGACATCGTAGGCGAAGATTTTTGTTTCGGCCTTGAGATATTCAAAAGGCGAACGGCTACAAATGAATTCGGATTCAAACAAGGGACACAAGCGACGGGCCGCTTTAAAAACATGTTTGATTTTTCCACATGTGGGTACCGAATCTTTAAAACCCCAATTGGCTTGGTCTAAACATTTGAAAGTTTCAATCGCATCCGATTGGGCAATGCCTCTAAACGAGGGTCCATATTCTCTAGGAGGAATGCTTTCTTTTAAAAACTGATCAAGGTCCCCTTGCGAGGAAAATTCAAAGGTTTTGGTTTTAAGTTTATTGCCAAATTCTTTCCAAGAGCTTGCGATCTCTTGGTCAGTTTTAGGCTGAGACGAATATTTTTGAGTTCCCTTGGCCCAAACAAGATGGCGCTCCCACAGCGGTTTGTGATCAAGTTCGTTATAAATATCACTTAAATATTTTTGATCCTTATTGAGGTTGTTGCGGTCTTTGACAGGTGCGCCGCTCCCATCCGGAGAAATCTCGAAGATCGAAGGAACGCTGACCAAGTCAGTTTCAGTCGAATCCAAAACACGAAAGTTTTTTGCATGTTTTTGGGCGTCAAACCGAAGATCACTTTGATCAATTTGTGAAACCTGTACCGCCACATAATTTGGCTGAGTCATCAAAGGAAGAGCATTGTTGCTGTTGACCAAGAGTTCAATCTCAGCCTCGATTTTTCCACCTTCGGACTTCACCACACCTTGTGTGCTTGTCAAAATCTGATCGGCGCGATTGTTGACGGTGTCGTTAAACAAAGTCATAACCGTGAGTAAATAATAACCATTTACTAAGCCTTCGGCCTTGGCTTGCTTGCGATCAGGCCCGTCGTAGCGATAAATATCTGGCGCTAAGGACACGGTCATAAACATTTTTGAATTTAAGGTTAGATTTTGATCCACACTGTAGAGCGCTGGATGTGGACTTAGTTTCCACATCAAGTCTGTGAGCTTTAACGTTGGCTTCTCATCAGCGTCAGGTTGATTGGGGCACTGACCATTGGTGAAATAAACCTGATCGGTATCAAACGCTCCTTGAGCACTTGGATTTAAACAAATCACACGCTCCGCGGTGAGTGAATCCATTGCGGTTTCCTTTTGATCTTGTGTCTGATAATGAGCCCGCAAAATATAGGGGATTTTCTTTTGTTGTTTATAAAAATTGGAGTGCAGAATCTCACTTCGCAAGTAAAGAATTCCTCCAAGTTCGGTTTTAACCTCACTCTTTTTAAATTCCAATTTTGGTCCATCACCTAGAGGCTCAAACTCGACTATAAAGGGCAAATCCGGTCTTAAGGGTTTAAAATCGCGATCCACTACAGGAGCTGCAATGTTGATCTGTAGCTTTCTTCGATCTCCAAAATCATTGCCCACCTCGAACACGTCGATTTTTGTTTTTCCAAGACGGATTGCTTTAGCGGTAGTCGTTTCTGCAGGTGGTGCAATTTCGCTTTTATAGCTCTCGATTTGAACTTGGTTGAGATCCGCAATATGAGCCGAAGGATCACGTTTAAAACTTGATCCCCCTTTGGCGTTTTTCATATCCCCAAGTAAATACACTTGGCGAAAATTGCTTAAGCCGGCGGGGCCGTTAACAGGCTCAACCTCAAGTAACAATTGGTATGTCCCCGTGGACTCAAGGTCTCGGGCAAAACGTACATCACGAAACTGCACACTAGCCATCGATCCACTTTTGACTTCGGCAATTTGTGGCGACACATCTTGCCACATCATTTCAGAACTACCGCCCAAAGATTTGTGAATCAAATAGGGCTTAACTCTAAATTGACCTTCTAAAAAAGGAGTTGGCGGTTGAGTTTCACCCGTCATCGACGTGAGCACATAAGAGGGAATAAAGCTGATATCGACAACACTCTTACTGAGACTATCGTTCACACTGAGAGTGTCGTAGCTCACAGTTTCGATCGACATCGGAACATTGTGTTTAGAATTTTTAGAAAGGAGCGCCTCCTTTTTAAAAGGTTCGATACGCGCAACGGCCAAACTGCTAATCGTGCGGTCAACAACATCGGCTTCGCCGCCGTTAAAGTGCGACCATGGATTAATGGCGAAAGAAACGGTGCGATTTCCGCGGTGAAGACCGTGAGGAACAAATGTTCTTTCTATTTGCAAAAACGTCGGCTGAGCTAACGGATCGAAATCGATAACCTCAGACCAATTGAGACATCCATAAGGATCTGTCTTTGGCTGCTCGGGGTTGGTCTTAGGCTGATCGGGTCCCGTAATGCTAAACGCGTGACCAATGATGGATTGGTTTTGGAGCATATTCCATAAACAAGTTTTAAAATAAAATGTTTTTTGATTTGGAAATCCGCTCCAGCCTTTGACCACCGAGGTGGTTTGCGACGGAATATCTGCGGGAGGAATTCGGGCCACGTAATAACTGGCCATGCCACTCGATCCTGAGCGGGTCGCTTTTGTGCAAGAAATAACAAGCGGTAAAATTAAAACTAAAACTTTAAATTTCGACACCAGAGAGCTCCAAACCTAAATAAAAAATAGATGTGTCCGTTTGATTATCATTTTCTTCGACTAAGCGTGCGTCCACATAACGTGCACGAATACCAAAGTGCTGCACCCGATTTTCAAATTTGAAATCGGCCGCATAACCTTGACGATTGCTATGGCCAAAGGCCACCGCATTGTAAAACGAGGGAGAGGCATCGGATTCATTAAAAAAGAATTCGCCTCGTGTGGTCATTTGCCATGCCGGATTTAAAGCAAATCTCACTTGGCCAAAAGTAAGATATCCTTGGTTTTGACCACTTGGAGCTTCGGGATTGAGAATGTAGTCTCCACCAACACTCACTAAATAATCTTTGTATACACTTGAATTGGCCTGTAGACCCGCTGTGTAGCCCGCAAAGCCACAATTAAACCGCATATTCTGTGGGACATCTCCAGTGACACATTTGTTTCCATTCAAAGAACTCTTGTAGGCCACCTGGGTGGGCAGATTGCTAAATGCAAATCGGGAAGCCCTTGCCACAAAATTTAATTCTGGATTTGGCGCCCACTCGCCTCGTGCCGAAAATGTGAAAAATGTAGGTAGAGGTTCTTTATCACTGGTCATCGTCGATAAACTGATCGAAGTCGGAATGGCCTGCTGAGCCGTGAGCGACCATTTTGTGTTGTCAGTGTGATCGCTCAAAGATTCAAACGCTGCAGGAAAAGACTGAGCATCAATCAACAATGGACTTTCGAGAAAGCGCTGATTGATTGCCCCAGCCGCAAGCCTCACCTGTGAAATTGGAGTTGCTTGCACCACCGCTTGATCAAGAAAGATTTGATTTCGTGGAACGTTCGCATCGTACAGAGACGCAAGACTTCCGCTTTCGACCACAAAGCCGGGAGTGATTGTGGTTTTCAACCAACGCTCGGGACTAAATTCTAAAGTGCCTGTGGCGCCAAGTCCGGTGGCCACACTTTTTTCGACCGAGTCGCTCACTCCACGAGAGTAAAGGCCAAGTCCCCAGGATGTTTTATAGGGATTTTGTTTGGTCGTGTAACTCTCAAGTGGGGCGCGCATTGTTTCTTGCGCTACAGCCGCACTCATAGAAAAAATAATTAAAAAGAAAATGTTTTTGCTCATTGCTTGCCCTTAATAAAATTTTTTAAACGGATTTAAATTCGCGACTGCCAATGCAAATGAGGCAAGTTCAGCATTAAAAAATGGGTGTAATGATATGTACACATGTTGGGTTTAGTAACAGAAAACCAAATGACCTTGCAACAATAGATGTTTTTATTGCGGTCATTAGTTTTTGAAATCAGTGATTCGACGAGCTTTTTCAAGTTGTTCTTTGACTGCCGCAGGAGCTGTACCGCCTTCGGAAACGCGCGCACTCATCACAGCCACGTGTTTTAAGACCTCTACACTCCTTTGATCAAACAGGGGGTGGTGCAGTTTTAGTTCTGATTGACTTAAATTTTCCAAGTATTGTCCATTTGCCAAACACGATTTTACAATTCGACCCACAATCTCGTGGGCCTCACGAAAGCTAATTCCTTTTTTTACCAAATCATCGGCAAGATCGGTGGCATTCGAAAAATCACCGCTTAACGCTTGAGCCATCCTGTCGGATCGCCATTTTAAATTTTGGAGCATAATGGTTGTGAGGCGCACGCAGGACATCACATTGTCGAGACCTTGAAAGAGATGAACCTTATCATCTTGCATGTCGCGATTGTAAGTGAGTGGCAGAGCCTTCATCATCGTAAGAGCTCCGATCAGCGCGCCGTAACTTCGGCCCACACGGCCGCGAATGAGTTCGGCCACATCCGGATTTTTCTTTTGGGGCATGATTGAGGATCCGGTTGTCACCGCGTCACCGAGCTCGACGAATTGAAAAGCTTGAGAATTCCACAAAATAATCTCTTCGCAAAATCGCGACAGATGCATCATGCAAATTGAAGAATCACTTAAAAATTCAATCACAAAATCGCGATCAGAAACCGCATCCATACTGTTCGCAATGACGCCGTGAAAACCTAATTTTTTTGCGACCATTTGGCGATCCAATTGAAATCCTGTACCCGCCAGTGCGGCCGAGCCGAGGGGCAATTGCAAAATACGCGGTAGACTTTGACGTAGCCTTTGGCAATCACGCTCGAGCATCCAAAAATAACTCAAAAGGTGATGTGCAAGACTCACGGGTTGGGCATTTTGAAAATGGGTCAAACCAGGAAGCAGGGTATTTATATTTTCTTCGGCATGCTTCAAAAACATTTTTTTTAGATCGTTGAGATCTTCTAACAACTGCTCAACACTTTCGCTCAAGAACAAACGGGTATCCGTGGCGATTTGATCGTTGCGGCTGCGTGCGGTGTGAAGCCGTTTTGCGGGCTCGCCAATCAATTCAAACAAACGGTCTTCAAGAGCACCGTGAATATCTTCGGCGTCTATAGGAAAGCTCCAGCGTTTATCTGACAAATCGGATTCAATCTGTTTAAGACCATTAACTATATCGGTGACATCATTTTGCTCAAGGATATGTTGGTGCCCAAGCATTTGGGCGTGGGCAATTGAAGATCGAATATCGACTTTCCACAGACGTTGATCGATATCGATCGAAGATGAAAAAGCTTCGACCATCTTATTTGTTTCACCACTAAAACGAGCACCCCACAAAGCCACGATTATTTTCCTATTTGATTTTTAAGATGCATGTACATCCGAGATTGGAGTCCAAAATTTTTGACACTTCCTGTGCTCTCACGTTGATCAAAGGTTTGGGTATCAAAAGATGCTAAATCTTCAGAATAAAGTGCCCACTTTGATTCACGGCCGGTGATGATCGCTTGTCCTTGAAAAAGGTTGATTGCGACTTCGCCAGTGACACGAGTTTGTGAGTGTTGACCAAATGCCTCAAGAGATTCTTTTAAAGGATCCCACCAGAGTCCCTCGTACGCGAGGCGACTCCACTCTTGGTCCACTTGCGCTTTGAAACGAATTTCATCGCGAGTGAGCACAAGATTCTCCAAGGCTTTGTGAGCTTTGAGAATCACGGTTGATCCTGGACACTCATAATTTTCACGAACTTTGAGACCCATCATTCGATCTTCCATAATATCAATCCGACCAATTCCATGATCACCCGCTAGCTCATTCATTTTTTGTACGAGTGCTGCTGGCGAATAGTGTTTTTTATCGATCGCGACAGGAATTCCATTTTCAAATTGCAGCGTGATGTCGAGAGGTTTTTTATTGGCGGTCTCGCGGCTTTTTGTCCATACAAAAATTTCTTCTGGTGGTTTAAAGTTTGGCTCTTCTAATCTTCCTCCCTCAATGGAGCGGCCCCAAAGATTTTCATCTATGGACCAAATTTTATTGAGCGATTGTTGAATCGGAATTGATTTTTTTTGGGCATATTCAATTTCCCAAGTTCGGGTCAGATTTTTTTCGCGAATTGGGGCATGGATTGTGGCCTCGGGCAAAAGACTTCGAATGCCAAATTCAATTCGGTATTGATCGTTGCCCTTGCCGGTGCAGCCATGAGCAAAAGAAGTGATGCCCAATTTTTTTGCCATCTCCACAGCTTTTGCCGCAATCAAGGGCCGCGCAATCGAAGTCGACATCGGATACCCCTGATAGTCTCCATTGTGCATAACAGAGGGCCAGCAAAATTTTTTGATAAATTCTTCTTTAGCATCCACTGTATAATGTTCGGTCTTGAGGATTGCCGCTTTTTCGCTTGCCTGAACAATGTCTGCAGGATCTTGCCCTACGTCCACCGTCACCGTAACCACATCGTCATAACCATATTCTTCACGCATCATCGGAATACAAATCGATGTGTCGAGTCCGCCGCTATAAACCAGTAAAACTTTTCGAGCCATATGAAATAACCTCTTTTTGAGCCTTTTTTTGCCATGTTTTACTTAGAATATTTATGCAGTCAATACATATTTATGTTGATTTAAATCTAAATCTATACTATTTATGCATGTATGATGCATAAAAATTCAGTTGATCAGATGGCTGTTTCGGTTGTTGGGAGTCGCGGATATGCAGGCGTTGAGCTTGTTCAGATGCTCAACAGGCACCCTTACGTCGCGGTAAAAAATTGTTTCGCATCGGACATGGATCAAGATCAATTTGAGAATCTTTTAACCACGCCTATTGTTTTTTTGGCCACACCGGCTGAAGTCTCTTTCGAGTTAGCCCCCAAACTTTTGCAATCTGGAATTTGTGTGATTGATCTGAGTGGGGCCTTTCGATTGCCGCCTTTGTTAAGTCAAGACACTTACAATTTAAAGTCGCCACTTCAAGGTCACTACGGTCTCTTGCCTTTTGCAAAACGGCCGAGTAGCAACTTGATTAGTAATCCTGGCTGTTTTGCAACGGCCACTCTTATGGCTCTTTTACCGCTTATAAAAAATAATCTGATTGATACAACAACACTGGTGATCGATGCCAAATCTGGAACAACCGGAGCCGGCAAAAAACCAAAAGAAGCTTTGATGTTTAGCGAAGTGAGCGGAGACTTTACTCCCTATCGCGTGGGGGAACATCAACATCTGCCCGAAATTTGCGAGGCGGTGAAAACATTTTCTGATATCCAGATCGACCCGCACTTTAACACCCACCTGTTACCGATTGATCGAGGATTGAGTGTGGCGATTTACACCAAACTGGTCGCCCCTTTTGAAAAGATAAAAGAGGCCTTTGATCGCTCGTATCATGATTATCCATTTGTTCGACATGGCGAAGCGATCACAGAGCTTGCACGCATCAAAAATGTGATTCGCACCGCGATGACACATATCAGTTACAAAGTTGTTCAAGATAAACTTTATGTATTTAGTGTTATCGACAACTTATTAAAGGGCGCAGCAAGCCAGGCAATTGAAAACTTGAATCAAATTTTAGGTCTGCCCTCACACGAGTTAATCTCATGTCTTTAGGACTTCATCACACTCCATTGCCCAAAGGTTTTTTTGCAAGTGGAATCAATTCTGGGGTTCGTCGTTATCGCCCAGACTTAGGCTTGATTTATTCGGAGGTCGATTGTGTGGCAGCCGGTGTGTTTACACTCAATCAGCTTAGAGCCGCGCCAATTTTATATTCACAAAATCTTTTACCCTCAAACACCATTCGTGCGGTCATTACAAATTCAGGCCAAGCCAATGCAGGTACAGGTCCACAAGGCGAAGCCTCAAATCTTCAAATGGCAGCGACTGTGGCTCGACATTTAAACCTGAATACAACCGCGGTTTTGACAGCCAGCACGGGTGTGATTGGTAAACAACTCGAAATTGATAAAATCACTTTAGCGATTCCAGAACTGATTGAGCGCGCGAGCGATGTGGCCGATGGTTTTGCACTTTCAATTTTAACCACCGACTTGGTCCCTAAATCTGTTTCGACAACAGTGCCCTTAAGTGGGGGTGATGTTCAAATCACCGGAATTTGTAAAGGTTCCGGCATGATTCATCCACAGATGGGAACGATGCTGGGATATATTTTGACCGACGCGGTTCTTGAGCAAACTCAAGCCCAAGATTTTTTGAAACAGTCCACCGATGTCAGTTTTAATATGATCAGTGTAGATGGGGATTGCTCTACCAATGATTGCTCATTTCTCCTCGCAAATGGCTTGTCACTTGTCTCGGTTGTTACAGCTCAAGATATCGCAATTTTTAAAACTGCGCTGATCGAGGTCTGTCAGTTTTTGGCCAAAGCGATTGCCTCGGATGGTGAGGGCGCAACAAAACTGATCGAGGTTGAACTTAAAGGTTCACCGACCTTGGAGCTTGCTCGACGTGCTGCACGCGGAGTGATTTTAAGTCCACTCGTGAAAACTGCAATGCACGGTGAAGATCCGAACTGGGGGCGGGTGATCGCCCGTCTCGGAGCCGAGCAAGTGCCGCTCGAGTGTCTGAATAAGATGACATTAAAAATCCAAGGACAAGTTTTGTTTACTGCGGGACATCCCGAAGTTTTTAATTTTGATCATATCAAGCAAAGTTTAAAAAAAAATTGCGTGCATATCGAAATTGATTTGGCCTCGGGCGACAACACCGCAACCGCATGGGGCTGCGATCTTTCTAAACGTTATATCACTATCAATACGGAGTATTCATGAAGACGCTTATCAAACTCGGTGGATCAGCCCTCAACCATGAATCAAACCTTTTGATTTTGGTCGAACTAATTAAAAAGTTAAAGGAACGAGGCGATCAGATTTTTTTGGTTCATGGCGGGGGTCCCAATATCAATGCCGAACTCGTTCTGCGCGGGATTCAATGGACATTTATCGATGGCCAGCGCGTGACCACTGCCGAAATGGTTGGGGTGATTGAGTCGACGTTATGTGGCTCGGTCAATCGCAAATTGGTTCGGTTTTTAAATGCCCACGGAATCTTGGCATTCGGTTGTGCGGGCACCGACAACCAAACTCTACTTTGTGATCAAAAAATAAATCTTGGACACGTGGGCGAAATCAAAAAGGTGAATAGTGATTGGCTATTATCTATGACATCTCTGCCAGTGATCGCACCTATTGGTACAAGTCAAAATGGACAAGCTTTAAATATCAATGCCGATTGGGCCGCAAGCTATCTTGCGAGTGCACTTGAGGTTGATGAGTTAATCTTTTTAACCGATCAATTTGGAATTTTAGATGAAGAAGGCCAAAGTATAAAAGCGGTGGATGTTGAGGGCCTTGAGCAAATGATCAAGTACCGTGTGGTCTCTGGCGGAATGCTCACCAAAACTTTGGCGATCATCCATGCTCTCAATTCGGGAGTAAAAAAAGTAAAAGTGGTGCATGCCTCGGATATTTTTGAAGATCACTCAACAACATGTAATTTTGAGGGGTTTCATCATGTTGCGGTTTAAAACTCGCAACTTTTTAACCGGCGAAGAGTTGTCGCCTCTTGAGCTGATGGAGTTGATTAAAACCGCAGATCAGCTCAAAAAAAATCGGCAACCCAGTGATCATCTCAAAAACAAAACAATCGCGCTGATTTTTGAAAAGCCCTCGCTCCGCACACGGGTAAGTTTTGCGGTGGGTGTCAATGAAATGGGTGGTCACCCCCTTGAGCTTTTGGGGAGCCAAAAAAAACATGAAGAACCCGAAGACACTATGCGGGTGCTCCAAGGAATGGTGCAAGGAATCATGCTAAGAACGTTTGAGCATTCGACTTTAGATCGGATGGCAACGGTTGCAAAGATTCCGATTATTAATGGTCTTTCTGATGATCATCACCCGTGCCAAATACTTGCTGATCTCACAACATTGTTTCAAACCTTTGATCGGCTGGAAGGTTTAAAGCTGTGCTATGTGGGTGATGGCAACAATATGCTTCATTCGCTGATGCTGATGCTTCCTCAACTCGGAATCGACGTGCACTATGCGTGTCCGACTGCACATCTTCCGAAAGCGTCTATTGTCGAGCGTGCGAATCACCGCGCTCCAAATAAAATTAAATTTTTCGAATCGCCATTAGAGGCGGCCAAGGGGTGTCATGCGATTTACACCGATGTATGGACCAGCATGGGCTTTGAGTCGCAACAAAATAGCACGAGGCTTGAAACTTTTAGGCCCTATCAGGTAAATAAAAAAATATTTAGTCAGGCCGAAGCTAATGCGATTATTTTGCATTGCTTGCCGATGGTCAGAGATCAAGAGATCACTTCAGAAATGGCTGACCATCCCCAATCCAAAATTTTTGAGCAGGCCGAAAATCGCCTCCATGCCCAAAAAGCTTTAATGATGGGACTTTACTGATGTCGTCAAACGAATCTGCAGAGCGCATGCAAGCTTTAAAAACTCTTTTGGTTGAGGGAGGTTTATCAACCCAAGAGGAGCTGGTCGCGGCCCTCAAATCAAAAAAATTTACCGCAACCCAAAGTACTATTTCGCGCGATTTAAGACGGATCAATGCGATCAAAATGCGAAACAGTTCGGGCGCAATTGTTTATCGCCTCTCTGAGGATTCATCGGTGGTGACCACCGACATGCAAAGTCTTTTGATGAGTGTTGAACACAATGGATCATTGATTGTTTTGCGCACAACTCCCGGATCGGCAAGCCTTGTGGCGCGACTACTGGATAAATCTCAAATCAAAGAGATTTTAGGCACTATTGCGGGTGATGACACCGTTTTTGTGGCTCCCCGTTCGACAAACAAAATCCAATCTCTTACTAAAGCAATTATCAATGAATTTTAAAATTTTATTTTTTGTTTTGATGTTGCCCCTACAAACCGTGCACGCCCGATTTTTTATAGATGGAAAACAAGTCGCAGTTGCCGATCGCGAACGATGGTATCCACTCTTTAAACCGGTAGAACCAGATCTTAAAACCCCATTGAATCACCAACACACCGGAGTTTTGCTGGCCACACTGGATCAGAGATTTGGCACGACGGGCGCGCGCGAAATCTTACAAATTTTAAAAAATAAGTTTGGCAATGCAGTCCCTCGCCTCACACCTCTCACCGCTTCAGAATTATTATTTCGTTCATCCTCAAGTCGTAAGTCGCATTACCGAATTGTACCCGTCAAAGATGGGATTGAAATCTTTGAATCCCCCACCGCCGAATTTCCTCAAGGGCAAATCAAAAAAATAAGACTCAATACCTCGAGCGATCAATTGGAAATTGTGTCGGCCCTTTTAGAACAGGCTTTAAAAAAAGAAAGTTTAAGCGATGTGGTTCAAAAACTAGAGTCTTTAGGAAACTCATATGAAGTCGCAAAAGATCTCGCCCAAAAATTAAATTTGGGTCATGTCGCCTACCGTATGGTGCCCCAAAAGATGGCGCTGCAAGTGGCTGAGACTCCGAGTCCCATGCACCCGCACGGCCGATTGTTCACTTTAGCCTATGCCAAGCCCGCAGGGATGGACGAGGATTTTGAGGGAGCCGGTCGAAATATGATTTTGGCGGTGCAAGCCGAACGGTTGTTGAGCGAAAAGGGTTGGTCGGTGAGTCAGTTGCAATCAGAAATCAAAAACCTCAACGAGCCGCGCCCCTATCAATTACCCGAAGTTCCGATGAACTTTTTTTGCCAGTTGATGCTTCAGTCGTTGCCGGCGGCAGAGTGAGAAACCGGAATCGTGTTTCGCCACATGTAATTCAGATTTCCGTGCTGCTCACCTTTATTAAGTTGTAAGGCATGCCCTAATCTTTCGATGTTTTCGTCGATCGGCAAAGGGACAATAACTTCCTCAACTTTGAGTGTTTGGAAAGCATAATTCATTGCTGCCTTTGTGACTTCAACGAGCCGCCGAGTTTGGCGACTTAAAGCGACAGTAATAAACACGGTCTGGTTGCTGAAATGCGGGTTTAGATATCTTGCAGTTGTAGTCGTATCTTTGTAAATCGAAGCAAACCCAATCAGTTTAGCTCCAGAAAAAATTCCTACGGTTATAATGGCAAAAGGACTGCCTTTAAAAAATTGAGCCGGGTTATCAAAATAACTCACCTTAGGATCTGATTTTGAACGAGCATCAAAAATTGTTATTTTTGAATCCATATTGATCTTGGCCATTTCATGATAAGTGAATCGACTGCTCTGAAGCAGAGGCTCGAAATGATTGGTCCAAACTAGCTTTGCGGTGTCATCGGGTGAGTTGACTTCTTTAGAATCAAAATTAAATGCGACTTTGCCGAAAATCAATTCCATCAGAGATCTATATTCGTCACGTTTGACAGTGCGAGCTTGGAGCTGAACTCCAGGAATTTCGAAGTTAATGCTATTTAAAGCACTACAATTTGCCGACGCAGCCTGCGCCGACATAAAATAAAATAACACTGAAAACACAATCTCTCCTTAGTAAGGAATCATTCGACAGCTTTAAAAGCTTTGCGACCCAGAAATTTTGCGTGGGTCCCGAGTTCGTCTTCTATTCGAAGCAATTGATTATATTTAGCAGTTCGCTCTCCTCGGCACAAGCTTCCTGTCTTGATTTGTTCACACTGCAAAGCCACCGCCAAATCGGCAATGGTTGTATCTTCAGTTTCGCCACTGCGATGAGACATCACTGTCGCATACTCACCTTGTTTAGCGATGCGCACAGCCTCTTCTGTTTGCGAGAGAGAGCCAATTTGGTTCACTTTGATCAAAACCGCATTGGCAATGTGGCCTTCGATCCCACGCGTAATTCGCTCAGGGTTGGTCACAAATAAATCATCACCTACCAATTGAGTTGATCGACCCATAGTCTCGGTCAAAGTCTTCCAGCCCTCCCAATCATCCTCTGACAAACCGTCTTCAATACTGACAATTGGGAATTTTTTGCGCCAATCTTGATAGACCGCAATCAATTGAGCGGCGGTTAAATTTTCTTTTTCCCAATGATAACTGCCGTCTTTAAAAAATTCGGTTGCAGCCACATCGAGGGCGAGCGAAACGTCCTGACCGAGTTTGTATCCACTGAGCTCGATGGCTTCACAGATCAAGGTCAAGGCTTCAGCATTGCCCTTAAGGTGTGGAGCAAATCCCCCTTCATCACCAACTGCGGTCACGAGCCCACGTTTTTTTAAGATTGTTTTGAGATTATGAAAAACTTCGGCGCCACAGCGCAAAGCCTCACGAAAGTTTTTTTGACCGTGAGGAACAATCATAAATTCTTGAACATCAACCCCATTATCGGCGTGAGCCCCGCCATTGAGAACATTCATTAATGGCACTGGCAGACTATAGTCTTCTTGATCATTGAGATATTGATAAAGAGGCAAATCCTCGTGTTGAGCCTGAGCTTTTACACTTGCGAGCGACACTCCCAAAATTGCATTCGCTCCAAGTTTTGACTTATTTGGGGTGGGATCAAGTTCCTTCAATTTTTTTTCTATCACAGTGCGATCATCCATCGAAAGACCGACCACCGCGCGAGCAATGATTGTGTTGACGTTATCGATGGCTTTTAAAACACCTTTGCCAAAATAGCGTTTGGGATCTTGGTCGCGAAGTTCTAAAGCTTCGTGGGCTCCGGTGGAGGCTCCACTTGGCACTGCGGCTCGACCGATCATTCCGCTTGAGAGTTCGACTTCGACTTCAAGTGTAGGCGTACCCCGAGAATCAAGGATTTCACGGGCTTTTACTTTTTTAATTTTGCTCATTTTGTTCCTAACTGGTTGCGGTGAGTTCGAGCTCGCTTGAAGTGCGTTTGCGTTTAAGGGCTCGAGTGGGTTTAACAGGTGTGGCTGGAATTAGCTTTAACGTTTCAATCTTTTTTAATAAATCATCGACAACATCTCGGTACTGGGTGGATACAAAATCCCAATCGAGTCGCTTCATCGCCTCTTGAACCTGGCGGTCGAGCCGATTTTGACGAACAAGAAGTGTGACGAGTTGGAGTGATCGGGTGATATAATCACTCAAGCGCAAAACTTGGCTGCGCATCATCATCATATCGTCTTCATTGAATGCGCTTTTGATCCGTTCGGTGCCTAAACTTAGAGATTTGAGTTGCTCAATCTCATGAGCTTGGGCCATCACAATTTGTTTTTGGGTTTCGAGTTCGCGTTGAGCTTCTTCAAGTGAAGCCACCAATTCATGAATGACCTCAGGCTTCACCACAAATTCAGAATTCTCGATCAGTGACTCTTGCGCCTCTGACCAGGACACCGTCAGTTTTGTGTGACGCCACTGTGCGCTCGACATGTTTTTTCCGACATACAAAGGCAAGGCCTCAAACGCTGCTCTCAGATATTCGGTGGCGAGTGGAAATTCGGTATTTGAAAATGGCAAATCAAACGAGATGCTTTCGTCTTCACGTTGAAGATTTCCAATAGGTGGTGCGGGCGAAACAAAATAAGAAATAAACCGTTGGGGTTGCGAGTAAATGTCGGTGGGTTTTTGCATCATCTTTAAGACGCCGTCTAATACACCCCAGGCCTTGATATCGTTACAAGCATGACCGACTGCACACATCAAATTTTTGTCGGGAAATTTATTGCTAAATTCGCGCTCGATAATATTTAAAAAGGCTTCGACATCGGCGGCATTGAGCCAGCACGAAGAATCTTGCAAAAACTCGGTGGGTAACTCGGTCAGTTCAAAAAGGCGCTCGGTGTCGATGCCCTGCCGACCTAAATATTGAACAAAAGAATTTGTGATTTTACCACTGAAGTACACACAAGTCGTTGTAACGCAGAGTCTTGTTTAAGAACAAACAAAAATCCCGAAACTTTAAGCGGTGGTCTTCAAATCAAAGGCTGCGCCACGTCATGCGGCCTTAAACTTAGTCCTTGGAAATGGAATTTGATTGTCTTCGATCTCGTCGATAAACGAGGGCACTTCACCGGTTGCAACGAGAGAGCCTTCTAGTTTTCCGTCTGGTTTTTTGACCAAACGAGACAGACGGTAAATCGGTGCAACATTGTATGTTCCCTCTTTGTCCCATCCTAGCACCTCTGCAATTTCACCAATACGTCTTGAACCATCGGGGTATCTTGAAATTTGAACAACAAGATCAATTGCCGATCCGATCTGATACCGAAGTGCTTTTTCGCTCAATCTAGAATCTCCACCTTGAGCGAGGGCTTCGAGTCGCACCAATGCATCCGATGCCGAGTTGGAATGGATGGTTCCCATACAACCTTTGTGACCGGTGTTCATGGCTTGGACCAATTCTAAAGCCTCAGCACCACGAACCTCACCCACAATGATGCGGTCGGGTCTGAGCCTTAAACTGCTTTTGAGTAGATCACGAATGGTCACTTCGTTACGACCTTGTTCATCAGGCATGCGAGTTTCAAAAAATACCACATGCTCATACTCTACTTGGAGTTCACTTGAATCTTCGATCACGATCACGCGTTGGCCGCTTGGAATTCGGTTACTCAAAACACTGAGCAAAGTGGTTTTTCCTGAACCCGTTCCACCGCTGACCAAAATGTTTTTTCCGAGTTTCATTGCGATATCTAAAAACTGTGCACCATCAACGCTTAAGGCACCAATCCGAATATAATCCTTAAATGTAAATTGAACTTTCGAAAATTTTCGAATCGCTAGAGTGGTCCCTTTGCGCGCGCACGGAGGAATAACCGCATGAATACGATAGCCATTGGGCAATCGGGCATCTAGCCGAGGCTCCTCGTCGTTGATTCTTCTGCCAACACTTTGGGCGATATTGTTGACAGCTGCACGCAATGAATCTTCGTCTTGAAATTTGGCTGTGGTCTTTTGAATTTTTCCGGCAACTTCGATCCAAATTTCGCTTGGACTGTTGATCATGACTTCGGTGACGGATTCATCTTCTAAAAAATGAAGGATTGGACCCAAGTAACTTCGAATAGTTTGGAAATAAACGTCAGACAAGATTACTCCTGTGCCGATGCCGGCGCTCGAAGCTCAACTTCTTTTTCTATTTTAGGATTCGCATTGGGTAAAACAACCAACTGCCCATCAAAGCCGGTTTCGGGAGATTGAAAAGTAAAGATCCCTTCGCTTTGTGGATCAATTATAAATGATTTTATTTTACCGTAGTAGGTTGCCTGATGCTCTTCGAATTGATCAAAAACAAAACTGACATTGCGTTGTTGCTCGTTGATGTTGACCACATTGATCTTGTAACTCTGCCCTGCCCGAACCTGAACTTTGCGAGGGATAAATCCTTGCTCGGTTTGTAAGATCACAAACTCTTGAGCAATCGTTTTGGGCTGCACAGAAACGACATGCTCGTAAATCGATTTTTCGTTCTCTGTTTTTTGAGGGTCAAGATTAAAACGTCGAGATAAATCAATGGCCCATTCGGCACTCGCCGTTTTTGTAATCAATAAAACACTTAAAAAAATAAAAAAACGAATTCCGGTTTTCATTAGTGAAGATCCTTGCGCGCATGAAAATCGGCAAATTCTTTTGCCACTTCCATTGCCAAAAATCCAAGAGCTTTTTGATCAAATTTTTCGAGCTCAACCATAAGTTGATCAATATCGTTTTGATAGCAATTTGCGACCAAAACAATGCGCTCAAACATTTCGGATTGAAATTGGCGGTCTTCAACCACTTGAGTCCAATCCATTTGAAGAACGGGGTCGATCACTCCCATATGATAAAGAGCATCGAAGACTGTCTGAAGTTGACCTTGAAGATACATTGATGAATCCTTTCGCAAACCTATCTCTATTTCGGAGATTTGCTGAAAGGACTTGAATAGCTATCGACGAAGGTCGCGTTTAAAAATATCTCGATTATGAATCAGTTTTTCGATCATATATTGAGCATCTAGGGGCTCTGAGTACTCGGCCGCCTCGACGTAAGCCTGGATATCTTGGTCGCTTAAACTGTCAAACCCGCGCAGAGCAAAATCATAATCCTCCTCGTTCAGATTTTTCCAAGGATGATTTTTATCAAGCAGTGTCCAATCTATTTGGTTTAAAGCTTCAGCCATTGATTTAAACGCCGGATAACCCCCTACCGCACCACTTATAATTCGACCTTTTTTATGAAAACCATTTTTGCCAGCACCTAGTGTTTGGCTAAAATCTAAAGCTATAAACTCATTTTGTTTGAGTAGAAGATTACTTTGGTCGTTTTCAAGCCGCTTAAGATCTTGTAAAAATGCCGCCACAAAAATAAGCCCACGAACTTTCTGAGTGTCGAGATGATCAAGGCGACCAAGAGGGAGATTGGTTTCTAAAGAACGAATCGCCGCATAATTCATGTAGCGAGTGGTGATCGGAGTTAAAATTTGAAAGTGCGAATAAATAAGAGATGAGATCACACTCGATGCGGTATTGAGATCCAAGTAACGGTCGTCTTTGATGAAAGTCCACGGGATTTGATCTTGATCAAAAAATTCGTGATGGGCGTATTTTTTTGTGAAAGAGCCTACCGGTTTTTGAGGAATCATTTTTGGTTTGTTGAGCGCAGACCACAAGATGTTTGAATTCAAAATGTGTTCACAGTCAGCAAATGCGAACATCTGCATCAAAACAAAAATAACAACCACCCCAAATCCCCCTTTACTAGCATCCAAAGGGTCTTAAGGGTGTGTCAAGTTACCGTAGGGTTTGGATTGGACTTTCGCCCTTGGGGCTCAAAAACTGGATGGCTCGCTGAGCATTATCAAGATCTCGGCTATGAAGAGCCGACTGCGCGCTCAATTGACTCATAAGAGGTGCTAACGCTTCGTAAAAGTATTCACGCGTGGCATCGATTTGGAGTTGTTTGAACCAAACATTTAGGGATTCTTTTAAATGGTTATCAATCATCTGGCTTTGCACTCTTTTGAGCAAAATTGGAGGACCAATGGCCGCAGCAAGCCAGGCGGTAAATGAGGTTGCCCCAACAAAGCTCATTCCTACAAGACCTGCGAGAGGTGAGGCTACGGTAAGCAATCCCATAGCGGTAATCTTCATCATTCTTTTTTGGGCCAAATTTGAGAGCAGCTTTTCGATTTCACTATTTTTATGAATGCTTTGGCGCTCGGTTATTTTTTTTCCTATTCCGGCGCTCCAAATTGCTGAATCGGCATTGAGCATATCGTCAAATGACTTACGAATTTCTGGAGAGAGCAATTCTTTACTGGGTAAAGAGTATCGATCGCCAATCTGTTCGCCCGGAAAAGTTTTTTTATAAAGGGCCCGGTCGCTTTCGCTCTGAATTATAAGCTGGTGATTTTGAATTGAAGCCAGTTGAAGTTTGAGCTGTGATACCGCAAAGGAATCGTGTTCAAGATGATTGGTTTTTACAAACTCAGGAGGGGTTCCTTTAGAGAAAACTTTAAATAAATTTTTAACAATCTCAGGCGAAAAAACTTGGGTCACTTTCTCAAGCAGTTGTCGGTTGTCTGAGAGCTGCTCAACAAATGTATCGCGAATATATTTTTTGGCCTCTTCATATGGGTAATCTAAAAGTTTAGATGAGGCTGCGGTATCGATGGCATCCATCACACCCTTCAAATAAAGTTGGGCTGCAAGTCTTTGTTGTTTCACATGAGTAAGTTCTTGGTGAGCAGCAGTAACAATCGCTTCTTTGGTAAAAGCCAACGACGACGCACGAATATGTTTCCGATTATAACTGATGCGATGAATGACATCGTCTATCGAGAGACGACTTCCGCCCACAGGAATCAATCGCGGATGAGCACGGCCAAGGACCACATCGTTATCATCAGGCACAAGATAAGCTGCCAATACCGGGTCAGGATATCCACCATTAGGATTGTGATACTTTTTTGGATAAATTTCGTTGGCAAACTCTTTGAGCATTTGTGCGATTACGGCAGAGTCATTGGCCTCTTTGCCTTCAAAAATGAGTATGGTGTGCTTCACTCCATATTTTTTAAATATGGTATTAAGACCCACACGCAAGTCGCGATTCGCATAATCTTTTTTATCAACAATAATTAAGAGAACATCGGAGGTGTAGATTACCTGAAGAGCCGAATTAAGATTTGTAGGCTCAGCCGAAAAACGCGATCCAGAATTAATATCAGGTGCATCGATGATCGCAATTCCTGTTGGTAAATTCGGAAGCTGAACAATCAATCCTTTTCCAGGAGTTGTGGCATCCATGTTATTTTGCCAAAGTTGTAAAGGACCTAGTCGCTCACGACGATCCCGTTCGAAAGCTTGGCCAGGATCGTTTGATCCCACACCGACAGTGAGTCGCGTGGTTAGGCCCGCTCTGACTCCGGCTTTTGAAAGCTCGCGGATGGGACTGCCGCCAATAGTTTGTGCGATCATATTAAACAAAGTCGATTTGCCTGAATTGGCCGATCCAGTCCAAGTGATAAAAACTTCGTCCGACGCAGTTTTAGTGGCTTGGATTTCCTGATCAATCATATTGATCACGGTGGGTTTACCATCGTTCACAGGTGAAATAATATTGCGGAGGGATTCACCTAAAGCAGTAAATGCATCTTGATCATCGTGGAATGCTGTTGTGTGAGGGCTTGAACTCAATATAGTTATGCAGTCAGTAGCTCTTGCGCTGAAACAAAAAAAACATAAAATTAAAAACAGCATTCGACCGGAAGATCGTACCTGAACTGAATAGTTTGAAGACATCTACAAACTATTTAGCAATAAATATGCCCTAAACTAAAGAATATTCGCAGCAAGCTCCGCAAGTTCGGACCGTTCACCTTTTGTCAGTGTTACATGCGCCGAAATGGGATGTCCTTTGAATCTTTCAACCGAATATGTCAGCCCACTGTTTGCTGAATCAACATAAGGATTATCAATCTGATAGCAATCCCCTGTTAATACCACTTTGGTGCCTTGGCCTGCCCGTGTCACAATGGTTTTTATTTCATGGGGCGTTAAATTTTGCGATTCATCCACAATCAAAAACTGATTAGGAATGCTGCGACCGCGAATATAAGTAAGTGGTTCTATGTTCAACATTCCTTGGTTGATCAACTCTTGTGCGCGTCCTGCTGCCTTTTTATCTGCTCCCATCAAAAATTCAACGTTATCAAAAATGGGCTGCATCCATGGATTGAGCTTTTGTTCGACATCGCCAGGCAAGTAACCAATATCTCGACCCATTGGAAAAATCGGGCGTGAAACAAGTAGGCGCTTGAATTGCCCTTCGTCTAAAGTTTTATAAAGACCTGCGGCCAGTGCCAAAAGAGTTTTTCCGGTGCCGGCTTTTCCGACCAATGTCACAAACAACAACTCATCATTTAATAAACAATCGAGTGCAAAACTTTGCTCAACATTTCTTGGATGAATTCCCCAGATACTTTCCGAAGGTGAAATGAGTGGAACTATTTTTTGATCACGTTGTGAGAATCGACCAATAGCCGAATGATTTTCGTTGGTCGAATCCTTCATGATCACATATTGATTCGCAAACAATTTAAAATCGCTACCGAGGCTCACCCCTTTTTCGCGGTAAAAACGATCGATCACATCGGGATCCACATCAATTTCTTTAAGGCCCGTATACATGTCTTCAAAAACAGTATTGTCAGGATCGTAATCTTTGGCGTCGATTCCAAAAACATCCGCTTTGATTCTTAAATTAATATCTTTGGTAATCAGCTCAACTTTTGATGTGGGATATTCTTTTCCGAGCCAATAAGCTGTGGCCAAAATACGATTGTCTGCCTTGATGATATCAAGATCAGAGGGAAGATTATCAAAGGATGAATCGGTGATGATATAAAAATGCGACTGACTTTTTTCGAGATGTAAACCTTGGGCTAAAGAGCCTTGGCTGCGGAGCTCGTCAATAAATCGGCTAAACTGTCTGGCGTTACGGCCATTTTCTCCAAGATCTCTTTTAAATCGATCAATCTCTTCGATCACAGAAAAGGGCACAAACACATCGGAATTACGAAATTTAAAAATCGCATTGGCGTCGAATAAAATTACGTTTGTATCAACAACAATTTTTCGATCGTGACGAGTGGTCAGTGCCATAGTTGGGGAGTTCTCCTCTTGTTATAGGAGTATTCGAACCCAACTTTTAATCACTGTACATTTAAAAAAATTATGACGCTTATCGGGAACCAAGTCCTGAGACCATCACATCACCGGAATCGCGCTGTAGACTTGCACTTACGGTTTCAATGAATTTTACAAAATGGGTCAGAGCTAATTCGTTCATCGTTCCAGTTACAAAATTTCCGCCGTGACGAAATGTTCCTTCATCAGCAAGTGAGCGTGCATTCGCAATTTTAACAGTAAATGGAAAATAAGTTTGGTTGTTGAGATAAACTCGCATCGCAACTTCTTCGCCCACTTTAAATTGTCCTGTTTCTTGTGTGGTGTCGAAGGCGATTCCTGTTTCTGAAATATCATAGATCATCAATTTGATAAGACCTTGATTTGGAATTACCGCGCAGGCGCCAATAAATTCGGAAAGAATGGTTCGTTTCACATTGCGACGCTCTTGATTGAGGATTTCGTTTCGACGTTCAGTCATATCAACGATTGGAGCATCAATAGTTTGAAGATTTTTATTTGCAATCTTTGTCGACCGGCGCGCGGTCATATCTATGACATTACTCTTAATACTCATTATTTTCCCCCTGTGACCTCTTACCTATCGGCTTATAAATGTCTCAACTTTAGGCGTTGGCTTTGCTATCTTTTAAAAAAGAGGGTGCTCAAGGGCGATGGAAAATAAAGAGTTTCAAACACTTATTCTAAGCCTTATCTTGCATGGACTTTTAGCCTGGTTCCTCATGAAGGCCCCATCATTTCAGATGCCAGAGCAACCGACCCAAATCACGATGCTTGATGACGACCGTAGCAAAACGATACACCCCACAAAAAGCCTTGAGCTGCCTGACAAGCTACTCGAAAAAAAATTGCGTGAACAAGCAAAGATTCTCTCACAACTCGACCGCCGGGTTCGTCAACAATTGACCGCAAAAAAACTGAGCGGCATCACCCAAAATGCAGGACGTGGAAATTCGAATTCAAAAGGGGGATCATCGGTTCAACAATTTAATCCGTTTCAATCTCAATCGGGCGAAGGCCAAATGTCTCGGAGAACTTCACCCGCTTTGGGTGCTGAGGGCTTGGGCCGATTTATGGCGGTGGGAGCATCGTCATCTGGAATTACAATTCCAGGGGTCAAGCAAGGAAGCTTTACAGCGCTCAATACCGATCAACTCACTTTTTATTCTTTTTATTCGCGGGTGAACGAAGGAATTGTGAATCGGTGGATTGGGCATCTTCGTGATTATTTTTCGATGTTGCCTCCAGCAATGCAAAAGCAATTAGCCCTTTCACCCAATATCACTGGAGTTGAAATCATTTTAAGTCCAGCTGGTGAATTTCAAAGAGCAGTGATGCATCACCCCTCGGGCGACACCAATTTAGACCAAGCGGTCACCAATGCATTTAAAGAGGCTGCACCATTTTTAAATCCGCCGCGCGAGATGGTAAAAGAAGATGGTAAAATTCATTTGCTGTATCAATTTGAAGTGCTCGCGCATTAAGAGGTTTTTTAAAATGTGGCTCTTTTTTGTTTCAATATTCTCGGCATCGGCAATGGTTGAGGTGGGCTCGGCGGTGAGTTACCGAAAGTCTTCGGTCAATTCGGAAAACTATCAGGTCTCATCCTCAGTAACAGGATCCGTCAGTTATTATTTTTCACAAAATTCTGCAGTGGAACTGAGTTACACCAATGGAAGCGGCGTGATCTTAATTCAACCCATCGCAACAGCAAAAACCCGCATCACCTCCAATTTTGAAATGATTGGTCTTGATTATGTTCTCAGTGTGCAAGAAGGAATGATTCAACCCTTTGTCAAATTTGGCGCTGCTTATATTAAAAAACAATTTGAGCAAAACACCGACGTAGCATCAGCAGAACAGATCCCGATGGTAAAAGGATTTGTGCCGAGCGCGGGCCTCGGTGTTAAATTGAATTTGACCAAATCTTTTTCATTTAAGATCGGAATCGATGCATGGACATCTCCCCTTCAGTCGCAGCCAATCTTGGTCGATTACGCCGGTCGTGCGGGTTTATCATTTTTGCTCTAGGCTTAAATGGCTGTAGCGTCTCTTACTTGATTCACAATTCTTATGAACAGCTCAAACTTTTAAATTCACGTGTACCGGTTGAAAAAGTTTTGGCCGATCCTACGGTGGATTCAGAAATCAAACGTAAACTTCGACTCAGTCAGGAGGCTTTAAAGTTTGGTGTCGAAAATTTAAGTCTTGCTCCTCACAAAAATTATCAAACTTTTGTCGAATTGCATCGTCCCTATGTGACATGGATTGTACAGGTCGCACCCCTTTATGATGTTACTCCTTATACATGGTGGTTTCCGATTGTGGGGAGTCTTCCATATAAGGGATTTTTTGACGAAGAGAGCGCTCACCTTGAAGCCGAAAAATTTGATAAATCAAAATACGATCGCGCCGTACGTGGAGCCTCGGCATTTAGCACTCTTGGATGGTTTCATGATCCAATTTTAAGTTCGATGCTCAAATATCAAGATGCTGATTTGATCGAAACTATTATTCACGAGTCTGTGCATGCGACTTTGTTTATCTCGGGCCAAGCCGAATTTAACGAACGCATGGCAAACTTTTTAGGAACAAAGGGGACAGAACTTTTTTATTCTTCACGAGGTGAAAACGAACTCGCAGGCCAGGTTGCACTTGAAAATGCGGACCATTTGATTTTTTCGGACTGGATCTCAAATCAGATCGTTGATCTCAATGAGTTTTATAAAACTCACCAATCTTTGAAACAAAAAGAAGATCGATTAAATGCGATGATGGAACAATTTAAAAGGTCGATTAAACCCAAGCTCAAAACAAATGCATTTTTATATTTTGAAAAACTAAAACTCAATAATGCGGTATTGTTGAACTACACCACCTATGATCAGGACTTGTCGGATTTTGAAAAGCTTTATAAAAAGAAAGGGAGCTTTAAAGCTGCTTTTGAATATTTAAAAACCCTCAAAAATTCAGCTCATGCGACCGCCGATTTGAAAGGATATGTTCAATGAATTTTATATTAGGAGCTCTTGCAATGACCTTAAGTTTTTATGATTTAACAACCCACCGAATTGATGGAACCGAGGTCGCCCTTAAACAATATAAAGGGAAAACGATTGTGGTCGTCAACACTGCTTCTAAATGTGGGTACACTCCCCAATATGAGGGACTCGAAGCGCTCTATGAAGCGCATAAATCTGAAGACGTTGTGGTGCTTGGTTTTCCGAGTAATGATTTTGGCGGTCAAGAGCCCGGGTCAAATAAAGAGATCGCCTCGTTTTGCAAATTGAATTATGGCGTGAGCTTTCCATTGTTTGAAAAATCGGTGGTGACCGGTTCAGAAAAAAATCCGGTCTTTAAAAGTTTGATCGAAGCTTCAAACGACAATTCCGAAATCAAATGGAACTTTGAAAAGTTCATTCTCTCACCCAAAGGAAAAATCGTGGCGCGGTTTCGATCAGGTGTAAAACCAGATTCAGAGGAATTTCAAAAGGCGCTGACCCAAGCGCGCAGTATTTAATTTAATTTATTTTACTGTCACCTTATTGCGCCCACCATTTTTAGATAAATAAAGCGCCTCATCGGCGCGCTTATAAATCATCTCCCAGCCCGTATCAGACTCTTGGCGTGAGGCCACGCCACAACTGATTGTGATCGGAATGGTGTTACCCTCGAAAATAAAACTATGGGTCTCAACAGTGTGGCGTAATCGCTCGGCAACTTCGACCGTAGTATTTAAAGGTGCACCTAGGAGAACAAGACAAAATTCTTCGCCTCCCGCGCGAGCAACAAAATCATTTTCGCGAATCAATCGGGCTCGAATCACCGAAGAAATTTCTTTAAGAACATAATCGCCCGCAGGGTGACCGTAAGTGTCGTTAACCTTTTTAAAATGATCGATATCAAAAATAATAAAATTAAGGGCAAGGCCTAATAAAGATGAGCGATTAAAACTTTCTGGGCCTTTGGCATTGAGGGCCCCTCGATTGGCCAATCCTGTAAGTGCATCGGTCAAAGCCCGATCAAAAGCTTGAGCGGTCGAGACGGTTTCGATATTGCCGCGCTCTAAAAATTTGAAGATCACATTGCCGCATTTGATCTGATCATTGTTTTTGAGTTTTACAGGAGTCAGGGCCTTTACGGGCCTGCCGTTCACAATGGTTTTGTTTGTGCTTTCAAGATCCATGATCGACACATCGCCACCCGCCACCAACACTTTGGCATGGGACTTACTCATGCTGCGATCATCAACACAAATGTAGCAAGAGGCTGCCCGGCCTAAAATTAAATCGGTGTTTTCTAGCGGCCACTGCCTGCCGACACTGCTTGCTGGACCAACGAGCATCACCACACTCGGTGGGGCTTGTCCTGCCTGAGCCAATCGAAGTTTAAAAGTATCACTTGGAAGAATACTGGTTTTGTCAGAAATATCTGAACCATCACCATTTTTGCTATCATCTTGGACCATATGAATATGTTAGGAGAGGTTGGCTTTAAACTGCAACACCCTTTGCCAAAATCTCGCGAGCGCGTATTTTTCCAAACTCCACTCCTGGCTGATTGTAGGCGTTGATCTCAAGAAATTCGCCGAGTGTTCCCACTACGAGCTGCATCAACATAAAATAACCTGCGACAGCGCGTGGCGTGAATTCATCAAATCGAAATTGGGCGGTAGCAATTTTTTGCTCTTCAAGAGCTTCTTTTGTGGCTTGCATCTCGGCCTGCATCACATCGGCGAGAGATTTATTTTTTAGTTTCCATGGGCTCGCGATTTCTTGAGCACTTAAGGGTTTCAGTTTTGAAGGTTCAGACAATTGAAAAAACCAAAACCACTTATCTTTTGCCCCTTCCATAAACTGTTGCAGCAGCGAGTGCTGATCTTGGGCGCCGCGCACAACAAGCGGGGTACTCACTCGAAGGGGCGTTTTGTTGTCCACCGTTTTTACTTTTGCCAAAGACTCGGCCCAAAGTTGTTGCCACCATAATCCGCAATCATTGAGCCGATCGCCATAATGCCATAAAACCGTAATCCACTCTTTGCGCTCGAAGCTTGCGAGACTTTGGGTCACCAATTTTTCGATCATATTGCGTTGTTGAAAGGCCCACTGAATACCCGACTTGATTTCATCCAAAGATTTAAGGCTTAAAGCTGCAGGCAAAAAACCAACAGGAGATAAAACCGAAAAACGTCCCCCCACATCCACCGGAATTTCCAAAATTGGAATATGGTGAGCACGTGCCCAATCGCCAAGCGCATTGGGTCCAAGCTCTGAGATGACGGTGGTTTGCTGTTCTATTTTTAAGCCACGAGATTTGAATTCAAGACTCAAAAATTCGAGCAACGCCAATGTTTCAAGGGTGCCACCGCTTTTGCTGGTGACCACCACGTGAAGTTGCGAGAAATCTTTTATCAGTTTCAAGGTTTGGGTGTAAGTGTCTTCATCCACATTTTCGAGAATCAAAAATTCATCCCGTTGATGTGGGCATGCGGCCAATAGGGCTCTCACACCGAGTGAGCTGCCACCGATGCCTATAAATAGAAATTGTTGGGCTTGTGCACGGATTTGAACTGCGCGCTCGAGTGAGCTCTGCCAAAGATGATCACGTTCTAAAATTTTTAAAAATCCGAGGTCTTGGCGTTTGAGAAGTTTATCATAGGCAGAATACACATTGGGGGTAGAAACATTTTTGCTAAATTCGATCTCGATCATGAAACAGCTACGTCCTCTTCTATGCGGTGATACCCCCGCCACTCTTTTAATCGGCCGCGCGGGCGTCCCTCGTCTTCGGGATATTCAAAAAGAATATATGTCAATTTTGTGATTTTCCCAAGTGAAGTGATATCGAGCGACGTAATATCCGTCCAAGATCCAGAATTAAAATACTCTTTGTTCTGATTCCATTGACGATATTGATAAACGTGGGTGTGACCAAAAACTACGGTATGGGTGCGCTCATCTTGCAAAATTCTAAAAGCCGACTCGCCTAAATCCGGAAACACAGCACTTTCGAGCAAAACTTTTAATACTCGTTTAAATGGAAATGAGCGTCTGGGATCGTGAACCACTGCGGCCTTAAAGAAATACCACAACAGAGCAAAAGCACTTTTGATGGTAAAAAGGGTTTCATTAAATAAAGCCCAGCGAAGCATTTTTGAAAAGGGCCGGACCTTGTCTACGTGGGGATGATGCTGCTTGATCTTTAAAACAAATTCGACAAAGAAATGCGATCCAAATGGCAGATTTAAAATAGGCTCAGCCAAATCTTTTTTTAAAAAAAACTTTCTGGCATCAAATCGATTGGCGGCCTCATGCATATGACCATGCTCAACATGGACCCCATCAAAAAAATAAACCAAATTTTTGTAGCGCACGTTTGTCTCTAGCAAGGTATTCAAAAATTGGCGCGCTCCTGGCCAGAACATTCCTTGATCGTGATTTCCGACGATGTAGCTGATCGATCGATGACTCACACTCACGAACTCTTTTAAAGCTTGAAAAAAAACTCTGTGTCCATCGGTAATGCGCTTCATTTTATCGATGGTGATTTCCTCAGTATCGACGGTCAAAAAATGACCTTTGTAATCCACCTGAAGAAAATTAAAAATATCACCATTCAAAATCAATTCGATTTCGGTTTCGGCGTATTTTCCGGTGCTGTAGTAATGCAAGAACTCGACAAACTTTTCGTCAAAATAAAATTCTTCAAACTGATTGAGCTGGCCCGATTCAAGAATACGGCCCACACCCAAATGCAAATCACTTAATATAATCTTAATTTTTTTCACAGCCATTAACTTGCAATATACACGATGTTACGGCTTTTGTTTTTTCCTTGATACAAAGCTTCATCGGCCATGCGAATAATTTGTTCGCTGGTCTCGGCGTGTTGCGGATAAGCCGCAAGACCTATGCTTATGGTCAAACGAATTTCACTGCCATCGATCAAAAATGGGGTTTGCTCAACTTGAGCACGGATGCGCTGGGCAATCACTTGAGATTCCTGAGCATTCGCATTGGGCAAGACCACCACAAATTCGTCGCCACCATAGCGAAAAGCAAAATCACATAGACGAATACAGTCTTTGAGAACTTCAGCACAGGCAATTAACAATTTTGATCCAACAAGATGACCCTTAGAATCGTTCACTCTTTTAAAATAATCGATATCGAGAAATAAAACCGTGAAATTTGTGGTTTGACGTCGAGAACGCTCAATTTCTCGATCTAAGAGCAGGGCTAAATACTTCTGATTGAAGAGCCCTGTGAGCTCATCGATGTAAGAAAGATTTTTGGCCTGCCAAAACCCGAACCCAAAATTAAGATAGGTCAGAGCACATTCAATTTCATAATCGATTTGGTTGAGATAAAACTGCCAGTTAATAATCTGAGTATTTTCAAAAAACAAAACTCCGAATGCACCAAGCTTGATACAAAATTGCGAATGCCCAGATGACAGCTCGGTTAAAAATTCTTTTTCGCCCACGCTACTATGGCTCACGATAAATGGCGCTTGCCTGAGGCGGCCCCCACTGTCGAGATCAAGCATTTGGGGATCGGTTTTTAAAATTAAATTCAATGACTCTTGCATCACGAAACGCACATTGCTTTTAGGACTTAAATTACTTAATCGCCCAACCAAAACTTTGAGTTGAGCCGAGATATCATTGGTTTCGCTATAGCGTGGATACTGAGACATGCTCCAGCGAGCCGCTTCTTGAAGAAGGCTAAGAGCGTTTGTGATTTGTTTTTGGCTCGGTTTTATTCCAAGCGATTGATTGAGCAAAGTTTTAGGAATTTTCGCATTTTTTGTGACACACCAGAGCTTTGGTACCTCGGGATTTTTTTGCTCAAATTGCAAAAGTCTTTTTAACATCAGAGGATTTTTGGGATTATTAAATAAACAAATATGATTGCCTAAAGGCACATGTCCCTTGATTTGAGAATAGGTCATCACCTCAACTTCAAAGCCCGCCTTTTGACAATGTTGGGTGATTTTGCAGTCCCCTTTTTCATCCGTCAAAAGCAAGATTCGCGAGATCATTTTGCCTTCTTTAATCTTAACGATTCGTCATCGCCCTCAAGCATCGATAACGCTAAGCGCAGCGCCTTCACCGTTCGACGTAACAATTCCTGTTTTTCTTGAATCTGGCGATTGAGTTCTTGGCCCTTGTTACGATAATTTTCGAGCTCAAGGTTGAGCTGATCGATCTGTCTTTTTAGAGTTAAAAGCATCTCGTCTTTACTGCGAAGTAAAGCTTGAGATTCCATTTTGACAAGTTCCAAACGATTTTCGAGTTCACGTTCGCGCACCCGAATCTTTTGGATATTCGTGGATAGGCGCATCTCCATCTCGTCAACTTTGGTACGCAAAATCCCAAGTTCTTTTTCGCGAGCGTAAAGATTATTTTGCAAGATCTGCTTTTCATCATCCGCAGCCGACTCAATCGAATTGTTACGAGATTTAAGATTTTCAAATTCAGCCATGTTCTCATCAGCTCTTTGACGAAGGGTTTCGCCAGCGGCTGCGAGTTGCTCGTTATTAGACCTTAATTTTTCGACTTCACTTTCGAGTTCTAAAATTCGACTTTGCGCCAAGCGCAAGTTTTCGGCTTGGGCTAAGGAAGCATCCGCAGAGGACCACGAATTTCTGAGTCCTGCAAAGCGGCCCACACTTGCGCGCACTTTATCTTCGGCCTCGTAACTCATATCTCTTTTTTTAACTGTGTCATCGGTTGTCGAAATTTCTGTGCGATCCTGAATCACATCTTCTACGGGCAAAGACACTGGCACAGTGTGATCATCGGCATGGACGGACGTATGCGGATACTGAGGAAGATCTTCCTCAGAAACGATTTGCGATTCATCTTCGAGCAAGTCGTCGATCAATCGTTTTGCTAAAGCATTACTTTTTTTATCAGCCATCCTGGATAGGTATCGGAAAAGCTGTACAAATTATGAACTGAGACGTTCATCCAGATGCTGAATCACCTGATAATAATCTTGGCGACGCTTCTCAAGCGATTTTGCATCCAAGTTTTTTAATCCATCCAGACCAAAGCCTTGCACGGTAAAACTTGCGAGCAACAATCCCTCAACACAGGCACGCTTTAAAGCTTCTAGACTAAGGTCTTCGTTTTGACTTGCAAGAGAACCAAATAATCCTGCGGCAAAAGTATCCCCGGCACCAGTTGGATCAATCACTTCCATCACAGGAAATGCGGGCAAGATAAAAAACTGTTTTTGATATAAAAGGGCAAAACCATATTCACCTCTTTTAATAATCACAGCCTTTGGCCCTTTTGAACTGAGCTCGACTGCAGCTTGCAGAGTGTGCTGTTTGCCGGTCAATGCTTGGGCCTCGGCCTCGTTGATTAAAATCACATCAATATGCTTAAAGAGCTGCATCAAACTTTCACGTTTAGAGCTAATCCAAAAGTTCATGGTATCCGCACCCACAATACGTGGCCGCTCGGTTTGTTTTAAAACCGATAGCTGTAAGTCGGGATCGATATTGGCCAAAAATAAATATTCGGCATCTTGCAAACTCTTTGGAATTTGGGGAGCAAAATTTTGTAAAACATTGAGTTCAGTTTTATGAGTGATGGCCTGATTCAAATCACCTTGATATTCGCCCGACCAGCGAAAGGTTTTGCCCTCGACCTTTTGTAAACCCTCAAGGTTTACAGATCTTTTTTTTAATAATTCGATATCTTCTTTACGGCAATCCGTGCCCACAACGCCGACCATCGAAACTGGAGCAAAATGTGAGGCTGCATAAGAAAAGTAAACCGCCGAGCCACCCAAAGTTTCGGTGACCGAACCCGATGGGGTTACAATCGTGTCATAGCCAATGCTTCCCACAACCAAAATTTTTCCCACGTTTACCCCTCTAAACGTACCGGATGCTGATCAAAAGCCGAGGTGAGCTGTCCACACGCCGCGTAGATATCACGTCCCATGGTTTTTCTTCTCAACACATGGGCTCCAAGCCTCATCAATTCGGCTTGAAATCTCTGAATGCGTGCTTCTTCTGGTCGCTGAAATTCCGAATCCGGATGTTCATTGAACGGAATAATATTGATCTTGCACGGTACTCTTCTTGTTATCTGATAAAGTTTTTTTGCATGCTCTAAAGAGTCTGTCACGTTCTTAAGCAAGACGTATTCAAAAGTGACGCGGTCACGACTTTCGGCGCAATGTGTAGCGCAAGCATCCAAGAGTTGTTTGAGCGGCCATTTGCGATTAATCGGCATAATTTTATCGCGCAATTCATCAGTGACCGCATTCAGGCTAACAGCGAGTCGTGTGCCTGATTGTGTGATCAAAGGTATACGGTCAACAAGTCCCGAGGTCGAAACGGTAATTTTTTTTCGTGAGATATTTAGGCCCCAGGGTGAATGAAAAATCTCGATCGATTTAAATACCGCATCGGTATTGTCGAGTGGCTCGCCCATACCCATAAAAACAATATTTGTTAACCGTTCGGGAATTCGATTTTTAACAACCAAAAATTGGCCCACAATCTCGGCAGCGGTTAATCGACGTTTAAGTTTTTGTTTTCCGGTAAAACAAAAACTGCAGGCCATGTTGCATCCCACTTCAGAAGATAAACACAATGTCATTCGATCTTCAGATGGAATCGCCACTGCCTCGACGGTTAAATTTCCGCCCATATCGAAAAGAAATTTGCGCGTTCCATCAGAGCTCAACTGTTCGGTGACGATTTTTGGCAGAGCCAAAGAAAACATTTGTGGAAGTTCACTACGAAATGTTTTGGAGAGATTTGACATCTCGTTAAAGTCGGAGATGTTTTCGCGGTAAACCCATTTCATTAACTGTTGGGCGCGATAGGACTGTTTTCCAAGTCCAACGATTTTTTTTTCTAGATCTTCTAACGAATAATTATAAAAACTGTCTGACATAAGCATAGGGTGCTGTTCGTACCACAGTTTTAAGTTCCGCTCCCCTATAAACTAAAGGGAGCGGATATAAAGCTTACTGACGTAATTTTTGTTTTGTAGCGTCGGTGCTGTTCACCGCTGCATCGCCAGCTTGGTCTTTAAAACTCTCGCTGATTTGGTGCAGTTTGTTCATGATCTCTTCTTTAGCATGACCATATTTTTGCTCGATCAAACCAATGATAGATTGGGTATTGCCCTTGGTTTGTTGAAGATCGCTATCAGTGATTTTGCCCCATTGGGTTAAAATCTCGCCAGAAATCTCTTTCCATTTTCCTTTTAGAATTGAATCGTCCATTTGTTCTCCTTAATTAATGCCTTAATGGCAGGTTGTTATTGGTATTTGAAATTTTGAAGGGATGTCGAACCGAGGCCTCTGCGGTACATGAAATGTCTCGGGCACCTGTCTCTTCTAAAATAGTTTGGGCTTTTTTAACAAATTCAGAGTTTGCGGTGTGAACCGAAAGTAAAATTCCGCCACCCTTGATGATGCCCTCAAACCTTTTGGCTTCATATTCGGGAATTCCCATTCCAACGAGGGCTCCGGCTAATCCACCCACTGCGGCACCTGTACCGGCACCGGCAAGTAGCGCAACAATTGGACCTGCCGCTATAAAGGGGCCAACACCAGGAATCGCTAGGGCACCAATTCCGATCAACCAACCCAGTGCACCACCCACGATAAGACCTGTACCTGCTCCAGCCGAAGCACCCTCAGGGGCTTTGGTTGAATTTGCGTGGGCAAACATTTCTGATCCGCCCTCTTCAGGTAACAAAACCGATATGTCAGAATTTGCAAATCCATGAAACTTTAATCGATCAACTCCGAGTTCAACAGCAGGACGACTTCCATAAAGACCAAAGACCGCTTTATTTTCTTCCATCGCTCACTCCTTATTGGATTTTGATTTTATTGATCACTTTCGCAGAGCGCGAATTTTTTAACGCAATTTTTTGGATCAAACTTTTTTCGCGACCATTTTTTACGGTGCCCTTGAGGTAGACCGAATTTCCGGTGGTCACCACCGTAATATTTTTAGCTTTTAGAGATAATTTGGATTGCGCCATAAGATCGCGACGAATCTGGCGAGTGATGCTCACTTGCCTCGATGAAGATCCTTGATCTTGTGCGTTGAGTATTTTGGCGTGCGAAAAATTAAACATGAGCGAGGTCAAAAAAATAATAATCATCACTGCAACATTGCAAGTCGAAGGCCACATAGAAACACCAAATCAAAATCTGATTCAGCCCGATTCTTAGATTTGTGGGACAATCCTTCCCAAAATTTGGGGTAAAAAAAGGTCTCGTTATTTTGTGAAAGCAAAAGAATCAATGTAGTCCATCAATTGCGGAACAGTACAGGGAACGCAACCGACCTTACCCACAACAACACCGGCAGCAAAATTCGCCAACGCACATGCATCGGTCAAATTAAAACCAGAGGCCCATGCTAAAGTCATTGCGGCAATCACCGTATCGCCTGCTCCTGTGACATCAAAAACTTGCCGAGCGTAAGTGGGAAGTCGAGTGACATGATTGTCAGAAAACAAACTCATTCCCTCTTTTCCACGAGTAATTACAAGTTGGGAGTTGCCAATTTTTTTCATAATTTCGACGCCGACTTTTAATAGCGAATCGCCACTTAAATCATCAAGTACTAATCCCGAAAGTGCTAAGGCTTCGTCACGATTCGGAGTGAGCAAATCAACTCCGCGATAAAAACGCACCGGAGTTTTTGGATGAGGATCGAGCACCACTTTTTTGCCCGCCTCATGAGAGAGGCGAATCACCTCGGCGCAGAGTGTTTGGCTAAACACACCTTTGGCATAATCTTCCATCACCACCGCATCGACCGAGTCTAAAAGATGCGAAACTTTTTTGAGAACTCGACTTTCGTCTTCAGGACTTAAAAATTTTCGATGTTCAAAATCCACTCGCACAATGTGGTGATGTTCGGCCATTATCCGAAGTTTTCGGGTGGTTGGTCGATCCGAACATGAAATCAAATGCTCAGGATTGACGTCTGCTTTTTTTAAAAGATGAGTCAACTTTTCGGCCGCCATATCTTGGCCAATCACCGCAACCAGTTCCGCTGTGCCACCAAGGCTTTGAACATTTTGGGCCACATTGGCCGCAAGCCCCAATCTTTCATCCTGAGAATTCACTTCGACAACTGGAACAGGGGCCTCAGGTGAAATGCGCTTCACCTCGCCCATCACATATTCATCAAGGCCAATATCGCCAATAATAAGAAGTTTTTTTCCTTTGAGTTGAGGTAATCGACTTTTTAGCCCCGATTGAAGCTTTGTGAGAACTTCATGATTCAGTTCGATTTCATGCATTTAAAATTGGTAGCATGAAATGTCGCACCCGAGCAAACGCTCGACTTCGAAGCGAGCCATTCAGTACAATAAGATTTTTTGCAGGAGACAAAAAGTATGAACGGCCTAACTGATGGCGCCCTATATAAAAACGTGATGCTTACCGTGGAGTCCGCGGGGAAGATAATCAAGATCAACCCCAATGCGCTGGAACGATTGCGACATCCGCGAAGAGCCTTAGTTGTTTCGATTCCGGTTCGAATGGATGACGATCGAATCCAAACCTTCATGGGATATCGAGTGCAACACAATCAGGTGCTCGGACCGTACAAAGGTGGATTGCGCTATCATCCCGCGGTTGATCTTTCAGAGGTCGCAGCACTTGCTTCGCTGATGACTTACAAAAATTCGCTGATGGGACTTCCGCTCGGAGGGGCAAAGGGCGGAGTTGAAGTTGATCCCAATCAGCTGTCAAAGCGCGAACTCGAAAATCTCACTCGTCGATTCACATCTGAACTTGGTTTATTTATCGGCACTGACAAAGACATTCCCGCACCCGATGTGGGAACAGATGGCCAAACCATGGCGTGGATGATGGATCAGTACTCAATGGAAACGGGATACTCACAAACCGGTGTTGTGACCGGAAAGCCGGTTGAAATTGGTGGATCTCTTGGGCGCGAAGCCGCAACCGGTTTGGGTGTTGTGTTTATTATGGAAAAAGCGTTGGTGGTTTTAAATAAAAAATTTGCCGAAAGTACACTTGCGGTTCAAGGGTTTGGAAAAGTGGGCATGCATGCCGCCATCGAAGCCTATGCCCTTGGTGCAAAAGTTGTTGCAGTGAGCGATGTTCAAGGTGCTCTTCATAATCCCAAAGGCATTAACATTGCCGATCTTGTTCGCTACGTGAAGGATACAAAAACGGTTAAGGGTTTCCCAGATGCCCAAGCCATTACCAATGACGATTTGCTTCATGTTGAATGCGATGTTTTAGCTCCTTGTGCTTTAGACGGTGTGATTCACGAAAAAAATATGCGCGGAATTAAAGCCAAAGTTATTGTTGAAGGCGCAAACGGACCAATGACTGCCGAAGCCAGTGACTATCTCAACAAAAATGGTGTGATGGTGTTGCCAGATATTTTATCCAACGGTGGCGGCGTGGTGGTGAGTTATTTTGAGTGGGTGCAGGATTTGGGTTGGTTATTTTGGACCGAAGAAGAGGTGCGAAATAAACTGCGCGAAATTATGTTTCGAGCTTTTGATCGTGTTATCGCATTTTCCAAACCAAACAATTTAGATATGAGAACATCAGCGATGGCGGTCTCGCTCCAGCGGCTCGAAACCGCGCTCAAACTGAGAGGCCAGGCTTGGTGATGAAACCTTGGTTATGGCTTCCCCCAAGAGCTGCTCACGATCTAATGCCACTGGCACTTCGTTTTTTAAGTCGCTTCCAAGAATTTCAAACATTGTCGTGGAGCTCATTTAGCTGGCGCGGTTTGGAATTTACAAATCCCTTAGGAATAGCGGGCGGAGTGGATAAGGATGGAGTGAGCATTGAGGATTGGTGGACCTTTGGTCCCGGCTTTTTAGAAATCGGAACCATCACGCCGCGACCCCAAAAGGGTCACCGCGGAATCACTCTCAAGCGAGACGTTAAACAGCAAGCGCTGTGGAATAAGATGGGCTTTCCATCGGATGGTGTGGAAGCCGTTATCAAACGACTCAAAAAATTGTATCAACCTCGATTTACACCGGTGTTTGCAAATATCGGCAAAAACTCGTCGACTGCTCTTGAAGGTGCGGTGGATGATTATCTCACCTGTCTTCATTTGCTTTCGGGTTTGGTTGACGGATTTGTGATTAACATCAGCTCACCTAACTCAGCGGGCTTACGTGAGCTTTTATCACCTGATCGATTAAAGAATTTTTTAGAGCCTCTCATCGCGGGCAACAAAGAGCCCCAAGGTAAAAGATCTTCTGACCAAACGCCTCCCTTATTATTAAAAATAAGCCCCGATATTTCAGCATCACAACTTCAAGAGGTTTTGAGTGTTGCGGTTGAAGCAGGAATAGATGGTTTTGTGGTGACCAATTCATCCAGTGAGATTCGGTCAGGCTTGCAATTTCCCGAAGATGGCGGTGTTTCGGGTTTGCCTTTGGCTGAGCGATCAAAAGATTTTTTGAAGCAAACAATTCAAGCACTAGGACCTCAGCGTAAAGATTTGCTGATTGTTTCGTGTGGCGGAGTGATGACTCCGCAAGATGTTTTTGAGCGACTTAAACTTGGGGCGAATCTTGTCCAAACTTACTCGGCACTTGTGTTTGAGGGCCCCTCGTTTTTTAGGCAAGTGGCCGATCTGGCGCAGGACGGGCTTCGATGAAAAACAAGCCCGTGCGCTGGATCCCAGTGGTCACCGGGCTTGTTCGTCGCCAAGGAAAAATACTTTTGGGTCGACGACCCGAAGGATCTTTAGCAGGAGTTTGGGAATTTCCTGGCGGAAAAATTGAAACCAATGAGAGTCCCGAAAAAGCGCTAGCGCGCGAACTGCAAGAAGAGCTCGGCATTGAATCTGACATTGGGCATTTACGACTTGCGACCACTCATAGCTACGGCGACACTTCGATTCTGTTATTATTTTATGATGTGTTTTATTGGCGCGGCCAACCCAAGGCAGTCCACCATACCGAATTAAAGTGGGTCGAGCCTGATGAACTCAAAAACGAAGATTTGCCCGAGGCCAATCGCCGAGTGCTTCATCAACTGATCGAACTTTTAAAAACTTAAAAAAGATGCACACCGTACTTGTCGCTGATCCATTTGACCAAATTCAAGCTCTTCAAATGATCAATCTTTCTCGTTTACTGAGGGAAGCCAATCATCGAGTCAGCCTAATCTCGCTTGCCAAAAAAAAATCGCCCCTGGATCTGCCCAATTTATTAGAACCTTTTTTAAGTTTTAATCCTTTGGGCTTTGCACAAATGCTCTTTGAATTAAAACCAGATGTGTTGGGATTTTTTGGCGCCTCTGCACTGGCACAAATATTTATTAAAACGTGCCCCAAATCGAAAATAATATTTCATTTAAACAACAAGCCCAACTTTATCGAAAATTTAGTGATCAAAAAAGCCGATACTCTCATCGTGTCGTCAAATTCTTGGCTTAAGCCAAGCCAGAATCAGATTCTCCTTCCCAACTCTATTGAAAAGACCGCAAGCCGACCCTCCAAAACAATCGTGATCTCGGGCTCGCCCTCAGTGTGGCGCAGTTTTACAAGCCTACTGCAAAATTTAAAACAGCTTCAGCTTGAATTTCCTGACCATAAAATTTGTTTACTTGATGAAAAACAAGAACTGGTTGGCTTCAAAAGATCCAAAGTTTTAAAATTGATCAGAGCCGAAGTGATCTCAAGTCCCGAGGTTGAAATTCGTCGCCAAAAAATTGCTGAGGCTAAACTCCTTGTGATCAGTCCAATCAAACCGATGAGTCCTTTGTGGACCGAAAGTTTGGGTTTATCACTGGCGTCAGAAACTCCAACATTGTTAAGTCCTATGCAAAGCAGCATGTGCCCAATTCAATTTTCAAAAGACTATATTGGAGAAGTGAGCTTTCAGACATTGAAGAGGATTTTATCCGAGTCTCCTCAATGGACACCGCCACCCGATTGTTCAAACGAACTGCTTCGCATCTATGCTTAAGATGTGGCAGAGTTATTTATGGCCAAAAAACAATTGCCCCAAATACTAAATATTTGTTTTATCGCTCGCGAATTTCCAATCTTAGGACGCGCCGCCGATTATGGATTTTTGTGGCCGATCGCCCGAGGACTTGTGGCAAAAGGTCATCATGTCACAATCCTATCTTGGCAAAATCCTGATCATCGCGAAGAGGTGATAAAGGATGAAGTTCATGCCTATTTCTTGGGTGAAAAATCAAAAGAGCCAAGAGGTCAGTTTCCAAAATTGGCAAATCACAAATTTATTTCTCTGCACAAACAAAACAAATTTCATATTGTGCACAGTTTAGATCGCAGCGGCTACGAAGTGGGTAAACAAAAAAATAACTATAAAGTGGCAATGGCTTATGACGTCGAGGCCACCCGTATGTCTGAGTTGACCTCAATCTTGGGCCGCTCCCAGGAAACTCTCGGAAGTTTATTGCGCACGGGGATTGAACTGACCTGGCGCTATTTGCTCACCTATTTGGGTAAAGATCGAAGACTCTTAAAAACCGCCGACACCGTTTTTGTTACAAGCCCCCAACAAAAAATTGGTCTTGAACGATACTATCTTTATCCCGAAAAAAAAATCCATACTATCCCCTACGGGATTGAGATCGGTGATCTCTCACCCAGAGAAAAATCGGCCGACTTAAGAAAAAAACTTGGCTTCCCAGACGACGCCCAAATTGTTGTGACAATTTCAGATATGAGCGAAGTCAGTGGGATGAGAAATCTTTTGCGCGCTTTTGAAAAAACGGTGATCAAAAAACCATCCGCTCGACTGGTCATTATTGGTCATGGTCCAAAATTTAAGGAAATCGAATTTGAGATGCTCAGTTTAGCTTTGGGCAGCAAAGTGATTTTTACCGGCGCCCTCTCTGCAGTCCAAGTGGCAGATCATATTGCTCTTGGGGATGTGTTTGTAAATTTAAGTTCTAGGACCACTGGCTTTGAGCCTTCGATGCTCGAAGCCATGGCGCAACAAAAAGTGGTGATCGGAAGTGAAGTCTCACCCATTGCCACCATTATCGATGACGGCAAGGATGGATTTTTGATTCGTCCTGCCGATACCGAATCCTTGGCGGGGCTGCTCTTGGCGGTATTTAATGGGCGCATTCTTACCGAAGTTTTGGGCAGCCAGGCGCGCGACAAAGTGCTTAAACTTTTTGACACAAAACGCATGGTTGATCAGACGCTTGAGGCTTATTACCAAACCCTTTCGACCATGAGATTTTGATTGTGATAAAAAAAATTTTTGCCTACGCTTAATTATGACCAAAGCAGATCTTATCAATTTTATTTCGGATAAAGCGGGCATCACTCGTGTCAAAGCGGAAACAGTCGTGAATACGATCTTTGACTCAATGGTAGAGGCCTTGATGCGAAACGACCGGATCGAAATTAGGGGCTTTGGATCTTTTGTGAATCGTGAATACGGAGCTTATAAGGGTCGCAATCCGCGCACCGGCGAAGTGATTGAAGTCGAAGAAAAAAAACTTCCCTTTTTTAAAGTCGGCAAAGAACTTAAAGAAGACATCAATAAAAATATCGAATCTTAATTTTTAAAAAGTGGCTCAACCTTTGGCAACAGAGCTTGGATCTGGTGGATGCGTCGCTCATCTGCGGGATGTGTGCTCATAAACTCAGGTGGTTTATTGCCTCCTGCCTTAGACATCTTTTGCCAAAGTGTCACAGCTTCACGAGGATCATAACCGGCCCTCGCCATAAGTTCTAAACCAATCTTGTCGGCTTCGCTCTCCTGCCCGCGGCTATGGGGCAAAGTCAAAATCATCGTGGCTCCCATCCCGATCAGCTGGGCATATTTTGAGTCTAATTTTCCTGTAGCCATCAACAGTTGAAGTGTTCCTTGCTGAAGCATTTGTTCAGACACACGCTCGCGGCCATGCTCACGCAAGGCATGTGCAATTTCATGACCCATAATCGCCGCAATCTGGGCATCATCAAGACCGAGTTTTTCGATAATGCCAGAATAAAAAATAATTTTTCCACCCGGCATACAGTAGGCATTAAGAATGTCGCTTGAGACCACATGAACTTCCCATTTCCAGTTGGGTGCATCTTTTCGAAACGTTGCGGTTTGTGGAATTATTTTTTGCGAGATCAGCTTCACTCGCTCTAAAAGTTTTGTATTTACATCTAATTCTTTTTTATCGAGGGCTTCGGATTTCACCTTTGCGTAGGCCTGATCCGCCATTTGATTGACTTGATCACTTGAGACAATCATCAACTGACGCCGCTCCACACCCACAGCACCTTGCTCGGTGGTGGTTGCACAAGAGGCGATAAAGAAAGTCATAAAAATAAGAATGTATTTCATAATGCACGAACCTTAATTGGAATTGTTTAAAACCGCAACGACCACATCATTAAAGAGTTTTGCAAAAGAGGAGTCGAATTTATTTTGGGCCATCAATTCGGTTTTGAGTTTGAGTCGTTGATCAATACGACTTTTAGAATTGATCCAAGAATCGGTGTTGATGGTTGATAAAAGTTGCTCAATCCGAAGGCCCACTTTTAAAGATTGGGACACTTCATACAGTTCGCCATGAATATAGAAATCATCAAGTTGTGTGATCGGAGTAGAGCTAAATACATTAACTACAATTGTGGCGTTTTTAAGCAAATTGGCTTTGGTATGGCGAATTCGATTTTGAGCAACGAGCGGATGGACATTCAATGCTTGGGATAAGGTAGTGATCTGAAATTTGTTGGCCGGCTCTATCAACTCGGCTTGAGTCACGGGATCTTTAAGAAAATGGGCCAATACTTCAAGTTGATTAAAACTTTCAATATGCGGTGCAATTTTATTGGCCTTGATCATTGCAATGGTGATCGGATCTCCCAGAGCTAAAAAAGCGGTGCACCTTTTCGTAACAGGATCGGCCACACTTATAAAAGAACCAATCGACAAAATAATTTTAATTAAAAAATTTAAGATCCTGAATATTTGAAAGTTGGACACAGGCCATAAATAAGCGCTCAAGACCGAGTGCGATCCCGGCCGTTGGAGGTAAGCCTGCAGTGAGTGCCGCCAAAAAGTCTTCATCTATGGGTAAATCAATTTTATGGTTGAGCTTTCGTTTTTGTATATCTTTATTAAATCGAACTCGCTGTTCTACCGGATCCACAAGTTCGTCATAGCCATTTGCAAGCTCTAAGCCATTCCAATAGAGTTCCACACGCTCGGCCCAACCGTCCTGATTAATTCGAGCCAACGCCGCTTGCGAAGGTGGAAATTGACCTATAAGCAATGGGCCTTTGTTTTTAAGATAGGGTTCCACAAGGGTCACAAATAAGGCGTTAAAACTGTCGTCAAAGTTCCAATCCGTTTGGAAATGTTGGCCGTGCTCGCGTAAACAATTTTGTATTTCTAATTGGGTGGTTGAACTTTTGAGTTCAAAATTAAGCGCGTCTTGAAAGACCTCGGCCATTGTCATTTTTTGTAGTGGACGTTTATCATGATGCCAATTTTTACTGAAAAGTTTTTGAATCAAAACTTCAATGTCGTTTTCAATTTTTCTGAGATCGGCAAAGCCCCTGTACCATTCGATCATCGTAAATTCACTTAAGTGATGTGGCGTTGGGGTTTCTTTCCGAAAGCAGGCGCGGATTTCATAGATATCGGTAAAATCATGACTCAAAATTTTTTTTAAGGCGAGCTCTGGACTTGTTGGTAAAAAAAGATCTTCGCTGGCAATCGGCTCGATGCTTGGCTCAAGACCATTGGATTTGACTCGTGTCGGTGTTGTTACTCTCAATAGGCCAAGATCATCAAAAATCTCTTCGATATCACGCAAAAAATGAAACCACTTTTTTTGAATTTCGGCGTTGCTAAAAATCTGTGGTGGAGTTGAGGTTTTTGTCACAATCTCGATCTCTGCTAACCCGGATAAATGAATGATGCCTGCAACTGGTGGCCGATCCACGCCAAGCAAAATCAAATCCCCATCGCTGGCTTTTGATTGAACACCGTGAGATTTAATTTTGACCACACAGCCTTGACCGTAGAGCTCGAAGTCCCCTGACTCATATCGCGCGCGCGAAGCATAGCGAAGTCGACCACCAACCCGTGCTGGACAATTTAAAATTTTCAACCATTGACGAAGTGAGATCATGGCCAATCCTTTAGCCGTCTTGACCCTACCACTCAAGAGAGTTAACCTCGGCTCTTGAAAAAGGGGGATTTTTCTATGGCTTCGATCAACTGGACTAAAATTCGTGCCGAAATCAAAAAACACGCGGATCTCGATAAAATTAAAAAAGAAGTTTTGCGTTTAAAAAACGAAATTCAATCGCATGGCGTACGCGACTTGTTGAGCCCTGCGGCCAAAAGAAAATTACGAGGGCTGGAGCAAAAATACAAACAGCTCGTCCGTCAACTCCACCGCGCTCAGCGTGAATTAGACCGCGAAGTGAATCGTTTTATGCGATCATTTAAAACCACACGCAATGAGGCCGAAAAAAAATTGGAATCCTTGTTTCAATTTGCAAAATCCAATTCCACTTGGGTTGAGAAAGCTTCGGACGAAATTCAAAAACGAATTCATCCTAAGCCTGTGAAAAAAACTTCAGCCAAAAAAACTCCAGTTAAAAAAGCCAAAACACAAAAACTTTCCAAAAAGAAAACACCAAATCGGAAAAAATAATGTTTGTTGAGCGACACCTCGGTCCTCGCGATCGCGACATCGAACAGATGTTGCAGTTTTTAAAAAGTTCAAACCTTGAGGAGCTGATTTCAAAAGCAGCTCCAAAATCTTTACTTAAAGATTTTAAATCTGATTTAAAAAAAGCTTTAAGTGAAACCGAACTTTTGGAATACGCACGAAGTATTGCCAAAAAAAATAAAATCAATACCTCGTTTATTGGCCAAGGTTATTACGGCTGCATTACACCTTCGGTGATTTTAAGAAATATTTTTGAAAATCCGGCTTGGTATACTGCATACACTCCCTATCAAGCCGAAATTTCTCAAGGCCGAATGGAAGCCCTACTTAATTTTCAAACCATGATCACCGATCTCACCGGGATGCCGATGGCCAACTCTTCGTTATTAGACGAAGCCACCGCAGCCGCAGAAGCGATGTCGATGGCCTACGCCATTTGTCCCAATCACGACGCCGATGAATTTTTTGTTGATCGTGATGTGTTTCCACAAACCCGCGAAGTGCTTGAAACCAGAGCAGCACCTTTAAATATTAAAATCACCGATCAGTTGAGTGCCAATACCTTTGGTGTTTTTGTGCAGTACCCGGCCTCATCGGGACAGATCAATGACATCACCGATCTGGTCAAAACGGCTCATGCACAAAAAGCCTTGGTCATTGTGGCCACGGACCTTTTGAGTCTCACTCTTTATAAATCTCCTGGCGAAATGGGCGCAGACTTAGTTGTGGGATCTAGCCAACGCTTTGGTGTTCCCATGGGATACGGCGGACCGCATGCTGGGTTTTTGGCGTGTCGTGATGAGCATAAAAGACTTTTACCTGGTCGAATTATCGGCGTTTCAAAAGATGTTCATGGCAATCGAGCACTCCGGCTTGCGCTCCAAACCCGTGAGCAACACATTCGCCGCGAAAAAGCGACAAGCAATATTTGCACGGCTCAAGTTCTGTTGGCGGTTATGGCTTCGATGTATGCGGTCTACCATGGGCCAGATGGGCTATTAAAAATTGCATCGCGCATCCGTCATCTCACCTCGCAATTAAAGACGACTTTAAAAAAAGCGGGACTTGAAGTTTTGACCTCGCAATTTTTTGACACCTTACAAGTGCGGGTTAAAGATTCGGTTGCGATCAATAAAAAATGTTTAGAACAAAATTTAAATGTTTTATTGGTTGATTCCTCAACACTCCAAATTTCACTCGACGAAACAACAACCGAATCGGCCTTATCTCGATTGCTCGGCTGCTTTGATATTAATAAGTTAGAACAAGCCGAACCCGATCCGATTCCACCAGAAATTTTACGCACAAAGAAATTTCTTGAGCATCCCGTGTTTAACGAGATCCATTCTGAAACAGAAATGCTCAGATATATGATGAGGCTTCAAAGCAAAGACTTATCTTTAGTGCATTCGATGATTCCGCTTGGCTCTTGCACGATGAAACTCAATTCAACAACTGAGATGATTCCTGTGACGTGGCCTGAGTTTGCAAACCTTCATCCCTTTGCCCCGCTCGATCAAGCTCGAGGTTATCTTGAACTGATTGCTGAACTCGAGCAGGACTTGTGTGATCTCACCGGCTTTTCAAAAGTGAGCCTTCAACCCAATGCGGGATCGCAAGGTGAATATGCCGGACTGTTGGTGATTAAGGCCTTTCATCATTCGAAGGGTCAAACTCAGCGCAATGTGTGTTTAATTCCAAGTTCAGCCCATGGAACAAATCCTGCGAGCAGCACGATGGTGGGTATGAAAGTGGTGGTGGTTCGATGTGACGATCAGGGAAATATTGATATTGCTGATCTCAAACAAAAAGCTGAACTCCATAAAAATAATTTAGCAGCATTGATGGTCACCTACCCCTCCACCCATGGTGTGTTCGAAGAACATATCGGTGAGATCTGTAAAATCATTCATGATCAAGGCGGTCAGGTTTATATGGACGGGGCAAACATGAATGCGCTTGTTGGACTGATTCGTCCTTTTGATCTTGGCGCAGACGTTGCTCATATGAATCTTCATAAAACATTTTGTATTCCTCACGGTGGGGGCGGACCAGGAGTGGGGCCCATTGGTGTGGCAAAACATCTTGCGCCGTTTTTGCCAAGCCATCGATTTTTAAAACCGGGAGCTGCCACAGCAGTTACTGCGGCCCCATTTGGAAGTGCGAGTATTTTACCAATCTCTTGGGCCTACATTCGAATGATGGGTTTTGATGGTCTTAAAAAAGCAACTCAAGTTGCTATTCTCAACGCCAATTATATTGCCCAAAAATTAAAAGATCATTTTCCGCTTTTGTATACCAATGGTGAGGGATTTGTTGCCCACGAATGTATTTTTGATCTTCGTGATTTTAAAAGTAGTTGTGGAATTACGGTTGATGATGTGGCCAAACGCCTAATGGATTATGGATTTCATGCGCCCACAATGTCGTGGCCCGTGACAGGAACCTTGATGGTTGAGCCTACCGAATCTGAGTCCAAGGCTGAGCTTGATCGCTTTATCGAAGCGATGATCAGTATTCGTAAAGAGATAGCCGAAATTGAAAGTGATCAAGCCGATCGCGAAAATAATGTTTTAAAAAATTCACCGCACACTTTGGCGCACATGACATCTAGCAAGTGGGATCATCCCTATTCGCGCGAAAAAGCATCAAGCCCATTAGAGTGGGTATCGCACCATAAGTTATGGGCGACGGTGGGTCGCGTGGACAATGTCTATGGAGATAAAAATTTGGTGTGCTCGTGTTTGCCGGTGGATTCTTATTCTTAATAAGACTCTTCGGGAAAATAGCTCTGACGATTAGCGCTTGTGTAGGGTCCCACATAATCTCTGCTGATTCTTGAGGGCGATCCCACGTGGGAATCCCACTTCATAAAATCATCGCAATACGTTCCTACTCCCGAACAGTTTGATCCCTCAATCCCCGACACATTGGGCTGATAAGTCACACCACCGCTCGTGCCGTAAACCAGAAAATCAGAATAGGTATTCCAAGCTCTTACATAAACACGAACACTATTGACGGTTTCATGGTTGTGATCTTGGCAATCAAAAAAATAGGAATCATTTCCCGGAAGCATTAATGATCCATTGCGATCATCTACCGGATCAACCGCATAGGGGCGATTGGTTGTTCGCGACGAAACATAGCCTGAGTGAGATTGCGAAACATCGCCGTAAAAGTTTGCTACTTCGACGTTGACTCCGCTATTTCCACCATTGATTGGTGGCACCATTGTATAAACATTGTTGAGTCCAACTCCGGCAATGTAAGTAATTTGGGTTGCAGGATAGCCAACTTTAGTTTTTAGAGCCCAGTTGTTATGCCCTTGTCCTCCGGTGCAGTTGTTCATCCCGCCGGCGGTATTCCAATTTGACGATGTTGTCGAGGTCAAAGGTTGAGCACCATTGATGGTGCTTGTTAATGTTGCGGTGTAATTTCCAAAACAACAATTGGCCGATGCGGGACTTTGATCATAAATACATTTTACCGATCCAGCAATCGCATCGACCACTTGGAGTTCGGGAATATTTGCGCAACCCGGATAAGAAACGCCATCCACATTACAATTTACCGAACTTAAAATCTGGCGGCTTGTATCAGAATAATCAATTGAGATTGTGTAGCGGGTTGGCCCAAATCCGGTTTCGTGATTGTAATACCAGTAAGGTGTAAACTCAAAATATTTACACATGGTTTGCGGCACATTATAAACGAGAGAAAAAGGTTGGGTATAAACATCGGTCTCGTTCATATCGAGATAGCACACAATATTTTGCCCAGTGACGGTGGCATCGATGCTACAGTTTGTGCCAAAGGCTGAAGACTTATTCATAAAATAAGCGATTTCGGTATTGGGCATCACCGCATTCACACTGAATGCATCATTTGTAACCGGACCAGCTGAGGGTGCAGGCGATGCAACATTGCCAATCGATGGCAAAGTCGATGTATTCGTGCTCGAAGCATTTTGATTTCCACTACAGCCAATAAAAATAAGGCAAAGCCCAACTAAAATTTTTTGCACCTTTCAAGCATAGGAGTTGGACTTTGGTGTGGCAGCCTTTTTTTTGCTGTATTGGACCTTGGGCCAGGAACATGTCATTGTTGGCTATGGCATTTATTTTTGTGCGGATGGACCGCATTGGCGATCTTATTTTAACTCTCCCCTGTGACCAAGATTTCAAAGACGAAAAGGTGCATTGGTTTATAACCAATGGCACTGGATTTGTTCTCGATCATGCCCGGCCCATTCGGGCAGGCATCGAATTTCAAAAAGCCTTTTCACTTTCGCAGGCCTATCGCATGTTTAAGGCTATCCGAATGATTCGCCCTCAAGGGGCGGTGGTGTTTCATGCGCCGTGGTGGGTGTCGTTGATTTTATTTTTAAGCCGAGTTCCCTTGCGGGCGGGCCGCTTGAGTCAGTGGCACTCTTACCTATTTTATAATCGCGGTGTGCGCCAAAAAAGACACTTAAGTGAAAAACACGAGTTGGAATACAATCTCGAACTGTGTCAGCAAATTAAACCTTCACTCCCGATGCCCCATCCTCTCAAGCTTGCGGCGCCAACTGTTTTAAACAAACCATGGGGTCATCAACCCAAAAGTTTTATCGTGGTGCACCCTGGGATGGGCGGCTCTGCGCTCAATTGGCCAACCGATTTTTATGCTCAGCTGATCCTTAAGCTCAAAAAATATAAACAAATTATAATTACGGGCACAAAGATGGATGAAAAATATTTGGAGCCTTTAAGAATAGCCTTGAAAAGTGAAGATCAAATTACATGGTTGGATGATCGCTTAAACACCCAAGAGCTCTTGGCCCTTTATGCAGAGAGCGCGTTGGTGATTGCGCCAAGTACCGGGGTTGTTCATATCGCAGCCTCATTGGGAGTTCCAACACTTGGGCTTTACAGTCCTGTGCGAGCTCATCGTGCTAAAAGATGGCGTCCCCTCGGCGCTTTCGTCCAAGTTGTTGAAGCCCCTCCCACTGCCACTCACGATATGCGCGAACTCTCGGTGAACACCGTGCTTGAGACTGCATTGGAAAGCATCAAATGAATCCCAAATTGTCAGATTGGATTTTTTTAAAACTCAAAAATTTTGGTATTGAACTGCCAAGGGATTTTAAAAAACTGAGCCAGCAAGTGATTCAGCTCTCGACTTATTTTCAACAACCCATAAAGACGACTCCATGGGACCGTTCACCCGCGGCGTACTTGGCTTATTTTTTTCCATATAATTATTTGCGCATTCAGCATGTGCTCAAAGAAACTCCCCCTCAGATTTTTGATCAGGTTTTTGAAGTTGGGAGTGGTGCTGGCAACTTTCAACTGGCTTTGTTTGAATCCGGAATTGACTGTGATTATGGAGTGATTGAAAAATCTAACACCGCCTTTGAACTGCACAATGATCTTTGCGATTTTTTTAATATCAAAAGGCCACAACGCTTAAAAAAAATCCCCAACTCGGGCTGCGGAATTTTTTCTTACAGCATCAATGAAATCGAAACACCCCATTTGCGATCTAACCACTTTTTGATTATCGAACCCTCACAGACCGATCAAAGCCGACGGCTGATGGCCTGGAGAAAACAATTGATCGAGTCTGGTTATTCAATACTGGCGCCTTGCACTCATCAGCAAGACTGCCCGCTGTTGATTCATTCAAAAACCGATTTTTGCCATGATCGGTTTTTTCCTGATCGGCCAGATTGGTTGATTGAACTTGAATCCTATATGCCAATCAAAAATCGCAGCCTCACCCACTCGTATTTGATTGGCAGTAAAATATTAAAAAATTCTACTGAGCACCATGCCCGCGTGATCGGAGACACTCTTTTTGAAAACGGCAAAGTGCGCCAAGCAATCTGTAGGGATTCCAATCGAGAATTTATTTCGGTGCTAACAAAAATAAAAAAAGATTTTGTCGGATTTCCCCATGGGAATCTAATCCCTGATTTTAGGAATACTGAGATGAAGGGCAATGAGATTCGTCTTGATAAAGCTGCCCTTGATAAGCTTTCTGAACCTTTAACTCATCCAAAATAGTTTGATAGATCGCCATTTTTTTTGCGGTCCAATCGGGTGCGATCAATTCGTCACTCCGTCTTGAAAGGGCCGATAAGCGATGAACCGCAATGTCTTTTCGTAAATGTTGTAAAAACAAGGCGACACGCTCGGCATACTCTTTAAGATCCAGCGGCGTAAATAATCCTCTGCGATAATCTTGCTCGAGTGGCGTTTTTTCGAGCACATGAAGATGATGAAGTTTTATATTTGTGATTGGCAAATCATTGGTCTTTTTTGCGGCCTCAACGATATCCTGATTGGTCTCACCCGGCAGACCAAAAATAAGATGAATTCCTAAATCCACTTTTGGTGTGTCACGATGAAGGCGATAAAGAGCCTCCACACATTTTTGGGCGGTATGACCGCGCCTCATCCAGACCAGTTGGGATTCCGAAAAACTCTGTAATCCCATTTCGACCGCGACAAAATGAGATTGGGATGTTTCATTCCACAATTCTAAAACCGCATCTGATAAACAGTCTGGCCTCGTGCCAACAACAAAACCAATCACATCCGAAAATTGTTTAGCGACTTCAAATTGGTTTTTGAGAATTTTAGATTTTTGAAATGTGTTTGTGTAGGCTTGAAAGTAAACCAAAAATTTTTTGGCATTGGTATGAGCCTGGATTGTGGCTCTTGTTTTTTTAATCTGATCAACGAGCGAAAGTTCGCGCGATTCAGGATAGGCCGCCGAGCCCCAAACATCACAAAAATTACAGGTCTTCATTCCTTTAAGACCTTCACGGTTGGGACAACTTCCGGCGGTGCTCACAGGAATTTTATAGACCTTTTCGCCAAAACGTTTTTTATAGAATTCACTAATCGGAAAGTAAGACATGTCACAGCTTATAGACTTAAAATTGAGGGGGAGCCAGATATTGCTCACCGAAGACGGGTCGCCCTCGGTTCTTTTTACAGATGAGCACGGCCAAACCGAACTGATGCACAACCAACGCGGAGCTTTATCCGAAACTATTTACGTTTACGGTGAACTTTTGGAATTGCTACTCAGTTTTTATCCTCAACCCAAAATTATCAACGTGGGACTCGGCCTCGGATATTCCGAAGTTTTATGTGCCGCTTTAAGTTTAAAATATAACAAAGATTTTGGAGTGATTCATTCCTACGAAAAAGAACAGGCCTTAACCCAATATTTTTTGGATTCGATTGCTCTTGAAAATTTGATTGTGGTGGAAAGTGTCGCAAAAACTTTGGAGATCGACCCCAAACTCATTTATCAAAAACTGAAACTCTGGATAAAGACCTCACAGCTCGTAATTTTTGGGGCATTAGATGATCATCCTCAAACTCAAACCTTATTTAATGGGATTTTGTACGATCCATTTAGCGAAAAAATGGAGTCGCAGTTTTGGTCGGAACAGTGGCTAAATCATTTCATCAAAGAATTTGCTGACCCAACCTGTATCCTCGCTTCTTACGCCGCCAAGGGCGTGTTGAATCGGTGCCTCAAACAAAATCAATTTTTTTTGAGCAAACGCCCCGGCTTTGGTGGGAAAAAGCAGTGCACCCTGGCCTTTCGTCGCTGGACCTTTGACCACGCTCTAAAGTTAGTCAAAACCGACCGATAAAGTTGTGATGATCTCACTTTTATTGATTCTCTCATTGAGCTATGCCGATGATTTGCTGACCTGTCGCGAACTCTCGGACCACGACAAACAAAGTATGCAAAAAACTTTAAAGGTCGATGTCGCCGAAGTTTTACGTGCGCGTTTGCAGCCGATTCACAAAAGTCTTTATGCCGCGAAAGATGATTCGCGTTTTGAACAAGCTGAAGGTTTGGTCAAAGCCTTTGATGCCGACACTTGGCTTGAGCGACTCAAAGCACTTAAAGGCTTTCAAGAAGACCATCACACCGAAATCGAATTTTTATTTTCCTTTTGGGTGCGCGAAAAATACTTGGGCCTCTTAGCCCGTGCCGGCGCCCGCAGCGAAAAACACCAACTCGATATTTTAGGCGCCAAAGGCGACAGTAATGTTCGAGCACGTGTTCATGCATTTCCAGCTGAGCCACGAGTCACCCACATCTCAAGATTTGCGTGCTCCACCCCAAAGGATAATGCCAGTTATCGTTGTTCAGAACCCCATGTGGCAGTGGATGTTCAGTTGTCCCCTTACGTGCTGTGCTCTGCAGAACTTGAACCTTCGCATTTAAAATATATCGTGCGTCTCGATCCCCTACGCGGTCCGTTGATTGCGGATGTTGAGCGATTTGGCCAAAGAATTTATCAGTCCACATTGTCAGATCTTGATGATCTCAAAAATCATTTGTCGGGGGCCGAACTGTTTCGCGAATTAAAATCCCGAACTTTTTTTACCGCCCAAGATTTTAATGAGATTCCAGGTTCAGGGATTTTGTCGCTTCGTGCGCCTGATTCGGCCTCGTCAAGAATGCCAGCCTCGGTACCAAAATAAGTTGACCTAAAACCCCCAAAGCATTCATTACTAGTGCTCACTGCTCGGATGGTGAAATTGGTAGACACACAGGTCTCAGAAGCCTGTGCTCGAAAGGGTGTGGAGGTTCAAGTCCTCTTCCGAGCACCAAAAAAACAAAAGAAAAATTAAACCAACAAATTTAAATAAGAATCGCACAGCATTGTAAGAAGAGGACTTGAAGAGAAGTCGCGTCGTCTTGTTGGATGCGACCAAAGGAAGCATTCGGCAAGATGCGGCAGCCACGATGGCTGACGAGCGGCTTCCCCGTCTGTGGAGGAGCGGCACAAGCCGCTCCGTGAACAACAAGTCCTCTTCCGAGCACCAAAAAAACAAAAGAAAAATTAAACCAACAAATTCAAATAACAATCGCACAGCATTGTAAGAAGAGGACTTGAAGAGAAGTCGCGTCGTCTTGTTGGATGCGACCAAAGGAAGCATTCGGCAAGATGCGGCAGCCACGATGGCTGACGAGCGGCTTCCCCGTCTGTGGAGGAGCGGCACGAGCAGCTCCGTGAACAACAAGTCCTCTTCCGAGCACGAATGAAATCAAGGCAAAAAATTCATTAAGACAATTCTGTTATGTAAAGAAGGACCTTCGAGAGAAACCAAGTCGACGTATTAGATCCAGTCAAAAGAGCATTGAGCATGTTACCGATGCTACGATAACAACTAAACAAACTGGTTTTTATTGGATGAGCAGTAAAAATCCTTAGAAAACAAAAATTTTAAGCCTTAAACCTCCTTGCTAGGAGGCCTCGATGTTCATGACTTTCGTAAATTTTCTCATCTTTTCTAATATTATTTTAAGCCAAGCTCAGGACTTTTCAAAGGTCCATGTTTTGGATCAAAAAAATCTCTCTCAGGCAAAATCTTGTTTAATTCTTGATGTCAGAGATTGCGGAGATCCAATTCAACTGTTTTGCGGGGGTCGAGTCACCGCCGAGATTATGGGCTGTACAACTTTTTTTAGAAATAAAACTGCAGAACAACACTCTGTCGCCATTTCAACTCTCACGGCGTTCATGCACCGAGAGAAATTTGAGGTTGATCAGTCACTTAAATTTTTAATTTGGAAAAACGGCAAAGTCCCACTTATCACTTTCATAAAAAATTGAAGTCGGTAGCAAGATTAATAAAAAACATTTATGGGGCGCATCTTGGGATTATATCTTGCAATAGGTTTCCGAAATCTAAGGAGCAGCTCCCAATGAACAAATCTCTTGTAAACTTTTTGTCTCTTCTGATCGTCTTTACTTGCGAAGCGGCGCTGGGCCTTGAAGTCCATGTTTTAGATCAAGCCGTTTTGTCTCAAGCAAGAAGCTGTATCGTTACAGCGTCCCCCTATTGCGGTGAAAAAATCACTATCGCTTGTGGAAATAAAGTTGTGGCGGAACTCGAACAATGTTCCGCATACTCTGGCAATTCACGTAAAAGGCGGGACGCAGAGCTTTCCTGGGCCACCACAAAAGATTTCATTCGTTCCAACGGTTTTAAAATTGATCAAGATCTTTATCTTAATTCGAAGGCCCTTCGATATGGCGCGGCGTACAGAGTGATGACCGTCACCAAAGACTAAATGAAATTCTATTTAATCATCGTTTCGATCTTTCTTAAATCGCTTACCGCTTACGGGCTCGATCTGGGAATTGTAAGTGTGATCGATCAGCAGAGACTCTCTGCCTCAAACAACTGCGTACTCGTGGATCGACAAATTTGCTTAATGCCGATCGAACTGATTTGCGATGAGACTGTGGTGGCCGAGGTGAATGCCTGTTCCGAAGGCCTTAATATTTTTCGCAAATCAGAAGAGGTCGACACATCCTATGAAGCCATTCACCAGTTTATGACTGATCAAGGTTTTGTGTTGGATCAATCCTATAAATATCTTTTGAATCCAACCACCCAGATTCATTTCTTAACTTTTAATCGAAAGAATTAATTTTACCCAGGAGATCCGATGATTTTGGTTCAACTCATAATTTGTTTTTTTGCTAGCGCCACACAATTTGGTGAAGTCGAAGTTTTTAATCCGCAACAAATTCAAAGTAGTTCGGCGTGCTACTCTAAAGACGTATTCAATGATCTCATGTTTTGCATTTTCCCGATCCGCATTATCTGTGATAATCAGGTGGTGGCTCAAACCCCGGCTTGCCGCCACTCCTACCGTCTTGATAAAGTCTTTGCTGAGCATGACCAATCTCGCCAAACGGTTGAGGATTTTATGGGCGCTCAGGGCTTTGAGTTACTTCAAAGGATTTATGGCCGGACTGAGATTTCGACATATCTAAAATCGAAGCTCAATCACCAATGAAATCCTTCAAGCTTATTTTTCCAAATCAGGATTTTATCCACCGACTTTTCTAATTTTTTAATTTGAATTTTTGGATCTGGTCGAGCACCCACCGGAATTTCTTTTTTTACCGGTGGTACGGGATCCGCCAACGCAGCCAACAAAAAAATGGTGATCATAATAAACTCGGAATGATATAGCTTGAGAAAAAGGCCGAAAGTACACTGACTGTAAGAATATGTTTTCTGGCCAAATGCGAATGCGTTCTAAAAACAAAATAAAATAGCCATGTCAGTATGGCGACTTTGAGTCCCACCATCAACTGACTTACAAAAGCAAACATCACCATGTATCGGATCGCTAGGAACGATAAAGGTAAGCAGTAGATCGTGCTGATCATAAAAGCGATAAGCAGTGATTTAAAAACTGGTAAAAACGTATCCGACTCGGGATTTTCCGCAGCTGTCCATAAGTGGATTGCAAAACTGATTACCGCAGCATCAAACACGAAGTTAAACGAAGTATTTAAAAAATATGGCGGATAATGAAATGAAATCATCCACGGCATTTGCGCCAAAAAGCATGTCACAAAAGTATAGCAGGCTAAAACTACCCACGATTCTGAATATTGACTCTTCACCGCTTTTAACGGACGGCAAAGCATTCGGCTCAAAGCTGCGGGATATTTTTTTATAGACTGCAAAAATGTGAGTTTAAAATCATTAAAGTCATTGTCGATAGATTGTTCGATCATTGAAATCTCCTTTATTGATTTTGGGAAATGCAATTTTTGGTAATTGATCAAACAAGAATGACATGACTCTTTCAATCTTGTGGTCCGGGAATGCTGACCGAAAATCGGATCATTTCACGAGCGACCTAGGTCTAGGCCTTTTATCCTGCCATTTTTATTTGGGCCAAAATGCTTGATCATGAAGATATGATTTTTTTAATTTTATGTTTTTCTATTTTCGCTGATGACTCTTGCTACCGAGATCCAAAAACAGGCCGATGTCACGATGACACATCAAGTTCAAGCCGACGTTCAACCCCTATAGCACCAGCAAAAGCACCGCCCACATCTTGCTTTGAATCTCACCCTGTAGAATGGGGAATCACATTTACAAACCTTCGTACACGTTGGGCTGTAGTGGTTGCCAATTGCCAAGAAAAGCCTGGTGGAACTACCAGTGTGCGCAGCGGATTTGCAAGCTCTGCCTGTGCTTCGAGTGGTTCGGGGATCAAATCTGATTACTGTAGTTTTACAGAACAATTTAAAAATTATTTTACCGGTGTTGAAAGGTCGTTAGGAGAGCAATTGCGAAAAAAGAAGGCGCAATCTTCTTTAGAATCGAAATATCAAAATAGTTTTGGAACAAATGAAACGAGCGGCGATGCCGCACAGTACGGCGGCAGTGGGTTGGCTCTCCAACCTGAAAGCTATGCTATGATAAGTAACTACAGTCAGTACCAAGTCGAAAAAACCTATGATGAATACGATGAACTTCATCGTCTCGCCACGAATGGTTATTGCCAATATTATATGCCCGAATTCAAAACCGCGATGTCGCTTCAAACAAAAGAAGATTTAGAAAAATATATCGAAGGCTGCACCGTCGCCTGTGGCGGCAAGGATTGTTATGGTTCGGGAGCTTCAAGTTCAACTCCACTGGCTGCACCCAAATCAACTCCGGCGAGAACTTCACACGCAAGAAGCCGCGGCTCTGGAGCTGCGGTAAGACCGACTGTAAGAACTGCGCGTGCAACTTCACCAAGAACTGCGAGCTCACCAGCCCCACGAACAGCCTCGGCCACTCCACCCCCAGCAGCCGCCGCCAAAACGAATTTAGGCGGGGGCTCAGTCCCGGTCCCTTCGGCTGCATCGATAAATGAGAGTAGCGTGCCCGTTCCCCGTCCAGCTCCTGAGCTCACCACACCGGTTGCCAATACGCCGGTAGAAAAACCACAAGCTCCAAAATCGCCTATTTTAAAAGCGGACGCGGCCCCGGCTGCGCCCAAAGAAACTGCACCCTTCAACGGAATTGCTGTTTTGGAATTAGCAAATTCGCAACCGCCGCAAATTAAACCGAGCACGCGCTATTATAAAAAATGTGATAATGCAAAATTACTTGAATCTACAAATTATGTTTATAAGGTTAGCGAGATCAATGCCTATGTTGAAAATTGCCAAACTCCACAAGAAAACGAACGTTTTGAAACACTCATGCTGAATCAAAATTTAGATAGCTTTAAAAACGCATGGCGCGATAACGCGGCCTCTAGCAATTCGAATACACACAAAGAAGTTGGCGAGTTGCTAGCAAAACAAGTCCAAAAAAATAAAGCGGTCTGCAAAGATATTAAAGACAAATATGAAGCCGCAATCACCGCGTTGCAAGTTGCTGCTCGATCCCAGGTGCCAGGCCAACGCGAAGCTCTTCTTCACGGTCTAGCTTGCCCAAACAATTAATGTTTATTTAAAAATCGCTCGCGGCTAAGGTGAGCGCAGATCAATCCGCTGGCTCCAATGCGAGTGGTGAGCGAAAATCCAACTCTTGCCACTAAATTTCGAGAGAAAACATTTTCTTTGTTGAAACAAGCAAACACTCCCGGAAGGTCCGTGTGGTCGAACAAGAATTCGAGCAGAGCTCTTGTTGCACCTGTTCCGAAACCTCGGCCTTGTTGTGAAGGCTTAACCGCAAACCACATCATCAGATACTGTTTTTCGGATTCGGTTCTTGCGATAAATCTCAGTTGATTTTTATCGTGCTGCAGACCCACTAAGGCAACCAGCTCGTCCTGATACCAATATCCTTTGATCAACGAGTCGTCTTCATGGCGAATCATTTTTGCCAATTCATCGGGTATTTCATTTGCGGGATGATCATGCAGATAGTGTGACACTTCAGGGTCATTCAAAATTGCGGTCGCTGCAGTGATATGCTCAGAAGTAAAATTTCTGAGTCGGCCTTTGGCAAGTTGGCTCAAGCACATTTCTTGAGCACAAATCACTTGGCAAAAAAGCAGCGTGCTAGCGAAACAGAAAACTTTCTTTTTGAGATGAATCATGGCGAAATCAAATTCAAAATTCATTGCTGGAGTATCGCACTGTCGCGACTTCTCTAAAAGAATGAATAAGGTAAAGGAAAAAATGCCAGTTTTGATTATCATTTTGGCGCTCGGTTTGTTTAACCAAGCTGTCTCTGCCGAAGAAGGGGTTCAAGATCAGTGGTATTTTTATGTGGGCACCGGTTTTTCGCCCTATCCTCAGCATGATTCAAACCTGCAACAAAAAATTGGCGAGGCCCATGCCGACGGATTGTGGAGTATCTCGGGTGGACTGCTTGAGCTGCCAGGGGCCTACTACCGCTTAGACGATCAAAAACTTTTTGGATTTTTGGCAAGCGCACTGCTCGAAGAATTCGGTCGCGATCAACGCGATCAGCGCAGGCTGGCGATTCGTTCCTATTCTGGGCTTTTCACCTATATGAATTTTTTAAAACCTACTATTGGCTCAGGTTATTATTATCATTTTGATCTAGGGGTTGAGAGTTTACAAATTGTTACCCAAACCTCCTTGATTCCAAATTCCTCCACCAATGATACCGGAGTGATGGTGCGCGGAGGATTTGGATATGGATTTGATTTTTTTGGGGTTGCACATACTCTCATTGAGGTTGGGCCCTACTATTCGACCGCAGGACCAAACACACTTTGGGGTGCGCTTGTGCGGCTGGGAGTTTTATTATGAAAAGTTTAGCAGTTATTTTATTCGTCTTTCATTTTTCGGTCCAAGCAAGTGAAGAGGTGGAGCGGCCCAAGTTCTACAAAATCATCACCAACATTCCGAGCAATCTTAGCGACTGGGCTCAAGACACATTTACCAAACAAAATATCCCGTCACTCTTAAGCCTCACCGCGATCACCGGGGTGATGACCATGACCGATTATGAAACTTGGCAGGCTGAAAAACGCCAATATGACACAAACGATAACTTTCACGATATCGTCGATGCGGGTGAGAGCTTTAGTAAAGGGCCCTTTCAGTATGTGGCGATCGGTGGATTTTTGGCTGCCGGAATTTTTGATCGACGAGCATTAAGAACCGCCTATCAAATTGGTGAGGGAATTCTGTCGAGCGGCATTATTGTTCAATTGATGAAGCACACCACAGGTCGACAAAGTCCTTTCAAGAGCACCTCGCGAACAGGCCGTTGGCGTTTGCTTCCGAGTCAGGTGGATTACTCTCATAACACTCAAGAGTACGATGCGATGCCGTCGGGTCATCTGCAGTCGTTTTCTGTAAGCCTCTTTATCATTATGGACAATTATCCTGAACAAACTTGGATGCCTTATATTGCTTATCCTGCGTTGGGTTGGGTTTCGATGGGACTTGTTGGAACCGGAATTCACTGGTGGAGTGATATGCCGATTGCAATTGCATTGAGCTATAGCTTTTCAAAAGTGATCACTCGTCGCAATCATCCAAAATCAAAATTAAATTCGGCTTGGCCTTTGATCATGCCGACAACCTCTTACGAGGGCGAGCCCATTATGTCGGCCCACTGGAGTTTTTAAAAACGTGATGCGATTTTTAGTTTTATTTTTTATTGGATCTCAGGCCCTCGCCTACAATCCGTTTGAACATATGAAAAAAGGCAGCATCGATTTATTTGCCAAACAGAATCTTGAAGTTTTTGTTTATGGCCTGTCGGCTACGGGTTTAAGTTTAATTTTGTTGGACTCCTCAGTGGATCAGTATTTTTCTAATCGCAATCGTCTTGGTGGATTAGAGAATATTGGCAATCAATTTTTGGGCACAGGGATTATCGGCGTCGGCGTTGGAGCTGCCGCACTCTTACATGCGTATCTCAACGATGATGACCATTCTCTGCAATTTGGTGAAGCTCAGCTCGAGGCCCTGGTGGCAAATCTTGGCTACACTACCGTGTTAAAATTAGCGATTCCTCATGAACGGCCCGATGGGGGAGATCACTATTCATTTCCCTCCGGACACACGTCCACTTTGATGACCACTGCTGCAGTGATCGATCAGTTTTATGGTTTTGAAACCGCTGCACCTTTTTATTTTTTAACCGCGTTGACCGCGGTCAGTCGGATGGCGTCGGGTCGACATCATTTGTCGGATGTGATTTTTGGTTCAACTTTAGGCTATCTTGTTGGTCACAGTTATAGCCAACACCATATGCCAGATTCGAATGGCAAAGCGTTTTCGATATTGCCGCAGCTCGATTCGAACGGGATGGTTGGTGTGACCGGAACTCTACTTTTTTAGTTTAAAAGTTTTGTTGTACAGATCGATCGCACTTTGGATAATTTGATACGCCTCGGTGCTTTTAAAAAACTTTTCGATCACCACATGTTTGTTTTCTAAAATCTTATAATCCTCAAAAAATCTTTGGACCTCAATCATGCGATGAGGGGCTAATTCATCGATACAATTAAAGTGGGCATACTCTGGATCATCAGCATGGACCGCAATGATTTTGTCATCGGCCTCACCGTGATCGATCATCTTCATCACACCAATGGGTTTGGCTCGCACCAAACACAAAGGCACAACTGGCTCTTGACCCAACACCAAAATATCTAGGGGATCATGATCCTCGCAATAGGTTTGGGGAATAAAACCGTAATTGCAGGGATAATGAACCGAGCTGTAAAGAAATCGATCAAGCCTCAGTAAGCCCGTTTCTTTATCGAGTTCATACTTTGCTTTTGATCCCTTTGGGATTTCAATGACCGCGTTTAAAATATTTGGAGCATCAGGACCTATGATGACGTCGTGCCATGGATTCATAAATTTGAAGTTATGAAAGTTGTACCTTGGTGTCAAAGTGCCGAGCATCGAAGTCTTGCTCGATTGTTATTTATCGCGCACTGAGAGGGGCACCGCGGTTGCAATTTGTGTGTTGTGCATCTTATTTTACTTCTCTCTCTTTTTGCCCAAGCCAATGTCTTCGATGAACTCGACGACTATAAAAACAGTGCGCCCCCAGCGTGGGGTGAACACCGTTCTGTGGAACAGCCGCGAAGCACTCCACGTCAATCCATCGAAGCACCTCCAGCAAGGCCAGAAAGATCGCCCTCGCCGATCGTTGAAAAACCGACGCCTCCTCGCATCCCACTTGTTGAGCCCGTAAAACCGGTTCCTGCGGCAAGGCCACCTCTGCCTCCGCTTAAGCCAACACCGCCTGTTGTCGAACGCCCATTGCCCGAAATTACTCCACGAGTTGAAGCACCCAAGCCCACTCTACCTTCGCTCACCGTGCCACGAGCTTTGGCTCTTCCGACGCCGCCACCCGAGGCGCCGCGCACACTGACTCTGACCCCTCGTGCGATTGAGCCAAGTCAGCCAATTCCGATCGAAGCGATGCCACTGCCTCCGACTGAGCCGCGGCCACCAACGGTTCGCCTTATGCCCCCCGAACCCCAAAAACCGCGACAAGCAAAGCCAGCCGAAATTGTGATCACACCGCAAACACCTCAAAAACCGGTCGAATCCCAGGATGATGGATTTTCAATCACGGTGTCGCCGCAGCCACGAAATCCAAAGCCGCGACCCGAAATTCCAGCTGAGCCAACACCGGCTGCGCCCCAGACATTTCGTCCAGGGCTTGGCGGATATCCATTTTTGCGCGGACCCTACCGGCCAGTTCTGGGCAATGGCTCACACAGTTTTGTGTTTACCATGAGTCGAGGAATAAAAGACCAACAGATGTTTGATCGCTTTTTAAGTGATGCAACAAATGTATGTGATCCTACAAATAATCCGGCTACAGGAAATATCCCATGCTCACTCTGGAATAAGGGCGAGACGTTTTTGATTTTTGAATCTGCAGATACCACGGCGGGAATTGAAATGGCCTACTTTCAATTGATCTCTGTGCCCCCTCGCGAGCTTGTAACTTTTTGTGATGGGCAGCCCTCGACTCGTCCCTGTATCTCGGGCAGAGCAAGCCAAAGTGTTTATCCTCATCACGGCCCCCAAAATCCAAAAACCTTTTCGCTTTATATTGATGAAACCAAAGATGAGAGCCGAATCTTGCTCAGTCGAACCGCTTTTGCGAACAACGGAAATTTAAGTATTGTGCTTGATCCGGTTGTGCCGAGTGAAGGGTTGCTGATGTCGACTTTGAATGAGGCCTTTAACAATCAGCAAATCGGGATGAAGGTTTATTATAAAGGAAAGTTTTTTGCTCAAGGCTATGCCTCACGATGTGAAAAACAAAATTGTGGCTTGATGATCATTAAACACAGCACCACCCCTGAGCAAATACCAACCAAATCATTTAGGGATTTGTCGTCTTTAAGACGGTCTGGTGACGTTGGCCTACCCTGATAGCGCACAGCTCCACCTGACTTGCTTGCGCCCCTTTTTTTAAACGACTACCCTTTTGATCATGGATGCACTCAATTGGCGATATGCGGTTAAGACTTTTGATCCCAGCAGAAAAATTTCTCGAGACAAACTCGATGCGGTCATGGAGGCAGCACGCCTCGCACCCTCCTCATTTGGTCTTCAGCCCTATCATTTGATATTGATAGAAGACCGCGATATCCGAAAACAATTGCGCGAGGTCTCCTACAATCAATCCCAAATTACAGATTGCTCAGATTTGATTGTGTTTCAGATCGAAAAAAGAATGGACGAGAGTTTTGTCGACAACTATGTCGAGCTCATTTCAAAAACTCGTGGTGTCGGCACAGAAGTCCTTAAAGATTTTCGCGATGTGATGGTCAACTCAATTGCCCAAAAACCCGAAACGGTTGAATCGCAAGAATGGTGTAAACGGCAAGCCTATATCGCGATGGGATTTATGCTTTATGCTGCAGCGGTTAACAAAGTTGATGCCTGTCCTATGGAGGGTATTAACGGCGCCGAATACGACCGCATCTTAGATGCAACCGACCTACACACCATCGCAGTGGTCGCATTGGGATATCGAAGTCCTAATGATCAATTTCAGCACTTCAAAAAAGTGCGTCAGCCCAAAGAAAAGTTTTTTTCGATCATATGAATTTTTTTGCGATGACTTTTGGTCAGGGCGCATCCGCTGCCCAAACAGAAATTATTGATACGCTTAAATCAGGTGGGTCAAAAGTGATCCAATCCAGCAATGGACTATGGATCGCCACGCCGCTTGATCAAACAAAACTCTCAGAACAACTCAAGAATTTCAATGGACTTCACCTCGAGAAGTTAGATCCACAAGCTGTGTCCCAAGATCCAGAGGCGAATAAAGATTTAAAAGCTTTTATGAGCTCGGCCGAACTTAGTTAGTTAAGGCCCCTTGGCATGCTGAGGCAGTCAGTTGAATGAGATGCTCTCGCAACTCATAAAATTCAACTTCGACTTTGGACTCCATATGGTGATGCGAAACCAGTGTCACCGCTTCTTCATCGGAAAGCTTAGCAATTGGTCCAACAGTAATGAGATTCGATTTTTCTAAAATTCCTCTTAAACTCGAACTCATTCGAACTCGGTTTAAAGAGACTTCAGGAAATAGTTGGTTGTGTTTTCGATATGATCGTTGAATCACATCATCATCCAAGGTTTTTTTGTAAAATTCAAAAATTTCGCCAAATACTTGCTTTTTAGCATTGAAATCGGGACTAAAAGAATCAGTGGGATCAATTAAAAAGTCTTGGACTGTCCGTGAAAAAAATTGAGCAATCGTGATCACCTTAGCAGCATTGAGACGAACCAAATCATCCTTTTCTAACGGCAGGTATTCAATCCGTGATTGAGCAAAGAAACCCTTAGAATCGCCATGGACTTTGAAATAATCAATTTCTTCCTTCACCATCCCAAGGCGAAGATTATATTTACTCAGAGCTTTTTTAATTTGTGCAACGGGGCCCTTTGAACCGGTATCTCCAGTCAGGTAAACAGAAGAAATTTGGACCGCCCTTAAAACCTTGAAGTCCTCCCATTTGAGAGGTTTTTGGAATTGAATCTCATAACCGCGCGCCAGTTCGAGCTGATTACTTGAAGATAAACCCAATATTTCAATTCCAGAATTTAAAATTCTTTTCGCAGAAGCATTAGACTCAGACTCGTCAGCGAACGTAATTGAGGATGTGGATAAAAGAATTGCGGTAACTACAAATAAAGACTTCCTTGCAAAGACCACCGACAAACCTCTTCAATTAAAATATTTTTTGATAATCAATTCAACATCCATGCCTTTTAAAAAAGCCTTAGCAGTAGTTAAGAGAGCGCCTGCCTTACATGTTGGGTGAGACTGTTAGACACCTCTGAAATAAAGTGAGTGTTAGGTATTGATTGGGACTTCTAAAACTCATAAGACTTGATGGCTATGGCCTTTGACTACACTCAAGATTTTAAAAAAATAAATTTCCGCGAACGTCCAGAGCTCTACCGCGTAGGTATTGGTGAACAAGGCGTTTTGCTCGTCGAACCGTACAAATCAGAAATATTGCCCTTATGGAAATTTAAGACTCCTGATCTCGCAGAAAAATCGGCTCAAGCAATCTCACAAGCCTTTCACAAGTATAAATCTGAGAATGATTTTGCCGGAATGGACATGGCCCGCAAATTTTTGCAAATGGGTTACACCCGGTCTCGACGCTACGCCAATCATCGCTCCGGAAAAAAATATGATGGCCCCGTTCCACAGGAATTAAAAGGTGTGAGCGGCAGTCATGGACGTTCAAAGCTTGCAAACGATCCTGACCCCATCAAAGCCCAATGCGCAGAAATTTTTAAAGTCGCATGGCAGGCGGTAGAAGAATGTGAGTCGTACCGCAACCTCAAAGCAGAATGGAAATTGTGGTACGGCTAATCACGTGGCGTAACTTTTGGGCAAATATTCAGATCAGCGTTCAATAATTTGGTAATAAGTTTGCTTCGCAAGACGTTTGAATAAGAGCATTCAGCACGCGTCGCAGTTCTAAAAATTCAATTTCGGTTTTTTCTTTCTTTGGCAAAAATGAAGATGAATTTTGCAAGAAGTTATCGTGGAGATTTTTGACATCGCCAACAGTATTGAGCCCCAAGCTTTTTGAATATCTGCGACACTCAGTACTCATCCGAACCCCATCAAGACTCGTATTCGCTGATAAATGCGTGCGAGAAAACTGAGCTCGGTGCACAACATCGTCAAACAAAATATGGCCATAATTTTCGAAGAGATCATAATAGCGAAATTTGGTTCTAAAAAATATTCCAGTATGAGAGTCGAAATGATTTTTTAACAACTCCTGCGTCGTAAGGCCAAAAAATTGATCAATCGTTTTTATACATGAATTGTTAAGTTGCACTAGATCAGAATGTGTAAGCGGAAGATTTTCGATTCTTGAATTTTGAAACAAAGGTGGAGTCTCTCCATTTTTCAAATATTCATCGATTTCGATCTGCACCATACCGAGCCTTAAATTTTTTTTATTTAATGAGCTTTTAATTTCTGCGATCACTCGCCGACTACCTATCACTGCAGCAAAATACAGGGAAGAGGTTCGAACCACATGACCGACGGTGAATTCTCTTTGAGCAAGGCCTAGCCCAAATTGCTTATTATGAGCCCGAATTAAGGCGATCTTGGCGTTTGCGGGAAGCTCTAGGAATTCAATGTTAGAATTTAGAATTTCTGCTGGAGTCGATGCAACGGCTGTAACAGAACTAAACAAAACTATTAACGCTACAAAACTGAATAACTGTTTCCCACAAAACATAGCGGACCTTTAAAAAATTGTTAAATCGCTTATATCGTCATGCCCCAAGACAAACAAAAAATAAAATGGAACGTCATCGTCTTAGTCATTTATGAAATAAGTCAGCTGTTCAAGAGTGAATCTTTCAATGTGGCTTTGGTGGACGTAGGGTCATGAGATCGACTCATAAATCGTCGATATCTACTAAAACTGTTTGGTGACGTAATCGTTGACCTTACTTCGAAGCAAATGCTAGTGCCTGCTCTAGTATGAATTATCTCAGATTAGTTTACATTTGCTTATTTTGTTTAATGACCATGACGTTGAGTTCAAATCTTTACGCAATCCCTTCCATTGGTTGGGACGCTCCAATTGGTGATCTCAATTCTGTTTTTCTTAAAGCTAATATTTTTGTTCAAGATCTTCGAGAGCCGATAGGAGACGATCCTCTCGCGGGATTTATCGGCAGCATCGCAACCAATCGACAAATTTTGTCTAATCATAAAAAAGATAAACTGGGGTCTGGAGCATTTACCATATCTCCATGCCATGTTCTAGCCGCTCGTCATTCTGTATTTGGCGACGAGGACGCCGATTCCGAGAATTTCACGGTCACGTTGACGATCGGGCAGCTCGGCAGCAATGAATTCTTCACATTGGCCGCTAAACCAATTCTTTGGGGACCTGACAATGTAAACGGAAATGACTGGGTTATCTTGCATGTTGAGAGATGTATTGGAGTTGTTAAAACGATTGGCTGGATAAAATTAGCAAAAGCCGAAGAGAAGCTAAATGTCACTCTTACTGGCATCCAAGGTGATAAAAAATTTGGTTCAATTTGGACATCTCCTTGCAGACTTCGAAGCGAATCGATCGATCATCTTTATTTGCATGACTGTCCTACAAGAGGCGGATCTTCTGGTGATCCAATCTACACATTTGATGCCGATGGAGTTCCGCAATTAAGAGCGTTGAATATTGGGTCGGTAATAGACCTTCCGGGAATTAGAAAATCATATTTAGATAATGAAGCAAACGTAGCAATCGATGCTGGCTACCTCAATGACAAAATAGAAAAAATTATTCAAAAAAACGTGAGCTGGTTTGCTCAAAATTTTCCTGGTGAAGTAAATCCACAAATCGAACTCGCACGAAAATATAACATCAACCGCAAATACAAATAAGCATGGCGGGATCAATTTACGGTTAAGCAACTTTGCTCATTTTGAAAATGAGGCGATGCAAGGTTCTAACTTATCCGCATCACCGGTTTGGTACGCACCACAAGTTACAACTTGCTGTTAAATCCTAATTTCGAAACTAGGAGTTCAGAGCAAGATCCCATTTTTCTCAATACGATAAACGGGAGTTTACTATCGAACGGAGAAAAGTAATGTAAAGCTCCATAAATAAGAAATATTTGTGCTGTAGGTTTATTTATTTCGACGTACTGTTTTATTTTCTCTAAAGCTTTTTGTTCTCTCATATCAAAAATCAAGTTTTTGACTTCTGCATCCTCCAAAAAATAAATTCCTTCTGCTTGTGGCGCTGAGATTAACTGTTTGAGCCTTGCAAGGATGCTCGCTTCAAATTGGTAATCTGATGTTGGATGTATCTTGGAAATAGAACCTAAGGCCAAAGCGACAGATGGGGCGCCAAATTCATAGAGGATTTGTCTTTGAGTCTCTGTCAGTTCGCTCTCGCTTGTTGGGATCGCACCTCTAAAATGTTCTTGAACATCTTGGAGATAAAAGTGTGACAGATCAGACCTGGTAACAAAAAGAATGTATGCTTCTACAAAAACAGCAGCGGGCTGATGTTGTAAAAGGATATGGAGTATCTCAAGCTGCGACTCAATAATTTGTTGGGTTAAAGAAAGATTGTCTTCAACGGATTCCCACAGGCCGTTATCGGTTGAATGAACCTGCGGCAGGTGCACTACGTAAGGCAAATGTTTATTTTTAGAACAACTAACAGATACAAAAAAAAATAATACTAAAAGACTTCTGATCATAAATATTCAACCGCTAACGCCAAAAACCCATAGGAACTCAAATCCCAACACCAATCCAAAAAAAAAGTAAAAAAAAACCTAATCTTAAAAGCGAGTTCTTCAGCGAAGCTGAAGCATGTCTGAGCTTTTAAGATTAGGTTTTTTGGTACCCGAGACAGGACTTGAACCTGCACACCTTACGGCACTAGATCCTAAGTCTAGCGTGTCTGCCATTCCACCACTCGGGCATTACTTATTTTTTAACAATCAACTTTCGATAATCAGGAGCACGCATCAAATTCGCAAGCTCTTTTTCGGTATCCATTTCGATTCGGATCAACCACCCCACATTCATTGGGTCGTCATTCAACTGACCTGGGTCATCGGCAACAGATTGATTGATTTCAATCACTGTTCCAGAAACGGGTGCAAAGAGATCACTGACCGCTTTGACACTTTCGACCACACCAAAGGTTTCGTTTTGTGTGACCTTTTGGCCTTCTTCTGGAAGTTCAACATAAACAATTTCGCCCAATTGGTCTTGGGCAAATTCGGTGATTCCCACGGTGACAACATTTTCGTCGACCTGAGCCCACTCGTGATCTTTTGAATAATAATTTTCTTCGGGAATATGAAAGTTGCTCAACTGCTCTCCTTTGACTGAAGCGACGTCTGTTTCACAAAAGGTGTAGATACTATCTCTGCGCGCAAACGTCGACCACGAATATCAACACAAATCTCAGTACCAACCTCGCAAAATGCCATATCCACATAACCAATACCAATATTTTCCTGAAGGGTGGGCGAAGGGGTCCCGCTCGTCACCCGACCAATCGGTTCTCCAGTGGTCGACCACACTGAATAGCCATGGCGGGCAATGGCTCGGTCTTTCATTTTAAACCCAACAAGCTTTTTGGTTCGGGCTGCGGCTTCGAGGTCTGAGCGACCCAAAAAATCTTTTTGGCGAGGTTTGATCACCCAACCCAATCCGGCCTCATAGGGATTGGTATCATCATCGATTTCGTGCCCATAAAGGCTGTATTTCATTTCGGTTCTTAGAGTATCGCGAGCGCCAAGGCCAATGGGCTTTGCTCCACCTTGTTGAAACCTCCGCCACAGACTGACCGCTTCGCCCGTAGGAACAAAGATCTCAAAGCCATCTTCACCAGTGTACCCAGTGCGAGCAAGCAAACACGACACCCCCTCAAAGGCGCGAGGTGCAAAATGAAATTTCGAAATCAGAGCCGCATCAAAATCAAAAACATGCGACACAAGTGCCACTGCCTTTGGACCTTGCACCGCAATTTGGGCCCAATGTTCACTCTCGTTGGTGATCGAGGCCCCACGATTATTCTCAATCATAAAATCAAAATCTTTTTGGATATTCGAGGCATTCACGCACAATAAATAATCCTCGCCTGGCTTTAAGCAGTAAACGATCAGATCATCCACCACCCCACCTTTGCCATTTGGAAAAAGTGAGTACTGAGCTTGGCCTGATTTTAATTTTGCCACCGAATTTGTTGTGATCCATTCCAGGGTTTGCAAAGCGTCTGGTCCTTGCACCCGAATTTCACCCATATGTGAAACATCAAAAATTCCGACCTCGGAGCGCACCCAATTGTGCTCGTGCCGAAGCCCCTCATATTCCACAGGCATTAGCCAACCCGCAAACTCGACAATTTTTGCGCTCGCATGTTGATGCTCATCGAATAAAACAGTTTTTTTAGCCATGAAGGCAATGTCATATTGGGTTTAAACGGAGTCAACCCCGTTTGAGTGGTGGTTTGATTCTTGAAGCCATTGTTAATTGTGGGATCAGATCAAATTAAATTTATTCTTGGCCGCGCAATTTGTCTCTCGCTGCCGTTTTTGGCGCTCCTCGGATGCGCCGATGGCAATCTAGGCATTAACGGGCAGGACCGTCTTAACGTTAGTGCAGCCCTTTCGGGTGGTGTGGATGAAGAAGATGGCGTTCCATTTACGGGCGGTAACGATCAACGCCTTGTGACTTACAAAGAGCCCATCCAAGCCAAGAGCCTTCAATCTTTGATCCGTCATGTTGAGATAACCAAAAATGATTTACAAATTCATTTGCTCGAACCTTCGGGCAGTCTTTTAAAATTACACTTTACAATTCCTGAGATCAAAGCCGACCAACAAAAAATCAGTTTTAAAGACGTAAAATCGACCACAATTTTAGATCGCGGCGGTTATGATATCTCTGGCACCATCGAGCGAAAAAAATCGAGCATTGAGGGCTACTATCTTTTAAATTCTTACTCAGATTTGATACCCCAAAAAATTCTTAAAGACCGCGCCGAAATGCTGTCTCGAAGCTACGAGGCGGTTACAAATCTGATTTCTCAAGGTCGTGATTCAACAACGCGGATCCAAAGCCAGATGCAGCGAACCAAAGAATTGACCAATGCCCGTGTGATGGATTTTACGATGCCAGGTGGTCGCTCTTTTTATCAAATCGATCTTCATGATGACAAACAAGACGTGATGCGCTTAACCGGCGCCGCTAAACAATCCGGATACGGTATGGCTTATCCCACAGCTGTTACAAGCACCACCACCGATGCTCCGCAGCTGACAGATGCTTCGCTATTAGGAAATACCGGCGAGCGCGATGAAACCTCATTTTTACTTACCATGAGTGATGGTGAGCATGTGGTCCATCCGATCCTTGAGGTGCGTGCACCTAAAGAAGAAAAAGTGGTCGAGAAGCCAATACCAATTCCACCACAGCCACCCATCCAGAGCGAAGCTTATTTATTTAATGAAGATCAACATGCTCGCACCAAAAAAGTTTTGGCGGATTGGGATCAAAATAAAGACAATCCGGGCCTGCAGTCGGTGATTAATGATGTTAAGCCAATTTTCTCTGACTTTATGCAAGACAGTATGAGCCTTCGCGTGCAGCTCTCGCAGTTGTATTCGTCTTATGATGTTCCAGCCGCTTCGTTTTTAAAAACTCTGACCGAATCACAAATGCTAAAGCGCCAAACACTTTGGAAATCAGATCCAATTCCAGCAAAAGAAACTGCAGTTGGACCTTTTCAGTTTCATTGGGATACTGGTCGTCAAAATGGCCTCTTCGTTTATCAAAACTTAAAAGGGCAAGCACCCGCCTTAGACGATGAACGTTATTATTTATTTCCATCATCTTGTGCTGATGCGGTGTCCACCTCAGTTGCAATTGATAAACTTGTGGCGATCGACACCACCTTTGCAATATTGGCCCATCGTTTAGGCCTAAAGGGTGTGAGCGATACGCTGACTGAAATTCATCGGGTAAAAAAACCAGCACGTTTGGCTTATGAAAAATTTCGCGAATTGCTTTTAAATGGCGAATACAATGTGACTTATGCAAGCACAGTGGCAACGGGCAAACTCAGTAAAGAAGATATCAATTACGTGAATAAATTTTTGGCGTATTACTTTTTAAATCGCAATCCAAAGCAATATGGTCTTGATATTCCCACTGCAGGATCAAGAGAAGTTCCAAAAAATGTTCTTGTTCCTAAAAAGAGAATTCAAGATAGTAAATGCAGTGTACTTTGGACTTCACTTCAATCTTAAAAGAGCAAGTTCTAACGTATTCTCGAGCAATGTGACTATAGTCATCGGGCCAACCCCGCCGGGAACAGGCGTGGCCGCCTTCACCGAGAGTTCATCAAATCGAACATCACCCAGCAACTTTACGCGCGTGCCCTGTTCCATCCGATGAATTCCAACATCAATCACTACCGCATCCGATTTAAAATCTTCGCCGCCTAAAAACCCGGGCTTTCCAAGCGCAACCACCACAAGATCCGCATTTTTGGTAAAGGCCCTTAAATTTTTTGTTTTTGAATGACAAATGGTGACCGTCGCATTCTCTTGCAAGAGCAAATGGGCCATAGGCTTACCCACAATATTCGATCGCCCAACTACCACCGCGTTGATGCCAACAAGCGGAATTTTATAATGCCTTAAAAGAGAAATCACGCCTTGAGGTGTGCACGGCTTTGCGCGAGGGTGACCAGAAAATAAAAGCCCCTGACTTGTGACGGTTAGAGCATCGACATCTTTATTTGGATCCAATTTCTCAAGGCTTATTTCTGAGGATAAATGTGCGGGCAAAGGAAGCTGCAACAATATGCCGTCCACATCGGATTGATGGTTGAGTTTTTCGATTTCGACGTTGAGCTCATTTTGCGAAATATCGGCTGCAAGTCGATGCTCAAAACTGTTGATGCCCACTTCCTGACAGGCCTTAATTTTGGCGCCCACGTAAACCTGGCTTGCTGGGTTATTGCCAACCAAAATCACCGCAAGGCCCGGGGGTCTGCCGTTTTTATAGGAAAATTCAGTAATTTTACCTTTAAGCTCTAAACGCCTAAGCTTGGCCACATGTTTGCCGTCGATCACTTGCATGGGTGTGAAACTAGCAGAACTTGACCCATCCTGCAAAATCTCCTATTTTCGGCACAAGGAGAACCCAAAAGCCATGCCCGAAAAAGTAAAACTCTCTGAAGACGGATCGTCCATCGACTTTGTTCAATCCGACACATTGCCCACTTCGACAAAAAAGTTTCGTCAAAGTCCCGAGATCGAGGGTTTCTACCGCTTTATTTTTGAAAATGATCTGCAGCGTGAGGCTTTTGAAATTCTCGATCAAATCGTTCAGCGCCGTAAATCTTTGCGCCCCCAAAAGGTCAAAGCTCCCAAAAAAATAGTGGCCGCCCCACCCACAAAGAAATAAGTCCGCCGGATAGCGAATATTTTTGCCTCTAATATAATTGAATAAGACTTCGATTTGATTCCCAACTTGCAACCTCCAATTTCAACAATTGGAGGATTTCATGTTGAACCAAAGAGGCCAAGGTCTTATCGAATATCTCATCATCGTTGCGCTCATGGCGGTTGCAACCATCGGCATTATGAACCTGCTGAACAAAACTGTACGAGTTCAGTTTGGCAATGTGATTCAAAAACTTCAAGGCCGCGACCAGGTTGTTCAGCATCAACGACTCGAAGATCGAGATGTTGAGCGCCGCAGTTTTAGCACTTTCATGAACGACAGATAAGATGCTGATCGAATCGATAACTGCAACACTCACCACCTTTTTACTTTTCGTAGGTCTTTGCAGTGTGAGCTACTACGGGCTTGCTCGCGAGTACTCGCGCTATGTTGGGCAAGAGGCCTTGGTTTGTTTGCTCGAGACAAATAAGGTTGAGCATTGTCAGAGTGAAGCTCAACATCGTTTGACCTCGGCACTTCAAGTGGCCGGAGACCCCTACATTCGGTTGTCGAATTTGGGCAAAAACAAAAAGGCCTACGTCAGCTATCGACCCTATTTGAAGTCCACGCGACGCGAAGGATTGAAACAGACTTTGAGCATGCGCCATGTGATGGACGACCGACAATGAACAATAAAGGTCAGGGCATTGTTTTATTTTTGGCGTGCTTACCGGTGTTGCTCACACTAGGTTTTTTTTCGTTTCAACTGTTTCATTGTTTGCATATTCAGGTTTCGACTCATCATGTTTGCCGCCGAAAACTCGCCAAGACCCAACAAGATCTTGGGCAAAAACTAGAAAACCTTTTGGCGATGAATACTGCAGCCTACGCTCTTCAAAAAGCGGAGACGATGGCAAAGTTCGCGCTTAAAATTGCAAAAATCAGTTTGAATATAGAAGCCATAGAATTTGCTTCGAAAGCATTGGACCTTGTTCACTCGCAGCAAGATGCCTTTCACTACGCCCAAAAAGCAATTCTCATGCAGGCCCGTTTGCTCTCGGCCCAATCGATGATGAGCATTCGAACCTCGGCTGAATTTCTACACAGTTCGGTGAACTCACAAAAAATGACTTCACTTGGTCTTGCAGTCGAGCCTTATCCAGAAAACTCGAGGTCGCCTCGCTACAGACCGGTCAATAATTTTAAAGAGCAGCAAAGTCTGGCCCTTTCTTGGTCAACACAAATGATTGATGTGGTGCCTAGAGCAATTAAACAAAATTTGCATATTGATCCCAAAATCAAAGGTCAATGTTCGGCAACACTTATTAAAGAAAGATCAAAATGGAATCCTCAACTCAATCGGGTCAATCCCTTGTGGAGATGATCTTTGTTTTGTTTATTTTTATGAGTCTGTTGGGCGCATTTGAATTGGCAATTTCGAATTATCAAAAAAACGTAAGACCTTATTTTTTTATAAAAGAAAACTGGAGAAATCATGACGCTAAAAATTTCTGGAAAGAGCACAGAACTTTTAAAGAAGGCCGTTAAAGCCTGGCCCATCACCGGCTTTGTTCTAACCGCAATGGTATTTATGGCCCACTTGCTTTTGAACACTTCAGCCCCTTTGAATGCCCCCCAAACTCTTGAAACTTTGATTCCCGAGGGCTTTCAGCTCATACCGATCGAAGTCTCAAATATCGAATCTTTGGACCCAGTTTTTGGACAGTTTGGTTTTGTCGATTTGTATGCGGCATCGGCCCACTCGCCCACACCCTCGGCTCGGGTAAGCCAAGCGGTCAAGTTGGTGCGAGCCCCACTCAACCCGAGGCAATTTGCAGTTTTGGTCCGATCAGATCTTGCGCGCACCATCGTTCAGCACGGACCCACTTATTTTGTGGTGGTTCAAAATCATAAAAATCCTGGAATAGTTCTTGAAAAGTCTCTGTCAAAACAGTCCTCGCGGATTATTATGGAAGGAACCCACTCTCATGAATCTGATTTTTAAGTTGATTTTTGGCCTGACAATGAATGCTCAGGTAATGATTCAAGCCCCCGAAACAAAGAATGCCGATTTTTTAAAACAGGTTCGTCAAAATTCTGGAGCAAAATTGTTTAGTGAGTGGTGGTTGAAAGCACGTAGCACTTCGGCCGAAGAATTGACTCTGATCGGAGATTTTGAGCAGGCCGAAAACTTGTTTTTAAATGCCGATATTAAAACTGCAAAAAAACAATATGAATACATTGTTCATCGTCATCTTAAAAGTGATTGGACGGCTAAAGCTCGACAAGCCATCTTTAATTCTTATTTTCGATTGGCTTCACTAGAAACTGATCATGAGGATCGCAATCGTTGGATCGAAAAAGCAATTGCCTTTGATTCAACGCTGGAGCCCGATGAAGATTTATTTGCCCCCCCATTAAGAGAGTCTTATCAAAACTTAAAAAGGTCTTCGCATTTGATAACGATTTCGACTGCCACTTGGCCAAGTTCGATCTCGACGATTTTGGTTAATGGGAGAGAGCTTAAAAAAACCGATTCTTTCGTAGTTCCGCTCGCCCCGTTTCGCCTGACTGTTGTTTCAGAGAGCTATTCTCCATTTTCGCAGACCTTAAAAGCCAAAGATTTAAAAGAGATGGAATTTCATCTTGAGCCCTTAGTCCTTGGCAATTGCGGGGCACCCGAATGGACCAAGAGCAGCGAGAGTTATCCAAAGCTTCATCAGGTGATTTATCCCAATGGCTGTGTGGTTGAAAACTCAACCACACCAAAAATTAAATTGAGTGAATTAGCCGCAAGACCTCATGAGGACACACCGATTCGAATTGCAACTCAAGCGCCACAACCAAATTCTATTTTTAAATCAAAATGGTTTTGGATCGGAATCGGAGTTGCTGCTGGCGGCTTTTTGGCCTACCAGCAATCGCAAAACAATCAATCGCCAGCTGTTCATCCGACGATCAAAGAAGCGTACTAGCGCGAGTTGATCACACCTGTTGAACCATAAGTTCCGTAGGTGCCAAGAACGCTAGTGCTATTCGAAACGGGCACCGGAACTGGACCGCCACTTAGCTGTAACCCATATGCACCGCTCGTCGTACCATAGTTCGCACCGGGATAGGGAGCGATCTGATATGCGGGTGTCGCACCTGATCCCACAGCATAAATCTGACTTTGAATCTGAGTCATTTGCCCCTGTAGTTGAGCAATGGTCGAAGCGCGTTGCGCATAGTCTTGAGCAATCAAAGCTTGCTGCTGAATTTGTTGTAAAGCGAGCGAGCTGCCAAGAGCTGAACCTGTTGCAGCTCCGTACTGACCGCCAAAATTTGGATAAGGAGAGATTTGGGTTCCGATCTGACCCCCATATTGTGCGCCAATTTGTATTCCGTATTGACCACCAATTTGGCTACCAACTTGAATTCCGTAATTGGGATAACCACCATAGCCATAGCCAGGATATCCAGTACCATTACCCGCAATACTATTGGGATATCCGAAGGCTCCACTCTGAGGACTATAGAGAGCGCCCAAGGGAGAAAACGGACTGATCTGTCCATAGGGGCTCATATTTTGGTTTCCAACTGTGCCTGAGCAGGCATAACCGCCGCTGCCGACTCCACCCGCTCCGCCGCCCGAAAGAGCGGCCTGCAAAAATGGATAGCTCGCAACAATAGCTGGAACAGGACTCACGGGATAGCCCGCACGTGCAGTCAAGTCTTGAGCATTTTCAACGCCTTTGTAAGTGGCAAAACCTACCGCGCCGATTGCGAGAGTGGACAAAGCAGATTGCCAAATACTAGGAGCAGGAGCTTGCGACATGCTTTGGCAAAACTGACAACCTTCGGTTTTTTTATTATCGTCGTCGTCAGCTGTATCTTTGGCATCATCGATAGCTGTGTCTTTGTCTTTAAGTTCGGCGTTGAGAGAATCCATTTCGTCTTTTAAATCTTTTTCGTCTGCTTTATCTTTGGGATAATTTTGAATCGCTGTTCGACAGTTGTCGACCGCATCGCCAGATTGTCTGCCGCCTTTTGTAATTGGATTACTCGCTGCACAGATTTCGCTGTCGACCGCTCCGCCGTTGCAGTAGCGACCGAGGAGATTCACAATATTTGAGTTTCGGTCTGGAATACAAAATGGATTGTTAGGATCTGCGGTCATTGTGCGTGGGCCTTCTGCGCCTGTACTGGCTGGACTACCTGTCGATATGGGCTGAGCTTCTCTTCCTTGGTTTGCGCCATTATAAGAAGCAGCCGAAGCTCCGCTGCAATTCATGGGTCCGCAATTTCCGGTGGTCATCGCATCGAGAACAATTTTACTAGCACCGGGTGAAAGAACTCTTCCGATATCGCGCTCAAGTTTTTTGACCGCATTTTTTTTCTTGTTCCAATCCGATTTTTTGCGCGCCACTTTTTTTCTTAAGGATTCTTTTTCTTTACGCAGTCTTTGAAGATCATCGGACTCACTTACAGCTCCGCGCCCAGCTTGCACCGGATAATTACAGCCCTGACCCACTGATGCGCCGCCTTGTATGTACTGCGCAAAAGCTTGATGTCCAAATACGAGTGTCAAAAGTAGAATGCTACGCTTCATAAAGTTTTCCTTCTCCACAATCAGTTTTCGTCGCCTTTTGAACGAGACTTGACTCATTCAACGACAATCACGACTTTGATCGAGAGTTCCCCCATTGATAAAAGCTTCTAATTAATTCTACACTGAATTTAATTTTATGAAACATGCCATTCTGTGTATTGATGACGAAACAGATATTGTTGATGCGCTTGAGCGCCTGTTTCGCAAAAAATATGAAGTGCTTAAAGCTACCTCTGGGGACGAAGGTCTAGCTCTGTTAGAACATCATCAAGTCGCCACCATTATTTCTGATCAACGCATGCCCAACATGACAGGTGTTGAGTTTTTTAAAAAAAGCCAAAAGCTTCAGCCCGAAGCGGTGCGGATTTTGCTCACCGGATTTACCGACGTCGAGTCTGTGATCTCGTCCATTAACGAAGGTCATATCTATCGCTACGTCACCAAACCGTGGGATTCGGTTGATCTAACAAATGCGGTTGATAAAGCGGTTGAACGTTTTAGCTTGCGCGAACAATTAGAGCAGAAAAATTTTGAACTTGAGCGCGCTCTTGAATCTTTGCAAAGTCTTGATGATGCCAAAAATCATTTTATGATTTTGATCAATCATGAATTAAAAACTCCGCTCACCAATCTGATTAATTATCTCGAAATTTTAACCGAGACCGAATTGAGTGTTGAACAAAAAAAATATACCGATCGCTTAAAACAAAGTGCCTCGCGGCTTCAAACTTTGACCCAAGACAGTTTAGAATTGGTTTCGGCCGAAGTTGGTTTACTCAAAACCCATCTCAAAAAAACTTCGGCTGATAAAATCTGTGAAGGCCTTCAACATCAATTTGCAGAAATTTTAAAAACCAAAAAACAAACTTTATTGGTTGAAGCCACTGACGACAACTTTAAAGGGGACGAAAAAATATTGCGCTCCGTTCTTATACGGCTGATTGATAATGCGATTAAATTTTCGCCTAATGACTGTCAGATCCGTGTTGTTGGAAACAACAAAGAATTTAAGGTGATCAATCCTGGAAAAGCGATCCCAAGTAAAATTATCGAAAAGATTTTAAAACCCTTTACTCTCGACGAAAATATCATGCATCACACAACGGGCAATGGATTGGGCTTAAGCATTTCTCAAGCGCTCCTCAAACTCCATCACTCACAGCTTCTGTTCGGGTCTTCCAAAGGTCATCTGGAAATCGGATTTTTAATTTCGGATCCGGATCTCTAGAAGTCGTCATTTCGATTTATCCCTTTCTATCATTTTGCAATTGATCACCCAATATGATGTGGCTTTTGTTTTTTCATTTTGCTTTTGCAGGCCAACTCTTTGTGCTTCAAGAGGGCGAGCGGCGATTTATCAATCTCAAAAATCATGAGCATGTTTTTATTCCGCAAAATTCGCATATTCGTTTGCATGATTTTGGTTCGCGACTGGAAGTTACCGCTATGAAGCGCGGCCAAATCAATGCCCGCATTGGTGAGAGCCAATATAAAATTTTGATCCTCCCCCACGCCGTTGTGCGTGAGGGCGATCTCTTAGCTTTAAAAGGACTCGATTTTCAATGGGAGGGCGACCACCTTAAAATTAAAGGAGAACTGTGGCGTTTTCAAGATTGGATAAGGCTCGCGAACTTATTAGAGGGTGTGCCTTATTATTTTCAGGCCAAAATGGAAAAAGAAGTTTTGGATCACGCCCGCCATTTTTTATTTTCTGAATTTCGCAAAATTGGCCTACCTCCGGCGATCATGCAGTGGGACCCGAGTCAGCCCTTTACCCTCACCTTTGCAAATGACACCCAAAAACTTCAAGCCACAAATTTAACCAAAAAATTCGGTCTTGAATTTGTTGAGGCGAACAAAGGTATAAGCCTCGAGCCCTTGGTGCGGCTGCACGTGATGCTGGCCGAAGTGAGCCATACCTTTTTGCAAGAGGTCGGAGTGGACTGGCAAAATAATTATCAAGCCCAGCTTTTGCCGCAGTTTCGCGACGAGGGCGGGCTTTTGGCCCAACTCAAAAACCTCGAGACCAATGGTAAAGCTCAAGTGCTTGCTTCTCCTAATTTGGTTTGTCGCAGCGGCGGAAGTGCCGAGTTTATGGCGGGCGGTGAATTTCCGATTCGGATGCAAACGTTGAGGCATCAAGAAGTGAGCTGGAAAAAGCATGGAGTGTTGTTGCAATTTAAACCTCAAGCCGATCACACCGGTCATATGAGTCTCCAAATGACTATTGAAGTTTCGTTGATTGATCCTTCGCAAATGATTGATGGTGTGCCGGGCTTAAAAACAAATCGGATTGAATCTCAGCTCAATTTCATTGGAAGTAAAACAATCATTCTTTCGGGGCTAATCAAAAATCAGTTAGGCAGTCATTCGCAAGAATTTTTCCCGTTTCAAAAAATTCCAATTTTAGGCGAGCTGTTTAAGTCAAAGAACTTTATTGATCAACGCACCGAACTTGTGGTTTTTGTTACTCCCTATCTTGAGAGTCTTGAAGGCCCGGCCGAAATCCCCAAACTCCCAAAAGGTTTTGAAAATCATGAGCGCTACAGTGAGCTGTAAGATGTTGAACGAAGCATTTCTCGTTTTGCAAAAGCAAATCGAAAAGGCCCAGCAAGAAAGTGAAATTGCGCTCGAAGATTTTATTTTGAAACAAACCGAAAGTTGTCCATTTAAAGATCGCTTGCGAGCCGAACACTTAGGTCTTGGACCTCTGACGCCGCTTGTTCTTGATGAGGCTGTTACAGAAATTTTAATCAATGGCGAGGACCAGATTTGGTTTGAAAAGGAGGGCCGTTGGAATTGCTCGGAGCAAAGTTTTTTATCGCTGCAAACATTTTCTAATTTTTTTCATCGCGTTTGTGCTGAATCAAAGATCGTCACCAATATCAATGCTCCCCGAGGGGATGGACGCTTTCGTAACTTTCGATTGTGCGTTGTGCAGCGGCCGATTGTGCAATCTCTTTTTCAGATGAGCTTTCGCAGGCAGCGGCAATCAGCCATCGATTTTGCCACATTAGAGAAGCAGGGTTGGGCTTCGGCAGAGGCGATCGAGCAATTGCGTGGTCTTTTGAAATCTCACGCCAGTATTATCGTGGTGGGTTCAACCGGCACAGGAAAAACCACGATTCTAAATTCTTGTCTCAATGAAATTTCGAACACCGAGCGCGCGGTGATCATTGAAGATACCGATGAGCTGTTAACCCCCAATCCCCTTTCGACAAAACTTTTGTCGCGCAAGGATTCGCAAGGTCATCTTGACGAGGTCAGTTTGGCTGATCTTGTAAAACTAAGCTTAAGATTGAGGCCCGATCGCATCGTGATGGGTGAGGTGCGAGGTGAAGAGGCAAAAGATTTGTTGATGGCCTTTGCCACCGGCCACAAAGGTGGACTTGGAACTCTTCATGCCGACAATGCTCAGCAGGCCTTGTTGCGCCTTGAGATGTTGGTGCAACTTGGGGCTCCACAGTGGAATGTGCTGGCGGTCAGACAACTCATTCATTTGAGTGTGGATGCGATTTTGGTTTTGAAAATGGTTGATGGACAACGCCGCTTCGCGAGTTTGTCAAAGATTGCATCGTTAGAAAGTTTTGGTTTTTGTCTCGAGCAAATCGCTTAAGCTTCGCGATCCAAATATGTTCCCTTTGGAGTTAGCTCATCGGGAGTTTCGCCGCGCTCAGGTTTAAAAAATCGGGTCTCTAAATCCGACACGATAGCAACGTCTTGCTTTGCAAGATTTGCTTGTGAGCGACCAAGAGTTGGAGCCCCAGGCCGAGCAGAGGCTTGGCTGTCACTTGCCGGAACTCTTGCCGAACTCGAAACAATTCCACTGATTTTTTCCATTAAGCACCTCCTGTGCACATTACTGTCTCGGAATAAGACGGGTGAAACTTTAAGGGTGCGGACCTTGGTTGGGTTTGTGGAAGCTGGTGGCTTGCCATTTTATGCTGAGCAGTTTGGGGTTATACTAATTTTGTTTATTCTTGGGGTGATGTCATAGTCTTGATTTGAGGCTTGGGTTTTTAGATCGTGAAGCTGGTCCGCGCGTTGGTGGTGTGAGTGAGTGGGCACGATACTCTTAAGCGGGCACGACAACTTAAGCGGGCACGACAACTTGAGTGGGCACAACAACTTGAGTGGGCACGACGACGTTGACCGGGCACGACGACGTTGACCGGGCACGACGACGTTGACCGGGCACGACAACTTTGAGTGGGCACGACAACTTGAGTGGGCACGACAACTTTGAGTGGGCACGACAACTTGAGTGGGCACGACAACTTTGAGTGGGCACGACAACTTGAGTGGGCACGACAACTTTGAGTGGGCACGACAACTTGAGTGGGCACGACAACTTTGAGTGGGCACGACAACTTGAGTGGGCACGACAACTTTGAGTGGGCACGACACTTTGAGCGGGCACGACACTTTAAGCGGGCACGACACTTTGAGCGGGCACGACACTTTGAGCGGGCACGACAACTTTGAGCGGGCACGACACTTTGAGCGGGCACGACACTTTGATTTGACCCATCAAATTTTAGCCAGCTAAGCTTTAAACACCTTCGGAGTTTTCGCAAACGCGCACCAACCGTATGAGCACGTTAAAAATCAGCTTTAAGGCCGCAAGAAATTGCAGGGAGACCAACGGCCAGTAGACTCAAATGGATATTCTTTTAACTCCACTAATGTACAAAAATAAAACCTTTAGGAGTACTTCAATGAAAGTCTATAGATTTTGTTTACTACTAATACTTGTTGCCTGCGCGACGGCGAAGCATTCAAATTATATAAAAAGATTTCCCTCTGCCGAAACCCAAAATAAATCTTTTCAAGCTCGACTTACCGAAATACTCACTCCGTATCTTGCGCCCCTGGATCGGGATCTTTGGACATTTCGATGGGAACAAGTTGAAAAAGAGAAGTTCAATCCAAAATCTGTTGATGACCTTAACAAAAGGATCAACTCATGGGCCAATCGATTTTGGAATCCAAATATTGTTTTTGGCGCAGACACAGGGCCAGGTGTTTATGTTGCTATTGACCCGACTGCCACCGCAGTTTTTGGTGGTGAGGATCCACGCCTTTATACGATCAAAATCAAACGCGGCATCAATATGATAATTGGTGATCAGCATCACGTATCACCCGATGTCGCTGAAAGGTTCAGTGCTTTGGTGAAAGATATGGACTGTGGAAATTCGTGGTCTGAAGCCAGTGATGTGGGCCATGCAATTGGTTATTTGCGGATGAATGCATCTTTGTTTTGTCGACAATTGATCATTGATACGTTGCAGTCTCTTTCTGTAAAGGCCATTTCATATGGCTTCAATTCGAATCCAGTTCGAAACTGTCGAACAACGGGTACAGCGATCTCCATTATTGATTCGCAGGCCATTGCAGAAATCAACGGCTATGCGGCTGATGGAAATGTTGAGGCGAACTCTCACATCACTCCCTATGTCAAAGCGCTCTATCAAGAAACGCAGAATGATTTTTACAGCCAAGCGATGCTTGCAAATTTAAAAACCTGGATTCGTTTCAAAAAAGGTTTTGGTTTCTTTGATACAGTTGGAGTTGCCGACCCAGCTCGTTTTGCAAAATGGAAAAACGATCATATTCTTTATTGTGGTCCAAATTGGAGTATCGAGAGAGAGAATCCCATACTTCGGGATTTAGTTAAGGTGCGTACAAGCAGCCATTTAAATCTGACACAGCTTCTTATTGAATTGAGTTTGGTTTATCGCGAAAAATATGAATTTATTTTTTATAAGCAACCTCTGAGGGCTAGTAAACTTCCCGCGCGTACCCCTGGAAATTTTAATGCTTCAAAGATGCGGTGGATTGTAAGTCGAGTGGATCTTTCATATGCTAATCTAACAAAACTTCTTTATGGCGTGATGCCAACATTCAATTCCGATCAAGATCGAAATGAAAAGGACTATATCAAAATCTTGAAGGATTGTCTGAACAGATACCAGTCTGAAAGTTTTGAGGACGTCATCACGGGCGAATGCGGTATGGAACCTGAAAAGCAGAAGTAACCTCTTAAGCCAAGAGAGCTATGAAATCGATAATGCTTTAATCCCAATTCTTAATTCAAAACCCGATCACGGAGCCAAGGAATATATCCATTTCTTAAAGGACTGCCTCGAACGATACCAAACTCAAAAGTTCGAAGACGTAATCAAGGGCGAATGCGGAATGCCGCCCTACTAAACTTTATTTATTTAACCGCAATCCCAACTCAATCAGCTGCTCACGCGAAACCAAACTCGGAGCATCCGCCATTAGGTCGGTAGCTTTAGCTGTTTTTGGAAAGGCAATCACATCACGAATCGCATCGGTGCCGACAAGGAGCATCACAAGTCGATCCATTCCCCAAGCAATCCCACCATGGGGTGGGGTGCCATAGCTCAATGCCTCAATAAAAAATCCGAATTTGTTTTTTATTTCTTCGTCTGTGAGGCCGAGCACCTGAAACATGGTCTGCTGGACATCGCGGCGATGGATCCGCACGCTGCCGCCTGCGATCTCGTATCCGTTACAGACAAGATCGTAGGCTTTAGCTAAGGCTTGGCCATACTCTTTTTCGGTTCGGTCGCGCAAGATTTCGAAATGCTCGTCTTTGGGAGCGGTAAAGGGATGATGCCGAGCAGACCACCGCTTTTGTTCGCGATCAAACTCGAGCAATGGAAAATCGATCACCCATAAAAAGCGATCACTTGATTCATCAACAAGTTTGTACTCGTGACCAAAGTGGGTGCGGAGCATACTGAGTGCTGAGCATGCGATATCAAAATCATCGGCAACGATAAATACAGCTCCACCGTCGACGCCGCCCGCTTGCGCATACATCTCACTGATTTTTTCTGGCGCAAAGAATTTGCCCATCGACGCATTCAGCGAGCCTTTTTCGGATTTGATAAATCCTAAACCTTTTGCGCCCATTTGTTTGGCGAGAGCTGTGATCTTTTCGATTTGTGAGCGCGAAATTTCGCCGGCTTTTGGCACAGCGAGAGCTTTGACCACTCCCCCACGGCCGACGACATCATCAAAAACTTTGTAGCCGCTCGACTCTTTAAACAAAGACGAAAGATCTTTTAACTCTAAGGGAATTCTTAAGTCGGGCTTGTCTGAACCAAACCGTTCCATCGCTTCGGCATACGACATACGCTGGACAGGACCGACATCTACATTTTTAATTGTCTTCCAAATTGTTTTTAAAAGCTTTTCGTTAATATTCAAAATGTCTTCTTCTTCGATAAAGCTCATCTCGATATCAATCTGACTAAATTCAGGCTGACGATCGGCGCGCAAATCTTCATCGCGAAAGCATCGGGCAATTTGAAAGTAGCGATCAAACCCAGCAATCATCAAAAGTTGTTTGAGAGTTTGGGGACTTTGGGGAAGAGCGTAGAACGTACCTTGGTTCACGCGTGATGGAACCAAATAATCGCGCGCTCCTTCTGGAGTGCTTTTATATAAAATTGGTGTTTCGACTTCGACAAATTTCATGTTCGAAAGTTCGGAACGGACGAGTTGGGCTATTTTATGGCGAGTAAATAAATAATGTTGAAGACGTTCAGATCGTAAATCTAGGTAACGATATTTAAGGCGCAGAGTCTCTGAGACTTTTGAATCACTGATTTGAAAGGGTGGAGTTTCGGCCTCAGATAAAATTTCGCATTTGAGGGATTCGATTTCGATCAAGCCGGTTTTAATTTTCTTGTTGATCATGCCCTCAGGGCGAGCACGCACCACACCTTGAATTGCCACAACGCACTCGCTGCGCATGCCTTTGGCCGATTCATTTGCTTCGAGCCCAGGATTTATTACAACCTGAACAATCCCCTCGCGGTCGCGCAGATCGACAAACACAAGCCCACCATGATCGCGGCGAGAATCGACCCACCCCATAATCACAACAGTTTTGCCGGTTTGTTCTTTATTTAATTCACCACAGTAATGCGTTCTTTTGAGTTCTTTTAAAAATGACATAGAGGCCTTTTCTCATGACTTGAGAGGGGTTTCAAGATATCGTCTGCTCCATGCCGTCAATAAAAATAACACGTCAGTCAGATCATCAGGCCGAAGAGTCTTTTTCGCGACTCACCAAACTTCTTGATCACGACAAAGAACTCCGAAAATTAGATCCCAACTACAAATGTGATTTTTCAAAAAAAACTTTGAGTGGGGAAGCAAAAAGCAAACTCTTTACTGCAAAACTGCAAATTACAAAATCATCTGGTGGATCAAGCGTCGAAGTCGTTGTGGAATTGCCTTTTCATTTGGCCTTAGTCAAAGGCATGGTTCAAAAAACACTTGAAAAGAAAATTGATGAAGCGTTGGCCTGATGGTCAAAAAAAAAGGTCGCGCTAAGAAATTAAAGGTCGTGAATCCTGAGATTGTTTTTGATCAGGATCTTCCTATACCCCAGGCGCATAAAAATCTTGCCACCATTGATCCTGTCACCCGTTATATGGCAGAGATTCGTCGATATGCGCTCCTCACTCGTGAAGAAGAAGAGCGTTTAGCCAAAGAGTATTACGAATCTCATGATGCTCATGTGGCCGAACGATTGGTCACCGCCAATTTGCGTTTTGTGGTCAAGGTCGCCGCCGAATATTCCAAATTTGGTGCAAAGTTGATTGACCTCATTCAAGAAGGCAATGTGGGGCTGATGCATGCGGTAAAGGAATTTAATCCTTATAAAGGTGTGCGCCTCATTACCTATGCGGTGTGGTGGATTCGTGGATACATCCAAGAATTTTTGATGCGTCAATATTCGATGGTGCGGATTGGAACAACCCAAAGTCAGCGCAAACTTTTTTATCAATTGCAACGTGAGCGCGAACAACTTGAGCGTGCAGGCCCTGAGGGATTAAAAAAATTAAGTGGGCAGCTAGGAATTTCGGTAGATGAAATTCGCACTATGCAGAGCCGTTTGAGTGGTCGCGACATGTCGCTCAGTCAGCCTTTAGGTGATGAAGACTCAGGGACCCTAATGGATTTACAAGCGGCAAGCTTAGAGGCTGCACCCGATGATCAACTCGAAAAAGCGGAGCAAATCGAGCTGCTAAAAAACGAGATCGAAGGAATCAAACCCTCATTAAGTGAGCGCGAACTGTATCTCTTAGAACACCGCGTGCTCTCAGAAGAGCCGCTGACGTTACAAGATATTGGTGAGTCGTGGGGTGTGACTCGCGAAGCGGTCAGACAGGTTGAAGCCCGATTGGTTGGCAAAATTAAAACTGCGGTTTTAAAGTAGCGAGCGGAGTGATTTTGATACCCCTACTTTTTTTATTTATGATGAACGCTTCCGCAACCTCACTTGGATGCCTTAATCTGCTAGGCGCTACCATCGAGCACCAATATCCAGGAATATCTGAATCACTGATTGCGATCGCTGAAGAGGTTCCCGTGGGAGTCGAGTCAGGAGCGGAGGTTGAGCTCGCCATAGAAGAAGCTCTATGGAAAGTAACCCGACTGGCTCATCACCAAAATCACGATCTCAACACCATTTTTAATCATATTTTTGAGTTTGGCCGTACAACAATTGTAAAATCACAAAAACTCAATAGCAATCAGGAATCGTTAAGGTGGTCGGTTTTAGATTTTAGGGATTTTATCTTTCGACTGGCAGTGGCCGCTCAGTTTCCTACAGACAAAACCTATATCGATCTACCCATTAAAAAACGGTTTGGGTTTAACACTCCGATGAGTGTCGAACTTGTGATCAAGCATGGACAGCAGTGGTATTGGTTTGCTTCAAATAAAACCGATTTAGATCATTTGATCGAGATCAGCAAACACCTCCACCCGCATTTTCGCATCACGGTTTTTTTGATGTGCGATGGCCTTTTAATTGCTCAGTAGCCTTGAGAGACGAATGACTCGTCTTTAAAAAGGGTGAATATGAAAAAAATTATCTTATTGTTTAGTTTGGTAGGCATGAGCGCGCAGGCGGCGGATTCTTTATGTGAGTCGACTTATTATACTGTGCCTTATGGTGTGTGTCAGGCTCAAGGGAATGCTTATGACTACATGGCTCAGCCGGTTGTCATTGAGGACCGCGAAATAGCAACAGATGAAATTCGTGATCGTCCCCACGATGTTTGTAAAATTATGGAAGAACAATTTAATCAATTGCCAAAAGGTCGGGCAGATGGACTCAGAGTTGAGTTAATCATTCAACCCGCTCCAATTTATGATCAACCCACCCACGAACGCTCAACAGGCTCCATCAACACAAAATACAGATATTTTTGTAGCTATCACACCTACCAATATCCAAAACTCTCGGAATCCAACCCAAGATGTCCGCCTCTGCCCACGAAGCTCCTACCTGTGGTAACCGAGCGTGATTTTAGCCGAGGCACTGTTTCATGTTTAAGTTGTGATGCCCAATTCAACGATCCAAATGCTTCAAAAGAAGTGATTCTTGATTGTTTGCGAGCAAGCTTTAAAAACGTGATTGCAACTCCACTTTTTGATTCGATTGAACCCAGGGATCTGCAACATACAGCATTTGTGATGTTACAAGTTTTGAGATTATTCGGAAACGAACGAATTCCTAATATGTCGCTGAAAGAACAAAGTGATATGAAGCGTTTTGTCGAGGACAGATTGCGTTAAACCGCTTCGAGTTCTTGTTCTTCGAAATTTTGAATCAGCTTTGCGCGCAGGCGAGTGATCGCTTGGGCGTGAAGTTGTGAGACGCGCGATTCGGTGACGCGCAAAATTTTGCCGATTTCTTTTAGATTTAAATCTTCAAAATAATAAAGTGATAAAACAAGCTTTTGGCGCTCGGGTAAATCTTCGATCGCTTTTGCAACAATCGATTTTACACTTTTGATGTTGAGTTGGTTGTAGGGGTTGTTGTACTTGGTCCCCTCTAAAATATTTAAGATCGATTTTTTATCGACGTTTGAAAATGTGGCGGCATCATCAATCGATAAGAGGCTCACGGGGCGCACTTGGTTCACCAGATCATGAAAGTCATCCATCGTGATCTTTAAGCGCTCACACACTTCTTCATCGGTCACCGTGCGACCGAGTTCGGCTTCGAGTTCAATCACCGTGCGATCAAGCATCTTGGCCTTGTCGCGCACCGAGCGAGGCACCCAGTCTTGGGCTCGCAACTCATCAAGGATCGATCCACGAATACGAAATTCAGCATAGGTTTTAAATTTATTGTCGCGGGTGGGATCATATTTTTCGATGGCATCCATCAAACCAATCACACCGCTTGAAATCAAATCATCGAGTTCGATATTCGATGGCAAACGCACGGCTATCTTTTGGGCGATAAATTTTATGAGTGGAGCATACTCCATGATCAGCTTATCTTTTTGATCTGCTGATACCTTTGATGGCTCTTCTTTATACTTTCGTAGTAACGAAGAATCTTTTTGATTTATTGCCATTGCGCGCTTGCCCTCACCCTCATTACCTATTCTATCAAAACGAGAATCAATTCAGAAGTCCATTTTGACTAAGCGACGCCAGCCATCTGCATCCAAAAAAACTGGAGGCCCCCTTTGATGGGTTGCACTTCGCTAGAACTTCTCAGTTTTTCGGAAAACTGTTTAAAACCTAGACTGGACTGCGCAAACGGTGCGACCTCAAAAACAAGCTTCTGGAGCCGTGTTGAGCGTCTCAATTCGGGATCCGCAAGGATATGACCGCGATCATTCAGTGTGATTGGTAAAAAGCGAGCGGCCACATCATTGAGCCTGCGAAAGATTTGGCTCGCATCATTTTCGTCACGCACAAGGTTACAAACAATACTAAATCGAGTTTCTGATCGACGTTGATACAAGACCTTCATCAAGGCATACGCATCGGCAATGCTTGAGGGGTCCGGAGTCACCACCACAATAATTTCTTGTGCGGCAGAATTTAAATCTAAAACATGATCGGCAATTCCGGGTGCGGTATCAATCAACATGTAGTCGTATGATTTTTCGAGAACGCTGATTTGATCCAAAATCGATTTTTTTTGAAAAGCATTGAGATTTTGTAATTCGTAAACTCCGCTTGCACCTGGTAACAGATCCACATTCGGAGCGACCTCAACACAAATGTCTTCGATTGTGGCTAAACCTTTGTTCACATCACTTAATGTGAGTTTTGGTCGCACACCAAAAATAATATCAAGATTAGCCATGCCTAAATCGCCGTCTAAAACCAAAACCCGATGACCGAGTTTACCGAGTTGAACCGCGGTGTGAGCCACAAATGTCGATTTGCCCACTCCGCCTTTTCCTGAAGTGATGCTGATGGTTTTTGTTTTTTGCGAGTTCATGATGCTAAACCTTTCTTGATACGAGAAATTTTAAAAATTAAATCGACAACACGCTCTTTACTCGCGGCCTCAAAATCTTCGGGCATCTTTGATCCAATACCAAAAGAATGAAGAGGAGTTTGAAAGCGCTTTTGAAAATTATAAATCAATCCATGTTGAGCCGACTCATCAAGATTGGTCACAATGGTGTCTTGGAAATCCAAAACTTTGTAGCGCTCGGCAATCTCAAAGGCCCCTTCGTCTTTTGATAAGAGCGATTGAACGTAATGGATCACACGGCCCGAATCTTTTTGTGGTGGCAATCGTTCGCTGAGCCAACGAATTTCATCAGCGTTTTTGAGTTGAAAGCCCGGAGCATCCACTAGCACATGATCAAACTGATTCAGTTTAGAATCAAGAGTGTGCCAGTCGTTGGTATCTTTAATCACTGCAAAGGGCACATTCAAAATCTGAGCATAAATTTTTAACTGCTCAGCCGCACCCACTTTAAAAGAGTCTAAAGTGGCGATCGCAATTTTTTTGCGATCATGAATCACGAGCTGACTTGCAAACTTGACGAGGCTTGAGGTTTTGCCTTGTCCTGCGGGACCCACAAAGACGTGGTAAAATCCGCGCGTGCGATTTTGTGTCACTTTTAAGTTTTGTAATAAAAATTGAACAAGCCACGCCTCGAGATGAGCGGGTTTTTTGATTTCTTCTGGGGTGAGATTTTGTTCTGCTAAACGAAGAATCTCGACCACATTGTCTTCAGACAATCCAGAGCGCACAAGCTTGGCAAAGGTTCCAGTGAGCTCAAACGGAACTCCACGATCCGCGCCGGGATGAAGATTTAAAAAGTTTTGGGGAACGTTTTTAAATTTATCGAGCAATGATTTTAAATTTTGAATTTCATTTTTGAGCGCCACGATCTCGTTGTTATTTTCTTTTGCTCGAGGTTGGGTCATGGTCTCAAGGCCTGCATGATACGCTTGGCGCGCGGCACTTTTGATTCGTGCACGAGCCATTTGAGTTTCATATCCACGCGGTGAAGCTTGTTGAACAGGAGCCTCTTCGATATCCACGTAGCGCTGCTGTGTGGTTTGGCGAATGGGTGTGACATTTTGTGGAGGTCTCGCCGCTTTTTCGATAAATTTCTTTTGGGCTTGGGCCGAGCTTTGTTGATAGCGAGTTTTATCGACCGCGCTCAGTTTGCTTTCGGCTAAGTTCTTTCGGCGCAAGATTTCTTCTGAAACTGCGGCGGTGACTTCAACACTTTTTTGTCCCATCAAACCATAACTTTTGCTGTTGTCTTTGGCTGACAAAATAATTGCTTCAGGACCAAGATGGGCTTTGACCATCTCTAAAGCTTCTTTCATTGTTTTTGCTTCAAACTTTTTAACCTGCATCGGACATCTCCACCATTCCTACAGACGATATTCTTGCATCACTTGCGATTTCACCGTGTGAGAGCACGACGAGCTGAGGAATAAATCGCGAAGTGAGTTTAAATAAATGCCTTCGTGCCGTTGGGCTCACCATCAGTAATGGTTGCGCCGCAATTTCGGGATGAATCTCAAGGGCTTTTGCAATTCGGCTTAAAAGTTCTTGGGCCATACGTGGGTCCATCACCAATTGCACACCCTGCTCGGTTTGAATCAGAGAGTTTGCGATCAACTCTTCAAAGCGTGGCTCAAGTGTGATCACTTGCACTTTGCCGTCGTTGGCAAATTTGGCCGTGATACTGCGGGCCATTGCTTTACGGACCGACTCGGTGAGGATCTCGGTGTCTTTGGTTTTTTGGGCTTCGTCTGCGAGTGTTTCAAAAATGGTTAAAAGATCGCGCACCGAAATTTGCTCGCGCAAAAGATTTTGTAAAACACGCACCACAGATCCAAACGGCAAAAGATCGGGAATCAATTCTTCCACCACTTTTGGATAATTCTTTTTAAAATTAGCAATCAGTGTGTCGGCCTCTTGGCGTCCCAACAATTCGTGAGCATGTGTGCGAACAATTTCGGTAATGTGTGTGGCCATTACAGTTGGTAAATCGACAACGGTGTAGCCTGCCATTTCGGCTTCTTCTTTTTGTTGTTTTGAAATCCATAAGGCATCAAGACCAAATGCGGGCTCTTTGGTTGGAGTGCCATCAATACGGTCGATGACATTTCCGGGATCCATCGCCAGCATCGATTCGGCTCGGAGTTGACCCCCGCCAACGCGGTTTCCTTTAATAAGTAAACGATATTCCCCGGGATCTAATTGCAAGTTGTCGCGGATATGAATGCTTGGGACAACGATGCCTAAATCCAGTGCGAATTGTTTTCTGATACTCACAATGCGCTCGAGTAAATCACCTGACTGATCGCTTTCAACCACGCTGATCAAAGCATAACCCACTTCGAGTTCGATTAAGTCTAAAGGCAAAAGACCTTCGACATTTTCTTTTGCGGGCTTTCTGGTTTTTTCGACTTCGGTTTTTTCATCAGCCAGTTTTTTATCTTCTTGGGTGCGGGCAACAAAATAGGCCATCCCACCAAGTAAAGCCGAAATTACAAAAAACGGAATTTTTGGGAGACCAGGTATTAAACCTAAAAGTCCAAGTACTGCCGAAACAATATAAAGGGCTCGAGGTCTTACAAATAACTGAGCCGAAATTTCTGTACCGATATCGGTTTCTGAACCTGTGCGTGTGACCACAACACCGGCTGCGGTTGACACGATCAGCGCAGGAATTTGGGTGACGATGCCATCCCCGATGGTGAGCATGGTGTAGTACTTTGCAGCAGTCGAAATATCGAGACCTTTTTGCAACATACCGATGGCGAGTCCGCCTACCACGTTGATCAATGTGATGATGATCCCGGCAATCGCATCTCCGCGAACAAACTTGCTCGCACCATCCATGGCCCCATAAAAATCGGCTTCGGCTTCGATTTCGCGACGACGTTTGCGGGCATCGGTCTCGTTGATTAAACCGGCGTTGAGATCAGCATCAATCGACATTTGTTTACCTGGCATTGCATCCAAGGTAAATCGAGCTGCAACTTCGGCCACACGACCAGAACCTTTGGTGATTACGATAAAGTTGATCACCACGAGAATCACAAACACAATCATGCCGATCACATAATTGTTGCCTACTACGAAATTTCCAAAAGCATGAATCACTTGACCCACAGCTTCAGGCCCTCGGTGACCTTCGGACAAAATGAGTCGAGTGGTTGCAACGTTCAATGACAAACGAAACAAAGTTGTCATCAACAGCAAACTTGGGAATACACTAAATTCGGTTGCCCGCTTTACATAGATTGCCACAAGCAAAATCAAGAGCGACATGGCGAGCGAAATTGTTAAACTTAAATCAAGCAACACCGGTGGCAATGGAATCAGCATCACCGCCAAAATGGCAAGTAAACCCACTGCGATCATCAGATCGGTATTTTTTGTGTACTTCTCAAAGCGCTTGGCGAACTGAAAAAGAGCATCCATTTAGCGCCGACCTCTCCGTTTTAATTTGTAAACATAAGATAAAACTTCGGCTACGGCGTTATACAGTTCGCGCGGAATACTATGGCCCACTTTGATTGTTTTAAACATGGTGCGAGCCAGAGGTTTATTTTCGACCAATGGAATTCCATTTTCTTTTGCGATCGCCCGAATTTTTTCGGCAATCAGGCCCGCACCTTTGGCAATCACACGAGGAGCGGCCATCGTTTCATCGTATTTTAATGCAATCGCAATATGGGTTGGATTGGTCACGATGACGTCGGCCTTGGGCACTTCCTTCATCATCCGCTTGCCCGCCATCTCGCGCTGAATTCGGCGAATCCGTGATTTAATCATCGGATCCCCTTCGCGCGATTTGTGCTCTTCTTTAATTTCTTGCTTGGTCATGCGCATCTTTTTTTCCAAATCCCAACGTTGAAAAAAATAATCCGCACCCGCAAGCACCGCCATAAAGCCGGCCACTCCGCCAAGCAATTTTCCAATCAGTGAACCAAGGTAATTAAAAATTTGCTCGATCGAATAATTCATCAAGTGAGGGATGCGCATCGCCTCACGCTTTAAAAGTAAATAAACAATAAAACCGATGATCAGTAACTTAGCGAAAGACTTTCCGCCCTCAACAAGAGATCTAAAGCTTGCGATCTTCTTTAAACCTTCAAGTGGATTGAGTTTATTTAAATCCCAATCAAATGCTTCTTCGTTATACATAAAACCAGTTTGCACAACACTTGAGGCAAAAGCCATCAACCAAAAAACAACACTCAAAGGCACAACAAGCAGCGCTATTTTTTCGAGCGCATAAATTCCTGCCGGAACCCATTCGTTTTGTCTTGCCGCTTTTAAAAAGAATTCGGTAAAGGAGCGATTAAAAATCTCAGAAAATTGCATCAAGAAAAATCGGCCAAGAAGCCAGATCGACATCAGCGATCCAAAGAGTAAAAAGACCGACCCTAATTCTTTTGTTTGGGCAACTTGGCCCCGCTTGCGAAAATCATCTCTTCGCTGCTGCGTGGCCTCTTCGGTTCTTTCACCCTGATCATCAGACATTATTAAAACGCCTTCATGACTTGAAACAGTCGAGCAAAAGTAATGCTCACCAGATCATCCATTTGACCGAGTAACAAAGGAACAGTCACAAACAAAACCACAAAGCCGACCAAGATGTTAACTGGCATGCTTGTGACCAAAACATTCATTTGGGGTACGGCTCGACCAATCACCGCCATTGCCAAATTTAAAAATAAAATAGAAATCAAAATGGGGGCTGAGAGCCTTACACCAATCAAAAAAATCTCTTGGATTAAAACATCCAATTGGCCAAAGGCCTTGATATTAATAAATTGGGCACTGAGCGGCACAAATTCAAAACTTTTTGCAAGTGCTGACAAAAGCATTTGATGGCCGTTGATGCTTAAAAAAAACAAGCTCGCCAAGATCAAATGGAATTGCTCGATCGATGTGGAGTTCTCGTTGACAGCAGGGTTAAACAATTGGGCCGAGCTTAAGCCGATCGTGATGCTGATCAATTGGCCGGCGATACCCACTGCGAAAAAAAACAAACGCGAAAGAAACCCAAGGCTTAATCCAATAAAGATTTCTCTGACCGCAACGATTTCGACCAAAGCTTCGGGATTGAGCTGTTTGTAACCCACAACCGGATAAAGAATAAATGTGAGAGCCAAAGCAAATAAAATTTTAATGGGAGTTGAAACCAAGTTTGTTCCAAACACCGGCCACGCCACAATAAAAGCGGTCATTCGGAGGAGCACCATTCCGAAGCAGACGACCTCTGTTAAAGTGAAGTGGTAAATATTCTCCATTAATTTCTCACGAACTCGCTAATCCCCTCAAATAAATGAACCGTAAATTGGCTCAGTTGATCCATCATCCAAGGGGCTGCAATCACAAAAACGATTCCCACCACCGCCATTTTTGGAATAAACGAAAGTGTGGCTTCGTTAATCTGAGTCACCGCTTGAAAAATACTGACCATCAAGCCCACAACAAGTGCACCGATCAACATCGGGCTTGCGACGAGTGCTGTGACCTTTAAAGTTTCTCCACCTAAACGAATAATTAATTCTTCTGTCATATTTTATCCAAAGCTCTTTACTAAAGAGCCAACGAGTAACGCCCATCCATCCACAAACACGAACAACATAATTTTAAACGGCAAAGAGATCATCACTGGCGGAAGCATCATCATTCCCATTGCCATCAAGATACTTGCGCACACCATATCGATAACCAAAAAAGGCAAAAAGATAATAAACCCGATTTGAAATGCGGTCTTTAATTCTGACAAGATGAACGATGGTATCAAAACATGGGTTGGAACATCGGCACGGGTTTTTGGTGCATCGACTTTGGCCATCTTTACAAATAAGGACAGATCGGAATCTCTGGTTTGATTGAACATAAATGCTCTTAAAGGGGCTAAACCCTTTTCAAGTGCTTCGTCCTGGCTAATCTGATTATTCAAAAAGGGCTGGATCGATTCGGCATTTATTTTTGTAAACTGGGGCGCCATAATAAAGAGGGTCAAAAAAAGTGCGAGGCCCACCAACAATTGATTGGGCGGCATCTGTTGAGTGCCCAAAGCCTGGCGCAAAAATGAGAGCACGATGATCAGACGAGTAAAGCTTGTCATCATGATCATGATCGCTGGGGCGAGAGTCAAAACGGTAAGGGCAATAATAATTTTAAGAGAGTTTACGATCTCGCCCGGATTTTGGGTGGACTTCATACCGAAGTTGACCGAAGGCAAAGTCACTTGGGCCACCGCCGGAAGCGCAAAGCAAAATGCCAGAACAAGCAAAAGCTTTTTCATTCGCGGAGGCCCAATGAGGAATAAGTGAATTCATCTTGGATTTCATCGAGAAAATCGATGTTGTCCATTGCCGCATTGAAATCGCTTGGAGCTTGCGGTGGCAATTCATCATCCAAGAGAGAGAGCACACGAATGGGAGTTATATTGTGATCAGTGATTCCAATTAAGATACTCTCGCCTGCGATTTTTACTATCGCTAAACTCTTTTTTGGGCCTAAGTAGTGCTGGTTTAAAACCTGGATTTTAGGAGAGGTCGCACTAGTGGTTTTATTTTTCTTAAATTTCTTAGCATAAAGAATCGTGCCTCCACCCAATGCGGCAATCACACCCAAAGCCATCAGCATACGCAAAAATGGATTTTGGGATTCGGCTTTGGCTTTGGGCACATCTTTTAAAACAGGAATCTTTTCTTCTTTTTGTTCGGCCTTGGCAAAGTCCTGCTCGATAGTCTCAAGACTATCCTTCTCGATTTTTGAACTTGCGAGGTCTTTGGGCTGGGCAAAAGCCGCACTCAAAAAAAGTAAGAATATTGCAATAGGCATAATTACCTCAACTGCTCCACTCGTTCTGTGGGCGAAATAATATCTGTCAATCGCACTCCAAATTTTTCGTTCACAACAACCGCTTCGCCGCGAGCAACAAGTTTATCGTTAACCAAAATTTCCATAGGCTCGCCCGCAAGTTTGCTGAGCTCAATCACACTTCCTTGGCCGAGATTTAAAAGATCACTCACAACCATCTTTGTGCGGCCCAACTCCACGGTCACACGCAGTGGAATGTCCATGATCAGATCGAGGTTTCGATCTTTCGATTCGCCAAGCGAAACAAATCGGCTGCGTCCATCGCCTTGCCCTTCGCCTTGAACCACTTCGAGAGGTGTTACTTTATCTTCTGCTGCCATTTTATCCCCTTACTTAATTATGGGACGAGTCACTTGTACTGCGACTGTTCCATGATGAGTGCCGTGGTAACCTTTGAACTTTTTAACATTTTCAATTTGTACATCGAGCTCGCCCGAAGCATCTTGATCGAGCGGCAAAACATCGCCGACTTTTAAATGCATCAGATCATCAAGAGTGATTGCGGTTTGTCCAAGTTCGATGTGCACATCAATTTTGGTTTCGAGCAACTGGGCGCGTAAAACGCTCGTCCACAAGCTCTTATCTGTTTGATCACTCTCAACCTGAAACCCTGTAGATAGTTTTTGTTTGATCGGCTCAATGGTTGCGTAAGGAATAACAAGAGTGATTGTGCCATTGGCATTTTCGAGTTCCACATCAAAAGTCGAGGCAATAACAATATCTGTAGGTGGAACAATACCAACAAACTGAGGATTGATTTCGGTGCGCACAAAAGCACAATCAATTTTTTCAACCGAGATCCAAGCATTTTCTAAATCATCGATTGCAAGATCAACAACTTTACGAACAATAGAAAGCTCGATTGGGGTAAAGTCTTTGCCTTCGATTTTCGAATACGGTCGGTCTGCTCCGCCAAAAAAATTATCGACCAAAGCGTAGGCAAGTTTTGATTCGATCACGAAAAGAGCTGATCCTCGAAGTGCATTAAACCGCAAAACACTCATGCACGTGGGCATTGGAAGAGTATTAATAAACTCACCAAATTTTAAGAAGTCAGTACTTGCGTGATTGAGAGTTGCAATTTTTCTTAACGCCGACGAGAGCGACACACGAAACGAGCGCATGAATTTTTCATAGATCACATCAAGTTGTGGCAAACGACCGCGAATAATACGGTCTTGGCTTGTAAGATCGTAGACCACAACAACTCGGTCATCATTTGATTTTGATGCATTCGAGCTGCCTTTGTCTTTACTTGTGTCTGCCGCAACTTCACCCTCGCTCACTGCGGCAAGAAGGGCGTCGACTTCACTTTGTGATAAAACCTGACTCATGTGTTCCCTAGTTGAAAATGAATTCGGTGAAGTACACTTTTTGGATCTGGCCCTTAGTCAAAAACAGATTCACTTGATCTCTGATTTCATCGCGCAATTGGTCTTTGCCCTCTTTCATCGAGATCTGGGCGTACGTTTTGCTCGAAACAATAATGATAATGATATCGCGAATTTTTGGCTTGAGCTTATCAATCTCCTCTTGTACTTCGGCGTTTGAAACTTCGAGTTCCATGTTCACCTTTGCAAGTTTTCGCCCGCGAGATCCGGCAAGATTCACAAGAAAAGTTTCGAGGGGAACAAGTTTACCCACGAAATCTTTGTCGAGCTTTTCTTTGACCTCTTCATCGTGCGCGCCTTGAATCACGTCGTCGATGTTTGCTTCATGAGCCTTCTTTTTCTGCCCAAGGAAAAGCATCACCGCCACACCAATGACGATAAGCATATTTACCACTGCCAGAATTATAAACAAAACTGGTTTCTGCGCTGCTGGACTAGATCCGGTTGCAGCGGCTTGAACTTTTTCGGCCGCATTGTTTTCTGCCACACTTTCCCCCTACTCAAAGGTTTGAAAGAGCAACCGAGATGCCAACTAGACAGTGGTCATAAAAGCGCGACTTTTTTAAGACGAAAGAATTGAAAACTCGACCCGATTGGCAGTTATCATTGCCAATGATTTGGATTATGAGCTTTTAGTTTTTTGACAGGACTTACTTAATTCGGTCGAAATGGCGGCAAAAAGATTTTTGTTCGACGCAAGAATTGTGTCGTCAGAAATTTTATATTCCTCACCTTGATAAGTGGTCACTTGCCCACCCGCTTCACGAATCAACAAGACTCCTGCAGCGGTATCCCAGGGCTTTAAGTTCTTTTCCCAAAAAGCATCAAACACCCCTTCGGCCACTAGACATAAGTCATAGGCGGCTGCACCCGCACGCCGAATTCCGCGAGCTTGGGCCACGAAGTGCGAAAAGATTTTGATCTGCAACTCGAGCGCATCGGCATCGTCAGCAAAAAAACCGGTGGCAAGCAGAGATTTTTTTAAACTCGAAGTCTCAGAAACCTGAAGGCGTGATTTGTCGCGATAGGCCCCTTGCCCCCGAATCGCGGTGTAGGTGGTGTTAAGGAGTGGAACATCAACCACACCAAGGGTGAGCTGATCATCGACCACTAGGCTTAGCGAAATACAAAAAATCGAAAAGCCATGCACATAGTTTGTTGTGCCGTCGAGAGGATCGAGGACCCAAAATGTTTTTCCTGGCGCATCGCTCGAATTATTTTTGAAAGCTTGCTCTTCACCGAGCATCGGAATTTCTGGATAGCAGGACTTAAGGTAAGTGGTAATTGCGGTTTCGCTTTCAAGATCGGCTTCGGAGACCAGACCGGCTTGTTCTTTTTCTTGAACATGTTTGAGTCTTTTAAAATGTTTTAAAAGAATCTCACGCCCTTCAAGAACGGCGGCGGTGGCATCGATTAAGGCTTTTTGTAAATCAAGATTTGCCATAGAGACTTTAAAGAATCTTTTTAATAAGGGACTTGTCAAGACTTTGACAGATTGACCACACCTTTGTGCTGTCGGTATTCTAATGATTCAATACTAGGGGGGAAAATGAAAAATCAAAAGGGTGCTACAAAGATGGATGCGGTCGTCAAACTTGTCTTGGTGTTTTTTGTTTCACTGCTTTCATTTTCGGTGGGAACTTTTGTAGGCAAGCAAGTGAGCGACAGCGACTATCGTAGAGCTTCACTCGAGCAAGATTACAAAACTGGACGCGAAGTCGCATCCGAGAGCGACGAAAAAGACGAAAAATCTTTATCCGACGAAGAAATAAAAAACCTAACCGAAGAATTCGTCCAAGCCGAAAAACCTCCCGAAGGTGCCGAAGCCGATGGCTACAAAAAAGTAAGCCCCACCGAGCACGTGGCGGCCTCGACTCCAGCAAAATCAGAAACCTCAGAGCGAAAACCATCATCGATCCCACCCCATGTTGTGAATCCATCGATTGGCAAATACACGGTTCAAGTCGCAGCCTATGCCGAAGAAGACGAAGCAAAGACGCAAGCTTCAGAATTAAAAGAAAAAGGCTGGAACGCCTTTTATGTTCCAGTCGAAATCAAAGGCCGCACCTGGTACCGCGTAAATGTCGGTTTATTTCCAAACTCAAAGAGCGCAATGAGCTTTCGCGAGAAGTTTGCGAAAGAAGCCAACGCGTCGTCTTCGATTATTCAAAAGATCGTGCAGTAAAGAGTCTTGTGGCTGCGGGTTTTTCCGCAGCTTTTCACTCGGTCGCGCTGCCTCGAGCTGCTTTCGCAGCTGAACAAACTTCGCGACGAAAATTTTCTTTCTTGAACTCGCAAGGATTTTATTTGATTCACTTCACAGTTGATTGATTCACCTGGCATATTTTTATGCAGGTGCATTCAGTGAAAAATGACACTGCCCATTTTTAAGTTAACAGAAAGTTTGAATTCCAATCTGCTTACTTAAGATATAAAGGTTTTTTTATAGGCTTCCGAAATTCTTGTAATGAAATGATATTGCCTTAATGAAGACACCTGATCTCACAACTGAACACCACGGAGTTTATAGTTTTTCATGAACTGTGTCCTGAGGTGGGTTTCGATTCAATCAGGAGAAAATGCTGGTGAGAAATGACATTGCCCCTCGCAAAAAATCACCTGAGTTCAGCTCAAAAAATCTAAGCTTGTGCAACAATCTAACACAACCGAATTTGCAAAGTTCATCATAGAAAATTGTTGCCGCTGCGAATGACATTGCCCTAACCAAAACACTCACCTCTGGCAGAAATTAATTTAATCACAACTGAACACCACCGGAGTTTACAGTTTTTCATGAAACTGTGACCTAACTTTTTAAGATGTTTAGCTAAGAGTCCCTCTCGATCGCATTTAAAAACCGTGACACAAATTGAAATGCTGAGAGAAAATGACGTTGCCCCTCAACAGCATATTATTTTAATTCCGCTCAGAAAAGTTTGAGCCTGAACAACAAATTCCTACAAGCGCATCAAATGACATTGCCCCAACGAAAACACTTATCCCGGCAGAAATTAAATCAACCACAACTGAACACCACCGGAGTTTTTGCTGTTACTCCCAAACTGTGCCCTAATGTGGGTTTCGATTTAATCTTGAGAAATTTACTGAGTTAAATTTGAATGCTGACACAAAATGACATTGCCCGTGAATACAAATTTTTTTTAGTTCTGCTTAAAAATTTTAATTTTGGGCAACAACTCAATATCAGCAGAAGTTCACACTTAATCACAAAAACTTATAATTTCTGAGAATGACATTGCCCCAGAAAAATCTCAACGAGTTCAAAAAAACAATTGAACCAACTAAATAGTAATTATATAATTCGCACATGAAACAACTCGAATTAATTAAGTTTAGCAATGCAAAATCTTACGGTGGAAATTCCAAGAAACGAAAAACCGCACGGCCAATTCACAACAAGAGATTGCATCATGTGGTTATGAAGTCCCAGCTTGCGACAGGACGATTAAGCTTTAAGAACATTTGTCATCGTCAACAGCTTGAAAATTTAATTTACGAAAAGGCTCATCGTTATGGAATACGAATTGCTGAATTCGTAAACGTCGGAAATCATTTTCACCTGCTCATTCGCTTTAATAAACCTCATCTCTTAAAAACGTTTTTTAGAGTGACGCTTGGGTTGATTGCACGAATAGTGACTAAGGCTCAAAAAGGGAATAAGTTTGGCCGCTTCTGGGATGGAGTTGTGTTTACAAGAATTGTTTCGCAAGGATTAGATGAGGCTCGGATTTTTGATTATCTGATGGCCAACAGACTTGAGTCGGCAATCAGCATTGAATTTCGCAAAATGTTTGAAGAACGGCGACGGGCGTATTGGCTAAAATTTAAAAATAAATATATAAATAAAATGAATTTAAAGACGTAGGATTAAAATCAGAAAGTTAAATCTATAAACAGTAAAATGTGAGTGCAAACAGAACCTAGATGGGAGCACCAGCAGCTCGCGGTCCTACTAACCCAAACCACATACCCACCCCCCGCGCCGACCATTAGCAGAACCCCATTGCTGCCCGCATTGCGACGCCCAAAGCAAGCCAAAGCGCAACTCAACCACATACCCCGCTCCCACATTCAGCCCGCGTCGTTAAAGCAAACGCCAACCCAACGCATGCCCTGCATCCCTACGCCCAACCAACCCGCTCATACCGATCCCACATAAAACCCACACCCAAATCCCAACCCGCTCCTACGACCCCAACGCAAAGCCCACTTCGACCCACACCCAAGCCCCAGCCCAACCCCAAACCCAGCCCCACCTCAACACCGACCCGCAACAACCCAAGCCCACGATCCCGTCCCAACAACCCGCCCAATCAAAAAATATCCCACGCCAATCGCACGGAGGCCCATTGGGTCCATCGTGAGTTGTAGGGTTGGGACATCAGCCGTCCGCCCACCTGCAAGGTGCAGCGATCCAAAAGATAAAATGTCAGACCGAGTTCGCCGCCGTAGATTTTTGCGAGTTCGCTTTGGCCTTTGGTGTTGGCGCGACCAAACTGCATGCTTGTTTTGTCTTGCTGTAATCCGCCGCCGGCGCCAGCGAACAATGCGATCCATCCTGAGCGCACAACTTCGGCGCGGCCAAACAATAGATAATTTGTTTGTTGATGTTCCATATGCATATTGCCGTCGCTCGACGATTCGTTCCACCGCGACCACTCGGCTAAGAGTTGAAATTGCTGCCAGCGGAGGTCGGTCGATAATATATAAGTTTGATTGAGCTGTGGTTGTGGGTCGGAGTATTGGCTTTCGGCTCTGATGCCTGTTCCAAAACCGAGCCCCCATTTTACAGAACTGATTTCGGACGCCAAACTTGGCAGACTAAATAAAATAAATATGATCTTAGCGACTCGCATGACAGAGCTCCTCAAAATGGATTTGGAATCCGCGCTGTTCATTGGCAGAGTAAAAGGCTTCCTTGATCACCCCGCAAATTTGGGGTGAGAGTTCGGACTCGTCAGCAAAAAGTTCTTCTAAAAACCATTCATTGCCCACGTCGCCCATTCTGTGAGCTTTCGACAAAGATAAATATTTATTTGCAAATGCGTTTGCCATCGAGGGCAATTTGTTGACGATGAATTTTGGCAATTCTTCGCGACCACCGGGCCAGAATTTTGCGATCTTAAAAAGCCAGCGTCCGAGATTGGTTCCAACCTCATATTTTAGCGAGCGGCGAATGGCGCAGCTTTTTTCGCCGCATGTACTCAAGCGGATATGTGTGTCTTCACCAAAATAAAGTCGCTCATAGGAATTGGTGCTCAAAGCTCTTTGGGGTTGAGGCGCAGAGACACTGCCAAATTCTGTATAGCCGGTATGCGCATAGGCCCAAAAATCGGCGAGGCCCTCGTTCCATGACAACATCAATCCAAAGGCGTAACTCAAATCATCGAGATTATAATTTGCCAAAAAATTATCGAGCAGGATTTTGTCTGAAAAGTTTTTATCTGGCAGAGCTTTGGCTAAAATCTGTTTCCATTTTTTAATAAATTCGATTTCGAAATAACCATGAAATTGTTCATGGCTTGCAACCGACTCGTCGATTGCGGTGGTGGCATGTTCCACATCATCAGAATGATAATGTGCCACAGAGTCAGCACTCGAAATATAAATCGAATTGTTGAGGTACTCGGCACGCTCTGAAAAATTACTGGCCACCCGAAAGTCGACTCCGATTTTTCTTGGCCAACTGACTTTGTCGGCAACGCCCCAACTTTTTTCTCGCCGGTAGATATTCTCCATGATGTGATAAAGGGCAAGACCTTGGGCGCTTGTGGTGTCGAGTGGAATCCAGGTGTCACCCTGCTTTGTCACTCGAACAGCGGTGCGGCCCTCGATTGTTTTATCGATTGAGCCACGTAAATAAATCGTGGCCACCGAACCTTCGAGCGAACGCGGAGACACCAGTGTATCGAGAGTGACCTCTTGAATACTTTCGGTGCCGTCTTTGTCTATAAAGGGCAGCATAAATTTCTTTTCGGCGGAGTCATTCATTGACGTGCAACCGATGAGTGCAAAGAAACCAAGAGTCAGCCAAATCTTAATCATAAATTCCTTGATAGTGCTCGGCGTTATGGTGGTATATCAGAACTTTTCTGCCTTTTTAGGAAAGCAAAAATCATGGAAGAGTCGATATTTACCAAAGGTTTAAATCCTCAGCAATGTCGTGCTGTCGAAATCCTAAACGGACCACTGTTAATTTTAGCCGGTGCAGGCTCAGGCAAGACGAGAGTGCTCACCCACCGAGTGGCTCAATTGATCGCAAGTGGCGATGCGGCTCCTTCAGAAATTTTAGCGGTCACCTTTACCAACAAAGCCGCTCGCGAAATGGAACATCGGATTGTTAAACTCTTAAACAGTCTTGGAATTCCTATCTACGAAAAACTGTGGATCAGTACTTTCCACTCGATCTGTGCCCGCATTTTAAGAGCCGATATTCATCTTTTGGAATACCAACCTTTTTTTGGAATTTACGATGATGGCGATCAATTGGGCATGGTCAAAAAGGCGATGCTTCAACTCAATATCAACGACAAAATGTTTCCACCCAAGGCCTTTCAATCACAGATTAACGAGGCCAAACGCTTAGCCCTTTCACCCAGCGATGTGGCCAAACGTTCGTTTACTTTTATGAACGAAAAAGGGGTTGAGGTTTATAAACTGTATGAAGCCGAAATGAAAAAAGCGAACGCGCTTGATTTTGGTGATTTGCTCTACAAAACTTATGAGCTCTTTCAATCCTATCCCGCCATACTCGAAAAATATCAGGATCACTTTCGCTATGTGATGGTGGATGAGTATCAAGATACCAATCATATTCAATATCTCTTGGTAAAAATGCTTGCCGAAAAACATCGCAATCTGTGTGTGGTCGGCGATGAGGATCAGTCGATCTACTCTTGGCGTGGTGCAGACATCTCAAATATTTTGGATTTTGAAAAAGATTTTCCCGAAGCCGAAGTGGTCAAGCTCGAACAAAATTATCGCTCAACAAAAAATATCGTGACCGCAGCCTCGCACATTATTCGCAACAATTCGCAGCGCAAAGATAAAACCCTTTTTACCCAAAATGAAGATGGCGAAAAGATTGTGGTGCGCGAGGAATCGAACGAATACGAAGAAGCGCGCTATGTGATCTCACGCATTGATACGCTCTTAAGTTCTGGCGAATGGAACCTGCAAGACATCGCCATTTTTTATCGCACCAATGCCCAGTCGCGGGTATTGGAAGATCAACTTCGGGGCCGAAATCTCAATTATAAAATTGTTGGCGGCACTCGATTTTATGACCGTATGGAAATCAAAGATATGGTTTCTTATCTCAAGGTGTTGGTGAATCCAACAGACGAGATGGCATTAAAGCGCATCATCAATACGCCTACTCGCGGTATTGGTAAATCCACGATCGAAACGGTTGATGAAACCGCCTATAAACAAAAATTATCATTTTTTGAATCTATTATTTTTACCGCAGAAAATCGATTGGTGCATTCGGGTGTAGCCAAAAAGTTAATCGCTTTTCATAATTTTATGCTGCTTTTAAAAAGTGAGATGCAAGGCCTTAAACCTTCAGAAATTTATCATTTGATCTTGGACCGCACCGAATATGCGATTCGACTCAAAGAAGAAAATACTCCGGAATCTTTAGCCCGTATCGATAACCTTGAAGAATTAGACAATGCGATCAAACAATTTGAACTTGAGCGCGGCGAAGAGGCGACATTGCCGGCATTTTTAGAAGAGATGTCTCTGGTCAGTGGTGCTGACGAAATCAAAAACGATGCGCCTTATGTCACCTTGATGACTCTTCATATTTCAAAGGGTTTGGAATATCCGATTGTGTTTATCGTCGGACTTGAAGATGGGTTATTTCCCTCAAGCCGCGACAATGATCCCGATGAGGTCGAAGAAGAACGAAGGCTTGCCTATGTGGGCATGACTCGCGCAAGGAAACTTTTGTTTTTGACTCATGCACGCACCCGAAAGGTTTGGGGGCAAGAGCAAGCCAATCCACCAAGTCGATTTTTAAAAGAACTTCCGCTTGAATTGATTCACGCCGAAAGCGCAATCCGTCGCCCCAAAATTCTTGATCGCATGGGTTATTCTCAACGCGCTTTTGAAGAGCGACCTCTCTCTACTCGCAATAAGCGTCGCGATGCTGATGAGATGGTGTCACAGATGCCCGACTACGAAGATTTTGATCAACAGCCAGGCGCCTTTGCCAATGGCCAAAGAGTTCGTCATCCTACGTTTGGGATTGGTTCAATTTATCAGGTTGAGGGTGAGGGAGAATCACAAAAAGTCAGCGTTGTTTTTGCTGACAATACGGCTAAGAAATTTATCGTGAAGTATGCGCGGCTTGAGCGCGTCTAAAACAAAAAGCCAGCCGCTTGAAAGGGCTGGCAAATTTAATCTTAAAGAGTATTCGAACCGCACTGAGTGGTTTGATCAAATGAGATTCCGCGAGTGAGGCAAGAGTTGGTCAACACAGAATTACTCTGATTGGCAAGGTTTGCTGCAGGCACCGGAACACTGTAGTCGCGGCGTCCATTTGGCAACACACGTTGTGCACCATAAGGAAGAGTTTGTTGAAAGCTCTTTACATCATTCTGGCGAATCTGATCCGAGAGTTGCGAAATTTGATTTTCGATATTGGTTGGAGCTGCTGCACCAAACATTGTGGGTTTAGCTTTAGCCACTTGAATCTCGTTTAACGATTCAGCTTGCCAGTATGAGGCTGTTTGCTGACCGAGCTGAGTTCTCACATTGTAAAAATTGGGATCTTGAGAAATTCCGTTTTGCAATTGCATTGCTGCAAGTTGGCCTTGTGCTGTGTTGGTGTTTGTTCCAAATCGGCGAGCATACAAAGTGATTGCTTCTTGAACTTGTGTGGCATGGCGAAGAACATTGAGCGACTCATTGATACCTTGGTCTGCTACATTAAAATTCTCGAGCATATCTTTAACAGCGGTGCGATCGGATTCGGATTGCGAACCTAGAAGCTTATTCATAAATGGCAGTACCGTGTCTGCGTAGTATTTCTTTTGTTCTTTTTCGTTCATGTCGGACATGCGATCATTCATACAGCTCAAACGCTCAGAATGATCAAAGGCTTCACCGTTTTCGCTTTTTTCACATCGCTCAAAAGCTTTTGCATTTAATTTTCGTTTTTCTTCATCAAGGCGAGCTTGCTCTTGTTGCTCCACTCGTTTTTCGGCATTCTTTTTAATCGCGGGTCCAATGGCTTGGAGCATTTGGGCTTGGGGAGTCGATTTCGCAAACTGTCTTGCACAAGTTTCGCATCCTGCAACTAAGACTTGGATGGTGGCTTCGCTTGTCTTATTTGTATCACCTGTAAGTTGAGCAAAAGGTGAGACCTGCGCCTTACCTTCAACAAAACTAATACTATAGTCGACGGTGAGTTTGGATTTATTTGACTTCACATCATAGCTGACTCGGCAACTGACTTGCCCTACGCAGCCGCTTAAGTCATTGGAGTCATCGGCAGTGCTTGATAAACTCATCTTATTTACCGACTGGTGAGTGGTAATAAAGTCAAAGCCCATAGTGCACAACAACAACAAGACATAAACATTTGATTTTCTCATAAATAAAACCTCTCTCTTACCCCTTTGTATTCCAAGCTTCGGGCCAACTTGTTTCATGAGTTAAGTAATTGATTTCTATCAATCCTGAGGGCGCATCAAAGTTCGACACCTGTCGATTTTAAACGGAGTGTGTTGTTCTGTATTCAATTTCATAAGGAGATTTGGGGACTTAAGGTCGATCGACAAACTGTGACCAAATGCGCTTGTCTTTGAGTTCAACTCCTTGTCACAATAGACCTATGAATCGAACCACATGCTACGAGCTCCTCATTCGCGAATCTCATCTTGATACATTTGGGCACGTCAACAATGCCAAGTATCTTGAAATTTTTGAGGAAGCCCGCTGGGAGGCGATCAAAGATTTTGGGTTTAGCCTTCCCGAGATTCATCGCACACAAGTGGGGCCCATTCTTTTAGAACTCCAGCTCAAATTTTTAAAAGAGCTTCGTTTGCGTCAAACAGTATCAGTTTATACACAGATGCTGACCTACACCGGTAAAATCGGTAAAATGCGACAATGGATCGAAGATCAAAAAAAGCAGAGCTGCTGTGAGATGGATTTGACCGTGGGTCTTTTTGATCTCAAAGCAAGAAAGTTGATCGCGCCCACCCAAGAGTGGCTCAACGCCATCGGCTTTGAAAGTGGTCCTAGTTAAAAAAAACCCAGGGGTTTCCCCCTGGGTCTGCAACTGCCGCTAACCAATTGAATTCGTGTTGTGTACAAAGATGTAAAATCGAGATGTTTTTCGAGATGCAATCTTAGAAGCGAACGGCAGCCCGCGTTTGTAGACCATAAGCAAAACTGGTTTGAAAACTATTTGAAGGATCACCCTTAAATGCTCCACCCGGCAACATCACACCAAGCGTTGTCGCCCAGCTCACATTCGCCTTTATTTTATAATTAAGCGCGACATCCAGTTCATATCCAAGATCTTTTTTGGTGGTGACACCTGCCAATGGATTTTGCACCAAATAACCCGTGGCCAAAACACCATGAAGACTAAAACGATCACTCAAATGATAATCAGCATAGGGAGCTAAATAAAAAACATTGCTGATCGATTCGGTATCGAGAGTGTCACTGGGTTCGCGACCTGGAATGTTTGGTCCACCCCCTGCAGCTGCGGTCCGTAAAAAATCGGCTTTGCCCAAAGGATAATTAAATAAAAGCATCGCTACATCATAATTGCGATTGAACGCATAACCCTCAAATCGATCGGTGGTGTCGGGATTGTCACCGGTGGCAAATCCAATTTTTGCGCCTGGTCGCCATTTGGAATTTTCGGGGCGCCACTCGCCTTCAATTGCCACACCGTAAGCATTAAATGATCCGGAATTGCCTGAGCTATCGTGAACACCATTTGAACCCGACAAAAAGGAACCCTCAAATCCTAAACGAAATTGGCTCACATCTTTCAGAACAAAAATATTTAAAGTCTGCTGACTAAAGTTGTCGTTGGCCTGAACCGGTGCAGCCCCGCCGAAAACTCCATTGGGATCCGTTCCTAAGGGCGCATCGTTGACCGAGCCGCCGGCTTGACGAACCGAATAGAGCACGCCCATCTCAGAATTTGTTTCTGGATTGTCATAACGAGCTTCAATCATATAGTCGGTAATATTGCGATTGCCGGCGTACGACCCTTGATAAACACGCGCCAACATCGGCGTGAGCGAAATATTTCCGAAGACGACCTTATAGGCAACCAAGTCTCTGGTCTCAAGCCAATGATCAAAGAGGCCTTCGCCCGCATTGTAGGTCATGCCCAAACCAAAATGGAGAGGTGCCCGTCCCACAATCAGTGAGCCATATTCATGAATATAGTTAAGATAAAGTTGAGTGACCTGAACCGGATCACTCTTCTGCCTGTGGCTCAAAACATTTGAGTTGTCGGCACTTGTGGGTGTTGAAGTCCCGATGCCACTGCCAAAGGACTGACCCAATTGCGAATTGTCAAACGGTGCATTTGCGTTCAGCAAATCCAAACGTCCGTAGATGGTCAGGCCATCGCTTGCGATAATTTTTGGTTTTAAAATCAGATGATGAAGAAAAAATTCTTTATCACCGCCGCCTCCGAGTCGCGTGTTGCGAATCATATTGGCTTCAACTCGATAAGTCCCTGACCAGTCCAAATCAACCGCGAAAGAAGAAGCGCTATACAGAGCTATTAGGATAATCAGTCTCATCCGATTACGCCTAAGATTTCATCTTCACGAAGGATCAAAACTTTCTCGCCCATCCATTCGATATTGGATCCACTAAATGCGGTGAAAACAACTTCATCACCAATCTGCACATCCATAGGATGGACGTGGCCTTTTTTGTCTTGTTTGCCACGGCCGATCGCAAGAACAGTTCCACGTGTTGGTTTTTCGGTGGTGGTTAGAATTAAACCACCAGACGTTGTGTTCTCTTCTTTTTGGCGAACCACAACACGGTTGTCGAGCGGCGTGATCGAAGCCGATGCTTTAGACTTTTTAGCTTTGCTCGAATTTGGGGGCTGGGCTGATCTACTTTTTTCGACTTTTTTATTTGCGGGTTTTTTACCTGCAGCTGGTTTTTGGCTTACAGCTGATTTCTTCGCCACAGGTTTGGCCGCGGTTTTTGCTTTACCAGCAGCCTTTTTTTTAGTTGCCACGTTTACTCATCTCCTCATCAAAATATTTTGCGAACATGACGTCCCATTCAGGACTTCCTTCAATAACGCCACGTTTGAGCGAAGCTATCTTTTCGCGCGCTTTTTTGTCAATGTCCTCGCCCTCTTTGACAAACTTCCCGATCGAGCGCTTGGCGGCCCTTAAGGCCTCATCATCGTCGGTGTAATCGACTAGGTCGTCGTTCCAAATGCTATCGATGATAAGATGGGCAAAATGGGTCTGTCGCTCGTCAGAAAGAATCACAGGATTATTCCCTTTTCTTTAGCTAGCCGTCTTTTTAAGAGCGGAAACATTTTGTAGCGTTGAAATTCACCAGGGTTTTTGCGTTCAAGATCATCCATCATCTTTTCGACATCGCGATCGAGCAGTTGCTCGCGCTCATAATCTTTTTTGAGCGCTTGGATTGCGCGCTCGATTGCCTTTTCTTCTTTAACTTTGAATTCGACAATCTTGTGATCTTTGAGTTCGTTGAAAACCATTTTTACGAGACGTTGCATTTGTTTTTCAGTCAGTCGCATGGCACGACTAAAGGGAAGATCAAAACGGTTGTCAATTGGCGTCTCGGATCAGTCACGCAGTGTCGACATTTTTTTTGACTTCTGTGTGCGTCTCTTCTGTAATCCTTCGCATGTCGGTTCGCTTAAAAAGAATTTTGGTTTCAATTTCGCTCGTTACACTCGGCTTGATCATATGGATGATTTTTTGGATCAGCCAACTGAACACTCTGGTCGCTCAACGACTAGAAAAGGGTTGGTTCGCGCCACCGATCGAATATTTTTCGATAGGAAAGGTGTTTTTAAAAAATCAAAAACTCGGTGCTGATGCCTTTAAACAAGTTTTGTTGGATAGAGGCTATATCGAGCGAAACTCAAGTCAACGCTTGCTGCCAGGCGATTTTCAAGCAGAGCCCTGTGGGGAAAACCAAAACTGTGTGAGTGTGTTTAGAAAAAGTGGTCCATTTCAAATTACCGAACAAAAAATGACCTTGTCTTTTGATAACCAAAACACTCTCACAACGATCACGCCTGAGGCCGAAAAATTTGAACTCGAGCCTGAACTGTTTGCCCAGTTTTTTGGTGACCAACTGATTTTAAGAGACATTTTGGCGCTCGGTCGAGTTCCTTTGTCGTGCCTCCAAGCTGTCACGGCTATCGAAGATAGTGATTTTTTGGAGCACAAAGGGGTCAGCTTTTCGGGCACGGCGCGAGCGGTCTTACGCAATGTTCTTCATGGTCGCTTTGCCGAGGGCGGATCGACCATCACTCAGCAGTTGGTAAAAAATGCGTTTTTAACTCACAAAAAAACTTTGTCGCGAAAATTGAGCGAACAAGTGATGGCAATCTTACTTGAGACAAAGGCGGATAAAGATCAGATTCTCCAAAGTTACCTCAACGAAATTTATATGGGTCAGAACGGTGCTTTCGAACTGCGCGGTTTCGGAGCGGCAAGCCGCCATTATTTTAATAAAAATATAGATGAGCTTGAACTCTCAGAGTGCTCGATGCTTGCCGCATTGATCAATTCGCCAGGACGGTTTAATCCCTTTATTCATCCTGACCAAGCTCTTCAACGTCGAAAAATTGTGCTTGAGCGCATGCAAAAGCTCAACATGATTTCGCAAGACGAAATGATCGAAGCTGCAAAACAAAAATTACCACTTAAACCCGGCCAGCAAATGAGTGAACCCGCCCCTTACGTGGTCAGAGAAATTAATCGCCAACTCGCAGATTTGCCAAAAGATCAGGGCCTTCGAGTTTTAACTGGCATCGACAATCATGCCCAAGCCATTGCCCAACATCTTTTAAGAAATGAAATGGATCATCTCGAAAACACTCGGGCTGATCTCAAAATTTTAAGATCAAAAGGTCATCTGCTCGAAGCGGCTTTGGTGAGTATTGATCTTCATTCGGGCCATATTCTTTCACTCGTGGGCGGAAGAGATTATCGTAAAACCCAACTCAATCGAATTTTTGAAAGTCGCCGCCAAGTGGGCTCAACGATGAAGCCTTTTGTTTACCTCACCGCACTGGAATCTACGTTAAATTTTAATCCCTTAACCACCGTGGTGGATGAGCCCTTGACCCATAAATATGAGGGCCAAACTTGGTCGCCAAGAAATTATGATAAAATATTTCGGGGTAAGCTTCCAGCCTACTATGCACTTAAAGAATCGTTAAATGTTCCCACCGCCAAAATTGGGATCGAAGCTGGATTAAAAAACATTGTGGAGGTCGCAAAGCGCGCAGGCATCACCTCAACGCTTGAGCCTCTACCTTCGCTCACGCTTGGCGCCTTTGAGCTGCGCCCAATTGAACTGGCCACCAGTTACATGACCCTCGCCCGACTCGGAAATCATATTGAGCCTGCACTGGTGATCAAAGCCGAAAATTTAAATGGCCAAACCCTTTTTGAATACACTCAAACTCCTGAGCAAGTTTTTACCGCCGAAAACAGCGCGCTTCTTTTAGGGATGATGAAAAACACTTTTGTTTCAGGCACCGCAAAGGCTGCGCGTCTGATGGGCTTTGAGGGCTTGGCTGCAGGAAAAACGGGAACAACTTCTGATCTAAAAGATTCGTGGTTTGTGGGAATGACCCCAAATATCCTTACCCTTGTGTGGGTGGGGTATGATCAAAACCTCACCACCGGAATGACTGGGGCCAGTAGTGCTTTGCCCTTATGGGTGAAGTATATGAAATCGGCCGATTATGGGAATGGCGATGAGGATTTTGCTTGGCCCACAACCGTGACCACCCGCCATCTCACATCGGAAGATCTGCAAAAGTATTTTGATGTTTTGCCTGAGAGCGAATCACCAGGTGTGAATTTGATTATGCGGGCGAACGACAGTCCATTTGATAATTAGAAAGCGTCGAGTGGAAATATCCCGAATTGGTAAGTTCCATGTCGTTGATACACCCCAAAGCTCTCTTTATTTTTAAAACTGCGCTCGATGACATTTAAGATTAATTCTTCGTTACTAAAATCTTTATAGTTAATGCGGGTCAAATTTTGATCCGCGACCTTTACCATTCTTAGCACGGCCATCGGACGACCAATTTCATTGGCAAGAACAAAAGCTTTTCGTCGATCAACTTCGTCTAAAATTTCAGAAAACTTTGAAAGGACAACCTTAGGTCGGATCACTCGGATCCATGATGCAATCTCAACTTTTTCCCGATTGACCAAAAACATTTCATTCTTAGTTCTCGCTCCGGTAAGATGAATTATCTCTCCCCTTAAAGCCCTGCCCATCAGACGTTTTAGGTCTTCAAATTCGTAGGGCATAGAAGCCTCAATAAAAGTTTCTGTCGCAATCAAACGTTTAAATAGTATGGGAGATAATAAGAGGATAGAACGGCCGTCTCTATCAGTGATTTCAATTGCTGGTGAATCCTTCTGAAAATATAAATTTTTAAACATTACATCTTTGAAACGAATCTGTTCGATCATAATAGGCTTTGAAAGATTGCATTGAGCAAACGCAAAGTGTGGGAAGGCTATAGCCAAAAATAGAGTATAAATAGATTGTATCATAGCGAACATTTATCAGAGCTCACCAAAACATTCCAATTGATCCTGAGGCTCTCACCATTTTTTGTAGATGGTCCCCTTCTTGTAATGAATTGCTTCAGAGGTATGAGGGAGGGTTTTAATCATGGTAAATCGACGAATTTTGGCAATTCTTGGCTTTTCGGTGACAAGTTTCGCGCTACTCACAATCGGATGTGCTCCAGAAAAGGATACCAAAACCCAAATCAACCGCGGCAGCGGAGCGGGTGCAATGGGATCTGCAGGTGCATTGAATAGTGCTCAATCCAAAGCCCAACTGCGCACGGCAGGAATGTCCACCGTAAAATCAAAAGTCTCGGTGACTTCGACAAAAATGGCTCAAGCCGATCGCGATGCGATGTTTAGCCAAATCATTGATCCTTCATTAGCCGAAAGTGCACAGATTCAAGATGTTGAATCTGGCTCTTACACAACGGTCGAGGCTGCGGTTCGATTGGCTTCAAAAGAAGATCAAAGCTTACTCTATATGACAATCAACAGTGGCCAACTTGGGGCTCAATTTAATTATGTTGATAACAAAGCAAGTTTTTTGATTGATCAGATGCGGATTTTAACTGGCTTAACTGTCAATGAAAACAAAAGCGTTCAATCGGTTGAGCTTGGTCTTCAGTTGAATGTGAAGGCCGACGCGGATGGAACAAATACCACCGACCTTAATGGACCCATCAATCTGAAAGTGCGCAATGTTTTTGCTCAGCTGTTGAATACAAGTCATTTCAGCACGGCAGAAAAAATTTATAAACTGACCCTAAAAGAAGAAAAACTTTTGATCACCGCCCGAGTTAAAATTGACGGTTCAGACCTCAAAATTTTGGTGGACTTTACCAATGCCAAAAAAGAAGTTTTGGTAATGGCAATTCGGTTACAAAAAACCGACAAGCCCGCTGCGCCTATCTTGAATCTCAGCGACGTCCAGACCACTTCTCTATAACGCACGCCGCTCACCTCGAAGTCGATCTTGATGATGACTTGATCGAACCGGTAAGTTAGCCGGTTCGAATGGCGATTTCTAATACTCCACCGCCCCAGGCCTACACACGTGAAGTCCTTGCTCAGGCGTTCAATTGGCTCAAAGCTCAACCTCAAAGCGTACGCGAACGTGCGCTATCGGCCGATGCATTGGTGAGCCTTTATCTCCATGCTAAACGCTACGGCAGTGCGGTCACCCCTTGGGATCAAGATTCACAAGTGGGTGCCAATGCTTTTAAATCAGATCTCAAAAATTTAGCCCAAGGATTTAAAGAGTTCGATCAAGAACCCGAAATGGCGACTGCTGTAAAACAAACCGTTCAAACTCAAACTCTGACAACCACTCACATTGAATCATCGCTTCCAGCCACAAACCCCATTGACACAAAATCACTCGAGATTTTACGTGAAGTCCAAAAACGATTAAATTTAAGTTCCGAGTTGGAAGCTTTGCGTATGCTTGTGCTGTTAGGATTTGAAAAAATAAAACCCCTGCTTCCGCCGTGAAAGGACCATCCGTGCCAGTAAACTACAAAGACACACTCAATCTGCCGCAAACAAAATTCTCGATGAAGGGAAATCTCACCGAGACCGAACCTCTACGAATTGCAGATTGGAAAACTAAAAACACATATCAAAAAATGGTCGACAAAAACGAAGGTAAAACTTCGTTTGTGATGGTGGATGGACCGCCTTATGCCAATGGCGACATTCATGTGGGCCATGTGCTCAATAAAGTTCTTAAAGATATCGTAATCAAATTTAAAAATATGAACGGCTTTCATTCTCCTTATATTCCGGGCTGGGACTGTCACGGTTTACCAATCGAACTTAAAGTGACAAAACGTCTTGGTGACAAAAGAAAACAACTTTCTGATCGAGAGCTCAGAGATTTGTGTCGCGCCGAAGCCAATCTTTGGATTGATGAACAACGAAAGCAATTTCAACGACTCGGAATTTTGGGCGATTGGGATCATCCCTATATTACAATGGCGCCAGAGTATGAGGCCGATGAAGTGCGAGTTCTTAGTCGCATTACCGAAAACGGAATTTTTTATCGCGGCGAAAAACCGGTGTACTGGAGCCCAGCACTCCAAACCGCACTTGCGGCGGCCGAGGTTGAATACCATGACCACAAAAGTCCTTCGATTTTTGTTAAATTTTATTTAGAAGACACTTCGCCATTGGGAATTTCAGATAAACCCCTGGCCTTTGTGATTTGGACCACCACACCTTGGACACTTCCTGCCAATTACGGAGTCACGCTCCATCCCGATTTTGAATATGGTGTGTTTGATAGTGGTGATGAATATTTATTTTTTGCTGCCGAATTAAAAGAAAATATCGAAAAAGAAACCGGTTTGACTCTCACCGAAGTCAAACGAGTAAAACCGCAAATTCTTGAGCGCAAATTTTTAAAACATCCTTTTATCGATCGTGGATCGATGATTATTTTTGGTGATCATGTTTTAAACGAAGCCTCCGGCGTGGTGCACACGGCACCGGGCCATGGGATGGATGATTATATCGTTGGACAAAAATACGGTCTTCCGGTTTTTTCACCCATCGATGAAGCGGGCCGGTTCACCGCCGAATTTCCCGAACTTCAGGGCGTCAAAATTTGGGATGCGAACAAAATCATTATTGATAAACTAAAAAACTCTGGCCATTTGCTGCAGGTCAAAGAAATCACTCATAGCTATCCTCACGATCCTCGATCAAAAACTCCACTTATCTTTAGATCGACTCCGCAGTGGTTTATCCGAATGGATGACACAAATTATCCTCTGCGCGAAATGGCTCTTAAGGCCTGTGAGAGCAAAATTAAATTTGTTCCCAAGTGGGGTGAAAATCGAATGGTGTCGATGCTCACCAATGCTCCCGACTGGTGTCTGAGTCGTCAGCGCACGTGGGGAGTTCCGATTCCTGTTTTTTATTGTGAAGATTGCGGGCATCCCCTCGCCAAACCGAGCGTGATGAATCGAGTGGCCGATGTGATGGAGACCACAAAACTTGGTCTTGAGGCTTACCACTCCACTCCGGTTGAAGAGTTCACTCAAGGTGAGGCCTGCGAAAAATGTCAAAGTTCGAAATTTAAAAAGGGACGAGACATTATGGATGTGTGGTTTGACAGCGGCACATGTCACAAGGCTGTGCAGCGCCGGCGCAAGGGCATGACCTATCCGAGCGATATTTATCTTGAAGGTTCCGATCAACATCGAGGCTGGTTTCAAACCAGTTTGCTCTCCTCGATTGCGTCCGAAGGTATTCCTCCATTTAAAGGTTTGGTGACTCACGGATTTGTGAACGATGCCAAGGGATTTAAGATGAGTAAAAGTGTTGGCAACGTGGTCGATCCCGCAGATGTGATCAAAAAAAGTGGCGCAGAAATTTTGCGACTTTGGGTGGCTTACGAAGATTACGGTCAAGATGTGACGGTGGGGGATGAGATGTTTCAACGCATCACCGAAACCTATCGGCGCTTTCGTAACACCATTCGTTTTATGCTTGGAAACTTAGGTGATTTTGATCCAACAAAAGATAAAGTCGAACTCAAAGATATGCGCGCCCTTGATCGATTTGCGCTCAATCGATTGCAAGAACTCATTCATGATCTCAACAAAGCTTATGATTCATTTGATTTTTACAAAGTGTATCACGCGCTCAATAATTTTTTTACCGTCGATTTGTCGGCAACCTATCTTGATGCGATCAAAGATCGTCTTTACACTTGGAAAAAAACCGGTGTGGCCAGACGCTCGGCCCAAACCGTGATTTACGAAATGCTGATTCAACTGACAACCAGCATGGCGCCCATCCTGACATTTTTGGCCGAAGAAACTTTTGAACACATTCCTGGACCTAAACCTGAAAGTGTTTTGTTGATGGATTTTCCCAAAGGTCAAAAACAATGGCTTGATCCAAAAATCAAAGAGGATTTTTCGGAATTATTAAAACTGCGCTCCGAGGTTTCAAAAAAACTCGAGGCCCTTCGTAAAACGGGTGAAATCGGGGCCAATCTCGATGCTGCGGTTGTGATCCATGCGCCGGCTGCGCTTTATTCCATTTTTGAAAAATACAAAAATGAAATGCTCGAATTTTTTATTGTTTCACAACTTCAACTCGCAAGCGCAAATGAATTAAAAATCGAAGTTCAAAAAGCGAAGGGCCAAAAATGTGTTCGCTGCTGGACTTATGATGAACAAACAGGTCAGAATCAAACGTTCCCCGAAGTTTGCCCTAAATGTGTTGAGGCTTTGACATGAAAATTGAGTCCAAATATTTGTATCTTGTGGTGATCAGCATTGTGTCCATTGTGATTGATCAACTGATAAAAATTTATATTCACTCTCACTTTCAATTGGGCGAAGTGATGGTGGTCATACAAGACTTGTTTAACATCACTTACGTGCGCAACACCGGTGCGGCCTGGGGAATTATGCGCGACTGGCACGAAAGTTTTAGAAGCGTGTTTTTTCTTTCAATGCCGCCGATTGCGCTGCTTTTTATCTTAAGTATTCTGCGTGGTGTTCCGTCAAGCGACCGCGTACAAGTGGTGGCGCTCTCACTGATTTTTGGCGGAGCCATCGGCAATTACATCGACCGTATCCGCTTTGGATATGTGATCGATTTTATTGAGGTGCATTACAAAGATTTTTACACCTACCCTTCATTTAATATTGCCGACTCGTGCATCGTGGTGGGTGTAGGAATTTTGGTGATGTTAATGCTCAAACAATCCTACGACGAGCGCAAGCTGGCCAAATCATAGAATGTATCCCCTTGTTCATCTGCCATTTGATCTCACCATCTCAAGCTATATTTTAGTTTTAAGTTTGGTGAGTTGTGGTGTTGTGTTTTGGACTGCAAAAAGAGCAGAGGATCAAAGGGCTCTAGATTTGTTGCTGGCGGTGTTTATCACCGGCTTTGTTGGTGCCCGCCTCTTTCATATTTTATATGAAGATTTTGATTTTTATTTTAAACATCCTGGCCAGATCTTTGCCATTTGGCAGGGCGGCTTTGTTTGGTATGGCGGAGTGCTCGGCGGCTTACTTGGTGCAGCCCTGTGGTGCAAAATCCAGGGCGAGCCCTTTTTAAAATGGGCCAATTTTTTTGCTCCCACAATTGCGATCGCTTACGGACTTGGCCGCATCGCCTGCTTTCTCAACGGATGTTGTTATGGAAAAATCTGCGAATTTCCCTGGGGCACCTTTCGACACCCCACCCAACTTTACATGGTGGCTTACGAATTAATTTTGGCAGGTTTTTTACTTAAAAGTAAACGCAATCAGTTTATGATTTGGCTTGGCTTTCATGGTTTAGGTCGCTTTATCATTGAGTTTTTTCGCGACGATCCACGTGGGCCTTCACTTGGAATTTTAAGCATCTCCTCGATTTTAAGTGCAATGATGGTTGTGTCATCAGTTACATTTCTTCTTTATAAAAAAAATTAATTCGATGGCGCTTGCCACCTTTACGTTAGCGCTTTAGACCATGCGCTCAAATGGTGACAATCTTATCTTTGTTATTTGCGTTTCAAATATTTGCCTCTCAAGGTCAAAAGACCCAGGCGGTTTTTGATCTATTCGATCAATTTAGTGATCATAAAATTTCGGAAGAAGAATTGAGCATTGGACTTTGTCGCAACGGCGCCACACTGCTGCGATCAAGCTTGATTCAAAGAAAAGATTGGCTCAAACAACATGATGAATACAATGACTACACATTTTCAGTTTATCAACTTTATCAGCTTGAATTTCAGTCCATCACAGCGCTTGATTATTTTTTAAATTATTTAAGTATTCACCCTACGCTCAAGCCATTTTTTGGGCGTTACAATTTGTATGCGATCAAATTTAGATCTTTATCAGGATCGATCACTCTGACGCCTCGGCCCGAGGGTATTTTTATTTCAAATACAAATGATTTAAATGTGGATGCAAACTCCGCAGTTACCTATGCCAAAAAATCCCATATGGCTTTTGGCTATCTTCTCGAGTTGAGTTTGATCAACCAATCCATTGTCGAGCGTTTTGAATCCTTGGGATTTGGTCGGTTTGGAGACCTCAATGATCCTGCTTTGAAGTTGGATCTTTATTTGGTTCTTGCGGCAATGGGCTATAAATATTCGTCTTCGGCCAAATCTGACAATTTTTTTGTTCGGGCCTCAGAGGCCGAAATCCAAAACTATCGTCAAACTTTATTTTATTACAGTAACGTTAATGCGATTTTTAATGAGTCCGAACTGATGCCGAATAACAAAACTTTACGCGGCTTTTATCTTCATTACGAACGGTATGCCGCCTTGCTTAAAATCTTAGGTGATAAAAAACTAAAACCAATTGTCCACTCGGTTGAGTATTACCGTACTGTCCAAAATTGGCGATTGCCTGCAGTTTTTGAAGACACATTGCGGTTCGTAGAAAATAAATACCCAGGCTTGATTGAGCAGACTGTTGAGGAAGGCCGTGGTGTTAAATGGAATTTTTCGGATGCCTGTACTACGGCTTTAAATCCAAAATAATTTTTTGAAAATCGGCCGGCGACTGCATCGCAGAAACCTTTTGTTCGAGCTCGTCTTCAAACCGAATTCGCAATAAGGCCTTTGCTTCTTCACGCAAGTTTTGAGGTTTGATTTGTGCGGTTGCAAAAAATTGGATGAGTTCCTCTAAATTTCTACCTTGGGTTGCGATGGTTTTAAAGATGGGTTTACCTTCGTTCGCGCCATGAAGTTCTTTAACCAGACTATCGGCACCCGGTCGATCCGCTTTGTTGACGATAAATGCATCGGCAATTTCTAAGAGGCCGGCCTTCATCGCTTGAATTGAATCGCCAGATTCGGGCACCAGCACCACACAAATCTGATCTGCCACATAAAGAATATCGAGTTCGGTTTGGCCTACTCCCACGGTCTCGATCAACACCACATCAAAATCACATGCATCAAATGCCCGCAGCATCAGATGAACCGCTCCAGAAATTCCGCCCAAACTTCCGCGACTGCCCACCGAGCGAATAAAGATCTGTGGATCTAAAAAATGATCGCTATAACGAATGCGATCACCAAGGATGGCCCCTTTTGAAAAGGGCGAGGAGGGATCAACCGCGATCACTCCTATTTTTTTATAAATGCTTTTAAATTCTCTTAAAAGTTTATCGACTAAGGTGGATTTGCCCGCCCCCGGGGGGCCCGTAATCCCAAGTCGGATGGCTCGGCGTGGGGCCGACAAAAAAGACTGATCCCGATAAGCCTCAACACCCAAACGCTCCACAAGGGTTAAAAAGCGGGCAAAGGCTTTGGGTTGGGTTTGAGCCTCGATTAACAATGAGCCAAATTGGTCACTTTGAGGCACGGAGGTGTTGATCACATTAAGTCCTTGAAACCTATGGTTATTTTTAAGGCCTTTGGCGGTTGTCGAAACTTTTGTCATCTCTTAAACGGCTTAAGCCCAACAGAAGCTAAACATTTCGAGGGTTTAAGCTCGGCACTCTTCTCGAATAGTAAAACAGTATGGAATTCAAAAAACATCATTTTTATATTCTTTTGATCATCCTCGCCTTTGGCGGTTTCTTGAACTTGAGCAAAAAAAGAGGTTCTTTGGGCGTGACCCAAGATGCTCAGCTTAAGGGTGCCCTCAACATTGACGAAACTCCCTATGTTCGCCCCGCCGATGATACCGAAGAACTCGATACCGAAGAAGACGAAGATCAATCCTTTCATTATCCCGAATCCAATACCTTTTCGCATCCCGTGGGTGAGCGTGGCTTAGTGATGCCTGCCAAAGCCGACGACAAGAAAAAGGATGAAAAGAAAAAGAAGAAGAAAAAGAAAAAAGATGCTTCAGTGGCTCTTCCAGCTCCTCAACTTCCAATGCCCACTCATGAGCTGCCAAAAATCAATCCGCAACAACCTCCGGGCCAAGCGGGTTCAAATAATCCTTCGGCTAAAACAAATCCACCTGCTGCGGCTCCAACCAGTGCGGGCACCACAAGTTATAACCAAACTGCCAATCAAGCCTCTGAGTGGGAACGTCGATTGTTGAATCAACCCGACGCCGCTGCCGCCGCTGCTTTTTTGAAAGCCTACAAAGCAGGAAGCGTCACATCTGCGGTGTTTTACAAACTCCTCCAAAGTATGCTCACCGACTCACGTCAAGAGATGCAAACACTTGCGGTAACCACACTCGGTGGAATCCAATCTGTACAAAGTTTTAATCTTTTGGCAGGTGCTCTAAAACAAGCAGGACCAGTGGCCACTGCAGCCCAAGCCCAAATTGCCAAATATCAAACCATGGGGAATCTTAAAATTTTAGAGACCGTCTTAAGAACAGGCGGCCCTGTTGAAGGCGATATTCAAGCAATCACATTGGTTGGAAAATTGGCAACTCAAGCCGGTACAAATACTCAGACCAGTGGGCAAACACCAACGACCGTAAACACCTCAAGCTTTGTTCCCTTTAAAGATTTGCTCACACGACTCAGCACCGGCACAACCGCGGTTGCAACATCCGCACAAACCGCCCTGCAAGCGGTGCTCTTAGTGTTGAAGGCTTAATAGTTTTACATGTACACTTTGGTGCATGTGGATTTTGTTTGTCCTTCAAGCTTTTGCTTTTGATATTCCTAAAAACCTAAACGCAGATCAGCGATCAACCGTTGTTCATCTGCTCGGGTTTAATACCAGCACAAAAATTTTGAGTAATCCTTTACCCCTTGGCGGATTTTCGGGTGTTGAGGTGGGCCTTGCGTTTGAATCGATTAGTCTTGGACCCCTTGCCCAACAGGACCTGCAATTTCCCTCACTCAGTTTAGGCAAAGGGCTATTCGAGAATATCGATTCGTTTATTCATTTTGTTCCACCTATCGGCAAATCGCGGATCTCTGAATTTGGCGCATTGTTTCGTTGGTCGTTTTTCCAATCCGAATTATTGCCGATCAACTTGAGTCTGATTGCCCACGCCGATCAGATCGGAATCAAAGATTCTTTTTCGACCCAGAGTTATGGATTTCAAATGGTTGCTGGAATCAATGTCGAGGATTTATCAATTTTTTTGGGCGCAGGATATCTCACGGCTGATGCGAATTTTACCGGCGGAAATTCTGGCGATGGCGTTGTTGATCCAAGTCTTGTGGACCCAAACAGCAATACCCTTCATGAGCATGCCTCAACCATTCATTCGGTTCTTGGTTTAACCTATCATCACGATATTTATTTTATCGCGGGTGAGGTCGATCGCTATCATGATTTTGTTTATAGCGCGAAGGCGGGCGTTCGTTTTTAGCTGACCTGATTTCTTGAGTATAAAATTAAAGCACCAGCATCAGGAAACTGATTACACCGAAAATAAGGCAGACCCTTTTGCTTTTGAAGGCCAAGCCACTCTCGATTGATCCAAAAAAGTTCGATCGGCTTTTTCTCATAATACTGTCCGCACATTGCGGGATTGGGCAAGGCACACCAAGGGGTCAGATAAAGGATTGCGATTTTTGAATTGTGAACCTCAAAAATTCCGTTACCTGTGAAGGGTGTGGTTCGTTGGTTGTCTTCCCATCCTGTCGTACTTCGGCTTTCGAAAAATTGGTGGGACTGCGTGTCCACCGTGAATTTATTCGACGGCCCCCGCGTATCGACAAACTTTAATATTTTTCCAGTGGTTATATTTACGCAAGCGATCCCCATTTCGTTCCAAACTCCGTCAATCTCTTCAAGTTGAGAGACAGGTTCTCGCTTCAGAGTTTGGCCTGCAGCAAAGGGATCTCCCCAGGCGCAAGCGGTGAATAGGAATGAAGTAAGAAAAAAAATTCGCATTGGAGCAAACACTGCAAAACGAACTCCAAGGCTCTATGGGATCTCAAGAATCTTTTGAGCCAGCGGTGATTGCCTTTATGAAATTGTAAGAATTGGACTTTTCCGCCGCAAGCCAAATTAAAGTCGCATTTTTTAGGTCGATTTTAAAAGGTTAAACCATATTAGCCGACCGGGATGAAGTGCGAACGAAGGTACTTGCAGATCGTGCCCGCTTGCAGATCGTGCCCGCTTGCAGATCGTGCCCGCTTGCAGATCGTGCCCGCTTGCAGATCGTGCCCGCTTGCAGATCGTGCCCGCTTGCAGATCGTGCCCGCTTGCAGATCGTGCCCGCTTGCAGATCGTGCCCGCTTGCAGATCGTGCCCGCTTGCAGATCGTGCCCGCTTGCAGATCGTGCCCGCTTGCAGATCGTGCCCGCTTGCAGATCGTGCCCGCTTGCAGATCGTGCCCGCTAAAAGATCGTGCCCGCTAAAAGATCGTGCCCGCTAGAAGATCGTGCCCGCTAGAAGATCGTGCCCGCTAGAAGATCGTGCCCGCTAGAAGATCGTGCCCGCTAAAAGATCGTGCCCGCTAAAAGATCGTGCCCGCTAAAAGATCGTGCCCGCAGCTAAACCTCCGAAGGTGTTCAGAACTTTATTGATTGAATTGTTTCGTGTTTCCAATTTAAGGCCGCCGAAAATAAATTCGTCCAATGATAAGTCTTTTTCGTGCCCGCTTGAATGAACGACACCGCCAAGGTGTCAGGAAATTTCTTAATTAATTATACTGTCTGATCGTGCCCGCTGATTTAAAATTAACCTTAATTTTAACACCGCCGGAGATATCGAGGTGCTCGCTCAAACAAGTCGTGCCCGCTCAAACAAGTCGTGCCCGCTCAAACAAGTCGTGCCCACTCAAACAAGTCGTGCCCACATGAGGCTCTCAAGAAACCTGTAACACGCCCTAAAAAACTCACAAACAACCTTAAGTCGTCTTTAAAATCTTCTCAATCAGTGAGGATGTTGATCTTCCCTTATGAAACTGAAGAGACTCAACGTGCCCTCCCCGAGACAATACCAGATCACTGCCCACGATTTTTTCGATGGGCCAATCTCCGCCTTTGACTAAAACATCGGGCATTAGTTTTGTGATCAAATTCAAAGGGGTTTCTTCGGTAAAAATGGTGACGTAGTCCACACAGGCCAGCGCAGATAGAATTTCTGCGCGATCCGCTTCGGTTTGAACTGGCCGCGATAAACCTTTTAGCTTCCGCACACTCGAGTCGCTATTGAGTCCGACCACAAGGATATCTCCAAGGCCTCGAGCTTCTTGAAGATAGCGAATGTGTCCCACATGCAGCAGATCAAAACAGCCATTAGTAAAAACTATTTTTTTGTTTGCACGAATTTTTGCGATGGCCTGATCAAGGCCATCCAAAATAATTTTAGACAAGGGGCTCGAGCTTTTGTTGATACAGTTTTACCCCAGTGATTTCGCCAGCGAGATCGCGACCCATGATCCAAGATAAAATTGGAAATACCAAAAATCCTGTAAACAAAATCAGTAGACTTCGCGCCATCACCTTTAAAGGATAAAGGGATTTTTGATGATCTCCGTCTTGACCCAACTGATATTCAAAAGTCCATTCGCCAAGAGTGCGTCCAAAAAAACTTCGTGAGACCACCACATACATCTGCATCACCGCCACAAACAACAGCACCATACTGAGCTGTGTGGTCAAATCGGTCTTGGCAGAACCAATCACCGAGAGCACATCAATTTTTGTCACAAGAATAAGGCTGACCAAAAAGAGTAAAGTCACCGCACTGATCACGATCGCATCTAAAATTGAAGCTTGAACACTTGTGGTCGCAGGCGAAAGACGTGGGGGCGGAGAGTTCGGCGCACTTCGTTTGAGAGCGGGGGCTTCAGCTGTGGCCTTCTTTTTATAAGAGGGATGAACCTCAGAGCCGGGCTGAGGAATATCAAAGCTTCCTCTGGCGGACTTTGTTGGAGCCACCGCATCGAGATCCAGATCGGGCAAGCCAAATGCTTTTTGTTCATTGCGCGGCAAAGGTTGAGTCATCTGCACGTTTGAGGAAGAGACCGGCTTTTCAAGAGTTTTGAGAAGTTGCTCAAGAGTTTGAACATTGGGCTGAGTTTGTGGTTTTGTTTCGGTAGAAAGCTTGGCGGTCTTTTTGTGAAAACCCAAACCTTCGGTCAAAGGCTTAAATTCAAAATCGTCTGACGAATCCATTGTTCCTCCTGAATTAAAATCCAGCATGAAAATGATACTTTATGACGCTGATCAGAGCCACGCAAGCCGTTTCAACTCGCAAGATCTGCTCGCCCATGGTGAGCGGCTTTAGATTTTGATCTTTAAACCTTAAAACCTCCTGATCTGAAAAACCGCCTTCGCTTCCCACAAATGCCCAAATTTCAGTTGGCGCCTGAAGACTCGCAAAATGTTCAGCCATTGCACTCGCATTTTGGCCTTCGTAAGCAAATACCCCTTGGGCTTGAGATTTTTTGAATTCATCAAAGATCTGATCTAAATTTTTGACTGCGGTAATGAGCATTGGTTCGCCTCGCGCAGTTTGTTGTCGAGCCGATTTTTCGATTTTTTTTAATCGCTCAAATCGATGCTCAGAAAAGTCCGAGGCTTTGCGAAAAAAACTATAATCCGATGTCATCAAATGAAGGGTATGAAGCCCAAGCTCCACCGATTTTTCAACGATCGCATCGAGTTTTTGGGGTCGCGGTAAACTTAAAACCAAATGAAGATGTGGGAGTGGGAGAGGTTTCAAAACTCGAGTCTCTAAGATCGTCGCATCGGCTCGCTTTTTTTCGATCTTTGTGAGTTCAACAAAAAAAACTCGGCGCTCGCTCGTTAAGATTTCAAAATGGGCGCCCGTTTCCATTCGGCAAACGCCAATGATGTGATGAAAGTCGTCGCCTTCGATTGCCACATGATCTGAAAAAATAAAATCGGGTTCAACAAAAAACCGGCGCATTTTTAAGTCAGCTGGCAAAGCAGACTGCACCACTCTTTGCCAATGCGTTGTTCAACTTTGAGATTCGATTGGGGTAAAGCTTTTAAAACATCGTCAAGATGTTCGATCATAATCCCACCGAGAACCACATAGCCTTTGGGATTGAGTCGCTCAAAAAGATCATCAACAATTTTGATCAGCACATGATCAACAATATTGGCAATCACCACATCAAATTGGCCTTGAACTTGTTTGAGAGAAAGTTCAGGAACCGTAATTTGCTCGGTGGAATTGATCGCAATATTTTCTCTCGCCACCCGAACCGCTTCTTGATCACTATCGATAGCCACAATATTTTTGTAACCCAAACGCTCACAAATCATGGCTAAAATTCCGGTGCCCGTTCCCACATCGAGAGCGGTCTGGTCACTGATTCGAGGAATCAACTGAGCGGTCAGCTGTGTGGTCTCGTGAGTGCCCGTACCAAACGCCATCCCGGGCTCAAGCAAAATAATTTTTTCGGCATTTTCTGGAGCTTCACGCCAACGGGGAACAATAAAAATATCTTTGACGATTTCAAACGGCTCGTAACCTTTTTTCCACTCTTCGATCCAGTCTTTTTCATCTTCCGAAGTGATCACAACCGAGGCTTGGTTTGATTTTGCCAAAAGCTCTTCGTTAAAATATGAAGGTACTGGCGTGGTAAAATAAATTTCGAGATTGTATGGATCGCTCACGCGCTCTTCGGCTGCGGCTTCGTAATCAAGCTGCACGAAATCGAGCTTTTCGCTCATTCCTGCGCAACCGCGGTCAAAGGCCCGCTCAATCAACCATTCTTCTAATTCGCGTGGCCAGTCTTTAACATGAACAACAAAATACATAGCATGGGGTTGTACTATTCGGCAGAAGGGGGCGTCACTGGTTTTTCGAGTTCAACCTCAGCGGTTGTAAGATCGAGTCGATCGCCAATCATCACAAAATTATCTTCGAGGCTCACCGAGCTCTTTGCGGGCTCATAGAAATGGGCAACACTTAGACCTCTTTGGGCCAAAACGATTTTAAGTTTTGCCACAGGCACAAGCATCTCACCCAGCGAGCGGTTTAAAAGAGAATCATAAACAGTAAGGCGTCGATTGACGGTGACGATTTGTCCATTTTTTAAACCCTTCTCAATGCCACCATCAAGGTAATAGTCGCGTTCGGTTTTTTCGCTATTAGAAAGGCTGATGGGTCGTTTGGAATCAAAAATTGCAATGTCTGCAAATGCCATATTGAAAAGTAAAATAAAAATCATAGCCCGACCTTTTAAAAAATCACTTACTGTGAAAATAGGCCATCCTGGCTTTAATTTTATCGGGCTTTAAGAGGGCAAGCTTTAGGCTTCGGCTTCGGGACCTTTTTTGTGTTCGGGTGTTTGAACTTTTACACCTAGACCAGCCGAAGACACTTTGATGGTCTGGGTTGGATTTTGGACCACTCGTTGTTGGAGCAAATTAAAAATGGGCTCACGTATGGCCAGATGATTTTCTTGGAGCACACATTGCCTTGCCATGCGGGCAATCACATTGATCACCACGGGAGCCTTCAAGTTTGCGGTCATTTGAGTGGGGTCATCGGGAATAGTGATGATGCAAAAAAATCGAGCGCCAGTATTTGATGTCAGTCTGAGCGAATCGAGATCGTGTTTTGTGAGTGAAACTTTGAAGTCTTGCTGAAAAAGCTCGGGTTCTAAAACTGGAAACGCAATAGCAGGCTCTTCGCAGCTTTGGAGCCAGACGAAGATCTCGTCGTTTGGGTCATCGAGCAAAACAAAATTCTTAAGAGTATTAAAACCCAAAAGTCCTTCGCGAAATTCAATTATGTCATCTTGGCTGATGGCGACAACGCCAAATCGAGTTGTCTGAATTTTCATCGAACGTTGCCCCCCTCTAGTAAAAAGGATGATACCAATACGATCAAACGACAAGTCAAAAATGACAGGATTGTGATTTACTTTTTAAGCAGTTTGGCTACAGCGCGAGTGCTATCCGACGATGTGGTCGAAGATTCCTCGTTTTGGTTTTGAATTGCAGCGTAAACTTCTTCGCGATGAATTTTTGTGTCTTTTGGGGCTTCAATGCCAAGTCGAACTTGTTTGCCTTTGATTTGCACCACGCGAATTTTGATATGATCATCGATCGCAATAGATTCGCCGAGTTTTCGTGTGAGGACCAACATTTCAGAGTCTCCTTCAACATCCTGGTCAAAGTTAAGTAGAGGCCGTCATTTCTCTTCGCCCCACCAGAGATAACGGCATTTATTAGCAGAAACTGTAGTAAAGTGTTCGCTCATCTAAAGTCAAGAAAGGTTCTAGACTTTGGTTCTTTTGTTTAGGGCTGGTCTATTTCAAGGGTTGGTTCTGCAAATTTTTAAGATGGCGGTAGATGCCGCTTTAGGAGTGCTTTTGCGGAGGCCTGTTGCATCTTTGTTCATCATCTCAAGTTCATTTCTGCTGTCCGCCCTCACCCTATTTAAATTAAATTTATTTAATTCCTTTAACCAAAAATTGTTGCAGAGTTTTGATCAAATTTGCACTACCTTAAAAAGTCCATCAAACTTTTTTGAATGATCTTGCCCGAAGTCTGAAGAGTTGCTTCCAGTGTACTCTGATTTTTATTAATATCGCTCACAACCTGAAACACGTCGGCATCCTGCTGTTGTGAAATTGCCACCTGATCGTCCACCTTGGATTTTTGTAGCGATTCAAAAAGATTGTTTAAAGCGGTCACACGCGAGCCGACCTGAGCACGAGCTGTTACAACCTGAGAAATTGCGCTATCGAGATCCTCGAGCGAATCTTGAACGCCCGCTTTGTCATTCGTTTCAAGCGCAATGGATAATCCCCTTACCGCTTGAAAAATATTGAGTCCTTCCGATTGCCCTTCTTCCTGAGGCTTTCCGGTTGGAGTTTGCAACCCCTCACCAAAAAAAACTTTATTGCCCGGAATATTCATCGCCATATATTGCGACTTGTCGGTGTTGATGAGCATCTCACCCTCATCGCCTGAATACTCACCGTCGGAAGTGAAAGGTGGCGATGTGGTTACAAATCCACCAAAAATAAATCGATCGCCCAGTTTGCGATTTCCAACACTCACCGTTTGATTAAAGATTTGGTCGATCTCGGCTGCGGTCACACGCCGCGATTTTTCATTAGCGCCGGCATCGTTGGCCTGATAGATCGCAAGCTCTTTTGCCCGCACCAACATATCGGTCAATTCACCAAGCGACTGATCACTAAATTCTAAAAATGATTTGGCGTAATCGAGATTTTTTAAATATTGCTTATTGCCTTCAAGATCCACTCGAGAGCCCAGCACACGGGCGGCTGCGATTGGATCATCTGAGGGTTTGGTCACACGTTTTTGTGTCGCCGCTTGATTTTGCAAGTCGGACATCTCGGTGCGGTTGCGCGATACGTTTCCGCGCACTTGGTCAAACATCATATTATCTGCAATGCGCATCTAATTATAACCTTTTTAATGAAAGCACGGTGTCCATCATCTCATCGGCCGCTTTGATCAATCGAGCCGAGGCATCAAAACCTTTTTGAAACTCAATCATTTTTGTTGTCTCTTCATCGAGACTCACGCCACTGATGCTTTCGCGTAAATTTCGAAGTTGGCCGACGATATCTTTTTGTGAATCTCTGGCCGAGTTCGCACGCGAGGCTTCGATTCCCACTTTACCAACAATGGCAGCGTAGTGTTCGTCGAATGTGGAGTGATCGCCCATCACTTGTTTATACTGAAGGCTTGCGATCTCGTTTGCCACACGGTTATCACCAGGGGCATTGGCCACTTGGGCTGCCGAAATACGACCGACGTCGTTTGCTAAAGTCTCATCGAGTTTTAAATTTTTTGCCGCATCGGTCTTATCAATTTGCTCAAAAAATAAATTCCCGTTGCGCCCTTGAGCATCATAGCCTTTGACATGAACATTATTGATTTCGTTACTCAAACCAAACGCCAACTCATCTAGACCATCGAGAAGATGATTTATTTTTTCATCTCTCACTTCTAGAAGTCCGCCCATTTCTCCACCATTGATTTGTTTGGTGATGTTGACGGCGGTGGCATGATCGGAGGGTTTGTACATAATGTCCAAACTGCCTTCACGCTTTCCTTCGCGCGCTGGAGTACTTGCGGTGGTCAAATCTCGACTCGAAAATCCGCTGACCAAAATTGCGGTGTTGCCCGCAGTGATTGTGACTTGGCCTGATTTACTTTCACCGTAGCGAATGTTGATTTTTTCGCTTAATTTTTTAATTAATAAATCACGACGATCGCGCTCGTCATTGGCGGGGCCACCCTGATTTTCGACCAACTGAACTTTTTCATTCAGCTGAGCAATTTCATGGGTGTATTGATTGATGGTGTCCACGTCTTTTGTCAGACGATAGTCGGCATCTTTTTGAATATCAGTGAGCTGATTGTGCACGCGCGAAAAATCTTTGGCCAAAAAATCAGCGTTTTCTTTTACCATCGTTCGCGACGCAAGGCTTTCTGGATTATTTGAAAGCTCTCTGTAGGAATTAAAAAACTGAGCCATAAACTGATTGAGGCCCTTGTTGACTTGCTCGTTGTAGACCTGCTCAACACGGCCAAGCATGTCGGAGCGCGCTTCCATCGATCCAAGACCTGATCCTTCATGCTCGATTTGTTTTTCGAGATAGGCATCATTGGTTCGTGAAATCACACCTGGCTTTGCACCATTACCAATACGCAATCCCCCAAACCCAGTAGGTTCAGAAGTTTGAAGTTCAACGCGTTGTCGCGAAAAGCCTTCGGTAGATTTATTTGCGACGTTGTGGCTCACAGTCTGAAGTGCCGTTTGAGAATTCGACATTGACCGTTTGCCTACGTCCATCATGGACCAAATGCGAGACATCCTGTCTCCCCTATTTTTTTAGGCTTCCTTACTGACCAACTGCCCTGATGGCGCGCCCGGAGCGATTTCGCCCTTGCGCTGATAGGTTGGTTTTTCTTGAAGCGTATCTCGAACCGCTTTCATCGCGCCCGTGATATTATTCAAAGCCGATTGCACCAAAGTTTCATTTTGTTTGTTGTATTCTTGAATCCGTTTGACCAAGAGATCTAACACCGCATGAAAATTTCTTAGTTTTTCGTTGTACGGCGCGCTTACATGTAAAGACATATCGAGCAACCGAGGTTGGTCTGCCGAAAGTCCAAGACCACTCGAAAGTTCACTTGCAATTTTAATGCGGCTGGTTTCAAGAGCTTTTACCTTCAGCATCATGGCTTCTTTGGATTTATTATTTTCATTTAAGTCGTCAAGATTGGCAGAAATCAGAATTTCTTTTTCTTTGCGTACAATGTCGAGAAGATGGCGATAAACACGAATTTGTTCATCAAGAATTTCGCTTAGCGTTTTATAAACCGGTTCAAGCTCGGCTCGCATTATATATTTGTCCCCTTAATCCGGAAAAGCCATTGCGGTATCGACCATGCGATCGGCAATCGCTTCGGCGTCGACTTTATAATTTCCATCATCAATTAGTTTTTGCAACCGTTGAACTTTAGCTTCATCGATCGAATCCCCGCTTGCAATCTCTTTAGCCTTAAGCATTTGTTGGGCGCGCGGCGAAACATTGACTTGCGAAGAGCTTTCAGATTTTGAAGTTTTGAGCGCATCGGATTTTTGGCCATCAACCTTTGTTTGATTCGTGGTCGAAGCAGACTGCGAGGTGCTCTGACTTTTTTGATTCGAGATTTTCATATCCTTAAATCGTATCATGAAGAGACGGATTTGTCCCAACTCTTAGAGGTCTGGCTAGTTTTGCTTGTGTGAGTGACAATTTTTGGCGCTGGGCTTTGGTTTGAACACGATTTTAGGCGGTGTATGCTTATTTTTGTCGGCTAAAAAGCTGAATTGTGGGGCCGTTGAAATCCACAAGCTCGGTCAGTTTGATCTTATTGTCTCCAAGGGTGATGGTCGCCGATGTGAAATCAAAACCGCGGTATATTCCAGCTGCGTAACCTAACGACTTGCCTACACCATGGGCAACATAAAGCTCGTCACCGATTCGAGCCCGCCGCAGCTCACGAATTTGGTCGATGAGAATAAGCTGTTCGTTGATTTCAAAGTAATCACCGGCAATCCGGCTAAACAATCCTGCTGTGACTTTTGTTTCGCCATTTTTGATAAATAAAATCGAAACGAAGTCATTGGGCCGTAAGCTCAATAATGCTTCTGTTTCGAGGACTCTGCAATTGTAAGGGAGAGGCCCGTGTTGCCCAGCGTTCGCTGTGAGTAGCGAAAAAACTATTAATAAAATCATTTGTGGCTTGATACACAGAATCAGTTGATATGGGCAACAACTTTAGTTTTGATAAATTGAGGAGTGTGAACCTCAACCGCTCTTTAATGAACGTGATGGGCACGATGATGGCCCGCGCACAACAAAGTGAGATTTTCTAAAGTATGTGTTCCGCCCTCGGATTGCGGAACGATATGGTGGATATGGAGGAATCGCTGCTCTGTGCATCTCTCTCCTTGATTATTGATATGAGTGCACTGACTGTGATGCTGTTGATGCACTGTTCTTTTAAATACGCTGCTCAGTGTTTGGGTTCTTGTTGGCGGGCACGATTTTTTTAACGGATCATGCTTTTCTAAAAAAAGCTGTGTCGCTTCGTTTACTAGATCTTCGATCGTCGCTGGGCGTTGCAGCTTTTGGCTTAAAAGATCTTGCGCACGTTTGAAAGATTCAAATTTTTCTTCGGTTAAAGAAAACTTCACTTCCACTCTCAATGTTTCGCCTACCGCTTTTAATCGTGAACGCTCGGGCAAAGCTTTTTCAGGATGAGCCAATGCGATCTGTTTTTCCAAATTTCTTTTGGAGCCTTCAGCGATTTTGAGCCAATTATCCACATTGGATTTGTTGGTCACGCTGCAGATCCGATTGATTTTTGAAACCGAAACCTTTCCTGAGGCAATTGCAGTTTTAAGCTCGGGCACGTCGGTAAACTTTTTGGCCAGCTTATTAAAAATACTCGCAACCTCCTCAGAAAGCCCAAGTTTCGAAACTGAATAGTCAAACAATGAGCGACATCCATATTTATAATAGGTTCTGTTTTTCCAAACCTCTTCTAAAGAATTGAGCAATTGCAATTCTGTTTGTCGGTGTTGATCTGCAGCCTTCAAAGCCTTTGTGTGAATCATTTCATGGTTTATAAATCTCTTCTCCAATTGACGAAGTTTAGCACGACTTTTAGAAATGAAATTTGAAGCGCAACATAGAGAGGTAGTGGCGTCTCAGTAGACACGCTTTTTTTGGCTATAAACATGGGCCATTGAATTTTTTTGTTTTGAAAAGCCCCCAACGCTGTCTAAGCCAAATACCTCGCCAAAAAGTCGACCGAAAAACCTGTCAACATAAAAGGTGCGGGCACGACAACTTTGTACTTAAGCGGGCACGACAACTTTGTACTTAAGCGGGCACGACAACTTTGTACTTAAGTGGGCACGACAACTTTGTACTTAAGCGGGCACGACAACTGTGTACTTGAGCGGGCACGACAACTTTGTACTTGAGCGGGCACGACAACTTTGTACTCAAAAAACAAAACTAGGTGCTCAAGCACAACGAAATCTCCGGCGGTGTCGGTCTTTGATTCAGGTTTAATTTATTGGGCACACCAAACGAACACAAAATAGACCCAACAAAGTTTTCAACACCACCGGAGATTTCGTTGTTTCGCCCAGCATAAAATGGGACCAGCATTGCGCTAGAATTTGTGAACGAAGGTAGGTCTACTCTTGCAACTCAAAGGTTTTAACTTTGACTCCAGTAATGTCTATGATTTCAGAAATGACAACATCTCGCGATCCAATTTTGATGCTATTCGCGGTGAATGAGAATCCAAGATATTTTCCCTTTGCGAGATCTCTTGAGTTGCCGACTCCATAGACGACTTCGGTTTCGGCATTCACCCTCGCAAGACGAATCGCGGTGATTTCGTCTCTGTAGACATGTGTTCTACCAAAAACTATCGAATCATGAGAAAGATCCAAGATGATTCCAGCGGCGCTCGTTTTTCTGCCATTGAAAACAAAATCTACCGCAATCAAATCATTCAGTCGAAGGCTTTCAAAAGTTTGATCACAAAGTCGTTCGCATCTCGACGGCGTTAAAGGATTTTTTTTGGGACCCGCATGTGCGGATAACAGCGAGAGAAATAAAAATAAAAGCATCCCCAGTGATACCCGGAATTTAAAACAATGTGCAAATCAAATTAGCTCGCAACAACTGACCAGTATGTTTTCCCCGAGGAATTCGATGCGAGCACTTCGCCGGCTGCGATGTTTTGACCGGGTTTTATATTTGCTGAACCGTTAAAGACCAATCGCGATTCCATATTCAACTCAGGATGTGAAATCAAAACACCGGTTTCACCCGAGGGCAAAGCTTGCGCAGAAAGAATTTTGCCATCAAACGGTGCGGTCACATCGCCAGTGCCTTCAAACGAAAAATCCATCCGCGCATCGCCATCTTTGACCGAATGCACGCGGCTTGTTTCTGCCGGCAACGGACCTTTTGGTGCGGGTGCGGTGCGATCCGGAAAAAATTTGGCGTGAAGCTGATCATAAATCACCTTTGATAAACCAATGCCGCCGTTGCTGCTCCAGGCTTCAACATATTTTTGATCAAGTTGTTCGCGGTAAAGTTTTTCGCCTTGAGACAGTGGCGTTCCTTGAGTGACTGTTTTGCGCATGCCCTTCATCATTTCTTGCAAGAAATGTTGTTCGTACATAGAGGCTGCGTCTTTTAATTTTTTTTCGACATCCGCCGGTTCGTGTTTTCGAACCGGCAAAGTTGTTTGGATCGGCAATGCCATTTTTTAAAGATCCGATAAAAAGAAAGGGGAAGATGAATCAGAACACTTGTGCATCCTGCACGCTTTCGACAAACTGAGCTTTACCATTCCCTGGATATGCTTAGAATATTTGTCCCTGTTTCCTGCGAGAAAACTGGTTGATTGATACCTTCCATGGTACATAGCTACTAACTCACCCCTCCCCGAAGATTCCCCCCACATCCATGTAAAGAGAATCTATTTAAGTGTAATCGATACTTTAAAAATTATCTCTATAAAATTTCAAGTTCCCCCTGCAAAGCTCCAGCTGCTTTAATGCTCTGTAGGATTGTGATTAAGTCTCTTGGCGTTACACCCATGTGGTTGAGCGCCTTTACGATATCTCCGACGTTAGCCGAGTCTTCGATTCCCATCACGCGGTCGCCACCTTTTGTCGCCTCGCCCACCTTTAAGGTGAGATCGCCATGGCTGATTGCAATTTTTGAAATTCTCACGCCGGAGCCAATGACGACTGTTCCAGTTCTTTCATTGATCACGACTTTCGCCGTGTTGTCGGGATTGACGTTCAAAGTTTCAATCAGAGAGAGCAACTCAACCCCTTTGCCCTCATAGGAATTGGGCACAATCACATCCACTGTTGCGGCATCCAGAGCCGACGCAAATTTTCCAGCAAGCTCTTGGTTAATGGTTTTTGCTGCACGCGCGGCGGTGGTAAAATCAGGATTGACCAGCGTTAACCGAAACATTTTTCGCGAAGCAAATTCGGCTGCCATATCGCGCTCGATCATTGCTCCATTTATTATGCGTGCCACTGTCTCGTGCATTCCGGTGCTTGAATATCCAACAACTGCTGAGCCTTGGGCCACAGCATAAATTTGCTGATCAGCCGCCCTTAAAGGAGATTGTATAAGAACTCCACCCTTAAGAGACGTAGAGTCACCTATTGCACTGACGTTGATATCAATTTTATTTCCGGCGCGTGCGAAAGCTGGAAGTTCTGCGGTGATAATCACAGCAGCCACATTTTTGCTCGCCACATCTTTTTCGCTCACCTTGCTGCCAAGCCGGTCCAGCATGCGGCCCATACTCTTGCTGGTGAATTCGGCTTTGCTGTCGCCAGTTCCTTTAAGGCCAACGACGATTCCGTAGCCAACAAGTTGATTGGTGCGAACACCTCTTACGTTTGCGATATCTTTGATTCGCGCAGCATTTGCATCGAATGCCAAAAAACTAAGTAATAAAATAAACTTCATAATTTTTGTTTATCCTCGCTGCGAGCACTTACCACATCAAATTTAGGATCCATTAATTTTGTGCTGCTCACGCCGTCTTCTGAAAAATCCTCGGCGCGCACAATTCCTGTAACAATCACTTTATATTCTCGAGTGCCGATATTAAATTGCTGAGCCCCTTTAACTCGGTAGTTTCCATCTGCGGTTCGCTCAACAATTCGAGTGGGAACAATTGCAACCTTGAAGTCGCTCTCTTTTTTGTCATCTGGTTTTTGAGCGGTGGCTTGTGGCGCGGGAGCTTCGGCCGGAGCACCCTCGGCCGCAGGCTGTGAATCTCCGCCTTGATCGCGATAGCGGGCCTCGATCTTATCCACCAACTTTTTGATCACTCCCACTTTACTTTCAATCTGAGTTTTTGGATCACCCTCTAAAGTGATTGGAATTGGATCGCCCGTCATACGCATAATATTATGAGCAAAAAGATAAGCACCTTGGCCTTCCATCACCCAAAGAGATCCCGAACGCTCATCCAAACCTGCTTCATTTTCCAAGCTTTGTTTTGTGACCCGATGGTACTGCCTTTGTGAAGGTGGCAAAATATTTGACCGCTCTGAATAGGTCGGCTCAGAATCCGAGGGTGAGCCTGGAAAATTACCATTTAAAAATGCTTTCCACTCACGACCTAAAGACGCACAACCGGTTGAGAGCAATGCCAATACGATAAGCTTTTTCATTGTGCCAAAACCTCACTTTTGCCTGTGACTGTTGCTTGAAGAATATGTTGGCTTTGCAAATTTCTGACAGCGACTGTGTCACCAACAAAACCATCTTGCTCTGCGCGAGCCTCAAGACTCACCTCGAATGAAGAGTCATTGCTCTTAAGTCGCACGATACTTCCTTTGACCAAGGCCTTTTCTTTTTCGATTTGTGAGCGCGAAATAATATCGTTCACTCGCACAGGGCTCTTCAACCTTTGACCATCGATCTCTTCTGGTTTGAGAGCACGGTCGTTTGAAAATGTCGAATCACGAAACTCGGTATGAAAATCAGCTTGAGTCAAACGCTCGCCGAAATAAATTGCCCGGTTGGCCACGGGTACCTCGCGCTGAATCTCAAGTCGTCCTTTGAGCCAAACCAAATCTTTATTATTTATTTTGATCGCTACCGAAAACTGACCGCGTGGAAGTTCTTTTTTGATTTGGAGTTCCCAATCGTTTACCTGTGTACGCACTGGCAACTGGAGATCCGACAAAATAAGTTTACATTCCTTACATGAAGCGCCCCACGCTTTTAATAACTGATCACGCACAATGGCTTCGCTCAATTCAAGACGTGGACGCTCAATCGTCACCGACTGGGGAACAACAAATTTAACGCTTAGATTTTTCTTTGCGAGTTGATTTGAAAATGCGCGCAGCAGCTCGCTCATCGCACGAGCCGAAAATGTGCGCTTTTCACCTTTGGCAGGAGCATCGCACAACTGAAAATTTTGGGCGAGCACCACAACGTCTTTTGAGACGTCGCTCAACTCGGCCACATCTGCAAGCGACACTGCCGTTTCGGTATAAACCAAGGATTTGACCGAAAGAGTGGGCTCACTAGCAAAAGCAAAAATTGAAAAAAACCAAATCACTTTAAAATTACCTTAAGTTATTTATTTGTTGCATCATTTGATCCGAAGCCTGAATCACTTTTGAGTTGGTCTCGTAGGCTCTTTGAGCCGTGATCATATTGACCATCTCATCAACGATATTCACATTACTTGTTTCAAGTTGGCCTTGAGCGATTAAACCCAAACCGTTTTGTCCCGGAACAGATTGTTGTGGGGTTCCGCTCGAATTGCTCGGCATAAAAATATTGCGTCCCATGTTTTTTAAGCCCGCAGGATTTACAAATCCAACAACCTGGATTTGGCCAATATTTTGGGGCTGAGAATTTGCTGCGGTAATCACATTCACTTGCCCATCCACCGATATTTCAACTCCAGAGGAGTCTGGTGGAACCGCGATCTCGGGTTGCAAAATATTTCCGTTTTTATCTTGAAGTCTTCCGTCGGGACCTTTTTTAAATGCGCCGTCACGGGTGTAACCAATTTGTCCGTTAGGAAGTTGAACAGGAAAAAACCCAGCGCCTTCGATTTCTAAATCAAATGCGTTTTTGGTAATCTGCGCCGAGCCTTGCTCAAAATCTTTATTTACCGCAGCAGTCTTTACACCCAAACCCACTTGAACACCTGTGGGCGAAACACTGTTGGCTCCGGTTTGTGCACCAGGCTCTTTGTGAGTTTGATACATCAAATCTTCAAACTCAGCGCGTGATCTTTTAAAACCCACGGTGTTGGTGTTTGCCATATTGTTGGCAATCACATCCATATTGGTTTGTTGAGCTTGCATTCCGGTTGCTGCGGTATTGAGTGATTTAATCATTTAATTTTTCCCTTATAACTTTGCGACATCGCGAACGAGTTTTTCATCCATTTGATCAAAGGCCTTGATCGCTTGCTGATTGGTTTCAAACGCTCGTGAGGCTTGAATCATATTGGTCATTTCCTCAACGATGTTGACGTTGCTGCCTTCGAGAAAACCTTGCATCACTTTGCAATCATCAGCGGGCTTCAGAGTTTCTTTGGAATTGGCTTTCAGCTGAAATAAAGAATTCCCGACTTTTTCAAACGCATCTTTATCTTGCACATCAACAACTGCAAGACGGCCCAATAATTTTTGGCCATCATATATTTCACCGCGCTCAGACACCGTCACATTCGAGGATTGAAGATTAATCTTTTGACCACCCTCGAGCAACATGGGTAAACCTTCTTTATTTACCAACTGACCGCTGCCATCAATATTGAGCGAGCCGCTGCGGGTAAAGCGTGTGCCTTGGGGAGTGTCCACCTGAAAAAATCCCGAGCCTTCAATAGCCAAATCGAGATTTGATCCGGTGGGTTTCAATGCACCTTGAGTGTGTGAGGTGTAAGTTCCTGCGGCATCGACATACGCTCGGTCAGCACCTTGAGAGTCATAAAAATTTTCGGTGCTTGCTGGGATGCGTGGAATGGTCATCGAATCTGGTGGTTTTTCGTATGCCGACAAATATTCATTAAACACCTGATTGTCTTTTTTAAATCCAGTGGTGTTTGAATTCGCAATGTTGTTGGCGATGGTATCGAGGCGTTGACTCTGTGCTATGGCGCCGCTGACTGCAGTGTAAATTCCTTTTGTGCTCAAATCGTGTCCCCCATGTACCCAAATTGAGCAATGATGGTGCCACCAAGACGATTGTCTGAGTGCTCAAGCTGATTGCCTCATTAACCGCGCAATAAAGCTTTGATTCGACTTTTGTCCTCATCAAAATTCTCACGCTCAATGTCAGCGAACTGACACCCGCAATATCGGGACTCGACCTTTAAACAAACCTCTCTTAAGATCGAACTCGATGATAAAAATATTTTTATTCACACTTCATGTTTATGCGTCGGTTGAAAGTTTAGATCAGGCGCTTGAAATAAAAAAAGTGGCAGAAGCCATGCGCGACAAAAGACCACGCCAAAATTTGTTTGCGCCTGTGGATACAAAACCATTTTTTGATTTGCCCATCACCTACAATTCAAAAGTAAAACAGTGGATTAAATACTTCCAAACCGACGGCCGCCGATTTTTTAAAACTTACCTGCAGCGCTCCTCACGCTTTATGCCCAACATGCAAAAATTGTTGAGTCAAAATAAGATGCCGCAAGATTTGGCTTTTATCGCAATGATCGAAAGTGGATTTTCGGCTGCCGCAACCTCTCATGCCGATGCGGTAGGATTTTGGCAGTTTATCGAAAGTACCGCCAATCGCTACGGATTAAAAATAAATTGGTGGCTCGATGAGCGCAGAGATTTTAATAAAAGTACGGTCGCAGCGGCTCGCTATCTTTCTGACATCTACCGCATTTTTGATTCGTGGTACTTGACCGCAGCCGCCTACAATATGGGCGAGAATCGATTGCGAAGGCTTGTGACCAAGTATGGCTCACGCAACTTTTGGGAACTCTCAAAATTTCCAGATTTTCCAAGAGAAACCAGCGACTACATTCCAAAACTCTTGGCAGCGATGCTGATCTCAAAGGCTCCTAAACTATATGGGTTTACTGATGTGCAAAAACAGATGCCCCATGATTTTGAATACTACACCGCACCCGGCGGGACCGACCTGGCGGGCTTAGCCAATTCTATTGGGACTACCGAAGATCTGCTCGCGATGCTCAACCCCGAGCTTGTTAAAGGGATTGTGCCTTCGTTCGTGAAATCGCACCGCATTCGGATTCCTTCTGGTAAGCAAAGATTAACGGCTAAATACTTTCAGGATTAGGGCGAGTGGAATGACCAAAATGTTTTTTGTTTTTTTATTGTGTTCGCCTGCAGCCTTTGCTTTTGACAGCACCATCAGTATTAGCGAAGACGAGCTCAAAAGTAACGATACAGTTTTAGGTTTGAGTGCGTCTGGACCCGATCAGCTGACCACAGCCGGCGCCCGCATCTTACAACTTCAGATAAAAGCGGTGGGTTGTTCCCCTGTGATGATTGTTCCACGCGCGCTCAAGTCGAAAGCCACCAACGATTTTTTGATGACTTCCGCCAATTGCCAAGTCAAAAACAAATCAGAAAAATGTGATGCGGGATTTGCCCCAAGAAACATGCTGCCAAACCCCCGCAGCCCTAGTGACTCAGTGGTAGGTTTAAATAATTATGCCATTTGTATCTCGAATGGTCCGTCAGCACCTGCCGGCGATCGCGGGACGTCTTCGCCCTAACTTTTGTTGTCGAAGTTGGTGGGTGAATTTTATGTGGTGTCGAAATGCCTCAAAATAACAGCTTGGCCAGCGTGACTGATTTGTTGGGACTCGCCAATTCTATCGATAAGATATGGGAATACGTTCGCCATGGTCAGCACTGTCAGTGAAGGCGTGCTCCCCTTATTTCTAAATTGCATCCTACACTCTGATTGAAACAGAGGTGACCGATAGGATGAGGGCGAGCAGAATATTTTTTTATTCATGTGCGGTCTCGCCGTTTGATAGTCCAATCAGCCGACCTTAGGGTATTCAAGCTCAGCTTTGAATGTGAATCAAACAGTTGTTCCCTGCCCCGGCGTTTGATTCAAACAAGAGTTTACGCGCGTGGCTTTTTAAAAAAGATCTTTCCAATACTCCTTACAAATCATTTCAAAATGTTTACGAGCCGCTTTCCCAAAGTGCGCTTCAATTAAATTTGCTTCTACATAATCAAAAATGCGAAGTTCATCACGACCTTTGCTAATGATGCGAGTGAACAGCACCGAATCCCAAAAACGGCCAAACCTTTTGCCTTTTTGTGCACCAACCGCAAGACGCGCGATCACTCCGGCAATCACTTTAAAGAAAGTTTTGATCAAATTGCGATCTTGAAACTTGATGAGCAAATGAAAATGATTGCCCACGTTGCTATAGGCAGCAATACGCACTCCATATTTCTTAGCTTTTGAGTAAATTAAATTTTTATATTGGATCTGCATGTCGAACTTTTTAAAGCTTCGGTCGCCCTTGGCATGCCGCGATTTCAAAATCACGTGATGTAAACGCTTCTTGTCTAAAGGCCGCATTGTTTTGCGACGGCCTTTCATTTCGCCACCGTAATTCTTCCGGTTTGAGAGATTAAAAAATGAGAGCTGTTTCATTTCTATAAACTATATTTATATATATCAAAATACAATCATATTTGCTGGGGCAATGTCATTTTTTACGAGCGAAATATTTTAAAAATTTACCAGCATCACTCGTTTGGAATAGCGCTCTACGGATAGGAAACACAATTGAAAGCACAATCTCTTCAAAGTGTTAATTAAATTAAGATCACACAAAACCTGAGAAGAGCCTGGTGCCCCAAAACACTTTTCATCGCTCCAGTAAAAATCCAATCTCTCTTTAAACTGACCATGAGATAAAGATCGCAGTTGCGTGGTTATAATATCGCCTTTTCTCCCCCTCAGTTTATCTGACATTCAACCCGCCAAAATTTAGCATCTCCCCACTTGTGCATAGGATGAAACCGGGTCTAAAATTCAAAAAATAAAAAACCATTAAAGGGGCCGCTAATGATCAGTCTATTTCTATCTCTATTTTTGGCCCAAGCCCAGGTTCACGCCCAAACCAACACCCAAGCCCAACCCACCAATTGGTATAAGGATGCCGCATTTTACGAAGTGTACATTCGCAGTTTTAAAGATAGCAATCACGACGGCATTGGCGATATCAACGGCATCACATCAAAATTAGATTATCTTAAAGACCTTGGTGTCGATGCGGTTTGGATCACACCTTGCTTTCCCTCACCCCAGGTGGATTTTGGGTATGATGTCTCGGATTACAAAAATATCGATCCGCAATTTGGCACACTAAAAGATTTTGATCATCTGATCGAAGAAGCCAAAAAACGAAATATCAAAATCATCTTGGATTTTGTTTTAAACCACACCTCGGATCAACACGAATGGTTTAAAAAATCGCAGACTTCGCCAGAGTACCGCGATTTTTATATTTGGCATCAGGGTCAAAAACCGCCAAACAATTGGATCTCGATTTTTGGGGGATCGGCTTGGGAATATATCTCATCGATGGATCAATCCTATTATCACCGTTTTTATAAGGAACAGCCCGATCTCAATTGGCGCAATCCAAAAGTCAAAGAGGCAATGTTTGAAATCACCGAGTGGTGGTACAAGCGCGGGGTTTCAGGGTTTCGTTTGGATGCGGTGGATACACTTTTTGAAGATCCAGAGTTGCGCGACGAGCCCGTTCTTAAGGGCAAAAATAAATTTGGCGATCCTAACTTAAAAGAGCAATACACAACAAAATTGCCAGAGGTTCATGATGTCCTAAAAGGGCTACGCAAAATTGCAGATCAACATGATGCGGTTTTGGTGGGTGAAACTTGGACCAACGATATCAACGAATTAAAAAAATATTACGGCGAAAATGAAGATGAGCTTCAGATGCCCATGGATCTGTTGTTTACGTCGGTCAATAAACTTTCGGCCAAAGAATTTCATAAACAGATCACCGATATCGATAGCGCCAAAGGCTGGCCCGTTTTTTTGATCAGCAACCATGATATTGTGCGCTCGAGTGATCGCTATGGTGATGGCAAAAACAATGTGGCGATCGCAAAACTGATGGCCGCTTTGTATCTGTCGTTGCGCGGCACTCCCATTTTGTATTACGGCGAAGAGATCGGCATGCTCACCACTGAGCCCCGCCACAAAAGCGAGGTCAAAGATCCCATAGGCATCACAGGATGGCCAAAAGAAAAAGGGCGCGACGGCTCAAGAACTCCGATGCAATGGGGAAGCGATGGTTTTTCTGACACCAAACCTTGGCTTCCAATCCCTCCAGCGGCAAAGACCACCAATGTCGACTTCGAATCAAAAAATCCGGACTCAATATTTTCAGTTTATAAAAAACTTTTGCACTTAAGGAAAAATTATCCTGCGCTCAGAAAAGGAAAATACACCTCGATGTCGAGCACTTCGGTTTTACAATTTATCCGCCAGGACAATGATCAAAAGATTTTGGTGGTGTTGAATATGTCCAAAAAGATGCATCGGCTCGGCATGAAATATAAGAATGCACTGCTCGAAATCGGCGTAAAGAAATCAGCATCTCAAGTTCAGCTGGAGCCTTATGGAGTTTTTATTGCCGAAATGGATTAAGGTTTTGGTGCTGAAATTTTCCAGCTCTCCAAAACTTTTTCCATTTTTACACCGCGTGACCCTTTGATCACGACAATATCATTCGGCTTTAAATTTTTGGCTATTTGGGATGCGATCGAGTCCTCAAACTGAGGGCTCGAGAATAATTCTGACTTTGATTTGGCGGCGATCAAACCTTTTTCAAAATCTGCAGCATGCGGTCCGATAAACCAAATTTGACTAAATCCCACACCGGCTGCAAGTTCACCTAAATCATGATGGGCGGCACTTGCGAATTCGCCAAGCTCAAGCATCTCGCCAAGAATCGCAATCTTCTGGCCCGAGACTTCGATCTCTAAAAGGCTTCGCAAAAGTGCCGAGCAACTGTCGGGGTTAGAATTGTAGCCATCGAATAAAACTTTTGCGCCTGAGGTATGATTTAAAATCTGACCGCGTCCCCAAATTGTTTTTAAACCAAAAAGTTGTTTGGCAATGGCATCGGGCTTCATCTCACAAGCAAGACCAATCGCAATGGCCGCCATAATATTGGTAAGATGCTGTCGGCCTGACACCATGATGTCGGCCTCAACCGCAAAATCTTTGATCCTGCCAACCACTTTTAAGCTATCAAGATGAATGTGGGTGGCCCGAAGCATCACATCAGCTTTGTCATTAAAGCATGAGAAAGTGATCACCCTTGGGCGCGATCCCTTTCTTGAAAACATGTCGAGAGTCCATTCATTATCCAAATTGTAAATCGCTTGGGCATTGGGGCACGCAAGATAGATTTCTTCCTTGGCTTGAGCCACAATCTTTTGCGAACCCAATTCTCCAATATGAGCACGGCCCACCATGGTGACCAACACCACATCCGGCTCGGCAATGCGCGCAAGATTTTTTAACTCACCCACATGATTCATGCCCATTTCTTGAATCACAATTTCGCTATCCTCGGGTGCAGAAAGCAGAGTGAGTGGCACCCCCCAATGATTATTAAAACTTCCGCGACTGGCATGAACCTTAAATGACGAACCCAATATTTCGCGGGCAAATTCTTTGGTTGTGGTTTTACCGTTCGATCCCGTAATCCCAATCACTTTGAATTTACATTTCTTACGATAAAAGTGGGCAAGATCGCCAAGCGCGGTGAGAGTGTCGTCGACCAAAAATACGGTGGCTCGTTTGAGTAAATCAGGATTTAGTTTTTTTTGGTCGTGGATCAAAATTCCAGCGGCCCCCTGCTCGAGAGCTTGCTCCAAAAACTCATGTGCATCAAAGGCATCTCCTTTGAGGGCAACAAAAAGTGTTTGATTTAGATTTTGGCGGGAGTCAGTGCTGATGCCATCAAATTGCTCACCAGCAGAAGACAATAGTTTTGCACCGGTTGCCTTGATGATTTCATCACGCGTCCATTTCATGACCAAATTCCTTTGCCACTTGCACATCCGAAAAAGGATGGCGCGTTTTGCCGATGATTTGATATTGCTCATGGCCTTTGCCCGCAATCAACACCACATCATTTTTATTGGCCATTTGAAGAGCCTGATGGATCGCTTTTTTGCGGTCCACCTCGATGATCACCTCGCTCGTAATTCCACTAAGACAATCTTTGATGATGGTCATTGGATCTTCGGTGCGTGGATTATCTGAAGTTAAAATCACCACATCCGAAAATTGGAGTGCTGCTTTGGTCATCAAAGGTCTTTTGCCTTGGTCGCGATCACCGCCGCACCCAAACACCGTAAGGATTCGTTTTTGTGCAACCGCTTTGAGGCCTTCAAGAACTTTTTCGAGAGCATCGGGAGTGTGAGCGTAATCGACAAACACATGACACTCTTTTGATGTCGGGACGCGCTCGAGTCGACCCGCCACTCCAGCAAAATTTTTTAAAGATTGGGCTGCATCGTTTAATGAGAGACCCACCGCAACACTTGCGGCCAAGGCGGCCACACAATTGTAAACGTTGTGCAATCCTACGAGGGGCACCTCAATAAGAGTGTTTTGAACTTCAAATACGGTCGAGGTTAAACCCAGCTTTAAAACTCGAAATGAAAAGGTTTGGTCGTTTTGACCATAAGTGATTACCTTTGCGCGCGTCGAAATTTTTAGCTGAGCCCCGGCTTCGTCGTCGGTATTGATGATCGCCACCGGATTTTTTGAATTTTCTAAACCTTCTAAAAATAGTTTTTGTTTAGATAGAAAATAGTCATCAAAATCTTTATGATAATCAAGATGGTCACGAGTGAGATTTGTAAAGATCGCCACGTTAAAATGAATTCCGTCACATCGGCCCTGCTTTAAAGCATGAGATGAGACTTCGCCCACAAAATTTTTGGCACCCATCTCAACAAAATCGCTCAAACGTTTTTGTAGTGTGATCACGTCGGGAGTGGTGAGATGTGTGTCCCACACTTTATTTAAAAGATGGTGATCAATGGTTCCGACCACTCCAGTTGGACCTTTATGGTCATTCAAAATTTTTTCGAGCATCAGGGTCACGCTTGTTTTGCCATTTGTTCCCGTGACCCCAAAGCTAAGAAGTTTATCGCTTGGCGCATGATAAAATCTTGAAGCAAGAACCGCCAAAACTTCTCGCGTGGAATCGACTTCGACCACAGCACCGCGATAGGAGTTGGGAACTGAACTCTCTTTTTGAACCACAATACCTATAGGATTTTTATCACAGACTTCATTTAAAAACAGGTGGCCGTCGCTGCTGCTTCCTTTGACCGCAATAAACACACTTTTGTCATCACAGCTTTTTGAATCGGTTGAAAGCAAGGCCACAGTTTTATCCCAGTGATCGCCCATTTTCCATTGCTTAAAGATGGCAAACAACTCAACTAATTTCATTTACTCAGTTTTCTGTAAGATCAGTTTGACCCTTGCAGTTGGCGGCAAACTTTGCCCGGCTTCGGGCACGGTGCGTGCGACCACGCCTGATCCATGCACATCAAATCGCAGCGGCAGACCATATGATTTTTGATAAACTTCGCGAAGGGTCAGCCCCATAAATTGAGGCACCAATCCGCGAGCCATCTCTGGAGTTTTGACCAGGGGCTGCTCGATGGCGGATGCCAATACATTTTTGTTTTCGATAAGCACAGGGATCAATCCTTTTTTGCGTACCGCATACTGAGCAATTTTTGAAAATACCGGCGCTGCCGTTTGTGAAGCATAGTAGCCATTTTTTGGTTCATCAACCGCAATGTAAATCACAAAACGCGGATCATGTGCGGGAACAAAACCCGCAAAACTTGCAATGTAGGAATCTTTTTTGTAAAGCCCACGGCCCGCATCAATTTTTTGTGCAGTTCCGGTTTTACCCGCCACCGGAAATCCAGGAATGCGCGCATTAAATCCGGTGCCTTGTGCACTTGTTGCCGAGGTGAGCATATAGGTGAGAATCGAAGCCTCTTGCGGAGTGAGTACGCGAATACTTTGTGGCAATTTAAAATCCAACACTTCGCCGCGCTCGAAATTTTGCACCGACTTGATGATCGAGGGTTTGCGCAAAAATCCACCGTTGGCAATTGCAGCATAGGCTTGAGCCAATTGAAGAGGCGTTACCGTGATGCCTTGGCCAAATGCAATATTACTCAAAAGATGTGGCCGCCAGGGTAGCGGCAACAAAACACCTCTTGATTCACCCGGAAATTCAACACCGGTAGAATGACCAAATCCAAATAAATCCAAAAAATTTCTTAAGCGCTCGGCTCCAAGCCCTAAGCCAATTTTTGCCATGCCGACATTTGAACTTGCGGCTAAAATTTCACTGACCGTGAGAACACGAAATTGATGAGTGGCCTCGGCTTCGGTGATCAGATGTCCACCCACGCTCAATTTTCCGCCCTCACAATCAATTTTTGTTCCAGGCTTAATTGTTCTCTCATGGAGAGCAGCCGCAATTACAAAAGGCTTTAAGGTGCTTCCCGGTTCGAACGCATCGGTCACCGCACGGCCGCGCCGATCTTCGGGATTTTCCTTAAATGCGTGATTTGAATCCACCAAGGGAACATGGGCTAAAGCCAAAATTTCTGAAGTTTGGGCATCAAGGACCACACCCACCGCACCTTTTGCTTTATGAAGCCGTGTTGCGGTTTCGAGTTCACTTTCTAAAGCGTACTGAAGCTCGGAATCTAGAGTGAGCGTGACACTTGAGCCATCGGGCACATCGGTCAGCGCGTGACCATCTTGGAGCAAGGGCCGACCACGAGCATCGCGCGGCAAAAGCACACGGCGAGATTGACCCCGCAATTTTTCATCGAGTTGCAGTTCTAAACCTTCGAGCCCTCGTCCGTCTGCACCAACAAATCCCAAAATTTGCGAAGCCAAATGATCTTGAGGATACACACGCCTTGGTTCTTCGATAAAACCAAGACCGCGAATTTTGAGCTGTTCCACCGCAAATTTTTGCTCATCACTCAAACCCCGTTTGAGCCAGATAAAACGTTTTGATGTGTCTTTTAATTTTTGCAAAACTTCGGTTTTAGAAATTTTTAAAAGTTTGGCGATCTTTGGCGCCACCACTTTGCGATTAGGAATCAGATGGGGATCTGCAAATAAACCATGACCATTAACACTGACCGCGAGTTCTTTTCCATCGCGGTCAAGGATCAGCCCACGTCGTGCCGGAATCTCGATTGTGGTTTCGAACAATCGAGATTTTAATTCGTTCAAACGCTTTTGTGGCCAGATTTGAACAAACATTCCGCGCAAAAATAAAAGACTCCAACAGATCGAGACAAATAAAAAGACAACCGCAATGCGATTCTTCATTGTGGAACAGCTAACCTTTGCCCTGTGAGTTGAATGATCTGGCCCATTTTTGCACGATTCATTGTCAGCTGATTGACCGCAATGTGTTGCACACGCTCAGGAGTTGTTCGCTTGGCATATTCGATGGTGAGACTGCGGTGCTCATCCCGCAATAATTTATATTGGCGAGTTTCTTTTAAAACCGCATAGCCCATGCGACGCAGCTCAATTTTTACAAATACGAATGAAAAAAGCGTGGCCACCACAAACAGTAAACTCAAAAACGGTTCAAGATCTTTAAGGCGTTGTCTCTTCATGATCAAATCTCCTCTCAAAGACCCTTAGCTTAGCACTTCTTGCCCGAGGATTAATCTTTTGTTCGCTCCACTTGGCCTGAACCACCTTTTTATTTACTGGCCGTCCAAGTACCGAATTACGAAAAATATATTTTACGATACGGTCTTCAAGTGAGTGAAAGGTGATAACCAAAATACGACCTTGGTCGTTTAATTTTTCGACCAGAGCGGGCACCGCGAGCTCCACTTGCTTGAGTTCTTGATTCACCTCTAGACGAAGGGCTAGAAAATATTGGGTGGCCGGATGTTGTCCACGCCGCCTCCACCCTTCGGTCTTTTCGATCAACTCACTCAACTGTGTGGTCGTGGTAAATGGTCGATGCTCTAAAATACGCTGGACCACCCGCGCAGGTTTACGAACTTCACCGAGATGAAAAAATAAATCCTTGAGGGCCTGCTCGTCATAGGTGTTCACCACTTCTGCAGCGGTGATACCTTGTGAGCTGTCCATTCGCATATCGAGTGGACCACTGTGATAAAAACTAAAACCGCGATGGGCTTCATCAAGCTGAGGAGAGCTCACACCAAGATCAAGTAAGATCAAATCAAAAGTCTGATCGGTTTTAAAATTAAGAAAATCGGTATGAACAAATTCAACTTGTGGAAAGTGGCTTTGACCAAATTTGATAGCTGCTAAATCTCGATCTAAACCCACAACTTTGAGATCGGGAAATTTATCAAGAAGAGCTCTGGTATGGCCGCCGCGACCAAAAGTCGCATCAAGCAAAGTTTGCGGCTCAATAGCACAAAACTGTAAAACGTCTTCCAACAAAACTGGTATATGCACGCGCTCAATGTGGAGTGACAGGGGTGTTTGCGTCAAGTCACTATTGCTGCTACGATTTTTTTCAATGATTGAATGTCCTCGGTGTGGATTTATTCAGCCTTCGGATCGCTACTGCGCAAGTTGTGGATTAGACATCCAAAACTTCACGCCAAAAAAGCGTCCAATTCTATTGCGAGTTTTTAGATCTCCGCTGTTTCAGGCCTCATTGTCTTTGGCAATCGTCATCCTTTTTATTTATTTCTTATTCCACAGACAAACAAAAATTATTGATGCCCCCATGATCCCTGTGACATCTCAAGCTCCGCTGCAAGCTCAACCACAAACCCAAACGACGCCTATTAAAACAGTGAGTCATGTGGAAGATATTTCTGATGAGCCCGAATACGAAGATCTTCCTTCGGTCACCGAGGAAACTCCGCCCAGTGTGCATTCAACAGTGAAATTACCCGACACAGTGGATGCTCTCTTTTTTGAAGTTTCAAAAGACATTCTGGCTAGTTTATTGCGCGAGGCTCATAGTGTTTCGGTCCTACCCACCCTGCAAGTGTTTACGGTAGATTCCGAAAAGCTTAAAATCCTTCAGCGCGTGCGCGAACTTCCGGGCTCGGCACAACTTGTTCCATTTAAGGATTCGCACTTTCAATTTATTCTTCCCGCTCGGAGCAGTGAAGTGGGTTTGAAGTTTGACGTGGGTCAGCCCATGGCCCATCCGGTTGAACAAAATTTTTCGACTCATCTCACAGCTCAGTTGATCGGCTTTCAAAAATCCAATGAGTCTCAACCGCTCACTTTAAGAATGGATGAAACGGTGGTGAGCTCGCCAGATCAATCGATTATGGTGATTGGTCTGATTCCAAATGGCATTGCCATACCCGCGCAGCCGGCCGATTTGGCAAAGACACCCTTTGCGGTTTTGGGATCCACCGCATTTCAGCAAAATTTAAACGAAGTCGTTTTTATTTTGCAGTTTCACTAGAGCCTTGATTTGAATAAGGGGCTGCGGCAGACTTCGAATCTTTAAAGGAGAATCTGATATTGATTGCTCCTTCGAAAGGAGCAATTGTGATTGCAATGAATTTGAATCCTTTGATTACCGAAGAACAAATCAAAAAACGGGTACGCGAAATGGGCGCCTCTTTAAATAAAAAAATGAAGAGCTCCAAAGTTGTTGCGGTCTGTGTCTTAAAAGGTTCATTTATTTTTTATGCCGATTTGATTCGCGAACTCGAAGCCGATGTGGCTTGCGAATTTATCGGATGCTCAAGTTATGGCAACACCATGAACTCTTCTGGCGAAGTGAAGATCACCATGGATCTCACCGCAGCCATCGCTGGCAAAGATGTGGTTTTGATCGAAGATATTGTGGATACCGGTTTAACAATGAATTTTTTAAAATCTCATCTTCAATTGCGCGAGCCAAAATCGCTCACCACACTGACTCTTCTTCTAAAACCCCACGCTCTTAAAGTGGCTTGTGAATTAGACGAAGTGGGTTTCGAAATCGCCAATGATTTTGTTGTGGGATATGGGCTTGATTACCAAGGTCTTTACCGCAATCTTCCCTATATCGCCCAAGTGCAAAACATTAACTGATGACACTGCTGCAATCTCTTATTTTGGCGGTGGTTGAAGGATTAACCGAATACTTACCCATTTCCTCAACAGGTCACTTAATTTTGACCTCGGCATTGATGGGTATCCAAAATGATGATTTTGTAAAAGGCTACACCGTGATTGTGCAATTCGGCGCAATCCTCTCGGTTGTGGTTTTGTACTGGCGAAAATTCTTGGTCAGCATTGAACTTTATAAAAAATTAATCATCGCATTTTTACCCGCAGCCGTTATCGGTTTGTTGGTCAAAAATAAAATCGATTTACTGCTCGATGATGTTCGGGTGGTCGCATGGTCGCTGATTCTCGGTGGAGTGATACTCGTAGTGACCGACTCCTATTTCAAGCGCACCGAAAAGTCGCAAACTGTAGAGACCCTTTCATCAAAACAAAGCTTATTTATTGGATTTTGTCAGTGTGTTGCCTTTATTCCAGGCGTCTCGCGCAGTGCTGCAACACTTCTTGCCGGATTAAAAGCGGGGCTCAACCGCCGATCGGCTGCTGAATTTTCTTTTTTGTTAGCCGTACCCACCCTAACCGGAGCGACCTTAATCAAAACCTTAAAACTTGCCTCACATTTGCCCAGCGATGGATTAAAAATTTTGGTGCTGGGAAATCTTTTGAGCTTTGTTGTGGGTCTTTTTGCGATTCGATTTTTTATCGATTACGTTTCAAAGCATGGGCTTAAAGTCTTTGGAATTTACCGCATTCTGCTTGGCGGAACAATTTTGGTTTTAATTGCCGCCGGCTACTCCATCCAAATTCTTTAAGCCTGTTTTTTGGTTTTTCGGGCACCAGCAGCTTTAGCCAAACTTTTTTTGAGTAGGCTTGAAAGATCCACAACATTCGATGTTGAACTTGATTGATCCTCTTCGACTGCTTGATCCTCTTCGGTCAATGCGGTGGTGGTCTTGCCGGTTTTAATTTTTTTATTTATCAGTTTTAAAATATCATCATGATAGGTGTCGCGATATTTTTCGGGATCCCACTTTGAAGTGAGGCTCTCGACCAATTGCTCGGCAATTTGCATTTCACGAGAGGAGATTTTGGCCTCCGCAATGTCGTGTCCTAAGACATCGCCCTTTTTCAATGCTAAAACTTGATCGGCAAACCGCAAAATTTCAAAAACAATATAATTATCGCGAACGATAAGGGCTCCGAGATGTTGCTTTTGGTGAATCACAATTTTACCGACGCCCGCTTTTTCGCCCTTTTCTAAAACTTGGCGCAAAAGACTGTAGCCCTTTTCACCACCTTTTTTTGGAACCACGTAATAAGGGGTTTCAAAATAAAGCACATCGATTTCGGAAAGCTGAACAAAATCTTCGATCTCAATAGTTTGGGTCGCTTTCACATTGGCTCGCTTAAAATCTTCATCGGTGATGATCACATATTGATCTTTTTCATACTCATAGCCTTTAACAATATCTGAGCGCGCAATCTCTTTTTTGGTCGATTTGTTGATTTGTTTATAACCAATCCGCGCATGATCACGGCGATCGAGCATATTGAATTTTAATTGCTCGCCGTCTTTGGCCGAGTAGAGTTCGACCGGAACATTGACCAATCCAAACGAAATGGAGCCACTCCAGAGCCCGCGATGATTGATCTTTTTTCCACCTGATTTTTTAGCTGTCTTTTTTTTTGCCATAATCTCTGATTAAAGCAATCTGGATGCCTTACCTTGCCGAGGTGGTGGTGCGAATCGGAATTTTGTTGGGATGGGCGAGAGCCGCGAGGGCTTCGTCATATTTTTCGAGTGGCACACGTATAAATGATTTTGGCGGCAGATTGGTCTTACTTTTCCAAAATCGCTCCGACAGATGCGGATTATAGTCTCTGGCCATATCGGAGTTGTCGTAAAAAAGTCCCAACAAAAATGGGGCATTCAGCGGTTTTTTAAGAACAATATCTCCACCCTTCATTTCCGACATTCGATAAATCATTCCGTAATGGGTGATGGCTTCGGCCTCGGTCTCAAGGGCCGCAAGAAAGCTCGCATAAAAACTTGCTGATGCAAAACCAAACCGACCGGTTCGCACATTCAAAAGCTCGGAAAGATTCTTGGTTTTGTTGGCGTCAACTAATCGCTTCACACCGGAGGGTCCCCGATTGTAGGCGGTGACCGCCAAGGGCCAGGTTTGGAGCATCTGAAAATTGAATCTCAATTTTTTTGCTGCCGCTCGTGTGGCCTTTAAAGGATCGTTTCGTTCATCAAGAGCAAGACTCATATGCAAATATTGTTTAGCCGCAGATTTCATAAACTGCCAAACTCCACTTGCGCCCACACGCGAGCGTGCTTTGAGATTAAATGAGCTTTCAACAAAGGGCAGCCGAGTGAGTTCGATAGGCACACCTTCTTCACGAAAGATTTGTTCCATCTGCGAAAGGTAGCGCCCACTCTGAAAAATGCCTTGGATAAATCGATCTTTTTGGCCGAGCTGAAATCGCAGCCGGCCCTCTTCGCTTGCCGACTTGAACTTGTCGGGATCGTTAATTTTTTCAAACATCTTCCAGTAGCGCAGATCCTCACCCTCAAGGCCACTGCTGTTTTTTAAAGATTGGAGGCGAACAAGTCGTTCGCGAATGGATGAGCGAATGGATTCCATAAATGCTCTTCGCGCTTTTTCTTTTTGGGCGAGATTCAAACTCGAATTTTTCATAATCTCGCCAAAATCGACAGGCTCATACATCACATTGGTATATAGACTATCGTGAAACAGACCTTGGTCGGTGGTGTAGCGAACATAAATCTCTTTCCAAAATTGAACCCGATCTTCCATTCCCGGTGGAATTTGAAAAGTGTTTGCTCCATAGCCCAAGGCGCCAGGTTGTTTGGAATAGTCCGGCGGCTGCCAGGGGGTTGATCCCATCAATGGCCGAAAGGCCGCAGAGTCGCTATTCATGTCGGTAAATAAAACAGGTGTATACTCAGCCGCAAATGCCAAACCAAGAAGCACGGCAATAATCATAAACTCATTTCGATGCTAGCTTTTCGCAAAGACGATCCATCAATGTCTTTGCTTCGTCAGCTTTGTCAGCGGGTCCATTAAATAAAAATGCGAATGTCACACCTTCATTCTCGCCGCGATCCACAAAGCCCGCAAGTGCAGCTATACCGGTCATATATCCAGTTTTTGCCCGAACTTTTTCGGCTAGACCCTTCATTCTGTTTTTGAGAGTGCCGTCGCGGCCACTAATGGGCAAAGCGGCAAAGAGTTCGGGAAAAATTTTAAAATCATTTTGAACTTTGAGTAAGACGTTGGTCAGACTTAAGGCCGATATTTTATTTTGGCGACTAAACCCCGAAGGGTTTTCGATTTTGATCGCATCATCTTTAAATCCCAAGAAATGTAAATAGATTCTGATATCCTCAAGGCCCGATACAAGAGTCGCCGGCACAATTCCTTTTTTAAGCGCAAGCTGTTTGGTCAACATCTCGGCCACAAAATTATTCGAAAACTTGAGCATATCGCTAATCATTTGGGTTAACGGTTTACTTTCAAAACGGGCGAGCGTTTTTGCACCCGGTGGAGTTTTTCCGGCGCGCACTCGACCAGTGATTGAGATCCCGCGAGCTTTTAAAAATGCCTGCAAGTTGGCGCCACTCCAAAGATCGGGCTGTGAGATATTCTTGAAAATCACTTTTTCGTTTGCTTCAATTCCGATTTTGCCGCTGATCACAATCGCATCGCCAAAGCCAACGCTGTCTTCGTCTTCGAGAATTTTACCTTTGCGCGAAACAAACACATCAGCCTTATTGCCCGAAACTGTTTTGCTCTCATTTTTAATCTGAATATAAGATGTTTCGGGATCGGCAAAAACCAAAGCAGGCTCACCCACTTTTTTGGCCGGTCTCACGAACACATTGACCGCATTCCAGTTCATCGACATTGCCCCAATGGGCGCATCATAAGCGCGGTCATTGCGCACTTTTTCTCGACCCGAATCAAAACGGACCGCATCAAACAAAGTGTCATCAACAACAATGTCGCCCTCAATTTTTGTTATTTGGGTGCGTGTGAGTTCGTTGACCAAAAACCACATGCTTTCGGAAACAAAACTGGGATCACCCCCACCATGGAGATAAATATCACCCTTTAAAATCGTCTCTTCAATTTGGGCCGAGGAAAGCAATTCGGTGGTCAACTTGGTCGAGGGCCCAAGAGCGTGTAAGACCGCAGAGGCCGTGATCAATTTGGTTACGCTTGCTGGCGTCATCAATTTTTTTGAATTGAGATCGATCAGCACTTCTTTTTTGCTGACCGCATAAAGTGAGAGATCACCACTTTGCAAATGGAGTTTTGACACCTCATGAGAGATATCAAAACTAAAGGCATTCAGGCTGAAGAGGTAAAGTAAAAGTATACTCATGTTTTGTTCTCATTTATTCTACTTCTAGATTTATGGCAGATGGCAAAGTTAAACCGAAAATATTGTGCGTCGATGACGAAGAGGGTGTGAGAAATGCTCTTGAGCGGCTGCTGCGCGAGGATTTTGATGTTCGACTCGCCGCAAATGCGATCGAAGGGATTGCGGTGCTTCACCGCGAGCCAGACCTCGCGGTTGTTCTTTCGGATTACCGCATGCCGGGTCAAAACGGCGTCGACTTTTTAAGGCAAGCCAAAGTAATTTGCCCTCTTGCGGTGCGAGCCATTTTATCAGGCCAGATGGATCTTCGCCAAATGGTTGAAGCCTTAAACGGGGCAGAGATTCATCGCTTTTTATTAAAGCCATGGGAAAATGAATATCTGCGCATCCAAATGCTTGAAGCACTTCAAACTCACCAATTGCTCGCTTCGCGCGAAGAATTCCGCTCGCTCTCGGTGACCGATCCTGTCACCGGATTAACCAATCATCGATATTTTCAAAATCACCTCAAAACCCTTTGCGAAAAGGGAACGATGGTATCGCTAATCATGGCTGACGTTGATTATTTTAAACATTTTAACGACAAATATGGTCACCCTCAGGGAGATCAGGTGTTGCAGCATTTAGCGCGCTTGCTGGCACAAACCACTCAACCTGGAGAATCGGTATCGCGCTACGGCGGCGAAGAGTTTGCGATTTTACTTCCCACTTTAAATTTAAAAAAAGGTTTAGAGCGGGCCGAAGAACTTCGCGAATCTTTGAGCCAACATCCCTTTATCACTTCGCTCAGCACCGCAGAGTATTTGACCTGTAGCCTTGGTGTGGCTTGTTTTCCGGAACAAGCAAAATCACCCTCGCAATTGATTGGCCGCGCTGATCAGGCTTTGCTTGAGGCCAAACGTTTGGGTCGCAATCGAACTGTTGTGGCTCTTTAATCCTGCTGCTAGCATAAATTCATGAAAAAACGCGAATGGTTCTACGTGATCGGCCTCGTCCCTTTGGCTTGTTTGTTTGATCAATTGACCAAGCTGTATGCAATTAGCCATTTTACTCGACTCGAATTTTATGGCTTTGTTGGTTTGGTTTATCATCGAAATCCCGGTGCTATCCTTGGCGCATTTTCAACTTTGCCTCCCATGCTGAGAGTGGTGAGTTTATCCACCGGCGGAATGTTTTTAACCTGTGTCTATGCATCGATCCAATATCTGCTCCCTGGACGCGTGATGCTCTTGCGCGTGGGCATGTCGCTTCTTCTTGGTGGAATTTTGGGCAACGTGGTCGATCGCATTGTTGCAGGCTCGGTCACAGATTTTTTACTTTTTGGAACACCCACTTTTGCAACTCCTGCTTTCAATATGGCAGATGCGATTCAATGGATTGGCTATATACTTATTGTTTATACACTTGTGCGCGACGGCCAAGCCCTTTGGCCCGACACCAATGAGCGAAAGCGCATTTGGGTCAATCCCTCCTACCAATTAAAATATTGTTTTATCTTAATGTTTGTTGGTTTTGGATTTGCCATGGTGTGCGGGGTTTTTAGTTATACCTATTTGCGTATTACAATTGAGGAGTTGATTGGCAATCGCAACGTGCTGCTCGAGTCACGATTCTTATATCCCTTTGTTTTAACTTTTATCGTGATTGCATTAGGCTTTATGACCCTGCTCTTTATGCTCGGTCGATTGCTGTCACACAAAACGGCCGGACCCATTTACGGCTTTGAGCGTTTTTTAGAAGACATGCTCGAAGGTAAAGACCGGGTGTTTCGGGTTCGAAAGGGCGATGAGTTTAGAGAGCTTGAAGTGCTGGCCGATCGGATTCGGCAAGATATGCTCAAGCGAAAAAGTCAGTTGTAATCTTCGTAGACTCTTCGTTCCGGCTTGGGTGCCGCAATCTTTTTCCACAGCTCACGATATATTTGGGCTTTTAATTCAAGAGGCCCCAGAACCGAATCGGGGTCGATCTCCTCTCCATTTAAAATCTGCTGAGCTATAAAAGATCTTTTTGATACAAACTGAACATGCGAATAAATTTGGCGCAAATTTTCATACCACTGGATCGCAATGCCGTGCTTTTCTAAAAATTCTCGGGTTTCTTTTGCTTGGTTTAAAAATTCGATCTGCTGATCAAGCTGAACTAAATTAAATTTGTCTATATCAAAAATCCAATGTGTAAATCGAAATCTCACCTGAGTGAGCCAAGCGTTACCAAAAGAATCCAGATCGCTGATTGCCATTAAGGGTAAAAAATTATGCCGCAATTGAAGAAGATCTTCGGCCTGATGCTCAAATTGAAGCACCACCTTTTCGGGTTCGGTTAAGGCTTCGTTGTTTTCTAATTTTTCGCGAGCTTTAAGACCATCTTTGATCAAGGTATAAAAAGTGACCGGAGAAAAGTTTTTTTCTAAAGCGGTTTGCGTATGGTTGGGATCATTTTCGCCAATCACAAAAGAAATCGCCGCGAGTGATCGCCAATTGTCGGTGGGCGGGAAAAATCCAGGATCGATTTCAAAATCATGAGCCCAACGTTTAAAACGTCGCGAGTACTGAAATAAATCGGCAGTATCGACAAAGAGATACCTCAAGGCTTTAGCAAAAAGTTGTTGGCGGAATTCGAGATCAGTGTCGTAGCAAATTTTCCAATGCTGAAATTCAAAACCATAAATGTATTGGGCTGCTGCAATCAACTTGTCATGAATGTGAGCGACGTGACGGATTTTATCGGAGGCCGCGGGCACGACCTTTGACATCGCGTCTTCTCGCCCGCCTTGGCAGAGGTTTTCGAGACTGTTGCGCATTTGTCCCGTTTTTTCATTCATGGCGCCGGCCGTATCGACCATATTGCTCATATCTTTGGACACACTACAGCCCAGACCAACTAAACAAATCACCAAGGCAAATCTAATTTTCTTCATCACAACCTCTTCATGTTCATTCAACATTGTTTCTGCTATTGTGTCTTCATGAATTTTTTCAAAGCCTCTGGCGCATCGAATGACTTTATCTTGTTGGACTTAAGTAAAGATCAACCTTCTTTAATCAATCGCAAACAGCTTGTGCAAAAAATTTGTGATCGCAAAAATGGTGTGGGGGCCGATGGTTTTGTTTTTCTTGATCCCTCCGACTCGGCCGATTTTAAGTGGGACTTTTACAACACCGATGGTTCACACGCCGAGATGTGCGGCAATGCTGCACGCTGCGTGATTTTATATTGGCTTGACCAAAATCCTTCGACCACCCAGCCGGTAAAATTTGAAACGGTTGTTGGAGTGATTGAGGGTGTGCAGCTCGCAAAAAATTGGATCGACGTGCAGATGCCTCATGTCGATCCCCCAAAAAAATGGACCGAGTCTGGTTTAGAATTTGAGTTTGTGAATACCGGCGTACCCCACGCGGTGGTCACACAGGTCAAAAACCTTGAAAGCGTGAAGCTGCTGAGACGCCATGCCCGTTTTGGTGAACACGGAACCAATGTCACATTTATTCAGTGGGTGAATGACCATACTCTCTCGGCCCAAACCTTTGAGCGCGGAGTCGAGGACTATACCTTGGCGTGTGGGACCGGAGCTGTGGCAGCCGCTTTAGTTGGATTTCATCAACGTCCCGAGCTTGAAAGTCTCAATATCCAGATGCCTGGTGGTGAACTGGTGGTGAGTAATGAAGCGCGCCCTCGCCTTACGGGCGAAGCTCACCTCATTGCCAAGTTCGAGTGGTTAGGCTAAATCCTCACTTATGTCGTTGACCGAAAAAATCACCCGGCCATTAACGGTCGAAAAAAAAATTATCGAGACCTCCGAGGCCTGCTCACTTGTTTTTAAAATCCCTAATGATTTAAAAACAGATTTTATTTATAGGCCTGGTCAATTTGTAACTCTTTTTTTACCCATCAAGGGCGAAGAAATTAAACGCAGTTATTCGCTCTCAACTTCGCCATTTGTTGATCAAGAATTTAAAATCACCGTTAAAAAAATTCCCGGCGGTAGAGCCTCCACCCATTTGATGGACGAGGTACAAGTGGGAGATGTGTTGCGGGTGACACCACCAGCAGGTCAGTTTTTTCAACCGCCAAAACACACAGGTGCGGTTCATTATATTTTATTTGCCGGCGGCAGTGGGATCACACCGCTGTTTTCAATTTTAAAATCAGTTTTGTTTGCAAACGAACAAAATCGGGTTTCGCTTCTTTATGCCAATCGGTTTTATGATCATGTGATTTACAAAAATGAACTTGAGCAGTTACAAAAAAAATATTCTTCACGTCTCAACGTGCAGCATCTCTTAACTCAACCGCCAGAAAGTTTTGCCGGTCTCAAAGGACGCCTTACTCGCGAAACTTTTGCCGCATTTTACTCAACCCTTCAGACCACTCATCCTATGGAATGTTATCTGTGTGGCCCGGTGGGATTTATGCAAACCGCCCGCGAGCAAATTTTGGCCAAAGGGCTTGAGGCTGACCGCATCCACATCGAAAGTTTTGGCGAAGCGGTCGGAACCTCGGCCCATTCTGAAAGTATTCATACCCCAAAAAATAATCTTGATAACAAAACGGTGATTGGTCAGGGCAATCATCAATTGAACGAAACTCCAGAAAAAATAATTGCTCTTCTGAACGGCGAAGAGATTGAAGTTCAAGCGGTGGAAGGCCAAACCGTTTTGGAAACTTTATTGGCCGAAGGATACAGCGCCCCTTATTCCTGCATGGACGGCGCGTGCATGGCCTGTATGGCTAAAGTGCGTGAGGGCGTGGTCTATCAAGATGATCCCGGAATCTTGACCGAAGAAAATGTGGCCGCCTTTGAAACCCTCACTTGCCAAGCAAAACAATTAAGTCGAGTTGTCAAAATCGATTTCGACAATCTTTAAGGAGAAACTATGTGGTTTTTGATTGGATTATTTTTGGTTGGCTGTGCCACCAAGCCCATCACGCCCGACCCTGGATATGTCAAAGTTTCTCGTGAGGCAGCGTCTCCTCGATGTCGAGAGATTGGACCGGTTCGTGGAGCAACTTTAAATGTTCATGGAACCGCAAAAGATGCACTTGAGGATTTAAAAAAAGAAGCCTCATTAAAAGGTGCAAATTTTGTGGTGGTTCAACAGTACTCGTCATCTCAAACGGTTGTGACCGGCCTCTCTTACGATTGTCCCTAAATATTTTTTATTTGGATGGGCTTTTTTACGATTTGATGCTGGGGATTTTTGAATGCTTGGTTGGGGTTGATTTGGTTGCGTGTGGATCGTGCCCTTTAAGAGATCGTGCCCCTCAAGGATCGTGCCCGCGACACAAGTTGATCATTTCTTAAATTGTCCGGAACAAGTTTAACAAAATTATTTTGATTTGAGGCGATCGGCATTTGCGAAATCTCCGGAGGGGTCAAAACTTTTGTACTCATTTAATTTTGACAGCCCAATTTTAGTAGGAGCCGAAATGGGTGGTGAACGAAGGTACGGGAAGATCGTGCCCACTTGAAGATCGTGCCCACTTGAAGATCGTGCCCACTTGAAGATCGTGCCCACTTGAAGATCGTGCCCACTTGAAGATCGTGCCCACTTGAAGATCGTGCCCACTTGAAGATCGTGCCCACTTGAAGATCGTGCCCACTTGAAAATCGCCAAGCGCCCGCAAAATGCCCGCAAAAAATCCCAACAAAAGCCGACGGGGTCACACTCGACTTTTACCCATCAGCCAATCCAGCCACCAACCAACATCTATTTTATAAAATTCGACACACTTTTGATCACTTGGTCGGGCACGGTGTGCCCGCCTTTAAAGCTAACGAATTCGGTAAACAAACCTGCTTGAGTCAAAACCTCATCGAGGCGTTGCGCATGAGAATAGGCCAACACATCATCTTGCTCACCATGACTGATTAAGACTTTTGTGTCGGTCAAGCGCTTAAACTCCTGTTGCCATCGGACTTCATCGACCAGAGTCGTAGATAGGAGCAGCAACCCGGTTGGAGCCTGAGGAAGATGAAGCGCCAATTCAGCTGCCACAATCCCACCTTGCGAAAATCCACCCAATATTAAATTATCAAACGAGCAATTCACCGCAGATAAAAATTGAATCAATTTTTTTATCAACGGCTCAATCGGTTTTGTGGATTGCTGAGCAAAAGGAACCGTGACATTCAAAGGAAACCACGAATAACCGATCTGACCCCAACCCACATCGAGGGCAATGGGTGCTTGTGGAAATAAAAAACGACTTTTGCTGCCAAGATCAGAAGTGATCGAAAAAAAATCAAAGGCATTTGCTCCGTGGCCATGAAAAAAAACAATCGTTTTGTCGGCTCCTGGTTTTTCGAGATAATCAAAGCCTGATGCTTCTTTTAAACCTGTCATCGCGACACCGTATACAGTTGATTGGTTAATTTGAGTTTTCGTTCGACAGGTTTTGGAGTGACTTTAGGAAATCCAATCATCAAAAACCCCACACTCGAATAGTTTTGGCAGTTTGCCATTTCTAAAACTCTTGGATCTCTACTCATTTTTCCAGAACTCCATTTTGTGCCTATGCCCTTTTGCCAAAGAAAGAGCGCGATGTTTTGTATTGCACACGAAACTGAGGCGTAATCTTCTTTATGGCGATTGGGATCGGGTTCAATTTTTTGTAGTAATAAAACCAATCGTGGAATTGCCCCAAACTTATTCCACTCAATCTGTCTCAAGGTTTCGCTGGTTACATTTTTTGATTCAACATGCCACCGAGCTATTATTTGTTTTTGTTCAGGACTAAAATCGTAAAATGCCCATGGGAAAGTGAGCTTGTGGTTCGGAGCCCATGCCCCCAACTCCAAAGCGGTCTCTAAAATATTTTGCGAGATTTCGCGTGGTTCAAATTCATGAACAGTTCGCCGTGATTTTATGAGTTGATCGATATCCATTTTTCGCTCTCCTTAAGTCCAGTTCCTATTTGAGCCTATGCAACATGACATTAGTTTGAAGGCTCACGCAAAATCAACACAGGGGGAACTTATACATGACAGAAAAAGAAGTACCATGCCGATTTTCTTTAGGTGAAATCGTAAAGCATAGGCAAATGGGTTTCCGCGGAGTCATCGTCGAAATCGATGACCAATTTCGTGGTGACGAAGCCGCATATCAAGAGCTTCAGGGATCAAAACCTCCAAAGGCACAGCCTTGGTATCATGTGCTGATCGATGGAGAAGACGAGATGACTTATATTCCTGAATTGTCATTAGAGGTTGATTCTTCATCAGATCCTATTATCAATTCGCTTATTGCTGATATATTTAGTCGATTCGAAAATGGGCGATACATGCGCCCTCTCCACTAAAGGGAAAGTTGTGAAAGTCTTATTTGTTTGTTTAGGAAATATTTGTCGATCACCCGCAGCCGAGGAAATCTTTCGTTCGATGTGTGGTGATGACTTCGAGGTTGATTCTGCCGGAACCTCTGCCCATCAAGCCGGTATGTTTCCCGATTCGCGCATGCGTGAGCATGCAAAAAAACGGGGATATATTTTGAACCATCGCTGTCGAAATTTTAGCTTCGATGATTTTATAAATTTTGACTTAATAGTGACGATGGACAATTCAAATTTGTCCAACCTAAAATCCCTCGATCCCGGAAAAGAATATTCCGACAAGGTTCTTAAGATGAGCGATTATTGCGTCAAAAATAAAGTGGCCGAAGTTCCTGATCCCTATTACAAGGGCGAAGAAGGTTTCGAAGAGGTTTTGGATATTCTTGAGGACTCTTGCAGAGAACTTTATCGCCAACTGACCACATGAGAGCATTAAGAGTCGAAGCAAAAAAATCGCAAGCTCGCATGTGCGAAATTTCAACGCCCCAAATTTTAGAAAACGAACTCTTAATCCGCGCCCAGTATTCCTCGATCAACTATAAAGATGCTTTAGCTGTGACCGGAAAAGGAGCCATCCTCAAATCATTTCCGCTAACTCCGGGCATTGATGTTGCGGGCACCATTGTTGAATCTAAACACAAAAAGTTTAAAAAAGGGGATGAAGTTTTAATTACGGGATGCGAGTGCGGTGAGAGCTTTGATGGCGGATATGCCGATTTTGTAAAAGCATCGGGTGATGTTGTGATCAAAAAACCCTTAGGCCTAACACTTCCACAAACCATGATGATTGGCACTGCCGGATTTACCGCGGCCCTTGCAATTTTTCGTATGGAGCAGATGGATCAAAGTCCCCAAAAAGGATCAGTGGTTGTGACCGGCGCCAGTGGCGGCGTTGGTAGTTTTGCCATCGGACTCTTAAAGTCGCGAGGGTATAAGGTCATTGCGTTAAGTGGAAAAAAACAACTTCACTCTTGGCTGCGGCAACTCGGTGCCGACGATATCAAAGAGGATCTTGAACTTGGATCGCGTCCTTTAGAGTCGGCCAAATATGGCGGTGCGATCGATAATGTGGGTGGAGAAGTTTTGGCAAAACTCTCGGCGCATATTGGACTTTATGGAAATATCGCCTGTGTGGGATTGGCCTCAGGCGCCGAATTAAAAACCACAGTGATGCCTTTGATCTTAAGAGGTGTGAGCCTTTTGGGAATCAGCTCAAACAATTGTCCCTGGAGTTTGAGAGAAAAAATCTGGCACTCGCTCGCTGAGCAACCGCCAGATTTTGATAAAATTTTAACCCAAACAATTTCGCTTGAAGATATTCTGACCCAATCTGAAAATATGTTGGCGCGAAAAACTCATGGGCGAATTTTGGTCCAACTATAAAGTTTTGGTTTCGCCTTCGAGCAAAGATCGCAACATCCATGCGGTTTTTTCATGAGTCTGAATTCTTTGAGTCAATAAATCGGCAGTGGCCTCATCGCCCGCTTTTTCAATTGCCGGAAAGGCCGCACGCGAAGTGCGAATCACCGCTTCGTTCCCTTCTAAAAGTTGACGAATCATTTCTTTCGCCTGGGGCACACCATCGGCTTCATCAATGGAGGAGAGCTTCTCGAACTGTTTATAAGTTCCAGGTGCAAAAACGCCAAGCGCACGAATCCGTTCGGCCAAAAGATCAACCGCATTGGCAAGCTCGGTGTACTGAGTTTCAAACATCAAATGAAGAGTTTGAAACATTGGACCTGTGACATTCCAATGAAAGTTGTGGGTTTTTAAATAAAGCGTGTAGGAATCCGCCAAACATTTTGACAGACCTTCAGCCACCGCTTTGCGATCGCCGTCTGAAATACCAATATTCACTTGCATCATTGACCTCCAATTAAGGGGGATTATGCCGAATATTTTTATAAAGTCGTGTTAAAAAAATCTAAAATATAGCCGGTCATTAAGACGCGGTTTGAGCGCTTTTGGACCCCGTGTCCCTCATCAGGAAAAATGATCAAGCGCGGTTTTTGTCCCCTTTTTTCTAAAGCTTGATAAAACTGATAGGCCTCACCTACCGGAACTCGAGGATCATTGAGCCCGTGAGCAATCAAGATCGGAGCCTGAACCTGATTGATGTGGGTAATGGGCGAAAGCTGAGCGAGAAGATCTGAGTCTTTTTCGGGATCTCCATATTCGGAGGTTCGAAGTTGCTTTCGGTAGCCTGCAGTATTGTTCAAAAAGGTTTTAAGGTTGCTGATTCCGACTTCGGCAATGCCCGAATCGTAGGTACCAGCAAACAGACTCATCGCGAGCAAAGTTGCATAGCCTCCATAGCTGCCACCAAAAACCCCAACATGCGGGATTTTGCCGTTAAAGGTAAATTGTTTTCGGGCATCAAGCCCCACATCCGCAATGTCAGCGATCACTTTCAGTCGTTTCGCGCCGTCGTCGGCTTTTTCATAACTTTTTCCGTATCCGGTAGAGCCACGAAAATTAGGTTCAACTAAAATGTAATCATGAGCCACCAAGATTTGGGCAAGCACATTAAATCGCGGCCGCACTTGGGATTCAGGTCCACCATGCAAGTGAACAATCACAGCACATGCTTTTTGTTTACAAGCCTCACTTTGCCAAATCAGTTCGGGAACACTGACACCGTCGCGGGCCTTAAAGCTTGCAATACGAGGTGCTACAAAGGTTTTTAAATCCGCTTCGGGCGAACTTGGTGAAAATACTTTTTTGAGATGATTGGTTTTCCAATCAAGAAGATAAACATCACCTGGAGACTGGGGCGTTTCGGTCTCGATCAATGTTTGCGAAGAATCTTGAGAAGTGGCGCCCCAATAAACTTGAAGACCTTCCGGCGATTTAAATTTAATTTGTTTATAGGTATTGGCATCATAAGCCACTGGCTTATAGAGTGCTTGTTGATTCAGGTTCAGCAAAATCCTTTGGCGATTTAAATCAATTCTAAATCCTTCAATCTCATCGGTAATGTTTTTTGAGAGCTCAGTAAATTTATTGTTTTTAAACGAATAGAGTTTTTGAAATTCACCAAATTTATTGGTCAAAACCAAAATCTCACCGGGGTGAGCACCAAAACGAGCACTGTATTGCTCATTTTCATTTTGTCCAAACAAAGGCTTCAAGACCGAATTTTGATAAAGGTAATATTCCTTTGCCGAATGCCCTTTTTCTAAAGATAACAGGAGCGAACCATTTTCAAGATGATCATCGATGCCCCACAATCCTTTTTTATCAAATACTGATTCGACCTTTTTGGTTTCGAGCTCAATCCGATAAATTTCAAAACTTGATGGATCTTTTTCGTTTGTCGAAAAATAAAGAAAGCGGCCATCTTTGGTTAAAAATTGAGGATAGATTTTGACCTTGGGTCGAACAATCAAAGGCTCGAGTGCACCTCCCGAAGTTTTTTGCAGATAAATACTATGGTACTCATCCCCACCTTGGTCTCTTGCTAAAATCAGATATTTTCCGTCAGGAGTGATCTTAACTAACGACGTGGGATCTTCGCCCGCGGTCATTTGCTCGGGAAAATTACCATTCCACTTCCAAACCTGATAGCTGCCGCTCACCGACCAATGAAAATAAATATCTTTTTTATTAGGTGCAATCGATGCCGCCAGTGGTCCCTTGGTGTCGAGCATCGACTGGATTTGCTTTCTTAAAATAGGATCAATAGGCGGAGGCGCAAAAACTTTTGCAACGGTGGGCGATATGCTATTTTGACCATAGCCAGAATATTTTGTTTGCGGATGCGCACAACCGACGAATAAAAAAAGTAGAGCAATGTTTTTCATTCTCAAAGGCTAAAACAAAGGCCTCATGGCAACAAGACTCGCTGTGTGAAGGAGACCCAATGACAAAGATTTCGAGCGTCGAAGGCAACCGCCAAAAACTGGATGGGGGGGCAATGTTTGGCAATGCGCCACGTGTAGTTTGGGAAAAATGGGCACCTCCCGATCAAAAAGGGCGCATCGAGCTTGCTTGTCGAGCACTGCTCATTGAGTACGAAGGTATAAAGATTTTATGCGAAACCGGGATCGGGGCTTTTTTTGAGCCTAAACTGGCCGAAAGATTTGGGGTTCAAGAACCAAGCAGACATTTGCTGATCGAAAACTTGGAATCTCTCGGAATCAAGGATTCAGATATCGACTTTGTAATCCTCTCGCATCTCCATTTTGATCATGTGGGTGGCCTTCTTCCCGCATATCAACAAATTGCTGAGGGCAATGATCAGTTGCTTTTTCCAAACGCCAAATATGTGGTGGGCGAGGACGCTTGGGCACGAGCGGTCAAGCCTCACGTTCGCGACCGCGCCTCCTTTATCCCCGGTCTTACTGATAAACTCAAAAACTCGAAGCGCCTTATCATCACAAATAAAAATAGTTTAAAAGAATATTTTCCTGAAGAAGTTTTATTTTTTCGCCATAGCCACGGCCACACTCCAGGACATTTGCATGTGGGTTTCCGGGGTGAAAATCAAACCGTGTTTTTTTGTGGCGATCTGGTCCCGGGCAAAGCTTGGGTTCATGTGCCGATCACCATGGGCTATGACCGATTTCCTGAGTTGTTGATAGACGAAAAAACCGAGCTCTTTCCAACCGCGGTTAAAGAAAATTGGCTGCTTTTTTTTACTCATGACACCGAGATTTCGGCCGCCCAAATTGTGAAATCCGAAGCTGGAAAATACGGAACCCATCATGAGCTCAAAACAATAAGAAATCTGCCATTCTAGATTAAAGTTCGCGCTCATAATCGAGTGAGCGACGACGTTTGGGCTGACCTCGCATTTGATTGCGATCGATGATTTGCGCGTACTGGCTATGGATGGATTCAATTTCTTTTATTTTATAATTTATTTTACCAATATCATTTGTGAGATCATCGCTGATTTTTTTTTCGAGCTTTGCACGGTCCCGACCTATTGCAAAACCCCAAGCCGGATGTTTTTTTATCTGCTTAGTTTTAGTTTCTAAAATTTTAAGATCATCCTTGAGCAAAACCGAGCTTTGGCGAATTTCAAAAACACTTAAGTTAGAAAGCTCGTCGGTTCGAATTCTTACTGTGAGGAGCAATCTTTCAAGCCCCTCTTTATCTTTTGCCTTATAGGCGGATTGAACTTGATGCCACGCTCGAGTCATCCACAGACTTTTGGCATTGTGAATGTCGGAGTGTCGATCAGGATGGAGAAGCTGCACCAATTGTCGATAAATAAATTTAAGCGATTCAAAATCGAAGGTCTTCACAGCTGGTTTTTGATTAGATTTAACCCGTGTTTGATAATTTCCATGCTCTTCCAAAACGGCATCGAGATCTTCTTGATAGGTTTGATAAAAATATCTTTTAAAGTTTTTTTGATTTTTGGCGCCCGTCATTAACCAAATTTTATAAAAAAATGAGATCTCGTCGTTTTCATCACACAGTTTAAACACATCCATTAAAAAAGGGAGACAGAGATCTTTATCTGCAAGCAGCTGGTTTATTTGTTCAAGACTGAGTTCTTTGATTTTTTCTAACTGAAGGGTTGATTGATCTTCATTGACGTCTTCCTGAGGTGGAACATGATCCTCAAAGCCAAAGGATTCGTGCATCTGTTGTTTTAAAAACTCTTCTCTTTTTTGACGCATTTGTTCGATCTGCTCGCGCTCGGATTCGGTTGCGGTTTGATAAACGCGCTCTTCTTCTAGAATAAATTTGTAGGCTTTCCACATCGGCACATTGTGCATTTCAGAAACAGTAACAATCGAATTATGCCGAGTTGCAAGACGGATGTATTCTTCCTCTTGCTTTTGTAGTTGCTCGCGCAGGCCCCGGAAGGTGAGTTCGGACCAACTGTTAAATAATCTTTGCCCCGTAGAATAAAAATTTTGGAGGGCTTGCTCAAGCCGATCCATTTTATGAATGATCTTTTTTGACTCTTTAAATGAGTCCTTGCGGATGCGCGTATCGTCGACTGGGACGAGTGCCCAAAGAGATTTATCCATCATTCTTCCTTAACGCATCTTTGACGAGGCTCAAGACTTTAAGTTCCACTCGACAGCAAAGCTTTACATTTATCGATGGTTCGACGGCCCATCCAAGTTACTTTACCCACAGCCAATTGCACAGGAAGTTCCACCACCGAAGATAACACCGCAAGCCCTCCGTGAATGGCCAGAGTTTTGGTTGGCAGTGTTTTGGCAATACCATAGACGCTCAATCCAAACGGTGCAACCGAGCGCACAAATTCCACATACTGCGGCGACACCTCAAATCCCAATTTATAAGCCTCGGCAAGAACAGGCTCCATCAGTTCGGTCAATGAAGACCACGCCCAATTTTTTGGGTTCACTCCCCTAAAACCCGATTTTTTTTGAACCTCGTGTTGATCTAAAATTTGTTGTACCGCTTGCTCAAATTCTTGCTCAGGAAAATTGGGGTTACGACCCATATGAGCAAAAGCTCGAGCAAAACGTTTGCTATCCCCTCGAGCCAAATAGATCACCGCCTTGAGCGGTTTTCCCATAGGAACTCGGCCCTGAAATACATGAGACCATTGATTTAACGAAACATTCCCATTGGATTGAATCTCAATGCGGTTTGCACTCGCCTCACCCGGAATTTGGCCCAGCACAAATGTTTGATAAATAAATGAGCGCACCATACTGCCAAACGCCTCAGCACGCGCCGATTGCTCCACCTGGGATCCCTCACCGTTCATCAACTTATCAATAGAGATTCCGCTTGGTGACTCAAGAGTCGTTAAGATTCTAATAGTTGAATAATCCCTTAATGGTTTAGGAACTTGCACACTGAAATTCGCAATGTTCATATCCCGTGCTTTTTCTAAGGCTTGGCTTTCGAGTCTAAAATCCAACTCAAATTCCATTTTTTGGGTGTAGCTCTCGATTTCAGCCAAGGCCACATCCATCGCGCAATAAATCATTGCCGAATTCTCTATGGAATCAAATGCACCCTCTTGCCTCAATGTCCGTGCGACACTCAGTAAAAGATGATTCAAATCGTAGTTATGTTGAATTTGTTTATCCAGATTTGGTCTTTGAATTTTGACAACCACATCACGCGGTTTTTTTTCTCGGGTTCGTGCGCGGTAATAAACCGCGATATAATCACTGCGAATGGGATGCTCAAAATCAAGCCCCTCATACAACGAATCTGGATCCATTCCAAATTCACCAAAAACAATTTCGCGGAGTTCTAAAACCGTGGGCAGTGGGAGCTGTTGCTGCACCCGATTGAGAGTTATCGCAACCTCAGGTGCTAGCAATCCGGCATTACTCACGACGGCTTCGATCAACCGCGAAAAAACAATCAATCGAAAATGCGATACCGTAGCGGCGATCTGTTTGATTTCTAAATCTGTCAGCGCAGATGCGTCCTGACCCTTTGAAAAAGAGGAAGCGAATTTTGTGATCGCTTCTTTTTGGTTTTTAAGTGTGGCGAATTCGCGATCGATTATGGCTTTGCGCTCTGCTGCATCGGCCTTGGCAAATTCAAATAAAGAGTTTTGATGGATTGAAACAAAAAACCGCAGCAGCTGAATTGCAGAATGAACGGTCGACTTTAACAGGTCGTCGTCAATTCGGGTGAGAACATCACGGGTTTTGTCTGCGTAATGAGCCAGCACATCGCCATGCTTAAATCCAAAAGCTTTTAGTGCGTAAACGATTTGCCAACTGTTCAGCGTATCAATTGCTTTTACCAAACCCTCAATCGGCAAACGGCAATTGAGCTGGCAAGCGGAGTCGACATCACTAAACAAACGATGAAGGTCTTGAGACTTTTGCTCAACAGTGTTTTCAGGATCACTCATCACTTTGCCGGTTGCCAAAAAGCGCGAACTCCAACTGACGGGGCTTGATTTCTCGACAGCATGAGCAGAAAAACCCAAAAACAAAATCACAAATATCAAATTTTTCATTTTATGTTTATAGCAGAAAACGATGTTGAACTTATCCCACAGATTTCGATTTGAAAATTCTTCGTTAGCTCTACCTTCGTTCGCGATATTTTAAAGCAAGGTCCGGAGCCGGCCACTCTGTGGGGCTAAGAGCTGGAGGCAGCGTGAAACCATGGAGGTCCCTCGGACCACTTTAGCCCAATCGGGCTTGCCTTTGAGTTGAAAACCCACCGACCGCGCAGCCGCCGTCACTCGTGCGAATTCTTGCCTGCTCAAATGAAGAACAGCACCCTGCTCGCAAGCTTTGGCTAAAATACGAATCATCATTTTCTTTTTTAAAAGTGAGTAGTAGGCCACCGAAGAGATTGTCACCATAGGAGGGTCAGCAAAATCATTCTGGCGAGCAAATCTCCAAAAGGGAGATGGAGGTGAAATACTTAATTCTCCTCGTTCTGAATTCACAAATGATCGCGCCAGTCGAAATGAAACAAAGATTTGATCTTTAGGTGATCCAAGTAAATAAACAATTTCTTCAATAAAGCCTTGATAATTTCGAGTTGCCTGCGGGACCCGCTGCAAAATCTCTGCAAAAATATTAACGGGAGTGACATCTTTATTTTGGCCAATCCAATAATCCAAATTTTTTGTTTGGATCATCTGATCAAACCAGGCAATGAAGTCATCCCCAAATCGTACGGCCCTTGAAACTTGGTGATCCAAAATCTGTCTATTGATTGCAAAAAAATAAATTGAATTTCTGTCTTGATCCGAAATGATCCGCTGCCATTCTTCAAATGTGCTCGCTTCATCAAGGGCGTGATTTTGAGAACGCACAAACTCGAGTTCATTACTTTTAAGCCTCTGCTGAAACATCGATTCAAATCTGTGCCAGGGCTTAAACAAATCGGCGACCATTGTCTTTACCGCAATAGGAGAACTGGCTGTCGGCTCAGCGGCATGTACAACACAAATCATTTGGAGAAATAAAATAAGAGGGACCAAAAATCACCTTTATAAACTTTGAGCTGTTGTGTCCGCTCAGACTGCGCCAAATTGGAATCAGGGGGCAAGCAGAAAAATGAAAAGTGTGTTTTTTTTGCTACGTCAAATAAACAACCTCTCAAAATCATAAAAATCTTAATGGCAGCAATTGATTTTATTTTTATAAACCTAAAAACCAAGCCAACAAAAATTGTTTGCTACCCGCTCGAAGTCGAGATTTTTAAAACCCGACTCGACAACTTTTGGCTTTGGCCTCCTCATAGAAGAGATGGATGTTTTAAAAAGAATTGGAGTCGGACCCTTTACACCTCTTGCCTACCTCAAACACCCTTTGGCCCAAACTCTTGCAGGCACCTACTTTCCACAACCCAGTGATCTCTTTCCAACATGCGTCCATGAATTGGTTTTGCCGGATCTTGATCGTCTGATTGTTATCGAAAATAGACCATTTAGCTTTCAACCCGGTGGTCGTGTCGCCCTCTTAGTTCATGGTCTTTTGGGTTCCCACAATTCGGGCTACATGCGGCGAATCACTCGCAAACTGGTGCAATCGGGTGTGGCGGTGTTTCGTTTAAATTTGCGAAACAGCGGCCCCGGATTTGGTTTATCCAAAAAAACTTATCACGCTGGGATTAGCGAAGATGCCCGTTTTGTTTTGCGCTGGCTCAATGAGAACTATCCTAAATCACCAGTGACACAAATCGGATTTTCACTCGGTGCAAATCTCACTCTTAAACTTGCGGGCGAAGATGGAATCAAAACCACCGGAGGACTCGATAGCGTGATCGCGGTCTCGCCGCCTCTCCATTTGGGGCAGACCGCACACCGACTGAGCAAAAGTTTTTTTGATTCCTATTTTGTAAAGCTCTTAAAGCGAGACGTTCAACGCCTCCATCAAATCTTAAAAACAAAAACACCTTGCCTTGATAATGTGATTCGAATTCGCGATTTCGATCAGCGCTATACCGCTCCCGTTCATGGATTTAAAGATGCCGAAGAGTATTACGAGCAGTGCTCGAGTGCTCATTACATTCCGCATATTCGGGTGCCCACATTAATTCTTGCGTCTCTCGATGATCCTATCGCCGAAACAAGCGAAATCTTGCGACTCCCAGTCCGCAGCGGACAAGATTTGATCATCACTGAGCAAGGGGGTCACTTGGGATTTGTCGGATTTGATAAATGGCATCATGGATACCGCTGGATGGATCGTGTCGTGGTCAATTGGGTGCAGCAACTCACTCCGACTCCGCAGTGGATCAGTCCGCAGTTGCGTCTCAATCGCTAACTCTGTAGCGTTAAGATCTGTTGAAAAATTTTGAGGCTCTCAAACATTTGAGGTTAGGTTTAGCACTTCGAGAAGCTTTACACGAAGGCTATAACAAGCAAAAATTTTTAAGCGATGTGGGTGCGGGCATCGTTGTTGGAAGTGTGGCCATTCCGTTAGCCATGGCGCTGGCGATCGCATGTGGTGTCGCACCTCAATATGGATTGTACACCGCAATCATTGCGGGCTCAGTCACAGCTCTCTTAGGCGGCTCGCGCTATCAGGTCACAGGGCCGACATCTTCGTTTGTTGTTTTGCTTTTTCCGATTGTACACAATTTTGGTTTATCTGGATTGTTGATTGCCGGAATGCTTTCAGGATTTTTACTGATTCTTTTTGGGGTGATGAAACTTGGCGACGTGATCCAGTTTATTCCCCATCCTGTGACCACCGGATTTACTTCAGCCATTGCACTCGTGATTGGAACTTTGCAACTCAGGGATTTTTTTGGGCTCGAAGCCCTCACCGAATCGCCCCATTTTTTGGGACGAGTGCGCGAGATAGCCTTATCTATTGATACCATCAGTATTTCAGAAACAAGTGTGGGCATTGCCACACTCCTGCTTCTTGCTCTGGGAACAAAAAAGATCAGCCGGTTTCCTGTACCTATATTAGCTTTAACCGCAGTGACAGCGGCGACATTTTTGATTCACTATTTTTATCCCGAAATAAATTTCGTTACTATCGGCTCACGCTTCCAAGGAATTCCGCAATCTCTGCCCGTTGCGGTTTTGCCTTGGAGTGGTTTTGAATTTTCGCTCGATGCGGCCCAAAGTTTAATTTCTTCGGCGTTTGCGATTGCGATGCTAGGGGCGATCGAAACTTTATTGACCGCCACCATTGCCGACGGCATCACGGGCGAAAAACACTCTTCCGATGTCGAACTCGTGGCTCTTGGAATTTCAAATGTGCTTTGTCCTTTTTTTAGCGGCATCCCTGCGGTGGGTGCGGTTGCACGTACCACCACAAATATTCGCTGTGGAGCGGTGACTCCACTGGCCTCGGTGTTTCATTCCCTCACAGTATTATTGGTGCTTGTCAGTTTTGCACCCTTGGTCAATTCGATTCCGCTGGCATCTATGGCCGCACTCTTAATGTTCGTCGCTTACCATATGGCCGAACGGGCTCACTTCACCAATATTTTGCGCATCGGAACCCGTGAAGACAAAGTGGTTTTGATGGTCTGTTTTTTACTCACCGTGATTTTTAATATGACAATCGGTGTGGGTATTGGTGTTGTGCTTGCCGCTTTGCTTTTTGTCAGACGTCTGGCCAATATGACAAAGGGCCAAATTTTAAAAAACTTTAATCCGGTAAAAGGAAATCCGATTCCAAATTTACCGCCGTCGGTTTTTTATTATAAAATTTCTGGGGCGATGTTTTTTGGTGCGGCTCAACGCGCGATCAGTTCGATAGGGCAACTGAGCAAAGATGTTCGTTTTGTTATTTTGGATTTGGCAGAGGTCCCTATTTTAGATGTCACTGGACTCGTCGCTTTAGACTCTGCAATTAAAACCATGCTGTTACGCAAACAAAAAATTGGTCTTGTTGTTCACCCCGGCGCCAATCGCTTACAAATTTGTCAAATGAGCACCTTATGTGAACCATGCCGAGAGATTTTAATCTGCGACACCGCCGATCAAGCGGTGGAAGAAGCTTTAAAGAACATTTGATTTGTGAAAATCGCAGTTCGCGGTTAGAACCATAAGTCTAAATTATGAAAACAAGAAATATATGTATTATCGCTCACGTCGATCACGGCAAAACGACGTTAGTTGATCATTTGCTTCGTCAAGCCGGCTCAGTTACCAACCGCGATATTCAAGGCGATCGTGTGATGGATTCAATGGATCTCGAAAGAGAACGTGGAATCACCATCCAAGCCAAAAATGCTTCGGTCCAACGTGGTGATGTGCGCATCAATATTGTCGACACTCCGGGACACGCCGATTTTGGTGGCGAGGTTGAGCGGATTTTAGGCATGGTCGATGGCGCAGTTTTACTGGTCGATGGCGCTGAAGGTCCTTTGCCACAAACCCGTTTCGTTTTGCAAAAAGCATTAGAGCGCGGTCATAAAATCATTTTGTGTGTAAACAAAGTTGATCGCCCTGAGTGTCAGGGAACGGAGCGCGTAAAAGAAGTGGTCAATGCCGCTTTTGATTTGTTTATCGATCTTGGCGCAAGCGAAGAGCAGGCCGATTTTCCAATTGTTTATGCCTGTGCGCGTGAGGGTTGGTGCACCACCAATTACGATGAAGTTCCCGCCTTAATTTCAAAAGAAAAAAAAGGGACTCTCGATCCATTATTTGATCTTATCGAAAGCGTAATGCCTGCACCTGCAGTTGTTGATGCGGGTGGATTTCAGATGTTGGTCGCCAATTTAGGTTGGTCCGATTATGTGGGCCGTCTTGCGATTGGTCGGATCTTGTCTGGCAAAATCACTCAAGGCGATAAAGTTGTCCGCAAAGGGATTAACGAAAAAGGCGAGCCCGTCTCTGAGCCTTTTAATGTTTTAAAAGTTTTATGTTACTCAGGTCTACAACAGGTCGAAACCAAAGAGTTGGTTGCTGGCGATATTGCGGTAGTTGCAGGATCCGAAGATTTTGATATTGGTGATACGGTTGTGGGCTCAGAAGCGGTTGCTTCACTTGCTCGCATCCAAGTCGAAATGCCTACTCTCGCCATGGTTTTTTCAGTAAATACTTCGCCATTTTCGGGTCGCGAAGGTGAAGCCGTTCAATCGCGAAAATTACGTGAGCGCTTGATGCGCGAAGTTCATATGAACGTTGCGATGCGCTTTCAAGAGACAGAGCAGCCCGATCAATTTCGACTTTTGGGTCGTGGTGAATTGCAGTTTGCAATCTTGATCGAACAGATGCGCCGAGAAGGTTTAGAATTTATGGTCGGTCGGCCTGTGGTTTTGACCAAAGTCGAAAATGGCCAAAAAATGGAGCCTCTCGAGCGTGCAACACTAGATTTACCCGAAGAATTTTCGGGTGAAGTCACTCGGATGTTTCAAGTTCGCAAAGGAATTTTGGGATCTTACGAAAATAGCGGAACACAAAGTGGACCCGGCGGAACCCAAAATCGTGTGCGCCTTGAAATTGATGTTCCCACTCGCGGCCTCCTGGGCATGCGAACAAAATATCTGACCGCCACCAAGGGTGAGGGAATATTTAGCTCGCGTCTCTTAGGTTATGTCGAATGGAAGGGCGATATGCTTCACCGTCAAAACGGTGCATTGATTTCGGATCGTGACGGCAAAGCGGTGGAATACGCACTCTTCAATCTCGAAGAGCGCGGCGTGTTGTTTGTGAGTCCAGGTGTGGATGTGTACGAAGGTATGGTCATTGGTGAATCTAGCAAAGACAATGATCTTAACGTCAACGCCTGCCGCGAGAAAAAACTCACCAACGTCCGCGCAGCCAGCGCCGAAATTCTTGTGACCTTGCGCGGGATTCGCGACATGACTCTTGAACGTTGTATCGAGTGGATTGACGAAGACGAGTGGATCGAAGTCACTCCTCAGTCAATCCGTGTTCGTAAAAAACAACTCAAAGAGAATCAACGCTCCATCGTTCGCCGTATCGACAAAAACTAAGGAGTACTGGGAGTATATCGTCGCGGCACCAAGGGTTGCCGCACCGGTGGACTCTCCTCAGGCACCGAATCCATCGGTGTCGATCTCTGCTGAATTCTCGGCGTATTCACAAATGGAGCTTGTCCTGGTCTGCGATCATCACCCTCAATACGTGGGCGTCCATCAATCACTATAGCATCCGGATCTATATCGAACTGAGGTCTCTCTTGCGCCACTCCATTTGTTGAGGGCCGAGGACCCGTACTCGTATTTTCACAAGGTGATATGTAAACTGATTTTGTATATTCAAATTGGCAATGCAAATCCACTTTGCCATCGGTGTATCGACAGGTCCCAATCTTAATCAAACAACCTTCTTTATGCTCAGTATCACTGGCATCGAAAACCGCCCGCAACTGCCGTAAAGGTTCGGTTTCTTTTGCTGGTATTCGAGTCGTACGGTCAGCATCCAAAGTCTCACTGGCATCCTGGAGGGTCGCGGTGGGCATCAATGATTTATAGCTGTTGACCTTAAAATTAAGATTAAGACGCATATGATCGTTGAGTTGAAGTGCCGCCGAGCGCTGACCTTGGACCATACCACATTTAAATTCCGAAGTTTGCTGATCCACGTTTTCTGGTGGCACTCCGTTTTCGGGCTCCGGAATACGCACCCGAGTGTACTTTGCGTAGCAACTGATTACGGTGATCATAGTGTCATAGGCGTAAGCGTTGCTTAGCGAAAATAAGCCCAAAATTGTTAAGTATTTCATTTTCCCACTCTCCCCTTTTAGCATTACAGCGTAGAAAGTTCGGGGGGGCAAACCTAGGCCTCAAGTTTAAGCGAGATTTTACTAGCACTCTGTTATAACTTGGGTTACGACAGTTTCAGCCTGTCTATGAAGCGGCGCGAAGTTGTTTTTGAAATTTTTGAGTGATTGTGTGAATTATAAGTGTTTTGATATTTGCCGCCTAAATTCTAAGTTTTCTTCTTCAATTTATTTTTTTAAAATTTTAAGTTTTATTTTTGCTACGTGGGTCCAAGTGCTTTCTGCTTCTGGTTCCTTCCGTGGCGTTTCAAACCCCAATAGGAGGATCTATGGGTAAAAAGTTATATGTGGGAAATCTTCCCTACTCTGTTCAAGACGACACATTACAAAATGCGTTTTCGCAATTTGGAACTGTTGAGTCCGCTCGTGTAATCACTGACCGTGAAACTGGCCGAAGCAAAGGCTTCGGATTTGTTGAAATGGCAGCTGATGACGAAGCAAGCCAAGCTATCGAGCAGTTAAATGGAACTCCACTTGAAGGCCGCAACATCACTGTAAGTGAAGCGCGTCCTCAAGCTCCACGCCAAGGTGGCGGCGGCGGCGGTGGTGGATTCCGTGGCGGCTCTGGCGGCGGCGGTGGTCGCAGTGGTGGCGGCGGCGGCGGTGGATACCGCGGCGGCGGCGGCGGCGGATACCGCGACTAATTGTTTTAAACAATTTGTTAGAATTAAGGCTCTCCTTTGGAGGGCCTTTTTTTTACTTTAACGGCGTAATGACGACAGCCTGTTCGTCCGAGATTTTAACAAAAACTGATTGTTTGCCTTCGAGCAAAATGGATTTTGAATTATTTTTTAAAAAGTCGTAAGTGACCTCTTCGAAACTGGGGTCGATGTTCGAGAAGCTTTCAAGTTTAATTTTTCCAACCGGTTTATCTCTGTGAGTAAGTAACAGGGAATCTTGACCATAGGCCAAACGTTTGAGCACAGATTTCCAATGCACCCGGATATCTTCGGCAGAGACTCCAAAGCCGAATCTTTGGATTGGAATTTCGCTAACAAAAAGGATGGACCTGATAGAAAATCTTGCCTCACCTCGCTGTACCAAAAACTTCTCGTTTTGTTTTATCATCCTGATCATCAAATTGTGAGTGTTGTGGTCCACACTTGAAATAGTCGTGACATCCGGCACATCCTCATCAGAGCTTATTCGTCGAACCACAATTTTTTCTTCGTTTCCAATAGTGACAATCACGGGCTGATCCACATCTTTTAATGAATCAAGATACGCATCATTAAAATCTCTAAGTGAAATCTTGAGAAAGGGCGGGGTTATAACATTTGGTGTGTGAAATTCATTAAGAAGGAGGACCAACGGGTTTCTTCGCGGTGCAAGCAAAATCACACTGTTTTTTTGGAGATCAAAAACCGTTTTGAGATCGAGGACGCCTTCGCGCTTATCCGTGATCTTTTCGGAAAACTCGGTGAGATGGGGAAAATACTTTTTTATCTCATACCATCGGTCGATAGAGATAATATTGACTTTCCCCTCAACCGACACGGTTGAGTTAAAATTAAAGACGTTTTTGATGATCATTTCATGATGCTCAGCAAACTGGGCAAATGAAAGAGGCCGGGTCAAATTGAGCGTGCAAGGATCGGCAAAGGTCTTAAAAATAAAAATTATTTGGGTAACGAATAAGAGTGTTTTCATGGCGCACGCTAAACACTTAATTTAAAAAGTGTAAAGGGCTTCGTTTAGCGGGTCCCTACGTACAAAAACTTTTTCAAACTTTCGAAAATATCTCTCGAATCGACGATCTCTTCGCCTTTGAAGCAACTGACGCTGTTCCTGAATTCGAAGTTTCCGTCAGCTCTCGACAAGACAAGGTCTTCTAAGAAGGGCTTACCTAGTTTGTCGAATGTGATGTTCGCGGTGGCGATGATGTCGCAATGGCGTCCATCATTAAGCAAAATAGTTTTTGTGCCTATCGCAAAGGCGTGATCGAGAAATCTAAAATCGGTCAACTGAACGGGCTCTTCTTTGATCACTTTGGGGCCGAGGGTTTCTCTTACTGTCATCGAAAAAATCAAATCTACCTGCGGCAAGATCTCGCGAAAACGATCGTAAGTTTGGGCTGAGGCTGAGAAGGTCACTGCCAAAATCATAGACAAGAGCAGACTTTTTTTCATAACAACTTCCAGGTTTTGATGCATTTAAAGGTCTTACTGGCTTCATTGCAAAAAGCGGATCACTCCGCTAAAGGTTTTTTATGTGTGCCGAGTTTATTTCCAGAACGGTTGATGCCCAGATCTTAAACGAGCTTGAAATTGCGTCTTCGCAATTTTTTGACTCCCAACACGTGCGAATTTATCAATCTTGCCCGGCGATCACCCCAACCGGCGCCGAGGATATGGGGTTTTCGCTGAAACCACCGGGCACCCCGTATCCCACTTTTAATGCTCGATTGGCCTCCTGGGATGATAAACAAAAAAAGATTATTCCGATATTTGCCAAAAGGACTTGGACTGGTCCGTTAAAAAAAGCGCGATGCCTTGTGCCGATTGATTCCTTTATCGAGCCGGTTTATTTGGGCGAACATGCCGGACAAATGATGCAGTTCACCTCAGTAAAAAAAGATCCGATGTATTGTGCCGCTATTTTTGAAGAAGGACATCTCAACCAAACAGGTGAAGTTTATCTTGGATTTTCATTAATCCTTCACACGCCGGGTGAATTTATTTTGCGTATTGGACATCATCGCGAGCCTTTATTTTTAGATTCAAAATCGGCGCGACTTTGGCTGACTTCAACAATGACGGCCGAAGACACCTATCAATTCTTGCTTTCTAACCAAGCTCGACCCCAACTTGAAGCTCGACCTTTTAGATCGATGGCAAAAGGATGGGAAAAACGAGTAAGCCAAAATCAAATCAAACTCCAAAAAGAAAAACAGTTTATGGAGCAGTTCAAAGCCTAGACGATCGACGGGCGTTAAACATCTTTTTTAAGTGGGCAAAAAAACAGATTAAACCTAAAATAAGATCACATGATAATGGATCTTTTTACCAATTACGCCTATCAGCCCTATCTTGTTTATCTCGCAATGTGCACCATGATGTTTCTGTCGTGTTTCGGTTTGCCGATTCCTGAAGAAGTCACCATCGTCGGTGTGGGAGTGGCCGCAAATATCGCGCGCAATTTTCCACCACCCTTTGAGGGTGCTCGCGGAGTCAATGTGTGGATGGCAGCCGCCATCGGATTTTTAGTGGTGATCTTGGCGGATGGATTGATTTATTATCTCGGTCGCCGTTATGGTCGCAAATTTCTTGCGCGTCCATTTGTGGCAAAGCATTGTCCACCAAAAATTTTAAGACGAGCCGAAGCTTGGATGCGTCGCTATGGATATTGGGCTTCGGGGGTTTTCCGATTTACACCTGGATTAAGATTTCCGGGGCACCTTGCTTGCGGAATGATGAATGTTCCATTTAATAAATTTATTTTGATCGATGGTGCTGCGGCACTGATTTCGATTCCAACCCAAATTATTCTGATCGGTCTTTATGGACAAGATGTTTTACACGAATTTTTGCATTACCAAACATATTTTATTTGGGGTTTAGTTGGAGTGGGATTGCTCTTTTTTATTCGGCACCGAACCCGCTTAAAGCATCGTTTTAAACATGACTCGATGGGGCCAAATTCCTTCAATGTAGAAAAGCTCTCCTAAAAATCCGTAGCCCATTTTTTGATAAAATGGGAAGGCCTCAACACGGGCATTAAACCAAATTAATTCGCCTTTTTGCTCGGCGATCATTGCTTCGGCTGTTTTCATCAGCTGGGAGCCATAACCGCGCCGCAACGAATTGGAATCTGTGGCAATACCCCGTAGTCGATATTGATGTTGGGCCAAAAATAGAGGTGATCCCTCTCTGATGGCGGTCAATATCGAACACACTTTATCGTCTTCAAGATAGCCGAGGTGAAATGTGGTTGGCGAAAGATCGTGATCATAAACACAATCCTCAGGCTTGAGATTAGGGCGAAGCACCTTGGCTCTTAATGGCAAAACCTCATGAGGCGAAACGATTTTAACAGGCATCGGATATCTCTTGAGAAACCAATACGGTAAGGTCGTTATGTTTTTTTAGGGCGACAGCAGGAATGGTTGATTTATTTGCTAAGAAATCTTGAAAAGCATTTTGTTTCCCACTTCCAGTGATGAGCAGGAGGCAGGCTTCGGTTTTCAAAAAAGCTCCAATTCCATAAGTTAAGGCGCGAGTCTTATCTTTTATCTGCAAGGTTTCGCAAGTGCTCTGTGAGAGCTCCACTTCGCCGCCCATAAAGCTTGGCGGCAAGTGTGGTTCATGAAAGGCCAGATGCCCGTTTTTTCCAAAACCTAAGAGTGCAAATCGAGCCTGACCGAGTGGCTGATCTATCCAAACAAATTGGTCGAGGTGATCAGGCAAATGATTTTCAAAAAATTTTTTAAACTCACCTTGTTTACTGCCCGAAATAATTTCATCAATTTGATAAAGTTTTAATTTTTTGAAAAAATCTTGGCCATTGATTCGCTGATATAGTTTTTTTGGAGTCTCTCCAGCTGGACAAAACAGCGACTGCGAGACCTTTGTCTTAAGCCAATGCTCTGCTTTAAGGGTCATTTCATCAGCCGATTTGCAGATAATTAAATTCATCCCTTATACTAGAGTTGAATGAATTCAAATTTCAACTTACTCGTGATTGCTCATCCCGACGATGAAACCATTTTTTTTTCGGGCCTTCTTCAAACCCTTAAACCGTGGCATGTGATCTGCGTCACTGACGGCAATGCCGACGGTCAAGGCCACAAACGAACAAAGCAATTTGAAAAAGCTTTGAATCTCCAAAAGGTCAGCTCCTTTGAGCAATGGGATTTTTTGGACATCTACCACAAGCGATTGTCGATCCCAAAACTTGTTGAAAGATTAAAAGGCTATCGCCCGCAATCGGTTTTTACCCATGGCATCGTTGGTGAATATGGGCATCCTCATCATCAGGATGTCTCAATGGCGGTCCACAAAACATTTAAAGATGTGTCGAGTGTCGCTTACAACTGTTATCCCGACCTCACTTTAAAGCTCACCCAAAAACAGTTTGAGCTCAAAGCCAAAATTTTATCAAAAATTTATTTTTCTGAAACCGAACGGTTTGCCAATTTTTTGCCCGCGACGAGTATCGAGAGTTTTGCTAAACTGTCTTTCAAAGAGGTCGAAAGCATTTACCTGCATTTTACCAAAAAGAAGCCTTTAAAAAATTTAGATAAATACGAATGGTTTAAACCTTATTTGGCCAAAAAAACGATTTCAAAGCGCCCGTTTTGAATCCCACGTTACTTTGAACTGCGGCTCATCACCCCAAAAAAGTTGAGCCACAGAACCGTCATTCACCGCCTGAACGCCTGCTGGAGTTCCGGTAAAAATCAGATCTCCTTTTTTGAGCAAAAAATGTTGGCTTGCGTGACTCAGAGATTTTGCCGGATTGAATCTCATCGCTTTTGCGTGTGAGGTCTGACGAATTCCTCCATCAACTTCGAGGCGAAAATCTTTTTGAAGATAGGATTTCTGTTGGAAAGGTCCAATCAAGCCGGAATGAGGAAAAGCCTTGGCAATTTCCCATGGTGCTCCCTTCTTTTTTTGCTCTGCCTGGAGATCTCGAAGCGTCATATCCAGACCTAAGGCGACCTCATCAAACACATCGTCGGCTTCGCTTTCAGAAATCTGAAAGCAATCCTTTGAGATGCGCAACACAATCTCACATTCGTGATGAAGCGATCCGCGATTCAGCGGCAACCAGGCCGTGATCATTTCGCCGTGAGAAAAAATGCAGCAGTCGAGGGGTTTAATAAACAAAACCGGAACTTCAGGAACACCTTCCTTCATTTCGGCCGCGTGATCTAAATAGTTTTTTCCGAGACAAATTGCTTTCGACATGCGAGCCGTTTCACATGAACGATGAGGAGTGTCAATCCATTGCGTGGTCGCATAAAGTGCAATAGGTTTTAACAATGATCAAGTTTCACTACGGTACACAGATGCCAAAAGCCAAATATCCACCGCATCCAAAATTCGGAACGCTGTTCGCTCCACATTATTTGCGAATGGAAATTGATCCTGCAAACCCCGAAGTCTTGGATGCCCACATCGCTCATTTTGATCGCGAACTGATGTCGCCTGGAAATCTCACCCTTCATTATGGCCAAAGTATTTTTGAGGGGCTTAAAGCCTACCAACAGGAAAATGGCGAGGTCTCAATTTTTAGGCCCGACATGCATGCAAAACGATTTGTCAAATCGGCTGCTCGAATGGCGATGGCGTCTTTTACCGAAGAGCAATTTTTAAAATGTGTGGCTGAATATGTGCGGTTTGAACGCGCCTCGATCCCGCATGAAAAAGATCATTCTCTTTATTTAAGACCGATGATGATTGCGGCCGACAATCAGATTATGGTGGGCCGCTCGAATAAATATTTGTTTTATGTTTTGGGTTCAATTGTTGGAGGTTACTTTGGCAGTGACTCGGTTCGCTCAGCAAAAGTTTTGGTCAACCGTACCTTCGTTCGCGCATGCCCTGGCGGTGTGGGTGAAGCAAAGACCGCAGCAAATTATGCGGTGAGCCTGTATCCCCAAATGATCGCAAAAAAATTAGGCTGCGATCAGGTTTTGTATCTCGATGCACTCCACCATGAAGCGATTGATGAACTCGGCGGCATGAACTTTTTTGTGATCAAAAAAAATAAATTGATCACGCCAGAAATGAACGGCGCCATTCTTAACGGAGTGACTCGGCGGACATTGATGGAACTTGCACCGTCAATGGGCTTAAAGCCTGTCGAAAAGCGGCTGACTTTAAAAGAAGTGATCGACGGTGTTCACAGTGGCGATATCCTTGAAGCCTTTGCCTGTGGCACTGCCGCAGTGATTCAACCGATTGGCGAGTTGTTGATTCAAGACCGCGAAGATTCGGTTACTGAGAGTTTGAAAATTCCAGGTCCTTTCGAAAAATCATTGAAGCTCAGAGCAAAGCTCGAAGACATTCAACGTGGCCGTGCGGCTGATCCCGGGAATTGGCGGATGACCGTTTAGATTTGTTGCTAGGCTAAACTTTGTTTGGTAGCAAAGCGCGTGTTTCTATTTTTATTTTTCCTGCAATTTAGCGTCGCACAGCACTTTAATTTCGATGATCTCTTCGGTCCTCAGCCCCGGTACTCTGGCCAGAAAGTGGCTATCAAGTCAGATTATCTGAAAGATTATGAATACTGGAAAAACAGTGTCGGCACACTATTGCCAGGCCTTACACATGAGCGCTTTAAATACTATGTCGAAAAGCGACTGGATCTTGAAAATGATTTTAAGGCATGGATTTTAGCCGACGACCATCAAGAAGCTTTAGATCAAAAAATGCAAAGCATTTTAGGTGCAGTAATCAGACAAACTTTTGCTAAAAGTGAAGATCTCCAAACTGCAAAGGCGGCTATTGATAAACTGACTCAATTCTGGATGAAAAAGCCTTTGTCAAAAAATGATTCGATTGCTGCCATTTTTCACGAGAGTAACTTAAGGATAAAATACCGTTCTATTTATCCAGAATTTGAACGCGACTTCGGTTGGTATGCGAAGCAATTTTACGACGAACTCTTTCGTCTCAATCATTATGAAAATGCTCCACCGAAAAAATTAAACTTCGAACAATTTAATTTCGAGTTCGAATCTCTCTATGATTTTGTTGCTCAGTTAGCTCTAAGTCCAATTGTGACCACTCCCTTTTCATTTCGAGAAGTTGTCTACCAAGGCTCTCAACTTCACATTGTTGGACCCTCTGAAAAATTTGATCGGCAAACCTTTATGAAAATGAAAACTCTTATTGATGTAAAATCCAATGTTCCTATTTTTACCAATGGACATCGATACTGGGTGATCTCAGATTCGCAAAAGTTTTATACCAACAATCAATTAATTGAGCAACTTGGCGCCATTCTTAGCAAGAACGGAAATGATATTTCAATTCATACGACAGAGATCATTTCTCTCGAAATGCTTATCAGTCCAACCGACGTTTTCTATAATGTCCTCACTCAGATGAGACGAGTGATTTTTGATTTGAACCATTCAATAGCAATGAATCAGCAAATCTTGAATGTGCAGTTATCAAGGCTTCTCGATAAAAATTTTTTTAATGAAAGCGCTGAATTACTCGTTGATCAGCTGCTTATTAATAATTTTAAATTTTATGCACTTTCATTTTACTCTCCTAAAATGGATCAACTGCAATTACCTGATTGGACTTTACCGCTGCAGCAGCAAGCTCTAAAGTTTTTTGCTCGATTGGAAGGACCTAGAATTCAATCTCGAACACTTCCCTATGCGGCATCGATTTTAAGCTCACGAAAAACGATTCAGAGGCCAGCGAAGTTCAAGCCGCGGCAGCAAAGGAGCGTTGAGGCTGGCAATCCGCAAGGACAGACCTTAATCAAAAATTTTTCTCGCTCAGAGCAACAGGATTTAAAAAAACAAATTTTATTTCAAATTGAGCAAGGCGATCAGCCCATTCGCTTTTTAGCATTTATGCCGGAGGGTCAACCGCCGTTAGATAAAATTGAAAACAATCTTGAAGTCTTAAAACCATCGCACCATGCTCGGCTTCATGTGTTGCCATTCTACCTCAATCAAAACGACTCGCTTCATATTCCTACGCCTCTAGATTTTAAAGCTCATGCAGCAGATGGCGAGGATTATCAGATTTTAGTTTCAGAGACAGGCAACGTATCAGTCAAAAAGCCATTGGTGCCGCAAACTTCTCTCTCGATTGATTTTGTTCCCACCAAGACCGTAAAGGAATTTTTTAGCCCAACCGTTGATCTTGAATGGCTAAAATTTGTAATAACTCAACTTCAAGACGCAGGATTTAAGAAATTATCTGACCGGTTGAAGGTCAGACAGCCAGAATCTATTTTTGAAATCGAGAAAATTGTCCGAGAAACAGCTCGATACAGTTTTGATGCTCAACTGGAGACTCAATTTTTTAAATCAAATCCCCTGCAATCACTAAAAACATTTTTAGACAGTAAAGGTGTTGCTCAATATCAATGTACAGCCGCTGCTCAACTTCTTTTATTTATTTTGCAAAACTCAGTCGCAGCCATGTCTGGATTAGAATTTAAAATTGTATCGGGCTTTAGAGTGCAGGGCTCATTCATATCAGCTTGGGATGCCCACGCTGTTGTGGGACTTTTTCTATATGGGAAATTAATATTGACCTTGGACTCAACCCCTCGACAAGTTGCAGAGCCGCTTCAAAGCAAAGCGATAGAATCGGTACAGCAGAATCCAATATTAAAAAGCTTTTTTGATTTGAAGCCCGACTCGAGTCATCCACTTGTTCGACTTCTAAAGGTAGCGGGTGATTTGCAGCGAGGAGTTTCAATACTCGATAAGTCTAGCCTTAAAAAGATTTTAGAATATCAAATTTATCTCATAGAAAAAATTGAGCAAAACTCAGATCCTGAGCCAAAATTTCAAAAATTAAAAGAGCCGCAGTATTTGTTGCTTGCCTACTCCCTTACTAAAGCGCTTGAAGAGGCACTTGAATCAATGAGCGAAGAGCCATGTGTCGAGGCACTCCGGTCAGCAATCTAAAAAACGGGCACGATCAAACCGTCGTGCCCGAAATTCTTTACTTCGATTTTTTGATGCGCATTCCGTAAAACGAGCGCCAAACAAAAAATAACATTCCTGCAAAACAGGCAAGGCCAAGATAGAGCGTAATATTTCCGCCACCATCCATTGGAGGCTGCGAGGTGTGCTCACCCGTTAACTTCACCGCAATTTCCACTGCGAGCAGACCAAACAGAGTGGTGAATTTGATAATGGGATTGAGCGCCACCGATGCGGTATCTTTGAAGGGATCACCGACCGTGTCACCAACCACACAAGCCGCATGAAGTTCGGTGCCTTTTTCTTTAAGGTCTACTTCGACCAATTTTTTGGCGTTGTCCCAGGCTCCACCGGCGTTCGCCATAAACATGGCTTGAAATAATCCAAAGATCGCGATCGCAATTAAATAGCTCGCAAAAAATGTAGCATCAAAAAATGCAAAAGCGAGTGTTCCTAAAAACACAACGAGGAAAATATTAATCATTCCGGCTTGGGCAAACTGGGTACAGATCTCAACAACTTTTTTGGAATCTTCCACCGATGCTTTTTGCCCGGTGAGTTTAATATTTTCTTTGATAAATTCAACCGCACGATAGGCACCGGTAACCACCGCTTGGGTGGAGGCTCCGGTAAACCAATAGACCACCGAGCCGCCCGCAATGAGTCCGAACAAAACTTTTGGATCAAGCAGATCGAGCTTAAGATTTAAAAGTAAAATGATCGAAAAAATCATTGTGGTTGCACCGATCACGGCTGTACCAATCAACACCGGTTTTGCTGTGGCTTTGAATGTGTTTCCAGCCGAATCGTTCGATTCTAAAAATTCTTTGCCGAGCTCAAAGTTGGGACTAAATCCAAAGTCTTTTTGGATCTCTTGCGAAATGCCAGGCAAGGTTTCGATTTGTGAAAGTTCAAATACCGATTGAGCATTGTCTGATACAGGTCCGTAAGAATCCACCGCGATGGTCACTGGACCCATGCTCAACATTCCAAAAGCCACAAGGCCAAAGGCAAAAACAGCTGGATGAATCATAAATGCGTTAAGACCAAGTAAACTTGTTTTGTAGGCTACAAACATTAACCCAATAATCGCCATACCCTTCCAAAAAGCCGAAAAATTACCCGCGACAAGCCCTGAAAGAATATTGAGCGAGGCTCCACCTTCGCGTGAGGCTTGTACCACTTCGTGCACATGAATCGATTTTGATGAAGTAAAAATCTTTGTGATTTCAGGGATGACTGCCGCGGCTAAAGTTCCGCAGCTGACAATCGTTGAGAGCTTCCACCATAAACCATCGGCCAGATCGCCGAGCATTACCGAACTTAAAATATAAGTGACCGAGATCGACACCATCGAGGTCAACCACATCAATGACGTCAGCGGAATTTCAAAATCAAATCGGGCGCTTTTGCCAAATTTGTTTTTCATATAGGAATTGTTAATCAGATAAGAGGCGATCGATGTCACAATCATCATTGTGGCCATTGCAAAAACCCAAATGATAAATCGGGCTTGGATGTCGGTTCCACCTGCAAGAGGAGTTCGTGATCCATCGGGATTTAATTGCATCCCCACAGCTAAACAAATAAAGCTGATCAAAGCGACTGCGGTCACACCATAAGTTTCGAAACCATCGGCGGTTGGGCCCACCGAATCACCCGCATTGTCGCCTGCACAATCGGCGATCACGCCTGGGTTTCGAGCATCATCTTCTTTGATTTTAAAAACGATTTTCATCAGATCAGATCCGATGTCTGCAACCTTTGTGAAAATCCCACCCGCAATTCGCAAAACGGAAGCACCTAAAGATTCGCCAATCGCAAATCCTAAAAAGCAAGAGCCCGCAGCTTCGGGTGATACAAAAAGTAAAATGCCGATCATCAAAATCAATTCGACACAAATAAGTACAACACCGATCGACATTCCTGAGCGGAGCGGAATGCTCATGACCGGATAGGGTTTGCCTGCGAGAGACGCAAACGTGGTGCGGCTATTGGCGTAAGTGTTGATTCGAATTCCAAACCAAGCCACACTGAACGATCCGATTATACCTAAAAATGACCACATCAATATGAGAAGCACGCGGCTTGTTTCAAAATTCATCAGCAGTCCAAAATAGCCAACGATACAAAAACCAATCAAAACTTCGAGCAGCAACAAAAGTTTGCCTTGTTGAATCATATACGCTTTGCAGGTTTCGTAAATGAGTTCTGAAATTTCCAACATCGAACGATGAACGGGTAGCGCTTTAATTTTGGCAAATTCATAAAGTCCAAAAAGAATTCCCAAAACAGCAACCAAGATGCCGCTCCAAAGAATTTGATGACCACTAATGCCGCCAAGACCGCTAAAGCTCACATTGAGATCGGGAAGCCTTAAATCAGCCTCACTCGCGAAGCTGACGACCGGCGCGCAACATGTCGCGAAAAGCAAGCTTTGTAACTTTCCAAATTTCATAAATACTCTCTTCAATGTACAAGGGTTAATTTTGTAATAAGGAAACCTAATGGAGCGAGCTTTTGATTGTCAAAATGTTTCAACCGACAACATCATCATCTACAGCGATGGTGCATGTTCAGGAAACCCTGGTCCCGGCGGATGGGCCTCGGTGGTGCTCACACCTGATTTGAAAGTTCAGGAGCTGGGTGGTGCAAGCCCATCGACAACAAATAATCGGATGGAAATGACGGCGGCCCTTCGCGGTCTCCAATTTGTAAGCGAACGAACAGAAAATATTTCGGTATTTACCGACTCTGTTTATTTAATTCGTGGAATCACTCAGTGGGTTTTTGGTTGGCAACGCCGCGGTTGGAAAACCGCCGATGGCAAAGACGTGACCAATCAAGATCTTTGGCAAGAGTTGATGAACACGGTGCTCACCATTGATCGCAAACGCATCACATGGAATTTTGTTCGCGGCCATCGCGGAACACCCGGTAATGAGCGCTGCGATGTGATCGCAGTGGCGCACTCAAAAGGTCAAATGCCTGCTCTCTACAAAGGACCATTGGGTGGCTACGGTTTAGATCTTGATGTTTTGCCTGAGCCCCAAGCCCTCCCCGACATGAAAGAGCGCACCCAAAAAAAAATTCCTTTTTGTTATTTAAGTTTGGTCAACGGAAAGCTCGAGCAGCATACCACTTGGGCCGAATGCGAAGCTCGAGTCAAAGGTCGATCTGGGGCTCGTTTTAAAAAAGCGATGACACCCGAAGAGGTTGCAAAGATTCGGTCAGAATGGGGCGTTTAGAGTTTCGACAAGACCTCACGAAGTGAGGCTGAAGCGTAAAAAAAATCACAGGTCATATGTTGTCATAAATTCGGGTTGCAAGACAAACAATCCATGTTCGTCATCGCAACCCTCTAAAAAAATTTAGCGTAAGGATGCTAAACGGGTCTGATACTTTTGCGCACGTCCTTCGCTCGCATCAGCTCTTCGATTCAATTCAACAACATTCTTTTTTAAATTTTGCTTTTGGCTTTTTAAGCGCTCGAGTTGTCTTTCGGCAGTTGCAATCTGTTGCTCAGCTCGGTGAATTCGGTTTAATGCCGAAGCTTTTTGGTGACTCAACTCATTCAACTGACTTCTGGTTTGGGCCAGTTGATTTTTGCGATCTGCTAACTGATCTTGGCTTTGTTTCAATTTATATTGAGCGGTTTCAAGATCTTTTTGAACATGATCTTTATCACGTTGTTGCAAAGCAACTTTGCGACTCATCTCAACACCTTGTTTTTTTGATTCAGCAAAACGATCGGATTGGTTTTTTACGTTCTGCTTTAATCTATCACTCTCGCGCTTGAGACTTGAAACCTTTTGATCCATCACTTTTGTATCGTGATTCATCTGAGCGGTTTCGTCTTTAGCCGCTTTTTCTAAAGCAGCGTGATCGTAAACATCCATCTCTTCGGCTTCAACGTCGAAGGACTTTTCGTTTACAGTATCAAGAGTTGCTGCCCATACTGGGCTTGAGATCAACAGGGTCAATAAAATTGCCTTCATGGCAATCCTCCTTAAAAAATGTTTTTCACACTCAACATATCAGCAAGCACAATGCCCAAATCTAATGGCCCTTCGTGGAGATCGCTTGAAGTAAGGTAAAAACCGGCGACGTTTTTTGTCATTGCCATTTGATTTTGATTGAGTTGATAATTTCTTATGATCATATTGATTTCATTAGGCTTTGGTCTACTCGTTGGAACGCTTTGGGGATTTATTCGCAAAAGTCAGGCAAAAAATCGTCGGGCCGAGGATCCCTTTTATATTCCAAAACTCGAGGTGATTTGGATTGCGATCTTTGTCACCTGTTGGGCGGCCTATTTTGGGGAGCGCCTGTTTGGCTACCCTTTAAGCCAAGTGTTGCGTCGCGAAGAATTGCTCGAAAATTCATTTCCGTTTTTTATTATGTTTACGATTCTGCTGTTCTTTTCGCTAAAGATGACCAAGTCGACCTTTTTTCGTCAACGTGGTCTCAAGGCCTCGATCTGGAAGGTAATGGTTTTTGCTCCCCTTGGTGCCCTCTTGATTGTTCTTCCTGCGGTGGAGGTCTTAAACCGCCAAACCGATACCTCAGAGCCTCAACAATTTGAGAGTGTGGTGATCGAAAAGCTCAACGGATTTGAGGCTTTTTTAAAGACCGGCGGCCTCTGCAGTGTTGTGGTGAAGAGTCCTTTGCAAGATACCGATGTGTGGACTCTGAGGCTCAATGCCGAAATGTGCGATAAGATTCGGGTCAATATCACGCCTCTAAATATGGCGCTTCGAGATGGTCGATTTGGTATTGCCTATATTGACTCGATCGCAATTACCGAACCCTAACGACCACTAAAAAAATAAATCATTTCAAGTGGCGGTGGTTTTTGGAGCTCGGCACAAATCTGGCCACGCGAAAAGGTTTGGCTATTGAATACGTGCAGCAAAATTCTTTCGAGCTGAGCTGTGCGGCGCATGCGAGGCTCGGTGATTGTTTCATATTCAACGTTGCGCCCAAGATCTAATTTGGATTCGACCAGATCAATCCAGTCCTCATCAAGACTTCTGCGGCGTCTTTCAAGGTAAACAAAATCAGGTTGAACAGCTTTAAGATCTTCATTTGGTTTTTGGATGCGCCCCATCCACAACTCTTCGGCACCAATTTGCTGCGCAAGAAGATTTAGAATGTTGGGACTGATTTCGCTTTTGAGGGTTTTAAAAAGTCTTTCGTTGGCCCAACGATTATAAAACCCAAAGCTTTCGAGATAATTGGTCATTCAAGGGCAGTTTTGGAAGAGCTGAAAAAACGCTGCCTTTTTTCCAAAGGGCAGATTTTCGCCTTCAGAATTTAAAAATTCAATTTCGCCCGTATTGAGTAAGGCATTGTGTCTGACCTCAAGTTTCACTTTATAAAATTCAGTTTCGACAGGTATCTTGAAGTCGAGTTGCTCAAATGCAGCATGATGGGTTTGCTTCACAAGGGGTTGAGGCTGGCCTGTTTGATGACATACTTTTTCGATCTTTTCGACTTCCACGTCGTTGCCACAAAATTCGAGCTCATATTTGCACTTTTTTAGATGCGCCCCAAAATTTTTGAGCTGGGCCATCGAGGTCTTTTTGGTCTCATCATCTTGCCAAAGAACAAAATGGGCCACCTTCGTGGTCTTGGCCAAAGCACTCGACGAAAACACCAATAAAACGAGCAGATACTTCATATTGCCTCCAGCGCTGATGATACCAGATGTTTTCAATAAACTTAAAATCTAAAAGACGATATAAAGCCTCATGTCTTGGATCCTCCATGTCGACATGGATTGCTTTTTTGTTGCGGTCGAAAGACTCAAAAATCCCAGCCTGATCGGCAAGCCGGTCGGAGTGGGTGGCACTGGTGCGCGCGGCGTAGTCGCCAGTTGCTCCTATGAGGCAAGAAAGTTTGGCGTGCGATCGGCTATGCCTGTGGGCCAAGCTCGAAGACTGTGCCCTGCCCTTGTGATGGTGAAGCCTGAGTTTAAAGATTACTCGCATTATTCTCATCTTATTTTTGAGAGCCTCGAAAATCTGTCACCCAAAGTCCAACAGGTTTCGATTGATGAGGCCTATCTTGATCTCACCGGATGTGAACGATTGTATGCCTCAAGAGTCGAAAGCGGCAAAAAAATAAGACAGTCGGTTCTCGAGGTCAGCGGACTGACCTGCACCGTTGGGATTGCTAGCAATAAACTGCTTGCTAAAATTGCTTCTGATTTTGCTAAACCCGATGGTCTGTTAGAAATTCCGGTGGGTGATGAAGAAAAATTTTTGAGTTCACTCTCAGTATCAAAACTTCCTGGCATCGGACCAAAAACACTCTCGCGCTTGGCCCAACTCGGAATTCATACCTGTGCCCAACTTGCAAAAAGCCCGCAGTTTCCTGATTTTCAAAAAATGGCCAAGGGCATCGACAATCGAATTGTCGAAACTCGGCATGAACGAAAATCTATCGGAGCCGAGCGAACCTTTGCCGAAAACATTTCCCAAGTGGAATACTTGATGCGATTTTTGCGCGACATGAGCGAAGACATCGCCACTGATCTACGAAAAAAAAATATGTCGGCCCAAACGGTGCAGATTAAAATTCGCTATCCCGATTTTACTACGGTGACCCGGGCAAAATCGATTAGCCAGCCTACCTGTGTGGCTGCAGAAATTGCCGAAATCGGTCAGAAATTATTGATTGAACACAAAAATCCCAACCTGCCTTTGAGACTCTTAGGGATTAGCGTGAGAAATTTATCGGTAGGGCAAGAGATCCAACTTAATTTATTTAATAACGAAAAAACAATAAAGGTCGAACAATTGAAGGATCAATTAAAACAAAAATTTGGTGACTCGATTTTACTTTCAAACCTACCACCTAAACCGCGTTTTATCCGATGAGACGCTCAACCATACCGGTCTTGTTAATTATAAATTTAGTGGTGTTTTATTTTTGGGGACGTGACTTTCGTTTTATGTCGACCCATTTTCTGGTCAGCTGGGAAGGTTTATTACAGGGTCGCTATTGGACTTTGCTCACCTCTGTTTTTTCGCACAATTTGTTTATTCATTTTTTACTCAACATGATGGTGCTGAGGAGTTTTGGCGGCTTGGTCGAAAGTATTTTAGGAGTTCCACGATTTTTATTTTTTTATCTTGGTGCGGGAATTTTTAGTTCGCTTTGCCATTGTTTGGTGTCCGCGTTTTTACTCCACGAACCCGCACTGCCGGCACTTGGGGCTTCGGGTGCCTTGTCGGGATTGATTTTACTTTTTTCCTTTCTGTATCCGCGCGAAAAGCTTTTGCTCTTCTGGATTATTCCAATGCCCGCCATGTTTGGTGCGGTGCTCTTTGTTGGTCTTGATCTCTGGGGATTGTCAGCACAGGCCCAAGGCGGTGGCCTGCCGATTGGTCACGGCGCCCACTTAGGTGGGGCTCTCTTCGGCGTGCTTTATTATTTTCTTTACTGGCGTGGCCGATTCCCAATGCGACAATACAACTGACGCTAAACAGTTGCCGATCACGTTGACCATACTGCGCGCCATATCCATGATGGCGTCTACACCTAGGATCACCGCAATCCCTTCTAGTGGTAAATTGAATTTGGTGAGTGTGGCCGAAAGCACAACCATCGAGGCTCGAGGCACAGCCGCAACCCCTTTGCTTGTGATTAACAAAGTCAAAATCATTGCCGATTGCTGCATCCAAGTCAGATGAATATCTGCAGCTTGGGCCACAAAAATTGCGGCCACCGAAAGATAAAGAGTCGATCCCACTAAGTTGAACGAATAGCCCAAGGGCAATACAAAATAAACGATGTGCTCAGGCACTCCGAACTCGACCATTTTTCGAAGCGCAATCGGAAGTGCGGCCTCTGATGAGGACGTACTAAAAGCCAAGAATGCAGGCTCACGAACCGCAGCAAAAAATTTAGGAATCGAAATTTTTAAAAAATAAAGTGTGGGCACAAAGAACAATAAAATTAACGCAACCAAGGCCAAATAAAGAGTGAGCACAAGCCAACTCAGATTGGCGATGACCTGCAATCCCGATTGACCCACCGCCACCGCAATGGATGCCCCAACCGCAATCGGCGCAAAATTCATTACGATACCAATGAATTTAAACATAATTTGAGCCAGGGAGCGACACACCCCGAGCATCACATTTTTGTGAGGAATATCGACTTGTGTGAGGGCCAACGCAAAAAGAACAGAAAAGAAAATCACTTCTAAAATATCATTTTGGGCGGCCGCCTCAACAAAACTTCGGGGAACGATATGCTCGATGGTTTCGAGTGTGGTTTGTGGCTTTTGAACATACTCTTGAGCCACTGCGGTTGGTGGAGGGAGCGGAGTACCGGTACCTGGATGAAGCAGATGCACTGCAATCAATCCCATCACAAGAGCAAAAGCGGTCATCACTTCAAAGTAGACCAGTGCCCTCACCGCCAAACGCCCAATCGACTTTAAGTCATCACTATGATCGGCAATGCCTGTGACAAGCATTGCGAATATCATCGGCACAACCATCGAACTGATCGCACGCAAAAATACGGTTGTTAGAAATTTAAGAGAGACCGCAAATTCGGGTGCTGTGACTCCAACAATAAGTCCAACCACAAGTGCGATTGCGATCCATTGGGTAAAAGTGATTTTTTTTAACATCAGACAACCCTTGCATGTTGTTTTTAAATCCGTCAATGTGCTCGGCTCATGCCAATTTTATTTCTTCTATTGATGGCGCCGTCATTTGGCTTTATCAACATCGAACAAATTCGTAGAGAATCTGGAAAGGGATTCATCGGAAAATCCTCCGCCAAATTTTCGGGTCAGCGCGGAAACACCAATAAGTTGGCAAACAACATCACCACTCTTAATATTTATCGCTATCCCGAAGACGAAATATTGTTTCTAGCAGACTATGTCTATTCGCTCACCCAAAATGTAAAGGACACAAATAATGGGCGAATTCACATCCGATACACCTTTAAAGCCGATAAGCCCACCACAGTCGAATTATTTACTCAATCCGAGTTTGACGAATTTAGAGATCTTAAATGGCGAAATATTTTTGGGTCCAACCTTCGTTATCGTCTTCTGAACCAAGGTACAAACACTCTTTATTTAGGAACTGGTCTCTTTTACGAACTTGCCACCTTTAACATGGAAGCTTCGCGAAGTGGTTTTCGCGGCAATCTTTATTTATCTTATGTAGTGGGATTTAATGATCGGGCTTCTGCCTATGCGAGCACCTATCTTCAGCCGTCGCTGCAATTTTTGAATGATGTCAGGTTTCTCTTGTCATGTGGACTATTATTTAGTTTAACCGAACGCCTCTCGGCCGAAATGCAATTTAATCTGAACTACGATAGCGTGCCGCCGATGGATATTGTCGGAACCGATATCACTTACTTTACCGGATTTTCGTTAAAATACTAAAAAGGACTCAATGGCCATCTTGATTTTACTTATTTCTTTTGCCTTTGCCTCAACCCCACAGCCTGGGTGTTTGTCGATACTTAACAAACACATCTCACACTCACGGATTTCAGTTGGATTGCTCGATGCTCTTGAGACTCATCCTCCCTTCATTGGAGTGTGGCTCCACTTCGATCATCTTGTTGATGGGGAAGTTTTTGCCCAAAATTCTAACTTAAATTTTATGCGTTCACTGAGCGATGGCCAGCGCAGTTATATTTTGGTTCGTGGAGAACTTAAAAAATTAGTTGAGCTGCTCAGTGAAGAAACAGAATTTGTTTATGCATCTTATGAATTTGGATTCGGTGAGCAACCCCACCAATTTTGATTAGATATCTTCTAGCGGTGGCGATGCGATCCGCAGATGACTCCACAATTGGTTTGAATTTGATTTCGCACTTCCAGCAAAAGGCAAAGCCAGGTATCGGCCATTCACAAGAAGAATAGAAAACACTTCGTTCCCGCCCATATGCCCTTTCACCTTGATCACCTTGGCCACTTCGTGAACCGAATGGTTGATCTCTTCAATCGTCTCATTGGACCACTGCCCAATGGCGAGCTGCCGATCAAATCCATATATCAACAAATCCTCCTGCATCGCCCAACTCGTGCGCCCATGATATTGATGCTCATCAAAATGACTCTGCAGTAAGGGTCGAGCAAAAACTGGATTAGCAATTAAAATTCCGACCGGAGTTCTGAGTCCATAGGGGAACTGATGCTGCACACGTTGATTGACCGAACGCATATAGTTTTCTGATGGATAACCAAAGGTCATCATCATGCTGTCATCAGAATGCATCACCGGGATTTTTTCGCCCGCATCGTTGATTGCAATCGCCGGAAATCTTAAATCTTGTTCAGGAGAATCTGGTAGGTCTTTTGGATCAAGATGAAGGTTGGCAAAATATTTTTCGCCATAATTTGGAATCGTGTTCTTTGGAATGCGCACTTCAAATAAGGGCTCAGCCTTTTCATTCCACACTCTAAAAATCTTATCCATCAGTGCGGCTGTTTTTGGACTAAAAAATTCGAGATGTTCGTTGTCGTAGATTTCTGAAAGTCCTCGAAGCGCCCCAGGGACCAAAGCCACATTGACGTCAAAGGGATAAGAACCTCCACCTAAACCATATTCACTATCGCGCCACTGACCGGTAGTCTCACCGTCTTTGAGATGAACCAAATTGGTGTAAATGGGATCTTGAAAAAAGGCCTTTGTCATCTTACGAACATAGCGAAAATTATTTTGAACCAGGCGTCGATGTGAAATTCCGCGCGAGTCTCGACGATCCAAAAAGTCGGCAACACGCATCGGGTAGCGCTTCATGTATTCGGCAAGAACGATGGTGAAAATAAAATCATCGTCGATCATTTTATAATCTTCGATGGGACTCGTGACACCGATCACGTTTTGATGTTTTTGCTTTCGAACAAACGAAGCAAAATCGCCTTCGTGCTGTTCATGTGAAATCATGCCATCAACGGGATGAGCCCCATTGAGAGTCATCGAAATTAAATTTTCGACCGCCTCTGGCTTCATGGCATCCATCAACACACGAAGGGTAATGAGAGAGTCTCTTCCAAATTGATTCAGATATCGTGGAGATCCGGCCGCAAATTTTTCGCGATAAAGCAAAAATGAAAAGGCCTGGAGTTCTTTTGGATCTATCTTGCTGAGATATTGTTTTTTAAAAACACTTGATGGTTTGAGTGGCGTTAGCGGTCGCTCACTTGTCATCGCGCGCAATCGAAATTTAATGTTGGACTGCGCCACAAGCTCGATTGCCCCTTCGTGCTGCACCATTTTTGTATCGCCTAAAAGTTCAAGCTCTAATCTGTAACTCGCCATTTTATTGAGCGATTCACGATCCATCACAATCACATGGTCACTTGTCACAACCGTATTTTTTTGTATCACTTTTGGGATTGGCTGTTGCAACTCAGCATCTCGAATAAAGCGCATACTCCCAAGAACAGCAGTTTTGATTTTTAAACTTTTCGCGCCACTTTTGAGATCCACTTCGATGCCGTTGAGTTGCGAGCGTGTAATCGCATGGGGAGGACGAACCGCACTCAAAAAAACATTTTTGTCGGGAGTGTCAAACCACATCCCCACACCAGAATTTCCGGCAGGAAAGGCCACAAAAAAATAGGGGGCTTGATTGCTATCTAAATACAAGTGAGCCGCCACCGGACCTTTGCGAAAGCAATGCTCTTCGACTTTTGCAATTTGGTGTTTAAAATAAATATCGGTGGATCGAGAAAGAATTTTTGCTGGCAGCTTTATAACGGTGTCCACTTTGGTGGACGTACTCGGTGTCATCGCGAAGACCCCATAAATTAAAAGTAAAAGAGGATGTCTAAAAAATATTGTTTTCCACTTCAAGATATTTTCCCCTCTCCTCTATTCGAGCTAGATGGGTAAGATCTTGTCAATTCGACGCTCTACCAACTGGACTTGAGAGATGCTTTCGAGACCAAAGGGTGTTACTGCGAGCCAATGAAATATTTAATTTTTGCACTCCTTTGTGTGGGTTGCGCCACTCATCGCCCCTCTGTTTTGCTTGTGTCTATTGATGCCTTTCGATCTGATTATCTTAAAATGTATAATCCCTCGAACCTGAACCAGATCTCGAATTCAGGGGTAAGGGCCAAGAGCTTAAAACCCATATTTCCATCTAAAACTTATCCCAATCATTATGCCATCGCTACTGGCCTCTATGCTGAGCATCACGGAATTGTTGCCAACGAATTTTATGATCCGCGTATCTCTCAAGAATTCAAAATTTCAGATGTGAACGCCATTCGTGATGGACGATGGTATGGCGGAACTCCTCTTTGGAGTTTGGCAGAACAAAATCATCAGCGTTCGGCATGTTATTTCTGGCCTGGATCAGAGGCCGAAATAGCAGGACATCGGCCTTCCACTTATATCAACTATAACTCAAAGACCCCAGGCTTAACCCGAGTGAATCAGGTTCTTGAATGGCTGCGTTCAAAAAATCCGCCGCAGTTGACCACTCTTTATTTTTCTCAGGTGGATGAAGCTTCGCATCTTTATGGACCAACCTCGAATGAAGTTAAAAATGCGGTGGCCGAAATCGATCAGCTGATCGGCGAGCTTCGAAAAAACTTACCCCGCGGTATAGATTTAATCGTTTTGTCGGATCATGGAATGGCTGACATTTCTCAAGACTCAATCGAAAATCTGGATGAGCGAGTGAGTCTTAAAAACTTTATGGTGATGGGTGATTCAACCCAAGCCTTGCTCTACTTAAAACCAAATAGCAAACGCAGCGAGATTCAAAAGACGATTCAGGCTTTCAAAAAATATTCGCATCATTTTAATGTTTATGCTCACGATGAAATCCCACAAAAGTGGCATTACCAAAACACCCCACGAGTGGGTGACATCTTAGTCACGACCAATGCGCCTTATTCATTGCAATACAAGGATCATCCAAAGCCTTTTAAAAAAGGCAATCATGGTTTTGATCCCGATGTGAATTTGCAGATGCACGGAATTTTTATGGCCGAGGGTCCACACTTTAATAAACAAAAACAGTTGGATACCTTTGAAAATATCAATGTCTATCCATTGATTGCAGAAATACTAAAATTGCCTGTGGTTGAACCCATTGATGGCCGTCTTGATGTTGTTAAAGCTGTTCTTAAAGGCAATGAGTAAGAGTCATTTGCGAGGGCAAACTTGGCCCTTGTACTGCGACCGCAACCTCACCACAATTTGGCGAAAAGCTCACGTTGATTGTTTTTCCACTATAAGGTCCACCTGAAAATACCCCAATCAGCTGACCACTTGTTGGATAACAACAGTTCGCAAGCGAATAACTTAATGGCGTATAAACAGAAAAGTTCACCGTATATTGATTGGTGTTGTCTTGGACTGTGAGGCTAGCCGAATTCACCACCGAGGTCGTCGCATTGCCAACAACCATAATCGGCGCTGTCGTTGAGACAGTGTGATCCCAACCGTCAGTAGATGTGACATGCGATCCATTCACCACAATCGATCGCGTGGTACAGGTGGTGTCGCCAACATTCGCAGCTCCACAAGTGATCACCTCGCCCCCACTTGAAGTGACGACGCTTGTACTAAATCCGCTAGGGTTCAAAGTGTCATGAGTGACGGTTGCACTTGTTCCGCTTGGAGGAGTGATCATTCGAGTGACCGGCGACGAAGTTGTTCGAGTGACTACACAAGCCGTAGGCTGAGTGCTCAAACCAAAATCGGTACCCGTACAATTTGAAGCATAGTTGTAATTGTAAGTGGTTGAGCTAAAAGATGCGGTCCCCGTTGTGCCATTGGTAAAAACATCGGTGCAGACGGCTGGTGAATAAACATAATTTATTGTGCCTGTCGAAAACACCGAGGGCGCCATCGTACCCACCGCACAAGTCGATGAGTACCCATAAGCTTTTGGCAAAAGCGTCAACTCCTGCCAAATGCGATGGGCAAAAGATGTGGTTGCGGTCGGCGCATCATTGATTGCTCCACCCAAGATGCCCGAAACAATTTCTGCGGCATGAGTGTCAACCAAGAGGATTGGATTTGGTGGAATCGGAAATGTTTGGGTACCGCAAGAACACAAAAATAAAATTAGAGCGCATGCAATCAATTTCATGCTTAAAAGCTTAGCGAGAAATCCGAACCTTCGTTCGCGATTTTTTAATTTCGCCGCGCTGAGCCTTAGTGTTTTGCCTTCGCACCTTTGAGGCAAAGGTGGGTTTTGTTTTGATCCGGCGTTTAGGGCGGTGCAAAGCAGCAGCGATCATGGCCGACAATTTTTCGATACAGCGTCTTTTGTTTTGTTCGAAATCACGAAACTCATCGCTTCGAAGATAAACAAGGCCATCTTTATTAATTTGATTTTTGAGGCGTTCGCCTAAAAGAATTCGATCAAAATGAAATGCAGAATTTTTGTAGTCCCAAGTGCACAAAGCCGCACTAGAAACTTTATTTACATTTTGACCACCAGGCCCACGACTACGAACCGCGACAAATCGCAATTCGCGCTCAAGGCCTTGAAACATTTAAATCACTTTGGCCGGCAGGACGACCATTGTTAATCCAGAAATTTGGAGTCGTTTTTGGAGCGCTAAACCAGTTTCGTTGTGTAAAAAGCGGTTAAACCAAGTGTCTTCAGAAAATATCACCTTGCCGGTAAAAAAAGTGGTGAGTGGAAATTCTTCGACGGCCTGCTGACACAAATCAAAAGCCTCTTGCACAATATCAGTTCCCACCGCAATTTTTTTGGTGGCGGCATAACCAAGGTCATTGCTCATTCGCACATATTTTTGCAGCATTCGTGTGGTGTCTTCTTTTAGATCTTCTACCGAAGCTTCACCCTTAAAAGCGCCCGAATCCACAACACCCACAGAAATAAAAATAAAATTTTTGTAAACATTTGGGAAAATCTTGAGAATGCTTTGAAAGGTATAAACTCCAAGCCCTCCGTAGCCGCCAACAAGTATGGCAGCGGTACGGCCTTGAGGATCTAGTTGAACATCTTTTTTATCATTGGCGTTGGTTTCAACATCTCTTACGGTCACTTCAAGCAGTCTTAATTTTTTTGCCACCGCAAGGTAATGTCGCTTGATCGAAAAACACAAAAGAACAAGAGCCGTTGTCACCACCAATGTGACCCAGCCGCCCTCTTCAAATTTTTCGAGGGTGGTGATGATTAAGATGGTCACACACAAAACAAATCCAATCGAAAAAATGGCCATCCCACTTTTCCATCTTGGTTTTGTTTTGCGCGAACCCATATAGGATTTTAACATTCCAAAAATCGATAATGAAAATGTGAGAAACACGTTGATCGAGTACATCACCACCAAACGGGACACATCACCTTTGGTATAAAAAAGAGCGAGCAGTGAGGCAAACGACATCAGAACGATACCGTTACTTGTGGTGAGTCGTTCAGACAAAGCCGCAAACCGACGCGGAAACCAAGAATCCACAGCCATATTCGCAAGCACTCTTGGCCCATCAATAAATCCGGCTTGAGCCGCAACCACCAGCAACAATCCTTCGGCAATCAATGACACCACTGTAAAGGTTGATCCAAAAGGTAAACCATTGGTCATTTTTTGTAAGAGCACCGCATTCAAGGTCATCCCGGGTGCTGGAGCAATTTGCCATAAAAGATAACAGAGCAACAATCCAGACGCGGTGATCGCGAGCGAAAAAGCCATGTAGGTCATCGTGCGTTTTGCTGTTTGCACGCGTGGCTCGCGCATAATCGGCAAGCCGTTTGAGACCGCTTCGATCCCTGTATACGTTCCACCACCCAGCGAATAGGAGTGAATAAAAAGTAAAAACATCGCCATCGGACCAATGGTTGATAAACCATTGCTATAGCCAGAAGTGATCGAATGAAAGGTGACATCCATCTCGTTTGCGTGACCCGCAATACCGCCAACAATCATAATCGCATGGGTGATCAAAAAAAGAATAAAGATCGGAGCCATCACAATGACCGACTCTTTGACTCCACGAATATTCAAAATCATTAAGGCAACAATCAAAAAAATTTCGATCGGAATTTTTAGAACATGCAAGTCCATGGGTAAAAAACTAAATAATGCGTCGCCAGCTGCAGCTATAGATATTGTGATGGTTAAAATATAATCGACCAACAGTGCGCAACCCGACACCACTCCTACATGATGACCGAGCAAATGACTTGCAACCACATACCCACCCCCACCATGAGGAAATTCCTCGATGATTCGGCGGTAAGCTGCAGAGATCACAAAAACGGTAAAGGCCATCAGTGCTGCAAGTCCAACAGCAATGTAAGTGTGCTCACCCAAAGCTTGAAAAGCCTCGGCAGGACCATAAGACGATGATGACAATCCATCCGCGCCAAGCCCCACCCATGCAAGCAAAGGAATCAGCGAGAGATGATGAAAGATCGATCGGTCTTCGAGATTCTTTGGGCTGCCGATCAGAAAGCGACGAATCTTTTCGGCAAGGGTACGGGCGTTATGAATCACAGATGTCATCTCCTCAGAACTGATCAAGCCAAGCCTCTCACGGTACGCGCCTTCAAAAGCGATGTCCAAACTTGACGTTACGGATCAAACCGATGCTATCCTCTACCATCGTTCATCACTGGGTCAAAAAAAGGTGATTGTTATGCGTGTTGAAAGTTCATCCGGAAAAGAGTTGAATCTCGAAGTTCAAATTGAACCACTGAGCCTCCAACAAAGAATCATTTTGGGAGCAACTCGTTTTGCCACGGTCGTGGTCTGTGCTGCACTTGCGATTTTACTTCCGGTGATCCATTTTTTTTTGGTGCCGCTGTTGCTGCTACTTGCGCCATGGGCGGGATATTCGAGTTATCAAAAGCATTTTAAGATTACGCCATTTGATTTCAAGTGTCCCGATTGCCAGGACACTCTCAAAGTCGATAAAAAATATGTCAATGTTCCAATTGAAGTGAGCTGCCAAAATTGCGGCTCACGTTTAAAGATCAGTTAGCGTTGAGCATAAGAAGATCTTGAATTGGTCTTCTTTCTCCAACTTGGACGCTGACGATTGTTGCTTGGTCGTCGTCCTTGGCCACCCTCACCCGCACGCTCTTCGGTGCGAATAGCAGGACCTGATCGGATATCGGTTTCGGGTCTTTCGATAAACAAATCTTTAAATGACATGGTCAAAAAACGTGCGGCGATTTCATCCACAGGCATATTTGCCAAAGCTTCGCTCCACTCTTTAGTTAATAAAGTTTGTGCACGCTCAAAAGGCTGGGCCATAAAAGTCTCAAACATTTTGTTGATTTTCTTTTGGCCAATCTCTTTGCGAGTGGGGATTGCTCCTTCGCGCATTTTGCTTTTTGTCATTCGCTCAATACGGAACACAAGTTCACGTTGTGAAGGTGACACAAGACTCATTGCAATCCCGTTTTGACCACTGCGTGCGGTCCGACCAATACGATGAACATAGCTATCGAGTTCACGTGGCAATGAGTAATTCATCACATGCGAAACATCTTTTACATCAAGTCCACGTGAAGCCACATCGGTACAGACCAAGATATTGACTTTGTGTTCACGAAACGAACGCATTGTTCGCTCACGAGCAGATTGATCGCGATCGCCATGAAGACAATCCGCACGGTAACCGCGCTCGGTCAAAAGATGGGTCAAGGTTTGAACCATTGATTTGGTTTGGCAAAAAATCAGACCATAAAAATCCTCAGCGGCATCAATCAACTTACAAACAATTTCTGGTTTGTTGGCTTCGCGCACGGGATAAAACACTTGCTCAACAGTGGCCGAGAGCATCTCGACACGGTTCACTTGAACATGTTTTGGATCTTTCAAAAATTTATCTGCAACTTTACGAACTTCAGTGCTCATTGTTGCCGAAAACAGCCAGGTGTTAGCGTTTGAAACGCGGCTTAAAATTTTATCCATGTCTTTTTTAAAACCCATCGAAATCATTTCGTCGGCTTCATCAAGAATCACGGTGCGGATGTTGTTGAGTTTTAAGGTGCCTCGATCAATATGATCCACCAAGCGACCAGGTGTTCCAACAATCACCGCTGCTCCACGCTTCATTCCGGCGATCTGTTCACCGTAGCCAGAGCCTCCGTAAACAGGGAGGGCTTTGATCCCTTTGTGTTTGCCAAGCGCAGAAATTTGTCCAGAAACTTGCAGCGCCAATTCGCGCGTTGGACAAAGAATAAGAGCTTGTGTTTGATTTTTTGATGCATCCAATTGTTCAAGCAGCGGAATTCCAAATGCGGCAGTTTTGCCGGTACCGGTTGCAGCCAAACCCAAAAAGTCGGTGGGTTCTTTTAATAAAATTGGGATGGATTGGACTTGGATTGGGCTTGGTGTTGTGTAGCCCATTTCTGTGATTGAGGCTTGGAGTTCACGACTCAATGGGAGTTCTGTAAAAGATTGCAAAATGATCCTTTGGTAAATAGAAGAACCCTTACGTAACACACTTTCTCTTGCCGCGCCTCTAGAACTTCAGCTTTAGTGTTGTTATGAAAGTCATTCAGCCATTTTCTCGAGACCTTGGTGAATTTGTTGTTCGTCGCAGTCTGCCTTCCAGCTTAAGATCAGTGGGACCCTTTGTTTTTTTCGATCATATGGGACCAGCCAAAGTTCAGATGGCCGTTCGCCCTCATCCCCATATTGGGCTCGCTACGGTAACTTATTTGTTTAGTGGCGAAATCACTCATCGCGATAATTTGGGTAACAATTTAAATATTCGACCTGGTGCGATCAATTGGATGACCGCAGGCAAGGGCATTTGCCACTCAGAGCGCTCAGAATTGACCGATTTGCATGGGCTTCAACTGTGGGTGGCTCTGCCGCAGGAATCTGAAACCATCGATCCCAAATTTACTCACTATGCTGCTGATATACTTCCACAATTTAAAAATTCGCAATTACAAATTAGACTCCTTGTGGGCCAAGCTTTTGGGCATCAATCTCCGGTTGCGGTCCACAGTGAAATGATTTTTTAGATGCCCTTATTTCGCCCCAAAGCGAATTTGTTTTTGATCAAGATCCAAGTTTTGAATATGGGATATATGTGATCGATGGCGAGGTTTCGACCTTAGAACAAAAAATCACACCCGACCAACTTGCGGTGTTTTCGCCTGGCGAAAAAATTCAACTCAGAGCAGGAGATCAACAGACCCGAATGATGATGATCGGCGGCCCGCCGCTGTCTCAGCCCAGGACAATTTTTTGGAATTTTGTTTCTACCAATCAAGAATTGATCGAAGCTGCCAAAAAATCCTGGAAATCGGGTGAATTTCGACTCCCTGAAGGCGAAACCGAATTTATTCCACTGCCAGAATCCTAAAATAAGACATTAAGCCCTCGACTCGACTAGCCGATAGGTCAGTATAAGGAGTCAAACCATGATGATTACTAAAGATGATATTGTTGGCGTGTGCGATTATTTAAAAAACACGCCTGAGCAACCTTTAAGAAAAATGATGATTGCTGCCGATTTTTCTGAGGTCCAATTTCGATTGCTATTGAAGCTTGCTAAAGGCTCTGCAGAAGCCGAATTCATCAGCGCATTTGAGCTCGAAAATTTTGGTAAACTCAAGTTAAAGCCAGATGAGATTCAGATTCGCGAAGTTTTTTGGCCGCTTGCCAAAAAGAAACTTGGCCAAATCGGGCTCTTAAATATCAATATCAAAAAAGCGGCTTAAAGTTTTTCGCGTTGAAGGGTCCACTCGCGTTGAAGATGTTTGAGATCATCCATCGTTAGGCTAATCCCACTGCGAACGATGGTAACAAAAGGCTGTTCCGACAAAAGGGCGACGTTGTAGTATCCAACCGGAACAACCCGCCCCGCTTTAAGGTTCAAAGGTTTTAATGAAGTGCGAAGAACAAAATCTTCGCTCATATTTTCAAAAACCAAATTTGCAGCCCCTTTAAGAGGCAAAAGCTCACTTAAGTCTCCGAGTGCAAAAGCCAATTGATTTTGTCTGATGCAGGCGATTCCTAATTTGTTATCTGAGGAATAAATATGAACCTGATCTTGCTCCCGAAAGGCTTGGGCCAAGCGGGTGGATTGCAATTTTAAAATAATCGCGGGCTGCGCCACTTCTTTTTTAGGAACTACCGCACGAATCAATCGATCAAAAAATTTGGGCCCCTCGGTCTCTGGGGGTTTCGAGCTACAACGAATTTCCAAACCTTTTTGATTTAAGTTAAAACTACTTGTGACGTTGGGCACATCACGAAATAAAAAGGCTCCTTTTAAAAAACCTTCAGATGAATCTAATTGGGTTGATCCGGTAAAACTTTGGGGAAGCTCAAGCATTAGTGTTTTGCCCTAAATAATGGGAGATAGGTGTCGCGGTAAAGGTAACCGAGCGCCACATGGACCGCCGCAATTCCTATAGCCATGGGTGAGCCGCCGGGTGCGAGCATAATATGAAATAAAAAAATGTTGAGAGTAATCGGCGCCAAAACAATAAGTGCAAGAGGCACATAGAATCCGGTGAGAAATAAAAAGCCACAAATCGTTTCAATTGTTTTCATAAATGGAAAAAAATAACTCGCACTCATCAAACCCTGTAGAAAAGGCATTGCGGTATCGGGCAACGGAGGTTGAGGCAGAAAATGAAAAAAGCCGTTTAAACCAAACACAAAAAAGATCAACCCCAAAATCAATTCTAAAATTCTTCGTAATTTCATCTGCTGCACTCCCTATTTGCTTTATTGTGCGTGAGCTTGATATCTGGTGACAAGGCATAGCCCATGTTTAAATGGGACTTAAGTCTTAATTTTATCAAAGGAGTAACGATGTCGGTATTTTTATTATTTTTAGCAGCTGCGTTTGCGGGAACAGTTGATTTTGGAAATCTGAAAGATGGCCAAAAAGTGAAAAGTCCTTTTAAGGTCCAAATGAAAGTGGATGGATTTAAAGTTCGGCCTGCAGGTGAAGATGCAACCGATCAAACTTCTGGTCATCATCACTTGATGATTGATGAACCCGCCACACCTAAAGGTGAAATCGTAGCGGCCGATGCCACCCACTTGCATTTCGGTAAAGGCCAAACCGAAACAACTCTCACCTTACCAAAGGGCGCACACACCTTAACTTTGCAATTTGCCGATGGGGCCCATCGCTCCTATGGACCAGAGATGAGCAAAACAGTTCACATCACAGTTCGCTAACAAAAATAATTTCGATAGCGATCGCTTTTTTTAGCGATCGCTCAAGTCATTAGGCGTTTTGGGCTAAAATCTCATAGAGCCGCGATCGAAGATCTGGATAGGTCTGCAGCGCTTTTACAATAATACTTTCGGCAAGGGTTTCTTTTTTGGCTTCAGCCAAAATTTTGATCACAGCCACATAGGTTTCCTGATCGGCATTGCCCGAGTTGCCATGTTTGCGAGCGGCATCAATCAATTGACCCGGCGTTAAAGTCAGCAAGTCGTATTTAAAATTTAGTCTGTCATAGCCAGGATTTTTTTGGTCGGCCTGCAATGTTTTTTGAATCACACTTTTTGCTTCTTCTCGCGCCCCGACACCTAAGAGTTCGTTGGCAATATTCTGAACATAAGTAAATTCGCGACTGGCCACCGCCAAAGCTTTTTCAAACAGATCGGCAGCCTTAAAAAGATTTTTTTGAGATAAAAAATATTTGCCGCCAGCAATCAGCGCCATTGACGCAACCTTGACCAATTCTGGTGAGCGCTTTTCGAGATTTGAGAACAACTGAAAGTGTTCACCCAAATTTTCAAATCGATGGGCACAAACCGATGCAATAAAAACTTGGCCCAGCCGCTTTGGGGTCAAAGGAAAGTTTTTTGAGATCACCGGGATCAGCTCATAGGCTTTTGCATAATCTTTTTCGTCCATTAAGACCTCAAACTCGCCGATGATGCATTGGTAGTGCATAGAGTGAAAGGTGCGCCCTCGGCGAAATTCACTAAGAGCAGATTTGCGATCATCTTTAAGTCGATAAATACTGCCCAAATAAGCGCAAGCAAGACTTGGTTTATCGATCATCAACTTTGCTTTGTTAAGAAGCGAGATCGCAGAGTCATAATCTTTTTGAGCCTGCTTTTCTTTGGCTTCACGAATGGTGGCCATATAAGGAGTGGGTGTGATTTTTTTTTCTAAACTCGCAATCAGTTTTTGACGAAACTGATCGGTAGAAAAAGGTTTGAGTAAAAAAACATCCACCTGCTCTTCAGCAGCCTCGGCAATCATTGAGTCACTTGAATCGTGACTGATTACGATGGCCACACGCTCGTTATCACCAAAGATCTGCTGCTGAATCTCGATCAGCTCAAGCCCAAGATGGCCCGACACATCGGTTTCGGTAATCAGCATTTTGGGTTTTTCAGTCCGCACAAAATTAAGAGCATCTTCCCATTTTTTTGCCACCATCACTTTGAGGCTTGGCATATCGAGGCTCGAGATACACGACTGAATAGAGGATAAAAAAGCTTGAGACGGCTCAACAATCAAACAGGTTTGATTGTCAAAAAAAGCAGCCATTTTTTCGTTCGCCACGATTTTATTCACCCTTAATATCTTTTAAAATTTTATCGACCTTTAATTGGAGCGATTGCACGTTCTCTACAAAGCTCTTCCAGACGCGTGTTTCATACTGCGAAAGGTGAACAATCAAACGGAGGCGTTTGAGATCATTCACGATATTTTCTATGTTGGCGGTAAATTGAAATTGAATTTTCTCGTCATTGATAAACAAATCGCATTCGACCAGAAGAGTTTGATTTTTACTTAAGACTGTTAGCGGAATCTCAAAAACCATTCGCTGCTGATCGATTTCGATAACCTCTACACTTTGGGTGAGCAGAGGCTTTCGATTGACCACATCTGCTACGCTATGAATAAGAATCGAATTCTTCATCATTGCATTTTACTTAAACTGCAAAATGCCGCAAGCGAAGACGTGTGTGGGATCTGGTCTAGGTTTTTACTCTTTTGTTTTTAATCGTTCGTCGTTTGCCGAGATAAAACTTTTGATCTCTTCAGCAATTCCTAAAAGCTTTAGCCATTGCTCTTTGTACAGTGTTACCGGAAATCGACCCATTCCATAAACAGAAAGGGCTCCCTTTTCGCTCACCTTCATTGAGAGCTGGCCACGAGCCGGCTTATTTTTTAAGGCTTCGTTTTCGGCTCTTAAACGCTCGAGTTCGGCCTTCATTTCATCAGACATCGAGAACCTCTTCAGTTTCTTTTGCCGGTGCCTCTTCTAAAATATCGGGCATGGCTTGTTTGTCTTTCTTTTTTTTCTTTGGCTTTTCTTTTACCGGTGCAGCGGCTTCGATACCATCGATCATGCCAATTTCAAAAAGTGCAGAAATTCGCTCTTCTGCTAACTTTCGCAATTTGTTTTTTGGAATTCCATGATCATCGGCTTGTGTTAAAAGATCTTCAAATGCGCTCTTGGCTTGGTCTAATTCTGACTTCGCTGTTTCAAGAGCCCGCTTTGCTTTTTCAAATCGTAATGTCATTGCATCGGCTTGTGATAAAAACTCAAAATCCATTTTTTGTCCCTTCGGTGAACTATGGTTTACAAGATTTTAACCACCTTGCAAAACGGATTCGTGGCATTCAGAGATTATTTTGTGGCGAAATATGACCATGACATTTGGTGAGTTCCGACAACAAAACACTCATGCGATCATAGTCGGCAATTCCCAATCCTTGCCACCCGCCCTGAGCGCAGGTTTGATCGATTTTTCCGCCCCGCACTTCAATATGTTGAGTGCCCGATGAGGATTCAAACGAAACATTTGAATTTAATAATTTGGTCAAAATTCTCGACCTTTGAAATTGACCAGCCACTCGTTTTAATAGTCGCTCAAATTTATCGGCAATGGAGTCTGGGGTGAGTTCGATCTCGGCGTCTTCGACCTCGGCCTCAGGTTCAGCAACCGTAATATTTTGATCTCGTTTTAATAGTTTAAGACCAAGTGCAATAAACTGACGAACAGACAAATTATTTTTAAGCTGATACCGCTGCACCAAAGTTTCAAACCCTTGATGGATCAGATCTTGATCAATGGGATCAAAAAAAATCTGCGAGCTGATAATGTCATTTTGGGTGATACTTAATATCAAAACTTGATTGATACTCAAGATACTTGCAAACGGACCTATGGGATGTCGATCTGTTGGGACCTCACTCACACTTTTAAAATCACGTGAAAAAAAATGTAAGCGGCGCTGCCCCGTTTTAAGATTGATATTAAACGGGGGGTCAAATCTTTTGATCTCATCGGTTTCAAGCAACGCGGCTTCGAGCGGACTTTTGCAAGGTGTGACCTCGATATCGCGCACCTGCATCAGCATTTCGGTTTTACGCGGATCGCGATTTTTTTTGCTTCTGAAATAGCTGTTCACTCGACTTTTGAGGGATGTCGCCTTGCCCACGTAAAGAACACGGCCCGATTGATTTTTCATACGGTACACTCCCGGAAGATCTGGGAGCTTCAGGCGGGTGAGGCGTTCCATTGGATAATCAAAACGTTTTGATTTTTTGCCAACCGGCAAGCTCAATATGTTTTGGAGCTCCTCTAAAGTGGTAAGCCCTTGAGTTTTTAATTCTGCAACAAGTCCTTTCCAAATTTGCTCGGTGGCGCGCACATGATGCTCGGCGCGCTTGAGGGCCTCAAGCGGCATTCCAAAATAAGCCGCAAGTCCCCGCACGCCGCGAGTTGGAAAATTAGGCAAAATTCGACGCGCAATTTGATAGGTACAAAGAATTTCGAGTGGAAAAATATTTGCCCACTCATTTAAAAATGGGGTCTCGAATTGCGAAAAGTGAATGACCGCATGCCTTTTTTCACCTTCAATCGATTTTAAAAAATCCTTGAGCACATCGAGTTTATCTTGCCCATGGGTGCGCATGTGTTCATCGCTAATCCCGGTCAGCGACTCGATTCGAGGAGCAACAGATGATGTCTGTAAAATTGCTGAATGCAACTCACCCGAATTTAAAGCGGTCCCGTGAAGCCACGCAATCTCTAAGAGTTCGCCGTTTGCTGGTGACGCACCGGTCGTTTGGCAATCCATAAAAACAACCGGCAGCGAATCAAGATTCATCATCCATCCTTTGCCAAAACTCATCCACCGATTTGATAATTTCTGAAGAAATTAAATCTTGCACCGAGTTTTCAAACCAATCTGTTGGCATAGACTTAACATAGTTTTGCGAGGCAAATCGACGATCCAATAAAACAATCAAACCTTTATCTTCGGGGCGCCGAATTACGCGCCCTGCCGACTGCACCACTTTTGTCATCGCAGGATAAGTGTACGCATAGTCAAAGCCTGAGCCGTACTGGGTTTCAAAGTATTTGCGCATCTGCTCACGCTCACTATCAAATGTTGGCAATCCTGGACCAACAACAAAGGCACCAATCAGCATGTCACCCGGATAATCCACACCTTCCGAAAAGACTCCCCCCTGAACCGTACAAAATAATATCGGCCGGCTAGAGGTTTTTAATTTTTCGAGCAGATCATTAACCCAGTAGGCTTTGGCCTCACGCGGATGCTCAATCACCTCAAAATCTGGCAATTCAATCAGGCGGGACACCTGATACAAAAATTGGTAGCTCGGAAAAAATGCAAAATAATGACCTTTTTTTCGCGCTGCAATTCGGGCGATCACTTGAGCAATCTTTTGGGCATTTGAATCGCGATCTTGCCACTTGGTCGAAATTTGGGGGATCACCAAAATCTTTCGGCGGTGTTTCGAAAAGGGAGATTTAAACTCGGCAATCTCGAGCTTTTGCGAATCAAACCCACAAAGTTTGGCGTAGTACTCAAATGGTTTTAAGGTTGCCGAAAATCCAACCACAGATCTAAAAAATTTGTAAATTTCTTTTAAAACAAGTGAGGCATCACAACAGGTAACCTTTAAAATAACGTCGGTTCCTTGAGTGCGGCGGGTGATAAAAAAATGTGGGCCCGATGAATTTTCTAAGGCCAAACACCAATCGGTAATCTCACGCGAAAGAGAAATGATCGGATCCTTTGAGCCGATTTCAAGATCGGTTCTTAAATATTGCGAAAGTAAATGGCCCACTTGATCTTGCAGATCAAAAAAAGATTGGTGATCAAGTTCGACCAAGCCGTCTCTTGAACCGGTGTTTTTGATTTGACCTTGAATCTTATCAATTAAGATTGAAGCTTGCGAAAAAAAAGCGGGAGCGACGAGCGCTCTTAGATCTTCTAGGTTTTTGGTGGATAATGATTTTGACTGATATTCATTGGCGCGCGAAGGCAAATTGTGAACTTCATCAATAATCAGATTTGATTTTCTTTTTTTACTTGCTGTGGTTGGAGTGAGTCGAGTGACGCAACCATAGGGTGCAAATACATAATTATAATCCCCAATAACCACATCAACAAAATTCAAAATATCTAGCGAGAGTTCAAACGGACAGACCTGATGCTTTAAACCAAGAGAGCGGAACGTTTTTTTTGTGAGCTTCTTTTTACGTAAAGCTTCTTCAACAACTTTATTTTCGGTCAGCTTGGTAAAATGATCCTTGGCATATTCACAATAATCAGGACGACACAAAACTTCTTCTTTAAGGCACAATTTATTTTTGGCAGTCAAAGTTAAAGATTTAAATTTCGCACCCGTTTTTTGTAAACGTTCGACCGCATCTTCGGCCACTTGATGCTGCGAGTTTTTTGGTGTGACGTAAATCAGCCGTTCACCGCGACCAAAGGCTTCTTTGACCATCGGTAAAAAAACCGCCATGGTTTTGCCCAGTCCCGTTGGTGCTTGAACAAGCAGCGGAATTTTTTTGGTAATCGATTCTTCAACCCTTGCCATTAATTCAGACTGCCCCATTCTTACAGTCTCAAACGGAAAGCTCATCACTTTGGCGGCTGTGCTTCGACGCTTAGAAATTTTGATTTGTTTTCTTGCTTCGATCACGGCTTGATCAAGACGTCGCTCAAGCCACTCTTCATAATGTTGAGTATCGAGGGGTAAATCCATCTCGACACGCGCACCATTTCTCAGACACACCAAATGCAAAAATGCTTCGGGTTTAAGACCATGAATGCGTTGATAAAGATCTTGGTAAACCGCGAGCTGCAAGATGTAGGGATGAAATTGGGTACTTTTAAGAGCAGCGATCAGACCTTTCAGATCAAAGGTGCTTTTGATTTCTTCAATTTTTAGAGGCGATAAAAACAAACCGTCTGCTCGGCCCGAGACCGCAAAAACAAATTCTTCTCGTTTAAATTCCCACGCCAGCGGAAATTCTGCTTTGTAAAAAACCGAAGAGCGCTCACTCTGGATGAGCTCATGAACCGCTTGACCTTGAGTGTTGGCAAGGCCAAGGCCTGAGTGAACATCAATACTTCCATGACGTGGAACGGGTTGAGCAAAATCTCTAACCGAATAAGAAAGCTTCATCGTTAGCGAAACAAGAGCGAAAAATTCTCGGAAGCCAAAATAATATCATCTGGAAAACGAGTGCTTCGAGGTGAAATGTCGACCGCCCCAATACGCACACCAGGAGGAAGGGTGGTGGTCTTCACTCGTTGAGTTCGAAACCGCTTGGCAAAAACATCCCACCATTTGCGAATCTCTTTTTCCTTGAGCGATGTTTTAAATGCAAGAGTCGCTAACAAAATAATTTTTTCTGCAGCAAAATGATTGCGCAACAAATGATAAATAAAAAAATCGATCAAAACAAAAGGGCCAATCTGTTCTTCGGTCAATTGCGCAATTTGGCCTTTATGATCTAGAGGCTTGAGCTCCGGCGAAACTGTGGTGTTATAGATTTGTTTTAACACTTCCGACAGCCGCGGCTCATATTCGGCATAGGTCATAAATAATTCTTTAACTAAAGTTTTTGGTACGTTGGCATTAACCGAATAGCCGGCCATCTGATCGCCATTAAAGGTGCACCAACCCACACACAGCTCAGACAGATCTCCAGTGCCCACAACAAGTCCATTTATTTGATTACTAATATCAAACAGAATTTGTGTCCGTTCACGGGCTTGAGCATTTTCGTAAACAATATCTGTTTTGTTAGGATCGTGATCAATATCTTTAAAATGTTGAAGTACGGCCTGTTCAATCGGGATCACTCTCACCGTGACCCCCAGATGCTTCATCAATTCCATGGCTTGATTGCGCGTTTGTTTCGAGGTGCCAAACCCCGGCATCGTGACTGCTACTATTTGTTTAGGATCCCATTTTAAAATTTTTATGGCTTCAATCGCCACAATCAGCGCAAGCGTTGAGTCGGCTCCACCCGAAACCCCAATCACCGCACATTCAACCTTTGCGGCTTGAAGTCGGCGGGCTAAGCCAAACGCCTGCATTTTTAAAATTTCTTGGGTTCGTTCTTTTAGATCTTTGGCCGCGGGTAAAAAAGGATGGGGATTAATAGGCGAATGCAACTCACTGAGTGGTAAAAGTTTTTGCGAGATACGATGAAAGCGATAATGCGATTTTTTAAATCTTTGGCGACCAAAAGTTTTGTCGCTTCCTCGCTCAAGCAAAATTTGATTGAGATCCATTTCGACATCAAAGTGGATGTTTTCAAAACTAAAAGTCTGATGATCGAGCATCGAGGTGCCATTGCTCGATGCCAAAAAATGGGCATCAAAAATGAGATCGCGTGATGATTCTGACGCATTCGAGGAGACATAAAAATAAGCCGCACGTTCTTGGGCCGATAAAATTCGAACCAGATCGCGCCGAAAGGACGGCTTGCCAATTTGGGCATTGCTCGAAGATAAATTAAAAATTGCATGAGCCCCCACACTCGCGTGAATATGACTGGGCGGCGCACACACCCAAGCATCCTCACAGATTTCGATGGCAAATTGCAGCTCACTCATTTGAAAGATTTGATGGGGCGACAAAACAAAGTCATCCACCACCTGCTCCACACCTTTACCCGGTGTAAACCATCGTTCCTCATAAAAATTATCATTGTTTGCGAGATGTGATTTAGGCACTGCTCCTATGATTTTGCCATCGGCAATCACAACCGCACAGTTGTAAAGTCGCCCATCCGCGGTTCGCAGCGGCGCGCCTACAATTAAAGTGGTTGTTGCAAAATCTTTTTTGGAGGCTTCACAAATTTTATTTAGTGCTCGCTTTGTTCCTTGTAAAATATCTTCCTTAAAAAAAAAGTCTTCCGCAGTGTAGCCGGTAAGGCCAAGCTCTGGGCCAACCAAAATGGAGACCTCATCGAGAGCCGCCTTTTTGGCCTCTGCAATGTAATTGAGTGCGTTGGCCTCGGGCTGGGCAACAAACACCTGAGGACTTATTAGTCGAATGCGGACAAATCCATAATCTGCAAAGTTCGTCATCATCGAAAATTAGTTCAGTGTAATTGCAAATTCAAGAGGCTTATATGATAGTCGCCCGATGCTTTTAAACCTAGTCCTTTCATTGTGCTTACATTCGCTTGCAGCCCCGTGGGCACCCCAAAAACCCAAACTGATTGTATTTATGGTGATCGATCAGTTTCGCACCGACTATCTCTCCCGTTACAGAAGTGAATTTCGAAAAGATGGTTTTCGCGCATTGATCGACCGCGGTGCTTACTTTCCCTACGGCGAATATGACGTGCTCCAAGCGATGACTTGCCCTGGACACGCAACTGTGTTGACCGGTGCTTATCCCTATCAAATGGGAATTCCGATTAATGATTGGTACGATCAAACTCTTAAAAAAAAGCGCTACTGTGTGGAAGATCCAGATTTTCACTGGGTCGGATCTGAAACTCCTGAACATTCGGGAACGTCGCCACAAACTCTGCACGGAACAACCCTTACCGACGAACTTAAAAATTCTGGGGCGCCAAGCCGTGTGATCTCATTTGCTCTAAAAGATCGAGCCGCGATTTTGATGGGAGGCCACCGTCCCGATTTTAGTTTTTGGTTGGACCATAAAAATCGGCGTTTTGTTTCGAGCGACTATTATTTAAAAGATAAAAAACTTCCCGATTGGATTGAGTCTCTCAACCGCAAAGTTGAAAAATCAAATTGCGACTACAACACCTCCTGCGGCGTTGAGTTGACCGTGGATGCGTTTGAGTCGGTCATCAAAGAATTTAAAAATAAACCACTTAAAAACTCGACCGATTTTATTTCGCTCAGTTTTTCGACGCATGATTATGCTGGCCATCGATTTGGTCCAAACTCTCCTGAGATCCATGATGTCACACTGGCAGAAGATCTTGCGGTCAGCCGCATCCGAAAAATTGTCGAAACTCAATATCCGGGTGGGTTAAAAAATGTTTTGTTTGTTTTAACCGGAGATCATGGCGTTTCACCCTCGCCAGAATATTTAAAAGATACCGGAATCGATTCAGGCCGCATTGATGAAAAAGCTTTGGTCGACGAGATGAATTCATTTTTAAACAAAAAATATAAAACCAAAACAACATGGGTGCCTTTTAGTCTCGATCTTAATTTTTTTATTGATGAAAAGGTAGCCGAGGACAACAAAATTGATTTAAACACCGTGGCTCGCGATATCAAACAGATCGCACTTAAAAATAGTGCAATCCTTTACGCCTTTACAGAGCAAGATGTTCTTTTAAGACAATTGCCGCCCGTTCAATTCGAGCGCCAAATTTTAAAGACGTACCTGCATGGGCGCAGCGGGCACGTGGTTGGTATCCACAAACCTTATTATATTGTGGCCAACGCCAATCACACCAGTCATATGAGCGGCTACACTTACGATCGCACAGTCCCTATTATATTTTCGGGCTTTGGAATCAAAAGTGGTCTTTATCCCGAGCGCGTCGAAGTGATCGATATCGCTCCAACCCTTGCGTCTTTGTTGGGAATTTTACCGCCCGCACTCTCTGAAGGTAAAGTTTTGAAGTCGGTTTTTAAAAATTGAGCCGTAAGCTTTCGATTGCGGTGTCGACAAAATTCAAAAAATTCTCGCGCTGAAATATTGATAAAGGATTTTTTGGATCATTGACCGCATCCGCAAGAGCAAACGGTAAACACTCTGGAGTGTGACAGCTACTATCAATCTTGGTGATTTCAAGGTTGATCCGGGTTTCCAAAAGCGCTGGCGCATTGTTGCCAAAAAACTGCTCAAACACTGCCGAGGGCGAAAGCTGATAATAACTCGTGACCTGATTTAAAAATGGTTTGGAAACTCGGCTTCGCATTCCGACCGCAATAATACTGTGAAGCGATGGAGTTTGGGGCAGATAATGTGAGATCGTCGCATAGCCACCAAAAGGGATCAGCGCTTGTCGACCATCAATTTCGGTCATCAATGGAAATCGCTCGGCCAAATCCATCCACACCCGATTCACCACCGCCTGCCGATCCGGCTCCATTGTTTGCCCCGCCAGTTCTAACAGTCGATCAAGTGTCTGCACAAACCGAGAGTCGGTGAGGGAGATACTGTGATTATAAAGATCATGAAACTCACCCAGCGGAATTTTTTTGTGCTTTAAGCTATTAAAATAAAAGGACTCGTCAATAAAACCATCGACATTAGTATGAGCGCGAACTTCGTTAGGAAAGATAAACTGATATTCAGGAGAGAAGACTTTGAGCCACTGTTCGAGATTATTTTTTAATTCTTCAGCGGTGTCATAGGGATTTGTGAGGATTCGCATCAAAGCCGACATTGGACGATTGGTCTGCTCATACTTGGCAAACGGTTTCATCTTCAAGGCAAGAAAGTCGGGCTCTGATAACGCAGGATGGTCCCCTCGACCATCCTGCCGATGACTCATCTGAATCAACCGCAAATTCTCTAAAATCTGCTCGTGAGGCGATAACATCGCCTCACAGAGCGTCCTCGAAAAAGCATTTGGGCCAGCCAGCGTTACAAATAGCAAAATTTGTAATATTCTCACTTAAAGTTAATCTAGGTTTCTTTTTGAGACCAGCGCAACCGATTAAGCGCGGCGCCAAAAACAAATGATTGGAAATTTTTATGGTCGAAATCCGCGGTGTCTATCAGGGCCAAAAACGGTGTGAGCTCACCCACGGGCCATCGTCGAGTAAAATCGAAACCGATGCTCCGACCGATAATATGGGGCGTGGCCAATTGTTTTCGCCCACCGATTTGGTTGCCGCTGCTTTAAGCAGTTGTGTGATGACCACGATTGCAATTCTTTGCGAAAAACAAAAGTTACCGGTCAAGATCGATCAAGCTCAATTCAAAATCACAAAAGAAATGACTCCCCCTCCGCGAAAAATCGCGGCCCTAAAAATGGTCATCACAATGCCTTTAGGAATCAAAATTGAGTTTCGCGAAAAAATTCAAAAGATGGCTGAGTCGTGCCCGGTCAAGCTCAGCCTTGATCCAAGTATTCAAACGCCCTTAGAAATTAATTATCCAGATTGAGCGCGCGAAGAAATTGTACTGCCGTAAGAGGCAATCACCACACTCCCGATTGCCAAAATCTGCATCGGATTTAAAGCTTCGTGCAAAAAAACAAAACCCGATACCACCGCAAGCGCCGGCTCAAGACTCATCAGAATTCCAAAATTTTTGGCCGAAATTTTTTGCAGCATAATCATCTCAAGCGAATATGGAATTGCACTTGATAAAACTGCGACCGCAAAGGCCATCGGCCACAAACTGGTTTGCATTTTTAGCGGCCCCGAAAAGAGTGCAAATGGCAATGTGGTCAGTGCGGCTACACCCATGCCCATTGCAACTACCGGCCCCGACTGCTCCTTCGTCCATCGACCAAAAATAATATATCCCGCCCAACAAGCTCCGGCCAAAAGCGCATACATCACGCCGTCAAGATCCACCGGATCTGGCGATAAGGGCGAAAGCAATGCGATCCCGATAAAAGCGAGCGCCACCCACAAAAAGTCGGTTCCGCGCCGCGAGAGTGTGACCGCCAAAATCAACGGCCCAGAAAATTCGCACGCCACCGCAATCCCTAAAGAGATGCGCTGGATACTTAAGTAAAAAAGCAGATTCATCAGGCCTAAAGATAGCCCATAAAAAAAGATGTAGCGATTGATCCGAATACGCCAAGGGCGAAACAAAACAAAAAGAACAAGCGCTGCTAAAGATGTTCGTAAAAACGTGGTCCACACCGGGCCGATTGTTGGAAACAATTGCTTTCCAAGGGCTGCACCCATTTGCACCGAAATCATCGCACCAATAATTGGGATGAGCTTAAGCATGAGCCAAAAATTCGGTAATCAATTTTTTAAGGCGATCTGATGTTTTTGGATCCTGCAGCTCACCCTGCTCGGCAAAAGCCTTATCGGCAAAACTCAAACCAAACATCTCAGGATAAACAAAACATTTTAAAGCTTCTAAAGGCACACGTGAGTGCCACAGTCCACGAACCGCACCCAACGCCCCAGGCGATGCGCCCATCAACAAAATAGGTTTATAAGAAAATGGTGATGGCTGAACACGCGAAAGCCAATCGATCCAATTTTTGAACACCCCCATAATTCCGCCATTGTATTCGGGTGTCGACAAAATCAGAGCTTTTGATTGTTGAATGATTTTGGCAAAACTTTGAACCACTTCGGGCACACCGCTCTTGGCCTCAAGGTCTCCATCATAAACCGGCGGGCTAAAGTCATTGAACTCAAGGATCTGACAAGCTTCGCTTATTAAGGGCTTGGTCGCTCGGATCAGTTTTTTGTTGAGTGAGTCTTTGCGAAGCGACATTGCCATTAAAGTGATCATTCACACTCTACATATTCTTTGATATAAAAACGTTCTTCAATCGCCCGCTTAATCTGATATATCGACCAGCGAATTTCACGCAGATTAAACTTAGCAATCAATTTTTGAATTTTAAGATGTCGAGCGAGTTCTTTTCCTCGCCGATCTTTTCGAAAGACGGTTTCGTGCTTTGTTAGATTGGCCTTTGCAGCTTCGAGAACAACCAATTCTTTTTTGCTGAGCGATGATTTCACAGACTCAAAAGCCATCAATCCAGATTGTGCATTTTTGTATTCAACCGAAACTGATAAAGCGTCAAAGCAGGTATCGGCAAAAACCGAGACTAGGAGAAGGCTCAATAAATGAATCATTGAAAAACCTCCTCGTTCAACTCTTCGCAGGTGAGTTTTTTAAGTCCCACCGGAACAAAAAATAATTTTTTAAACGATCGACGCGATTTTTTTGGTCGCCACGGTGTAAATGTATTGAGATCTGTTAAACCCGCCACCATGATGTCCTCGGCAGCTCTCAATCCCGCTTCGTCTTGGGCACTAGCCAAGGCCTCGGCTTTTTTAAGATAATCCCAGATGTAAACAAAACCCTGCATCACTTCATACTGATTATCGGCATTGTTGCGGACCGAATTATAATAATAATCCTTCCACTGATTGATGTATGTTCCGAGGCGAGCACTTGCAAACAAGAGCCAACTTTCGCGACCCATCTTTTTCCACTTGAGCCATGAGACCGATTGACGCCGACCAAACAGTTTTGATTTCTCCTCAACCATTTTTTGAAATTTTATAAAGTAAAACCCTTGCAGTTTAGTAGCAAAAAGCTCAGCCAATAATTTTCGTTTACTGATTGAAGATTGAGAATCAAAGGAGTTTGAAATGTCGCTTAAAAGCTTATCAAATATTTCGGCTTCTTCTGGATCACCCTTTGCGGCTTCTTGAGCCAGATGATAGCGAACCTCATCATATGGAAGTGGCGGGGTAACAGCAGGTTCTGGTGTTTTAGAATTTTTTAAAGCGCGAGCAATAATATTTTCCTGAACTCCAATTTCCCAGATACCATATCGATCCATCCCTTCATCATTTTCGCTTTTGCCATGAAGAGATGTACGCCCTTTGACATTGCGTAAAAAAAGATAACGCAAAGGATATTTGCCAACAAAATGTTTGCCGTTGAGTTTGGCTTCTTTTTTTTCAATTATTTTTTTGAGCCATTTAAACCGTTTGCCTTCGGCAAAACTAAACATCGACCGCGGACCTTCTTCGTCCACCTCTTTGGCTGCCACGGGATCTAACTCCAATTCGGTATAACTGACGAAACGAGTTTGAGTTGAAGCCTTTTTAATCATGTTTGAGTAGAGCCCCATCTTGATCAGTGCAGTAGCGCTGTTCGTATCGAATTGGGGTGCCCACAAAAAGGCGCGAGCAAAGGATTGAATGTCTCTGATAAATCGATATTGGGAAAGTTGAAAAGGCTTACAAAATAAATGTAGCCCAATCAATGTTTCGGCTGTTTCAAAAGCGACAGTCGAGTAGGCCATTGCCTGTCCAAGTTCTCCTGCAACCGGTGCAACCTCGGATACGATGTCACCGATTTGATCCACGAAAGGATCTACAACTTGGCGTGATAAAAAACTCTGGGCTTTGATCTTTGCGGGTTCATCATCAAAACCAAAGATGGTGTTGTTCGGAGAATTTAAATAATCGGACAAATCTTTGTCGCTCGGTACCGTGCAATCCTCACATTCATTCTTTCGCTCATCGGCGATCATTCTCATTGAAGCGCGAATGGCCTGATGCAGGTAAGTATCCCCATTGATCTGCTCGCCTTTCAAATCATAAACAATTTTGGCATCAGCATTTGTGGTCGCAGCCAAACTTAGATCGATGATGTGATTGTAAAAGTCAGAAATATTTTGCTCTTCTGAGTGGGAGCAATGCGCGCAATGAACATGAGCGTAAGTTGTACCACTAAACAAAATAAGGAGAGATAAGAGGATTTTCATAAATTGTGAAGGTACGGAAGCAATGTAGAAATGGACACATAATTGTTGTTTTGTAAGCCAAATGACAACGTCACAGCTTTGATTGGACAAGTTTCGATTTGCTTTCTATTTTGCTCCTAAATGAAAACAATTTTAGCTTTTTTTTGCACCAGTTCCTTTGCGACCCTTTGCTACCCCAACATGGATCGCGCCCAAGTCCACCTCTGTGCACCCACCGAACTTCACCTTGCGGCCCTCAAAGGAGACCAAAATCTTGCAGCCCAAATACTTAAGCAAGAACCCTCACAGCTTTATGCCTTGAACGAGCATCAAGACACGCCACTTGCAGTTGCGTTGAACGAAGGCCAAACTTCGTTGGCGCTGCAATTGATTGAGATAATGGATCGTGATCAGTTTTTTCATCAAAATAACGAGGGTGAGAGTTATATTTTCTTGGCGTCTCAAATGGGCCAAGTCGAGGTGATTCGCGCACTTGCACAACGCTATTACAATTCATTGGGTGCACTCGAAATTTATGATTTTTCAAAACTTGATCCGCGAAATAAATTAAAGCAGCGCGCACTTTTTGTGGCTAAAAACCGAGCGGTCGTGGACGCGTTGGAAACCGAGTACTATCGCGGCTACCCCAACCTCAGATTTTGGAAGTTTTTGTTAAAGGTGGATGAGAGCCAAAAGATTTTTCTTCATACTGCAGCCCATGATGGGCGCTCCGATGTGATTGATTGGCTGGTCGAAAAAAAATGTATTCCCAATTCATTTCAAACCCAAGAGAGTCGCTGGTTTTTTCATTATCCAAGCGAAATTGTGGCTTACGGACGTCGTGGATTAAACACTTATATTGGTGATTTTGGCGTCCCCTTTGATACCTTTTTTAATCGCAAGGACAAAAATGGCGATACGCCATTTCAGATCGCCCTTCGCGGTGGGCAAGCTGACTCTGCCCGCTCACTTGCAGGTTGCCGATGGATTGATTTTGATAGCGTCAACAAATTGGGTGATTTGGGATTACATACTTTTTTAAAGAGCACGAGTGAAGATCATGACCTGCTTGATTTTTTAGTGGAGCAACAAACTTTGCTCAGACCTTTGTTCACCAAATCACGTCGCATCAACCACAGAAATTTGAAACAAGACTCAGCGCTTCATCTAGCCGCCGTTAAAGACGACCCATATTTTTATAAAGCTTTGGCTAAGTACGGCGATATTCACTCAAAAAATGCGGCCGGAATTTCGGCGCAAACATTATTCAATAATCACCAAAGAGAAATCAACGCGCAGTGATTGCGCGTTGAAAAATCAAATTACTGCAGTTGTGAATTTTTAAAATCGTGCTCGGCCAACTGATTGTAAGTTTCTTGAGCTCGCTCATCGCGTTTGTTCAAACCCGAGAGCAAATAGCTTTTATCAAACAATCGAGAACTTTGTGCCCCAGTTTTTTGTATGGGTGAGTTTCCGCGCGGAAGGAGTCGTGCAATCACACCCATCAAAGTGGTTGCGGTCTCGGGAAACAAAGCCTGAAACAGCACGCGCAAGCGACCAGGAACCGACAGCACAACCTCGGTCCGACCATCTGCAACGGCGTCCAATAATTTTTTGGCAGCCGTATCAGCCGAAAGCGACAATCCTGGTAAATTATCGATAGCTTTAAACCACAAAAACTCTTTTTCATGCTCACCTTTAAACAAGGCTTGTTTGGGCGATCCAGTGCGCATCACCGAGGGGTAAGCGGTGGTGACCTGAATGTTGTGTCGGGCCAGTTCAGCAGTGATTCCTTGTGAGTATCCCGCAAGTGCAAATTTCGAGGCGTCGTACGGCAACATGTGAGGCATTGCGACCTTACCGCCAATCGAGCAAATATTAAGAACGCGGCCTGCACCACGTTTTTTAAATTGCGGAATGAGGGCATCAGTTGCATCGATCGCCGAAAAGAGATGAACATTCATTTGCGAAACGAAATCATCTTTGGTCATCGAGGTAAACGGTCCAACCAAAATTGCGCCCGCATTGTTGATCAAAAGGTCGATTCCGTTCATCCGCTCAACTGCGGCATCAAGGCTTGCACGCAACTGATAAGAATTTGTCACATCACAAACTGTTGTGTGTACGATCCCATAGGGAAAATCGCGCAACAAAATCTGCCGCGCTTTTTCGAGCTCTTCTTCATCTCGAGCTGCAAGAGTTACGGTAGCGCCAAGTTTTAGTAAATTCCAAGCAAGTGAAAGTCCGAGCCCGCGAGATCCGCCTGTTATAAAAACGGTCTTGCCACGATAATTGAATGACCGCTTTGTTGACGACCATAAAAGCGCCACGCTGGCGGCGAGCATAAGTTGTCCAGAGCGTCGCTTAGCCAATAAAAATCCAAGCGTTCCGGCGACAAATGCGAGTTCACGTTTTAATGAGTTATTCATAGTTCTCCCTTTGTAATAAGTATGAAGCACAAATAATACCAGGCTTAATATGGGAATAGTTTCAAGCCAGAAGCCCCTTTGGGGAAAAATCGAACTTTGAGCTTGGGAGATTAAGGCCTCAACGTGATATGAAGTTTTCTGGCAATCCAGTTGATTGTACTTCCCTGGATCAGTACCGAAAGACAGACCACAAAAAATACCAAATTAAAAAAATACTCAGCTTTGGCGAAATGGGCACCCCAGGGCAATGTCGCTAAAACAATTGCGGCTCCCCCGCGCAGGCCCACCCAAGAAATAAAAAGTCGATCATTGACATTGAGTTTTCGAGTTGGAGTTGCCACCACGACACTCAAAGGTCTTGCAACCAAAAGTAAAAATAACGAAAGAATTAATCCATCTCGCCACAACGCCGGAAGATGAGTTGGAAAAACTAGCAGACCTAAAACTAAAAAGAGCGAGATTTGCGAAATCCAACCGATCCCATCAAAAAATTGCAATAAGGTTTTGCGGCAATGAATTTTAGAATTTCCAATCACAATGCCGGCTGTGTAGACCGCAATAAATCCGCTACTATGTAACAGAGACGTTCCACTAAAAATGAGTAAAACAAAACCCATCATCAAAACATCGTAAAGCCCTTCAAAATCTAAACGCAGATGTTTAATTGTCCAACACGCAAGATGACCTCCGATAAATCCTAAGATAATTCCACCACCGGCTTGCCTTAGAAACATCATGATAAATTGATCGATTTGTCCTTCGGGATGTGTGGCAAATCTCAGTGTTGCAATTGTCAGTAAAATTGCCGCAGGATCATTACAACCCGCTTCAAATTCGAGAAGTCTCTGAACTTCAGCTTTGAGTCTAACCTTTTGCGATCGCAGTACACCAAACACAGCGGCCGCATCCGTTGGTGACACTATGGCGCCCAACAAAAATCCCTCACTCCAACTCAGATTTAAAAAATAATGCGAGAAGATCGCGGTAGATGTCGCAGTAATCACAACACCCACTGAAGACAGTGCAATACCCGATAAGAGAATAGGCTGAATATTGTTCCAAGAGGTTTGCAGTCCTCCATCGAATAAAATGAACGCAAGAGTCAAACTGCCGATCGCAAAAGTAAGAGAATAATTTGAAAAATTAATTCCGCCTATTCCATCCGAACCTGCAATCATTCCAATCCCTAGAAACATTAAGAGCACCGGAAAGCCCAACCACCCCGACAATCGACTCGCAACAACCGAGAGCACGAGCAAAATCGAAGTGATAAATAGTGCGACTTCAAATGTTGAATTGATGACCTCAAAATTATCCATATCCAATAATTACCGAGATCTTTGGTGAATGGGTAGTAGACATCTCTGTAATTTTTTTGAATATTTGTTTTCGTTTAAGAACTGGCACCCTGTGTGCAGATGAAGGAATTATGTTTAAATTATTACTTTGCTCTCTCTTAGCTGTTGGTACTTTTGCTGCTCAGGCCGAAACGGAATCAGACAAAGGCATCACCGTATATACTGATTCTCAATTTAGCGATCCCGTCTATGGCGGTTCGGTTGAAATTAAAACCGAGCATTTATCACTCGAAGATCTCGGAAATTTCAGTCTCGAAACAAAAGATCATGTGCATGTTGGTGCAGATAGGTCGCTCGATGTTCGAGTTTTTGTTCCAAGCACTTTATCAAAAGCTGAAGTTGATGCCTTCGTTCACACAGTTGAAGATCAGCTCAAAAAAAATCGCGACTTGGAGCGAGTAAAGGTCAAGGTGATCCCTCAAAGTTTGGAAGAACCAAAAGATCTTGATCAACTGACAGGCTTCAAAAAATGGGAAGAAAAAGTTAAACATCTGACCGCTGCGATCTTGGGCAAAACCTATGATCCCAAAGGTGTTGATTATGCAGTGAGTTTCGTTGGTGGTTTAGGCCGAGTGAGTATCGCAACACTGCTTTACGTCAAAGACGGTGGTGGTTGGAATCCGATTACAATGACTCAAGCTTCGATCGCTGCAACTTTAGGGATCGGTTTTAGTTTATTCGCCACCGCATTTAGCCAATGGAAAGCTGAATACAAACTTCCTGTATTCAAAGACTCGAGTTTTACAAAATGGTACAATAACAATCCTATTGTCAAAACGGGTACTGTGAACGAAGGAATCGGCTTCTCTTATGGTGTGACTCAACTTTTTCTTACCAGTCGGGTACAGCCGAAAACAAAATTTACCCCTCTTGCCGTGGGTGAAGTTGGTTTGATCAGTCTTCTCCGTTCACCTGCAAGTGCCGCCGAAAATTTTGCGGTGGTTCAGTTGATGAGCAAAGGTCATATCAATCGAAGTAATGCTCAGTGGATGGCGATATTTTATGGATATCTTGCTGAATCGACTGTGTTGTTAACCGCGTTAGATTACAAAAGAATGAAGTATGTGGCTTTGGCGACAGAGATGGGCGTAAAGCTTGGAACTTACTTTCTTTCGAATTGGAAATTGGATGCGAAAACAAATCGCATGTTTATCCTCCATCCTGGTCTTGATGAAAATTCACGTCAGGGTATTGTCTACGTCAACGAATTCCGTCGAGTGAAATTGACTAAGGAAATGGTCGCGGCAAAAACCAAGCAAGAGCTTCAAGATGAGGTTGCTAAGGGTCTTAAAGACATGCAAGGCTCTGAAGAGCCAGATCAAGAACAAGATATGGACCAAAAAATTGCAGAGGCCCAACTTTGCTTGATCGATCCAGACTGCGAGATGGCGGTAGGGCAAAATTAATCGGAGATAAAACCTGATGAAAAAACCAATAACGATAACACTTTTGGTGATCGTTATGGGTTTGTTGGTTGTTTTATCTACTCAAGTTATTGCCGCTTACTCGCTCCGCCTCTGGATCGAGAGTCGCATGAATGGATTCGATCAAAGCGGGAAAATTCGGTTAGATCCGATCGATCTCTCACTTCTTCATCCCGGCAAAATGGCATTTAAAAATATTAAAGCGTCACACCAATCGGGTAAGACCTCGCAAATCGAAGTTGAAGTAGACCGCATCGATCTTGATGTTTCCTTAAAATCTCTTCTCTACGGTCATTTGCACATCAACAGTTTAGTGTTTAGACGTCCTCAAATTGTTTTGACCGATACCGATGCTCCCAAAGCAAAAAAGGAGTCCACAGACTCGCCCGACCTTCCCCCGATTGATTTGATACAACTCAGTGAAGGACAATTTTTTTATCGCTCGGTGACCCAAGGGGCGATGGGCGAAATCAAAGTATCAAAGATATCGGGGTCGATTGATAATCTTCATTCTGCCAATCTGCGCGCATTAATCGAAAAATCAGGAAAAATCGAATTAAGAGGAGCAGGAAATTTTTTTCGAAGTCCTTTTCGTGGCGAACTCAATATGAAACTTGAGCACTTTGATCTTTCAGAACTCACACCATTTTTAAAAATCGACGATGGAGTTTTGCTAGAGGGGAAGGTGAACTTCGCTCGCGGCTTGGTTCAAATTAATGACAAGCAGATCAGCGCGAATGTGAGTGGAAACTATCAAAAATTAGGAATCAAATTATTAAAGACAGGTGATCGAAGTCCACTTGAGGCTTTTTTAATGAATCTCGGAGCAAAGATGGTTTTGACTAAAGACGGTAAAAATCAAGCTCCCTCATCCATAGAACGGCATGAGGACGAGAGCATTGTTCATTTTATTCTTCGAGGACTCAAAGTCGCATGTCTGCGACTCGCAAAGAAATAAATTAATTTGCCCCGGTGCAAAGTATCGCAATATTTTCGTTGGTGATTGCGGTGATGACTTTGTCAGCTAGGGTGTCTTTCACACAGCGCAGTGGCGCCATGTTGTGCGCTTTGTGGCAAAGCATCGCTCGTTGCGAACAATTAAATGAAACATTCATTGAGCTGGCGTTTTGGAAACATTCGATAGTTTTGTCGGTATTTGTAGTTCCAGAACACAAATAGGCTCTGAGGTCGTTCGGCCTTTTAGCGTCACATGTTTTAAAGGCTTTTTCGGCTTTTTTATAGCAATCGGTCTGGATTGAGCAATCTGGGCCTGCTTCACTAAACAAGAGAACAAGCTGATCAAGGTTGAGTTCATTTTTTTGATCAACAAAAGCTTTTTGGACGCATTGAAGTGGGGATGCGATTACAGCTTGAGCCGACAGCACTAAATAAATAAAAATGATTTTCATTCTTGAGTTAGAGCAAAATGAGGACCAGCTGAATTTGCATTAGGTCCTTTTTGTTTGATGATTGGATTTAGTTTGTACATCAATGTCTAAACAGGTTTGAAAAAAAGTGAGCTTGAGAGGTGCATCTTAAAACACCTCTCGTCTCAGTTATTTTTGTGAACAAATGGCCGAAGGCACGGTGATAACATCGGTCAAATGAATCTGATCGCTACCGGCTGTATGCTGATTGGCAAACTGGCCGCCACCTGCAGTCGCAATTTCTTGCAAAAGTCGTGGAGCATCTGGATCAACCGCATCGTAATTAGCCGATGAAATTTGTTGGCGCTGGCTCTCTGTGAGAGAGTTATAAAAAACTGCATTGACCGTGATGTGTCCGGGCGAAAGGGCAATCAAACTTTTTATTGCTGCAATCAAATCAGCTTCGTCAGCTGCACCATTCCAGGTTCTGACCATGGGGCTGCCATCAGAGTTTGATCCAATAATTCTTTCTGTGGGCTCACCATCTGTGATCATCACAAAAGCATAGTTCTGATTTCCGTTTTTGAATTGTGGGTCATCCAAAATTGTTTGTTGGGCCAGATTCAAAACCGTAAAATATTCGGTTGGACCATCAGCTTGTAAAGTTTGAAATTGATCAAGTGCACTGAGCATTGCTTGTGAATTTCCGAAACCTGGCGAACCTGTAGTCGAATCGTTTAAAAGGGATTGGGCATTTGGAGCATAGCGCTCGTTGTGTGGACGCCATCTCACAGTAAACAAATCTTGAAAATAACTTAAATTGTAACTGACGTTTGAAGAATCTTTAAGCGAGCTTACAAGCTGGCGGGTAGCACTCTGACGATATTGTTCGTCATTATCAGAACCCAAAAATAATCCGCTTGGAGGAAGTTCTGCTGCGTACTGATTGCTGCCGTTTGACCCAGTATTATCAATCGCGATTAAAATTTTGAGAGGCTCGGTCACCGAAGTCACTGGCTGACACGAAGGCGTTGGATCTGGATTTTGAACCACTGGCGGCGCGCCAGGATCACCGGTGGGATTGCCGCCATTTGTTGGATTGCCACCGTTTGTAGGGTTACCACCATTCGTGGGATCGCCACCGTTTGTGGGGTTACCACCATTCGTGGGATTGCCACCGTTTGTGGGGTTGCCACCATTCGTTGGATTGCCACCATTTGTGGGATTGCCACCGTTAGTTGGGTTTCCACCAGTACTAGGTGTGTCGGGTATACCCGTCTGAGTGTTGGAACCTGTATTGCCTTTGGCAACTGATGAAAAGTGATTGGCTCCACAACCTGCTAAAGCGAAGACCGCGGTAAAGGAGATTGTGAGTTTTGGGATCATGCTGACGAGTTTAAGTGTTTTCATATGCTACTCACAGCGCAAAGCACATTCCAGCCGCCAGGAGTTTTAAAGGAGCTTAAGATGTAGAGGATTGTGACACTTATTAAAAATCAGCACACTTTATCAAATTGAGACTAAGCTTTACTACCTTCGTGCACGCCTTTTTGTAACAGCTCTTTAATGAGCGGAGGAATCATCATTTTTTTGGCTGTGGTGAGATCTACAAAAACATGGATCGAATTGATACGCGCGCAAATTTCGCCGCCAGGCTCAGCAAACTCTACCACAAATTCCACCGAAGAATTTTTAACGGTACCAACTTGGGCTAGTGCCACATATTGCCGTCCAGCGAAAATGGACCTCAAGTAGTCGACATCAAGTTTACGGATCGGAACACCAAAATTCTTATTCTCAAACCACTCAGACCAAGAAATTCCTAGCGCCGGAATGTATTGTTCGAGAACCTGATGACCGAGGATTGCATAATTTCCGTAGAATAAAATTCCTGCGGGATCACAGCGATCAAAATGGGCAAAGATTGTGGTCTTAAACATACTTTGATAGGTTACTGAACTTTGATGAAAAAGTACAAAGAACTCAAAATTTTCAGTAAGGATGACTTTCCGGCTTATCTTCCAAAGCTCAACGCTCTTTATGATGATCTGTTCTCATCGGGTAAGGGCTTTCGGTCAAAGTTGATCCAAATGGTGGGTGGGCATCTTCATCTGACTTCGTCACAAGCCCAACTTCTTTGCCAAACCATTGAATTTATCCATAATGCTTCTTTGCTCCATGATGATTTGGTTGATCGCTCCCCTTTGAGGCGCAGTAAGCCCGCGGCTTGGCTTAAATACTCTCCCGAGTACGCTGTGCTTGCAGGAGATTATTTGCTTGCGCGCGTGATGGTGAATCTTTCGCGGTTTGGAAATCTTAAACTCATTCAATACACTGCCGAAATAATTTCTGATTTGTTAGAAGGCGAATGGATTCAAGACTCATTAATCAATGATTGGGAAGTTGGCCTTGAGACGTTGGATCAAGTTCACAATTTGAAAACTGCTTCATTGTTTAAGTGGTGCTTGAAGGCTCCGTTTTTATGTCTTGATCAATCTCAATCTGAACTTTACCGCTTGCTTGATGAGCTCGGCGGAATTCTTGGCCTCCTGTTTCAGCGCTCAGATGATCTCCTTGATTTTGATATTCGAAACTCTGAAAAAAAAGCGGTTCTTGGTGATTTAAAATCAGGATATCTCAATTCATTTGCCGCATTTTTGGCAAGAAACCTCACTCCTGTTGAACGCGAAAAATTTAGAACTTTGACCACGCTCCCTGAGGTTCTGGAATTTTTCACCAAGGAGCAATTTGATAAAGACCTCAAAGAGTTTGATCAAATGAATCAAAATCAGATTGATCTTTATTTTCATTATCTAGAAAACTTAAAATTACTTTTGCCAGATAAACAAAAGTCATTGATTAAAGATTTAAGTCAGCTTCCTACACCGCTGTATTGGCGAAAATGAAATACATCACATTAAACAAAGATGATCCTCGGCTTGAGTCTTATCTTTTGGGTACCTTTGATTTAAATCTTCGTGCACGCCTTGTACCTTCCTTAAGACAAGCCGAACTATCACGCGGCGAAGGCGGCCATCCCACACTCACCTTTGAGCTTACCGAAAAACTAAAAATACAAACGCCCTCATTTTTAAAGATTTTTGTAAAAGGGGCGCGTCTCGATCTTTTGCCGCTTTGCCTCAATCCAATTATCTCCACCTGTTTTGTTTTGAGTTTTCATGACCAAGGATTTTCTTTTCTAAAAGTGGGCTATGCTATTTTTGCCATCTTGTTTTTTCATTCTGCGGTGTTTTTTTTGAATGATTATTCAGATCATTTGCGCGGGATTGATGCGGTCTCCGCACGTCGTGGCAGTCAGATTATCGAAAAAGGTTTTATTACCGCTCAGTTTGCAAAAAGCTTTGGGACTTTGATGATTGTAACCGGATTTTTGGTGGGTATCCCGCTTGTTATGGCCTCAACATTTTATGTTTGGGTGTTGGCGCCCCTTGCTCCGCTTTCTATACTCGGGTTTTGCCACCGCTATTTTGGATTGAAGTATCACGGCGTAGGCGATTTTTTGATTTTTATCTGTTTTGGCCCTTTGTTGACCTCAACCTTTTCATTAGCCATTGCGGGCACTGCACCTCCCGAGGTTTTTCATCTCGGAATTTTGTGGGGATGGCTTGCGGTGGTGGTTTTTCAATTTAAAAGTTTTGAAAATTTATTTGCCGATGGCCTTGTTCGCTCGGGCACCTTTTTGTCGCGACTGGGTTTTGATCAGGCAAAATCATTTTTGATATTTCAGCTTATCTCATTTTGTTTGGTTTGGATTTCGTTTGCGTATTGGTTTCAAAAACCGATTCTTTGGCTTGCTCCTGTGACTGTCTTGATTGGATTTTCATTTTTGGTTGGTCAGCGGATTTGGCGCATGCGCTCGCCTCTGTCTTCAAACCGTATTGGGCTTGCCCGCCATTTTTTATTTTGGCTTACTCTGGGCTTACCTGCTTTTGTTCTCACACTTTATTTGGATACTTGATTGAAACTGCGATTTGTTGATGATCGGTTGGAATTGTATGAGGGTGATAACTCATTTAATGTGGATTTTTTAAGTTCAAAAAATTTGTATCGCTTTAAACGCGGATTTTCCAAGCAAGATCCATTGGCCCGGGCCTTTCAAAAAAGTAACAAAATCTTAGACGCAACTTTGGGCTGGGGAAAAGACTGTTTTTATTTAGCTGGCCTTGGTGCAGAGGTAACTGGGATTGAAAAATCAGAAATTATTTTTGAATTAACCCATGACGGCTTTCGCAGATTTTTTAATTCTCAACTGCTTAGTCTTAAAGGTTCGGTACAGGTTTTGTGTGGCAATGCCAGAGACTACTTCGATCCCACATTCGATGCGGTTTATCTTGATCCTATGTTTCCAGATTTAAAAAAAACCGCTTTGTCTTCAAAAGAAATTCAGTTGCTGCAACGCCTGGTTCCCAAAAACACTGGTGACGAATTGATCGAGCTTGCTCTCAAAAGTGAAATCAAAAAGGTGGTGGTCAAAAGACCAAGATCAAGCCCGGAGCTTTCATGGCCGCCTCGACATACCGTTTACGGATCTCTGGTACGCTACGATGTTTTTATTAAAAACTAAAATTGTATGAAAATATCTGGAGGCCTTTGTCATAGGCATCACGCTCTGGAACTTCTTGCTCTCCATATTTATTAAAATCGCGTTGGGCAGCGTGAACGATGGAATACCCTGTGCCGATAAATAAGCCGAGGGCGAGACCATAAAACACATTGCCTAAACGCTCTTGGGGCCTACCATAAAAAGGCAAAGTGCTTAAGCCCACAACCGTGCCGCCAAGTGCGCCCATAATAATGGGTTGAAAGCGTTGGTCTAGAGAGTTTTTTGCGGTCTCGCGGGGAACCGCCTGACAAACCTGTGCAACAAATAAAAAAACAAATAGGAGTTTCATTAATGAACAGTGTCGCTCAGTGAAGGTGTTTCGTCGAGCAAAGCTTGCAACTCAAAAAAAGCCACCTGAATTTCATGCGGCGCTCGTGATTGCTCTACAAATGAAAAAAACCGTTTAAGGTCTGACATCGCTTCTTTAATCATTCCCATTTTTTGTCTGAGCAATGCTCGCCGACTCAAAAAATGCAAATTGGTAGGTTCAAGCTGTATCAGCACATTGAGACAGGTGTGGATTCCTTTAATAAACCTCTCCTTTTCAAACATCTTTATCAACTCTTGCACATAACTCCGAACCACTTCATGGGATTTCCACGATTCTAAAAGTTCTAAACGAGGATCTGCGGCATGCGAGCGATTGAGTAATCCAAGCATTTCGCTTTCGCCCAGTAAAGCGCCTTGATTGCCAAGATCAACAAAACTTGCTCGACCTCCGCGAACCCACTTTAACATAAAGTGCTGGTTGATTTGCAGCAGATGAACTGGCAAATCGAGTTCGGTTGCGAAATGCAAGTAAAGGAGAGCGATGATGACCGCCGAACCTTTTTTATTATCCAAAACACTTTTAACCAGTAAATCATCTTGGTGGGTAAAACCGTCCACAATTTGAAAAGCTTTTTCGCGAAACAGATATTGGTTGAGCAATTCAAATCGCTCGAATTCGCTTAAGGTGACCGCTCGCGATTGCAATTCGAAACTCATAAAATTGACTTGGCGAACACACCAGTCCTGGCAATCTTGAGTTTCCAATAACGAATTCAGACCGATCAAAACAGGAACCAAACTGATCGGATCTTCTTTCGTCATGAGCTCAAGCTCGATGGCCAGTTTTTCCCAGGTCATTCGGCTTTCTAGATGCATAATCAAAGAGTTAGACTATACGTGTAATTATTTCAACTATCTATTGCAATGCGCAGCAGCTATCATCGCCGCTATGGAAGACGATCCCATCCGCATGCGCGCCCGCATTGAAGAATTAGAAATCGAATTGTCCGAACGCGAAAGTGACTTGGCTCAATACCGAACCGAACTCACCAAAGCGAATGCTAAACTTGAACGTTTGATCGATCAAATTTCGCAAGAGCTTAAATCCGCGCACCTTATTCAGAAACTTTTATTACCCACAGAGTTTTCAAATATTCCTGGGTTTGAATTTAGCACTCAATTTATTCCATCAATGATCTCCGGCGGGGATTACTTTGATATTTTCGAACACGATGATCGATTGCGATTCGGAATTGTTGTGGCGAGCAGTTCTGGTCACGCGATGTCGGCTTTATTTTTGTCGGTGTTACTAAAATTAACTGGCCAAATGGAAGCACGAAAAGGTGCAGAGCCTCATGTGGTCCTTTCAAAATTTGCTCAAGAACTTGTCCCAAATATTGAGGGTGATGCGGCAGCAAGTGTTCTTTATGCGGTTATGGATCGTCGGCGATATGACATGGCAATTTGTCGGACAGGTGATGTGATTGCACTTCATCAAGACGCCCAAACAGGAGTTGTGCGAACTCTCGAAGGTCAAACCCCTAAGTTCACCGCAAACTTTCAAGCAAAGCTTCAATCGCAAATTGTCTCACTTAATCCTCGCGACCGTTTGATTTTTTGTACAACGGGATTAACCGACATTACCAATGCAAAAGGTGAATCATTTGGTATCGAACGTTTGGTAAAAACAGTGCTGCGTGGGCCACGTGATGGCGTACATCAACTCAGAAACCATATTGTCTTCACAGCACAAAAGTATGGTGGCAACCAAGAGCTCAAGCGTGACCTGACGTTGGTCGTACTTGAAGTCAAAGATCGAGTGATAAAACTCGCAAAAAAATAAACTCGATTCGAGTTCAGTCTGGATGGATTGCGCAGCGATTGAGCCGGTGTTATGATTTTGAAATCACCATCAAAAAGGAACACCCATGGCAGAAGCAATTCCAGAATATTTTGGCGCAATTGATAAAGGATTAGAAGGGGTCGTCGCATGTTCGACAGGCATCTCATCAATCATGGACACAACATTGTGTTATCGCGGTTACACCATCGAAGACTTAGCTGCTCATGCAACATTTGAAGAAGTGATTTATTTGTTGTGGAACGACCGCCTACCTTCGAGCACAGAACTTCAAACATTTAAAACAACCTTGAGTGAGTCGATCACTTTGCCAGCTGCTGCTGTTAAAGTTTTGCAAGCACTCCCTACAAAAGATGTTCATCCCATGGCTTGGATGCGGACTGCGGTTTCGGCACTCGCGCATTTTGATTCAGAAGCACAGTCTGATGATGCCGATGCTAAAAAACGTGTGGCTATTCGATTGACCGCGCAGATGGGGACTTTAGTCAGCGTCTTTGAGCGCACACGCAAAGGCCAACCCCTTATCTCGCCAAAATCTGGACAGAGCATCGCTTATAATTTTTTATGGACCCTGTTTGGTAAAGAGCCTGATTCAGACTTTGTAAAGGTGATGGACACCGCTTTGATTCTTCATGCCGATCATGAATTGAATTGTTCAGCCTTTGCCGCACGAGTGACCGCATCTTCATTGAGCGATGTTTACTCCTCGGTCGTGTCGGCAATCAGTGCTCTTAAAGGCCCACTTCATGGTGGTGCAAACGAGCAAGTGATGTTGATGCTGCTTGATATTGGCAATATCGAAAACTGCAAAAAATTTATTAAAGACGCTCTTGATAACAAGAAAAAAGTGATGGGCTTTGGACATCGTGTTTACAAAAACGGTGATCCTCGAGCCAAGATCTTAAGCCAAATGAGCGAGCAGCTGACAGCCAAAACCGGAATGGCCCATTGGTATCAAATGTCAAAAATGATCGACGACGTGGTTCAAAGTGAAAAAGGCCTGCTTCCAAATGTCGATTTTTATTCGGCCACCGTTTATTACAGCATGGGAATTCCAATCGATCTTTTTACTCCTATTTTTGCTGTCTCAAGAGTGAGCGGTTGGCTTGCCCATATTTTTGAGCAATGGCAAAACAATCGTATTTATCGCCCACGTGGCAAATGGGTTGGAAAATCCGGCCTCACTTACGCCAAAAAATAGCATCAATATTTCAGGACTTTCCTCCGATAAGTCTTATCGGGGGAAGGTTATGTTAAAAGTTGTTCTTCATTCCAAATCGGTAGAGTTTTCGTCTCAAATCAAAACACAACTGGAAAAATCACTGCCCTACGAGGTTCTGATTTCGTTTACTGCTCGAGACACCGAAGATCTGTTAAGTTCAAGATCCATTCATGCCCTTATTTATGACGTCGATCAATTTTCCCTAGATGACATTCAATTTTTAAGAGAACTCCGTGGTGTCGGATTTTCGGTACCGATGTTGATCTTAAGCCAACCCGAACAGCTTGAGCCTTTTCGCGAACAGATCGAAAAGCACAAAATGCATCTGCTCGAAAAACCATTTACCGAAAACGGACTTTGCGGGATAACACGAAAAATTGTGGTTCAACGCTCACTCCATCAGCAGCAATTTAGAAGATTCGATACTGTGCAAGAGGCCGAGATTGAAGACCTGTCTCTAGGCACAACCTTTACATCAAAAATGTTTAACCTCTCAAAGGGCGGAGCATATTTTGAATTTAAAGAAAAACCTGCCGGAATGGGAATTGGCGATCTTGTTCGCCTTCAGCTGGATATGAAAAATGGTCGAACCTACTCGCTCAATGCTCGAGTCATCTGGGTCACCCGAAAAGGAATGTATTCCGGTGGCCCAGGTGTGGGAATGAAGTTTGTTAAAAGCTCAGACATCTATCGCCAATTGATGGAAAAACTGTGAGTGTTTTGCATTTTAAATTCTCCAATCCAGAACGAGGCTCAAGTTTTGGTATTGAAGATGCTCGTTTTTTGTTGAAATCAATCCATCAAAAAAACTATTCAGGTTTGTTATTGAGCGGAGAAATTGGACAAAAAACATTTTGCGCCGGTGGCGATCTTAAAGCCTATTCGTCTTTAAAAACAAAAAGCCAAGGTCTTTTGCTCAATGCTGAAATCGCAAAAATACTAAAACAGCTTAAAAATTTAAATAAACCAAAAGTTTGTGTGATCACCGGCGACTGCTTTGGTGGAGGCATCGAATTGATCAGTTGTTTTGATCAAATCTACAGTGTGCCTCATGCCTTTTTTGGTCTTTGGCAACGGCGCGTGGGACTCTCGCCTGGTTGGGGTGGAGGGCAAAGGCTTACTGAACGATTAACAAATGTGAAAACGATCGAGCTTCTTTCCTCGGCGCGAACTTTTGATGCTTATGAAGCTCAACATATCGGACTTGTGGATCAGATTTTACCAGAGAATGTTATTTCTGATCGCGCTTGCTCTTGGCTTGAACAACATCCAACAACCGCTCGGCTCAACACAATAGACCAGGAAAAAAACCTATTTAAAAAACTCTGGTTTAATCCTGAACACAAAAAAAAATTATTTAAGCCGCGTGAAAGCTGATCAGCTTTTGGCATTGCCTCGTGGGCTTCGAATCAATCTCACGAGTTTGACAACTCAAAAGCTGTCTTGCGAACGAAGGAAGTTCATTGGCGACTATCACGTGCCAATCACTCTTTTCGTAACTTTCGTGATCAAACCATTTAGCCGTGGTGTAGTGCATCTCTACAGCTGAGCAACCTCGACACACATCCATGTCCGAAGTAATTTCGGTTCGATTTAAATTGTGATAAGTCCTTTGCTCTGTGCTCATTCTAATTTTTTTGGTCTCAAAGCTTAAGACATCGAGCTGTCCTCGGATCATCCGTTCTTTGGTTATCAAGAGATGCACAACAAGTTGGTCTTTACTCACACTCAAAATTTCGATGGTTCGTTTTTCGATACTTTCTTCAGGTTGGCCTTCAACCTGTTTGGTGATTTCAAACTTTGCAACATCTCCCACATGATACTCAATGGGCACTTCAATTTCTTGGGCTCTTACAGCCGGACCAAGCAAAGATCTTTGCTGAGTATTCAACTTGGGTGCTCGACCACTGCCGCATGCACAAATAAATACACTTAAAAACACCAGCCACTTCAAACGGAATCCCAACCCCAAATCCACATAGGAATTGGAAAAATCTGAGCCAAAATATTTAATGTGACCGCATCAAGACCAGCGACATCTTTTGTATCAAAGGGACCAAAATAAAGCCTGGTCCAGTCGCGACAATTTGGTAGCAACATGGTTGATGTTTTACTGCCCAATTTTAATCCCTTATCAGTAATCTCAAGAACCAAATCTTCAAATCCCTTTGAGCGCGCATAGCGCTTTACTTTTGCGATCAGATTATCCTGGTGCAGAATTTTAAGCATTCCCAAATAACCATCATGCCTAAAAACATTTTGCTCCTTCATTTTGTTGAGCAAATTTGTAGCATGGGCCGGAGCAAGGATTGTGATTTTACCACCGAGCAATTGCCGAATATGTTCAAACAGCGGTAAAAGTTTTGAGACTCCACCACCCCACTCGTGAATGTAATTTTTTAGATCCACGCCTTTGCCCTCTACAGCATAGGCCTGCAAAATATTATTTTCGTCCCAGGCAGTAAATAGTCGCGAACCAGGTATTGTCAGATTTTTTTTTAGATCCTCAGCTGTGCGAATGCTGCCCACTGTGTGTTGGGCATAAAGACGCATCAATGCATCGACCGAAACTTGAGTAGATTCTAAAATTTTTAAAGCTGGCTTGTTTGGTAAATTTAAACTTTTATCAAGAACAAGACTGACCTCTCGACCCGCAAGTTCAAATCCAAGCTTTCGATAAAATTCAAACAGATCTGTCCATAACACCGCAAAGTCACAACCCGCAGTGGTTGCGGCCTTTATACAATCATCCAAAATGGCTTGAGATAAACCTTGCCCACGGTGGGCTTCCGAGGTGACAACACTGCCAATGGCTGCCACCTTAAAAAAACCGATGGGTGTTTTAATCAAAATATATTTAAGCACCGCATGCGAGAGTATTTTTTGATCATCGGTAATGATGCGGACATTAAATAAATTTGATGGGTGAAGGGCCAATGGATATTCATCGGTAATCGACCACGAAAGTCCCTTTCTTAAAGATGAATTAAGAAAGTCAACAACTCGGGGCCATTCGGTTTCTTGAGGAGCGCGAGGTCCATCCATAATTTATTGTAGAAGGGCATTGAGAATTTTAATAAGTTTCTTTGTAAATCCCGACCAACGACAGGCTGATGAAAAAAAACGAACGCATTCAGGCAATTTTAGAATTTCTGCCAAAAAATTATCCGTACTCTAAGAGCGCTTTAGATTTCAACACGCCAGAGGAACTGCTATTCGCGACCATCTTATCTGCTCAATGTACCGATGAGCGTGTCAATATCGTGACCAAATCGTTGTTTAAAAAATATCCCGATGCTTTTGCGATGGCGTTGGCCGAACCCGCTGAACTTGAAGAGGTCATTCGGTCCACCGGCTTTTTTCGGGCAAAAGCCAAAAGTCTAATTCACACGAGCAAAGAACTTGTCGAAAAATTTGGTGGGAAAGTTCCTAGGGATATGGTGGCGTGCTGTCAACTCCGCGGCGTGGGTAGAAAAACCGCCAATGTTGTTCTTGGAAATGCGTACGGCCTGATGACCGGCATTGCGGTCGATACCCACGTGGGGCGATTGAGTTACAGGCTCGGTCTTACTCGATCGGACAATCCCATACAGATCGAAAAGGATCTGATCAAATTTGTGCCACAAAAAGATTGGGTCAATTTCTCACACTGGCTGATCGACCATGGCCGAAAAATCTGTAAAGCCAGAAAGCCGCTGTGTTCGGAGTGCTTTCTCAACCCGTACTGCCCCCAAAAAGGGGTGGTGCCAAAAACGGTTTGATTAAATAACCTGATCGATTAGTTTAGACCAAATGAAGACAATAATCCTCATGTGGTTTGTCTGGTCCCACGGAGCTGTCGCTCTGAATGATTCGGTAATTCTCGATGATCACGATCAAAAAAAAGCGGCCCAAGTTTTTTCGGATCAGTCAAAAACCAAGGCTCAACAAATCAAGTATTACTATGACCAAATCTATTTGCCTCGAAGAATGGTAAATGAACCCCATCGTCAGGCAGCTCAAAACTATATGACTTTGTTAAGTACCGAATACGGGAGCCAAATTCTCTTGGTTCAACCCAATCGGATCAAGCTACCACGGACGTTTGAGGGCAGTGTTTTGGGAATGGTTCTGCTTGCGAATATGCAGGAGCAAAGACTTTTCGATTTCTTGAAAAAATCCACTCTGCCTAATTTGTTTTTGCCTTATTTGCGCCAATTGCGTCTTGCACGTAAATGGGAGATCCTTAGATTCATGCCACAGGAGTATTTGGATCAAGAACTTCAATCTCTGATTCCAGCCTTGGCCTATGAAGCCGATCGACAATTGGCCCGGTCAATTTTGATAGCTCCACGAACCTCGCGTCAGGACTATGTGAATTTTCAAATTGCTCATGGCCGTGGCCGCATGTCCAAACGACTTCAACTCATGGGATGCGCCATCCTTGGGTCGACTGCTTTTGCGATGTATAACTGGTTGATGTAATAAGCCGAAGGAGACACTATCAGCTATGCTTGTCGCATTTTTTGAAAGTATTAAATATGTTGGCCATTTTGTTCCGATCAGCTTTATGCGGATTTATCTTGGCTATTATTTTTTGAGTCGCGCCTTTGAGCGGTTTCATGGTGATTATTTAATTTACCCGCGGCTAGCGTCCTCGATCATGGAAAATCTCACCAAGAGTACGGCTCCTGAATGGTATAAATCCCTGCTTGAAATTTACGTTGTGCCCAATTGGCAGATCTTTGCTTACACCATGACCTATATCGAATTTTTGGTAGGCCTTAGTTTTTTGATTGGATTTTTGGTTCGCCCTGCTGCCCTGCTCGCACTGTTCCTGACACTGAATCTTCTTTATAGCGCCTCACCTCATGCCCTTGAAACTCAACGATTGGTGTTTGTAATTTTACTTGTCATCTTATGGGCAGGAGCAGGAAGATGCCTTGGACTTGACTATTTCTTTTACAAGCGTAAACGCGGATTGCTCTGGTAAACTCTATGAGAATTTGGATATTTTTAGCAGGCACTGCCATCGTTGCAGGTCTTCTTGGATCGATGATGTTTCAAGGTTATGAAAAAGGGGTTACCCTCAGAAATAACGGTTCGGTCCAAAAAAAATTAAGCATTATGACCTACTCCACTTTTGCGAGTCAGTTTGGGCCGGCCAATGAACTGATCGCTCGGTTTAAAGCAAAATGTAATTGCGAAGTTGAAGTCAACAACGCCGGCGATTCGGTGTTGATGTTAAAGAAATTGGCGGCCAAAAATAATCCAACCGATCTGGTTTTGGGCCTTGATCCACTAACAATAAACGAAGCCAAAAAAATTATGAAGTGGAAGCCTTTGACCGAGCGGCCACAACTTTTACCAGAACTAAAAGAATTAGAAGACGAAGACTTTGTGCCTTTTGACTGGTCCCCCATGACTTTTGTTTATCGCGCGGGCGAGATCGAACCACCCCATTCAATTCAAGATCTTTTGGATGAACGTTTTAAAAATACTTTGGCTCTTCAAGATCCACGCCTTAGCACTCCAGGTCTTCAGCTTGCGTTGTGGCTTCACCACTCGCTCGACAGCGAATACTCACAATTTTTAAAACAGCTTAAAAATTCGGTGGCCACTCTCGCTCCCACATGGGCTTTGTCATATAGCACTTTTAAAAGAGGCCAAGCCAAATTGGTCTACACTTATCAAACATCGGTTGTTTATCATTGGAATGAGGAAAAAAACCGATCTTATCAAACAGCAGTTTTTGAAAATGCCCATGCCTATCAAGCCGAGTTTGCATCAATTCCAGAAAATTGCCGCAACTGTGATTTGGCCCAAGACTTTATTCATCTGCTCACAAGCCCAGAAGGTCAGCACACCTTGATGACCAAGAATTATATGTTTCCTGTTATCAACTCGGTGATAGCTGGAAGCGAATTTCAAAATCTGCCACAGCTTCGACTCCTCCCCTGGAGTGAAATGCAAAAAGACATCAGCAACAGCACCGCTTTAGCCGAAGAATTAGTTCAAGCCTTAAAATGACGAGCACGCTTGGCGTGATCGTCAATACTTTTGCGCAATCCCTATTCAGCGCGACACTGACACTTTTGTTAGCCGGCCTTGCAACTATAGGATTGATGAGCTTTCGGCAATATCCAAAATGGATCGAACCCATTCTTATCCTGCCGGCATTTTTACCTCCCTTATATCTGGTTTCGGCAGGCCTCAATTTTTATCCACTTCAGGGATTAGGTGCGGTGGTTGTGATGCATAGTTTTATGAATTTAGGATTTGTTGCAGTAGCGATCAAAAATTTAATTTCCACCCATCTTGGCCAAAGCCTTGAGCTGGCGTTCCTTGAAGGTGCAACCTCCAAGCAACTTTTAAAAACAATCTTTTTGGTCTTTAAAAAAGATCTTACCTATCTTTGGGCTCTGATTTTTTTGGTGAGCTTTACCAGCTATACAGTTCCCACAATTTTTGGATTTGAAACTCTCGAATTGTTGATTGCATCAACATTAAGAATCTCAATCCCTACCGCGTGGAATTTTGCAGCAATCGAAATCACTGCACTTCTTTTTTTAAGCTACTTTCTCAGCCGACTGAATTACTCAACAGCAAAAACAATTCCGGTGAACCTCAAACTCTTTTGCTTTCCCTTTCTTTCAATTGTGGCCTTAATTCCAATTTTATTCTTAATCATTGGTTTATTGATTCCCTTTACTCTTACACCGAGAGGCTTTAACCAGTTTCCACTTTTTGGGTTTGTTAGAAGCTCTGTTGAGCTCGGTCTAGTCACCGGAGGTGGAGTTCTATTTTTGAGCTGCGTGATAGCTCTTTTTTTACCCTACCAAAGAGTTCAAACATTTATTCTCACCCTTCATTTCCCGAGTGCGGCTCTTATTGCACTTTTGGCGATTAATCTGGAGCTTGATGTTTTTTTAAAAACTGCAATAGGCCTAATTTTATTGCTGACACCTTTTGTATTTAAATGGATTGTATTTAGTCATGGAGTTGGTCTTAGAAACCAGTGGTCAAATGCTCGGCTACTTGGTGCTTCAAACATTCAAATTTTTAAAAAAATCACCGCTCCGCAACTTTTGCCTTCTTTGTTTCGGGCAGCAGGACTTGCAAGCCTTTTTGGATGTAGCGATTTTTCGATCAGCGCAATTTTGAGCGACAGCGAATGGACTCTTCCCGTGGCGATACAAAACCTTTTGTCACTTTATCGGCTTGATCTAGCAACACTGTTGATGCTGATCCTTATTGCCATTTCGATGTGTTGTTATTTTTTATTTTTGGGAATTGGATATGGGATTCATAAAAAATTTAAAAGTTGATTACGGAGATTTCGTTCTCAATATCGATTTTCTAGCACTCGCTGACCAAGGAATCACCGCCTTTTTAGGTCCTTCCGGTTCTGGCAAGTCTTCGCTTTTTCGAGTGTTGATGGGCTTGGATTCTTGCCCTGGCATGATTTGGGAAGTGAACGGTATGGATCTCAATCAGCTTTCGCCCCCACAACGTCGACTAGGAGTGGTGTTTCAAAGCTATGATCTATTTCCAAATATGACAGCGCTCGAAAATATCCAGTTCGCCGCCGAAGCACGAAAAATTCCCTATCAATTGCCACTTAAAAAATTGTCAGAATCTTTGGAATTGTCGCAATCTTTACTCAACAAAAGCAGTTCAGCTTTATCAGGTGGTGAACGTCAACGAGTGGCGATTGCCCGCGCCTTAATTGGTCAGCCTCGAGTGCTGCTGATGGATGAGCCCTTTTCATCGCTAGATACTGAGTTGCGTGTGAGCGCACGCTTATTGGTCAAACAAGTGGTGCAACAGCAAAACATTCCGACTTATTTCGTCACTCACGATCCGGAAGACGTAAAGCAACTCGCCGACCACGTTGTAAAAATAAAAAACGGACGAGTGATAGAATAAAAAAAAACGGAAGGTTTCCCTTCCGTTTTATCAAACTTAAATTTTAATTTAAGATTTAGAAAGTGTAACGAGCAGCAACTGCAACATGCAGGTCTGTTCCGCTATCAACTGCAGCACTTCCATTTTGAGCATTGGAATAACCAACTGTTGGAATCAAAGTCCATGATTCATCAAGCAAAACTGTTCCATAAATGTTGAGGTCAAGCCAGTTGATCCCATCGCCATTCAGTGTTCCGGTTTCGTTTTTAGTTGAGTTCACCGCACGGTAAGCGATTTCTAATCCTGCAACACCAGTCATAAATGGCACTTCACCAAATACTGAAAAAGTAGTTACATCTTTGCCTTTATGATCAAAAGTTCCCATGTCATTTTTAACTTTAGGAGTGTTGACCGCAACATTGTACGACAATTTTGCTCCAAGATTGAGGTTGCCGCTTACGCTTGCAACATAACCAATATATGGAATGAACGAGATACGACCGTCTTGAGCATCAACGCGAGTTGAGTTCGTAGTAGGATCTGTGAGGCTGTATGAGAGTCCCAAACCATACTGAAAATTTTGATTGTCATTTAGAGCGGCTGTGCCTTTAGCATATATAACAATATCTCCAACACCGTTATGATCACGATCAGGTTGACCTGTAACTTTTATTTTTCCACTGATTAACCAAGGAACCAAAATTCCAACGGCCATCTTATCATTCACGCCACGTTCGTAGTTCAAGTTCAGTCTTAAAGAACCAGCTTCTTCTGTTTTGTTACCAACAGGGTCTTTGAAGCTTGAATTGCCATAACCAAAAGCGGCTTGTGCAACGTTTTTATCAGCATCAGCTTGGAAGAAATACTGAGTGCGTAGTGGGGCAGCGTGCGCACTAGCAACAAAGCCGAGTGCAGCGATCGCGAGAGAAATTTGTTTCATAGAAACTCCTTGTTATTATTTACTGTTCGAAAACCTTTTAAGACTTTTGTACCTCACATATTGAATTATTGCGATTTTAATAAAGTTTCAACATCTACAATTACTTTCTGGACTGGAAGCGTAATGCTTGAAAAAAGAAGTTGGTTCTTTTTGGCCACAGTTTCAATTCGCAGACGTGGAAAAAATCACAACTAAATATCATTGCTATGAGTTCGATTGAATTGATTTTGGCCAAACTTTTTGACGTTTCTCGAGGGAAATAAAGCTCACTTCGGCACCACGATCAAAACTTTTTCTTATCTCGTCGTCTGTCACATTGAGGTACTTTTTTGCAACCTCAATTTCTCGATTGAGATCCGTGTTAAATATTCCGGGATCATCGGTATTCAGTGTTGTGATAATTCCAAAATCAGACAATTTTTTGAATGGATGATCAGCAAATGTTGGCACCGCTTGGGTCAAAACATTGCTCGTAATACAGAGCTCCAATGGAATTTTTCGGTCGCGCACAAATCTCATTGCTTCAAGATTTTTGTAAACCTGAACACCGTGTCCAATGCGATCAGCACCGAGGTGTTCAATGGCATCAACCACATATTGGGCGGCACCTTCAACGTTTGCTTCGCCGCTATGAACTGTGATTTTCATTCCCGCTTTTTTTGCTTTAACAAAAAATTTAGAAAAGGGTTTGGAATCAAATCCCAATTCGTTGTCGGCGAGATCGAGTGCTAAAAAACTTTCCTTATGTTCAATTGCAAAGTCGGTGACATATTCTGCTTCTTTCACCGGCAAAATTCGCTGGATGATGCAGATCAAACCAACCGCAATGGGATAAAGATTTTCGGCTCGATGGACTCCGCGCACGATTGATTTTTGGATTTGTTCGAAGCTGAGATCATGACCCTGTTTGATAAATGTCAGAGAATATCTGAGCTCAAGAATCCGAATCTGTTCTTTTAAAAACGCATCCTCGCAAGCTTCAAAAGCGATGCGTTCTAAAATTTCCTCAGACGCTAAAAGTTTTTGGGTATCAAGAAATTTATTTAAGACCGCGCCTAAATCCTTCATCGGTTCGGTAATTAAAAACCGTTCGGCAAACTCTTTGTCATTTGAGATTTGGATCCCAAAAGAAGGGGCAAGTTCGCGGATTGTACTTTGGCGCAACGACAATTCAAGATGGCGATGTAAATCAACTCTCATGCAGCGAAGCATATAGAATGTTAGGTGGTTGACGCAAAATCTAAATGAAGGATAGATGCCTTTTATATGTCACAACTTGCAGGCAACCCTCCCCATAAGCCGCAGCTGAGCCAGACTGTTGTTCTCAAATCTGGCAAAAATCTCGAAGTGGCTGATCCACGTGCGATTCGCGCATTGATTGCATTGATGGATATGCAAGCGGTGCTTGGTGGTGCGGCTTCACATTTTGGTGGTCCTTCCGGTTTTGCCGAGCTTTCGGCATCCGCATGGGGAATTGTTTTTCATGAGTCCGAATTAAAAGCGCGGCCCTGGCACGAGCTGTTTCATATGGTGAACGATGCCGGCCACTGTGAAAATGGGATTTATGCGCTTAAAGCCCTTTATGGTCATGCGGGTGTGACAATCAAAGAGCTTAAATCATTTCGCTCGGTACAAAGTCGTTTGACCGGTCATGGTGAAAGTCATTTGTTTCCTCAGGGCGTTTACTTAAGTAATGGTCCTTTGGGATCAACCCTTCCCCAGGCCGAGGGTTTGGCACTTGCTGACCGCATGGGCCGCAGTGATCGAGTGACCGTGATTACCGTTTCTGATGGTGGTTTGATGGAAGGCGAAGCGCGCGAAGCTTTGGCATCACTTCCGGGCTTAGCCGCACGCGAAAAAGTTAATCCATTTGTGATGATTATTTCAGACAACAACACCAAGCTTACCGGCCGCATCGATAAAGATTCATTTTCGATGGAGCCAACCTTTGAAGCACTTAAAGTGATGGGCTGGGAAGTGTTGTCGCTCGCAAACGGACACAGCCTACAAAGTTGCGCCGAGACTTTTCAAACCGCACTTGAGCTTGCACGAAAAAATCCTTCAAAACCGGTGGCCATTCACGCAAAAACCATTAAGGGTTACGGCATCAAAGCCTGTCAAGAAGCTGCATCGGGCGGACATGGTTTTCCGCTAAAAGACACCAAAGAGTGCCGCGCCTTTGTTCAAGAAATTTATGGCACTCACGACATTCCCGATATTTTCATTCCATGGCTTAAAGAACTTGAAGCCGAAGGCGAGCGTCGGGCTCAATTGCCAAAACCAACCGATGCTCCTCACAAAGAAAAAATTCAGGTGGGCGTTGCCAAAGCAATGATCGAGCGTAAGAAAAAAGGTTTTCCTGTAGTTTCGATCACCGCAGATTTGCCCGGCTCGACTGGTGTTTTAGAATTTCAAAAAAAATATTCTGAAGCGGTCATTGATGTTGGTGTGGCCGAATCGAATATGGTCAGCATTGCGGCTGGATTTTCAAAACAAGGATTTATTCCAGTGGTCGACACCTTTGCCCAATTTGGTGTGACCAAGGGAGCTCTTCCGTTAACAATGGCTGCCCTATCGCAAGCGCCAATTATTGCGATTTTTTCGCATACTGGATTTCAAGATGCGGCCGACGGAGCCTCTCATCAAGCGCTGTCTTATCTCTCTCAAGTTGGAAGTATTCCTCACACCGAGGTATTTGCCCTAACATGTAGTCAAGAGGCCGAAGCTTTGGTGGGTCAAGCGATTGATCGATTTCATCGTGACCGAGCTGCGGGAAAGACCCCTCCCTCTTTTGTGTTCTTCTTAGGTCGAGAGGATTTTCCGCCCCAATATACACAAACTGTTTATGAGCTTGGGCGAGCCCAAATTTTATTTGATTCTCAGCAGCCCAAAAAAATCACATTGGCTGTGGCGGGATCGCTGGCTTCTGAGGCGATCAAAGCGGCACAAGAACTTGAGTCACAAGGAATTGGTGCAACCGTAATTAATCTTTCGGCCTTAAACCGCCCAGATATTAAAACATTAAAAAATGCTCTCGAAAAAAGCCAAGGACGACTGATCACAATTGAGGATCATCAATCACGCGGGGGTGCCGCAGCTTTTTTGGTGCCCGAACTTTTGCAAGCGGGAGTTCAAATTTCGAATTTTAAATTACTGGGAGTTCGAGATCAATTTGGTCGGAGTGCCTATAAAGCTTCAGAACTTTATAGGCTTCACGAAATGGATGCCCAGGCGATTGTTAACGCCGCAAACTCATTCTTCTAAACTTGTTTATTAGTTGTTGAATCATGTGTGGGCTGTGCCGGAGGTGGCGGAGCCGCATTGGGGAGCTGATCTTTACGATTGGTATGAGTCACGTCGATCTCATCGACTCCCTCAATTCCTTTTTTGAAATTACGAATCGCTTTACCCAACGAGCCGCCCATTTCGCCCACGCGGTTAGGCCCAAAAATCATAAGTAAAATAAACGCGATAATCATTAAATGCCAAATCGACATGCCGCCCACAAGTACCTCCAAAAAAGCTATCTATACCTATTCTTGATCGTTTTGTACAGGTGTTGAGGATTTTGTAAATCGTCTTCGACGACGCCGTCTTGGCCGTTGGTCTTCCTCTTCGACCTCGGGAGCAATGAGGGCTTCGTTCCGCCAAAAATGCAACTCTTCGGCTGTGAGCCAATAATCGCGTTCGGCCAATTGCAATGCCAGTTTAAAAGCCTCAGTTCCAACAACCGCCTGACGTCGGCGTGGCCCACGTTTTTCGAAGTCACGCTTTTTTTTCATAATCGACTGCAGCTGGAGAGATTTACCAAACAGGGCTTGTTCGTATTTGAACATTCCAAGTTCATCACGCATCAATTTGATCATTTCTTTATCATTCAAATGGGTGCGGTCATTGCCGTCAAATCTCGAGCGCAAGACCGCAAGCAGCAGTGTTCCAAAAAGTTCTAAGGGACTTGCAAGATCGAGCGAGCGTTCATGAAATTGCCCCATATAATGCAAAAAGATTTTTTGCTTTTCTGGATCGGCAAATATTGGCGAAAGCCCGGGCAAAATGGATTCGAGAATTCCTAAATCATACAACTCTAAAAAAGTAAGCGCCGGATCATCGAGCCGTAAGATTTTTAAGATCTCCTCCCGCCGCCTTGGGAGCACTGTGGTTTGTAAAGTCGATGCGGTCTCGATCATTGCCGAGCGCAACTGAGACTCGATCGAAAATCCGAGTTTATGCGCTAGTCGCACTCCACGCAAAATTCGAATGGGATCTTCCTTTAAGCGGGTCACAGGGTCACCAATGATCCTGATCAATCGGGCATCGAGATCGGCCATTCCAGAACAGTAGTCGATCAAAATTTTTTTAACCGGATCATAAAACAAAGCATTAATAGTGAAATCTCTGCGGCAGGCATCCTCTTGTGGAGTTCCAAAAAAATTATCGCCCTTTGGAATTTCGGAGTTTTCGGCCGCAGAAATCCGCACGTCTTCGGCCGAGACTTCACGGCGAAAGGTGGCCACCTCATACTGCTGATCGTCTCTTCTGATCAGCACCAACCGAAATCGTTTGCCGATAACATAGGAGCGATAAATGATTTTTCGTACTTGTTCGGGCTGGGCCGAGGTGCCGATGTCGAAATCTTTTGGCTTGAGGCCTACAAGTAAATCTCGTACACATCCGCCTACGAGGAAGGTCGTGTGACCTGCCTTTTGAAGAGCCTTAACAATGCCAACTGCATGTGAATCTAAAAGTTTTGCTGGCAGCTCAAGCTGTTGAGTCATGAGGTTGATACACCCGGTGATTGTTTCAAACCAATTTAACTACCAAATTTCGGGGCAGGCGCAAGGAAAGAAACTGGTGCTTCTTCATGGAATCATGGGATCGCTCATGAACTGGAGTCGCATTAAGGGTGCTTTTGAGCCCCAATTTGAGGTCTTAACCTATGATCAGCGCGGCCACGGATACTCCGCCCACCTTTATTCTCCTTATACTTACGAAAATTACGCCCGCGATTTAAAATTGATCTTGGATGAATTAAAATGGACCGAAATCGATATTATCGGTCATTCAATGGGTGCACGAGTCGCGTTAGTTTTTTCATCACTCTATCCCAAACAAGTTCGGCGCTTAGTCATCGAGGACATCACCCCCGGAATCAATGCCTCTAGTAGTGGCACAATCGAAAAATGGATTCGCAGTGTGCCTGTGCCCTTTGCCAATCGCGAGGCCGCCAAAAATTATTTATTTGGCGAGTTTCAAAAAAACTTTTCAACAGCCAAACAGGCTCTCGCGATGGCCAACTTTTTTTACATGAATATTGTTGAATCTGAAACCGGGGCTCATTGGCGATTTTCACTCGAGGGAATTCTTGAAACCATTGCCGAGGGAAATCGACACGATCGTTGGCAAGAATGGGAATCCCTCAAAATACCGTCACTCGTGATTCGTGGCGAAAATTCGCCAGATTTACCAAGGGCTGATTTTGACAGAATGCTTAACAGTAACCCACGTTCAAGAGGCGTCGAAATCCCCGATTCGGGTCACTGGGTCCACTTTGATCAGCCCGATCTTTTTAAAAAGGTGACTCTAGAATTTCTAACCGTTGATCTTAAAGAGAGGATAGTTTAATGTTTCCACTACGTGACTATTTGTGTCAACTCGATCACCCAGGTTTGAAGTGAAATTTTCTGAATTAGAACTGCATCCCCATCTTTTATCTACTCTGGCAAAAATGAATTTCTCAGAATGCACTCCTATACAGTCGCAAGCTATTCCCGCGCTGTTAATGGGACGTGACGTGGCGGGGCTCGCTCAAACGGGCACCGGAAAAACCGCGGCCTTTCTATTGCCATTGATTGATCGTGTGCTCCGCGGAATGGAACCCACCCCAGCCGGTGAGCCCAATGCACCTGAACACGAAGGTGCGAAAAGTTTAGAGCGTCAGTTTACGGATTGGAAAAAGCGTCAATTTATTTTGATTTTGGTTCCGACACGTGAGCTTGCCGAGCAAGTGTTCACCAATGCGCAACAACTTCTAGACGGCACATCACTGTCTGCGGTTTCTGTTTATGGCGGGACTTCTTACGAAGTACAAAAAAAAGCATTTGCTGATGGTGTTGAATTTGTGATTGCGACACCTGGGCGATTGATTGATTTATTCAAAGAACATTTGGTTGATCTTCGACAAGTTCGCGGTGTGGTTTTTGATGAAGCCGATCGCATGTTCGATATGGGCTTTAAAGATGACATGAAGTTTATTTTAAAGCGTATTCCTCGAGAGCGTCAGTTTTTAGTTTTTAGTGCGACCATGAATTTTGATGTTTTAAATACGGCTTACGAGTTTGGCGCTGACCCCGTCGAAATCAATATTAGTAAAGATCAGGCTAAAGCCGAAAATGTGAAAGATGAACTTTTTCATGTGGGCCAATCCGAAAAACCAATGCATCTTTTGTCGCTCATCAAAAAACACAAACCCAGACAAATTATTGTGTTTTCAAATTTTAAAAGAAATGTCGAGCGCATCGCGGTCTTTTTAAATCGCAATAATTTGCCTGCAATGGGAATTTCAAGTTTGCTCACTCAGGCCCAAAGAGCCCGAGTGATTGCGCAGTTTAAGGCCGAAAACGAAAGCAATATTTTGATTGCCACTGATCTCGCCGCTCGAGGTTTAGATATTTTGGGTGTCGATATGGTCATCAATTATGATTTACCCGACGATCCCGAAAATTATGTTCACCGTATTGGTCGTACTGGCCGCGCGGGTCAAACCGGGCGAGCATTTAGTTTGGTGAGCGATCGCGATGTGGATGCCTTATCGCGGGTTGAAACTTACCTTGGACATAAAGTCGAAACGGGTTGGCTTGAGTCGTCGGACTTACTCAAAGACTTTCAAGCATTTCCAAATGAATACGAAGTGGATTCACAATCCCAAGGTCCACGAAGCAAAAAGCCACAACAACGAAGCGGTCCAGACCGAGGACGCCCTCCTGCACGGCAACAAGATCGTCGACCACCACGCCCTGCTCGACCCCAATCAGCAGATTCACAGGAAAAACCGCAAGCCGGTTCGGGACATCACCGCGATCGACAAATGGGACGGCATCGTCAAAATGCACGCCCCGCTCAAGAGCAACAACCCCAACGCGGACCTCAACAACGACGCGATCCCAAACACGCGGCTCCGCCTCAACGCCAACAAAACGCACCTCGAGTAAACAGAAAACCGCTTGAGCGTCGGCCATTGAATGTCACAAAAAAACAGCCTCAAGGAATTGTCCAAAAAGTTTCGGGATTTTTTAAACGACTTCTTGGTTCTTAATTCGTCCAGTGAAAGCTGCGAGCAATGGTGTTGCAGGTTTTAAGACTTTGTTCAAACCCGTCAACATGATCTCGACATGTTAAAACCACAGCCACTTTATTTTTTAAAAAAATAATTTGCCTGAGTCTTCGCGCACTTTGCCGATGAATGGCATCGATCAAAAATCCATCATTTCCACTGACGCTAACAGGTTTTGAATTGAGCACATCAAATCCTAGACGGTAGTAATCCTTCATCCATTGGTGGGCGTAAGTTTTTGGTGATTGGACTGAGGGCAAAACGTCAGCTCTTACGGTGAGCGCCGGCTGGACACCATTATGTATTTGTGGACCTCGATACAAAAAGGAAATTGGTGGCGTCGGTGTAGGCAGCGCTTTCCAATCGGTGTTTTCATTACTGAGAGAAAACCCGAGCGAGGACTTAAATGATTTTTGGTCAACCAAAACGGCCGCAATCGGTGCGGCCTCTGCAAACATTAAAATGACCATAAGGAATGCGAGCATCAGCTTTTCTCAGGTCCACAAACAGGCGCTTGAAATGGCTGTAAATAGATCTGATTTAATCCATTGCGGTTGCTTGTAAATAGGATTTTTGTTCCATCGGGACTCAAGCTTGGCCTGCTATTACGAACCTGATCGGTGGTGATTCGCCTTAAACACGAACCATCTTTTTTAATCATAAAAATCTCAAAGACATTTGGACCGGTGCGATTGGCAGAAAATAAAATATCATCGCTGTTTGGCGCCCATGAGGGCGACACATTTAAAAAATCGCCCGAGGTCAGGGTGTTTAAAACTTCACCTTTCATATTTCCCACCACAATTTGCGAGGATTTCATATCGTCTCCGTACTGCACCCATGCCATGAGTTTTCCATCTGGTGAAATTGCAGGTTGGGATTCGGATCGGGTTTTATCCACCGACACCAATCGCGGAGTGCCGCCACCAGAGGGCATCGTAAAGATTTGCAAACGTCCAAGCCTGTTTGAGGCAAAATAAATTTGATCGGTCTTGGGATGAATCGCAAGGTCGCCATCGAACCCGCGCACATCGGTCAAACGTTGAATACGATCGCCATTTAATTCTGAGGAGTAAATGTCGGTAGGCAGCATCAGCTCGGTCTCAGAGCGCACCGGTTCTGATTGTATAGAGCGCTGTAAAAAAACTGGGTTTTCTTTTACTTCGTCCGTAGTGCTGGCGTAAAAAAATGCGCGGCCTTTAGTGGCATAACGGGGTGAAGAGGTGTCGCCATCTTGAAAAGTAACTCGGCGTTCACGGCCTGTGCTCAAATTTCTTTCGTAAATTTGGGGTTGCATATGACTTGGCCTGCCGCTGCTTACGAATAAGATGCGCGTGCCATCTGCCGAAAAATGGGCATCATAGTTCTCACTTTGAGGCTCCAATATTTTTGCTGTGAGATCCGCAACAACCGGCTTTGGTGAAGTCCTACAATTTGTGTTTAAAAACAAAAATGGTATGATGATTATTTTTGCGAAAAACGAATAGTTTTTTGCACGAGTGCGAGTGGGACAATCTGTTTTACGTTCTCCGTTTTTATCCATCTTATCTCCGTCCTAGAGGTCTTTTTTAGTTTAGAGATTTTTTTTGTGACCGTCACGTAGATGTCATGGTGGGTGATAGAATGGCGAAAATCAAAACGTTCCGGTCTTTTGTCTAGCCTCATTACCTTACCTGGTAGGAGCAGTTGTCCTTTCAAAAATGGGGCGTAATCATTGGTTATAAATCCAATGTGCTCATCAAAAAATTCGAGGCTTGGCTGCCATGCCCATATTTCTCTTTCGCGCCGAGGTTTTTTTAAAGGCCGCTCAGAAACCGTATTATTTTTAAAAGCTCCACAAACTTCTCGCATTGGACACAAAAAACAGGCTGGAGATTTTGGCGTACAAATTGTTGCGCCGAGTTCCATCAACGCCTGGTTCATTAAGTGCGAAGGGGTATCGGCAACATAAGAATCAACAATAAGTTGTAAGTGCTTTCGCACATTTTGTTTCCACCACTCAAAGGGTTGATCCTCTAAACGCGACACCACACGAATCGTGTTGCCATCGATCACCCCAACGCTTTCATCGAAGGCGATGCTGGCCACTGCACGTGCGGTGTAAGGGCCAAAGCCGGGTAACTTAATAAGTTCGAGATAATTTTTTTGAAATCCAATTTGGTTAAGAATCTGTGAGGCTTTGTGAAGGTTTCGAGCGCGAGAATAATATCCAAGGCCCGCCCATACTTCATACACATCTTCGATTCGCCCGTTTGCAAGATCTGAGAGCTTGGGAAACCGCTTTAGAAAACGCTCAAAATAAGGAATCACCGCTTGAGATGTTGTTTGCTGCAACATTGTTTCAGAAATCCAAACCGGATAGGCATCACGATTTCTACGCCACGGCAGCGGTCGCTTGTTTTCTTGATACCAATTGAGGAGTTGGAATTTGACCGCTTTAGTCACACTTGTCATCATGGGCGATGCTACACTCGCTGTTATTTTTATTGTCGACGTCCTTTGCACAAACAACATGTCCCCCGCAGTCTCGTCAAATGAAGAGCTGCGAACTTAAAATTGATCGTTGGCAGTTGCAGATCACCGCCAAAAAAATTCTTTTAAACGATGGCACTTATCGCAATATTGCTTCAATGCCCGATCTTGCAGAACTTTCGGAGTGGGATGAAGTTATACTCTTTTCGAGAGCACATGAATATTTTATTCAATTTCAAATGTGGTACCTCAACGCCAAATCGGCTCCTGTGGAGGAGTTGCACTGGATCGTTGGACACATCTCAAACTCAAAAGTGGTCTTTGGAATCGACGAAGTGATCCAACGAAGAACCAAAAAAGCGCCAGGCGAATACATCTTAGATAAAAAATCTACAACCGCTTTTGAGTTCAGCCCCGAACACAGTCGTTGCAAGGTTAATTCAAACCCAATTCCGTGTTCTTTTTAATAAAATTTCGATCGCATAAGTCCCACTCTGAAATTGTGCAAAAAGCGCGACAGATTTTAGACATTTTGCCCCTTGTATTTTTAGGCCGATGCTCTAGGAATATCAAACGGTTGGAACGCAAATTGCTCTGAGTATTTCGCCGCTCACAAGAAAGGGGCCGATTGAAAACTACGATGATCCTACTTTGTTTATTCGCTGCCCATTTTTTGTCAGGTTCTCCTGCGTTTGCTGAGCAAGAAGCTTCGCCGAGTGAAGCTTGCAAATGGTTGCTGAGCGAAGTGAGCGAAGATCCACCCCTGATTATTCCCGACATTGATAAATTGATCACCTCAGTAGGTAAGCTTACGCCCCATGATCTCTATGCGATTGGCAATACCTACTACTCACTTTTTGATCAGGTTGTTGTTAGGCTTGACCGCATTGCTCATTTTGATGAACTTGCAAAAGTAGCCAATCAGATTCCTGAATTGTCAAAGCGCTGGGAGGAAGCTGATTACAACAGAGCGGTACATGTCATGATGACAAAAGTAAGCATACCCCCTGCTGAAGTGGCGAGTCGATTGGCCGAATTAACTCAATTGGCCACTATGTATAACGATTTTCTTCGTGGAATTAAAAGATATATAAGAATCGTTCAGTTAAATGCAAAGGATGAAACTAGCATCAAGCGCGACCAAGAAACCATTTCTGCGGCTCAATCGATAGAAGAGGGTGTTGTTAATCGAAAATTTCTGATGGAGCGTTTAAAACTGCGAATAGAACTCCTCACTATTTTGCCTTCAGAATTAGAGTTTCTGCAGAAATTTGCACAAAATAAACATTCTATTAATAGTTCGATTCCTAAACAGAAATTATATAATTTCTGGCGTCTGCTTTATTATTTTAATCGTCCGCCAAATTCGCGTATTGATTCCTCTGTGGAAGATCCGCTTTACGATGCGTATAATCACTCCAATTCCTTTTTGAAAAATCTTTTGCAAGATGCACATCAAGTGGATTGGAACAGTCCGTCAGCCCCTCAGCAAAAATATATGAAGTTGCCCGAAAGAGATGATGACGACAGCACACCGTCAAATGATGGTTCAGACCTTCCATCTGCAGCCGATATCACTAACTAAATAAAACTGATTTAATGCTCGACATTGAAAACCCTCGCGATTTTAATCGTGAGGCGGCCTTACGCTTTTGGTCTTGTGTCATATCTTTTGATTCGCCAAATTGGCTCTCGACAATTCTTTTTGCCAAATCCTTTTCGATATCTTCGTCAGCAGTGATGTTTGTTGGTAAACCTTTTTTGCTTAAATAAGAGCGGATGTAGGAATAACTCTTTTTTTTACGTAACAAAGCTTGGCACACAGCCTCGGCAATCAAACTTGGATCACGCAAAAGTCTTTGTTCTCTTGCTTGCTCTAGGGCTTGATCAATAATTTGTGATGGATAATTTTTTTTTAATTTAAACCGGAGTTCTTTTTCAGAATGATCACGATTGGCGACGTAGATCCCGATGTGATTCAACGCGGCTGCGACTAACTTGATTTCTTCCGCTTGTCCTTGGGATCCTCGATCGACTCGATCTGGAGTTCCGAGTCGGGAATCATGTTCTCGGTCTTTTTGGCATTGGCCCATTTTTTTCCATCCATTGCGGTGATGCCGTTATATCTAATTTTAAAATCTTCGGGGCTGGTCGAAAGCGACAAGGCTTCCGGCTCAGTAATATGCCCTTGGGCAAGCAAAGACATCAAGCTTTGATCAAAGGATTGCATGCCCCACGCCACCTGTCCTTCTTCGATTGCTTGGATTATTTCTTTGGTTCTGACCCGATCTTCGATCATCTCTCGGACACGCGGATTGACCACCATCACTTCGACCGCGGGAATGTAGCCCGACTTGTCGGCACAGCGGGCTAGCCGCTGACTGATGACCGCTTTTAAAACCGATCCCAACTGCAGGCGCACCTGGACTTGTTGATGAAGTTCAAACGCTCCAACAACCCGGTTGATGGTTTCGGTGGCATCCATCGTGTGTAGAGTTGAGAGAACAAGATGACCTGTTTCGGCAGCTAAAAGTGCAGTCTCGATAGTTTCGCGATCACGCATCTCACCGATTAAAATCACATCCGGGTCTTGTCTTAAAGCTGCACGAAGGGCTCGTGCGTACGTGGTCGAATCCACTCCGAGCTCTCGTTGTGACAAAATACTTTTGCGATCGCGAATCAAAAATTCGATGGGGTCTTCAATTGTGATGATGTGCTTATTCATAGTGCGGTTGACCTCATCGATCATTGCCGCAAGAGTCGAGGATTTGCCTGATCCGGTCACTCCGGTGACAAGCACTAAACCCCTTTCAAGATGAGCAATTTTTCGAACAACCTCTGGCAACTGCAGTTGCTCAATGGTTGGCACATCGTGAGGAATATTTCTGATCACAAGTCTTAAGCTTCCACGTTGCTTAAAGGCATTGATCCGAAATCGCCCGAGACCCGTAAGCCCATAGCCCAAATCAATTTCTTTAAATTCTTCGAAGTGTTCTTTTTGTTTAGCGTCCATGATCCCAAACAGCATCTCGTCGAGTTGTTCGGTAGTGATCGGTGATAGGTTTGCGGCAAGGGGCCTTAAGATCCCATGACGACGAATCACTGGCATAAGCCCGACCTTGAGATGGACATCACTTGCCATCTTACTCATGGCTAATCTCAGTAGTTCTTCGAGGGTCATTTGTTTACTATATCGGTCAATCAAAATGGTTAAGAGTCCATTTCTTTTCATCTCGTCTATCGTCTTGACTTCACCTGCTCAAATCACTCATTTAGGGCATGGGTTTTATTGAGTTTTTTGCTACAGCTGGTTTTGCCAAAAAGTTTCCTCGCGGCCCTGGAACCTATGGGACTGTTGTTGCTATTCCTTTAGTTTATTTAGTCAGTCAAACAGGTCCTCTTGTTTACATGGCAATCACTTTGGCGATCACAATTTTTGCTGTGATCATTTCGCAAAGTTACGAAGATCTGAATGGCACTCATGATCCAAAAGAAGTTGTGATTGATGAGATCGCAGGATTTTTTGTGTCGATGACCTGGCTGCCCCAAACTTGGCAGAGCTATGTTTTAGGATTTATTTTGTTTCGTGTGATCGACATTGTTAAACCCTTTCCGATTTCGGTGATTGATCAAAAAGTAAAAGGTGGGGTTGGTGTTGTTGCCGACGATATCGCCGCCGGTATCTTGACAAATGTTATTTTGCAATCAGCTTATTCTTACACACATCTGCTCGGCGTCCAGCTGTGAGGATAACAATATTATGATTCCTGATTTCTCCACAAAAGCCTCCGATCGCGTTCTTCAACTCGCAAAAATTTTTGGTGAATCTCGCCAAACCATTGCGCTTGCCGAAAGTTGCACCGGTGGTCTTGCTTCGGCGTGCATCAGTGCTCAGGCGGGCGTTTCAAATTTTTTTTTGGGTGGCGTTGTTTCCTATGCACGTGAAGTTAAAAAAAATATTTTGGGCGTTGATTCTGCGCTGCTCGAAACACTTGGCGAAGTTCATGTGGACGTTGCGATTGCGATGGCTCGTGGAGCTCGCGAAAAATTAAAATCGGATTGGGCCATCGGGATTACAGGCATTGCGGGTCCGGGCGGCGGAAGCGCAGAAAAACCTGTGGGCCTTGTATGCTTTGGCATTGCCGGCCCACAATTTGAAAAAGGATTTGAACAACATTTTAGCCACGGTTTGAGACAGGATATTCAACAGCAATCAGTGCTTTTTGCTTTCGATTTTTTGTTGAACGAATTTAGACGATCGTGACTTTATAATCCAATGAAACAAGGAGAACACTATGGCTAACATCGGACACCAAACCTCGACGGGGGATAAGGGCAAAGCCTTAGAACTCGCCATCTCTACGATCGAAAAGCAATTTGGCAAAGGCTCAATTATGAAATTGGGCGAGGGTCAAAAATCTTTTAATGAAGATGTTCCTGTTTACTCAACAGGTGCATTGAGTCTTGATATTGCTCTTGGCGTGGGTGGACTTCCACGTGGGCGTATTGTTGAAATCTTTGGACCAGAGAGCTCTGGAAAAACCACACTGACTTTAACCACAATTGCTCAAGCCCAAAAAGCGGGTGGCACTGTTGCATTCGTTGATGCGGAACATGCGCTTGATGTTGGGTATGCACGAAAGCTCGGCGTCAAAGTTGAGGATATGCTGATCTCTCAACCCGATACGGGCGAGCAAGCCTTAGAAATTGTTGAGACCTTGGTGCGATCAGGTGCGGTTGATGTTGTGGTGGTCGATTCGGTTGCGGCGCTGACTCCACGTGCCGAAATCGAGGGCGAGATGGGCGACAGTCACATGGGGCTTCAAGCTCGGTTGATGTCGCAAGCTCTTAGAAAATTGACTGCAATCATTAGTCGCAGCAACACCTTGGTTATTTTTATTAACCAAATCCGTATGAAAATTGGTGTGATGTTCGGAAATCCTGAGACCACAACTGGTGGGAATGCGCTTAAGTTTTATGCTTCTGTCCGTTTAGACATTCGCCGAATTGGATCAATCAAAAGCGGCGAAGAAGTGACCGGCAGTCGCACAGCTGTAAAAGTTGTCAAAAATAAGATGGCGCCTCCCTTTCAAAAGGTGGAGTTCGACCTGATGTTTGGCGATGGAATTTCGGCTGAGGGCGATATTTTGGATCTTGGGGTTAAAAAAGAATTCGTAGATAAATCAGGAGCCTGGTTTTCTTATAAAGGCGAGCGATTGGGCCAAGGCCGCGATCAAGCCAAAGAATTTTTTAAAGCTCACCCTGAAATTGTTCAAGAATTGCGTGCGCGTTTGCTCGAAGCCTACGGAATCACTAAACCTTTGATCAAACCTATGGCTGAAGAAAAAGCCGATTTGACCGAAGCTTTGGCCGAAAAGTCTCGCAAAGCTGCAAAAAAATAAGTCCGAATTTTGTATGGCCCCGCAGATCTGTGGGGCCTAACTTTTTGCCATCCCAGTAATCTCTTTCAAAACACAAACTGACCTAGAGTTTACGCTTTCTTGTCCCTACAATTGCCTTCGTATGTTGGGCATTTTTTTAATTTTATTAAGTTTTCAGTCCGATGCTCAAGTTGCGCTCTCTCGACGAGCCGCGATCCTTGGAACAATGGCCCTTGCCGCATTGCCAAAGCTCCGTTTGCCCCAAACTTCACAGGTATGGAAACACCATTCGCTCCGCCAAGATTTAACCCTGGAGCAGGCAACAGCTATCGAAAAACTCGAAGTTGTTTTTGCGAAATTGTATAAGGTGTCGCCTCAACAAATTGCCGAAAATATCGACCGCCTTCGTAACGCAAATATTTTTAATACTCCACCCCGGTACAGCGCTCTTGGGATTGATTTTGAGAAACAATTTATTTTAGCACTTGATCGAATTTATCCTTCGCTTGCTCTGAATTGGCTCTCCACCCGGGTGTGGCTGATCGACGAAGGCGTAAATATGGGATTTAAATTGGAGACCTATTATCCATCTGTTTCTTACAAAAACTTGGGTGAGTGGCGCGTGCAGTATTGGAAACAAAATAGAAAGTTGGTTGGAGCCATTTCTGATCTTGATTTGCGCCAAGCTACCGCCGAGCAACTGACTGATTTTGAATTTCGATTTGCAAAATACTTTGGACTCGATATTGAACAGGTTTTTGAGAACGAATTTTATATCACCAACTCTTTGAAGTTTTTGACTCAACGATCGCGGGAGTATCAAGTTTTTTCGCCACATGAGCTCACAGTTTATCGAAACTATTTGGATCAAGTTTTGCCAGAAATTTTTATGGAGACTCTTCCTCGTCGAAAAATAACGAGCTCACGTCGAATTCAAATTCATAATGAGCCGATTCAAATTAAAGCACCTTTGGGAATTCAACCCGCGATAGTCCGAGATATATGCAAATCCTTACTGCAGCGAACAATCGGTTTTGCAATTGATCGCCCACCTGAAACCTTGATGCTGAATTCTCCAGAAGAAACCGAGTCACTGCCAGAAAAATAGAGTGGTGCATTTTTGATCACTCGCTCGTAGACTCGTGATCATTATGACACCACAAGCAAATAAAAAACCGGTTCGTTTAAAAAAACACAATGATGTTCGCATCGACAATTACTACTGGCTCAACCAACGGGAAAATCCTGAAGTCGTTAGATATATTGAAAAAGAAAATGCCTATCTTAAAAAAGTTTTAGATCAAACCAAGCCTTTGCGTAAAAAACTTTTTAATGAAATGAAGTCGCGGATTAAGCCGGACGACACAACCCTGCCCGATCAAAAAGATGATTATTTTTATTATGCTCGCTTTGAAAAAAACCGCGACTACCCGATTTACTGCCGCAGACATCTGAAATCCAAAGAGCAAATTATTCTTGATGTGAACACCTTAGCTCGCGGCAAAAAATATTTTAATGTGGGGGCGATTCGAATCAGTCCTGATCATTCGATGATGTCTTATGCGGTAGACGAAGTGGGTCGTAATTTTTTTGAATTGCGAATTAAAAATTTAAAAACAAATAAAATGCATCCCGCTCGCATTCCGATGATCACCCAGTCCCATCTTTGGGCTGCCGACAATCAAACCTTGTTTTTTTGTAAGCAAGATCCTGAAACATTGAGAACACACCAAGTGTTTCGCACAACGTTGGATCAACCCAAAAAACACCATCTGGTTTTTGAAGAAAAAGATGAGAAGTTCGATGTTGGACTTTATCAAGATAAATTAAAGAAGTTTATATTTATTAGTTGCGACAGCAAGACTTCATCGGAATCCCGTTACATTTTAGCAAACCAAACGGTGGGGAAATTTAAGATTTTTCAAAAGCGTCAGTTGCGGCTTGAGTATTCGGTTGATTGCGATGGCAGTACATTTTTTATTCATACCAACTACAAAGCCAAAAATTATAAGGTGATGACCTGCCCGTTAGAAAAAACCGAAATCAAAAGCTGGAAGACTTTGATTGCTCATCGCAAAGACGTACTGCTGGACGGGTTTGAGCTGTTCAAAGATTATATTGCGCTCCAAGAACATAAAAATGGTTTACCCCAAATTCATATTTGGTCGAGACTCAAAAAAACCAGCACGATGATTCCGTTTCCTGATCCGACTTTTGTGGCCTCGCTTCATTCGATCAATCAGTATGAGAGTGAGGTGATGCGCTATTCTTATTCTTCGTTACGGCAGCCTCCCTCGACTTATGAATTCAATATGCGCCTTAAAAAGTCGAAGTTGCTTAAACAAAAAGAAGTTTTGGGCGGCTTTAACAAAAAGAATTATGAAACCAAACGGTTTTTTGCGGTTGCGGGCGACGGCGCAAAAATTCCGATCTCGCTGATTTATAAAAAGGGCAAACCGGCTAAAAATCGACCTTTGTTACTCGAAGGGTATGGATCTTATGGCATCACCAATTCGCCTTCTTTTTTTTCAGAGATGGTCAGCCTGATTGATCGTGGGTTTATTTATGCAATTGCTGGGATTCGCGGCGGCTCGGAGATGGGTCGAGCATGGTACGAAAACGGAAAGTTCTTAAAAAAGAAAAATACATTCAACGATTTTATTACCGCCACCGAATTTTTGCATAAAAAGAAATTGTCTTCACCTCAACACACCTATGCGGTTGGAAAAAGTGCTGGAGGGCTCTTGATGGGTGCAATCATCAATCTTAAGCCGCATCTCTATAACGGCATTGTGATGGGTGTGCCCTTTGTTGATGCCTTAACCACGATGCTCGATGAGTCGCTGCCACTCACCACCATGGAATATGAAGAGTGGGGTAATCCCAATGAACTTAAATATTATAAGTATATTAAATCTTACTCGCCTTATGACAATTTAAAATCCCAGGCTTATCCCCACTTGCTGATCACAACAGGGTTTCATGATTCGCAAGTTCAGTACTGGGAGCCTGCAAAGTATTTGGCCAAACTGCGCGATCTTAAAACCGATACCAATCATCAACTGATGTTTACCGAGATGTCGGCCGGGCATTCCGGCCTGACCGGTCGGTACCAAAGCTTAGAACTTGATGCGATGGAGATCGCGTTTTTGCTTTTCCTCGAGCAAAAAGGAATGTCTAATAATCGCGAGGTGAAAAAAACGTGAAATATATTTTTTGGATTTTTTTAAGTTCTCCCGCTTTTGCAGATATTTACTTTGAGCCAAATTTTGGATTGGGAATGGGATCTGCAAATGTGAGCTCCACCACGGTCAATCAGAGCGAAAGCTTTACCGCTCCCGCACTGGGTGCGCGAACCGGCGTCTTTTATGATTATGTGTTTGTAGGGTTGGATCTTAAAGTCAGTTACTTGGCTTTGCAAAACGATACAGCCTCTTCGATGTACACCGGTGGATTAGGTGTTGGTTTCAATTCCGATTATTTTCCCTTAAGAGTTTTTTTTAGTTTAGATCTTTTAAACAATGCGAAAATTCAGAATTCCAATTTGTCGGCCTTTGGATTTCGCGGCGGTGTGGGATATTTTATTACCGAATCGATTGTGTTTAATTTCGAATATCAAACCGTAAAATTTAGCGGGACGAATCAAACCGGTGGAGCCCTCACCTCAAACCTCAATATGTTTTCGGCAAATATTAGTTTCCCACTGACCTTTAAGTCGCCCGATACACCTTGGCGCGAACGCTACCGCACGCCCACATCGAAGGCAGCTCCGGCTGCTCCTGCGGTTGACCCTTCGGATCTTGAGTAATGGTTTGGGGGGTTTTGTTTTTTGGTTTATTTGCTCACAGTGGTGGCCCAAGAGTTTTGACAGTTCCGGATGTTCTGAATGCACACACTCGTGAAGAGTTGATGGATGTTCATTATCAATCGATCGCCACTTCGCCTTTGATTTTAAGAATTCGACATACCTCAAGCAAGTATCGAAAGTTCTCGGCCTTGGCAAAAACTTTGGCAGATCAAAATAAAGAAATGCTTGCAACCTCACGCTTAAAATTTTTTGCGACCGATAGTCCCACTACCGAATATTTATTGCGCGGGAGTATGGGCTTTACGATCGCTATCACCGCTTTTAATTTAGGATTTAGAAATTCCTCATTTTATTATGATCTTTTTGAAAAATATTTTAGCGATTTGACCCGAGTCGAACAGCTAAGGGCGGGTGCACTTGTGCTGTTGTATCAAGATCCTGCGAATTTTGAATATCTCGGGCAATTGATTGGCAGGGCGAATTGGTCGGTGTCGATTGCTCGACTGAGCAGACGCATCCGTCAAGAAGGCGTGATGGGCTCTGCTCAATTTGTGTCTTTCTTGGATCAGCTGAATTCGAATGTTGGGGTTTTCAGGCGATGTCAGTTGATTTTGAGTGGAGTGGGGCGTTGAGTGGGTTGGGCTAGTTTGGGATGTGGCTTGCTTGGGGGTGTCGTGCCCGCTTTGCTGTCGAGTATCAGAATGGTCGTGCCTGCTTTGGATTTTGTTGAGTGAAGTTTTGCAGGTGTCGTGCCCGCATTCAAATATAATTGATTTTGATCTCATTATCTAAACTTAAATTATTTTGTTAAGCGATCCTTTGAAAACGGTGTGTCGCTTGCTCTTTGGGGTATCTTACTCGTTTTAGATAAATATAAATTATTTGATCAGGTGTGAGTCTGATAATATCGTGCCCGCTGTTTGGGTAGCGATGGTTTTTTCGTCGTGTACGCAATTTCTGAAAAGTGAAATAGTGCTACTATTGTCGTGCCCGCAATCTGTGAAGAAATGAAGTCGTGGTAGTGCCCGCTCGCACCAAGTATCTTCGTGCCCGCAATCAGTAAATAAACAATAATTAAGTTGACGAGTTTTTTAATTAACTTTTTTGGCCACAGACACATTTCCAAAGTGTAAAGGGTTTTTGTTTCTGCGCCGATGAGTTGAGACGCGTTGTAAGCCAAAAAACCATTCAGAAATCAGATAACAATTATCTATCCGGCAAGAGTCAAAATCTCAACTTCAAAAACCCATGATACACTCTTCCTAAACAGGAGATATTTATGAATCATTTAAAAATTCATGCTCAGGCAGTCAAAGCAGCCGATGCTCACAGAAAATCTGAAATGGAATTACTTAACGCCTTAGAAATTGTCTGGAAAAATAAAACTTATTATCAGTTTGGATGTCACTCTTTGTTTGAATATTCCACCAAGCAACTTAAGCTTTCTGAAGAGATGGCAAGTATCGTGAACAAAATAGCTAAGAAATTTACTGAACTGCCTGAACTGAAATTGGGAATGCAAACGGGAGAGCTTTCTCTTTCAAAAGTGAATCGCATCACATCGGTGGTTACCAAAGACAATGTTCACCACTGGATGGATCTTGCCAAAGGCACAAAACGCAATCTTGAAAAAGAAATTGCAAAGGTCCAGCCCGAAAAAGCGATTCCTGAGCGGGCACGATATCAAAAAGCTGGTGATACCCTTAGGGTTTCGATTTCATTCTCGGTCACTCAAGAGGAGTACGCAGTGTTTGAAAGAACCAGAGATCTTTTGAGCCAAAAATTAAAACGTCCCGCGAACATTGGCGAAACACATGTTGCCGCCATCCATGAGCTCAATCAGAAATTGGATCTACTTAAAAAACCTTTTCGCAAAGACACAGCGGGCACGACAAAACTGACGGTGACTCTTAAAAGAAAAGTGCATCACGTCCATAATAGCCAATGCACGCATTTCGATCATAACGGCGAGCGCTGCATGCAACGTCGCCATCTTGATATTCATCACATTGTTCCAAAAGCATGTGGTGGGACCGATAACGAAGCCAATTTGACTTTGTTGTGCGCGGGACATCATCGTGCCCATCATCGCACATCAAATTGACAAAAATTGTCATCGCAAGCTGCTAGCTTCGATTTATGAAGGCAAAGGTGTGGCACTGAGATCGCAAACATCACACCAAGGAGAATTTATGCGCGCATTTATTATGTTGGGTTTTTTGGTTACATCTTTTGCGCATGCGAATCCTTCGACATGCATGGCCACTTGCATCTACGGCGCAAAAAGTATTACTGCAACCGTGAGAGGTCATGGGCTTGATCAGGATGATGCTTTGTCCCGCATGAAACAACAATGCGATGATCTTGCCGATAAAGAATTGGTTCACTACCTTGCGACATCATTCAACAAACCCAATTTAAACACCACAGCAACAGAAATTGAATTCGATATTCGCAAGGCCTGCTTTACACTTTAGTTCGACCTCACATAGACTATACGCACTTCAACAAGAATGTGGTGTAGTCTATGATGTTTTTATTTTTGTTTGCGCTCAACGCAAACAGTCTCACTCTCAACGAATATTTAGCCCAAGTTCAATCACAGGGACTTGATGTCAAAGAGGCAAGGCAGCAACAAGAAGCTTCGGCTCTTGAGGGACGTGAAGCTGATTTGAGCTTTAGGCCTTCGCTTTTTTTAAATGCTGAACTCAGCAAAGATCAGGCGCTGCCCAATCCTCCACTTCTGAATTACGATGCCTACAAATCCGAAAAATATTCGCTTGGGTTGACTGAGCAATTTGCATTCGGTCTTCAAACAAAATTATCTTATCAACTGACTCATACCGATTACGTGAATGCGGCGATTCCGGGTGTGAATATTCCGCTTCATTTTTGGGATGCGCGGCCGGTTCTTGAATTAAAGATGCCGCTTTTGCAAAACGGGTTTGGGCGCGCGGTGCGTGCACAAAGAGATTTGATTCGAGCGCAGGCCGAATCGAATGGATTTAAAAGTAGTGCGCAAAGTTTAGCACTCACTATTCAAGCCGAAGTGGCCTACTGGCAATTGGCCTCTGCAAAACAAGCGGTTGATGTGCAGATGCAGGCTTTAAAATCGGCACAAGGTGTAAAGGATTACGTTTCTCATAAATCAGAAATGAACTTGGGCGAAGAGTCGGATGTGGTGCAAGCCTCAGCACTGGTTGAGGCGCGCAATCTGCAACTGGAGCAATCAAAAAATGATGTGAAGTCTGCAGCCCAAGATTTTAATGCGTTGAGATTTCAGAATTCGAGTGGCGTTCCAGATGCCCTTGATCCGATTGTTGCCGATACAGTTGCTCAACTTCCTGTTCCAACAACTCGTCCTGGAAGTCGTTTGGATGTTTTGGCAGCCGAAGCGTTGTCGCGCTTACAAGCCGCCGATGCGCGCGTGAATGGGGAGCGCAACCGACCCACTCTTGATCTTTATGGAACTTATGCTCTCAATGGTCGCGATAATGCGGCCGACTCGGCAACAGACAACATCACCAAAGCAGGGCGACCCACAAGTATTGTTGGGTTGCGCTTTTCGATGCCGCTCGATCGCTCGGCTCAAGGCGATGCTCTTCATGGCGCGCGGCTTCGCGAAGAAGCAGCCCTTACCGGATATCAACGGGCTTTATTTAATCAAGACAAGGATTGGTCGGATCTTGTCAGAAAAATTGGTGAGACTGAGAGTAACCTCAAGTTGGCCAGTGATCTCGAAGTGATTCAGACAAAAAAATTAGCGATCGAAAAAAATCGTTTAAAACAGGGTCGCACCACGACCTATCAGGTTTTACTTTTTGAGCAGGATCTTTTAGCAGCCCAACTGAGCCGTGTGCGCAATGCCGCCCAAGTCCTGGCATTTCGCTCACAAATGAAAGCGTATCAAAAATGAATTTATCAAAAATATCAATTCAACAACCCACTCTTATTCTTTGCTGTGCGATCGCGGTCTGTGCGGTGGGCATCGCCTCATTTAAACTTTTAGGTGTTGAGCTTTTTCCCGAAGTGTCGCTGCCGATTGTTTCGGTCACCACAGTTTATCCTGGAGCGGGGCCTGCCGAAATCGAAACTTTGGTTTCAAAACCGATTGAAGATGAGGTGTCGGCCATTTCTGGAATGAAGCGCTTATCCTCGCGCAATCTTGAAGGCACCAGCATCGTGATTGCCGAATTTCGTAACGGCACAGATATTAAATATGCCGAGCAACAGGTGCGCGACAAAGTGAGTATCGCGAAAGTCAAACTTCCCACCGATGCCAAAGAGCCTTTGATTAAAAAAACAGATCCTTCGGATGCACCGGTGATGACCATTTCACTCTTCACCGAAGACAAAGTGGGCGATGCACAACTTTTTGATATTGCCGATCAGTTTTTGAAACCGCGCTTAGAACAAGTCAACAACGTGGGTTCGATCAATATCATTGGCGGACGAAAACGCGAAGTGCATGTGACTCTTGATCGTGAAGCCTTAAAACATCGTGAACTCTCGGTCAGTGCGGTTGCTGCACGTGTGGGTGCCTCTGGTGAAAATGTGCCGAGCGGAAAAGTGAATGTGGGCCGAGTAGAAAGTGTGTTTCGAAGTCTTGGCGAATTTAAAAGTGTTTCAGAAATCAAAGACACTTTGGTCAGTCTTTTTGGTAATGAAGTTCCCACTCGCGTGTCTGACGTTGGAAAAGTTTTTGATACTCTAGAAGATGAACAGAGCCGGGCTTTTGTGAATGGTAAAAAAGCATTGTTCTTGGATGTCTACCGCCAATCGGGATCGAACACTTTGAATGTGACCGAAGGTGTTAAAAAAGTTTTGGAGAAATTAAAACCAGAGCTTTCTGCGCAGCCTGGTAAGGCCTCACTCACCATCGTTCGCGATGCCAGTCTTCAGATTGAAGAAAATGTGGATGATGTTTACGAAACAATTGTTTTAGCCATCCTTCTCACGATTGTTACGGTTTACTTTTTTCTTGGTAGCGGCAAAGCCACTTTGATTACCAGTATTTCGCTTCCGATTTCGTTGGTAGGCACATTTATTTTTATGTATCTGCTCAACTTTTCGATCAATGTGATTTCACTTTTGGCGATGACTCTGGCGGTGGGTCTCTTGGTGGATGATGCCATTGTGATTATCGAAAATATTTTTCGGCGCATTGAGCTTGGCGATAAACCTTTTGTTGCGGCGAATGAAGGAACCGCAGAAATTCAGATTTCTGTTTTAGCCATCACGCTGGTTGTAGTCTCGATCTTTTTGCCCGTTGGATTTATGAGCGGAGTGGTCGGTCAGTTTTTAAAACAGTTTGGTTTGACCATCGCGATTTCGATGATGGTGAGTTTTGTGGTCGCACTCACTTTGATTCCGATGCTCTCGGCTTATTTTGCAACCCCTCACCATACTGGTGAAAGAAAACGTCTGCCCATTGGTGTGAGGCAGTTTGATATGTTTCAAACTTGGCTCGAAAACAAATACCGAAAGATTTTGGAATTCACCGTGCTTCATCCTCTCGCGGTTTTGGGAATGACGATGGTGGCGTTTGCTTTATGTATTGCAAGTGCCACACGGGTCTCTGCTGGATTTTTACCAGACGGCGACAATGGTCAAGTTGTTGTAAAATTGGATTTGCCCTCGGGCACAAGTCTTGATGGAACCTATGAGACCGGAGCAAAGATCGATGAAATTTTGCGAAGCTACAAAAATGTGGCTCTTACCACTTTAACGGTTGGCAATATCAACGGCGAATCGAACAAAGCCGAATTTTATGTGGAACTCAAAAAAGGCAAAGAGCGTTTAGGAACGACCACCGCATTTAAAGAAAAGGTGCGCTCGGCCCTTCATCCCTATGCTTTCGCAAATCCGATTGTGTCGGATTATGATCCATCGGGAAATACCGAGTCGCCTTTTTTGATCGATTTGATTTCGAACGATCAAGCCCAGCTCGATACGTATGCCCAAAAATTTGTGGAGTACCTAAAGAAAAATCCGATGCTTAAAGATGTGGACTCCACGTCTCGCCCCGGTCGGCCCGAGTTGCAATTTAAATTAAAACCGGGCGCTGCAAAAATATATGGAGTCAATACCAGAACGATGGGCGAAGAGCTGAGGGCTCAGATTCAAGGTTATACGCCCGCGAAATTTCGCGAAGAAGGAAGAGAGTACGATGTGCGCGTGAGACTTGAGCCCGATCAACGCAATCTGGATCGTGACTATCATCAAGTTTTTATTCCCAACGTAAATAATAAACTCATTAAGTTGGATGCGGTGGCCGACGAAATCAAAAACTTAGGTGCCGCAAGTATCAACCGTCAAAATCGTGGTCGCTATGTGAGAGTGTCGGCAAATCTAGCACCTGGCGTGGGTTTAGGAGCGGTACTTGATGGCAGTACAAAATTTATGACCGAGGTCGACAAGATGCCCGAAGGCATGCGCTTTAGTGTGGCCGGCCAAACCGAAGATCTCCAAGATTTGCAAAAATCTTTTGTGTCAGCAATTGGATTTGGAATTTTGTTTATTTATCTGATCTTGGCCAGTCTCTACGGATCGTTTGTGACACCCATTACGATTCTTGTGGCCTTTCCGCTGGCTCTCTCGGGAGCATTTGTAGGTCTTTATTTGTTTAATGAGACATTCAGCATCTTTGCCATTTTAGGAATCTTTTTGCTGATTGGTGTGGCCGGCAAAAATTCGATCTTACTGGTCGATTTTGCACGGCAAGAGATCGCTCGCGGACTTACCCGTAACGAGGCGATTATTGCTGCGGGTGTCACGCGCTTAAGGCCGATCTTAATGACTTCGTTTGCGCTGATTGCGGGGACTTTGCCCGTGGCGATTGGGCTCACACAAGCAGCTAAACAAAAAACATCTATGGGGATTGCAATCATCGGCGGGCTGGTCTCGGCCACAGTTTTGACTTTGCTTGTTGTGCCTGCGGTATTTTCGTATATCGATCGCTACCGGGTGTGGAGTAAGTCGAAGCTTACTAAAATTGCGGGTGTGAATCAGGAGTAGTTTGAGATTCAATCGAGTTTTGCTGCTCATACTTGAGGTGAGCAGCGTCTTAAAAGGTGGCGTAGGAAGTGATATGGACTTGTCTTGTGCTCTTTAGAATATAAAATAAGTTATGCTAGCAATTCTATTTTTATTGCACTTAAAAGCGTTTGCCGGTTTGGCAAACTGTAACATTCATTCAAGCCCTATAAATGTCTTCTATCGCCTAGCTACTTTTGTTGATTCAGAAAAGCAAATAAAGTTAGGTGATACGCTTGCCGAATGTGTAATCCCTCGCGACTCTCACCTCATTCGACATCCAACTTGCCCCGAAAAATTTCAATTTTCAGATCCAGATCCACCTGTTGAGGTGCCAGAGTTTCTAAGTCTTTTGCACCAGCATAGATGGTTGCTGGTTTTTTTGTGTGGCCAAAGACCGTTGAGTAGTACTCAACAAAAAACTATGAATCTTTCTGGCGCCGACGATGTTTTTGCGACGGTAACCTTTGATGAGTCAGGTGAAAGCCTGAGATCGGTTGGCGGCACCATCAAAAACATGTGGGAGATGGGGCGCACTCTTAGAGAAGAAGTGCAGCAGCAGGAACCCAGGGCCAGATTTCGTAATTTTAGGCCAGCCTCATCGCTGGGCCCATCGAGGATCCAAGCAAATACCAACGAGTACCGTTTGATTCATGAAGAGAGCACAGGTGAGGACTTTGTCGAGGTCGAATCTGACAGCCACGAGAAATGTGAAGGGGGCGGAGTGATGAAGACCTACCTAGTCCCGCTCGAGGTACCGGTATCGTAATTTTAAATTTTTTAAATCCTATCTCTGATTTAACAAGTTAAAATCCGAAGTTGGCAGTCAAAATACTCTTTGCGGGTGTGTACGGAAAGTAAATTTTTGTTTAGAATTTTGGTTGCTCAAGCCTCTTGTGAGCAGCACCTCAAACTCTTACTCATTTAACGGCGTGTGAAAAGCTCCAGTTCATTCGGCAGATGGTTCCCCAGTCACAAGTGAATTGAATGGCGCCCCTAATTTATCTTGGCCAAGTATTTTTTGGGATCAATTAAAAACAATTCAAGTGTGGATTCAGAAATGTAAACCGGCCTTACCCTTGGATTCAGCTTGAGAAATGTGTCCATGCCCTTTGACGATCGTGATCTGCCTGATTTGACCTCAATCGCATAAACAATTTTATTGTTTGTTGTAACGTAGTCGACCTCTTGATCTCCGTCTCGCCAGTACTCAACTGTAAACCCATTTTGTATAAGGACTGCTCCCACTGCTGCCTCAACTGCTCTTCCAAAACCACTTTGTGTGTCTATAACACTTCGATCAATAAGAGCACCGCACATTGGGATCAGTTTGGGAGATGACGTGCGAGTCAGCACAGCTTTGCCTGAGAATTTATGTATCGGTTCGATAAGGAAAGCACCTCTATAGAGTTCGATGTAATATTTTATTAAATCGGTATTTCCTTTGTCCTGAAGTTGTCCAAGCAATTTGGTATAGCTAATGTCCTGGGCAGGATAGGACATTAAAATTTTGAAAGCTTGACGAAAAAGCGCTGGTTTTGAGACACGTGCAATTTGGAGAATATCTTTTCCGATCACAGCTTCAATAATCGAATCATGTATATAACTTTGCCACATTTCTAAATTGTCCAGAAGAGGATACGACCCGGGATATCCACCGTAACGAACAAACTTTTCAACATCCAGAGACACCAACTGTTTACTTTTTGGATAATCCCAATGATGTGCGCGGATGAGTTGAAAACGACCTGCTAAACTTTCTGTGAGACCTTGATGAATATGAAGTGAGCTTGAGCCAAGAAGGATAAGTTGGATGTTGGATTGCTTGACTCTTTTTTGTTTATCAAAAAGCGCCTTAATTGTACTAGACCAATCAGGGACTTTTTGGATTTCATCTATCACAAGCAAACATTGTGAATCTTTTAATACCGCCTCTTGCCAAATAGAAATTATCCAAGCTCCTGTCGGTGCCAACTGCTCGTCCGAGGTAAAATAAAGCGATGGTTTTTTATGTGCTTCGAGAAAAGCTAATATTCCCGTCGTCTTTCCAACCTGCCTTGGACCAAGAATGACTTGAACAAATTGGTCATCTTCCTTGAGGTTCTGACGAAGATTTTTGATGAATGAGACTTCTATTTTTTGATCCATAAAACCAGTATACCTTTTTTACTAGATTCATCTAGTACTTTTACTAGGTATACCTAGTAAATATTTAACTGGGCAAAATTGCTATAGAAATCTCGATAAAAGAAGAGTCTTCGGATGATCAGGCAAAGAAAAGAGTGGTTTTGAAAAAAGAATTCCAAACGCTTTATCACGCCATCCAAGCGGCGCGACCCCAAGTTCAAGATCTTCTCTTGCGGGTGGCTTGGTGTTGCTCTGTCCTTTGAGTCATTGGCTCAGACCCTTGATGCGAGAACTGGGCACACCATACTAAGAGAGCACCTTGTACGGGGCAGTGAGGCCGTGCTAGGTTGGTAAGTGATATTGGGGGCGACATGGCTTCGACGTGGGCAGTGAAGCTTCAGGAGCATGCAGAGGCGCACAAGGTCCTCTTAAAAATGTGCAAAATTTCATTTGGCGAAAACCAAATGCTTGCTGCAGCCTAACTTTTAGTTAGTAGCTCAGCCGTCGATTCTGCATCTGATTGTGTTGCAGATGAGGCGCAACTTTAGCGATCTCGATGGCCACTTGTTTTCGTCAGGGGTGGTTGTTTAAAAAATCTGAAGAAGGTCTCTTCGCAAATTGTGTTTGTGGAAGTTGAGTTGAGACCATACCAAAGCACAAACTAAGCGTGTAGCCCGCCTGAACGTGAATCGCTCGCGGACGTGGGTTCGATTCCCACCGCCTCCACCAATTTTGTTTACCTACGAAAGCTTCGAGAAATCGAGGCTTTTGTTTTTTGTAGGATTGGTGTGGCGGTGGGAAGCGAACGGGAACGATTAACTTCAAGCAAAAAGGCGCCAGTGGCGCCTTTTTGTTTGAAGCGGCATGCGGGTAGCATGACGTCGTTCACCGGCTGGCTAGCGGTAGGGCATTGAGAGTTTTAGTGGCCCAGAAAATGCTAACGGTACATATGATTAGTTTATATTAAAAATTAAAGCATCTACACAAGGGTTTGGAGTTTCATAGTGAATAAAATTTTATTAATTTTGACGTGTTTGGGTATGGGTCACGCGGCAGTGGCTGCAATCTCTGGCGAAGTGATCGCGAGGAGTTTGCCTAACGTATCTGTTAAGTATTCTTGTAAGGTTGTCGGCCGCGAGCTTTATCAATCTGGCTTTATGAGTTTTTTGAGAACTTCAATTCAGGTCGATTCAGACGGTGTAAGTGAAGTAGATGCAGCTATTAAAGCTGTGACTTCTGATTATACGACTATACACAAAGAAAATATATTTGGAAATAAACCAGGAATTCTTACGAAGATAAATTCTAAATTTATAGTTGTCGACTCAGTCGAATGTATTGAAAAAAAATAGTGTTTTAGATCTAGAATTAAAGGTTACCGTGCATTCTTAAGACCTCCACAAATTTGTATATCTTCGAAGGCTTCAAGTAATCGCGGCTTTTGTTTTTTGTACGATTGGTGTGGCGGTGGGAATTGAACAGGAATGATTTACTTCGAGCACAAAAAGCACCAGTGGCTAAGTTTTTGTTTGAAGCGGCATGCAGGTAGCATGACGGCGTTCACCGGCTGACTAGCGGAAGAAGTTTCGTAGTCTGGCCGTCTCATTAAAATAGCTAGTAAAACTTAATCTTATTTTCATGTTTAATTATTAGAAACAGTTTTGTATGTAACTACAACGTAGTTTACACTACATTGTAGTTATGATTGTAATATGGGATCCAAATATGGCTGAAGCCAACCTCAAAAAACATTCGGTTTCTTTTGAGGAGGCTCAAACTGTGCTCGAGTCTGAGCGGCAACTGATACTTGAGGACAAAGATCATGAGGAGGATCGGTTTATTGCCCTTGGTTTTTCTAAAAACTTAAATTTGCTGACTGTCGTTTATTGTTACCGCACGCAAGATACAATCAGAATTATATCGGCCAGGAAAGCTACCAAAAAAGAAAGGAAGCTCTATGAAGAAAGAATATGATTTTACTAAAGCCAAAGTTCATAAAGGACCAATTGTAACGAACAAAGGTAATAAAATCCAAAAGACCTTTCGTCTCGATGAAGACGTTTTTGAGTGGCTTGTTAAAGAAGGTAAACGACGCGGCATTCCCTATCAAACTCTTATGAACTCATTGCTAAAACAGACAATGAGTCAAGAAGTCAGTCTTATCGAAAGAGTCGAGAGACTCGAAGCCAAGCTCAATGTGAAGAAATCTGGTTAGTTAAAAGTATCAAATAGAAAATATTTACTTCGAACAAAAGGACGCCAGAGCTCAAGTTTTTGTTCGAAGCGGCATGCGGGCAGCATGACGTCTCAGGCTGGCTCGCAGTTATTTTTCGAAGCCCGGTGACGTTTTCAATTCACATTCCCACCAACATATTATTTGTTATCTTTAAAAGATCACGTCCGAACTCCTCTACAAAGAGCACAAACTCAAATAAAAACAAATTGTATTTATAACCCATAAAGTTGAGCGAGTTTGGCAAGATCTGCAGCAGACAGCTCAGGAAAACTGTTGGCCACTTCACGGTCAATAGCTCGCTTGAGGGCCTGTGAAAATTTGAGTTGCGAGGCGATTTCTTCTGGTGTGCTTTCGCTGGTAGGACCGGCTCGGGTTAAAATTTGACGGCGAGGTGGAGCATCTATTTCCTTCTTTAACTGGATTCGAGAAATTTTTGCTGCCTCCGCAACATCCGGATCATTTAAAGCTCGCGAGTAGGCTTTTCCAAGTTCTTGAACTTTGATAGTCACCTCTGGATGAGATTGCGCATAAACTTGAAGATATGTTGTCCCATCATGCGGAAAGGTTTTGCGAAATAGATCAGCATCTCTAATTGCAAAGGCTGGATCAAAAACTTTGAAGACCCTCACGATAGAATAGATATTTGCCCCCTTAATCACGCCGAATCCGCCTTTTAACCGGTCATTTGTTACCAAACTTATTGATTTTCTTACCATGTCTTCTGTCATGGCCGGCGCGTGCTCATGCTTAATATTCATTGCCTTGTGCGCGCGATTCATTGCGGTCGCTAGAGTCTTGACGTCACTGTCAGTAACGGGGCCAAGAATTTCAACGTATTTTGTAGGATCCTGTTGATAAAGGTATGCGAGTGTTTGTGTGGAAATTCCGCCTTGAGTTTGGGGGTAGCGCTGATTTGCTATTGCATGTTGAAGAATATATTGTTCATGAGCCGACATTTCTGCAGGTTTGGCGGCAGACTCAGCTATCGCCACGCTTTTAGTCTCAGCCGATCCGCATAAACCTTTGCGGATACAATCAGCCGCTAATTTTTTTGCTTGAGCTCGAGGGATGCCAACTTTTCTAGCTCCGCTATTGCCAAGTCGAGTTTTTTCTTTGATCCAATAAAACCTAAATTTCCTGACGCGGGATCAGATGCATGCGCCTTCATAAGAGCCTGAGATGCAGGCTCATTCCCGTCAGTCAAAGATATGAGTTGAGCCAGTCGCTCTGAATCCGCTAGTTCTAGATTTTTCATAACGTCAGGACTGAGAGAGCGCAAATTCGGTTTTACAACGGGAGTCGCAATACTCCGAGGGATCGGAGGCACAGAGTCGAGGTGAGCTAATTTACCAATGCTTTTTCCAACAGTCGCTTTTTTAAAAAGTTTGGCAAGTTTTAGACCTTTGGATATAGCCCCCGCCCCGCCAATAAGCAGTGTTGGATCAATGATCGAAAAAAACTCTGAACATCGAATTGCATAATGTCCTGCCTGATTTAGGCATCTCCATCTGTCGCTATCGTATTCGAGGAATGCAGAAATTGGATTTTTTCCTATTACCGCTTCGCTATCGTTGTGCGGTGTACCTATATATTTTTTGTAAGCAGCTTCGGCTCTATCGTTTACTTGATAATCATTTTGATTATTTTGAAAATCGCCCGCGAGTTGTTCGCATGAATATTGCGCGGATTGTTCTTTGCTTAAAGTTGCGAGATCCCGAATGGTCGAAAGAATTTTTGCTTTGAAATCTGGCGAAGCTTTGCAGTCCGCTATAAATTGTTGCTGATTTTCTGCAGATTCTTTCATGCCGGCTGCGATAAATGCCGCGACAGCTTTAATGCTGGCGATTGTGGGATTCAACATTTGCCCTAGGCAAACGGCACCTAAATCTCCGCCGTTGATCTGCCGTTCTTTTTTTGATGGAGGACATTGCCGTTTGAATTCATCAAGCTCTTCATCGGTTTTAAAAAACTCATCGCATCTGAGTTCGACAAGCTCAGCTTGACAGAGAAATACCGAAAAATTTTGGCCTTGAGATTCGGCATCAACGTGCGGACTTTGGCAGAGTACTTTGGAATTTCCTCGCCCTTGAATAGCAAAAGCTGACAGCGGGGTAAAAGTAAGTGCGAATATCGCAAAACCTGTTGTCAATTTTAGAACTCGCAGTGCCACCCTCTTGCTCCCTACAAACGCCTATCGGCTTATTTCGAGACAGACTTGAGAAAATGGGCTCGACTAAAATACAGTTGTGATTGCTTATTCATCCGGACTGGAAACCAGTTGGTACATCATGCCCAAACGAATTCTCCTTGTCTTAAATTGGAAGTGTGAACAATTTTATGTTTACACTTACTTGATATTTCTTATCGACTTGCGAAACGTGTCCAAGCTTCAGCCTTAAAAAACTACCCGTTGAAAAATTAAGTATTATAAATTCAAATTGTTGATGTGCGAACTTCAATTGAAAAAGTCATTTTCAAGAGCCTTCATTTAGGCTTTCTAGAGGAAAACCATGGCTATTATAAATCCTTACATCGCTTTCAATGGCAACGCAGAAGAGGCTTTCAATTTTTATAAATCTGTTTTTGGTGGAGAATTCGCAAGAGTGGTTCGCTTCAAAGATATGCCCAGCGGACCACATCCTCATATTGGTCAGGATGAGGCGAACAAAATTATGCACATTGCTTTACCGATCGGCAAAAACAATATGCTGATGGCCAACGACGTTCCAAAGTTTATGGGCCAAGTGAATGAAAATGAAAATCGAAGTAAAATTTCAGTCAGCGCAGAAAGTAAAAACGAAGCCGATAAATTATATCACGGCCTATCTGCTGGCGGAAAAATTGAAATGCCGATTGGGCAATCTCCATGGGGATCTTACTTCGCTATGTTGAGAGACAAGTATGGAATTGAATGGATGATCGAATTTGATTCGAGACAGGTTTAAGTATTTCATATTTGTAAACACGATTAAGGAATCTCTATTGAGCAAAGCTGACGGGCCTCACAAATTATAGCAGTTAGTTTAGCAGCCAATTTTTTGTGGGCTTGTTGAATTTGTGAGTGAGTGGCATTTATTTTTATTTTCAATTGATTCAATTGATCCTTTACATTTGAAAGTGCAAGTACGTTTACAAAATCCATAAAGCTCGTTCCTGAATTAAAATCCACGGCAAACTGCAACACCCAGTTCACACTTTTTATGTGGTCTGCGTCTTTGATCCCATGATTCTCTGTAAGTTCATTTTTTAGAAGATCAAGAGCATCGCGATAGGCTTTTACAATTTGACTAAAGTTTTTTACCGATTCGTTGGCTTTTTTTGTGTCCATAACAGCGATCAATTCAAAAAACTTACTGTCGGTAGCCCCTGCAATCAGATCCTCTGATTTTGCTTTATCAACATCGGCAATTGCTTTATTGACTGCATTCAGACAGCGGTCTCCTGCACAAACAACGTCAAAAAAGATTTTACTTTCATCCTGCAGATCTTTAAATGATTCATCGTTTGCAGCGAGCCAATTCTCAATTGCAGTAACAACACTTTTGTCCGACTGGGATAATTTTTGTTTAGCTACGTCGAGCTGTGTGATGACGTCCTGAAGGGTCGCATGATTGGATTTATAAGTTAAAAATTTTTGTGTGTCGCCCCCCCACTATCTCCGCGACCCATGACCAAAGATATTTTTCTCGAAAACCGATCTCTGCTTTCATGCTTGAGACTTCTGTTTGGAAAGCTTCGGCTTGCTGCTTTAGAAGTTGCAATTCGCTTTGATGAGTTACAACGCTGGTCTCGAGCTTTTTGACTTCGAGCCTGAGAGGATGATCTTTTTGTGTGTTGAGTATCGCAGTGAAGGTTTCAAGGGGGCTGGCAGGATCTGCCATCGCAACGGCACTCGAGTTCACTAGAACTAAAATCACGAATAGAATTTTGTGCATAGGTGGCTCCCTTAGATACCGACAAAGTTCAATTATCATGCCTGATACGGAGCTGACAAAGTCAGCGCCAAAGTTAGCAAAACTTGCAAGCGTATGTGCGGTTTGGAATGGCTTATAAAAAGATTCTTTGTGACGGAGTTTTACAGAAGCAAATGGTTACTGCTCATGAGCGCCGAGCAACTCCTCAATTCTTAATCTGTCGCCATCTTTTGAATTTATAAGGCGTTCAATTTTTAATTGTTTATTGGACAAGTTGCTTAAAATTTTTTCGACTCCATCTAAATGAAAAACTCCCATATTGCTCACGACGAATTCGGACTTGTCACTGTAGTAGCATAAGAGGTCGCCTAAGTTTTTGGCGAAGGTTTGATCTCTTAAGTTATAGATATTTCTCATCGTGGTATGATCTGGAGTTTTTTGGTTAACAAGTCCGAGGCGCTTGCCATCTTCTTTTGTTAACAGAGATTTGAGCAGCTTGCCGTCGAAATATCGTGGATACTTTTGGTTTACCACGGTCAATATTTGCTTATGAAGAGCTGTTAAAAATTGAGAAATTTCATCCGCAGTGTAGTCGCCTGCCAATGCTGTTTGTATGATTTCTTGGTAATGGGCCTCATCATGGTTCTGGTCAAAACTTGCGACGGCCTCTTTCATTCGACTCATGACTTTTGATTCAAGGTCTTTGGAATCGCTTTTAACCATTCTCTCAAACGCATACCTGTCGATGGGTTAACGCGAGTACTCGAACGGCTGCCCATTCAAGAGCACCGGCGGGAGACACGTAATGGTAGAGCTGACTGTCTTGCACTAAATATGACGCTTGGACTGAATACGCCATGGAATCTTCGATGCCATATAGTTTGCCTGTTGATTGGCGACCAAGCGTTGTTGCAGCGTCTGAAGCCATCCACGGAAGTAAACTGATATCAGAGCCAATCTCTGAGGCGAGAGGGTATTTGCCGTCAAGTGCAGCTTTCATCAAACCCTTACGAATTTCAATTGTTGTATCCGCATTATGATCGTCCTCACCAATGAGTATCAATTTAGGCAAATGTTTTTTTGAAAGTTCGCAAATCGGTTTGACTGCCTTACACTCTAAGCATCCAAATAACTTATCAAACTCAACTTTCGAGTTGGACAGTATATTTGACAGTGAGTATGTCGAGCAGCGTGGCTCTGCCAAGACTACGGGGCTAAAAAAAATAAATAAAGCGATGATCAAAATAGGATGACTGTTCAAAAGAAAATTCCTCCGCTTGAGTAATTTTACTTCATAAGCGACCGCTCCTACAGTTTTTTTAAATTTGGAGTCTCGTCTTTTTGCTAATCCGTAGGAACCCATGCGTCCTTCCATTCTCTGAAAGGTCGAGTGCCTCCTGAATTTTTGCGAGCGGGAGTGATGTCGAGACGCGTGCGTTCAGACTGCCCGCCCGTTGAGATATCTGACTTCTCCAGCGCCATAGGTATGAAGGACCTCGTTGATCAGTAATTTTTTGGATTGCTGCTCACGATCGTTTCACATTTATTTTTGGGTTTTGACTCTTGAGGAAGAGTGTTTCCAAAAGCGAGTGAAGCTATCATGGCAATGGAGGCTATAGAGATTTTATTTAAATACTTCATGGGCCTGAGCTCGCATTCTGAATTGGCAAAAGAAACAACTAACTTATTGGACAATAAGTTTATCACCGCTCACTCATTTCTCTAAATAATCCGCGCTGAAGCCAGAAGCTCAATCTTGATTAAATATTTTTAAAAAATTGGGTTGCCCGTTTGAGGCGCTGAGTCCTCCGTCTACAGGCAAGATCACGCCGTTGACGAACACCGCATCTTCACTAGCAAGAAATGCAATCACACTCGCAACGTCATCGGGCGTCGCAACACGGCCAACCGGCATGCGATCACGAAAGGCTGCGAGCACATCTTCATTTTTTTCGAGCTCACTGGTTGCTTCGGTTGAAGTGAAGCTTGGGGCTACGGCATTGATGCGGACACCGCGTGAGCCATATTCGAGGGCCAGTGCACGTGTGAAATTTGTGACCGCACCTTTTGCGGCATTGTAGGAGCTCATCCCCCAGTCGCCGCCGAGTCCCGACGTCGAAGACAGATTGATGATCGAGCCTTTTGTTTTAAGCAAATGTGGAAGCGCTTCGCGACAGCCAAAAAACACACCGTCTAAATCGGTGGCCATTGTCTTTCGCCAATCATCGGTGGTCACCGTGTCGAACGGGCCGAAGTTGGCAAAACCTGCGTTGTTTACTAGGACATCGAGCTTACCGAATTTTTTTACGGTTGCGTCGATGAGACTACGCACATCATCTTCTTGCGAGATGTCTCCTGGTTGAATTAATAATTTGTTGGGATCAAAGTCGGTGGTGGTCTCTGTTAGTTTTTCTTTTCTTCGTCCGTTGAGGGCGACCGAGGCGCCTTCACTGAGAAAGCGGCGAGCTGTGGCTGCTCCGATACCCGAGCCTGCGCCGGTGACTATAACTACTTTGTCTTTGAATCTGTTTAGGGAGTCGGGCATGAGATCCTTTTTGTTTATATTTGTTTTTAAGATCCATTTGATTAACTTGTAAAAAGCTATGTGTTATCGAGACTATCTCAATAATGAATGTAGATATGCAAAAAAAACTCAACTAACATTAAACTATAATGATAACTAAGAGAAATTTCGTTACCAAATTTCGAAAAGTAGATCATACCTTCCAAAGATTTATCTTATTTATATATAAACAAATATATTTTTATTCAGAATTAAGAGCAAAAATTTAATTTGAGAATTCTCAACATTCAAAACCTTAAACACGGGTATCAAAAGCAGGAACATTTTTGCTATTAACTTATTCAACTTTTTGTATCGCGCCATTTTTCACCGCTCTCATAATGTACTTTGAGATTATGAAATAACTAATCTAGGGGATAGTTTTTAACGGGTAAAAATATAGAATTCAGAATGATACGGCCTTGAGTTAACGCAATTGAGTAGAGTTGAAGTCATTTTTCAATGAAATGGTCGAAACAACAAAATGTGTAGGCTGTATTTAATTTTAAGGATCAGTGCTCTGAATTATATAATTTTAATAAACAAGTTTTAAGTTTAGTCGTCAAATTTCTAAGGAATACGAATAAAAAACATAATATCAAAAGGCAAATCTGCATCAAAATGAGATTTTGACTATCATTATTCATATATTTTGACCTCATAGATGTAGACATCGTAACGAATTTAAATTTTTGTATAAAAGTGTTTCAACTCTTAAAAACTTGTACACCGCGTGCACCCAAAACATTCAGAATTCTATTGTCATGGCACGGTAGATGCTACCTCTTAAGAATGAAAAAGTTAAATTTTTATCAACTTAAATTTTTGATATATCCTCAAAGTTTTTTCGGTAGACTTCTATTTTTCGGCTCAATCTATTCGTTGTACAACGGTTCTCTTATTAAAATTTTGTTCCGTCATGAGGATTTGGCTGTAATCGGATTGATTTGGTTGTTCTATTTTATTGCCTTCATCTTGTGTCGAGCATCATTAATGTTTCTTGGAGTAATCAAATTAGACTCTAAGAAAAATCTAAATATCATTGAAATGTTGATCGGAGCAAGTTTTGTCGTTGGACTTCTAATCAATCTCACTCTCACTAAAGCCCTGCTTCCCTAAGATTTTTAATGAATTTACCTATTAGGCTTCTAAATGTTATGACCCATATCTTTTAATTATTTTAACTTTACTTAATAAAAATTATTTATTTATAATGAATCTGATAAAATTTTTATATTTACGGTTATCATTAGTGTCAGGTTGGTCGCTGTTTTTTGTTTTAAGAGATGTGGCAGGAGGGCTTGAGTCAAAACCATCGGTCCGATCAAATTGGTCGCAACCGCATCCAGCTGTGTTTTTAAATTGCTGCCACTCAAAACATTTTCGGTCTGCATAATCTCGTCGTTGTGAATGCCAATTCATATCCGGTCTCGTAATGTATTTCATTGAACTGCTGGGCATGCTTGCGTTTGCAGATCAATTAATTCTTCCAGAAAACTATTAGTTCTCTAGAATTCTCGAGCGCTTGGCGCATACTGCAAAATTATTGCGATCAAATTATTTCGTTTACGCTGATTTTTTTTCATCGCTAACTATTAAGACCGTTGATTCATCATCTAACGACCGAGTAGTTCCAAGCTCGACATGCTCGCTCTGATGAGATTTCCGAACCGATTTGACTTTACGCGCTGCTCGCTTTTGCGCCTTGATAAATTTATGTAATTCGGTTGCGCGAGATTCATTCCAACCAGAAACAACTTCCTTGAGCCCATGCTCGAGCAGCCAATAAATCCGGTCAGTAAGCACATCATGATTCGCTTTGAATTCATGCTCGCCTTTAATCATGCGAGCAACATACTTGACGGTGTCAGCACTGAGAATCGCTTTTGCCAATGACTCAGGCGAAAAAGCAGTGGCCTCCTTAGAGAGATCAGACCATGCTGATGCGGCGTAGGCCGTTTCATGAAAATCAAGCAAATCATAGCATTGCTCTTCGATTACTTTTTTTGTAAGATCAATCGTATCATGATCTGCTTTGAGATCAAAAGCAGCTACTTCTATACCGTTATACTGTGGTTGTGCGAAATCAAAAAGCTTCCACTCAATTCCATTTGTTAAAACTCCCCAGCGGACGTTACCAATTTGTTGTAGGTACTCGTTGAGTTGCAGTTTGCCAGATCTTAAGTCTGATTTTTTTAAATCGAAACCAAAGCGTTTGATTTCAACGACGAAAATTGGTTTGTCGTCCTTTAAAACAATTAGATCCGGCCGCATTTTACCTTTCGATTCCTGAGAGCGAATAGAATATCCAGCAGACGAAACGTATCCCAAACAGCTTTTCAAGAAACTTTGGGCCCACTTCTCTACGTCGCTTTCTTTTGCGTTCGACATGCTCTCGAGACTTTTCAGCTCGTGCATATGTTCAGTCACCTGATCTAGAATGAGTCGTGCAACGCGATCTTGTTTGGTTTCTTTTGCCATTTCGAATTCTCCCGATAATGATTCCTTATCCCTTCGGCAAGATTAGCGCTTTAGCGCAGGCAAAAAAAAATTATTTTTACTATATTAGTGGTAAATAAGTTTAGATGTCTCGAAATTGAACGGTAAATTTTGGCTATTATTGTATTTTAAGACTTTTTCCACGCCTAACAAAGTGCGTGGAGAAGACTAAAATATTGTCCGGTGCAGACGGTAAAAAAATTCTGATATGATGGTTGCAAACCAGAAGAGCTTTACATGCTAAGTCAGTAGCGGACAAAAATGAGACAGTAAAGATGGGACTGCACTAGTGACTATAGGACTTTGTTTTTAAATCGTATTAGGGTTTCGCTCATATATATAATTTTGTTTATACCAGTGTCTTGAAGAAGCATTGTGGTTTGTAAGAGCATAGGCGTGATGCGATCTTAAACCATCGTTGCCACGTATACGGAAAGAAGCATTTTTAGACTATAATTTTAAGTTAGTGCCAGGTATAATTGTGCATAGACTTCTTAAATAGTAAATCTGAATAATAAAAAATTTAAACTTCATCAAACAATTAATGCACCACACCCTTACTTTGTATTCTGAAGATATTTTGCGTGAATATATATGTCAAAAAATTTAAGAACCAACGCCTAAGTTCTACTTTCACAACGGTAAAATTAATTGGTTTTTCCAAGCAGATTCCACAGTGGCCCTATTTTTTGAAATCTGGAGCATAATTGGATTCTGTAAAGAATCATTTAGTAATTTTCTGACTGCCCACTCCGATAAAAACTCATATCTTCCAATTTCCCTATCGCTAGGCATTCTATGAAGTTTTTGTTCCATTGAATAGGCGAAGATTTTGCCGTGCGAACAATCGTTTCGAAGTTGATAAAGGTCTTGAAGCAGAACATCGGTATTTTCCGAAATTTCAAAAGGCAATGAAGTATCAGGGTGGCCCAAAAGATACATCACTCTTTCAGCAAATTGTAGATTGCCCCAGCAATCGACAATACATTCTAATGCTCGCACCAAATTAGGAATCTTAAATTCCAATTGTGAATTCGATAGTGCTTCCTCAAACGAACGATGGGCCTCAACAAGTTGCTGATAATCTGTCTGATTTTTCAAAAGATTAACTAATTTATTCCAACATCTTTTCCACACATCTAAGACGTGGGTACCGCCTACCTGACCCTTCGTCCAATTTATAATGTCGTCATCCCAATTTTGAAAGAAAAAAGCACTGATCCAAGTTTTCATCTCAGTAAACTCTTTGATTGTACTCGCAACCAGAAGTCCATCTTTTAAAATTCCGTCACCAGTGAGTATGCAGGCTCTTGAAGGCGCCTTTAGCGGGCCTACCAATTTAATCGAATTAAAAATTTCCGTTACTTTCGATTTCAAATTTAAATTATCCTCATCAAAAATTCCTGGAGTGACGGTTGTTTTCCAAGTTTTAATAATATGTTGAGGATGAGATAAACTATCCCAAACTATAGTCCCCAACCAACCCACCCAATGTATTGATTGTTCCGATTTAAAATCATTCGAAAGTGATGCAGTCTGGATATATGTTGTTTCATCAAAATAAAAAGGATGCTCGATACTTGGAAAAGGATGTGATAAATCAAATATCAGATAAGCGTATTTAATGTTCATAAGATCTCTTTATAAGCTTTTAAAACTTTTAAGATTATCTATTCTATTTCTAACTTTTTAGCTGTACAAACATCACTTTTAAAAAATTAATTGTTTATTAAATGTCGCAGCTTAACTGCCTCACAAAAGCACTAATAAATCATAACCATAGCAAGCATATCCAATTCATAATACTTAAGCAGCGCTTTACCCAATGCACCGAGCTCCTGATCTGGGATATCCGAAAATTTCATTCGCGCATAGGCCGTCATTGCCGCACCACCATCCTTCAACTGCGTTCCGTCTCCACTAACCAAAGAGCGTTCACTCGCAAAATCAGCAAACAGCGGAGGCAATAATCATAAGGATTCACAAAGCCATTCGCGTCCGCACTCCACCAAGCTTGATCAACAAAATTCAAACTCTTTATTCAAAGTTCGATCTAATCTGAGGAGGCACCGACTGCTCTATTACAAACGACTCGATAAACCCACATCCATTTTTGCGGTGTCCACTGTGGGTCGCGAACTCAACGCTAAGCAAAGAAGTTATTTGAGTTCTTGCGCACGCGGTTTAAGAAGATGCATCCACCGACTTTAAAATAAACTATTTGGCAAATTGAGGAAGTGAGCTTTTTGAGTGGCACAACTCAATAAAATCGGGTGTCACCCAAAGCAACACCCGACAATCAAAGCTACGTTAAGAAACCCCAATCTCCTTCATATCTTTTGAAGAATCTTTTTTGCCACCCAGAAATTTTCTGTCGTGGCCGGATTGCACTTCGATGGTGCGCGGTTTTGAACTTTCAGATTTGGGAAGCGCCACATTTAAAACACCATCTTCATAATGGGCTTCAATCTTTTCAGGATTTACCGAATTGGGCAGTATAAATGTTCTTTCAAATTTTCCATAGACGCGTTCGTGATGGATCGAATACTCGCCATTGTTTTTGGCGACTTGCTGACGCTCACCTGTCACCGTCAATTGATTGCCCTGAACATCAATTTTGATATCTTCTTTTTTAATCCCTGGCACATCAAAGCTGATCATGTAGTGATCGTCGGCCTCATGCACATCGCAGCTCGGCTGAAAATTGAGTGGCGCGGTTAACGTTGATTGGTACAAAGCATTGGCAATACGATCAAAATCACCAAAAACATCTGCAAATATGTTCGAAGGTAAAGTGCGGCGTGGTGAGGACCAATTGCTTGAAACTAAACTTCTCATTGAAGACCTCCATTGGTTAATTGTTTATATAAGCAAATTGAGGTCGCCATAAAAACCGTCAAGTGGATCTCATAATTTTTTTGAGCTGGACTTTGGCTGAGGCGGGATCTGCGAATTTATTTCGCGGCGTGCAAATTATGAGGTGAGGTCAACTACAACGCCTTCGCCTGAGCAATAAGCTCAAAAGATTTCAACCGATCTTCAGAATTAAAAGTATCCGAAGTGATAACCAGCTCATCGACACCGGTGGCTTTAATAAAATAATCAAGACCCTCGCGCACCATTATTGGCGAACCTGTAACGAGCAAAGCCAACATCGATTCGACTGCCGCTTTTTCACGTGGATTCCAAACCGTATTGATATCTTCGACTGGTGGTTTTGAAAATGTTCGTTCACCTCGGATCAACGCAAGGTAAGTTTGTTGAATGCTGGTTGCAAGAAAGTGGGCGTGCTCATCGGTCTCTGCAGCAATCACCGGAATGCCAGCCATGAGGTAAGGCTCTTTTAAAACTTCTGACGGCTGAAACTCTCTGCGGTAAATCTCGAAAGCTTCCATCATCGCAGCCGGAGCAAAATGTCCTGCAAAAGCATAGGGCCTTCCCATGCGAGCCGCCAAGTGGGCACTGTAAAGACTCGAACCCAAAATAATAATGGGAACATTGATCCCTTCACCCGGAATGGCTTTTACTTTTTGGCCAGGCGCTGCGGGTGAAAAAAAATAAAGCAACTCTTCGATCAGATCGCCAAAATCATTTTCTGATTGAGGATGATCCCTGCGAAGGGCACGCATCGTTTGTTGATCTGATCCCGGAGCGCGTCCCAATCCTAAATCAATTCTATTGGGAAACAATGTGGCTAAAGTTCCAAACTGCTCGGCAATAATTAATGGCGCATGATTCGGAAGCATAATGCCGCCTGAACCCACTCGAATTGTGTTTGTGTGCTCAGCAATATGGCCGATTAAAATCGAGGTCGCCGCACTCGCAATGCCTTCAAGACTATGATGCTCGGCTAGCCAATAGCGCTTGTAGCCCAACTGCTCAATGTGTTGAGCGGTTGTTCGCAAATGTTTAAAAGTTTGAGCAAGAGTCTGATTTGGCGAGACTCTGGCTAAATCTAGAACCGAGATTTCGGTGTTCGAAAGTGTTTTCATTTTTTGCGCTCCTCGCGAACTCAACTGATTCAGTTTATGCTTGTCTATTTCAGATAGATTTGAACCTTGTTCTGTAACAGATTAAGCAAGATCACACGAATCAACTCAACTGCACAAGCTTACCTATGCTCAAGTTCAAAATGGGTAAAATGAAATAGACCTTCCCCATCGCGATAGCCATACAGTCGGTAAGGCGAAGTGATCAGCTTTATTTTCCATTCGTAGCTGCTCATTCTGATCCAACCATTTTGGGCCTGAGCTCGAGCAGGTCCCTTCCGCATCGCTTCAAGCCACGGGCGAAAATCCTGGGGCCATCCCTGTTTTGGGTTGGTGAGCTCGTGTAAAGCATCGGCAGAAAAATCGACTCGATATTTAAATCCAAATCGTTTGGTCGTGATTGTGACACTCTCATCTGATTTAACCAAGTCGAGCAGTCTCTTGCGCGCATCTGTGAGATCGCTGGGCGTATCCAGCAACTTTGAGAAAAGATCTTGCTCTATCAACGAAGGAGTTTGTTGGACAACCTCACGTTCGATAGGCTTTAGGTCGACTCGCAATTCAGTTTTTACATATCCATCGATTCGTTCTTGTCTTGTCGAAAGCAATGGAGGTTGAATCGACGGCTTTGAGAATAAAATCAGTTTTTCTGGACGTTGAGGAAATTGCTTGAGAGTGGAGGCAATTTTTTGTTTTAGCCGACTCTTTAAAAGGTTGTAATATTCTTGCGATGAAAGCACACGCTTCTTTAAAAAAACTTCAGTTAGGATTTTTTGAAGTACGGGCTCAAACCCTTGATCAATCGTGATGTCTGACTGACTTAAAGTAGACAACATAACCGCAAAAAATTGTGAAGAGTGCCTGTCCCCGTCAGACAGCACCAGTCTAGCCGCGCGGATCGCCAGTATATTTTGAAAAGTGAGGAGAGTGAAGTTCTCTCTAAATTCTTTTTGTTGTTTTTGATTGTATTTTGGATTGGTCAAAAGATTGAAAATCGTATCCTCATCGTCAACTTGGTTTTTTAAGATCCCAATGAGATTCAAAAAACGCGGTGGTATTTCAGGATTTTTTTTTAATAATATTTGATTCGTTAGTTCAAGTATCATTTCAAACTCTAGTGGAGTTATTTCTTGTTTTGATTTTTGTGTAAGTCCTTTCATCACGTACGTACGGGCGGCCTCACTATGGGAAATCATTTGACCCAAAGTTGGGACAGGTTGTCCTAAAGATTTAAGTATAGATTTGATTTTTGTCAGGATTGTAGGATCGAAATAAGGAGTGACTTTCGGATTAGAGTGAGAAGATTCAAATTCAGCTGGATCGAGTAGCGAAAAAAAGAGCTCGTAGCTTCCATCAAGCTGTTCCATTGAATTATGGATTTCGGGTTGGCGGGAATAAATTAACTGGAAAATAGTGAGAAAGGCTCTCAGCGAATTTTTTGGGATGTGCTCTTGCTGCGAAAAATGATTCGCATTAAGACTTAAATCTGAAAGTAGATGTCTTCCCTCACCCTCGGTAAAATATTTTAATCCAAAAAGCCCGGCCTGTTCAAATTCTTCGGTCTGTAGCTCCCTTATATTTTTTATCGACAAGCTTAGCTGTTCTTTATCAATTTCTTTTCCTATAGACCGATACAAATTCTGTGTTTTTTCCAATACCTGTTCAATTCGCTCGGCGGAAAACGGAAGAGCTCGATCCATTACACTCAAAAAATACTGACTGCCTAGCCATTCAAACATTTCTGTATTTCTTGGGTCTTCAATAAAATGAGCAAGTCGAGAATAATTTTGTAATGTCACTTGATCTTGGGGATTTGCTCTTAGGTATTGATCAACTGCATTTTGATCTATGCGCCAAGCGTGAGGAAATTGGAGAGCAAGTGCTGATTCACATGCCGGTGGGCTTGCATAAACATTCAGACTCAAAATAAATAGAAAAAAATATTTCATCTGCCAGATTTATACCACGCATGAGTTGCTACAAACTTGGTGAATTTGGTAAATGTATTTTTGTCAGAAGTCGTTGAACTTTCGACGCATAAGAAAATTAGCAGTTGGATTTTGATCTTCCACTCTCTCAGTGACGCCCGTCATAAAATAAGTCGAACATCGTGCATCCACAAGACGTCACTGGCTAATCGATCAAACCCTTTATCCCTTAAAATATTTAGTCAGTGTTGTGATCAATTCTGCCTTCTGAATAGGCTTGGTGAGATAATCGCTAAAACCGGACGACATGGCTTTGGTGTATTCTTCCTTCATGGCATGGGCAGTGAGAGCAACGATTGGAATCTGATAACCACTGCTCCTGAGCTTTCGAACAGTTTCGTATCCATCCATTCGTGGCATTTGCATGTCACACAAAACCACATCAAAAGCTTTTGTTAGCGCAAGTTGAACACCTTCTATACCATCGTTCGCAACCCCAACCTGGGCACCGCTTTTGTTAAGAATAAGCTCAATCAAAACCTGGTTATCTGGCGAATCTTCAATAAGCAGGATGCGAGCCCCTGCTAAAGGCTGTTCATTCGATTCGGTTTTAGTTGATGATGCAGGTTCAAATTTAAAGTGTTGATCCATCATTACAGCTTTAACAGGAAGATTGATTTTTATGCTGGCGACAAATGATGTTCCAACCCCTGGAATCGATTTTTCCAAAATAAAATTGCCACCCATGGCATTGCAAAGGCGACGGGTCAAAACCAAACCGAGCCCAGTTCCGCCGTATTGTCGTGTGGTGGATGAATCCGCTTGTTGAAATGGAGTAAACAGTTTTGCTTGCTGTACTTCAGTTAACCCAATTCCTGTATCGCTCACTCGCATAACAAAAGCGGTATTCTCGAATGACAAAGACAATTCAATTAAACCTTTGGCGGTAAATTTAATGGCGTTAGATACCATATTCATAAGTATCTGCCGCAATCGTGTGGGATCAGAAATAATCGGATTTGGAATCTTTGTGTTAAACAGCAAATGAAATTGAATTCCCTTTTCGCGTGCTTTAAAGCCCATCATCGAAGAGAAATCAGAAAGCAATTCGAGAAGTGAAAACTCAATCTCTTCAACTATCAACATTCCAGCTTCGACTTTGGACAAATCTAAAATATCATCAACGATTCGCAAAAGATGTTTTGAGTTGCGATCAATAACATTGGCGTAATTGATGAGCTCTGCAGGTTTGATTTCAGGATTTCGCAAAAGATCTGCAAAACCCATAACCGCTCCAAGGGGAGAGCGGATCTCATGGGACATATTGGCCAAAAATTGTGACTTAGATTGATTGGCTATCTCAGCTGCAAGCTTTGACTGTTCAAGTTCGTTTCGAGCAAGGACTCGCTCACTCACATCCGAGCATTGAATCAGGATACCAAAATCGGAACTCTCTTCGTTGAGTAACCTTGTGTACGTAAAATCATAAAAGCGTTCGACCATTTGTTGTGAGTCATTTTTTATCACGATTCTTTCATCTATTGCCGAGTAGTCCTCGCCTGTTTCATAAACACGCTGAAGGATCTTGATAAGGTCTGAGTCACGTAATTCGCTATACACATCCAGCAAATTACGGCCAATGTAATTCCGAAATCCAACAAGCTTCACAAAGTTTTCGTTAACAAGCTCAAAAGTAAAATTTGGTCCGTTGGTCAGCGCAATGCCAATGGGTGACGAATGAATCATCGCATGCAGCTTATTTCGTTCGGTCCTTACTGCTTCGGCGGCTGCTTTTAATTTTTTTTGCGCAACAATTTGTTCGGTCATGTCGATGGATGTCGCAAGAATCCCATTGATTTTATTTTGAGCGTCTCGCATCGCTTGATAAGTGACCGAGATTGTTACTTTTTGAAGACCAAGATTTTGACGATTGAGACTCAGTTCCGTGCGTTCGACTGAATGGGTTTTGCCAGTTCGGTAAACCTGATCAAGTGAATCAACAACTCCCGCATCTTTTGCCTCAGGCACCACATCAGCAACTGCTCTCCCAATATAATCACGTTTTCCAATGAGTTGATCATGAGCCGCATTTGTAATTTTATAGATGTGTGTTGGTCCACTTAAGAGCGCAATGGACACTGGCATTGCCGCAACTGCGGATACCAATTGATTCTTAGCTTCTTCAGCTTCACGATCAGCCTTTTCAAGATCACGTTTGAGTTTTTCACGCTCGGAGACATCAATAAGAATGATAATGATTCCGGCAACTCGCTCATTTTCATCACGATAGGGTTCAACACGCAAATCAACAAACACACCTTGACCAAAGGGTTTGCTATATTCTGTGTAGCCCTGACCAGAACGAAAGCTTGAATCAAACGAATCAAAAATTGGTAAAAAAGATTCTCCATGAAGAACTTTGCGAATCACTTTGCCAATAGAATCTTGAGCGCGGGTGAGATGATTGAACATAGGATTGGCGAAAGCAACAACATGTTCTGGTTCTTTTAAAACAGCAAAACCCACTGGGGCTTGTGCAAAATAACTTTGAATTCGAGAACGCTCAATTTCTAGAAGCCGTTTGTTTTCTTTTGAGAGCCAAGATTCTTGCCGCTGGGATTGAGTCACCATTCTTGCACTAAAGTCCGCAAAAAACTGAGCAAGCGATGAATTTTGTCTCACCTCATCTGCAAGATAATTTTTGTAGCGGGCATCTTCTGAATATTGCAGCTCAGGATGCGATTCTGCCCAATTGAGTGCCACTCGATTATAACCTATAAAAAGAATCAAATAGTCATACAGTTTGTGCGGTAAAAAACGGCGAAACTCGGTGCGAATCGCATTCTGACTTTGATTCAAAAAGATCGCCACAGAAAGATTAAGAATGGCTTGTTCTTGAATTGAATTTGTATCAGGCCATTTATCTAATGGTGTTGCATCACGAATAACTTTTAAGGACTCTCGAATTGTTGAATCATTGGGATCCTCACTCTCGACCAAAGATATAATGTCATCAGTAGAATATCCTATGGGCTTTAAGGAGGCTGAGTGACACATCATGCAGTAGGGCACCGAGCAAAAGCGAGAAATTAGAGCCGCAAGTTTTTCTTTAAACAAAACTGGTATTGGGTTGTCGAGATAGCCCGTGACAGTTTGAGACCATAAATCGGCTAGAATAGCTGGTGTATGGCGAGCCGGCTCGTAAAATGGCGGGACAAATCCAAGCCGTGCTTGGATCGAGCTTATGATCTTTTCTGATTGCTGTTTGTCTGCTTCTAAACTTTGCATGTGTCTACTGCATTACTTAACATATTTTCGAAGTTCAATATTGCAAACATTGAGCAGCGTTATTACTTGCTTGCCAAACCGGAATTATATCCATTGCGGAGAGCCGAGCATGCCAACACCGTCGATTCATACGGGATAAATTGAAATTATTTAATGTAAATGAAAGTAGGTTAAAATAAAAAATTAAGAAACGGATTGATATTTATGCGGAGCTTTGGGTTTGGATAAGAAGTCATGCATACGAATATTTTCTGATTGTCGGAACCGCGAACCCCTCTAATTTGGCTTACTCCGCATTTTTAAAGACGGTGTAAGCCGGTTTCGGCGAGCCATCGAGATGAACAACGCCAAAATTACTTTCGATGTCTTTGGGGTTTGTGCCTTCATCCATGTAGTCGTAAATAAAAACAGGTCCGAGATAATCCAGTGTCAGATGGAGTTGCAATGTGTGTTGAACGATCTGAGCTTGCCACGCCTCGGTGTAGAGCGAGCTATTTCCTGAAGAAGGGCTCCCCGATTCTGTCAGCCAGATTTTTTTGGCGCCATCATTATTGGCCAGCATGATTTGGCGCAGTTCAGGAATCGCGTTCGAAAACCAATAGTCATCGCCCGAATACAGATAAGGGTGATGGCCAACGGCATCGAAATAATTTTTGCCACCAGCAGCGTACACGCCCGTCAAAAATGTTTGTGGAGTTTGATTGACGCCATCATCTCCTGTCGGCGCCATTCCGCCGAGCACGACAAACGATGAGGGATCGGCCGCTTTTAAAGCTGGATATGCGAGCTTGAGCATTTTTGTAAAGTAGCCAGCATCAGCACCGGGATTCCAAAACGCTACGGTGTTCTCCTCATTCCAAATTTCCCAATGGTGAACACCCATCGGGCCAAAGTGATTGGCCAAAAACGAACAATAGATTGCATAAGTTTTGAAATCACCGGGCGGCACCATTTGATCATTGCCACCATTCACCAATGAGTTTGAATAATCGATGATCCCAAGAATTTGAATGCCCTTAGCAACGGCGGCTTTTACGACCGCATCGTAGCGCTGAGTATTGTAAGACGTTAGGCTGACATCGTTAATGGCCTGCCATTGAAAATCAAACCGGACCCACGAGGCATGGATCGAAATCATATCGTCCAGCATCGCATTGAGGCGAGCGGGATTGTTCCACACACCGAGCAACGCGGCGGTAGCAAACCCGCGCTGTCGCGACTCATCGATAGGGGTGGACGCCGATGGTGTGGGCGAAGGCTCTGGCGATGCAGGCGGCGACGAGAGCAAGGTGACATCCCCATTCATTGCGCGATAGCCCGAGCTGCAATTTTGAAAACCGCCAGCGGTAAAGCCAAGAAATATAAGGAGCGCAGTTTTTTTGAGTCTGTTCATGCTGTCTCTAGTTTATCGGACAAGCCATGGCATTGATAGCCGAAGTCTCACCTTGAGACGCGAAACTGATATTGAGTGCTTGCCTATGCGGTTTGGCAAGATACATTCAATGCGGTGGACTTCTCAAAATTCGAAAAATTATTTTCTGCTCGAATTTCACAAATTGCATCGAGCGTTGATCCTGCTCACGATGTTTTGCATTTTAAAAGAGTGGTCGCTACCGCAAAAAATTTGTGTGCTCAAGAAAATGGAAAATTAGAAATCGTTTTGCCCGCAGCCTGGCTTCATGATTTTGTGATTATCCCTAAAGATGATCCAAGACGAAAACAAGCCTCGCAACTCTCGGCCGATGCCGCATTAAAATTTTTAAAAGAGATCGCATACCCCGCACAATATTTCGATGACATCGCTCATGCGATTGCGGCCCACAGCTTTAGTGCAAATATCGCGGCGAAAACTTTAGAATCACAGATTGTTCAAGATGCCGATCGCCTCGATGGATTGGGCGCCATCGGGATTGCCCGATGTTTTGCAACCGCAGGACTTTTAAAAAGACCGTTTTATTCAGAACAAGATCCATTTTGCACAGAGCGCACACCTGATGATGGCACGTTTACCGTAGACCACTTTTTCGCAAAACTTTTTAAAACAGCCGAGACTTTAAAGACTGCAACGGGTCGCAAAGAAGGATCTCGTCGGGTTGAAAGTATGAAGCGGTATTTGAAGGATCTTGAAGCAGAGATTGAATTGAGCTAAAAGACCATTTCTGATATAAACAGATTTTATTTTGGACTACGAATCGCAATTCCTCCATTAAAAATAACTCCATAATTGGTGTTCAACACAAGTTTTGTTCCATCGCTCTGAATAATATCGAAGCCGGCGGGATACACTCTATCTATCACTCCTTCAACGATACCTTCTTTAATTTCAGGTAATGAGAGGAGCTCAGTCAATGTGGTTATATGTGACTTTGCTTTATCTACGGTCAAATCTGTGACGTCGAGAGGCCGAAGCTCGACGGGCACAGTTTTGCTTTCTTGAACAAAGTGTAAAATATTTTTCCAACGTTCTAGTTGGACGACCAGTCGTTCGCGATCAGTTTTTCCATCTTTGTCGCGCTGAAGTCGAATCGAGGTGATCATCTGCTGACCAACAAAACTCCCCACTGGATAATGATTAGGTAAAATTGGACCCTCAAAACTATTGAAGCCTGCAAGAGTAAAATCATGATCAAGCGCAACCTGAAGTTCAGGCGCAAGGCCCATGTAGAGTTGATGCTTGCGAATGAGTCGATCTAAAATTGCAGCCAGATTAAAGCCGTTACGATCATCATTTTTTTTATCGATCAAATATCTTAAAATAGTACTCAATGCGTATTCGTATTCAACAATGGTCGAATACCTGCCGAAATAGTTATGGGTCGGCACACGTTCACCAACACGGCTCACCCACATTTCAGGCTGAATCCCAGCGTCGCGCAGGGATTGAATGATAAGGGGCCTTTTTAGATCATCAATCACATCGGTAACTTTGATATCGGTAAATCCACCTCTTAAAGTGACGACCTCGATCGAACTATTCACGGCCGAGGATTGATAACGACGATCCGCACCAAACTCGATGAACTGCCGTGCAAGTTGGTAGAGTTGATGAACCCTTGCGGTTAACTTAGAGTCTGTCATCACATGGAGTTTTGCATATTGTGTTTCAAGACTGAGAAGTCCACTGGGCAAGTTGGTTTCAGCAAAAAGCTGGAGACACGGATCCTGACCCTTTGGCGGCTCTGAATTTGTTGTGGCCAAACTTATTTGAGAAGTTAAGCCAACAGCGAAGATACAAAACTTAATTTTTTGAATCATTTTTTTTTGCCCTTTATTTAACAAAACTTCGAATCTGCAATAGCGCGAATAAGGGTTAAAAGCCAGCCTTCAGAAAATGCCTCTTCAATCTAGACGACTCCTACAAGCTCGGTTACGATTTAAATATGAAAACCTATTACGTATTTCTAATTTTTTGTTTACCGGCTCTCGCCGATTTTAACAAAGCGACTCTAGATCAATATATTTTTCATATTCAAAAATATGCCGAATCCAATTGTGAGAATGTTAAAGAGATAAATTTGGCGGGAGATGCAAACAAACAGATCTTTTACGCGATGCTTTGTCTGGCATCCGAGATGGAATGCTCGCAAGCATGACGGGTCAAAAAAATGAATGCGAAGACAAGATCATACAGGGAATTGTAAAACTGCGATCGTCAATTCCGACTCGATCTCAAAATTCAATTAAAAATTGGAGTGCGCCCTAGGCGATGGAACAAGAAATAGAGCTCACGACGGAGCGCCTAAAACTTCGAGCCTACAAGCCACAAGATTGGGAGCGCGTGCACAGCTATTGCGCTGATCCTGATTTTTCGAAATACCAGGAGTGGGGACCAAACTCGCCTGAGGACACTCACAAATTTATTGCGGATGTCACAAAGCCATCGAACCCACGCTATAAATTTGAATTTGCTATTTGTTTAAATAAAAATGATTTGCTGATTGGTGGATGCGGAATTCGCCGAGAAACTCAAACGAGTTCCATTGCGAATATTGGTTGGGCGATCCATCCAGATTTTCAAAAACAAGGTTATGCAACCGAAGCTGCGAAAGCTTTGATCGATTTTGGATTTGAAAAATTAAAGCTCGCAGTGATTTACGCCACTTGCGATACTCGCAATACCGCCTCTTTCAAAGTTATGGAAAAATTAGGCATGACAAATGTGGGTAGGACCAAAGGGGTAACCGAAGTTAAAGGATATGTTCGTGATTCGTTTCGGTATGAGTTGGTAGCGGCTCAGCCTGCAGGATCAGGTATTCTCTCAACGGATTAACATATTTTTTTCGTATGAACTTTTGTGGATTGGAGCGATTGCCAACACAGAATTGTAGTTCAAGATGTATCTTCCGTTACTGGGATCTACGATCAATGTTTCTGTTTCACCACCCCCCAAACGGATCGGCACTTCTAGCCAAGCATGCGCAAAATCTCCATCTCCATTTCCATCTAACTTTACAATTTTTGGTAAGAATCCTGTCTCACTCAGCATTGCTGCTTTAGTCCAAGTGACATTCGATCCTAGATATTTCATCAGAGTCCAAATTTGAAATCTTGGAGTCATTTTCTCAAAATCTTGAAGCGACGACAGCTTGCCGGCCCCGTCCAACAATTGTCTCACTCATCCTGAGGGTCTTTTGAAATCTGCTTCAATCCATTTCGCATACGCAAGAGCGCCGAATTTATCAGAAAAGCTATTCGGCTGAATCAAGTCGTTCTGCACCCAATGCTTGTGATCGCTACATTTTTTAAATTAAATTTATCTCATTTAACAAACGCCATCAGCTTCGATTTCCCAATCTTGAGTGGATTTTGGCGATCGACGCTGGGCGATCGGGATGATCTTACCATCGAGGTACAAATAAAATATTTGATCGGGCTACAAAATTTATGTCCGAGCCTGAAACCGCGATCTTGGATCTTTGTCTCCCCTCGAGGGATAGCCTTCCCTTTGGGTTTTGCGATCGCCATCGGTCTCTTCGGTTTGGTCGTGAAAAAGAATTTGTTGGGTAGGATAAGGCAAATCAATTCCGGCATCAAACAGCGCCGATTTTAAAACTTCGAGTACAGCATCTCGCATTTGAACGATGTCGAGCTTTCGTGGTGGCGAGAGCCAAAATCGAATTTCTAAATCTACTGAACTTCCGCCATAAGCAATAACCAAAACATATGGAGTTGGATCATTTAAAATTCCGCTAATCTGAGAAACTTTATCTAAAATAATCTTTTTTGCTTGAAGGATATCGTCGCCGTAGCCGATTCCAATAAATACAGAAACTCGTCGCGTGTCGTAGGCGGTATTGACGATCACTTTGTTTGTAAACAATGTGGAGTTGGGTATAATCACTTTTCGATTGTCGTAAGTGCGAATGACGGTTGCTCTAATTTCGATATCTTCCACAGTGCCCTCGAGGCCCTCCACCTCAATTTGGTCGCCAATCTTAAATGAATTTAAGAGCAAAATAAGAATGCCGGCCAAAAAGTTTTGAAATACATCTTTAAAAGCAAAACCAATAGCTACCCCACCGATTCCAAGAAGACTAAAAAGACTTGCTGGCGTGACCGATGGAAATGCGATTCCGGCCGCAACTAAAACACCGAATAAGTTGATAGTTATCGACGCAACCCGTGACAGCACTTTGGCTAAATTCCGATGTTCTTTCGACTTGCTGAGCACCGACACAATCGATTTTTTAATCACCTTACTGATGAAAAAAATAAATCCGAATACAACCAGAGCGAGAATCACATTGGGAGTCATTTCGGCTGCGATATCGCGCATCGAATTCAGCTTATCAAAAACTTTTTCGGTGTAGGGATCTAAAAACATTTTGCTCCTTTGAGCGCAATAGCGTGAGTCCGGCGTTATTTAAAAAAACGAATAAGTGTCTCAATCAAAGCAGCCCGATTGATCGGCTTAGTCAAGTAATCATCGAATCCTGAAGCCTTGGCTTTATCTCGTTCTTCTTTCATTGCGTGCGCAGTGAGTGCAATAATTGGTTTATCAAAACCACGTGATCGAAGTTCGCGAACGGTTTGATGCCCATCCATTCTTGGCATTTGGACATCGCACAAAACAAGATCAAAATTGTTTGAGGCTGCGGCATTCACACCGTCATAGCCATCGCTTGCAATTTCAACCAAAATTCCAACCTTCGACAGAATCAGACTGATTAAAACTTGATTGTCTGGGGAGTCTTCGATCAAAAGAACTCTTCGGCCAGCAAAATTGAAAGGGATCTCTTTGATGAGCGTTGATTTTTGTTTTACCTTTTTTAAAAAAAGTGGAGTTGCTTTGTCGGGCACTACGACCTGAATTGCGGCTTTGAATACGCTGCCAGATCCTGGCGCTGAGTTGACGAGGATAAAACTTCCGCCCATGGCTTCGGTCAAACGACGAGTCAAAACTAATCCAAGTCCTGTCCCACCAAATTTTCTGGTTGTCGACACATCGGCTTGATGAAATGGCTGAAACAACTGTGAGGCTTGCTCTGCCGATAAACCACTTCCTGTATCGCTTACGGTAAAGGTCATCATATTTGCCGAAAGTTCAACTTCGAGTTGGACATGTCCCTTGGTGGTAAACTTAATCGCATTGCCAACGATATTCATCAAAATCTGACGAATGCGAGTGGGATCGGCCTTGATAATTGAGGGAAGCATCGAGGGTGTTTGCAATTCAAAATCGATCGCTTTTTCTCGTGCACGAAAAGCCATGAGAGAAGAAAAATCGGCAAGCAGATCTGAGATTGAAAAATCAATATTCTCGATCAGCATCTTTCCTGCCTCGACCTTTGAGAGGTCAAGAATGTCGTCGATAATTCGCAGCAGATGATGCGAGTTGCGCTCGATGACCGATGCATAGTTGATCATTTCGGTGTTTGCCAAACCTGGTTGTTTGATCAGCTCGGCAAATCCCATGATTGCGCCGAGAGGAGACCGAATCTCATGACTCATGTTTGCTAAAAACGTACTCTTTGCCGCATTCGCATTTTCTGCATCCTGGCGAGCTCGCAACAGATGATTTTCGAAACGCCTTCGCTCCGACGTATCGCGCGCCACTGTTGCGTATCCAAAGATCGACTGTGTTGCAGGGTCTTTTAGCGCAAAAAGATTATAGAGCACAGGAATTAGAGCGCCGGTCTTAAAATTTTTGAAATGAAGCTCTCCCTGCCATAATCCGTCGCGCAGCAGTGTTGGTAAAACAATATCACTTATAAGGTTTTGCTCGTCGTCAGCAAAGAATTCGGGCACGCTCATTTGCGAAACTTCTTGATCACCAAATCCAGTCATTTCGCGGCCAGCACGGTTGATGAAAATCGGTTTGAGTTTTTCGTCGGTCATCGCAATAAAATCACTGCTGCTTTCAATCACCGATGCCAGACGCGTCAGTTGAAGTTCGGCCTGACGTTGAGCGGTGACATCGGTGTTAGTCCCAAACCAACGCACCACCGCACCTTTGTCATCGCGGATTGGATTTGCCTTTGATAAAAACCAACGGTACTCACCCGTTGCCGAGCGAATGGGGTATGTATCTTCCCAAGGAAGACCAGACTGCATATGTTTTCTGTACTTTTTCTCGACACGATTCACTTCGTCAGGATGTTGGAGAGAGAGCCACCCCCATCCTTTAACATTTTCCATTTTTACACCGGAATATTTAAACCATTGATCGTTAAACCATGTTCGAGCCCCAAAAGAATCTGCGGTCCAAGCCATCTGGGGAATGGAATTGGCAATCGCTTCGAGTTTTGCCTCTTGCGCTTTTCGTGAACTGATATCGATAGATGTTCCAAAAAATCGCACCGGCTTTTTTATGTCGTCATAAGAAACCGTTCCACTAACCTCGACCCAGATGACATGTCCATCACTTGGCCTCTTAATGCGATACTGAATATTGTAGGGTGCACCAATCGTAAGAGTTTGATTGATCGCTTCGCTCACTCGCTGTTGATCCTCTGGTATGATGATCTTGACTGCATCAGCCAAACTAAAATCAGCACCAATGCCCCAGTCCGCTTGCATCTGTTTAGAAAAAACCAAATGATCATTGGATATATCCCAAGTGTAAAATCCAACTTTGGCAACTTCAACCGCTGCTGAGAGATTGTCTTCGCTTTCTTTAAGTTTAAGCTGATTTTGCTCCATCTCTTTGCGCGCTCTCACTCTTGCGGTGACGTCTAAGCACTGAATCACAACGCAGTAGGGGAAGTGATCTGAATCCAATATCCGGCTATAAGTAAAATCGTAGTAGCGCTTTTCGATCAAATCTGAATCACCGCGTACCTCAAGAGGCATCTCATTAGCTTGGTATGAATTTCCGGTGAGAAGTGTATTTTGTATAATAGCGATCAATTCGGAATTCGGTAATTCGTCATAAACTTCAGACCAGGTGCGGCCGACATAAGAACGAGGGCTAACGAGCTCGATAAATTTGCGATTGACCATTTCGAAACGCAAATCATTTCCTACAACCAAAGCAAGTCCAATTGGCGAAACATCAAACATCGCAGCAAACTTATTGCGCTCAAGATCGACAGCTCGGTTTACCTGAGTCATCGCCTTCTCACGCCGTTCTTGGCTACGAAGATCCCGTGACACACAGGCAATCGCTGAGACATTGCCAGTTTCTATATTTGGGATACTAAAGGCATTCCATGAAAAAGGAATTTCTTCGCCCGTAACAAAATGTTTGAAAAGTGTTCGACCATCCCAAAAACCGTGATTGATAATTTCAGGAATTAATTTTTGTGTGACACGTGATCGTTCCGATGGGGCAAAGTAATCAAGGATCTGGGTTTGGGTTGCATCCCCTAGAGATTCAAGACCAACAAGACTTCGACCAGCTGGATTGACATAAAAAGCTTTTCCATCGGGCTTGGCAATGCCGATAAAATCTTTGCTATTCTCAATCACCGCATTCAAAAGTTCGGATCGTTGTCTCAAAGCATCCTTTTCGGTGACATCTCTAAAAACCAAAACAACTCCGAGTATCTTTCCACTTTCATCAATAATCGGGGCGGCACTATCTTCGATAATATATTCACATCCGGATCGAGAAATGAGCGCGGTGTGATTTGCAAGCTCACTCACTTTTCCATCTTTGAGTACTTTAGAAACTGGATCAAATGCGCTTTCCCGTGTGTTGACGTTGATAATTTTGAATACATCGTGAACGTTTCGACCAAGTGCTTCTGAAAGAGTCCATCCAGTCAAATTTTCTGCCACTGAATTTAAAAATAAAATTTGCGGATCCGGACCGGCTGAGGTGCCGATAACCGCATCGCCAATCGACATCAACGTCGTCTTTAAATAAGCTTGGTTGAGTTTAGATTCTGTCATAATTTCGCGTTCGCGACGCCCAGTTTCGACAAGGGTGTTGGATGCACCCGTTAACTCGATCAATGACACCACTTGATCTGCAAGCAGTGTCAAAATTTTCTTTTGGCTTTCGCTCAATTTTTTTGGCTTATGATCGATTACGCAGAGAGTGCCGATCTTATGACCCTCAGAAGTTTCTAACGGCGCACCAGCATAAAAGATAACCCCTGGATCTGAGATGACGAGAGGATTGTTAATGAATCGCTCGTCCTCTAGAGCATTTTCAATTTCGAAAATGCCTTGCTGGTTTATCGCATGCGCACAAAAAGAGATCTCTCTCGAAGTTTCTGGGGTATCAAATCCAAGTTTAGATTTAAACCACTGGCGATTTTTATCGACCAATGAAACCAATGCGACTGGTGTTCCACACGTTTCACAAGCGAGCCGAGTGAGGTTGTCATAAATTGCCTCTGGCAAAGTATCTAGAATTTTAAAGCTTTTGAGCGCCAGTAGCCTTAATTCTTCATCGATCGAAACTGTCGGAGTAATGATTAAATCCTTTTTAATTTTTTCAAGGTTATACTGGCTAGTACTTATTAGGGTCAACAGTTCGAAAAGCTGTTCATGTAGTCAATAAAAAATTAAGACAGGCAGCAAATTTTGGGTTTAACCGAACACATAAAATTGATTGAGTTAAAGCGAAGCTCTCAAACAGATCACGACACATAGGATCGAGCCAATTTTTAATGCGTTCAAATAATTTGGACCTAGACGAATTGAATTCCAAGTAGGGAGTCAAAATTGTGAGCGATGGTAGAATTGGATCGCATCTTGTTCGTTGAGCTGGGCAGATCTCATCAATTTATTTCACGTACCGAACGCTCGCAATGCGTGCATGGATCTTATTTGCTCGAAAATCAAACTCGAATCCTCACAGCCACCGGAGGAGTATGGACAAGGTATCGACTGGGATTACCATTTAAAAATGTTTACCTCGCAAAAGATCCACGAGTTTTAGATATTGAAGAACAAGAAGGAGTCGTATCCGGAACAGGTCCCCATTTTATCGGAGCGACCGGCGAGATTATCGTCAACTCCATTGGCAAAAATAATCTTATGACTTTTTATGGAGTTCCGGTTTCTCAAGATGCACCTCAGAGCGGAAAACTGGCGTGGGGATTTACTCATCAATGGATCGGCACATGGCTAAGGCCGGGACAGATTTTTGTGACTCCCAATGGTTATTATCATTGGCATTTGAATCATTTAACTCAAGCGGTCGCTGCCCAAGTTTTTACTCCACTAGCGATTCCGAGTGAATCGAACCATTTTGGATTTTAACATCACTGAGCCGCATGCGAGCTAAACTTAATCAATTTATGATCATGAATTTCGAATTGGATTTGGATTGGCTGACAGCACACTTCGCAATCTTCAATATAAGTTTGTACGCCATTTTCAGACAAATCGAGCAGCATCGAGATCCGCTCATTACAATAAGGACAGGTAAATTTTTTGAGTCGCTCAAGTTCCACTGATTTGACCTAAAACCTTTTTCTGATAAGTGGTGTTGTAGAGTCCGCATGGGCTTTCATAAACTTCTTTATTGGAAATCGTAGGATCGGAATACATATTTAAACACTGTCGCAGGATTCCACCGATAAGTTTTCGATTGTGTTGGAGTAAACCGCTCGCGTCTTGATTCATTCTCGACGGAATATCGCCTTCGAGAATAGGCACGTTACCCTGCTGAAACTGATTCTGATTAAACACAAGCTTCAGCATGCGAGGTCCAATACCAGCTTTTTGCAAGAGGGTTGCAATGAGCAAAGGATGACTCAAGTCGCGTTCGTTGACTTGCTCAAGGGCTTTCATCATCTGACTGTTGAATTCTTTTGGAATGACTGGATAGGACTCACCGAGCAACCCCGCCATTTTTTGTAAGGAATTTATATTTTCTTGATCGAAAAGTTTATTAAAACGATTTTCAGAAAGCTGGACGCGGCTCGTTTGCATCTGTTGATAGAGCAAATGTTTTATCTTTCGCATTCTACTGATATGAAATTCACTTTCAGCCAGTTGTGTTGTCGGATCCATTAAATTAAATTTACGTTTCTTGTAGGCCAGTGCGGTGGTTATATAAAGGTCCTGCAGTTCTTCAGAAGCATTTGCCTTGCTGTTAAGGTTAAGGATCGCACGCAAATCTGGAAGTTCGGTAGGCCATTTGGGGCCACATCTTAAAATATGATGGGCCTTCCAACGCTCGTAAGAAATATCATCAATCGCTTCGACATGATTAAAAAAACCAAAAGCATTTTTAAGACTGTCGCGCATGCTTTCGTTTGCCATTGCAGTCTGTGTGAAGAAGTAGGTTTTGCCTTCATCAAAAAGTTTTTTAACAAATGGGGTGAGTTGTTTTTTTCCTTCGATGGTCACGTCGTCAGAGTAGTAGTTGATATCCGACAGCGCCATCGCATCGGGCCATACGATATTGATTGCGGTGCCCGTCGCCCGACAATTTGCTAAAGGCGAAGAATAAAAAGAATAGGTGATCGCTTTGATTTCTAATCTTCTGATGACTTCGATCATCAGGCGGCGGCACTCAGGATTTTCAGCATTGCGAAAGCGCACCACGACTTGTGAGAACTCACTGCCGTTGCCGTCTTGATAAGAATTTTTACCGCAATTCATCTGGCTGTAAATTTCGCTAAGTCGTTTTTTGTTGGCCTGAGAGACCTCTGGCATATCACCAATTAAGACGTTCGATTGTTTTTGAAGAGTTAAAACAAACAGTCCTGGCGTGGTGATTCCCCAAGTCGCCGTGGCAGTGGGATCGGTAGAGGCATAAAGGCCTGGACCTCCACCGTCAGGATTTCCGACGATCGATTCATCAAAAAATCTTTTCGACCAAGGCGATACTCGATTGATTAAGTCTTGTTCATTATGCGGATTAAATCTTTCGGGGTCTTTGGCCTCGTAACGAAATAAAATTAAATTCCTATCAAGTGTCACCACATGCGGCTTCAAAACTTCTTGAAGTTCCAAAAGTGATTGTTCAAATTTTGGAAATTGAAGGGCGTTGGCAAGCCCGCCTGACATCGCGAAAATCAATAAGATCAATTTAGTTTTCAAAATCATCACCCGCATATTAAAGTCATGGGTGGGCCCAAAAGCGTCACTGCATAGCCACCAAATTGAATTGGTTCGACTTTATCTATTTACCCCTCACCCAAAGTAATGAAGAGCAACATTTCTGCCACAAGAAGGCGCCATGTGGGCTGATGCCGCGGCCAAGAAAATTATGAATACGAAAGAGTGAACCGTTATGCTTTTGATGAACACGAACAAACACATCTTTAATTTGTCATAAACAGATTTATACGATGATCTCGATCTTTCTGATGATTGGAGTGTGCTAAGGCTTGGCCGGTTAAGATTCACAATAGGAGCCGATCGTGAAATATATTGAAATCACTCCGATCAAAAAAGAGCGCCAACGTACAGATGAGAGTCTGACTCACGAACGAATTCAAGCAGACGATTCATTCAGTCACAAACATTTTCAAAATAATTGCGATCATGAAATTTCAACCCTTAAAGCCGAACGGTTCAAAAATGACCGGCTGTTAAATAAAATTTTAAGCCTTGAAAGAATTGCGACCGATAAACATCTTTTGGATGAGCGTGAAATTGCAGATAGCTATGCTCAAACTTTGGCCCAACTTCTTTACCAAGAGCAAACTGATCACAAAAGCACCAAGTCGGCGTTAACCAGCCGAATAGAATTTGTGGCGGTCGTCAGTCATGATTTGCGAAATCCAATTGGAACAATAGTGTCTTGTGCAAATATTCTTAAGAATGACAAATCGTTTAAAGAGTCTGCTAAGACCAACATTCTCTGGGTCGATATGATCAAACGTAACGCCGAGTTTGCCATGCGGCTGATCAACGACATCCTAGATATGGAGCGAATTGCCGAGGGCAAAATTCAACTTCAGAGAAAGCCGTGCTCCGTGAACGACCTTATTTCTGAAGTTGTTGAGGGATTAACAAACACCGCGGTGTCAAAAAAGATTAAGTTCAAAACGTGCAAGCGGGCTGTTGTCGTTGACATCAATTGTGATAGAGACCGAGTGGCTCAAGTTCTATTAAATCTGATTAGCAATGCAATTAAGTTTACTCCCGAGCAAGGATCCATCACCGTGACATCTCATCAACGAAAAAAACATATCAAAATTTCGGTAAAGGATAATGGCCCCGGTATTTCTAAAGATCAGCAGGCTCGCATCTTTGAGAGATTCGCCCAAGTCGGCGATACACACAGAAGTGGTTTAGGTCTTGGGCTCCATATCGCAAAAACTTTGGTCGAAGCCCACGGCGGCAAATTGCAAGTCAAGTCGTTGAATGGCAAAGGAAGCGAATTTTCTTTTACACTTCCTTGCGACTCATCAACTCAATGAAACTTTGGCTGGAGGATCAATAAGATGCATCAGTTGGCCGATCAAAACTTCAGTTTGTGCCAACAGCTTAGGGTCTTCAAGTTCGATCAGGCCAAAAATCTCTTGGCACTCCCGCAAATGATTGAGAGCCGAATCAAAAATGACCAGCTTATCGCGCCGTGAACCTTTAAGATTGCTCTCGGCAAGCTCGATCGTCACCGATGAGGCCGCCCGGTCGAGCTCTTCTTTGAGGTGACCCCGAATTTTGATTCGGTTGGCAGCAAGACTAAAATCAATGGCTAAATCGAGAATGTTTGGTTGTCTCATTGGCCTCTCCTGTTGAGAGGTCCAATTTGCAATTCTAAGGACTAGCTCTGCTCGACGCTAACGGGTCTTGGCATCGGTATGACCGACAATTTTCCGAAGGCTCAAATAATTTATTCAAAACCTAAGCGAAAAGGTAATCGGTCCAGCTCAATGCCGGCTCGCTCAGCGCGAATAATCAAACTTGGTTGAGATCGTTTTCCCGTGCAAATCCTTTACGCTAACGATTTCGTTGGCTTCGTCAATTTCCATACTGAGATCAGTCATAGGCCGACAAGTGATGTCCCCGTAGCTGTTGCCCCAGGGGGCGGCCACTTCAGGGCTTGCAACCAGATCCATCTCCTTACCTTCGCTCACAACCGAGACCGCACACTTGCCTAAATTTTTTGAAACCGTAAATATGGAACAGTTGTAATACCGGATTGAAACAGACTTGAGAGTGACAGCGTGACAGTTCAAGGCCATCAATGCGAATATTGCCAAAAATTTCATAAAAACTCCTTTTGATCTCAAATCAGTATCATCATAGATCAACTTTAACAAATAAGAGGTCTTCCCTTGGCAAGCGAAACTCCAAAGTATGATGTGGTATTCAAAGAAAAAAATTTTGAGGTGCGAGAGTATTCGCCGCGGGTGGTTGCCAAAACAATTGTGGAAAGCGAATTTGATACGGCAACCAAAATAGGTTTTAAGCGGTTGGCTGGATTTATATTTGGCGGTAATTCGAAGAGCCAAAAAATTGCCATGACCACTCCGGTGGGAATGGAAAAAGAATCAACCCATCAAAATAATAAATTTGCGATCACCTTTACGATGCCCAAAGAGTTTAGCTTAGAGACTCTCCCCGTTCCGAATGATCAAAATGTAAAAATAGAAAAAGAGCCCGCAAAAACTTTTGCGAGTATTCGTTCAAGTGGCACGTGGAAAGAGTCGACGTATCAAAAACATTTAGAAGAGCTCAAGAGCTGGATCAAACAAAAACAGTTTGAACCCTTGGGCGAGCCTAATTTTGCCCGCTACAATCCTCCATGGACCTTACCGTTTTTACGCAGAAATGAAATTCTGATCGAAATTAAAAAGCCTAAAATTTAAATCAAAATCCTTTAGGGCCTGATCGCTTTTCGCCGCGCCAATCGGGCAAAAATTCTTCAGGGGTTGAGATACATTTTGGATCAAAGAGATCAGGATAAAAACTAAAATTAGCATCATGACCAAAAACTAAAATCACTTCGGTGTGATTGGTGTTTTGATCAAAATATTTTTTAATTTGACGGAGTGCCGCTCGCTCTCGCTCCCCGTAAGCAAGGGCGCCGATCTCTGGCGGATAGGGAACTTCTGAGACATTATTTGTTTTGGCCCACTCCACGATGGGTTTATAAATTTTATTTAGCTCTTCTTCATTCTCGATCACGTGCCGTAAAGATCTGGTTTTTTCACGGATCAATTGAACAAAATCTCCACCCACATCGATCAAACTTTGTTTTTGTTCTTTTGTGAGGACGTTATAATTGGGCGAAATGCCGTTTGGAAAAAGTTGCGTATAGAGGGCCTGAAGATTTTCGACTTCTTCCTTCGGCATATTTTCAAGATCAAAATCGGTGATCGCTGCGTGCTCGGTAAAGACCGGAGTTTTAGACGAGCCTTCGATATATCTTGCAACCTTGGCTTGAGACTCGGCGACTGGATCGAATTGATCTTCGGCCATTTTTTGCCCGGTGATTTGGTCAACCATGTGGCTCTCAGGCAAAAACACAATGCGACGTGGGCATTCTTCTGCCAAAACCGGAAGAACAAATAAAACCACAATACAAAAACTTAATTTTTTAAACATAGATATCCTCTGATGAATGCAAAACCTAGTCCGTGAGCTTGCTCTATAACTTTTTCTTTGTATCCCCACGATAGTCTATGATTGAACAAACGTCATGGATTGCATGGTGTGTGAAAAGCATAAAGATTTTGATCAAGTCACTGGTGTTCCCATTGCCGAGGGCGAGGGCTTTGTGGTGTCGCATTTTCCTATTATCGACGGTCAAAAAGCCAATAAGGGACATTTGTTGATCGAAGCAAAGCGCCACATTGTTGCTGCCGATGAAATCAGTGAGGCCGAGGCGCAAGCATTAGGATTACTCATTTGTAAAAGCATAAAGCTGCTTACAAAATTTTTAGGCGCCGAACATGCTTATGTTTTTCGAATTAATGACAAAGTGGCTCATTTTCATTTTCATATTGTGCCGCGATTTAAAAATACTCCAAAAGAATATTGGGGCCATAAAATCACCGAATGGCCTGATGCTACAAAGCTGGATCACGATCAAGTGAGATCCTTATCAAAAGAACTTCGGCTTCAGATATAAACCGGACTACACAACAGATAAAAAAAAGGGCCTGATGGAAAGCTGAAATCAGAAAGGGCCCGACTATGCAAAAATTCACAAAATCATTTCAGTTTCCAAACGGTGTCTCGCAAAAAAATCGAATCGTGCTTGCTCCAATGACCAACTCTCAAAGTCATCAAGACGGCACACTCAGCACTGCTGAACTTCACTGGCTCGATCTTCGTGCCAAAGGTGGGTTCGGAATGCTGATCTCTGCTGCGAGTCACGTGCAACCCACCGCAAAAGCTTGGGAGGGTCAGCTCGGGTGTTTTTCTGATGCCCACATCGACGGCTTTAAAAAACTTGCAGACATCGGCAAAAAACAAAATGCTCTGACGGTGCTTCAGCTTTTTCATGGTGGAGTTCGAAGTCCAAGGAATCTGACTGGGGTGCAACCCACTGCACCGAGCGCGGTCACTCTTGATTTTCCGGATTTCGAAATGCCGCGTGCACTTGAAGAAAAAGAAATCTTAGAGATCATCGCACATTTTGTGTCTGCCGCAAAACGCGCCCATCAAGCCGGCCTCTCAGGGATCGAGGTTCATGGTGCTAATGGATATTTGTTTACCCAATTTTTAAATACAATAAATAATAAGCGCACCGATCGCTGGGGCGGCTCGCTCGAAAATCGTGCCCGATTTTTGATACAAACAGTGAGTGAAATAAAAAAGGCGATGCCAAAAGATTTTATCGTAGGCGTGCGACTGCTCGCCGAAGATGCGCCAGCCCAAAAAGGGTTTGATATCGACGAAACAAAACAAGTGATTGAGTGGCTTGTGAAACTTGATGTGGATTACATTCATATTTCTGCAAGCGATGTCGCAGCGGTCTCATGGAAATATGCGGACAGCAAAGAATCAAACATTCGCCGCTTAAGATCAGTGGTCCCTCCACAAATCGCATTGATGATGTGTGGAGGTGTGAAAGAACCAAAGCATGCCGAATTTGCATTAAATGAAGGTGCCGATCTCGTGGCCCTCGGAAAAATTGCGATTAGCACACCCGACTGGCCGCTAAAAGCTGTTGAACCTGATTTTAAGCCTAAACCATTTCCGTTGAGTGAAGAGGAAGCAAAAGCGGTGGGCATTGCGCCACCCTTTATTGCGATGCTCAAAGGTTACAAACTGATTCAATAAGGAGATTTCGATGAAAACAGTAGCACTCGGAAACCAAGGATTAAAAGTTTCGCGCATGGGTTTAGGCTGCATGGGTATGTCTGATTTTTATTCAAGCCGCGACGACAAAGAATCGATCGCAACAATTCATCATGCTCTTGATCATGGTCTTACATTTTTGGATACCGCCGATATGTACGGCCCCTATACAAATGAATTCCTCATCGGCAAAGCAATCAAAGATCGACGCGATCAAGTTGTGATCGCAACCAAATTTGGAAATCAACGCGCCGACGATGGCAAATTTTTAGGGATTAGCGGTAAACCTGCCTACGTCAAAAAGTGCTGCGAAGATTCTTTAAAGCGTTTAGGCGTGGATGTGATTGATCTTTACTACCAACACCGGGTTGATCTCGATGTCGAAATAGAAGAGACGATTGGAGCGATGGCTGAATTGGTCAAAGAGGGCAAGGTCCGCTATCTCGGAATGTCAGAAGCCAAACCAGAAACCATTCGTCGTGCTCACAAGATTCATTCCATTTCTGCTTTGCAATCGGAATATTCGCTTTGGACCAGAGATCCCGAAAATGAAATTTTAAAAACTTTAAGAGAACTTAAAATTGGTTTTGTTCCCTACAGTCCCCTTGGTCGTGGTTTTTTAACCGGCCAATATAAAAAACCCGAAGACTTTCCTGAAGGCGATTACCGACGCAACAGCCCCCGCTTTCAGGGCGAAAACTTTTATAAAAATATTGAGCTCGTTCATCAGATCGAAACTCTCGCAAAACAAAAAAACGCAACCGCAGCCCAAGTGGCACTCGCCTGGGTGATGGCCCAAGGTGATGACATCGTGCCCATCCCGGGCACCAAACAACGCAAACGCCTTGATGAAAATATGGGTGCTCTCGATGTTTATTTAACTTCTGAGGATCTGAAAAAGATTGATCAGGTTATGCCGCGGGGAAGTGCGGTTGGTGATCGGTATCCTGATATGTCGACTGTGAATCGGTAAAACAAAACAGCTTAAGTAAGATTTCAGCCCGATCGGCCCTCGATTTGCTAAAACCTTATCGAGGTTTTAAATGTTAAAGGTTTTGGCTACCGCGACGCTCCTGATTGGCTTTTTGGCTTTGCCAAAGGCCGCCGCAAGGGAAGGTTTTTCAGCATCGTCAAATGATGCTCCACTTGCGGTGCAAAAAGTCTGGCGGCAGACATTTGGGGTTGTAAGACCCTACCAACAAGATGGCCAAAACAATTTTGATATTGGATCCGCTTTTCTGATTGGCAAAAGTTGGAACTCAACAGACACAACCCTCAAATTTCTTACGGCAAATCACATTCTGGACAAGGCCTGCGCGGCGCATACAGTTTGCGAATCACAAACAGTTTATTCTAATTTTGATCTCTCTTCGACGATTGATTTTGATTCTCTGCCAGACATGGTTGTAAAAATATTTGATCTGCTATTTTATCATTACAACCTTCGTACACGAGGGATATCCCATAAAAATATGAACATCATTTATCGCAATAAAAATTGGGATGCGGCAGTTTTTTCTATCACTCTCAAAAATGAATCGGACTTCCATATTCCTTCACCTGTTGAATTGGCAAAAACTTGCGATATGGCGGTGGGCGAGCCCTTGTTTACGGTTGGTTTTCCGTTGCTAAAGCTGAGGACAAGTATCGCAGACGAATCAGAATCTGCTATCATCACAAAACGCTGGAGTCAGGGTGTGTACGGCGGCGTGTTTAATGTTGTTGGTGAAGGTAAACACGATTGGTATTTATCAGGGACTCACGATTCTTTACCCGGAGATTCTGGCGGGCCCATCTTCAATTCTAAAGGCAGAGTGGTCAGTATTTCTTTATTGAGCGGATCGACGCCTGCAAATCATTATGCCTATCAAGGTGTTGAGAGCGAAAATGTTTTGAGTAGTCGCTCCTACGGAATCGATTGCCGTAGGCTAAAAGCTCTGCTTAGCGAATTCAGGCTTTGATATCAGATCTCTAAGACTGGATTAAACGGCCATCTTCAAACGGTCGTAACTAAATAACTAAAATATAAACTTTCCAGTGCGTCGATCGACCTAAGATGGTCTAGAACCGCTGTTATGAAATTCATTTTGCTCTCGTTTTGTATTTTTCATTTTAGTGGCGCTTGTGCTCAAAACTTTGATGTTCCATTGGTGGACCCAACAACAATTGTTGAGGAGTTTACCGATCATCAACTGCTCTATGTGGTCGACTCGTTTATACCAAATGATCCCAGGCCCACACTCTCCTCAAAAATTGCTTATAAATCAAAAAAATCGGCGCTTAATGCGTTTATTCGTCAGCCTTTAAAAATTATTTTATCGAATACTGAGGGCTCCCACAGCACACTCGATATTTATAAACTCGCTTCACCTGGCAATTTGCGCATGTATGATTGGCACCAAGCAGGTAATTACCGTCAGGTTGCTCGTTTTGTTGGCATGGATGAGTCGTTAATCGATGTCCCTGCCAATCAATATGATGCGTTTCGAAATCTGAACCTTGATCTTTTAACGGACTGGGGCTTGTCTGCAAAAAATGCGGTTGTGATCCTCAAACTCGACAAATTTCAAAAATTATCTTTGGCCGAAGCCGTTGCAGCGCTTGCGCAACATCCATCGCCAGAGCAAATCAAAATGACCGAAATTCTAAAAGAGCTGGAAGCTTGTGCAGATGACCTCAAGGTCACAAAAGCTCAATAATCAAATGAAGACTCATCAACTTTATGATCAAGCGGCACCGTGAACTTGCCAAAGCCTACGCATATCAACCCTGATTCCTATTGAGTCGACCGCTCCGTGTTTAAACCGCTATTTTGATCTACAATCTCAAGAGCGTGAATCGTAACATCGTTCAGATAATGAATCGTCATGTCACTCATCGTTCCTTTTAGTTGAATGTACACCGCAGGAGTTGCCAAAAAGAATTCGTATCGGCTTTCGGCAAATTGAGTAAAGGCGCGAATCACATCTAAAAATTGATCTTCCTCTTCATCTGGTAAATTGAATCCGGCAAACAGATTTTGTTTTATTTTAACTATCGAACTTTTTTTTACGGCAAGTTGCTTTAAGAGCTGATCCAGATCAGAAATGTCTTGAAGATTTCGGCTCGCTTTCAATGCCCCTTCCTCGGTCACTTCGAGTTCAACATAACGACCCGCCAAATAATCTTTCCACGATCCTCGAACAAATCTGACAGGCAATAAATGATGAAATGTCATTTCTGATCCGCCCTGCTCCTTGCCCCAATGCTCATCAATCTGAACCACAAAATCCTCGGTAATTTCAGATCTTGCAGAGAGCGAGAATCGCGAGTGGCTGTCTTTAGGGTAAGGAATTGGAGCTGAGCGGTCGCGTTCCATATTCCGGATGAGGCCAGTGATATTCGTATTGCAATAATTTTTGAGCAGGTGATGATTTGTCGAAATCGCACAACCATCAAGATATCTGACCTCACCTGACCCATAGGTCATCAGGGTTTCATGACTTAAAAATGGTTCAACTGGGCCAGCCAAAACTCTATTGCATTCGGTGTTTGTGGTCGCGAAGGCTTGGGAAGTTAAAGCGATAAAAGTGATCAGAAAATTTTTAAGATTGGTCATTGTTTTTGACTAACACTTAATCCTTTGACCCTACAATTTTTATTTATCCTAAAATAATGGGTTTGTACTTTGTGGCACACCGGAATGGCTGAGGTGTAAAAAAATGGCGTGCTCAATATTTTATACTTAAGCTTGCACCCTTTTTTGCATATTATGCCGCATATGAAAAAAATGAAGCCCATTATTAAAAATCTCACCTGGGCATTGGGCCTTTTGTTTTTGACTCCATCTCACGCCGGCACTTCCTGTGAAAATCTGCTAAAAATTCATCTTCAAGATTCTCAACGAGATTTACTCCTCCAGGCCAAAAATGATTATCAAGTTGAAATCTTAACGGGCCGTATTGCTGATAAAGAGCGAACGATTGTATTTTTAGGTAAGACGAACCTTAAAGACTCGAAGCAAGCGATAACCAGTGAATTTCATTTTCGCGGTTTTGAGGGAGTGCGCACCGACAGAACTTGGGGCAGCAAAATTCTTGCTCGGTCTCTAGACCTTATCTACCCATTTGTTTTGACCACTTCATTAGAAGAACAAGATCAAGACGACACAGATGATGATCCCGAAGAGACGGCGGTCTTGCAAAAAATGTTAGCCCGAATCGACAATTACATAAGTGAAGAGGAACTCTCACAACAAGATTTGGAATCGATCGTTGTCACAATTGATGGATATCAAGTGTCTTACCCTGAATTCAGCGCAAAGCTTAAAACTCATCCAATCATCAACGTTCATCTTCAGGCAGATCATCGCCCAGGATTGGCTCAAAATCTTCAGTCGGTTTTGTTGCCAACAAGTTTCTTGTTAGGTGTAGGAGCGCTTGGCGCGGCGGCTCTCGATTTGCCTTTTCCAGGAAATGCCATTAGCGCCGCTACAGGAGGTGTGACTACTCCTATTTTGGCTTTGGCGGGAACACAGCTTGTTTTTAGAACAATTAGCAACAGATTACGTAACACGAGTTTGTTATTTCAGTCTTATCTGTATCGCGGTCGCAATCAGACCATGGTTAAAAATATCACAGCTGCATTTGAGCGGCATCGAGAGCAGAACATTATTTTGGTTATTGTAAGCCGGCCCTATATCGCGGGTATGAAAAAAATCTTAAAAAGCCAAATGGGTTTTGAAGAACAAAGTTTAGAAAATTAGTTATAAAGTCCAGCAATAAATTCTTTTACCATCGCTCGCGCCTCAGCCATCGATATTTCAAAATGACTCCCCTCGCTCACAAGCTGTTCTGATTTTGCAAATGCTTGAGCAAATTCGTTTGTGTTCAATTTTGGCTTTAAGCTCTCAAGAATTTGCACTGCCATCTGAGCAAGCGGCGCATATGTTTCAACCGGCAAAGATTTTGGGGTGAGTATAAATTGGAGTCGAGATTCGATTTGGCTTCGCTCAGTCCCAGTAAGAAAGAGGATGGCCATCGCGGCTTTATCAATGCTTGTTGGATCTTGCGGATCAAACTCTAAAATAAAATCGTCTGTTGCGTAATCCCACATTTTTGCCAATTCAGATTTGAGATCTTTTAGGTCTAAATCTGTTTTGAGATCAAACACTAAAAAATTTGATAGCTGCTCAACAAAATTGAGTTTTTGCCAGTAGGCTTCAAAGATTCGCTTTTGACCCATCAATAAATATCCGGCGAAATGACCATAGCGATCATGAAGCCACAGTGAGCTATCTGCAGCTAACAAAACCTGTTTTTTTAAGAGGTTCTCAAAAGCCAATTGCGACGAGAACTCATAGCGTTTTTTAAAATAATGAAATGAGACATTTTGGGTTGATGGAGACCCAAAATCTTTAAAGCGAATCAGGATTTGAGACTGCTGTTGGAGAGCTTGGTTTAAAACCTATGTGCTTGGAAAAAGCGAAAGCCAATCTCCCGCACGATAAATTTCGTATTGCCTCGCAAATCGCGGATACCTTTCGATAAGCCCCGCAAAATGGGAGTTGCCATCAATAAATCCATTTTGTCCAACATCGGTTTTGACCAGATTAAAATCAGAGCCTGTGTGATCGCGATACAGCGCAATCCACTTTGATTTTCCAGATTTGTGGCGCGAGTCACTTGAGATTGAGGTGGGCCAAGGCATTTGGGTATTAAGCCAAAATGTTTTGGATTGAATATTCAATACTTTTTGTTTGGACCGCGATTGCCACCATGTGGGCAAAGGTTTTTGTAAAAGAGTGCTACAAAATTCTGCCAAGCAGGGGGGGCTTAAAATACAGAGCAATAAACAAAATCGTATACCCATAAAGAATGATGTACTGTCTCGCTCAAAAAGAAGAAAGCGGTTTTTGTTGTTGCTATACTGCCCCCTTAAAAGCAGATAAAGGAGGCCCTACGAAACCGAGGAGATTCAAGATTTGCTCAGGCACAAATTTCTTTTTTCATTATTGCTTTTGCATATCTTTATTGAAGTTGGCGCTTATGGTGCGCAAGAGCCGTGTCGCTTCGTCCTCGGCGGAATTTCAATTGAACAAGCGATCAAGAGAGTTGCCGAACCATTCCTTACTGAAACGGCTCCTATTCTTAAAGAGAGTGCGCTGGCGCTCAATCCTGATATATTTTTAAGCCCAAAATTTATTCAGTTTATAAAATTTTTTGCAAAACGATTATCGGGTCGTGCGGGTGTGGCTGCTCCACAGCTGAATGTGCCATGGAGGGTCGCGTTTGCAAAACGTTATGACAAAAATTTTCCGAAGGATCCGGTGTTTGGCAAAAATATTTTGATGATCAATCCGACCTATCATCCGTCGGATGCGGATCAGGTGCTTTCTCGCGAAGGGTGTGCTTCGCTCAAGGAGCGGTATGCGGTGGCGAGGTGGCGCACTATTCAGATACACTACCTCAACTCCCAGGGACTGCCAGTCACACTCACCACCAGCGGACGAATGGCCATTGTTGTTCAGCATGAGATTGATCATCTAGATGGAATTTTAATAAAAGAAATTTCTGAGCAGAGATACATCGAGGATTTTGGATTGACGATCCCCCATGGGGTTTCGTCGCGAGATCAACTCCACTTTCTAAATTTGTTAAAATTATTTTTAAGCGAAAATCATATTTTTAACCGCGAGCTTATTTTAAAATTTATTTCTGATCTTGCCAAAGGGCTTTCTGCCGAGACAACCTTTGGGTTTGAAAACGTGATGTTGATCACCGAATTTATCGACATTGTGCGTGCTCTCGACAAAGGAAATTTTAATGATCAGCTTATTTGCTCAAACCAAAGCTTTAAATGTGGAGGCAAAGGTGAAGAATAAAGTTGATGGAACCAGAAGGCTGTGCACTGAGTGCGACGGTATCTCTTCTTGGCGCGCTCTTAATGAAAGATGATTTCGCCCTTAAAGTACTTCATCGATTCGACAGTTCTCGATCTTTTGTCTCATTTTAGTGCGCTGTTTTTATTTAGTGGAGGCATGAATATTCCGAAGCTAATCTATGCTCTTATCAACTTTGATTTTCACTCTTTTAAGCCCCGCGCTCTACGCACAGAATGTGGCGCTGTCTTTGACCTCAGAGCAGCTATTTGCCAAGGCGAGCGGGACAGTTTTCCCGTTGCGCACCCGAGAAATTGGAGTGCAGTCGGAATCAGAACACGGAACCGCATTTTCGATTCTTGAAAGTGGTTATTTGCTAACCAATTTTCATGTGGTGGCAAAGGTTGTTGAACAGCCGCTCAAGTATGAGCTGGTTTTAGAGTTTGAAAATAAAATGATTAAGAGTCAGGTTGTTTACATTGACGCGGTTAACGATTTAGCACTGATCAAGATTGACCAAAAATTTAAAAATGTACTTACAGTCGCTGCGGAGTTGGTAGAACATCCTGGCGAGAATATTTATTCGTTTGGTTATCCAAAATCTGAAGGTCTTACACTCGTCCAAGGCAATTTAAATCTCAATCGCAATATGGGCTTTGCACCCGTGATGACCGGAACGGTGCCGATCAATCCTGGGATGAGTGGTGGGCCTTGCCTCAATATTAAAGGCGAAGTCATTGCTGTGAATCGTGCGATCTTAACCGCAGCCCAAAGTGTTTCTTATTTTTCGCCGTGGTCGGCTGTGCATCACGTGTCGCAAAATGCGGAGCGACTTCCAAAATTGGATGCAAACACCTGGCGCGCTTTTTTGGTTGATGAAATAGAAGCCCAAGAAAAAGTGGGTGTTTTAAAATCAAAAATAGATCAGAGCCCTGTTCAACACTTTGGTTCTTTGCAGTTTGTGGCCCCGTTAAATGCCTCTTGTGGACAAGGGAGTCTTGATGACAAACCCGATTCTGCAAAAGTCTTTTTATGTCCAAATGTGAGTCTTGCTGTGATTGGATCCGATCTCGATGCCTTAAGCATGATGACCTTTGTGACTCAATCAAAAACTACCGAAAAGTCGATGAATCCGATCAAACTGCATTTTGAAAAAATAAAAAAACAATATGAGCAAAAACTACTGAAACAGAAAAATAAAAAACTTATCGAAACATGCAATTCGAAAAATATTGTAAATCGAAATCAGGTTCGCTTGGTTGTTCGTTACTGCAGCGTCGCAATCCCTGAATACAAAGGGCTTTACTCTACCATTTTAAGAATTGATCACCCTAAAAAAGGACTGACCGAAACGATCGGGCAATCTTACGATGGTCTCACTATGCCGACCACCACTCAGGTGATGTCCACATTTATCGACAGCATCGCTGAGGACTTAAAGCCATGATTAAAGAATGGATTGCTTTCCATCGACGGCTAGAAAAACTAAGTCTTAAAAAAATAATAACTTACTTTTTTGCAGCAACGTTGATTGAAATCTGTTTTGAAATTGGGCTTCTTGGTATGGATGCCCCCCAAGTTATCAAAGACGAATTAATTTATTTTTTTGGGGCCTGGCTTGGTGCTGCATTTACGGCATCGATTTTCGCATTTCCTGGATGGTTAATCCAGCGCCGTTATCATTTTAAGTATCTGATGACCACGACCTTAATTTGTCTTTTTATCGTCCAGTTCAGCGCGCTGATTTCTGCTCTCGCCTACAATCCTAATTTTCGGCTGATCATGATTTTGCTGTATTTTGCTTTAGGTATTCTTATGATTTTTTTGACTCTATTTAGCTTTTTAAAGCCGATTGTTCCTACGCGATTTTTAAAGATCTGCAGTGGATTCAGTCTTGTCCTTGCAATATTGTTTAGCCTAGGCGAATTGAATTCTATAATAAAAGATCCCCGCGAATTTTTTGCCGAAATGATTTTTAAAGAAGATCGGGTCAACCTTGTGCAAAAAGTTTCGGGTATCGATAAACCAACTGAATTTATAAATGATGACCTTTTAGCTTTTGCAGCAACCCAGGAATTAGGTCGAACTCGTTTCGAAAATCTACCGCGCGCGCTCGCTCAAGTTGAACCGAACACGTGTAATGATTTGCAAAAGCATTCGGTCCCGAGCACCCAAGGGTCAACATTGCAAGTGAGTAACCTCACTGCGCACGATGTTTCGATTCAGTGGATCGACTATGCAGCAGTGCCAAAATTTTATCGAATCTTGAGACCCTCAGAAACTTACGAGCAAAAAACATTCGTTGGCCATCTTTGGCGACTGGTCGACAACAATAATGTTTGTTTAAGTTCAAAGGTTATTTCTACACCAGTTGAGATTCTCAGCGCCAAATGATATTTGCGCTAACGAGACTCTAGATCTCGAGCGAAGTTTCGAAGCGATTGACTTGTCGAGTTTCAAACTGCTCCATTTCGTTTGCCTCCTTGCTTGCCATTCGGTGAGCTTGAAAGAGCACACTCAAAATAGACATCACGACCATCGAAACAATTCCACATCCCACCATAAAAAGCTGCGTATCGCTCATAGTCTCTCCTTAAGCATGATTCGTATATAAATGCCGATTGAAATCACCGATGGAACCCATAGCCCAACAAAAACACCCTGATCTTTTGACGAGACAAACCAGAGATAGACCGACAATAAAAGTGAAATGAGGGAGGCGGTTAGGATTAAAATATCGTAGAGAAAAAATGAACGCTGCGGTGGTAATTTGGATGACCGAATTTTTGATGTTTTCATGTTCGCTGATGGTGATGGATATGGAGATCGGATACAAATAGATAATGGTTTATCCGCAAATCAGGTCAAATTGATTCAAAATACAAAATATCTAGACTCCCCTCATAGCCATTGGTCTTTAAAACTTGTGAGGTAAAGTCACGGTAGGAGGGCGAAATGGATTGATCTGTTGCAGTCTCTGCCATTGCCGCAGCAACGATACTGAAAGAACTCAAGCCCAGACCACGTTGTACAATCAAAGCGGCATGTACGGCCGCAACCGTAGGATTAAAAGCGGCATTCTCAACATAAGATCCAGAAACTGTCGAGCCATCCTCTAAAAGCAAAGCCACGCCACTTAATGTTTTGCTATAGGGGGCATAGCAACTTTGAGCAGCGGCCTTAGCCTTCGAATGCATTTCGTTTCGAAGGTTCTCTTTGATTTGAAAATTGGAATGATGTTGGCCGATCCATGTGGTCTCAATATTTTTTAATTTTCCAAGATGATGATGTTGGGGATTTAGCAATCCACCTTCGACTCCAAGATCACTGGGTCCAAAGAGTTTTATTAAATGTAAAGGTTCTTGTCCTAAAACCTGAACCACAAGGGATGGATCATTGATCTCGTTTAAAAATTGCCTGCAATGCCCACACGGTGCGGCCGACGTCACGATCCATTTTATTTTTTTGTGCCCGAGCTCTCGAGCTAAAATCACAGCGAATTGCTCACCATGAATTGAAAAGTTGAGATGATGCCCAGGAAATTCCAGATTGGTTCCCAAAATTAAAGTTTGATCCTCGGTCTCGACAAGAACTCCCACTTTAAAATTCGAAATGGGCGAGCTCGAAAAATTTTTAGCCATCGAAATCAACGTTTCATGTTGATCAAAAAGATTTTGAGAATCTTTTTTTGTAAAAACCATTTTACTGCTGTCATTTGCCTTCATCAAAATATCCTTAAACAGGTGTGGCGCCTATCAGATCATCAGGCAGCCGACATTTGAAACATTTATTTGAGCGCGGTTTGGCAAGTCAGATCTTGGAGTTCTAATTCTGTCATCGAAAGATAAGATAAAGAATCAAAATAAGATTTAAAAAACCATCTGGCTTGCGACGCGGATCTCGGAATCACTGTCTTTGGGGCTTTCGCGCCAACATCTGCGATAAAATCTTTGATGAACTTATTTTTCCAGAGCGCAAAGCTTGCCGCATCCATCCACTGATTCATCAATTTTGGATTTGAGAGCTGGTGCACCGTAATTAAACCCGCAACGACCCCCACAAACAAAACACCACTGACAGCAGCATCAGAATCAAATCGACTGGCAATATAAAATGTCACACCCGCGATAGCCAAAGGAACCCCATGGAGTGCGGCCACGATGATTTCTAAATCATGGCGCCCGGTTTGGTTACTCCATCTCGCCTCGGGCAAACTGAGGCGATAAGATATTGGACCATTTGAAATACGCAAGGCGGCCTCAACTCCATACCGCACCCGCGCAGCCGACGATAAGACCTGCTCTTTTGGGTAAAAAAAGGGTTGATTCACAACTTCAAAATCTTTGATCAAAACAGCGCTGAGTTTTTTAAGGCCCTCTGTTGGATTATCCTCAGGGCGTGACGAATAATGACTGATAAGATCATCGGCTTCTTGAAAGCGAATCCAATCAGCATTTCGGAAACGATTTGAGTCAAGCTGCTCAACCCAATCTGAGAATGGGTTCTCGACCGCCGCAAAAACTGAATTTGGAATCAAAAACGAAAAAAATAAAATGAATTTCATAGTGGTGCGATATCATTTGTTGCAGTTTGATGCACCTTGGATTGTGATCTGTAGAACTTTTACCGCAATCTATCTACCTTCGTTCGCAAATATTATTTGCCCACCACGATCGTTGCATCGAAGTCGAGCCAATTTCCCACAGGAAGACCATCAAGCCAGGTATAGGGATGAGAAATGATCCCAAGGTTTGAGTTTAAAAACCCAAACGTTGTGGCTGGATTGTAACCCCAATGTCGAAAACATCGACAGCAGGATAAAACACCATTGAAATCGCTGAGAAAAAAATGTCATCAATAAAGAGAGATCAAGATCCGTACCCAAATGGTTATTTTGCGATGCTTTTAATACGTTTAACAAAAGCGTTTAGAGGCTTATCCTCTTGACCTTTTAAAACCTTTTTTACTTCTAGAAGTGTGGCACAGAGGCGGTCCGGCAATCGAGAACGAATCTGCGAAAATCGAGCAAAATTTTTATTTAAGGGTGATTGTGAGTCAAGACTTTCGATATAGAAGTGCGCAACTGTATCCAAGTCTCCAAGCTCCAGAGCTAAGTAAATGAATTGAATGTTATGATCTAAAAAGCCTTTTACAAATCTTCGATTATCAATATCTGTAAGTTTAGAATCAAATTTAAATTCACCGCCAAGTTGGCTCATGATCGTAATTAAAAAAGGTTTACCCGTTTGAAATAAAAAATCGACGCCGTTTGAACCTGCAGCAAGCGGAGGCAAGGTACTCTCTTTCATCAGCAAACCCCAAACCTCTTGAGTGACATTGCCAATTTTAACGATCGATACACCTGATGAAAGTTTGGCATCTTTAATGTCAGAAACCTGCCATTTTAAGCCGCTGAGCTTCAATGTGACAGCGTCCCACTCTTCCGCATTTAAATTTGAAATCAAACCGATCACCACATTTTTGGGAAAGGACTGATTTAATTCTTGAGCACGCAAAAGCGACTTTACCAAATGAACGAGACGATCCACTCCAGCAAATCCCAATCCATAAGCTGAAATCAAATGAATTTGTTTCGATTGAGCAGCCTCGATCAGGGATCGAAGACCGTCGATTTTATGAGCTAATTTTTGGCTATGAGACATTTCATCTGACAGAAATTCTGCAAGCTCACCGATTGGACGCATCTCCGTTTTAAGAGGGTAGTCATCTTTAATAATACTCAAATTCTTAATATTCTGGCTGATTATAAATGGAACCGAATCCCAGTGAGGCGGGCAAAAATAAAGCACGTAATCAGAATTAAAAAATCTTGCACGATGAATATAGCCATTTTTTGCAGAAACAATAGTGAGTGGGATTTTTTTAAAATTTGCATCCATATAAAAGCTGTCGCTGTAAGAATGGGTTTCGACATCGAGCCCACGAATAAATTGAGAATCAGGACCAGTGCTATCAAAGGGAGGCAAAAGATACTCAATCTTTTTTTTATCATAAACGTCATAAACAAATTCTATTTTACCACGATAACCCAAAGCTCTTAATTTTTTGATAATCGTAATTGCGAGAGCCTGGTGGCCATTGCCGTGTGCAGCGACCGCAGCAACCCGAATCGAATCATATTGATTCAGAAAACTGAGCACCTCCGCCGGATTTGCAAAGACATGGGTAAAAAAGAATAAAAGACCAAAGCCTAAGAGCTTAAAGCAGATTTTAGTAAGTTTCATATATTTTGAGTGACCGAGGTCTTACCAACACTGCGATTGATCAGTCTTTGAAAACTATTTTTTAGGCAATTTTTACTAGTTGCAAATCGGCAATGGCCTAGCCCCCTCAATATAATTAAAAATTGTTTAATGGTCCTGGGCAAGTGGAACTGTGAAAGTGAATCGACTGCCTGCAGGCTTATTGGACTCCACACCAATTTTGCCATTATGAGCTTCGATAAACATCGCTGCAATATACAACCCCAGCCCCAACCCACTCCGGTCTTTGTTTTGGATTTGGGCAAAACGCTCAAAGATTTGCTGACGCTTCTCTTGTGGAATTCCGATACCCGTGTCTTCAACCGAAACTTTGAGTTCTGAATCAATAGTTTCGGCAATGACTCTGACCTTGCCGCCTTTTGGAGTGTACTTCAGCGCATTGCCAATCAAATTCATAAGAACTTGTCTGAGTCTTTCGCCATCGACATGGATCACTCCAATGGGCCGAGGTTGATCAACCGATAACGTGATATTTCTTTCGCCCGCCATGCTTTGAAAGGCTTCGTTTGTCTCGTCAATAATTTTGCCAAAGTCCACCGAAGCAAATTGCACCAGCAACTTTCCTTCAGCAAAGCGTTCCATATCTAAAATATCCCCGATCAGTCGTAACGAAGTTTGAGCATTCCGCTTGATTGTCTCGATCCATTGTTTGAGTTCGGGATTTTTATCAATACCTTCTGACAAAACCAAATCGGCATAAGAAAGAATGGATCCAATAGGATTTCGTAAATCGTGGCTGACGATAGCCAAAAATTCGTCTCGAGTTGTGAGCTGAGCTTTGGTTGCGCTGTGAGAGGTTTGTTCACGTGTTAAAACCCCTAAGGCATATTTTGCATCTTCATCGGTGCGTGTCCGCTCATGCGAGAGATTTTGGTCGGTGGCTTTTCTTTCGGCTTCGAGATGTTTATTGATTTCAGCCTTTAAAATTTTTCGTTCATTGATCAGGGCTTCATCCATAAGTTGGCGTTCATTTTCAACCGCTAAATCATCAGATTTACGCTGCGTCTCGATGTCGAGGTCCACGGCTTTTTGCTGAGCGGTTGCATGAGGAGCCTGATGCCCTTTGGATCGACGAGTAATTTGAGTTTGGGCATCTATGTCGTTTCGACTGGCAGTGCGAGAGCGATCTGCTTTGAGTCGATTGTCTTTTACCTTCACATTGGTTTTGTTCTCGGTTTTGCGACGTTGGGCTGCGAACGAATCGTCTGACTTTCCTCGCTCGCTCACTAAACTCTTGTCTGTAAGATCGCGTTGTTGATCAAGTGATTTAGAACTAGAGTCAGTTTCCACGATTGAACCTCTTTGCGATTTTTATGAATGTCTTAAGTTATTGGTACGAAGAACCGCAGCTAGAGTCAGCGCGCGCTACATTAAAATTGGGTGAGCTCGATCTTTAGCGAATATAATTTCTTAAAAACTTTGAGATCAAATCCATATCAAAGGGCTTCGCTAAAATTGTCACAAACGAAGGATTGGGCTTCACCGAAATTTCGCCGGTGATGAGGGCCTTTGGGATAGCAGGGTCAAGCAGTTGAGCCACCTTATCACCCGTGGTGTTTGGCAATCTGTAATCAAGGAGGACAACATCGGGCGGGTTGATGCGAACCTCAGCCAAAAATTCATCCACCGTGGTAAACGGAAAAACTTGTATCTGGTCGGAAGAAAAAAGATCACAAAAAATTTCGGTAAGATCAGGCTCGTCATCAAGATAAAAAACTTTAAGAGGCATTTGCCAACTCCTGAAGTGGTGAGACTTTAAATCGGATTTCAAAACAGGTGTGTTCAAAATCTCGATTGAGTTGGATCGTAGCACCATGTGCTTCTAAAATACCGGTTGCAATTGAAAGTCCTAGACCTGTTCCCTGCCCCACTGCCTTTGTGGTAAAAAAGGGTTCAAATAATTTTTGTTCCACTTCTGCAGAAATTCCCGATCCCGAGTCTTCGACTTGCAGAACCACAAAATTTCCTTCATCAAAGATATTGATCTTGATCCATTTTTCATTAAGCAGTTGGATCGCATCGATCGAATTATTAATGAGGTTGATCAAAACTTGTTCTATTTCAATCTCGTCGCATAAAACCTTTTTGGCTGAGCGATTGAGAACTTGAATTGAGGCTGAGTGTTTTTTTACTTTATTTTCTGTCATCGTGACGGCTTCGTTTGCGATATCGTTCAATGCCCTTTGCGCATGCACAGAACTTGCTGTTAATCGCGAAAATTTTCTTAGTCCATTGACGATCTTTTCGATCCGTCGGCTGGCTTTTAAGACAGCATCAACTTTAGCATCAAACTTGATTGGATCATTTTTAAATTTATTTAAAAGAGAAATGGAACCAGCAATGATGGCAAGCGGGTTGTTGATTTCGTGGGCCACACCCGCAGACATTTCACCCAGTGAGGCAAGCTTAGCGGTCTGCAAACTCTTTGAACGTTCGCGTTCGAGTGCGATGCGCGCATTGACCTCATCGGTAATGTCGTTTGAGATTCCAACGATAAATTCAGGGTTGCCTTCTTTATCAAAAACCGGGACTTGAATCGTCTCGATAATTTTTTTCCCAGCTGTTGTTTCGAGTTCTTGCGGCAGTGACTTTACACTTTCTTTTTTAAGAAAGATTTCCTTATCACTCTTCATTCGCTCTTCGGCTTTTTCTTGGCTCATAAAATCAAAATGATTTTTACCAAGAACATACTCTTGTTTAAATCCAAGCAATTTTTCACCTGATTTATTTAACAGCGAATAGGTCAGATCTTTATTGAATTCCTTTACAAAAATCATCGATGGAATATTCTGCAAGATCAATTCTAAAAATTTCGAAGTTTTTTGTCGCTCGAGTTCGGCATGTGTTTGATCGGTCACGTCGGCATTGACTCCAAACATCATGATCGGATCACCGTTGTCATTGCGAATCACTTTTCCACGGCCTGAAATAAATCGCTTGCCCTTTGATTTGGTATCGATCTCAAACACGGTATCGAAATCTTTATCTCCACGAAGGGCGAGCTCAACTTCAGCCACCGCTTTGTCGCGCGCGGCTGGAGTTAGAGTACTTTCCCAGGCTTGAAAATTTCCGGTGAAGTCTTCTTTGTTCACATTAAATAAACGGTACATGCTTTCGTCCCAAAGCAGAGTTCCATTGACCGGATCAAGCTTCCATAGTCCGATTTGGAGAGCCTCCAAAAAATAACGATTTTCATTTCTTGCTGTGATCAAGTCGGTAATATCAGAGAACGTCGTAACAACTTGGGGATCCATACCTGGTTCGTTTAAAAAAAGCGGAGTGGAGTTGATCCGAATCCAACGCACTTCACCCGTAGGAAGTTTGACTCCCATCATTACGCCATTTACTTTTTGGCCAGTTTTGAGAGCAACAACCGCAGGAAATTCTTCAGATGGAAAAGGATCGCCATTTTCTTTGATCACTTCGCGGATAGGATCAAAACTCACCCGTCCCTGATAAGCATCCTCTTTGAGGCCGCAAATTGTGTAAGCGGCGGTATTGAATTTCTTAATTGTTCCAACAGCATCTTGAACGATCAATGCATCGTTCATGGTTTCTAATAGAGTTTCGGTCAAAAGCTCACGATGTTTGCGCTCGGTGATATCTTCAATCACGATCAGCGACCCAAGGTTTTGGAGCTGCCTCGTTTTGACTAAGCCCCAAATGATCTTACCTGATTTGTGCTTAAAGCGTTCTTCACGCTCTGAATTTTGGGTGAGATCAGCGCTTTGGTTTTTGTCATAGATCAAATCGCTGATCGACAGACCCTTGAGCTCACTTTCAGAATATCCAAAAAATTGTGAGCATGAAGCATTCGCGGAGGTAAATTGATATTGTTGATCGAGTTGAGCAATAGCGATCGGTAGAATATCAAAATTCGAGTCGGATTTTTTTGCAAGGCGATATGAGATTGCAAGCAGAGCACTTACTGTTAGAAGAATTGAAATTTCGATCCAATTGGACATCGTCACCAAATACAGTGAGAGGATCAGCATCAGTCCGATGCTCGAAATTTTGAATTCCGGAAACTTCATAAATATCCTGTTTGTTCTAAGTGACATCATCTTTATCGGTATTTAAATTCCAAACTTTTGTCTGGCTTCTCAAGATTTCATGAGCTTAGCGCTCAGACAGTTCATGGTTGAGATCAGTATAACAGATGGAGAAATCTAAATTTGTTTGGGCGTATTAAAAAGAGAATCGGTTGCGTATGGACCTTTGTCAGTTGCCGCCGGCAAAGGGATTGAGTCGCATGACCTGTTTGATTAGAGTTTTAATAAATTAAGGGGGATGAACATGAAAATGATTTGGGTGCTGCTTTCGATTTGTGGATCAACAGCATTTGCAAAGAAGGCACCTCACGCTGCCAACTGCACAAAGATTCCGAGCTCTGCGGCGGCATGTCTTGAAATTTGTAAAGCATGTGAAAGCGCAAATTTTTTAGTTGGCGATATGCAAGTCGGAACCGGTTTTTATGCAGATTGTGCAGAACCCATCATTCACAATGGCGGCTCCCATCAACCAAAAAACGCAAAGCAGGCTCTTCCTCCAGCACCAGCGAGTCAATCGTGGGCACAGATCGGTCAACAATGCCAAAGCCAAGGCGGAATGCCTAAAGGCCTTTAAATTTTTATTACAAAGGAACAAATATGAAAAATCTTTTAGTTATCGAATCAAGTCCTCGCGGAAAAGTTTCATTTAGTCGTAAGCTCAGCCATGCTCTGGTTGAAAAGCTCAAACAAAAACACTCGGGCTGTAAGGTAAAAACTCACGACCTCAGTACTCATCCAACTCCTCACTTGGAGGAGAGTCACCTCGCCGCATTTTTTACTCCACCAGAGCAACACACCTCACAAAATAAAGAAGCCATTCAGCATTCGGATGCTTTGATTGCCGAAATTATGGATGCGGATGCTGTTGTCATTGGTGTGCCGATGTATAATTTTTCGATTCCATCGGTTTTAAAAGCTTGGATTGATCATTTAGCACGAGCTGGAAAAACATTTCGTTACACCGCCACTGGACCAGAGGGTCTTATCAAAAACAAAAAGGTGTATCTCGCCATTGCAACAGGTGGAGTTTATTCGAGTGGTCCAATGAAGGCTTATGATTTTACCGAGCCTTATCTGAAAACGGTATTTGGATTTTTAGGTATGACCGACGTCACCACTTTTCGTGTTGAGGGTGTGGGCGTTGCCGACAAACAAGAAGCTGCACTAGCCCAAGCGATTGCTGCGATTCAGATCTAAATCTTCTTTGCTTAGGCGCAGCTGTCGAGCTCCGCCTAAAGTTTTTTTAAAATCAACTCCTGAAGCCTTCTTTTTAAATTTCATATTTCCATTTGGTGTCGCTAAAAATTATTGGTGATTTTTACTCCGCTTGCCCTAAACTGTGGTTTAAAAAACAAGGATGTCGATATGATTTTATTATTTGCGCTCACAATTTTTTTAACAAAGACAGTACAGGCCGAAACGGTCACACCTTCGCAAGTGGTGGACGTGATGGAAAAAACGGGCAAGCACCCCGGCTATCGTCGTAATCATGCCAAAGGGGTTTGCTTTGAAGCCACCTTTACCGCGAGCCCCACAGCCAAGGATTTATCAAAATCATTTTTATTTAGCCAAAAAACAGTGCCAGTAATTGGTCGATTTTCAAATCCAGGAAGTGATCCTGACTCCAACGATCGCGCCCTGATGCCACGAGGAATGGCGCTTGAATTTACCGGACCTAAAGGTGAAATCATGAACATGTCGATGATTAACGCTCCGGTCTTTCCGGTTGCCACACCCAACGGCTTTCACGAACTGATGCAACTGAAGACTCCAGAGGACATCGGGGCTTTTAAAAAAAAATATCCTCGCTCGGCAAAGTTTTTTGAATTTGTGGGTGGTCATCCGGCTCCTCAAAGTTATGCCACCGAAAATTATCATAGCCTTCACGCATTTAAATTTACCAATGGGGCCGGAAAGAGCCAATTTGTGCGCTGGAATTTTTTAGCCGATGCGGGTGAGAAATATTTTTCTGAGGCTGAGCTCAAAACAAAAGATAAGAACTATCTCAAAACCGAAATCATTGAGCGCGCAAAATCAAAACCCACTTGGAAGCTTGAAGCAGTACTCGCCGAAAATGGCGACAGCTTAGTCGATCCGAGCGAGATGTGGCCGGACGCAAGAAAAAAAGTGGAACTCGGGACATTGGCCCTGACATCGGCCAGCGAGGATGGCAAATGCGTCAAGGTCAACTTTGATCCGAACCGCTTGGCCGCAGGAATCGAAGCTTCTGACGATCCGGTGCTGAAATTTCGTTCGCCCGCTTATGCAATTTCTTTTGGCAAACGTTCAGGAGAGATGTCGTCAAAGGCAAAATGATTTATTTTTTGCTGCTAGGAGTGTGGCCGGCTTTGGCGGCCCCTCAAAAGACTGCGTCGGGTCGCTAATTTTTCTATTTACTGATCGAGGCCCGAAATTCAGCCTGTGCCGGATTTGGAAAATCCAGGACCCTAATCTTTGTAAAACCCAATGAGTCGAGCGCTTCAAAAATTGGCGTTTGAACGAAGGCGCTTTCCATCGACTCGCCTTTCGCCAATTCTTCTTTCAAAATTGAGAGAGAAATGGATGACATCACCATCTGAATATTTTTAATTTTTGGGTAACGCTCAAGATAAAGGGCAAACAAAAGTTTGATTCCAAAGACTGAGCTCATCCGGTCGGGAATTGAAATTTTTTGGATCATTATACTTTTGTTCTCGGAATCAAAGATAATGTCGGCAGAAATTTTCAAGGCGTCGCCAACCGTGTCGACCACCACTTTATGAGTGACTGTGCCATCGGGATTGAATTCAAAACCGATCATCATTTTTTCAGGCATTTGTAAAAAACGCGAGTCGGTGTAATTTTTAAATGCGGGTCGAAACTTTTTGGGAATCTTTAATAACAACCCGCACATTGGGCCCGTATCGGCGTGAGTGTAGAGTCCTGTAAGTGCACCAACAACTATAAATCCTATCAAAAATGATTTCACATAAGCCTTTTAAGTTTTTTTTAAGTTTTGCAAAGCACATTGGATGCCACTCATCAAGGCGGGCTAGGCACGCTTAAAAGTTTGACTCGTGGGAATGCGAACCTATCATAGAATCTACATCGAGGTTGAGCGTGAATCGTGTCGTCGTCATTCTACTAACGATCCTTACAAGCTTTTTTGTTTTCTTTGGATTTCGGCTGACTGGCATTGGAAATTACTCATGGGGAATCGCAACCGTGAGTTTGTTTTTGATGTTTTTATTTCGCTGGAATCGTGACCACGCCCTCAGTCCCTCAATCGAAAAGTGGATCCACAGCGCGGTGTTTATCAACATGGGCCTTTTTAGTTTGATGCTGCCCCAAATTCTTGTGCGTGATTTGATTTTTGTTCCTCTCAACTTGGTTTATCCCAATGAATACGGGTTTGCATTTTCGGGCACTGTCACCCTAATGATGGCCTCTTTATCAACGTTGCTTTTGATCTACGGATTTTGGAATGTGAATCGCGGTCCTGCACTGGTTGAGGTCCAAGTTCCAATCGTTGGCCTTGAGCCCGATTTAGAGAACTATACCATTGTTCAGGTGAGTGATCTGCATGCGGGGCCTGGTATAGGAAAACAATTTGTCGATCGAGTGGTCGAAAAGGTGATGAGCCTCAAAACCGATATTATTGTGTTAACCGGAGATATCGCTGATGGAAAATTTGATCGTTTTAAAGATCGTGTCGAGTCGCTGTCGAAACTTTCAAGCCATTGCCCGACGCTCTATATTACCGGTAATCACGAGTACTATAAAGATTCACACCAGTGGACCAACGAGTTTAAAAAATTAGGCGCCACAATTTTACTCAACGCTCATTTTGTGGTTACTAAGGGTGTAAACAAAATTTTATTTGTTGGAGTGACAGATCCTGCGGCAAAAAATTTTGATGCTCTAAATGCGCCCGATCTGCAAAAGGCGATGTTAAATGCACCTCTCAATTTACGAAAAGTTTTATTGGCGCATCAACCCGATATTGCGCCCAGTGTGTGTGAAATTTTTGACTTACAACTTTCAGGACATACTCATGGTGGCCAATTTTTTCCATGGACTTTGGTCATTCGACTGTTTCAACCCTTTACAAAGGGCCTAAAGAAATGCGGATCGATGTGGGTTTATACCAACACTGGTACGGGTTTTTGGGGACCACCATTTCGTATTGGAACGCGATCTGAAATCACCCGTCTGGTTTTGATAAAGGCTTAATTTTCTCAGGTCGAGACGCATCGCCAGTATTGCTCTGCACAAAAACTAGTCTATATAACAGCAATTGTTTGGTTCAATCTTCCGATAAGTCATCGATGGACCAACGCACAGAAAATCGCATCGAAAATCGTCTCAATATCGGCTTTGCTTTGGCAATCGGCGGATTGATTCTGATCGGCATTTTTTTGCGTCAAAGTGTGCAAAATGTTGGAACTATTGGCGCACGAAATGTTGAGCTGCACCAGATTGTTCTCCAACTCAATCAGTTGATTTCGAATGTTGTTGATGCTGAAACAGGTCAACGTGGATATTTGCTGACGGGTCAGGAGGAATATTTAACTCCGTATACTTTAGCTGTAAAAATGATTCCTCAGCAAATTGAAAACTTGCGTGGGATGCTCAAATCACAGCCCGACCAAATACAAAATCTTGATCGGGTTCAAGACTTAGTTGCAAAAAAACTGTTAGAGCTCACTCACACTATCGAACTTCGAAATCAAAAAGGTTTTAAAGCGGCTCTTGCGGTTGTGACCACAAATGCAGGCCACAATTTGATGGTCGAAGTGCGCTCGATCATTGAACAGATGAATCGGGTTCAATGGGAAAAAGTAGCTCAGCAGAACCAACAGATGGAGATTATTCTTCACAGCAGCACATTGACTATCTTTTTTGGTAGTTCGGTTGCGGTTTTGCTAGTAGGGTTTTTCCTATTATTACTTAAGAAAAACCAAAGTCAGCGGATGCGGGCGCAAAAGTCACTTCATCAAACCAATGATTCTTTGAACGAACAAAAAACTCTTTTAACAAAAATCATCGAAATTCAAAAAAGCATTGTTACAGCTGAGTTGACTCCCGAAAAGATGATGGACTTTGTGGTCCAGCGTTCTATGGAGCTGACACAGGCCGATGGTGGCGTGATCGAAATTGTTGAAGGTGAAGAACTTGTTTATGCATATGTCGCAGGCTCAGCAATTCCACTTTTAAACATGCGCATGAAGCGCGAGGGCAGTTTTTCGGGCTCGACTCTTGATCAAAATAAAAGTTTGAGATGCGATGATTCAGACACAGACTTAAGGGTCAATCGCGAGGCTTGTCGTACGGCCAATTTGCGATCGATGATTGCGGTGCCGTTGAGAGATGGTAAAAAAACCATCGGAGTATTAAAAACTTATTCTCATCAGCCCAATCACTTTAATGATCAAACTTTTAAATCTTTAGAACTCATCACGGGAACTCTCATTTCAGCACTTGGCCAGGCGATGGAGTTCAATCAAAAGTCTTTGGCTATTGCGGCGCTTGAAAAAGCCCAATCGGAATTGACCGTTTCGCGCGATCAGGCAGAAGAAGCAACGAAAGCAAAATCGATGTTTCTTGCAAACATGAGCCATGAGTTTCGTACTCCACTGAATGGAATTTTGGGTATGACTGGGTTACTGCTCGACACTCCACTTAAAAATGAGCAAAAGGAATTTGCCGATGCAATTAAATATTCGGGCGAATCGCTGCTTTATCTTATTAATGATGTTCTTGATTTTTCGAAAATTGAAGCGGGACGACTGCAATTTGAACAAGTTGATTTTGATTTGATCAGCACCATTCAAGATATTAAGACTTCGTTTTCCTTTTCGGTTCGCAACAAAGATTTAAAACTCGAGATCAATATTGCTCCGGGATTTCCAACTTATGTCAAAGGCGACCCCGGCCGCTTGCGACAGATTTTAAATAATCTGATTAGTAATGCAATTAAGTTTACCGAGCATGGCACAGTTGAAGTCAACTTATCTTGTTTAAAGCAGACCGAATCAGATATCGAACTTTATTTTGAGATCAAAGATTCTGGAATCGGAATTTCTCAAGAAGTTATCAATCACTTATTTACCGAATTTAGCCAAGCCGATGCCTCAACCACTCGCCGTTATGGCGGCACAGGTTTGGGCCTTTCAATTTGCAAAGGTTTGGTCGAGCAGATGTCTGGCCGCATTGGAGTCGAGAGCACCATTGGATCGGGCTCTCGCTTTTGGTTTAGTATTCATCTTTTGCCGGTTGTAAAAGAAGCTCATCAGGATATTTCTTCTGAACCCGCAACCTTAACTCCATTGATCAACAAACCTTGGCGTATTTTGGTGGCTGAAGATAACCAAGTGAATCAAGTCATTGCGGTGAAGATGCTTGGAAAGCTTGGGCTTCGTGCCGACGTTGTCGCAAATGGTAAGGAAGCACTCGATGCACTTCAAAATCGTCCCTACGATTTGATCTTGATGGATTGCCAGATGCCCGAGATGGATGGCTATGAGGCCACTGGTCAAATTCGGCGTGGAAATATTTTGTTGAATAATAAAATTCCGATCATCGCAATGACTGCTAATGCAATGAAAGGTGATCGCGAGCGCTGTTTAGCCGCAGGTATGAACGATCATATTTCAAAACCTGTCTCACTCAAAAAGCTCGATGACATTTTACGCAAGTGGATCTCGGTTATTGAAAGCCAACAGAAAAAAGTAAGCTAGACATTCTAATAAATTTCGAACTGGTGAGTCTTTGAGATTTGCCGTATTGTGCGTAAGCATGAAGTTTCCGAATCACTCCGAAGCATCAGAACTTTTACTCAGTAAAGATTGGGCAAGCACACCTCTCGGTCCTCTTGCATCCTGGCCAGATCTTTTAAAATCCTCATTGATGTCGTGCTTTGCCTCAAAAATTCCCACCGCAATTTATTGGGGACCAGAATTTTATTTATTTTATAACGACAGCTACGCTCCCATTGCGGGCCGCAAGCATCCTCAAGGCTTTGGTCAACCGGGTACCGAAGTCTGGAAAGAAATTTGGCCAGCCATTGCACAACAGTTCGAATCAGTGATGAAGACTAAAGTCGGCATCGCGTTAAACGATCAAATGCTTTTGATGGACCGATTCGATAAACCTAAAGAAGCCTATTTCGATTATTCGTTAAGTCCAATCTTAGACGCCACTGGAAAAGTTCAAGGGATCCACAACACCGCTTTTGAAATCACCGAAAAAAAATTAGCCACCGCGGCAAAAGAAAGATTGCTCACCGAGCTTCACGAAAGCCAACGACAATTGGTTTTTGCACTTGATTCGGCGCAGATGGGATCTTGGCATATCGATCTTGAAACAATGGTTGTCTCAAGTTCACATGGGGCCGCAGCAATCTTAGGCATCAACGATTTGAACGAAAATGTTTTTAGTGCAATTGAAAAAGTCTTGCACCCTGACGACCGTGAATCGGCAAACAAAATTTGGCAACAAGCGGTCAAAGACAAAACTCTTTACTACGATGAGTACCGGATTGTTTTATCTGATGGCTCCACTCGCTGGATGAATTCTCGAGGTGCTGTGGCAGTGAATGATCAAGGTGAAGCCAAAAGTTTTTCTGGATTAATTGGCGACATCACTGAGCGCGTGGTCGCGACCAAATCCTTGCAAAAAGCAAAGCGCGAGGCCGAAGCGGCTCGTGATGAAGCCGAGCGCGCGAACAATTTAAAATCAGCCTTCTTAGCAAATATGTCGCACGAGATTCGCACACCTCTTGGAGCGATGATGGGGTTTGCAAATTTACTTGGTGAGCCCGGCGCAACGGTTGCTGAGCGAGCCAACTACATTGATATTCTTCATCGCAATGGTGAACAACTCAGTCGCATCATCAATGATATTTTGGATCTTTCAAAAGTCGAAACCGGTCATATCAATTTTGAATATTTAAAAGTGCGCCCGGTGCAAATTGTCAATGAAGTTGTCTCACTGATGTCTGTGCTTGCAAAAGAAAAAGGACTCACTCTGACATTTTCAAACCCTGGGGATGACGAAATTGTTTCTGATCCGACCCGCATGCGCCAAGTGCTGATGAACCTTGTGGGCAATGCTTTGAAATTTACCAAGGTCGGATCTATCCACATCGAACTCTCAAGCCGTTTGGATGCAGAGGGAAACAAGAATTTTTCATTTGATGTACGAGACACCGGAACCGGAATACCAGAGCACGCCGCCCAAAAATTATTTAAAATGTTTGTGCAGGCCGACAATTCGATGACTCGAAAGTACGGCGGCACGGGACTGGGCTTAGCCTTGTCGCGCTCACTCGCCCGCTCGCTAGGTGGAGATGTGATTCTTGTGGAGAGTTCTAAAAACAATGGGAGTACCTTTCGATTTTCGGTACAGAGTCGGGATGATCTTTTGGCGAAGTCCGAAACCGACTCGATTTCTAAATCGAAATCAAAAGATCCAGACATTGCGATTGATGCATTAGCGGGGATACGTGTTTTACTGGTTGAGGATTCGCCCGACAATCAGCAATTGATTTGGCGCTATCTTACAAAATACGGCGCGGTGATCGAGATTGCAGACAACGGAATCGAGGGAATATCCAAAGCTCTTTCGCATGAACATGATGTGGTTTTGATGGATCTTCAAATGCCCTTGATGGATGGCTACACTGCCACCGGCAAATTGCGTTCACGCGGATTTAAGACCCCAATTATTGCACTCACCGCACATGCGATGTCGGATGTACGAAAAAAATGTCAAGATGTGGGATGCAACGATCACTTGCCAAAACCCATCGTGCAGCGCGATTTGGTTGAGACTGTTTACCGATTTGCAAAATTAAATTCTGCGGGGTGAGGCCTTTAAGATCCAAAGTGCTCCGAGTATTGCCGACGTCAATGAACCAAACAGAATTCCAACGGTAGAGTAAATTTGATTTTCGCTGGTGAGTGCTAAACTTGAAATAAATAAAGCCATAGTAAATCCAATCCCACCCAAACATGCGATGCCAATCAAATGCACCCATCTCACCGATTTTGGCAAAACCGCGAATCCAAATTTTACGGCGAGATAGGATAACAAAAAAATGCCCAAAGGCTTTCCGACGATCAATCCAAGACTCACTCCATAAAAAACCTGATGGTTAAAAACTCTTGATAAGTCCAGCAAAGAAATACCTGAGTTGGCCAAAGCAAAAAGTGGCATAATTAAATTATCAATTAAAGGGTGAAGCCTTTTAATCAACGGCTTAAGGCAAGGTTTATCAAATCTGTTTAACGGAACGAGCAATCCTAGGAGAACCCCAGCAATGGTGGCATGGACTCCAGAATAATAAATTCCAAACCAAGCGACTAAACCAAAAAATAAAAAATAAAAATTTGACCGCAATTGTTTTGTTTGACCCAGTATCACAAATAAAAATGCCAAGGCTGCAATTAAAAAACCAATTGGGTTTGTTTGGCGGGTATAAAAGATTGCGATGACAATCACCGCTCCAAGATCATCAACAACCGCCAACGCAAGCAAAAAAACTTTTAGTGATGCTGGAATCCTTTTTTCGAAGAGTGAGAGAACTCCAAGTGCAAATGCGATATCGGTGGCCATCGGAATCCCCCACCCGAGCGAAAAGGGCTTATAAGGATTGATCACCAAGTAAATCAGTGCCGGAAATAGCATTCCACCAAGGGCAGCCGCGAGAGGAAGGGATGCTTTCTTCCAGCTGTTGAGTTCGCCAAGTAAAATTTCTTTTTTTACTTCCATTCCAATAACAAAGAAAAAAATCGTCATTAAGCCATCGTTGATCCAATGCTTGATGCTTAAACCCAACACAACAAAATCGAGTGCTGCAAAATAGTTCGAGGCTAAAAAACTATTAGCAATCAGCATTGCCGCTACGGCACACAAAGCTAATTTCAATACTTCGACCTTTTGATCATTCGAACCACCCCATTGGATTAGGACTTGTTGTGTTCCTATTAATAGATCAATATTTTATTCGTCACTTCAAGGAGGAATGTATGAGCAGCGAATCAAAATGTCCGATTCATCACAGCGCTAGTGGTTCTGCCACAACCAATAAAGATTGGTGGCCTAAACAATTACGAGTCGAAATTCTTCATCAGCACTCTTCAAAATCAAATCCGATGGAAAAAGATTTTGATTACGCCAAAGAATTTCAATCCCTCGATTATGCCGCTTTAAAAAAGGATCTGGCGTCTTTGATGACCGACTCTCAAGACTGGTGGCCCGCAGACTTTGGTCATTACGGCCCATTATTTATTCGTATGGCGTGGCACAGTGCTGGAACTTATCGGATTGGCGATGGCCGCGGAGGATCGGGTCGCGGTCAACAACGCTTTTCACCTCTCAACTCTTGGCCCGACAATGTGAGCCTCGATAAAGCGCGAAGACTTCTTTGGCCGATCAAACAAAAATACGGAAAAAAAATTTCGTGGGCCGATCTTTTGATCCTTACCGGAAATGTCGCACTCGAAACCATGGGCTTTAAGACTTTTGGATTTGCAGGCGGCCGCGAAGATGTTTGGGAACCCGACCAAGATGTCTACTGGGGTTCGGAAAAAAAATGGCTCGGTGGAGACGAGCGATATTCGGTTGGATCACCCGGTGTGGATCAGCAACACGGCGTGATCGATAAAGATGATGACAGCGAAATTGTTCATTCGCGCGATCTTGAAAATCCTTTGGCAGCGGTGCAAATGGGACTGATTTATGTGAATCCCGAAGGACCCGATGGAAAACCAGATCCTGTTGCCTCGGCAAAAGATATTCGCCAAACCTTTGGTCGAATGGCGATGAATGATGAAGAAACGGTGGCACTGATTGCGGGCGGACACACCTTTGGAAAAACTCATGGTGCAGCCGAAGCCCATCACGTGGGTGCAGAGCCCGAAGCTTCGGATCTTGAACATCAAGGATTAGGTTGGAAAAATAGTTTTGGCAAAGGCCATGGGGCCGACACCATCACCAGCGGGCTTGAAGTCACATGGACCACAAAGCCGACCGAATGGACCAACGATTATTTTGAGCATCTTTTTAAATATGATTGGGAGCTTACAAAAAGTCCGAGTGGGGGTTATCAGTGGATTGCCAAAAATGCCGCTGAGATTATTCCAAACGCACATGATCCAAATAAAAAACATCGTCCAACTATGCTGACCAGTGACATCGCACTTCGTGAAGATCCCGAATACGAAAAGATCTCACGTCATTTTTTAAAAAATCCCGAGGCGTTTGCCGATGCTTTTGCAAAAGCTTGGTTCAAACTGACCCATCGAGATATGGGACCGGTAGTGCGATATCTTGGGCCCGAAGTTCCAAAAGAACAGTTTATTTGGCAAGATCCCCTTCCTGCTGTGGAGATTGCTCGTCTTGATGAGAAGGAAATTGAACCACTAAAAACAAAAATTATGAACAGTGGACTCTCAGTCTCCGAATTGATTTCGGTTGCGTGGGCCTCTGCATCGACCTTTCGTGGATCAGACAAACGGGGAGGCGCCAACGGAGCACGCATTCAGCTGACTCCCCAAAAAGATTGGGAAGTGAATGAGCCTCAAAAACTTCAAAAAGTTTTAAAAGTCCTGAGAGAGATTCAATCAATTGCAAAAATCTCACTTGCCGATTTGATTGTGCTTGGGGGTTGTGCGGCCTTAGAGCGTGCGGCAAAAAATGCGGGTATAACAGTGACGGTTCCATTTACTTCAGGCCGAGTGGATGCTGTGCAAGAGCAAACCGATGTCCAATCATTTGCCGACATCGAACCTTATGCCGATGGTTTTAGAAATTATCAAAAAAAAGGTGTCACCGTTCAAGCCGAGGAACTCTTAATTGATCGCGCCCAACTCTTGACACTCACTGCCCCCGAGATGACGGTGCTTATTGGAGGCTTAAGAGTTTTGGGTGCTAATTGTGAATCAACTCAATACGGAGTGTTTACCGACAAAAAAGAAGCCTTGAGCAATGATTTTTTTGTTCACCTCCTCGACATGTCGACAGAGTGGAAAGCCACATCGAGATTTTTATACCAAGGTCATGAACGCAAAACTAGCAAACCAAAATGGACCGCAACCCGAGCCGATCTGGTTTTTGGATCAAATTCGATTTTGCGTGCGGTTTCAGAGGTGTATGCGAGTCAAGATGCAAAAGAAAAATTCGTCCATGACTTTATCAAGGCTTGGGTCAAGGTGATGAATCTGGATCGGTTTGATTTAAAGCGCAATCTCACCCAGTAAAGTAGGTTTATTTACTCCAGTTAATGCGGGATAGCTCCCCGGCTGTCCCGATAATGTTTGGTAAGCCAAAACCGCAAAGGCAATCGCTTCTTTTGAATCCGAAAATTCATTTTCAAAAGTTTCAATTTTGATCTCTGGTAAAAGCTCTTCAATCCTGCCCATCAAAGTGAGGTTGTAGATTCCCCCACCTGAAAAAAATCGCGCGTTTGAGATTTGGAAATCTTGGAAAAATAAATTTGCGATAGGCCTCGCTGAGTGTCTGCGCCGAAAATTCAACCGCAGTTCGGAGGAGGTCTTGAGGTTGACAGTGAATGTAGCCGGCCGAAATCTTTTTTAGTAACTGATGACCGAATTCATCATAACCCGCAGCCTTTGGGGGCAAGAGATCAAAAAAGGAATGACTCATAAATGCTTTTAAAAGATCAGGAATCACAACACCTTCTTTGGCCATCAGGCCACCCCGATCAATTCCGTCGGCCAAATATTGCTGGGCAAAAAAATCGATGGGCATATTGGCAGGTCCGGTGTCGAAGGCGTGGAGCTGATCGATATCTTCACCAACCACTGTCACGTTCGAAATGCTGCCCAAATTATTGACCGCGACGCACTCCCCTTTTTTATGAAACAAAATGTAGTCCACGATCCCCACAAGGGGTGCGCCTCTTCCACCAGCCGCCATATCGCGCACTCGAAAATTAGCAATGGTTGTGATGCCGGTGAGTTCGGCAATAATCGAAGGTGAACCCAACTGCAGTGTGGAGTTTTGTTTTGAGTGGGCCGAATGATAAATCGTTTGCCCGTGTGAGCCGATGGCATCAATGGATTGAGGTGAGATCTTTAAAAATTGGAGAACACAATTTGCCAACTCGGTTGCGACGATCACATTGAGATCTGAAATCTCGCCAGCAGATCCTTTTTAAGCGTTGAGCAAAAGTTTTTTAAGTTGAGCCGGGTACGGCATATAGTGGGTCGATTGCAGTTTGATTTTAAGTTTTGGAAACTCGCCCTCGATATCAACACAAGCAAGATCAATCCCATCAAGACTCATCCCCGACATGAGCCCGATGATCCGACGAGATTTTTTATTCATCACCTGTATCAGGCGCTCAGCTAAATTCATTTCTTAGTTGTATAATACATCTATTTAGTTGTATATTACAACTTATGAAAGATCAGATTAAAGTCGTGCGTGATGCCTTAAGACAGTTCAATCGTCGAGCCGGAGTTCTAAAATCTGACCCTTATGGTGTTGGACTCTCGCTTTCACAGTGTAGTGCACTGATTGATATTGATCGTATTGAAAATTTAAAGGCCAATGATTTGGTCGCTTTGCTCCATCTTGAAAAATCGTCGGTGAGCCGATTGATCGCCGTTTTAAAAAATAAAAAGTTGATTCAGATTGTTAACGATCCTTTGGACAAGAGATCCAAAATACTAGGTCTGACCAAACGAGGCGAGCACGTGGTCGAAAAGATTAACGCCATTTCAAATCAATCGGTAAAAGAGGCGCTTGAGGCCTTTGATCAAACAGACAAAATCATGATTGCGAGTGCATTTGAAAAATTAGCGTCTTCACTTCCCTCGTGAAGTTGGCGTTTGAGCAAGCTCAATTGCGATCGGTGAATTTTGCGCTCGAGCTTTGACCGTTCGGGTGGTTGAGCTGCGCTAGAGGTGAGCATTTTTTAGCTCCGTTCGTTTTGGTATTGGGGCTTCCTGTTATTGATTGAGTGAGTGAGTGAGAATATAAATCTGGGCTTTTATTTTGTTTGTCGTGCCCGCGAGAGTTTGTCGTGCCCGCGAGAGTTTGTCGTGCCCGCGAGAGTTTGTCGTGCCCGCGAGAGTTTGTCGTGCCCGCGAGAGTTTGTCGTGCCCGCGAGAGTTTGTCGTGCCCGCGAGAGTTTGTCGTGCCCGCGAGAGTTTGTCGTGCCCGCGAGAGTTTGTCGTGCCCGCGAGAGTTTGTCGTGCCCGCGAGAGTTTGTCGTGCCCGCGAGAGTTTGTCGTGCCCGCGAGAGCTTGTCGTGCCCGCGAGAGCTTGTCGTGCCCACGAGAGTTTGTCGTGCCCACGAGAGCTTGTCGTGCCCGCGAGAGCTTGTCGTGCCCACGAGAGTTTTGTCGTGCCCACGAGAGTTTTGTCGTGCCCGCGAGAGTTTTGTCGTGCCCGCGAGAGTTTGTCGTGCCCGCGAGAGTTTTGTCGTGCCCGCGAGAGTTTGTCGTGCCCGCGAGAGTTTGTCGTGCCCGCGGAAGTACCCAGATCAATAGGCAAAATCTTGATTGCGGGTCCGTTTGAAAAATTAGCATTCACGCTCGGCTCCTAAGCCTGAGGTCTGGCAACGATTCTGTTTATGAACAAAACTCCTCACTCGCAGCGATTCTGATTTGTTAATATAAGTTCATGACCAAATTATTTTTCTTCCTTCTTTTGTCTGCACAATCTTTTGAACTCGAGAAGGATCCACGTGGTTGGGCTACCTTTGGATGTGTCTTTGGGAGTCATGCTGATTTTTGCAATAAACTTCAGACTCTGATTGAGGGCGAAATGGAGTCAGGCTCTTTTCAGGCCGGTGATAGGTTTTACTCAGGTCTCACAAAAAATCATATTCCGTATTCATTATTAGGAGCGCACCAGAACAGCAAGCTTCCCCTGGACATTGAGGGGGTTAAAAAAAAATTTCTTTCTGACAATATCGCATTTTCTAATTTCCGAAACGAATGGACATCAGAAGTCTCTGCGGATCAAGCTTCTAAAGATTTTGGCGAGGCTTTGGGTCATCAAGCCAAAATCAAACAAATCAAATTTCTTTTAGAGAAATTTTTGAAATTCAATAGCAACAACAAAATTCTTTTAGTGCGAAATAAAAAAGATCTCAGCCTGCTGCTTTATGGCCGAGAGGGAGAAATGTCGACGATTGATCTATTTCAATTTCTGGGTAACTGAACAAATAGTCCTACCTTCGATCACGTTTGCAAACTACAACAAGATTAATGCGAAAGTCCTCTGAACGAGCTTTAGACGTTTTAAATACCTGTGCTGCAGACATGCGTGATGGTGTAGGTCCGTACCTCACCCTGCTATTGGTTTCAAAGACCGAGTGGACTCCATCAAAAATTGGCTGGGCACTTGCTGCAGCAAATACGGCCTCGCTGTTTTGTGCGACCCCGGCGGGTTTTATTTTTGATTCTTCGAAAAATAAACGTTGGTGGTTAATTGGGCCCTCGCTCGCAATTGCCCTTTTCACTTTTTGCATTATGATCGCGGATCAGTTTTGGCCAATCATTGGACTCCAAATCGGTACGGGGATCGCGTGCGCTTTTATAGGTCCAGGCATTGCGACTCTGAGTCTTGCACTCGCTGGGCCAAAGGATTTGGGCATGCGTATCGGGCGCAACGAAACTTTTAATCACGCCGGAAATTTTTGTGCAGCACTTTTGGTCGCTTATCTGATTGGTCAATATTCGGTGATGTCGGCATTTTATCTCGTTATAATCATGTCGATCATTTCGGCCTTTTCGGTTTTGTTTATCCCTCGAATCGAATCAAGACCCCGAACTCAACGGCCTCAAATTTATTTTGAAAAGAAAATTATTTTATTACTTGTGACTGCACTTCTGTTCCAATTTGCTAATGCTTCACTCTTACCAATTGCGGTGCAAAATATTTCGCTTGTTTCAAAAAGTGAAGGCGCACGATTTTTATCTTACGGAATTGTGGTCTCGCAGGTTGTTGCCATTGTGTTTGCATGGCTGACAGGTTGGGCCGCCCAAAAAATTGCGATTCGGTGGTGTTTGATCATCGGAATCCATGCGGTCGTACTTCGAGCCCTGTGCTTTGCTTTTGTGACGAACGTGAATGTACTCATATTCATCCAAGTGTTTGATGGTGTGGCTGCAGGGGTTTTGGCGGTAGCACCAATCTTGGCGATTTCAAAAATTTCGAATCAGTCGTTTGCATTTTCGGCAGGACTTCTTGCAACCGCCATCGGACTTGGAGCGAGCATCAGTAATGTGGCGGCAGGCTATCTTTTTGAAAATTGGGGTATGCATTTTTATTTTTTATTTATGGCAAGCATGGGTGTGCTTGCCCTCGCAGTTACTCTTTTGAGTCAGTCGACTTATACAAAGTAAAATAAATGAGGGGCAGCGCGATCAACGTTAAAAAAGTCGAAGTGACAAGGCCACCGATCACCACTGAGGCCAGTGGTCTTTGCACTTCGGCACCTAACCCGGTGTTAAAGGCCATCGGAAAAAACCCGAGGCTTGCCACCAATGCGGTCATCAGCACAGGGCGAAGTCTTAAGTTTGTACCTTCGAACACCGCATCGCGAACACTTTTCCCTGCTTTGATGAGGTCATTAAAAAAGCTGACCATCACCATCGAATCCAAAATTACAATTCCTGAGAGCGCGATAAATCCAACCGCTGCAGACACACTCATATTGATCCCTCTAAAATAAAGGGCAAAGATTCCACCGGTGCAGGCAAAGGGAATAGCGCTATAAACTAAGACCGCTTGCTTGAGAGAACCAAAGTTTTTGAGAATCAATAAAAAGATCGCAAGGAGTGTCAGTGGCACGACGATCATTAGTCGGTTGCGGGCTTTTTCTAGGTTACGAAATTGTCCGCCCCAATAAAGTTCATAGCCAGATTCAACATGCAATTGATTTTTAATCACCTGTTGGGCCTCTTTCACAAAGGAATCCACATCACGGTCTCGCAAAAAAATCGACAAAGCCGAAAATCTTTTGCCATCATTGCGCGCGATGGTTGTGACCTGCTCTTTCATATTGAGGTCGGCCACTAAATCTAGCGGCACTGTGCCGCCTTCGGCAAGTCCGACAGGAATTTTTGCGATATGCTCCACCTTGTCTCGCAAGCTCTCATCAATAATCACTCGAACTGGGACCCGCACATGATCTAAAAAATAAGAGCCCACGGTGTGGCCACTCATACTTGAAGCCATCGCCGACTGCACATTTGATAATGGCAAATCGAGCTCGGCCAATTTTGGATAATCGAGTGAGATATCGAGCAGTGGAGTTTTGGTCAGAGCAGTAGCGGGATCATTGAGCACCTCGCCCACACCTTTGATTGGTGCAATCAGCTTTTGGGCTTGCTCAATATATTTTAACAATTGATCTAGATCAGGACCGTAAATTTTTAAGGTCACATCGGCCCGACTGCCCTCGAGAATTTCGTTAAAGCGCATCTCGATCGGTTGGGTCATGAGTGCGGCCTGAGAGATCGGTAGTTTTTCTTTGACCTCTTTGGTGATGGCTTCAAAGAGTTCATATTTTTGGCGGCGATGTCCATCGATCAAAGGCCATGTTTTTTTATTTTTCTTTAAAATAATAAATGTGTCTGAGGAATTCACACCCATCGGATCTGAGGCTGATTCGGGCGTTCCCATGCGCGAAAAAACATTTTCGACTTCAGGAAAAGTTCGAATGATTGTTTCGATTTGTTTTTGCCATTTTGTAGATTCATCAATTCCTAATTTAGCGTCGCGAGTAAAGCCGATCACCATATCGCCTTCATCCAGCTGCGGAATAAAATCGGCACCCATGCGTGAAAAAGCGATCGCCGCAAATATCAGAGGGGGCACGGCAAGTCCCAAAATTACTTTTCGATTTTTAAACGCCCATGGAAATAAAGCCTGATAACCTTTTTGGGCGATCCGAAAAATAAATGGATCTTTGTGATGTTCTGATTTTGCCACAATAATATAGCTCAAAGCCGGCATCACAAGCAGTGCAATAAACAAAGATGAGCCTAGAGCTAACAAAACTGTTTTAGCCATGGGCTTAAACATTTTGCCTTCGGTGCCCTCGAGCATCAAGATGGGCACATACACAACCATAATAATGAAGAGGCCCATCGCGACCGGCTTTGCCACTTCTTTTGTGGCATCCAAAATCAATTCGAGCTTTTGGGTTTTGGTCATCTTGTGCGAATCGATTTGACCAAATCGCCGTAAAATATTTTCGATCACCACCACAGAACCATCCACCAGCAATCCAAAATCGATTGCACCGAGCGACATCAAATTTGCGCTGATCCCGAGCCAATACATTCCTGTTGTGGCAGCCAGCATCGAAACCGGAATGGCTGCTGTAACAATGATCGAAGCGCGCCAATTTCCGAGCAGCAATAAAAGAACAACAATCACGAACACCGCACCTTCAACCAAATTTTTGAGCACGGTTGAAATTGTGGCATCCACCAATTGACTTCGGTTGTAATGAACCTTGAGTTCGACATTATCAGGGAGCGACAATTCTTTTAGCCGCCCATAGGCCGCAGCCGAAACTCTTTCGCTATTTGAGCCCGCTCGCATCAACACCACACCGAGTACTGTCTCGTTGCCGTTTTGAGTTGCCGATCCTAAGCGCAGAGCGTGATCCACACGAACATCTGCCACATCGCCGAGATGAATTTTTTTGCCGCCGTAATTGAGCGCGAGCGGAATTTTTTCGATATCATCAAAATGTTTAAACTGAGTTGTGGCGCGCACAATAATTTGATTTCCGTCGTGCTGGATGTAGCCACCGCCAAAATTTTCGCCAAGATTATTTATTTTTTCGACCAATTTTTCGACCGAAAGGCCATAGCTCTTTAAGCGATTGGGAAAATAATTGATATGAAGCTCGCGTTTAAATCCACCAATGGTATCAACCTCGGCCACGCCCGAAACTTTTCTGAGCTCCGGCCGAATATGATAATCTTGAACTGTGCGCAGATATTTTAGCTTTTCGTATTCGATCATCGGCTTCGCATCAGATTTCAACTCGAGGGTATAAAATAAAATTTCGCCAAGACCGGTGAGTGGCGGCACAAGTTCGGCATTGATACCGTCAGGAAGTTGGCCCCCTAGATTGAGCATTTTTTCGAGCACCTGTTGGCGCGCCCATGCGAGATCAACACCCTCTTTAAAGATCACCGAAACTTGTGAGAGTCCATACTTGGTAATTGACCGAATCTCTTCGATCTCAGGAATTCCCGCCATCTCGACTTCGATTTTATAAGTGACTTGAGATTCAATTTTTTCAGGATCAAGCGCATTTGTTTTTGCGATAACCATCACTTGGGTATTTGTGATATCGGGCACCGCATCCACCGGAAGTTTTCTCAACGTCAAGATGCCCACTGCGATGGCGATACAAACAAAGATCCCAACAAAAAACTGCTGCTTCATTGCCAGAGCAATAATTTTATTCAACATGTTGACCATCCTTTGTGATAAATGTGAGATAAGACATCTCACGCATAAAATCATTTTGAGCAGAATAAATATTTTTTATTTGTTCATGAGTTTGATTTTCAAGCTCGATAAACAACAAGGTTTCAATTAGTCCCCGTTTATATTCGACTTCTGTTTGCGAGAGTTCTTGTTCTAATTCTTTGCGGATCGAAAGTGGAAAGCGCTCCATCCGTTTGCGCGCCTCATCGATTCTTAAAAGAGCTTTTGCAATCTCAGCCTTCGATTCGTCTTGGGCCAAACGGTAAAGTGCTTCGCTCTCGTTGATTCTTGATTTGGCACTTTGAATATTGTCACCAATAAGTCCACCAATCGGAATGGTGAGGCCAAGGGTTATCTTGTTGTAATTTTCTTCGGCACCCGCAGATTCTTTAAATCCAGAAAAACCTAAATTGATTTCGGGCAGCTGACTTTTTTTAGCCACCGACAATTCACCTTGAGCCGCATCGATCGTGCTCTTTAAACTTTGCACCTGAAGATTGGTTGTGGCTTTGGAAAAAAAAGTTGCAGCATCCGGAGGGGGTGGAAGAGATTCAAGCCATTCCACCTTAGGCTGTGGAGGTGTCGGGAGCTTTGTAAAGATATTGAGGTGCTCTAAGGTCTCTTTAAGATTGAGTTCGACATGTTCGTACTCGGTTTCGATAATGGTCAAGCGGTTACGAAGTAAAAGAGCTTCGGTGATTTTACTTGGTGCTTTAAATGTTCGGCTTTTGAGATATTGCCGTATCAGCTGCAAGCGCTTTCGGCGCTCACTCATATATTCGCGCTCTTCAATTAGGCTTGCAGCCTCGAACGAAAGCCGCGAGACCTCATAAACAACTTTTTGTTTGGTATTGAGTTTTTTGTAGACCGAAGCTTTGAATTCACCCTCTGCTGCTCGGCGGGCCGCAGATTTTTGACCCCAAAGAGGAATATTTTGTTCCACACCAAACTCAGCCACCCGACTTTTGCTTTGCTGCACTTCTGAGCGTTCCCCTTGACCGTAAAAAAGCTTTGGATTTTCCCAAAGCCCCGCATTTTTGGCGCGATACTTTAATGATTCTGTTGCGGCATCGCTTGCCTGAATTTCCTGTGATTTTTCAAGCGAGAGCTTGATCAGATCTTCCACATTAAAACAATTTTCGCACTCGCTTGCCCAAGAAAACAAAACAAGTAAAGACCAAATAAAAATCATAGATGCCGCTCCTTAGTTGCAACTATTTGAGCGAGATTTAAAAAAACTTTCAACCTTCAGATGAATTTTGCGACTTAAATGAAAATCTTCGGCTTGAGGTTTGACCTCTAATAAAGAATGAAAAACAATGCCGAAAATGTTGCCGATTCTGTTTCAAGATTCTCATTTGGTGGTTGTGAATAAATTCTCTGGGCTCTTGGTTCACCGCAGTGCCATCGATCATCACGCCACCGAATTCGCTGTGCAAATGCTGCGCGATCAGATTGGACAACACGTTTATCCTGTCCATCGCCTGGACCGACCAACGTCTGGAGCATTGGTGTTTGGGTTATCGTCCGCTGTGGCCCGCACACTGTCAGAAGATTTTGCTGCCTCTCGAATAACCAAAAAATATTTATGCGTTGTGCGCGGAATACCTCCTTTGAGCGGGACAATCTCTCACCCCTTAAAAGAAGAATTAGACAAACTCTCTGACAAGCGCGCCCTAAAAAACAAAGAGGCCCAACAAGCAGAAACTGATTTCAAAACTCTTTGCAGTTTTGAATTTCAAGAGATGGTCGATAGATATCCCACTTCGCGCTACTCGGTTGTTGAAGCGATTCCAAAAACAGGAAGAAAACATCAGATCCGCCGACACCTGAGGCATCTGGGCCATCCGATCATTGGCGATGTCAACTATGGCAGCGGAAAACACAATCGCTTTTTTTTAAAAACCTTTGGGGTTCAGCGCCTGCTGCTCGCCTGCACCGAGATTGGATTTAACCATCCTATTACTCGAGCGCCAGTGTTGATCAAGGCGCCCCTCGCAGAAGATTTAAAATTGGTGATGAATGGGCTTGGTTATAATGGATAGAAAAAGAAAAACTAAAGATCCATGCCCGAAATGTTTGATGCATTCTTTGCGCTGCATCTGCAGTCAAATTCCTCAATTGAGTTTAAAAACTCGCCTCACCTTGATTATTCATCATAAAGAAATGAAGCGCACCACCAACACCGGCCAACTCGCGGTGCATGCCCTCAAAAATTCAACGATGCATATTCGGGGTTTACAAAATTCCCCGATGGGGTCTGTGCTTGCAGAGGGCTATGAGCCTTTGATTCTTTATCCTTCAGACACCGCAACCGACATCGCATCCTTAAAGTTTGAAAAGCCAGTGCAACTGATTGTGAGTGATGGAAATTGGCGTCAAGCGAGCAAGGCGTTTTATCGTCTGCCCGAGCTCAAAGATGTCAGACACATCAAAGTCAGAGCTCCACAAATAAAAAATCCTTTGCGTAAAGAACATTTTGAAAATGGACTCTCCACCCTCGAGGCGATTGCCCATGCTCTTGGCGCAATCGAGGGCGACGCAATAAAAAAAATCTTACTCGATCTTTTTGAAGCAAAATTGCGTGCCACTCAAGAGGGGCGAGCCGGATTGATCGCCCAACTTCGCTTTACCACGGAAGCGCACCATGTCGATTAATATACGTCCCGGTGGGGCCATCGTTACCGATTAACGCCATCTGGACTATTGCATCGGTACCTTCGCTCACGGTTTGGGGTCCGCCGTGATTATTGAGATCGGTTGCGGTATAGCCAGGATCAACCGCATTGATTCGAATATCAGGAAATGCTTTTGAGTATTGCACAGTCAACATATTCACAGCGGCTTTTGATGAGTTGTAGTGCACATTGATGATGCTCGATTCATAAAGCGATTTATCAAATGCGACTCCAAAGGATCCAAGTCCACTGCTCACATTCACAATGACTGGAGACTTAGACTTACGAAGTAAGTTTAAAAAAGCTTGAGTGGTGCGAACGATTCCAAAAACATTGGTGTCAAAAGTTTTGATCATCACTTCGGCAGAGACCTCTTCGGCTTTCATAAAGCCGCCCGCAACCCCTGCGTTGTTGATCAACACATCCAAATGGCCTTCAAGCTTTTCGATTTGTTGTGCCGCTTTTTTTACCGACTCGTCATTGCAGACATCGATCTGAATAAATTGAGCACCCAAATCTTTGGCCGCTTTTGTTCCACGTTCTTGGTCGCGTGCGCCGATATAAACCTTTTGTCCTTTGGCAATTAAGCGCCGAGCCGTTTCATAGCCTAAGCCTTTATTCGCCCCAGTGATCAGTGTGACCGTCATGATTTCCCCCTAGAGTTTTCGAAATGTCAGATTAATTCTTGTGTCTAAAACTTTAGAACGTTTAGGCACCGAGTGCTCCCAAAGATTTTGTGAAGCTCCGCGCATCAGCAAAAAACTTCCGTTTTCGAGCTCGATTTCGGTTTTGATTTTATGATCATGATAGTGACGAAATCTAAAAGTTCTTGGCGCACCAAAACTGACCGAGCCAATTGTCGGATTTTTCCCAAGTTCTTTTTCGTTGTCGCGATGCCATCCCATACTGTCGGTCTGGTTGCGATACTGATTTAAGAGAACACTGGTGAAATTGACTGCGCTGACTTTTTCGATTTTGGATTTGATTATTTCTAAGGTGGACGTCCAAGGTTGTGGCGTCATCTCGATCCCGGAGTAGCGATAAGTTTTTGTCGGATCGCCGTACCATGCGGTGAGGCGCGGCTGCATGATGAGTTTGCCAAAAATCTTGATGGGTTCTTGTTTCCACAAGATTTCGGACATTAAAATTTGATAGAAATTTTGACTTTCTTCGGGCGAAAAAAAGTGGGGGTAATACAAAGCTTCGCCGTCTTTGGGCAGCAAAGATTTTACTTCCAACCCTTTGTTACTCCATCAACCGATTGGCGAGAACATTTGAATCTGGTGGTTTTAAATCCACGAGTTTTTTCATGTTTCAGATGTCCTTGCTCATTGGCTCGTCTGCGCCAGCGATCATAGGCCTTAGGGTCAAGTTGAGTGCGCATAAAGCGCACAAAATCATTCGGTGTAAACCCAAATTGTTTTTCTATCGCATCAAAGGTTGTGCGATCTTCCCATCCCATTCGAACAAGTCTATCTTTGTCGTCGAGAGAAAGTTCGTCAATTTTGGACTTGAAGGTGTTGGCAATACTCATGGTTGAGGTTGTAGCATGGATTGAGGGTTTGGGATAGGTTTGAGTTGGTATGTTGGGTGGTTTTTGGTCGGTGATGGCTATGAACGAAGGTAGATCGTGCCCGCTTTGTTTGGGCAGACTGTTGTGTCGTGCCCGCTTTGGGTTGGCAGAAATTCTTCTCTCGTGCGCTGGGTTTTGTGGGTTGTCGTGCCCGTATTGTTTTGGTGTCGTGCCGGTTGGTTTGGAACAAAGAGCCTTGTCTCGTGCCCGCTCGATCTTTAAAAATTATTGTGTCGTGCGTATGCTCGTGCCGATTATTTTGAGGGCTGTCGTGCCCGCTTGGTTGAGGTCGTGCCCAGTTTGGTTTAGAAAAAGGGGCCTGCTGTCGTGCCCACTCGGTCTCGAAAAATTTGTATCGTGCCCAGTTTCGATAAATTAAAATATGTTTTTAGTTGACTCGTTTTTTTAGCAATTCTTTGGCCACAGCCGCCTTAAAAAAGGAAAAAAGATTTTTACTTTTGCGGTACTGACAGGAAACACGCTGCTGGCCAACAAACTCGCCATAAACAAGTGATGTAGGGTTGACTCTGCCAAGTTCAAAAATGCATCTCACAAAACCCATGATACACTGCTGTAAATAGGAGATATTTATGGATCATTTAAAAATTCATGCGAGTGCGGTGAAGGCGGCTGACGCTCATCGCAAATCCGAAATGGAATTACTCAACGCCTTGGAAATTGTTTGGAAAAATAAAACTTATTATGAATTTGGCTGTGGTTCGTTGTTCGAATATTCAATCCAACACCTCAAACTATCAGAAGAGATGGCAAGCATCGTAAATAAAATTGCCAAGAAATTCACAGAACTACCCGAACTCAAATTGGGAATGCAAAGCGGTGAACTTTCATTGTCAAAAGTCAATCGGATTACCGCGGTCATCAACAAAGAAAATGTTCAGCACTGGATGGATCTTGCCAAGGGAACCAAACGCAATCTTGAAAAAGAAATCGCCAAGGTTCAACCTGAGAAAGCAATTCCTGACCGGGTACGATATCAGAGAGCAGGCGAAGCTCTTAGAGTCTCGATTTCGTTTTCGGTTACTCAAGAAGAATATGCGGTGTTTGAAAGAACCAGAGATCTGTTGAGCCAAAAATTAAAACGCTCAGCAAGTATTGGCGAGACACAAGTTGCCGCCATTCAAGAGCTCAATCGAAAATTGGATCCACTTAAAAAACCCGTCCGAGAAAAACCAGAGGGCACGACAAAATTGACTCTCACTTTAAAAAGAAAAATTCATCATAAACACAACAGCCAATGCACACATATCAACCAAAATGGGGAGCGTTGTCCTGTTCGCCGCCATCTTGATATTCATCATGTCATTCCCAAATCTAGAGGGGGCAGCGATAGCGAAGACAACCTTACGCTTTTTTGTTCGGGACATCATCGTGCCCACCATCGAACACATTAAGTTTTCTTGGGCAGCCAGGGTCGGATCGCTGCGAAAATGGCGTAGCCCACTTTGGCTAAACTGTGGATCACCGGCAGCATGATGATTTTACTGGCAATGCGGTATTGGGGTAAACAACTCCAGATAAATGCGAAAGCATCTACCCCAATTTTCATTTCGCCAGTTGGAGTTTGCACGTGCATATTTTTATTTACGGCCTCTGCAGTCAGTCCAAACTTTTTGGCGTCAAATGCCGCATCTGAAATATCTACGATTTCAAAAAAATCAGGCGCTTTGCGCTTGTAATGAGAAATTTCGAAATCACAAACAATGCAGTTTCCATCGACAAAGATTTTTGTTTTCATTGCTTAAAGTTATAACACCGGAGAACCTATGACGACTGTATTTATGATCCACTTGATGTGTTGCACCTACATGGTCGGATTGATTTGGACCATTCAACTGGTGCACTACCCGGCATTTGAGTTCGTGGCGCTCGACCAATTTAAAGAATTTCATAATTTTCATACTCGACGGATCACTTATGTGGTCTTGCCTGTGATGGTTGTAGAACTTTTGACCGCTGGCGCGCTCGCGTACCAACTTAATTTTGTTTATCTGATTAATTTTGGCCTAATCATTTTGATTTGGGCCAGCACCTTTTTTATTCTTGTTCCTTACCACAATCAGCTGAGCCAAACCAATGAACCGCATCTGATTCGCTCGCTTGTTTTTGCCAATTGGGTGCGAACCGCTTTGTGGACGATGCGACTTTTATTGCTCGCACTAGCCCCGCTCGGGATGTAACAACGCCCGCACCTGTTTGATTTCGGTCACGGAACACTCAGGCCGGGTTTGAATCAGAAGCCTAGCGATTTGTGGATAAACTCGCTCAATTTTATTTTTTGCGTAAGCGCTTTGGTGGGATAAAAATAAATTTTTGATATCTAAATCACCAATCGCATCCAGCGAAGCCAGCAGGGCTGGCTCACCAAACTCGCAGTCGCTCATCAGGCTGCAACGCGAAAGTCGAGTGCTGCATAAAGTAAATTTATAGAAGTCTTTTTCGGTGATTTCGATTCCGATGTAATCGTCATTTCCTTGAAATCCAACATCAGCAAATTGTTGGGCCAAAACATTTAAGCTTAGGAAACCGATCATCAAAAAACTCATAATTTTGATCCTATCATGTTAGGGTCTAGGAAGCGAGCCGCACCACCTGGACTAAGGTATTTAAATTGCCCTCAACGCTTCAGCCCATCGGCCTTTAGCCGAAAAGTAAGATGTGATCACTCATTTAAAAAAACATCTCGAAAAATGGATTCTGGCGACCGCTCTTTTTGGAATCGCTGCAGTGGCTTATGTGATGGTGATGGATCCATTTTCTGCTAATCCTACATTTCAAAAAACGATGGCGGTTGGTAAACTGACAAGTCATGTGAACGATGTGAGACGGCGCAGTGATAGTGAATTGTCGTGGAGCCAAATTCCTAACCAAGACAAAGTTTTTAATCGCGATCATATTTTTACTGGTGAAAATTCGAAAGCAGAAATTGATTTGGATAGCGGCGTTTCGCTCTCAATGAATGCCAACAGCATGATCGTGATTGGCAATGAACAATCCAATTCGGTTTTAAATCTAAAACTCGGTGGATTTTTTGGCCGCATCAAAAAACAGTTTCATCTAAAGATTCAGCATGACGGAAAAGATCTTGATCTCAAAAGCTCAGACTCCGACACCCAAGTCGAAGTTCATCAGGCTCCTGCGGGTGAGCTTAATATCACCGTGGTCACTGGCCATATCAATGTTGAAAAACAGGGTCAGATTGTCGAGATCAAAGAAAATCAGGTGGTAGTTGTAACCAAAGATATTATCACCGAAGCAAAACCTGCCGAACCCGAAATTATGGCGGCAGCGCCCCCACCACCTGTTGTGGAACAACCTGTAATTGTCGAAGCTCCACCGATAATTGAGCAACCCGAAATCAAACAAGTCAAAATCGAGCCTATTTACAAAGCTCCAAAGCGAATGCCGGCACAAGTCGAAGTTGTCGAACCAGTCGTACAACCGCCTCCTCCACCACCCGTAACAGCAGTCGAAATCACAGAGCCCAAGAAATTAGCCAAACAATTTTGGTTTTGGCTTGGTAGTGGAATGAGTTTTCAAAGTTATGAGCAATCGATTCCTTCGATCGCGGGCAATGTGAAATATCAAAATATCAATGGACCAAGTGTTGTGATGCGCTCAGGATTTCAGGGCGAAAACTGGGGTGTCGATTTGACTTACCGGGATGCGCCAGGCCAAGTTCAATCTTCAGACAATCTGAATGTTCTTGGCGGAAAATATCGTTGGAAAACTCTTGGTGGTGAGGTGCTTTATAAAACTTCAAGCGAATCGCTCACCAATTATCGTTTAGGGATTCAACACCACTCTGTTCCATTTATGTTTTTAAATACATCCACTGCAAATGTCGAAATCAAATCCAATGTTATCAATATGGCAACCCTTGGGGTTGAGCAGACTTACAACATTACACCTTCCTTGAAATTTGAGTGGTTGGCGCGTTATCAATTACCTGTAAGCTCTTCGGCGAGTGACGGTGCAAATTTTAAAATCACTCCTAAAATCGCTTTTGATGGCTCTGTTGGTGGAATTTATCAACTCACTGAGCATCTTCGCCTTGGAACTTATTGGTATGCGCAGTGGCATGATTATAATTTTAGCTATGCCCCAACAAATCAATCTCCACTCGATGGAAGACAATCCCTTTTTATTTCAAATTTTGAAATAAGGCTTGGCTTCGACTTTTAGTTTTTTGCGACGGAGTGGGTTGCAAAATAAAAAACCGTTTCACATTCTATGAAATAGCTCGGTAGCCTGGCATGCGTCGGGGGACAAGCTTATGCGTTTTTTTATTTTTCTCACTTTTTTGTTTTTGGTCAACTGCTCAAAAGGCACCATCACTGGAACTTTCAAACACGCATCGATCCAAGATTTTAAAAAATCAGAAATCATTTCCAACGGTCCTGCTGCAGCTGATGGGCAATCCGATTTATTGATCGTCATCCAATTAACAAATTCTGACAGCACTCCGGTTGTTGGATTTAGACCCACCTACACTGTTGTGTCAGGCGGTGGCGTCACCGCTCTGCCCTGCACAACTTCGAATAGCAATGGAGTATCCACCTGCATTTTGCGAAGCACTCAAGTGGGGGTGAAAACAATTTTGGTTAACAATGTGGCAATCGTATTAAAATCCGACGTTGTGTTCACAACACCCATGGGCCGATCGGTCTTTGGAGCCATCGCTGGCGCAAAAAAAATCACATCCACCGATAGTCGCTACGAGCTGCTAGGCAATTTTGGAAACCAAGAGCCAGGAGCTGTAAAAACAAGTGGCCGCTACACGCTCAAAGGCGGCGTCCAAACCCAAACCTTCCAAAGGTAAGGAAAATAAATGTTCTTCTTTATTTTTTGTTTCAGCCAATTTGTTTATGCCGGACCTCAAGGTGTGACTTTTCAAGGTCAACTTTTAAAAGACGGTGTCGTGGTCGAAAACTCAAATGTCGATGTCACTTTTAAAATCACCAGCATGCCGGTTGCGGGTACACGGCCAGAATGTACGGTGTTTGAGGAAAGTTATTCTTTAAATATGACCGCATCCAACGGAATATTTTTAGTCACTTTAGGTACGGGCACCAGAACCGCAAATGATCTTGGACTTGCGATCTCAAATGTTTTTGCAAACTCCGGAACACTTTCGAGTTTGAATTGTGTGGGTGCACCAACCGCAACGGCCTACACTCCACTCCCCACCGACTCACGAAATATTTATGTCTCGTTTGTTGATGGACCCGACACCGTCGCCTTTGCTCAACCTTATGTGATTCAGTCGGTCCCTTATGCAATTGAGGCCGAAAGACTTTCGACTGCGACGTCATCGGGATTTTTGCAAACCAGCAACGACACCACCCAATCTAAAGTGGATGCGATTTTTGCGAGCACGCCTTACGCGGAATTGCTCGCATTGATCAACGGCACCTCCACTTCGTTTGCAGGACTTGCAGGCGGTAATTTAAATTTGGGCTCAGGCAGAATTGGTGTGGGCACGACGAATCCCAGTTCAGATCTCAGTTTTGGTGGCAATGTCGCACGCACGATTGCGATGGAACGCGCGACTTCGTCGCAAGGAAATAATTTAACTGTGGCTGCGGGTGGTGCGACATCATCGAGCACCAATCAAAATGGTGGAACACTGAATCTTTCATCTGGGATTTCTACGGGCGCTGGTGCATCGGCGATTCAGTTTCAGACTTCTTCGTCTGCAAGTTCAGGGACTGCGAGTAATACGCCTTCGACAAGGATGACCTTGCTTGGAAATGGCAATGTAGGGATCGGAAATTCAGCACCAACAGAGTTGCTCGAACTTTCAGCTCTCATCAACACACCCGCGAATGCTTATCTAAGAATCAACGGTGCCGGAGGAAGCATTCACACCAATGGAATCAAGTTGCGTTTTTATGATGATTATTACGGATTCACAATCAACAACGAAGACATAATTCCCCGCGGATTAAACATACTCCGCCATGAGAGTTCTTACGCGGGCATCTCCGCTTTGTTCATCGATCGAGGCACTGGAAATGTCGGCTTGGGCACAAATTCTCCCTCTGGTGTAGTCGAAGCAGTGATAACAGATCCAAGTTTAAGAATACGCAACGCCGGAGATTTTAGTGGAACCTTAGGATCCTATTTTGGCCAGAGCTACGGAAAAGCTCAACTCGGGATGTACAACATTTCGGGCGCGTTACAAGGTGCTATCCCCGCCAATGGCAACCAAACATTTTTTGGAATGAACCCGAACGGCGCTGTTGGCAGTATGAGTGGTGCATTTGGAAATCCCGTATTTCGAAATTTGATTGATGATGGTGTGGGAAACGCAACTTTTAGCGGCAATGTGGGGATTGGAACAACTTCTGCCGCAATGCCGCTGGTTGTGCAAGGTGCAACGGGCGTTGATCTTGTTCGCATCGCCACACCCTACTCGAATTTTACTTTTGATCGCTACGGCGGACTTTCAAGTTCAAACGGACAAATTGTCGGAAACGATCCAAATCTCGGCGGTCCCGGTGGATACGGATCTGTAAACTCACTTTATTTAACATCGGGTTGGGGCTCCAATTCTATGAGTAGTATTTTATTGCTGCCCTCGGGCGGCGGCAACGTCGGGATCGGGACGAATCCGCCCAATTACAAGCTCGACGTCAATGGCGACATAAATATCGCTTCAGCAAATGCCTTGCGTTTTGGTGGAACCCAAGTGTGTTCCTCAACTGGATGTACCTCGCCATCAGATGCGCGGTTAAAAGAAGATATTGAGCCGCTGCAAAACTCTCTTGAGAATATTTTAAAGCTTCAAGGTGTGAATTATCATTGGAAAAATCAAAGTCAGTTTGGAAAACAAAATCAAGTCGGTTTGATTGCACAAGAAGTCGAAGCTATTTATCCAGAAACTGTAAAAACTGATTCTGAATCGGGCTTTAAATCGATTGCTTACGATCATCTTGTGGCTCCTGTCATTGAATCAATAAAATCAATTTATGAACAAATCACAGCTTTAAGAAACGAAAATGCAGTGCTTAAGGAAAAAGTGAGTCAGCTTGAGTTTGAGGCGGCTCAATCTTCGGCACGCTTCGAACGCCTTGAAAAATTAATTTCTCCTCATTGAAGATTGCTATCTATTGAAAAGGGACCCAAATGATTTTATTAAATTTAATTTTAACACATTTTATTTATGCTGCCCCTCAAGGCATCACCTTTCAAGGACAGCTTTTAAAAGACAGCGTGGTTGTTGAGTCGCCCACTGTAGACCTCACCATTCGAGTGACAAGCATGCCCATGATAAACACGAGGCCTGAATGTGTTTTATTCGAAGAAACCTTTCCACTCAACATGACAAATTCGAACGGCATCTTTGCGGTGACTTTAGGTACAGGTGTAAGAACGTCCAATGATCTTGGTCTTTCGGTCTCCAATGTTTTTCAAAATGCGGGAACACTTTCGAGTTTGAATTGTATAGGAGCACCATCTGCTACCGCCTACACTCCGCAGCCCACTGATTCACGAAATATTTATGTGAGCTTTGTTGATGGACCTGACACCGTGGCATTTTCTGCTCCTTATGTGATTGAATCCGTCCCTTATGCCTTTGAAGCCGAAAGACTTTCGACTGCGGCGTCGTCGGGTTTTTTACAAACCAGCAGCGACACCACCCAATCTAAAGTGGATGCGATTTTTGCGAGCACGCCTTATGCGGAATTGCTCGCATTGATCAACGGCACCTCCACTTCGTTTGCAGGACTTGCAGGCGGTAATTTAAATTTGGGCTCAGGCAGAATTGGTGTGGGCACGACGAATCCCAGTTCAGATCTCAGTTTTGGTGGCAATGTCGCGCGCACGATTGCGATGGAACGCGCGACTTCGTCGCAAGGAAATAATTTAACTGTGGCTGCGGGTGGTGCGACTTCATCGAGCACCAATCAAAATGGTGGAACACTCAATTTAAATGCGGGAATGGCAACCGGCAATGGCGGCTCGGGCATCGCTTTAAATATTGTTAAAAGTTTTCAAGGCAACGGAACAACCGATCGCTCGCCGAATTATGCGGCTCTCACCATTTCTCCATCCGGCAATGTCGGGATTGGTGAAGCCAGTCCTTATGCATTTTCAAAGCTCTACGTCGCAAGTGATAGTACCGATGTTTTTAGAATCTCAAATGTGGCTTCACCAAGAATGTTGTTCGAAGCGTTAAATGGTAGCGGAAACAAATTTGATTTTTCAAATATTACATCTGGAATTCAAACTACGACTCAAGGAAGTGAGGGCGGCTACTTAGCGATTTCTACCGCTCAAAGCGGAACAACGAAAGAGGTCGCGCGATTTGATGGTGCGGGCAATGTTGGGATCGGGACGACAAGTCCTGGAAGTCAGCTCGACGTTCGGGGACAGAAAATAAATTTCTCGGTTGGTGATTACGGATCGATCAGTATGAATAGCACCCCTGGTGGCAGCAGTTTCAACTTTCAACCCTTTTTCGGAAATTACTATTTGTCAGCAGGAACAACCAACATTGGATTTTGGGCAAGTCAAACAGCCTACAATCCGGCTCAACAAATCGGATTTGATCACGGTGATATTTTATTACGGACAGCTCCAGCAGTGCCAGCTGCAGGAGTAGGCCTGAACTTCACAACGGGATTGATTGTGAAGAACTCGAGTTATGTTGGGGTGAATACTCTGTTTCCGATGAATCCATTTTCTGCATCGCCCGCTCAATATCAAACCGGATTGGCAACGCAGTCAGGAACCACAATCACCGGTTCAGGAACGATGTGGACCTCAGACCTTATTGGTTCGCAATTCGTTTTTGCAGACGGTGTTGCGGGGGGAACAATACTTTCTGTCTCCAGTAGCAGTTCGATGATTGTATCGATCTCGCAAACAAAACCAAATTTAAATTACTATATAAACTATACTGGTTTGCAAGTGAGCTCGAGCGGAAATGTTGGAATCAACACAACATCTCCCGCCACACCTCTCGATCTGAATGGTGCATTTTCTTTGCGAGCAAGTTCGGCTCCCCCACTTTCGCCTGTGGCACAAGCACGAATGTATTTCGATTCAACGGCGAATCAGCTGATGATTTCTCAAAATGGAAGCGCATACGGATCACTCTTAAGCACCTCAGGTGGACAAACTATTTCTGGGGCAGAAACATTTTCTGGTGCAGTGACCGCAAGTGCCGCGGGTACTGGCTTATCGGTCACCAACAATGCAAATGTTGGTGGATCGCTCACATCGAGTTCGTTTGCTTCATCAGGAGCAAGTAGCGTCACTTCTCCTGCATTTTCAATTCCGAATGTGGGTGGTCTTTACAGCAATGCCAATTGCAGCATCGGAATTTCAAACTGCGGCTCGCCCGTTTTATTTTCTTATGGCGGTGAAATTGAATTGAAGCAGGCCATGAGAGCTACCACTGCGGGGGCTTACATTGCGCTTTCGACTTCAACAATGACCGTGCCCGCGTTTGGATTTCGCGATTACAGCGGAATCGGGATGGGTGCAGACGCGGCCTCAGCTAAACTGTCTTTGATTACTAATTCAACATCGCGTTTGGCCATCGACTCTGCGGGCAATGTTGGGATCGGGACGACAAGTCCTGCTGGAATTTTAGATGTGGAGGGCGGCTCAAATTCCGCGGCGATCAACCTTGTTGCAGGAAATAGCGCCACGTCTACAACTGCAGGAGCAGTCACTTTACAATCGGGATCGAATACAAGCAGCGGAAATGGTGCGGCTGGAGCGCTGACACTTTCAAGTGGAACTTCAAAAGGCAATATTGTAGGCGGAGCGCTTAATCTCAACGGAGGGTATGCGGGCGGTAATGGCGCAGGAGGCCCTATAAACATAATTAGTGGTAATTCTCTCTACGCTACCGGTGGCGCACTCAACCTCACTGCAGGCAATGGCGGAACTTCACCCGGAGCCTCTGGCGGAAACGTCAATGTCACAGCAGGTACCGGTGTTAATTCAGGATACTCAGGCGGAAATATTATTTTACAACCGGGCGTAGGACTTTACAGCGCAGCACCTGGCAAAGTTGGAATCAACACAACATCACCTTCAGCCACACTCGATGTGAATGGGAGTATGGTGATCGCAAATGGAAATGCGCTCTACGGAAAAGACACCGCCGGAAATAATCAGAATCTTGTAACCGTTGAATCGTACAACGAGTTGAGTTTTGGATTTATTGGGATGAACACGATGAACTGGTATCTCGGCGGCACACCACGAATGCGTCTAACCGGTTCGGGATTTGGAATCGGCACGATCAGCCCATCCGAAATGCTCGAAGTTGCAGGAAAAATAAAACTTTCTGGAAATTCGCCATCTATTTATGCCGCCCGAACCGGAACAGACGACAGCTCAGGAAGAATCGATTTTGCTGCCAACACAGGATCAAACGACGGCGCAGCAATGACGCTTTATGGTCCGAATTACTCTGGAAGAGTTGGGCAGTTGGATTTTATTGCTGGCAACAATGGGCGCATCACATTTCAAAACTACAACAGTGCTGCCTACAGCCACTACATGGACATCCTCTCAAATGGAAATGTGGGTGTTGGAGTTTTAACACCTGGCTACAAACTCGATGTGGGTGGAGATTTGAATATTGCTTCGGCAAATCTACTTCGCTTTGGCGGCAACCAAGTTTGCTCTTCGACCGGATGCACTTCACCTTCTGACTTGCGACTCAAAGAAAATATTCAGCCTCTTGAGAATGCTTTAGAAAATATTTTAGATCTTCGTGGCGTCAGTTATGACTGGCAAGACAAAGAGCGATTTAACAAAAATAAACAAATTGGCTTGATCGCTCAAGAAGTCGAAAAAATTTATCCCGAAGCGATCTCAACAGATTCTCAATCCGGCATCAAATCGGTGGCCTATGATCATTTGGTTGCGCCAATTATTGAGTCAATTAAATCTATTTACTCAAAATTGATCTCAACCGATTCGGAGCTTGCAGCGTTGAAATTAAAATCCGAACAACTTGAATCAGAAAAAGCCCAGATGACGATTCGAATGGATCGTCTTGAAAAAGAAAATGCACAAATGCTCAAGCGTATGGCTCGGCTCGAAATGTTAATGCAGTAAAGTTTTATTAAAGGAAGTTTCGTGAAATTGAATTTATGGTTTTTTGTTTTCGCTCTTTTTTGTCGATCCGTTTTTGCTGGCCCCCAAGGCCTCACCTTCCAAGGCCAACTTTTAAAAGACGGTGTGATTGTCGAAGACTCAAACGTGGATGTCACAATCAAAATCACCAGCATGCCTGTGAGTGGCACGCGCCCTGAATGCACCTTGTTTGAAGAAAGCTATTCTCTTAATATGACCGCCTCGAACGGCATATTTTTGGTCACTTTAGGCACGGGCACGAGAACATCAAATGATCTTGGTCTTTCGATCTCAAATGTTTTTGCCAACACCGGAACATTGTCGAGCTTGAACTGTGTGGGGGCACCAACCGCAACTGCGTACACACCTTTAGCCACCGACTCACGGAACATTTATGTCTCATTTGTTGATGGACCAGACACCGTGGCCTTTGCTCAACCTTATGTGATTCAGTCGGTGCCTTATGCCATCGAGGCCGAAAGACTGTCGAGTGCAGCTTCATCAGGATTTTTGCAAACCAGCAGCGACACCACTCAATCTAAAGTGGATGCGATCTTTGCGAGCACGCCTTATGCGGAGTTGCTCGCGTTGATCAATGGAACATCGACTTCGTTTGCAGGCCTTGCGGGTGGAAATCTAAATTTGGGCTCAGGCAGAATTGGTGTGGGCACGACGAATCCCAGTTCAGATCTTAGTTTTGGTGGCAATGTTGCGCGAACGATTGCGATGGAGCGCGCGACTTCATCGCAGGGAAATAATTTAACTGTGTCTGCGGGTGGTGCGACCACATCAAGTACCGATCAAAATGGTGGAACACTGAATCTCTCATCTGGAATTTCGACGGGCGCAGGTTCATCGGCGATTCAATTTCAAACATCCTCGCCTGCTTCATCGGGGACTTTGAGTAACTCCCCTTCGACTAAGATGACTGTTTTGGGGAATGGGAATGTGGGGATTGGGACGACGACACCGCAAGCTAATTTGGAAATTCAAGGTTCAACAGCCTCGAATCTAGCGAGCACAAGTAATATTCTCCAATTGATTCGTCCGCTAAATTCCGGGGTCGCATGGCCCAATGTTGCGACATTTAAACTCGGTAGTTATACCAACGGATATGGGCCAACAACTGAGTTAGATATTAACTTAAAATCAACGGCCAACATTTCAGCCACTGGTGATTACAATGTCATGACGTTGTTGTCCAATGGAAATGTAGGGATAGGGACAACCACCCCTGTTTCCACTCTTCAAGTGATGGGAACAACCAGCGCTAAACAATTTTTATCTACTGATGGGTATGGTGGACGGAGTGGGTTGGCTTCTTTTGTCAACAATAGCTCAGATGGAGGATCAGTACACTACTATGAAAGTGGGAGTGGGATCGGAACTCCGTATACTGTAACAGGAGGAATGTTGCAGTACGTGGGCTCGACTCAAACCGCAGCTTTAAAATTTTTAAATGGCTCCACACCTTTAGTCGGCCAGATTGATCTATCCTCTGGAGGCACTTCAGTATTGCGTGTAGTGGAAAATGGAAGCGTGGGAATTGGGACAACCTCGCCCTCCGCTTTGTTAGACGTCTACGGAATTGGGCGAATGGCAGGCCTAGGTATCGGTACCAACTCAATGACCGACGGATCGTCACTCCACACACTCTCTGCATATGCTGGCAACTCTACTGTCCTACTTGAATATTCTGGCGCTCCAACATCGCTTGTGGGGCCAAGCATCGGTTTGAAAAGAACCGGTGCAAGCAAATATTTTCTTATCGCCGACGATACGATCAATAACGATGCGCTCAGTTTTCAACTGAATGACGGAACAAAAATAGTGACAATAACTCAATCCGGGAAAGTTGGGGTCGGAACAACAAGTCCAGTAGATGATTTTCAAATTAATGGCGGAATCACAGCCTGGAGATTCACCTCGGGCTACGGCGCACCCAATGCGGTGAATTTTGGAAATTACGGCAATGGATTTTATTACGATGCAAATGGCGCAGCGATCTCGTCGAATGCCACCGAGCGAATTCGAGTTTTATCAAATGGTAATGTCGGAATCGGCACAACATCACCCGCAAGCTCACTTGACGTCAATGGCACGATCTCAGTCAATGGATTAAATGCTTTTAGTTTACCTCCAGACAGCTGCACGCCAGCAGGTTCGAGTATCGCAATCGGAAACAACGCACTTAAAAACCAGACTACTGGCACCTGCGGAACAGGCTCGTATAACATTGCCATCGGCACTTACGCCATGGGTTCGGGCAGTCCACTGACCGGATCAAATAATTTAGCGATTGGATTTAAATCACTCACCAATGTCAATTCTGGTGGAAATAATGCGTGTGTGGGTAATGGTTCGTGCACGGTATTGAGTACAGCAAATAACACCACAGCCTTAGGGTTAAACACAGCATACAGAGTGACCACAGGTTCGCAAAATACCGCACTCGGTGCCTCCGCACTTCAAAATGTGACAACCACCAATTATAACACTGCTGTTGGATGGAACTCTCTCATCAATACAACAGGATCACGAAATACTGCTCTTGGCGCATCATCCGGAAGCACGAACGTTAGCGGAAGTGACAATATTTTAGTTGGAAACGGAGTTGGCTCAGCAACTCTTCAATCGGGATCATCAAATATTTTGATTGGAAACTCGGTCGATACTCCACTTGCAGCAACAAGCAATTATTTAAATATCGGCAACGTGATTTTCGCAACCGGAATGAACGGAACGCTCGCGGCACCGGCGGGCAACGTCGGCATCGGTAAAATCAACCCAAAACTTCCTCTCGATATTGCAGGCAGCACTTTAGATTCGAATGGCAGTGAGATTAGTCCTGCAGGAATGCTCCGAATAGAAAGCAGTAATGGATACGGAAATCTTTTAGACATTGGTGCGTATGCCGCTTACCCCAACGGAATTTGGTTTCAAGCCCACGACCGCGGAAATTTTGGGGCCACCTATCCAATACTGTTGAATCCAAAAGGTGGGAATGTCGGGATCGGTACGCTGACTCCATCTGCAAAATTAAATATTGTGTCCGACGCTGGAACTGACGCGCTATTTATAGCATCTCAATACGGCGATGCATTTCGAGTAAATCAATACGGTGTGTCCATATTTAACGCGAATTTAGTTGCTGGCTACGATGCAAATATAAGTAGTTTTGCTTATTCGGCTTTTAACGATCTGTATATCACTTCGGGCTATCAGCAATCCCCTTCTAAAAATATTATTATAAAACCTGCGGGCAATGGAAATGTTGGAATCGCAACCCTTTCGCCCGCCTACACACTGGATGTTAGCGGTGATGTCAATATCGCCTCGGCCAATGTGTTACGCTTTGGTGGAAATTCGGTTTGTTCATCAAGTGGCTGCACCTCACCTTCAGACCTCAGACTCAAAAACCATGTTGAGCCACTTGAAGATTCACTTGCAAAAATCTTGCAGCTGCAAGGTGTAAGCTATCACTGGAATCAAGAATCATTCGGAGCAGAAGAACAGATCGGTTTGATCGCACAAGATGTCGAAAAAATATATCCCCAAGCGGTTAAGACCGATTTACGTTCAAGTTACAAGTCTATTGCTTATGACCATCTTATCGCTCCTGTGATTGAATCAATAAAAACTATTTATGAAAGAATCACTTCGTTAGATACAGAAAACAAAGCCCTCAAGGAACGCGTAGTCCAACTCGAAGAACAAACTGCGGCGATGATGTCACGCATGGATCAACTCGAAAAGCTCAATCAAAAGCGTTAAGGATGACAGATGTTAAAAAATAAATTTATTTTTGGTTTACTCTTATTTTGTTTAGGGAAAGTCGCCAAAGCAGGCCCACAAGGAATTACTTTTCAAGGGCAACTTCTAAAAGACGGCGTTGTGGTCGAAGACTCAAACGTCGATGTCACTTTTAGAATTACCAGCATGTCGATTGCGGGCACGAGGCCCGAATGTACGGTGTTTGAAGAAAGCTATTCTTTAAATATGACCGCATCCAACGGAATATTTTTGGTCACCTTAGGTACGGGCACGAGAACCGCAAATGATCTTGGACTTTCAATCCCAAATGTTTTTGCAAACACCGGAACATTGTCGAGCTTAAACTGTGTGGGCGCACCAACTGCCACCGCATATTCTCCGCTCCCCACCGACTCACGAAATATTTATGTGAGCTTTGTCGACGGGCCCGACACCGTGGCCTTTGCTCAACCTTATGTGATTCAGTCTGTGCCTTATGCGATTGAGGCTGAAAGACTTTCGAGCGCGGCTTCTTCTGGTTTTTTGCAAACGAATACCGACACAACGCAATCTAAAGTCGATGCCATCATGGCTTCAAGCGCTTACACCGAGTTGCTGGCACTGATCAATGGAACATCAAATTCATTTATGGGCCTCGCAAGCGGCAATCTCAATATTGGTTCAGGCAACTTTTTTGTGAATGGTACTTCAGGTCGCGTTGGTGTGGGCACGACAAATCCAAGTTCAGATTTAAGTTTTGGCGGCAATGTCGCGCGCAATATTGCAATGGAGCGCTCAACCGCTTCACAAGGAAATAATTTAACTGTGTCTGCGGGTGGAGCAACCATATCAAGCACCGATCAAAATGGTGGAACACTCAATCTCTCATCTGGAATTGCAACCGGTGGCGGAAGTTCTGCAATTCAATTTCAAACTTCTTCGCCTGCGAGCTCGGGGACTTCGAGTCACTCCCCTTCGACTAAGATGACAGTAATGGGCAATGGCAATGTGGGCGTGGGCACGACAAATCCGACTGGTATTCTGGATGTTACCGCATCTTCCCCTCAAGTCTTTTTACATGACACGCATGGGAATCCTGACGACGGATCATCGATGGGAAATATTATTTTTGGCTCAAACCAAAGCACTAATTCACCATTCGCGTCGATTGGAGTTCTTCGACAATCCAATTTTGATGACGACAATACCAATATTGTTTTTAGAACAAGTGGTGTCTTAAATAGTTTTGGTTTAAATCAAGAAAGAATGCGAATCGGGTATAATGGGAATGTGGGAATTGGCACAACAAATCCTGCAGGCATCCTAGATGTGAGAGCTCCGACAAGTACAAGCCCGGCTTCAATTTTTTTAGTCGCAGGCTCGAGCAATAACGATATTTATGCTGGACCGACTGCTGGAAATATAACTCTCACCGCAGGTTCGAATACAGATCCTGCAGCCGGCCATGGCAATGCTGGTACTGTGAACATCTCTGCAGGAGCGGCAAGCAGTGCTTCATCAGCAAATGGTCTTGGCGGTGTTCTTAATCTTTCTGCTGGCAACGGATCGGGCGGTGGTGGTGCGGTAAACATAACTGCTGGAGGCGGAAATTATGGTGGAGGCGCAGTTAACATCAGAAGTGGGACCCTCTTCTTCGGCAATTCAGCCTCAGACGCTTCATCAAATATAAATATCACCGCAGCAGACGGATCACTGAGCGGCAGCGGAGGAAGTGTTGTTGTCACTGCAGGAAATGGTGGGGGTAATGGTGGCGGCAATGGCGGACACATACTCCTAAAACCTGGGAGCAAGACGACCGGTAGCGGAAATGATGGGAATGTCGGAATCGGCACAACTCACCCATCGCTCCCTCTTGAAATCGCTGGCACGACCAGCGACTACAATGGAAATGCAGCTGCCCCGGTAGGAATTTTACGAGTCGGCGGCAGCTATGCCTATGGAAATCTATTAGACATTGGAGCTTATGCATCGCCACCAAATGGTATTTGGTTTCAAGGGCACGATCGTGGAAATTTTGGTGTGAGTTACCCGATTTTATTAAATCCAAACGGAGGCAACGTCGGCATCGGCACAATCTCACCCGCATCGACTCTTGATCTTAATGGCGCGGTTTCGCTGCATGCGATGTCGGCGCCAGCACTTTCGCCAACCGCACAGGCCAGAATGTATTTTGATTCGACATCGAATCAACTGATGCTTTCACAGAACGGTGGAGCTTACGGCTCTCTGCTTAGTACTTCAGGTGGTCAAACTGTAGCGGGAGCCGAAACTTTTTCCGGCGCAGTCACAGTAAGTGGCACAGGCACTGGATTATCGGTAGTAAATAATTCTAGTATAGGTGGGTCGTTGATTGTTGGTGGGAATGTTGGGATCGGTATTACGAACCCGTCTCAAGCACTGGATGTCACTGGAAGCGTTAAGGTTACGGGCTCCGTCTTTAAAATAGCTGATTCAAATTCACCGCTTATCCAGACACAACGTTCAGACGGCACTTTAGCAAGCTCAATTTCCACCGATGGCTTTCAAAACTTTAGTTTTACCGGCAGTATCGTCGCTGGGGCTGGCCTCGGTCTGTATAACGGAACCGGCTACGGATATTCTCTAAACCGGAATGGAACAACGGGCAGACTGACCTTTAATGGATCTCAATCCAGCTATGCTGGATACGATTTCAATACCAACGGTTCAAATATCGTGACTATGCTGCCGAACGGCAACGTCGGCATAGGCACAACAGCCCCTTCTGCTTTGCTGGATGTTGAGGGAGGTAATGTCAGTCTTTCATCCGGAAGCTCCAACGCGTTTATTATGAATCAGAATTTTTATCCATCCAGTGCATCCACTGCTACTGTCCGCGGAGGATATTCGACAGTCAGTTTTAATGGAGCAAATTCTCCAAGTGGAATTATTCGTGGCTTCGAAGCACAAGCGCAAAATGCCTACAACACCACAATTGGGAGTGCGACTGCAATCAACGGTGGAGTCTACACGTCAGGCACTGGTGGTATTACCACTGCCAGTGGTGGATCTTTTGCCGTCACCCAAAATCTAGGTTCGGTCATCTCAACCGCCTATGGTGTGTACACAGGTTTAGTCCAAGGAACCAACAAGTGGTCTATCTACACGAGCGATCCGACAGCACCTTCTTATTTTTCCGGCAACGTCGGCATAGGCACATCAAATCCAGGGGCGAGACTCTCAGTCTCAAGCCCCACCGGAACAGATGTGGCAAGCTTTACGAGTTCTGCGGGCACCTCCCTATTTGATCAATATGGAAGCCTGAGAATGAATTCTGGAATTATGTTTTCAAATTATGATTCAAGTGTAAATACAGCTTCTCTCACAACGTATAATTCAGCTTTGTTTATAACGAGCGATGGCGGCGGTGGCGCAACCAATCACAATATTATTATCAAACCGAATGGCACCGGCAATGTGGGAATTGGAACAACAAATCCGGCAACAAAGCTTGATGTCGCAGGCACCGTGAACGCAACATCGCTCACCGTCAATGGAGTGCCTGTTGGAACTTCAACTTCGAGTTATTGGAATCAGAATGGTTCGAATCTGTCTTATTCGGCGGGTCGTGTCGGTATTGGGACGACCGCTCCTAATGATTCTCTTGATGTCGCTGGAGTTGTGAGTGCAGGACTGGCTTTTGGATATGATGGGACTGTTACAATTAGAAACACTTACGGCGGAACAAGTTATTTAAAAAGTAATAATATCGGAATCAGTATTTATCCAGTGAACCATCTTGATGTTGCGGGCGAAGCCGCAATCGGAGCATATGCAGGAACGGCTGCGCCAGCCAATGGGCTTATCGTCAGCGGAAACGTCGGTATCGGAACCACGTCACCCGCCTACAAACTTGACGTCAACGGCGACATCAATATCGCATCAACAAATGTTTTGCGCGTAGGCGGAACTCAAGTTTGCACGTCGACTGGGTGTTCATCACCCTCGGACGTGCGCCTAAAAAATAATATCGATCCACTTCAAAATTCGCTCGAGAATATCTTAAAACTTCAGGGTGTTAGTTACGACTGGAAAGACCAGGAGCATTTTGGAAATCAAGAGCAGATTGGATTGATCGCACAAGATGTCGAAAAGGTTTATCCTCAATCGATAAAAACCGATCCTGAGTCAGGATTGAAATCGGTTGTCTACGATCACCTTATCGCTCCTGTGATTGAGTCAATAAAAACGATTTATAGTCAAAATACGCAATTAAAACAGCGAATCGTAGATCTCGAACAAGCAGAACAAAAATCAAAACAAGAATCAGCCGAGCTCAAAGCTCGGATCGAGCAATTGGAAAGATTGGTTCAAGCTCGTTAAATAAAAATAATTTATGGAGAGATTATGAATTTAAAACAAGGGCTCAGGATTGGGCTCGCACTCTTTATTATCAGCCGCGGTGCTTTTGCTGCCCCCCAAGGCATCACCTTTCAAGGACAACTTTTAAAAGACAGCGTGGTGGTTGAGTCCTCAACGGTGGATCTCACTATCCGTGTCACAAGCATGGCGATTGCGAACTCACGGCCCGAATGTGTTTTGTTTGAAGAAACTTTTCCTCTTAACATGACAAACTCGAACGGCATTTTTGCGGTCACGCTCGGTACAGGTGTAAGAACATCGAATGATCTTGGTCTTTCGGTCTCCAGTGCTTTTCAAAATGCCGGAACACTTTCGAGTTTAAATTGCGTGGGAGCACCCACTGCTACCGCCTACACTCCGCAACCGACCGATTCACGCAACATTTATGTGAGCTTTGTTGATGGACCCGACACGGTGGCATTTTCTGCGCCTTACGTCATTGAGTCTGTGCCGTATGCCTTTGAAGCCGAGAGACTTTCAAGTGCAGCCTCATCGGGTTTTATACAAACGAGCAGCGACACCACCCAATCTAAAGTGGATGCGATCTTTGCGAGCACGCCTTATGCGGAATTGCTCGCTTTGATCAACGGAACATCGACTTCGTTTGCTGGACTTGCAGGTGGAAATTTAAGTTTAGGCTCAGGCAAAATTGGTGTGGGCACGACAAATCCTAGTTCTGATTTGAGTTTTGGTGGCAATGTCGCGCGCAATATTGCGATGGAGCGCTCGACCACTTCGAATAGTGCGGGCAACAATTTGAGCGTTACGGCTGGTGGCGCAACCTTATCTTCAAGTGACAAAGGTGGAGGATTTTTAAATTTGTCTTCTGGGGTATCTACAGGTGCTGGCGGTTCGACAATCCAATTTCAAACTGCAACGCCAACCTCAAGCGGGACTACAAGTAACTCCCCTTCAACGAAAATGACAATTTTAGGAAATGGATCTGTTGGGATTGGGACGACAGCACCGTCTACCCAATTAGCAAATACACCGTATGGTATTGGCGATGCGAGCACCTCATATGAAAATTCAAACGGAATCTCGTGGGCAACTTCTGGAGGTGGCTATGCCGCGGGGATTTTGAATAACGAATTTTCAGATAGTCACGCGAACGGTTTAGCTGTGAATGTAGCTTCCATCGGTGCGACCAATAGAATTCTAAATTTACGCAGCGGCATCGGCGACGTCATGACAGTAACCGCAAACGGCAACGTAGGAATTGGTGACAACGCTCCGATTTCCAAACTGGTAGTCACTGCAGATACAAGCTCGAGTGGGTATGAAGTAAGCGCTCACGGTTTTGCAATCAATACCGGTACAAGCGGTCAGAGTTTATATATGGGATATGATGGATCAGTCGATGCCGCATATATTTCTTCATCAAAGATAGGAAGCTACCAACCTCTACTCCTAAATCCTCGTGGTGGAAGAGTTGGTATTGCTACAGCTTCACCAAACTCCGCGCTCGACGTTAGCGGGTCTCTTGCCGCTGCTGGTGTAGGAACCGAAAATGAATTTCAAATTTCAAGACCGACCAATGGTGGCATTTCTTATTCCCAAGCCGCAGCATTTAAACTTGGAACCTACGCGGCGAATAGTATTGCTAATGGGTATGGTCCAAACACTCGATTAGATATCAATCTCAAAGCCGCAATCGGCGACCCTCCAAACGCTGAAACGACAGTCATGACACTTCTTGCTAATGGCAATGTTGGTATTGGAACAACTTCGCCGGCTAAGCGGCTACATGTTTTTTCTACCAGTCAATACGACGGCCTTGTAGTTGATGGCACAAATTCTGTCGGTATAAATTTAGATTCCAATGGGGCTTCAAAGGGTGTCCTCGGTGTGGCCGTTGGCAATGGTGCATGGACAAATACAACCAATGACGGTGACATTGTCTTAAAATCAAATTCGTCAAACTTGCGTCTCGAGAATACAACAAATGGAATCATCGCATTTGATGTTGGGCCGAATGCTACAGCTTTAAGCGAAGCGATGAGAATTACTTCAAGCGGAAATGTCGGCATCGGCACCACATCACCCGCCTCAACTTTCGATGTTAACGGTGCGATTTCGCTTCGAGGAACGATTGCGCCTTCGGTCGCACCCAGCGCCCAAGCCCGCATGTATTTCGATTCCACCTCCAACCAATTAATGTTGTCACAAAACGGAGGAGCCTACGGGTCACTGCTCAACACTTCGGGCAACCAGACAATTGCAGGAACAGAAACTTTTTCTGGACCAGTCACCGCCAGCGGCACAGGCACTGGCCTCACGGTTACAAACAATTCTAGTATGGGTGGCAAACTCGATGTGGCAGGGACCGCAAATGTTGGCCAATTGACCGTACCGAACGGGCCAAACTCGGTGATCAACGCGTTTAATAATTACGGCAATGGCGTTCTTAATATCAGTCAAGGCAATGGGTTTAATACAGTTTCAATCAAATCCTTTGGACCCTCTGCGTTTGGCGGGGGTGATGTTGCGATCACCAACGGAAATCTTTTGGCGACCGGTGGGAGTGTTGGAATCGGAACCACATCACCCCGTTATAATTTAGATATTTCTGGCGTCGTCAGTTTAGGGGGACCAAATGGAAATTTGGATCCAAATCTTTCTCCATCTATTGATCTCACCAAACTTGAATTCCAGGGGAAAAATTTGATTGGATCTAATTATTCGGGTGGCGACGGTGAAAGCGACTTCATAGCTAATCGTGGATACGGAACGGTTGGTGGTTTTCGATTCTACGATTATTCAAATACGGGCACCGCAACCCCGTTGATGACTATTCAGGGTGGTGGTCGGGTCGGTATTGGAACGGTCACTCCGAATGAAACACTAGAGGTGACTGGAAGTCTCAGAGTGAATTCGGCATCAAGCCTTGTTGCTGGCACCTTTGCAGGTTCGATCGATAATACGGTCACTGTCATTCCCGTAAGTTCAACCACTGGATTCGGCTCTTCTGGAATTTTATGGCTCGACTCCGAAGCGGTCTCCTACACGGGACTCACATCAAATTCATTTACCGGAGTTTCGCGTGGTCAATTAGGAACATCCGCCGTGCCTCACAATGGATGCCTTGTGCGCTCATCCAATCTAAATATTCTTTCGAATGGGACTTCGGCTTTCACAGTGATGAACGATGGTTCGGTTCAATCGAACACGAGCACATCGCGCGGACTTGCTTCGATTGCATTAGGATATGGGAGTCAGACTTCGGGATCAAATTCGGTTGCACTTGGAACTGCGAATAATGCTTCAGGCTATGCAAGCCTTGCATTGGGTTCTTCAAGTCAAGCAAATGGGCAAAGCGCAGTCGCCATCGGATCAGCTGTTAAGGCGCCCGCATACAACGAAACCGTTATGGGGACGTACAACACTTACGGCGGCGAGACCGCCAACGCATGGGTGGCCACCGATCCCTTATTCGTGATTGGGAATGGGCAAAGCGCGTCGACTCCTTCGACCGCGTTTCAAATTTTAAAAAATGGAAAAGTTGGAATAGGAACGACCTCGCCCACAAATACTCTTTCAGTTGTGGGTGGAATCAATGCCGATGGTCTTTGCATTAGTGATCTCTGCATGGGCACGGCCTACAGTCATGGCTATGTGACAGGAAATGGATTTCGTTTAGGTGAAGCAAACGGAGGCGCAAACAATTATATCTCAAGCCCCATCAACGTCGGAGCAACTGCTGCTCCCAAATCTTCATTGGATGTAACGGGTGGAATGTCGGTTGGAAGTTATGCAGGCGTAACAGCAGCACCTGCGAATGGTTTGATTGTGAGTGGTAATGTGGGTATTGGAACAACATCGCCAGGGGCCCAACTTCAGGTCGGTGCATCAGCAAATACAGATCTTGCCGTTGCATCAAACACCAGCAACAAAATTTATTTGGGAACCTACGGCGATAATTTTGGGCTCTCTTCAAATCGCCGCATCTCAGACGGGGTAGTTACAGACGCTTCAAAGGCACAAGCACAACTTCTCCTCACCGCTGCAGCCGGTGACGGACACATTGCTTTTCATACCACAAATATAAACAACTCTTATGCGCCTGAGAGAATGCGCGTGGATTCATCAGGCAATGTGGGGATTGGTACAAGTAATCCTCAAAACAACTTAGATGTCTCCGGCTCGGCCGATGTGCAAGGCTGGATGGCGATCGGTGGGACCGCCAAGGCCGAAACTTCGGCAAGTGACCCAACACTTACTGTTTATGGAAATCTAGATATCACCAGTGGTGGAAGTCTGATTTATTACGGCGGTGGCGTTCGATTCTATTCCAATGCCGGAGGGATTTCGGGCAATTCTGGAAGTACTCTCAATTATAATATTACTAACAGCGCAGGCTCACGTCTCGGGGTCAATACATCCAGCAACACTTCAACCCTCGACGTCGCAGGCAGTGCTTCCTTCGGCACCTACGGTGGTGTGCTTGCAGCACCCACAAATGGAATGATCGTGAGCGGCAATGTGGGGATCGGCACATCTTCGCCCACCACTGCGCTGACTGTGAATGGAGCCATCGTCAGTCTTCAGAGTAGTCCAAGCGTCACGGGATCAAGTCCAAGTTGGGCAGCAAATTTAGCTTTTTCAGCAACCAATGCATTTTCGATTAGTCCGACCTTTGCGGTTGCAAATGATACTGTGGCACTCACCTTTACCGGAACTCCTGCAAATGGAGCAAATTATTTGATCTCTTTTAAAGACACCGCCTCAATCAATATTGTTTTCTCAGCGGCCAGTTGTGGATCAATCAAATACAAACCCTTGTCGTCGGCGGCCAATACCATTGTAACAACTGGTTCTGGTGGAACGCTGATCACTATGACAACAATATATAATGGTTCAACTTATGACTGCTATGTCACTTGGGCGAGTGGGTATCAATGAGAAATTATTTAGTTCAAGTTTTTATTCTATGTCTGCCCTCTGCTGTTCTGGCTCAACCAACAAGTTCGCTCACAGCAATGATTGGTGCAGGCGGAGCTTGCTATAAATTAAAGTCAGGTTGGACACCGCAGTGGTCACATCTCGTAGGGTATTGGACCTTAGCAGAGAGTTATGGAGCAACAAGTGTCACAGACTCTTCCTCGATCGCTACAAATACTGGAGTGCCGCAAAGTGGAACAACATTAGGAGTACCAGGCCGAGTGGGAACGACTGCTGCTTTGTTCGATGGATCGACAGGATACATTGGAGTGCCCGCATCAAGCACTTTGAACTTTGGCAGTTCTGCAGGCGGAAGTGGTTTAACTTTTAGTGCATGGATCAAACTTGCGGCTTACAACACCAGTCTCGTCAACTACGTGATCGATCAAAGATCAGGTCCAAACAATGTCATTTTTGGAGTAGTTGGATCTTATGGACATCCTCCTGGTCAGATTGTTTTTGGTTCGGGCGCGTCTGGGCAAACTACGCTGCAATTAGCAAAATGGTATTTTATTGCTGCTGTAATCAATGGGTCTTCGATCACCTATTATGTCAATGGACGTGCTGACGGGACAGCGAGTACCACGTGGACAAGTTCTTCGACCTACACATTACAAATTGGTGGTCACACTGGTTATGCGTATTGGACATCAGGAACGATTGCCGAAGCTGCAGTGTGGAACACAGCACTTTTGGCAAAAGAAATTAAAACAATATACGATCAACAATCTTGCGGATTGAATTAACTCTGTCTCAATTTAAAACACCGTTTAAGAAATCCCGGCCAATGGTCGATAAAGACTAAAGGTTTTAAAATGAAACGACTCCAAATATTCAAAAAGATCTCCTTAGTTTTGATCGCCCTCGCAAATCTTTTTTTATTTAATAACTGTAGCTCCGGGCAATTTCATGCGCTTCAAAATGCAACAAGTGGATTGTCCTCGTCGGCACCGCAAGCCGGCACACTCAGACAATCCAATGATTACTCCTTATGGACCGAAGACGCTCCAACAACTCCAAATATCAATCTCACCTCTCACATGCTCTCAGCCACAAAAGTGCGTGTGGGCTCGAGTGTGACAGCTACCGGAAAAATAACAGCAATCAAAGCTGGCGATTATGTCATCCGAATCGAGGTCCGCGACGCTAATGGAAACACTTTGAGTCAAACCTCTGAACCCCAAATTTTTACCACTGGCGAAACACAACAGTTTACGATGAGCTACACTTTTCCAACATCCGCAGCCTTGGGCACATACTATTTTATTTTTGCAGCATTTAGCTCCGACTTTTCCACCCTGCATTTTTGGAATCAGTTCGGGCTGAGTGCAGTTGCTGCAACGAGTGCCGTACCCACTCCCTACCCTTCTGATGGTTTTATCAAGGGTCAATTTCAACTAGGTGTTAATGCAAGCGGGATGGAATACGGTTCGCAATTCCCGGGAGCAGCAGGCACTGACTACGCTCTTATCACCGACAGCGAAATCGATTCCTACCAGAGCTCACATCTTAACCTAATTCGTTTGCCCTTAAGTTGGGAACGACTTCAACCCACGCTTCAGGCTGAGTTAAATACAATCTATTTAAATCAGATTCGTCATATTTTAAATTATGCGAGCTCAAAATCAATGCGTGTTTTGCTCGATATCCATAACTACGCGAGGTATCGGGGCAATGTGATCGGCGGAGGTCAAGTGACCGCGGCTGATCTTGCCGATCTCTGGAAAAGATTGGCTTCTGAATTCAAAAATCAAGCGGGCGTTGGTGGATACGATTTAATGAATGAGCCCAACGCCATGCCTTCAGAAACTGTCTGGGCTGAGTCCGCACAAGATGCGGTCAATGCGATTCGCTCGATTGACAGCTCGGTGCTAATTTACGTTGAGGGAAATTTCTATTCTAACGCTGCCGACTGGAATAATCAAAATCCAACATTTCCTCTGCAAGATCCATCAGATCATATTGTCTACTCGGCCCATGCCTACGCCGATCATGACTCCTCCGGAACACACTACAACTGGAATGATGAAGCTCAATTGGGTGTGAACACTGATACGCTTGTTGATCGCATTCGACCTTTCGCATTATGGTGCGAAGCCCACCGGGTTGCTTGTCATCTTGGTGAAACCGGAGTTGGGAATGACAACCTCAACTGGAATGTCAGTCTTGATAAAGCACTTTTATTTATGCAGAATCATGGCATTGAAGTGACCTACTGGGCCGCTGGCCCCTGGTGGGGAAATTATGCTTACTCGATTGAATCCCCAACGGCGCCGCAGTATCAGGTATTGCAGAAGTATTCACATTAAAGGAATTTTATGAAACGCCCTTATGTTATTTGTCATATGACAACAACCGTTGATGGAAAAATTAAGCCGACCCTTTGGCCAAAAGATACAAACATTCATCGCCTTTATGAAAGTTGCCATAAAAAATTAAAAGGCGACGGCTGGATTATTGGTCGAACATCAATGCAAGGTTTTTCGAGCTCAAAAATAAAACTGCCCAAGACCAAGGGCACAATTATAAAACGAGATTTCGTTGGCGATCTTCAGGCGCAGTCCTTTGCAATTGTGATTGATCGAGCTGGCAAATGCCTCTGGGATTCGAATTCGATTACAGGAGATCACGTGATCGAGATCTTGAGCGAAAATGTTTCGAACTCGTATCTTGAACATCTCCAGCAAAAAAAAGTGTCCTATATTTTTGCGGGTAAAAAAGAGATCGACCTTTCGGTCGCACTGAAAAAATTAAAATCGCTTTTTGGAATCAAACGACTTTTGCTTGAAGGCGGCGGCATCATTAACGGAAGCTTTTTAAAATCAAAATTGATTGATGAGCTGAGCCAACTCGTTATGCCCTATGCCGATGGCTCAACCGAAACACCAACCCTGTTTGATGTTGAAAAGGGCTATACCAAAAGGCCGATCACAAAAATGAAATTGGCTTCGGTGAAACGACTCGAAGGTGGTGTGTTGTGGTTGCGTTACAAAATCAGTGATCAAAAACAAAATGGGTAAAATACCAAAGCCCTGATGGATCTCGGTATCCCACTAAGCGCTGATGCGAGTTGGGCAAAGTGATTTGCCACTCGTAATCCCGCACCTGCTTCCACCCGTCTCGACTCTGATCCCGCGCCGGTCCTCGTGCAAGAGCCTCACGCCAGGGCGTCGAAAGCTCAGAAACAACAGCTTCAGAAAAAGAGGCTCGGTACACAAATCCAAAAGGTTTGATCACGATCTGGATGGGAATATTGGGCTCAATTTTCTCTGGAACAATTCCCACAGGAATTTCGATCTCTTGAGTCTCGGCAGGTTTATTTTTTTTTGCTGGAGGAGCTTGACGTTTTTCATTCACCATCAACTTTGGGAGCTCAAGAGGTTGAACGCTCGCAACCAATAAATCTTTTTTGGGCTCAACATCCTGTTTGAGGATCGCAGAGATTTTTTCCTTGAGGCCTCGCCTGAGCATCGCGCGATAATCATCGGCAGATAATAAAGGCTTTTTTAAAACCAAGTGCACAAATGATTTGTAAATCAAAGGCTCAAGCCCCCGATCCTGGGTTAAGTCGGCAAAGTTCGATAGAGCGATAAGATAAAATAAAATTGATGAGCTCACCGTTGCATTTTCAACTCTAACAAGACTGTTGATCCGTACCGAATGAATAAAATTGATCATATCGATCAAATAATCTTGATAGAGCTCTTTGACTTTTTTTGGACTTGTTACTGTGGGCATCAGTTGGCGGATCAACGTTCCCGCATGAGTGTATTCGGCAATCAACAGCCGATTGATCTCTTGATATTTTGGCGGAACCGGTGGGGCTTCGCCCAAAACACTTTTCTTATAAATAAGCAAAAACTCGTCGAGCTCTTCACGACTCAGGTTTTGCTTAAAAGATCTTAAGATCAAATTCACCACGTAGTTTCGAGCAGCCGAAGAGTGTATGGTGTAGTCAACAAAGCTCGGTAAGATATATCCTCGCGACTTCAAAAAAACTTCGATCTGCTTTACTTTTTTTGGATCATAATCGGTTGAGAGAATAGGAAATGGCTTTGCCTCTTCAAAATCGGCTGGCCCCAGAAGCGAAAAAAACAAATCAAAATTCTCGGTCAATTTTTCCATTGCGGCGTGCACCGAAGGATCTCGCGAATAAAGAAGTTGTTGCACGGTGAGGTAAACCCGCAGCGAAGATTTTGGGACACGGGTTTGGAGTTTAAAATTTTCAGGTCCTAAATCATAGGCTTTGAGAACCTCGACTCCAGCGCCTTCAAAAAAGAATCTGACTCCATGAAGGCCTTGGGCTTCCATTGCATCCACATCGAAATTGATTTGCGAATGAGTGACCAACTTCATCTTTTCGATTTCATCGGAGTTGAGCTTTAACTGCTCCGCTGCTGCCGCCACATATTTTTCTGTAGTCTGTTTACTGTCAGTTTGAATTCGATCCGCAGCGCTTAAATAATATTGGGTTCCAAGCCAATCAAATAAAGATTGATTCTCTTTAGCCTCAATAAACGATGCAAACCAAGAATACTTTTGAAACAGCGCCGCCTGATCGGGATGCCGAATTAAGTATTGCTCCACTTGTTTTTGATCGATGCGCCAGGTGCGTGGAAAATAATCGGTCAGACTCTGAAGACAAGAATCAACAGGTTGAGCGGAAGCAAAGAAACTAAATAAAAAGAAGAGTATTGGTGTGATCATCTTTTTTAATGGTTGAGTTGAAACTGAGTAAAATGCCAGACCCGTTTGTTATCACGATAGTTATGCAAACGATATGGTGAAGTCAGTATCTTGATTTTCCACTCATGTCCTCTGACCCTCTTCCAGCCATTTTGACCCCGACCGCGCGCAGGCCCCATGCTCATCGCTTTGAGCCAAGGTCTAAAATCCTGTGGCAGCTGTGCACTGGGAGAGGTCAACTCTTCGAGCGCCCGCTTTGAAAATGTGACATTGTAAACAAACCCAAATCGTTTAAGGGTAATGGGGATAATCTCACCTGGCCGAATCATTTTAAGCAAACGTTCGCGATCAGTTGCCAAATCTTGAGGATGATCTAAAAGCTCAGAAAGAAAATCTGAATTTGATTCCATCTCCACTATTTTTCGAGCTGCAGCGACTTCTGCTATTTGCAAAGGTGTCTTTTCGATCTTCACATAGTTCGCTTTGCGCTCTTCGCGGGTCGGCCCCAGATTCTGTTGCGATGGCGCAACCTTCTGGTCTTTATCAAGCTTAAAGGATTTTGTAACCGTAGCTAATTTTGAAGCGATGATTTGTTTCAACCGGGTACGCAGCATCGTTCGGTAATCATTGCTCGAAAGAATTGGCTTTTCTAAAAATACTTTTACAAAGGCTTTACGAACAAGCGGATCAAGCCCTTGATCTACCGAAATCTCCTCAGGAGCCGATGCCAAAAGAATCCCAAACAGTCGCTCGGTTGTGATCAGTTTATCATGGGGAATTTCGGAGCCATTTTCATCGGTAAAAAAACCTTCGAAAAGCCGAGCGAGATAGATCGAGCGAAGTGTAGAGAGCCGAAAATTTTCGCTCAGTTCTCTAATTTTTTTTGGATTCGAGAGCGATTTTTTTGGAAGACCATACTTAACAACAAACTGATTTTTTTCATCAATCAATTCGTTGATGAGATATTTAAACTTTTGAGGAACAAAAGTTGGATTTCTTAAAACAATATTTTTGTAAATCTCGGTGATTTGATCGTATTCCCTCTCATTAAAAAATTCATGAGATTGAGATGTGATTTTTGTGATTGCATCCACTTGAACGTAGCGAGAATGTTTCATGAGTGTCGAATATTCGGGAAGCTCATACCCCTGAGTCTTTAAAAAAAGACGCAGTTTATTGAGCATTGCCTGATCATATTTAAAATCAAGGGCCGGAAAAGGCCGTGGCTTTTCAAATTTAGCCTCGTCGAGCAACGAAAAGAACAGTTCATAATTGCCATCAAGATCCTCTGTTGAAGCATGAATCTCGGGATCATTCGCTTTTAATAAACTAAGAACTGTAAGAAAGGCTCGCAGTGAAGACTGGGGAACGGGCTTACCAAAAACAAAATTATAAACATCTAGATCGTAATTTTTTAAGACTCTTTCGAACGGTCCATCAAATAAGTGCTTAAAATTTTCAAGGCCAACTTGCCTAAAGCCTTCTATGTCCTCATTCACCGCATTCATGACCGATTGTCGTAAAACTGATGGATCCTCTGAGATCGGAATATTTCTTTGGCTAAGAAATGTTTTGATCTTTTGATCCAGATTAATTTCTTCTGTTTGAGCCGCACTCAAAAAATGTTGGACGCCGAGCCATTCAAAAAACGCCTCATGTTTTTCGTCCTCAACAAATTGGGCCAGTTGAGAATATTGTAAGAATGAATTCGTTTCTTCAGGACGCTCAGCCAAAAAGAGATCGACTTGTTTTTGATCAATACGCCAGGTTCTTGGAAAATGATCGGTAAGATCTTGGGTACAAGAGTCGATCGGCTGGGCAAAAGCAAAGAAACTAAACAAAATAAAAATGAAGCTCATCATGAAGCTATAACCGAGCCGGATTGTTTTCAAAACAGTTGAGGCTCTCAATTGTACAAATATGAACGAAGGTACTAAACTCGGACCAGCTGTTGAAGTTAGTGATCCAACTGAAATTGAGTAAAGTGCCATATTCGCTTTTTGTCTCGATAGCTGTAGAGCCGATAGGGTGAAGTCAAAATTTTAATTTTCCATTCATGTCCACTGATCCTTTTCCATCCGTTTTGACCTTGACCGCGAGCAGGACCCATACTCATGGCTTTGAGCCAGGGCCGAAAATCTTGTGGAAATTGAGCACGTGGTGACGCCAATTCCTCAAGCGCCCGTTTTGAGAACACAACCTGATAGACAAACCCAAACCGTTTCAACGTAATCGGGATAATCTTGTCGGGCTTGATGAGCTCTAATAAACGTCGGCGATCGGTTGCCAAATCTTGGGGCTCATCCAACAGCTGCGAAAGAAAATCCGATTTTGATTCAGTCTCATCGGTTTGGTTTCGTGGCTCGACTGCCGGTTCTTCTGCAGGCTCTTTTTCGATTTTCACATAATTTGCGATGCGCTCTTCGCGCGTAGGACCAACCCTCGGCTGAGGTTGCGGTGTCGTTGGCTTGCTCTCAGCGTGGACATGTTGAGCACTTGTGTTTATTTTTAATGCGATGACTTGTTTTAGACGTGTCCGCATCATCGCCCGGTAACTCGCGCTTGAGAGAATCGATTTGTCCAAGAATACTTTTACAAAAGCTTTGCGAATCATCGGTTCAAGCCCTTGATCAATTGAAATCTCACGAAAGGATGCAAGTACGAAATTCGAAAAAAGCCGATAAGATGTGACCGATTCATTGGGAGCCACCTCCGAGTTGATACTTTTATCGGTCATAAGTCCATAAGATGCACGGGCGAGGTAGGTGGCTTGAATTGCCCCGAGGCGAATTTTTTCGCTCATATTTTTTGAAGCTGCTATTGATTTTTTTGAATCACTGATCTTGAGCACAATATCATCATCTTCAAGATCAGCGATGAGGTTCTTAAATTTAAAAGGAATAACAGGCTCAGTCCCTAAAATCTGATTTCTGTAAATCTCCAAAACTTCCGATTCTTCATTCTCAGTCAACTTCTGCTTGGAGTGGTGAGTGATCTTTGCCACAGCCTGTACCTGCACGACCTCAGAGTGTTTGAGTAATGTTGAATATTCCGGAAGAGGGTAATTCGAGGATTTAAGAAAGAGCCAAATTTTATCTAGCGTTTCTTTGTTGTAACCAAAATCAATTTTTGGCAATGGCTGTTTGGATTCAAATTTCGATTCACCCAGCAGTGAAAAAAAAGGTTCATAGAGGCCTTCCAACTCTTCAGTTGAAGAATGAATTTCAGGATCTTCGGCATACAAAAGTTGGGTCAGGGTCAGAAAAGTTCGAAGTGACGACGGAGGTATTTTTTTATCTAAAACAAAATTATAAATATCCAAATCGTACTTTTTAAAAATTTCTAAAAAAGGACCTTTCGTTATCAGCCTAAAATTTCCAAGTCCGTTTTGCTCTAAAAATTTAAAAAGAGTGTTGACCGTCTTATCAAACACTTCATTTAGTTTTGCTGGATCTGATTCGTTTAGCGAAAAAGATGGGTTATTTTTAATCACATACTTTTTTATTTCGGCATCGAGATCCATTTCATTTTTTTGATCTGTGCTTAAATAATATTGTGTTCCTAACCAATCAAAAAATGCTTCGTGACGAGCGTCCTCGATGAATTCGGCAAGCTTTGAATATTGCAAAAATGTTTTTAATTCTTCAGGATTTTGATCTAAATATTGATCTATTTTTTTTTGGTCAATACGCCACGTGCGTGGAAAATACTCGGTGAGATGTTGAATACAAGGATCACCGGGCTGGGCCAGCGCCAAAAAACTAAACAAAACAAACACAATGCCCATCAGAGTGTTATAACTGAGCCGCCCAAAATTCGAAACAGCCCAGCTTTATATTGTACAAAGGTAAATATGAACGAAGGTATTAAACTCGGACCAGCTGTTGGATTGTGGCCACAAGTTCTGCTACATCAATTGGCTTCGTGATGTAAGCATCACAGCCACTCTTAAAGCACCTGTCCCGCTCGTCTTTGTAGGCGTTAGCCGTAAGAGCAATAATGGGGCTGGTGATCATTTTAGCTCTTAAGAGCTCGATGGCTCGGTAACCATTCATCACTGGCATTTGGATATCCATCAAGATCACATCAAAGCCCGTTTTCTCGGCTTTTTCTACACCTTGGCTTCCATCACTCGCCAAGGCAACGGTTGCCCCTTTGGACTTGAGGATAAGACTGATCAAGGCCTGATTATCTTCATTGTCATCAACCACGAGAATATTCAGAGTTTTAAGTTCTCCAGATGAGAACGTTGAAATTAATGATGTCTTTGCCACCTCTTCGACTCTTGCTTTAACCAATTGGATAGTTGCAATAAAGGTGGTGCCTTTACCTTTTTCGCTTTTTAAAATTACCACTGTTCCCCCGAGCATCTCGGCCATTCTTTTTGCGATATCAAGCCCAAGCCCCGTGCCCCCATGCACTCGGCTTGTCGAATTATCGGCCTGAGTAAAGGGTTGAAATAAACGCGAAGTCTGTTCAGCGGTGAGCCCGATGCCACTATCTTCGATTTCGAAAGAAAGGTAATCGCTGCCGTCTCTTTTTACTCTCACCTTGATCCCACCGTATTCGGTAAACTTCACCGCGTTGCCGATCAGATTCATCAAAATTTGTCTGAGCCGATTCGAATCACTAAAGATTCGTTTTGGTAAAAGCGAATCAACTTGAAGATCAAGGGTTAAACCTTTCGCATCTGTTTTGACTTTGAACATGCTCATCAGCTCATCCAAAAAGGTTTTCAATTCAAAATCGCGATTTTCGATCTCAAGTTTGTTGAGCTCAATTTTTGAAAGATCCAAAATATCATCAAGTAATGCGAGTAAAGCTCTTGCACTGCGAAGAACTGTTTTAAGATGGGCCTGTCGTTGTTGTTCACTTAAAGGCTCATCAATTAAAACTTGGGTAAAACCAATGATTGCTCCAAGAGGAGTTCTGATCTCGTGAGACATATTGGCTAAAAAGCGGGTTTTGAGTTCGCTGGCGATTTCGGCCTCCTTGGCTTTTTGCAAATTCACTTTTTCGCTAATCGATCGCCTTGTTAAAATGCGATCGATGGTCGAGCCGCTCAGCGCAAGGGTCAAAATCATAAAGGTCACACCCACCACAATCACGGTGAGTTGAGAATTTGCGAGCACATACCCGCCATCACTAAAGGAAGAAGTTTCGGCCGCATAAAAATGAGCAGCTTTCATTCCGATATAGTGCATTCCGGCGATCCCAATACCGAGCAACACACTTGCACCAATTTGAATGCGCAATGGATTTTTGATTGTGGTCAGTTCGCGCGCGACCAAAAACGCCCAAAAGGATGCGGCAAGAGCAATCACAAAAGAAAATGCGATCAGATTGAGATCCCATTTAATTTCGGCGTGCATTCGCATCGAAAACATTCCGATGTAATGCATGCCCGCAATTGCGCAAGCCATCGCACACGCGCTCATTGACAACATCGTGTGTGAAATCGGATTTTTACTCATGATCAGGAGGGCAAAGGCCGAGCCGGCCACCGCCACAACGATCGATAAAATTAAGAGCTGAATATCATAACCCATGGTCATACCGGGCATATCAAAGGCGAGCATGCCGATAAAATGCATACTCCAAATTCCGCAGCCCATTGCGAGTGAGCCTCCGGTCAACCAAAAGAGTTTACTTGAACCCTTTGCATGCGAAAGACTTTGTACCATATCAAGTGCGACAAACGATGCCGCGATTGCTACCAAAAAAGAGAGCAACACTAAGCCTGATAAATATTGAGTTGTAATTTCCATCATTTTAATCTCAACCGGATAGGCCCTTTAAAATTTTCGGGGTCTACACGCTTTCCATTTTGGGTAATATCAATTTTTCCTTCATTTGCAAGACGTCTTGCACTTCTACGAACGTGTTCCATCATACCTGAGTTTTGTTTGTCATTTGGAGACAAAACTTCACTTGGGCAGATTGTTTTTTGCAAACCCCGGTTTTCAAGCAAACTTAAAATCTGATCGCGATAGTCAAACTGGTTTTTATTGCGGCGACATTCCTCACTGCAATATTTGACCTCATCCCAATTGCGCGCCCATTTTTTGCGGTACTCCATCGGCCGGCCGCAGCTTTCGCAATTCTTTGGTGGAGGAGTTTTATTGTTCATTACCGCTTGTCCTTTTGTTTGAATTGGCCAACAGTTATTAAACTGTTCCTTAGCTGGTCGAAAGGTCTTAATGAATATCATCATCTTCACGTTTCTGTTTTTAATTAAAAGTTACGCCGAACCTTTTTCGTTTGCCGACTTCTCCTGGCTCAATGGCAATAGCCGACAAACCACTTTTCCACTCACAACTAAAAATTTTGTTGGACAGTTTACCCTCGATACAAATTATGTTCACGACTTTAATAATCCAAAAGATCACACCTTGGTCGGTTCGACAAACACCGGTCGCACCAGCGAGTTTCAGGTTCAGCACCTTGGTATTGGAGGTGATTTTAATTTTGAAAATGTGCGCGGGCGAGTGATGACACAGTTTGGTCTTTATTCCACAATGATTCCGCGAAATGATCCAAGCCCCACTCGCGGTCAATGGAACATGGACAATGCTTATCGCTATTTGTCTGAGGCTTATGGTGGATATCACTTTGATGTTTTAGAAGGCATCAATCTCGATGCCGGCATTTTTATGTCCTACATCGGTCTGTGCAGCTATTATAATTTTGAAAATTGGATCTATCAAATGTCCTATGTCTCGGCCAATACGCCTTGGTATTTTAACGGACTCAGGCTCCAGATTTTTCCCACAGACAAATTAAAATACGAAATATGGCTGGTAAATGGTTGGCAATCTTATGGGATGTTTAACGAGGCCCCAGGAATTGGATTTCAAGTGCTGTGGCGCCCAACAGGCAATTGGTCCTTTGTCACAAATGAATATTACGGAGAAGATTGGCTCACCACACCCGAACGCCATAGATTTCATAGTGACAATAGTCTGCAATACAAATATCTCGACCGACCAGCGGCAAATTTAAGTAAGGCAGCACTTTCATTTACGGCGGATGTGGGTTGCGAAACTGGAGACGGGGTTTCTTGTGGGAATCAAAATTTTTTGGGCCTGATGTTTTACAACCGACTTTGGTTTGAGCACGATCATTATGCTGTCACATTTGGCGGAGGCTATGTTTCAAATCCCGGGCGATATTTGGTCCTTATGCCCGCAGTGAACGGAGCAACAGCCGCATCGGGAACAAGTAGTTTTACCACCAATGCTGGCGATCCCTTTCATGCTTGGGATGCCTCAACAAGTTTTGATTATATGCCAAAACAATATATCACTTACCGCGTCGAATTCGTTCACCGCCAGGCCGATGTCCCCTATTTTTCTGGGCCTAACGGAATCACACCTGTGGGTGGAAACATGGGTCTGCCGGGCTCCGACGTGCCTTCATTTACCCCCGACTTGGTCAAAGTCGAAGACAGAATCAATTTTGCCTTGATGGTCCGCCTTTAATACTGGCGGTACCATGGTTCACCGTTTGCTCTCATCTTAAGAGTTGCCCAAGTGGACCGTTCAAACACCAATTGAATCCGACCTGGACGACAAAAATTGTCACTCCCTTGTAAAAGGAACCGAAATGAAGTCGTCAGCGATTTTTATTTGTTTTATGCTTTTGGGCTGCAGTGCTGGAGATAAAACTTCAACTCGCCAAACTCCAACTCCGGCAGCTCAGACCGAAGCTTGCCCTGCGGATGTGTGTGGACCATTTAAATATGAAACACCCGAAGATCTGATTTATCTTTCAAACAGCTTAAAAAATGATTGGAATCTTTTGCTGCTTGAAAAATCGCAAGAACTTAAACTCAATCTCAAAAAGTTTGTGATCGGCAACTCAAATAAAAATTTATTACCCACTTTAAGTATTCCTAATTTACTTGCGGTGACCACATCGTTTCGATTTGTCCATGATCAAAGCTACTTGATCGCACCTCAGATTCCTGAGGCCGCGCCCATCAATGATTGGATTTTACAACAACTTCAGCATCAGGCTGAGATCGAAAAGAAGCAAAAAAAATATGAACACTTAGGCGTGCGAAGCGGCAGCGCTTTTGATTTCGCAAGCACTGTTTCAAAATTGGCTTTGCCGTTTTGTGTTTTAACACTCGACTCTGCAGCCCAAACCACTCTGCCTGATCAAACGTTTTGTTACACCGGTGTTAAAAACTTTTCGCCAAAATCAGGCGCTCAGGTGGATGGATTTGTTTCATCTGGCTCGGCATCGGTACAGTGCTACAATGTGCGAAACTCATTAGAACTCAGTACACTTTTTGCGGGACTGATGCAGACACAAATAAAACCTTACACGTCTTGTTTTAAATAAAGTAATTTGTAATCATGATTTTTTAGTTTTAAATTTATCTCGAAGCGAGGTGAATTTTGAAAACTCTAATCTTATCTTTTTTTATTATCAATGCTCATGCCGCCGAGTTGGCTAAACCCAACTTAAGAAGTCTCTTAACCGTTTTGCTTTCCGAAAAATCCAAATCTGAAGCCGACGGCATCACCCGATTTGTTGACGCAAAAAAAATAAATCTCGATCAACTGGTTCCGGTCACAGTCAAACACAAAACGGTTTGGCTCTCCGGACGCGAAATAAAATTTAGCTCGGACAACAAAACATTTACCTACAACGGTGTGAATTACAAAACCGATTCTTCAAAATCATTTGATGTGGCTGTTGAGGATGCGTACCAGCGCATGCGACCCGGACAATCTCACTTTTCATTTTTTATCCCTCAGGCTATCGCAGCCCCTTTGGGCGAAGCTGCCATACAAACTGTGATTTTGGGCTGGGCGACCTCAGCTCCCACAGCCCCCTCTTTTTGGCTCAATGTTAAAAACACAACCACCCATGCCGTGGGTGTGGCATTGGGGTCAACTCTTGTGCCGTGTGCACCCCGAGAGCAGGGAGAGCTTAAAATTTTATCGGCAACCTGTGACAAAAACGGATTACGAGTTGAGACCAGTGATCATAAAATTGCTGAAGGCAAATTGATGAACGATGGTACGGTTAAATTCAAAAGCAGTTGTATGGACGAAGCTCACTCCAAGGGCAGTATGTCTTTAGAGATCGAAAAATCGGGAGCGCAGTTGGTTGCTCAATGCACCTCGAATCCATTTGATCCCGAAGCTTTTAAGGTTGCTCTGCAAAATTCGATGAACAAAAGATTTCACGGCAATGCAATGGTCGAAAATAATCCACCCTCGAGCTCTTCAACTCCTTAAAACAGCGGCCAGACGTTATAACCTTTAAGATCATCGATTTGGGCTTGGGTGAGCGTGATGCCGGCCAAAGATTGCCAAATCGACAGGGTCGATTTGGGTGAGGTCGAGCCATCATTTAGGGCATAAAATAAACCAAAATGTTTTTCGTGGATATCGGGTTGCGAGGGCTCATCAAAAAGCTCGTAGGCATAAATTGCCGAGAGATCAAACACAGTTTGTTTGGTCCAATAATTCAGTTGAACTTTTAAGCTCTTTAAACATTGGGCGTAAAGTGGATCACTCGATGTATTTTGAAAACTGTCATTATAGATTTCGCCGCAATTGAATTCGGTAATCTGGACAGGCTTATTAAACTGGGCAAGACTTCCCACCACGTTCCATGCTTGAGAGCCCGGGTAATTAGGATCGGTGGTCGCATAGGCATAAGCCGAAGTGCCCGATGTTTGGTAATAGTGATACGAAATCTCGTCGAACTGAACATTTTTAGAAATTAAAAATTTCCATAATCCAAGATGGGTGCCCGTAGAATTTACGATCCGTTTCATATGAGTGCCCGAGGCGGTATTCACAGCGTTGATCGCATCAGAAGCCCCTTTAAGAGCGGCGGCAAAATTTCCGTAATAATCGGAGCTTCCGTGAGCCGAAACTTGATCCCAATCGGCTGCTTGAAATCCATAGGGCCAACCGCCGGGTGAATTTGATGTTCCACTTTTCAGATCGAGCTCATTGCCAAGTTCCCACTCGACAATATCATTTTTAAAATGATCAACAAACGCTTGAGTGGTTTGGTAGGCACTTTGATAAATTGCATTTTGATCTTGAGTTTGAAATGTGAAGCTATCCGAGGGGCAAACAATCCACTCCACCTGATAATTTAAATAAATTTGTATTCCGTATTTTTGGGCGGCGGTGACGTAGGTTCTTAAGTATCCCACAGTATCATTAAATGTTTGGGTTGCGGTGAGGGGTGGAATTCCTAAGAACAAACGAGCACTTTTAAATCCATTATCAGAAAGTTTTTTAAAAATGGCGTCGGCTCCCATTTGGTAAGCATCGCCATTCATTTTTATATTTACACCCACCTTTAAATTTTGGGTGATCAGTGTGGGCTTTGGGATTTGATACGATGAAATTACGATCCCTTGAGACTGCACATTGATTGTTGAAGGTGCGATCCACTCGGCTTTATCAGCAGTTCCTGATATTTGTGCGAGCACGCCATGCATCTGAATATTGGTTGCTTGCAGAGTATGGGCATCGGCTCGTCGGTTGCGACAGTTGTCATTTTCATCAAGATTTGAAAATGCATAACAATAAAGATTTCCACCCATCACGTAGTAGGCCTGTCGCCCCGAAGGATTCAGAGCAACCGCTTGAATCGGATTGGACTCGCTAAAAATGGATGTGCCAGTAAAGTCTGTGGCATGAAATGGATTTTGAACCAGCATCAATTGAGAGCCCATAGTAAATACAAAAATATCATCGCTGTCGGTTGCCCCTTCGGCAAAGGATCCGTTGAGCGAAAAGTTTCGCAATACCCGCATCGACAGGCTCACATTATTTTGGGTAAATGAATAGGTTCTTAATCCACCGGTCGAACTCACAGAGGTCCAACTCCAAGATCCATTTTGACAGTTCGTGGTCAAAGTTTCTGTTTGATCTTGAATGGTGATCTCAGAGCCCGCAGCACACACGCCTGTAAAAATAATTTGGTTTTGATTCGAAATCATTTTTGTCGATGTAAATTTTTGATCTAATGCGAATCCTGCATTTGAAGACAACGAGGTCACAAAGAGAGTGCTGCTCAATTTTGAACAATTTTGAAATAATACGAGCGGCAAAATGAGTAAGGCTAAAACGCCGAGTTTTTTCAATGTTGTTTTAGGATACCATGGTTCACACAAGCCGTCTCACACTTGTTTGATATTGAGACGGTTTAACTCGCGATTCGCACAGCCGATGGGCTCGCCTGTTTTTTTGGTAAGGTGATCGTAAAACATGTCCAGCCATAGACCGTGCTGAGCTCCAGCGAGCCCCCATGACTCTCGATAAGTCCCTTAGACAAACTCAAACCCAAACCCATCCCACGATTGGGACCTTTGGTCGAAAAGAAGGGTTGCATGACTTTGGCTAACAACTCTTCAGGAATTCCCTTGCCCGAATCATAAACATTGATCTTGATGACCTCTGTTGCTTCGATCAGTTGAATTCGAATTTGTTTGCGTTCTAATTTTTCGATCGCGTCAAAAGCATTATTGAGCAAATTCAAAATGGCTTGAGAAATTTGAACGGGACGACATTGAATATGCAAATCGGTTTCAGTATTTTCAACAATAAGGCCAATGCCATGATTGCGAAATCGTGACTGACACAATTCCAAAGCCTCTGTGATCACCGCCTTGATCGAGGTTGAAACAAAAGGATCTGTTCCACCATCACGCGCAAAGGATCGAAGGCCAGAAATAATCTTAGAAATGCGACTAACAGTCGAATCAATTTTTGCCGCGGTCTCTTTCACGCTGAGCACATCAACGCTGTTGTCTTTCACCGAGAGCTGTAAGACCTGAGCCGCACCACGAATAATCGCTAAGGGATTATTGATCTCGTGAGCGATGCCTGCAGCCATTTCACCAAGAGAATACAGTCTTCCTGAGTGGATCATCTTGAGTCTTTGATCTTCCATTATTTTTTCATTGATCAATTTTTGGGTGATGTCGGTCAAAGTTCCGGTAAGTCCAAGAATCTCACCTTTTTTGCCATAGGTGACGCTAATAGAAACTTCCATCGGACAGTAGTCGCCACTTTTTTTGAGATACCGAACTTGGCGGCGAACGAAAGTCACATCACCATTGAGCAAGGGTTCAAATCCAGTCAACAATTGATCATCAGGATGGAGGTAGTCTATAAAAGATTTTTTTAAACTTTCTTCTATAGAATATCCTAAAATTTCAGTCCATGCAGGACTAAGATAAGTCCAATGCCCTTCATAATCTGTTTGAAATACAGCTTCTTTAAGATGATTCACCAGATTATTAAATCTGTTGTTTTCTTCGGCAATCGCGGCCTGTGCGCCGTTGAGCTCAAGCAATGTTCTGCGCAATTTCAGATGACTCAAAACTTCGCTCGCCAAAATTTGTAGGAATTCAATTTGGACTGGTTTTAAGGTGCGAGGCTTTGTGTCAATCACGCATAACGTGCCAAGAACATGTCCATTGCTGATCAGTGGAAAACCGGCATAAAAACGAAAATGAGAGGAATCAACAACCATAGGGTTATTTGCAAAGCGTGGATCTTTTGAGAGATCTGAGATAATCATTTGCTTACGCGATTCAGTTACGGCTTCGCAAAAAGAAAAGTCTAAGGGAGTTTCTAACGGATCGCTTCCCACACAAGCTTTGACCCATCTCCGGTTGCCATCGCCGAATGAAATTTTTCCGATTGGAACTTCGCAGATGGCAGCGGCCATTGCGACCAATTTATTAAATTGCTCTTCGGGCTCGGTGTCTAGAATCTTGTAATCAGCAAGTTCCTTAAGACGATTTTTACCTTCTTCTGAGCTCATAAAAAACCTCTAAGCCACTTTTGAAATGGATGGCTTCAATTGGTAAACAATCGCATCAGCGATTTTAACTGAATCAAAATTATCATTAAGACCAATCATGCTTTCACCCGCGCCAAGAATCAGAACAGATTTTTGGGTTAATTTTGCGGTGATTTTTTGGATGCACTTCTTTTTGTTTTCAACATCTTGATAGATCAAAACATTGCGACACAAAATCACATCAAAATTGTCCATACGATCAAAAGGATCGAGCAGATTTAATTTATGAAATTCAACTTTATTGCGGATTTGGGGTTTGAGCGACCAATAGTCTTGCTCATCTTTTTGAAAATACTTAATCATCAAATTTGCTGGAAGTCCGCGTTGAACTTCAAGCTGCGAGTAGCGGGCCTCTTGGGCCTTTTGCAAAATACGCGAGGAAATATCGGTGGCGATAATTTTAAAATCCACTTGCTTTTGAGATTGCTCAAGTTGCTCTTGAATCAACATTGCGACCGAGTATGCCTCTTGGCCCGAGCTACAAGCCGCAGACCAAATCCGAATGGTTCCCTTTGATTCCTCGATCAGTTTTGGAATCAAAACCTGTTTGATACCTTGAAACAATTTGGCATCACGAAAAAACGAAGTTTCGTTATTGGTGGCTACATCCAAAACGAGTTGCTTGAGCACACTCGACATCCCAAGTTTTGCCTCTTGGAGCAGCTCTTGAATATCGCGAAAGCCACGCATTTTGGCAATTTCTTCTAGACGGTTTTGGAGCTGAAAATAATTGGATTCCGAATAAACGATTCCCAATTCTTTTTCGATCAGGCTTGCAAAATAAGTGATGGCTTCAAGCTGCATGTTTCATACCTTCGCTCATGGCGTTTTGAATTTTTTCGACAATGATATCGGCGGTAAACGGTTTTAAGATATATTCGCTCACACCCTTTTCGAGCATCATCGAGATCTCTTCGGGTTTGTTTTTTGTTGTCATCATTAAGACGGGTGCTTTTTGTGATTTGGGCATGCGGTCCATGGTTGAGGGACCGTCCAAGATTGGCATTTCCCAATCGAGTAAAATTAAATCAAAAGCTTCGCCGGTGTTGATCAGATCAAGAGCCTCTCGACCATTGAACACGTCACGAATTTGATAGTTACAACTTTTTAAGCAGTCTTTAACAAATGCATGCACAGCTTTTGAGTCATCAATAATCAAAATCTTTTTCATTTTATAATTTCCTTTTTGATTCCACAAATCGAGAGATCACTTAATTTTTTTGCTAGCCCATCAATGTCCGACATATAATCGTAAGCGCCATCGGCATGCACCGCACCTGGCATTCCAAACACCACACAGGATTTTTGATCTTGAATAAAAATTCCGCCGCCATCGTTTTTGATTGCGAGTGCTCCGTCTTTACCGTCTGCACCCATTCCGGTTAAAACCAATCCAAGAGTTGCATTTTTGTAAACCGCTGTTGCCGATTCAAAAAGAAAATCTGCGGCAGGTCTTACCGAGTTTCTCATCGGACGCTGATCTGTGATCAGAGTTGGAGCTCCGTTGATCATCGCAACCGACATATGAAAATCGCCCGGCGCAATATACACACTTCCCTTTTTTATGGGCATCAGATTGGTGGCCTCTTTGACATCTAAGCCAGAGATGCGCTGCAATCTTTCGGCAAGGGCTTGGGTAAACACAGGAGGCATATGTTGCACAATCAATATTGGGCAAGACAAGGGGCCGGTGATTAACGAAAATAATTTTTCAAGTGCGGTGGGCCCGCCAGTTGATGATGCAATCACAACCATTTGAGGATTAAATGAATTCAAATTTAAAATTGGATAAATCTTTTTTGGTTGAGGCCTGACTTCAACGACTTGAGGTTTCACAAATCGAAATTGGGCAATCTTTGGTTCGAGAACTTTTTTGATTGCTTCCATCGGAGTCAGATCCGGAGTGTCTTGAAGTTGGGGCTTAAGTAAAAAATCGCTCGCACCCGCTTCGAGTGCTTTAAGAGTCAGATCAGCCCCACGTTTTGAGTGTGACGAAAAGACCAAAACTCGTCCTGCGAAATTCATTTTCTTAAGTTCGATCAAAGTTTCGATGCCGTTCAATACGGGCATTTCAAGATCGAGTGTAACCACGTCGGCTTGCTTGTGCTTTAACGCATCAATGGCCAATTGCCCATTAGGAGCAAAACCGACCACTTCTACGTCATTGACACTCTCAAGCGCTGCTCGAATTTGTGATCGAAACAGCGTTGAGTCATCGACAATAAAAACTTTAACTTTTTCAGAGCTCAATTAAGCAGCCTTCACCTTTTTGACGACTTCTTTTAATTTCTGCGCCAAAGCGGTTAAACTATGTGAAGCTTCAAGAGTTTGATTCGCCGAAGCGGTACCCTCTTCAGCCGCAACCGAAACCAATCGAATGTTGCCAGAAATACCTTGAACACTTCGACTTGCTTGCTGAACCACTCGTGAAACTTCGTTTGTGGTTGCAGTTTGTTCTTCAACAGCTGCAGCAATAGTTCCAGAGATTCCATTCAAACGGTCAACCGCTTGATTGATTCCACCAATCGCATCAACCGCACGTTGTGAATCCTTTTGGATAGCGCCAATTTTGTTGGTGATATCTTGGGTGGCTTTTGCAGTTTGCTTTGCAAGTTCTTTGACTTCATTAGCAACAACCGCAAAACCTTTTCCAGCATCACCCGCACGAGCGGCTTCGATCGTCGCATTCAGTGCTAGTAAATTTGTTTGCTGAGCAATCGAGCTAATCACTTTGATCACTTCGCCAATTTCTTGGCTGCTTGCTCCAAGCTGAGTGACCGTTGAGTTGGTTTCTTGGGCTTTACGCGAAGTGAGTTTTGCCATTTCTGCAGACTCATTGGCTGAGCGCGAAATTTCTTTGATCGAAGCAACCATCTCTTCGGTGTTTGTCGCAACGGTTTCAAATCCGCCCGCCACATCTTCAGAAGATTTGGTAGCAGCCATAGATTCTTCGTTCGTGCGCTTTGCAGTAGAACTCATTTGTGACGCTGTTGCAGTTAACTGTGAAGATGCTGCAGCAAGATCATTAGCCGTTTCTTCAAGTAAAGAAACATGACCTTCGAATTCAACAAGTTTTTTCTTTTCAGAAGTGATGTCGGTGGCGAACTTAACGATACGAATCACACGGCCCTCAGAATCAAAAATAGGGTTGTACGAAGCCTGAATCCAAACTTCAGAACCATTTTTTGAAATCCGTTTGTACTGTCCCGCATCCATATCACCGCGACCAAGGCGTTCCCAAAAGTTGCGATAGTCGGCTGAATTTAAGTAGGAAGGTTCAACAAAAATACGGTGATGTTTGCCTTGAATTTCTCGGAGGTCATAACCTAAAGTTTTTAAGAAATTCTCGTTGGCGGTGATGATTGTTCCATCAAGTTGGAATTCAATAATTGCCTGAGCTTTACCAATCGCATTGACCTTGCCTTCGAAAATTGCGTTTTTGTTTTTTTCTTCTGTGATGTCAGAAGCAAATTTAACAACCTTTGCAACTCGTCCGGTGGCATCAAAAATAGGATTGTACGAAGCTTGAATCCAAACTTCTTTTCCGCCACGTCCAACGCGTTTGTATTCTCCAGATTCAAACTCGCCACGACCTAATTTATCCCAAAACTGACGATATGCGGTTGAATCGACATACTTTGGTTCGCAAAACATGCGGTGATGTTTGCCTTGGATTTCACGAAGTTCATATCCCAAAGTTTTTAAGAAATTTTCATTGGCGGTCAATACCACACCGTCGGTGTTAAATTCGATCACAGCTTGTGACTTGTCGATCGCTTTTAATTTTCCATCGGAATCAGCGGCGTGATTTTTTTGCTCTGTGATATCAGACGCAAATTTAATGACCTTGGTTGCTTTGCCATTTTTATCGAGAATAGGATTGTAAGTTGCTTGCAGCCAAATTTCGCGGCCACCTTTTGCCGAACGTAAAAATTCGCCAGATTGAAATTCGCCGCGAGCCAGTTTTTTCCAAAACATGGGGTACTCAGCTGTTTTAACGTAGTCAGGAGTACAAAACATCGAATGATGCATTCCTTTAACTTCGTTTAATGAATAGCCCACTGTGCTTAAGAAGTTCTCGTTACAAGTGATAATCTCACCAGTAGGAGTAAACTCAATCACTGCTTGTGAACGATTCAATGCTTCCGAAATCGCTTCCAGTTCGCGAGGATTTTGGTCTTCAGGGGAGTCGATAAGCTCGATGTCGCTTGTTTTTTTGTCTTTCATAGTGGCCTCACTTTGATAGGAAGTTATTTATTTTGTTAATTTCAATGACTGATAAAATTGCGGTCGGAGTTTTATAAACGCCTTTTAAAAATCTTTTGGTGGTTTCATCAATAGTTGCGGGAGTCTGTTCAAAGTCGTCGTCCGACACTTCGACCACATCGCCAATTTGATCAACCAAGAGCGAGAGTAAGGCTCCCTCGCATTTACAGACCACCGACATCTTATCCAGATGAGTGTCTTCAGGCAGTTCGAAAAGTTCTTTGAGTCCGATCGCGGTTGCAATCTGACCACGTAGATTAATCAAACCCAAAACAAAATTTGGCGCCAGATGGATTGGTGTGATCGGAAGAGGTTTTGCAATTTCTTGCACCTCGGTCACATCAATCGCGTAAATACGATCAGAAATATAGAATGTCGAAAATTGCTTGATCAAGCGCTTCTCCGTTCAACGTGGCTGAGATAAAGTTCAAGTTCGGCCAGTAAAATTTCTGGTTTCAACTTTTCAAGATAACTATTGAATCCAGCCTTTTTACCTTCGTCCACAAATACAGGATTGAATTTTGTGGTGAGCGCAATCATCGGAACGTTCTTCCAAGCATCAAGCTGTCGAACAGCAGTTGCGAGTTGCATTCCGTTCATCTTGGGCATTTCGATATCTGATAAAATCAGATCAAACTGATTGGCTGGAGTTTTTTCTAATAAATTAAGGGCTTCAAGTCCGTTTTCACAGGTCTTTAAGGAATATCCGGCTCGTTCTAATACGGCCGAAACATGTCGTCTAAAAAATGCGGTGTCTTCGACAAATAAAATGCGTCGACCCTGACCGTGATGTTGAGTTTTTTCTTCCACCTTATTCGGATCGGAATTGGAGAGCGCGTTATTAACATCATCAAGGATTCTTAATGTGTCGACCACCACGATCAATTCGTTATCGGTCACGAGGTTACCAAAAATTCCACGACGATCCGAAAATCCATCGTCCATTGGCGCGCTGGTGTTCAGGACGTCAAAGATCTCCTCGACCTCAATCCCAAAAAGCCGTGAGGAGCGTTGGGTAACGATCACCGACAAAGATCCGGTGGATTCTTTTTCAGGAAAGCCCAAGATCTTATTCAACGATAATATTGGCAAAGCCGAATCTCGATAGCGCACAAACCGCTGCTCTCCCGAGTATTCCACGTCAGATGATTTAAATTCTTCGAGTCGATGAACGAGATTGAGCGGAATCGCATGGCGTGTGGGAGAATTCAGTTTAAACAATAAAAATTCTTGTTCGTCCACGAGGCGTGCGGCTTCTTCTTCTTCATTGCGTCTATTGGATTGATTTTCACGGCTGAGATTATTTTTTTGTGCAATCCCAACAATATCTAAAATTAGAGCCACCGATCCATCACCCAAAACGGTTGCGCCCGAATACAAAAAGAGATTTTTTAAAAAATGGCTTAGGGGCTTTACCACAACTTCTGCGGTGTCTTGAACCTCGTCGACAATCAGGCCCACGAGTGTGCCTTCGGCGTTGACCACCACAATATTTGTGACTTCGCTTGGAGTTTCTGGCTCTTTCATTTTAAGAACTTCGCGCAGCGTGATCAAAGGAAGAATATTTCCGCGTAAGCGAAATACGGGTTTACCTTGTAGCATTTCAATTGAATTATTCGAATTTTCAACTCGTACCAATTGGACCAATTTCACTTGAGGAATGGCAAAGCGCTCAGCACCAATACGCACAATCATTGCTGGAACAATTGCAAGCGTTAGAGGAATTTTAAGTCGTGTGACTGTGCCCTTACCCAATTGACTTTGAATTTCTACAAGGCCACCAATGCCTTCAATATTATTTTTGACCACATCCATACCCACACCACGACCAGAAACATTCGTAACGGTAGTAGCGGTAGAAAATCCTGGAGCAAAAATTAAAGCAAAAGCATCACGCTCCGGAAGAGTGCTCGCTTTTTCTGCTGTTAAAAGTCCTTTTTCGATGGCTTTAGCAATTAACTTATCTTTGTTTAGTCCACGGCCATCATCGCTGATTTCGATGATCACTTGCCCACCTTCATGAAACGAGCGAACAGTAACGGTTCCGGTTTCTGGCTTGTGAGCCGCAAGGCGCTCTTGAGGAGTTTCTAAACCGTGATCACAAGAGTTACGAACAATATGCATCACAGGATCTTTAACAGCCTCGAGCAATGTTTTATCGAGCTCTGTTTCTACACCTACAAGTTTGAGATCAATTTTTTTATTGAGTTCCTTGGCAAGATCGCGAGTCACCCGGTTAAATTTCGAAAGGATCGTTCCAATCGGTTGCATTCGTGTTTTCATCACTTCGCCTTGAATTTCGCTTGTGACGATATCTAATCTCTGGCTTAAATTTAAAAAATCCAAAGACTCACTTTGATTGGCATATTGCAAAACCTGATTACGGACCAAAACCATTTCGCCCATCAAATTCATCAGTTTGTCTAACAATGTGACCGGCACTCGAATGCTCGAGCTTGGATCTGCACCCTCAGGAGCATGCGCCGTGGGTTGTGCAGCCACGATTTGAACCTTGGGTGCCACAGTCGTTGAGGGTTGTGTTGCCGAGATCTCTTGAATCAAATAAGCAACCTCGACCGAAAAATCTTTTTCTTTTTTATTGGTCTTTACGGTTTGGAGAATTCGATCAACCAAATCTAGACCTTTGAGAAGCAAATCAATTTGTGGAGTTTGGAGTTGAATCTGATTGCGGCGAATAGGGTCTAGGCTAGTTTCGATGTTATGAGTGATTTCTGCCAGCTGCTTAAAACCAAAAAGTTGGGATGACCCTTTAAGAGTATGGATATCGCGATAGAGCGAATCGATGGCCTCAGGGGTCTGTGGGCCTTTTTCAAACGAACGCAAGCTTTCACCTATACGAAGGTTGAGTTCATCACATTCCGCGAGATACTCAAACAACGCAGCTTCCATATTTTCATCATGATTCATAAATAATTTATCGTACTTGATCAATTTATGATGAGTGAGATCCGATGGTGTTCCTGTTGGGTTTTGGTTTAGAAATCTCAATCTCTTTATGAGACATCACGTAAGGCGTGGTAGGATGGATCTATGTCGCGTATTTTATTAGTCGAAGATCTTCAAGAGTATCAAATTCTGGTTAAACGAGCGTTAAACAATTTCGAAGTTCATATTGTCGGAACTTGTCGTGAAGCCTTGATCACCTTAAAAGATGAGCCGCCGTTTGATTTGATTATTCTCGATTCGAGTCTTCCCGATGGCGAAGGTTTATATATTCTCGAGCAAATTCATCATCGCTTTGGCGACACAGTCCCGGTGTTTTTTTTAACCAGCAATATGAATCTCGACGCGAAAATTACCGCATTTCATCTTGGTGCAGAAGATTATCTTATCAAACCAATTACCGGCGCCGAGCTTCGTGCGCGAGTTGAAATGAGACTCAAGAAAAACCAAAAACAAAAAACAATGGCAACCAAACTGGTGAAAGGCGCGCTTACCCTTGATCTCGCGCTGTTGCGAGCCAATATTCAAGAGGGTTCCAATTCAAATGCACTGCCTTTGACCGCAAAAGAATTTAAAATTCTTGCGCTGTTGGCTCAAAATGAAAATCAGGTTTTTTCTCGCCAAGAGTTGGTTGAACATATTTGGGGTCCAGACGTTCATATCCAACAACGCACAGTTGACTCTCATATTTTTGGTTTACGACGTAAACTTGGCACACATGCTGCTGCTGTAGAATGTATTCCTCACGTGGGTTACCGGTTTAAATATTAAATTCTTTTGTTAACATTTTGAATCAGCGTTTATACTCCGATAAACTATTTGCGGGGTGTATGATGTCGTTTACTGATGATGAAATAAAAGCGTTCAAGGTTGAAGCCGAAGAACTATTAGATAGCGCCGAAAAGAGTTTATTAAAACTAGATAAAGGCGATCAACTCCAAAACCAGTACGACTCAATTTTTCGCGCCCTTCATAGCATTAAAGGTGCGGCAGGCATGATGGATTTGACCGAGCTTCAAACCCATATGCATCAACTTGAAACAATTTTTGTCGAACAAAAATCAAAAGAATATCTCGAAAAAAATTATGTCGATTTTTTTCTACGCGGTTTTGATGGCAGTCGCTCACTGATCGAAGGTAAAAGTATTACCTTTGACTACACTGTGGTTGCAGACGCCGCTGCTCCAGCTGCCACACTCCCGCCTGTGATGGTCGAAAAAGAATCTGCAGGGCGCATTCTTGTGGTCGACGATGAAGAAGACATCGTAAAAATCCTGGCTAAAATTTTAAATTCCGAAAATATCGAAGTTTGCGGCGTCTTATCTGCAGAAAATATTTTGGCCGATATCGAAAAACATAAACCCAATGTGATCTTCTCTGATATTTCGATGCCGAATGTGAGTGGTCTTGATCTTCTTAAAATTGTTCGCAAACACCATCCCGATATCCCGGTGGTGCTCATCAGTGGCTATGTAAACAAAGATTCTCTACTAAAGGCCATCCATCTTGGAGTTTTCGGCGTGATCGAAAAGCCATTTGATCTGATTCGGGTAATTGAAGTTGCCTTGAACGCACTTGAAAAATTTAAGTTAAGTAAAATGCTAAATAGTTCGATTAATTTGTTGATGTATCAATTTTCAGACTTAAGCGAGTTCCTTCAGTCGCAAGGCAAAGAGGATATTAAAAAAGTAATATCTGACGAGATCTCAAGTCTCCTCGGCCAGCGCCGTTCTATAAGAAATCGACACACTCAACATGACGAGCAATAACGGGCCAATTCTAAAACTTTTACTTGTTGATGATGAACCAGATCTCTTAGATCTTTTAAAAAAGCTATTATCTAAAACTCGTTTTGAAATTCTGACTGCCGACTCCCCGCCCGCCGCTCTCGAAATCATTCGGTCTGAGGGTCAACGCATTGCTTTGGTCATTTCTGATTTTACGATGCCCTCGGGTACCGGGTTTGATCTGCGTCGCGAAATGCTCGGCGAATACAAAGATATTCCGTTTGTTTTGATCTCTGGAAATATCTCGCGCGATACCGCTCTTGAAGCGATCAATCTTAAGATTGCCGGATTTTTGCCTAAGCCCTTTTCAAACGAAGAGCTCACTCAAAGTATTGAAGTGCACAGCAAGGACCGAATCGCAGCGATCCTCGAAGACGATGAATTGCGTGAGGGTTTTGTTGCCGATGCGACTCAGCTGATTGAAGAGATGGAAGATCTGATTTTTAAGCTCGAAGATGAACCCCAAAATGCGGATAATCTCAATCGAGTCTTTGCATGTGCCCACACCATCAAAGGGGCCAGCGGATTTTTTAAGCCCGACACCATTCACCGCTTTATGCATCGCTACGAAGATTATTTGTCGTTGATCAAAAAAGGCGAGATGATCCTCGACTCAAAATCAAGTCAGGTGCTACTAAGTGGGCTGGATCAACTCAAAAATTTGGTGGAGTTATTAAAAACCCAAAAACCATTTTTGGGATCCTTTGAGGATTTATTAAGTCTTTTTGTAAAACCAACTTTGGTTAGCAATGACCGTAAAGAAAAAAAAGAAGATTCTTTGAAAATCTCACTCTCGGTCCTAAACCGCTTTATGGAAAAAAACGGTGAGATCACCGTACTTCGAAACATGGTCAATAAGACTTTGAATGTTATCGAAAATACTTACGCCAATGATCCCAATGTCCAAATGCTCAATGAATTGATGAGTGAACTTCAAAATTCGATTGAGTCGATGCAGAATCAAATCGAAGAGCTCAAAAAAATTCCGGTTCGTCAGTTGACCCGCCCTCTTCAGCGTGTGGTGAAAGATTTGTGCACAAACTTAAAAAAACAAATCCGGCTCGAATTTGTTGGCGACGATTTACGCATTGATCAAAGATTATTTGAAGCTCTCAATAAATGCTTGATTCATTTGGTTCGAAACTCCGCCGACCATGGGATTGCCCAATCCGGAAAAATCAAAATTGAATTTTTGGAATTCGAAACCGAAATCATCGTGCTCGTCAAAGATGATGGCCGCGGGATCGATGCCCAGCGAGTAAAAAATAAAGCAATTGAAAAAGGATTGCTCACCGAACTCGACGCCGCCAAAAAAACCGATGGTGAACTTCAACTTTTAATTTTTGAACCCGGATTTAGTACCGCCGAAGTTGTCACCGATGTTTCTGGCCGTGGAGTCGGAACAGATATGGTCAAAAAAACCATTATCGAAACTGGCGGCTCGATCTCGATCCAATCCGAAGTCAACAAAGGGACCGAGTTCACAATTAAACTTCCCATTCCAAAATCGGTGCAGATCATTAGCTCACTTTTAGTCAAATTTGGGGAAGAGACCTATGCGATCCCCCAAGAGCATGTGGACCGCATTATCTCGGTCGAAAAAGCGACGTTGACCGAAATCAGCAGAAAAACTTTTTTTGTTTGCGAAGACCAAATCGACTCGATCATTCAGGTTGAAGATATCTTTCACAAACCACTGAGATCAAAGCTCCAAGGTTATCTGATCCGTATCCGCACCCAAAAAGGTGTGTTCTGCATCTGTGTGGACGATATTTTGGGTGCCGAAGATATTGTGGTAAAATCGGTCTCAGGCTGGTTTAAAAATCTCAATATCTACAAAGGCTGCACTTTTTTGGGCGACAGGCGCGTGGGATTGATTTTGGATTGCGAAAAAATCTCGCAAGAATTTCAGATCAATAAAAAGCCGTTGATCGACACAGACCAAAAAGTTGCAATGCCCGTCTCGCATTATTTGTTGTTTACCTTATCAAACAAAACATTGTGCGCCCTTTCACAAGACGCGATTTTTAGGATCGAAAAAATCGATATCACCCGCGTTCAGTATTGGAAGGATCAAGCCTTTATTCTTTATAATAATAGCTCTTTGCCATTGATCGATATGGCTCAAGCAATGAAGTCCCCCTTGGTTCCCTGGAGTTCCTCAACCCTTGATGTGATTGTTGTTCGAAACGCCGGCGTCTTGGTTGGGTATGTGGTCCAACAGATCGAAGACCTTGTGACCTCGGTCGCCTTTACCGATCCGGTCTTTTTTGCCCAAGGATTTCCAGTTCACCGTGTGGCCGAACAGGTAATCACTCTTGTCACGCTCGAATCGCTAGCCGCATAAATCAATCTCTGCTACGTAGCGAGCAGGAGGTTGTGTGCGAGCATTTTTATTTATCATCTTGTTTTGTTTTTGTGGTTCGTCTTTTTCATTACCACCGCCACAAAAAAAAACCAGCACTCAAGAAATTTACGGCTACTCCATTCTTGTGGGCACCATGGTTTTAAGTGCGGTTGGAACAACTTATCTGACAGCGGCCCTCCCCCAAAAATATAAATTCTTATCGACCTTTGTGTCGCAATTTGCAACCCTCGGAGTTTTTGTTTTTGGTGCGCCGATCTGGGAGCCGATCTCTTCTTGGTTTCGCAAAAAAGCTTTCGGAATGAAAACCTCGCCAACCTTTCAACAGGAAGATTTTGATGCTTCATTTGAATCGGTATGGGTCAAGACTCAGGAAAATTATAGCCTCAATGCCCAGATGAGCCGCAACGTGATCAACCAATTTTTGATTCTGGCCCGCCAAAATTTTTATGAGGCCCACCGAGCGATGCAGTCCAACGACCCCGAATACGCCGCCGATCAAGTGGCCGACGCAGCCGCAAGACTTAAAACTTATTTTCGCGAGATCGAACCCTCAAACCCAATGGTGGCTCAAGCCATTCAATCTTCATTTACCAATCATATTCATGTGGATCAGGATTTTTACAAAAGCGTCATCGAAAGGATTCGGCGCTTAGATAATTCATTTGATTCGGAGGATTCACAAAACTACTACCAAGATCTTTTGAGCACCTGGTTTAGACTCTAGCTGCTCTTTCCATCATGCTCTTGGATTGAAAGCTTTGAGAGATCGATATTATCAAGACAGCGCACGTTCACCGCAACCATCGTTTCTGGTGCAGAGGTTTTGGCAAATGGCAAAATCCCACAGTTGCTGCAAAACTGGTGATGAATTTTATTTTTATTAAAGAGATATTCTTTGAGATTTCCACTCATCAATTTAAATTGAGATTCAGGAACAAAATCAAATAGGCTTCCGCGCTTAAGACAAATCGAACAATTGCAAGAGACCGCATTTTTGAGATCCATCTCAACTTCGAATCGAACATTTCCGCAATGACATCCACCTTGATAAGTCATCTTGATTCTCCCTAAAAAAAGCCAGAGCGGTAAAGCTCTGGCTTAAAGATATTTAAAAAATACTACGTAACACCGCAATCAACATAAGAATCGATGCTGGAACGCCTAAGAACCAACCCAAAACATAAGGCATCATGCTGCCACGAGCGTTGCTCATTGGACTGAAAGTGGCAAAAGGACGGTCGTTATTGGAATGAGCGCCTACGCGACCACCAACAACTGCGCCGATTAAGCCTGCCAAAAATACAACAAAAAGACTGAGCGAAGCATCAGCAACCCCACGAGCGGTTTTTTCACCAACACGTTTTGCCGCAGCTTCAAAATCACTCTTCAGTTGAGCAATCTTTGCATCCACTTCTGAAGCATTCATTCCGGTTTGATAAGCCAAGTAATTTTTTGCCGACTCAACATCGCCTTGAAGAAGACGATTGGTCAGGCCTTGCGCCACTTCTTTTGGATCCGATTTTAGATTCGCATTGCCAATCACTTTATTAAAAGTGTCTTGGACCATTGGGCTTGAAGAAAGACTCGAAGCCTGGTCGCCCGCACCTTGAGCCACTTTTGCAAAGTTGCTCATTGCTCCGCCCATAAACGAGCCAATTTTGACAAACATCAAAATAAAAAAGAGTGAGGCAATCACAAATCCATGAGCCGCTCCAACTTTTGCGGTCACAAATCGCGAGATGCGCAAAGCAAAGTAACTGCCGCAAAATAAAGCGATCACTGCCGAAAGTCCAAGCCAGAGGCCTGCACCACTTGCGAGAGCCGAGCCGCCGCCGCTTTCGTTGGTGATTAAGCCTTCAGCGGTGAAACCCGCAACCACTCCGCCCAATGCGGTTAACATCATAAATCCCATGATCGTAATCAGTAGACCAGCTAAGGTCGACTTCCAGCATAGCAAATGACGATGGGAATCTGACGTCACGTGCTCTGTTTTTGGATAATTTTGGTTTTTCATATAGCTCCTATCAAAAAGGTTAAGCACAATAACTACCTTTATTCGGATTTAACGACTATATTTTCCTTTTATGCGAACGATTTATCACAATTTGGAGTTCTAAAATGAAATCATCGGTCGGAAAATACATAGAGGAATTCTCTCACCAACTCGTCTCCCTTTTTTCGTCGACCCCAAAGGATATTGTCGATGCAATCAAGATGGACCACCAAGCCCTGCGAAACTACTTGGATACTTTAAAAGACACAGATCAGCCGATGGCAAAGCGTCGCGCTGCTTATAAAAGCTTTTCGGATCTTTTGAAGTCCCACACCATTGCCGAAGAGCAAGCGGTTTACACTCCCTCAATGAAACTTGTTGGCAAAGAAATGCATATCAAAGTGAGCGAAGGGTATGTCGAACACAGCTTGGCCGAGGATCTGATGGGACGAATCGAAAAACAAAAAAACGCTCTCAAATGGTCGGCGAGCGCGAATGTGCTTTCAGAAATTGTTGAGCATCATTTAAAAGAAGAAGAACGCGATCTGTTGCCATTGATTCGCAAGGCGGCAAGTGGTGAAAAGAATCATGGGATGCTGAAGAAGTTTGTGAGTTTGCGGGCGAAGACCCAAAAACACAAAACCAAAAAAAGCGCGGGGGTCCTCTCCTAACTGGCCCACTTGATTGTGCTGGCCAGCGAATTGCTCTCTTGATCCCTCACGATGAAGAGATCAATTCCAGTTTGCGCTTGCAACAAAGAGTTCGGAAAAGACCGGATGGCCATTCGCAAATCCGGCTTCTTTATCCGCAAATGTGATCAAAAAAAGATTCAGCGTTACCGTTGTCTGGTTTGCAAAAAAAGTTTTTCGCATGCAACTCAAGACATTTGTTATCGTCAAAAAAAACGTCATCTCAATATTCAGATTTATCATAAACTTTGTGGCGGCTTTTCAAAAAGGCGAACCGCAATCGTACTCGAAACCAACCGAAAAACCGTGATCCGGAAATTTCGATTTCTGGCAGGCCTTGCGTTTGAAATAACAAATAAACAAAATTTGGTTCTCCCAAAAGTTCGTGATGTCCAATTTGATGATATGGAAACATTTGAACATACTAAGTTCAAACCTGTTTCGATTACTTTAGCCGTAGAAAACCGTAGTCGACGCATCCTTTCTTTCGAATGCAGTCCGATGCCGGCCCGCGGACTTCTCGCTAAAAAAGCGCGGTTCAAATACGGACGGCGCAAAGATGAGCGACCTGATGGACGAAAGGTTTTGTTTACAAAATTAAAGTCGATAGTGTCCGATGACTGCACTTTTATGTCCGACCAAAACCCTCATTACCCACCCGACATCAAAAAATATTTTAAAGACCATAAATATCAGCAATTCAAAGGACGAAGGGGCTGTATCGTTGGACAAGGCGAACTTAAGCGCGGCGGCTTTGATCCACTCCATACGCTCAACCATACCTGTGCAATGATTCGTGATAATCTCAAACGAATGTCGAGACGAACGTGGTGCACGACTAAAAAGATCGAAGAGCTGCGTAATCATCTGGCAATTTATGTGCTCTACCATAATGAATTTCTGATTCAGCCTCACAAGTGTCATCGAAAATTTCGTAAACTGATCGGTCACTCTGTTTAAGATTTTGTAATAAAAAATTTCTATGTTTATAAACACAGTCAAAGGGGCCAGTTTGTAGACTATTAGTCTCGTCTTGGTTTCGCCCTCCCCAAAAACAGTTGCTGCTCCGTCTGCTTTAGACAAATATATTAACAAAGGAGCCCCCATGCCCACTGTCCTCTGTGTCGAAGACAATGCTCTCACCGCAAAATTAGTCCAGTCCACAATCTCATCTCTTTGCGAACTCACCATCGCGGGTACCATCAAAGAGGCCATGGCTAAACTTGAGACCTTGAATGTTGATCTATTTATTTTGGATGTTGAATTGCCCGATGGAAATGGTTTTGAGTTTTGCCAAAAGCTGCGCGAGAGTTCGCGTTGGGCCAACACTCCGATCATCTTTTTGACCGCATTGTCCGAGGTGGAGCAGCGGGTGCAAGGTTTTGCGCTGGGTGCTGATGACTACATCACAAAGCCTCTTGAGCCGCGAGAGTTTAAGGCGCGTGTGGCATCAAAACTGAAGCGATCGTCGCCCGCGATGGAGACTTTTTTTGAAAAGGCGAATTTTGGAATTGATCTGAAATTGCAAAAAATATTTAGAAGTCCTTCTTCGGGTGATCGCGAAGATTTGAATCTGACACCCACCGAATTTAAATTGATGATGCACTTTCTCCAAAACCAAGGGGTGACTCTGAGTCGACAAGACCTTGTCGGTCAAGTTTGGGGCAGTGCGGTTCATGTATCGGATCACACAGTGGATGCCCATATTTCTACGTTACGTAAAAAAATTGGGCCATCCGCTCAGTATCTAAAGGCGGTAATCAAAAAGGGCTATTGCTTTTCGATCGAGGATTAATACCAGATTGTGACCCGTCCCGATCCGCCAGCGCCGCTGGCAGCTCCTCCGCCCCCGCCGCCGCCACCACCAGGTGTCGAACCCGCACCGCCGGCAATCGTGTTCGAAGAAGATCCACCACCGCCGGAGCCGCCACCACCACCCGCAGCTCCGCCCGTGCCACCAGAAGAACCCGATGCCCCCGAAGATCCACGTCCACCCGCCACATTTATGGTTGCGCTTGAAGTTCCGCCCGCGATTGGGGCCTGACCAGAGCCGATCTCTCCGGCGCCTCCCGTCGCAGTGATTGTTGAGAAAATCGAGCTGCCCCCAGCCCCACCTGCCGCTGCCGCGGCAGCTCCGGTTCCGGCGGTACCCACAGTCGCGGCCATTGCGGCTCCGGGTGTAACAGTGAGAAAAGCTGCGCCATATCCGCCGCCTCCACCGCCGCTGCCGCCCATACCAAGGGCGTTTCCGCCGCCCCCGCCGCCGCCTGCTCCCCAAACTTGAACATAAACGCGTGTGACCCCTGCGGGGACTGTCCAAGTTGAGGTTGCATCGGTGGAATAGACATTAGTGTAGGTGGCCATAGTGGGTTGAGGAAGATTGGTAAGTTGACTGCCATCCACCGCGGGAAGTTTGGCATTGGCATCAAGGACAACAATTTTGTTGGCCGTTGTTCCGGAGTCAACCGCGAGTGTGCCAGTTGCGGTGACAGTTCCACCAGTCAAGCCTGCGCCTGCAGTGAGCGAGGTTAAGGTTCCACCACTCCCATTTGCCGAAGACACCACCGTCCAACTGGAACCGGTGTCGCGATATATTTTTAATGTGTCGGTGGCAACGTAAAGGCGACCAGCTGTTGTGGCACTTCCTTTTGCGGCATCCAGTCCAGATGTGAGCGATGGTATGCCTCCCGCATTTTGTACCGCATCCGTAATTCCATGTCCTGAGAGAGTGGTCGGATTGGTGCCCGCTGTCACACGGCCGTAAGTATCCACGCTGACCGTATTGTAGGTCCCGGCAGTCACAACCCCGCTCGGTAAATCTGTGGCCGCGAGTGCGCGAAAGGTGGGCGTTCCGCTGCTGCCACTGGGTGCAGCCAAAATTGTATTTGCCGCTTTTGTTCCAAAGGTCACATTGCTGTCGGTGATCGCAATCGTGACGCAACTAAATTGATCACTGATCGCACTCCACGATAAAGTTTGTGCAGCCGAGCAATTGGGCGAGCTAAACAAATTTCCTGCAATCGAGCTCTTAAGATCGGTAATGTTCACCGATTTGTCGATCCAATTTGTTCCGTTGTATTCCATAAATCGCCCACTGGTTGGACTGGTTGAACTCACTGCCACCCCTTGGATTTTTGCAACCGTCGGCGAGGGAAATGTTCCTGAGAGATCCCCGCTCGCCGAGCCCAATGCCGCATTCGCAGCAATAGTGATCGAACCTGCCGCATTTGTGATCGCAATTCCACTTCCTGCAGTCAGAGTCGCAGCGGTGGGTGCAGCACCTGTAGATCCAATTAATATTTGTCCGTGAGTTAAAGCCGAAGCCTCGACGATAGCACCTCCACTTGAGATCATTAAACTATTATTATTTAGTGCTGCGGTTGAGTTGGTTCCGCCGTTTGCAACAGGTAAATTTGAAATCGAAACTGCACCGGTTGTCGAATTGTAACTCAATGGCGCACTGGCTGAGATCGCCGCGCGAGCATTGCTGTCCGCGTAAGGCGAAGTCCAAGATAAAACTCCAGCCGTTGTGGAACTTAAAATCTGATTGTTGCTACTCGGTGCCGCCGCTGGAAACGTAAGTGCATAACTAGAATAAGTCGTAGGCGATTGCAAAGTTAGCGAATTTGTTGAGCTGTCTTTCAAAACCACCGAACTTAAATTTATATTGTTCGCCGCAAAATTTCCGCTGCCGTCTCTCTTCACAATGGTGCTTGCGGTGTTTGTATTGGTGGAGGCATTGGCCAACACCTCTGCCGCATGAAGATTCGATGCGGTGGAGCCTCCAACACTATTGACGACTGAACTTACTGCACCCGTCCCGCTTGCGGTTACATCTCCGGTCAAACTTGAAAGAGTCGAAATCGAAAGTGCACCGGTTGTTGAATTGTAACTCAAAGGGGAACTCGCCGAAATCGCCGCGCGAGCATTGGTGTCCGCGTAAGGCGAAGTCCACGATAAAACGCCAGCTGTTGTTGAACTCAAAATCTGATTGTTGCTGCTTGGGGCTGCGGCTGGAAACGTAAGTGCGTAGGTGGAATAAGTCGTAGGCGATTGCAGAGTTAGTGAATTTGTGGAGCTGTCTTTTAAAACCACCGAACTTAAATTTAAACTGTTCGCCGCAAAGTTGCCGCTGCCATCTCTCTTCACAATAGTGCTTGCGGTGTTTGAGTTTGTAGAGGCATTGGCCAAAACTTCTGCGGAATGAACGTTGAGTGCGGTGGATCCTCCGACGCTGTTGACCACGGCACTCGCTGCACCCGTCCCGCTGGCTGAAACGTCGCCTGTAAGACTCGAGAATGATGAGCCAACACTCCCGTTAGAGGCCACCGGGATCCATAGACTGCCATTGTCTAAATAAATAATTTTACTATCAGCTGCTACATATATTCGGCCGTTGATCGACGCTGTGGGTTTTGCGGAATCTACACCTGTTAATACCGGAACCACATCGGTAATGCCGTAGCCAGCAAGTGTTGTCGGATTTGTTCCACTGGTCACGCGGCCGGTTGTATCCACAACCACCGAGCGATAGGTGCCAGGAGTTGCAATTCCGGTGGCTGCAGCCACCGTGATATTTGTGCACTGAAATGTGTCCGACACCGAGGAGTACACAAGGGTTTGGGAGGCGGTACAGTTGGTCGGAAATTGATTTGTTCCGGTAGCCGATCGCAACTGACTGGTATTTGCAAAACCACTGACCCATGCCGATCCATTCCAACTTAACGATTGTCCTGACATAGCGGCCGCCTGCAAAAAGAGCTGTGGGGTCGTTGATGACGTATTGACAGATAAGGGAGCTGACGCTGTCACATTGGTGACGGTTCCATTTGTTGGAATGGTCATCATCCAACCTGTGGTCGTACCTGTCCACTGAGCGATTTTGTTTATGTCCGTTGAATTATTTAAAATACCGATGGACGATTTATTTCCGGCGACAGTTTGATCGGCATAATTTTTTGTTGCGGCATCTTGAGCTGCAGTGGGATCCCTAAGATTGGTGATCTTAAATGTGGTTGTTCCATTATCGGGCGACATATTTAGATTGGCCGCCATCGAGTTGCTACCGCTGCGGTCAATCGGTGTGTATCCGAGGCTTGCTTGCTTTGATGAGAAGATGGCGTAATCCGAATTTGAAATTAGCCCGGCGGTAATTCCTGCACCCGAAGCCATCGGAAAATTAAAAGTATGCACACCATTGAGTGATGTCACATTCGGCAAAAGACCCGTCGACCCAAATCCGATTGTTTGTGTCGCGGCGGTTTGACCATTAAAACTTTGAAGTGCCCCTCCGCTCACACTTGAAGTCAAAATCTGAGGCTGTGTCCCGTCCCAATATTTTATTGTTTTTGTGGCAGTGTTAAACCATTCCACGCCGGCATAGGTCATTCCACCGGGTGAAAGAGTTGAGGTGATCAAGGCTCCTTCTGTGGTGGTATCAAAACTTCCCAAACTTAAATATTTTCCGCTTCCGAGAGTTAAATAACCTGTGTTTATAAGATTATGACCCGCAAGATTTAAGTCACCAGACAAAGTGTCTCCTGCTTTGTTTAGAGGGGTGTAACCAAGTGCTGTCGTCATATCGCTTTGCTGTAAGCTACTTCCACTCACCACTCGTCCCGATGAGTCCGTAGTGACTTTTGAATAGGTGCCGGCGGTGCCCACACTATTTAAAGCGATTGTGCCGCTCCCATTAATGGTTCCACCGGTTAATCCAGAACCTGCGGTGATTGAGGTCACAGTTCCCATCGCCAGGGTGTTGGCTTGCCATTTGTTCAGAGTCGAATTCCAAACCAGTGCTTGCCCGTTTGCAAGAGTGCTCACATCGACTGCTCTACCGGCAATATTGGCGTCTGAATAATTTTTGTTTACAGCAAAAATCGCGGCTGGCGGTACGTTTGGAACCTCAACCCCTCTTGAAGAGAGATCTAAAACCCCATTGGTCACCGGTAAGTCAGAACTTTTTGCGTAGGTGGTCGATGTGCCCGAAGCCACATTTAATATGGCTGAAACATTTTGGGTGAGAGATTCAAGATTTGTTTGGGTAATGTTCGAAGACACTTGGATAAAGCCATCTTTGCCCAGGCCTCCAAGTGATTGTGCGGTAAGAGCATAGGGCACACTCGCTACCCACTGATCGGTGGGCAACAAAATGGTTGATGAGCCATCATTATAACTAAAACGTATCCGTCTTGAATCACCACTTGCGGGAGTGTAGTTGCAGTTTGCAGCGCCCGTTTTTGGACTTAAATTATCGAATACTTGGGGAATACTTAGAGCACTTGCGTTTGATACCGTGCCGGTCCCAACCATCAACGAAAACACACCGCCCGTACTCGTCATATCGCGAAAATCGGTTTGTTCAAAAAGCAAACATGTCCCATCGGGCGATAAGATTTGGGTTTTGAAAGTGACCGAAGCGTTTTCAACAGGATCAACTCCGTTTGATTGAAACAGCTTTCCACTAAAATTGAACATCAACGGAGGATCTGCGGCAAAAGCCGCATTTGAAATCAAAAATACAAAACCAAAAATTGCTGTTGTCACTTGATGTTCTCCTTTTAGTTATCGACGATCCCGCCTAAGATAGACGGCAATGTTCTTTTTGTTCCTGTTGAGTCCTTGATAGGTGCGGGTGCAAACGCGTTTCCGATAATGGTAATAAATTTTTGGCCTGTGACCGCACGTTGGACATTTCCGGAGCTTGTAATGCCAATCACACTGCGGGTATAAGAAACTCGATTAAATATTAATTGTTTATTTAGAGTAATTTGTCCAATTGCCGTTACAGTTTTGATTTCGGCAAAAGAGGAATAAATTTTTCCGTAGGCAAGACCATTTTGATTTGATGGGGTGAAGTTGACCACCACATTTTGCATACCTGAAACGGTCATTTGCAAAAGTGCACCAACGATGGGGGTGTTGTTTTGGTCCATAAGCTTAACCGTAACCAGAGTTGGCGTAATACCATCGGCAATCGAGGGTCCTGTGACAGTGATCGTGCTATAGACCAGTGATGGCGCTCGCGGGGAGAGAGTGGTGTCTGTGGTCGGTTTCACCGTATCAAAAGCGGCTGGCGAGCACGAGATCAAAAATAAAACCCAAAAAAGCGAGCTCAGGCTTTTCATAAATCATCCTTTAGATTTTTTTGTGATTGTGGACTTCGCAAAATTCGAATTTCAACTCTGCGATTTTGCTGGCGGCCGCTGATGGTGGCATTATCGGCGATGGGCCGGTCAGGACCATATCCCACGGCCTCAACCGGAATGCTTTTTAAAAAACCTCGCTCTTTGAGATATCCGACCAAATTGTCGGCTCGGCCCTGCCCCACAATTCGGTTTCTTTCTCTGAGTCCGAGTGAATCTGTGTGCCCCTCAACCCTCACTTTTAATACCGGTGGAGGAGAGTCCAAATAACTGCCGATCTGATCGATCAAGGCAATGTACTCCGGCCGAAGTTTGGTCGAACCAAAATCAAAATCAAATTTATAAAGCCTTATTAATTCAAAAGGCGGCTTATCACTCGTAAAACCCTCATGATCGACGGTTTTAACCAAACGAAATTCATGTGATTTCATCATGTGGTCAAAGGGCACTTCGAAGTTTTGGATCACATCTTCGGCATTGAGTTGGGCGTGACGCTCTGGTTTTTTAGAGCCAATATCCAATGAGACACCAACAAATAAACGCCAATCTGGTGTGAATAAACCATTACTGATTCGGGCACCCCCACCCATATTCCACATCCATTGGTTTTGATTGAATCGTGTGGTCACAAGCAGTTCGGCTGGAATCTCATTCGAATTTGTTGAATAAACCGAATGTGAAAATTTTGATGCTGCAATTTCGGTTGAGACAGACCACCGTTGACTTAAAAATTGGCGTACACCGAGCGATGCAATATATTGATCCGACAAAGCCGAGTAGACAGAGTTTGGAATGTTCTCGCCTCGTCGAACGCGGTAACCCACATTTAACGCAATAGCGGTTGATCTTAATTTTCGATCAACAATTCCTTCAATATTATAAATGGGGCCAGCCTTGTTTCCGACAAATGGATTTTGGCGTGCTTGATTCAGATCAAGCGAAATGACCGAACTCAATCCCCACTCCGCCTTATCCAAAAAATTGTATTTTGCACCAACACGAAGATTGTTTAATCCGCTAGAAGAAAACTGAGCCCCACTCAACTCACGGTTGGTTTGCTGACTAAATAGGCTACTCACATTGAGATCAAAATCAACGTGGTTCAAAATGCCGTAACGTAAACCCAAATCACCAGATAGCGTGGTGTCTTTAGAATGGACGGGACTTCCATTTAAAAAAGTATCTGGAAGGCTATTCCAGGCTTCACTTAAAAAAAAAGAGGTGCTTAGGGTGTTGAGAGACTGTGCGTCACGGTCGTGAACCATGGTATAAGTGCTCGATCCGGCAATAGGATTAAAATTTTGGGTGCCATTGCCCAAAAAATTAGCATGGGCACTGCGTGTGACCTGCAGTCCCACCATAAAAAGTAATAAGTTTATCACTCAAAAATTTTAATAATTTTGGTTCGGAGGTCAACTCAAGATTTTGGCGGCAAGTTCTCTTTTTTTCTAAATAATTTTAGAGAAGAGACTTCTCGACTCTCAATAGTTTTAATTTGATATCTAGTCCACCTGCAAATCCGGTAAGCTTTCCGTTTGCACCGATCACTCGGTGACAGGGAACTAGTATTGAGATCGGATTTTTGCCATTGGCTGCACCCACCGCGCGCACCGCTTTTTTATTTTCGACCCTTTGAGCAATATCAGAATAAGAGCAGGTCTTACCATAAGGAATTTTTTTGAGCTCTTCCCATACTTTGAGTTGAAATTCGGTTCCGTGGGCCACAAGTGGAACATCAAAAACTTTTCTTTGACCCGAAAAATACTGCTCGATTTGAAAGATGGTCTCCTTTAAAATTTCGATGCGACGAGTAGATCCTTTTAAATCAGGGGCAAATTCAATCGGCTGTTTTGTCCAATGAACCCCATGAATCCCTTGGTCTGAGGCAACTAAAAAGAGGGGGCAAATCGTTGATCGCATCTCCCATTGAATTTTCATTTTGATTTCTCCTTTTTTAAAAGTCCTGCGTATTCGCGCCACAATAAGATTGCGGCATATCCTTGCCAAGGGCTCATCTTTTCGATGGTGGATCTTGAATGAATCTGAAGCGCACGCGCCAAAATTAAATCTGATCCAGGAAAGGCATCGGCATGGCGCAAACATTTTAGCGCCATATAGTTTGCGGTCCAGGGACCTATACCCGAAATGCTTAAGGCGTTTTTGATAAATTGATCCGCATCCTGATCAGGATCGAAAGACAAGGTTTTGTCCACAATATGCTGGGCAAATGTTTTTAAGGTTCGTTTACGAATCTTAGTTGTTTTGAGTTTTTCAAGATCAGCATTTGCAAGCTGTTCTGGAGTCGGGAAAAGTCTGATCGATTTACCCTCAAATACGATTTCACTTCCGACCAACTCAATCAAATCTCTCACAAGTTCGCGCGCTCTTTGGGTGCTGACCAACTGGCCAAGAATTGTCCCGATCGCAAGCTCAAACGAATCCCACCCCGAGGGCATTCGAAGGCCCGGATGTTTCTCCACAATTTTTTTAAAATGATCATCCACCGACAAGGCCTTGGCGATAATTTCCGGATCGGATTCAAGATCAAACATCGCTTTCACGCGTGAGAGAATCTCATCAACTTTAAGTGCCTCTGGATAATCAATCTCTACCAAAACCGAATTTTTTTGCGGTTCGTCTGAGATCGCAACCTTGCCCACTGTATTTTCAAAATTCACGATGCGATACATCTTATGCTCATCGAATTCTTCGAGCTCGCCAATTTTGTAGTTGCGGTAATGATTGAGTAACGCCCCAAATTCAAAAGGGGCTTTATAGGGAATCGAAATTTTTAATCCATAATTATCGCTAAACATATTTAGTAAAAAATCCTATATGCAGTTTTTAAAAGGTCTGGAACTTTTTAAGCAGTATGATATTGCTCAAAAACATGAACGCAATTTTCACCTGAATGCTCCTTTTGGGCCAATCAGAAAACGGAATCTATCCTCTCCCCGTAGGGCCAAGCGTGCAAACCCTAAGAAATGCTTATGTCTTTCGCGACCGCGGCGTGCGGTTTATTTATGACTCAACCTGGAAGCTTGCAATAGGTTCTCATGTAGAAGATAAAAAATTGAAATTTGACATCGCAGCTTCGTCGAGCGGTGAAACATGGAAATCGCTCCCCTCGTTCTCGGACCTTGAGCGAGCTCAGCGCTCCTTTGATCACCGCGCCTATGTGATCACCGATCAATTTATTGTGGTGGTTCAATATCCACATCATCTGCTCCATCTTTCGCCCGAAAAATTGTGGGAGAATTTTAAAATCGAAAGAAAAATTAATCAGATGAGCCTAAAAGAGGATCAAGAAAAAACTTATTTCGAGAGCTTTGTACAACAAGTCTTTCGACGCGAAATTATTTATTGGTCTTCGAGCGAGCGTATCAATAAACTTTTTGATTTATAATAAGGCTTTAAGACTTGCGCGCTCGACTTTACCCATTGGGGTAAGTGGAATTTTTGTCACTTGATAGAGCGAAGTGATGCGCTCAAAGGGCAAACATTTTTTATTAAATTCTAGAATTTGATTTTCGCTCTCCCACAAATCTTGGCTAAGCTCAATTACTCCAACAATTTCATTTTGATTTCTTAAGTGCGGCAGAACAAACAAGTAAACTTCAGGAATCAAGGTCTGCAAACGATGTAGATCCACCAGCTCGCCAAGGATTTTAAATTGATCATCACTGCGCCCAAGAGGAACCAAAAAAGGGGGATCTACCTCAGCGCGATCTTGGGTCACCAGCCAATCCCCTGTTTTAATAAATTGATTATCGATTGCGATCCCCGTGCACAAAGCCTCGCTTTTAATTTCTAAGATCTGATTGCTTGCTCGTGCCTCAATATGTGAAAGCAAAGTCAAAGGCGGATATTCCTTGTGATTCAAAGTCTCCAAGGTTGCAGTTGCTATTTGTGAGCAACACTCGGTCATTCCAAAGCTCGGCAGCACCGGCCAACCCAACTCTCGTGCACGATGGTAGAGATCCTGCGATAAGTTTCCACCCCCCACGATGATTGCCCTTAAGCTTAAGGGGGCTTTGAGCTTCGCCGTCACCAGATCGCTCACTTGGGTGGGCACAAGACTGGTGAGGGTTGCGGTTTTTGAAGATTTTAGAAATTGATCCACATCCCACTTGTCTTGCTTTAATACTTTGGCGCCAGATAAAAAAGCGCGGGCAAAAATTGAAAGTCCACCCACATGAAAATCAGGCAAGACACTGAGCCAAATATCTTTGTCGGTGGATTCAACATGACTGTTCGCAGCCTTAGCTGCGGCCAAAAAAGCTTTTTTACCGAGCGCAATCCATTTTTCAACCCCAGTTGTCCCCGAGCTCCGGATCCAAATATGACCTTTGAGATCGACCGGAGGTTTAAATTGAATTTTCAATAGTGGATTATAAACAATATGAGTTTGGTCGCTCAACCAATCGATAGCGGTTGCCACTCGAGCCCTTTGAGGTAGCGATCGAATCCAAATCCGGTTTCTTGTTCTTCGCCGATTAAACTTTCACGCAGATGGTAGCCATCAAAACTCTCAAGCCCACCCACATCTTTAAATTCAGGATATTTTTGATAAAATTGCGAGGCGCACACCCGCGCGGTTCTCTGGCCCAAGGGGTGATCCATATTGTGAGTAAAGACGATGCGCTTAATCCGTTTTTGGATAAATGCTTTTTGTTTTTCGATATTCTCGCGCACAGGTTTGACCACTTTTACCGCCGCCTCAAAATCTTCTGGAATCGCAATGCGATCAAAGGCAATCAGATCTTTATAGAGATTGTAAGTTTCACGATCATAGGGACATGGATCCTCGATAAAATCAAGTTGAGGGATCAGCCAATCGCCCGTCTCCTCCATAAATAAATTAAATTTATCAGGAGTAAGGCTGGCATTAAAATCGAGCCGCAATTTTTGGGTGGACTTCAGCCGCATCACAAAGAGTTTCAAAGCCTCACGCTGATCCGAAACTTTGAGCTTAAAAATCGCATCGTCGGCAAAACCTTTCAATGGCATTTGCAAATCTCGCACAAGACGATGCGACGCTAGCACATCACTTTCAAGTTGAATTCCTTGAGCTCGAGCACTCCCGTCGAGCCGCGCCAACTCCTCGGCGCGGGTAAACAATTTTCCGCGATGTTCCAGCACCGTTTCTAAATCCGGGTCGCCCAGCTCAGGCCAAGGATGAATATCGCTATATCCCCCTTCGGTGTAAAGGAGTGCCCCCTTGCGGGTTAGGCTTTTTGTTTGAGCATTTAAAACCTGAAGAGCTTCGAGCTCATAAATATGAATTTGATGACTCATGATAAAAAAAGCCCTAGAGCAAAACTAAAACCAAAACCCATATGCACCAATGCCGAAAGGCCTAAATATTTATTATATATTGCAGAAGGCTCATTACGAAAAATACTTTTTGTTACCGCATAAGCCAATGGCCAAAATAAAAGGGGCAATACTGCGGCAACTCCAAAACCCCTTTGCCACCAATACAACTGCAAAAAAAATGTGACAGTATACAGAGTTGCAATTTCGTAGCGCACAAACGTTTTGCCCAATCGCACCGCCATTGTTTTTTTGCCCACCAAAATATCTTGGTGACTGTCGCGCAAATTATTTATGGCAATGAGCACAGTTGCGAGTGCGCCAATTTGAAAACCCGCGATAAGGCAATCCATCGACCATGTGAGACTCAGCAAATAGTAACTGCCACCTACCGCAATAAATCCAAAAAACAACAGCACAAATAAATCGCCAAGCCCAAGATATGCCAGCGGAAACGGACCCCCGGTATAGCCATAAGCCAAAAACATACTGACAAGTCCAATCCCCACAAAAAGAAGTCCACCATGAATCACCAATGGAATTCCAAAACCCAGTGCCATGGCCAAACAGTAAATTGCACCTCGCAACACCACCGCACTGTGAGCATCACCGCTAGCGGTGATTCGGCGTGGGCCAATTCTTTCGGATGTGTCAGCCCCTTTGTGAAAATCGATGGCATCATTAAAAAGATTTGTGGCGATTTGAATAAAAACTGCCGAGAGCATGGCACAAATTGGAATCCAAATTTCAAAAATCACATCGCTCGCATAGGCCAAAGCCGACGCCACAACAACCGGAACAACTGCTGCGGTTAAAGTTTTGGGCCTAAATGCAAGGAGCCACAACTTCATGGCAGCCGCGGAAATTTTTTAAAATTGGGTTTTCGTTTTTCAACAAATGCATTTTTACCTTCGCGGGCTTCTTCGCTCATGTAGTACAGCAAAGTGGCATTGCCCGCAAAATCGAGCAGCCCCACTTGACCATCACAGTCGGCGTTGAGTGCCGATTTTAAACAGCGAAGGGCCAGTGGCGAATGCTCAAGCATTTCTCTTGCCCACTTCAAAGTTTCTGTTTCAAGCTCCTTGAGCGGCACCACATGATTGACGAGTCCCATATCGAGGGCTTGTTGTGCATCATACTGACGACACAGATACCAAATCTCTCGTGCTTTTTTTTGTCCCACAATTCGAGCGAGATAACTTGATCCTAATCCGCCATCAAAGGATCCAACTTTTGGTCCGGTTTGACCAAATCGCGCATTGTCTGCCGCAATGGTAAGATCACAAACCACATGAAGCACATGTCCACCCCCAATGGCATAACCCGCAACCATCGCGATCACCGGTTTTGGAATTTGGCGAATTTGTTTTTGCACATCCAAGATATTCAAACGTGGGATGCCATCTTTTCCGATGTAGCCTGCCTCACCGCGCACCTTTTGATCGCCACCTGAACAAAATGCATCGGGACCTTGGCCGGTTAAAATCACCACACCGATATCTTGATCTTCGCGCGCAAGTTCAAAGGCTTCACGCAATTCGATAACCGTCTGTGGGCGAAAAGCATTGCGCACTTCGGGGCGATTGATGGTGATTTTGCCAACCCCATCTTCGGTGCGTTCATAAAGAATATCGCTAAATTTTTTAAGAGAAATCCAAGTCTCTTTCACCTGTTAAACCCCTTCGATTTTTTTGATCAACTCATCGGGTGTGTGATCAAGAATTAAAAATTTGTAAGATCCAAGATAAACCTTCATGTGTCCCGGAGCGCGCGCGGTTGAGGGTTGTTCTTCTAATGCTTCAACCGCATCTTTGCGGATCCAAACCTTTTGATTATCGGTGGTTTTTAACTCTAAAAAAGTCTTCACGATGTTGTTCTCCTGGTTTCATTTATAATTGTCTGAATATGATCCGCCAAGGCTCGGGGCGCATCCAAATGAATTCGATGTCCAGCCCCAAAAATAATTTTTGGATGATAGGCGGATAGAATTTTGCGATACATCTCATCGTGTTCACCCACAACCCAATCGACATTCTTGATTTCAGTCGGATCAAAGAGATGTTTTTGCGAAGACCAATTTGTAAAACTCAGAGCTAACAGCTTTCGGTCTTGGTCATGCATGCTTATGGATTTGGTGTTTTTAAAAATCTCTTGGGTTTGCCATTTTTGAAACGCGAGCGGATCGTTTAAAAAAATATTTTGCCAATCCGTTTCCCATTCAGATCTTTGGGGATCCGGCGAACGACCAGGATGAGTGCTGATCGCAATCACTCCACCGATTTTTTGAGGATACAGCGCGGCCACATGGAGTGCCAATCGGCCTCCGAGCGAATATCCCAAAAGCCAAGGTCGCCCCTCACCGTAATGCTCTATAAAATTTTTGGTCCACGATTTAAAGTCATGAGTTGAATCGAGTGAGCCACGCTCAAAAAGATTTGGACCCTCAATCGCAATAAATTTTTGAACTTGATCAAAGTCAGAAAAGCGCCCACCAAAACCATGAAGACCAATTATTTTTTGAGCCAAGATTTGCCCCAAGCTTCATGAAACTTTTCGCTGCTTATGGTATCGGGACAAAGTTCATTGATTTGGGCAAAATGATCCAGTGACTCGACATCCTCAATTTTTTTATACGAGAGCGAAAATTGCTCAGCCCAACTCGAAAAATTAAGTTTATGGCGATTTTCGAAAGCGGCATTCTTAAACATGGGTTTAAAAATAGAGCCGCCGTGATTATTTAAAATGATCAAATGAAATTGAGATTCAGTGGGAGTGAGCCACAAGGATGCAAAATCATAAAGTGCGGTCAAATCGCCAACCAACCCATAATTGATCTCTTCCTTCGTACACCATCCAAAAAAAGTCGAAAGCTGACCATCAATCCCATTCGCTCCGCGGTTCGCCTGATAATCGAGATCGCGATTTTCAAATCCAGACACCAAATCCCAATGTCTGATGGGAAGTGAATTGCCGAGATAGATTTTTGCATTGGTCTCGAGCCGGCCTGACAGATGACTCACAAAGGAGGCTTCAGAGCGTGGATATTTTTTTAGCAGTTGATCGAGTTTTAAACTTTGTTTGTGATCAAGATCCCACACCTTTTGGAGTTCGGTTGTGGTCCAATTAAAGGTTTTTAAATTTTTGAGGGCTTCGAGTGGTAAAGGAGCTAACGGATCGCGCGATAAACCGCTAAATGGCAAATGAGAAAACGAAACCACATTGAGCTTTGAGTTTTCGAGATCTCGCCAAAACCGAGCAGTGGGGACACTCCCAATCCGGATCACTCCATCGGCATTCAAACGCGAAAGAATCTTTTCACCTGAGTGAAGAATGTAACCATCCAATTGATGCGCTTCACGACAATGTGACAAGGCCTCGGCATAAATCGGCAACTTCAAACGTTGAAGTTCTGGAATCACCATATCTTTTTCGGCACGCGACAATGCGCCTAAAATAACTACTGGCTTTTGGCTCTTAAAGGCATTGAGCCGTTCGCTATCATAAGTGACACGCTCAACTGGTCGATGCTTTATTTCGGGCTTAAAAAAAGTGGCTTCCCCGCTCAATAAGGGCTCATCAAAACAGATATTGAGATGAAGCGTTCGGTTCTGCTTCCACTTCCATTTTTTAAAAGTCGACAAATCCATCGTGGGGTCGGCATAAATCCCAAAAATATTTTTTTGCTCAATCACTTGGGGAGCACCCGAACCCCGATAGCGTTCTGGCCGATCAGCAGAAATAATCACCAATGGAAGTCCTGAGTAATAAGCCTCAATCACCGCCGCAAAACATTCGGCCACAGCCGTTCCAGAGGTGGTCACCACCGCAACCGCTCGACCGTGAGTCTTGATTCGGCCAAGGGCGAAAAAGCTCGCACTGCGTTCTTCAAAATGATGAAAGGTCGAAACCCCCCGCGCCTTTTGAAGTGCGACCACAAAGGGTGCATTGCGCGCACCGGGGCAAACAATATATTCGTCGACCCCAAAGTTTGCGAGCTCGCTTATTATTTTTTGAGCAAAGGTGATATTCATTCGATTCCCAAAATTGAGCGGACCGACTGGCGCTTCATTTTTAGTTCTTCCCATTCTTTTTCAAACTGACTTTCGCGCACAATTCCACAACCCGATCCTAAACTTAATTTATTTACATCCCATTCAATATTTCGGATGGCGACCAGAGCGGTGCATAATCCCCACTCATCACAATATCCAAAAGGAGCACCAAAAGATTTCGATGGGCGGGGCTGTTGGTTGAGCCAACTCAAACCCTTTGCCCGCGGAAATGCTCCAAGTGCCGCTGTTGGATGAAGTGCTTTTAACAATGTCATAAAATCCGCATGGGATCGAAGTTTAATTTCGGTCTTTAAATGTTTGAGCTGCCCGCTTGAGACCTCCAAGGTTTCGCCAACACTCACCTCACCGTAAGGCTTTAAACATTGAGTGATGTCATCAATCACAAATTGATGCTCGCTTAAATCTTTTGGACGATCTAATAGCGAGGGCAAATCTTTTTCAAACCGAGTTCCCGCAACCGCCATGGTTAAAAATTCGGTTTGTGAAATTTGCTTTAATAAAATTTCTGGAGTGGCCCCAATCAGACCCTGATCTTTAGCCCAGTAGCCATATGGGATAACCGACATTGGTGCTGAGATCAGTTTTTTTAAAATCGAAAGCCTCTCAACAATTTTTGGTTGATGCGAACTTGTGGCGGCGACTACGGGCACCGCTTTTTGAAATTGGCTTTGTTTCAATTGATCCATCAAAGATTCAAAGGTGTTTAAAAAAGTCTCTTTTTGAGGCTCGGTAAAATCAAAATTTGTTTTGTGATGCTCGAGCAGATCATCGAGATCGTTGGGCATTAGTGCAACAGACCGTTCTGGACGTAGGATTGTAAGATCGAATGGATAAAAATCACAGACAAAAAAATCTTGCGGCTGTAGTCTGCCTTTGACACATTCAATATGAAGAGCAAACGCCCAAGTGTTCGAATTTTTTCTGACAAAGGCGATCGGTTTTTTCAAGAGTTCTTGCAAAGTCATAAAGGAAGTCATGAAACACCAAACACGAGCGGTCAAGATTGGAAATACAACGATTGGTCCTGATCACTTTGCGGTGATTGCAGGCCCCTGCTCGATTGAATCCGAACAGCATTTTATCGATGTGGCCCAATTTGTAAAATCAAAAGGTGCGACCCAACTTCGTGGTGGCATCTACAAGATGCGCACAAGCCCATCCAATTTCCAGGGCTTAAAACAAAAAGCCTATTCCATCGTTCACACCGTTCGACAACTGACAGGACTTCCTGTGATTGCCGAAGTCACCGACCCAAGACAGATCGAAGAAATGTCGGAGGTTGTTGATGGTTTTCAAGTGGGCTCACGCAATATGTACAATTACGAATTACTCAAAGAACTTGGGCTTGGTCGCACGCCGGTGGTTTTAAAGCGTGGATTTTCGGCTTACGTTCATGAATGGGTTTCGGCCTCCGAATATATTTTAAAAGGTGGCAATGACCAGGTGATTTTTTGTGAGCGCGGCATTCGTACTTTTGAAACCGCAACCCGAAACACTCTTGATCTCAATGCGGTCGCTCTTTTGAAAACAATGTCGGAGCTGCCGGTGATTGTTGATCCCTCACATGGGACCGGCATTGCCCATCTTGTTGCACCTTTAGCTTTGGCCGCAGCCGCGGTGGGGGCCGATGGGGTGATGATTGAGGTTCATCCCGAACCCGAAAAAGCATTGTCTGATAAAGACCAAGCCCTCAACTATCAACAGTTCGAAGAATTGATGATGCGATTGCCAAAAATTTTGGAGGCCCGCAAATGACCAACGCCCAAAAAGATCCACAAAAAATAAAAAATTTATTTGCCAGCATCTCGCAACGCTATGACCGCGCCAATGATGTGATGACTTTTGGGATGGCCAGAAAATGGCGCAAAAAAGTTGTACGTTGGAGTCGGGCTCAGCCTGGCGATTCGGTGTTAGACTGCGCAACCGGAACGGGAGATCTCGCAATCGAATTCAAAAAATATTTAGGAGCCACCTCTCACGTTGTGGGAACCGATTTTTGTAAAGAGATGCTCGAGCTTGCACCAAAAAAGGCATTCAAAAAAAACTTAAAAGTGGATTTTGAAGTGGCCGATGCGATGAATCTGCCTTTTAAAGATAATTCGTTTAATGTCACAAGTATCGCCTACGGCATTCGCAATGTTTCAGATCCGGTAAAGGCCTTATCCGAGATGGCCCGAGTCACAAAAAAAGGTGGCACCGTTATGATTTTAGAAACCGGCGATGACCAAAAAAATATGTTAAGACCTTTGATGCGATTTTATTTCGAAAAAATCGTCCCTCGTATTGGTGCTGTAGTCACCGGCCAAAAGTGGGCTTATGAATATTTAAATAAATCCTCTGGAACATTTCCGGCCAAAACAGAATTTGTTGAATTGATGAAACAAACAGGTCAGTTTTCAAAAGTTGAGTTTCAAACTTTGATGTGCGGAGCAAGTTTTGTTTATCGCGGAATGGTCAACTGATCAAGCCGCTGCCACAGAACATGATCCGCCAAAACAAGAGCCGCCATACCTTCGATCACACTGCACGCTCTAGGTACGATACAAGGATCATGCCTGCCTTTTTTTGCTACATCCAAAATACTCGACGTGGGCTTAAACTTCACCCGAACTTCTAAAAGCTCACCCGTCGAAATCCCACCACGCACTCCACCATATAGATTTTGTTTATGAAATTCTGTTCCTTTAAGGCTGACGTCCGCCGATCCAAACTCCACACCACAAGTCGCACCGACTCCCATCAACGCCGAGGCCAAATCACTTTTGAGTTTATGAAACACCGGCTGGCCTAAGGACTTCGGCATTCCGGTAATTCGCAATAGAGCTACCCCGCCATAACTTTCGCCATCGATCTTGGCTTGCTCTAAAATTTTTATGACTTGATCTGAAACTTGAAGGTCGGGCATGCGAACTAAAGATTGATCCACTCGTTCCCGCGTGAGGTCTTGAGGAATTGTGGATTTGTTTTTACCAATTTGCTCAACCGCCACCACAATTTTTAAATCGGGGTGCAGGCTTTTTAAAAACATCTCGGCCACCGCACCACCTAACACTCTTGAGAGAGTCTCGCGCCCCGAGCTGCGTCCTCCCCCGCGCGGGTCAACGTGTGCAAATTTCTCTCGCCACACATCATCGGCATGGCCTATCCGATCTTTAAGCGATTGATAATCTTCCGAGCGCTGATCTTTATTTTTAACCACGATGAGTATGGGAGTGCCCAAAGTTTTTCCTTGAAAGACCCCACTTAAAATTTCGGGAAGGTCTTCCTCTTGACGTGAGCTGACCACCGCACTTTGGCCAGGCCTTCGCCGTGCGAGTTGAGTTAAGAGCAGTTGTTGATCAAATTCGACACCCGCAGGGCACCCATCGATGAGCGCACCCATCGCCGGCCCATGGCTTTCACCAAACGTTGTTAAACAAAATAAGTTTCCAAATTGGTTGGCTGACATGAGACCTCGCTTTGTGCTTTAATTCTGAGCGGCCTGAAAGATCTTTGCAAGGTGTTGATCTCACCTCTGTAAAAAATGATTGTGAAGGGGTCACATATTTCGATGGTGGGCACGATGGTGCCCCGAACACAGCAGGGTGAGATTATCTTCGGTATGAGTTCCACCGTGTGACTGAGGAACAATATGATGAATATCAAGATGCCGCCTCTGGGTACAGCGCTGTCCTTTTGAATCAACATGCGTGCACTGACTGTCGTATTTGTGGTGCAATTTTCTTTTTAAATTAAGTGTCAATTTTGTGGTGCCCGTTGCTTTTTCTCGGATCGGTTTTTTAAGTGGATCTAATTTTTGGTTGAGTTCATAAATGGCGGCAACATGTGTTTGGCCAATACTCGCGGGACGTTTTAATTTTTGGCTCAACAGATCTCTGGTGCGTTCAAAAACCGCGTATTCTTCTTGCGTGACCGAAAAAGAAATCTGAACCCTCAAAGTGTCCCCAGCTTTTTGATATCGTGCCCGCTCGGGAATTGCTTTTTCTGGCTGAACTTTTGCGATTTCTTTTTCTAGATTGCGTTTTGTGCCTTTGGCTAAATCTATCCAGTGTTGAACATTGTCTGGAGTGACAACAGAAGCGATGCGATTGACTTTTGAGAGTGAGATATCACCCGACTCCATGCCTAGTTTTAATTCAGGCAGTTCAGTAAATTTTTTGGCAATTTTATTGACGATGCTGGCCATCTCTTCAGAAAGTTTTAATTGCTGAGTTGAGTATTCAAACAATGAATTACATCCAAACTTATAAAAAGTTTTATTTTTCCAAACAATTTCTAAAGCATTGAGCAAATCCATTTCAGATTTACGATGAGCTTGAGCCGCTTTGACAGCTTGAGAGTGAACAACCAAATGATCCATAACTATCTCCTGTTTAAAAGAAGATCTTATCATGGGTTTTGAGAAATAAGATTTTGGTCTATGGGCGGAGGTTTTCTAACGTCTTAATTTCTACGACTATTAGGCCCACTAAAGCATTTTATTTGAGTAAGACAGAAAAACAAAAGCGTCGCAACTCGCAAACTCAACTCAGGCCCAAAGATAACAGTAAAAAACGTGTCAACAAATTTTGATTATTTATTTTTATTTAAAAATTGCGGGCACTATAAACTGCCTAGAGCTGCGACTCAGCTTTACGGCGTCACCTTGAGTTGCGGGTTGAAACAGCGGGCACGACATACTCAAGCGAAGTTCGAAAAGCATCCTCCCGCTCCCATAGCCCTGCGGGCACGACAAACTAAAATGAACTTCGGAAACAATGTCCTCGCCGCTCAAACCTGCGGGCACGGCACACTAACATAAATTTCGGAAGCCATTCTCAAGCTGCCCAAAAAAATGCGGGCACGATAAACTGCCCAGAGCTGCGATTGATCCTTCGAACGCCACATTCAAAAAAACGACGGGGACGACAAACTAACACGAACTTCGAAAACCATTCCCCCACCGCTTACAACAGCGGGCAAGACACACTCAAGTGAAGTTCGAAAAGCATCCTCCTGCTCCCCTAGCCCAGCGGGCACGACAAACTGAAATGCACTTCGGAAACCATTCCCCGCCGCTCAAACCTGCGGGCACGACACCACGTCAAACAAAACGAGCCCGCCTGCGCCGTTGAATCAGCATCACAAGTGGAATCATCAATATCATCACGCTCAACACAGAATTTGAAGAGTCCCCAGAAACTCTTCCGCATCCCGTCGAAGGCGACTGAGGCGATTCCGAGGACAAAGTACTTTGCCCCGCTTCAGAATCAAACGACATTACCTTTGATGATACCGATTTTTGTGCCAACTGTACTGCACCCGCCACATTAAGGAATTTGTACGAGCCAACACCAGTTCTTTGGTGAACTTTAATTGTGGAGGCGGAACTCATAAGTAATTTTTGAATGTCTGAACCTTTAAGCGAATTATTCACCGAAAGCATCAGCGCTGCAGCTCCCGCCACAATCGGTGTCGACATGCTGGTTCCGCTCAAATAATCATATTGGTTATTAAGCACTGTAGAATAAATTGCGGTACCCGGAGCAAGCATATTTACTTTGCTGCCATAATTGCTAAAGTTTGCAAGGTCGCTTGATCCATCGGTACTGCCCACCACAAATACGCCAGTGATCGATGCGGGTGAAGAGGCCATCGCATCCAATCCATTATTTCCGGCTGCCACAAATGGAATCACTCCGTGGTTTAGAGCATAGGTGTAGGCTTGCTTTTCGGCTTCTGTTGCAGGAGCAAGAGCTCCAACGCTTGAGTTAATCACTCGAGCTCCGTTATCGACCGCATAAAAAACGGCTGAGACCATATCAGAAACTGCTGCATCGCCGCCGCTTGCAAAAACTCGCAACGGCATAATATTGAGGTGCCATGCGATGCCTGCAATGCCTTGGGCATTATTTCCGCGAGCGGCGATAATTCCGGCCACATGTGTTCCATGCTCATCATCGCTCAAATTTCCGGGACGAGGATCTGGATTTTTGCCGTTAAAATTATAACCATAGACATCATCAATATAGCCATTGGCATCGTCATCAACTCCGGGGCGGCCATTGAGTTCGGCCTCATTGATCCAACGATTTTCAATCAGGTCTTCGTGATCAATATCTACACCGGTGTCGATCACCGCAACGGTTACATCATGACTGCCATTTGTTTTGCTCCAAGCTTTTGGTGCTTGAATGCTATTGAGATACCATTGCTTGCCCACTAGTGGATCATTGGTGATGGCTTGTGATGAAGAATGAACTAAACAATTTTCTTCTACAGAGAGCACATCGCCGCGGTTTAAAAAAATTTGCATGTCGGCCTCAGAACGATTTGAAAAAACCGAAATGGTGGGTTCAACTCGCCTGACTGCCTGTGCCGAAAAAAATGGATCGCTGATCACATCGACTTTGAGATTTTTTGGTCGATACAAAACACGATCAGGTTTTAAGATCACATTCAAAGTGAATGTACGAAATTGACTTAAAGTCTCTTGGTAGCGAACGAGGTATTCACCGTCAATTTTGCCTTGAGTACAGTGAGAGACTTCGGTTGCGAAACTAAGACTAAAGAACAGGAGTAAGAATGCCATTCAAAGTTTTCGGGCTTAGAGCCTGAAAACCTGATTGGTACGACTTCTGCGGATCTCTTAGACAGGCCTATGGTCGCGACAAAAGTAAGCGCTTGGTGCCTTTTTCTAAAAACTTTTGGCAGGGGTATTTGCTGATTTCACCACGAAGGGCTTGTTCCAAAACCCACGAAGGTGCTGTAAATAAATTTGATTGACCTTCGACTTGAGGGTTCACCACCATATGCCCGGCCTCATCGAACAAATAAACTTGGACCTGACGATGATTTTTTAAATATCTTAAAACACGAGACGCCGGAGTTCTCGGGTCATGAAGACCTTGAAAAAAGGTAGTCGGAATTTCAACCGGATAGTGTTCGTAAAGAGATTGCTTCATACCGAACGGTTGCATATCGCCCAACAAATTTTCTTTTGATTTTAAAATATAAAAGACATTTGGATCAGACTTGGAAAATAAATCTTCGATATGGGTGATTTGCGATCTTAAAATTTGTGGTGCAATTGCATATTGAATTTGCTCAATCATCTTTTGTGAAAAGACTTCGAGCCCAATCGTTCCATGTGTTTTGATATGGTCATAAAATCGCTGGAAAATATTTTCTTTAAATTCTTCAATTTGGATTTCATCATATCCAGGTAAATAGGTGGCGGCATTGAAAGCCTTTTGAACCTCTGAATGCTGTAGGAGCCACTCATCATATTTTTCAATCGTTTGATGCTGTTTGTTTTTATCCATTAATGCGGCAAAAAGGGTGAGCGAAACACTTTTTGTTTGAAACAACGACGCCGATATAAATGCGGGCACCGCTCCATAGGAGCGTCCCACCACCGACCACTTTGAAATATTTAAGTGCTGCCGTAGAGCTTCAGCATCGCGGGCTGTGGCAACAGAACTATAAAAATCAAAAGATTTATAAAGTTCAGAGGTCGCAGGCCGAGAACACCCTGTTCCACGTTGATCAAAAAGCAAAACATTATATTCACTAAATAAACTTCCGGGATGATCCTCGAGCGAAAGATGATGCCCTGAATATCCAGGTCCACCCGAAAAATAAATCAGTGAAGGCTTTTGGGGATCAAAGGGGGCAAAAGGAAAAAATCCGTAGATGGGAGTGAGTCCCTTTGACAGGTCTTGATAATCAATCGGGACATCAACAAAAAAACCGCGATCCTCATTTTGAGTTTGTGATCGCTCGCACAGCTCTTTGCCAGAAATATATTGTTGGGGCAAAGGCGCATCAAGCCTGGCAAAGGCAGGGATCAGAAAAATTAGAAATAAAAACATTTAAAGAGTAGTGATCATCCTTGGTCGTTTTTGTAAATAGGCTTCAAAGAATTTTTGCTGAGCTTGCGCCTGAGCTTTAAAAAAAGTGGCACCAGAAAAATATTTTGCACCCGTTCTTAATGCAAACTCTAAACCGGGTGAGTTTTCGGTGTAGTTCAAATCCAAGATCAGCTGAGGTCTTTTAACCGGAAATTGAAATGGAGTGCCTCGACCGCAGGCCCAAATCAATCCATCAAACTCTTTTTGTTTTCCGCTTTTTAATTGTCCATTGCGGGCCCCATAGTATTGGGCCTCGGGCAATTGGTCTTTAAATGTTTCGATCAATCCGCCGCCGCCCCAAACCGCCCAATTTTTGATTTCCTGAAATGTTTCGAGAGCGACTTTGAGTCCCTCTTTGTCTGTATTGGTCCACTGCCATTTGTGTTCGACAAAATCCCAGCACACAGTGTTTGCGGCTTCAGCTCTAAAAAGTTTTTTGAATGGTGAGGTGATTGCAGCCGCCACAAGTCCCATCGACTTTAAAATTTTAAGGTCAGAGGCTTTGGAGATTTTAATTTTAACCATGGGCATTTTAAACCCAGCAAAAAAATTGGTATGATAAGAGGGGCTCCATGAATGCTCAATAGGATCGCCTAAGACTGCGGCAAAATGATTTTCGAAATTTCTGCTATAGAACCATTCGGCAAAGGTCGGTTGATCGGGACTGGCTCCCTCATCGTAACGAAAAAACCCAATCTCCATTTTTGGCCCAAAGAGCGCCCGGTACCAACTCCAGCGTCCATCCTCCGAGCAGGGTAAAAAACTGCGTTGATCCGGTTTTTGCTTCCACCACTGATGGCAGAGCTCAAGCTCTTCAAAGGATTCGATCATCGGTGCAAACTTCACCCGCTCAAAATTTTCGAGACGTTTAAAATCTTTATTGAGGTCATGGCTTCGCTGATGAAGCGACACCACACCGCTTGAATTTTTAAATTTTTCGAGTGGCCAATCATGAACGGCTTTAGACTCTTCAAAATCTGGGGACTTTTTATGAGTCATCAAAAATAATTTATCTAAAGTTAAAGCTTGAGAAATTTGACTTTTATCAAGCAGATCATCCCTAAGCTCAAGATACCGCGCGGTTTTTTCATTCTCCAAAGTTTGAAGCATCCAGGGCAGTACCGTGAGCGATCCATTCATCGGCTCTTGGTCAATTTTAAAAAAAGCTCTGTCGGCTTTGAGCTCATCAAAAGATCCTTCACGCAAAATATACTGGCGATGGGCGAGCCTGCGAAAGCGATCATCTCTTTGACGAAAGCGCACCGCATACTCCTCAAGAGGCGAAAGCTGGGGTTCAAGTCGGGGGCGGTCCAAAAAAATCCTGCCCCATCGATCGGTTTCGCGCCGGATCCAAATAATTTCGATCCCAGATGAAATTTCAAAATTGAATCCGGCACCTAAGGCGATAAATGTTTTTTTATTTCTATTTTTTATCGCTTCTAAAAATGCGGCGTGTTCTTTTTTGCGATACTCAGTCTCACCAATCTCATCAAAGTGCTCTTTGATCAGCAAGTCGAGGTCGACGGTCTCAACCTGTTGATCGAACGCATTTTGAATTCGTTTTAAAAAACTGGTTTTGCCAACACCTCGATGGCCGATCAAAACCGTGATCATGTTAAAAACGACCAAAATTGTGGAAAGCTTTTTATAACCACCGAAGGCTCGGTGATATGGACCGGATAGCCGGCTTGGATTAATACACCCGCGGCCATGGCCATGCGGTGATCTTGATCCGGGTTAAACTCAATTTGTTGAGTTAATTTTTGAAGTTTTTCTTGTGGAAAATAAATACCGTCGTGCTGAACCTCAAGCGAAGGTCTTAAAGGTCGAAGCAGCTCTGCGGTTTTTTGAATCCGGTTGGATTCTTTAAAATTGAGTTGAGGCGCTCCAAAAAGACGCGACGACCCTTCGGCTAAAGCACAAAGCGATGCCAAAACCGGAAAGAGATCCGGCGCATCGTAAAGATTCACATCGACTCCAACAAGCGTGTCGGCTTTGGTAATTTTAAGCTGATTGCCGTGGGACTCAACACCCACACCCATCATTTTTAAAACCATCACAAAAAGGCGATCCGGCTGAAGACTTAAGCTTGGAAAATCAATAAGAGTGGCACTGCCACCCACCGCCGCACACGCGCACAAAGCAAAAGCCGAACTCAAATCCGATTCAATCACCAACTCTTGTGGAATTATTTTTTGATTTTTTGCCAGCATCAATTCATTTTGTTTTCGAAAAGGTTTTAGTCCCGCCTTTTCGCACATCTGATAAGTCATTTCAAAATAAGCCTTTGATGCGATTTGCGAGCCCATGTTGACAAACATATCAAAATCCAAATCCCAGCAGTTGAGTAACAGGCTCGACAAAAACTGGCTGGATCTCTCGCTTCGCACATTGATCATATCGCCCATCACAAAAAAGCCTTGGGACTTGATGATCATGTGGTCTTCAAAAATGTTGACCTCAGACCCCAATTGCGAAAGTAACCCGACCAGTTCATCCATTGGACGCGAAAATAATCTGGGTGTTCCTTTGAGCAGATGTTGACCTTTAACCCTTGCGGCTCTTAATGCCAAAAATCTCAAAACCGTGCCTGCACTCCCGCAGTCCACCGGCTGATCTGAAAGCAGAGCCTTTAGACCCTCCTTCATCTTGATAACATCTTCGGCCTCAGAGTCGCCCTTGATCACAAGCTTGGGCTCATAACTTTGTAAAATTAGAGCTCGATTGAGTAGCGACTTTGAGCAAGGCACACGGCCAACAAAGAAAAACTCTCTCATCCCTTGATCCAATTTTGTCGTTCGCATTCGGTCAAAAAAGAATCCAGACTGACCGCTTTTACAAAGGGCTTGCCGATTTTTTCGAGAAATACAAATTGAATATGATCTTTGTCGATCAGCTTTTTATCTTGAACAACCAATTTTCTTAAATTACTTTTAGTAAATATATTTTGTTTTTGCGGCAGATTTAAATGTTTTTTTAAAAGCTCCAAAGACAATGCAAGATCTTCTAAATCCAAATAGCCGCAGTGGTGACTCCACTCTAAAGCAAATCGAGTTCCATATCCAACAGCTTCACCATGCGAAAGCTGCAATTGCATTTCTAAACAGTGGCCCAAGGTGTGGCCAAGGTTTAAAATTTCTCTGATTCCTTTAGCTTCAAAAGGATCCTGTTCGACAATCTTATTTTTGGCCTCAATCGCCAAGGGCAAATAATCCCAAATGCGATCTTGATTTTTCTCGCTCGAGAGTTGCGAAAAAAATTTGTCTCCATCAATGAGTGCCATTTTACATAGCTCGCCCATTGCCGATCGCGTCTGTTTTTTTGGTAACCCTTCGAGCAGCGATTGAACAATAAATACAGTGTGAGCCGAATAAAAAGTGCCGATCTGATTTTTATACCTTTTAATATTGAGGGCGGTCTTACCACCATGAGCCGAATCGATGGCGGCAAGATAAGTCGAAGGGATATGAATCAAAAAAACTCCACGCTTATAAACACTTGCCAAAAAGCCTGTGAAGTCTCCGACTGATCCTCCACCAATTCCTACAAAACATGTTTTTTTTCTTGGTGCTGAATTTTTTAAAAGATCGATTATTTTTTTAACATGTTTTGGAAAATCGTTGAGCGACTTTAAGTCTTCGCCCGCTTTGACCGCATACCGATAGGGAAAAAGTTTAAGCCACTTGGACAATTTTTTTTTAAGTCGCCGATCGTAAATCAAAAGCACGGTCTCGGGGTTAAATCCTAAACTTTTGGCAATATGATCTGCCGAGGGCAAAGTATTGAGGTATTCAACTCTAGACTGATGCATCGTGTTCGATTGTACAGCTATCAGGAAGTTGCCAGTCAATAGGTGTTCGTCCATTTTTGATCAGGTAATCATTGGCTTTAGAAAAATGCTTGCTGCCCAAAAATCCACGATAGGCCGATAGTGGCGAGGGATGCGGCGCGGTCAATACCAAATGTTTTTTGCGGTCGACCTGGGCCCCTTTTTTTTGTGCATGACTGCCCCACAACATAAACACCACATGCTCCAAACCATCGTTCACGCACTGAATAATTTTATCGGTAAAATGCTCCCAGCCTTTTCCTTGATGAGAGGCCGCTTTGCCCGCCTCAACCGACAAAACCGAGTTGAGTAACAGCACCCCTTGCTGAGCCCAACTCATGAGATGGCCATGGTTGACCATTTTAAATCCAACATCCATATGCAGTTCTTTATAAATATTTTGAAGTGACGGTGGAATGTCGACCCCGGGTTCAACCGAAAACGACAAGCCATGGGCTTGCCGTGGCCCATGATAGGGATCTTGGCCTAAGATCACCACCCGCACCTTTTCAAACGGTGTGCTATTGAGAGCTGCAAAATAATTTTTGGCTCGCGGATAGATTGTTTTTTTTTGCTCAACCTGATTTTTTAAGAAAGTTTTGAGCTCTTGCATATAAGGTTTTTGGAGTTCATCTGCGAGCTGATTTTGCCAAGATGGGATAAGTGCGCCGTCAACCATGGGAAGCCTTTCTTGTAGGTCGGCTGTTAAAACGATAAATAAGACGTGATGCAACTCTTAAGGCAATCTCTAAAATTAAAACGAAGTTTTTATCAACAAGATACGATAACAGTCGCACAAGATTTGCTCGGAAAAATTCTTGTTCATCGCTTTAGTAAGACCATCACTCTTGCCGGTCGTATTTGCGAAACCGAAGCCTACTTAGGAATTGAAGATCCCGCAGCTCATTCCTTTGGCAAACGACAAACCAATCGCACCGCCACAATGTATCAGCCTGGTGGGACTGCTTACGTGTTTCATATTTACGGAATGTATTACTGCTTTAATGTGGTCACCCAATTCGACGAACCCGAGGCGGTGTTGATTCGCGCACTGGAACCCCTAGAGGGATTAAATCAGATGCGCATCAATCGCAAAAAAACCGATTTGATTCATTTGTGTTCTGGCCCTGGCAAACTCTGCCAAGCGTTGCAAATTGCGCGGCCACAAAATGGACTTGATCTGTGTGAGTCCGATCAGCTCTTTATCATTGAAGACCCATTCGATTTTGAATTCGAAACTGGGGTTCGGATTGGTGTTGATTATGCGGGCGACGCCGCGCTCTGGCCCCTAAGATTTGGAATAAAAGGAAGCCCGCATCTTTCTAAAAAATTCGAGCTTGGCCCTTAGCTTGCAACTTTCAAAACACCAGCAATGGAGTGAGTTTTGGAACAGCAAAAAAAATACGACCTAAGTCAAGACGAGCGCGCAATTATTTATAACCATGTGACAGAGATTCAGCAAGAAGCTCCGGGATGTGGCCCGATCACCATCGTGGTTCAACGCTCGCCTGAGGGTAATTTTCACTGTAGTTTAAGTACACACGATAGCACGCCAGTCGAGACTGAGGGTCACGGGCCTACGGTTTATGAAGCAAGTTCTCGTGCGAAACAACAATTGATCCTAAGACTTCGCCGCTTGCTCAACAGCTCGCAAAGTTCGACCGAACGATCGATTCAAATTTTATCAATTCTTTATGGCAGCACCTTGCACTAAGCTGCCCCGAGAGTTCAAAAAAACCACTACCCGCGAAAATAACCAAACAAAGCCAGTAGCAGCGAAATCACAAAACCTGCGATCACATATTCCCACGGTACGGCCTGGCTTGCCATAATTGATGATGAAATCAAAAGTGCTGCGACGATCAAAGCCAAAAATATTTTTTGTGATGCGGTAATCAAGCTGCGCCGAAGTTCTTCTTGAGCCACCCATTCGATTCGAATTGCATGTTCGGGCTGGCTCCACCTGCGAAACAGTTGGCGCAGTTGACGGGGCAAGGGCCACGCCAAAAGTTTGAGATCACGCGAAATCAATGTGAGATCATTGACCCATTGTTGAGGTTGGGCTTTTTCGAGCACAATCTCGCGCGCAAATTCCATACTGGTGGCCAAAAAATCAAAATCGGTCATGAGGATGCGCGCCATGCCCTCAATGGTGGTGATCGATTTAAAAAACAGCAAAAGCTCCGGCGGAAGTTTTAATCCATGCCGAGCCGCAACAGTTGTGGACTCCATCAATAGCCGGCCGACGTTCACTTGCGACAGTGTCATTCCAAAGTAGGGAGCGATATAATCCTGAAGGTCGCGCGCAAATGCATCCACGTCCACTTTTTCGCTAAAAGGCGCAAGGTCCATATAGGTCGTGGCGAAATATTCGTAATCTTCATCATAAAGCGCCATCAATAAAACAGCGATGGCACTTTGGGTTGATGCTTTTAAGCGGCCCACCACACCAAAATCGATTAAACCAATTTTGTTGTTAGGCATGATAAATAAATTTCCCGCATGCAAATCGCCATGAAACAGTCCATCGCGAAACACCATTTTTAAATAGGCATGCAGACCACGCCTGAGCACAACCTCGGCATCGATCCCCTCTTGAGCCAATGCATTCTTGTGGCTCAACGGAATACCTAAAACCTCTTCCATCACCAAAACCCGACGGCCCGTAAATTCCGAATAAATTTTTGGAATATGAATATTGGGTTCCTCGGCAAAATTTTCGGCAAAGCGACGGATGTTATTGGCCTCGACAACAAAGTTTGTTTCAAATTCGATGTGTCGCCGAAACTCCTCAACAATGCGGATAGGACTGTAATTGCGGGTTTCGGGTAAATATTTTTCCATCAATTCACTCAAGCGAAACAAAACACTTAAATCTTCGGCAACCACCTCTTCGATTCCGGCACGCTGAACTTTGACCACCACATGCTCGCCATTTTTTAATACGGCTTTATAAACTTGGGCGATACTTGCGGCACCGATGGGCACTTCATCAATCGAATCAAAAATAGTTTTAAGATCGCAATCAAAATGATCGCGCAGAGTTTGTTCAATGACCGAAAAGGGCGCCGCAGGAACTTGGTCATGAAGTTTTTTAAATTCATTGCAAAAAGATTTTGGAATAAGATCAGGCCTTGTGGCCAAAACCTGACCAAGCTTTACAAATGTTGGCCCGAGTTGTTCAAAACAAATTCTGAGTCGTTCGGGTGCAGAAAGCTCGTCGGCCTCGGGAGAAAATAATTTCTCAACGAGAAATCGGCCGAGCTTTGCCCTTTCGACGAGATTTTGAAACCCGTGCTTTGCGAACACCGCCACGATTGTCTTCAGTCGTGCGGCGTCCTTTAGAGGGCTTCTGCGCTTGTACTTTACGCGCTCGTGGTTTCGTTCGATTCTTTTGCTCCCCGTATGAAAAATCAATTTGTCCGTTATCGATATCGACTGCAGCTACTTGTACTTTGATCTCATCACCGATGCAGTAGGAAAGGCCCGATCGTTTAGCCACAAGCCGCAAATTGGGTTGATCAAATTCAAACGGCTCTTGAAACAAATCATCGACATGAACCAGACCATCCACATCGTACTGTCTTAAAAGAACAAACACCCCAAATTTTGTAACTGAACTAATAATTCCCTCAAACTCTTGACCCAAAAAGCCTTTCATAAATCGAGCTTTTTTGATCGATTGAATCAGGCGCTCGGCTTTGACCGATCGCTGTTCGCATGCCGAAAGCATGGTCCCATCAGTCACAAGTTGCTCTAAGGGCTCAAGAGGATAGCCAGGAATTCGCAACACAGCTTTTAGCTGGCGATGAACGATCAAGTCAGGATAGCGACGAATGGGCGAGGTAAAATGAGCATAATCCGAAAATCCCAAACCAAAATGGCCAACATTGTTGGGTGAATATTTGGCCTGCGCCATTGATCGCAACGTCATGATTTGTAAAACTTGAGCCTTCGGATGCCCTTGCATCTCTTGAAGCGCGCTAGTTAATTTTTTTTGTAATAGCCCACCGCTAAAATTGGCTTTTAACCCAAAGCTGCCCATAAATTTTTGGAGCGATTTGATGTCGTCTTCTTTAGGTCGATCATGAATCCGATAAAGTGCGGGCACTTTGTGCTTACTAAATTCTTTGGCCACTGCGATATTGGCCATCAACATCAACTCTTCAATCAAACGGTGCGAAAAGAGTCGTGCCGCTTTCAAAATATCAACAGGCGTTCCGCCTTCGTCCACTTCGATAATCGTCTCAGGGATTTCAAGATCCAACGATCCATCACGAAACCGTCGCGCCATCAAAATTTTTGCAAGCTCTGAGGCCATCAAAATATCTTTGGACACATGATCTAATTTTTTGATTCGAGAGCCATCAATAATTTCTTGGGCCTCACCATACGTCACCCGCGCATGACTATTGATGACCGCCTCATAAAATTTTGAATCCTGAAGTTCACCATTGGTGTTGATCTTCATTTCGGCCACAAAAGAAAGTCGTGGAACTTGGGGCATCAAGGAGCACAAATGATTGCTCAATTTTTCGGGCAACATGGGGGCTACAAAGTTTGGAAAATAAGTGCTCGTCCCTCTCAGGTAAGCATCCTCATCGATTGCGGTTGCGGGCTTCACATAGTGGCTCACATCGGCGATCGCGACCCAGAGTCGGTACCCGCCACTTTCTTTTTGCACACAAACCGCATCATCAAAATCTTTGGCAGTTTGGCCATCGATGGTGATCAGGTGCAAATCTTGAAGGTCTTTTCGGCCTTTCATATCCTTGGCCGAAACATCGGCCGGAATTTTTTGGGCTTCATTCAAAGTTTTTTGACTAAACTCAAAAGGAATGTGACTTGAATGTAATATGCGAAGTGAGTCGGTTAAGGGATCTTGTCCACTTCCGATCACCGAGGTCAGATGACCCGCAAACCCTTTGGGATCGCCCGGATAGCGATCAATCTCTGCAGAAATCCAATCGCCTGTTTGAACTTTAAGTTTGGTGTTGTTGTCGACAAAAAGATCCTCGCCCCAACTTAAACTTTTGTCATAAACAATTCCGGTACTTTGGGAGCGCGACGTATAAACGCCAGTCACTTTTGTAAATGCCCGTTTTAAAATTTCTTTGACCTCACCACGAAATCTTTTGCCGCCAGGTTCGGGATAAACTTCGACCGTTACACGATCGTTGGTCATCACGCCGGTCATTGCATTTTTTGGCACATAGACGTCGGGTTGATCGGGAGTTTCGGAAATAAAAAAACCAAAGCCATCGGGATGTCGCTTTATGGTTCCATTCAAAATATTTTTTTTATCAGATCTCAATGAGTATTTACCTCTGTTGAGAGTCATATCTAATTAATTGGGCTTCGACAAATTGAAGTTTAGGAGGTTTAAACTCTTTGACGTGTATGTAAAACTCGGAAATGAAATTTGGATTTCTCGATCAAGCGACACATAGCCTGAGGTCACATCTCCATCGATCACAATTTCAAATTTGATTTTGGGCTCTTGATAAATCACACCTTGGAGTGTGCCGCTCACCCTGTAACCCCGATCAAAATCGATCAGTGCCAAAACACCCTCAGCCTCATAGGATTTAAGCTCACCCGCCTTTTCGCTGTCGACAATGGTCAGCGCAGTACGAAAGCTCACTCGGCCTTCAGGCTGAGCATGGATCACACTCACCCGATTTTCAAAACGCAAAGGGCAGCGGCTTGAGCCAACAATCAGATAAAAATAACCCGACTCGGCTCCAACACCTTTTTTTTGTGGGGTTTGAAAATCAACGTCGCAGTCTTTAAGTACTGCTTTAAATGGCAAATCTTCCACTCGAAAAGAATCGCCTGCAGCAATATTTTTGGTAAATAAGTTTGTGACTTGATCAAACATCACACGCTCTTGAGCGCTCATCGATCTTTGCTCGCTTGGTGAAGTCCCTTGCGTGCATGCCACAAGACAAAGTGCAGCTGACGACAAACGAAATAACATAAGCGTGGCCCCCAATATAATTGGGCCATAGTTTTTATGAATTTGTTAGCGTAACCGCATTAAACTTTGTTCTAAACTATCAAGTTTACTCTTAAACGTCTGAAGCTGCTCGCGCCCTTCAAGCACAATCTCTTCTGGAGCATTGGCCAAAAACTTTTTATCACTCAATCGGCGCTCAAGACCCACACTTTCGGCCTGAGTTTTTTCGATCGCTTTTTTAAGTCTCGCAATTTCCTCATTGATGTCGACAAGACCTTCAAGCGGAATCACCACATCGACCCCGATGTCACCCAAACGAACCGGAGTGACCGCACATTTTTGCATCGAAGTTTGTTGCACAATTTCGCACGATTCGAGTTTTGCCAACGTGATCATAGCAGTTTTGTTTGCAGTCAAAATTTTCTCAGCCAACTCACTCTGAGGCACCAGTCGGGTCGCAATTTTAACAGAAGGCTTAATACGATTTTCACCACGGATATTTCGTATTGCGGTGATCACCTCTTTGACCACATCCATTTCGATCAACGCTTCCGCCGATCCTAACGACAACCACTCCTTATCATTGCGAATGGTAGGAAATGTCTCAACAATCAATGCGGCACTTCGGATGGGTAATTTTTGAAACAACTCTTCTGTTACAAATGGAACAAAGGGATGGAGCAGTCTCATAATGCGGTTGAGAGTTTGTGTGAGCACAAGCTGAGTTGCGGTTCGTGAATCGCTCGGCTCACCATACACAACCGGTTTACTAAATTCGAGATACCAGTCACAGAAGTCGTGCCAAACAAAACTGTATACCGCATTTGCTGCATCAGAAAATCTTAATGCATGCAAGGCTTCGTCCACCGCTTTTTCACAACCGCTAAGTTTTGAAATCAACCACTGGTCTGCCGTGCTTAAATCTTTTTTAAGCGGCAAAGCTTTTACACCTTCGCTCGGAACATAAAAATCTTTAAGAGCGTTTAAAGAAAAACGGGTGGCATTCCAAATTTTATTTATAAAATTACGATAGCCTTCAAGACGTGACGAAGAAAATTTAAGATCGCGTCCCGAAGCCACTTGAGAAAGTAAAGTGAATCGCAAAGAATCGGCACCAAACTCTTCGATCAGCTGAACAGGATCTACCGAATTATTGAGCGACTTCGACATTTTTCGACCTTGAGAATCACGAATCAAGCCATGAACATACACCGTGCGAAATGGCACATCTCGTTTGAACTCAAGACCCATGGTGATCATCCGCGCAACCCAGAAAAATATAATGTCGTGGCCGGTGACCAAAACATCGGTTGGATAAAAAGTTTTTTGGGTTTCGGTATCTTCGGGCCAACCCATAGTCGAAAATGGCCAGAGTGCTGACGAAAACCAAGTGTCCAAAACATCTTCTTCTTGTTTTAAATCTTTGCTCTGACATTTTGGACAAACACTTGGAGTGTTCTCGGCCACAACAATGTTTTCACATTTTTGGCAATACCAAGCCGGAATGCGGTGCCCCCACCACAATTGCCGCGAGATACACCAATCTTGAATAATACTGAGCCAATGCAAATAAGTTTTGGTCCACGACTCAGGCTCAAATCGAATAGTTCCACTCTCAACCACACGCCGAGCCGGAATCGAAATCTGGTCCATTTTGACAAACCATTGTTCACTCAAAAACGGCTCAACCACGGTGCCTGTGCGTTGGCAGTGACCCACCGAATGAGCATGAGGTTCGACCTTAACCAAAATTTCTTGGGCTTCGAGATCTTCAAGAATTTTTTTACGAGCTTCAGGATTTTTTAATCCTTGATAAGCCCCTGCTTCCGCATTGAGGCTGCCATCTTTATTTAGAATATTGATCATCGGCAATTTGTGCCTTTGACCCATTTGATAATCGTTAAAGTCATGAGCCGGAGTAATTTTAACCGCTCCTGATCCAAATTCACGATCCACCGTCTCATCGGCAATGATCGGAATCCAACGATCTGTCAGCGGCACTTTTACTTTTTGACCAATAAATTTTTTGTAACGTTCATCTTCTGGATGAACCGCCACTGCGGTATCACCGAGCAATGTTTCGGGTCTGGTGGTCGCCACAATAATTTCTGGTGAGTAGCGCACATGATAGATCGAACCTTTGACTTCGCGATGCTCCACTTCCAGATCTGAAATTGCACTTTCTAATCCCACCGACCAATTGATCAGCTTTGTGCCCTTATAAATTAAACCTTTATTGTAGAGCGAAACAAAAACATGTCGAACCGCTTTTGAAACTCCATCATCAAGAGTGAACACCGCGCGCTTCCACGCGCAGGAATCGCCAAGGCTCCGCATCTGTTCATAAATGCGATTGCCATAGGTGGTTTTCCAATCCCAAACGGCAGCTACAAATTTTTCACGTCCCATTTCTTTGCGCTTAAGTCCCGTTTTTTTAAGCTCACGCTCAACCACCGATTGGGTTGCAATCCCTGCATGATCACTCCCCGGAATCCACAAAGTATTAAACCCCGACATGCGCTTCCAGCGAATCAAAACATCCTGCAAGGTGTGATCAAGAGCATGACCAATGTGCAAGGCCCCAGTCACGTTGGGGGGAGGAAGAATGATGCAATAGGGAGGTTTGGTCGAGACGTCTTCGGCTTCAAAAAAGCCTTTGTCTTCCCACCATGCATACACTCGGGCTTCTACATCTTTTGGCGAATATCGGTCTGAGATTTGATCCATGCCCAAAACCCTAACCGATGTCGTCGGAGGTGTCAGTTTCCAAAATGTAAAAGTGAGTGTGTGAGGTGAGTTTAATTAATTTTTGAATCACCTTGGGCGAACTGATTCCGGCAAGAACAATTGGCAAATGCGCTGCTGGATTGTTTTGTTTGATAAAATTTGCGATTTCATTTTCGGCCATATGATGCGCTTTTTTGTGCTGACCTAAAGTATCAATAAATAAAAAAGGCACGCGCTGCTCAAATAAATTATCGAGCTGATCAAGATTGAGGGTGAGGATGTCGTCTTTGAACATCAGGAATTTCCTTTGCCACTCGAAAGGCCAAACCAAAACCAACCAACATTAATGCGGCCGCCGCCAAAAACGGGGCTTGTCTTGAAACACCTTGATAAACCAAGCCGCCGGTTGCGGGCCCAATCACTCGTCCCAAAGCCGAGAGACTTTGGTTCAGACCCAAGACTTTGCCCTGATCCTCTTCGTTAGTTAATAAACTGATCGAGCCTGAAAGTGATGGATTGGCCAAGCCATTACCTAAACCTAAAAAGGTTACCGCAACAGCCATCAACAAAATACTTGGAGCGAGGGCAATTCCCAAAAACCCAACCATCGAAAAGCTTAAGCCCCATACCAAGAGCACTCGCTCGCCGTAAATCGGTAAGAGTTTACGAATCAAATAGCCTTGAGTAAAAACCATCACGATTCCGACATAGGCAAATCCAAAGCTTGCACGCATCAGATTCCAACCAAACTGATCTTGCATAAACAAAAACAGTGAGGCTTCCATATGCGCCATTGCTAAAGAGGCACAAAAATAAATAATCATAAATTGACCAATCACGGGTTTGGTCAAATAGGTGATCAAAAACAAAAATCTGGGCTCACGCTTTTTAAGCACCCGAGTTTTTAAGCTCTCACCTAAAAACTTATAGGCAAAGCCCACATTTAAAAAACACAAAACCGCGGCGACCAAGGCCGGAAAGCTCGGGCCAAGCGGAGGTTGTGATCCAAGGTTTGAACCAACAATCGACATCACTCCACCAAGAAAAGGTCCAACCAAAAATCCCAATCCAAACGCCGCACCAATCAATCCCATTCCTTTGGATCGTTCATTTTGTGGAGTGACGTCGGCGATGTAAGCCATCGCGGTCGAAATATTTCCACCAAATCCCCCGGCGAGCAACCGCGCGCAAAATAAAAGGGTGTAGGTTTGCGAAAACGAAAATGCCAAATGAGCCAGTCCCACACCTAAAAGTGAAACCAAGATGACAGGTCTGCGTCCAATGCGGTCGGAGAGCTTTCCCCAAAACGGCGAACAAACAAATTGCATCAGTGAGTAAACCGCCATCAAGAGGCCCACTTCAAAGGGGCCCGCACCAAACTCACGCGCAAGATAAGGGTTGAGTGGAATGATCATTCCAAATCCAACCAAATCTAAAAATACGGTAAAAAAAATAATGAGAACTGGGTTTCGCTTCATGGTCGAATTCGTTAGAGCACGTTTTAATTTAGCTGTCGAACTCCAACGGCGTTAAGTGCCAATTAGAGACAAAATGATCAACAATTCGACGGGTTAGAAATTTTATCTCAAACCTTATTGTCGTGAAATATTCGATTGCGACGAAGTCAAAAACTCTGTTATTCCCATTGCTGTAGTACGTTTGTTGTTACTTGTTAGGTCTTAGCGATGGGCACTTTCCCCCCCCCCCTCGAAGAAAGTACGGAACCAGCCAGTTCCTCACGTTCATCGCTAAGGCTTAACGGGTTTTTTATCTCGCCTTATACGTCACCGGAAATAACTGAATGTTGAGTTGAAAAACTCGATCTCCTTTGACCGCTTTTCGACTAACCGCAAAATCTTTATTTAAGCGCTTACGCAAATGTCGCAGCTCAAATTTTAAGGATTCAAATTCTTCTTCGGTGAGCGCAAAAGTTAATGCTCCAAATTCGCGATCAGTTGGCGAATCTTGAAAGAGCGAATCTAATCCCAAGTAAATCAATTCGGCTTGGAGTTTACGCACAAGAGCTGTGGGCACTTTTTCAACCCCCGCCATCAGTTCGCGTGTTTTTACCATTTCGCCATTGAGTTCGTTGGGCTGCAACTCGCCGGATGACAGCAATCGTTCAAGACTTTTTTTGATCTCATCAAACGGGGGTTTATTTTTGATCAACTGCTTTAGATTTTCGGCCTCAAATTTAACATTTTTTTGATCGGCCATGGCATACAAAACCCATGTGATCCACGAGGGCACTTTGTCCCACACGTCAGATTCAAGCTCACCTTTTTTGAGTTGGGAGCGCACACGAAATTCACTTAATTTTTTTAAATGACGATTGCGCTCAAGCGGATCAATTGCCTGGCCGTAGTTCACGAGCAAAATAAATTCTTGAATATCTTCTTTTTGAAGCCCAAGTGCATACCCAAATTTTTGGGCCATCACGGGTGAAAGATTGCGTTGATTTTCGATAATCATTTTTAAGTAAGCGGGAGATTTGATTTCGGCAGCAACCGAAAACTGCGAATAGTTATAGGGCCTGCGATCTTTGCGGGTCTCATAGACTTTGTGATCAAAAAAATCTTTTAAGTATTTGCGAAAATCTGTGTAGGCGGAAAGTTGGGGCTTTGTTCGCAGATGAGGTGTTTCGATTTCCATTTGAGGATCGTCACATGCAAAGTCCGCATGTGACAATCTCTGATTTATTTAATCATGAACCTTGGGTGCAGATGTTCACCCGTGCTTTAGAAAGATGCTCAAGATCATCGCAACAATTGCCCTGAGCCCGAACATATTTTTTTGGATCGCTAAAAAATCTCTCACACTGATTTGCAGACTGGTGAGCTGGAGCAGGCGCTGCGGCTGGGGCCTGCGCTTGATCGGGCTGCACCAAGTTTTTGAGTTGCTCCATTGTCATTGTTGGGAATGCGAGAGGAAACACATCAAATTCAGCTGAGGCATTGTAACCAAAGTTGAGATTGATGCTCAGCCGACCGCGTCCATTATTTTTGGTCAACTGTGCAAACTGAATTGCCGAAACATATTTTCCGGTGCGTTCTTTAAGTTGATAAAGAGTGCGATCGTTGCCGTAATTAATATTTTTCTGGCCACCTTCAACTCTCAATCGACGAGTACTTGGACCCGATTCAACGTTGCCTCCAGGAGATGTTAACAATCCCGAAAGACGAGTGACATCAACGATGGGTTGATTTGTGCCCGCGTCTTCTTCAAGAGTCAGATCAAATGCGGATGCACCAAATGCAACGCTCCATGAAGCCAAACCAATGGTTGAGGATGCGGGTGGTTTACATAATGTCCATGGGCCTTCGCCTCGGCGAGCGTTCGAACATTTCACAGTGTTATTCAAATAAGTCATGACCTTGGCGTAATTGGCATTGGGCTGACTTTCTGGTCGAACCGTATCGATGGCTGCTAAGCGAATATGCGCATCAAAAGATCGTGCAATCACATAAGCAATCTTACATGGCTCTAAGCCTTTTGGACCTCGCTTCAATTCACGAATGGTCAAAATTTGGTGCTGACAGCTATTGCCTGCATCAATACAAGTTGCGGTTGCCGAAATTTTTCCGTCATAAGGTGCTCCGGTCGATGCGGCCTGTTCTTGCTGCGAAAGCTCAGCCACCAAAAAGGTCACGTTGTTGCGTTTTTCTGGATGCGTTGGTCCAACCAATCGCACAACGACGTCACGATCTCCGTCTCGAAATGAGATAATCGCAGTGTCGCTTCCGTTTGCATCAAGCGAAACTTCTACCGCTTCAATACCTTCGGCAAATTTATGGCTCGCTTCAAGAATGTCTTTAGGAACATTATTTGCCATCACACGTAAAAAATAAAGAGCCGGATCATCGATGGTGTCGGTAAACACTCGACCTTCAGTCGCCGCCCCAGTTTCGTTTCGTGGGAGTGGCACTTGGGCTTGCAAACCGCGAGATTGATCAACCTGAGGAATGTTAACGATGGGCTCAGAATGATAGCCACCATTGGGTGTGCCGCTGATTCCGCTCTCACTTAATGTGGAGGTGGTTACCGCTGTGGTTTCTGGAGATCCTGTTGTGATCTGTGTGACCTGAGCGGGTTGCACCGTCTCTTGACGAACGGGTGCAGTTGGCTGAGCCAGTGGTCGCTGTGGGCGTCGAGTACAGTCTTCGCCAACTGGACATTGAAATGCGCCGTCGCGAATGGGTGGTGGCTTAGATCCGCCGCTCCCGCCGCTCGAACATGCTACAAATACTACCGAAGCTATTAAAGCCCCGCCGAAACGGAATGCTTTCATTATCTACCCCTCAATGAAATTTAGTTACCCACTAGTCTATTGAGCAAAGCCAGGGCCGCCTCATTTGCGATTTAAGATAGGATTTACAAGTTGTGGGCCTATTTTTGGCAGAGGGGGGTGACGGGATTGGGCGGGGGTTCGTGAAGTAGGCGTGAATTGTCGTGCCCGCTTGCATTTCGCGAAACCTCCGGCGGTGTTATGACTGGTTTAGGTTAATTATTTCGGAAGAGATTTGTCGTGCCCGCGAACTCAAAGGTGAGCGATGGTACAATACGAGTTAATTTTTTGCCAAAAAATTGTTGACACCTTTTTGCATCGTCAAGAGCAGCACTTGTTTGCCCAGCATTGAATTGGACATTTTTAAAGCTGCGCCGGCTTCACCGACTCGCGCCATAACAAAAAAACCCCTCAAACTAACGAAATTAAAAGCAGGTTGATTCCCTATAAAAAAATGAATTGAAAAACCCGTGATATAACTTTCATTTAAACAGGAGAAGTTTATGGACCATTCTAAAATACATTCCCAGGCAGTGTCAGCCGCTGCCAATCACCGTAAAACAGAAATCGAATTACTTAGTGCTTTAGAAATTGTATGGCGAAACAAAACCTACTCCCAATTTGGCTGCCGCTCACTATTCGAGTATTCAACCAAACACCTCAAACTTTCTGAAGAACTTGCGAGCATTTTCAATAAACTGGCAAAAAAATTCATCGAAGTTCCTGAGTTGAAAACCCAAATCGCTTCGGGCGAAATATCGATTTCAAAAGGCAATCGAGTATGTAGTGTTTAGACCCCAGAAAATGCAGCAGAGTGGTTACCCATCGCACAGGGTACAAAACGAAACCTCGAAAAAGCGATTGCAAAAGCTCAACCCGAAAAAGCAATTCCTGAGCGGGCACGATATTGTAAAGCAGGTGTAACAGTGAGGGTGCAAGTTTCATATTCAGTCAGCGGAGATGAATTTAACGAGCTCGAAAGAGCAAAAGATTTGATGAGTCAAAAGTTGGGTCGATCCGCAACAATCAATGACGTTTGTGTCTCGGCGGTCAAAACGCTTTTACAAAAAATAGATCCACTCAAGAAATCGTGCCCGCCTTCAAAAACTGAAAATCTATCCACTATTAAAAAGCGCAAAGTTCATCACAATCACCAGAGCCAATGCACACATATCAATGACGATGGTCAACGTTGTTCACAGCAGCGACATCTCGACATTCATCATTTGATTCCAAAATCGGAAGGTGGCACAGATGCTATTGAAAATCTGACTTTGCTTTGCTCAGGACATCATCGTGCCCACCATCAAATGGAAAGGCAGATGCACTAAGGTTGAGGTGAAATACTGATCGTGCCCGCTGAAAACACCAATACCAAATTTTGGAGAGTCGACTGCTGAAACAAAGTTGCCAGCCCACCCCCAACTACAAAAACATATTTTATTTATATTAAAATAAGATTGCACCCACACCCACTTTTCGAGATAAAAGCTCACATGATTCATCTCTCCAACATTAGCAAACACTACGGCAACAAACTGCTTTTTAAAAACGGGTCGTTTCAGATCAACACGGGCGAAAAAATTGGGCTGGTTGGTCCAAATGGCGCGGGTAAAACCACGATCTTTCGATTGATTACTGGCGAGCAAACCGTTGATGAAGGTCAAGTCACCAAACCCGATCGCATCACGGTGGGTTACTTTGCCCAAAATATCGAAGACCTTAGGGGCCGAAGTGCTTTTGAAGAGGTCAAGTCGGCAGCTGGTCGTATTGCCGAAGTTTCAACCCGACTTCGCGATGTCGAACAAAAGCTGGCGACCGAACTTTCTGAAATAGAGATGACTAAGGCCATTGATCAATACGGAGAACTTCAAGAAGAGTTTGAGCGACTGGGCGGTTATGATCTTGAATCGCGTGTGGCCGAGATCCTCACTGGATTAGGAATTGGTCCCGACGATTATCACCGCCCCACCGAAAGTTTTAGTGGCGGTTGGAAAATGCGAATTGCTCTGGCAAAAATTTTGGCGCTTAACCCTGATGTCCTTTTGATGGATGAGCCCACAAACCATCTCGATCTTGAATCGATCCTTTGGCTTGAGACTTGGATTCGGGCTTACAAGGGCGCGCTCCTGATGACGAGTCATGATCGCGAATTTATGAATCGTTTGGTCAACAAAATTGTTGAGCTCAGTCATGGCACGATTACGGTTTACTCTGGCAATTATGATTACTACGTGCGCGAGCGCCAGGTGCGGCGCGAGCAATTGATTTCGGCGGCAAAACGACAAGACGATATGCTTGCGAAAGAAGAAGAATTTATCTCGCGCTTTGCCGCCCGCGCCTCGCACGCAGCACAGGTTCAATCGCGTGTTAAAAAATTAGAAAAAATTGATCGCATCGAAATTCCTACTGAAGAAAAAACGATGCAATTTGTTTGGCCCGAGCCCCCACGCGGGGGTGATGAGGTGGTCAAATTTGAAAACCTCAAAAAAGTTTGGTCCACCGATGAAAATGAAAAGTTGGTGTTTCAAGGAGCAACAGCCCTCGTCAAGCGGCTTGATCGAGTGGCGGTGGTCGGAGTCAACGGTGCTGGAAAATCGACTCTTCTTAAAATGATCGCGGGCTTTACCGATCCGACTGAAGGCGTTCTCAACTTAGGTGCAAGCATTGAGCTTGGATATTTTTCGCAAAATTCGATGGATGTGCTTGATCCCAAGCTCACCATTGTCGAAGAGGTCTCAAGCCGCATTCCCAATGCCTCGGTTGGAATGGTGCGCACGTTACTTGGTGCCTTTCGCTTTTCGGGTGATGAGGTCGACAAAAAAATTTCGATCTTAAGTGGTGGCGAAAAATCGCGGGTGGTGCTCGCCACAATTTTGGCAAAGCCGGTTAATTTTTTGGTGTTCGACGAGCCCACCAATCACCTTGATATTCAGTCTCGCGAAGTTTTGCTCGAAGCCTTAAAAACTTTTAATGGAACCATTATGGTGGTCAGCCATGATCGTCATTTTCTAAGAGCCATTACCACCCGAGTTTTTGAACTTGATCGTCATCAACTTTTGGTGAGCGATGAAACTTATGATGAATATTTGGATAAAAAATTGGCTAGTCCAAATACCTAAATTCCATCGCATGATCGATGAGCCACTGTTTGTGTTCTCTAAATTTGGGATCAAAACTTTCGACCATCTTCCAAAAACTTTTTGAATGTGAGGGGATCGGCATATGGCAGATCTCATGGATCACAATATAATCCATCACCTCCAATGGAGCCAAAATCAGTTTCCAGTTGAGGGTCATTAATCCATTGGACCGCATGGTGCCCCACACCGTTTTTTGCCCACGAAATAAAACTCGCTCCGGGGTGTAACCAATTTTTATGGTGTAAATGGCCAGTCGCTGAAGCAAAAGTTTTGCAGCTTGTTTTTTAATATTTTGGATGACCAATTTTTTGATGTCCACCACACCAGCACCCACGGGCAAAAAAACAAAGAGTTCTTTTTGGCTAAACACAATTTGTGGACGCTTCCCCTCAAACTCCGAAATGCAGAGTTTAAGCATTCGCCCTTGAAACAAAAAACTCTCACCACTCACAAATTGTTTTGGCGGATATTTTTTTTCATGCTCCTCGTAGACACGAAGCCGCTCTTGAATAAAATTTTCGGCACTCACTACAAATTTTAGAATCTCATTTTGGGTGGCGCTCAAAGAGGCGACCACTTGCACATAACGCAATGGCTTGACCCGCAACTTTATGCTTCTAAAGCCGCGCCGTCTGATTATCTCAATGCGATGACCGTTAAATTCGGTTATGGTGGACTGGATGTTTCGAACCCTTACGCCTGATCTTTTAATGGACACACTTGAAGACTTCGGTTTTGCCCCCACAGGCGAGTATGTGCAACTGAACTCTTATGAGAATCGGGTTTTTGAAATTTCCCTAGAGAGCACTCGCGAGCGGTTGATCGTAAAGGTCTATCGCCCCAATCGCTGGAGCAAAGATCAAATTCTAGAAGAGCACCAGTTTACTCAAGAGCTGTTCGATAATGGCATTCGATCTGCCCCACCGCTCATCCTTGGCGATTCGACTTTGGCTGATATTCATGGATTGCAGTTTGCGGTCTTCCCAAAGGCCCACGGGCGCATGCTCAGTGATGTTACCGAACTTCGCCGCATTGGCCGCTTGCTTGGCCAGCTCCACAATGTGGGACAATCCAAGCCAACGCAGTATCGATCTCAATTTAATCACGGCGAAGAGAATTTAAACTTGTTGAGCGACTGGGTTGCCCCCGAAGTTGAACGAAGGTATTTCGAAGCCGCCGAAGTCTTGCTCGATGGCCTCTACGAAAGACTCGACGAGACCACTTTTTTTAGAATCCACGGCGATTTTCATCGTGGCAATCTTTTGCTTTATGATGTTCTTGATGAGCCCAAAGATCTTGTAGTGGTCGACTTCGATGATTTTGTGATGGGCCCTGAGGTCCAAGATATTTGGATGTTGCTCTCGGGCGACCAAGAAACGTCTCAAAGTGAGATCGAACAAATTCTCGAGGGCTACGAAGAATTCCGCCACTTTCCCAAACACCAACTCGAACTCATTCCATTTTTAAGAGCATTACGAATTATTTCGTACGCCGCATGGATCGCTCGGCGCTGGAAAGACCCCGTGTTTCCACAGCTTTTTCCACAATTTCAGGATTACACCTACTGGGCTGAAGAAACCGAAGCCCTTGAGCGACTCGCCTGGAGTGTCTCAACTTAAAGCTTGAAGAAAAGTCCACGGCGCCATCATCGCAGATTCATAGAGCGCATTTAGGATAAGAGGTGTCAGAGCATCACGCTCTTTCTTAAAAGGAGTCTCTTGAAATGAAAACACTTATGGTTCTTGCAATGATGTCTTTTACTGCAGCCTATGCCGCCGACGATATTGTGAAATCACCCGAAGCCAAACAAGAGATCAAAGCAGTTTCGATTGAGAAAAAAGTGGTCGCCAGCGCCAAGCATAAAAAGCATGAAGTTAAAAAAGAAACCAAAGTAAATTAATTTGTCCTTGGACGCCGGGCGTGGGGCCCGGCTTTTTTACCTTCGTTCGGGTTTGGTTGGGCGTGGGTGAGCTTTGCGATTTGGCCGGGCTGTGAATTCATTTCGTGTGGGCCCTTTCACGGCGAACTAATAAATCAATTTAAATTTCATCCGTTCTAAGAAAGTGCGCGCACGCTAGGCTCAGCTGCCAAATTCCATTGTGTGTGATCGTCTCGTCTTTTGCCGTCCCCTCCAAAACTTTTTAGTTTCGCTCTCAAACCGATTTCGAGAATATCCACCCTCTTCAGCCTCAATTTTGTTGGCGTACAAATAATCACGCATCCGTGCTTCATCTCGTCCCTTTGAAACAATTCGGGTGAATACAATTCCATCCCAAAATCGACCAAATGGTTTGCCTTTTTGAGCTTTGGTAACAAGGCGTGCGATCAGCCCCATCGTGACCTTAAAAAATGTTTTGAGCAGTTGCCGATTTTGAAAACGGATTAGGATGTGAAAATGATTTCCAACGTTGCTGAGTTCGGCAATACGTATTCCATATCGTTGAGCTTTGTCGCGAATTAGATTTTCAAGCTCAACTTTTAATTTAAAATTCCTAAAGCTCCTCTCGCCCTTTGCATGTTGAGATCTCATCACGACGTGTTGGATGCGATTTTTATCTAAAGGTCTGGCACACTTTCGCCGACCGAAATTGATCTTTCCTCCATGAGAAGTTTTAGATTTGAATTCGAATAGAGAAAGCTGTTTCATAGGAGAAACATTACTATATTTGTTTATGCCATGCAATTTATTTTTTTGAGGGCAATGTCATTTTTAATGACGGGCAAATTGATTTTTCAAACTGGGCTTAATGAATTTAGATAAATATTTTTAATTGGGGTAACGCCATTTTAAAAAAAATGATAGCCGAATTTTGATAAGATTTAATTTTGCCGAAACAATAAAATCTATTTAACGGGGGCACTGTCATTATTAAAAGTTTAGACACTTCCGGATTTAGTCTCGACATTTTTAAAGATCTGGATGGAATTAGTTGCTTAGGGCTAGAGTAACAGAGGCATTGATAAACCGTTTGCGAAATTTATATTTTAAAACAGATAAGTTCTGCATTCAGTTTCTGAATTGACGAGCTCCCAAAAAAAAACTAGCTCACCTTGTTGATTGAAACGCAGCTCATCCAAGACTTTGAAATTTTAAAAAATTCTTAGATGGAATTAATTTATACGGAAAACATTTTTGAAAAATCAAAGACAAGTATTAAAAGAATTTGTCAGCCCTGAAATTGATAAAATGAATGGGGCAGTGTCATTTATAAAAATTTAATTTCAATCAGCTCTTTGGGTTCGAACCAGTAAGCGCTACAAACCAGGCCAGCGAAAGCCGGCCGTCCCAATTCCAAGTCAAAAACCAAGCCCCGCCCAAAACCACAAGCGAAAAATTATCGGCGCGATCGAGCCGCAGCGATTTGAGTGCTTGATCCATTTTCTGGATGCCAAGAGGCATATCGAGAATCACAGGCATATTGTTTTGGAACACCGGGTGGAGGTTCGGCAATACGCTGCATGCGCAACTGAAGTTTGCCGGCGCCAAGGGGTGCAATTCGACTAAATGCTCCAGGTGTTAAATCAAGCCCTTGATTTCGTGAGGGCAAATGATCATTCACACAAACATCAACCGATTTTCCATCTTGATTATATATGCGGTACCAAGCGCCAGCCTTAATTCTTTGCGAATTTGAAGCAGGCATTGCGGCTCTCATCGCACCCCTACTAAATTTGTTTCCTGCTGCGGTGATATTGCCAGGTAAATTGTAGAAAGTGATGGTCTGAGTTGTAATCGGCCCAAACGAATTGCTAGCTACAGAATTGCCCGCAACCGCACCCGCAACCGGAGCAGCCATAGGCACTTGAATATGTTCAGGCATCACAGGGTGTTTGCGAGCTTCAGCACAATCCTTACAAAAGATTTCGGCTTTGGCTTCGGTGCGTTTTTCGTTTCTATAATACGGCACCGGTGGGGGAAGGTGGATGTTTCTTGATCCCAACAAAGAGTCACTGACGTTTTGAGCGCATAAGCTCGATTGAAGCGTGAGCCCTTCCGAAATTTTTAAAATTTCGGGATCGTCGCAAACATCGGCGAGGCTGAGCGTCGGCAACATGATCAATATGAAATATATAAGCTTCTTCATAACCATCATCATTACAAACGCTGTTCCAACCTCTGCTCGCTTATGAGACAGCCCCCTGTCCAAACATTGGACAGGTGCTCAACCAAAAAAAGTTTATGAGATAAACAACATCTCACGATATTTTGGCAAGGGCCATATGTCATCGATGACTAGATCTTCCATTTCGTCGACCACTTGCCTTAAATCCATCATCGCCTGCGAGACCGCATGAGCATACATATCTGCTTTTTTATATTCGTCGTGAATGTCTTCGGCGGCTTTTGCGGCCTGATTCAATTTTATCATTTTCTTTTGGGCCGTTGCCAAATGGTGCGACAAATCCTCAAGTATCGCTCGCTGTGGCGCCTCGATTCCACACTTGGTTGCATCCCTTGCCCCCTGACTCAAAGTCCCGTGGTAGAGCAAACAGGCCGGCATAATCTGGGTGTTCACCATACTCTTTAAGCAGTCCACTTCGATCTGCAAATTTTTGATATACCGCTCGAGTCTCACATTGAAACGCGAGTGCACCTCGGCCTCTGTCAACACTCCGTGCGCGGTAAAAACTTTTAGGGCTTCATCCGAAATCAATTCGGCAATGGCCTCTGGAGACTGGCGTAAATTTTTGAGTCCGCGGCGCTCGGCTTCAACGACCCACTCTGCAGAGTAGCCGTTTCCTTCAAACCGAATTGATTTAGTCTCTTTGATGATTTCACGAATCACATCAAAAATTTTGGGTGTGTCGGTTTTGATATTTCCAGAGATTCCGAGTTTTTTAAGTCGTTTTGAAATCTCCATCATGCCGTCGGCAACCGCGGTATTTAAAACTGTTGTTGGAAAGGCAGTGTTTGCCCCCGAACCCACCGCGCGAAACTCAAATTTGTTTCCGGTAAACGCAAAGGGCGAAGTTCTATTGCGATCGGTATTGTCGCGCATCAGATCTGGCAAATGACTTAAACCTAATTCGATCACAACTTTTTCGGCATTGGCCGAAGACACTTTGCCAGCTTCGATCTCATCACAAATACGTGTCAGCATATTGCCTAGAAATATCGAGATGATTGCAGGCGGTGCTTCGTTTGCTCCAAGTCGATGATCATTTCCACTCGATGCAATCGAGGCTCTGAGCAAACCTGCGTGTTGATGCACTCCTTTTAAAATCGAACACAAAATTAATAAAAATCGAATGTTTTCGTGTGGGGTTTTTCCAGGCTCTAAAAGATTATCCCCATTGATACTCTCGTCTGAGGCACTCACCTGCATCGACCAATTGTTGTGCTTGCCTGAACCATTAATTCCGGCAAATGGTTTTTCATGAAGCAAAGCTGTAAATCCATGACGAAGAGCCACTTTGCGAATCACTTCCATGCAAACTTGATTGTGATCGGTCGCCACATTTGCGGGCTCAAAAACAGGAGCTGTTTCAAACTGGCCGGGAGCCACTTCGTTATGCCGGGTTTTTATCGGCACACCCAATTTGTAAAGTTCAAATTCCATCTCCGACATAAAGCCCTGAACCCGCGCGGGGATGCTGCCAAAATAATGATCCTCAAGTTGCTGACCCTTGGGCGGCTGACTGCCCAGGAGAGATCGACCTGACAACAGCAAATCGGGCCGCAAATTGATGTACGCGCGATCAATCAAGAAATATTCTTGCTCCACTCCCAAGGTGGGGACGATTCGCTTAATTTTTTTTTCGCCAACCAAATGGAGCAGCTCGCAGGCTTGCTTCGACAACGCTTCACTTGATCTGAGGAGTGCGGTTTTTTCATCAAGCGCATGACCGTGATAGCTAATAAAAACAGAAGGGATACAGAGCGTTTTGGTTCCTGGGGCTTCCATAATAAACATGGGCGAGGTCGGGTCCCACGCCGCATATCCTCGAGCCTCAAAGGTGGTGCGCATTCCACCTGAAGGAAAGCTCGAAGCATCGGGCTCACTTTGAACAAGCATCGATTCAGAAAATTTTTCGATCACCTTGTGATTTTCTTCGGGCCAAATAAATGCGTCGTGCTTTTCTGCAGTGAGGCCGGTCAAAGGCTGAAACCAATGAGTGTAATGGGTCACACCTTTTGCCATAGCCCAATCTTTGACCGCCTTTGCCACATTGCTCGCCACATCTGAGTCTAATTTTTTTCCGGTCTCGATGGTTGAAACAAATTTGGCATAAACTTGTTTTGAAAGAGCCGATTCCATTTTTGGTAAATCAAAAACATTTTGACCAAAAAATTCCGAAATTTTGAGGCGGCGGCCCGATTCATCCCGTGGCGGATCAAATCGCTTTGGCGTGCGATTATGAATCTCACCTAAAACCCGAAATCGCGCGGCTGCGCTGTTGAAGGAAATGCTCACTTTTGCTCCTTTTGTTAAATGGGCCGGACGCAATGCCGTAACCCGTTTTAAAGCCTGCATGAATTTTTTTTGAGCGTAAAGATCCCTAGCTTCTGCGGCATATTTTCAGTAAGGTGCTCCTCGGCTGGGTCCCACACAATAACGTGGCTAGCAAATCCCGCTAGGTCCGAAAGGAAGCAACGGTAGCTGGAAACTTATGTGATGTGGGGCGCCTAGCCACTTTTTATTTATCTCAAGGAGAGCTCTTGGCCTACCAGGTGATCGCACGAAAATGGCGACCACAAAATTTTTCGGAATTGGTGGGGCAAAACCATGTCACACAAACCCTGCTGAACGCCCTAAAAAATCATCGTCTTCATCATGCGCTCTTACTCACAGGGCCACGAGGAACCGGCAAAACTTCTTCGGCGCGCATTTTGGCAAAAGCGGTTCGCTGTCCCAACTCAACCGATTTTGTTCCCTGTGGTGTGTGTAAAGAGTGTGTCGATATTGCTTTAGGCCGCGCCCTCGATGTGATCGAAATCGATGGTGCAAGCAACAACGGTGTCGATAGCGTTCGCGAACTGATCGACCGTGTGGGCTACATGCCCTCCAGTGGCACTCGCAAAGTTTATATTATCGACGAAGTTCATATGCTTTCGACCGCGGCCTTTAATGCTTTGCTCAAAACTTTAGAAGAGCCGCCTGAACATGTTTTGTTTATCATGGCCACAACCGAAGTTCATAAAATTCCTGCAACCATTTTGTCTCGTTGTCAGCGGTTTGATTTCAGAAGAATCAGCACCCAACTTGTAACCGAACAACTGGCAAAAATTTGTGAGGCCGAAAAAATTAACGCCAACAAAGACGCCCTTTGGCTCATCGCTCGGCAAGGTGAAGGCTCGATGCGGGATTCATTAAGTCTGCTTGATCAGGTGATCACCTTTGCCGATTCAGAAATTACTCTTACCCAAACTCTTGATGTGTTGGGGTTGACCGATCGACGTTTACTGACCGAAACGGTCGAAGCCCTCGCAACCCGCGATGTAAATCGGGTGCTGTCAATTTGCGACAGAATTTCAGATGGCGGATTTGATGCCCGCATTTTTATCCAGGATCTTTTAGAGAGCTTGCGAAATCTTTTGTTTTTGCGCCTCTCACCCCAAGCCCAGCTCGATCTGCCCGAAAGTGAAATCAAGGTTTTGATCGAAGTTTCCAAAGGTTTGGGTCACGAAGATATTCATTTGTTGTTTGATATGGCCCTTAAAGGTGCCCAAGATTTGGTGCGCTCAACCGACACAAAAATTGTGCTCGAAATGCTTTTGCTCCGTATGGCCGAAGCCCCCCGCGTTCAAGACATTATGCGAATGTCCGAAAAGCCAAAAACAAAAAAAACGGTTGAGGTAAAAACGGTTGCTCCACCAGTCGAAGTTGTTCAAAAAAAGAAGGGGCCCGTTACTCTTCCTGAAAAGTGGCTCGACCTTGTTGAAAAAATTAAGGCAGTCAATCCTTTGGTGGGCGCAAAATTAGAAAATTCTTTTTTGAAAACAATGGATGAGCAAAAATTGGTGATTGGGATTCCGCCTAAGCTCAAATTTTTGTACGAGCAAGTGCAAGACGTTAATTTTCAAAAAAAATTGCAGAATTATCTCACCACATTTTGGGGTCCTGGTCACTCGCTCCAATTTCAATTGGGCGATGGTGAAGTCGAGGCCACACCAAAAAATCTTGAGGAGCAGCGCGCACAAAAAGAGCGTGCAGAGATCCGGCTTCAGGTAGAGAATCATCCGCTTGTGAAATCAACACAGCAATTATTTAAAAGCGAAATAAAAAACATCAAGGAGATAAAATCATGAAGGGATTTGGCGGCGGCATGCAGGCCATGCTTCGACAGGCCAATCAGATGCAGGCGCGGATTAAAAAGATGCAAGAAGAGCTTGCAACAAAAGAATTCGAAGGCAGCGCTGGCGGTGGTGGAGTCAAAGTTAAAGTTACTGGCGACAACATGATCGCATCACTTGTGATCCATCCCGATGTGGCAGGCGATGTGGAGATGCTACAAGATCTTGTAAAGGCCGCAACCAACGAAGCCATTAAACTTGCCAAAACAACTTCGCAAGAAGAGATGTCCAAGATCACCGGCGGCGCAGGAATACCTGGGTTGTTTTAATGATTCTTCATGTTCCCTCACTCGAGCAGCTTGTTCATGAACTCACCCGCCTTCCGGGCATTGGGCCAAAATCGGCGCAGCGCTTGGCGTATCATCTTCTGCAACAGCCCTCAGAAAATGTGGATTCGTTAAGAGATGCACTGCAGAAAATAAAAACTTTGGTGCGCCAATGTCCACAGTGTTTTTCTTTTACCGAGAACGAAGGGCTTTGCCATTTTTGTATTGAGCCCTCACGTCACAACGACAGCTTATGTGTGGTTGAAGAGCCCTCAGATATTATTCGCATCGAGAGTTCAAACGTGTTTCGCGGAAGGTATCATGTGCTTCATGGAGCGATCTCACCGCTTGAGGGGATTTCGCCCGATGATTTAAAAATTAAAGAGCTGTTAGAGAAAATTGATAACGGTCAAAAAGGATTGCGTCCTGAGATTAAAGAAGTCATCCTTGCCTTAGACGCCGATCTTGAGGGCGACACCACAGTGCTTTATCTTGCCAGAGCACTTCGCGAACGTGACGTCAAAATCACACGGATTGCTCACGGTGTCCCTTTTGGTGGCGATATCGATTATGTGGATTATCGAACGCTTGGACGAGCAATTGAAAATCGGGTGCAGCTTTAATGTCATTTATTAACTACAACGCAAAAGAAATTCACTGCAAAGTTGTTTACTATGGCCCTTCACTCAGTGGCAAAACCACAAATCTTCAGTGGGTGTATCAAAAAACAATTTCGCAAGATAAATCAGAAATGTTTTCTTTACCCACAGCCGTTGAGCGCACTTTGTTTTTTGATTTTTTGCCTGTGGACGCGGGCGATATTCAGGGCTTTCGCACACGATTTCACCTTTATACAGTCCCTGGCCAAGTTGTTTACGATGCCAGTCGCAAACTCATATTAAAAGGGCTTGATGGAGTGATCTTTGTTGCCGACTCGCAAGCAGAACGTATGGAAGAAAATCTCCAGTCGCTCGAAAATTTGCGTAAAAACTTAGATCAACAAGGCTACGGAATCCAAGAAATCCCATTGGTGTTTCAATACAACAAACGCGATCTTCCAAATGCAATGACCATTGCCGAGCTCCGATCTTCTTTAAATCGCTTTAACGCCCCCGATTTTGAGGCCACCGCAAATAGTGGTGCCGGTGTGGTCGAAGCTCTACGAACAGTTACAAAAACCATTGTGACCGTGCTCAAAGGTGGAGATCTTTAAGGTCCGCTTATTGCTTCTGGCTCAATCATGCTTCAGCTTTTATTTTTCCTTAGTAGCGCATTTGCTCAACCTTATTTTGATACAAACTTCCAAGCAATGGTGATGAGCAACACAATTGACGTATGCGCCCCGCTGCTTTACAAGGCCACCCGCCCCGTCACTTTATTACCCAATCCAGACGCCGCGTTTATAAACTACCTAGATAAACAAATTTTATTTTCAGTCGACCCCGCGCAAGCTGGTGATTGGCCGCGTGTGACTGATGTTGAAAAGCTTCGAGTCGGTAGCGACGACGCCGAGCAACTCAAAATTGAATCTCTTCAGATGGCCAACAAAAAAAATGTTTGGATTGATGTGGCTCGTGGAGTTTCTTTTGCGTCGAAAATTTTTGAGCTTTATGAGTCTGGTCCTACCATTCATCAATACTGTTGTGTCGAGGCGACGGCAGCGGTCTCGGGTTTGGTCGATGTTAAAAGTATTTTGTTGAAAGATTATTTTACGCTGCAGCCCTATTTCGAGTCCGGCTTCTATGAAATCGATCCGAGTCAGAAAGATCATGCCGAAATCGGATATGTTTTCGCACTAGCCACTACAACCCAAATTAGGCTCCGTGCGATGCATGCGTTTATTCCTTTTCCAGGAACAGAGTGGGCCTTTGATAAATGGGAATGGGATTTTCCACGCATTCGCAGAGTTGCAGATATGATGGAAAGCTGGCCAGGTATTGTGCGCTATCTCGCTCGCGATGTTGACACCCGATCGGCCGAGGTCACGCATTGGTACAAATCCTTAACAGACCAACAAAATAAAATACGTCGAGACGTTGCACATAGGTACAGAGTGGTTTTTCGAAATTCGCCAAACGTCACGGTTCCCTATTGGTTTTATGCGCTACGACCACCATTTTTTGCCAGTAACCATAGACCCAAGGTTTTTGAATTTCAAAACCAAGGCCCGATTCAGTTGTTGCAATTTTCTGAAACCGACTACGTTTTTGCTTTTACAAATAAGAAACCTGCCGAGGTCCTCGAATTAATTTTTAGAATGCTTCAACTTTACTATGTCGAAACATTCAATTTAATCCTCGATGTTCCTCAGTCATTCGATCCGAACGGCCGCAACATTATTAAAGGTTTGAAAGATGGCGAAAAAGATTTTGTGACCTCCACCTTTGCGGATCAGGAATTTACCTTCTTGAGGATGACAACCGCTCACGCCGAGCTTTTTAAGCGTCTTGTCTTAGCTCTAGATCAAGTTGCAGATTTAAAGATGACAGTGCCATCTAAAAAATTGATTACGGGCTTCGCGCATTTTGAATCGTCTCTTACTCATATGCCGGTGCAGGACACCGAAAGTTATAAAGCTTTAGAAAGAGACCGTTAAGGTGGAACCATGGATCTACAAATCTTTAGGGATTTGAAATCAACCGATCCCACCGCGCGCGCGAAACTGCATCAGCGCTTGAAATCATCTTTAAAAGATGGATCTTATTTTTCTGTCTCCCATTGCCCGATTGCCAGTGGCTTTATTATCGCAAATTCTGCAGTGGGATTAGATCTCGAATCCATTGAGCGAATCCATCGGCCGCTAGTGGCTCGTATCAGCAGTCCCTCGGAGATGGACTTAGCTCCTTTTTTTGAAGCTTTATGGGTTGCCAAAGAAAGTGCGTTTAAAGCGGTCGCTCGACAACAAAATCTCAAGGTCATCAGTCAGATTGAGGTGGTTCGGTGGACAAATTCTCAAAACAAATTTTATTTTGAAATTAAAAATTTTGTGGGCCTTGGCTACGTTGAAGTGCAAGACAATCTTATTTTGGGAATCTATCAGACCCCTCTTTAACTAAAGGCTAGGTCGTCCGATAGGTAGGTATGAAAGCAAATGCACGCACCGCCACTCGCAAATCGCTCCAAAAAATCTCGGTCACCGAGTTTACCTCTTTATCGAACTACGCTGTGATCGCGCACGAAGGTATCATAATCGATGCATCAAGCACCGGTTTTTGCCTCTTGATTGATCGCCACAGCCTCGTGCCTAAAGATCTCAAAAGCTCTTTAAGTTTAGATGCTTTGGTCAATCAACAGGTCGTGATGTTTTTACCCAATATGAATCTGGATCTTGATGGCCGCGTCAGCCGCACCGCCCACCGCGGTAAAGGCATTTTTGAGGTTGCGGTCGAATTCTCAAGCGAAGTGCCTGAGTATTGGAGAGAGTGCCTCGTCGATCTTTTGCCCGCTCCCGGTGAAATGGACTAATTATAAATTTTGTGAATATTGCCAAGTGAATCGAGCAAAAATCTTTCAGACGCCACATTGGATTTTGAGAGCCAAGCGGCGCAAGCATTACTCTCATTCACATAAATCACATTATTAATAAATTTCGCCTGAGAAATATTAAACTCAATGGCTTTAGTATCAATCACTTTTCCTTCATGATCAAAAGTGACAACTTTCGATGACTGTTTTTCTTGGCCCTGTAAGACGGCAATCAAGTAATCAAATTGGGTTTGAGCAAAAAGCAAAATCTTCGAACCAACAAATTTTTCTTCGAACAGGCCTAGATTCATATCAAAGCCCGAAGGCTTTGTGGTCGTAAAATAAAACTCCGAAGACTTATGAAGCTTAACAAAAAAAGATTGTGTGCCATCCGCGTGCTCAGCAATAAGGTCATGAAGACTTCGGACGTCTGACGAAGCCACCAATTTTCGAATCACAGAACCATCAGGATTCGCAAGAAACACTTTCTTTTTGAGCTTAAAAATAATCCAACCATTTTTAAGTCTCACTGGAGTAAGTAAGGGATGGGTCAATTCGTCTTTTTGGAGTTTTATAGGATTTCCAGTATAGCTCACCAGAGTTATTGGCAACTCACCCGAATTTTTGGTAACAAAACTCAATTTTTTTGAGCCGGTCGCACTTGCCTCTTTTAGCAAAAGGGCATCATTACTAATATCGAAACGACTCACAATTTCGCCAAGCCACCGGCCAGATTTACTAAACAAATAATATGTGCTTGATTGGACATCGCCCTTAATCATTCGCACCGGAAATACAAAATAGTTTCCGTAGCTCAGCCCATCCCCATAAATTGCGGTCACAAATTTATTTTGAGTTTCGGTACCGTAAAGCAGACTTCGAAAAACCTGTTGGCCCTTAAGATTGAGCAAAGGCACTTTGCTTAAAATCGCTTTGCCATCTTGGACCACAATAAAATACTCGATTCGATCGAACATCGTTTTGTTGTCGGAGTTGGCGGAAATGATCCGGGCCGTCACTTCGGCAAAGCTGATTCGACCGGATAAACTAAATAAAACCAGAATTATAAATATGCGCATCCCAATCGCTTAACAACAGAGGCTAAACAAAACAAGTCATCGTGGAAATCTTTGAATCGGAGGATGCGTTCGGAACTGGTCTGTGGTTTTCCCCTCAGGCCACTTGGTTAATTTTGGAAATCCTTCATCAAAAAAATCATCCGGGTCTTGAACTTTGGCGTTAGGCAAAAATGAATTTCGCTCTAATCTCAAAGTTTGCACCGCCTCTTTGGAGTAGATCAGTGCAAGAGACGTATCATTTTTTGAGGGACCGCGGTGATAATCCTGACGATTGGGAGTCAACGAGCCCACTTGACGGGAGCGGCCTCGCTCACTTGTGGTATGAACATGTCCGCTCACACTGGCACCATAGGCCGCAAGCATCGACTTGATCGAAATCGATTTAGCCCCATTGATACCTTGATTGCCGTGTTTGCTAATTTCGACACCGTTCAGTGTCGAATCGTTTTCGGTGCCGTCGATCGCAATACGGTTTTGATCATCATTATTAAAAAATAGAAAACGCTTAGGATTTGATTCGATTCCATAATATCGCAAAAGCTGTTCATAGGGATTGGTGCCTTTTGATGCATCTAACATTAATTTTAAGACAATTGGTAAATCACGGGGCTGGCAGTCCAAGATGCCAGATTGGAGTGTGGATTGGATCCAGTCATATCCATGATTGTCCACCGGCACCACGATTTGAGTTTTAGGCAAAAGACGACTGAGTTGTGTCACAAATGCGGCGGCCGAAATAAAATGATTTTCAATATCCAAATAGCCTTTTTGATCCAACAGCGATCGGCTGATTAATTTATCTTTGAGGTGATGATTAAAAGGAATTCCATCAACCAAGTCATGAAGCACGAGCCGTCCCAAGACAATTGGACCCGCAATGTATTCAAGCTGTCCAGGCTGGCCGTGTTTAAGATTTTTTGCGAGCACTTTGAGCTCGATGAGCAATTTAAAAAATGCGGTTAATTTTGCGGGGTCGGTTACACCCCAGTGCAGATCACCAAGAACAATACCTGGAAGATATTTAATTTCAACCGCTCCTTGATCAAAATAAATTTTGTTGAGATCAAACAATCCAGCAGGATTTCCCCAGTGACTTTTGACCACATGAACTCGTCGCGCCATCATGCCATGGGCCGAACCCGAAATTTCAGACAGCTTTTTGTTTTGATATCTTCGAGATAGAATTGTGAGACTTCTATTTTGCTCGGCAGTTCTTTGGGCTCGATAATCAGTCGTCATCCCAACATTAAACATGGAGTGATAAGCAGGTGAGCTCATGGATCCTGTTGTCTCCAAATATCCTCTGCGCGAATCGTAGTAGAGCGAGGCACGGGTCTGGGTGTCGATTCGGGGATGAAACAAAAGCACCCGATCTGTTGGCTCAAAAACCTCATCGAGTCCTGTCAAAGGGGTTTGCACTTTATCGGGCGATCCATTGTTGACCACATAAAAATCTTTTGAAATCTGCAACGTGGGATCAACAAGCAAATGAACACGGGGATTATTTAATATGGCTTGCAGCCTTTGGGGGATTAAACCAATTTCTGAAAATGCGGGTGCAACAATGATGGGGGCTTTGAGTGTATCGCTCAAATTAAAAATCTCTTCCCAATTTGTGACATCTTGATTTTCAGCCAATTTAAAAAGGATCAGATCAGAGGAATTGCGAACTGCACGCAAAAGTTTTTCTCTTCGATCTTCGGTAAAGATTCGTCTATCTATTGCTCCCGGAAAATTTGCATTTGCCGATTTGGCGAGCTCGATAAATAAATTAAAATCGCCAAAGCTCTCTATAATATTTTTTTCGACATCTTCTACCGACATTCCAAATTCGAGAGCAAAAGTTGTGAGTACCACTTGGGAAGATTCGGGAATTTCTCTTCTTTGGCTGACTAAATTTTTAAAAACTTTAAATAATAATTTAGAGCTTATCTTAGGAGCAAGACCCCGTTCGCAAACGTCAGTGGGTAATGCTTGCGCTTGGAAAATCAGAAACAAAAGACTTAAGATCATTTTTTTGCCTTGGCTAAAATGTTGCAGCACCAAGAGGTATTTTCATATTCGCGGTAGTGTGCTTTTGCTTTTTTTGGTGACAAATTCAGAGTGAGTTCAAAAACTCTGGCAAGATTATTTGTTGTCTCTGTTCGCTCAGGCCAATAAATGTTGACCCTCCACATCGGCTCGAATGTTTGTAGTCGGCTGCGGTCCCAGTCCAAACCATGAGGCGAATTAAAAACCTCAGGTTCAACCAAGTTGATCAAAACCGGAACCACAGGATTGGCATACAATCCCCGCTGACCCAAATTTTTAAGTTTTTTTTGGGCTTCAAAAATCGCACTGCGATCATTTTCAAAATAAACCAAAAAATGCGGAGTCGATTTGTTTCTAATGGTGCGTTGTGAAAGCTCGTCGTAGAGGGCTTGTAGATAAACTTCCTTGTTCATCGAAAATTCGGCAAAGTCAGGATGACTGAGATTAACATATGAAGAATCGGAATGGTCGACCTCACCCCAACCATAATATTTGCTCAGAAAATTTAGGGCATATCGCATTTCTTGCGACGAATGGCCGCGCTTCGTAAGAATCACCAACTTTAAAAGTTCAGATTGTTGCTGTGAAAATGTTGATCCAACGAAAGCTGATCCTTCCAACAAAAACCGTTTACCCCCTGTGATCATCATCCGGATATTGTTGATAAGATGACCATCCTCACCATTTTCGGTCGAAAAAAATTCTTCAAACATATCGTTTGGATCAACGTAATAATAACCGGGCCTTATTGTGCTTCCGTTTTGCAGTTCGATCTCATCGACTGAGGCTTTGATAATAAATTTTAATCCATTGTAGCGACCAAGCAGGTCGCGAATCCGAGCGCCTGTGTTGCCGTCAAAGTCATGTTCGGGCACATAAACAATTTTTGGTAAGCCTGAATAAACACCAAGACCAGGTATGCCGGGAAAAAGCCCGAGTTTTACTTTCACATTGGCAAGATTTCTGGCGAATGTTCCATCAAAATCGCTGACGAATACAGACACTTGCCTTGGATCTCGATCTGCAAAAGCAGGACTCACAGAATGTAAGAGAGCAAAAGCAAAGAGCCACTTTGCCATTAATTTTCCCCCCGGAAAATAAACTATTTATATACGGTATGATGAGACGCTGTATTTTTAAAAGTCAGGAATGTGTTTGGCTTGAAGACAAAGCATCTGCGTAATAAGAACTGAAGTTATAGCGCCATAAAATTAGGAATTGCTTTCTCACTCACTAGCCCAATCGAATAGTGCGAGGGCAAAAACCAAGAGATCGCCTCAGCCACATTTCGATGCTCACTTTCGGGAGGCGATCCTAAAGACTCAATCGAAAAACAAAGATCAAAATGCTTTTGGTCCTGACTGATCATATTCACACGCGGCGCCGTAATGTTTTGGCGATTAAAAAAATCGAGCAAAACGTGTCGCACGTAGTTTGGTAAAATAGCGGTTGAAGGTGGCATGGTCCAAACGCTTTTTTGAAAATTGATTTCTACTTCAGGCACTGACTCTTGCGGAGTGATGAACTCACCCCGTTCGCGAAAATTCCAAACCATTCCGTAGGTAAAAACATAATCGGGAATTTCTTTGTGGGCGTTCACCACCAGACCTATTCCACGCTCTGAAAGCCAATTTAGGATTTGAGAAGCACTTTCAGTAGCAGATTTATTTGTTCGCACAAAAAGGTAGGGCCATTTGTCGGGACCCGGTCGAGGTTCATCATGTTCAACGGTCAAAGAGCAGTGGGAAAATGTTTTTAAAAAATCATTTTCCCACTGCGCATCTCGATACATTTCGGGTTTTGTGACCAAATGGATGAGGTCATGAGTTGTTGCATTCATTTTGAGATCAACATTGCACAAACTCTTTCGGCAGTAAAAACCAAAAAATGGTTTTTTAGTTCGATTTAGGTACATCTTGATAAAGCGAACGGGTTCCTGTAATCCTGGCGAAATCCCTGAGGAGACAATATTGGATGAAACACCTCCTAATGAAAAAGGATTTGCAGCGTTTAATCGATGACGCTGGAGATCCGAATGTGGCTGAACATGGCCAAAAAAATCTGAAGCGCACTTTAAGTGCATTAAACATCACCTCACTTGGAATTGGCGCAATCATCGGCGCAGGAATTTTTTCGCTCACCGGAACCGCTGCGGCTTTCTACGCAGGTCCTGGGATCGTTTACAGTTTTATGATCGGCGGAGTCCTTTGCTCATTTGCGGGCCTTTGCTATGCCGAAATGTCGGCGATGGTCCCAGTCGCAGGATCGGCCTATTCTTATTCTTATGCCACCATGGGTGAACTTGTGGCCTGGATTATTGGTTGGGATCTTGTCCTTGAGTATGCATTTGGTTCGGTGACAGTTGCGGTCTCATGGTCGGGATATTTTTATTCTCTCTTGCATAAAACTTTGGGCTTTGAGTTTTCGGATCAATTTTTGCGTTTTATGAAGGGGCCATTTGAAACGGTCACACTTCATAACGGCGCCGAAGTGAGTGGTCTTTTAAATGTTCCAGCAATGGCGATCTCACTGATTTTAACCGCGGTTTTATTTCGCGGAATGAAAGAGAGCGCCACCTTCAATAATTTTATTGTGATGGTAAAAGTGGCCATCATTGTTTCGGTTATTGTATTGGGCTGGAGTGTGATTGATCCCAATAATTGGTGGGCCAATCATGCGGTCTCAGGTCTTGCGAGCTTAGTCCCGCCTCCCGGAATGTCCTCACGTAACGGTGATGATTTTTTAAGTTTTGGTTGGCCCGGCGTTTTGACCGGCGCAGGCGTGGTGTTTTTTTCTTACATCGGATTTGATGCGGTTTCGACGACTGCGCAAGAAGCAAAAAATCCCACGCGCGATCTTCCCATCGGAATTTTAACTTCACTTATTATTTGCACTGGCTTTTATATTTTAACCGCATTGGTTTTAACCGGAGTTGTTCCCTATAAAGAGCTCGGCGTGCCCGATCCGATGGCGGTTGGTGTGGATCGCATTGTGGCGCTCCATGGTTGGACGCCTGCTGCACAAACCGTTTTTACATTACTCGTAAAAGTGGGCGCACTCGCAGGCCTCACCTCGGTGATTTTGGTTTTGATGATGGGTCAAACCCGTGTGCTTTATGCCATGGCTAAAGATGGGTTACTTCCCGCATTTGGTCGGGTTCATAAAAAATATGGAACCCCTCACATTGCCACGGTTGTCACAGGCATCTTTGTCGCACTTTGTGCCGGAACAATGCCGATGAGTTTGGTGGGCGAGCTTGTTTCGATCGGAACTTTGTTGGCGTTTGTTTTGGTGTGCGCAGGAATTCCAATCCTTCGTCGAACTCAACCCAATATTGAGCGGCCATTTCGTTGTCCCGTTTATTGGTTTGTTGCACCCGCTGGTGCGGTGTCTTGTCTTTGGGTAATGAGTGGTCTGCCACTGGACACTTGGATCCGATTGTTTGTGTGGCTGCTTGTTGGATTTTTGATTTATTTTACCTACAGCACGCGCCATAGCAAACTGCGCGCAGAATGCCGCGAAAATGATCTTAAAAAATCTATTTAGATCTTAGCAAATATCGACTAAACGCTCGCATCACCCAAAGATGCAGCGTGGCCTGAGTTCTGCGGTAAATGTACCACGGCAACGAAGGGCTAAATCCATGGATTGCAGCAATCACATACTGTCGATTGAGAACCACTCGAAATTCGAGTCGTCCTTGATTGTGCTTGGCGACTAAGAGTCCTTTTTCAATATTAAACAATTGGAGTTCTGAACTGCTGCGTGAACGATTATATTTTAAATCGAGCAACACCGGTTTTTTGGTAAAAAGTGAGAACAAAATTTGATCGGCGGCAAATCGCACTCGTACAAATGGAGCCAAATATTTCGGTAGCCATCTTAAATATTGATCCTTGATCCACTCGGCATCGCGCCCTTTTGGTAAGGGTAAACGCTGCACCGATCGCACCGTTTTTCTTTGGGCCCGAAATTGAAAAAACGCCGGGCCCGAATGAGTTTTGAGTGAGGCCTTGTCCAACAGGTCAGAGTAAGATTGTTTACTCCACTCAGGATTGAACAAATGGTTTTTTCTGGCGATCATATCGTGCTGCAAAGATTGAACAAGCGGGTAAACCAAATTGAGAGAGGTGTTGGTAATCACGCTCACCCACAACGCCGAAATATTTGGCGACACCAACGGCACTGTAATTAGCCAACGTTTTTTATTTAGCCTCAGTGCGGTTTGGCGCATCATCTCGATATAGGTCAAAGGCTCACACCCGGCGAGATCATAAACCTTTCCTAAATGTGAAGGATCAAGAGCAGAAGTGGTAATAGCAAAGATCACGCTTCCCACATCAATGGGTGTTGTGAAATGTCTTGTCCATCTCGGGCACACCATGATGGGTAACCGTTTTGCAAGTTTTAGTAAAATTTGAAACGACGATCCGTCTTCACCCAAAATCAAGGCGGCTCGAAATACGGTGAGAGGCAGTTCGTAGCTTGCAAAAGTTTTTTCAACTTCCAAACGACTTTTTAAATGCAGCGACAAAGAGTCGCTATCAGGAATGAGTCCGCCCAAGTAAATCACATGCTTAATCTGTAACCCAATTAAAGCGCGGGCAAAATTATCGGCTAGGATTAAATCATAATCTGCGAATGATCCTTGATCCAACTGCGCGGTCGGACCCATCGAATGCACAAAATAAAATGCCAGATCGGCTTTTTCGGGCAAAGCCTCTTCGATGCTATGAATAGAAAATAAGTCGCAGGGCTTCCATTGGATGCGAGGATCATCTGATTTTTGTTTACTGCGAGAAAGTGCGGTGATCTGGGCATCAGGAAATTTTTCGAGAAGCTTTGGCAACAAGGCTCGACCGATATATCCACTTGCGCCAGCCACAATTATTTTTGGGGATTTCATTTTAATAACGCTATCAGTATTTGGGCACGGAGCCTAAATAATTAGCGCACACGGTCGCCCCAAGAACATCATGAACAAATGGACTGCTCAGCAAGAATCTTCGGATTCGCCACATTTGAGTAACTGCTTTAACTTTATTCTGTGCAACCCTTTTATCGGTTGGGAATTCTCTCAAGAAATCATTCAACGCCTGTGAGTCAATCAAACCTTTTTTTGCAACCTCGAATCGATCTGAGGATTGCACCCCCATTAAGATCTGTCGAAAACGGTGAGCACGTAAAAGCACTAAGTCATCCGTCAGATTTAATTGACGGATAGAATAGTGTGGAGTCATGGCAGCTGCAGTCACCAAACCAAAATCAAGAACATTGCCATGAAAATCATTGAAGATTTCTTCAAAGAATTTATCCATCACTGATTCCCCATCGCCCCAGGATCTCCAACTCGTATCATCAACTGTTAGACGTGATAAGACTTTGAAATACAGAGGCAGAACCCTCCTATCAATCAAGGCCTGCTTGGCCAAGGGAGTGACAATCAAACCGAGCGCTGGTCGTAACCGATAAGACTTTTCAGCCTGTAGCAATTGTGAAATCAAGATGCGCGCTTCTTCACCGCCCAATTTTATTTCGTACTCAACCATAGCGGTTAAGCCTGGAGAATTGACCGATTGGATTTGATCGGGAAAATAAGAGAAACGACTTTCTACATTTCCACGAGGTTCGATTTTTACTTTGATTGTCTCACCCGTAAATTCGACGATCTCACTTGAAATTTTAAGATTCGATTTTTCTTTTGCCGATAAATCCTTGAGATCAAGAATATTGGCCTTAATCCAAGCCAAGCGGGCTTCACTGGAGATTTGGCTAAGTCCCGGGGTTAAGCGCGGAGCCGCTAAACACGAAGTAAGTACAAATAATAATTTAAGCATAGACAAAAATAACATGAGTTCTCGGGCCAGGTAATCAAAACTTTTAGACCCCTTTTTGATTGAAGCCCCCTACCCCTTGGGCTACAAGCGGGCATGATTTTAATTATAATTTTAAGTTTAGCCTCGATCCTTGGATACACCACCTTTATGGTCCACCCCGAAAATTTGGCGAAATATCCTGGAGCTCCCCAGTTTTTTGCGATCTCGATGCCGCTCTTTTCGCAGTCTTTGATTTTGATTGCATTCGTGGTGATGGCTCTTGAATGTCAAAAAAGTTTTGGTTCAAAATGGCTTAAGTTTTTTGTAGCCGCTTTTGGAATTAGCTTAAGCATGGAGCTTGCCGGAACAATTTATGGGATTCCGTTTGGCAAATATGCTTACACCAGTTTGTTGGGATACAAAATTTTGGATCGTGTGCCGCTGCTGATTCCTTTAAGTTGGTTTTTTATGGCTATGCCTTGTTTTTGTTTAGCTGATTGGATTTTGGGATACAGATCAAACAAGGTTTATCGAGTTCTGCTTGCTGCTGTTTTGTTAGTCACATGGGATTTTACTCTCGATCCCGCAATGAGCCATTTGACACCTTTTTGGGTGTGGGAAAATCCAGGGCTATCAATCCTTAACATTCCACTGACCAATTTTTGTGGATGGTTTTTTACCGGCGTTCTGATTTTTAGTGTTTTTGAATATTTAAAAGTTCACACCCCTGAGCGTTGGATCAAAAACTCATTTCCGCTCAAATTTTATTTTGCAAATCTTGTTCTTCCGCTTGGGCTTGCGATGGCGGGTGCGGTCTGGCTGCCTATCATTGCAACCGCCATGGTATTTTTAATTTGTGGTGCGATTGCCAAATCCAACAGCCTTCGGCCAAGCTTTGGGAGCCGCTAATGAAAAAAGCAATTTGGAATGGTGCAGTGCTTGCCGAGAGCGATCAAACAATTGAAGTCGAAGGCAATGCTTATTTTCCGATGGATAGTCTAAACAAAAAATATTTTGAGCCGAGCCAACTGCATACCACTTGCTCTTGGAAGGGTGTGGCAAGTTATTATAGCCTCAACGTTGACGGTAAAAAAAATGCCGATGCGGCTTGGTTTTATCCTGAGCCTAAAGACGCGGCCAAAAATATTTCGAACTATGTTGCCTTTTGGAAGGGCGTCGAAGTTTATTGAGCGTGTTTTTTTAACGCGTCTAAATCAATCAACTTTAAGGTTGTATGGTGGGTGGCTGCGAGCACCACACCGGGTGCCTTACCAGCTTCAAATGCCTCACGCCACCTCGCTGCACACAAACACCAACGTTGGCCCGCTTTAAGGCCCGAAAAGCCCTGTTGCGGTGTGGATAAGTCATTGCCCTTTGATTTTGTAAAATCCAAAAATTCTTGGGTCATCACCGCACACACCGTATGGGTGCCAGTGTCGGTGGGTCCGGTCTCACAAGAGCCATTGCGATAAAATCCGGTTTTTGGATTTTGACTACAAGATTCAAGGGGCTGACCCAAAACATTTTTATTTTCCATCGCCTCACCTTTTGCAAAAATAAAACAGAACACAAAAATAAATTTAAAAAACATCGTTCACCGCCAATGCCGACCTGACCGCACCTTTTAATGATGGACCGCCGAAGGCATCGCCCGCCAAACCAATACACTCACTCAAGACTAAACATTTTTTATTGTACATTGAGGCCGGTTGCGAATACCGCCAGCGCTTGATCTGGAATTTGACAACTTGGAGTTGAATCGAACATTCCTTTTCAAAACTCTCCACCATTTTTTGGAGAACTTGATCATCCGATGAATCATAATGAGCTTCGCTAAATTGATCTGTCATCACCACCACCATGGTCGAAGGATGATAAGAGATCGAGTAGATGTTTTGGCCAAACTTTTTATAAGGCTGATCTAATATTGGATTGGAAACTTCAAATAAACCCACCAACGCTTTTTGGTAGCGAATGTGATCAAGTTCAGCTGGATATGAGATTTTTGAATTGCGCAAAATTTCAAGACTCTGTGGCAGTGGACAAGTCAGGACAACTTGCTCTGCTTGATATTCGACTCCCGACTCGCAGTGCAGGTGCACATGGTCCTCGATTGTTTTGATCATCAGCACTTTTTGTTCAAAACGAATATCCAAATCTTGACTAAGATTTTTGGCGAGTGCGGTCATTCCGGGTTTGCCGCGATAATAGGAGGAATCTGCTTCTTTAAACCAGAAAGCGGCCGCATCCGCTTCGAGCCAGCGCTGATGCCAATAAAAAGGATCATGATCGGAGTGTCGATAAAACTGTGCGCCGTGATCATACGTGTTGAGCTCATCCCGACGCGTGGCCATACGCCCACCCACACCTCGAGATTTTTCGAGAATCAAAATTTTATTTTTTTTAGTCGTCCGAGCTAGAGTCAGACCGCAAAGTCCTGCGCCTACAATAATCATTACGGCAGATCTTATGCCGATTTTTTCTCGTTGGTAATAACATTCGGTTGAGTCCAAGGCAGTTCAAGAACAAATGCAGTATGATCCGAAGTTTGGTCGAGACTGAGCGTGCCGTGATGTCTTTGCGCAATGCCTAAGGCGATACTCAGTCCAAGACCCGTGCCCTTGCCGATGTTCTTGCTGGTAAAAAACGGATGCATCATCTTTTCGGCAATGGCTTTGGTAATTCCCTTGCCGCTGTCTTTGATTGTCAAACGAACGCCTTGAGCATTTTCTTCGATGCTGACCGCAACCCATTTTTGATCAAGCTTTGCCACCGCATCAGTCGCATTAGATAAAAGATTTAAGATAATTTGAGAAATTTCAGATGGTCGACACTCAACAACTGATTCGGCGGTGGAATTAAACTCGAGTTTGACGTTGTTTAACTTAAACTGCTCCTGACAAATCGAAAATGTATCGCGAACAATTTGCTGAACACTGTATTTGATCATTTCATCTCGCTCGGCATTGCGCGAAAACATCAAAAGACCATTTACAATTTTGACGATGCGATTGACGGTGGAATCAATCTTTTCAAGGTCAATTTCAATATCTTTAAAACTTCCTATGCCCGCACTCACGGTTCTCTGAAGCAGCGACATTGTCCCCTTGATAATCGCTAGTGGATTATTGATTTCGTGAGCCATACCAGCGGCCATCTCACCCAGAGCCGCCATCTTTGCAGATTCGGTAATTTGATTTTGATAATTTACGATGTGATTTGAATATTTTTGCAGCTCTTGAAAGTTTGTGGCTAATTGTTTGTTGAGTCTGCGGGTTTCTAACTGTGAGACCACCAGTCTCGCCAAAGCTTGTAAAGATTGAATTTGCTCGGGCGAAATATCGCGGGGCTCGGAATCGGCAATACAAAGTGTCCCAACGTTAAAGCCTTCAGGTGTGATAAGTGGAGCCCCAGCATAAAAACGAATTTGGGGTCCACTTTCGACCAACGGGTTATCTGCAAAGCGTTCATCTTGAAGAGCATCACGCACGATAAAGACCTCGGTGCTATGTATCGCATGCGCACAAAACGAAATCTCGCGCGGTGTCTCGCTTGCATCGATTCCCTGTTTCGATTTGAACCACTGTCGTTCTCCATCAATCAAACTGACCAGCGAGATCTGAGTGCCACACAATGCCGAGGCCACAGCGGTGATATCGTCGTAAGCGATCTCAGGCGCTGTATCGAGGATCTCGTAGGCATTCAATGCCGCAAGTCTCTCGGCCTCGTTGTTAGGGAAAAGTGGCTTTTTCATATTGCTCCTGTTCGTGGTCCCTACCTTGATCGGATTTGTTGAATAATTCTCAATGACTTACGAGGCCTTATTAGAAAAATTGATAACTTTTTTGTATTGATTTGAAACGATTCGGAGGCAGAGGTTGTTACTCAACAACCCGCCGATCTTCTATTGGCAATTTTAATAAATATAAATCAAAACGCCTGAGCATAGACCATCCGGAATAAGTCGAAGCGTTTTTTAGAGACCAAACTTATTTCTATTTAACTTTCTTGGCTACACACGTGATCGAGCCCCACTGATTACTTGCAATGCCATTGTAAATACACAAATTTTTGGCTGAGCCTTTGTCTTTGATCACTCTTAGATCTCCCAATACTTTACTTAACCGGAGAATTAGAAAGCTAAAATCTAGAGAGTCTGATTGATTTTGTCGCTGGCCACTCCATTTTTTCTCCAACTTGTTCCTTAAGATCATGCTCTCAAGGCTCAATGTCGAATTGAACGGCAAGATCATGACGGTGATGTTTTAAAAACTGAAGATTCATACGAAGCTCAAATGTCTTTTGTATTTCGCTTTTTATTTTTTGTTTGCGACGAAAGATTTTTGAAACCGGGTTGATCATTGTTCGAAACCGATTCTTTTTAATACTTTGATTAGCAAACAAATGAATAGGCAAGGTGAATTCAAGCTCACTCTCCTGAGATGAAAAGTGCATGTCATTGATCACGGTCGAGGCTTCGACGCTGCCGTCTGTCGCAACAAAAAAATCAACCCGCACAGGAGCAGTGAGTCCTTTTGTTTCATTGAGCGGAGTCAAAACAAACACATACTGATCGCCATAGCGGATATGCGAATCCGACAGCTTGTGCCCTTGATAAACAAGACTCATTAAAAATTGAAGTTCTTCTGGATGAGCCCCTATTGAAATGATTTGCGTCTGGCTTTTGGTGGAGTCCAGCGTAAAACTGTTACTCAAGCATAAAGAATTATTTTGAGGCTGACTAATTAATAGCTCACAAAACCCTTCGACCTGAGTTGGATAGGGAATTTTTTTTGATCCGCAATCCGCAGCGGCCCAACTTGGTAGACTTAACAAAAGAAAAAAGAATTTCATCGCTCAACCGCTTTCGAATAAATTCGCAACGCCATGTTTGTGCAGTCACAACATCAACTGTTGTTGTCTTGATCTCAAGTTCAAAAGCTGTGGAATTATTATCCCTCTTTCGAAATTTCTGAATGAAGACAATTTCTCAACAAAAAAATGCCAACGTTCTCATTGCTTCGGATGCAAATTTTTTTTAAATCCAAGCTAGCAACAGAGGTTTTATGACATCACGGCAATTCGAAAAAGGACTCGACGATCGTGCTCGAGATTACGACGGAGAAATTCGGCATAAGTGCGACGACACACTTGTGGGAACACTTCGCAAAACTTACGGCGAAAGTTTTGCGAAAGGATATTCATCCGATGACTTACTAGAAACTGTTTTAAAAAACGAGGGTGTCGAGACCCTTGATCAACTTTTGAAAAAGTAAAGTTTTGCCAACTCGAGCGCGGCTATCGATGACTGCGGATTTCTGAGTTACATAACCGCGCGCGCTTACAAGAATGTAAGGATTTTTATCTTGCACTTACGGTGCTCGACATCAATGAGATCTCTGCTACCAATCTGCAGTGTTTTAAAAGTTCAGTGACCCACTTTTCTAAAAACTGTAACTAAATCCCAACCCAGTTTTCCATAATCACAACTTGAAATCCCTTCGCTTAAAACAACTTTTCCCATGCTCGAGGCCTGAGCGTTTTGGTGTACAACGAGTTCGTTTGGTGTGGATTTCAACAAATCAATTTCCACAGTTTCAGTTGTTCTTGATGGACTCGGCATATTCGATTCAACATTAATTAGGTTTAACACAATCGAATGTTGGTACCCGTTATCTGCAATGACACCAAACTCATTTTTTTTGAGAAATTCAGTGGGGCCTATTTCGCTCACAACAAACTGTCCCTTATTGGTAAAAACCTCGTCATGCGTATTCTTACCCACCAGTTTAAAATTTCCATTTTTTAGAAGTGTTAGATTCAAATCTTTAAGCGTGTCATTTGGTGTTTGAGGTTGTGATTCACCTTTGCTCGAATTATTAACATCGCTCCCATAGATCGATCGTGAATAAATCGGCGAACTTAAACAGTATCTATTTACAAGATTATATCGGCCGTAAATAGATTTCGAATCAAATTGAAGAATTCTTTTTCTAATTTCCATCGAGTTGCTTGTAGCAGATGCCGGTTTTCTATCCTGATTAGGAGTGGCGCAACCAAACAAAAAAAAGGCCAAGGCCATTCGGATCGACGTATTCAACATTTTCATATTTTCCCCTCAAGTTTAATTCCATCGATTGTGGGTCCAAATCGATAAATATTGATACAAGAATTTTGGTCTGCAACATCGCGACACGTAGCCTATCTTCGAAGCCAGAAATGTAAGATTTCAATGTTTTTTGGAGTTCACAAAAACGATGCGTCAAATTTATCGCTACCTTGATATTGGGAAATAAGACCAGAATATATTGTTTTATTAGCATTCTGATTTGTGGGTGGTGAAGTTGCGATTATCTCTACTTTTATTAAATATGATTTTGATTTTTCAAGTTCACGCATCTTCAGTCTGTGATTCGACTTTGCTTCCTCATCTAGATAAAAACTTAAGTATTGACCCAAATACTCAATCCATTATTTGGGGTTCTTCAGTCATTGCATTTTCACCAATTCAATTACGGGCACTTTTAGTTCTTTCAGGAAATGCACCAAGAATAGTTTCTAGAGATGAACTCGCGAAACTGGTTTGGGGTTCCCGTGGCGCAACAAATGATGATATCCGCACTGTAATAGTTAGAATTAAAAAAAAATTTTTAGAGATCGATCCTCAATTTAACTTGATCAAGAATAAATATGGCAGAGGTTATTCTTGGGCCCAAGGTGAAGGTAAAGGTGAAGAAATAGAACAAGAATTTGGACCTTTTACCCTTTATCGAGAACGAGGATTTGTCCGTTGTCGAGATAAAATCTTGGAGCTGAGTCCATGGGAAGCTGATTTCTTAAGTGCTCTCTCAGGTCAGCCTTTAAGTTTTCATCCATACCGCTCTTTCACACAAACCAGCGAATCCTCTCGCGCTGCTTTGATTACATTTCGATCAAAAGTGAGTAAATTAAATACCAAGTTTAATACTCATTTTAATCTTACACAAAAAATTATTAAGAGTAAACACGGTCACTACTACATGCTGAATCTTGAAACGGAAACGTACTGTTATTAATTTTATGCTTAATTTTGGTTTAAGAAAAATAGCTTTCGAATCGAGATAGAAATTTATTTAGCAACGCATCAATTTTTGGATCACGTATTTTGCTTATTTTACCGCTTCCTTTATTCATAAATTTAGAATCACAATAAAATTTGTTTTTCGTCCTTTAGCTTAGAGAAAAAAGGAATCGAAATGCTACAGCATTATTCTCAAAATCTTAAATGGCTAAAACACATTTCTTTGTTGATTTTAACTTTGCCAGTTTTTGCATTGCCTATTTGCGAATCAGAGCTTGAAGCCAAATCAAAAAAAAGATTAGAGCTCAACCTGGATGTTCGCTCGGCGACGTGGGGAGCTAAAGAAATAATTTTTTCTTCTTCTGAATTTCATGTTCTTAATCTTTTGGTCAAATCGTCTCCTAAGATTGTGTCAAAAGATGAACTCGCGAAACTTGTGTGGGGCGCGCAGGGCGCAGGCGACAGCGATGTTCAAATGGTCATCGTACATATCCGTAAAAAATTTCGTGAAAGCGATCTTCATTTTAACATGCTTAAAACTAAATTCGGCGTGGGTTATTTTTGGGATGATGAACAAGGCCAAAAGAGGCAGATCGGCCCTCTGCATTTTTATGTCGATACGGGATTTATTCGTTATGGTGAAGATTCAGTAGAATTGAGCGCGTGGGAATCAAATGTCCTCGAAATCATGTCAAGACAGCCCAACACATATTTTTCATACAAAATTTTTGGTGATAACCGTAGATCAAATACAAACAGTTTACCATCATTCCAAGTTCGAATTAGCAATCTGAATAGCAGAGTTTCTAAAATTTTTAAGGTGCCCTTTAAAATTATTAAAAGGGTGCGGAGTGAAAATTACGGTTTAAATCATGATCTTTTGCTGATCCTCTAAATTATAGTCTAATGGCATGAAGCGGAGGATGTTGAAATCTATATTGGCCAGTTTGCAAAATAACAACGGAGCTTTGATGTTAAAATGATTCGGGCAAATAAATTGATTCAATATGACAAATTCAAATCCGGGAATAGACACTGACAACCAAAGAAATCTTGGCATTTGTGTTTCTGTGACCAATAACAGTCGTCGATAACCTATTCGCTTCAGAGTTTAAATCCGTTCAATCAGAGAGCCTTCTTGAGCAAGGTAATAAGGCATGTGAGCAAACCTAAGGTGCTCTAAATTAACCAATTTTTATTTGATTATCGCTGGATAGCTAAACATAAGAAAATGAATCAGATTCAACCCAAAGTGTACGACAATTGGAGCCTCCAAGCGCTTAGTCATTTGGAACACATATCCGTAAAACAAACTGGAAATTCCAGCAAAACCTACGTAAGCCAATCCGCCCTTGTAATGTGCAAGGCCGAAACACGCTGCTGAGATCAAAATTGCGATTCCAGAATAGGTTTTAGTTTTTGGCAGAATTCTTTCAAGCCCACTTTGAATAAACCCACGGAAAAAACCCTCTTCGGCTAAGCATACAAAAAATAAATTATTTATAATCCAAAGCCATCCCAGGGTTGGGAATTTAAGGTCGAGTCGAACATAATGAATGCACACTGCAATAGGCAATATTATGCCAACTAGAACCATTAGAAAAACCAATGCAGTCTTAATTGATTCGGCATTCAATTCGCTGAAAGCAGTTCTTGTGAAAAACAGTGCTATAAATAAACCCACTGATGTCTTATCGAAGTTGAGATACATATTAAAAGGAATTGAGTCGTCAGCAAACTGAATTTGTTTGTAAATCAATAAATTATTGAATCCAGGGAGCAAATGAATCGACATGGCAATGGCAAGAATCAGAAACAGTGCATAACAAATTAATCTTTGTATTTTGCCAAGCCGCAACCCCTCCGGTGCCCAAAGAAGGGTCCCGAGACAGATGACACTTGGAACGCTTATCCATGACAAACAATCAGAGTAAAGGCCGGCTACGATGGCCAAAGTAAATACACCAAGCGAATTTCTAGCCGTCGACACGTAGCCGACCAAAATCGACATCAGCAGTAAACTATACGGAAGCAATACTATGCTCATTGTTAAGAAACCTACTTTTGCTCAAACAATAATTTGATGAATTTCGAGTTAGTATAAAATTGATAAGTTTTGCATCTCAAAACTCAGATCGAGTTTCGCTTAAACGTGGTGCCATGCAATTTATTTGGTAGGGAATGCCGGGCTCGAACCGACGACATCCACCTTGTAAGGGTGGCGCTCTACCAACTGAGCTAATTCCCTGCTGAAATGAGTCGATATAGATATGGGAAAATCTGAGGGATGTCTACCAAAAGACCGTCAAATTTGATTTTGTGGTCGTTTCGGAGCGAATAATGCCTACATGCGATCGACCAGCCCGTTTGTTATGGCAAATCTTAAGACCTAGTTCTGTGCGTCTGCCAAGACGTCTAAGTCTAAAAATTGTGACAACCTTATCCTGACCGCCTGAAATTCCGCGCTGATTTCACAAAGGCTTCGGCCACACTGCGCGCAATGCCCTGGCCTTGGAGGATATTGATCTGAACATAACGACAGATATTTTCAAAATCGCTTAGACCCGATGAAATGCGGGTAAAGGGACGCTCATCAAAAAACTTGCCCTCAATTTTAATCCAACTATTTAATTTTCTAATTCCGGTAACGATGGCAGAATTTAGCGCACGAATAAACGATTTATAAAAAAATCGATTGGAAAGTTTTAAATGCAAATGAATGTGGTTTCCAACATTTGCTAATCCGAGTATCCGAATCCTAAATTGATTTGCAAATTTCTTAACGTAAAAGTCGATCAACGTTTTATTTTCTGATGTCAGAAATGACAATTTACCCTTTGCTTTTGATGAACGCAAAACTAGATGCATCGATTGATTTGTGGCAAGGGGTCTTGGGCCACGGCCGCTTCGCTTTCGGTAGAGTTCACCACCGAATGCGGAACTTTGGTTTTAAAAAGAGAGTCTTGTTTCATGTTTGGAATTATAAACAAATTCTAATTATTCGTCAAAAGAAACTTACAACTTTTTAATCAACACTACAAATATTTTTTGTTTAGTGTGAGCGAAGGTCTAATTTCAATTAGACCACACACTACTTTCGAAACACGCTAAACCTTTTTCCGACCAACCGTTTAAAACTCTACTCCTCACGAACTACGTTTCAACTCTCACCCTCGCTCGCTAAAAACCTAAAGCAAAACCTTACAAGTCTTACTCAAAAAATAACCGTCTCGAGCTCGAAAAATGTAATGGGGGTTGCTGCAATCGGGTTCGATCATTCGCTTCAGCCGAGTCATGGTCACGTAGACCTTATTGTTATGCACACGTGGCACATACGCTTGCTTCCACACTCTGTGCACGAGCTCTTCCTTGCTGATCACTTCGCCGGGCTTTTGGGCAAGGGTGCGCAGGAGTTCAAACAGAACATGCTGCTTTCCGAAATCGATTCGGCCTTTGCTTTTTTCGAGCACGCTGGCTGGATTTTCGAAGATCAAATCGAACGACACTTCTTGAAAGGGCTTGATGACATTTACTTCTTTTAAAATCTGGCGATGGGTGCTTTTGAGATTTTCGGGATCGACGAGATGAGCTGCCATCTGCAAATAATTTTCGGAGAGGGCATGATCATTCAACTCGCGCGAGACCCGGCCCATTGCCAAAAGCACTTTGACCAAGAAATAAAAACTTTTTTGCTGCTTCAAGGTTTTAAAACATTGCAGGTAAATGTCTAAAGCTTCGGCGTGTCTTGAGCACTGCTCAAAAATTCGGCCATGCAGAATCTGGCTCAAGATTTTAATTCTTGGTAGATCAAAAATTTCGAAAAAGACTTTGAGCCGCTCCAGCTCTTGAAGCGCCCGATCGAATAAGCGCAGATGATAATAAATATTGGCCAGACCAAACAGGCACTCACACATTTGAAATTTATCTTTAGCCAATAAAGCCGCGGCAAAAGATTTTTCCATATAACCAAGGGCCAGACGCCATTGCCTTTGGGATCCTGCGCAGAGCGAAAGAGTTTGGTAGGCGCTAGCTCCCAAATCAAAATAACAGTGCACGATTTGATCGTGCACTTCGTTTTTGAGCTCGTGGATTTTTTCATTATCCTCAAGCTCGATATAAATTTGGAGTAAAAGGTTTTGGCTGCGAAAATAAATCGCGCTGTCGTTGGTGATCTTGCCCACTTCACTTGACGCTTTTAACCGATCTATGGCGCGAGTGAAGTCGCCACTGTCGGCGTAGAGTTCGCCGACATCAAACAACAATTTAGCGCGGATATCTGCCAACAGCCCCCCGGTTAGTGGGGCTGTTGCATGGAATGACCCGTATACTGCGCACGAAGACCCATGGCTCGCTCTTTGTTGAGCTTAAAGAGTTCTTTCGCGTTCTTAATATCGAGAGCATTCACCAAGACTTGATCGACGTGATCAACAAGCATCACTTTCAAATCCTTCATCACTTCTTTTGGAATATCTTTGAGATCTTTTTCGTTTTCTTTTGGACAAATGATCGTACGGATTCCGCCACGATGGGCGGCCAAAACTTTTTCCTTTAAGCCGCCGATAGGAAGAACTCGACCACGCAAGGTCACTTCACCGGTCATCGCTACAGTTCGCTTCACAGGAATTTTTGTGATCGCTGAAACAATCGAGGTCGTGATTGCAATCCCTGCCGATGGACCATCTTTTGGAATGGATCCTTCGGGAACGTGAATGTGGACATCAATGCTGTTATAAAATTCTTTATCGAATCCAAACAGGGGTCCGCGTGACCGAACGTACGACATCGCTGCCGAACACGACTCCTTCATCACATCACCTAACTGACCAGTAACCGTGAACTTTCCTCGACCTGGCACAACACTGACCTCAACAACGAGCAGGTCTCCACCGACTTCGGTCCACGCCATGCCGTTGACCATACCGATTTCGTTTTGTCCTTCGATCTTGCCAAATTTGTGTCGGTTAGGACCTAAAAATTCGAGCACCCGTTTTGGTGTGACGACGTAGCCGCGTTTTTTGAGAGCCTCTTTGTTGGCCGCTTTTTTCTTCATGCCGCCTTTAAGTTCTTCGCGAACGATTTCGCGGGCAACTTTTCGGCAAACGGTTGCAATCTGTCGCTCAAGATTTCTGACCCCGGCTTCACGCGTGTACGAGCGTATGATTTCGCGGGTTGCAGGCTCAGTAAATGTGATGCGGTAATCCTTGATTCCGTGCATCTCAATTTGTTTAGGAACCAAATATTTTTGGGCGATATTGAATTTTTCGCTCTCGATATAACCTTCAAGATGGATGATTTCCATTCGATCCAGCAAAGGACGTGGAATGGGATGAAGCGAATTGGCTGTTGTTAAAAACATCACATTCGATAAATCGTAATCCACTTCTAAGTAATGATCTTGAAATGTTCCATTCTGTTCGGGGTCCAAAACTTCCAATAATGCTGCTGAGGGATCGCCGCGGAAATCCATGCTCATCTTGTCCACTTCATCTAAAAGAATCAGTGGATTTCCTTTTTCGACTTTTCGCATCGACTGAATAATTTTACCAGGCATGGCTCCAACGTAAGTTTTGCGATGCCCACGAATTTCGGCTTCGTCACGTACACCACCCAAGGAGATACGGGCAAAAGGACGATTTAATGATTTTGCAATCGACCTTGCTAAAGAGGTTTTTCCAACTCCAGGAGGACCAGCAAGACACAAGATAGGCCCACGCAACTTTTCGGTTAGCGATTGCACCGCAAGATGCTCAAGGATCCGTTCTTTAACTTTTTCTAATCCCCAATGATCTTCGTCCAAAATGCGTTCGGCTTCGGTGATGTCATGTTTTTCTTCAGAGTAATCATGCCATGGTAAATCGAGCATCCAGTCGATGTAATTTCTTACAACGGTTGCTTCGGCACTCATCGGCGACATCATTTTTAACTTTTTGATTTCCTTGCGGATGCGATCGCCCGCTTCTTTGCTCCATTTTTTCTTTGAAGCTCGCTCTTCTAATTCTTGCAGCTCGGCTTGGTAGTCGTCTTTTTCACCAAGTTCTTTTTGAATCGCCTGCATTTGCTCGTTCAAATAATATTCTTTTTGCGAGCGCTCCATTTGTTTTTTGACACGATTGCGAATCTTTTTTTCTACTTCAAGAATTTCAATTTCGCCGGTCATCAAATTCAAAAGTTCTTCAAGACGTAGCCCTGGATCCGAAATTTCGAGGATGCGTTGCTTGTCTTCAAGTTTCAAATTCAGTTGAGCTACAATAATGTCGGCAAGCTCACCAATCTCTTCGATGGTGCTCACACGCATTAAAATTTCTGGCGGAATTCGTTTGTTGAGTTTGACGTAAGTTTCAAAAGTTGTTTTTACCGAACGCATCAGTGCGCGAGATTCGGTTTCATTCGCGTTGATTTCTAAAAGATCATCCACCGCCACAATAAAGAAATTGTCGGTTTGGACAAACTCGCGAATTTTAACTCTGCGTTTGCCTTCGACCAAAACCTTTACGGTTCCGTCAGGTAGACGCAAAAGTTGGATGATAGTTCCAACAGTTCCGACTGAGTAAACATCTTTTGGTTCTGGATTGTTTGTTTTTGCATCTTTTTGTGCAGCCAAAACAATATCAGATTGTTTACTCATTGCCTCTTCAAGAGCGTTGATGCTTTTTTCTCGACCAACGAAGAGAGGCATCATCATATGCGGGAATATAATAAGATCACGTAACGGAAGAAGGGGCAGTTGCGCTGGTGTCGCGCTACCTGTACCGCTTGAGCTCTGGCTCATAAAACTCCTTTGAGGAACAAAAAAAGTCTGTTTGCTTCTAGACTTTAGGCGCTCTCGGCAGAATTTCCACCTTGACCGTTGCCGGAAGGTTCTTCATCTCCGCGATCCCGACCCAAAGTCAGCTGAGGTTTTTCACCTTTAGTGATGACCTCTTCAGAAATTATACATTCTTTGACATTGGGCTTGGAAGGAATTTCGAACATGATCTCCAACATTGCGGTTTCTATGACCCCGCGCAGTCCGCGTGCACCAGTGTTGCGCTTGATTGCCTCTTTGGCTATTGCGCGCACTGCTGCATCTTGAAAAATCAGCTCGACGTTTTCATAGCTAAAAAGTTTTTGATACTGCTTGGTAAGAGCATTTTTTGGTTTGACCAAAATATCCATCAACGCCGCTTCATCAAGAGGGTCTAGGATCGCGAGTACGGGCAAACGTCCAATGAATTCTGGAATCAAACCAAAACGAATGAGATCATCAGGTTCGATTTTTGATAAAACATTGCGTTCGGCTTTGCGCTCTTCGGTTGTACGAATGTCTGCGGCAATTCCCATCGCTTTATTTGAGATACGATTTTCGATAATTTTATCAAGGCCAACGAATGCTCCACCAACGATAAATAAAATATTCGAGGTATCGACCTGAATAAATTCTTGTTGTGGATGTTTGCGACCACCCTTAGGTGGAAGGTTGGCAACTGTACCTTCAAGAATTTTTAATAAGGCTTGTTGCACGCCCTCACCACTCACATCGCGGGTGATCGAAGGGTTCTCAGATTTGCGTGAAATCTTATCGATTTCATCGATGTAGATCACACCTTTTTGGGCTTTTTCGACATCGTAATCAGCAGCTTGAAGTAAACTCAACACCACGTTTTCGACATCTTCGCCCACGTAACCAGCTTCGGTTAAGGCGGTCGCATCGGCCATAGCAAAAGGCACATTCAAAATTTTTGCGATAGTTTGGGCAAGCAAAGTTTTGCCAGACCCGGTTGGACCAATCAGCAAAATGTTACTCTTAGAAATTTCAACTTCGTCGCGCTTTTTATTTTTAGAAATATTATTGATGCGCTTGTAGTGGTTATGAACCGCAACAGACAAAGCTTTTTTGGCAGTCTCTTGGCCAATCACATAGTCATCGAGATACGATTTGATATCGATGGGCTTTGGAACCTTGAGGCTGACTTTTGTGCTCTCTTCGCGCTCACGTTCTTCGGCGATAATGTCGTTACAAAGCTCAATACACTCATCACAGATATAAACACCTGGACCAGCAATCAGCTTTTTGACTTCTTTTTGACTTTTACCGCAAAAGCTACAGCAAAGCGTTCCGTAAGTTTTTTCTTTGCTCATTATTTACCCTTGTTTTGCAACTTTTCGATCTTTAACCACATGATCCACAAGCCCATACTCTTTGGCATCGTCTGCACTGAGATAGTTATCTCGATCCATTGCTGTTGTTAACTCTTCGAACGTTTTACCGGTATGCTTGACATAAATTTCGGTGAGCTTCTTTTTGATACTCACCATTTCACGAGCTTGAATTTCGATATCGCTCACTTGTCCTGAAATACCGCCACCCATATTGTGCGGCTGATGTATCATAAGGCGCGCGTGAGGCAATACGTATCTTTTTCCTTTAGTGCCCGCACACAATAAGAGTGAACCCATACTTGCAGCCATCCCTATACAATACGTGCTGATGTCACATTTCACAAATTGCATAATATCATAGATTGCAAGCCCCGCACTGACGCTTCCACCAGGTGAGTTAATGTAAAGATGAATGTCTTTTTCGGGATTTTCCATCTCTAAAAAGAACATTTGGGCAATAATGCTATTCGCAATGTCATCACTCACGGGTGTTCCCAAAATGATAATACGGTCTTTAAGAAGACGAGAATAGATGTCGTAGCTTCGCTCTCCGCGAGGAGTCTGTTCAATCACTATGGGTACAAGAGCCAAAATTCACCTCATTTTTGAAACTGCTTTGATGCAACTTCTATTATTGTATTTTTCATTCGCTAAACAAGCGAATCGTTTTTCAATTATCCTCGGCTTTCGCAGTGTTTTGAAATATGAATCCTTTTGGCGCGTTGGCAAGACCTCACTATAAGTCCATTTTTACACTTGACGCTTTGGGCAGTGATCTCCAAAACTCAACTTTTGTCTCAACAAAGGATTTTCTCAATGAGTTTGACAATCAACTTCCGCAAGACCGCACCCAAAACAATAGTCACCTTTTGTGAAAAGTCGACAGATCGACCCGAGCTTTCGCATCTTGAGCGAACCGCCGCCAATCTGATTCGCCAAAGTTTTTTAGATAAAACATTTGGTGGAGATAAAAAGGAATCGATCCTGTTTCGCCAAAATCCAGAAGGGCTAAATATTTTGGTGATGGGTCTAGGTGCGGCCAAAGATTTAACCTCCGAAGGGTTAAGAGCCCTCGGTGCTCATACCTTTCAGGCCTTAAAAAGTTCAAAACTTTTTGAAAATGTGTTGGTCGATCTTGAAGCCTTGAGCAAAATTAAAGATTTAAGATCTGGCGAGATGGTTCAGGCATTTGCCGAGGGAATTTATCTTTCTGATTATAATTTTGATGACTACAAATCAAAAAAACCAAAAGACACAAAAACTTTAAGTTTGTTTTTTAATGGTCCTGCGGAATTTGAAGCTCAAGTGAAGACGGCAAAGATCTTAATTGAGTCGGTGCACTTCGCAAGACGTCTGGGTGACCAGCCTGGAAATATGATGACTCCAGAAATATTGGCGCGCGAGACGGTCAACGCCGCCAAAGGAATTCAAAAACTAAAAGTCACCGTTTGGGATAAAGCCCGAATTAAGCGTGAGCGCATGGGTGGACTTTATAGTGTGGCACTTGGGAGCGACAAAGATCCAAGATTTATCATCATGGAATATCGAGGCGGCTCACAAAAACAAAAGCCAGTGTGCTTTGTGGGTAAAGGCCTTACTTTCGATTGCGGCGGCGTGAGCATTAAGCCCTCTGCACAAATGGAAGAGATGATTTATGACATGTGTGGCGGTGCCAACGTTATTGGTGCTTTACTTGCGATTGCAAAACTAAAATTAAAAGTAAATGTGATCGGACTTATTCCGAGCTCCGAAAATATGGTGGGTCCTGGAGCAAATAAACCCGGCGATATTGTAACCGCACGCAATGGCAAAACAGTTGAGATTTTTAATACCGATGCTGAAGGCCGATTGATTTTGATGGACGCCCTTTCCTACGCCACCGAACTTAAGCCCCAAGCTATATTTGATGCGGCGACTTTAACAGGCGCAATGGTTGTGGCTCTAAGCAATATTCACACAGGCGTATTTACACGTGATCAAAATTTAATGGGCGAAATCCAAACAGCAGCATCCCATACGGGCGAACTTGTGTGGCCAATGCCTATCCACGAACAGCATCTTGAAGATATGAAGGGCAATCACGCAGACCTTTGCAATATCTCAAGCGGAAAAGGCGCAGGCTCAAGCACTGCAGCTGCATTCTTAGGTGAATTCGTTGATCCTTCAATTCCATGGGCACATTTTGACATCGCAGGAACCGCTTGGAACACCTCCAACCGCTTGCCCTATGTTCCCAAAAAAGGGGCTACTGGAGTGATGATCAGAACATTTGTTGAGCTTGCACGGATGCTGGGGTGAACAATGGTACAGCCCTCATTACCGGAGCAAGCAGCGGAATAGGCGAAGCCACCGCCCGTGTTTTGGCAGCTCGAGGTTATGCTGTTGTTTTAGTTGGCCGGCGTCGCGATCGTTTAGAAAAACTGGCTGGTGAATTGGGCGCACGCTTCTATGCTTGCGACATCCGCAGTGATTTAAAAGAGCTGGTTAACCAATGTGGTGATGTAAACATCTTAATCAATAATGCGGGCCTGGCCCTCGGCACCCAAAAAGTTTTCGAAGCCAAGGCCTCCGATTGGGATCAGATGATTGATACCAATATCAAAGCCCTTTTCGAAATCACCCGCCAGTTTTTACCGCAGCTTTTAAAATTACCGAGTGCTCATATCATCAATATTGGATCGGTCGCGGGCCGCTATGTTTATCCAGGTGGTGCGGTTTATTGCGCCACAAAATTTGCGGTTCGCGCCTTTACCGAGGGCCTTCGTTTAGATCTTTTGGGCTCACCCGTGCGAGTTACAAATATTGAGCCTGGTATGGTTGAGACCGAATTTTCTCAAGTCCGTTTGGGCGATTTGGAAAAGGCCCGTGAGGTGTACGAAGGTATGACTCCTCTTAAAGCCTCTGATATTGCCGACACAATTCTTTGGGTTCTCGAAAGACCTCAACGTGTTTGTGTTCAGGAATTAATGATTTATCCAACCGACCAAGCTGCTCCGGGGCAGGTTTCTCGGAAGAATTAAAATGCTTCGTTCTTTTAGTTTTTGGATATTTACATTAATAGGAATTTTAGTGCTTTTTGTTAAGGGCTTTCAGGCCTTAACTTCGCCCGTATTTTTTATGGACGAAGGATACTACATCGGTGCGGCACTTCGCTTTTTGACTGGTGATATTTTTCTCACTAGTTATTTTTTTGATAAACCTTTTTTAGTGATGATCGTTCAGGCCGTAGACATCGTTCTCTTTGGCAAAACTCATATTGGCTTCCGAGTTTTAAATGTATTATTTTATATCGGTTCTTTTTTAATCTTTATCAAAATACTAAAGCTGATACAGCCTCGCTTACATCGTGGTCTTGCTGTTGTCTTGTCACTAGGGCTTTTTACTCAACCCTTGATGATTTATTATGGATTTTCATCTTATTGCGAGCCTTCTTTATTGTTTTTTTGTTTATGCACATTTTATGAGGTTGCACGGAGCCAAACTCAACCACTCAGAGCTACAAGACTTTATTTTTACCTGACATGTGGGATTTTTATTAAATTTTCGGCATTATTTTGGTGGGTGTCGGTCGGTGCTTTATTTGTTGGCAACCATCGCTCTCTTAAAGAATTCATTGAAGCACTGTTTAGAAAAACTTGGGCAATCTGGATTTGCGGAATCCTTTTTACCATTTTGAATCCTGGTGGAACAAAAGTTATTCAAGCCATTTTCGAACCCTTTGTAGCCCATGCCGGCAATGCTCAAATCTCACATACAAAACTACTTTGGACTTTTTGGTACAATGCCTTTGGCACAAATGTCGTTTTTGGAGCAGTCGCCCTCTTGATGACGATTGTCGCCACAGTTGCAGTGGCCTTCAATTGGCGCAGTCACAAATTTTCGTTTTATCTTGTTGGTTTGCCATTTTTAATACAAAGTTTTGGGCTCTTAATTACGGACAATGCACGAACTTACGAAAGATATTTTTTTATATTTCTCCCCCAGGTTTTGATTTTATTGGTCTATTCGACCCAATTTATAAATCAAAAAATGCTTCGACCTTTGGTTGCAGCGGCTGCACTTATCTATTGTTATTTTGGAATCCTTGCGCCTGTCGCAATCTCTGAACGAGGGGCCTTGCTTCAACCCGAATGGGGAAGAAAATTTTATTTCGCCTCACGAAATATTCCTGCAGGATCTCAAGTTCTTTATCCCTCTCATATGACCTGGGAGATTCAGCCCTGGCTCAACGGTTCCTCAAAAAATTTCTTTAATTGCAATACAGAGGAGTGTCACAACTCTTTTCGGCAAGGACGTCCACTCGCAGACCGGCTTTATATTTTAAAAGAAGGTCTTCAAGGTCCAGAATTAAGTTCTGCCCCAGTGTTTTACTCAAACAACTCGCGCTATGACAATTGTGTTAAATCGATTCGCCTGAATCGAACGATTGATCGAGCTCAAGAAAAATCTTTGAATGAGGTCTTTCTTGAGCGACTCCGCTTAGCCAAGGGCTTTGAATTTTTGGAACTCGACAATCATCATTTCCGCCTGCGCTCTAAAAAAACAATCTTAGGAACAGTTCCTGAGATCTCTGCACGCGGGCATTTCGTCGCTGTCTATGATGATGCAGAAAATCGTTATTACTCGGGCTTTGAATTTGAATCGCTCAAGCCCTCAGGATTGGAACTCGACTTGGTTGATGTATTGCCGCTGTTTTACAAATCCTATGTCATTAAAATTGAGCAACTTGAACTTCCCTACCAGCGCTTTCAAACATTAAGTGACCTTGAAGTGAGTAAAGACTTAAATACATATTCTGCAAAATTAGATCACGCTGAATTTACAAAGGTGTGTGGAATTTAAGTTATGATTTTATTTTATCTTTTAATTTTTAAAGTCTTTGCTATTGAATACGATCTATTTACCTCCGAATACCCTAAAGGTGCTTTCTGTGCGGCCATTGGCGGTGCTTGTGCGGGCGACCCAGATTTTGATCACGGGTTTTTTCAAAACCCTGCAGCTCTGACATCACAAGATGAATTTTGGGATTTTGATTTTGATTTTTCAACATCAAATAGTTTGGAAAATGGAATTACCGGAAACAACAGGGTGTCTCAAGACACCGGCTTAGGAGCACTTGCCTTTTCGAATGGAAAATTTGGCTATGGTATTTCATATACCGAAGACAACATTTCTGTTTCACAAACTTCCAATTTACAAACCACAGCTCATAATTATTTTTTAAGTATTCCTTTATCCTATGCTTTATCTAAAAAAATTCATATTGGCGTAGCATTGACCGGCTTTTTACATACAGAAACTCTGATGTCCTCCGCCGACAGTGGTCAGATTCATGCGCAACAGGATCCCTCGATCGGTTTTACCTTTGGTGGATTATACCTTCATAATTCAGTTTTAAGTTTTGGCTCTTGGTTTCGAACGCCTCTGGACTCCCATGTGGATCGGACCCTACAATCACCATCGTACATGGATCAGATTGGTGTTCATTTGCCGTGGATTTTTGCTTTAGGTGCAGGTTATCGCCCTTTTGAAGATCAAACTTCTTTCACTTTCGATTTAAATTTAATTGGGCAGACATCAGGTGGAATGGCACCCAGTTATGATACCATCGTTCACATTCCAAAAGGTCGCGATCTTGTGGTTGACCCTCGTTTGGGATTTAAAACGCCTTGGTTTAAAGATTCCAAAGGCACTCTTCTGCTCGGATGCTACTACGCCAATTCGCGCACCGAAGGTTTTAAAGGTGCGGTTCATGGGACCGCCGGCGTGGCCTATCGAGTGCTAATTCCTTGGGTGGACTCGCTCGAGTTTATGGCCGCGGTAGATTTGGCCCAAGATTACAGTAAAGTTTTTTTGACGTTTCGCTAATGGCGGTGGTGGGCACGATGATGTCCCGAACAAAAAATTGTGAGATTGTTTTCGTCGTTGGTACCACCTAGTGATGTCGGGGTGATGTGATGGATATCAAGGTGACGCCGCTGAGTGCAGCGCTTGCCACTTTCATCTCGGTAAGTGCACTGGCTATTGTGATTGTGATGAACTTTCCGTTTTAGTTTTACGGTTAAGTTGATCGTGCCCGCAGTTTGAACCAGGCACGACTTTTCGAGCGGATCTATTTTTTGTAAGAGTGTTTTTACCGCTCGCACACAAACATCGTTGGTTGTGGCCGTTCGACCTAATTTTTGGCTCATTAAATCTTTTGCTCTTTCGAGCTCTTTAAATTCGTCTTCGGTGACAGAGTAAGAAATTTGAATTCTAACGGTGTCGCCTGCTTTACGATATCGTGCCCGCTCAGGGATTGCCTTTTCAGGTTGTGCTTTCGCGATTTCCTTTTCAAGATTTCGTTTTGTACCTTTGGCTTTCGCCAGCCATTCTTCGGCATTTTCTGGGGTGATCACACTGCAAACTCGATTGCCCTTTGAAATTGAAATTTCACCTGATGCAATGTGAGTTTTAAGTTCAGGCACTTCAATAAATTTTTTTGCTAGTTTATTAAAGATGCTCGCGAGCTCATCAGATAATTTAAGTTGTTGGGTTGAATATTCAAACAAAGATTGGCACCCAAACTCATAATACGTTTTATTTCGCCATACGATTTCTAAAGCGTTAAGTAAATCCATTTCTGTTTTGCGGTGGTTGGCCGCAGCCGTTACTGCTTGGAAATGAATTTTAGAATGATCCATAAACTTCTCCTGTTTAAAGAAGAAGTATATCATGGGTTATTTATTTTGATTTTTTGAACGAGCACGTGTGATTTTTATTTTGAAAATTACGGTGGGTTATTTTGATTTGGACCAGGTTATATCCGCAGATTGAGCTTTGAAGACCCCTGATTCAATAGTGACCAAATAAGTCCTGCTCCCGAAGCTGCAAAAACGCGTCAATATTAATTTAAAGAATTTGTGGTGACACGCACTTCGCACGTCTTACTGAAAGTGATTCTTGAGTATTTTTGCAAACTCCGGAGGTGTTTAGTTTTGGTTCAGGATTTTATCTGGAGTCAGCGGGTACGACACTTTGAGCGGGCACGACACTTTGAGCGGGCACGACACTTTGAGCGGGCACGACACTTTGAGCGGGCACGACACTTTGAGCGGGCACGACACTTTGAGCGGGCACGACACTTTGAGCGGGCACGACACTTTGAGCGGGCACGACACTTTGAGCGGGCACGACACTTTGAGCGGGCACGACACTTTGAGTGGGCACGACACTTTGAGCGGGCACGACACTTTGAGCGGGCACGACACTTTGAGCGGGCACGACACTTTGAGTGGGCACGACACTTTGAGCGGGCACGACACCTTGAGCGGGCACGACACTTTGAGTGGGCACGACACCTTGAGCGGGCACGACACTTTGAGTGGGCACGACACTTTGAGCGGGCACGACACTTTGAGCGGGCACGACAACATGAGCGGGCACGACAACATGAGCGGGCACGACAACATGAGCGGGCACGACACCTTGAGCGGGCACGACAAACCGGCCGTCTCTCAGCAACAACCCAAAAAAGCCAATTTGCGGCACACCAAAGCAAATTTTATCAGCAATACCAGGCCAGAGGCAGCCTTACGGCAGCCCACTCGGCATGCTGATCGCTACACCCAGGATATGTTTAAGTTCGCTCTCATCTTATTGCTATCCACCCAATCCTTTGCGGCTGAAGCGCCTAAAACAATTTCGCGGCGTTCGATGTGCTTAAGTTTGCTTGCTGGGTCTGGCGTATTTGCGCTTGGGATGGGGGCAATCACTGACAATGGAAAAGTTAATTTTTCGAACGGCACGCTTTCGGTGGATCCACAAACACGCAACGCTCTCACAAAGGCCCTTTCGACTTATCCCGCCAACATTCCTGGTGTGGCGGTGAATCTTGTGGGCGCGCGCATCTTTGATCACATCAAAAAATATTTGGTCACAACTACTGATCTGAATAAGGATGAACCTTCGTACACCAAAACAGTTATGCAAGCCCAAATGGTCTTGATTGGTGAGACTGCAATTGATCTTTTATTTGGACAGGGTTTAAGCCCGGCCGAGCTCAATATGCGAATGCTGGATATCAAAGCACAGCCTTACAGCACTCATCTGCAGATCATGCTAATTGAACCCTTGATCACCCTCGTTTTTAATATGATCCCCGAAAAGAATATCAAAAATTGGAAATCGGGTGTGTTGATGGCGCTGAGCTATGCCGCCGCTGCCTCGAGTACCGATGATGGGATTCAACTCTCGGCTTTGACCTTTGAGCAATTTATTGAAGGTGGATTTTATTGGTATCTTTTAAAAGAGCGCGGTGTGGATCATGCGTTGATTGCGAATCTTGCAAACAGCAGCAATCGATCAATGTCGACTTTTTTAAATTTACTTTCGATTCGCTGACCAGTTGAGGGGAAGCCGCACACCCTGTGCATTGATTGCTAATTCTGATCCCTGTTGATCGGGATCATATAACCGAGCCCCTAACAATACCCACTGCTCCGGCCACGAATTTCCCATATTTTTAAATTGAAAATTCATTTGCACACCATGCTCTTCATAATCGATGGCGTAATCATGTGGATGAGTTGCAATCAATCGAGATTGCGGAATCCATAAGGGCTTAAGCGTGTTGACGTTGTCAGACATCAAACACGGACCTTCAATCGACATCTCAGGGATTTCGCCGCTCACAGCTTCACCCACCGCTTGATACTTGAGTTGAATGCGCTGATAGGTGTGACAAGCAAAGTTTTTTTCGCCCGTGTCGGATTTGACCAAAAAATTTCCGAGCTCAATGCCAGTGACTTCGTTTTCTTTTATCAAACGAGCATGACTAAATAATCGATCGCGCGAAGCAAGAGTGAGCGAAGTGCCTTGGAGATTGGATAAATCCAGATGCTGCGGGACTGCAGCCGGAGTTCGCGAATCACCAACATAGATGTAGACCATGCTATTCCAGGATAAAAACGAACACAAAATTCCAAAACATAAACAAATTGAAAAGACCGCAGCTTTCATAAATTAGTTATACCCCGGAAATTGAACGCCATACTCCTTAGCTTCGCGCGCAATGCTGAGGCAACTCAAGCGCGCCACCCACCCATAAACATTTTCCATTGGATGACCCTCCACGCTGACATTGAGATCCGAGATGCAAAGCTTTTGATAAATCGCTCCCGGACTGTTTAAACTCTCTTCGTTATTTTTTTGATTGTGAGTTCGCAAAAATCCTCCGGCAAGCTGACATCCCAACATATAAATCGCAGGCTCTGCGGTTGCACCAGAGGCGGTGACAATCGTAGGGACGCCCTCTTGAATGATGACCTCATCGACTCCGCGTCCACCTTTGGCCGCTTTCATTTTTTTGCGAGCTTTGTAATTCCATTCTAAAACTTCTTTTGAGGAATGCACTTGAGTGACTCCGAGCCCATAGGTGCCCGCATTGTTTTTTATAAAGGCAAATGGCTCATTTGAAATATTTTGTGCAGCATATTGATCTTTTAAATTGGTTAAAAAAAGATCCACATCTTGTGCAAGTTCTTGCCTGCGCTCCTCACCAAAGTTTTCGAAGACTGTGGTTTCGACATGAAAATAAAAGGGATCAACCTCAATCAATCGAGCAAACTCGATGGCCAATTGGTTGTATATTTTAAAAAAATGATCTTTGCGTCTTCGATGCCAGCCCAAATCATGGGGTGGGTTGATGGGCGTTTTTAAATTTTCGGCCCATTCGGAATAACTTTCTGAAAAATCGTTGTTACTAATAATTAAATCTGGAGTCATGCCGTCAACCGTGATCGATTCGCCCTCGCGACGGGCCGAAAAAACATCGACCATTTGTCCCGATGCACTCTTTAAACTTAGAGGTGTCGAAAGTTCGCGCGGAATCGCAAGTCGCACCGTGCGCCCTGCTTTTTCAAGCAGAAATTTTATGGTGCTCACATTGTCCCAGTAATAAGGATTGTTGGTGTGCTCCTCAGTTAACAGCACAATTTTTTGTGATTTTTCTGGGTAATGGCGAGCCAAGTATTCTCTGACCAACTCCACACTCGAATCACGATCGGCCCGACAAATATTGTTAAATCCTGCAGGAAAAATATTTGCATCAACAGGAACAACTTTAAAACCCGAATCTCGCAAATCAAAGCTGGAGTAAAACGGAAATTTTAAACCTTTTTGTTGCTGCTGAAACCAATTTGTAATCACATCCAAACGATGAACAATTTTATGATGAATTTGCGATTGGTCCATCACTTCACCTGATGTCTTTTTTGCGACTCGAGCGAGGGCAATGTGGTTACCGCATTTGCACTTAATAAGCTTTGAAAGCGCTTATCTTGTCCATCGATAAACTGCAGCATTTCGCCCGGAACACTTTGCGGTTTTATCGGCACGGTGGTTACCATTTTGCGCAAGGTGCCCAATGAAATCATCGCCTCACGTGCAATTGCAAGTCGTGCATTGCGATCTTCTACTTCTTTGAGCAAAACATCTTTGGTTTCGCTGCTCTTGACTTGCTCAACGTAATCCCAGAGGCGAGCGTAGGCATTGCTCAATTGTTGATAAGACTTTTGCGACCAAGTTGGAACATCCATAATTACCGCTTGAACAAGATAAGGTTGCAACGCCCTTACGTTTTCAAGATAGGCTTTTGGTTTTACTTTTGCTCTTTCATCAGGAAGGGTCAGACGTCCCATATAAAAAAGAGTGCGCGCCATCACATCATCATATTTTGCACGTGAGCGAAAATTGACTCGCAATTGATTGAGTCCTTGATTTGCGAGATCATAGTACTGCAGTGAGAGGTCGCGATTTTCGACTCTGGCGTAGGCTGCGGCAAGGCGCGCAGGAATTTCTGCAAGACTAATATCTTCGGCAATGCCATTGGTTTTTTTTCTAAGATCAAGCAGGCTGCTGATCACCTTGGCGTCGGCACCTAAACACTCGTAAGCATAACTCAGGCGATAAAGGGCTTGATTGGCGATCGGTTCAAACTTTGTTTTTGCCACATTAAAAATTCGGCGATAGCGCTCAGCTGCACCTTTGCAATCTTTCATCCCTTCGCGTGCAGCGGCGGCATTAAATGAAACGACCAAGTCAAATTCAGAGGCCGGTTTATCGACGAGCAGCTGATCAAGAGTGCGAGCCGCCATCTCGTATTTTTCTTCTTCAAGATATTTTAGCCCCTTTTCAAATTCCACCATCACTCTTGAATCTGGCGCGGGGGTCGCAGTCGATTCTCTTTTTTTCGATGAGGCACAGCCCAAGCTTAAGATTAAAACTGCACATAAATAAATTCTCATAGTTTCTCCATAATATTTGAACTCTTCAGCTCTTCAGCGATCATCTTGATGCCATCGAGACCTTGAATTGATTTAGTAAAATCAGGCAATCGGGTCACCGGTAATTTAAGTTCGCGTGCGAAGTCATCGCAGAGCTTAATTTTGTGAGCAAAATAGTTTTTTACATTTTGGTAAAACTCTTTATTTTCTTTTGGCAAGCCACTGCTCTTTTGCTCTTCAGGAAATGAGCGATTGATAACCACACCCCCGAGCTTGTAGCCACCACGACGAATCTCTTTGGCAAACATTTGGGCCTCGCGCAGTTTGGCTTCGTCATATCCGGTTACAAGTAAAAATGATGTTTCGGCTTGGGTTAAAAGTTGATGCACACGAATACTTCGACTGGCCACAACTTGCTGCATATCACTCATGCTCGCAAAAAAGTCGGAAAGCTCGCCAACAAATTGCGATCCAGTGATCCGCTCTAAGGCACTCAATACCGCTTGAGTACCACGATGAAAAATTGAGTTGAGAAGGCCACCATTTTTTTGGATAAACCATTTCGTAATCGAATCTTGAAAGAGCGAAAAAATTTGTTCAGGCGCTTTTAAAAAATCCACCGCATGCTGTGAGGGTGGAGTGTCGAGAATGATCAAATTATATTTTTTGCTTTCCCAGGCCTCCAAAAGTCGCTCAAGGCTAGTGAACTCCTGCGATCCATTGAGCGAACGGCTCAGCTGAAAATAAAGTGGATTTTTTAACAGTTTTTGAGCCTGAGTTTCCGAAGTCGAAACTCGGTGAATAAAGCGATCAAAAATTTTTGCCGGGTCGATCATCGATGCCCACAGCTCGCCTTTTGTTTTGAGGTCCACACGAATTTCTTCGTCTGACGAATCAAGCCCCAAGGCCGAAATCAAACGCCGTGCTGGATCCAGCGTGAGGACCAAAACTTTTTTGCCTTGATGAGCAAAACAAAGTCCAAGACTTGCCGACACGGTGGTTTTTCCAACTCCGCCTGTTCCCGCACAAATGATGATCTTCATATTTTCTCGCTCAGTTGATTTAGGATTTCATGTGGTGAACTTTCAAAAACCAGGGGAGCTTTGAGTGCTCGAGGTAATTCTTTAGCACTGTCTTTTTGTGATTGTTGGCGGGCTTTTAGAAATTCAAAATAAGGAGTGCCTTCAATAAGAACAGGTGGGATTGGCCACATCCGATTTAATATTTGCAAGGGCTCAACACCCAATTCGGATTTTAAAAATTGCTCAAGTTCCTTTGTTTCAATCACCGGCAACTCTTCGGGCAAACAAACCAGATGATAGGAGCAAATGGTTTTATCTTTTATCACATTAAGAATCGATCGGCATTGCTCGCCCATGGGGCCAAATTTAACAGCTTCGCTCAATCCTTTTGGAGCTTGTATCAAGGCCTTAAAATGACCGGTCGAAAAACAGTCGATCACCACGCAGTCATACACTAACGGGGGTCCAATTTTGCGAATGCCGCTGGTGATTTTTCCGAGTAGCGAAATTTCTTTGAGTGCCGGTGCGGCTTGCAGCAAAGTTTTCATCACTTTGTTTTGGAAAAAGAGATTCACCAAGGTCTCGACCTTGAGATAATGGGTCAGGTATTCCTTGAGGCAGGCTGAGGCCTCCCAACGACTAAAAAAAAGGTTGGGATGAATGTGCGATGTCGGATCATGCCCAATGGGGATCGAAAGCCAATTTTCAAAATAGGATTGATCCCCAAGCTCTACCAGCAGGGTCTTGTTTCCGCTCTTGGCGTTTTTGAGTGCGAGAGCGGCTGCGAGAGTGGATTTGCCGACGCCGCCCTTACCTGTGACGAAGAGAAGCTTCACATCATTTCCTTGCCTTTGAAACACGCATTGAATATGTAGACTTTTATGAAATCCACACTCGATACGCTCGACGGTTTATCACGTAAACTCTCGATTCAAGTTCCCGCCGAAGATGTACGTACTGCATTCGACAAAGTCTATCGGGGAATTCAACGGAATGCCACGATAAAGGGCTTTCGCCCAGGTAAAGCGCCGATGACAACCATCCGCTCTCTTTACCGCGACAGAGTTGAGCAAGATGTTATTCAAGATTTGGTTTCTGATTCTTATCAAAAGGCGCTTGAAGAGCACCAACTTGAGCCTATTGGATTTCCAAAAGTGGATCTTGCTCCTTTTAGCGAAGAAAGTGATTTTAGTTACACCGCTGAACTCGAGATTCGACCCGAGATTCAAATCAAAAAAGTTGAAGGCCTCAAAGTCGAAAAAGAAAAATACGAAATCACCAATGAGAGTATTGAGAGCTTGCTTAAAAATTTGCAAGAGCGACAAGCCGAGGAGGTCACCGTATTTGAAGACCGCGGCGCCCAAACTGGCGATGTGGTCATTGTCGACTTCAAAGGATTTATTGATGGTGCGCCGATGGAACAGGGCGAAGCCCAGGATTATCCACTGGAGCTCGGCAGCGGGCGATCAATTCCTGGATTTGAAGATGGAATTATCGGCATGAAGGTTGGCGACTCACGCGACATTTCGGTCAAATTTCCAGATGATTATCACGCAGCCGATGTGGCCGGAAAGCCCGCTCAATTTCAGATGAAATTGAAACAACTCAAAACCAAACGTTTCCCCGAAATTAATGAAGAGTTCGCAAAGAAAAATGGCAAAGCCAATATGGACGAGCTGCGTGCAGAAATTAAAGCCGATCTTGTTGCGGGTGAAGAACGCCGGATTCAAGAGGATGTTAAAAACAAAGTGATGCGCGCATTTGTCGATGCCAATCCAGTTGCGGTTCCTGCTTCGTTGTTACAACAACAAATCGAGACTCTCCAAAAAGATGTGCAAGATCGAATGAAGCAAGAAGGCCAATACTCTGAGGCCGAATTTGAAGATTACAAAACCAAATGGTCCAATGATTTTACCGACTCAGCTAAGTTTATGGTCCAGTGCACCTTTTTGGTGGATGCTCTCGCAGACCAAAAAAATCTTCGTGCAACCTCTGAAGAATTTGAAGCTCGGATTACCCAGCACGCCGAAAGCACAGGGATCGAGCGCGCTCGCATTGCCGAATTTTATCAGAAAAAAGAGATGGCATCGCGACTCAATTTTCAGCTGACTGAAGAAAAAGTGGCAAATTTCCTAATCGAAAAAGCGTCAATCAGCTGATTGACCTTTGAGCCTTTTCAGAGCTCAATTCAAGTATGACAAAACGAGATGTGGTCATCGAATGTCGGAGCTTGGTCAAAAAATATGACCAAGAATCGGTAGTCGATGGCATCGAGCTCGAAATCGAGCGGGGCGAATGCTTTGGAATTCTTGGTCCAAACGGCGCAGGTAAAAGTTCAACATTAAAGATGATGTATGGGCTTTCTCGCGTGACTGCGGGTCAACTCTTTATCCTTGGCCAAAATGTCCAAACGAATATTGAGCAGATCAAAACCCGCATTGGTGTGGTGCCTCAAGAAGATGGGCTTGATACCGACTTTAGTGTTTTGGATAATCTTCTGATTTATTCTCATTACTTTGGAATCAAACCGACCAAGGCTTTGGCGCGCGCGCGTGAGCTCCTACGGTTTTTGCGGCTTGAGGATTTTGAAGATCGCTCGGTCAATACATTAAGTGGTGGAATGAAGCGCCGTCTTGCAATTGCGCGGTCCTTAATGAGCGAGCCCGAAATTTTATTTCTCGATGAGCCTACGACTGGCCTTGATCCGCAGGCCCGATTTTGGATTTGGGAAGCACTTCATCAAATGAAATCAAATGGTAAAACTTTAGTGCTGACCACTCACTACATGGAAGAGGCCGAACGCATTTGTGATCGCTTGGTCATCCTCGATAAAGGAAAAATTCTTTGTGCGGGCAAACCAAAAGATCTGATTCGTGCTCATGTGGGCCACGAGGTTGTGGAATTTCGGATTGCGGCTTCCGATCTGGATTATCATGTGAACAAAATCAAAACCCATTATGAATATCAGATTCTCAATAATCGGGTGCGCCTGTTTGTGCCCGAGGGACGCGAAGGCAAAGAAGCTTTAAAGCTGATTTCGAGTGAAGATATTTTGGTGCGTAAATCCAATATGGATGATGTGTTTTTAAAACTCGCCGGTTACGAATTACGAGAAGGAACTTAAAATGTTTCGCCGTGGAACTTTTAGCGTCTGGCGCAGAAATTTTTTGTACTTTCGCTATAACATTTGGGTCTCGATTTTGTGGGTTGTTGTTGAGCCCTTACTTTTTTTATATGCGATTGGGTATGGACTTGGCGGATACGTCGGCGAGATTAACGGAATGTCTTATGCCGAATTCTTTTTTCCCGCATTGATGATGGCAACAAGTATGCTCGTTTCGTTTTACGAAACCACTTACAGCAGCTACACCAAACTGACCCACCAACAAACCTTTACCGCAATTTTGCTCACGCCCATTATGCCGCGAGATATTGGCTTTGGTGAAATTTGGTGGGCGGCGAGCAAAGGTTTATTGAGTGCCACTGGTGTGGCGGTTGCCGCTTTTTCTCAGGGACTCATTGGATCTTGGACTATATTTCCGGCATTGTGTTTAGCATTTCTCACAGCCTGGATTTTTGCCGCCTTTGGTTTGTTGATCACCACTTTTGCAAAAAATTACGACTGGTTTATCTACACCCAAACCGGGGTGCTGATGCCGATCTATTTTTTTAGTGGGACTTACTTTCCGATCGCAACTCTACCCATGGTGATTCAAAAAGTAATTTGGATCTCGCCGCTCACTCATGCGGTCAGTGGGGTTCGTCTGATTTTGAGTAACGACTGGAATATCACTTTAGGAATAAATATTTTGGTCTTACTAGGGATCGGTTGGATTTTTACTGAGCTGGGGCTGCGGCGCCTCGAGAATCGTCTCATCAGTTGATTGCTCTTCGGTTGAGGGAGCAACAGCCTCAACCGGAGCTTCGCTCACTTCATGAATAGGTTTTTGCTCAAGCTCGGCAGTGGTGATGCCGCTCCAAGGAAATCGATCGACAAGTTCTTGCACACGCTCATACATCTCCGGTGTGGTTTTATGAAAATGCATTAATCGACTGCTCAATTCGACAATGCGAGAGCGTGCAAAGGGAGTGAGTTTTTTGTCGCGAAACGATTTGTGATAGCCCTTGGGATTGGGCAACAAGAAAGCCAAAAAAGTAGCCTCAAGGATATTGAGTTCACTCGGTGCTTTTTTAAAATAATAGGCCGCAGCCGGTTTAATCCCAAATATATTTGGTCCGAGCTCGACAACATTAAAATACTTTTCGAGAATCTCATCTTTGCTAAAATTTTTCTCGAGTTCATAGGTCAAAAAAGCTTCGCGCCCTTTGCGCAACAAAGATTTCTCGCCGGTTAAAAACACATTTTTTGCCAATTGCTGAGTGATCGTCGAGCCGCCTCGAGCAAAACCCTTTTTGTTCATGTCTTTTGAAATGCTATTTTTTATCTCAAACCAATCAAAGCCATTATGCTGATAAAAAGTGGTGTCTTCAGAAGCAAGCACCGCCTCGATTGCAATTCGTGAAATGTTCTTGAGCGGCACATAGTCTTTATTTTTTGGACACAAGTCCACATGATGCATGTTTGTAATCATGCATCCTTTGAGAGTGCGCACATCTGGCGCCATGAGGACAACGAGTGCAACTGCGACCACACACAGACCAATAATCGAAATGGGTAAAAGAATAAGTGCGAGCAAAAATCGGATGAACATTTTCATATGAGCTTATTGTCTTTCATCCATTTGACACTCTCCTCGATCGCAAGTCCCGCGGGTTTGGATTTTAATCCTAACTCCTTTTGGGCTTTGCTGCAGTCAAACCAATGAAACAGAGTCGAGGTCCATGCATTTTCGCGGTTCAACGGACCTTTAAGGCCCACTTTTTCTAGACCTTCGCCTAGAGCGCCTAAGGCGTGCACCACGGGGTTGGGCAAATAAATCGAAGGAGGTTTGATGCCCGCACACTCGGCGATAAGATCAAACAAATGTTGTATGGTGATATTTTCGCCCGAGAGAATGTAGCGTTCTCCAAGCCGTCCGTGTTGGGCTGCCTCGATGACCGCAGGAATGAGCTCATCAATTCCGATCACGCTCACCCCGCCGCCGGTATAAAACGGGATCTTGCCACGGGCGACTTTAAGCTGAACTCCGCGACTCCCTTTTTTTGCATCGCCTGGCCCATAGATGGTCGAGGGATTCACAATGACAGAAGGTAATCCTCTGTCTTCAAATGCTTTACGCACGTAGATTTCAGCTGCACGTTTAGTTTCAAAATATCCAAGATTAAGGTGAGCGATGGTATAGGGGGACTCTTCATTTAGAACTGTTTTATCAAAACTTGCCCCCACAGCAACCACTGAGGACATCATCAAAAATTTTGAAACATTGGCCTCAAGAGCCGCATCCACCATACATTTGGTGCCGAGGACATTGACCTTTTCCATTTGGGCGCGCATTTTTTTTGAGTAACCCACAACTCCAGCAAGATGATAGACCGTATCTATACCATCGCACGCACGTCTGGTACTGAGCGGGTCTGTGATATCACCTTGAAAGACTTCGACATCGTCACCCACCGAAATAGGACCACGACTGAGAACACGGACTTTGGTCCCTGACTCGCGTAGCGCTCGAACCAACCATGTTCCAACAAATCCTGATGCTCCGGTTACCAAGGCTTTCATAGAGCATCAGATATACAAGCTTAAAGGCTTGTGTAAAAGTATTTATATGATTGAGCTTGAGCGCATGAATGGAGATTTGGTTTTGGTAAACCCCGACCACATTCGTTTTGTCGAGGCTTGCCCAGACTGTTTGATCACATTTTTTGATGGCAAAACTCTTTTAGTCAAAACAGCATTGAGCGAAATCAAAACAAAAATTTTTAAATACAAATCTCTTTTGGGAGCGGCATGGACGCAGCAACAGTACTCGGACTCACCCTTAGCCTAGGCGGCATTCTCCTTGGCAATTTTATCGACGGGGGTCACATTGCCTCGCTCATTCAAGGAACCGCTGCACTCATTGTGTTTGGCGGAACTTTTGGTGCGGTCTTGATGTCGCACGGAATGCCAGACGTCCGTTTAGCAATTCGTTTGTTTAAACGCTCCATGCGCAACCAAGCCTTAAAAGATCGCAAGCGCATTGCTCAAGAACTTATAACTGCCTCTCAAACCGCACGCAGAGAATCGCTCTTGTCGCTGGAAACTAAGATCAATGGATTTTCATCGAGCTATATGAAAAATGTATTTCGCTACATGATCGATGGAGTTGAGGCTGAGAGTTTAAAAAAGATTTTCGATAGCGAAATGCAAGTGACCGAAACACGCCTCATGCAAGGAGTAAAGGTTTGGAACGATGCCGGTGGCTTTGCACCTACCGTCGGAATTTTGGGAGCCGTCCTTGGTCTGATTCATGTGATGTCGAATCTCTCAGACACTTCGGCACTGGGGCGAGGGATTGCGGTTGCATTCGTTGCAACAATTTATGGAGTCGGCTCTGCCAACCTTATTTTTATTCCTATTGCTAATAAAGTGAGAAAATCGATCAAGATCGAAACCGAAATCAAACATATGATTGTCGAAGCTGCGATCGGAATCGCAAGTGGTCTTAACCCCTATATCATCGAAGAAAAAATGCGCTCATACACCGAGTTGCCACTATGACCGAAGAAGAAGATGGCCCCTCCGAACGATGGCTTGTTTCTTACGCCGATTTTATCACGCTGTTATTTGCATTTTTTGTGGTGCTTTATGCGACCTCTGAAAGAGATTCGCAAAAAACCAAAGAGTTCGAAGAATCGGTAAAAAAATATTTAATCAAAGCAAGCGGCGGCAGCGGCAGTGGCAAAGCCCAAACCAATGAAGCCGAAAAACTCAACTCACCGATCGAGCCCCCCATCCCCTCCTACCGCCAAGGAGATTCGGAACTTCAAAGAGATCTCGAAGAATTTGTCGAAACCCATTTTAAAAAAAGCCCATTGGTCCTAGATATCGCAGCTGAAGAAATGGGAGTTCGGATTAGCTTTGATGCCAGCAAAGTCTTTGCGCCGCAGACAGCAAAATTCTCAAAAGCGGGAGCCCAAATTCTTACCAAGTTTGGAGCCTTTGTAAAAACACTCCATCGCCATCTCCTACTCGAAGTTTATGGTGCAGATCGTGACATTAGCTCTTTGCGATCGACAAGTAGCGCTCGCTTTTTAATCTCGGCATTTCAACTTGAGCCGGGTGATGTGATCTCTTCAAGCCGCACAGGTGAAGAGCGATTGGACATCGTAATTTTATCTCAAGATGCTGCGATATACTGAATATCCAGCCTTTAGTCGTGACGCACTTTTTTGGCTTTAATCCTTTGAAAGTCCCTCTCACACTAAGGATGGGGGTTTTTAAAATGCTAAAATCAATATTTTGTTTTCTACTTTTTTTTGCAACGTCATCTGCTTTTGGCGAAACAGAAATGGAGCGCTATGTTTTTTCACGAAATGGAATTTCAGGAGCCGCTCAATCCGACGCCTTGATCGTCAATCGCGGAGGCCAAACCCTTGTTGAGCGTTATGCCCGCGGCTACAAACCAGAAAGTCGACATATCGCTTGGTCAGTTACCAAAAGTTTCACCGCCACAATGATCGGAATGGCGATTGAAAAGGGTCAAATCACTCTGCAAGATAGCGTGTGTAAGGGTCATTCCGATTGGGTGTCCAATGAACACTGCCAAATCACAGTGGAAGATCTGTTAAATTGGTCGAGTGGAATCAAGTGGAACGAGAATCCAAAAACTTCAGATCAAGCCAAAATCACGGTTGCTCAAATGCTTGCGGGCCCCGGGCGCTTTGATATGTTTCGCTATTTTTTAAATCTGCCTTTTGCCAATAAACATGGAACTGTTTATAGCTATTCAACCGGAGATTCCACCGCACTCACGGGCTTACTAAAATCGGTTTGGGGTCCCGACGAAAATCCGTGGAAAAATCTTTTTGATCCTTTGAATATCACCGAAGTGACTTTCGAGCAGGACATGTCGGGGCTTTATGTTGGCGGAGCTCTGATTTATATTAGCGCCAGGGATCTTTTAAAATTCGGCCAATTCTACTTAAATAAAGGTCAAATTGACGGCAAACAATTGGTACCGGCAAGTTGGATTGATTACCTCACCGCACCCAACACCAATTTTAAACTGACATCTGAATTTGCGGATAGCACTGTGCCACTCAAACATTTTAGAAAACCAACCGTCGCGCTGAATAATGAAATTCCCAGCGACACCTATATGGCCGTAGGACTCCGCGGACAGTATTTGATTGTGATCCCCTCGATGCAATTGGTGGCGGTCCGATTTGGTGATGATCAACACGACGATTTTGATATCTCGCAATTTTTAAGACTGATGGTTGCCGAAGTCGCGCCAAGCTTAAAACCGATGAATGCTCCCACCAAACAGTATTACGATTTGCGTGACGAAGCCGATCCATTAAGTATGGATACAACCTCGAGCTCACTTGTTCAGTTGGGTTCACGACTGACATCACATTTTTATTGCTCTTGCCGGTATGTTTCGGGACTCAGTGATCAGGCTTGTCGAGAGATGGTGCATTTTGATCCGAACGTTTTTAGAGTTCGGACCAATGACGATAAAGAAGTGATTGCCTCGGTCATTGGATTTTGGAGTTCAAAATCCGAATATCGCAATGACCGATTGGGATGCGTTTCGACGGATTAGTTTTCTCGCTCGATTGTGAGCTTTTTCATAATCACGGGCGACTTAGGCATATCATTGGATCGATCTCTTGGAACCGCCGCAATGGCCTTGACCACATCAAGGCCTTCAACGACCTCACCAAACACAGAATGTTTATTATCCAGATGCGGAACCGCGTCTAAAGTAATAAAAAATTGCGAACCATTGGTGTTAGCTCCTGAGTTCGCCATCGAGAGCATGCCGGGTTTGTCATGTTTGGCATAAGGCGAAAATTCATCTTTAAATTTATAGCCAGGGTCGCCATAACCTTTGCCCTCAGGATCTCCGCCTTGAATCATAAATCCTGGAATCACTCGGTGAAAAATCAGACCATCATAAAAATGGCGCTTGGCTTTACTTGGTTTACCAGTCTTGGGATCTTTGATTGTGGATTCTTTGGTGCCTTCTGCAAGACCCACAAAGTTATCCACCGTGTTGGGTGCATATTTATCAAAGAGTTTGGCTTTGATTTTTCCTAAACTTTTTCCGTCTTGTTCGATTTCAAAAATAACAAACATTTTTTTTGAAGTTCCTTTCGATTCTGTTTTGGTTTTTTCTTTGGTGTCGACTTTTTTAACCGGGATTTGGGCAAAGGACACGCTCAAAAGTGTTGCTATAAAAAATGTGATCATCTGAAGCTCCGTTTAGGGAAAGTTAGACCATTTGGGTTTAAAATAATTAAATTTATCGGTTGTGATACGTCGCTCATTTGAGCCGTCTGAGTTCACAATCCAAAGCTGCTTAGTGCCGGTACGGTCGCTAATAAACATCACATGCCGCCCATCCGGCGAAAAGGTGGGATCTTCATTCGTTGCCGGTTTTTTGGTGTCAATGCGGGTGGCTTCGGTCAATCGCTTAAGCCCGGTGCCATCCACGTTGATGGTAAAAATATCGAAATGATCTTTTTCATATCCTGCAAAGGCCAACACTTTTCCATCCGGCGACCAAGTTGGAGTGGAATTGTACTTGCCCCCAAAAGTGATGCGCTTCGCATTTTTGCCGTCGCTATCCATGGTGTAAATCATCGGTTTGCCAGAACGATCGGATGAAAAGGCAAGTTTTTTTCCATCTGGCGAAACCGCAGGTTCCACGTTCATCGCCCCGTTTGGCCCCTTAGTAATCGAAGTTGAGGATTTTCCATCAAGGCTCATGCGATAAATATCAGGCGTGCCTTCGGTGGAGATTGTTAAAAATATGTCGGTGTTCCCTGGAGCGAAACAGGCGCCTGAATTGATTCCTTTTTTATACGAAACCAAAAATCTTTTGCCTGTTAGCAACTCATAGACAAAAACATCGGCGTTTCGCACTTGTGCTGATTTGTGAAAGGCAAAAGCGGTATAGGCAACTTTCGTTGAATCCTCAGACCACGCTGGCGAAATCGCAATCGACTGATGTTGAGAGATTTGTTTTATATTCTCGCCGTCCCAATCCATCACAAATATTTCTTTGGTCTTTTTATCCGCACGATCACTCGAGACTGCAATACGAGTTAAAAACATTCCTTGTTTACCCGTTAAGGCTTTTAATACATCGTTGGCGTAAGTGTGAGCCATTTTTCTGGCGATATCCACTTGGCCCTCGTAGGTGCGGCCAAGCAACAATTTGGCTTGCGGCACATAGTAAATATACATTTCAAGTGTGAGCTTTGCCCCATCAACTTTATATCCACCCCGAATCAAAAAGTCGGTTTGCTGAGGCTTCCATTTAGCAAAATCAAAACCGCCGGGCTCGCCAGGAGCAGGCTTTAATCCGGTAGCTGCAGTGTCTTCAAGAAAAGCCTCAGGTTTTAAAATTTGAAATAATCCGGTGGCTTCAAGATCATTGGAGATCACCTTAAAAATATCATTACCGACTCCGCTCACACTGCCCTGAGATTTAAGCGGTGGAAGAGCCAAAACACTTTGGCGAACTTGGGCTTGGCCCACATCGATATAGATTTTTTCTTGGGCAAATGCGGCGCTCAATAAAAAGATAAAACTCAACATACAAAAACTCCTTAATCTGGAAAGTTAAAAACCACGCCTTTAAATTGAAGGACTGTTTTTAATCGAGCCGGGGGCGGTGTAAAGGGCGATGACTTATCGATACTATCCAATATCATTCCGTCAAACACATCGTTACCTGAACTCTTCACAATTTCGCGATGAATAACAAATCCATTTTCATCAATCAGTGCCATGGCCTGTGCACGAAGGTTGGCATCAACCAGCCACTTGGGCAGATGAAAATTTTCGCGAAGTTTATTTTTAACCGCTGTGAAGTATTCGTTGAACTGAATCTTCTCCAAACCCGAAAGACTATCGCCGCTGTTAACGACATTCCCTTTAAAGGTCTGCTCTTTTGGTTTTTGGGGTGCGTCCGAAGATGTTTTTAACTTATCGATCGCTTCCATCGCCTTCAATCGATCGAGCGCTTTTTTTTCAGCAACTTTAGCCCCGGGTTTTATGCCCTCTTTAGGGGTTTCGGGTTTTGCGATTTTGACCGGTTGGGGCGCAGTGGGTGCTGAGGCCTCAGGTTGCGAGCGAATTTTATCTGGCAAGCCGACCATGTCGACACGAATCGAATTTTTTAGATCCAGCGACTCCGAAGGCAAAAAGAAAGTGCGACAAAGCAAAAGAATGACCAAGAAGGCATGACCAATAAGCGAAACCGTAATTGCTTTACGAAAAGCCAAATCATTCACGATGACGCGTGCTCGGATTGGTGATCAATCCAATCTGAAAAATCCCTGCAGCCCGAATCTCACCCATGGCTTCAGCAACAAAACCGTAATCAACCTGTTTGTCTGCTTGGATATAAATTTGTTTATTTTTACGAGTCGCAAAAATAGCCTGAAGTTTGGTGGCAAGGTTATCGATATTCAAAACCGCTTCGCCCGCTCGCATCTCGCGATCTTTCTTGATGACCAAAACAAAAGGCTCGTCATTGGTAGCAACACCGGTGCTTGCAGTTTCTGGCAAGTCGACATCTAGCCCTTGTTGCATCATCGGAGCGGTGACCATAAAAATAATCAACAGCACCAACATCACATCTACAAGGGGTGTAATATTGATCTCACTGAATGCAACCCGCGAACCTCGGGGCGACGACATTGCCATTAGTTATCCCGAAAAAAATTACGTTTAGCGATATTTAAAAAATCGGCAGAAAAACTTTGAAGTGCAATCTCTTCTTTTCGAAGCTTCGTCACAAAGACGTTGTAAGCTACGGTTGCCGGAATGGCGGCGAATAATCCAACTCCAGTTGCAACCAAGGCTTCAGAAATTCCGGGTGCCACCACCGCAAGGCTTGCCATCCCTGTCGCCCCTATTTTATGAAACGCGCCCATGATTCCCCAAACCGTTCCGAATAATCCAATGAACGGCCCTGTACTTCCTGTGGTTGCTAAAAGTGGGAGGTAGGTTTCAAGCTCGGCGATTTCATTGTCGATCGATTTTCTTAAAGCGCGCTCCAAATTATCAAGACCCGAGAGCAGTGGTCCCGACTCACTGTTTTTGGCAAGCTTTGAATCGGCGATTTTTTTGAGCTCGGTATAGCCGGCACGAAACACATTGGCCATATTCGAAGTGGGATATTCTTTGAGAGTATTAAAAATTTCCTCTAAAGATCCCGCCTTCCAAAAATTATCCAAAAACGGTTCGTTCGCAGATATGGTTCGACTAAACTGGCGCCGTTTAGAAACAATCACCGCCCATGAAAGGACAGAGAGTGTCGCTAAAATTAAAAGCGTCAGTTGGACGACAATATTTGCCGAAGTAAGGGCATTTAAAATTCCGGTGTTGATTGCAATCTGTGGTGTCATATCCAAAAAGGCTAACCACGAATTACTTTGAATTCAACAGCTTCCTGACCTTTGTCGTCACAACGCCGAATGCTTGAGGCGGAAAATTTTCTGGCTCTTCTACCATGATCAACTTTTGTCGCCGTTCAATTTCTTGAATTACCCGGGGAGTAAAAACCGGCCGACCGCGCAGTTCTATTGGGGAAACCACAAGGTCCGCTTTGAGATCGGTGATCGTTTCAAGATAAATGGAGCTCATTGTTAAAAAGCGAACAATGGTTGAGGGGTCAGATCCATAAAGCCACAGAGGTCTGATTTTTCGAATCTCACGCGAAGCGGTAGCATACGCGCTGTGAATCACGAACCGTTCTTCTTTGTCCTTTGGATCGAGAACTTTTACCAGCTCATGCATCACTTGAGGAAATCGCACCCGAACCTCAATGTATAAAACCGGCTCAGTGTAGCGTTGAACAACATCCGAGATCTTTAAAGTTTTCCCGTCATAATTCTCCACTTGAAGTCGATCATTGGTCGAAGCGATCCACACTCCATCAAGACTGCGATTAGCATGAATCCCTAAAACCACTTGAGATCCCAAGGCCAGAGCGCGGTCGTAGGCTTCAAGAGAATCTTGGGGATCACCATCACCACCTAAAGCCACAATGGGATGCTCAAGATCTGAAAAAGGGTGATGAAGGGGCGCATACCCGGTGGTTAATCCCGCGACTCGCATCATACAAATCACAAGACCAACTGCTGCAATGGACGAAATCGAAATTGCAAAAATTCTCAACACAACACTCACAACCTTTTCAAAATGAATTACGCTAAAAAAAGACCTATTTAATTGCTATTCTGCGCGTAATCAATTAGTTTTCAATCAAATGAAACCTCTGAATCGCAAAGTTGAATACGCGCTGATGGCTCTGCGAGTGATGAGTGATAAGGGAAAATCGAAACTCACCACCGCAAAAGAAGTGGTCGAGCTCACCGGCGCTCCCTTTGATGCGACCGCACGAGTGATGCAGGCAATGGCACAACGAGGTCTTTTAAAGTCTGAGCAAGGGGCCTACGGCGGATATTTTTTGACTAAAAATTTATCTAAAGTGTCGCTGCTTGATTTGGTCGAAATCATCGAAGGGCCAAAGCATATCACTCGCTGCCTTCACGAAAAAAAGAGTTGCGATCTTTCTGACACTTGTAATTTGCAATCTTCACTCAGCGAACTGAATCGACGATTAAAAGTTTTTTATCAAAATGTGACCATTAAGGAGCTTATCAAAAATGAAAGAACCACTAGAGCGTGAATACAAATACGGTTTTATTTCTGATGTTGAAAGCGATACGGCTCCTAAGGGACTCAATGAAGACGTGATCCGTTTTATTTCAAATAAGAAATCAGAACCAGAGTGGATGCTCGAGCAACGGCTAAAAGCTTTTAAAATTTGGCAAGGGATGAAAGAGCCTCATTGGTCAACGGCTGAGTATGAGCCCATCGATTATCAAGCCGTTTCTTATTATTCTGCGCCAAAAAAACAAGAGACCAAAAAATCTTTGGATGAAATGGATCCCGAACTCATCAAAACATTTGAGCGTCTAGGTATCCCATTAAGCGAACAAAAAAGAATTTCTGGGGTCGCGATCGATGCGGTGTTTGATAGCGTTTCGGTGGGAACAACCCATCAAGATGTTTTAAAAAAACATGGTGTGATCTTTTGCTCAATTTCTGAGGCGATCAGAGAGTATCCCGATCTTGTTAAAAAATATTTGGGATCGGTCATTCCGGCGCGCGATAATTTTTTTGCAGCACTCAATGCCGCGGTTTTTACCGATGGATCGTTTTGTTATATTCCCAAAGGTGTTCGTTGCCCGATTGATCTCTCGACCTATTTTAGAATCAATGCCAAAGACACCGGACAATTTGAGCGCACTCTTTTGATTGCTGATGAAAATAGTTTTGTAAATTACCTCGAGGGTTGCACCGCTCCCCAACGCGACAACAACCAGCTCCATGCTGCATGTGTGGAGTTGATTGCTCTTGAAGGTGCTGAGATTAAATATTCAACGGTTCAAAATTGGTATGCGGGTGATCGTGAAGGTCGCGGTGGCATTTACAATTTTGTGACCAAACGCGGAAAATGCGCGGGCAAGAATTCAAAAATTTCTTGGACTCAAGTGGAAGCCGGAAGTTCAATCACGTGGAAATATCCAAGCGTGATACTCCAAGGTGATAATTCGGTGGGTGCATTTTATTCTGTGGCTTTGACTCATGATCGAATGCAAGCCGATACCGGTACAAAAATGATCCACATCGGAAAAAACACCAAGAGCACGATTATTAGCAAAGGGATCTCTACCGATCGCTCAAATAATTCTTATCGTGGACTTGTGCGAGTGCTGCCATCGGCTCATAACGCCAGAAATTATTCGCAATGTGATTCGATGTTGGTGGGCGATCAAAGTCGTGCCAATACCTTTCCGGTTATTGATGTCAAAAATAGCTCCACCATTGTTGAGCACGAGGCGAGCACGTCACGATTGAGCGAGGATCAGCTTTTTTATTTGCAATCGCGTGGGCTCGATCAAGAGCAAGCGATCTCACTCTTGGTGAATGGATTTTGCAAAGATGTTTTTAAAGAGCTGCCACTTGAATTTAGTGTTGAAGCGGTCAAATTGATCGAAATGAAATTAGAAAATAGTGTGGGATAAATGATTACGATTACAGATTTAAAATCACGAGTCGAAGATAAGGAAGTCCTTAAAGGGCTCAATCTTAAAATCAATGCGGGCGAAGTCCATGCAATCATGGGCCCCAACGGTTCGGGTAAAAGTACCTTGTCAAAAATTTTAGCAGGCCACCCGAGCTATACGGTCACCGGTGGCGAAGTTTTGTATGACGTCAATCTGCAGCCAAAAAATTTGCTCGAGATGTCGCCTGACGAGCGCGCCAAAGAAGGTGTTTTTTTAGCTTACCAATACCCGGTAGAAGTTCCGGGCGTAAGCAACCTGACTTTTTTGCGAACCGCCTTTAATTCGATTTGCAAATATCAGGGTGCTCCCGAAATGAATGAAAGTGATTTTTATGATTTTGCTCGCAAAAAATCTCAGATTGTCGAAATGGACCCACAGTTTTTTGATCGCGCGGTGAACGAAGGTTTCTCGGGCGGTGAAAAAAAGCGAAACGAAATTTTGCAAATGGCTATCCTTAATCCTCGTCTGGCGATTTTGGATGAGACCGATTCGGGGCTTGATATTGATTCGCTCAAAATTGTGGGCGACGGTGTTAGCAAACTAAAAAATAAAAACAATGCGATTTTGTTAATCACTCACTATCAACGACTTTTGGATTATATCGTTCCTGATTTTGTCCATGTATTGATTGATGGCAGAATTGTCAAAAGCGGAGATCGGTCGCTGGCCTTAAAACTCGAAAAAGAAGGCTATGACTGGATCACGAGAACGCTCCATTAATATGAATCTGGATCAGAGTTTTCATCATCAAACTGTAGTGTTGGATACCGCATTTGAGCGAACCCTTAATATCGCCCCAAATGTGCATCTCAATATTTTAGAAATTTGCAGTGGCGAAGGTACAACCCGTTTATCGTTGGGTGCAAAAAGTTCGGTTCAGCATGTTCGAATTTCTCTTTTGGATCAGGTCAAAAATCATTTGATTATTGATCAAGCTCAAGAGAGCACCGCCTCCATTTTTACGGTGAGTGCGCTGGGTGAATTAAAAACCACTCTCAAACAAAATGAACAAAAAGCATTAAGCCGATATTATGGACTTTCATTGATAGAGCCTCTAGCCTCAACAAAAACTGAGGTCGAAATGATGCACTTTGCGCCCTTAGGACAAAGTGAGCAGCTCTTTAAGGCGCTGATTTCTGAGCAGGGCGAAGCCTTTTTTCGTGGTCGAATTCATATTGCGCCATTTGCCCAAAAAGTAGATTCAAAACAAAAAAGTGCGGCTTTACTTTTAGGGCCACGAGCACATATTGAAACTATGCCCGAACTCGAAATCCTAGCTGATGATGTCAAAGCCGCCCACGGCGCAACCGTTGGGCAAATGGACCCTGAGCAATTGTTTTACCTTCAAAGCCGAGGGCTTTCTTTAGGCGATTCTGTGCGCTTGATATCTGAGAGTTTTATTAATGAAATTTTCTTTTTTATTGAAGGTCTTGAGTTCAGAACTCAAGTGCAAAAAAAAGTTGAAAAGTCGATTCGTGCTTTAGAAGCCCAATTTGTGAGTGCTCTGGGGCGCAAATGAATATCGAAAATATTCGATCGCACTTCGCTCAATTGAGCAGCCAAGTGCGTGGTCATCCGCTGATCTACTTTGATAATGCAGCAACGACCCTAAAACCTCGGGTTGTGACCGAGACAATGGAAAAGTACAACAGCATGTCGGCCGCAAACATTCATCGCGGTGCTCATTACTTTGGGAACGAAGGTACCGAAAAATACGAAGCGGTCCGCACTCATGTGGCCCAATTTATAAATGCTCGGTCCAATCGAGAAATTATTTTTACCAAGGGCACTACCGAAAGCCTCAACCTGATTGCCCAAAGTTATGTTCGCAAATTTTTAAAACCGGGCGATGAGATTTTGCTGACCGAAGTTGAACATCATTCCAATATTGTCCCTTGGCAAATCATCGCTCAAGAAAAAGATCTCATCATTCGTGTGCTGCCAATTTTAGATAATGGCCAGTGGGATCTTTCACGCGCACCGATATCTGAAAAAACAAAACTGGTATCGGCAGCGCACATCTCAAATGTGACCGGACTTATTTATCCCATCGAGCAATTGATTGCTGCCGCAAAAAAAGTGGGTGCTGTTACCGTAGTGGATGCTGCACAAAGTATCGCAGCACTTAAAACAGATGTGCAAAAACTCGATTGTGATTTTTTAGCGTTCTCGGGCCACAAAATTTTTGGCCCATTTGGAGTTGGGGTTTTGTATGGCCGCGAAGCTTTGCTCAATCAAATGCCGCCCTATCAATCGGGTGGGTCTATGATTGCGGATGTGAGTTTTGGGGGAACAACTTATCTCAATGCGCCTTATCGGTTTGAGGCCGGAACCCCCAATATCAGCGGAGTGCTTGGTCTTGGAGCCGCCTTGGATTTTGTCGATCAACAAAAACTCGAAAGTCTTTGCGACTACAAACATCATCTCGGCAAAAAATTTGAAGAGGCGATTCAAAGCGAAGAGGTCAACATCTATGGCTCTGGTGGCGAAAAAACGTCGGTGACTTCGTTTAGCGTTCCAGGTGTACATCCTTCGGATGCGGCACATATTTTAGATCAACAAGGAATCGCGGTGCGTGCGGGCCATCTCTGTGCTCAACCTTTGATGACTCGTTTTGGTGTTTCAGGTTTAATGCGGGCGTCATTGAGCATCTACAACACCGAAGATGAAATTTTTAAATTTATTAGGGCGTTTAAAAAATCGAGGGAGATGTTTTTATGATCGAAGTTTCGATGCAGCCAACACCAAATCCGATGGCGATGAAATTTATTGTCAATCGTCCTCTAAAAAATGAGGGCAAGGCCACCTTTACAGATCCCAAGCAAGCCGATGGACTTAAAATGGTTGAGAGTGTTTTTCAGATCCCCGGAGTGACCCAAGTGCATCTGTTTCAAAACACAATGAGTGTGACCCACACCGGTGAACTCAATGATGATATCGTTGCCGATCAAGTCGAGTCGGTAATCAAAACTCGCGGCGATATTCACAATCCAGATTTTCAGCTGAGTGACCAAAAATCTCATCCCACCATTGACCGCAGTAGTTTAAGTGCTGAGCGCCAACAGGTTGAAGAAATTTTGGATCGCACCATTCGACCCGGTCTTCAGGCAGATGGAGGCGACATCGAGGTAATCTCGCTCGAAAATAATGAGCTCAAAGTGATCTATCAAGGAGCATGTGGGGGATGTCCCTCAGCGATGATGGGAACTCTTGATGCGATTCAAAGTATTTTGCAAAACGAACTCAAAAATCCGGAGCTGGTGGTCAGTCCTCTTTAAAAGGTTGGCATATATTCTGCTAAATAGGGATGTATGATTAATTTAATTGCTAGCCTTACCACTGTACTCGCCTCTGCCTTCACAAACTCTTTGCCGGTCAGAGAGGCGTACCAGATTTCTTCTACCCATCACGTAATATTAACAAAAACTGTTTACGACTCAAATATGACAGTTTTTGAGGTTTGCCAATACGATCCAAAAATTCAGACCCATGCACAGCTCAATGATTTCATAAAACGGCCTGATCTTAAATGTACTCCAGTAACTCCGGCTATGAATCTGACTTCGTTCGATGTCCAAAATAAATTTAACAAATTGGTGGCTCAAGAAACTCAGCTCCAGCTCAAAAACTTTCATGAAGCGAATGAGCGTAAATTTTTAGCCGGCACAGGCGCAATGGCCGCGGTTGATTTATTTTTAATTGCCCAGTGGGTGCATTTGTTAGCGGTAGTTCCTGTTGCTGCGGGCGGAATGGTGTCGGCAGTCATGGCCTCGATGGTTGGTATTTCGGTTCCTATGTTGAGCTGGCTAAATTCGAAACGACTCGAATCCAAAGACAAAATCGTTACGATCGAAGATGCGATCGACCAACATCTTGACGCTCCCGAAGCTTTTCGGGCTTTTGTTCGTGGGGTCCAGAAGGCGTCACACCAAATTTCTCAACCTCCCGCACCCGCAAAGTTGTAGCGCGCCGCTTTCATACTTAATTTCGTCTGGACCAAGCCCTATAGTTTTTTAAACGGAGGGCTGATTGGAAAAGGGCTACAATTCTGATGTGATGGTGACGGGTTACGCATACCACGTTCAAACCGAAGACTGGGGATTCGACAATCCTTATTTAGTCAGTCGTGTCTTCAAGAATGGTGCGGTTGTTAAAAGTATTAAGACACCCTATACCCAAGTCTTGCCAGGTGGTCCTGCGGCGGGGACATCGGCCATTCGTATGGCGATGAGATTCCAACACGACAAAATTCTAGATCTTTTGGTTTCGGGACAATTATTTTAAACTTTCGTTAGAATAAGAGCATGATCTCTTTTTCTCACACCTACAAAAGCTATCCCGGCCCTGTGCAGGCTCTCTCAGATATAAATCTCGAAATAGGTAAAGGTGAATTCGTTTTTCTTACCGGTCCCAGCGGGGCTGGAAAAACCACTCTGTTTCGCCTTCTTTCTGGATACGATAAGGCAACTTCGGGTCAAGTGAACGTTGCAGGTTTTGATCTCAACCAAATATCAAAAAATAAAATACCTTATCTTCGTCGCCGCATCGGTGTGGTCTATCAAGATTTTCGTTTATTAAAAACACGCACCGTTTTTGAAAATGTGGCGCTTCCACTTGTAATTCGGGGCGACCGCCCCCAGATGATCCAAAAAAGAGTGCATGAAATTTTAGATCAAGTTGCACTTTCATTTAAACATGATGTCTACCCTGAGCATTTGAGTGGAGGAGAGCAACAGCGTGTGGCCATTGCTCGAGCTCTGATTCATCAGCCGGGCGTGCTGATCGCGGATGAGCCCACCGGAAATTTAGACCGAGATCTTTCACGAGAAATCATGGGCTTGTTTGATCGGGTCAATGCTCAAGGCACAACCGTGTTTATCGCAACTCACGATGATTCTCTCGTAAAATCCTATAACCGCCGCGTGGTTGAGATACGCAGTGGCAACATCGAAGCAGGTCAACGACGATGATTTTGCAAAACATCAAACGCAGTTTTCGTCATCATCCCACAACACAAACCACAACCCTTTTTGTACTCACCGCCACATTCTTTGTGATTGCCAGTTTTTTTTGTGTGCAAAAAAACTTGCAGCATGTTTTTGAGGTTTGGGGCGAGTCGGTGCAATACACGGTTTATCTTCGCGACATGATCTCGCCCGAAGCTTTAAAAAAGATTCGTCAAAAATTAGAAAGCTCAAATCAGTTTGAGAGCATCAATTTTGTCGAAAAATCAGAGGCGGCTAAAAAATTTAAGATTGAAATGGGCCTTTATTCAGCAGGGCTTTTGTCGGATGCCGATTTTGGAAATCCATTGCCCGCAAGTTTTGAGACTAAGCTTAAACCCAACCAGAGTGTTCAATCCCTAACTTCGGCACTGACCCAAATGGACGGAGTCGACGAAGTCTCCTATGGTCAAGGCTGGATCGAAAATTATCTTACTTTTATCAAAACCTTTGCTCGTGCCTCTAATTTTTTGATGGCGCTGTTATTGGTCGCGAGTTTATTTATTGTGAGCTTCTCTATCCGTTCGGCAATTTCACAACGGCGCGACGAAATCGAAATTTTAGAATTGGTCGGTGCAACCTCACGAATGATTAAAGCTCCTTTTTTGGCTGAAGGTGCATTTATCGGAAGTGCTGCATCTCTCTTTGCCATTCTTTTTTGTTATGGGTTTTACCATTGGCAACTCCAATTTTTTGAAGACAGCATTGCTCTTTGGAAATTGAATCTTCAATTTTTAAGTCTTTTTCAAAGCATGGGATTTATAGGTCTTGGTGGATTTTTTGGTTGGCTCTCGGCTTACTTCTGCGTCCAGACCCAAGCCTCAGGATGGGCTGCTGCAGAAAGGTCGACATCTTGATCCGACTTTTTCTGAGTGTGGCCGTTGCCGCAACCGTCAGTGTCAAGCCGTCCTTTGAGGAAATAAAAACTCGGCTGTCGCAAGACGAAATAAAAAATCGCGAAGTCTTAGGTACTCTTTATTCCATCAATAAAAAAATGAAATCGATGAGCCAAAAACGGGGAGCTCTGACCGACAAGATGCTGCTGGCAAAAAACGATGCTCGCGGTCTTGCAAAAATGATTGGAACTCTTGAAAGCAAAATGGATTCGCAACGTCTTCATCTGTCGCGCAGATTGAGTGCGATGTACCGCATGAATTTTCAATCCACCTTGAGACTTTTATTTTCGTCATTCAATGCGAATGATCTCTTTCGTCATACTAAATTTTTAAAATTGGTTTCCGAGCGCGATCTCGAATTGATCAAAGACTTTCAGCTCAACTTAACAACTCTTCGTGAACATCGCGAGATGTTGAAAACCAAAGTCGAACGGCTTGCCAAAATTCAGATCGATTTAAAGGGGCAAGAAGGTTTGCTCGAGTTTGAGCAAAAATCAAAATCGGCATTGCTCGAAAAACTTCAGACCCATCAGCAGCAGGCGCTCATGCAGATTAAAGATCTGCGCAAAGATTCAGACGTGGTTTATGAAACAGCATTTTTTGAGCGCAAAGGACTTTTAGTCACGCCAACAGAAGGTCCAGTCCGACAGGAATATGGCTTTATCGAAAACCCAGAGCTTCATTACAAGTTGTCTCATAAGGGTTTATTTTTAGAGAGCTCGCAAGGTGCTGCAGTACGCTCGGTTCATCGCGGCAAAGTGGTTTTTAGCGGACCCCTCCCCGGAAATGGTCTTGTCGTTATCGTCGATCATGGCGATCATTATCACACGGTCTACGGGACTTTAAGTAATCTACGGTTAAAATTGAACGATGATGTGAACGAAGGTGAAGTTTTGGGGTTTACCAGCTTTTCACCCTTTCATAAAATCAATGGAGTCTATTTCGAAATTCGGCATTTTTCTGACGCAATTGATCCGCTTCCTTGGATCAAAAACAAACCGGAGAATCAGGCCAACAACTTTTGAGGGAGCTAAAATGAAAATGAAATATTGGCTGATGATTGGCGCTGTTTGCTTTAGCACAGCCTTCGCTGCCGAACGCTACCAAGACCTTCAGCTTTTTGCCAAAGTGTTGAATCTGATTCAGCAATATTACGTTGAAGAGGTCGACACCAAAAAATTAATCTATGGCGGGATCAAAGGAATGCTCCGCGAATTAGATCCCCACTCGAGCTTTATGGAATCAGAAAAGTTCAGTGAATTTAAATCCGAAACCTCGGGCGAGTTTGGTGGTTTTGGGGTTGAGATCACCATCCAAGATGGAGTCCTCACCGTCATCTCACCTATTGAAGACACTCCCGCATTTAAGGCCGGCATCCAGCCCGGAGACAAAATTGTAGAAATCAACAATGAGTCCACTAAAGGATTAAGCCTTGCCGACGCCGCACTCAAAATGCGCGAAAACAAAAAAGGCCAAGTGATGCTCGGAATTTACCGCGAAGGTTTTGATAAACCAAAAGCATTTACTCTTGAGCGCGCCACTGTCAAATTGAAATCTGCCAAGTACACCGATCTTGATGATGGTTATGCCTATGTCAAACTCACAAGTTTTATTGAAACATCAGCCGGTGAGCTCGACAAAATTTTTAAAGATCACACCAAAAAACATCAAAAGATAAATGGACTTATTCTAGATGTGCGAAAAAACCCAGGGGGTTTACTCGATCAAGCCGTCCAGATCAGCGATATGTTTTTAGACGAGGGAATTATCGTCAGCACCATCGGGCGTGATCCCAAAGAAAAAGAAATCATCCGCGCCAAGAAACAAGGCACCATGCCCGACTTTCCAATTATCGTTTTAATCGATGAGTACACCGCAAGTGCATCAGAAATTTTGGCCGGTGCACTCCAAGATAACAATCGCGCGGTGATTATGGGCCAACGCAGTTTTGGTAAAGGCTCGGTCCAATCGGTAATCAAGCTCGGCGATGGATCAGGATTAAAACTGACAGTGGCACGCTATTACACTCCAAAAGGTCGATCGATCCAAGCCCTCGGCATCGATCCTGATATCGTGTTTGATCCGATCGATAACGAGATATTAAAAAAAGCCACACTCAAGGCGGATGAAGGTCGGCGCGAGCAAGATATGGAAGGCCATCTTTTAGGTGATGCCGAAGTCAAAGCGGTCGAAGGGAAAACAAAGAAACGGGCCAAAGGAACTTGGTGGAGTACTGATTCTGTAAAAGAAAAAGAAGCACTTTCGGATAAAACAAAATTGCTACGCAATGATTTTGAGGTGGCCCAGGCCTACAATAATTTAAAGGCTTGGAAGATTTTTAAATCCAAATAAATTAACCATGGCCACCCATCAAAAAGGCTTCTTGGCTTGTATCCTTTTGCAAGTAGCCTTTCAAAGAGCGGTAGTAATCAAATACCGCCTCGATCAATTGGTCAGACTCTTTCATTTTAAAAACGGTCGAACGAAAGGCCGAAGATTCTGGAAATCCCGCCGAATACCAAGTGGCGAATTTTTTGATCTGTAACATCACAATCCGCTCAGAATTAAATTTCTTTAAATGCTCAATCAATTTCAACAAAACATCTTCATAATTTTTTTCCACCTCTTGGCCTTTGGCCTCTCGAAAGATCCAAGGATTTTTTAAACATCCTCGACCAATCAAAACCCCGTCACACAAACTTGAATCCAAACGCATGCGCGCCTGAGAGCCTGAGTGAATATCGCCATTGCCCAAGACAGGAATAGGACTTACCGATTTCACATAGCGAATATAATCCCAATCCGCTTGTCCACTGTAACCTTGCGCGCGAGTGCGTCCATGGATGGCCACCCAAGTTATACCTTCGTTCGCAGCAATCTTGACGATCTCATGAGCGTTACGAGAGAGCTCATCCCAACCTGTTCTGATTTTTATAGTCACCGGAATGTTAACCGCTTGTTTCACCGTTCTTAAGACTTCAGCCAGTTGTTTGAGGTCTTTGAGCATTGCAGCACCCGCTCCCTTTTTAACAACCTTGGGAACGGGACAACCAAAATTCAAATCAACAAAATCGGCACCCGCAATTTCGGCTTCGCGAGCAGCAAAACTAAAACTCTCTAAATCTTCTCCAAAGAGTTGAATGCCAATGGGGCGTTGTGATTCTTCGTAAGCCATCAGCGCCCGAGTTTTTTCAGAACTGTATTTTAAACCCATGGCCGAGACCAACTCGGTAACCACAATTCCACAGCCCATCTCGCGCATGAATGAGCGAAAAGAGCAGTCGGTAATTCCGGCCATAGGTGCCAGAACAAAAGGGTTTTGATAAAGATGGTGGAGCAACATTTTTTCGGTCATGAAGTTAAAGGTCTTAGCCGATTATTTTAATTTTCGCTAGAGACTCTGCGCGGAATTGTAGGGCCAGCACCCATCCAAATCTTTTCAAATCGCTCACCAAATTTCTTAATTACCTCAAGGTCGGTTAAATAAATTTGATTTTCCTGATTTGCGGTTGCTGCGTGGTGGGTATAATTAAACGACCCGGTCTGAAGAGTTTGATCATCCACGATTGTAAACTTGTCGTGCATGATTCCCCTTTGGCGACCAAACCGAACCGGAACATTGGCTTTGACCAAAGTGGATACCGCCGAGTGCGATCCCTTGCTTTGTCTTTTATCGGCAACCACTCGAACGTTCACGCCCCTGAGCTTGGCTTTGATCAGTTGGTGGATCACCTGTTCAAGATTGATATCATATATCGCGATTGAAATTGATTTTTTGGCCTCGCTCAACAAGGCGCTCAGTTTTTCGTCACAAGGTTGATCCGGTGAAAAACAGACTTCGGTGGCAAAGGCTTGGAGTATAAATAAAATGATGATCACCCAAACAGTGTCATTGATTTTGGATGTTTGCTCAACAAGACAATTGTCGGGTTGTGCGCCCCTACTTCGACGCCATTTTTTTATTGCCAGAAGTGCGGCCGCAGTTTTTTAAAACTTGTGCAGCACCATCAAGATTATTTTGATCAATAAAACTATTCCAAAAATCAACCGCACAGTTTTTTAATTCCACCGACAATGGGGCATGCCCCGCATCGTTCACAAGTACCAACCACTTTTGGTCGGTCTTTTGATTGGAATAATGATAAAAACCGTTATCAGGAGTGATCGGATCATTTTCCCCAACCACATAAATGACAGGCGATTGAATCTGATATTGAGCGGAATCAAAAAGAGTTTTGGGTGATCCGTCACAGGTTTCATCGGTGTGACCTTCGGCATAGTAAAGTTCTCGACAGTTGATAACCTGATTCAGATTTAACTGGGATGAGCCAAAATGTTTTGCCACACTCAGCATAAAAACATCTTTAAGCATTTTTAAAAAATTAGGAATTCGAAGTTGGGTGCTTTGCTCGGCCAATGTTTCAAGCCAAATCTTTCCATTATGATGTCGATCGATCAAAACCGTTTGTAGTATCGCCCACGCTTGATCGCCACTTAAAGATCCGCGATCCAAAAATAAATTCACCCGAGCATTATAAGTTTTAACAACTTTATTTTTAAGTCGCGTCAGGATCTCGGTTTCTTGGTTGAGAAATCCATTGCGGTAATCGTCATAGGTCCGAGCCTTGCCGACCACTCCCTCTAAAACAACCGCACGCGGTTTTTTTTGCGAAGCCAAGATCGTAGCCGGAACTGTTCCATAGGAATCAGCAAACAAAATATAGTTAGATTCAACTCCTGCATCCTCAATCGCCTTTGACACAACATCTGCCACAAACTGTGAGGTCATCAGTTTTTTAAATTTATCGCTACTTTGCATGTCGATAAAGGGAGGATCGGTGAGGAGAACCCCAAACTGTGGAGGAGAATCAAAAAACGCATCAAAACTTTTATCGGAAGCCTTTTCACCCGGTCCGCCAGGAATATAAACTAAAGTAGGATAGCCTTTTTGGGGCGGACGAAAGCGATACTGACTTGTGATCAGTGTTGGCTTTTGATCGTCATTAACAACCGCAAGCGTAAAATGGCACAACGGCAAACCGTTGCAGCCCGCAAAAGCCTTTAAATGAAGTAAAAGTAAAATTAAAATCACCAACAAGCTTATGAGCAAGTCGAATGCCCGATCAGAGCAATCAGGATCTAGATGATTTTTGAAAGTGACTATTTGGGCCCCTTCGCCAGAGCCGGCTGTTGTTGCAGTATTGGGTTGGATTTTTAGATTGTCGTGCCCGCTTCGAGTGGGGGTTGTGCATTGTCGTTCCCGCTTCGAGTGGGGGTTGTGGATTGTCGTGCCCGCCCAATGAGGCTGCGAAAGTATCGTGCCCGCCCAGGATGGATTCATAATTCGTCGTGCCCGCCCATAGCGGTAGATAAGTGTTCGTGCCTACCGCGGATGAGGTAAACAAATTATCGTGCCCGCCCAAAAAAAATATTGACGCAAATTTAGGTGTCTTAAAATGCCCAAGGATTTGTTTTTGAAAACATCCGATTCTTTTTGAAACACACGCACTTCACAAACGCACCTTAAGCCAAACTCTCCAGCAAAAACTTGATCTCCACAAACAGTCGAGTCCTATCAAAAATGCTCTTAAAAAAACTCATGTTATATTTAACTCAGTAAATAGGAGATATTTAATGAGTCACCAAAAAATCCACGAAACCGCAGTGATCGCAGCAAAGAATCATCGCAAAACCGAAATGGAATTGTTGAATGCTTTAGAGCAAGTGTGGCGCAACAGAAGCTATTATAAATTTGGCTGTCATTCGCTTTTTGAGTATTCAACCAAGCAGCTCAAAATGTCAGAGGAACTGGCAAGCATCTTTAATAAGCTCGCAAAGAAATTTACTGAAGTTCCTGAACTTAAAACCCAAATGGAAACGGGCGAACTTTCTGTTTCTAAAATTAACCGCATCGCAAGTATCATCACTTCAGACAATGTTCTCGAATGGTGCGACCATGCCAAGGGCACAAAAAGAAATTTAGAAAAACAAATCGCCAAAGCCCATCCCGAAAAAGCAATTCCCGAGCGGGCACGATACAAACAGGTGGGCGAAACAATTCTGATCCAAATCACCTATGCGGTGAGCGAAGAAAAATTTAAAGAGATTCAAAGAGCCCAAGATCTTTTAAGTCAAAAACTAAAACGAGCCGCCTCTATTCAAGATGTCCACGATCACGCCACTCAGCTATTACTTGAGAAATTGGATCCGCTCAAAAAATCGTGCCCGCCCAAAAGCACTTCGAAAATCACCATCAAACGTAAGCTCCATCAAAAGTATGACGGCCAATGTACCCACATCGATGAAAATGGTGAAAGATGCACGCAGCAAAGACATCTTGATATCCATCATCAACATCCAAAATCACAGGGTGGTACAGATGAAATCGAGAATCTGACGATTTTGTGTTCGGGTCATCATCGTGCCCATCATCGACATTGAATGCCGCCAAACTTTGGGGCAAAACTTTATGCAATTTGCAAACGATCGTCGTTGGATTCAGAGATTACGGATGATTAAGCAAACCTTGAAGTCCGCCCAAAGACCCCGCTAAAAAACGGGGCCTCAAATGATCGCTGTACGTCAGCTTATTTTTTCTCAGGAGTTGCAGGTGCCTCTGCTTTACGAGGTCCTTTTTTAGCAGCCTTTTGCTCAGGTGAAAGTCCCCATGGAGATTCTTTGGGGCCGCCCTTACCTTTTTTGCCTTTGTCTTGATTTTTGCGATCAATTTTTCCAACAACAGCTTTAGGAGCAATTGTGAACTCAGGCACATAATAAAATTCTTCAACTTGTACCGATTTTAGCGGCACTTTTTCGCCTTCAGCCAAACCAACAACAAGCACACGGCTGAGTCCTTCGGGATTTTGGCTCACAACTTCAAGCGCATTTACAAAGTGCTTTAGTTTATCGCCTTCCATTTTAAATTTTTCGCCAATGCTGGTTTGAATCTCTTCAGGCGATTTACCTTCTGCAGCCAAAGCTTCCTTAGCGGTTAAGCCTTTGGCCAAATTAAAACTCCAAAATTCGGTTACTGATTTCATTTTTAATCCTTCATCAAATTGGTATTCGTTCTCCGGTTTAATTCCTTGGCTAAAACGATGCAAGCTTGTATGCAAACTTCTTGAAGCCAAAGTATATTTTCGCCTTTTTTGCGGTTTATGTTGTTTGGGGATCGACCTATCTCGGGATTCGTTTTGCGATCGAAACCATCCCACCTTGGACCATGGCCGCAACCCGAGTCTTGTTGGCAGGATTGATCATGGCGGGCATTGGCCGCTATTTTAAAGAACCTCAACTCTCGAAATCCGAAATCAAATATTCATTTTTAAGCGGCGCACTGCTGATGATTGCAAATGCCACGGTGACCTACAGCGAAAAATGGGTTTCCTCAGGAATTGCCGCAGTGATTATCGGCGCCATGCCGATTTGGGTGATGATGTTTGGTCCACTTTTTTTTGGCGAAAGTTGGCCAGGACCCAGGAAAATTTTGGGTGCACTGATCGGACTTGTTGGTGTGGCGTTCATTGCCTCTGAACAGCAAACAAATGCGGGTGCTGAACAGTTTGCAGTGTTTCTGGTTTTGGCGTCGAGTTGGTTGTGGGCTACTGGAATTCATCTTCAACGTAAAATTGCTAAAACAAAAAGTCCATTTAGCTATGCCGGCGCCCAACTTTTTTTTGGTGGACTTGTTGTGATGCTGATTGCCATCACCACGGGCGAAATTTTTGGGTTTCAGATTTCTCAAGTCAGCTCAACTTCATTTTGGGCATGGGCCTATCTGACTATTTTTGGGTCTGTTGTTGCGTTTGGTGCTTTTTCGTTCTTGGGTCGCAGTGTTGAGCCTCACGCTTTGAGCACTTACACATTGGTAAATCCGGTGATTGCAGTGGGATTAGGATGGGGGCTTGCAAACGAGCCCGTCACCTTACGTTTTTTATTTGCGACTGCTCTTGTGCTTGTTGGTCTCTCGATGTTGCTCTTTAAGACCCGCATCTGCAGCCAAAAATTGTCATCGGCCCACACCTAATTTCATATCTTCATTCCTATTAAGGCATTAAACGGACCTACCGCCTCGGCATCAGTCTTGGAGTGAGTTCTGTTGTTCGTTAAAGAAAGGACTCTTATATGAACAAATGGCTCCCGCTCTTATTATTGCTTTCTTTTGGTTGTGAGAAAAAAACTTTTATTGATCATCCATCAGGTGGCTCATTCGATGAATCGCTGGGTGGATATCACCAAACCACTTTTCATGATGATCGATTTAATCCTGATAGATCGGTAAAGGTCTTTCAATCTCTAGAAGATTTCTTGCAAGATCAGCTTCTACTAAAAAGACCTGAAGATTTTGTGAGCTGTCTTACAAAACAAAAAAAGTTTATCTATATTCGTGAGCTTCATGAGAACTATGAGGGTCAAAATCCAATTCATCAAACGACCAAAGGGCTGATCGTAATCACTCGGTCTGCGGATAGTAAGACAAGCTACGACAAATATACCAAAGAGGACATCTGGCCACATCCAATCCGAAGTAAAACCGAATTTTTTAGAGATGCGGCTGGCAATCACTTTGAAACTTACGGTGAAACTGATGCGCCAATCCCTTCATCTCCCTGTGATTTAAACATGACAACTGCAGTCAACCAAACAATCGAGAGCGGATTTTTTTCGACAGATTCGGGTAAACTGATTCCAGCAAATCGAATCATCAAGCGTTATGGCGCGCGGTCCAACTGCTCACAACAAACTTTATCTGTTGTTGATGTGAACATTTTGACTGACAGCTCGGCTTCAACTCTTTTTCCATGCAGTCAAGAGGCTACGATTTATTCACATCAGACTGTAAGCTTAGAGGGTGGCTCGATCGTACGCGAAACCAATAAGGAAATTTTGAGTACCCACTAGTCCTTTAAAAAAAATGTTTTATATTTTGGCCGCACGGATGTACGCTGCGGCCATTATGATTGATTTATACTACTGGCCCACTCCGAACGGACACAAAATCACAATTTTCCTCGAAGAAGCCCAACTTCCTTACAAGCTTCATCCGGTAAACATTAATGCCAAAGAGCAGTTTAAGTCGGAATTCCTAAAGATCTCGCCCAACAATAAAATGCCTGCGATAGTTGATCACGAACCTGCAGATAAAAAAGGTCCGATTTCGATGTTCGAGTCGGGTGCAATCCTTTGGTATCTTGCCGAAAAAGCCAAAAAATTTGTTCCCCACGATGATCGCGGTAAAGTTGCTGTTTCAGAATGGTTATTTTGGCAAGTCGCGGGCTTAGGTCCTATGGCTGGACAAAATTCTCATTTCTCAAAGCATGCTCCCGAAAAAGTTCCTTATGCGATCGAGCGTTACGTCAATGAGACCGCGCGTCTTTTCAAAGTGCTTAACGATCGACTCGCAAATCGAGAGTTTGTGGCTGACACTTACTCAATTGCTGATATGGCAATTTATCCTTGGATTGCTCCATACGAAATGCTGGGCCAAAAACTTTCGGACTTCTCAAATATCAAAAGATGGTTTGAGACAATGGCACAACGACCTGCAGTTAAAAAAGCATACGAACTGGCCAAAACTGTAAAATAGGATTTGTTATGCCCACAACCGAAAATGACCGTCGCAATCAACAAAAACTGGATTTGCAATACCCATCGGTTCCGCAGCATCGTCGCAAAGAGGGCATGACTTCGGCTTTCCCATCAATGCAAACGAAGCATGATTTAATCGAAGAATCTGAGCTTCCCGCTGTGGAAGTTTCAGCTGGTGCAGGAATACAAACCAGAAATTCCGAAGAAACTGGCGATCTGAATGAACGAGCCCCGCTTGAAGGATTTATTTTAGGCGAAGAGAGCGATCTCAATATTCCAAATATCGAGGTCAGCAGTGTGGATCAGGACAACAACATCGACTAACGGCTCATTAATCTTGGCAAAACCACCGACAACAGAATCATTCCCAAGATAAATCCGATAACCCAAACAACAGATGAAGATCCCGTGCGGCTCTGGATGTGGTCTGGGAGGGATGAAAGAATCTCCGCATTTAAAGTGGGTAGTAATAAATTGTGCATATTTGCCTCCCGGTTTTGACCCAAATCACAGTCAATTTAGTTTTAAAGCGGTGCCGAACCTAATGGTCGGATTGTTTGCAATCTTAAGGCCTCAACTTGAGACTTCCTGTGAATAAATTAGTCCTATTCATTCTTGTTTCAGCCACATCCACATCTTGACTTGGGTCAAGTCCCTACGGAACGTAGCTCCCTAAGGAGAAACGACGTGAAGTATTTCATTTTTTTCTTTTTTGCCTTTGAAGCTTCGGCTTCACAGATTCGAGTGGTGTTTGATATCCCAACACTTGAACATATCTCCCACGATGCGATTGCAAGTTTTAATCAAGGAGTTGGTTTGCTGAATTCAGCCACACTCAACTCACTCTCTTCTGCATTTGTAGCTGAAATTGAATTTATTGAAGTCAAAGTCACGAGCAGTGTCACCTTTGAAGCCCAATGGAAGTTTATCTACGGTGAAAATTCATTCCTGCCCGACAATGCGGTTTATATTCTCAACGGGCCGCAAGGAATTCGCCAAATTAATTTTTTATTGGATCGTGTGATTGAAAAAGAACCCGATGAATATTCCTCGATGGCAGCACTCACCCACTTTTTATATTTGGTTTATGTAATAGCGCCGGAGGAATATTTGACCAAATCGACCCAACTGACTTTCGATTTTGAACGCTCACTCGATATTCGCACCGCACGCTTAAGAAAATTGAATCAGGTTTTATTTCGTGTCCTCAACAAATCAAACCCCAACTTATTTAGCGAAAAACAAAAGCAATGGCTGCGCTATCAAATGCAAGGCCTCGCAGAAAAATTAAAAAATCCGTGTGAGCTCGAACTCAGCTCAAACCTAATTTTAAAACTTAATGGGTGATGAAGTGGTGGCTTGGGACGGAATTGAACCGCCGACACAAGGATTTTCAGTCCTCTGCTCTACCGACTGAGCTACCAAGCCTTAATGAAATAAGATCGCACAGAAGTACCGACCCAGTTTCGTGCTGTCAACCTTGGCGCTTCGTAAAAGCAAACTCAAGGTCATGAATGAGATCGCGAACGTTTTCTATCCCCACACTGAGTCGAATCAACTGGTCATCAATCCCTAAACTCTTGCGCATCGCTACAGGAACACTCGCATGTGTCATGATTGCGGGATGCTCAATCAGGGACTCGACCCCACCTAAGCTTTCGGCCAAGGCAAAAAGTTTTACGTTTTCTAAAAATGTTCTGGCTTCGCTCAATCCACCACGAATAAAAAATGTGATCATCCCACCAAAGCCGCTCATCTGTTTTGCCGCAAGCTCATGTTGGGGATGACTTTTAAGCCCAGGATATAAAACCCGTTCGACAGAAGAATGTTGCTCGAGATATTCGGCGACTTTCATGGCATTTTCTTGATGGGCGCGCATCCGAACTGCCAATGTTTTTAAACTTCTCAATCCAAAAAAAGCATCCATGGGAGAGCCGATCGCACCCATTGCATTACTTAAAAAAGCCAACTTTTCTGCAAGATCTTGAGTGCGCGTAACAACCATTCCGCCAACAATATCGCTATGGCCATTGATGAATTTTGTTGTGGAGTGCACAACAATATCGGCACCGAGCTCCAGTGGTTTTTGAAAATACGGACTCATGAACGTGTTATCGACCGCAACCAAAATTCCTTTTGGTCGAGCGAAAGCACAAATCGCCGCAATGTCGACCAACTTGAGGGTGGGATTCGTGGGAGTTTCAAGCCAGATCAGTTTTGTTTCTGGTTTTACCACTTTTTTTAATTCATCAAGCACAGTCAAATCGGCATAAGTAAATTCTAGACCGTGATGTTTTAAAACTTTATCAAACAAACGAAATGTACCGCCGTACATATCATCGCCCGCAACAACATGATCGCCCGAGGTCAGCAGATGCATCACGGTTGTTGTCGCCGCAAGACCCGAGGCAAAAGCAAAACCTCTCACGCCGCCTTCGAGACTGGCCATGCAATCTTCAAATGCGCGTCGGGTTGGATTGCTTGTACGAGAATATTCATAACCTTTATGCTGACCCGGCGACTGCTGCACATATGTCGACGACATATAAATAGGAGTCATAATCGCACCTGTCGTTGGATCAGGTTGTTGGCCCGCATGAATGGCCCGAGTTTCAAATCCGAGCGATTCGTTTTTTTTCATTATTAAAGATCCTTAAATTTGGGTGCAGGAACTCGAAGCGCTTGGAGTACATCATTGAGTCGAATCACCGGATCGGTTTGATATTCGAGACCAATCTGTTCCATCTTTTGGCGAACAAGATTTTCTTCAGGTGAGTCTTTTAAAAGTTCATCAACTAAGACTTCGAGCGACTCGATACGAGAGCTTTCTTTTGCCGGCATTTTCCCCCCAAGGATATTTTTTAGCGAAAGAACGAATCGCTTAGAACTTTATTTTGTCCCTCAAGGAGAGTCAAAGTTCTTTGCCCGCGAGATTTAGCGCCCTGCCAACGGATGTGGATAGGTCCAGGAGAAATCTTTGTGAGTACTGGTGTATAGCCTAAATTCTGTCCGTTGATTTCAACCTGCATCCAATTTTTTGTACGAATCGACAAGTTTACCGGTTGAGCTAAAACAATTTTGCTTTTAGCAGGCTCCAAGGGTCGCGCCACAATTTTGTGTTGAAGATGTGGAATGGTGGACGACTGACTCTGTGGCAAAATAAAAGTCAGGCAGACGATTGCCGCAATCGAGAGTTGCTGCACTATTTTGGTTTTGTTTGAGGCACCAAAGATAATGCGCAGCGTGGATGCCCGTCGTGAAAGTTGTCGCAGCTTCATCTCGAGCACCCGTTTTTTTATGCTTTCTCGTGCTGCCATATTTTCTTCGAGTTGAAGAAGCTTTCGCTGTTCAGGATCTTCATTTAAATTTTGATAAAAAAGAATTGCGGTGGCCGACCCGCTCAATCGCAAAAATTGTTCGAGGCGCGCAAGCGAAAACAAATCACTTTTTAGATTTGGTTTTTGCATTTTAAAAATTTCAGGCGCCACATAATCAACCGTCACAGACATATGATCTTCGGAATAATTGGCGTGACCATAGTCGACGAGACGAACGGTTCCCGATTTATCCACCAAAACATTTCTTAAGCTTAAATCCCCATGAAACAAACCCTGCTCGCTTAAATCCAAAAGACCGCACTGAATTTGGCGCAGCAACTCAGTAATTTCAGATTCTTCAAGACCCTCGTGATGGAGTGTTTCAAGATCGACTCCGTCAACATATTCCAACACCAACGTTGGCCTATTTTGCCAATTCTCAAATCCAAAAAGCTGCACGCAGTAGCGTGACCTAATTTGGGCTAAGCTCTCAAATTCGCGTCTTAACTCGTCGACAAGAGTCTTATCGTTAAGAATCTTAAGAGCCACGGTTTGTTGTAAACCAAGAGAATGATCAACCCGAATCGCGCGATAAACCTCTGCCGAATGGCCGCGGCCGATATAATCCTGAACTTCGTACTGTGTGGAGGGTAAAAGTGGTGATGACACAACTTTGTCTTATTCAAATAGCGTTCCGTCATTGCTTAAGACTTTTACGATCTCCTCCGGGGCATCGTCTTCGTTGCGGTAAATAATCTTTAGCAATCTTGTTGAGACCACTTTTCGACATTGTGCCGATAAGATCGGATGTTTTTCGAGGATCACCAACCGCTCAACTCGCGATTCTTCATTTACAGCCGCAGCACACCTCCGCTCTAAAATATCGCTAAAAATTTGGCGGTGCTCCTGGTTTTTGATTTTGTTTATTTTGGCAAAACAGGCAATCGGAACTTCGCGATCTTCGAGCTGGTGCTGGCATAAACCGCCCGCCACCGCCAATTTTAATAATAAAAAAGCAACGAACTTCATATATGTAAACTTTCGAGGAAATCCCCAATGATTGGACCGAGTAACAAAAGTAAAAATGCCGGAAACTGCAAAAACAAAAGTGGCAAAAGCATCAGTATCGGAAGTTTTTGTAAATGGCGTTCGACATCATCCCGACAGCTCTCGTCCCACTCTTCCTCGATTTCGATCAGAGCCGCATGCACCGGTTGACCCCGCAAGCCTTGCGATAAAATTTGAAATAAACATCGTCGATAGGCATTGGGTGTAATTTGATTGAGTGGCATCGACTGCGCTTGATCTTCGAAAGCGAGCCAACGCCTTACCTCTTGATGGAACTCATCCGATTTACTTTTGGTTTCGTTAATCAAAGCGGTCCGCAATGCCACTCCATTTTCAAGAGCTAAGCGAATATTCAGCAAAAACTGATATGACGGCGCTAAACCTTCCATTTGATTTTACCTCCCAAATAAAAAACTGAAGTTACTCCGATACCGAACAGGACAATTGAGAGCACTCGCAGCTCCACAAACCGTTTGATGCCATATTGGTAAGTGACGAACGCCATCAGGGCGCCATAAAGAAATCCAAGAATAATTGTTTGCGCCCGAATCTGAGTCAGCGCTTGTCCGGACCTTTGTCGAAAAGAAAATTGTTTTTTAAATCGTTCACGCAAGTTGATCAACCGCTTGAGGCAGTGTTGCGGACTTTGTTCGGCTTGCAGAATTTCTCGAGCCAGTTCTGCAGTATTGGGCAGTTCGCTTAATCCGCGGGAGACTTTTGCAGTCTCAAGCGTCTCGCGCAGTTGGCGAGCAAAGACATATAAAAACTTTTGCCCACTTTCAAAATCGAGAGTGAGTTCTTTGATTGCCGATCGGAGCGAAAGACCTCCCTTCATCTTTAAAATCAAAAAGCTTAAGAAAAAAATCTTTTGGTTCTCGAACTTTCGGAACTTGAAGTAGAGGGCGATTTTTAAAATGTGGGTTGTTCCTAAGATGTGCAGAGCCATAAGCCCGATTGCAAATATGGGTGTCCATATTGAGATCAATATCGGCGCGCTTAAGAAAAAACAGTGAAGTGCTGCAGCTGTTTTCACATCATCACGCTCGCAAATTGCAGATTCATTCAGTTGATGAAGTGACCGAAGTGCGGACATCAATCCGAACAAACACATGGTAAACACAAATATGTTTTGAGTTGTCATCGCTAGACCTTGAATTGCAATTTCGATGACATATTTAATTTTTTCTATTGACCGATGAAGTCGCCAAGGTACACTTGAATTGAAACAACAATGTGAACAACATTGAAACTCATCCCAGGAGGATCCGAAAATGGCTAAAAAGAAAGTTGCTAAAAAAGCATCAAAGAAAAAAACAGCTACTAAAAAAGTTGCTCGTAAGAAAAAGTAAATCCTCTGTTAATCAGAGTGTTTGAGACCCTTAAGTCAAAAGCTTAAGGGTTTTTTTATGTCTAAAATTTAGAAGTAATAAAGAAATCCGCCAGAGCCCGTGGGCACCATCACTAGCGAATTAATATCAAACAATGCATCGACTTCGGCATAAAGACTCGCACCCGCATAAGCACCAGAAAACTGAACATATTGAATTCCAAATGCGGGAAACAAAATATTTTCCTGAAAATTTCCGCTTTGACGTTTTTCTGCGGTCAAAAATCTGTCGACCAAAAAGCTAGGATGAGTTTTTTCAAGATTCCCTTGAGGGGACGGTGTGTACCAGTGTGCAACTCCGCCACTTAAATATGGACTGACATAATTTCCGCCAAACACATGTTTCACCTGAAGATGGAAGGCCTGAAAATCTGAGCCCATTCCAAAACCACCGACAAAACTATTCTCGGTCGTAAAATTAAGCTCGACGATAAGTCCCGCCACTCCACTTGGGCCCAGTGCCGAAAATCCGGCGCCCACCCGATGCGAGCGTCGCATATCATAAATATCATTAGCCGAACGCATGCTCATACTGGACTTTGTTGTGCCTTGAGAATCGTCCATTAAAATTTGCGCGTGCCCGTTTACCAAAAAAGAAATTAAAATCGAGATCATCATTTTCATATTGGTTCAGTGTGCTCTGTGAGTTTGGGATTGTAAAGGTAACGCTTCGCTGCACAGAGTAGCGAAGTTGAAGATCGAAACGGCGCTCTGATATAACATGGGCTTTAAAAAAATACCTGAAAGGTGGCATTCGATATGGGACACAAACGTAAAAAGATTTCTGTGATTGGTGCGGGATTTGTTGGATCAACATGCGCGCATTGGGCAGCCGCAAAAGAATTGGGCGATGTGGTCCTTCTCGATGTGAACGAAGGGGTCGCAAAGGGAAAAGCCCTTGATCTTTTTGAGGCTTCACCTGTTGAAGGTTTTGATTCGCGCGTTGTTGGAACTGCGGATTACAAAGACATTTCGGATTCTGATGTGGTGATTGTGACTGCTGGAATTCCGCGTAAACCTGGAATGAGCCGTGATGACTTACTTTCAACCAACGCCAAAATTATGAAAGAAGTGTGTAAGGGAATTAAACAATACGCACCTCAAAGTGTTGTGATTGTTGTCAGCAATCCTTTAGATGCAATGGCCTTTGTTGCAAAAGATGTTTTGGGATTTCCTCGAGAGCGAGTGATTGGGATGGCTGGAGTTTTAGACTCTGCACGCTTTCGATCTTTTATTGCTGAAGAAACAAATGTCAGTGTCAAAGATATCCAAGCATTTGTGCTCGGTGGTCATGGCGATACCATGGTCCCAATGCCGCGCCATTGTTCGGTTGGTGGAATTCCACTTCAAGAATTTTTGCCTGCAGATCGGGTTCAAGCATTAGTTGATCGCACACGCAATGGCGGCGCAGAAATTGTTGGCCTACTCAAAACAGGATCTGCATTTTACGCTCCCTCGGCCAGTGCTGTGCAAATGGCTGAGAGTATTTTGCGCGATCAAAAACGAGTTCTTCCCTGTGCTGCATTTTTACAAGGTGAGTACGGCATCAATGATTTGTTTATTGGTGTATTGTGCAGCCTTGGTGGAAATGGTTTAGAAAAAGTGATTGAGGTCAAACTCAATGACACCGAACGCGCAGGACTCGAGCATTCTAAAAAAGCAGTGATCGAATTAGTCGAAGCACTTAAGAAATTGGAGTTCTAATGAATATTCATGAATATCAAGCCAAAGCACTTTTACGTAAATTTGGTGTGTCGACCTTAAAAGGAATTACTGCGGACACTCCCGAAGCCGCGGTCAAAGCGGCGCAAGAACTCGGCGGATCGGTTTGGGTTGTCAAAGCCCAAATTCATGCCGGCGGTCGCGGTAAAGGTGGCGGCGTAAAAGTCGCAAAATCTTTAGACGAAGTTAAAACCTACGCCAAAAACATTATTGGTATGACCCTTGTTACCCATCAAACCGGACCAGAGGGCAAAAAAGTTTTAAAAGTCTTAGTTGAGCAAGGCTGTGCCATCGAAAAAGAATATTATGTGGCCGCACTTGTTGATCGTGTTTTTGGCAAAGTGACTTTGATCGCCAGTTCCGAAGGTGGAATGGACATCGAAGAAGTTGCCGATAAATCTCCAGAAAAAATCACCCGAGTGGTGGTTGATCCTGCAGTCGGTCTGATGCCCTTTCAGGCGCGCGAACTTGCGTTTGCGATCGGCATGAAAGACAAAGTGGCAAGCAAGGCCGCAAATCAATTTGTGGCTCTTTATAAAGCGTTCGAAGCCAGTGACTGTTCGATGGCAGAAATCAATCCTCTTGTTGTGACCAAAGACGGCGACATCATCACGCTCGATGCAAAAATGAATTTTGATAGCAATGCTTTGTTTCGCCATTCCGATGTGGTCGAACTTCGCGATTTGAGCGAAGAAGAGCCCTCAGAAATCGAAGCGAGTAAATACGATCTGGCATTTATTAAACTCGACGGCAATATTGGCTGTCTTGTTAACGGTGCGGGTCTTGCGATGGCCACTATGGATATCATTAAACTTCATGGCGGTTCACCGGCCAACTTTTTGGATGTGGGCGGTGGTGCAAATAAAGAAAAAGTCACCAATGCTTTCAAACTGATTTTAAAAGATAAAAACGTTCGCGGAATTCTGGTCAATATTTTTGGTGGAATCATGAAGTGCGACATTATTGCCGAAGGTGTGATCGCCGCCAGCCGTGAACTCGGCTTAAGTGTTCCACTTGTAGTTCGCCTCCAGGGAACAAATTTTGAGTTAGGCAAAAAGATCTTGGCAGAAAGTGGTTTAAATATCACTCCTGCAGATGATCTTACCGATGCCGCAGAAAAAATCGTAACCGCAGTTAAGGGAGCACACTGATGTCGATTCTTGTAAATAAAAATACCAAAGTGATCTGCCAAGGATTTACTGGTGCACAGGGAACATTTCATTCTGAGCAAGCCGTGGCCTATGGAACCAAAATGGTAGGTGGGGTGACTCCAGGAAAAGGTGGAACCACTCACATTGGTCTTCCTGTTTTTGATACGGTTCGCGATGCGGTCGAAAAAACGGGAGCAACCGCAAGTGTGATTTATGTTCCGCCTCCTTTCGCAGCCGATGCGATTATGGAAGCGGTTGATGCTGGTCTTGAACTCGTGGTGTGCATCACCGAAGGCATCCCTGTTTTGGATATGGTTAAGACAAAAAATTATATGAAGGGCAAAAAAACTCGGTTGATCGGACCCAACTGTCCCGGCGTTATTACCCCCGGCGAATGCAAAATCGGAATTATGCCTGGTCATATTCATAAACCAGGACGCATTGGGGTGCTCTCGCGCTCAGGCACGTTGACTTACGAAGCGGTTTATCAGTTATCCAAAGTCGGCCTTGGCCAAAGTAGTTGTGTTGGAATCGGCGGCGATCCCGTGAATGGTACAAACTTTATTGATATACTAGAAATGTTTAATAAAGATGCTGGCACCGATGCGGTGATTATGATTGGCGAAATTGGTGGAACAGCCGAAGAAGAGGCTGCGGAATACATCAAGAAAGAATTCAAAAAACCTGTCACCTGCTTTATTGCAGGATCTACTGCGCCTCCCGGAAAACGAATGGGTCATGCCGGTGCAATTATTAGTGGCGGCAAAGGCACAGCCCAAGCGAAATTTGATGCACTTCGATCTGCGGGCTGCCATATTGCACAAAGTCCGGCTGATCTCGGATCCACATTAAAATCAAGTTTATAAGGAGAGTTCGAATGTCCGTAGAAACTACGTTTAGTATTATTAAGCCCGATGCCGTCAAAAAAGGTGCAATCGGAGCCATCATTCACAAATTTGAAACTAGCGGACTAAAAGTCGCTGGAGCAAAATTAGTCCACCTCAATAAATCAAAGTGTGAAGAGTTTTATGCCGAACACAAAGAGCGTCCATTTTTTGGTGAGCTTGTGACATTTATGACTTCAGGCCCAGTGATGCTGATGGCTTTAAAAGGCGAAAACGCGGTGCTGCGCAATCGCGAAATCATGGGCGCAACCGATCCTAAAAAAGCTGCGGCTGGAACTTTGCGTGCCGAATTTGGTGGGAGCATGGGCGAAAATGCAGTGCATGGCTCTGACAGTGCTGAGAGTGCAAAACGCGAACTCGGTTTGTTTTTCGAATCCAGTGAACTCGTCAATTCTTAAAGTTCGTATCGAGAGTTTATCCTACAATGGCGGCCGCGGAGTTGGCCGTCATAACGGTGAAGTTATTTTTGTTCCTTTCACCGCTCCTGGCGATCTTGTCGAAATAAAAATTATCGAACGAAAAAAACGATTTGCTGTGGGCCAAGTGATCTCAGTGATCGAATCTGGAGCTTCGCGCACTTTACCCCAATGCCCCGTGTTTGGAGTGTGCGGCGGATGCGATTGGCAACACGTGGACTATCAAGAACAGCTTAATCAAAAAGACAAAATCTTGCGGCGGACTTTTCAAAAACTGAATCCGACTTTCAAAAATTTTTTGCCCTCCCCTTTGACTTACCGGTATCGCAACCGCATTCAATTGCATTTTAAAAATGGACGTATGGGCTTTTTTGCAAGATCCAGTCACAAGCTGGTTGAGATCGAAGATTGCCCGATCACCGAGCTCGCTGTGACTAACCAAATGAAAAATATTGATCGCTCAACTGAACGCAAAGAAATTTCTGTAACCGACTCAAACAATCAAACATTTTCGCAGGTCAATACCGAGCAAAATAAAAATCTGATCACGGCGGTGCTCGCCGCAATTTCTCCTGATTCAAAAAAAATATTGGATCTTTACTGTGGTCACGGAAATTTCACATTTCCGATTGCACAGCACTTACCTTTGAGTGAAGTCACAGGAGTTGAGCTTTCAAAATCAAGTATTCAGCTCGCTCAACAATTAGCCCATGCGCAGTCGCATATCAAATTTGTGTGTGAGAATGTTGAGACTTATTTAGAATCAAATCGGACTTTGTGCGATACGATTTTGCTAGACCCTCCCCGTGCGGGAATAACTCCAAATGTGATCAAAGGTTTACTCAATCAAAAAAATGTTGAGACACTGATCTATGTCAGCTGTCAGCCGATGACTTTGGTGCGCGATCTTGAGCCTTTGATGCAGGACTTTGTCATCACAAGTGTTCAAGGTTTTGATATGTTTCCTCAAACCGCGCATATCGAAACTCTTTGCGTTATGCAGCGTCGAAATTGATAATTGGATAATGTCAGAAACTGTTGTTACTTTAGGTTTATGAAATTTTTGTTGTGCTTGATGGTATTTTTAAGTGGCTGTGTGTCTGCTTCTAAAACCGATGTCAAAAAAGCCCAACTCCATTTGCAAATCGGAGCTTCACTCTTAGGGAATCACAAAAACCCTGAAGCTCTTGGTGAACTGCTACTAGCCGAAAAATTAGATCCAAAAAATAAACAAATTCAGATGTATCTGGGTCTTGCCTACTCTGTTCGAGAGCACTTTGCCACGGCTGAGGAACATTTCAAAAGAGCGCTGCAATTGGACAAGAAATTTACCGAAGCCCGATTTTATTATGGCAAAATGTTGATCGATCAAAGTCGATTTGATGATGCGATTACCCAGCTCAAAATTGCTGCGGATGACCTTACTTTTTCTAAACCCGATCAGATCTTAACCACACTTGCGGTAGGATACTTTAAGAAAAAAGATTTCCAACTGGCCAAAAAAACTCTCAATCAGTCCTTAAATTTTCGTTCTAACGATTGCGGAGCCACAAACCTCATGGGGCGCACACATTATGAGCTTCAGAATTTTGAGCGTGCCGCCAAAACGCTTGATCAGGCCACTCAGCTGTGTCGAGATAATAATTTCGATGAGCCGTTGTTTTTTTCGGGATTAAGTTATTTTAAAAAAGGCGATCGAAATAATGCGGTAGACCGGCTGACCTTGTTTCTGGCTAAATATGAAAATAGCGAATATGCGCCTCAAGCGCGGATGATCATGGAAATGCTAAAATGAAAAAAACGGGCGAAAAATTTAAAGCTGCACGAGAAAAGTTAGGTGTTTCACTTATTGAAGTGAGCATGGCCACAAAAATTAATCTTAAAGTTTTGGCCGCAATGGAAGCTGGCGATGAGGCTCAACTTCCGGCACGAACATTTTTGCGCGGGTTTATTCGTTCTTACGCAAGCTATTTGAAGCTTGATCCAGAGGCGACCTTAAAGGCTTACCAAGAAGAGAGCATTGTCGATCAGCCTGTTATCCAAACAAAAGAATCCACTGTCTCATCGGCTCTTCCAGATATCGAAAAGCGGGCCCGAACTATCAAGGCAATTGCGATCTCAGCCATCGGTATTTTAATCTTGGTCATTCTTTTGTTGCGAAACTTGATGGAAAAATATGAACGCGAACGTCAAACGGACCCGGCTCCCATCTCGAGTCCAGTGAGTTCAGCAACACCTCTCATCTCAGAATCGCCAATCACGATTCCTATAGAGCCCACTCCGATTCCAACACCTACATTGACTCCAAAACCCGAAGTTGTAGCCAAAGTTGAAGCTCCAAAACCAGAACCCAAGCCTTCGAGCGCACCAAAAAAACGTGATGTCGAAAACGAGATTATATTTGAGGCTTTGGATAAAGTGACCCTTAAATTTCAGGTTAACGGCGGTGATGTGACTGAGATCACACTTCAACCCGACCAGGTCCACACCATCAAAACAAAAGGTGTGGTTCACGTTGAAGCTAGCGACGGTGGCGCAATTGACATCATTATCAATGGTCGCGACACAGGTGTGCCAGGAGATCTTGGTAAACCCAAAACAATTAAGTTGCCGTGACCCCAATACAAAAAGTATTTAGCTACTCATTAATCTTAAAATTATTGGTTTCGGCTTTTATTCCACTGTTTGCAGACGAAGCCTACTACTGGGCATGGAGTCATAATCTTCAGTGGAGTTTTTTTGATCATCCCCCTTTTGTGGCTTGGCTTTTTTGGGTGGGTCAAATCTTTGAACCATTTGGTGAAACGGTTCGCTGGCCTGCGGTTTTATTTGGCCACCTGACCGGCGTGTTTTGGTTTTTGGGTTTAAAAAAATATCTCTCTCCCGATTCACTCTATTTATGGGCTATTTTATTTGCGTTACACCCCTTGACCGGACCCGGCAGCGTGATCGTCACACCCGATTTGCCACTGATGTTTTTTTGGTCATTGAGTTTTTATTTGATGACCAAACTTATAGACACCAAACAATTGAAGTTTGCGTTTTATCTTGGATTCAGTCTTGGACTCGGATTTTTATCAAAATATGTGATGGTTTTATTTTTTCCGTGTGCCTTGATCTGGCTTTTATCAGAACGTGTCCCGATGAGGATCATTGTGATTTGGTCTGTTGCCCTCATTCCTGGACTGATCCTTGCGAGTCTTCCCGTCCTCATTTGGAATATTCAAAATCACTGGGCTTCGATTGCCTTCCAACTCAATCATGGGATTGGAAGTGAGCCTTACGAATTCGAATGGACACGGACTTATATTTTGGGAGAACTTTTTCTTATTTTTCCCACTGTGCTGTGGCTGTTGTCTCAAGCACCTCGATCTAGAAAAAATTGGGAGCTCTGGTTTTTTGCGCTATTTCCATTTTTGTTTTTTTTGATTACTTCATTTAAGTCACGGCCCGAAATCAACTGGCCCATTATTGCATTCCCCGCGGTGCTTGCTCTTGCGAGTTCTCACGGATTGAAATTTAAAAAAACCCTAAATTTCACTTTTGGATTTTGGGTGGTCGCCATTATTTTAATATTGAGTCAGCTCCGCTATCAATGGCTGCCAATTACAAAATCGAGTGAATCAAAAGTCTTTGCTGATCTTGCTCAACAGGTCCAAGAAATAAATCCTATTTACGGACGATCCTACCAGATGGCTGCAAGTATCAGTTTTGATTTAAGGCGCCAAATATATAAACTAAAAGGTTCGAGTCGTGTGGATGCCTATGATTTTTTTGCTCAATCTCAACCGATGAAAGGTCAAAAATTTTTTTGGATCAGTGAGCCAAATGAAATGTTACCGCAAGACTATCAAAAAGATTTTGTGATCGCCAATCGGAGCCCTCTTTCCCACAATTTTGAATTGGTCGAGGTTGACCCACGTTGACCTTAATAAAAAAAATCGCACTTGGTTTTTTATTTTTTTATTTTATCTACGGATTAATTCTGAGCCGAGTTGATATCAAAATCATTCCTAAAGAACTGGTGGCCGAAAACCCAAAAGGTTTTCACGACTACAAAGGAGTGATCAATGTCCACACCGATTTAAGTACCGGAACAGGAAGTTTTGGCGACGTAATCTCTGCAGCTCAAGAGGCTGAGCTTGATTTTATTTTTCTGACTGACTTGAATTTGTACGAACAACCCACCGGGGTTGAGGGATACCACAATAACCTTTTGGTATTTGTTGATGGTAAATACAATTACTTGAATTCAAGAATTTTAATGCTCGATGCCGCAGTCACCGCAAATATTAAGAGTGCCGGCCAAGCCCAAGTGATGCTCACCGATCTTTTGTCGCAATCCCATCGTTCACGCCAAAGCGGCATATTGGTGTTAGCCCATCCGTTTAAACCCAATTTTCAGTGGAACGGAGAAATTCCGATTGGTATGGATGGAATGGAGATCATCAATTTAAAACTGATTTGGCAAAATGCATGGCTTCATTCAAAACTCAGTTTTTTATGGACTCTATTTATCTGGCCCTTTAATGAGCGACTCGCCTTTTTAAGACTATTCGAAAATCCCTATCAAGAGCTCGATCTTTGGGATTATCTCGGAACACGAAGAACCTTTGTGGGATTTGCAGGCTCTGATGCTGAATCTAAACTTCAAATTTATGGTTCACATGTCTTATCATTTCCGAGTTACCGCACCCTTTTTGGATTGATGAGCAATCATGTTTTACTCACCACTGAACTCACCGGCAATCCATCCTCGGATCGATTAAAAATTGGTACCGCTTTAAGGCAGGGGCGATTTTACCTTAGTCTCGATTCGCTCGCCAATCCTAAGGGATTTAATGCTTGGCTCACCGACAAAAACGAAACGGTTATCCCTATGGGATCAGAAATCAAATTGGATGAAGGGATCAATATTTCGGTTGAGGTTCCGATGAAGCCTCAAGTGCCGATGGATGTAATTATCTTTCGCAATGGTGAAAAATTAATGACCTCAAATTCGAAACTGACTCGGATGCCCCTTCATCTTCCAGGGGTTTACCGAGTCATGGTTCGAGTGATTCCAACACTGCCGTTGCCTGATGGCAAAAAATGGATTCCGTGGATTTATACGAATCCATTTTATGTTCGCTAAACTTTATTGACCCTGTCCGAGTGAAAAGCCTTTTTCTCCATCAAAAAGATAAAGATTTTCTGTCTTGATCACATCCATTTTTGCATTTGCCATTTCGATCATCAATTTACAAAAAGTCTGTTGATCGGTGGTTTGATCCTTGGGCGCCATAAATCGGCAGCGCCAATGATCGGTACAAAAAGTTTCTTTACGGCCATGAGGATAAACTTTAAGACCTCGGTTCGAAATCATCTGCAGCTCAAGGGGTATATCTTTAAGAGCGGAGTGAATTTTTTTGGCCAAAGCTTCTGGATCGCGATCATTCTCCTGAACAAAAATATCAATCCCCACCAATTCTTTTTTAGCCAATTTTGTGGCGGTATTTTTATATCGAAGATCGAGTGGTGCTTCGTCAGAATATTTTGCGGCTTGAAGAGTTTTTGGCTCCTCACCCATACGCTCACAAACTGCCATTGCAAATTCTTTTGTTCCCACTTTTTTGCGACTCTGACCTTCGCGAAAGATATCGTATGTGTGAATTCCATCTTCGATTGTCTTGAGCCAAGCGTTGTGAAATTTGGCTGCGGCTTGGCCTTGACCCATATGAACCAGCATCTGCACGGCTGCGAGCATTAAGCCCGAAGGATTGGCCAAATTTTGGTTGGCCCTGCGAGGTGCAGATCCATGAATCGCCTCAAACATCGAGCACTGCTCGCCAATGTTTGAAGATCCCGCAAGTCCCACAGATCCAGCAATTTGAGCCGCAACATCACTTAAAATATCGCCGTAAAGATTGGGCATCACAATCACATCAAAAGCTTCTGGAGTATCAGCAAGCTTGGCCGCACCAATATCAACGATCCAATGTTCACGTTCAATGTCGGGATATTCAGCCGCGATTTCATCAAACACTTTATGAAATAACCCATCGGTCATTTTCATAATGTTGTCTTTGGTAAAACAGGTGACCTTTTTTCGCTTAGCTCGTTTGGCAAACTCAAAAGCGTATCGCACTATTTTTTCGGTTCCAGGACGCGTGATCAGTTTTAAGCACTGGTAAACTTCATGAGTTTGCCGGTGTTCAATGCCGGCATAAAGATCTTCTTCATTTTCGCGGATGATCACCAAATCCATTTTTGGATGTTTGGTTGTGACAAATGGCGAGTACGCCCGGCAAGGGCGCACATTAGAATAAAGCCCAAGAGTTTTTCTAACCGTCACATTCAAACTTTTAAAACCGCCACCTTGGGGTGTGGTAATGGGAGCTTTCAAAAAGATTTTATTTTTTAGTAACAAATCCCAAGAGGAATCATCAATGCCCGCAGTTTGTCCGCGATGATAAACTTTTTCACCAATTTCGATGGTGTCGTAAGCAAGCTGTGCACCCGCTTTTTCAAGAGTACTTAGTGTCGCCGCCATGATTTCTGGCCCGATTCCATCGCCGTGCGCGACTGTGATACGTGGTGTGCTCAAGAGACCTCCCCAAAGTTATTGTGAAGATAAAGTTTTAGTAGTGAATCAAATCTTTTGCGAGTTAAAAAACGGTTTTTAAAATCCGAGGCGCACACTGATCAGTAGGCCTGTAAGAACAATTGCCGAAATAAATGCCAATATAAAATCGCGCTGAAGCGCAAAAACAATCATGGTGAGTCCCACCCGAAGTAAAGGAAGTAAAATCAGCACAGCAAGGCCTGCGTAGGACGTCAAGAGCCCCCACTGTTGCTGATCGATCGCCTGCGCCAACGCGGTCTTCAGCGGCATTTCGGAATAATTTTGATAAAGGCTAAAGTCTGTGGATTTAAATTGAGCTAAGAGTCCTGCCGCTAATAATATCGCCGAAATTAAAACACCAACCCGCAAAATTTTGGCAATCGTCAATTCAAGTTTCAAGTTAATCCCTTTTGAATCATCTGGATTGAAGCAATAACCAGCACCACAATAAAAAGGATCCGAATCGTTTTAGATTTTATTTTTAACATTTGCTGTGCACCAAAAAAAGATCCCACAATAATTCCCAAAGCCACAGGCCCAGCGATTTGTGGGCGCACAGATCCTTCAAAAAAATAAGCTCCCGCGCTCGCGGTTGCGGTTACCCCAATCATAAAGTTGGAAGTAGCTGAAGACACTTTCATCGGCAGCTTCATTGCACTATCCATTGCCAAGACTTTTAAAATTCCACTCCCAATACCTAAGAGTGCAGATAAAATTCCGGCAACATACATTAAGATCAATCCGAGTGGCACATGGTCTACCGGATAGGTCACCATCTGACCTTTTTCATTTGGAAAACTGCCCGAAAGTTTGAGCGCCTTGGACCAAGGATGATCCTGATGCGCCAAAGAATCTTCGCGTTTTTTGAGCATCATCGCCGCTGAAAAGAGTAAAAAAAATCCAAATAATAAAAACAGATATCGACTCTCAATTTTATGAGAAATCAAATAGCCAGTGATTGCCCCAAACACCGTACCGACTTCGAGCAGCACCGCCACTCGAAGATTGGTCAAATGGTCGCGCAAAAAACTTGCTGCAGCTCCAGAGGAGGTTGCAACAATCGAGATCAAACTCGCCGCGATCGCAAAGCGAATATCGATATGAAGAAAAAGGGTTAAAAAAGGGATGATCAAAATCCCGCCACCAATGCCAAGCAAGGCTCCCAAAAATCCTGCGATCACCGAGCAACAAAATAATGCCGGAATCATCACAGCGGAAATCCAAAAATGACTTTTACGATCGAGTTGACGCTAGGTGCACCAAACCCAAATCCCACCGCAACATTCAATTCTAAATTTGAATTTAACAAGTCATAGGCTCCAAACAAATATTGTTCGGACTCATCCAAACTTTTTAAGGCATTTAAGGCTTCAAAACTCGCATAATATTCGAAACCTAATCGGTAGCCTTGGAGGGTGTCGTAACCAATTTTAACAGCCGGTGAAAACGAAGGCGTTCGAATCGGCCCATTGACCCGACCAAACTCTAATATGGGATTGGCCAAAATGAGGAGACGCTTCCACTCATAACCAATGATCGGTCGCATCTCGCCGCCCCAGCGGTCCTCTTCAAATTCAGTTGGGATATTTGCAATTTCAAAATTGACACCAAGATGCCAAGGCTTAACGGTTGGATTCACAAATTTTGTTCTGAGTTTGGCCCCACCATAGCGGTACTGATTTTGGGCATTCAATGCGGTTTGAAGATAAGCCCCTAACTCCCAGTAAGGAGTCATTCCATGTGCAAACTCAAAGGTAAGATGGGCGTCGTCACCCTTGTTGAGATGATTTTCTAATGAGTTCTCATGCACCTCATTGACCTTACCATCGTACACCTGAATTTCGAAGGGATCCATTGCAAAACAAAGTGCGAAGCACCGAAACAAAAAAACAAAAATAATCACTGCAGTTCCATAATCGATTTTAATTTTTGATGAAGAAGGACTGTCTCTGGATGATCAAGCAGCGCGGCCTTATAATGTTTTTGAAACTCGCTGAGTTCGCTTGAAAAAAATAGGGCACGAATCTGATCCTCGGCCTCACTGATTTGCTTTGGGGTTAACGGCTCTTTTTGAAAAACCAGTCCATCAATCACCGAAATCAAAGTGCTTAAAGGTCTAAACCACTGAAAATCAGAGTGATTCAACAGCAAATTTAATTTTTGATTGGGCGAGACCACAGGACCATGAGCCTGCGAATATTCGATCATCTGCAGATTCATCAGATCCTTGTGGATCTTAAGCATTAGACTCGACAACTCTTGCAACATCTTATTTGAATGAGATTCCATCACTGCTATGATGTAGCGACTTCACCGGGGGGTGGCAAGTGATGATCCGCGTTCTTATTCTACTTTTTAATTTTTGTTTAGGCGCATATGCCGACCAATGTGCTCGCGAGCTGCGCTTTAATCTTGAAAGAGTTTATCGCGAGGCAACTCCACCCGCCTTATGGCTTGAGCGACGAAAGCAGTTAGCCGGATCTTGGTTTACTCCATCTTCACACCCCACGCATGAAATCCGCTACCAGCTTTATTCTGCACGACATCCAAGTTCAAAATTTATTGTTCAATTTTTGGGCCTCGATTCGAGTCTCGAAAATACCGCACGAGACTCTCAGTTCCTCCTTCAGAGTCGCGAACACGTCCATGTGGTGGTGGTCGAACTGCGTGGGCAAGGCGCTACTTGGATTAATGAAATCGTAAACAATGGCCCCAATCATCTGATCCCTAAAATTAGTGCGCAGTCGCAACTCGCAATTGCCAAAGATTTTCTAAACTTTGTGAGAACACCTCGGTTTTGGCAAAATACATCTCTGCCGCAACGACCCGAACTTGAGGCGGTCTCAACTTTTTCTTATAGTGCGTGGTTGGGGCCTAGCCTCATGCTTCAAGATGAAAGCTTAAGAGAAATTGGTTTTGATCTGATCGCACCAGGGGCCATGTCGCTGGACAAGCTTTATGCTCCCACACTCGTTGACGCGGTCGACAGCTCTTATTCTTTATTTAATTCTTTGTCCTTTGGTTTGGCCAATTGGGTGAGAGAGTTCAATGACAGCCAGTTGTTCGAAACCGGCCTCATGAAATTTCCCCACTTTAGTAATGATCGGCTTTTGCGTAATGGCGCATCCAAACTGTATTTTGGTATTCGAGCAATTGATGCCCTTGAGATTCTACCAAAAATTTCGACAAGTTCAAAAATCCGGTTGGTTATTCCTACACGCGATTCGGTAATTCCAAGACGAATTTATCTTCGCTACCTCAAAATTTTAGCAAGCCGTCCACAGGCACAAATTATCTTGGTACGAGGGGCTGACCATGATCTTCTTACCGATATCAATTCTTATCAGAGCCTGTCATTGGCTCAGATTTTACATACTCAAAAATATCCCCAACGATTTAGCACGATCGAGAAAGATGGGACCATCACCTTTCAAAATTCTCTCGAAGAGATCCATAAAAATCTAATTTTTGAAAACTAAACCTCGGCGTGACAAGCACTCTCGCAGCTCGCCCTGAACTCGAGAAAAATCTTTTGTGACCATCTCGTCGCTGGTAATGACTCTTTGATGGATTTGCCACTCGGTTGAAAAACTTAAATCTTGTGGCTGCGTTTCCATATGCTGTGAGTAACTAAACCATTTTGAATTTATAGCGCAAGACATCGGTTGATCGCCCAAAACCTTTTGATTCGGAAAGATTATTTTATTTTTGTACTCGGTGGGTGCACCCAAAACAAAATCACTGTAGCGATCTTTGGTGTTGAGTGAGAACAGGCTTGAAAAGGGACGTTGCAATGTCATTTCGGTAGCGCGGCCCGCGGTGGAGTCATGAAAAAACTCATCATATTTTGCGGTATAACTTCTACTGTACTTTTGGATAATGCGACTTTTATTTTTAACCGCCGAAATCTGGTAGTCTTTAAGTACGGCTGAGGACTGAAAGCTTTCGATAAAATTAAAGTCATCCTCAGCGGTCGAATGGCTAATCACATCGGTCCAATTGACCGCGGCCGCCAATCCCGACGCCTCATATCGACCTTTGATTTCGGCAGCACGATGAGGCTTTGAAAAAATATGGGCTTCATTCGTTGAGCTGTAGTTCGATTCTAAAATTTCGGGAATCATCTCGAGATGGGGATGCTCCGACAATACGTAAGCGGGTCTACCGGCGATATCGATCGGAGTGTAGGGCGCAAGACTCATCACATTGGTCGCATCGACCCAAAAAACCTGATTGTCTTTTTTAGCTCTTACAACCGCATGATTAAATAATTGGAATGCTGGAAGTTGATACTGAGACTCAAGCGGAGCTACGTCTTGGCTTCGAAGTACCCAAACCATATGGGCCTCAAAGCCTAAGCTGCGCAAAATCTTTTCGGTAATGAGCGCGATATCTTTGCAGTCGCCATAGGATGAAGTTGCGATTTCATTTAACGAACGCGGCAGATAATCGCCTCTCACCCGACGCCAATCTCCAAAGTAGCGAATCCTCTCGGCAAGCTGAGCGGTCGCAATATTCACCTGGTCCACCGCCGATTTTTTTTGTGCCGCTTTAATAATAGGTTCAAAAACTTTGGGCAAAGCTTCGTTTTCAATTTTTTGGAGTGCACTTTCGGTTTGTGGAGCGAATGAATCCCACTTTTCTTTACTACTTACGGTGAGAGACGGAAACGACTCATCGATCAGATAAGAATTCGCCTCACCAATCACCGCATTTTGGATAGGAGTGCGATTCGAAAGCTCTAACTCATAGCGCCCATCGTTCACGCTAGTTTTAAGATGAAGCACTTTGTGGGGGTCACGAAGTCGGGTAAACAAAGGCCGCTCCGAGGTCAGATGAATATGGAGTTTTTTAAGATAGGCATCGCTCAAAATGACATAGATCGAAAAAAAATCTTTTTCGGCCACATTAAACTCACTAAACCGGATCTTCATCACAAGGGTCGACCCAATTTCAACTTGAGGAAACGCCACAATCAATTTGTTTTGATCATCAAATCCCGGTTTATTATTGCCCCCCGATTCGATAGATGTGTTTTGTTTATCCACATTAATTTTTTTGTTTTTAATCTGGGTATAAGCCTCAACAAGCTCGAGCTTTTCACTCAAAGGGCGAAACAAAATGTTCTGAACACTTTGAGAGGCACGCCCCGATTCATTTTCGATTTTGATCCGAATTTCTTCGATTATGGTTGAGGTCCCATCTTTTTTAACATCGTAATCGATGCTCAAACTCTCGGTCCATGACCCGAGTTCATCGGGATTGGCGAGGCGAGCCTGCGCCTCAAAACACAATGCAAAAAGAATCAAAAAATTTTTCATGGCCTAATCTCTCGTGCACCTAAAACTTGTGCAATCAGAATTAATTTGTCTTTCTAATTCTTGGACCGTAAATTTTCTGAGCTGGCCTAATTTCTTAATGGGTTAATGTGTGAGGGAAAATGTTGATGAATAAGTTTATATTTCTAGGTTTTATTTCTGCGTTTGCATCTGCCGAAACATTGGTCAAAGACGAGATCAAGGTCAGCTTTACACAAAATTTTAGTGCCAAGGATTCGCATTCGCACGATCTTGACGAAATCTATGGTCAATTTAACTTAAGCGGCCAAATGACAACTGCGGTGAGTGAACAGCTGATTCCTCTTAAAACTCGCAAATATCAAACAACCGGCCCCATGCCAAGCTCCCCTTTTACGGTGAACTTAGTAAAACAAAAAGAAAAACTTAAAATCCAATTTCGTTTTAAACGATCGGTGATTTTTGAAACCGAAACCATAAATAAAGATTTCGAAGTTCCCGCAGCTGTTGAATCTCTATTTGTTGATGAGTCGACTTCAAGGGTTGTTGAGCTCGCTGACCAAGATTTTCAGCTTCGGTTGTTAGAGTGTTTTCCAAAGGTTCGACTATGGGCGCAGCAGAAAAGCTTAGGAATTATTCGTCACCTTACGTGCAATTTAGTTTCTAAAAACTCCGTACTGAATTGTTCAGGCGAATTTAGAATCTTGATTCAGGTTTTGACCAACTACGACGAAAAACGCATCTAAAACCCTTAAAAGCGCCCAAAATTGCGCTCTAAAAAATATACAAGTTAGCAGAAAGCTTAAGACTTATTTGGGGCACACCTCTTGAAGCCTTTTTGGCTATGATCCTCGCTTCACTTTTTATTAGCCTCTGCCTGGCTCAAGAGCCTTCGATCATGCCATTTAAGGCATGGAAGGAGCAGCAATTGGTCGAGGCGCGCAACCAAGTGGTGAGGCTCAACAACAAAATTGCGCTAGAAAAAGAAGTAGATCCAAAAATTGAGCTCGAAGTGCAACGCGCAAATGAAACTTTTCAGTCAGCAAAAGAATTAAGCCTAGCTGAGTACTCGGCTGCCTATTTGGCCAAATTTCGAAACCAACCCCAAGCCCTTTCTGCCCTTGTTAAACGCCTTTCTAAGCAAGAGACGTCTGAGCTTCTCTATGTTCTTTTAAACCCCCAAGCCGACGAGCTTTCGGGTGCAATCTCTCCAAATCATTAATTTTTTTTAGCCCTTTCCTTGACTCCCACTGGGACCGCTCCATATTGACAATGATTTTTATCTTAAATCAAAAAACAATTATGAGGAGGTTCATTAATGGCTAGCGCACAAGTTAACGTACGCCCGCTCCATGACCGCATTTTGGTGCGACGCATGGCTGAGGAAGACAAAACTTCGGGTGGGATTATTATTCCTGATTCTGCTAAAGAAAAACCCATCAAAGGCGAAATCGTAGCCACCGGCAAAGGTCGCGTGACTGAAGACGGCAAAACCATGCCTCTTGAAGTTAAAGTTGGCGATAAAGTTCTCTTCGGAAAATACTCTGGAACCGAACTTAAATTTGAAGGTACCGAATTTCTAATGATGCGCGAGGAAGATATCCTCGGCGTTTTTAACTAAGCAAACAAGGAATTGAAATATGTCAAAAGAACTACGTTACAGTGAAGACGCAAGAAGCTCGATTTTAAAAGGTGTCAACGCGCTAGCAAATGCGGTGAAAGTGACTCTTGGACCTAAAGGCCGCAATGTGGTCATCGAAAAATCCTTTGGTGCTCCCCTTATTACTAAAGACGGCGTGACCGTTGCCAAAGAGATTGAACTTGAAAATAAATTTGAAAATATGGGCGCGCAAATGGTCAAAGAAGTTGCGAGCAAAACAAACGACGACGCGGGTGATGGAACCACCACCGCTACCGTTCTTGCTCAAGCCATTTTTCGCGAAGGCGTAAAGATGGTGACTGCAGGTCACAACCCCATGGAAATCAAACGCGGAATTGACCGCGCAGTTGAAGTGATCCGCGAAGAACTCAAGAAAATGGCGAAGCCAGTTAAAGGCGAAAAAGAAATTGCTCAAGTGGGAACTATCTCGGCCAATAACGACAAAGAAATTGGCGAGATGATCGCTAAAGCAATGGGCAAAGTTGGCAAAGAAGGTGTGATCACTGTTGAAGAGAGCAAAACCGCTTTGACCGAACTTGATGTGGTCGAAGGTATGCAATTCGATCGTGGTTATTTGTCACCTTACTTTGTGACCAATGCTGAGCGCATGGAAGCCGTATTAGAAAATGCATCCATTTTGATTTACGACAAAAAAATCAGCACAATGAAAGATCTTATTCCTCTTTTAGAGGGTGTTGCAAAACAAGGTCGTCCATTGGTGATTATTGCCGAAGATGTTGAAGGCGAAGCCCTTGCAACTTTGGTTGTTAATAAGTTGCGTGGCGTTTTACAAATCGTTGCAGTCAAAGCTCCAGGCTTTGGTGATCGTCGTAAATCAATGCTCGAAGATATCGCGACATTGACCGGCGGAACTTTAATTTCTGAAGAGACCGGCCAAAAACTTGAGCAAGCGACTTTGCAAGATCTTGGTCATGCAAAACGTATTGTTGTGGATAAAGACAACACCACAATTATCGATGGCGCTGGCGAAAAGAAAACCATCCAAGCTCGCGTTGCCCAAATCCGTGCTCAGGTCGAAGAGACTTCGAGTGACTACGACAAAGAAAAACTCAAAGAGCGCCTTGCTAAATTAGCGGGTGGTGTTGCTGTGATTCACGTCGGCGCTCCAAGCGAAGTCGAAATGAAAGAGAAAAAAGCCCGTGTTGAAGATGCTCTCAATGCCACTCGTGCAGCGGTTGAAGAAGGTATCGTCGCTGGTGGTGGAACCGCTCTTTTGCGCGCTTCACGTTTAGTCGAAAAATTAGATTTACCAGAAGCCCAAAAATTTGGTGCTGCAATTATTCGCCGTGCGTGCGAAGAGCCTATTCGCCAAATTGCGATGAATGCTGGAATCGACGGCGCAATTGTTGTTGATCGTATTGTTAACGAAAAATCACCAGGTTATGGCTTTAACGCTTTGACCGAAGAATACACCGATCTTTTAAAAGACGGAATTATTGATCCAATGAAAGTTGTTCGTACCGCTCTTGAAAATGCGGCCTCGGTTTCATCATTGATGCTCACCACTGAGACAATGATTGCCGAAGCTCCAAAAAAAGATGACGGACGCGGCGCTGGCGGACCACAAATGCCAGGCGGCGGCCACGACATGATGATGTAAAGCTCATTTAGCCTTTACAGAATTATAGAAAGCCCAAGGTGATTTTTACCTTGGGCTTTTTTTTGTTTTGGACCTGGGGTATCTGTGATCCCTAAATAAAGAGGTCAAAAATGATTCTGTTAAACCTAATCCTATTTGCTCAAAGTTTTGGGTTCGAGAATACAATTCATCGAACCCCGTTAATTATGAACATGAGCAGTGGATCTGCTTTCGTCGAAACCGCTTTAGGCGATGACACATACATGTTTGAAATGTGTCAGTTTGATGTCAAATCGCCCGACCCCGTTCAATCTTTGAGCGAGGCCTCCACCGTTTGTGAAGTAAGAACTCCCCAATTAAAATTTGAGTCTGAGTCGAATCACAGAGATTTTATATTTAACTTAAACAAAAAATATTTTGAAAGCCTCAAGGCAACCTATGGCCACATCAATTACTACAAGTTGGTGGGCGGAGTGGCGCTGGGTGGGCTAGCGGTTTACGCGCTTGCTAGAAATCCAAGCATATGGGTGTGGATATTTGTGGACGACGCTATGGAGTTAGTTTTTTCTGCCATTGCTGGAGCAGGTGTCATGACTTATTACAGCGCCAAACAACTGTTTTCGAATCCTGAATTCGATCAATACAATACAAATGGAAGCTCTGAGAGTTCTTCTAGCGGGACACAACCGAGTGTTGGGATTCAGGTCAAGAAGCAGGCCCTTTTTGGACTTTACGAACATACACTTCAAACCTCAACGAGCGAATACATTAAGAATCAGCTGATTTCTAAAAGGTAAAAAGTTTTTTGTTGATTGTGAACGATGGTACGAAATTTTTTTAAAAGAGGATTTTATGATTCTATTGAATTTATTGTTTATGGTCCAAAGTTTTGCATTTGAATCTGAGGCGGTGAGAACGCCCTATTTTATCAATTCGACGACGGGTGAAACTTTAATTGAAGTCAACCATGCAGGATCGATTCACTTTGAAAAATGTCAAATGGTCACAATCAAATTTGATTCTCCTGTCGATACCAAGAACCTGACCTCGTGCGAAGCAATCACTGCGGACCTCGAATTGAAGTCTGAAACCGACTTTCAGACATACAGATATTTAATCTCTACCGAGCTAAAAAAACAAATGTCTCGAGGTTGGTGGAAGAACTTAGTGGCCGAGAACTATATCTTGTACTCTAGCGCTTTTGCCTCGGGCACCCTTTTAGAATTTGTGATAAAGAAAGGTCGCCTCCCGGTGTGGCCATCCTTAATTATCGGCTCGGGTGCTTTGGTTGCGGTTGTGTCAAAAAATGTTATCGATTCATTGTATAGAATAACTAAATATAATCAGTTTACCAGATCCGTTGGGCTGAATGAAGGCCTAATTCCTCTGATTGTTTCGGATGTCCCTCGTTTTATTGATGTCTATGTTAAAGCCGTGAAGAACGTAACCCCGCAAGACTTACGGGCGGCAACTTTGTCCCCTCGTAAAAATTAAAAGAGAGCTTATGATTTTATTAAATTTGGTTTTTTTAGCCCAAAGTTTTGGATTTGAAACATCGGTTCAGAGGACGCCCTATATCGTCAATTCTCTGACTGGCGAAACTTTTGTCGAAAATGTAAATACAAATGGACTACGATTTGAAATTTGCAAATTGCCTTCCTATATCCATACTCCTCTTGAAAACATAAATCGATCAGATCTTTCCTGTCGCTCAATCACCAACGAGATCCGCTTTTCTTCGGAGGGTGAACTTCAGGCGATACGAAAACAATTTTCCGAAAAATTCCTTCGACATCTTGAGGTAATGAACAATAGGGATATTCTTAAGGATACGTTCGTTACGCTTGCGTTTGTTCCTGGATCATTCTTTTCTGCATCAGCTGCCTACTCCTTTTTTAGAGGATACGCCGGTTTTGTATTACCTGGAATGGTTGCGGGAGTTGCTTTTTTATCTATTGCCTACTTAGGCCTCAATGAATCTTTCAGGCTTCTTGATTTGAGAGATAACAAATTGAAACAGGCGAAAATCAATATCAAAAAATTGGCGAATCAACCTGTGGTTATCTTTGCTGATGATTCAAAATTGATGAAACTTTACGAAACCGCAGCTCAGTCCATGACACCAAATTTCGAGAGCGTGCCCACGGGATTTCTTCATTAAACTATTTGATTTTTGTTTCGAGGAACTATGATTTTACTAAAACTGCTTTTCGTCGCCCAAAGTTTCGGATTTCAAAGCGCGATGGTTCGCACGGCCTACATTGTTGATTTAACATTGGGACAAGCACTCGTAGAAACCGAACAAAACGGAAACTCACGCTTTGAGGTCTGCCCAATTGCTGATGCTGATCCAATCTTAATTGGGGCACAACTCAACGATCCAGCTCTCTTGTGCCGAGCGATCACTCAAGACATAGGTTTTAAATCTGACTTTGATTATTATTCTTTTCGAAAGTTGATATCGGCTGAACTCACCAAACGTTTATCTCGTGGAAGATGGACAAGTTTGATTGTCGATTCGTATAAATTTATTTCGAGTGCTGTGGGGACAGCCGTTATCATCACTTACGTCACATCGCGAGCTGGATTGCCCTTGCTTTGGCAATTGGGCACAGGCGCTGTAGGAGGTGTTCTCTATGGTGTAACTACACCTCCACCTGTCATGCGAGCTCTTAAATATATCCAGCTTTTGAAAATGATTAAATCGAACGGCGGCCAACCTGTGACTTTATATACCGATGATTTTGATCTCTTCGACCTCTATCAAGATATTGTCCAAAAAGTTTCAAAAACAGCTGTGTCTCGATTTGCTGGTCCTTCGATAGCCCATTAATTTTTTGGACTTCAGAATGCGGTAGCATGTCATGTAAATCTTATTTAGTGCTATCTGATTGTTTATAAAAGCCTAAGGTTTCTTTGCCATGAGCTTTTTTTTGATCGTTAACCATGGTAGCGATCGCACTAAGAAAAGAGGATTTATGATTTTGATGAATTTGTTATTTTTCGCTCAGAGCTTTGCATTCCAAAGCGACATCGTTCGTACACCCTACATAGTGAGTTTCACAACCCAGCAGGTGTTGGTTGAGACTGCACAAGGTGGAACATCAAAGTTTGAAGTCTGCGTGGTGCCTTCTGACGAACCACAAAAAATTGGGCAAGCTTTCAGTGGTGAAATCAACAATGGCGATCTTAAATGTGAGGCAATTACCGCAAGCATCACTTTCGCTTCCGAATTGGAACACCAAGCTTTTAAAAATTCGGTCGCTGCCGACCTTCATAAACGTTTGTCACGAGGCTGGTGGCGTTCCTTTCTCGAGGGATCTTATGTCACTTATGTGACCAGCCAAACACAGACCTTTATGCTTCTGGTTATGGTTGGCCGAGCTGTCGGTGTACCTTATATTCCAAACCTGCTTGCTTCACTTTTTTTATCAACCTTCACATATATGGATGTAGATCAGTCACTCACCACGAAGTTAACAAAGTATGACCAGTTTTTAGAAAAGTTGAGAGTAAATGGTGATTCAGTTCCAACCCTTTACGCAGATGACCCTAAATTTTTAAATACCTATGTGAAGAGTGTTAAGAAAGTGGCAAAGGCTTATTCTACAAATTCTGTGTCGCTCGCTCCTACACGCTAGTTAAACCTTAAATTCGTTAAGCCCAACACCTCTTAGGTTTGGGCTTTCTTTAAATAAGGTTTGGATAAATATTTTATAATTCGCATGAAGTCGCGCACCCATAACCATAAATCTAACAAATCCCAAGCTTTTAGTCCTTGGGCTTTTTTTTGTCCGGATTTTGAAGTAGATCAAGAAACTAAAGTGAGGTTGGTGCCTTTGAAAACATTGTTTATTTTATTATGCGTTGTCGGAAGCTTTTCGTTAAGAGCAGTGGCTCACACCGATTTGAATTCTTTTTTGTCTCAACAATTTAGACAGATGTCGCAACTGACTCCAGCTCTTCAGACTGAATTTGCGCAAAGAAATATCGTTCCCAAACTTATAGTTTTAATGGAGCAAAAGAATAAAGATTTAATTCCATTTTTAAGAACACTGAACAATCAGAACCTTCCTGCTCATATTTCCGATTTGATTAGCAACTACCCACCCTTTATTTTTGCAGAACTTGAAGATCTATTTAAGGTTCAGTTTTTGGTGAGCGGAAGCTGGAGTCAGGGTTTAACTGCCTTAGAGTTTGCGAGTGTGATCAAGCATTCGAAAATGAATTCCGACATCTCCTTAAAAGATCATTATTCCTATTTGGATCGAGTGATCGTCAAACGTGAGGGCACAGTCTTTAAAAAAGTGATTCACTCTTACACTTTACCTAATCCAGAAGGTGCGATGAACATTAAATTTCACGCGTACTTCGATGATATCATTGTCACGCTGCCAGAACACACTACCCTAGATCAGGCTCAAGAATTTTTGGCAGGTTTAACATTACGGCCCGAAGGATTTGAGACAGACACAAAACGGTTGCCCGAATTTTTTAATGACCGAATCGAAGCCGCACGTGCAGGACTCAGTTCCCATGACTACTATTGCAAATATATTTTAAAAGAGGGTCTCATCCCTAAAACAGATAACTCACTCCCCCCGAAAGAGTGAGCAGGCGTTGCGAAGCACTCGTTGCGGTATCCACGCGCGTTCCAGCACCGGTAAAGTTGGCCGAGAACAATTCAAAATTTGCCATCATTTTAAGTCGAATGTGTTCGCTCACTTTATTATATCCAAAAATTGAAAACTGATTGATGGTCGCGCGACTTGTGGCCCCGGAGCTTACCGGTTGTTCGCTCAGATTGGGTTGAATATAAAAAAAGGCTTGGGCGCCTACACCCCAATTGCGATCAAACGTTATAGGTGTTGAGCCTCCCACACCAAATTTAAAACCATTGTACTCTTGCGAGGTAAAAGATGTGGGCGTTGAATCGTCGATAAAAAATCGGCTTGAGGAATATCCAATTAACGCTTCGATATCTGGACCCCACACATCGGGACCCAAGCGAAAATTGTAGCCAAATAAAAAATCGTAACTCGAAAGCCCGCCCGAAAGTTTGGATGGTGCGCCCTGAGGATTCCCTGTGGTGTAAATCGCTTGCGATAAATTGGCATGAACCGAAAATTCATTTGTTACCCAAAGTTCTCCAGTGAGTGAAATCAACGGAATCAATCCAGATCCTCCATCTAGTGATCCGTTGCTGGTGTCCATATTGATTGCCAAATTGCCCAACCCAAAATTTGCTCCCACTTCGCCGAGCAATGGTCGCTCCTTGGGAACCCATGCTGTGGGATGTTCGCCATACAAGTTTTGGTCTTTGAGTGTGACTGGTTGTTGGGTGTTGGGAGTGTAGGAAACAAATTCTAGTGCCGAGAGTTTGGCGAATTTTTGGATGGTTTCTTTTTCGCGTTCTGAAATGATGTTGGCAAAACTCAAAGTTTCGTCAACCTTTGTGATCTGAATTTTACCTAAGATTTCTTTTTCGGTACCTACTACAAAATCAAATTTGGGGTGGCGGCTTAACGAAATAATTTGGATCACCGGCAAAATCTGATCTTTTTGGATTCCATCGCGAGATCCTAAGTTGATTGTGACCCGCAGATTTTGTCTTGAGAGAATCATCCCGCGATAAGGAATTCGCGAAATAATTTGTTCGGTTAATTTTTGAACTTGTTGTTTAAGACTTTGGATGTCGCTCAATTTAATTTGTTTAGCTTCGGCTTGAGCAAACAGCCGTTTATCTTTTGTAAGATAAAAATTCATTAGGATTTGAATGCCGTCTGGCGTTTTGACAATATGGGTGGCAAAAAATGCGTCCGCATTGATGACATTGCACACTTGATCTATTTTTTGTAAATCTGCTTGGAGTTCCTCGGGCGTAAAGCTGAGTGCGGCCGGCACAAAATCAAATTGGGGATTGCGCTTGAGATTCTCAATAAAGTCGGCCTCAAGAGGTCTTGCATATATTCCATCAAGATTATCGATAAAAGGCAGAGCCGATATTTTATTGATGGTGACGAGCTCATCGGCGTCGCTGCGGTAGACACCCTGATTTTGAACAACTTGGGCGTTTGCTATAAAAAGAAAGGCAAAAATTAATGATGACATGGATTTAAGTGTGCAAGTCTAAAACAGGAGGGTCAATACTTGGGGTCGCTCGGATTTTTCTTATCGCGATTTTTTTGGGCTAAAAGCATCTCGTCGGTGAGTGTTTGTTGTTTTTTTCGCCATTTGAGCAAAAAATAAAACGCCATAAAGCCTCCCACAAAGACCAGCAAAAATACTTGCATGCGTTTTGCAAATCCCATTGCATCTTCTAGAGCCTGACCAAAATACCATCCCCCATACACCCACACCGGGACGCTAATGAGAGCGGCTGCTCCATCGAGTAAATAAAATGTGGTTGGTTTTACTCCCATCACTCCTGCGGTAAGATACACCGGAGCTCTGAGTCCTGGTAAGAAGCGCGCGATAAAACAAATAAATTTTGAATTGTTTTTGATTCGATCTTCCGCTGCGGCCACACGATCGGGAGTGAAGATTCTGTTTATCAATGGCAATTGAAAAGCGCGCTTGCCGTAACGTCGACCCAAATTAAAAAGTAAAGCATCGCCCAAGAGAACACCAAAAAAACATGAGATGATTGCACCCGGAAGCGTAATGGTTTCGAGCGAGGCCAACACTCCGGCTGAAATGAGGGTGAGATCTTCGGGTACAGGAATACCAAGGCCACAGATAAATAAAACACTAACAATCGTGAAATATACCGTTGTGGACGAAAGGCCAGAGAGCTGATCGATCAGCTTTTCTATCAGTGTTAAGGGATCCATTAAAAAAATCTCATTGGGAAAATGATAGCCCCGACCCTATAATAGGGAAGATGGGAATTAAACTCGTTTTGGTCGATGACGCTGCGTTTATTAGGGATGTGCTTAGGCACCTTTTAGAGTCGCGTTCGGAGTGGGAAATCGTTGGTGAAGCCGAGGACGGAGAGCAAGCGGTTCAAGTTGTGCGAGAGACTGGTGCAGAAGTGGTGTTGATGGATATCGTCATGCCCAAAAAAAGTGGAATCGAAGCGACCGTAGAGATTTTAAAACTCAACCCCACTTGTCGCATCATCGCATGCTCCACCGTTGATCAAGAAACAATGGTGCTTCGTGCGCTTGAGGCTGGGTGTTGTAGTTACGTGGTTAAACCGTTTCAATCACAAGATGTGATCCGCGCATTAGAATCCGCGGCTTTTAAAAAGGAGAAATAAAGATGAGTCAGTTTTGGTCGTTTGCCCGAACGTTAATTGCAAGCTTGGTGATTGTTCTGCTGTTGCAAATTCATGTGAGCGGAAAAAGTTTGGAGCAAAGAGCGGTCTCTCTTGCGACACACTCGGTGATTTTAGAACCCATTGATTCGGTCGTAGATGCATCAGTGATTTCAATCACCCGAGTTTGGGATCGGGTGACCAATCAAATTAAATCGCGCACCCAGCGAGCCGGCTCACGCGAAGAAAAATTTCGCATCGATCGACATCCCGATGTGACTCGAGAGTCTAACGACTAGAATTTGATGAAGTTGAAGGATGGCTTTGCGAGTATTGCACGGCCATTAAAATCTGCGAGGCGCGAGATCTTTCATCTGCGGACTTTGAATTGAGAGCTTTAACAACAGCTTCATAAGGACAAGCCATCGCGGTTTGGGCAGAAGCAAGCAGAACCAAAATTAATAATCGTTTCATATAGACTCCTCTTGAGCTTTATATAGCCATCCTTGTGCCAAAGCGAAACGGCGGTGTAGGTCTATTTGGCTCCTGACGATGACCAATTTGTAGACAGGCTCGCGCACATTGCGGCTCGAGGAGAAGTGTCTTGTTTTGAGACAGTTTTTCTGTCGTGCCCGCCGGGATGAACGAAGGTAGATTGGGGCCGTTTGAGTAGCGATTGGCGGTGTCGATTGTCGTGCCCGCTGGTTAAAACAGTTCACGAATGATCGTGCCCGCTTGTCAAATCGGGTTGAGGATTGTCGTGCCCGCTGAGAATTAAATTTTCTCATGCCCAGTGTTTTAATCTAAACAAAAACCGAACACCTCCGGAGTTTTGGTTAGATTCAAAATTATCGTGCCCACATTGATTTTCTCGAAATAGATTGACGCAGTTTTTGATGCACCAGAGTGCTCTGTATCGAAAAAATTCGATCAATCGAATGTGTTTTTAATAATCGTCGATGAGGCGCACCTCTGTGACCAAAAATAACAACAAAAACAGAGTCTAAAAAATCATCTCGGAGCACATCAAAACCATTGGTAAAAAACCCGTGCTACACTCTTCTCCTAAACAGGAGATATTTATGGATCATTTAAATGTTCATCGTAACGCTGTAGTTGCGGCTGAAAATCACCGCAAATCCGAATTGCTTTTGCTCAATGCTTTAGAGCAGGTGTGGCGCAATAAAACCTATTATCAATTTGGATGTCGTTCCCTTTTTGAATACTCAACCCAGCAGCTCCATTTATCTGAAGAGCTTGCGAGCATCTTTAATAAACTTGCCAAAAAATTTATCGAGATTCCTGCACTTAAAACTCAAATCGCATCAGGCGAAATTTCAATTTCAAAAGCAAACAGGATCAGCGGCATATTAACAAAAGAGAATGCTCAACACTGGTTTGATAAGGCGAAGGGAACAAAGCGCAGTTTAGAAAAAGAAATAGCCAAAGCTCATCCTGAAAAAGCTTTACCCGAGCGGACACGATTTTGTGTGGTGGGCGAAACTGAGCGAGTTCAAATCACATTTTCAATGGCTGAACAAAAATATGTGTCATTTAAAAGAGCCCAAGATCTGTTAAGCCAAAAATTTAAAAAAGCTGCAACGGTGGAAGATCTTATCAACGAGCTTGTCGATCAATTTTTGGTCAAACACGATCCATTAAAAAAATCGTGCCCAACGACGAAGTCGCCCAATATGACCGCGCTGTTGAAACGCCAGGTTTATCACATTCATCAGAGTCGATGCACACACATCAATAAAAATGGCGAGCGATGTGATCAGCAACGGCACCTCGATATTCATCACATCCAACCGATATCGCTCGGTGGGACGAATGAAATCGAAAATCTCACTTTGTTGTGCTCGGGTCATCATCGTGCCCATCACCGGGGGATCGGCATTGTGTTTGCTAATTGAGCAGGACTGAACTCTACATTAATTATAAACCAGAATTTTTATATCTCTTACAGGAACCCTAATGAAAAATTACCTCTTGGTTTGCGCCTTTTTAATTTCGAACTACGCAATAGCTGCAAAAGTGGATTCGACCTTTGCCAATTTAGTTTCGGGCTTTCAATTTAAAAAATTGCCAGACGGCATTCATCTTGTAGAAAACGAAGAGCTCACCGAATTTGACAAGTGGATTTTAGAGAAGTCCAAGGACGAAGGTGATTCAGAAATTTTTGCTTTTCGAACATTAGACTCAAACGGCAATGCCCTTAGTAGATATTGGGTCACGGGCGAAAACTTGAAAACAAAAAATGCTCAATTTGATTTTTTGTATCTTGCTAAGGAATTTTATCGAGATCCGGAATTACATCCGGCAGATGTTGTAGCGATTGAATTTTATCACAACCCTAAAAAATCTTTTATCTTTAGCTCTCGGTATTTTTCAGGTGAAGATTTAAAACAATTTAATCTTTTCAAAGCACTCACTGAATATCTAGGATTTCAGCACGCAACGTTTAAGGCGGGTATCCTCTATCCCTCGGTTAATGGTGAAATAAAAAAACGAAGTTTGGTTTATCCCACCACTGTCAGTTGGAAAAGTAACGACTATGTCATTCCCGGAGGGATGCGCAGCAGGCTTAAGTCTCAAAGATTTGCCGACCAATGCGGTAAACTGATGGATGTGCGGCGATACTAAATTAATGATCAGTAGACTGAGAAGAACCGCCGTTGTTTTTCTTGATGTTCGCCGCGATATCGCGAGCGCGTCTGATCGCCTCTTGAGGTGGAATATTATACTGCGTCTCGGCCCAACGGGCGTAGCAGTCTTCGCAAAATACGCCGTCATTGCCGAAGGTGCCTTCGGATCTTGAATCTTCGTTTGATTCTAAGGGCGCGCCTTGAAACACTTTTAAAGCTGGTGCGTCTGCAAAACAAAAACCTGAAAAAAGCAAAAAAACAAAAAGCGACTTCATCATAACCTCGTTATAAATTCGTTTCGGCCTGGGCAGGGGCGAGCATATCGAGCATGTTGTTAAAAACACCGGCCACTTGGACTGCGACTGTTGGGCCTTCTTTGCTATCCACTTTATCAATTTCACCGTCGGCTTTGTAGCTGACTTTGATTGTGCCAAGGCCTGGTCGCGAGACGATTGCGGGTTTTCCAAAACGATCTTCGTATTTGATCATCACCGTTTTTTTGGATTGATCTTCGATCACATGAATTCGGCCTTTGGTGTCGTACTCGAGTTTAACTTGGAGGCCATCGGAATTTTTTGCGCCGAGCAAATTGCATTTTACTTCGTCATAAATAAAAGCTGTTTTTAAGATCTTTGGAGTGGTCGCTTTTTCTTTTTCGAAATATTTGATTTCGACATTTGAAACTTTGCGGCATTTGTCTTTGTATTGAAAATCGGTTTCGCGCAGCTTTTCTTTTTTCGATTTGATCAGGCCATCATCGTAGTAAGCGTAATTGGTGGTCTCTTTGTTGTGAACAATTGAAATTGGCTTACCAAAAAGCTCATGGAAAGTGGTGTCTGTCACATCACCGTTCACGTCGGATTTAAGCCGGGCGAGGTATTTGTTTGTTCCGTCGGCCCGTTTTTTAAATAAAAATTCAAAGGTACTTTGGTTGGTCACTTCACCACCGCATTTTTTTGTAACGGTTGAGGTGTAGTGATTGACCGGATCGCTCTTGTCGGGATCATAGGCATAGCTTTCAACACAGCCTTTGCGATTGCGAAAGGTGGTGACCCAATCTTTTTCTTTATTGAATGTTAACGCTTTGTAAGTGTTGTCGGGAAAATCGATGCGGGTCATATTGTGTTGATCATCGTAGGAGTATTTAAATGTGTTCTTCCACGCATTGGTGGCTGAAATCATGTCTTCGCCTTTATAGACGTAAGAACATTTCAAATTGTTGGGGCCCACCACTTCTGAAACTTTTTTGGTCGTCGGGTTATATTTGAACGCAAGCTTTCGACCACTGTTATCGGTCATGGATAAAAGCATTTCGTTTTTCCACTCGAGCTTAATGTAGTTGCCATTGCGGTCGTACATGCTGGCCATGCGGCCTTCGATATCAAATTTTTGATAGGTTCCATCGGCCATGGTTCGAGTGTATTGGTTGTCTTTTAGAACGACGGTTTCGTTTTCACGACCATTTGCAAAGTACACCGCACCTGCTTCGACTTTTCCTTTAAGATCTAATTGGCGACCCAATTCTTCGCGTAAAACCACATTTTCATGCAATTCTTTTTCGAGATTCGAATAGTATTGCTGATCATTGGTTTGCTTTCTCTGACGCACTTCCTTCATGATCGTCTTAATCGTGCTTTCGATTTTTTCGGGATCGGCTTTGCGAGGGGTGTACATAGTCTTTTGTCCACCACCACACTCTGTCACTTGAAGATAATTTTCTGGTGTTACTTTAAGCGAAGTTTCGCCGTCAGAGCACTGGCCATAACCAAAAATTCCGCTATAAACAGATCGGCTACTATAGGTGCGGAGGACTCTGAGGTCGTATCCGACTCCAGGCACGCTCATGTCGTTACTCGTCTCCGAGTACGCCGCATCTTTCATATTTACTGTTGCATAGGAACTTAACGCGAAGAACATCACGATGACTATTGGCATGGCCCCACTCCCTTGAAGATCACACCTTAATTGTAATTATCTTTTTCATCATGACGCCACCAATTACTTGGAGGCCGAGCATCATGACCAGGGCAAACCATCCTAAAGGCTTGGTAAACAGAGGCATTACATAACCAGGATCAAGCATCAAAAACACTCCCAGAAGGACAAAGGGCACAAGCGTGATGATAATCGCCTGCATCGATCCTTGAGCTGTAAGGGCTTGGATTTTCTTTTCAATCTTTTGACGCTCTCGTACAACGAGCACGATCGTTTCGAAAGTTTCGGCAAGATTACCGCCGGTTTCCTTTAAAATATTAATCGCGGTCACAAACATTTGCAGATCTTGGCGCGGAATTCGCTCACCGAGTTCATTGAGGGCTTCCTCGACGGCCATCCCTAATCTGATTTTATTTAGAACTAGGCGAAATTCTTGAGCAATCGGACCGTTAAGGTTTTCAACCACACGTTCCATCGACTGGGTAATACTTAAACCCGCTTTTACTCCATTGCCCATAATGGTTAAACCATCGACCATCTGATTTACAAAACGATTGCAGCGCGATTCCCACAGATTTTTGACCACCACGCGAGGAAGGGTAAAGCCCACCATCATCATTCCGATTCCAATAATCAATCCAGGGATCACATTGGGCCAAAGGGCCATAAAAAACAAAACCCCAAGTCCATAGCTTAAACCATACAGCATCCAGGTGATTCGCTTGTTGTCGATTTCGACAAACATAGAATCTAGAGTTTTGATAATCTCTTCGCGAGTGCCACTGCTCCTTGAATGGAGAAACTGCAGCACACGTTCAGCGCTGTTATAAACCGCTAAAAAAATGGCGATCGCGAACAAAGGTATAAATATAAAATCGTTGCCAAAAATCAGACTCATTTATTGTCCGATCCCGTGGGCTTAAGCGGTGTTGTCACACCCAAACGTGGGCGAACCGTTGTTGCCGGTGTGCTTGCCGCTTTTTCGGGAGCAGCTTCCGCGCCGCCGCCAGAAATAAATAAATTTCTTGGGATCGCAACGCCTCGCTGCTCAAATTTTTCGATAAATGTCGGAATCAAACCCATCGCTTGAAACTGGCCGATGATTTTTCTATTTTTATCAAAGCCTTCTTCTTTAAATCGAAATACTTCTTGAAGGGTCACCGTCTCGGCCTGCATGCCCACAACTTCGGTAATGCTAATAATTTTTCTAGAGCCGTCTGACATTCGACTAATTTGGATAATCAAGTCGACCGCACCCGCGATTTGCTCGCGGATGGCTCGCGCGGGCAAGTCCATACCGGCCATCATACACAAAGTTTCAAGTCGTGCGATCGCTTCTCGTGGGGTGTTCGCATGCACTGTGGTCATCGACCCATCGTGACCGGTGTTCATTGCGGCAAGCATATCAAGTGCTGCACCGTCTCGACACTCTCCCACCACAATGCGATCAGGACGCATCCTTAAAGAGTTGCGAATTAAATCTCGAATGGTGATTTCGCCAGTGCCTTCCATGTTTGCAGGACGAGTCTCAAGGCGAACAATGTGTTCTTGTTTTAATTGAAGCTCTGCCGCATCTTCAACCGTAATAATACGTTCGTTCACAGGGATAAATCCCGAAAGTACGTTGAGCAAAGTGGTTTTACCAGAGCCCGTACCGCCAGAGATGATCACATTTAAACCTTGCTCCACACAGATCTTTAAAAAATCCACCATGGGCTTGGTGATCGATTGATAGCGAATGTAATCATCAGGTGTGATGCGTGAACTTGGAAATTTTCGAATCGTGACAGCGGGACCATCGATCGATAACGGTTCAATCACCGCATTCACTCGAGATCCATCGGCCAAGCGGGCATCGACATAAGGTGTCTTTTCGTCAATACGTCGGCCAAGTGGAGTAACAATTCGCTCGATCACGTTTCGAAGTTGCAGATTGCTGGTGAACACAACCGTACTGAGAGTGAGCTTTCCGCTTTTCTCGACATAGATCTTATCGCAACCGTTGACCATGATCTCTGTGACAGTAGGGTCTGCCAATAAATCCTCAAGTGGTCCAAGCCCCAAGGACTCATCCAAAACTTGTTTGATCACTTGCGAGCGCTCTTCGCGCGGAAGACCTTGGCCTAAACGATCAATCAAATTTGAAATCACACGTTGAGTTTTTGTGCGCAATTCTTTTTCTTTTGAAGAATCACCTTGGATACTCGACATATCTTTTTTTAAATCCATCTCTTTGATCAATTCAGAATGGATTTGCATTTTTAAAAGAGTCACCGCGTTGAGGCCGCGCTCTTTTTTCTTTAAAGGGGATCCCTTTTCAACTGCACCAGTCACTGCCGCAACCGGAGCTGCCGCCGCAAGATTTTTTGGTCGCGATAATGTTTTTAATCTTTGTAAGATTCCGCCGGTCAGCTTTCGGGCCACGTCAAAGTGAGCAAGAGCTAATGGAGTTTGTGGACTTGAAAATACAAATGGGGCCGATCGACTTAAAGCTGCGTAAGCAGTGGCGTCGTCTTGAGGGATTGATCCGATCAAGGGGCGTCTTAAAGTTTGCTCGATTGCTTTGGGGTCTAAACCATTTTTGCCGGTTTTATTTAACACAATTTGAAACAGTTCTTGGGGAACAGTTGCCGATTGCAAATCATTTAAGATTCTTCGAGTTTGATTGATCACCAAAACTTCGGGTGTGGTCACAACCAAAAGTGCACTGCAATCTTCAATCACAGCGAGTTGAGCCGGCCCAATTTCGGTCCCACAATCGACAATAATAAATTTAAAATTCTGGCTTAAACCAAAGAGTTGTTTCTTTAAGAGTTCTGGCGAAACGGTTAGAACTTGATCGGGACTTTGTACCGCACCGATGTAGCCTAAGCCCGAGGCGTGTTTAGTAACAAGCGTGGCAACCGCTTGGGGAGTCATTGCACCCGAAAATTGGGCGACTTCATTGATTGTTTTTAAAGGCCTAAGACCCGTGATGATATTTTGATCTCCACAGCTTCTGCTATCAAGATCGATCAATAATGTGGGGGCACGCATTTCGCTTAAAAAAGCGGCTGCAAGGTTTGCGGCGAAAACGCTTTTTCCCACGCCGCCCTTGCCGCCCATAACGACTATCAAATGACAGTTTTCTTGTATCACCGACGAAGTACCTCTAGTTGGACATTCTAAATTTTTGCTTAATCTTATCTGATCCTGTGCTGGCCGAGCTTTTAATAATTGGAGTTACAAAAACCACAAATTGACTCTGGTTATTGCGAAAATCTTTTGAAGCATAAAGAGAGATCAAAGGATTTGTGCTGCCATTCGCAGGCAATTTATTAAAATCAGTTCCTGTATCCGAAGTGATCAATCCACCCACAGCTGCACTCGCACCACTCTTTACATGAATGGTGGTTTGCATCTCACGGCTTGAAGTTGTGGGGCCTTGAGCGGTGTAACTGATCAAACTTTTTACCGCAAAATTAAGAGCCAATTTTACCGAGTCCGAACGTTGCCCCATAATTTCTGGAGTCACATTTGTTTTAATCCCGGTCTCTTCGAAATTGGTTGAGGGTTGGCCTTGAGCATTTACAACTTGGTAAGGCAATCGAGTGATTGAGTTTAAGATCCCGGCCTTACCATCTTGCACGATCAAACTTGAACTCTGGAGCACTCGAGCAAAACCATGCTGTTTAGCCCAATTTAATTTTGGCAAAAGATTACTGATGGTTCCGGTGATGGTTGAGACCACTCCACCTTGACCCGCTCCGCCGGTTGAAAATCCAACCGAGGATCCGTCGCCAATATCAGGAGTCCACTGAAATCGAAAGCTGCGCGAATAATCTTTTTGCAATTCCACATAGTGGATCACCATCTGCACAAGCTTTGCGGGCTCGGGCTGGGGAGGTGCACGAAGGTTGATGAGGTTAATCACCATATCCACTTTGCGCTCTAATACTTTTTTATCTGCAACAGCCTCATCCACCACAACATCGGGGATGTACATCTTGGCAATAATTTCGGACTTATCTTTTTCAGGCTGGTCTGTTGCAAAACCTTCTAGAATAAATTTCCCGTTTACAGCGCTACAACGAATTTCTGGATTGTTGATTTTGCGTTCAATAAATTCGGCAATTTTATTTTGTGCGATGGGACTTAAAATCACCAACGTGGTCGCGAGGTTTCCGTATTGCTTGACCACACTGTGAATGCGCTTCATGTCGGTGGGCAAAAGAATTTGTCCGTCGACCACAACTTTATTGTTTATAATGCGAATGGTGATGCCTTCGATGGTTGCAAGCAGGGCTTGCATCTCTTTAGCCACCCGTTGCAAATCGGTCTTACGCGCATCAATAGTAAATTTATAAAGAATCTTGCCTGAGCCTTTTTCTTTAATCACAAACGAAGCGGATCCTTCTTTAAAAGGATTAAATCGGATGCTCTTGGTGGCCGCATCGTATTCGGCATGAGTGACTTTGCGAAAAGTTCCTTCGACGTCGATGGCGTTTGGTAAATCCTCAATCACTTTATCTGAGGGAAAACCCACATTCAAAGGAATGATGTCGTCGACTTCTTGAGCGACAGCCGCAAAGCTAAAAAGAAATAAAAATAAAAGATGTTTATAAGTCAACAAAGGGCCCCTTTTTCTTGCGTTTTTCGGGCTGTGGCTTTGGTGGTGGTGGCGGAGGTGGGAGCGAAGCTGGTATACGCACTTGAGCTTCGATCAGGTTGGGATCAACTTTTCCCAAAATTCCTTCGACTGTGGTGGATCCGAGTGAGTGTTTGGCGTGATCCGAGGGATGTCTGAGTGTTAGAAATAAAGATCCCGGAGCCGTCGACAAAATATAAATTAAATCTTGTGATTCTTTTGGCGATGCCTCAACCGTGATCGTTGTGAATGTGGTGTCTGCACGGATATCTTTGATATAATCATCTTTGCCGATTTTTTCATAAAGGCGTGGAAGTTCATTAGTAATTCGCACACCCGTGGCGAGTATTGGAACATCTTCCATCAGAGTTCGAACTTCGCGGTGTTGCAAAGGACCCTTACCCACATCCAGAGCTGCAACTAAATCAATGCGGTCGCCAGGTTTTAAGAGTTTTGCAATGCCGCGCACTTCATCAATTGGAATTGTGACTGCACGTTTGGTTGGCGAAACTTGAAGCGACAATCCTGTAACAGGACCGGGCTCTAAGATTTTACTTTCTAAAATTTGTTCGTCTTTTTTGATTGGAGCAAGTGCTACGAGACCCACTGCACGTTCGGGTTCTTTGATCGCATGGGGCTGGATAAAATCAACCGGACGCTCAACGACTTGGAGCATGGTCTCGTCGATAGTTTCCATTTCCATAATATCTTTGCTTGCGATAACGACGTTTTCTTTAGCACCAAATTTTTTGGTGAGCTGCGCACTTTTCTCTTGAGTGTAACTATAAAGTAAAAACACAGCAAAAAGAGCCGAGCCAACGCTGATCCATAAGGTGCGAGTTTCATTTTGATTCATAGCTAGAAAGACTCCCTAATATCGTATCGGAACAACTCAACATTCTGTTTAGGGAGGTCTAAAGATTTCTTAAATTGAGACAGATTAATCGCCGCCACAATGGGCATTGAGGCACATCCCATACCCGACCATCACCCAAGCAGGACTCACCCCGACATTTTGGTTACGAACGTCGAGCGAAAAGATCTTGTTGTTGTGCACATCTTTATTGGCCTGGAGTTTTGGCGCCATGGTTCCCATTGCAATCGGTCGTGCTGTGGCAACAATGGGTTTGTCTCCAGCAGCCGCCACAGTATCGGACTGGATAAAATGATATCGTCCTTCAAAGGGCTTGTTGGTTAAGATCGCGTTCAGATTTTCTCGGTGATAGGTTAAATTTGTTCGATTACGAAAAATTTCTGACGTGTACGCTCGTGCGGCGATGGAATATAAAATTCCGGTGTGAATAAATCCAAAAAGTCCCAATCCAAACCCCACAAACATCACAAAAATTGCGAGCAGCGGAATAGTCTCAAGCATTGCATTTCCATTTTGTGAACGAAGGTTGTTAGCAGCCATTGTCTGTTACCACCACATACTTTGTGGGATCCGTTCCAGTAGAATAGGGAGCAGCACCACCCGTATCGAGAGCCCGAATACTTGCCCAGCGCTGAGTATTAAAGTTGTAACACTCACTCGCGGTGGGCTCACGCCCAAGATAGCTCGCAATAAAGGTTTTAAAACCTCCGGTATTGCCATCATTGGTTGAGCCATAAAAGGGAACATTAAAATCCAAAATTTTTGCGGTAAATGAAGTGCCCACGCCCCAAAAGGTATTGGGATCGCCCGCACTTTCGGCGTAATCCTTGTAGGCCACAGAGAGATCTTTGATGTTTGTTCCCTGCTCTAAAGTTTTATCAATAATAAACCAACCGTTTTTATAAAGCGGACTCAAAACTTTATTATCAACCAATTGTGAAAACTTTTGTCTTGCAAGCATCTCTTGCTCGGCTTCGTCTTGATGAGCCGCATAGTAATTTCGAGCCGCAGAAAATGTGATGTATTGAGTGATCTCAGCAACCGTCAAAGTCAAAGTGAGTGCAAACAACAGAGCACTAAATGAGAGCACGAGAACAAAGGCGAATAAGAAATCAACCGTGATAAATCCCCGCTCGGACCTCATGTGGGAGATTCACCCTTTAGAGATGAGTGTCGATTAAATTTATTGGGATGAAGCGACATCGACTTTGCCGGTGGTGCCCACACCCCATTTTGCAACATGCCCGAAAGACTTTGCCAAGGGGCTGAAATCAATTGGGCAATTAAATTATTTTCTTTAAAATATTTTGCGATAAAAATTGTTGAAGCCATTAACACAGTGAGAAGTAAAATTCCTTCGACCAAAAACTGACCCGAACTGTTTTTGAGTCGTTTCATATTCTGAATCCGGTCAATGACAACAGGGTAAGCCAACCAAACAACAATGCCACCGTATAAGGAATTTTTTGGAGTGGCAGCGGTGAAGCCTTTTTGAGCATGGCCACATGAATGGTGCTAAATAATAAAAGTCTGCCTTCACCACGCAAGATCGCTCTAAAGACACCAAGCAAAGCGCCCCATAAAAATGAATAGATCAAAACCCACAATGCACTGGACCAACCGGTCGCCACCGCAAACGCCATCAGAAGCTTCATGTCGCCCGCCCCCATGACCTGGGCAATCACGAGCGGCAAGCAAATGATAAGTGTGATCACACCAGAAAGGAGAGCATACGGTAAGGCCATATAACCTGATTGTATGCCAACAGTGGTGAGTGCTGCGAGTAAACAAAATAAAACTAATATATTATGGACTTTGCGACAGCGCAAATCATCAATAACGCCGCTTAAAAGGATGAGCGTGGGTAAGATCATTAAGGACTATCATATTCCCAATTTTTATTTTGCAAAGTACGAAAACCAATTGCGGTTGTGACATTGCGCTCGACCCTAGCTGCGAGTCGAGGTGCAGAAGTTTGAAATGTCGAGAGCGGGCCCTTGGGGCCTAAAAAAGCTCCAAGAACCACAAAAGCATACAAGCAAAGAAGTAAGATGGATTCTAGAGTCATTAGCTGCTTGTTACTGTTCCTAACGAAGTTTTTAATTCGTCGAGTTTACCGGTCACCATTTCCATGATCTTGCCTTTAAAGAGCATTGCTAGACCAACAACGATCACAAGTAACAAGATGTACTCGGTTGCTCCCTGAGCAGATTCATCTTTAAGAATTCGTTTTGCTAAATTCATTATGTTTTTCATATGTTCCCCCGTTAATTTATCGGCCACTAGCTCAGATGACATAAGGACTCTAGCAACAACTATACAGACTTTATCTCGACTTAAATCTGTTTAGCCGAAATGCGCTAGTCATCTGTCTAAAGAAGCGACAGTTTTTGACCGATCAATATCTCAAGGTAAGACATGAAGCGTTTAAATAACCAATCGGGCCAAGTGATGTTGGAATATATTTTGGTGGTGATGATCACTGTCGCGATCATCATTGGGGTTGTGTATCAGTTTAATGATGCATTTAAATCCTATGCCGAAAATTATTTTGGCAATTACCTTGCCTGTTTATTAGAGACTGGCGAATTGATGTCGGCTCAAGGTAATCCCGGTGCTAATGGGCAATCTTGTGCGGCAACTTATAAACCATTCTCATTGAGCGATGGTAAATCTCTCGCCCAAAATGCCAGCGGCTCTTCGGGAAAATCAGGCTCATCGAGTTCGTCGAGTTCTTTATCGCAAACAAGTCGGCCCACAAAAAGCGAAAATGAATCCTCCAGCGCAAGCAATATTCCGGTTCGCAGTAGCAGCGCTTCGCAAAGTTCGGGATCGCGCGGCTCGAATCAAGGATCTGTCGATGATGACTTTAGTAAAAAGAATGCCCGCTACACTGGAAGTTCTGGAAGTTCGATCCCTGGATCGGCATTAAATTCAAAGGGTGGAAACGCAGGCGCAAATAATCGCTATTTAGAAGGTGAATTTTATGTTGATCGTCGCGGAAAAGATTCAGAAGAACGCACCACAAATCTTGTAAAAGTATCTTCGCCAACGGGAACGAAGGTAGGCGATCGAATGCTGGTAAGAAAAAAGGGCATATCCAAAGACCTGGCGATTCAAGACGGCGAGGAATGGAGCTTTGGGACTTATCTCAGGTTTTTAATTATTGCCGCCATTGTCATTACTCTTCTTTTGCTCATCGGCGGACAAACTCTGCAGATCACAAAAGGGATGGACTCTTAAAAAGGTCTAGTTCAGCAAATTCCGGCCGACCTTTTTTTAATTTTCCTGCATCCTTGAGATGAGGAGATAAGGATTGGCCCCGATCATCAAGATCAATTGTCGAAATGGATTTGATCTTCACGAAGCTGAAGACCTTTTGCCCATCCTCCTTCACATTACAAAACAATCAAGTGACTTGACCGAAAAAAAAATCACCCAGCTTGAATCCACTCCGGCTCATCTCACAAAACAAATTATGGTTATCGAAAAAGAGATCAATGATTTGATTTCGAATTGGTACAGCAAGATTCGCAAACTTGGTGCAAACCCAAAAGGCCTCTACATTGTTGATTTTGATTGTGGACAGGAATCGTACTGCTGGAAATATCCAGAGGCCAAACTTCTAAGAGCTCATCACTCTGTGGCCTCAGCCCTTTAAAACAAAAGTTCGAGTTGCTTTGGCTGTGGGATGATCTGTGGAAATTTAAGTGGTTCTCGTCCACTGAGCGCAATGAGATTTTCGAATGGGGGCAGCTCATTGGCGTGGCCAAAAATCTTTTCAACCATCCGGATAAATACAGTGCCGCAAGCTGCAGCGTCGGCCTCGGCTCTATGAAATTCGCCCGCTTCAATTTTAAGATGATCCACCAAAGTGCTAAGGCGATAATTTGCCAAACCCGGGAAAACTTTTTTAGATAATGAGTAGGTATCAAACATTGGACCACGACCCGCCTTAGCTTCGTGTTTTTTGATATCAGCGGTTAAAAATCCATAATCAAAAGGTGCATTGTGGGCCACGATCACATCTTCACCACAAAATTCGGCAAAAGATTCGAGCAAGGTATCAATCGTTGGTTTTCCCACAAGCATCTCGTCCGTAATTCCATTTACCGCGCTTGCACCCGCTGGCATCGGAATCAATGGGTTAATCAAAGTGGAATACACCGCCTCAACTTCGCCGCGATTAAATCTCACCGCACCGATTTCGACAATACGGTCTACACCTGGAAGAGTACCTGTGGTTTCGGTATCGAAAGCTATAAATCGCATGGCTCTTTTTAAACCTAGTCTATCGCTTGATTCAATATTGAATCTCTTCAACACTGAAAGTCATGAAAATGAAATTCTACCCTTTGGCCAAAACGGTCCCAATCGGAAAAGGCAAAACCGTTTTAGAAGTGGCTCTTAAAAATAAAATACCAATTTTTGATAGTTGTGGCGGTATGGGCACATGCACAACCTGTTTAGTCGTTGTTGAAACCGAAATTGCTCAACCTCGTACCGAGATCGAACAAGAAATGGCTGAAATGCGCAAATTTTCGCGATTCGAACGGCTCAGCTGTCAGCTCGAGCCTTTTGATGGGCTTGTGGTCGATATCAAAAATCAAAGATGATCAACAACCCGAACCACACCATTGACCATTTGGTGGACTAAACCATTTGCAAGTGTGCCTAAAAATGGCGAGCCGGTGTGAATACCCACATAACCCCCAGCAACAACGCCTACAACGTCAGTGAGTCCAGAAACAATTTTTGGTTCTTGGGGTGGCGGCGGTGCTGAAAGAATCTGATTTAAGATTGGCGCAATATCGGCAAAGATCGAAATCACGTTTTGCTCACCTTTAAAAATCCCGGTAAATCCAGAAAGTGAATTGCCATTTTGTGCAGTGTTGAGCACAAGTGGAAGCAGCGTATTGATTGCCCCACTTGTCGAAGACATTTTGTTTACGAACATCGAAATACCTAATAAATCATGTACTGCGCTAAAAAAAACCGAACTTCCAGAATTTCCAACCGGAAGACCTATCACATTCGACACATCAACGCCTTCAACGTTGAGAGAAAGAGCTTCGGGCGGGTTAGTGATTAAAGTTGAAAGATCTAAATCTAAATTGATTTTGCTCTGTCCATTATTCAAAGGCTCAACAACAACCGAGCCTAAATTCATCTGACCATTTGGACTTTGAATGAGCTCTTCGAAAAATGGAATAACAGCATTGACCACTGAACTGAGCTTTAAGCGATGCAGACCTTGATTTATCGAGTGAGCCACTCGAGCTTGTGCCACTAACGTTTGAGGTTCTGAATTTCCTCCGTCTTGTTTACTGCAATTCGCGATGAAGGCCGTAGAGAACAATACCAATACTAAGGTCGAGACTTTCATTCATTTCCTTTCAAGTGATCTAAACCTTTTTATCGGGGTTTAGACTTTAGACTTGAAAGTTCAAGAATCTGGTCAGCGCTTAGACAGTGGCGGATTTGCAAGACTAGCGGCCTCAGCAAAAACTTTGAATATGTCCTGATAAAAAACCAGATCCTTTGCCATGCTCTCAACTTCTAAACGATCGGCTGGACCCAATCGGAGCGAAGTTTTGTTATCTCCCAACTTCTTTTTAAGCCGTTCGTTGAGCTTAGCAATGACCCGGTCGCATTGCGGAATATTTTTTTTATTGAGTTCAAAGAACAGTCCCATCAATTGCACAAGATCGCTTTCAGAAACTGAAGACATGATCTTATGGACTTTTTGGGCTCCTTCAAAATGTTGAAGTGCAAGTTCTGCCGCCTGCGCCGCAGATGCTGAGCCACTGTGAGCTTGTGCCTTTGTGTATTTGACCCATTCATTCATCCCACGCAAAAAATAATCGTCCTCTCCCAAAATTTGGTTGGCGATCATACGGGGATAAAAAGTTACATCACCAAACTGAATCTTAACCACGAAGCCATCACGATAGCTCAAGGTCAAATTCTCAGCGGTTGCCGTATGGATTTCTCCAAATTTCTCCACGAGTGAGGGTGAGATACGTTTTAAATTTTTATTTAAAAAATCGACCTGATCATTTACGAGTGAAACCGCTTTTTGGATATCCTGTGGTGCGCCCGCATTTTTACGCAATTCTTCTCGCCGTGTATGAACACTTAAATAATAGCGATAGGTATTCTGCAAAACCGGCTCGACATATTTTTTATAAAAATCATCCAAGGTTTTTTTGCGCCGTTTGAGTTCTTGATGGGTATAAGATCGGCCTTCAACAATCGGTTTGATTTCGCCCCGCTCGATGGCTTCCATCTCGTTCAGGCGTATTTTTTTAAATCCGTCGGCCAACATGTTTACGATGTGTTCAGAGGTGAGCCCATCGCGAACAAGATGAGATAGAGAAAGAGTTTGAGACATTTTCAAAGGATCAAACAGAGAATTTTCAGAGATCAAATCTTTCCAAGGAGAATTCGAGATCAGAGAATTTTTATGGAGAGGGTCCGCCGCAAGATCTTGAGCACGACACAAATTGTCGGTTTGCAGATCGCTGAGTGGAGCTGCATTAATCCAAAACGAAAAAAGATAAAACAGGATCATGTGGATCACCTCTTAAAAAAAACCAAACCCTACAAGTCTCGATAAAAAATCACGTTTTTTACGACCCCAAGTTCTTAAGTCGTTTTGATCGGGAGGATTGTAAACAAACAACGAACAATTTGATTCAGACCATTGATCAAAAAAATAAAACATCTTGGTGTTATAATAAATATTGTTATTGCGGATGACCTTCGTACACACCTCGTAAGTTTCATTGTATGTGAGATGAAATGGCGCTTCGAACCATCGTGTTCGATAAAGATCATCGGCCTTAATGTCGTACGTCGCAACGGGCGGTGTTAAACCATCATCGGTCCATTTTAATATGCTGAGATTGTCTTGCACCTGAAACTTTGAGCTCACCCGGCCATCGATCGCCCACAACACCCGGTTGAGCTGCCACAGTTCAACCTGAATGCGTGAATCTTTATAATTATCAAAAATATTTTGGGCCTCATATCTTTCAGCCGAAATATCGGTGAGCAAAAACTCTGCGGGTTCTTGGGTAAACTCGCCATTTTCATTTTGTGGTCCAACCGCCCATCCCTTTCGAAATTCAATGCTATTTGGTGTTGGGCCTCGGATGCGCTTTCCAGTCCGAACAGACGCTGACACTTGAATGTCTCTGTCATCACAGTCGGCGTTGGGGCCGACGTTTGTATTCACATGAATACTATATTCGTGCCGAGCTTTTTGGATACTTACGGTAGGAGTGAGCTTGGTTCCTCCCCAACCATTGGAGATCTCAATCGTCTCGGCTTCACCAGGGAACAAGAAATATTCGAGTGGTCTTTCGGGATCAAACAATAAAAGTTTATCTAAATCTTTAACCGACCGTCCGATTTGGGGTTGACCTTGAGCCAGCCAGTTTTTTCTCATTGCGCGATAATTGGGATCTTGAGCCCAATGAACCTCCCAATTGACTTTTTGGTTTGACCAATGTCGGTAGGCAGTCTCTTTGGTCTGCCACGAGCAGCTGTTGCAAACACAAGTTGTGCCCTGTTTTGTGGTGGTACAAGTTTGTCCGCAGTGTCCACAATCTGTTCCACTGTGCGTAATGAGTTCGATCCAGGTGTCTTTGACTTCAAATGGATAAGATCCCGTAAAACGGGGAATGTAGCTTGCAACCTCGTCTTCGGAAGAGTTTTTGTTAAAGTGCGGATCTTTTCGGATCGCGTAATCGCTTCCGCCCCAACACGTCAACCAGTGGCCACTCGGCAGATATCGGCTGCTTGCGGGCTTGTTTGTATAAGCTTGGGCTTGAATTAAAAAACAAAAAGCAAAAAGCTTAATGAAGGCTTTCATCCAACATTTTTCCTGAAGGCGAAAATTCAGGATGGTCGCTCAACAGTTTGCGATATTCTTTTAAATATTGGCCTTTTGTTAAAATCACTTTTCCAGCAACCGCAAACGCTTGCATTGTGGGATCGGTTGAACTTCCTCCGGTTACGAAATAAGCATCCGCACGAGCGGCGAAACCATCGCGAAAGGTTTTGTATCGAGCATAGTAACGTTGTCGCACACGATCGCATCGTCCAATGGGATCGGTAATAAGATCGAGTTCGTCACGGTAATCTTCACGCAGAAAAGTCAATATTCCAAGATAGGCCTCAACTTCATTTTTCCAGGTCAAAGTGGAATTGATTTTGTTTATATAACCCATCACTCCACCGACATCATTAAATTCACCATTTTGGGATTGAAGCGAGCGAAACAATTCATCAAGCCGATTAAGAGTCGCGCGAATCGCAACCTCATCAAATTCTGCCTTCTGAACGATTCGAACTTTTTGTCTTGCTCCACGCACCAGGTAGCCTAGGTCAAAAGACTCAAGCGGCGGCAGACTGAGCGCCACAACCCCGACAGACATACAGTTTGCAGCACGAACATATTTGGTCAGTCTAAACTTAAATTCCAAAGCCTCAAGCCAGTCGCTTCGACCTTGTTTTTGCAAATCATTTTGCCAATAAAAATGCAGATCGTTAGCATTGATAAATTGCGCCATTTGATACGCAACCATTTTTGGTAAGCGCGACAGATTTTCGGTATCTTGAAAAGTGAGTTCGGCGTTTTTTCGAAAAATTTCGAGGTTGGCCAAAATGCTGCGCGGAGTTTCGTGAGTCATGGGATCCATAAGACCCTCGCCCGCAATGGTATCTACGGCTTGCATCCCGTCATTGTATCTGTAGGTAAGAGCTGCTGCCTGGTCGACCATCGCTCGGATACCGGCATCATATGTTTTGGCAAATAAGCCAAGGTTCACCGCACCTTTTGAATAAACATATTCAATTGCATTTTGTTGCTCAGCTGGAAGCGCTTGTTTTTGGTCGGGATTGAGATTTGCGCGGCCGCCCCAAACTTCCGAAAAAACTTCGAGGCCTGCAATTTTTTGATGAAACACGTCGCGAGCCATCCGAAAATTAAATACGGCTGAAGCCAATTCTTCGGCCGAGATCGGCAGTTTGTTGATGGTCGACTGAATGCTCAACTCTTTTAGTTTAGCATAACTTTGATAAAGATCCTTGTAAGCCGCTTCGCTCTCGGAAACTGTTTTTTCGTAAGTGTCATGATCTTGTTTTTCAACAAGCATGCTCCAATCGATTCTATTTCGCTCGATTTTTGACCGATCAATATATTCGTAAGTTCCGGGCGATGTCGCGATCGCACCGTACTGCCCGCGTGCTGATTGAACCGCAAACAAAAAAATGAGAAGGATAAATTTATAATTTTTCAAGATTGCCTCCGATTGCCCTCAAGCTGCAGAAATTTTGAGTCATTGTCAATTTGATGCAATTATGTAAAACCGAGATACAGATAGGTGGCACTTTGGAGATCGATATAAACAAAAATTCAGAAGCCCTCGTTCCTAGCGGGATCCTTGGTTTTGACCAAATCGTTTACGGCGGCATTGTGAGAGGCAATGCGGTCATTATTGAAGGAAGCCCCGGCATTGGTAAAACCATTTTTGCTCTTGAATTTATTTATCGTGGGGCTTCACTCCACAACGAAGCAGGATTAATTTTAAGCCTTGAGACTTCGGTGGAAAAGATCAAGCAAGATGCGCTTGGATTTGGACTGGATTGTCAAAAGTTAGAAAATCAAAATAAAATGAAGATCTTAAAGGTCACCCCAGCACAAATTTTTGATAATCTTCAGCTCTCAACAAATTTTGTTACAACTGAGATAAAAAAAATCAATGCCCGTCGGGTGGTGATTGATAATTTAACTCCTCTAAAAGAGTATCTCGAAGCCCGTCAGGGGCCATCCTTCCGTGAATCTTTACATATGATAATTGATACTTTTGAGCGTATGGGGGTGATGCCAGTCTTTGTTGCCGAGACGATGGCTAAGAATGCGATCGAAGAGAGTCAATTTCTTTGCGATACGGTGATTAGCTTGCGCAATAGCGTGCAACGTCGAAGTTCCATAAGAACATTAGAAATTGTAAAATCACGCGGGCAAAATTTTATTTCGGGAACCCATTCCTATAAAATATTTCCCCAAAAAGGGATTGAGGTTTTCCCAAGAATCTCGGCAGGTGTATCGCAAAAATTTTCACAAAAGACTTCGATTAAAAAAAGTTCTTTTTGCAATCCTACCCTTGATGAGATGCTCGGTGGCGGTGTTCTTGAAGGCTCAACCACCTTATGTGTTGGAATTTCAGGTACAGGCAAAAGCATATTAGGAATGGAGTTTTTGGCAGCTGGAGTTGCGCAGGGTAAAAAAGGCTTGTTGGTCACGTTAGACGAACATCCCGAGCAAATTTGCCGCAACGCCGACGAACTTAAATTAAAGTTAAGCACCCATGTGAAAAGTGGCGATGTCACAATTTATTATAATACTCCTATGGAGATTGATTTGGATGAGCATTTTTATCGTATAAAAAATATTATCGAGCAAAAAGATATCACCCGAATTGTGATTGATTCTCTTGCAACATACCAAAGCGCTCACCACGAAGAAACTCACGATTTTATTTTTGCGCTGACCTCGTTATTTAAGTATCGAATGATGGAATCTTTGGTCAATTACGAATGCCCTGAATTGTTAGGGGTCTCGCAAATCAGCAGCAGTTTAAAAGCCTCTGCTATGGCCGATAATATAATTCTATTAAACTACGTCGAGATCTCTACAATTTTTCGGCGCGCGATTACTGTACCGAAGGTAAGGGGTGGCAAACCCGCACAGCGCACTCGTGAATATATGATTATGGCGGGCGGAATCGTCATATTGGATGACAAAACTTCCGACGTAGATTTGGTCCCACAACTTCCACTCTCAAGTTACTACGGCGTACTGGCTCGATCGCCTACTCGACACAGTCCGATCATTGATGAGTACATCACCGCCGGAAAGAAAATGCCGAAGTCAAAAGTTCCTAAGCCCATAATAAAAACATCTAAAACAAAGACGCCTTAGTTCCTACCCACTCGTGAGGGCTTGCTGACTTTGCGTAACCCTCTTCGAATAAAGTTCTCGATTTGAGTGACAATAACCGATGGGCTCACCTTTAAAACTTTTGCGACTGCAAATAGTGTTGTGAGCGAAGGTTGCCTTTCGCCTCGTTCAAGAAGCGAAATAAAAGTCCGGTCAAGATTGCATCGATCAGCCAATTCTTTTTGACTCAAGTTGGACGACTTGCGAAGACGTTTAAGAACATGGGCGTGAGCCACTGTAATATCACTCATTTTTTAATGCTACCTGTTGGACGGAGTCGAGGAGTAACGAAGAATCAAATGGCTTTTTTAAATAGATGGGACATCCCAATTTTTTTGCTCTTTCGGCGATATCTTCACGGCCCGAAGCAAGGATGACTGGGGTGTTTGCATACTGTGGACGCTCTCGCAATTCAGAAACAAAAGTATCAGCATCCATATCTGGGAGAGTCAGATCCATAACGATGACATCTGGTGGAGAGGCGGTGAGCTCATTCAAAGCTTGCGCACCGCTATGCGCAGCTGTAGCCGCAAAGCCCGCTTTTTTGAGATGAATACAGTTCATCAGTGCAAAGTCGTGATTGTCTTCAATCACTAATACCCGAACACTTTTCATTCATTTCTCCCTAAGATAGTACATTCTTTCTCCAGCATAAATCTTTTTGCAAGCGGATCGAACACATTTCGTGTCAAATTTTTTTGACCAAAAATTACTGAATTTTCATTTTGATGACTTTAGTCGTCACTATGATTTGAGGCCTTTGTATAAGAAAAAATGTTTTTGGTTAAAACAAAAAACACTTTGATTTCTTAAGTTTAACTTTGCGCCAAAGATTGTAAGATCTGACTAAAGTCTAACCGGCTCTTATATAAATAGAAACTATTTTATTCGATAATTCCGTAGTTAATGCTCAAGAAAGTACAAGTCGCAACAACGATCCAAAGAGTTAATCCTAAAACCAATGGCTTAAACCCAACTTTCTTAAGTGTTTCTTGCGATAGTCCAAGCCCAATAAAAAATAAGGTCAACACCAAAACCCGCTTAGCTACGAATTCAACAAAATGCCCCGCCTCTTGAAGCTGAGGAACCCAGGTCACAAGGGCTGCTGTAGATAAAAAGCCAAGAATAAACCAAGGCTTTTTTGATTTGCTTTCGCTTTTTTTGGCAAATCCAATGATCACTGCCAATGGCACAATCCACAATGCCCGCGCAAGTTTGACGGTCGTTCCAACTTCTGCCGCAATCTTACCATAGGACACGGTTGCACCGACCACAGAGCTTGTATCGTGAATCGCCAGAGCGCTCCACAAACCAAAAGATTTTTCAGACATCTGAAAATGATGTCCTATCGCCGGAAAAATCAAAAGAGCTAAAGCATTTAAAATAAAAACTGTCCCCAACGAAACACTCACTGAGTGCGGCTTTGCTTTGATGATGGGTGTGATCGCCGCAATCGCGCTGCCACCGCAAATTGCGGTGCCGACCGTGATCAAGAGCCCCGACTCTGGATCTGTCTTGATTATTTTCTGCAAAATAAAACCTAAGCCAAATACAAAAGCGATACTTAAAAAAGTGTAACCAAGACCATGGGCACCGACTTCTAGTACGGTTTTAAGATTCATGCCCGCGCCAAGACCCATCACCGAGAATGTGAGCAATCGATGGGTGTAGACTTGGGTCGGATATGGATTTTTAAAAAAAAATGAAATCAACACGCCAGCAAGCAAAGCTTCCGCTGCGCTAACAAACGGAAACAAAGAGAGCACACTACAAACAGGAATAAGAATAACAGGAATCATCGTTAGACCTTAATGCGAGAGAATCGAAAGCTGCTGAACTTTGGCAATAAGATCTTCGCGGTGAATGGGTTTTGATAAAAAACTAGTAAAGCCAGATTCTAATGCGCGCTTCACCTCTTCGGCCATAGCATGTGCGGTGAGTGCAATCACAGGTCGATCATAGCGTTTTCCGCGCAAAATTCTAACGGCCTCATGACCATCCATTCGGGGCATTTGAATATCCATCAACACCACATCGTATTTTCCTGAGAACGCTTTTTCGACTCCAGCATAGCCGTCCGAAACAATATCAACAGACGCTCCTTGTTTTTCTAAAATCATGCGAACGAGTGCTTGATTGTCAGGTGAATCTTCAACCAATAAAACACGCACTCCATCAAGACGATCATGCACAATTGCGGCAGTCGATGGAATTTTAACTTTAAACACAATTTCGAATTGCTCGATAAATTTTGAATTTGGCGGAATCTCAGTATGAATCGAAGCCACAAACTTTGAGCCCACACCAAGTTCGCTGGATTCAAGAACATAATTCCCGCCCATGAGCTGACATAATCGCTTTGTCAAAACAAGGCCGAGACCAGTGCCGCCAAATTTTCGAGTGGTAGAAACATCGGCCTGAACAAAGGGTTGAAAGAGTGAGGTGGCCTGCTCTTTTGAAATGCCACGACCAGTATCAATGATTTTAAAGCTCAAGATTTCTTTTTCAAATGAGACCTCTAAGACAACACTCCCATCGCTCGTAAATTTTATGGCGTTGCCCACCGAGTTTGTAAGGATCTGTCGCAGTCGCGTTGGATCTGTTTTTATATACTCGGGCAAACTCGTCTTAGCGTGAATATCAAAATCAATTCCATTTTCTCGTGCACGAATCGAAATCAATAAAACAAAATCGGCCAAAAATTGCATAAGCGAAATCTCGATATTTTCAAGATCCACTCGACCCGCCTCAACTTTTGCAAGATCTAAAATATCGTCGATAATCCGTAAGACTTGAGCCGAATTACGTTCAACCACAGACAAGTGTGATGCGATATCGTCACGAGTTGCTTCGGGCTGTCGTGCCAATTCTGAAAATCCCATGATCGCTCCAAGTGGAGTTCGAATCTCATGACTCATATTCGCCAAAAACGCAGACTTCGCATTATTTGCCCTCTCGGCCTCTATGCCGGCGGCGATTCTTTGTTCCATTTCAAGCCGTCTCTCAATAATGAGTGCGGTCGTTTGGGCGGCAACATTTACGATCTCAATTTCACGTTCAGTGGGTGCGCGTGGAGTTTTTGAATAGAACACAAATGTTCCAAGCAATTGACCTCGAGAAGAAAGAATTGGAATCGACCAACATGCACTCAAATTATATTGAGCAGCTATAGTTTTAAACTCATGCCAAAGAGGATCGGTTGCAATATTGGTTACAACAATTTTTTTACGAGTAAAGGCGGCAGTCCCACATGAGCCGATGTCCATTCCAATTTTAATTCCATTAATAGCCTGATTGTACTCTTTAGGAAGTCCAGGTGCGGCTCCATGGAGAAGATGTTTTTGTTCAGCATCTGCTAAAAGAACTGAAGCAATCAAACTTCCACCCGCTTGGAGTTCAACCATCATAGTCATCACTTCAAGAACTTGGGTGAGTGGAGCATCCGCCATTGAAAGCTCGAGGGCGCGGCCTTGCAGCCGTAAGGTTTCGCGATTTAAGACGACTTCGGTCACTTCGTTACCGAGCGACATAATGCCGTCAATTTGTTGTTCTAAATTGTAGCGAGCACTATAGGTAAGATTAAAATAACGCCGACGATCGCCAACCGTAATTGGCATTTCAAAAAGCTCGGCGGTTTTACCAGTACGAAAAACTTCGTCGAGAATCGAGTGCATTTCGATTGATTCGGGTTGGGCCTCACGAATGGACATTCCTTTTGCATCAAACCCTAAAAATTTATTTTGGGCTTCGTTTACAAACTCAAAACGATGGCTTGGCCCATCGAACATACAAACCATTTCAGGAGTCTGTTGGAATAAGATTTCAAAATTCTTACGCTCATGCATCACTGCATCGGCGGACCTTTCGGCAGCTAGCCGCGCATGCCGTTGTTCTTGGACCACCGTGCGTTCAAGAAATTCTTCGACCGCATTGATCAGGCCCGAATCACTAATCCGGCAAAGGTCAGCCAGAACATCTGTTGGTAATTTAGATTCTTTAGAGGCTTCGGTTACGATAGCTTCACGCAGGATTGAGTATTCCACAGCCACATCTCGTAAGGCATAGCCGAGCCGTGTTCGAGTTGTCCCATGCTCTCGCGCGGTCTGGATGGCTTGATCCAATGGATTTTTGTCAGGGCCCGAACGCAAAATATCAGCTGCTTCGTTTAGATATTTTGGCAACGAATCAATGACCACGACATCTTCAAACGAACGACTGAGAGGAATTTGTTCGTGGACATCTTTGAGCCAAGCCTGTTGAATAATTTTGGATGATCTTTCGATAAATTCGGCTAGAGCGGCTGAAGTCATGTGATCTCTTTTATATGCCCAAGCCAACTATTTCAATAGGCGGCATTCAAGCTCAATTTCAATAATATCTATTTGGTCGAATTGTGATTATTGCAGCCTAAAGTGCAAGCGGATCAAGTTCTAAAACCGTAACACCCGACTCGTTTCATTTTCCATCGATCTGCAGTTAAAGCGTCATTGTGGTTAAACCAGTTTTAAATAAAATATGATCTTAATTGAATGTCTTGCACAAAAATTTAGAGGGCTTCGAATTCGGATTGTAAAAATTGACGTTTACAAAAAACATCCTGTTCGCTTTTGAAGCACATCATATACACAGCTCAAAATCGTGTCGGACTGTGGCTTTGACATCTTCATCTCAGGCTCAACGCATTTAATAATTAATTTTTTATAATTCCCAAAACATTGCGCAATAGCACATCGAACTAAAATGCTCGAAGCTGCTTAATAAATAATCGTTTTAGTTTTTATTTTAAATTTCTCGAATTTGCGTTTTGACAGTTGTGATCTTGCTTTCTACCGTTTCAAACTTCGTACATACATAAAGGTCCAAAACGTTGGGGGGAATTGACGTGGGGGGAATTTTAGTTCGGTTGGGTATTGCACTGTCTTGTTTCATATTTGGTTTTACCGCCGAGGCTCAGGACTGCGAAACAATCCTTGGCGATTTTAGCGGCCATGATTCTTACCTGATCGCGAAGTTTGAAAAAAGAAGTTTTATTGAGCTCTTCGCAAGTGATCCCAAACAAAATTTAGTTGTTCAAAATCCAATGCTCGCAATGAGCGCCGCTCAGCGTGTGATGAGTGTGATCAATTACGCCGGCTGGGAATATAAAAATATTCGCGGCAAAGGTCGACTCAAAGTCTATAATCTATTTTCTACACCGAGTGTCCTTAATGATTACCAATCCATCGTGGGTCAAGAGGATCGCATCGCAGAATTTGTGGAATCAATCAAAGATTCAGTGCGAGGTGCACCGCGGGTTGCAATGTTTTTAGGACCGCACGGAACCGGAAAAACGCTAATCCTCACAATCCTACAAGCCGCTTTAAAATATGCGAGTTTTAATCTCCCCGGTTACGCTTTCTATGAGCCCGAGTGGCATAATTTGCATGCAATACCAGGACTTGAATTCATTCAAGAAGGTGAAGTTGTTCGCGCCGGTCTTCATCAATCCCCCTTGGTGATGCTGCCAGACGCTATTCGATCCAAAATCATAGAGATGGCAGCACCCGAAGTGATGCGCCTCGCCGGATCTAATCCGAAACCTCTCCTCAAACCTGATCCACAAAATTTGTTTATCTACGAAAAGTTAATGGCAAGCGAGCAATTAAAAAAGAAGAGCGATCTTACCGTTGCAGAAATTGTTGAGACTCTCGGTCGGCATATTGTTCTCCGCCGTAAATTTTTTGGAGAAAACAATAACAATATTTTCGATGCTCAAGGTCGCGACTATGATCAGGGAGCGATCTTTGCGAGCAAAAATCCTGCTATTTTTCTTACCTATGGCCCCGAGATGCCATTTTCATATTTTATGGGTCAGATCCCTGCTTCAAACGGCGGCCCCTGGTTTGGGGATGAATTTTTACGGAACGCCGACGCCTTAAGGGATATGTTTTTGAGAAGTCTTGAGTCCCGTGAAATTAAAATCGGCGCAGCACCCGCGTGGCCTCTTGATTTATTAATGATTATGGCCACAAATACCGCAAATTTTGACGCCGCTATGTCTGATTCAAAAGGTCACGCTCATCGCGATCGATTTCAGCTGATTCCATTTTATTGGCTGATACAACCTCATCAGATCGCAAAAACAATGTTGCTGATGTTTAAAAGTGTGTTTGTTCAACCGCTCACGGGTGAAAACAAAATCGTAAAGGCTGATTTGAATCAAATTTTTCCATTGATTGAGGCCGACAAACCTATTCTTGGAACCGAAGATCGCTATAGTCTTTATCTTGATGAAGGAGAAGATCGAATCCACGTCAGCCCAAGGGCACTTTTGTTTATGTCCACGGTGGTGAGTATTACTCGCCAAAATTTTAGCAACGAAGAAGCTTCAAAAAAACAAAACTCCAGTGTGATTAACTCTGCACTTTTTAGAGATCCCATCACTCGATCTCGTTATTTAACCGGTGAAATGCCAATTGAAAACAGCATCGAAGAAAAAGAACTCAATGAGCTCAGTTTACTTTTACAGGACGGCAATCACGGCCTTTCGCAGCGAGATGTCAGTGGGTGGTTAGCAGCTTGTGTTGCGGCAGCCAGAGCCCCCGAGAATCATCATGATCTCACAATAAAAATTGCGAAGGACACTTTTAAGATGATGCTCTCAGACGGTAAAAAACTTGAGTACGGCAATGATGAAAAGACCCGTCAGCTTTGGATTCACTATTCCAATTTGGTCTCGTCACGACTTACGATTCCGAAAATTGAGAACGATGTTTTGGCGAGTGCAGCAAGTGAAGAGTCTTTAATAAAAAGAGCTTATGACGAAACAACTCTTGAGATCAGTGCGCTTGGTGCTGATCCCTCGGCTACCGAATATCTCGACCCGTTGACTCAGCAAAGAAAGCCAATACGAATTTTAAGGCTAGAAAAAATCAGACAAAAATATCTAGAAATTCATTCAGAACGACTTGATATCAACACTCTTGCAATGGCCCAATTTGCATTGACTCTGCCAGGACGGACCGTTGAGTCGACTTACTATCAACCGCTGCTAACTGCGATCCAAGCTGTTTTCGCTCAACAAGCGAGTGAGTCCTCAGAGTTGATGGATGTTGTTCAACGCTATAAGGGCGGTGTTGGTGACAGCCAAGATACTGTTGTCTACGGAAAAATAATGTCTGGTTTGCTCCGCCGTGGCTATTGCCCGCATTGTGCGGAGGAGGCTCTCGGAATTTTCTCACAAAATGAAGTGATAAAACGTCAACTCAAAGATCGAAAACCAACACAATAAGGGGAAATTTTGAAAGGGCTTCTTACATCTCTTTTATTGTTGAGCACATCTCAATTGTTGGCACAAACTCGCGAGGAAGTGATTCACTCCAATCAAGTGGGAGCAACGCCTTACCTCGCTGTTGTGTCTGATCCAGACGGATCGTCTCAACGGCAGGCGGGACTCTATGTCCGAGCTAAAGACAGTACTTCATATCAACCCATTTTGTTTGGTCAACTTTTAATTGATCGTTTTAGAGGTCCTATTTTTGATGAGTTTCAGCTCGGCGAAGCCTCTGCACGATATGACTCGTTGGCAATCTTAGATGGATATCTCACTTTTTATTCGGTCTATACCAATCCTGCTGATCCAAAAACATTTATACAGCTAAGTCCCCATGATGGAGTGAAATTATTTGATCCAGTCACCAACGAGGATGTTGAAGTTCCGGCGATAAGAAATCTTGATGACGTTTCGTATTCGGTAAGCAAAATAGAAAATGAAAATAATCATGTTCTTATTTTTTCGCTGCGTTATCCATCGATTCGCGGAGATGGTCTTACTTTTTTTGTTAATCTCAAATATCCTAAAATTACTTCAGATCCAAATATCGAACTTGAAAACAGACCTCTCGTTTTAGACTACACATTTAGATCATCACCAGCCCTTTCACGGCTTCTGGTCAAATCAAAAGATCATGGTACGATTGCACTATCTGATTCACTCAGTCGCAGTTTGTCTCGAGAAGACGCCAAAGACCCTGCGGTATTAAAAAAATGGAAATCTGATCTTCGAGCAGGTCAAAATTCGTTGTTAAGTTCGCGAGAATCTCAGCCCGGATACGACTTAAAAAGCGGCAAGAAAAGGCTCATTACTCTTCCTTCTGAAAAGATCTTCAGCTTAAAAGAATTCAAAATTACACAATATTTCGATCCTTTTGGTGATGACTACGTTGAGGTCAAATCGGATCACACATCAGAGCTTATGCCCGGTCGCGTAGACCGACACTTCACAGAAAATACCCCGCTTATTTTTACCTCAAGCAGCAATAGCAACCATGCGCTGATATCTATTAACAATTCTCTTTTTTTTGTGTCTGTCGTTAGCGGCAAAATTGATAAAATTTTAACTTTCGATAGAAATATTCACCTTGATCAACTCTCCTTTGTTCTCTTTGAGCCGAAGGAAACTGAGCATCTTCTTTTGATTTCACAAAAAACCACAGCAAATCAAAAAACTACTACCCTCTATAAATTTCGAAATATTTCTAATTATTTTCAACTCGAACCTCCAATCAAAATAAATAGCTATTTTTATCCGATGAATGAACTGAGCTTTCGTACTCACCATGGAGACGAAGACAACATTCTTTTTGATGAGATCACGCCGCAGATGGAGCAGCTGACGGCCGAGGGATATGTTCAATCTTATGACAATACAATTTTGCACATCGATTTAACCAAAAGTAATTCTTCGGGTCTCCAGCATCAATACGTTAGACCATTAGAAACCACTACGATTGGCGATAAGATTGTCTACAAACTCTATAATGACAAAAAAAATGCGACCAAGAAAAAGACCGGTTTATATATTGGGAGTACAAATTCAAACATATATGTTCCTGGTGAGGCACTTCCCTATAAAGCAAATATAGTTTGGGCCGAGGAACTTCTAGAGACTTTAGCTTTTGGTAAAATCAGGATCACAGTTACTGTTTCGGATAAAAATTTTTTGGATGGTAAAAATTCTTCCACCGCCAATGTGATTTGCGTGAGCGATGCGGCTGATTTCTTTCCACCTCAAGCTAACGAGATTTCATTTCACGGAGACATCAAAGATATTACTTATATCGGTTTGATTCCCGGATTGAAGACGACTTCGAATTTTACCGTTTTTCGAGCATTGACCGATGCCTCAGGACAGAAAACGACCACGGCAACCACTTTTTTTATAGGCTTCGGCGAAGCCGAAAAGCGGAATACCGCTAAAGCAACTCCTAGAGAGTCAATTAAGCTGCCTGAAACAGGTTCGATTAAAGAGCTCTACGATAGAATCATTTACGATCAAGATGGTCAGGCTTATTTCAATTTAACACCCGACCTCGATTATGACGATTTGAATTACCAAGCTATTAATTTGGCTGATGGTCGAACCATTAATCCAGGTAAAATGATTGGCCCAAAAAGACTTAAATTTTTGTCCTATTACGATGCTAAAGTACAGCCTGATAAAAATTCAAAGATGCAGCCCTTTTCATATAATTGGCGAATCATTCGAAATCATTTGAAAGCGATAAAACAGATTAAGGATATTCTAGAAAAGGGTGTGTCTAACCTAAAGGGAATGCTGTTTCCGAGTTTTATTGATCAGCTCGATTTTGTTGCCGCCGAAACCGCAGGCGATCAACACGTTCGACGTTATCACCATAAAGTTTTATTAGTACCCGACGAACTCAAAACTTATTTTTCAAAAATGCTTTGGTCTCATTACCTTCAATCAAAGGGAGAAAGAAATATCTTTGGACGCAGAAATAGGGACATTGAAACTTTCGTCTTTCGCAACACCGACCCTTCCGATCAAGCCGACTTGATCCAGTTGCTCAATGGAATTGAAGACGAAGCACCCAGAAAAAATGCGATACTGCTAGTGGATGCTGCGGACCTTATAGCTATGAATCGCATCAGCTCTGGTGAAAATGACAGTTCAACGGTGTTTCACATTAATGATGATCAATACAGTGACGATGCTAAGGCTGAAAAAGTTTTTTCTGGTGCTCATGGCGAGAGCTCAAAAACTCCTCCGCATGCTCTGTACTGGGTGGCGACTGAAGGTCGCAGAATAGATATCGAAAAATTTGCGACTCAAGCCCAACCCCAATTGTATTCGACAATTATTCTTGCATCAGAATCAGAGTGGGCAAATCTGATAAAAGAACAAGCACGACTTGAATCGAGTTATGGGCTCGTAAGCCATTTTGAGTTGGTTACTATAACCGCTCCAAACATCGAAGCTCAACAAGGGCTTATAAAAGAAATTTTTAATTCGCGAGAAGTTCAACGTCGCGATTATACGTTTAGCGCAAAGTCGATCCGGTCAGATGATGCCTCACTCACCCAACTTGAAGCTCAAGATAGCGTCACTGATTATCTCATTTCACGCGTCAACTCTCTGTCGACTGATCAAAATAAAAATCATTTGATGGCCTTAGCAGATGTTCTGCACAAAATGCGATTAACCTTGCTGCAAGATGATCAAACTCGTAACCGAAAACTCATCGACCGGATTTTTATCGAAAAAGTTTTGGCTCAAGTCTTTGGCGGATCACTCCAGCGCGAAAATTTGGCTCCAGATGATTGGCTCAATCATTTGTTTTCAAAAGAAATTTTGCTCGATGTTCATAACATTGGTGAGTACGCAGGAGATTTCACTTTAACCCGACAGGTGATTGAAACCATTAAAGGGCAAACTCGTCGAATCGAGGCTCGCAATATACCAGCCTCAGTTGTTTTATTTGGCGAGACGGGTACTGGAAAGACGTCGATGTTTACATCGCTGGTGAAGACCCTGGGCTTACAGATGTATGATTGGACTCAAGAGCTTGGCTCTTCAAATAATCTTTCTGCACAGGCGTTTATACTTCAGGTCACCAAGCTTACAGACAGTGAAAGCGGCAATGGGCTTATTAATGTGGATAAAGCTCTCGCCCGTTTTGAAGATGCTCTATCAGGTCCAAACGGAAATCGAATGTGGATTCTTATAGATGATGCCCAGGGTCCTAATCCCAAAGTGCGAACAAAGGTATTACAACGAGTGCGACAGCTTTTTGATGCCGAAGGTGGCATCGTAAAAGTGAACAATTCAAAAGGAGAGATCGTTGAGTTTCCTTCACGCAATATCGTACTATTTTTAACTTTTAATCCCACCGACAATAAGAAAAAAATCGAACAATTCAAAAATTCAACGTATGGAGCAGCAACCCCTGTTGAAATTGCAGTCGCCTCACTTGGCGGCGAGGATGCAGCGAGTACAGACAAATCTTTCTTTACACGTTGGACCTTGATCAAAAACATGGATGAATTTCCTGCTGAAGCCAAAGGCCCAGCGCTGACTGGCGCAATGGTGCGACAAGCCCGAGATATTTTTGCTCAGGGTCAACTGCTCCTGGTGTCGAATGAAAGTGTTCAGAAAATTGTTGATGAATTTCAAGGAATGGATGCGCGAACATTTTTGTCGGGTGCTGCCGGGGGAATTGCAGCTTTAATAGATCGAGCGGGATCGACCAACGCACCTCCGCTCCGTATTGTGGTCCCTGCGACTTCAGCAAATAATAGCCATCTCGGTGGCAGCAAATCGGCCAACGTCAGTGGTGAGCAGGGAATCATTGATTTCATAGCTGCGAATTCAGCGGTCGTGCCTGTAGTCGAAAGTATTGAAGGCCAACTGCAATTTTTAAAATTGGTGGCTCAGTCCTTTAGGACAAAAATTTATGAGGAATTTGCACGGGCCTTGCGGTTTCATCCATTTTTTTCGGGTGATGAAATTCGGCAAAGCAATTTATTAGCGTGGAGCGAACAGGCTATTTATGATCACGTTGTTCGCCTTCATTCGAACATACCGCTATCCCAAATAAATTTAGATCCATTGCATTTTGGTGCTCACTCCGAACTCGAAAGAAAAGATCTTTTGAATCGTATTTATGAAATTGCACCGAGGGAGAGTTATTTTCCTAAAATTTTCTCGTCCTATGATTTTAATCAATATCTTTCGCTTTGGGATAGTAGCTATGTGTCCTCACAAAAACGCACGCGTTCACAGCTCAATTCTTTATATGTCGAAAAAGTAAAAGACTTATTGGCTGTCTACTTAACTGAGCGCTTTCAGCTCGGGTCACTTAAATCTTTCCCAGCAGACGATATCTGGGCACGCTCGATGTCGGCTCAAAAAACCGATCGCACTAAAGACATCTTTCGCAAGCTTGCCGAACTGCTTCAATCCTATTTAATTGAGACACAGAGTGAATCCATTGCAGAAAAGCAGACCGGTGCAAATGTTGAAAGTTTAGGAGTTTACGACGCCAACAGAATGTTCTTGTGGATCATTGACCGCGCAATCGTAACTCTCCCTTGGTCGAATCTTAACGAGTTTGTCATAAAAGCTTTAAGTACCTCCGCTCAAAATATGGTGATTGGTCAACTTTCAGGACTACAAGATTTTTTATTTGAAGATCGCAACTCGTTACTTCGCCCACGAACAATCGATCTTTTAGATCAGATGCTCATCACTTCTGATTCCCGAAAAGCCTTGAGCAATGAGGCCATGGAACGGGTGAATACACGCTTTAACGATTCTTGCGAAAAAATGCTTATAGTTCACGGAGGATAAACATCGATGATCGTGTTTCTTTTATTTTTAAGTTTTGTTTATGCCGTGGAACCAAATTATTTAGATGACCATCAACTTCGACAGCGCGTGTGCGAAGCCATATTAGACAAAAATGCCAGCGACCAAATTATTCCAAGCGGGCGCGATGCTCATTCAATACCTGAATTGAAAGCCGCCTTAGAACATGTCACCCAAATCGCGCTTAATCTTGGATTCAACCTTCCACCACATCAATTAAATTTTGCAAGCTCGGAGCAAATTTCTGAGCTTGCTTCCGTCGGAGGGTACGCCGCTCCACATGAGATTGAAGGAAAAAAGATTTTAGACGGCCGCAAAACCTTAGCGGGTGTTTTAGAATTTGTAACTCCAGGCTGCCCAACCTGCCGAGGCTTCTATCGTGACAATACAAAAGTCAGTCATAATATTTCTGTGATGATGCACGTGCTTGGACATAATCTTGTGGCTGGGACATCTATGTATCAAGCCGTCCGTGGTGGCGATGCTGTGGTTGCGAGCCTCAAACTTTCACATCTGATGTCTGAGCTCTACGATAAGTATGATCCAGAGTTTGTAAAATACTATTATCAACTTCTGCTGAGCATGGCACACATGCAAGACCTTGCGATGGGCAGCTATCAATCGCCCGAAAGTTTTAAAAACATCAAAGATCCTGATCCAAAAAAAGGAATCAGAAAGCCTACATCACCAACCCCAAGCGCAATACAATATTATGTTGGAAATATGCCCAAGGATTTTCCTCCTTGGGTTCATCAAATGGCCGATTTGATCGAGCAAATTCGTAGATCTGATGGATTTATGATGCATACAAAGATTTTAAACGAAGGTGTTGCAACCTTTTCGCAATTTTTAATTGCGCGACATTCTAAATATATCACCTCTAATGACATCGTTGATCTTGCCAATCTTATTCAAAACGTTGCGATTCCAGACCTTAAAAATCCTTATTGGGTGGGCCTTAACGGATGTTGGAATATGTGGACTCAATTTATTTTAAAACCGGAACTCAAAGAATTTACTCCATTTGAGCGCGATCGAAAGTTTGTCACTCAAGTGCTTATGCCAATGATTGAGCAATCGGATAACACAAAATTTATTCGTCAAGCATTTGATCGTAATTGGATTGCTCGAAACAAATTAGTATTAAAGCGTAAAGCAGAAATCGACGACGTACCCGTTGGCAATACCGAATATAAAGAGAAGAAAATTATACTTTCTAATTTTAATAATCATGAGCGCATCCTAAAATTCATTGCGCGGCAGATTGCCTACCGCCCACTTCAGGTCCCGCGAATTCATTTGTACGACGAGCAGCATTTGGGTGGCACAGAAGTTTTATATAAACATGAAGTGTTTGAAGACATTCCTTTAGCTCGAATTACGGCGGCCCAAACACTTTTTGTTTTTGCTAAACTATGGAAAAAGCAAGTTTCGCTCGACACCATAGGATCTTCAGCATGGGGTGTTCCTCCACCAAAACATTTTGCCACATTTTTTGGTCCACCTCCGCCACCCGCTGAAATTTCCACTTTCCCTATTCGTATCACTGTCGATCCTGCTGGAAATGCGATCGTTACTGATCCGGTTTCTGGAAAAATGTATGAAGATCTCACCAAACTCAGTAAAGCAGCAATCGACTATTACAGAGAGGATCTCGACTCTTCGTTGAACGATGATTTACTTAAAATTTTTGAAGCAAGAAACAAAGATGCAGTTGCAGCGATAGTGAGCAGCGTTGTTGAACCCGCAACCTCAACCATTTCACATTCGCCAACCGCCGCGGCGGCAATGGTGGAGTTGGCTAAATCTTTAGAGGTTCGGATCCCTCGGGCAATTCGTCGCGCATTAGAAAAGGGACAAGGCATTCGCACAACTGCAAAAGGCGTGGCGCTTCGAGTTCTTCCGATCATACCTGAATTTTCTTTGGACCTTTCAGCACGACAACAAAAAATTAAAGATTTGCCGCCTGCCCCCGTTGATGATGACTACGATAAGAACGGTCCTATCGATCAAGATGATGGGGTTGAACTTGGTACCGGTACTCATATTCCTGGAGATCTGGTTGATGATAAAAAGTCAGGTAAAAAAGGAAAAAGCTCACAAGAAAAATCGGAAGATGAAGCAGAAAAATCCGACGATGAATCTGCCGAGAAGGATGCGGATGAAGTAAAAGAATCAGAAGAAAAACCAGACAAGTTCGACGGTGCTGGTAAAGATCCATCTGAAGTTGAGATCCCCCTTGAAGAATGGGGCAAGCTTCTTCACCAGGAGCTTGAGCTACCAAATCTCCGTCCAATTGGAGATAAAAGCTTTATTATGGATGATTCGCGTGCCGGCTCGGTTCAACGAGAAGGCGATCCAATGGTAATGGATAGAACAGCCGAAGAAGCTTTCATGTGGGGTCTTGCTCGAGACAAAATGGAGCCAAACAGTTCGCCGCCTCAAAATCGAATTGGGGAAATCCGTAGGATTATGAAACTCGGATTTAAAACGATGCCCATGGAAGAATATTTTATTCGATCTCGTGAGATCATTCCTCATCCCGAAATGTCGGCGGTGGTTGTTTTTGTTTTAGATTTGACTGGAAGCATGAAGGGCCTTCCTCAGCAAAGGGTGAAGCAGTTAATTTATCAAATCGTGAGCTTTATTCGCGCGAAGTATAAAGATGTGGATGTGAGATTTGTTGGATTTGACGACAATGCTTATGAGTATTTTGAGCCTAAAATCTGGGACACATTTTTAGGCGGTGGGAATACAGATTCAAAAGGATACATCAAAGCCGGCGAAATCTTGGCCGACCAAAAATATCAAAACTCTAACAAATTTGTTTATGGAGCTGGCGATAGTGGATCCTTTGATACTGCAGCAACAATCAATGCGATGAATTCTCTCTCAGAAATCGTCCAGCATATGGGCTATGTTGAGTGGTCAAGCGGAACGTGGGGTACGGGCGAATTTTCGCAAGCTATCCGTGATCTCAGCAATCAAATAAGCTGGTTTGATTTTACCCAATTAAATCCTGATGAAGGATCGATTTTTCAAGCGATGAAAGACCTCTACGGCAAAAATAAAAAACGCTAATTGATTTGAATCTCAAATTGAATTACTGCAACTTCCTCTCAATGTTCTGGTGGGGAAAAGTTTTGTTTTTACTACTCTTTTTTTTAAAAGTTGAAGCTATCGAACTCTCACGCCGGCAGGTTCTTGCTGGCAGCGCAGCCGTTGTCATTTCATCACATGTTTTAATCTCACCTCAACAAGCCTCGACTTATCTTGCTGATCGCACTGCGGAGCTCGCATCGGAACGAAATTTTCTTGATCTTCTTACCAGACAAAATATCGACCTTAGAATTTTACCGAATTTTTGTTTTACCGATTTCTTAAAAAAGGTCGAAATTCAGCTGGCTGCAAATCCTGATCTTCTTCGACAAATTCGTCCTGAATATTACAGCGTGGCAGAATATGAGGCCCGCATGCAAAATCCTAAAACTCGCCAACGATTGATTGAAGTCAGTGCGATCGACCAAACAAATCAAGAATGGTCGTTGCATGTTGCCGACATCATTGCTCGCGCCGAAAATCGCCTCGCCAAAAAATTAAATTTGCCTCTCGCGTGGGTCGAGGACGAATCCACTTTTCTTCGCAATCTAAACAACTACCGGCCAGAATATGATGAGTATCAAGGGCAATGGTTTGCACGCAACAATGGCAAACCTTTGCGTACCCGAAAATATCCAGCACTCGGATTGGAGTTTATGGATCTGTTTATTGATGAGCTTTATAGCGAGCATCCTCATTTCGCTCGCCAAATCCAATGGAATCTTTTTTGGAGGATGAGCAATTGGGACAAAGATCCAAACACCCTTCATTGGTTTAATCTTTATAAAGAGCCCAACGCCAAGATGCCTCAAAGAGAATGGGAGCTTCGCAGCTCTCACACCAAGGTTGATGAACTTTGGGAGCTGCGACAAATACGTCTAGGCCGCTCAAACGCTCAAACTCATATTGCGGCAGAAATCCCTACAAAAATATTAAAGCCCACGGTTGAAATTGCGATTCAACATGCGCAGGTCACAAATCCGGTGTTGTCGCGTTCAGTCACTTTGTCGAAAGACCTGATAAAGATTGGAGCGCGTTTGTGCACTGATTATCTAACAAGAACTCTAAACGTTTTAAATATTGAAGAGCCGATAACCGAAACGAATCTTTTAAACCCACCCACAGATAAATAAATAAAACAGCCAAAAACCCTTTACAAATTACGTAACCAGTTACATAAAAAACCATGAAATTTTATGATCAGACCGGCAAAATGAGTCTTGGCTCACGACTGCGGCATTTGGGCGAATTATTTGCCGATGACGCTAAAAAAATCTACGCGCTCTACGGCAACGAGCTCGAGCCAAAATGGTTCTCTACGTTTTATTTTTTGTCTCAACAAAAACAAAGTTCGGCAGCTGAAATTGCAAATGCAATTGGGCATTCTCATGTGTCGGCTGGGCGAATCCTAAACGAAATGCTCACCGCAAATTTGATTAGGAGTAAGCCCGACAAAAAAGATGGTCGACGAAATTTAATTGATCTTTCAGATCATGGCCGAAAGCTCGCTCAACAGATGCAGCTGCAATACACCGATGTTGAAAACGCGATTTCTGAAATGGAGAGCAAGGCCTTCCATAATCTGTGGGCCGCTCTCCAAGAATGGGAAAAATTACTTGTGAGCATCCCATTTTTTGAACGCGTTGAGAGAATCAAAAAAAATCGTGAATCCGGAGTTATCCAGATTATTGACTACTTACCAAAATATAAATCGGCGTTTCGCGATCTCAACACACAATGGATCATTCAACATTTCCGGCTTGAAAAACCGGATATCGAGGTTCTCAATTTTCCCAAGAAATATATCTTGAATCAGGGCGGCAAAATCCTGGTGGCGTTACTCAACGACAACCCGGTCGGTGTTTGCGCTCTTAAACCTCAATCAAAAAAAACATTTGAGCTGATGAAGATGGCAGTAGCACCCGCAGCAAGAGGAAGAAGCATTGGTCGCCTTTTAGGCGAGGCTGCGATAAAAAAGGCTCAGAGTCTTGGCGCTAGCCGCATTTATCTTGAAAGCAACACCTCGCTCACTGCAGCGATCCAATTGTACTACAAACTTGGGTTTAAAAAAATTGAGAGTTCTGCGACTCCGAATGAGCGCTGCAATATTCAAATGATTAAGGAAATAAAAAAATGATCGCTCATCCAAAAATTGCGCTGGTGATTCGTGTTGACCTGCTGGATTGGCAAAAAATGAACGTTGTCGCTTTTTTATCTAGTGCTGTTGCGATCGGTAACCCAGAGACCCACGGCGCCCCCTTTGTGACGCAGTCCAAACAGCAGTACCTGCCATTTATAAAAATGCCGATTCTGATTTATAAAGCCGAAACCCAATCGGAAATCGACCGGGCCTTTCAAAGAGCCAAAGATCGCGATCTCCAAATCGGTATTTATACCGAAAATCTTTTTGCCACAAAATCAGAGTCAGAAAATTTAGAGTTGATTGCCAGCACAAATGACGAAGACACAAAATTGGTTGGCCTTGCTTTTTATGGTGATACCAAGTTGGTAAGCAAAGCACTGGACGGACTTAAATTTCATCCGTAAACAGTTATTTTGGGTTTACCTTACAAAAAGAAAAGAGCTTAAATATGAAACCTAGCGCACTGATTTTTATGTTCTTTGCTCTCCAATCCTGGGCCGAAAACTTAAATAAGATTTTGGAATGTCAAAAAACCTTAACATCCACTGTGGTTGATCAATACCGCCCGAGCTCCGGCTACTTTATTTGTGATGGGTCCACAAAACTTTGTTATATGACCTACACCGACGGCTCAAGCTACCAAGCCAAAATGACCGCTCGTCCCACTTACGTGGCTAACGAAATTGTTTACGACCTTGCGAGCATGCGCCAAAAATATGAGCACCGACTCACACTGATCGAAGAGCCTAAGTCTAAACAAAAAGAGTATATCGATATTTTTAACGGTGAAAATAACCGCGCCTTTGGCAGAAATTTATCAAACGTGAATCCAAGTCATTTTGAGCAGATCAAACTTGAAAAGTCGGAGCCCACATTGATCGAAGCTTTAGCCAAAAAGAGCATCGACGTTCAATTTGAAATTATAAAAACCAATGTCGAAAAAAAATCGGGCCCCTGGGATATGAAGGCAAACAAAGAATCTTGGCTCAAAAGGATTTCGGGATGTGGCTTTGATCCAAGATCCGAAGAGATCAAAAAAGCGGTAGCTCTAATAAAAGACTAAGGCCTAATTTAGGAGTTCTCATGATTGTTGTCACAGCCCCCACTGGTGTACCCGCGAGGACAGCACTTTAAAGTAAACCTTTTGATGTTTAAAAAAGTGCGTTCCGCAGTGTATTCGCGAGGACAGCGCTTTTTTAAACATCAAAAGGTAAGTTGGCTCAGGCGGACGGAATCGAACCGCCGACAGGGTGATTAACAGTCACCTGCTCTACCGACTGAGCTACGCCTGAACGGGAGAGTTAGGTTTAAAAAATGACGTGGTGAAAGTCAACTGGCGTTCCCATCTGCGAGTTTTTGTAGAACACTTAATGCTTCGTCGAGGTCGTGACCCAAAAAACTTTGGTCCATCCATTTGATAATTTCACCTTTGCGGGTAAACGCTTCGGTCTTGCCATTGACAAATTTAATCTTCAAAAAGGGCTCAAACTTTAATTGCGACGGTGCGGGGATCGCCGGGATTGAGCAAAAACTGGCAAACCACTTTTCGACACTTAAGAAATCGACCTCATGAGACTTGCTATGAGCCTCCCACAGCCACTTTGAACCTTGTTGATAAAGTCGAAAAACCCCAGGCTTTTCGATTTCAACCACTCTTGAATCACACCAAATGATATGTGGGAGAACCGGATTTGCTCGACGAGCCTCGTCTTCAACACCCAACACTTGGTTGATAGCCGGGGTAAATGCCCCCCGATTTAACTTTTTCATCGCGTACATGATACCCACCAGGGCCAAGACCATCAGTGGGGTTTTGAGGAGTGCTGCTTTTCTCATAGCAAGAGACAGTACACCAACTTATTAAATCTGGCCGAGAGTTTACGCCGCTTGTCAGTGACCAATATGTTTAAGAATCGAGCGCGCAATCTTGGTGTGCCCAGAAAGAGATGGGTGAAAGCAATCATTCACAACATCGTCGGCGTCCATTTCGATAGACGAAATTTCTGGAATATACTCAAATTTAAATCCGTTCGTGGGCGCAATCGTCCTTAATGCTTCAACCTGAGCATCAAGCAAAGTCTGATAAATTGACCTCAACTTTTCAATCCGCGCCTGATCCGAGGGTTTGGTTTTTAAGATCAAAGGGCATTCCCCTTTTAGGGCGTCGGCCAAATCTTTACCAAAAACTTTGCGATGAACCCGATCTTCTCGCAAATCGCCACAGGTCACCCGTCCACCATGAAATGGAATTTGCTTTTGATTGATTGAGGGGCTTGTCAGGATCTGAGTAAATGGCAAAGGGGCCAAGAGATAAATGGTTGTTCCGTTATTGGGATCGAATTTGTACTGTTGTTCGATCTGATCAAATTGTTTCACCAAAGATTGGGCATATTCGGATTTGAGTTGATCAAGCGGTTTGGTTAAATTGTCCTCATGACAAATGTCATTGGCTGAGTAGGACACAAAAATCACCGAAGGTAAAAAATCGGGACTCACCTCACTCAGACGACCAAATTGAGCGCTGATGGTTTCGATGCGCTTTCCATCTTCAGAAGCCATCACGATATCTTGCGGTTCAAATTTGAGCTTTCGCCCCACAAGATAGCCCCAACTGTACTCTTCGATATCCACTTTACGAGCGACTAATGAATGTTGATACAGATCAAACTTTGATCCGTCTTTGACCTCTTGTTCGCTATAAAAAACTCGACGCAAAGGTTTGATGGGATTGGTGAGGTTAAATTCTTCGGGTGAGGTAAAACTTGCGTACGAAGGTAGTTCGTCAGGAACATCTAATTCTAAAAAACTTTTGTAACCCAGGCCAAGAAGGCTGGTCAATTCGGTCGAGAGTCTTGGGTTTGTGGCCACACCTGTTGAACCGCTATCACCAACAATACCCATTTGAGGTTGGGCTGATGCAAATTGAAGCCACAAGCAGAGTGCAAAAATCATAACCGAAGCCTCCGACAGGCTTCGGAGTCACTAAAAAGTGCGTCGACCTGTTGATGATTTAAAAATTTTAATAACGTCATCTCAATCGCATGGCAAATTTCTGCCACCATTTGAGATTGTGTATTTTTCCCCGTGAGCGTCATCGCTTGTTCAGTGCAAAACTGATGCTGATTATTAACGATGGCATCATAGGCGCGGTCAACATCGAGACTTTCTTTCATACGCCCGGTGACAGCAGGAGCCTCAACGTAGATGCGAGCCTCTGTCATAAGACAAGTTTGAAGATTGTTAATGGGTTGAGCGAATAAAATTCCTGAGAAAAAAATAATGTTAAGCATGGAATTTCTTATCATTGTTCCACTTCAGAATGAAATTCCTAAAATGCGCGTGAATAAAAAATTCTTTTGTGGGACAAGATTGGCATAAACCGTTTTTCTTTAAAAACAATTGAATGGAGAAATTATGCGCTCAGTAATCATCGGCCTTCTTATGGGACTCAGTATGTCCGCGTTCGGTTCAGAATATGTTAAAAAAGATGGAAAATTCCATCTCGAAACGACCCCCGAAAAATGGGCTGAAGGCGACAAAATCTGCTTTTCACCCAAATCTAAAATGATCGAATGCTCATTGGTTACAGACATGGGCGAAATTAAATTGCGCACCAATAACGGCACCGAAACTGATGTCATGCAAACCTACAATTCAAATCTGAGTGACGGTGATCAATTATTTTTAAGCAGATTCGATAAATTTGTTGTGCGTTATCTTGCCTTAGACGGTGACACTCAAGACCGCTACATTATCCAAGTTTTTTACAGCTTTGCTACTTCTTCAGAAGCCATCTACGTTTACGGTAAATATCAAAATACCGAAGATGGTTTAAAATTAACTCCCGAAGCCTTTGGCGAATCTTCTGCGATTAATTTTTCAGCGTTTCGCAGTAGCCAATTTGTAAATCAAACGGTCAGCATTGCCAATAAAGTTGCTGTACTCTGGGCTAAAGATCATCTCGAAGGCACCACCGTCGATAATCAAAATTAATTTACAAACCTGTCCGATTTATATAGCCCCAGGCCTTTGCCCGGGGCTTTCAAGACCCGACCTTACCAATTTGACAAAATGTCGCGAAACCTTCATAATTAATTAACAACAAACACGAAAAGGATTTTTGTGTTGAATGCGATATTTGTGTTCTTTGCTCTTTTGCCCTCACAAGCCGAAATCAATTTTATCACTTCATTGCGTGAACTTAGGCTTTCGGAATTTAAAACTCATCTGTTCACCCAAAAGCCAGATCTGCACTTTGATCACTTGAATTGGGAACACCTCGATATTTTTGAAGACTGGGCCAAGGCCCATCCCGAACACCTGGGACTGGTCACAACTTATGAGCAGTCACTCAAAGAATTTGAAAAAGTTGATCGTAAAGGATCAACCAAAATCCAGTACGAATGGAGATCAAAGTTAAAAGAACAGTCTCATATAATGATGAAATTGGTGACTGAAAGTCCCTGGGTAAATTGGAATTATTCCGAAGTGTTTGGCGATCGCATTTTTCAACTTCAAAACAAATTGTTTCGCACCACTCATTTTGATTATTTTTTTATTCAGTATGCAGTTGATTTGTTTTTAAATTTTGATGCTGTTGAAATCTATCAACGACTCGCCACCGGCGCAGTCTCTCACCAATTGATGACTTCATTTACCGATGAGTTCCGCGAACAGTTCCTCAATGAATTCGCTTTATTTTCACCCAGACGGTCTGCCCAAATTAAAGAGCTCACTGCGGAGCAAAATATTCGCTCTACTCTTTTAAATTCGGATTCATTTCTTGAGGCGGTTGGGGTTCGATTTCCCGGAGCAGGTCCCGACTTTCGATTTTTTAATACCCAATGGGAAATGCGGCCAAATCTTTTGGTTGTCGCAAAAATTCATCTTAAGATTTATCAAGAGAGACTCTCTCAGCTTCAGCATGCAAGAGAGTTATTGATGGAGCTGCCCTCATCCACATTTAGCCGAGCCGCTCTCGCAATTTTGGGTGAAACCAACGAAGAGCTCGAAAGCGAAATCGCAAAAGTTTTAAAATACGAGAAATGCGATTCGCTTTTAAATTAGGGAACCGAACATGTGCCGTCGTAATGCATGTCGGTGGGAACGTTTGAAACTGTAAGAACGTTGCTACGATCTTCTGCTCCACCTGAACGAGAATAATCATCCCAACTTCCGAATGAGCAGTATGAGGCAAAACCATTTGAGTTGTAAATCGCTCCGTTATTTGGAACCTGAAAAAAGCCAGGTATCACAAAAGCTACTCCGGGTGACTGAAGATGCGCTTTGTAATCAGCAATGAGCTGAGTTGCCAATTGCATTGGGCCATTGCCCCAAAGATTTGTGGGTTCAAGATCATTTGTGGTGTTGGCATCCCAACCTTGATCTTGCTGCTTGTACTCATTGAATTGATCAATAATCAAAAATGTGGGCGACACTGATTTTGCGTATTCAAAGGATAAGCGAAGATTTTCGCCGTTTCCTCTTAAGCTCACACCGTTTGCATATTGGTGAGTAGCGAAATTTCCCCAACCGTCAAAACCCATTGTTGCCGAAGTTACCGTGAAACTCTCAGGAGCTCCGCCGTTTCTTGAGTAAGATGGAATAAATCCAGCCCCAAAATTTAAGCGATCTACCCATGACCACAGATTGGTTTCACGAAGTCCAGCAACGCCTTTTGAATTGGTCCACTGTGAAGGCTGGCTTTCTAAATCACCTGACACGTAACGGATGGTCAGAACATTTCCGATTTGAGTATCATTCAAGATTTGCTGCATCTTTGGCAAAAGATCAGTTCTTGCTGGAGTGCCAAGGTAAATTGAAACTAAAGGGCGCCCTTGGAAATAAACCGTTTGATTGCGGTAGTAAGTCGAAAGATCAAGAATTTTTCGCATCATTTTCTCGAAAGCAGTTTTTCCGTCTGTATCAAGCGTAAACAAATCGTCATCTTGTCCATCCATAAGTGGAATGATTTTAAGTGGAATTCCCATTTGTGAATAAGCGTTATAAAGATTAGTAAAATTATTTTTGATCGACAAAAATCCAGTTTTGCGGTCCGCATTTCCACCACAAAAAGTGTTTATGTCATCGTTAAAAGTGCAAGCGCCACCGTTAGTAAGATCAATTTGAACCGCATCGACTTGCATAGCTTGAAGCCATTTTGCGTGTTGAGCGATGATTGCGGGATCAGCACTGTCATAACCCGCAAGTCCAGCAGCCTGCATGCTCGACGAAGTCAAAGTGGGCATTGCAGCCACGTCTGTAAAAGTTTGTGCACCGTTGGGTCCAAACCAAGTTTCATATTGCATCACAACTAAATGTTGGCCGTCAGCAACCAAGGGTTGTGACAAAACACAATTTTGATTTTTCATCTCATAACCCGGAACACATGAACTAAAATTTCCGCAGGCATTCAAGACCGAACCGTCAGCATTGCACGATTGAGTTCCGATTGAGGCACCGACTGCGCAGGATTGAGTTGAGTTTGGCGAACATACCAATTGCGGTGCAGGAGGCGGTGTCGATACCGGTGTTGTTAAAACGGGTGGAGTTGAAGTGGATGCGTCTGAAGAAGGTGCTGCTGATACGGGAGACGATGATACGGGTGGAGTTGAAACGCTTGGTGAATTTGAAGTTGCTGGATTTGGTGAAGCCGTTGGTACACTCAATCCACATGAATTATTTTTCAAGTCATAACCAGGAAAACAAACCTGAACATTACAAGTTTCCAACTGGCCTTTGCTATTGCAATGTTGAATTGCTGTCGCATGAGGTATTGCACAGATCACTTGTGAATTTGGAATGCACGAGCTTACCGAAGATTGGCTCAATGCCGAAGCATTCAGCTTAACAGTCTGAAACTGACTCGAACAGCCGACGAGTTGAAGTGCTAAGGCGAAGAATAAACCGTTCAGTGTTAATGCTTTCATGCCTTTTTATCTTCAATATTTTAGCCATGAATCACAACAGCACATTTTGGATACCCTCATCATTATAGATACTTACAAAGTTATAAACCGTTTTAATTTGAGATATCGAAAGATTGGTGTTGAAGTGCTCAATAGTGTCGAAAGCTTCAGCGCCTCAGTTTGAGATTGCAAACGAACTTAAAATTCTGCAGTTAACTAAATATGTTAACTTATTTAATTAAGATTAGTTTAGTTATGAGTTGGTCACAAACCTTTGTGAAGTTTGACAAACCTTTAAGCAACGGCCACAAAAAAATTGAGATTTCGGAAGCGGCAAAAATAATAAGTTCGTTTGTTAGAGAATCAAATCATATTCAAGACGCTTACGCAGTGGTCGACGTGCTCGGTGACAATGGATATTTCATCTCAGCCGACCAAGATGAAGATGACCTGATACGCGATACAATCTTAACCAAAAGGCCAAACGAAGTTCAGCTTATCGAAAGTTCTTTTTCTGAAAAAGCAAGTCCCCATCTAAAACGTCTTTTAAGTAATTTAATTTTAGCTCAAGAATTGAAGAAAAATAATTTCGATCATTTTTATAAAAACCAAATATTATTTTCTACCATTAACCTTTTGCAAGCGTACAACGTTTTGCGTGAGGATTTCCTTGAAGACCAAACTCTTCAAAAAATTCAAATGCTAATGACACATATTTTCATGACGCTGCAGACTCGCGACGACGAATATCTTTGGCTTAATTTTATTTCACGACTCTCAACACTTGAAATGAGTTCGAGTTTTACATCTGCAAAAGAAATTGTAGGCACGCATTCTAAGGTCAAATATCTAAAATCTAAAATCGCTCTCGGAATCTGTGGAAGCCTTTTGGTATTTGAAGCAAGAGGCATATTTCATACTTATTATCCTCACCCCAGTAAGGCTTTAATAATTGGTATTAGCCTTAGTCTTTTTTTAATAAGATTAATTTATGATGACGCCGTTCTTCCATTAAAAGCGGTAACACCAGAACGAATTTTGAAATTAAAGAATGTGCTTGAATTGGCGCGCCCGGAAGGATTCGAACCTCCGACCACTTGATTCGTAGTCAAGTACTCTATCCAGCTGAGCTACGAGCGCGCAGAGCTTTTGCTTGTATTGAAGATAAGCCCAGAAATCAAGGATCTTCGCCCGCTAGACAAGCAATCGGTGCACTTGTACGTTGATAGCTATGAAAAATATATGGCGGCAGTCATTAATCGACGCCCGTGAAACGTTGACCAAATTTTTGGATGATTCGGATCTGATGCAGCGATGTGAGCACTTCTCAACGTCATTGCTCAACTTATACAAAAACGGCGGAACTGTATTCTCGTGTGGCAACGGCGGCTCTCACTGTGACGCCATGCACTTTGCAGAAGAATTAACCGGTCGTTACCAAAAAGATCGGCGTCCACTTGCGGCCCTCGCATTGGGCGATTCCTCGCACGTCACTTGCGTGAGCAATGACTACGGTTTTGAATATATCTTTTCACGACAGGTCGATGCCCTCGGTCGCAAAGGAGACTTGCTTCTTGGACTCTCAACAAGTGGCAACTCCAAGAATGTCATCAATGCCTTCGAGGTCGCGCGAGCAAAGGGAATGCAGACCATTGCATTGCTCGGACGCGACGGTGGAGCCTTAGCAAAGATGGCCGACCTCTCGATTGTCGTGCCCGCCCAAACCTCCGATCGGATCCAAGAGATCCACATCAAACTGATTCACACCGTGATCGAATGTGTTGAGCGCGAATTGTTTCCCCAAAATTACGTTTAGCTTTTGTGAGACTCGTTTTGGAGCGGCCCTAACAACTGACCTCTGGCTCAATAAGCTTCCTTGATTTTAAGGCTGGGCTTTGGCAGTCTGCGCCTTCAGCCAAAAAAGAAGAGCTCCGGAGGAGTGGGTGAGTGGCTGAAACCAACAGTTTGCTAAACTGTCGTACTGGGTAACCGGTACCGCCGGTTCGAATCCGGCCTCCTCCGCCATTTTTTTTAAAAACTTGTCCAATTAAAAAAGTCCAAGCTTATCTGGAATACTAAACAAAATAAATGTTGAAGAGCTTTTGCACATCCCGTTATGAAGAGGTTTACAAAATCAACCAAGCTCTCCTAAGAGGTTCGCGTGTCTATTTTAGTAAAAATAATTGTGGCCTTCATTCCAACCTTAGCGATTGCAATGTCTGATCCCTGTGCACCTTTATTCGAACGGCCAAAACTCTTGCCCACATCCGCAGTCGACCAATCTTTTGCTGGTTACACATACCATGTCGAAGGTGAGCTTGTTCCTGCACTAACCATTGAACTCAAAAGCAATAATCAGTCAGTATATTTTGAGCACCACATTCTGTTGTGGAAGCACCCTGATGTTAAAATCGGCATCCAAAGAATGAAGGGCGCGATCAAACGGGTATTTGCGGGGATACAAATATTTGTGACCGAAGCTAAAGGACCGGGACAAATTTCTTTTAGTCGAGACGGTGCCGGACATATATTCGCTTTGCATATAAAAGCCGGCGAAGAAATTCATGTTAGAGAGCATCAGTTTTTGGCTGCAACAAGCAATATTGGATATAGCTTTGAGCGAGTCCGCGGAATTTCTAATATGCTATTTGGCGGTACAGGTTTTTTTATTGATAAATTTCACGGTAATCAGGGTGAGGGAATATTATGGCTTCATGGTTATGGGAATGTGTTCGAAAAAATTCTTGCCCCAGGCGAGCAAATTGAAGTCGAGCCCGGAGGATGGCTTTATAAAGATACGAGCGTACGGATGGAAACCAATGCCCAAAATCTTGCTACTGGATTTCTTGGCTCTTTTAACTTAGTGACGAATCGGTTTACCGGACCCGGAAGAGTTGCGATTCAATCCATGTACATTCATTCAAGAACATCAGAGTAAAATCGATTCGATTTTGCGATTTTTAAAAAAATATCAATTGGTCTGTTTTAAGTAAAATGTAACACATATTAAATAATTTAAGTTTACTCAGTTCTTACGCGCTTGGACACACTTCAAATTCTTGAGAACCAAAGTATTCCTTCTCGCGCCAAAGTTGCCCAATTAACAATCAAAAATATTCCCATTTCAGGACTTAAAATTAAATGGGTTGAGGGTTCAAGCGCCCCATGGTAGCGCCTTAGGGGTGTCTTTATAAAAATAACTAACGGAGGATTTAATGAAACGTGCTCTTCTTGTACTCGCAACTGCAGTATTAACTACAGGTGCAGTAACTGCTACCGCTCAAGCAACCATCGGCAACCCCGACAATTTTGCATTCAAATCACCAGCATTCATCGTTAAAGGTGTTCCTGTAACGACTGCTTCTGCTCTTGATCGTATTGGAGTATTAAACGCTCGCAACCGTTCGGGACGAGATCTATTTAAAGTGGCTGACACTGCTTTCTACATGGTCGCTGGTACTTTTATTGGAAAAGCTGTTGTTGTAATGTTTGAAAAATTCACCCCAGTTATGATCAAAAATTTGGGTGTTTCAACACGTATTGTTGCTCCTTATTTTGTTAAAGAAAGCTTTGGTTTACCTAAAGCATTTACAGGTTTTGGTGTGGCATTCACTCTTGCTGGTTTGGTAAAACACTTTGCATTTCCAGATGTACACGCAGCAAAAGCAACTGATCAGTATTTAACTCCAGAAGGCATCAATGCATTTCTTGAATTACCTGCTGAAGAGCAAGCGCGATTGATGGACCAAGAGCCAAAAATTGCTAACCTTGTTTCGATTCTTTCAGCTGCTGTTGAAGATTCAAACGTAGCTCCTGCTCAAAACTAATTTCTTAAGGCCGGTTTCATACCGGCCTTCTTTTTCCCCTGCCAAAAAATAATTTATAGAATCTAAAATCGAGACCCCCGCATACTGGACCTAATCCAGGACTTATTACGATTTCTTCCTACTTTTTTTTGATCCATGAAATAAAACAGTGTAGCTCCGAATGTTCACCCATGAATGAGGAGCGATTTTGAAGACAATGATTGTTTTATTTTGGTTAATTCCCACAATGAGCTTTGCAGCCTCGGATGCCTGCTTGGTCTCGTTAAACCCTGCTTACCCACATGCCGAACGCTTCGAAAGATTGAATGCGACCGTCACACAGGTCAATAGTCTCTTAGACCACGTGTGTGAAATGGAAAACTGTGATGTGCGATGGGAGTTTTTGAATGATATTGATTTTGCATCCTACTCACCTCGGCAAAATTTAATGCGATTACCTGAATCATTATTGAGTTTAAGTCCTACAACTCAGAGCTGGGTTTATGCCCGGGCTTTGGGTGCTGCGATATTTTCCCATACCCGTATTTTTGCTTTTCTTGAGCCTGAAGCTAAGATTCATAAAAAAGAACATAAACTCACTTCCGATCTCCTTGAGCTCGAGACCCAAAAAAAGGTCTTAAGAGAGCTTGAGTTTACCACCAAGAAGCTATCGATTTTGAAGCAACAAAAGAGTTTAGGATTATCTCAAAAACAATTTTTTGAATCTCACCAACAGGAATTTCTCTACGCAGCTTCCAATTTATTCTCGGATGTCATTGCATTGCTTATTGTTGGTGATGCCGCGACTTGGGCTGAATCATGTTCTGAGGTTTATGGAGCCAACAACATCAATTGTTTGCGATGGGATTTTCGCAATCCCGCTCCCATGACTCATTCGGGACAAGAAAGTTTAGATTTTGATTATATTCGAAATATTATTTGGAAAAAATATGTTCAACACTTGAGAACTGACGATGAAATTAACGGGTTTGTGGCCCAGTTTATTTTAGCTGTGCAGGGTGCAGCCGATACCAACAACCTCAGAGATATCGCGCCTGGTGACATTGAAGCATTTAACTTATCGTTGCTTGATAAATTGCTTAACATCTTAATAGAAGCTGCTCCTATTACGCAGGCACCTTCGATGGCGGATCAGAATAGAGAAAAAGAAGCCCTAACGCCATAGCAGCGGCTGCAGATAAAAACACCATGGCGGCATTGAAGCTAAAGTGCTGGGCAATAAAACCTGCACACACATTGCTTGATGCTGCTCCAAGGCTAATCGCGGTGGTCAGTAAACCAACTATTGCGTTGAACCGACCTGTGCCCTGACTCAAGTTTCGAATCATCAGGATTGCAACCACTCCATAGATGCCCATTGCGATTCCATCAAGGCTTTGGACCGCCAAAATAAATTTTGGATTGACCGATAGAGTAAACAAAAGTCCTCTGAGGGGTAAGATGGTGCAGCCCACGAGCATCAAAGCTCGACCGCCCAACTGATGGGCGAATTTACCGCAGATGATCGCAACAGGGATCATCACCACTTGCGAAAGCACAATGCACCACGATTGATAAAGTGCCCAAGACTCATGATCTATTTGACTCAAATATTGACCGACCAATGGAAGCATTGGCGCATTGGCAAAATGAAATAAACAAAAAGTTCCTGCGAGCAGTAAAACCCGTCGATCTTTTAATAGTTCGAGGTAGCTCACCTTGATGACCTCTTCGTCATTTTCTGGAGCTTCACGCGCTAATTTATTACTGATGTCATCATTTTTTATAAACCGAATTACTACGACCGTAACAATTGCGGTCACAATCGAGAGCCAATAGATACCGACGGGAGAATAGTATTGTGCGATTCCGCCCGACACAAGAGTCCATCCGAGAGCTCCCACATGAGAGAAGGCTTCGTTGCGTCCCACACGTTTTGGAAAGTGATGTGGCCCGACCAGTCCGAGGCTTACCGCATTGATTGTGGGCCCAAGAATACTTCCTGCCGCACCAAACAACACTTGAGCAAACAAAACCATCGCAAATGAGGTTGAGACCGCAACACAAAACGTGGCGCCACCCATAACAAGTGCGGCCAACATCAGAAGATGAACTTTATTTTTTGCGTTATCGATCAATGACCCAGCTGGAGCTTGTAGGATAATTGTCGAGATTCCGGCTGCGGATAAAGCAATCCCGATTTCTCCTTGCGACCAATGATGAACAACCAAAAGATAGCTGCTCATAAAGGGTCCTAAGCCCACGCTCAATTCAGAAACTAAAAAATTTAAACCGTCTAAAGCTTTTAAGCTTCGGGTAGGGAGAACACGCTCGAGCGGCATTATTTAAAATTTAAATGCGAGTTTTAAATTGTATCGACTTGCACCCAAAATATTGCCGTACTCTAAACCCATTTTAAAAAGAATAAATTTAAACTCTCCACCCAACAAAACTGCGGTGCCAGCAATATTGGCCGAGTTTGAGTTTGATCCGTTAATAAAAACCGAACCGTAATCAGTTTTGAGATTTGTATGTGCGCTCACCAAACCCACGCTCACATAAGGCTCAACAAAAAATAAATCTTTGCTGGCGAGTAAACTTAAATTGGTAGCGTCATCAGTAAAATGCAGCGAGGTTTGATTTCCGTTTACAACCGTATCGCCATCCAATGAGGAATGGGTGTATGCGAATTTCGCCGCGAGCGACAAAGGGACGTAAGGCAACAAGGTCTCGGTCAAAGTCCATTTGACCGCGCCACTAAAAACATTCGATCGTACTCCAGCCACCTCAATGCTCGGCATCAGGTTGGCTTCGAAGGTTACTCCCATCGGAATGGTCAAAGCACCGTAAAGAACTCCGTTCGGAATTTCACCAATTGAAGATCCACCTGAGCTTTGGACAATCCGTTTTGTATCCGGAGTGGATGTGATCCCACCGATCAACCCCACTTCAAAGCCAAAAATACTTCCAAGTGTGTTCGCACCCGAAACTGACAAGTGCGAAAAATTGGCGGTGAATTCTTTTGATACACTTTTAAAATCGTCGTCGCTGATGTTGTTAAATTGGAGAAACGCAAAGCTTGTTGAATGACAAAGCACAAGAATACTAAAAATTAATTTTTTCATGAAGTCCCTCTTGATGGTTGTCGTCGTAAACATAAATCATGTCAATCTCTACTCGGCACTGAAGCCTTTCACAACGGATTGCAAAATAGATTGCTCCTGATTGTCATCAACAGTCGGCGAGGTTTGGGCCAATTCATTTAAAACAAATGCTAATCGCAAACCCGCTTTTACCAATTGCTCTTCGAGCAGTTGAGAAAATTGACGAACGTACTCGTCATCAAGTGTCGGGATTTTTTTGTGAGGCGATGAACAATAGGAGTGATTTTTGGGTAAAGGATAAAGTCGGTCGCGAAGATTTTGCGACTCATGCAGCCAATCGATAATTGGGGTGGACGCCGTCTTTGATTCGAACAGACTTTTTTGCTCGCGCTTGAGCGCGGATGCATAGTCTTTGTAAGAGATAAGGCCATGTGCGGGTTTGGCGATCGTCAGACCCACTTGCTCAACCATGGTGAGATCCCAAAACAGATGCAAGTTTTCGGTGATCAACTGAGCGTGAGATCCTTTACGCCAATGAATCTCGCACGTGTTTGCACCAAGGTCGGTTCCGTTACCAATATGTAAAGGCTGATGCACATCCCCCACAACATGGATCAGATATCTGAGTGCAATCATTTTGGCTTCGCGATTGACCGATTTTTCTTTGAGCATTTTGATTGCATTTGTGATCACACCAAAACAATTTTTTGGAGTTCGTGCGGTGATTGTTTCAAGCGCACTGCCTTGAGGAACATCACAATAGTGAAAGGGCGCAAAATCTTTAAAACGAGAATCGAGGCGCACATGATCTGGCCAAGTCGCCGCAACCGCAAGGGGTTCAATACCCAAAACACCGCGAACAAAATTTTTGGCGGTGGGTGATAAATTTTGTTCGGCGATTTCGCCCACAACTTCGTGACCCAGATCGGTCCACGCAAAACTCATTTGTAAAAAGCTAAGAATGACTAAAATCATTGCTAAACCATTTTCCTTTCAAACATAAAAGTCAACGAATTGACAGGTTTGGATTTTTTGACCAGGATGGCTGATGCAAAAAAAATCAATTTTTTGGATCGTGATCATCGTTGGTTTTTTACAAGGCTTGCTTTGGGCTGCAACTCACATCGCACTTCCAGATCAAATGCAGCTGCTCGAAAAAGGGATCCGGTTGGCGCTCTACGGAAAATGGACACACTTCGGAAACTTGGTCACCGGAGGCGGCTCGAATCCTGGCAGCTTAACCACAGCGCTAGTCGGACTTCCTTTGATGGTGTGGGAGTCGCCGTGGTCATACGAACTTGTTTTGTCGGGACTTCACCTCGCCGGGTTATTTTTATTTTATAAAGCCTTAAAAGACCAAATGAGCGAGCTTGAGCGTTTTGGATTTGTTTGTTTGGTTTGGCTCACACCGTGGCGAGCGTCGAATACTTTTTTATGGAATCCCAGTTATTTATTTTTTATCTCGGCTCTGCATTTTTATACGGCGGTTGAGATGAATGAGCGAAAATCTTTTTGGATGACGTTTTGGCATATGCTCTCGATTGGGATTGCGCTGCAGATTCATCAATCCTTTATAGTTTTGATTTTTACTAGCGGCTATCTCTTCTTGCGCAAACAAATTAAACTCAACTGGTTTGCTGTGGTAACATCGAGTGTCCTGTGTGTCTTGTCGATGATTCCTTATTTTTTGGCATTGAGGTCAAATCAAAATCTTGCACCCGTATTGGACGGCGCAGATAAACAATTTTTTTATTTTCGCGGCTTAGTTGAAGTCTACCCTTTACTTAAAGGTCTGATTTATTGGTTTCGATTTTCTTCAGCACTGTTTCCGAGTTATATTTTTAATGCGGTTGATTTTGACTGGGTTCAAAACCCTACGCTGCGATTCATATCGACATACTTATTTTTAATCGTACGCTACGTTGTGGGTGGGCTCACTCTGATCTTAAGTGTCGCCGCATTTGTATGGTGGGCTCTTCAGCTTAAAAAATCACCTCGATATTTGATGCCCACATTTTTGGATAATTTTTTGGTTGCCTCGTTGATTTCGGCGTTTCTAGCGTCGGCGATTACTCCAATTGTTTTTTCCAATTGGCATCTGATGTTGATCATGCCGATGACTTATATGAATTTAACAAAATTTATTTTTACTAAACCAAAAGCGCTCAAAGTGGTGTGCGCGCTTTCGGTCTACTTTGTGATCTACAATATCGTTGGCTTACTCGCATCCCAAAATCAATCTTTTTACATCAACATTCATCAGCGCTACAGCGAGCTGCGCGCTTCGGTGTCTCACTGAGCGTCTTGAAAATTAGGGCAATCCACTGAACGTTTACTTCGATCTACAGGATGATTAAATGAGACGGCAGGCTTTGCCCCGGCCTGAAATAATGATTTCGCCGCAACTGGATTATGACAAACTGTTGCATAATGCAGGCTTGTAAATCCACTCTCATCAACCAAGGACATATCGATTTCAAAGGGGTGGTTGAGTAACAAAACGGCGGCTGTTGACTTGGGGTCTACTATTGCTGCTGCATAGTGAAGAGCGGTTCGACCATGAATATCTTGTTGATCATAGTCAACTCCCTTACACGAGGTCAGAAGTTGGAGGGCTTGAGTATTTCCAGAAAGGACCGCTTTGTGTAAGGCGGATTGGTTTTTATTATCTAAAGCATTTCTAAAATTAGAGTATCCCATCAACTGATTTTTGATTCTTTTGAATCGTCCATCACAAACCTGTTTTGTCAAATATCTGAATGCTTCAATCGCATTTACATTTTGGGCCATAAACAAAAACGCATTTTGGCCTTGATCATCTTTGGTTTGAAACCATTTAAGTGATGAAGAGACATTCCAAAAAATCATAGCCGCATTTTTTGATTGCGCGTAATGAAATGGAATACGTCCAAAGCTATCGGGAATTACGAGTTGTGAAACTAACAGTTTAGTTTCTAAAACGAATTGAATCAAATCGACCTCATTAGCTTTAACTAAAGCTATCAAGGGAGTTGCTCCGGTTTCATCGACGATGTTTAAGAAATCTTTGTCGGCAAGAATCCCTTGGGCCAAACGCATTTGACCTGGGGTAATAGTCTCGATTGTGGCTACGGTGTATTCTTCGCGGCGAGCCAATCGACGCGCAAAATTTTGAACGCGAGTCAGTTCTGAAGGAGGCTGAGTTAAAAAGGGTGGATTGCAATCTTTAATGGCTTCAACTTCTAAATCCGAAAACACACCAAGTTTAAGAGCATCAAAAAAATTAAAAACTGCTTTGCCGTCGCAGATTCCTTTTTGCCATTGGCGGATTGCCTCGGCTGTTTGATTTTTGGGCTCTGTTACCGGGACTGATACCGATTCGGACTCAATATTTTTGGAATGTACCGGCGAAGAAAAAGTACTTCCGCCTTTGCTACAAGAGATTATTAGACCTGAGAGACTCAATACAAATAGCGCGTTCTTCACGAAATCCTCCAATGATTACGAATGGACACCGAAAAGAATTTGCAGGGGCTGTGCCAACTTTTTTAGATCGGCATATCGAACAAAATAAACTCGGAGTGTTTAGCAACATCAAGATGAATTTCATCATGATGGGCAATCGCGACGCCGTCACCTACGCTAAGTGATTGATCCAGCGTGGTGACTTCACCTTTTACAATTTGAATCCAAACGCTACGGCCCGAGCGAATGATGTGTCTAACTTTTGTAGGCTCCTCGGAGCGGCCCAAAAAGATGTCGATATTTTGATTAATGGTGATAGATTTTTCTCGACCTTCTTTAGAAGCGAGCAAAACAAAATTACTGTTTTCAAATTGTGCCGTAAAATTCATTTGGGCATAAGACGGCTTATAGTCGTCACCATCGGGCAGGACCCAGATCTGTAAAAAATGGGTTTTTTGATCTTTGAACGCATTGATTTCTGAATGCTCAATGCCTGTACCTGCACTCATCCTCTGAATTTCGCCAGGTCTAATAACGGTGCGGTTGCCCTCAGAATCACGATGCTCTAAGGCGCCGTCGATCACAAACGACAAGATCTCCATATCCCTGTGAGGATGGGTTCCAAAGCCCTTACCGCCATCTATAATATCCTCGTTGATCACTCTGAGCACGCTACAACCGACGTGGCGAGGGTCATAGTAACCCCCAAATGAAAAGGAATGGCGTGAGTTCAACCAACCCAAATTAGAAACGCCTCTTTGATCGCTCTTTAAAATTTGTACCATAGGAAGCAATGTAGCTTGAGATCCAGCAGGTCACAAGCGGCGAAATGTCGTGCATTGCGTATGGGCCACGCGTAATTTACGAGGACATAGATGATTTACAAATTGAAATGAGGATGGATGCCTAAAACCAATTCTTTGTCGAGCTTACCGAAGACTCCTACCGGAATCACAGGTCTTGATGAAGTTACCGGCGGAGGGCTTCCGACCGGCCGCCCAACTTTAATTTGTGGAAGCGCTGGCTGCGGCAAGACCCTATTTGCGATGGAATTTTTGGTGGCCGGTGCGGCTAAATACGATGAGCCCGGTGTGTTTATGTCGTTTGAAGAGTCCGAAGATGATCTCAATCAAAATGTCACCTCGCTCAACTTTGATTTAAAAAAGCTTCAGAAGCAAAAAAAGATACTGATCGAACATATCTTTCTTGATCGAAGTGAAATTGTTGAAGCGGGTGAGTTTGAACTTGAGGGATTATTTATTCGTTTGAACCACGCTATCGATTCCATCGGTGCTAAGCGAGTTGTGATTGATACGATTGAAGTTTTATTTGACGGAATCCAAAATCATGCGATTTTGCGCTCAGAAATTCGGCGCCTCTTTAAATGGCTTAAACAAAAAGGGGTTACCGCAATCATCACCGGTGAACGTGGCAGCGGCACGCTCACTCGAAATGGTTTAGAAGAGTATGTTTCTGACTGCGTGATCCTTCTTGATCACCGTGTGACTGAGCAGTTGTCAACACGACGGCTGAGAATTGTGAAATACCGGGGCTCAGTCCATGGCACAAACGAATATCCATTTTTGATTGATGAAGATGGGATTTCTGTTTTACCGCTGACATCACTTGGACTTAACCATACCGCTTCGAACAAGCGCATTTCCTCAGGCGTAGAAAAGCTCGATGAATTACTTGATGGCAAAGGCTTTTTTAAAAGCAGTAGTGTTTTGTTCTCGGGGACCGCAGGTACCGGAAAAACGAGCTTTGCCACAAGCTTTGTGAGCAAGGCCTGCGAGCATGGTGAACGATGCATCTATATTTCTTTTGAAGAGTCGCCAAGCTACATGATGCGCAACATGTCCTCCCCCAATATCAAACTCAAAAAATATGTGGACGATGGTAGCCTTGTATTTATGGCCACTCGGCCCGCCTTTTATGGGCTTGAGATGCACCTTGTTCAAATTCAAAAAATTATTCGAAAATTTAAACCTACGGTTGTCGTTGTTGATCCGTTAACAAGCTTAATCCCTCAAGGCACAAGTCTCGAGGTGATTTCGATTTTGACTCGTATGCTTGATGTATTAAAATCTTATAACATCACAAGTATATTCACCTCTCTCATTGCGGGCACTGAACATCCTTCCAGCGACATCAATGTGTCATCGTTAATTGATACCTGGATCGTCTTGAGAGAAATAGAAACCCGCTATGAACGCAAACGCGGATTATATATTATTAAATCGCGCGGGATGCCTCACTCCAAACAAGTTCGCGAATTTGTTATGACCAAAAATGGAATTCAGTTTTTGGATTTTGGAACGGGCCATGAAGAAAGAGAATTATGAGAATCACAAAATCTAAAAACAGCAAAAAGAGTCAAAAAGCATTTGAGCAGCTGATTGAAAAATCTGCGCAACAAAAATTTAAACTCTGTTTGTATGTCACTGGCCCTAGCCCTCAATCCACCAAAGCTTTTGCTAATATCAAAGATATCTGTGAAGAATATTTAGAGGGCCGTTATGAACTTGAAGTTGTGGACGTATTGCAAAGGCCTGAAATGGCTAAACTCCATGATGTGATTGCAGCTCCTACATTGGTGCGCCTACTGCCCGAACCACTAAGACGTATGATCGGAGACCTCTCAAATAAAGCTCGTGTTTTAGCCGCTCTTAATATAACAAAAAAGGTTTATGAAGTGCCATGACATCTAAGGATCGATTGAAGTCACAACTGGAGACCTTAAAGCTGAGGCTGCTCGAAGCAGAAGAGGCCTTGTCGGCTATTCGCAACGGTCAAATCGATGGACTGATTGTGAACGATGAAAGTGGCGATCATCATTATACTTTGAATCCACTCGAACATCCCTATCGCGTTTTGGTTGAAGAGATGAGCGAAGGAGCTTCTACCTTTTTAAAGGGTAATTTTATTAATTACTCAAACAGTCGATTTTCACAAATGCTGAAGAGTCCGCTTGAGAATGTGATGGGCTCTTGCTTTTTAGACTATGTCCACCCATCTTCACGCACTGCTACCGAATTGCTTTTAGATAGCGCTTGGCGAAGTGGGTCCTGTCGCGGCGAAATCCTATTGAGCGCTGGTGCACTTTACACTTATCTCTCGGCAAGCCTCATTCACCAACAAGGTACGCCTGCACTGTGTGTGGTGCTGACCGATCTCAGTGAACAAAAAAAGGCCGAAGCTTTGGCGCGCACCGCGGTCAAAAGAACTCGGCTGCTCAAGCAAAGTGAAAAAGATCGTAATCAGGCCGAAGCCGCGAACGTTTCAAAAAGTAATTTTCTTGCTAATATGTCTCATGAGATTCGTACGCCCCTTGGGGCGATAATTGGTTTTGCCGAACTGATGACAGACGAGAATCAATCCGTTGAGGACCGCAAGCAGTGCGTGGAAACCATTATTCGTAATGGCAATCAACTCTCGCAAGTGATCAATGAAATTCTAGATTTGTCAAAAGTCGAATCCGACAAAATGGATATTGAGAAAAACAGTTTTGGTTTAGGCAGTCTGATCTCGGATGTGACTTCACTTTTGTCAGTGCAGGCCCAATTTAAAGGCTTAACCCTTTCGGCGACCATTGCCGATCGCGTCCCACGCGATGTGACCACCGACTCAATGCGATTGCGCCAAATTTTAATCAATGTGGTGGGTAACGCGATTAAATTTACCGAAAAGGGCAGCGTCAAAATCTATGTTCAGTTTATCCAAAAATCTAGAACTGCGGGAGTGTTACAGATATTGGTTAAGGATACAGGCATTGGACTTTCTGATACCCAGCAAAAAAAGTTGTTTACTCCATTTACCCAAGCCGATCCGAGCACCACACGAAAATTTGGTGGATCAGGTTTAGGTTTGGCTTTATCTCGCAAACTTTGCCAAGCTCTTGGTGGCGATTTGACAATTCATAAAAGTGAATTGGGCGTGGGAAGTATTTTTAAGATTTCAATTCCTCTTGTGCAATCAATGGAGACCGAAGTGGATTCTGCACCCGTTATTTCGAACGATGGGCCAGTGGCATATGATCTCAAGGGCTTAAAGATTTTGCTGGTTGATGATGCTGCTGACAATCGCACCCTGGTCAGTCGAATTTTGACAATTGCTGGAGCTTCTGTCGACACCGCCGAAAATGGAATTGAAGGAATAGAAAAAGCATTAAAATCAAATTTTAATCTTGTTCTAATGGATATCCAAATGCCGTTGATGGATGGTTTCGAAGCGGTTCGCGAATTGAGATCACAAGGATTTCGAAAGCCGATCATTGCGTTGACGGCCTATGCGATGAAGGGCGACCGCGAACGCTGCTTGAGCGCCGGATTTGACAATCACTTGGTTAAACCAATTGATCGAGAGCTACTTTTAAAAACGGTTTCGATTTTAATGCCGCCAAAAAAATCAAAGCGGCAAACTCAACATGTGTTTAAGTGATTTCTTGAATCACCTGTTTTCCTTTTCGTTTTGCCTTTTTTAAAACATCAATTTTAGAACCAATATTTAGTTTTCCATAGCCCGGTAATTTTTTAGCAGCCTTACTTTGGGCCAATTTGACCGCTTGGATCAATGCCTCAGGCATGGCAATCAATCCCTTATGATCGAGGAGTTCATGCTTTCGAAAAAAATTGGCCCACTGAAATTCTGCAAAATTGCGATCGCTGTTTTCGAATGCTCCTGCCTTACGAACAAACCATGCAAGGCTGCGGTAAGGATCATCGGCAAGTCCACGAATATCGCGAGGGAGATAAAGTGCTTTTCGTGGGCCCTCGCCAAATTGGCAAAATGGATAAGCGTTACGACTCTTAAACATCCACTGCCAAAAGTTTTCGTAATCGAGTTTTGATTTCGTTTTATCCTCAACAATTTTGACTCGAACTTTTTTGATATCGGTATGGTAGCAAACACATAAAAAATGATGGTGATCCACAATGTAGTAATCCCCATCAGGACCGACCACCACCGGAACAGGATTTTCATCCACATATTTTTTGCGTTCTTTTTTTGAAAACGCTTTGGCAATCGCAATTTTTTCGTCGACCTCGAGCATACCCACCGCAAACTGTGTGGGCTTTAACGAGAGCACATTCACTTTTTTCATTTTAACGATCCTTAATGAGAATTCATTTTTTTTATCAGCTCACGAATGGTTCGTACCAAAACATCTCGCTGAATGGGTTTGGTCACATAGTCACTAAAACCCAATGAAAGAGAATGATCTTTTTCTTCTGACATTGCATGTGCGGTGAGTGCGACCACAGGTTTTTTGTACCCACTTGATTTGAGCTCTCGCATTGCGGCGTTGCCATCAAGAATCGGCATCTGGATATCCATCAAGACCACATCGAAAGATCCACCAAATGCTTTTTCAATCCCTTCGCGGCCGTTTTCGGCAACTTCGACATGGGCTCCCGCACGCATCAAATAAAATTGGATGAGCTGTCGATTGTCTGGCGAATCATCAACAACCAATATTTTTGTGTTTTTGAGTTCTTCGTTGTCCAAAAGATTAAGGGGAGCAGTTTTTGTGGAGGGCTCAAGTGCGGTAAAAACCTTTTCGCTTTGAGGTTGACCCGCATCCACAGAAATTAAAAATACACTTCCTTTGCCAATTTCTGATTCTTCGATTGAAACATCTCCGTTGAGAAGTCGAGCCAGTCGACGTGAAACAAAAAGGCCAAGACCCGTGCCACCAAATTTGCGGGTGGTTGAAACATCGGCTTGGACAAACGGTTTAAATAAATTTTTTGTTTGATCTTCGCTCATCCCACGACCGGTATCTGACACATGAATATGGATCTTATTTTGTTGGTCTACATTTTGTTGTGAAACCGACACCGAGACTTTACCACCTTCGGGCGTAAACTTAATTGCATTACTAATAATGTTGACCAAAATTTGTCTAAGCCGTGTGGGATCGCTCACGATAAATCGGGGCACCAATCCATTGACTTTGAATACAAGCTGAATACTTTTTTCCGAGGCTTTGATTGAGAGTGTTTCGCTGGTATCCAGCAATAAGGCTGAAAGATCAAACTCCAAAAGTTCGACATCGAGCTTATTGGCTTCAACTTTTGTGAGATCTAAAAGATCATTAATCAAACTTGTGAGCTGCTCGCCATTGCGATGGATCCGGTCACTTAAATTGGCGCGATCTTCATCGCTAATTGTTGTAGCCCCAAGTAGTTCGGCAAAACCGAGAACAGCTCCCAGAGGAGTTCTGATCTCGTGGCTGATGTTAGCGAGAAATGCTGTTTTTGCTCTATTTGCGGCTTCGGCTGCAACTTTTGTCGCCCGGAGCTCCTCTTCTGCAGCCTTTTCTTTGGTGACGTCTTGAATCACCACAGAGTAGCCAATAAGACTTTCTTTTTCATCACGGACAGCTGCGACCATGATTTTTCCCCAAAAACTTGAGCGATCGGCCCGGTAAAGCCAAATTTCTTCTTCGCAGCGGTTGTGACCCGCAACATACTCAAGAATGCGGGAGTGTTTATCTTTTGCGATTTCATCGTCGCTTAAAAAAAGATCCATCCGCTTTCCCACTGCTTGTGTGGTGGTGTATCCCAGAAGACGAGTAGCACCTAAGGTCCAAGTTTGAATTTCACCCACTGGACTTAAAAACAAAACCGAAAACTCGGCAAAACCATCAAGCAGTGCTCGCGAATTGACTGAAGCCTCTTGCAAATTGCTCGGATGTTCGGTGACAGTAGGTTCTCTGGATTCCTTTGTTGAATGGGTATTCTCAATGGAGCGGGCCAGTGCAGATCTAAACGCTCCGCTATTTTCTTTTTCTGAATCAACAATTTCATCAGGCATTCCTGAAAGAGCCTCGTTTAAAAGTTTGACTGCGCTAATGTCAGCCTCTTTCCAAGAGAGCGATTTGCCTTCGACATTTTCAAGCCAAGTTTCAAAAGATTTTCTTGGTCTTAATTGACCATCGGGATCTTTTTCTTTTGATAAATTAGGATTGCCGCTCCAAGGAATTTGCTCGATGACCTCTGGTCGAAACCAAATAATTTGAGCCCCATTAGGAAGTAGAATTGCCATTACGCCGGCGGCCTTTGAAATAAACTCTTTGCTGAATTCCTGAAATTTTCTGATTTCATTGGTGTAGAAAAAACGATCATTTCGTTTGGCTAACAAATTTCTTAAAACTTTAATGTCAGAGGCTTGAGGAACAACTCCAAAGGTATGGCACTGAGTTTTTGAACAGACCGCCACACCTCTTGAGTCCGCAACTCCCATCAGATGATTGCCATATTTTTTTAATATATCGAAGGCACCCGAAAGTCCGGTGCGCGAAGAAAGTGCGGCAGATAAAAGGATACGAAGATGACTGGGATTATCTTCCTCACTGGCATCTTCACGCGCAGTGATCTGGGCCGAGACCATTTGACCAATAAACTCCGCAGCCACCCGGGTATCAAATTTGAGGTAATTTGATTTTTCGTGATGACACGAAATCAAACCCCAAAGTTTTTTGTCTTTTAAAAGTGAAATCGACATCGATGCGGCCTGGCCCATATTGCGCATGTACTCAACATGAACAGGCGACACGCTTCGTAAAACCGAATTACTGAGATCTAGCGGCTTATCGGTTAAGGGATTTAAACTCGGAACAATTGGGCTTGGTACGTAGTCCACATCAGGGATCAATCGAAGCCAATTTGTGGTGTAAAGATCTCGAGCCTGCTTTGGAATATCTGTCGACGGAAATCGATGATGAAGAAGTGAGGGCATATGAGGCTCTCTCGATTCGGCTACGACAGCCCCATTCCAATCGTCATCAAATTTATAAGCAAGTACCCGCGAAAAACTGGTGAGTTTTCGAAGTTCAACACATCCGTTAGTTAGAATTTCGTCGAGTGAGTGAGCACTCATCAGTTGAGTGGCGACCTCGCGAATAGCTTCGTAAAATCCGCCAAATCCCCCATACCCTTCGTTACGGGGAATGTGGTTTTCGAGCTCTAAAATGATTGTCCGACCGCTGCGGTGGAGGATTCCATCATAACTCCGACGCCGGCCATGGGCCTCGATAATAATCGGAATCGGATTAAGAAGCCGCGGCATCCGCTCGCCCAGTTTAAGAGTGGCCTGCTCCACCGGATGAAGATCCATCAACTGTGACAAAGGTTGGTGAAGGAGCTCATCAGGATGAATCCCCAAATGATCAAAAACATTCGAGCTAATCTGCTGAATAGTTAAATCTGAAGATCTCAGCGCAATCAAAATTCCATGGGGCTGCACAGACCCTGGAATATGGATCGGTTCTTTTTCGCAGGCCTCAGCCGTAAACTTTTGGAATGACGAGATATGCTTCATCGAAAACTCCCATTGGCATCGTATAATTATCATGCCCAATCAGAGAGTGGAATTTATTTTGCCAAAGGCTCAGTTTGTCATTTTAGGAGGATAGGTCTGGTTGGCTCAAAGAGATCATCAACCATCGTTCACGCCGAGTGATTAAAAATCAGGCGACGAGTTTATCGGTTTTATCGAAAGCGCGTTTGATGGCGCCAATCAATTCATCAGCTTTTACCGGTTTGGTGACGTAGTCATTCATGCCCGCCTCAAGACATTTGATTCGGTCGCTCGACATGGCGTTGGCGGTCAGTGCAATAATTGGAATGTTAGAATATGGGGTGGATTTGTTTTCGCGAATTTTCATGGTCGCTTCGTAACCATTGAGCTCGGGCATCTGACAATCCATCAGAACCAAGTCATAGGGAACATGGGCCAGTGCAACGATTGCTTCTTGTCCGTTTGCAACCACATCAACCCGGATGCCATGCTTTTCGAGCATCTTTTTGGCAATCATCTGGTTGACTGAATTGTCCTCAGCCAAAAGAACACGGACCTTATTTAAAGATCCATCATTAACCACCACTTTGGATTCGTTTAAACCATTCTGCTTCGATTTTTCAATAGTCTCGACCACGAGGGTAAACCAAAAGGTCGAACCTTTGCCTTCAACACTGCGCACACCAATCTCACCACCCATAATTTCGCAAAGGTGTTTGGAGATTGAGAGTCCAAGGCCAGTTCCACCAAATTTACGAGTGGTCGAGCTATCTGCTTGGCTAAATGGCTGAAATATTCGGCGCAGAGCCTCAGTCGACATCCCGATCCCAGTATCGCTGACCTCGACACGTAAACATTTTTTATTTTCTACCTGAGGCGAGCCATCAAAAAACACATCCACTGTGATGTCTCCACTTGGTGTGAATTTCACAGCGTTGCTCACCAAATTCGCAAGAACTTGTCCTATGCGATTTGGATCCCCTTTAAAGGTGGCGGTTTTGATGTCGACTGAGGGATGAAAGTGAATTTTGATGTCTTTTTTCTTAGCCGAAAAATCGAGTAAAGATAAAATATTTGAAATCGTGCGATCAAAATTAAATTCAATATTTTCAAGGTCTAATTTGCGCGCCTCGATTTTTGAAAAATCCAAAATGTCGTTAATTAAATTTAAAAGTGCTTCTGCAGAATTGCGAACCGTTTCGGCATATTCTTTTTCGGTGTCACCAAGGGGACAATCCAACAAGAGCCCGGTCATCCCAATGACTCCATTAAGAGGAGTTCTGATCTCGTGAGACATATTGGCCAAAAATTCTGATTTTGCACGAGTGGCTTCTTCGGCCTGGTAAAGGGCGTGTTTTAAACGGTCTCGAGTTTCGATTTCTGCGGTCACATCCCGAATGGTTGAAACTAAAAGGGCGTTTTGTTGAGGGCGCTCAATCACTTTGCCGCGTGCCCGAATCCAGTGAGTGAGCCCATCTTTAGGATACAAGCGATATTCAACCTCAAAACCCAAAGTTTTATTTTCAACATGCATTCGGATTTGATCTCCGACTTTTGCCAAATCATCTGAATCAACCATAGAAATGACATCAACATATTTCACATCGTCTTCTGGTTCAAAACCGTGGACGATTTTTCCTTGTGAATCGATAAAAGTGATTTCACCATTAGGAACATACTCTCGCTCCCAAATTCCTTCTTCAGTGGCTTCAATCACGCGCTGAAGTCGTTGAGCGGTTGAACGAATTTCTTCGTCCGCTTTTTTTCGTTCTGTCAGATTTTGACAGATTCCGAGATATCCGGTGATCACCCCTGAAGTATTAAAAATTGCGGTGACCGAGAGACTTCCTTGGAATTCGGTTTGGTCTTTTCTTTTAAAAGTCCATTCGTTTTCGTCAGGGATTCCGGTCAACTTTGCTTTTAAGGTAAAGGTATCTAAGCCAGGTTTGATTTTTCGTCCAAGTTCAACACTCAGAGTTTTTGATACCGCCTCGACCTCGTCAATTTTATGAAAAATCATTGGTGAGGATTTGCCGATCAAATCATCGGGATCGTAACCAAACATATCTGCTGCTGCACGACTAAAAGTCCGAATGATTCCATTTTCGTCGGTAGAGATAATTCCGTAATGTGCCGAGTTGATCAGCGTCTTTCGCCATTCGAGATTGTTGATGGCAGTTTTACGCGAACGAGACATGCTGTGGGTCAATGCCGATATCAAAATCGAAACTAATATTCCAAAATAAAGAATGCTCGAGGGAAGGCTTGAACGTCCAGCCGCCAAAAACTTTTTTGTCGGAACAATTTCGATATTGATATTGGCTTTGCCAATACGAATATCGCGGTTTTGTTTCAGCTCAATCGCAATCTCGTCCGAAACCTTTGACTGATGAATAATCTCATCGCCTGTGCGTAAAGTGATTAGCAAATTTGGATTAGCAAGGTAACTTGATGCAAGTTTTTCCACGCTAATTGTTGCGTAAACAAATCCATCAAATTTTCCGTTTGGAAATAAAGCCACCGGAATAATGAACCCACGGCTACCCGAACGCAAATCGATGATATGACTTAAAATTGGCGATCTGGTTTCTTTTGCCAAATCAAAAGCCTCGCGACGCTCAAGCTCTTTTCTTTGGTCATAACCTAAAATTTGCGCATCAAAATCGTGAGGATAGGACCAATACACGCGGTAGTTTTTGTCGACGATTCCCATACGCTTAAGAATCGGAATTTGTCTTAAGTAAGCATCGCTATCATGATTTAAAAATGCGGTGTTCTTGGTCCCGAGAATTTCGACTCTCGAAGCGTATCGCTCAAGAGCAAATGAGGTTTGCTTGAGTGTCTCGGTGATTTCAAGTTCGACCCGTTGATGCTCAGCTTCGACACGTGAGTGTTGGTAGTTGATCTCGTTACGAAGTTGCATTTGCCAAAGGCTCACAAATCCCGCGATGAGAATCGCACCCACTAAAAAAGGCATTTGAATGAGGAACTTCATTTTAGACCACCCAGGATTTATCGACGCATTTATCTAAGTGCTTAAGACTTCCTGCGATACCTGGCCTTTTGTCGATCTCTCAATTGAGCGTGTAATGAGTTGTGGTAAACTTTTGACATATGATTTTATGGATTGCCCTAAATATCGCGCTCTCATTTGCAAACATCAGTTGCGAAGAGCAAATAAAAACTGTTTCCTCGCCTGTCGTTGCCGCGTTAGCAACCGTACTGGCAGATGGTCGAGTCACCGCTAACGAAATTACAGAAATCAATCGCACCTTGAATCAATTGCCACAACTCAATCGGGTTTCGACAAAATCCTATGATCTCAATTCGGCGCATGATGTTCTTCATTTTAAAGCGGCAACAGGTTTAAAGCAAAATGTCGCCTTCAATCAAAATGAGCAAGATAATGAGTCTGATCTTAACATTCAAAGGGATGAAAAAGGTTTTGAGATCTCCTACCAAAATAAAACTTATCGATTCGTAAATAGCATCAATACGTGCGCACTCGATACGGTTACTAAAATAAACAATAAAACGTTTACCGTCTTAAAGGATGCTTCAATTTGTCGAGATCTATCGTCTTATTTTAATTTACCCTCGCCCGTTAAGATGAGCCGCCTGAAAATTATGATTCGCGAACGTTTGAGCATTTTGAAACGACCGGGTCAGATTGCTTTTTTTGGATCACCAAATTCTGATCAAATGAATAATGATGAATTGAATGAACTCTACAAAAAAGAATTGCAGAAGTGTCAAACCAAAAAAGATTTTTTTGATTGGCAAACTTCGAATCCATCACAATTTTTAAAATCAAAAGAAAATTCTTCGCCCTCATCAACGCCTTAAGTCTCAGTGTGAGACAGCGCTTGTTGAATGAATTTACACGTTGAATCCTTAGTCGATCTTATTTGAGAAAGACGATGCCATCTTCGGTTTAAACTTGGCTACCCGTGGAGTCCACCTTGCAAAGTATTGGGTCAAGGGGGCTTTATCAAAATCGTATTTCAAATCTATATTTTGTCTGCGGTTTTGTTCTCAATAGGATGCAGTGGTTTTAAATCACTGACTGTTGCACCTCTTTCCGGATCGCAAACCTCCACTTCGACGACACAGCCGGTTGTCGCTCCTTCGCAACCCGTCTTAACGCAACCCACGGTCACTCCGCCCACAGTGACGCCACCTTCAGTGACTCAACCTATAGTAACGCCACCTCCAGTGACTCCAATACAAACTGTTCGTGCAAATTGTGCGGTTGAGGGAATCACAATTTTAGATGGGCAAAGCCTCACCCTCTTTCAATCCACGTCGGTTTCTTACGGTGACACTTGCAAAACTGAATCAAGACTTTGCGACAACGGAAATTTGTCGGGGTCATTTTTGGCAAGCACCTGTCAGGTGCAAGGCCCAGCGGCATGTTCATTTAACGGACAAACAATTTCAAATGGCCAATCTGTTCTAGGATTTATTTGGTCGAGTGTGCGCTACGGGCAAGATTGCCAATCTGAAGCACGCACATGTGTAAATGGAAATCTTTCGGGTTCTGCAAGTTACTCAACCTGTTTTGTTCAACCAATTGCAGATCCTTTGATTGCTTCACTCAATCAGCGCGTGGCTTCTGGCGATCAGGCTCTAGATTTTGTGATTGGTGATGTTTGTGTTGATCAAAATAATCATGTGATCGCAGGAGATCCTGCAGTTTGTGCGAGCCATCGCAATATTCAAATCGGCGAAAAATTTCCTTATCTTGTCAGTGACTTTGATACGACAAATGGTCAGCGTTATCAGGCAAATTTTAGTTATCCCGTGCCCGGAGTTGATGGAACTTTGAAAGTGATGACAGCCAAAAACCTACAAGGTCCATTAGATTCTTCATTTCAATTTCGATTTGATCCTTCACGAGATGGATATGATCTGATGGAAACCACCAGCGGAAATTTTTCTTTTATCCGCACCTCTGATGGAGGTTGTTATGATCAAGCTTGGCAATCGAACCTCACCCAACTTTCGGGTGGATGGATTTTGTTTCAGCCTAACGCGGGCTCCGGAAGCAGCTCGCACCCACGTTGGCATGTTGAGCTGACAGATTCAGCTCCCGCAGGCTGCGCAACAAATTTTGCAGATCATGTTCTTGATGTATGGAATGCACCCGCACCTGTTACTTTTGAAAGTAAAAAAACACTGTCATCGATTGTGACCTACGATTTTTATTCAGATCAGTTGTCGGCAAAAAATACCGGAATGGAACGCTATTATTTTACTCGCGAATATGGATTTACAAGATGGGAAGCGTGGATTCCTTTATCGCGCTGCCAAGATCCAAATTTTGCGGGTTCACCTGCGGCTACAGGACAAGGTGTTTTGTGTGATCCGAATAACCCTGCAAATCCAATTAGCCATCGCTGTTCCAATTCAAACATTTCGGGTTTAGATTCTTGGGGTGGACAAACTTGGGTGCGGGTTGATTGCCGCGACACCACAAATTATTTAGCACTCAATCAACCTGTTATTCCTTTAGACGGCTCAATGGCGCAGTCCACCCACAGAGTGGATATTGACCTCTCGGTGCTTTTTCCCTGGGTCAAACCTCTTGGTAACAATCCGGTTAATTTGATTGGATCTTTAAGGAGCAATCAAAGTATTACGGCTTCTGGAATTGTGCGTTCTCCGAGCGGCGCTTATTATCTTAACCTTCAATCCAACGGCAACTTAGTGCTGTATCGATCAGACCAAACGGTGATGTGGTACACTTCGGCTGGAGCCAATCTCGTCATGCAGTCTGATGGAAATTTGGTGTCTTACGACAATGCCGGCCAAGCACGATGGACCACATCCACAGGAAATAATCCTGGGGCGATGCTCGCCGTGCAAGACGATGGAAATTTGGTGATTTATTCGGCTCAAGGTGGAGTGCTGTGGGCGCTCAATTAGGTGACGAATTTAAAAAATCTAAATTTCTTTGATGCAACTTATTGAGTTTTTCAAATCTCAATTTTTGTTCTGTGTCGAGAGAAGCAAGTTTATTTTTCATCTCATTGATTTCTGATTCAAGCAAGAGATTGGCTTCTTTCAGACTCTCTCGTGCTCCATCGGTTTTGGATTTTACCAAATCAATCATCTGAGTTTTTTCTTCTTCAGTGGGAGACCACCGTTGTTTTTGGGCCATGTCGAAAAATACCATGACAGCAAGAAGAAGCGCTCCCCCTCTGACATATCTTTTCAACATCGGAATTTTTTCTGCCAGCATCTTGGTCACTTTTGAGGCACCATACCCCGCGAGCGCAAGACCTCCAGCAACCGAAACCTTTGCTAAGACATCAGTCACAATGAAGCGTGCAATAAACAGATTTTGGCTTTTGGTGTCCCAAGGAAAGCAGTCGTTTACCGCAATTAAAAAAGGCTGATAGCGAAGAAGATTGGTTGTTACCGGAGAGAGACCTTTGTTTTTATAAACAGAAATTATCGCTGAAGGGTCAAAGGCGAGTGCGTCCGAAACTTGGCCTAAACTTGCTCCAAAAACTATCTTAAAAATATTTGTTTCGGCAACAGTCTCATCAATAAGCGCCGGATTATTTGTACATGCATTGCGAGTTTCTAGATAGACGGGGTCCATCCGCATCAATGAATAATTTTCGGCTTCAGCCGAATTGATGTCCCAGGCTTGTGCTAATGGGACCGCGCCAAGAGTAAGTCCAATCAAGATAAAGTTGAATAGGAACTTATTTGGCATAAACATATAATATTTAATTTTTCTTTAAGCTTTCGTAAGTCTCACGAGCGAGTGCCAACTCCTCTTGCGCCCGATCTATTTCCTTTTGTATCAGCCGTACTTTGACTTGATCAAACATCAGAAACTGCTTGCCGCCTTCCCACACCACAACCCCTGTAGACGCCCAGAGGAAATTTTCGATTATTTTTTTGGTTATGGTTTTTTCAAAGGCAGCTAAGATAGAAATCGAAGATACAAATGTGATGACTGAAGTGGTGGTAATGAGCAGATGACCATTGCGATCATCTTCGGCTCGGTCCAATTGTTCCTGTAGACTTTGAAGTGCAATTTGCTGACGCCCGATAAAGCTCAGCTTTTTCATAGCGATCATCTTTTTTTCATCGGGATTGATTCCAGCAAAGCTTTTAACTCCAAAAATACCAATCATTCCGCAACAAACCAAAATCTTTAACATGAGCTCATCCTTTTAAAATTACTGACCTCGGTGTTGCAGATTTACTGCCAATTGAGGGCAGGGCTCGAAGCGTTTCACCCCTTCCAAACGCCATAAAACGTCGCTCTTTTACAAAAGAGGGCAATTTTCGCACCACAGACCTTAAATTTAAATAATTACTATTTGGTTGGGGCCATTGGAACAGCCTTGGTATCAGACAAAATGATCCCTGCAAAACTGATAGATTCTGCAGAAGAGAATTGGCGGAGAGGGTGAGATTCGAACTCACGAAGCGTTTTAAGGCGCTTACTCGATTTCGAGTCGAGCTCCTTCGGCCACTCGGACACCTCTCCGTGACAAAGGTTTTCGCGTCAAATCACTGATGCAGTCAAACAGTTATTAGAACAAAACGCGATTTTGAGGGTTTCTACCATCGTTCGCACTGCCGCGGCAAAATTTGAATTTTAAACCACAATTGAACCATTGAGTCGGCCCCCATTCCTTGTTAGGTTGCCCTCCACAACAGGAGAAATTATGAAATACACATTAATTATTTTTGCATTATCAACTTTTGCCTCGGCAAGCGAACTCAATGGCACTTGGCACCTTTCAAAAACCGAATGTTCCTCGGGCGCGGCTTACCAAGCATTTGGTCCTCATGCCGATGGAAAATTAAGCCTGACTTCAACAATCACCGATACTCAGGTTGAGATGAAATCGGATGTGAGCCTTAAGTATAAAAAAGAGTACATCACCGAAATGAAAAAACGAGTTCAAGCGGCAATCGATTTAGCTCAAACCCAAGAAGACAGTACCGAAAAAACCGACTTGGTGAACGGATATAAAATTGCCCTATCGACTCTTGATACTTTGGATGTGGGTTACCAGTGCAGTAACCATGAAGTAAATGAATACACTGTTAATGGCTCTACTCTCCATATCGGCTCTCGAGTCCGATTTGAGAGCACTTGTGGTAGCGATAACGAAAAAGCAAGCGGGGGCGACGCGACTTTTGAAATTTTTGGAGATACCTTGGTTGTTAAAGAGGTTGAGGTACAAACTTCTCCAAATGATGTATGCCCAATTGGCGATAATCTGATCTACACATTTACCAAACTTGAATAAGGAGCCTCCATGGCAAACGAAACCGAAATTAATCCAAAAGCAAATCCTCAAGGTAACGCCATCAAAGACCCAGAACAGTGGGTGACCGGTGCCGAGGCAATGACTGGTGCACAAGCCAGCTACTTGCAAACTCTTTGTGAAGAAGCGGGCAAGGAATTTAATCCGCAACTGAATAAAGCTGAAGCTTCAGAGATGATCGATGAACTTCAAAAGGCCACAGGTCGCGGCCAAACCAACTCTTAAATTTTTTTGGCCTGAGGAATTATTTTAATTTCTCGGGCCGTTTTTCATCGGGCCATCTTATAAAAAGTTGCAATTTTGATTTTCTGTCTATGAAGTAATACCAATTCATTTGATGGAGGAACCTGATGAAAATGATATTTAGTTTATTTTTAATCATTAGTTTGAAAGCAAATGCGACAACTCCCGATTGCGAAATGGCGCAACAAAGCGCAAACGCCGCACACCACACTTTTGACTTATTGAAGTCGCAAGGAGATGTGAGTGACGCACTCGATGAGGACCTAACCACGCTCCTGAATGACATCCCTCACGGATGTGCAGACAAATCCCATAACCTACAAAAACTTGCTCACTCAATTCTTGATCAAGCGATGGCACTCAATCAATCTTTCCAAAATTTATTGTCGGAAGAATTGGTTCAACAAATTTATTCAACAGTGGTCGCGCTCGAAGGCGCATCCTATTAAGTCATTGATGAGATGAGTGCCATTGCCGAACAGACAGTATTGATTACGGGTGGGGCCTCTGGCATCGGTCGGCTAATCGCCAAAAAGATTTTGGATGAGGGTGCTCGTCGAGTTATTTTATTTGATCGAAATCGATTGCAACTCAATCAGGCGCGCTCGGATTTTGCGGCCTACGGCACTCAAGTCGAAACTTTTGAGATCGATATTTCCGACACAAAAAAACTGATCGAGATTTGTAAGGATATCGGCAGAGTTGATATTCTGATCAACAACGCTGGCATTGTTGTGGGCAAAACATTTTCTGATCACAGCCATGAGGACATTGACCAACTTCTTAATATCAACACCGCTGCAATGATGCATCTGACGCTCGAACTTTTGCCTCAAATGATTGATAAAAAAAGTGGGCATATCGTCAACATCGCCTCGGCTGCGGGCCTGATTTCGAATCCAAAAATGTCAGTTTATTGTGCGAGCAAATGGGGAGTGATTGGTTGGTCTGAATCTTTGCGCTTGGAGTGCTGGCAGAAAAATACCGGGGTGAGAGTGACAACTGTTACCCCCTATTACATTGATACAGGAATGTTTAAAGGAGTGGCTTCACCTGTGTTGCCCCTGCTAGAGCCTGAGCAAACTGCAAAAGCGATTGTGCGAGCAATCAAAAAAAATCAGATCATGCTGCGCTTGCCATTTTTGATTTATTTTTTACCATTTATCAAAGCGGTATTGCCAACACGACTCTTCGATTTAGTGGTGGGTACGTGGTTTGGTATTTACAAAGGCATGGATCAATTTGAAGGCCGTAAATCAAAATAAACTAAAAAACGCCTAGCCCCTCTTGAGCTTCGACTTCGATTAAAACTTTTTGGTACAATTCGAAAGTGGCCAAAAACCTTTGTTCTGGGGTTCCTTCAATATCGATAAGGGCCGAGTAAATATAAGTATCGTCCTCTGTTTTTGATTTTGAAGTTAACAAATTGTAATGAGAATCTTCAAGGGCAAGCTCAAACATTTTTTGTATGAGATTGGGGACATCTTTTTCGGTTTGCACCTCGATCACAAATTCACCACTGTGAAGTCGACCGGTTTTTTCATTCAACGAAGGCTGAATAATTGAGATCCAAACTTCTGGAAGAGTTTGATCTTGCCGACTCAGATTCAAAGCCGAATAGTGTTTTAATTCATGTAAAGTCAGCGGAAATTGATCAGAATTCAGATGTCCAAGCATCTGCGACCATTCTAGCCAAGCATGGCGACGCTCGAACTCCTCATTGCCTGTCTCACTTGGGTCAGGTTTTAAAACCGCGAGAAAGGGATCTTTGATTGGCGCTAGCCAAAGTATCCGTTGATCCACCTTTTGTTCAGAAATTGGAACCAACAAGCTCATGCAGCTGTAATCTTTAAGCCTGTCTTTTAAAAAATTTGTGGCTGAAGCGACACAAGGCAAAAGGAATAAAGTCGCGAGGAGATGAACACAGGACATTTAAGACCCAATCATTTCTATCTATATGGTTGGTAACGACAAGTTCTTCAAAATAATCTCATCAGCGACCCCGCGAGATTTTTCAAAAAGCACGAGATCGGCCGAAACCGGTCCGTAGAACTTTCTGATAAGATTATAGACAGGATTAGACGACCGACTTTCGGGATGAGCAATCAGATAATATGCTAGGTTCGTATCCAGTGAAGTCAAAAGGCACGTCAGCGATGCTATTAAAGTAGCCGATATAACAACACTTGGATTTCTGCTTACAAGTCCATACAAAGAGGGAATAAGTAATGCCGAAGCCGCAAGTAAACATAAATTTTGATTATCTTTATTAATTTTGCGCATCTGTTGCAGCTGTGAGGTCAAACGGGCCAGGTCGACTTCTGCCTCAAAATAAATAGCATTTCTCAATTCGTCAAATTTTGCTTTGTAGTTTAAATCTTCACGACCATTCAATTCTCTCAGGTGTTTTTTGTTAAGAAGTTCAATGTACAACAATTGAGATTCTCTATTTTGGGGATCGCGATAAATTTCTTTTACAATCTGTCCTACAGTTTGATGTTGGACGTCCGCAGTGCGTGCAAGGATCAGTTGCTGAAATAGAATTTGAATCGACGATCGATCCTCTTGCACCTCAGCCGAGGCATGCGGCGTGAATATAAAGATCAACAGAATACAAATTAGGTTTTTCATAAGTGGGCGTCCATTTTTAACCATTGGGTAACGAGAGACTCGAAAGAATTTGTTGATCCGAATGATGATTGGCTTTTTCTTGAAGAATAAAGTCTGCGGCTAACACCCCAAAAATGTGCGCCAAAATTTGATAGCTTGAATCTTCGAGTTTGGATTCTTGATGTTCAATAATATAAATGGCTCGTTCTGTGCTGAGTTGAGACACAATACATCCTCCGACCGCAACCATTCCGCCTGTTAGGGCCGCATTGCGATTCCGGGTGATAAGTCCAAGCAGTGAGACCACAACTCCAACAGAAATAGATTCAAAACAAAATTGTGTTCCTGAGCTTTTAAGCATTTTTCTTTGATCAATGAGCATCGCTTTTTTCAATTGAGACCGCACAAGAATACTATCAATCAATCGAGATTCCTTGTTTTCAAAATCGAGATCTTTTTTGCCATCCAATTGCTGTCGATGTTGAGCATTGAGAGATCGAATCTTCCAAATTTTTGAATCGACCGTGGGTGGATATTCAAACACGCCATTTACGATCTCATTAATTATTTGATTTTGTTCCTGCAACGATTGGGATTCGAGAAGTTGGTTGTAAAGGGCCTCGAGTGGCAGTCTGTCGGCAAGAGCAGGAACACCAAAAAGAAAGGCCAAAACCAAAAACCATTTTTTCATTATACGAGCATTTGCAATCTCAATACCCTTACTGGAGCTCAAATTCGCTCGACTGCTGGGTAAATTTTTTCTAAGCGAACATTGAGTTTGCACGACTGAGTTGGCCTTTTTAGATTTAGCCTAGTTTCGGGCAGCAGCACTTTTGCAAAGGTTCAACTGATGAGGCATTTTATTTTCGCAATCTTTTGTATGGGAACGTCGGCGGCTTTTGGTTCTGAAATTTGCCTCCCAATGACCACCGCCCAAAATTCGGCACCTGTGATCCATGCACAACCTTTGTCTGAAGACGCCTTCCGTGATGCATTTTTTAAACTTGGAAGCGAAGCTCTTGTGGTAGCCGGTCGCAAAGACATCCGTATTGATCTTGATGGCATCACGGTGGTGGACCATGGATGCTTTGATAAGGAATGCTTGGCGGCTAAGGCTGCGATTGCATTTACCGCTCATGACGGCCAAAGAAACCTTTATCGCGGGCAAGCCGGAGTTTATGTGGTGTTTGATAAAGCCACAAAGACCGAGCTGAGATACGCCTTACCACGGGTCACATTTTTTCGAGGGACTGGCCGAGTTCCCCGATACACCCAATATCTTCGTTTCAGTATTTGGGATGCGAACCATCAGATTGCAGCGTTGCCTCTTTGCGCAGACGACAAAGCTCCGATCGAGTTGGCCAATTAAAGTGCCGGCGCTCGGCCGGCGACTTAAAATCTATTTAATTTTATCGTGCTGTTTTTTTTCTTCTTTTTTGGCTTCGTGCTTTTGATGTTGTTGTTCTTTTGTTTTTTGATCGACCTCTTTGCTCACTTCTTTATTGTGATGCTGATCTTTAGAATTGCCTTTTGTATTGTGTGACATTTTTTATCCTTTGAAAGTTTTTGGCATTGTGCGTGTGTTTGCAAAACAGTGTCAAGCAAGAGACGGATTTAGAGTTTGTCTAATACCAAGCGCCCCAAATTCCTACCTCGCAACATCGCTCCTTGCTGAGAGGGTGTGTCTTGGTCGGTACGATTCAGGTAAAGCGGGAAAGCATTAGAGATTTGATCAGTTCGCAAATGATTCCAACTGTCGACATTTGATCCATAAATTTCACGAGCCTGAGCGATCAAACTTTTAATGTTTATAGAGGTCTCTGGCTTAACCACATTGATGCTAATCAATGCATCGCCTTTTGGGGCGTAATCTTTGCTGACATTCGAAAGCACCGCCACATGATTGATCATTGAGTTGGGGCGCGAATTGAGGCTGAGCCATGCCCCACCAAAGGGTGGCTCAGGTGCAGAAAACCAAAAGGTGGTCACCGCTCCAAAGGGGCCCGCCCGTAAAGATTTTGAATCAACAACCGCTCGCGCTGAAATCTTTGATCCATCCATCAGTTCTACCGAAGTGGCTGTTTGATTTTTGACTTCGCTCTGAAGTCGAATTTCAGAATTTTGAAGGCGTCGGCTTAACAGTTTAGGAAGCTCGCCCATTCCAAGTTTTGGTACAGCAACAGGAGAGCTTGCAAACATGCGGACAAGATATCGAAAAAATCCCGCGGCCGTTTCGAGATGATTTTCTAAAAAAATTCCTGAAAAAAACGGCTGCCAAAATGTGGTAATAATTTTTTGGCTAAATCCAAAAGAGCGCAAATATTCAAGAGTGGTTTGGTTGGGATGATTTAACAGCGCACTCGGATCGCCACTCATCACTTCAAACTGCAGCTTCATCACCAAGATTTTGTCATTGAGAGTCGCGTATCGACCAAAGAGCGTCGAAAATATTCGAAAAGGATGATTAAGTGGATTTGCAATGGTGATGGTTTTATTGTCGGTCTCGAGACGTGCACCCGAATTAAAATATTTAAGGCTCAGCTCTTGATCTAAATTTCCCAACCGCTTGAGTTCGGGATATGAGGGCAATAGAACCTGAAAGCCGCGATCAAGAAGATAGCGATCTTTAAAATTTGTGGTTTCGACTTTGCCACCGATGTGATCTGAGGCTTCGAGAATCAGACAGCTTTCGCCCGCGGCCTCAAGCTCGAGCGCCGCACTCAATCCCGAAAGACCTGCACCAATGATGACCACAGGCTCATAAGATGTTTTCATTGCTAGAACATAGCATATTTTATTTGCAGTAAATATCACTCAAAAATACGGGCTTTCGGCTTTGGTCTAATGTGACCGCGATAGGTACGATATGGCCAGTCTCTGGACTTGTGGTGAATGAAAGAGCCTGTGATGGAAGAGTTTGGTTTTCTACGATCGGTCGAGATTTCGAAGAGACCGCGGCTCGATACCCACCATACTGGCAAAATAAATCCTGAGTAGCCATCGATGAGGATTCATTGTCGTAACCGGCAAAGAGATCTACTCCCCACATCACAAATCCGTCGGCTCCTGTGCTGGGGTTATAAGAGTAAACTGTTCGAAACCGTGGACATGTCGACGAGACATCAAAAAAGGCTTCGTTAAAATGCCTGCCATCTGGAGGCTGTGCTGCGGTTTTTAAGATCTGAAGCGCATCCGTTTGTGCCGATAAATTCGTTTGTAAATAGATTTGGTATGATTCGTTTAAGACTTGTCCACGTCTGGTGATTGAATATACGGCGCGATGAGGACTGCATAACGCAATGTTTGTTAAAAGTTCGGCTTGCTCCAAGTTGTCTTTGCGAGAATTAGGTTGAGCATGGGCCATGAAACTTAACATCTGTGTAATTATGACTACGCTTAAAACTTTGAAACCTGACATTTTTGTCCTCCTTGGGTCGTATCAATTTTGCATGTAAGAACCATGCCATCAAATAAGAGGGAAAAATGAAAAAGTTTTTTATTGTTGTTTTAGTCAGCTTTTGTGTTCAAGGGCAGGCTGTCGAGGGGTGTGCAAAATCGCTGTCGACTTCTGAAAAAATCCTTTCATTCACTCGTTTGCATGGCCAAGATCGTAAGATTATTAATGAAGCTTTTCCTGAGATTCATGAGTTGAGAAGGCCATTTTTGTGGATGATTTTTGAATACATTTATCTTCATGGGGACCAGGATGGATTGATAAATATTGGAGTGGTGCGCGACCAAGCTTTATCCATCAATCCACGGACGACTCAACTTTATCTCCATGACGCGATCAAAGAGGGCTATCTTATTTCGACTTTTGATCGCGAAGATGCGCGTCGGAGGAATGTCAGTCTCTCGGTTGTAACCCGTGAGCGAATGAAGCAAGCGTTGGCATTGATGCTCGAGTCTTTTCTAAAAAGCGGATTGAGTTCAAAGGCTATCGAGAGTTCACTGAGGCTTTGATCCAACCATATTTCAATTTTTTGACGACTCTAATTTCCACTGACATAAACTATTTAGGTCCAGCCAGCATATGACTTTTAATCAAATTCAAAATCATTTCTCGCGATAAAATGGGTGCCGAAGTTATACAGTAAAATTGGATGTGCAACTCATGATTACTTAATCCGACCATCGTGTTTGATGCCGAAATTCCTGTTCGCAACTGATAAACCTTTAATTGAACCTGATCATTAGGATAAGGCACCGAAACAACATTTTCACCGCCATCCCCTTTTCCATCTGGCTCAGTTAGCGAGGAGGCAATTGCGCAGTACAAAGAGTAGCCCATTCGTTTTTCGGTGGTGTTTAAAAAAATACGGTGTTTGATTTTGTGATTTTCTAGAGAGTTATATAAATCAGTTGGGGTTTTTAAAGTCATTTCAGAAAGAGCGCCCTCTTTTTCAAAAAAAGTTGGCTTAAAACTCCAGATGTAAAGTTCTTGCCACAATGACGTCAGTTTTGGAAATTCCCAAACATAGTCTGTCACATTCGATGCTTGAAAATTCAAAAAGGCTGCTGTGATAGAAACCGAGTCCGCAACATCTTCTTCATCAACCCCAACAAAGTGAGCAAGTTCGTGGATTACGATCTGAATTTGGTCTGTATCTGTGGCTTTGAAATAAGCGGGGCAAATGTTGATCCCATCACTGCGGAGTTCGTTCAAATGCACATAGGCAGGTCGCCCGGGACCATCCACAATTACAATCTTCCAACCGGATCCTTGGGGAGAACCAGTTGATTGACATGCTTGTTCGTTATCAGCGATATGAAACGACACTGTATCTAAAAACTGAAGTTCTTTTTTTATCAACTCTGCTGTTCGAGGGTATTTATCAAGTACGCTTTTGTTGATCTCCGGGTGGTTACTTAAATTGTTTAAAGCGTTTTGTAACCAACTTCGAATAGGCACACGGTCAACCGGAACCTCATCACTCACAATTTGGGCTGTTGCAAAAATTGGCAACGTGAACATCAAAAGTAACAAACTTTGGCGCCTAAAAATCATACTAGTTCTTTCTGACGGTTGATCAGAACTTCACTCCAACAAACGTGCCTGAGTTTTGATTGAATAATGAATCGAAAATCGTGTGATCTTTCTCAACACAATCAAGGCAGCAACGATCTCAATCGCCGACCAACTCGGAACTCCGGTTAAGCGAATGAGTCCCCCTGCGGTCCAAAAATCAAGAGCCAGTGCAAGTGCATGAGAAAGATTTGCCGCACCAGCCAGCGGCGAAAAAAATGCGATCACTCCGAACACACTACACACCAACACAAGAAGGTGATTAAGGTCGTTGTTCAACGCCACCTTCATTTCGAATTTCATGACTTAAAAATAAATTGAGAGCGGTTCGAATCAATGCGACAGCAGCAAGCTTACCGATCTCTTCAAATGTTGGAGCAACCGCGGTTCGTAAAAGATCAGACGCCAACTGAAACTCCAAACCCAATGCGAGAAAGCGCCCGAGCATCAATCGGACTTTGACAAAGGATTCTGGTTTGCGAAAAATCAGTCCTTGATAAAGAAACTGACAAAAACTCACCAGCGCGCCCGTAAAAATAACCAGGGCTGCACCTGCCTCGGTAAATCGGACGAGCAAAAAAACAACCTGTCTTAATAGTTCTTCGTTCATGTTTTGGTTTTGCTTTGTTTTTGCTGGTCTTGCAATCAACTTTGGAATAACCAAAATTTTGTCGCATTTTGAGATAAACTTATTGTGTGAGTTTGAGTAACCGATAAATCTAGATGGTGAGAGTAAGATTCATATTGATCGCAATTGTAGGCCTATTTATCCAGGCTTGTGGTCAGGGTTTTAAAGTTCAATACATCACCCTATCTAGCGATTCTAATCTTTCTGTGGTTTCGGATCCTACCGGAACCCAGGCCCGAATGGCTGATCAGTTTGTGGATTCGATTGGAACAAACAGCCATCTTGATGGAACGGTTTATCAAAACGCTTTTGGGTCAACAATCAAACCGCGACTCAAAGAACTGGGCATTCGGCATTTGCGAGTGTCTGAAGTTGATCCCTCGAACTCGCAATTGGCATTGCTCAAGGACTTAAATCAAACCTTAGGGATCAAATTTACTTTGCAATGCGATCCCAACTACGGGGGAGCTGCCGCTGCGGTTAATTATGCAAACTTAATCGGTTTATCTCGGCTAGATGCGATCGAAGGTATCAATGAGCCCGATGGTTATTTTCAGAACATGCATGGGTCATCGTGGAGTCAAATGACTACTGCTTATCAGCTTGATCTTTACCAGACGTTTAAAAATTTAAATACCACTTCTGCATTGCCAATCTACGCACCTTCGGTGATATGGGCGGCTGATGTTTTAAGCGTTGCAGATTCTTTTGCATCTGCGACACACAATAACATTCATCCTTATCCTGCAGGCAGAAATCCTGAAACGCTTGGCTGGGGTGGACTTCAAAACGGATATTATTATGGCAGCTTAAATTGGGCACTTGCAAATTTCTCGGCTTTTGAAGTTGCAACACATCCAACGGTTGTGACAGAGACCGGTTATTATACACTTCCCGGAACGGGTAATGGTGTGAGCGAAGGTATAGCGGGAAAATACATGCCTCGTCTTTTTTTATATTATTTTAATTTAGGTATTGAGCATACTTTTAGTTATGAATTTTTTGATCAGGGAACAGATTCAACTAATTCAGAAATGCATTACGGCTTAATCCGCAATGATGGCACTCCTAAGCCTGCCTTTAACAATCTCAAAGACCTCATCTCTGTGTTAAAAGATCCGGGAGATTCCTTCGTGGCAGGAAAACTCGATTTTTTATTGGGCGGTCCAACCCAAGACGTCCAAACCGTGCTGTTACAAAAACGGGATGGCACCTTTTACCTAGCGATCTGGATCGGAACCCAAGGCTACAATCCTGACACGTACGTTGACCAACCGGTGGTTTCAAAAGAAATCACACTGACAACGACCCGTTCCTTTCAATCGATCCACCAGTTTTGTATCGGTGCTGATTCAGCATGGCGCCCTCTTTCGGCCACAGACGGTAAGCTTTCCGTCACTGTGACCGATTCGGTATGTTTGATTTCTTTAAAATAAAGTGTCGTGGCCTTTGATGGCGTAAAACTAGTTACCGTTTTATTTAATAAATATCGGGTTATCCCAATTTTGAAGTCACAAAAGGATTTGCTTCAAACGGTTTTGGTTTACACTCACCAGGCGAACAATTTGCGCCTCTCACCATCGGTGCAACATTGATGTTGATCCATTTGATTTTAATTCCTGTGACCAATGCTTCGGTGAACCCCGCGCGATCCACCTCACAAGCCCTTCCCACAGGGGGCTGGGCCATGGATCAACTCTGGATGTTTTGGTTTGCCCCATTGATTGGAGCAGCTCTTGGCGCATTGGTTTATTTGCGCATTGAACGGAAGGCTTAATTTTGAAAAGAAAGAGCTTCTCCTGTTTCTTATAGGAGAGGCACCAAGTTGAATTCCCATTAAGTCGTGCGAGGTTTAATTTTTTTGAAAGGTAAGGCTCTCAATACAGTTGAATTTTTTGACTAAGACTAAAAGTGCATGTGATCACAAAGATTTGGTGCTTGCTTGCATTTAGCCAAAGCGACTAAAAAATCAAAATGGTAACACGCGCTCTATTTTTACACGGCGGCCCCGGAAATACTGATTACCTCGAGCATTTTTTTGCCGATCAATTTCCGGGTCGGATCGAATGCGTTTTTTATTCGCAAACTCAAACTAACTCTAACAACGTTACCGATCTTATTGACGAAGTAGGTGACTTCGCCAAAAGTGACAAGGATACGGTTCTTGTTGGCCACTCCTGGGGCGGAGCACTTGCGATTGAGTATCTTCGACAAAAAACAAATTTGAACATCAAAGGCCTGGTTTTGATTGGTTCTTTTGTTTGTAGTGACGATGTTACCGCCGAATACGAGGCGGAACTTAAACTTCGGAAAATTAACAATCCAAGTGTAGATCAAGTTTTCTTTGCACCACACGAAATCAAAGAGGCTGCATATTTAATTGAGCAACTGAACAAGAAATTTAACCAAGTATTTTTTGATCGTATCTGGAGTGAATTTGCACCAACCTATGATGCAAGAAGATTTATAATCGATTTGAATTTGCCAATCTTAAATATTTTTGGTGGAAATGATATTCGTGTTCCTGCGCGGCGCGTGCGCACCTACTCCGAACTGAATAACAGAATTCAAAATCTTGAAATTAAGGGCGCAGGTCATTTTCCATTTATTTTGACTGAAGATCGCAAAACCGTTTCAAATGGCATTCTAAATTTTATAGATGCCATTGCAAAATAAGAGTTAGTTTTTTCAAATTGGTTTACAGTCCTGCGTCCGTTTGGAAGTCTGCAGATTACAACAAATTCATGATAACCAATTAACTAAGAGATAGCGTCGTTCTCTTTTTCTTTCGGAGTTGCGGGTTGAGGAATTTGCCCAGGCCCACTACAAGATTTTTGAGTGCATTCGCACTGATTTTTTGTCTCCGCATTTGGAGAGGTCGCAAAATGGACCGAGATCCTACAGTTCGAAGGTAAACTGAGATCTGCAATTGAGCCCTTGCTGTCGAGATCAACACCATCACATTGCCATGAAAATCCCATGTTATCTTTATCCGCTGGAGCCGGGGAGAGAAATGGAATGCGTTTTTTTTGCCCACCCGGTGTTTCGATATCGATAAAACACGGAATACTTTTATCAAAACATCCTTTGTGGTTCATGCCATCATTTGGTTCGTTATGGAGTATGTGAACCCTAGTGATCTTTATACTTGAACACGACGCCGCCTGTTGGGCATTTGAAATTGTCCCAATTAAAATGAGAACTCCACAAAATATTTTGCTCAACACTATTTTGATCCTCTATGAAGCTAAGGTGATTAATGGTTACGAATTTATTTAGGTACCTTATCTTGGATTATCCTCGGCCATCGAGGCAAATGAATCAAGCCGCTGACTTAAGCCAGACCAAAATGTGCAAATGTATATAAAACCAGTTGGCGAGCTGTGAGATATCACCTTAGAATTTGAGACAAAATAAAAATATTTTTCAAAGGAATATTTGCGATGGCTTATGATCTTAACCGATTGCTTGAGCAAGACATGCTTTCAATGAGTTTATCGTCGGGATCGTTCGATGTTGAGCAACTTGCCGATGAGTTTTCAAAATTCAATTTTTGTCTCAGAGATGTCCTAGATCAAACGATGAAGAATTTGAGCAAAATCAGCAGCGAGCTCAAACCAATCACAAGTAAGGTTAATATCGTGCCCACTGGACGACCCACCCCAGGACTTTGATTTGTTGCAACTCCATGGATGTGAGCCAGTCGAGCAAAAACCAAAATTGAACCAAAAATGTGAACTAAGGTAGGCGAGTAACCAAAATTTTCGATCCCAAATAAGAGTATTAATGCGAGCGGAACGTATTCGGAAAAATTTGCGTGAGTCCGGATTGCCACATTCAGATTAGGGCTGTCACCAAATCCCAATAAAACTTTGGTCTTCACCCTATAAGAAATGACTCGTACCGAAAGCCCTACAAAAATAAGTGCGAGCAATGCGCATAAATAAAACTAGTAGGGTTAGCAATCATGTTTGAAACTCCTTTTTAAAAGATTCTAAGGCGTAGTATCACTATTTTTTGATTTTTCCGAACGGTTCGATGTTGGATGAATTTGTTCTTCGTGCTTCTTGCATATGGAGGCCGAGCAATCACACACCGTTACGGGATCTCCTGTTTTAGCGACAGGAAAATTTATCGATATATTGCAGCCCTTTGGCAAAACGAGATCAGCAATCGATCCGTGGCTGTCAAGGTTTGCTCCTTCGCACTGTGAGGAATAACCTATGTGCTCATCTGTATCGGTCGACGGTAAAAGAAATCTAAAACGTCTTGTTATTCCTTGAGTCGTTTTAATATTAACATAGCAGGGGCTGTCTTCAGAAAAACAACCTTTATGATTGGCCTCGTCGTTCATCTCTTTTTTGAGAATATAAACCTTCGAAATTTTAAAGTTTAAGCAGGGATTTGATTGTTTGATCTTTTGGGCAAAAGACAAAGTTCCTGCCAAAATTAAAAACACACAGAATAAATAACAAGATTTTTGCATGCTGAACCTCGATGTAAATAAGGAGATGTTATCAGCTTATCATCGGCGCACCACAAAAAAATTAGACCTAGCACTTTGTTAGATCGACGATACCATGGTCAAGTGGAACATTGAAAACTGGCACTCAAGAATTGAGTATTGAACATTTGAAGCTGAGATTTTTGGAGTGAGTGAGATAGGGGCCAGAACGAGAACCAAATTTTTTAGCAAACAGAATAAAATTTCCTAATTTAATTATTTGATTTTTTATCTGCTTCAACGATAGAGCCAAAAGGGCGGGAGGCCACGGCTGTATTAAGTAAAGAATTATTAAACTTGATTTTATATTTCTGATTTTTTTAATTTATGCCGTGCGATTTTCCGATGAGCTTCCATAAAACTAATCAACTGGACAATCTGACAAGCGATGAAGTGGCGAGCATCATTGATGCAACATCACCGATTTCTCCCTCTCAACATCGCTTGTGGATGCTGCAACTTTTGGATCCCGACTCAAATACCTATCACATCCCAGTTATTTTAAATCTATATGGAGAACTCAATTGGAAAGACCTTGAAGAATCACTAAGAGAGATCGTTTCAAGACACGAAATTTTAAGGTCCGTTTTTTTCTCTCTTGATGAAGATCACTTTCCACATTTATTGCCATTAGATAGCGACAACTTTTTTCTCGAGCGCCCTTCGTCAGCTGAAAACATTCAGCTTTGGACAGAGGAATTTGTAAAGAGACCATTTAAATTGATTAATGAGCCTGGTTTTCGCTGTGCTTTTTATGAAAAGACCAAAGACCAATATGTTTTAGCTATTTTGTTTCATCATATTATTATCGATGGCTGGTCGCTTGGCCTCTTTTTTTCAGAGCTCAGCTCGATCTATGCGGCCAAGCGCAAAGGACTTGGTTTAGAACTTCATGAAGCCCCTCAATACTCCGAGTTTGCAAATTGGGAAAATCAAACCATCGAGAATTTGAAAAATAAAGGATCTATTGAATTTTGGGGCAGATTACTGGAAAAAGAAATTTCACATACCAATTTATGCGGCAATTTTCCTCAACCCTTGGGTTTGTCAGAAACCACCTACGGAGATTTAGACTCAAAATTAAAAACTAAACTAAATATGTTTTGTGAGCAAAGAGGACTTTCGCCATTCACAGTTTTATTGTCTGCTGTTCACGCATTGATATATCGCACCACACGTACTGAAAGATCTGTGGTTGGTACGACCACGTTCAATCGCAAGCAAAGTGAATTTGAAAAGACCATCGGTTTTTTTGTCAACACGCTAGCCCTTCCTGCAGATTTTACTGAGGATATCAACTTCGATCAGTTGGTTCATCAGACCACACAAATTTTGCAATCAACTTCTATGCACGACAGCATCCCTTTTGATCAAATTGTTGCGGCAAGCAAAAATTCGTCTAAGCCTTTGTTTCGAGTTGCTGTAGAAATGCAGCAAACGCCTTACGGTCATTTAAAATTGAGCGGTCTCAAAGTTGATGTTCAACAGCCCGCTCGTCGCCAAGCTAAGTTTGATCTCACCTTTTTCTTTTTTGAAGGCGATCAAAAACTTTCGCTTCAAGTAGAGTATGATTCCAACGCCTACTCAGCGTCTCAGATAGAAAGCCTTCGCAGTGTTTTTGTATCCCAACTTAATTCTGCACTTTCAAATCCAAAGGAAGCCCTTCTTCGTCTACCCCTTGAGGCTAACGAAGCGGTAGATACCTTGCGCGGACCTACTTGTGATATAGAGCAAACTTCTTTGTGGGAGAGTTTTGAAAGTGTGGCGCTTAAACGCGGTCCTATCACAGCGCTTTGTGATCAAGACTCTGAGCTTAGTTTTAGCGAACTGAGAAAGCTTTCTCTTCGCATTGCAAGTGGTCTACAACAAAATGGGGTTAAGGCCGGCGATCATATTGGAATTATGTCTGATCGTGAGGTTGCACCCATCGCCGCAATTCTTGCCCTGTGGGCCTTGGGTGCTGCATATGTTCCTCTTGATCCTATTGCTCCTGATGCTCGACTCGAATTTATGGTGCGCGACGCAAATATCTCTTGTGTACTAACAACTCACGAGCCACAAAAAAAGTTTTTGAATCTATCGTGTCCCACATTATCGCTTCAAACATTAATGAAAAGTTCATTACCCATTGGTTTACCGTCTCGAAGTGGAAGTAACGATGTCGCCTACTTGATTTATACATCTGGAAGCACAGGTCAGCCCAAGGGATGTCAAATTCGCACTCAAGGAGTGAAGAATTTAAAAAAATCATTGGAAAACACTCTGTGTGTTTCAGAAAAAGAGGCACCTCGACGCATTTCTTTAAATGCACCTTTGACCTTTGATGCTTCGGTTCAACAGATCGTATTACTTTTGATTGGACATACACTTTGCATTGTCCCCCTGGAATTCAGAACAGATGCCGAAAAACTATTGGAGTGGTTAATTGATCAACGCGTAGATCTTTTTGACTGCACGCCGTCTCACTTAAAATTTTTATTAGAACACGGTGACTTAAATCAAACAAAATTGAGGCAAGTTTTAGTTGGCGGAGAAGCCATCCATTCTCGACTTTGGACCCAGCTCGCAAATTCCGATGAGATTGAATTCTATAACGTCTATGGTCCAACTGAGTGTACAGTCGACTCAACAATTTATAGGATCGATCGCTCAACACCGCACCCAACTCTTGGAAGCCCCACTTATAATACGGAATTTTACGCTGTGGATGAGACCGGGAGTCTCCTCCCTCGTGAAGTCCCTGGTGAGCTAGTGATAAGAAGTCCACAAGTCGCAGATGGTTATTTAAACCACACCGAATTGACACTTGCTCGTTTTATTCCTTCTGATAAACAAGGTGGGCTTGCATCCTATCGGACAGGGGACATGGTGCGACTACGAAGGGACGGCACCGCCCAATTTTTAGGCCGGGTTGATGATCAAGTTAAAATCCGTGGCCACCGCATTGAACTGCAAGAAATTCGGAATGTCTTGTTGATTCATCCAGGGGTTCAAGATGCGGCGGTTTTTGCTGAATCCAATTTTCAAAATGAGCTCGAGCTTCACGCCTACATTCAACAAAAAAATTCTCATTTGCTAACCATCGATAATCTGAGACTCCATTTTAAGAGTCGTCTACCTGAGTCTTTTATTCCGACTTGGTTTCATTCTGTTGAGACAATGCTTATCAATTCAAACGGGAAATTGGACCACAGCCGCCTCCGATCATCTTCCAAATTGTTTGATCGGGCTAACGGAAATCTCAGAGAGTATTCGCCACCTACAGATCTTTTCGAATCGCGCATGCAAATAATCTGGCAAAGTTTGCTGGGCCAAGATTCTATCGGCATAGAGAACAACTTTTTTCATTTAGGCGGGCAATCTCTTCTTGCAGCACGACTCATTCATAGAGTGCGCCAGCAATTTGGAACTCAGTTGACATCTGCAGAGTTTTTTCAAAATCCAACCATTCGAGAAATGGCAATGATTTGTAAAAAGCGAAATCCTATTTCGCGACTGGCATCACATTTAATAATGTTGTCAGGGGGTGAACCACATCGTGCACCGTTGTACTGCTTCCACCCGATGGGTGGAGATATTTTTGTATATGGACAATTGGTTGCAAATACCGATGGCTTAACTCCTATTTTCGCTATTCAATCTCGGGCTCTCGACGACCCCTCATTAGAATATTCTAACTCTAAGAATATGACAGAAGCTTACGCACAAGAAATTTTTGGTCATCTTGGTACTAAACGAGAGTGTATGCTTATGGGTTGGTCCATGGGTGGCTTGTTAGCAATGGAAGTTGCTGCGCGGCTAGAAGATCGCGGTATAAATGTCTTATCCGTTGAACTGTGGGACTGTGGCGTTCGCGAAAATATATTGCCATTGCCGTCGGAACTCGATTGGCTTCGTGGATACTCGAGCGTCCTAAATTCTCTCGCGAGTTCCATTGGACATGAGTTGACTGTGGACGATCGAACAGAAATCAAAGAGGGTCTAAAAGAGGTTCCAGGGGCAGCATTAGCGGCTTGGCTTTTGAACTGGACCAAGAAAAAGTGGAATCTAAATCTTGAAGTTGATGCGTCCTACGTTGCTCGCTTGGCAGAATTATCTGCTCGGCATGCAATGCTTTTTTATAATTTTACGCAACCCACACTTTCAGCATCTATTCATGCTGTATGGGCCGATCACAGTTTGCAAAACAAACTACTGCACAAAACAAATTGGAAAAGCTGCACCCGAGGTCGATACACAGAGCAAATTATCGCCGACGCCACTCATTACACGCTGATGCGAAAACCGTTTGTCTCCAGACTTACACAAAACTTGTTTGATCGAATGGCGCTCAATAATTTAAAAACAGGGAGTTCTTTTTGAAATTTTCTCGATCTCAACGCGGTTTCTGGTTTCTTACAGCCTCGTTTATTTCCGCTTTTGGCGATATTGTTTTGGTGACTTCGCTTCCGCAAGGTCTTGGCTTTGAGACTGGTAAAATATCTTTTTCAGTGGTGGCCTGGCTTGTACCGGCTCTCTCTGTTTTTGCGGCAAGTTTTTTTGCCCGCACCATTGCAAAGCGACACGATAGCGCGCGCTTAGATTATGCTAAAGTTCTTTTTGCCGTAGCCGCTCTTGAAATCGTGGTTTCAATTCTTACACTTTTTTATAAGGATCCTGTTTCGTCGTTAGTTTTAACGATCTTATTTTTGCTCGGCTATGCTTTTGTTAAAGAAGGTATTCCACGCTTGCTTTACCAGGTCACAATGTATCGTTTTTTTGCCGATGAGTCTGAATACAAAAAGCTTGTTAATTTTAAGGGCGCGATTGACGTTGCTGCGATGTTAATTGGAATGCTAGTTGCGGCTGCATTAGTTAGTGCGGGGAACTGGCGATTTGGCCTCTTAATAGATGCGCTCAGCTTTATCGTATTTGGTGTAGTTTTGGTTTATGTGGGTCAAAATTATTATGCTGATGCTGCACTGCTTACCCCAGACTCAATTGTTAAAATAAAAAATAAAGAGGGAATCGACTCAACTTCTCTGATGTGGATTTTAATGACAATTCCATTTCTTCACGCACTCAACGCGCTCTTTCCCAACTATTTTCCGATGATCAGCGCAAAAATGGGTTTCTTTGATATCGGCACGAGTATCGTTGTCATTGCGCTATTGCGACTGCCTGGATTGATCATGGGCCTCTTTTACAATCGTCTTCAAAATTTTATTTCGGCTCGTTTTTGGATACGTGTATTGCCGCTAACCTATACTGCAAGTGGCTTTTTATTTTTATTGATGCCTTCGTCTGGAGCTATGGGGGTTATGGTTTTTATGTCGGGTCTCAATGCAGGTGTTTATTATCCAGCAGATATTTTAGTTCGAAGCGCAATGTCAGGAAATGATTTAGTTCATTTTAACACTTTAGTTTTGCGATGGCTGGCTATTTTTCAGTTTACATCTTGCTGTATTGCAATCTGGATTTATTCAAGTGGGGAATTTAACCGCTCGCTTGTTGCAGTTCTATTGGTGCTCTTTGCAATTTTGGCATTTTTTATTTCACGTTTCCATTCACGTAATTTCAACACAGGCGCTTACAATTGAAAACTTTAAATTCTATTCCAAGAAATCCCAACGGGCATCGATGTTCCTTTGCTCAACGACGACTGTGGTTTATCGCTCAGCTGTCAGAATCCGATTGGGCTTTTAATGAGCCACTCCTATTAGAATTGCGCGGAGATCTTAAAATTAAGGCACTTAACGCCGCCATTGATTTTCTGATTGCTCGCCACGAGAGTTTGCGGACGCTCTTTATTGATAAAGAGGGAGAGCCGCTTCAAGTTGTTCATCCGAGTAAACAGATTTTATTAAAATCCGAGAATGTGGGCCATGCCACCGAGGCTGAGATCCAGCGGTGGATCAAAAAGCCATTTGATTTAGTCCGTGGTCCGCTATTTCGAGCTCGGTTATTTGAAATCAGTTCTGACTACAATATTTTAGCTTTTAATTTTCATCATATTATTTGTGACGGTTGGTCATTTGCTATTTTTTTGCGCGAACTTCAAAAATGCTACGACGCTTTTTGTTGCAATCGCCAACCCGATTTAACACAGCTTTCGTGTCAGCCGATCGATTTTGCCGAGTGGCAGCAAAAAACAGTCTGTGGACCTGATTTCAAGCAACGATTAAGCAAATGGGTGGAGCACCTTCGCTCCAGCGAGCCTTTACTCTTACCAGCATTGAGCAATCGTTCTCAAAGGGCATCACGTAAGGCACGCACCGTTCGATTTAAGATCGAAAAACATGAATATATAGAATTAAAATCTGTTGCCCGGCAATTTCATGTCACGCCATTCACTCTTTTGTTTAGCGCTTATCAAATGTCACTTTGGCATTACACAGATCAGACTAATTTTAGTATTGGAGTTCCCTCAGCTTCACGTGATCTCGAAGAGATTGAACCTATTATTGGTCTATTCGCAAATACTATTCCTATGCGCTCGGTGATCGATCCAGAAGTTTCTGTCTTAGAGTTGTGGTCACAACTGCATGAAGCCAATTTAAAAGACTTTGCTCGGCAGGATATCCCATTTGAAAGTTTGGTTGAAATTCTTAACCCTGAACGCGATACGACGCAAAATCCAATCTTTCAAGTTTCATTCAATAAACACGTGTCGCTCATGAGAAATTTTGAAATGGGCGATGTGCGCGCGTCTGTTATGAAATTTGATTTAGAGAACGCAAAAATTGATCTCTCGCTCCAGTTTGAAGAAGTCGGTGGCGATTGGTTGGATTGCGACTTTATTTACAATGCAGAACTTTTCGCTCCAGCAATGATCGAACAATTTGCCAACGACATGCTGAGCTTCTTAAAAAAAATGTGCAGGGCTCCACAATCCAAGCTGAAATCCATCCTTCTGCGTTCTCGAAAGGAATCTCTTGGTAAACTCGACTTTGTAGAAACAAATCGAACTTTACATAAATTTTTTATTGATCGTGCACGGTTGAATCCGTCGCAAATTGCTGTGGTTTGTGATGATAAAAATCTCAGCTATGAAAGGCTTGACCACCTGTCAGATCAAGTTGCAGCAAAACTTCAGACGGAGGGTCTTGAACATGAAGATATCGTCGGAATTTATTTACCGCGCGCTTTAGAATCCATTGTTTCAATTTTAGGAATTTTAAAAGCGGGCGGTATATTTATGCCACTTGACCCAGAAGATCCACCCGAGCGAACCGCGCTCAAAGTTGCCGCCGCCCAGCCGCGTTTTGTTATTGTGAAAGACGATACAATTGATGTTTTAGGAACAGCCATTCAAGTTCGAATCAGCTCCACATTAGAGGAACAAATTGCGCCCAAAATTTCCAACCAAATGGGTGGCGCATACATTTTGTTTACATCTGGATCTTCTGGTCAGCCCAAGGGGGTTGTCATCACTCACTCGAATATCGTCCACTATTCCGAAGCGATATCGAAAACGATGAGCGAGCTTTTAAATTGCAGGCTTGAAGGACTTCAATTCGCAACTGTAACAACATTGAACGCGGATTTAGGCAATACCTGTGTCATGCCGTCGCTATTGAATGGAGGAACTCTTCATCTCATGCCGCAAGAAATCGTAACCGACGCAGCGTTATTTGCGAGCTACATACAAACAAATAAAATTGATATTCTTAAAATTGTTCCAAATCATTTTGCAGCGCTCTTTACTCAAGCCGAAGCGATACCAAAACGTCTTTTAATTTTTGGTGGTGAATCCTTAGGTATTGATTTAGTTCGAAAAGTTTTTGAACAGCGACCAGACCTAAAAATTTGTAATCACTACGGGCCAACCGAAACTTGCGTAGGCTCAGTTATGACTACTCTGGTAGCTCAGGATCTCGATCAACTGAAGTTAGTTAACACCTTGCCACTTGGTCGTGCAATTGGCGGTGCTCGTCTTTTGGTCCTTAACCAAAATCAGGAAGTCGTTGCACCTTATGTAACGGGTGAGCTTTATATTGGGGGACCAGGAGTCGCTCGCGGATATGTCAACGACAAGGCCTTAACTCAAGAAAAATTTATTATCCTCGATGGCGAGCGCTTTTACAGAACAGGTGATTTTGTAAGGCAAACCCCGCAAGGTTTTTACTACTTTATGGGACGAAAAGATCGCCAAGTTAAAATTCGTGGCTTCCGTGTTGAGCTGAGTGAAGTTGAGCAACAGCTTATGCGCCACCCCTTAATTCGCTCTGCAGTCGTGCACGCACGAAGAGATGAGTCAGGAACTCATCACCTGATCGCATTTGTGGAGGCCGCAAATCTTTCGGTGTCGCAACTTGCGAAAGATTCGGCTCGGACTTTCCCGACCTCGAGCCTTCCTTCTCACTTTGTAGTGATGGATGCTCTTCCAAGGACGGCTAATGGCAAACCAGATCAAAATGCTTTAACGGCTCTTCAACTGATTCAGCCGCAGACCAATGATTTCAAACCTACTGATAAATTGCAAATGGCACTTGCCGATATTTGGATGCGTTTACTCGGTCAAACAGTGCAGTCCTCTTCTCAACATTTTTTCCGCTGTGGCGGTCATTCGCTTTTAGCAATGCGCCTCATTGCTCGAATTCAAGCTGAACTCAATCTGAAAGTTCCAGTTCAGATCGTTTTTCGATTTCCCCGTTTTAATGATTTAGTAGAGCAAATTCGTTTAATTCAATCAGAAATCGGCTCAAGTCCTCTCATAGAGACCTTTAGTCTCCACGGTGCAGGACCGTACCCTCTAACGGATGCCCAACAGCGCCTCTGGTTTCTTGCGAAAATGAATCCGCAGAGCCCTTTTTATAATGAACTCTTTTTTATTCGTATAAAAGGCGAATTAAATATTTCAGCTCTCAACAAAGCCCTGAGCTACCTTGTGCAACGTCATGAGCAACTCCGCGCGCAATTTCAAGAACATAACGGAATAATCAATCAGTCGGTATCAAATCCAACAATAATTCAGCTCGAGCCAGTCAAAGCCCAAACCGAAAATTTGCAAACCGATCTCAACACGTGGGCACGTCGTCCATTTGATTTGCAAAGTGATCCACTCTACCGATTCCAACTGTGGAGTTTGAGCCAAAACGAAAACATTCTCGGATTTTGCGCTCATCATATTGTTTGTGATGGTTGGTCCATGCAGATTCTTCGTCACGAATTGAAAGTCTCCTTTGAGGCTTTTTGTAAGGAACAGACACCGCCGCTCCCAAAATTGGTAACCACTTATATCGGCAACAAACAAAACTCGACAGAGGTGATCTCGCTTCAGGAAAAAAACGTAAAGACTTGGGCTGAGAAATTAAAAGTATGTGAGAACCTTAATTTTCCGCTGGATCGACCTCGCCCTGCATTCCAAAAACATCAGGGTGGTCATTTCAGTTTTTGTTTAACGAATACGGACGAACTTCAAAAGATCTCAGTTAAAAACGAGGCAACCTTATTTCACACACTACTTGCTGGTTTTGCTGTTCTTTTAAGTCGTTACACTAATCAAACCGACTTCGCGATCGGTCTTCCCGTCGCCAATCGCCCTGATGTCGCGAGCGAATCACTAGTAGGTTTATTTGTAAATACAGTTGCTTTGCCCGCTCATGTCAGTCCGAGCAACAATTTCGAAGATGCCATTGAACAAATAAAAAATATCTCGATTGAAGCTCTATCGCTTCAAAATTTGCCCTTTGAGAGACTAGTTCAAGTCCTCAACCCCTCAAGAGACCTTAGCCATAGTCCAATTTTCCAAGTTTTGTTTAATTATAATCGCGCTTATAGCGAAACGTCTTGGTCTAATTTGCAAACTTCGGTAGTTCTCGCCGACTTATCTATTTCTAAATTCGACATCAGTTTGCACATTGAAGAAGGTGAGCAACTGGTCTGCACCTTCGAATACAACACAGCACTTTTTAACCACACCACCATTGTTAGAATGGCAGACCATTTTAAATGTTTATTAAAATCGGCAGCACAAGATTCTAAATGCAAAGTTGAAAAATTGAATATTTTGTCGCCAGATGAGCTTGAAACAGTGACTAGAACTTGGAATCAAACAGATGTGAGCTACCCTGAACACATTTGCATTCATGAACAGATTGAACGCTCTTGCAAAATAAATCCTGATGCCGTCGCCGTCGAATTTGAAGGCGAAAAATTAACCTACAAAAATTTAGATCTTCTATCGGCGCGTCTTGCCGCTCTCTTAAATAATAAAGGTATAAAAAAAGGTGATCTTGTTGGCGTTTTGATGGAGCGATCAACTCATCTCGTAATTTCACTTCTGGCCTGCTTGCGTTCGGGCGCTGTGTACGTTCCGTTAGACCCCGGTTATCCGGAAGATCGTATTCAGTATATGATCAAGGATTCAAATCCAAAAATCGTACTTACTCAGCAAATTTTTAAAGAGGTCTACTCTAATTTATTGCTTCAAACTGAATTTGTTTGTGTAACCGAAAAACAGCTTTCAGAGCGGGTGTCGTCTCAAGACCTTGTGGCGCTGGAGCCTCACGATCTCGCCTACATGATTTATACATCGGGTTCTACAGGTCAGCCTAAGGGAGCATTGAATACTCATGCAGGAATCTACAACCGCTTGGCGTGGATGCAAAAGCAATACTGTTTGAGATCTAATGATGTAGTTTTACAGAAAACTCCATTTAGCTTCGATGTTTCGGTTTGGGAATTTTTTTGGCCTCTCATGTATGGAGCGAAATTGGTTGTTGCTAAACCCAATGGACACAAGGACCCTCAATACTTAATTGATCTCATCAACTCTCAAAGTGTGACGATCCTTCACTTTGTTCCGTCAATGCTTCACGCATTTTTAATGAATGAAGACGCGGCATCTTGTAAGTCATTAAGACTTTTTGTGTGTAGTGGTGAGGCACTCCCGCTCGATTTACAGCACCGATTTTTTATGATCTTTGGTAGTGAGGTGACTCAACTGCATAACCTTTATGGTCCAACCGAAGCCGCTGTTGATGTGACTTATTGGCAATGCATGCCAAATTCAGATCTTCATTTCGTGCCCATCGGGCGTCCGATTGATAATATCCAAATGTATATTTTGGACAAAGTACTTGCGCCGGTTCCAATCGGTATAGCCGGCGAGCTTTACATTGGTGGGGTCGGCGTCGGCCGAGGATACCTCAATAAACCTGAACTAACAGACGAACGTTTTATACAAAATCCATTTACCCAAGGGCAGACTCTTTATAAAACAGGTGATCGTGCTCGCTTTTTGAGTGACAGCAATATTGAATATTTGGGGCGTTTTGATCATCAAGTCAAACTACGTGGTTTTCGAATAGAACTTGGTGAAATTGAAGTGGCTATCTCGGACTTCAAAGGAGTCGAACGCAGTGTTGTTATTGTTCGTGATTCATCTGGTGGACAAAAGCAACTTGTTGCCTACATCAAAGTTCAAGATAATACCGAAATTAAAGTTTCAGAGCTGTCAAAGTCACTAAAGTCTCGCTTGCCGGATCATATGATTCCAGCGGCCTTTGTTTTTATAAAAACCGTACCTGTCACCCCAAATGGAAAAGTGGATTACAAACAACTTCCAGCACCGTTGCAAAACTCGTCAGCTGGAGATTTGAATTGCGTTCTTACTCAAACCGAAGAATCGATTGCTCAGGTGTGGAAAGATGTTTTGGGTCACAATTCTTTTGGTTTGAAAGATAACTTCTTTGATGTCGGAGGAAGTTCGCTTTCGCTCTTACAAATTCAGTCCCGCTTGGCACGCCAATTTGAAAGGCGTATTGCTCTTACCGATTTGTTTCGATCACCAACAATTGCATCTATTTCTGATTTTTTGAAAGAGCACAAAGAACAAAAGTTGGCGCCTCTACCAAATGTAAATTTACGGCGATCTGCACTTTCAAATTTAGAACGCAGGCGCACATGAGTGATTTTCGAATTGCAGTGGTAGGAGTTTCGGGCCGTTTTCCTAATGCAAAAAATGTTGAGGCCTTGTGGGAAAATATTTGTGCAGGTCAAAATGGTTCGACCCATTTTACCTCAGAGGACTTGAGCAAAGGAGGAGTATCAAAAGACGAATTTGAAAATTCAAATTATGTCCCAGTGCGTGGAGTTGTTGCCGACACCGAAAATTTTGATTATGCGTTTTTTGGGTATTCTCTCAAAGAAGCTGAACTCATTGATCCTCAACAACGGTTTTTTTTAGAGTGTGCTTGGACAGCACTCGAGGACGCAGGCTACCTTCCAAATCAAATTAAAGTTCCTGTCGGGGTTTATGCTGGTCAAAGCATGACATCCTACCTGAGTAGTTTAGATTTAAACTCAGAATATTTTGACGGCGACTTTATGGCTCAGATTGGCTCACAGAGCGATTTTTTAGCGACTCGAGTTTCTTATAAATTAGGATTAACCGGGCCAAGCATGACTGTTCAAACCGGTTGTTCAACTTCGTTAACGGCGGTTCATCTAGCTTGTCAAAGTTTGCTCACTCGCGAGTGTGATATCGCTCTAGCTGGTGGCTCCTCTATTCGGTTTCCACAAAATAGAGGATATATTTATTCTGAAGGCGGAGTGTATTCGCCAGATGGGAAGTGTCGCGCTTTTGATATCCAGGCAAATGGAGTATTCAGTGGTAACGGAACAGCAGTTGTTGTCTTAAAACGTTTTGATGACGCCCTTCGTGATGGAGATCCCATTCGTGCTGTCATTCTCGCAACCTCTGTTAATAACGACGGCAGTTTAAAAATGGGATTCACAGCACCAAGTGAGATGGGTCAGGCTGAGGGAATGGCTGCCGCGCTGTCGTTGGCGGGTGTGAGCGCAGACGACATTGGTTTTGTAGAAGCTCACGGAACCGGAACGAAGCTTGGAGATCCTATTGAGGTTGCAGGATTAACTCGTGCATTTCGTAAATCTTCATCACGTCAGGGCTACTGTGCGATTGGTTCAATAAAAACCAATATTGGACATCTCGATGCAGCCGCTGGCGTCAGTGGATTGATAAAAACAATTCTAGTTTTAGAACGCGGACTTATTCCACCAACATTAAATTTTACCGAACCAAATCCAGCGCTCAATTTGGAAAGCTCTCCTTTTTATGTGAATTCTAAAATTCAAGAATGGAAAACCGACCGCAGGATTGCAGCGGTCAATTCTTTTGGCATCGGCGGAACAAATGCGCATGTAGTGATTGAAAGTTACCAAACCCCCTCCCGCGCTGAGGTCGAACCGCCCGGATTTTTTGGTTACTCCATCTTGCCGCTGTCTTCAAAAACTGAGGCCGGCTTAGATTCGATAGCGAGTGACCTTTTGCAAGCGGTGTCTAGAACACCTGCGCCACGCTTAGATGATCTTGTTCACACTATGCAAACTCGACAAATTTCATTCGAGCACAGGGCTGCTGCTCTTTTTACAGATCAGCAGAATCTTGTCGAGATACTTAAAGAACATAAGCCTAATCACTGGTTAAAAGGAGAGCAAAGCGCTAAACAACTTTGCTTTCTTTTTCCAGGCGGAGGGGCCCAGTATTTTCCGATGGCTCTTGATCTCTATGAAGCCGACTTATTTTTTCGACAACAGATCGACGACTGTGCTGCGATTATTCAAAAAGAGTATAGTGTCGACATTAGAAAATATCTTTTTAGCGAATCAAATAGCTTAAGTTTATCTCCTGACGAGCGATTAGGTTTCGCAATTCCATTAGCTTCTTTATTCATAGTTGAATATGCATTGGCGAAGGCTTTGATGGCTCGAGAAATTGTTCCGACCGGTGGAATGATTGGGCATAGTTTGGGTGAGTATGTTGCAGCGACTTTAGCAGAAGTATTTACTCTTACTGCAGCATTAAAATTAGTTATTCAACGAGGCGTTTTACTTGCTCGATGTCCAGCGGGAGCAATGTTAAGTGTAAGAGCTTCTCCATCTCAGCTTACGAAAATTCCATCAGGCACTGGAATTGCGGCTAAAAATGCACCGGAGGTCACAACAGTCTCTGGAACAGTCAACGGAATCGAAAAATTAGAACTCGAACTCACAGCGCAGGAGATTGAATACCGAAAAATTCCGCTAGCAACGGCGGCCCATTCATATTTACTGGATGGCGTGCTCGATGAGTATCGTGCGGCTTTGACACTTACAGTCCTTAAAAAACCCAAAATAAAATTTATTTCTAATGTGAGTGGAACTTGGATTACGGATGCGCAAGCAACCTCCGTTGAATACTGGGTTTGTCAGCTGAGACAGCCCGTAGAATTTCAACAGGGACTCACTGAACTCGCAGCTTCTGGTCCAGCAGTGTTTTTTGAAGTTGGGCCAGGCCGCATTCTTTCTAGTATTGTGCGCGCTAACGAACTTTTAAAAAATGGTGTCGTCAGTGTTCACAGTATGCGGAGTCAAGGCGAGGCGATAGCAGATCGCGTTTGTCTTGGCGGTGCCGTCGCAAAATTATGGATCTCTGGAATAAATTTAGATTGGTCAAAAATTAATGGCGTCAAAAATGCCCGTGTGACTTCATTGCCTGGCTACGCCTTTGCAAAAACGAGATGCTGGCTGAGGCCTGATCTAGTTAGAGAGAAGCAATCTGATTTAACAAATTGGTTCTCTGCGCCGGTTTGGAGACAAGATGTTCAAGCTTTACCAAAATTAAATGATAATAGTATATTTTGTTTGGTCATTGGCTCGGCTAAACGCTTAGAAGAAGTGGAGCCTTTGCTAAAACAACTCCCCGGTCGATACCGGTTTTGCAAGGAGACCGACCTCCTTCTTACCGATTGCAAAGTCTCACAAATAGTATTTCTCACTGAGCCCAATGCAACAATAGATGAAAACACAGCCGCACTTTTACGCCTTCGAAATTTTTTGAAGTTTTTAAATGACGTGAGCGATACGGTTTTTTTAACAATTGTTGTGAGTGGAGTTGCACTTGTTGGACCTCAAGATTTTATCGATCCACGAGTCGCTCCATTTGTAGCGGCCATGAAAGTGATTCCGCAAGAGCATTTAGGGGTGAAGACAGTGCTTTGTGATGCTCGACCGCAAACGCTTGAGGACTGGCGAAATGCGTTGAGTTTCATATTTGCTAAAACGGCGCCACAAATGTTTGCGATACGGCCTCACGGATGCTTTGTTGCGGACTTTAGTCCACTTCATTTGTCATCATCCACTCACATTCAACGCCAGATTAAAACCGGTGGTGTTTATTTAATCACAGGTGGGTTGGGGAAAGTCGGCCGACATCTTGCTGCTCATCTTGCAAAAACTTATCAAGCTCGCATCGTATTAACAGGCCGAAGTGCATCTTTTGAGAATATCGATTTTGGAAGTGGTGAAGTCCTCTGTTTAACAGCGGACTCCAGCAATCTCGAGCAGATGCATTCTGTAATTACATCAACCATTAAAAAATTTGGACACATTGATGGTGTTCTTCATGCTGCTGGAATAACAAGCGGCTTTACGATGCAGACTTTATTTTCGCATCTTTCCCATGATGATTTTACCGAGCAATACCGCGCAAAAGTAAACGGCACCGAAATCCTTTTCAAACTTCTTAAAGATATTCCCTTGGATTTCATTTTGCTTTTTTCTTCTAATGCCTCGCCACTCGGTGGACTTGGCTTATTGGCTTACTCCGCTGCTAATCAATTTATGGATTTGTTTGCGACACAAATGTGGAGCCAAGGGGATCGTCGCTGGTTGACTGCAACTTGGGACGGGTGGCGCGTTGAAAATGAAGCGGCAAGATCGCGCACGACGAGTCTCGAGCAATTCGCGATGCAGCCTCATGAAAGCCTCAAGCTTTTTGACCTTGTGGTCCAATGCTCGCCTGTGCCAACGATATTTGTATCTCGAAAAGATATTCGTCAGCGAGCAGATCTTTGGCTCAACAATAAATTAGATAGAGAAGTTGTGACGGTCGAGTCAGAATCTTCACGCAAACTCATCGAGCCGAAAGACGAAGTGGAGCGCGCACTCTTAACTATTTGGCAGGAATTATTAGGGCGCGATGAGATCAGCACCGATGATATATTTTTTGATCTTGGAGGACATTCGCTTTTTGCCACACGGATGTTGGCGCGAATTCGTGAACGCCTACATGTGGAATTTCCACTTTTTAGATTATTCGAAAATCCACGGATTTCAGGTATGGCCGAAATTATTCGAGACCTCCCAAAAATCCAAAATGATGTCGTTATCACAAAACGAAAAAGTTTAACCTTGAAAGAAATTTTAGCTTCAAGAAATCATCCCTAAAACGGCGCAAGTTTGAATCGAATTGCTAAGAATTTCGTAAGTGCATTCTACGGTGAAGCATTTTAGATCGGGCTTAATTGTTTTTAAAACCAATTTACAGATTTCGTTATGAACCTCGATAAGTTTTAAATCTTCAAATTCTAAAAATGTTTTAAGGATAGGAAAGAGGCACTTATACACAGCCTCTTTTGCTGAAAACAAAAGTGTCGTACAAGTATTTTCATCTAAATATTTTAGCTTACTAAATTCGCGAGCTGTTCCGATCCGACTTTTTATTTCTTGAGTCACTTCGTCCAAAAAAATAGGTTCGCTATCAACACCTAACCCCCGCCACTTTTTTCCTTCAATCGCAACTGCGGCCATCGCAAAGCCAGTTCCATGGGATAGGGAGCCGATAATTCCCGGAGGCCATTTTGGCGTACGATCTAAATTCGTCGGGAGCTCAAAAGGTTGCACATTATAGCCCAGATCTTTTAATGCATTCTGCGCGCAAAGCCTTCCCGCGATATATTCAGCTTTCCGAACCGCTCCAGCTGAATTTAAAATCTCTGGCAACAAATATTGATATTGAGTGTCCTGGCTTAGGTCGACGTCAAAGTGTGCGGCGCAAACTAAGACAGTGTCAGGAAATATTGAAGTATGTTTTAGAAGTCGAAAGTGAGAAGTCACAGATTTTATATTCACATTTCAATTATTTTAATACTCAAGACAGCGTCAGTAAACATTTGGGTTGGTATTCGAAGGAATTAATAATCGGTATTCTAGCTGCGCAAAGAACGCCTACCAAACCAGCCAAAAATGGGTGGTAAAGTCTGCTTTTCGCAACCGAGTGATTGTACTCATGGGGATTGGGAATAAGGTCACTCAAAGTGGCGGAGAGGGTGAGATTCGAACTCACGGAACCCTTACGAGCTCTTCAGTTTTCAAGACTGACGCCTTCAGCCACTCGGCCACCTCTCCACAGCTAATGTGTAATCGATAGCCTCTAAAAAGTCTTCTTCAAAAATTCTGGGCTGTGTCTATTTAAAGTTCGTGTGTAATAAAAATTTGCTTTGCAGGCTAAGGACTATCGTACCCGAACACTTTTCCAGACAAATTTATAGCGAAAGGATGATGAGGTATCAGGGAATTCGACCAGAACGTAAAATTTTTGCCATACTTAATTGCGGATTTTCGGCACCGCCCGCTTCGGTACGAAACCACTCATAACCACGCTGCAATTCTCTTCTTATTGCAGGTATAATTTGGTCAAAACTTACTGCTAGATTCGCGTATGGGCGCCGGTAGGTAGGGACTTCCTCGGGCGTATCGGATACGCTTCCAAAATCCATTCCAAGAGCCGTAGGCACGCCATCATCGTTTATAAAAAATAGTGGCGCTCCGGAGTTTCCTTCCACGGACGGACAGCTGTGATAGAAAAAGCCGACATTAAAATCTTTGGGTTCGCAATTGACAGAGACGGTTGGGAGAACTTTCGGAATGTCATACGGAAATCCAGCTATAATTACTTTTTGATATTTGTTTACTTCGGCGGTTAACTCCATCCAGCCGATTTTTTTATCATCAATACACTCTTTAAGAAGAAGAAGTGTCCAGTCGTTCGCTCTGCTTTTATCATTCGGAATTATTGCTGCCTGTGCATCTATCGTATGCATCGTATGTCCCACAGACGTATTTCCTATTTCGAACTTCAAATTCCACTTTCGCGGAAGAGTTGGATCTGCGTTACCAAAAACGACATGGCGATTTGTTAATGCATGACAGGGCGAAACTAAAAATGCTGTACCGTTAGAGTTACCGGTTTTTGCAATTCCATTTTCGTCTGTAATAGTAATTCTGTCTTTTGTGATTACACGACCTACGGGCGCAAAGGCGTAATTCACCCCAATGTTTGTCATCACTTTTCGGGGAATATCTTTGTAGAGGGTTACATCGATTATATTAGGTTCGGGGCTAAATTTGAAATCAAAGGAAATCGATGGAAGGCCGAAAGATTTTGTCGTCAAAAATAGAAAAGCGAACACAGTGTATTTTTTTGAAAGATTATTCATTTGTTCTCATCGTTAAATGCAGCTGCCGTTAATTAAACTCTTGTGTTTGCAACGTTGAAGCCAAGTTGACACTTTATTTTTTGAATTAAGCTGTCTGATTAGAAGTGAAAAATAAATTTGAGATACCCTTAAGATTCAGAGTCTGTTGTCGCTTACAAATATTAATTATATTTACGGGCGTAACTTGTAACTACGCGATAAAGTCTACCGCCTTAAACTTTTGAAGAATCATTTCTAATTTGATCAGAAATTCTATTCAGGCGACGATGGTGCCCACGCTAATGGCTCTAGCAAAAAATTGTTAGGTTTTCTTGTTCATTTATACTGCGTGGTAAGTGTGAAATTATATGGTGAAGATCGAGGTGTCGGCAGTCTTCCCACCTTATGCCATTGCCATCAATATGAGTGTACTGACTTCCGAAGTTGTGATGCACCTTACACTCGAGTGTAGGAGTTAATTTGTTCGTGCCCGCTTTTTTGGGTGGGCAGGATCCACCAAAAAGAAAAGGATCACAACTTACGACACCTTCGGAGATGTTATTATGTAAGCTAGTAACAAATAAGCAGCACGATTTTATTTATAACCAAACTCACCGACCTCGTGGGTACGACAACCCAAGTTGATAAAAGACTGGATCCAAAAGCGAGTTCGGCTTGGCGTGCGATTGCGAAGGCAATCGCATGACAAACGAATGTCTGAGCTTTTGGATCCAATTTTTTATTTAATTTGGGCTATTCCCATGTACGGTTGCAGCACCGCAGGCACCGCAATCGAGCCATCCTCATGCTGATAGTTTTCCATAATCGCGATGAGCGTGCGGCCCACCGCTAGACCAGAACCATTGATGGTGTGAACAAAACGGGGCTTGGTTTTTTCACCCTTGGGGCGATAGCGAATGTTTGCTCTGCGGGCTTGAAAGTCCTCAAAATTCGAGCACGAACTGATTTCGCGAAAGCCGGCAGCACTCGGTAGCCAGACTTCGATGTCGTAGCATTTAGCGGCGCCAAAACTAATATCCTTGGAACACAAATTCATCACCCGATAGGGCAGCTCGAGACGTTGCAAAATAATTTCGGCATGACGGGTGAGTTGCTCGTGCAGTTCGTGAGATTTTTCGGGCGTACAATGAATCATCAATTCCACTTTGTTAAATTGATGCTGGCGAATAAGACCTTTGGTATCGCGGCCATAACTTCCGGCCTCTGAGCGAAAGCAAGGCGAGTACGCAGCGAATCGTTGAGGCAAATCGGCTTCTTCTAGAATTTCTTCGGCATAAAAATTGGTCACCGGAACTTCGGCTGTTGGAATTAATGCGTAATCAAAACCGGTGAGATGAAAAACATCTTCTTTAAACTTTGGAAATTGTCCCACACCTTCAAAACTTTTTGAGTTGGCAATAAAAGGTGGAATCATTTCTTGGTAGCTATGTTCATCCGAATGCACATCGAGCATAAATTGAATCAGGGAACGTTCTAATCGAGCCGCTGCTCCCCGCAAGAAAGTGAAGCGCGCGCCGGCAACCTTTGCACCGCGATCGAAATCAAGGATCTTTAATTTTTCCCCCAAAGTGGAATGATCGAGTGGAGTAAAATTAAATTTGCGAGCTGTGCCGTGCCGTCGAACTTCCACATTGTCGGCTTCGGATTGGCCTACGGGAACAGATAAATCTAATTTATTTGGGAGACGTAAAAGAATTTGGCGTAGAGCTTCGTCAGCCTCTTTGGCTTTTGAATCGAGCGATTTCACATGAAGAGCGACCGCTTGCATTTGTTGCAGCAACTCGGTGGCATCTTCTTTATTTTTCTTTTTATTTGCGATCTCGACGCCGACACGATTTTGGTCGGCGCGCGAGGTTTCCATTTCGAGCAGCAAAGCTTTGCGCTGTTTGTTTTGGGCAAAGATTTTATCGACCCAACCAGGATCTTCACCGCGATCTTTTAAATTTTTTCTGTAGGCCTCTTCAAAATCTTTTTGTTCAAGCGCTTTGACGTCGATCATGCGACATTTCTAAAATGATCACGCCCCTGGCGCAATCATTATATACATTCGGACCAGCAGACCCATCATCACGCAGACCAAATTAAAAATCATAGTGTGAATGGCGGTCCAACCCTTCGCGATTTTTAAAAAAGCCAAAGTTAGAGTCATCAAAACAAACACAAAACTCAGTGAACCAAATCCAATCATCACCTGAAAAATCAGGGCAAGGGTCAAGGCCACAAAAAGTCCGGTGCCGAGTTTGAATCCAAAAAGCAAAATGTCTTTTGAGGAGGTTTTGATTTTGTACTGAATGTTATTGATAAATTGACTCATGATTTCCCCTTTTAGTGATTGAGCTGCAACGCTTGAATACGTTCCATAATTTGTTGTCGATCTGGAGCGGTCGGTTCTAAAACAAAATATTGATTGTAGGCCTCGATGGCGCGTTGGGCATCGTTGGTCATCTCGTACAGTTGGGCGCGCTCTTTATAAATATTGGCATTTCCCGGCTCACGATGAAAAGCAATGTCGAGCATGCTCGCAGCCGAATCAAAACTTCCGGCCAGGCGGTAACAATGCGCCACTTTAATATAAAGACTGGCGCGAGGCTGACTGATCAACTGAAGCGATTTTTGATATTCACTTGCGGCTAAAGAATATTGTTTGGTGTCCATATAAGCATCGCCCGAGAGCACGAAGGCTTCGGGCAGATTGGGATTTATTTTTTGTTCTTCATGGGCTTGGTTGAGTGCTTCAGCAGGTTTTTTGGTTTCAAGAGCAACGCGGCCAATATAATAATGAACCAGTGGGTAAGAGGGATTCACCCGCAGCACCCGTTCCAGTTGAGCGCGACTCTCAGCTGGCTTTTTGTTTTCTAAATAAATCAGTGCCGCCTGAAAGAGCGGTTCGGGATCGGCAGGATCGGCGATTGCGGCTTCGAGCAAAGTGTCTAGTGCTGCTTCCATTTTATTTTGGGCCCGCAAACTTTTTGCGAGCAGCACCAAAGCTTCTTTCGATTTGGGATTGGTTTTAATAATTCGCTGAAATGCTTCTTCGGCCGTACTAAAGCGGTCATCACTCAAATAGAGTTTTCCTAAAGCAATTTGATATTCCAGAACGAGCGGAAAATTGGTTGTGAGTTTTCGTAAATAGTTAAGTCCAACCTCAACCCCTTCGGTTCCGGCTAATGCTTCGGCATAAATCACTTGGGCGTCGCGATTATTGATGTCGATTTCTACTGCCTTCATCGCCGCAGAAAGGGCGAGGGGAAAATTTTCTTTTGAAGCCATGGCCAAATAACTTTTTGCGAGCACCACGAAGGAATCGGCGTCGGCCTCATAAAGTGCAATCGCCCTTTTTGCGTAAGTGATGGCACCGCTTGGATTGTTGCGGCGCAATTCGACAATCGCAAATCCACGATAGACATCAAAACTCTTTGGCGAAATTCTTTGCGCCGAGGCCAGCACTCTCGACGCCGCATCAAAATTAAATCGCCGCGTGTAATAATCGGCAAGCAGCACATAAGCTTCAATCGATTTCGAATCCGCCTTGATTGCTTTGTTGAGCCAGTCGATCGCCTCTGTACTCAAAGACAATTGCCACAAGCATTTTGCCGATTTGAGTGCGGCTGTGGCATTTTTTGGATCTTCTTCAAAGGCTGATCTGTAGTGCGCTTGCGCCGACTGACAGTCGCCCTCGCGTACCAATTGGTCACCCTCATACATCAAGTACTGACCTTGCAATTTGGTTTTTTTAAGTTTGTCGAGTCCGCCCAGTTGAACAATTAAATTTTTTGCCGCCACATTGTTAATACTTGCCGAATAAGCCTGTTGCGCCATTTTTAAAGCTTTATCACGATCTTGTTTATTTAAAGCAATTTCGGCCAATGCAAAATAGGAGTTTGAGAGCAAAGTATTTGAAACCTTATCTTGGCTATTTTGAAGCGCTCCATTCAAGAGCTCACTTGCCTTATCAAACTGACGAAACACTCGGTATTGTAAAAGCCCAAGCTCCAAGCGAGCCACTTTATGATCGGGATTGTTTTTTAAAATCCGATTATAAATATTGGCCGCTTCGGTGGGATTATTATTTTTGGTTTCGAGCTGAGCTTGCTGCACGTAGCCCCTGAGCCACTGCGGCCAAAGTTGAATCGCCGAGGCGACATAACCAATCGCGGTTTGAAATTCAGAGCTGTTTTCGAGCAGCACAGATTTTAAATAATAAAGAAGAACTGGTGTTTGTTGCGCATTGTTTTCTAAAACGGCCGAAACCAAACTGCGCGCTTCGGGCAACCGACCCCGAACCAAAAGATCCACCGTTTTACAGATGGCGGCATTGGCACTGGTCGCATCAATTTGATTGGCGAGTTGAACCGCATGGCTCACCGTTCGAAGATCTTGAGTGTCTTGATAGGAATATGGCCAAAGTTCGTTGTAGGTCATACACAAGAGTGACAAAACCTCTGAGTTTTTGGCGTCGATCTGAAGAATTTGGACAAATTCATCTTGTGAACGAAGGTATCCAGAGTAGGTGTCCCTTAAAAAATCGGGTAAAGCTTTTTTAAATTTTTCGGCAGAGGAGCTTTGTGGACGTTGAGGCTGGATCGCCAAAAGGTGAATGCGATCCTCGCTCTTGATTGTAGTAGGCTGTAAAAAAATGAAGCCCGCAATCAGCAGCACAACCGCGCCGGCAATCAAAGGAACAAGCGATTTTTTTGCCACTTCTTTTTTAATGGTTTTTTTAACATCAACAAGTTCGATCGTATCGTCTTCAATAGTTTTCGATTCACGAGTGGCCTTGCGCTCGGCTGTTCCTCTTTGAACCGGATCAGGCTTTAAGGTTTGCGACACATGACTTTTGGCAAATTCGACTTTTGTTTTTTCTAAGGTCTCATCGTCGGGGGCGGATTGGCCCGAGAGCACATCCAATAGGCGATCGTAAAATTGGGGTTCTTGCGAAATCGGAAACCATCGTCCACCTGGATAATGCGAGATAAATTCTTCGCCATTAAAATCTCCACTGTTGATTTTGTGAATGATCTTTTCGGTGCTGTATGGACCACGCACGCGTCCATCAGCATCCTTTAAAATCCAGCGGGTTTTTTGATCAGGCATTTAAAAATGGTAGCAATATTCATTCGTGAAGGCGAGAAATGTCCGCACCAATTGCGGTGAGCTTATGCTCTAGACCTTCATAGCCCCGGTCCAAATGATAAATGCGGCTCACCGTGGTTTCGCCTTTTGCAACTAGACCAGCAAGAACCAAACAAGCGCTTGCGCGAAGATCAGTGGCCATCACCTCTGCTCCCACCAATTGATCATGAGCCCCGCGCACCACCGCCACACGAGTTTTAGGAGTGATATCTGCACCAAGCCTCATCAATTCTTGCACATGCATAAATCGATTTTCAAAAACGGTTTCGGTGATCACACTTGTGCCTTCAGCTTGGGTCATCAAGGCCATGAACTGCGCCTGAAGATCGGTTGGAAATCCTGGATGCGGTGTTGTGGTTAAGTCCACACCAAACCAACGATTGGGAGATTTAAGCGAAATCTCGTTGGCCTTTGAGCTGATTGAAAATCCAGACTCTTTCAGCTTTGCAAGCAGGGCTTCAAGATCTTGGGGTCGTGCTTTTTGAACCGTCACCTCGCCACCCGTAATTGCTGCTGCAATCAACAAAGTGCCGACCTCAATGCGATCGGGCATAATCGAATGCTCCGCGGGCGAAAGTTTTTGAACCCCTTCGATTCGCAAAATGCTCGTGCCCGCACCTTGGACGGTTGCACCCATTTTGTTGAGGTAGTTTGCAAGGTCCACGATCTCAGGTTCTTTGGCTGCATTCTCGATAATGGTCGTGCCCGAAGCTAGGCAAGCCGCCATCATCAAGTTCTCTGTGCCGCCCACCGTAGGGGATTCAAACAAAAGAGTGTTGCCCTTCAGTCTTGAGCTGCGAGCATTGACATAACCTTGGTCGAGTTCGATCTCTGCACCGAGGGCTCTTAACCCCTCAATATGAAGATCAATGGGCCGCGTTCCAATGGCGCAACCCCCTGGCATCGAGACGCGTGCGCGTCCATACCGGGTGATCAGCGGACCGAGCACCAGAATGCTTGCCCGCATTTTTCGCACGATATCGTAAGGGGCCTCTAACGTTGGCGGCTCGCCGACGTCGATAGTGAGAACCGAATTTTCATGATGGGTTTTACAACCCAAAAATTGCAAAAGCTCACAGGTGTTTTCGATATCTTTCAGATGGGGAACATTATGAAAAACATGTTTGCCCTCAGCCAATAACGCCGAAAATAAGATAGGAAGGGCCGCATTTTTTGAACCACTGGCACTGACCGCGCCTTTCAACACTCTTCCGCTAGCCACTCGCATCTTATCCATCTGATTTTCCTCCATGAGCGAGCCTACGCCAAACTCGAAGTTTTGAAACCAAGAATCACTCGATCATGACCGTTAAGATCTCGAATCAAATCACAATCCACAAATAATTTTTCCATCATATGTTTCGCTCTTTTGCCCTGGTTATAACCAATTTCACAAACAAAAAGTCCGTGAGGTCTTAAAACTTCAAAAGCCTTGAGCGACCATTGAGTAAAATGTTTGAAGCCGTGGTCTTCGGAAAACAAAGCTTGTGCTGGCTCATACCTTCGTACACCTTCATCGACAAAAGGGTCTTCCGTAGCGATATAAGGAGGGTTCGCAACCACCACATCAAACTCACCCTCAACACTTTCGACAGTCGTCAAAACACATTTTGCGTTTGTAAAAGCGTTGGCATTTTTAATTAAGTATCTAAATGCTTCGCTGGATGCTTCCACACAGAGCAAATGGGCTTGAGGGCGCTCGGCCAAAATTGAAAGCCCGATGCAACCACTGCCAGCACCAAAATCAGCAATATCTTTAAATTCTTTTTTATATTTTAAAACCGCCTCGACAACCAGTTCGCTCTCGGGGCGGGGGACCAAAACTCCCGGGCCCACCTCAAATCGACTTTTATAAAAATCTTTGTAGCCCACGATATAAGCCAGAGATTCTTTGGCTAAAATGCGTTGTGCAGCAGCTTTTAATAGATCCGACTGATCGGCTTTAAGCTGGATATGTTCGCCATCGAGATGGAGTTTTTCACGTGAGATTTTTAAAAAATGTTGAATCAATAATTCTGATTCTAGAAAGCCAATCTGTTTTTGATAAAACTTTAAGGCGTCGAGTGCGGTCATGCCGATTGGTTTTGGCGTTTGAGAGCTTCGGCTTGGTAATAGGTGTTGAGCGGTTCAATTAAACTATCAAAAGCACCAGCCAAAATCGAATCGATCTGATGAGTTGTAAATCCAATCCGGTGATCAGTAATGCGCGACTGAGGAAAATTATAGGTGCGGATCCTCTCAGAGCGATCGCCGGTGCCGATCTGTGCTAGTCGCTGTGAGGAGGCTTCGCTACGCGCTTTTTCTTCTTCTTGAGCAAGCAATCTGGAATAGAGAACTTTGATTGCGGTTTCTTTGTTGCTCAATTGCGATTTGCCATCTTGGCAGGTGACTACGAGTCCCGTGGGCAAATGGGTGACTCGCACCGCAGAATCGGTGGTATTGACCGATTGCCCCCCATGGCCGCTCGAGCGATAGACATCGATGCGCAATTCGTTGGGATTGATTTTGACTTCAACTTCGTCAGCCTCTGGAATCACCGCAACAGTCACGGTTGAAGTATGAATGCGTCCCGAGGCTTCGGTCTTGGGCACACGCTGCACGCGGTGAACGCCGCTTTCGTATTTCAAATGCGAAAAAACTTTTTCGCCCGTGATCAGAGCAACAGCTTCTTTGTATCCGCCCACATTGCCCGAAGAGAGCGATAGAATTTTAACCGACCATCCCTTACCTGCGGCATAGTGACCGTAGCCGCGGAACAGTTGCTCGGCAAAAAGGCTTGCCTCATCGCCGCCTGCACCGGCTCGCACTTCTAGAATAATATTTTTTTCGTCATTGGGATCTTTGGGCAGCATCACAATCTTGAGTCGCTCTTCGAGTTCATGATGGCGCGTCTCAAGATCAGCAATCTCATCGCGGATGAGTGCCCGCATCTCGTTTTCTTTTTCAGCCTCAAACAACAAGCGGTTGGCTTTAAGATCGCTGTGGACCGTTTTGTATTGGCGATAAACGCTCACCACCGATTCCAATGTGGAGAGCTCTTTCATCAGTGTTCGAAAACGCTGCTGCTCATTGGCGACCGAAGGCTGCTGCAAATCGTTTTGGATTTGCTCAAACCGTTTTTCGACTTCGTCTAACTTTTGAAACAATCAACCGCTCATCGCATTCAAAAAGTCGGCATTGGTTTTGGTGTTTGCCAACTTGTCGATTAAAAATTCCATGCTATCGACCACATTCATCGGCGCCAAAACTTTGCGCAAAATCCATAAGCGATTGAGATCGACTTTTTGAACCAGCAAATCCTCTTTTCGGGTGCCCGATTTGTTGATGTCCATACATGGGAAAATTCGTTTTTCCATTAGCTTGCGATCAAGAATAATTTCGGAGTTACCGGTTCCTTTAAATTCTTCAAAAATCACTTCGTCCATCCGTGATCCGGTATCGATCAGTGCAGTGGCGATGACGGTCAAGCTTCCACCTTCTTCGATATTTCTGGCGGCACCAAAAAATCGTTTTGGTTTATGAAGCGCATTTGAGTCCACACCACCAGACAGGATTTTTCCAGAGGGCGGCACAACCGTATTATAAGCTCGTGCAAGTCTTGTGATGCTATCAAGAAGGATTACCACATCATGTTTGTGCTCGACTAAGCGTTTGGCTTTTTCGATCACCATCTCGGCCACTTGAACGTGGCGAGTGGGTGGCTCATCGAATGTGGAGCTCACAACTTCGCCTTTGACCGAGCGAAGCATGTCGGTCACTTCCTCAGGGCGTTCATCAATCAAAAGAACAATCAAAATCACTTCAGGATGATTGTTCGCAATAGCGTTTGCGATATTTTGCATGAGCACCGTTTTGCCGGTACGCGGAGGTGCTACTATAAGCGCGCGCTGACCTTTGCCGATAGGAGCCATCAAATCCACAACACGTGTTGTGTAATCCTTGGGACTCCATTCGAGCTTTAATCTTTCGTTAGGATAAAGTGGTGTGAGGTTATCAAATAAAATTTTATCTTTTGATTTATCCGAAGGTTCAAAATTGAGAGAGTCGACTTTTAACAAAGCAAAATAGCGCTCGCCATCTTTGGGTGGGCGAACGGTTCCGCTGACAGTGTCACCGGTGCGCAATCCAAATCGACGAATTTGCGAAGGGCTCACATAAATATCATCAGGACCTGGCAAGTAATTATAATCGGGCGATCGTAAAAACCCATAACCATCAGGCAAGATTTCTAAAACACCATTGCCAAAAATATCACCGAGTTGGGCTGCCCGTTTTAAAATCTCAAACACCATATCTTGGCGGCGAAGACCTGCGGCATTCTCAATCTTTAATTTTAATGCAAGAGTTGTGAGCTCACGAATATCTTTTGATTTTAAATTTTTTGAGTTGAGTTCTTTTCTTTCGTCTTCGGTCAAATTGATATCAGAGAGATCAATAACTTGCTGTGGAACTTCTTCGGCCATGTCGTCTTGCATCGGCATGCGATGTTGACCATTTGGTCCACCTTGAGAATTACGATTTTGGTAGCCACCGTTGCTGTTATTGTTGCTGCGAAAATTTTGGCCACCATTTTTTTGGGGGCGATTGCGGTGGTGTTCGCGTCCGCGATTGTTATTACTATTATTGTTGTTGTGTTTTCGAAAGCCACCCGTCGGTCTTTGCTCGGAGCGATCTTCTTCGAGAGGATGAGAGTTTTGTGCGGACTGAGCCTCTGAAGGTTTTGAATCTTCAGTTTTTGTTTCGACCTTGGTTTCGACTTCGGGAGTGTCCCGTTTTTCGTCCATTTGTTTTTCCTTTATGTGTCTTTAAATAACTTTTTTGAGATCAACTCGCGAGGTTGGATTTGGAGGTGATAATGTCTTGAATTTGTTTTTAGACCTTTTGTTGATAAAATTGAACGGTGGATTTTGTCAATGGAACACGTTCAAATGGAACGCGGATCCTATAATATGCCCAGACCCTATTAATATTTCATAAAAAACCGCAAACTTGCAAGCGAAGTTTCTGCAAAGTGATTCAAAACGAAACAAAAAAACCCTCTTTTTTAGAAAACTTAATATTTCCAAAAACAATTCCGACAAATTAAGTAACCCAAAGGAGATATAGGATTATGACAATCGAGAGACTTCCAACCGGTAAAACCTCTCCCAGAATCCCACTCCAATTAGGTATCGAGTTTCGCCGCAATTACGCCCGGCAAATGGTCAAGGGAACGCTTCGCAATATCAGTTTGACCGGAGCATTTGTTGAAACCGGAACCATTGATTTACAAAGTGCAGACAAATTGGTTTTGACACTTTCGGTCGGTGGCCGCCGCCGCAAAATTTCGGCGACTGTCATCTGGAAAAATCAAGACGGTTGTGGAGTTCGATTTAAGCCTTTTAATAATCGCGATGTACAAATCGTTGATGACCTTATGTACTTTGTCGAAAACAGCCGTGATACCAAGCGCTCTGTTTTCGACGATATCATAAAACGTGTTTACTAGTCAGACCTTCTACTCAATCTGAGTTTGTGTCGACGTATTAAAATCCAACTGTCGGCGCGATCGTTTTTTACGAATCATGATGTACATTCCAACCGCTGCCAAAACCAAAGCTGCGCCCGCACCTAAATAAAGTGGATCGGTTGCATCTTCGCTTGCCGCTGCCACGTGAGGCTTTGGTGCAGCCATCGCAGGTGGTGGAGGGGGCGGAGGCTCAGGCATTGGGGGTGGAGGCGGTGGTGGCTCCATTGTTCCGGCTGCCATTCCGGCCTGCTGATTTGGATCTCCAGGAGGAGTCATGCCTTGTTGTGCGGGTGGAGGTGGTGGCGGTGGTGGGGGACTTGCCGCAAGCTCATCCACTTGGGGCTCGGCGGGTGGCGGAGAATTTTTTGCCAAAGCCGGAGCTGCCACATCAGAACTTGCCCAGTAACGAAGTTGGGTCCCTTCGGTCATTTCGCCTTTGGATTCAACACCGGCGTTTGTTGCCCACAGTTCTTTCCAAGAATCTTTATTGCCTAACAAGTTTTTAGCAACCGCGTGGATGTTGTCACCCGCTTTTGCCATGTATATTTCGGGCTCCATCCCAAGATCTTCATAGAGGGTGAGCATTTTTGTATTGTCGGTAGGACGTTGGGGAGAATTGTAATAAACCTTGTCGCCAACTTTTAATTTTTTGCCCAAAAATGGATTTACTTTTTGGATCTCTTTCGCTTTGGCAGCAGAGCCGTAAACCTTTGTGCTCAATGATTTATAGGTATCTCCACTTCGCGCAAGATAAACCGCATTGAGCAAAACGCCACCCCGTTCAAAGGGAGCATCAACAACTTTTTTTAAACTTCCGGTAGGACGTGGTGCGGCCGGTGCTTCATCGCTTGGTGGAGCAACCGGTGCCGAAGCATCGTCTTGAGGAGGCGGTATTGGCGCCGAGGTTGAGTCTGCAATGGGTGGCGGAGAATTCATCGCCTTACCATCGTCCACAGGTGTGACATCGGTTGGTGGCTGATCGGCCGCAACAGGTGCGGTATCGTTTGAAGCTGTACTGACGTCACCGTCCATATCGGCAAATTCGTCTGAAGCCGCGTTAGTTGCGGGTGGTGCATCGCTCACATCTCCAGCAGCAGCAGGGGCATCGGCAGCCTTATCACCACCATCTAAATCGGTGACGATGTCGCTATCGTTTGTTGCCGCATCTCCAGTAGTCGCTTTTCCATCGAGGCCTTGACCGTCATCCGCCGCGGCTGTGTCGTCGCTTCCTGCATCTGCTGAAGCTTCTGCTGTGTCTCCATCATCGTTTTCAACGTCTTTAGAAGTACAGCCTGTCGCTCCGAACATAAGGAGGGAGACCAGTAAGGTGATCCCGAATTGCTTTGCCATTATGCTTATCCTCAGTTTGTAAGTGTATCCGTTCACTCTTTTTATTTAAGCACATAAGATTTTGACTTAAAAAGATTAATTCTTTTGACAGGTCTTAAGTCACCGCGCGCTACCGCGGCTTTAAACACCTCGGCCAATGGCTAGGTCGGCTCCCACTCAAAGTTAAAATTGTCTTATGTACCTGACTATTTTTAAACCAATCTTTATTCATCTCAAGGGCCATCAGAGCCGATTTCCCGCTGGAGTAGGTGGCTTTTGGCTCTTCCATTTCGCTTGCAACCTCGGTCATCTCTAATTTTTGAACAAGCCGGCAATTTTCGTCAAAAAAACCGATCGAAAGCGGGATAAATGTATTCTTCATCCAAAAATTCAGGACTCGCGATTGATCAAAAATAAAGAGCATTCCATGATCGGGCTTCATCTCATGCCGATTCATCAAACCCTTTTGTCGAGTTTCTTCGGTGTCAGCAACTTCTACCGAGATTTTTTGTTGATCCACCTGAGCGTTAAAAATCGGCAAAGCAAAACAGAAATTTAAAAATAAATAAATCAAAAACTCTCCCATAACAGAGCAAGCCCATAGCGTACACCTTTGGTTGACACCACAAGCTCTGAAGATTCAAGCGCCTGAAGAGTTGCCGATAAGATCGCCCCGCCTGCGACTAAAACATCAGAGCGATTGGGGGGCATACCTGCAAGTTGTTCGCGTGCAACAATGGGCAACGGAAATAATTTTTGTACCCAAGTTTCGATTTGCTTGAGTGTCAGCACACTTTTGTGAATAAAGGTTTCGTCATAGGGCATAGCCCGTTGCAAACACGCAAAGGCCACGGGAGTCCCTGCAACACCCACAATTGTTTTCGAGTTTTTTGGCAATGGTGCTTTTGCTAGTTCTGATTTTAAAAAATCTTTGAGTTTTAACATCTCGGTTGGGTTTGGTGGCTGTTGGGCAAAAAATCGATCGGTCAGTCGCACACTTCCAATATTGAGGCTGATCCCACTGTGCTGATTAATAATTTCGGTTGAACCTCCGCCCACATCAATCACTAAGGGATCGACCGCATCCTTAAGATCAAATGTTGCTCCCTTAAAAGTCACCGCCGCCTCTTTTTCGCCGGTGATGGTTTGCACATTGATGTTATAAGATCTCGCTAAGTTTTCGAACTCGGCCCGATTAGAAGCATCACGTGCCGCACTGGTTGCAACCGCCACCACTCGCTCTGGCTTTTCAACTTTAATTATTTCAGAAAATCGATGAAAGCAATTTTTGGCTCGCTTTAGAGCCTCATTCGAGATGCGGCCGGTATGAGCAAGCCCCTGACCAAGACGCACCACTTCGATTTCATCCCGATAAATTTTGGTGAGGCGACCCTCAGTCACGTCGGCAATCAACATCAAAAAAGTGTTTGAGCCTAAGTCGAGGGCTGCAACCTTCATGCTTTCAGTTTTTCCAATAATAATCGATTGACCACATCAGGATTGGCCTGACCTTTGGAGGCCTTCATCACTTGCCCTACGAAAAATCCGAACAATTTTGTTTTTCCACCGCGATAATCGTTCACTTGGTTTGTACTCTGGGCCATGACCGATTCGATAATTTTTAAAATGGCAGAATCGTCGCTGATTTGTGACAAGCCTTTTTCGGCCACCACTTCGGCAGGAGTTTTTTTAGATCCCCACATGCCCGCAAAAACTTCTTTCGCCATTTTGCCAGAAATTTTTCCGTCATCAATCAGTTGCACAAGACCGCCCAAGTTTTCTGGAGTGATCGGACTTTTATCCACCGGCGTTTGCGACTCATTCAATTCGCGCAACAATTCGGTCATCATCCAATTTGAAATGGCCTTTGGATTTTTACAAGATTTGGCAGCCTGTTCAAAATAATGGGCAAGCTCAATCTCTTGGGTCAGCACAAAAGAATCATACTCAGGAAGTTGATATTCATTTTGAAATCTTTGAGCTCGTGCAAGCGGAAGCTCTGGCAGAGTCGCCTTAATTTTTTCGATCCAGGCATCCTCAACAATCAAGGGCAACAAATCAGGATCAGGAAAGTAACGATAGTCATGAGCCTCTTCTTTTGCCCGCATCGAAAATGTCCGATTCTTTGCCGAATCATAAAGACGGGTCTCTTGAATAATCTTTTCGCCCGATTCGATGCACTCAATTTGGCGTTGGGTTTCGTATTCGATCGCCTTTTCGATAAACCGAAATGAGTTTATGTTTTTGAGTTCGACTTTTGTGCCGAGTTTGGTTTCGCCTTTTTTTCTAACACTCACATTGCAGTCGCAGCGCAACGAGCCTTCTTCGAGATTGCCATCACACACCCCGAGGTAGCGCACAATATTGCGAATGGTGCGCGCATATTCGGCGGCCTCGCCCGCAGAGCGCATATCGGGACCCGACACAACTTCAAGCAAGGGGACACCCGCACGATTAAGATTAATCAGCGTGTAATCTCCGTGATGGGTGGACTTCCCCGCGTCTTCTTCCATATGAGCGCGCTCGATGCGGACCTTCTTTATTTTTCCATCGTGATAAAATTCGACGCTGCCTTCTTCACAAAGGGGCTTATCAAATTGTGAGATTTGGTAGCCCTTTGGTAAATCGGGATAAAAATAATTTTTGCGCGCAAATACCGATGATTTCCGAATTCCACATTTTAAAGCAAGACCGGTCTTGATCGAGTACTCAACCGCTTTGCGATTGAGCACCGGCAAAGTTCCTGGCATCGCGAGGCTTACAGGATTGGTGTTTTCATTATCACCCGATCCAAATGCGGTGCTATCTGCCGAAAAAACTTTTGTATTCGTTTGAAGCTGCACATGGACTTCAAGCCCAATCACTGTTTCCCAATTTTCAAAAGACATTTGGCACCTTTAAATGAGCTTTGATCGATTGCTCAATCGAATAACCCACGTTGAGCATATGTTGTTCGTTAAAGTGGGCAGACGAAAGCTGCACCCCAATTGGCAATCCTGATTGTGAAAATCCAGCTGGAACACTCATCCCAGGAATGCCCGCAAGATTTGTCGAGATGGTATAAATATCGTTGAGATACATTTGTAAGGGATCTTCCACACGCTCGCCCATTTTAAAAGCGGGTGATGTTGTCACCGGACTTAATAGCACATCACATTTTTGAAACGCGGCCAAAAACTGATCGCGTAACAACCTTCGCACCTGACAAGCCTTAGTGTAAAAGGCATCGTAATATCCGCTTGAAAGAGCATAAGTTCCAAGGACAATTCGACGTTTGACTTCTTGGCCAAAACCTTCGCCGCGTGTGCGCGAATAAAATTCCTCAAGACTCTCGGCGGCACGTTGATGAAAGTCAGAGCGAAATCCAAATCTCACCCCGTCATAGCGGGCAAGATTGCTCGAAGCTTCGCTTGTGGCCACCAAATAATAAACCGAAACCCCTGCACTCGATAACGGAATCGAAACATCCACAAGTTCGGCACCTTCAGATTTTGCAGCCGCTATCGCTTGATCGATTGCTTTTTTGGTATCGTCAGAAATTCCTTCGCCAAAATATTCTTTAGGTAAACCAATTTTAACACCTTTCAGATTTTGATTGAGGTGTTTGCTCCACTGCGGAACTTTTTGTGCAGAGGTTGTCGAGTCGCGAGGATCTCGCCCACATATGGTTTCTAAAACCAGCGCTGCATCTTCGACCGTTTTTGTAAAAGGCCCCGCTTGATCCAGGCTTGAAGCAAAAGCCACAATTCCATAGCGGCTCACGCGGCCATAGGTGGGTTTAACTCCAACCAGATTACAAAAATTTGCGGGCTGCCGAATAGATCCTCCGGTGTCGGTTCCGATCGATGCGGCACACATTGCTCCGGCCACCGCTGCGGCCGAGCCTCCACTGGATCCTCCAGGAACATGATCGGTATTCCATGGATTTTTTGTTGGCCCAAAATAAGAGGTCTCATTGCTTGAACCCATCGCAAATTCATCTTGGTTACATTTACCGATCGTGATCGCTCCCGCACCTTCAAGTTTTTCGACCACGGTGGCCGAGTAGGTGGGAACAAAGTTTTCTAATATTTTTGAACCTGCGGTGGTTTTCAAATCTTTGGTGCACAACATATCTTTGATTCCGATTGGAATCCCCTCAAGCGGGCCGCGATCTTTTTTTTGATCAGAGAGTTTTGCGTTGTCTAAAGCTTTGTCGCTCACACTGATAAAGGCATTGATATTGGGATTTAATTTTTCGATTTGCTTGAGATACGTTTGGGTCACTTCAACTGCAGAGATTTCTTTTTTATCAAGAGCAGTTTTTAATTCTTTGAGAGTGCTTTTTAATATTTCCATTTTAAACCACCGGCGGAACTTTAAATAGGTTGCCGCTTTTTTCGGGCGCATTTTTGAGCGCAGCCTCTGCCCCCATGTTTTCGGTCACGTCATCTTCACGCAGCCAAGGTTCGGTGGGCGAGGGCGTGATCAAGGGTTCAACCCCTTTGGTATCAATCTCGGCCAATTGCTCAAATGATTTTAATATTGCCGACAGCTGCTGGGCGAACTTTTCTTTTTCGGTTTGCTCAAGTTTTAGCCGAGCTAGACTCGCCACTTTTTCTACTTCCTCAGTCCCAATCACAATGATCTCCTTCAAGAAGCTATTCTTGTAATGGAGGACTTACTCAGAGGCAACTCCTGTGATAAAGGTGGTCGGTATGTCAAAATCGAGACTGGAAGAATTAAAATCTGAGATTCGAAAACATGACTTTCAATATTATGTACTCGATCAGCCGAGCATCTCGGATTACGACTATGATCAGCTTTATAGTGAGCTGGTTCAGCTCGAAAAGGCCCACCCGGATTGGGTCACTTCCGATTCGCCCACCCAGCGCGTGGGCGGCCAAGCTCTTGATGAATTTGAAAAAATCAAACATCGAAAGCCAATGCTCAGTTTGCAAAATTCCTATTCGATTGAAGACATCATCGAGTTCAACACTCGAGTTCTTAAATTTTTGCATTCCAAAAAATCGATCGAATTTTATTGTGAACCCAAATTGGATGGCCTTGCGATTGAGTTGATTTATGAAGATGGACTATTAGTCCGGGCACTCACTCGGGGCGACGGCGAAACGGGTGAAAATGTTTTTAGCAATGTGCGCACCATCCGCTCTATTCCGCTTCGACTGCATATTCAAAAGCCGCCCAAAATCTTTGAAGTGCGCGGCGAAGTGTTGATCAGTAAACAATCTTTTAAAAAATTAAATGATCAGCAACAAGAAGCCGGACTTTCCACTTTTTCAAATCCTAGAAATGCGGCCGCCGGAACCTTGCGCCAGCTGGATCCAAAAATCACCGCGGCTCGCGAACTTAAAGTTTTTTGTTATGCCCTAGGTGCGGTTGAAGGCATTCAGTTTGAATCCCAACTGAAATTTTTTGAATACCTCCATCAATGCGGGCTCCCGACCGTTGATGCTTCGTTTACCAAACTGGCCAAAGCAACCTCTGAGGTGACCGATTACTACGACTATATTGCAAAGGTGCGCGAGTCGCTGCCCTTTGAAATCGATGGCATCGTTGTTAAAGTAAACTCATTTGATTTACAAGACGAACTAGGATTTGTTGCAAGATCCCCACGTTGGGCTACGGCCGCAAAGTTTAAACCTCAACAGGCCGAAACCAATATCTCTGAGATTGTGGTTCAAGTGGGGCGAACCGGCGCACTCACCCCGGTTGCCATTGTCGAAGCGGTAAAGGTCGGCGGCGTGACCGTCACAAGTGCCACACTTCATAATCAAGAAGAGATCACCCGCAAAGATATTCGGGTAGGAGATGCGGTCATCATTCATCGAGCCGGCGATGTGATTCCAGAAATTGTTTCGGTGATCGAGAGCCGACGCAAAAAAAATCTAAAACCATTTAAGATGCCGTCCAAATGCCCGAGCTGCGGCGAAAAGGTGATCCAAGCCGAAGGCGAAGTTGTGCTTCGCTGTATGAATACGGTGTGCCCTGCAAAGATGAAAGAGGGACTCAAACATTTCGTCAATCGTCGCGCGATGAATATCGAAAAGTTAGGCGATAAACTGATCGACCAGCTTTATGAAGCAGGCTTGGTGCATGTGTTTTCGGATCTCTACAAATTGACCCGCGCCGATCTGATGTCGCTTGGTCGTCAGGGAGAAAAAAGCACCGACAACATTTTAAACAGCATAGAGCAAAGCCGTAAGGTTGAGCTTGCGCGTTTTATATATGCACTTGGGATGCGTTTCGTGGGCGAACAGACCGCAAGAAGCCTGGCCACTGCCTTTCATTCTGTTGAGGGGCTTTTGAGTGCGAATCATGAGGATTTGGTCAAAGTCTCAGACATCGGTCCTCGTATAGCAGAATCTGTTTATACCACGATCCAACAAAAATCATTTATCAAGGAATTGAACAAACTCATTAAAGAGCTCGATATCGTTTCGCCCAAGAAAAAAATCAAGGGCGGAGTGCTTGAGGGAAAATCAGTGGTGATCACCGGAACTCTGCCGGTTGAGCGCGATAAAATAAAAGATTTAATCATCGAAAATGGTGGAACCGCCGCAGGATCGGTCAGCAAAAAAACCGACTATGTTTTGGCAGGTGAAAATGCGGGATCAAAACTCGAAAAGGCGGTGGAATTAAAACTTGAGATTATTTCTTGGGATGAATTTCAAGAGCTGATCAAATAAAAAAAAGGCTAAGAGTTTTCTTAGCCCATTTTTAACTTTGAGAGTTACTAATTTTATAGGTGTTCAATACCGATATCACGAGCCATTACGGTTTTGCGTCCGTCAGCTTTTGCGCTATCGATGCCGCGTTGGCAAAGAGCCTCTACCGCTTTTGACAAAACATCCACAGTTTCTGAGGAGGTATTGCAACCGCCTTTTTCTTTAATAAATTTCTTTACTTTACTGGTTACAACCAAAACTTCTGCCATTCGTCCTCCAATGAAACGTTAATCACATCCGCAAACTCTAGGACAATTCACGGCAACCTGTCGACTGTTTTTGGTAAAAGAACAATTTTCGTCACCTTTGAACGCATGTAACTACCTGAAATCGCAAGATTTTATTTACTTCGCAAAGGTATTGATCTTGCTCCAGTAAGATTTATGATTCTCCCCCAAAAAACAAAGCACGAGCGCGTGATCATCCACGTGATTGAGCAACCAGACTCTTTGATCGCCAATATTTTTGCGTTTTTGGCGTGCCTTAGTTTTGTGACTTTGCTCAGTCTTCTCGCTGCGATATTCTATTTTAAACCGGCGAATCTAGAAACAGTTTCGGCTCCCGCGCGCGAACTTTTTCAAGAAATGGCAATCCAAGCGATGAGCCATTTCAAAAAACCTGTGGTTGTTGAAAGTCTTGATCTTCGCGTTGTCCCAGCTCCAAATATTCAACCTTCGTACATGACAACCGATGCGGTCTTAAAAGCGCCTGCGATCGAACAAGCCCAACCACTTATTGTTAAAACCGAAACTGTTTTGGCAGATCCGCTGCACCGAATTTCGCCTGAATTTCAGATTCCTGATTCATTAAGAAAGCGCGTGGCGTTTTGGTTTGATATTTATACGAAATACTCTTCGCTCGTTCATGTGATCCATCACGATCGCTTTCCATGGATCATTTATCGTGTGGTTGATACAACCCCAATGATGTCGACCAAGGGCCCCGAGTGGCTTCGTCGTGAGCGTGGGAATATCCAAGCAAAACGTGAGCTCGGCGAAATCACAAATGCCCTGTACAAATTAAGCCGTAGAACCTCCTATGAAAATCTCTCGATTGTTGAAGCTGATTTGGTGAGTAAATTAGCGCCCCTTCCAGGGCCAAGACGAAAAGTGTTTCAGCTCGCCTACCAAAGTGTTCGAAAGCAATTGGGTCAGCGTGATTTTTATATCAGTGGACTTCGTAATAGCGCGCAATATCTTCCCTATATGGAAGAAGAGATGCGCAGCCGCGGAGTGCCCGCCGAACTCTCAAGACTTCCTCTAGTGGAGAGCAGCTTTAACGAAAAAGCCGAAAGCAAAGTGGGCGCAAGTGGTGTGTGGCAAATTATGCCAAAGACCGGCAAAGCTTATTTATTGGTGAACGATTTTATCGATGAGAGAAATGCTCCTCTTAAAGCCACTCGAGTTGCGGCCTATATTTTTAAAACTTATCATCATGCTCTCAAGTCTTGGCCTCTTGCTGTTACCAGCTATAACAATGGGATTGGCAATATCCAAGTGGCCATTCGCCATGCCCGCTCTGAGGATCTTGCAACAATTATTGAGCGCAATCATACCGGCGATTTTAAGTTTGCAAGCAGCAACTTCTTTACCTGTTTTCTTGCAGCCCTTTATGCCGAAAAATATCAAGAAGTGGTGTTTCCAACTCTTGCCAAACCCGGACTTCATGAACGCGAAGCGGTTGTTCTTAATCGCCGCATGAATGTGGATGAACTGATTCAAATGTCGAATCTTTCGACCGAAAAGTTTTTGCAATTCAATTTAGATTTGAAACACGCGATTGCTAAACATGCGGTATTGCCAAAGGGCTACGAACTTCATCTTCCAGTTGGAAGTGGTCAGTGGCTATCAGGTGTGAGCCAAGGTTTAGTTTGGCAAACTCAAGGCACCAGAGCGACGTCTAAAAAATCCGAATCCACATAACGAGTTTGATAAAACGTTTGATTTGAATTCGTAAGTCGAACGATGAGATTTACTGGGCCTGGTTCTACATTTAAAATTAAGAATCCGCCGCCCGCTTCACCTACACGTCCCACAGACTGGTGACCTTGCGAATTGAAGTAAACAATATTTGATTGTAGAGGTCGTCCATCGCGCTCGAGCTCAACCACAAAGTCGGAACTTGCCACAAAACCGGCCATGCGACTCAAAACGGGATCTACACTCAAACGCATTTGACCTGTTAAACCCGAGATCCAATCTTTTTTAATCATCGGAAATTTTAAATCTTTCACTTGGCGTGAAGTTGTAAACCGTGAGGTTTCAAATTCTTCACCGGCATTGACCTCAATCAACATGGTGTTGTTGCCCGAGGGATAGCGCAGCTGCCCTTGGCCCGAAATATCAAGATCGATATCGGCTCCCAAGACATGCAAGGCACTCTCTAGCTGAACATTGGGATCAAACGCATCCTGCACCAAAACAGCCGCAGTCTTTGGTTGGCTCATTTGCAATAGAGCATACGAGACAAAGCCAGGTTCAGCAGGCAGGGTTTGTGAAGGAATAAATTGGCCATCATATCGAGCCCGAATCGAATGAGTTCCTGGCGCCACGTTTACAAAAGCATACCAACCTGTGGCCGAGGTCTGGTGGAACTGGGTGTCTGGCAAAAAGTTATTATTAAAGTAAACAATTTTTGATTGCGAATCACCTGCAAGCTCAACCGTTGCGCCCGAAAGAGGGCGGCCCCGGTGATCGATCACCCGGCCCCAAACAATCGATTTTTTTTGGTCCACATCTCCAAGAGTGAGATTTAAAAGTGCCGAAACCATTTTTTTAGGAAAGAGCTCGATCTCTGTGGGCGAATTCCCAAGGCCCACGGCTAGGCTTCCCCAATAATTTTTGGCAACCGCATGAGTCACAAACATCGATGCAGGGTGAAACTGATCGGCAGTGAATTCACCATCTTCATTTTTTGAAAGCTTCATTTGATCGATCGCAACTTCGGGCTTTTCGATGGGCATTTTGTGCGAATCAAACGAGTAGGCCGAAACAAGAGAGACTGTGGGTCGCTCGGACACCGGCTTAAGTTTTAATAAGATTCCGCTGGATTTGATATGATGCGCCGAGAGTGCCGGCAATAAAGACAAATCATAATCGGCGCGACCAATCACCTGATGCTTTTCGTTATACAATTCGGCTTCGAGATAGCCTTCTTGCGACTGAACCGCGATATCAAATCGTCCTTCCGCCACATTGACATAACCATGACCCAAAAGTTTTCCGCGCACGGTATGGTTTAATCGGATTTCGGTGGATGGCCCCATAAATGCCAGTCCATCTGCCATTTGCAATTGTCCACTGATCGAAAGTGGGCGTAAACTTTTTTTGTTTTTAGCCAAACTTTCTTCGATCAATGGCTTCGCGCGCTGGCTCAAACTCACATCAGGCTCGATGGGTTGAGCCGCATAAAAATCTAGAATTTTCTTTTTTCGATCTTCCAGCGGCAACAAGTCACCCTGCTTGTTGTATAGAGCGGGCTCAAAATTGAGCGGCATGGGTTTGACTTCATCCAGTTGAGCAACCGTTGTGCGTTCAACATGAGGCGCCTTGATGGTGAGACGAGAAAGTCGCAATCCGGGCTCAACATGTTTTGCTGGAGCTTCTTTATAAAAATATTTTTCGAAATGAGCTGCGTTGCCTGAGTGAAGCGGAATCCACTTTCCTTCTGACCAGTTGATTTGTGCAAATCGATTGGAAATTTTTTTGATGTCCTGAAAAGCGGCCACTGCGGGGGAAAGTCCCTCAACCCGAATCACAAATTTGCGCTGGGATACTCCACGATCATCCAGCTTTGCCAACACGCTTGGAAATAAAATAATTGTGGCAAAAACAAGGAGCTGTTTCATAGTTGGTCTAACTATAGTTAGAACACTCGAAAATCGTCAATGATGCTTCGGTCTTCGCGACGTTTGGAGAGGTTGTTATTGAGTCGCTTGGCAAACACCTTTGCAAGTCTCTGATCCACCGCGACCTCGTCATAACGGGGCGAGAGTTCTCCAGAACTTGCCACACGACGCTCGCGATGAACGATCACTTCAATCGTATACGGCCGCTGGTCTCCCAAAATAATCACATGGGCATAAAACCGCTCGGGAGCTCGATCGCCCGCAACAATTCGTCCATCGACCAAATGAAAATAATTAGACAAGATCTCTCGACCATTCGAGGAGATCGTGCGCTTACCCATTGGCAGCACGCTTTCGGAAAGCTTTTGTAAATCAATAAGAGGTTGATCAATTCCGTAGAGGACTTCGCCACCCCCATGCAGAGTGGCGCAACTGACTAGAAAGAATAAAAAACCAAACAAAAACCAACGGCCCATGGGGGCTATTGTTTCATGTTTTGCGAATCTTTCAAGAACTGAGAAATACCTTTGTCGGTCAAAGGATGTTGGGTGAGCTGTTGCATAACCTTAAACGGAATCGTCACGATATCTGCCGAGACCAAGGCCGAGTCGAGGATATGTACTGGATGACGAACACTCGCCACCAAGACTTTGGTCTGGAAATCATAATTTTGAAATATCTGAACCATTTGCTCAATCAGTTGCATACCATTGTAGCCCACATCATCGAGGCGACCAACGAAAGGTGAAACAAGGGTTGCGCCCGCTTTAGCCACTAACAAAGCCTGCAGAGGTGAGAAGACCAAAGTCACATTGGTCTTAATTCCTTCACTCGCCAATTTTCGAACCGCCATTAAGCCATCGTCACACATAGGGATTTTGACAACAACATTGTCATGAAGCTTTGCGAGTTCGTATCCCTCGCGCATCATCGATTCAAAATCCATGCTGATCACTTCGGCTGACACAAGACCATTCACTTCTTGGCAAATGTCTTTGATCACATCATGGTGACGCCGGCCCGTTTTCGCAATGAGTGTAGGATTAGTGGTTACCCCGTCAACCCAACCTCGACGATTGGCTTGTCGGATCTCTTCAATATCTGCGCTATCGATATAAAACTTCATACTACGGGTTTATGTTTTGAAAAGTTAAAAATCAAGCAGGGTTTTCCCTTGTGCGAAGAACTCCACTTTATTTTCAGATACAAGCTCGGGAACCAAGGATTGAATCTTTACGTTTAAAACAGGATGAATGTATTCAGGCCACACTTCTGCAGCAGGAATCAGTTGCTCTGGAGAAAGATGAAATTCAGGATGGGGCAATGTGAGAAGTGGCGTCATCAACGCATGCTCACCATAAACCAAAAGATTAATACTCGCACTCCGACGCATCAGCTCATTTTTTAGACTCTCTTCGAGTAAAATCAACCGGTCCATAAATTCGATGGCCGAAAGCAAGGTTGTCCCGCGAAAACAAACACTCAAACCGGAATAACTGCTTACCCGGTTGAGATCATGAATGTGGCGCGGAGTAGGTCTTGAACCTTCGATGCGGTAAACCGAAGATAAACCTTTAAGCTCCATACTCAATGGGAGCTGTTGAACAATTAATTTTAATACCGCAATGCCGTCGCTATTAAAACATTTTGTGCCGATCAATACCGGCACACTCATCGAAAAATATCTGCCATCATATAAAGTTTTGGTGGCTGATGAACAAGCCACTTAAGCGCACTCAAAGACCCGCGCGAAAACACACGGCGATTAAGAGCTTGATGTTCGAGAGTCACGGTTTCCTCTGGGCCAAACCCCATCACTTTATGAATACCAAAAATATTTCCGGCACGGATTGAAATCACAGGAGGAGGCTCGCGATCGACGGCCTGCTTTAAAGCGGTTTGCAAAAAAAGCCCTGTTCCACTCGGAGCATCTCGCTTTTTGGTGTGATGAACTTCTTCAATCTGAAAATCAAAACCTTTAAGCAAATTCAAATGTGAAATTGCCATTTGCAGATAAGCAATTCCCAAACTCATATTGGGGGACCACAATACCGGAATACTCAAGGCCGCTTTTTCTAGCACAGCTTGGGGCGAAGTTTGAAATCCGGTGGTCGCAATCACCGCAGGTTTTTTGAGGCGTGCGCAAGTTTCTAAAACTTCGCCAATATTTTCGGCCACCGAAAAATCAATAACTCCATCGATATCATCGGCTTTAAGATCTTTGAGTCTTATTGTCTTATCGGTTTTTGCACGAGCCACTGCGGCCGCCACCGTAAAATTGTCGTCGCTCTCAATCAGATCAATAAGGTCTTTGCCCATCTTTCCATTTGCACCAACCACCGCAACCCGAATCACATCAACTCCAATTTTTGCAACTCAGCTTGAAGCTGCTCTGTCAGTTCAGAGCTTGCAGGAACCAGAGGCAGTCGCATCTCGGGAGATGAAATCAATTTCATTAAAAATAAAACGGTCTTTAGGGGAATCGGATTTGATTCCTTAAATAATAAATCGTTGAGCTGACTAAATTTTTTGATGCTGGTTTTTTTGCTATACATTTGTACCATTTGGTTTGGAATCACATGCGACAAAACAGAAATCGCTCCATGTCCCCCGCGCTCACAAAATTCTTCGGCAGTGCCGTCGTCACCACTCCATAACAAAAAATTCTGCGGCACTGATTTTTTGATCTGCTCAAGAAATTTAAGATCTCCGGTGGCCTCTTTAAGTCCAATGATACGATCTTCGCCGCTTAATTTTTGAATCGTATCGACCTCAAATCCAGCCCCTGTGCGTGAGGGCACATTGTATAAAATAATTGGAATTTTGGTGGCATCGCGAATCGCCAAAAAATGGGCAATCAATCCTTTTTGGGGCGGCCGATTATAATAGGGCACAACGATCAACGCCGCATCTGCACCCCAAGACTGTGCAAGTAAAGTTTTTTCGATGGTTGTGGCTGTGGAATTTGTGCCCGTACCCACAATCACTGGTGCTTGTTTTGAAACCTCTGCTTTGGCGATTCCAACCAAGTTTTTTAGTTCTTCTATGGTGACGGTGGGGCTTTCACCCGTGGTTCCGCCAATCACCAGCCCATTAATTTTTGCTTCAAGCTGATGGCCAATTATTTTTTTATATGAATCGACGTCCACTTGGCCTTTTTTAAAAGGAGTGCAGAGCGCCGTAATTATACCTTCGTTCATTCTTCTTTTTCCTCGTCTTCTTTTACTGGGGGAAGTGCCGGAAGATCTTTCATCTCTTTTGATTTTTGCATCAGGGTCCGACTGCGGCTCAAAGCGGGAGGTTGATCGGGCGGCAGCGGATCGCCCTTTATTCCGCATCCAGATAACAAAACCATCAGGCCCAAAAATTTATTTTTCATTGTCCTCTTCCGAGCTTAAGAGCTCCTCGGTATGTAAACACAATTCGGGTTCAAAACTAAAATCAGCCTTAGCCTGCACCGATAGACTCTTACAAAGAGCTACGTATCGTCTTGCTAAATCTTCTCGCGCACCGCTCAGTGGCTTTGTCATTTTCCATAACAGATAAATCGCTTCTGGAAAAGACGGCGCCTCGCGGCTGATCTGTTCGAGGAGTGAGCGATCGCTGGGTTGCAACTTAAATCGAAGCCACTTGATTCTCCAAGCCGCAAGATCTTCTTTTTCAAGAAGTTTGATCTGGGCTTTAGCCGATTCTTTATCATTGAGACACAATGAACTGCGAAATTGCCACTCGATGAGTGAAGTATCAAAAGGGTTTAGTTTAAGGGACTTGGTTAAATCGGTTTTTGCTTCATCGCATCGCTTAAGCCCAATCAACACGCGAGCAAGTGCGGCTAAGATCAACTGATTTTGATCTTCTAATTTTAAAGCTTCACTTAAACGTTGGGCAGCGAGTTGGGGATTTGTGAATTCAAGAGAGAGCCCAAGCTGATAAAGCCTTTGACCTTGCTCAGTAATAAATTCTTGGGTCACATTTTTTAATAGAGTTTTATATTTCGGATCTTTTTTAGCAGCTGCAACCAAAATTTGAGTTGCAGCACTGCGATCCCCATTGAGCAATAATTTTTGAGCTCTCTCGGCCACCGAAATGTCGGCGGCCCAAGTTGCGAGAATAAAAACTAAAAACATCATAAAGGTTTAGCATATCACTTGAGTTCATTCACTAAAACCTGACGGGGTTTACTTCCGTTAGCTGGACCAATGACGCCATCAGTTTCAAAAAGTTCGATCATTCGTGCGGCACGTGGATAACCTAAACGAAATTTTCTTTGCAACAGTGAGGCGCTCACTTCTTTTAAACTTGCAACGTAAGCCAAAATTTCGTCGTAGCGATCATCGCGTAATTCATCGTCTTCAGATCCTCCGCCTTCACCTTCGGAAGAGGTCAACTCATATCCTCCTCCCGAATTTTCGATCGCTCTCAATGCCAGCGGATCGTATTGCGGCTCGCCTTGGGCACACCAGACTTCAACAAGTTTAGAGATTTCGAGTTCGGTCAGATAAGGCCCGTGATGACGTTCTGGTTTTGCGACTCCAGGAGCTAAAAACAGCATATCTCCGCGAGCCAACAGGCGCTCAGCTCCTGACTCATCAAGAATAATTCTCGAATCCATTTTGCTCGCGACCTTAAAACTAATTCGGCCCGGAATATTTGTTTTGATCAAACCGGTGACCACATCTTTACGCGGACTCTGCATCGCCAACACCAAATGAATTCCGCAGGCTCGCGCCATTTGGGCAAGCCTCACCACAGCCTGCTCAACATTGACTTTGTCGACAGCCATTAAATCCCCAAACTCTTCGACAACAATCACAATATAGGGAAGCTCTTCGCTGTAGTAGGCATCAAGTGGAGTTTTTGATTCATTGATTTTATCGTGATTGGCTTTATCAGCAGCCGAAAGTTTCACCATCAACTCGTTATAGCCTTCAAGCCCACGAGCCCCAAAGATGCTCATCGAACGGTAGCGTTTTTCCATCTCACGGATCGCGTAGCGAAGAGCGCCCACCGCTTTTTTGGCCTCACGAATGGGCGGCATCAACAAGTGAGGAATTTTACCAAAGGCTGCAAGATCCACCTGCTTTGGATCAATCAAAATCAGGCGTAATGTTTTTGGCGAATGACGAAATAACAAACCCACCAACATCGAAACAACAAACACCGATTTTCCAGAACCGGTTGTGCCCGCAACCAACAGATGCGGCATCTTTCTTAAGTCCATCACTCGCGGTTCGCCATCGGCTTTTCGACCCATGGCCATCGGGAGTTTGCAGTCATCGTCCCAAAATCCATCCATCGCCAAAATATCTTTTAAAAACACACCCTCACGTTGGGCATTAGAAGTTTCAATTCCAACAACATCTCGGCCAGGAATGGGTGCAATAATCCGCACAGATTCAGACGAGAGCGCAAGCGACAAGTCATCGGCAAGTTCGGTGATCTTGCTGATCTTCACATCCGCTGCGGGCTTAAATTCAAAAAGAGTGACTGCAGGTCCCGGCTTCACTCCAACAACAGCACCTCTTACAGAAAATTGTCCTAATTTTTCGGTAAGTAATTTGGCTTTTTCTTTGATCTCGCGCTCGTCAATTTTGTAGCGCAAGAGAGGTGGATCCTCGAGCAAGCCAATTTTTGGAAGCTCCCAATTTTCGATCCGCTGATTCACTTTTGTTTTTAAAACAACTTTGCGTTTTTCGACCACATCCATTTGGGGGAGCGAAAACATTTGGGATAACTTTGTAGGTGGCTCTTCTTTTTGCTCTTCACGAATCGGAAAATATCGCTCGGGCAGTGGAGCTGATTTTGGCGCAGCCACAATTGCTGGTTCTGATTTAAAATTTCTTAAGATTACAAAAAATTCGGTCAAAGTTTTTTTCAACAAGAGATAGGGGTAGCGCAAAAGTTCTTCCGGGCTTTTTTCGGTATAAAAAACCATGAGGGCTGCAGCCATTGTCCATAAAAAAACGGTCACACCCAAACTGTTTAGCGCATGAAGAAGACCCATCGAAATTGAGCGTCCCACCACTCCGCCTGCACCGATCTGACCCCAAAGTTTTGTTTGGGGAAAATAAAGCGAAAGCAAACTTGCCAATACCAAGGCGAGGAGCGTTGGTAAAAACCAGCGACTCGATACCTGTTTTTTTGGCATCCCCCAAAATGACAAAACGGTGAGCCGAGCAAAGATCACCACAAAAAGCCAGCTCGATAACCCAAAGGTCTGATACAAAATATCAGCCAGAAATGATCCGACATAACCACAAGCATTCTTGGCAAGCAGAGATCGGCCAATCGAATTGAAAGAGGGATCGGTAGGATGAAATGTCGAAAGAGCAAGCCCCAAAAAAAGAGCTGCTGCAAGCCACACGAGTCCCATAATATCGCGACGAAAACGTTTCCAAAGCTGATTCATTGTTCAATTTTAGAAGACGGACAAAGGCTTTGATAGTCTGGATTTGATTCAGTACAAGACCAACATGCTGAAGATTAACGAAATATCTTTCAGTATCCAGGGTGAATCAACCTATGCCGGTCTCCCAACTGTGTGATCTAGGATACAGGGTCTCGCTCGAAACCAGTGGCGACCTCAGTTGAAAAATTAAACAGAATGTGGAGTACAAGTTCTTCATCTGCTCAGAAGATGATTTTTATTGGGCTGCGCCGTTTTTGGCCACCCATCCGGCTTTGCGGCAATTTCCGATTCTCTATTCGCCCTCTTTTCAAGGTGGTCCGCGAAAACTGGCTCGCCAGCAAAATTCTTGAATCAGGCTCGTTTGCGCGGTTGCAATTGCAACTTCATAAGTATATTTGGTCCCCAGAGTTAAGGGGTGTTTAATGGTTATGAGTCCAGACAATTTGCTTGTTACGAATCTTCAAACGGTCAGCCTTGAAAACCTGGTCAAGAGCAAATTAGAAGTTTTATTTCAACAACAAAATGAAGCTCAGGTGGAACTCGACGGATTGCATCGCTTAATACTTGAGCAGGTCGAAAAACCGTTAATCGAACTTGCCCTTCGCCAACACCGTGGCAACCAAGTCAAAACCGCAAAGCTTCTAGGTATCAATCGCAATACCCTTAAAAAAAAGATTGATAGTTATAAGATCAGAATTAGAACTTAAAGTTTCGTTTTAGGAGTTCTATGGACTTTCGAGTCCCCCCCCAAAATATCGAGGCTGAAAAGTCTGTGGTTGGCGGTCTTATGCTTGAGCAACAAGCGTGGGATGAAGTTGCCGACATCATCACCGAAGAGGATTTTTATAAGCCGTCACATCGAATTATTTTCGCGTGCATTCGTGAATTGCAAAAACGCAATCAGCCCACCGATCTAATTACGATCTCAAATTTTTTGATGGCGCGAAACGAGCTCGACGAAATCGGTGGCGCCACCGCACTTGCCGAGATGATGGATCAAACCCCATCCACCGCAAACATCGTCACCTACGCAAAAATCGTCCAAGAAAAATCGCTCTTAAGAAAACTGATTCAAATTAGCCAAGGTTTTATAGATAAAAGTTATGACAGCGCCTTTGAAGACATCGAAGGCTTTTTCGATTTTGTCGAAGCCGAAATTTTTCAGGTCGCACAAAAAAAAACCACCCAAGGTCTTATCGGGGCCAGTGATTTGGTCAAGGGCTCACTCGAAAAGCTTGAAGCCCTCTACGCCCAAAAATTAACGGTGACCGGTGTGCCGAGCGGATTTAATGAGCTCGACGAAGTCACCGCCGGATTTCAACCCGGTGAATTGATCATCATTGCGGCTCGGCCGTCGATGGGTAAAACCGCATTCAGTCTGAACATCGCCCTTCACGCCGCTTTAAGAGAGAAAAAAAAGGTGGCCTACTTTTCTGTGGAGATGGGTAAAGAGCAGGTGATGATCAGGATGTTATCAAGTGCAGCTAAAGTGCGAATGTCTGATTTGCGCCTTGGCCAAATTGATGATCAAGCTTGGCCAAAACTGATCAACATGGCGGCTTCATTAAGCGAAACCGATTTATTTATCGACGATAGCTCTGGCATTTCGCCATTTGATATCCGCGCAAAAACCCGCCGAATGAAATCGCGCGTGGGTCTTGATTTAATTATTGTCGATTACCTTCAGTTGATGTCTTTGAAACAAAGGGTCGAAAGCCGTGAGCGCGAGGTCTCTGAAATTTCAAAACTGTTAAAAAGTATAGCAAAGGAATTGCAAGTTCCTGTGATTGCACTTGCACAGCTCAACCGCGGAGTTGAGGGCCGATCGGATCGACGACCCATGCTTTCTGATCTTCGTGAATCGGGATCGATCGAACAAGATGCCGATGTGATCATGATGCTTTTTCGCGAAGATTATTATGATCGAGACAATCCCGAGATCAAAGGTCTTGCCGAAGTTATTGTGGGCAAACAGAGAAATGGACCTACCGACACCGTGCGATTGCGATGGGTGCCTGAGTACGGTCTATTTGAAAACTTAATCGTTGGTCCGGCTGCACCAATGCCGAGTATTCCGCCGCCACAATCGCGAGCAGGGAACAATGGCAATCGGCCAAAAAACTTTGCACCTGGCTCTTAGACTAGAGTTCATTTTCGGGCCTTGAGATTTGATCAAATCCGTTGGTCAAATGATTTTATGACCACAGGAAATGGATTAATAGACACCCTAATAGTTGCGACAGGTCTTCCTAAAGAAGCTTTACTGAGTGAGCTGGAACGGCTTGCTGAACGCCAAGGTCGCGCACTTCCGGAGCTGACGCTCGCAGAACTTCGCACGATCCTTGCCGAATATCTTCAAGATGTTTTGATGGAAGCTAAATACACAAACTGATTATGGTCGCTCAACAATAACCGTCACTTCGGTCTCGAGCCCATCGCCTAATTTGACGGTCGCTTTGTGTTGACCCAAGATTCGAATATGATCTTCGAGGTGAATATCTCGGCGATCAATATTGTAGCCTTGTTTTTCGAATTCTTTTGAAATGTCGGCGGTCGTTACAGTCCCAAAAAGTTTTTCGGTCTCGCCCGCATCTTTTTTAAAGATTAAGCTAATCCCTTTTAATTTTTCGATTACACCTTTGCGTTCGGTGACTGCTTTTTTACGTTTTACATCGGCAATGCGTTTAAGATGTTCGTACTCGCCCATTCTTTTTTCTGTGGCTTCTACGGCAAGACGACGCGGAAATAAAAAGTTTCGGGCAAATCCATTGGCAACATTCACAAGATCTCCAACTTTGCCCAGATCCTTGACGTCTTTTTGTAAAATAACTTTCATTTCATCCTCACAAGTTTAAATTTTTTCTTTTTTATTAAATGTTTTTGCCAACATTCGCGCACGAAAATCTGCCCAGTAGTCTACAAGTCCCAAAATACTCACAAACAAAAACAGTTGAAAGATCGCAAGAGCAAAAAACACCACTTGCCAAAAACTGTTGAGGCGGAGCATCGAGAACGCTTTCGACGAGACGGCAAGCCCTTGGAAAAAAAACAGAACAACCAAAATATTTAAGAGATTGATTGCACCCATTTGAACCGCGGTTGGGATCAGCTGAGATTTGGCAAAGCTAAAAAACAAAGCGGCGATAAAGGCCCAAACACAAATCGATGGCAGTCTAAAATTGACCATTTGATGAGGGGGCGAATGTTCGAGATTAAAAAAGCCGGCCAGTCGTTTTTCAGAAACTGCTGCAACCACAAGCGCCAGTATCAGCATGATCACAAAGCCCGAGGGGATTTGGGCCAGCACCGAATTGACATCAATCTCAAAACCAAAAGCCTGTTTGACTGGAACGAGCAAAACTTCGGTCTGAGTTTTTAAAATGCTTGCCCAATTTCGACCTTGCTGACCCGCCCAAAATGCGAATCCTCCAAGGCCGAGCAGCGTGGTCAAGATCACTGAGCAGGCACTTGAAAAATAAATATTATGACCGCGCTCTTCGAAATCGGCAAAAACACCAACCAGCACAACCATCAACAAATACAAACCGGCAAAGGCCTTCATTGACGAAAAATACATCATCAGCGGAAGCAAAAATCCGATCGACCAATAGAGCCGACGTCCCATACAGGTTTTTAAAACCTTGAGCGGAGCTGCTGCCAAGAAGCCTGTCAATGCGGTCAATGTAAGCGCCCAAAAAGTGAGAACGCTCGCTTTAAACCACCATTTGCCATTCATTTGAGTCAACTTTTATACCTCTTGATCGTCGTCATCGCCGTCAAAACGGTCGAATCTTCCGCCGCCGCCGCCGCCGCCGGGTCCACCGCGGTCATGACGTTCGGTGCGCTCACGACGAGCAGCCATCGCGGCTTGCTTACGCGCCTGCATTTTTGTCTCGCGCTCTTTTTCGCGCTGAATGCCTTCAGTTAAAGCATTTTTGAAAGACTCAACATACTTGGTCAGATTCACACGGTCATCAAGACGGGTGTGAGTAAATCGTAGAACACGATCATTGATGCGCATTGTGCGTTCGATTTCGGCAATCGCTTCGCCTTCAGCTTCAAACGTGGCGTGAAAAAAGTGGCCCCGATTGACCTTGTGAATGGGGTTCGCAAGTCGGCGTTTACCCCAAGTGTCGAGATGATTGATCTCGCCTTTGAAGGATTTGATAATGTCGCGATTTTTGCGGAAGAAAATTTTTTGCTCATCTTCGGTGCAGTCGGGATGCAAAATAACAATGGCTTCGTACTTGCGCAGATGCGCAGTGGATTCTTTCATGAAACTCCTTCCGGATAGAGCCCCACATTTCAATAATGGGAGCAAGGTTGGGAAATGGCTTAACACGTTGCAGGTCCAGCGACAAGACGCTTATCGATCGATATACTGGAAACCTCTATGAAGTTTTTTATAGTCGCACAAACTGGCCCTCAGCAGGGGCAACGCTTTGATATTGCTCCAGGTATGAAAATCGGTCGCGCCGGTGCTGATATCATCCTTGATGATGTGAGGGTCTCAAATCTTCATGCGCGCATTGAAGATCGCGATGGCGATCTTGTCGTCATCGATCAAGGCTCAAAAAACGGGCTACGCCTCGACGGGCGACGCGTTCCTGAGGTGTTGATTCGTGAAGATCAAATTTTTCAGATCGGCAGCTTTGAATTTTTGGTGATTTCTAATGATCAAACAAAAGTCACAGGATCTGGCACCGCTGCGGTTTTGCCCCTTTTTCAGCAACCAGTGAAAACCCCACTCGAAGAGACCTTAGAAGGGTTGATTGTGCTCGAAGCCAAAAATAACATTCGGTCGCTTGCGCTTTTTGATCCGCAGTTAAAGCTTACATTTTTGCGTGGTCTTCAAATTAGTCAGTCGTTTTTATTGGGCTATGGCCCTCGACATTGTGGAAGTCAGTCGCTCGATTTGCAGTTGTACGAGCCGACCGCGCCCGCACTGTGTTTTGAGATTTTACCCACACCTCGCGGGGCTACGCTCAAAACCTCACACTCGGACTTGGTCAAGGTGAATGGCTTCTCGGCAGCAACACATCTTTTAAAGCCCAAAGATCTTATCTCCGTGGTCGATTCTGTTATCGAAGTGGATTTTATATGAAAGCAATCAGCAAACGAACCGGAACATTTAAAAGTTTTGATCAAACAAAAATTTATTTTGAGGATCGGGGCGAAGGCGATCCAATCATTTTAGTTTATGGTATTGGTTGTGTGATCAATCATTGGATCCATCAAATCAATCACTTTTCAAAAAAGCGGCGAGTGATTGTTTTTGATTACCGCGCCCATCATCGTTCGGATCTGCCTAAGAATCTAAATCATATGTCTTTAGATGATTGTGCGAAAGATATTGAGCAATTGCTGATCCATCTCAAAATCGAAAAGGCTGATTTTGTGGGGCATAGTTTTGGGGTTCAACTCTTGATTCGGTTTTACGAGCTTTACCCAAACCGAGTGCGAAGCCTCAGTTTTATAAATGGTTTTGTCAAAAATCCCTTAGCCAAAATGTTTGGTAATGATATGGCGAGCAAAATCTTTAAATATCTCAAAGATGGTTTTGAAATGATGCCCGAGACCATCTCTACTTTTTGGCGGGTCGCGGTGCAAAGTCCATTGTCTGTTCACCTTTCGGCCCTTGCTGGAGGTTTTAATCTCAAGCTGACATCGCTTAAAGATATCGAAATCTATGCACGAGGTGTGGCCAATATGAATTTGGGCGCATTTCTGAGGATGTTTGAATACATGATGACCTTTGATGGCAGCCACGTGCTTGAAACCATAAAAATCCCCACGCTGGTAATTGCGGGAAAAAAGGATTCGGTCACTCCCAGTGATATTCAAAAGAAGATGCACGAAGCCATTCCCAACAGCGAATGGCTGCTCGTGCCTTATGGATCGCACTGCACCCAGCTGGATATGCCGGAGCTTGTCAATTTGCGGATCGACCAATTTCTAAAAGATGTGGATAACTTTGTGGATTAATGTTCATAACCGCCTAAATAGGCGGTTTGTTTCGGAGCGTAAACACTAGATTTAGGAATCTCCCCGTTTGGTGAGAGCCGCAGCGAAATAATCCCGATTCATTTGGGCAATTCCCTCTAAGCTAATCTCCACCGGGCATGCAGCAGAACAAGCACCCGTATTAGTACAGGCCCCAAAACCCTCTTTATCCATTTGTGCCACCATATTAAGCACACGAGTTTTCTTTTCGACCTGGCCCTGAGGTAAAAGCCTCAAATGAGCAATCTTGGCCGAAGTAAAAAGACTTGCCGACGCATTTTTGCATGCCGCCACACAAGCTCCACATCCGATACAAGTGGCATAACTAAATGCGCGGTCCGAAGAATCTTTTTCTACCGAAATCGAATTGGCTTCAGGTGCATTGCCGGTATTTACCGAAATATAACCCCCAGCTTCGACAATGCGGTCAAAGGCTGAACGGTCTACCGATAAATCTTTAATAACCGGAAATGCTTTCGCACGAAAAGGTTCCACCACAATTTCTGCACCATCTTCAAAATGGCGCATATGGAGTTGGCAGGTCGCTGTCCCGCGATCAGGCCCATGCGGATTTCCATCGATGACGAGTGAGCAAGAGCCACAAATTCCTTCGCGGCAATCGTGATCAAATGTGATGGGCTCTTCACCTTTTTTGATTAACCCTGTGTTGACCACATCTAACATTTCTAAAAACGACATGTCGCCGGTCACATTCTTGGCCTCATACTCAACAAACCGACCCGCATCTTGAGGATTTTTTTGTCGCCAAATTTTTAACATGAGATTCATATGGGACCTTTCTTATTTATAACTTCGTGTCGCGAGCTGAATATTTTCAAATTGTAGAGGCTCGACTTCTTTATCCCAAACTTGTTTACCGCCATCGGTCGCACCCTTGTACTGCCAAGCAGTGACATGACAAAAATCTTTATCGTCTCGAAGGGCTTCGTTATCGGGAGTTTGATACTCTTCGCGAAAATGCCCGCCGCAAGATTCATTGCGATCAAGGGCATCTTTCGCCATCAATTCGCCAAGTTCTAAAAAGTCGGCGACGCGCCCAGCTTTTTCGAGTTCGTCGTTACGATAGTTGGCTTCACCGGGAACACGAACATTGTTCCAAAACTCATCGCGCAATTTGGCGATTTCGTCTTGAGCATTTTGAAGGCCACTCGCATTGCGCGACATTCCCACTTTGTCCCACATGATGTGCCCAAGCTTACGATGAATCTCATCCACCGTCACAGAACCTTTGATCGATAAAATGCGATCAAGACGGCTCGTCACTGAGTTTAGACTTTCTTTAAAGGCATCATGAGTTGTATCGATTTTTTCGAACTGATTTGAAGCCAAATAATTTCCGAGTGTCGATGGAATCACAAAATACCCATCAGCCAAACCTTGCATTAAGGCCGATGCTCCTAAGCGATTGGCACCGTGATCCGAAAAATTGGCTTCACCCAACACATGAAGACCTGGGATAGTGCTCATCAAATTGTAGTCGACCCAGAGTCCACCCATTGTGTAATGCACCGCTGGAAAAATGCGCATGGGTCGCTCATAGGGATTTTCATCGGTGATCTTTTGATACATCTCAAAAAGATTGCCGTACTTGGTTTCGATTGCGTTTTTTCCTAAGCGATTAATCGAATCGCGAAAATCAAGATAGACCGCTTGACCGGTTTTACCCACACCGCGTTTTTCATCCACACGAAATTTGGCCTGACGTGAGGCCACATCCCGCGGAGCTAAATTTCCATAACTTGGGTAAACACGTTCCAAATAATAATCGCGCTCTTGATCAGGAATCTCACCCGGAGGGCGCTCGTCGTGTTCTTTTTTGGGCACCCAAACCCGACCATCGTTTCGCAAAGATTCGGACATCAAAGTCAGTTTGGATTGGTAATCGCCTGAAACAGGAATGCACGTGGGATGAATTTGGGTAAAGCAGGGATTGGCAAAATCAGCCCCACGCTTATGCGCCCGCCAAGCCGCTGTGACATTCGATTTTTTGGCATTGGTCGAAAGATAATAAACGTTTCCATAACCACCGGTGCAAAGCAAAACTGCGTCGCCGGCATACTGCTCAATCTTGCCCGAGTTGACGTTTCGCATAGTCACACCACGAACCGCACCATTGACCAACACCACGTCGAGCATTTCACGACGAGGTAAAAGTGTGATGTGTCCCAGTGCCACTTGCCGCATCATTGCAGAATAGGCACCCAACAAAAGTTGTTGACCCGTTTGTCCGCGAGCATAAAAAGTCCGCGAAACTTGCGCTCCACCAAAGGAGCGATTGTCTAACAAGCCGCCATACTCTCTGGCAAAAGGAACACCTTGAGCCACACACTGATCGATAATGTGATTTGAAATTTGGGCTAAACGAAATACGTTTGCCTCACGCGCGCGAAAATCTCCACCCTTGATCGTGTCATAAAATAAACGGTGAACCGAGTCGCCGTCGTTGGGATAATTTTTGGCCGCATTGATTCCACCTTGTGCCGCAATCGAATGGGCTCTTCGCGGCGAATCGTGAATACAAAAAGTAATCACCTTGTAACCAAGCTCAGCCAAACTTGCTGCGGCCGAGGCCCCCGCCAAACCCGTGCCCACAACCAAAACGGTGTGTCGGCGTTTGTTAGCTGGGTTCACCAGTTTTAAATGAAATTTGTGTTCTTCCCATTTTTGTTCGATTGGGCCCGGAGGTACTTTTGCATCTAAACGACTCATACTTGTCCCTGATGAAAGAGGAATACATAAAGCGGCTGACAGATAAATCCAACGCCCACAAGAATGCCGTAGGCCCAACTTGTTCGCTTAATCAAATTTCCATAACGAGGATGATTAAATCCCAAAGTTTGAAGCGACGAAGCCAAGCCATGTGTGAGATGAAACAACAAAAGGCTGACCGCAAACACATACCAAAGAGTGTAATACGGGCTTTGAAACACTTCCATCACAAGTCGATAAAGATCACGCATCGTTGTGCCATTATAAACGGCTTCGTAATACTTGCCATATTTGAATGTGACCAAATGAAGGATTGTGAAAATAAAAATCACAATGCCTTGTGCCCAAAGAGTTCGCTGGATCAGAGTCGTGCGCTTTACCCCCTTTGCCACCTTCATGTAATGCTTTGGTCGAGCCGCCCAGTTGTAAGCTTGTAAAACAAGCGCAACCCCTGCGTGCAAAACAAAAAACAAAACTAAGCCCAACTCTGCAACAATCAACAAAGGATTTGAAGTGAGAGTGTGACCGTAATGGTTGTAAGCTTCTGGTCCTACAAAGAGCAGCAAATTGCCGAGCATGTGAACTAACACAAATCCGCACAACGCCAGGCCCGAGATCCCAACAAGATATTTTCGACCAATCGTAGTTTTAAACAGTGGCGTCAGAACGAACATAGATTCCTCATCTGTTGACATTCATTTTAAGTGCAGCAAAATCCTACCTGACAATTCAAATGACGTCTACGCATCATTCAACCGCCAACAAGAGTTAGCAAATGAAAATATACGTTCTTTTAAAACAAGTGCCAGACCTCGAAACAAAAATAAAATTAAAATCAGACAAATCAGGAATCGAAGAGGCAGATATCAAGTGGGTGATAAACCCATATGATGAATTTGCAATCGAAGAAGCAATCAAGACCAAGGAGTCCAGTCCTGAGAGTGTTTGTGTTGCACTTTCGCTTGGTCCTAAAAAGAGAACTTCAGACGCACTTCGAACTGCACTTGCAATGGGCTGCGATGAAGCGATTGTTATCGATACCGATGAGACTCTTGATTCTTGGACGACAGCGCAAGCCGTTGCCAAGGTGATTGCGCAAGAGGGTCCCTATCGGGTTGTGTTTTCGGGTCGCACCGCCATTGATGATACAATGTCGGCGGTGAGCCAGATGGTTGCCGAAGAGCTTCAGATTCCCCACGCCACCGTTGTAAGTAGATGTGTTTTGACAAACGAAAAGGCCGAAGTTGAGCGCGAAGTCGAAGGGGGCACGCGCGAAAAAATTGAGCTTCAACTCCCTTGTGTTATCGCATGTAACAAAGGACTCAATACTCCTCGCTACGCCAGCCTTCCGGGTATTATGAAGGCTAAGAAAAAACCCCTGCGTGAAATTGGATTTCAGAGTTTGGGCTTACAAGGTGGAATCAAAGTTCGTTACAAAAACTTTGAGCTTCCACCAGATAAAGCGCCCGCAAAAATCTTGACCGGTGAGCCCGATCAAATTGCATCTCAACTTGTTCAACTGCTTCGTGATGAAGCCAAAGTGATATAAGAGGCGTGTTATGTCGAAAGTTTTAATTTTTTGTGAGCACCTCAACGGCCAACTCAAAAAAAGTGCAAAAGAACTCCTGACCTTGGCAAAAAAATCGGGCCGCCCAATCGCCGCATTTGCTGTGGGTCAGGGTGCAAGCACTCTTAAAGATCAACTGTCGGGTTATGGAGTTAAAGAATATTGGGCTCAAGATGCGCTTAAAGACTATAACTCAGAATTGTTTAGCAATGTGACCGCAAAAATTATCGAAGAATCAAAGCCACAGGTCGTACTTGCATCCTCCAGTCTTTTGGCAAAAGATTTATTTCCTCGAGTGGCGGCGCGATTTAAAAGTGGAATTGCCAGTGATTGCACCACGCTCGAACTCACTGCAGATAAAGTGATTGCGCGAAAACCTTTTTACTCCGGCAAGTGCACAGCTGAAATCGAATTTGTCGACAGCCCCTTACAAATTGTGTTGCTCAGACCCAATCAAATTCCTGCCGAAGAGCCTACGGGCAGCCAAGAACTTGAAGTCAAAGTGGTGTCGGGATTTTCTGAGGCTCAAAAAACAATTACTAAATCTGTTGAAAAAGGTGAGATGGGCAAACCCGATCTTACCGAGGCCAACACGATCGTTTCTGGTGGACGCGGACTTAAAGAGGCCTCCAATTTTAAATTGCTTGAGGATTTAGCCGAAGTTCTTCATGCCACGGTGGGCGCATCTCGAGCGGTGGTAGATGCGGGTTGGGTTTCACATACAATGCAAGTGGGGCAAACCGGTAAAACGGTCGCGCCGACTCTTTATGTGGCGGTTGGAATTTCTGGCGCGATTCAACATATGGCCGGAATGAGTTCGAGTAAGGTGATTGTGGCAATCAACAAAGATGCCGATGCGCCGATTTTTCAAAAAGCGACTTATGGTCTCGTTGGCGATTTGTTCGAAATTATTCCAAAGCTCACCGAAGCCGTTAAGAAACTGCAATAGATGTTTCGCCATTATATCTTGCCGTGGATTGTTTGGTTTATTTATCGTGCATGGAGTTGGACGTGGCGGATGCACGTGCTCGAGTCGGATGAGCTCGTTGAACTTTTAAAAAACAACAAACCATTTATCTTTGCTCATTGGCATGGCGATGAGTTGAGCGTTGTGCCGCTCACAACTCGATATCGAATCGCAACCATGACTTCAACAAGCACCGACGGAGCTCTGATCGATTTTGTTTTAAAGCGCCTCGGCGGAGCCACTAGCCGAGGTTCCTCCACGCGTGGTGGAGTGGGTGCATTGATCGGACTCTTGCGATTGATTCGCGAGGGCTACCACGCCTCCATCGCGGTTGACGGACCCAAGGGTCCCATTCATCAGGTAAAGCCCGGAGTTTTTGAAATCGCTTGGAAGTCGGGAGCCGCAATCATTCCGGTCGGTGTGGCGGTCTCTTCGGGTTATGTTTTTCATAAGGCATGGAATAAAGCTTTGCTCCCTTATCCTTTTGCTCGAGTGGTGGTGAATTTTTCAACCCCGGTGGAATACATCACCGCGAAAGATCAAACGCGGAGTTTAGAGCGCGCTCAAGACCTTCGTTCACAGATCTTTTACGCAAGCCAGCAGGCTGCTCAAACCATTGCTAAATTTTAATTGGCGATGCTAGCCTTTTTTTTTAAGCGTCAATAGCGGGGGCTTGAGCATGCGAATTCAAAGTTTGATTTTATTCAGTTTTTTTGCAGTTTCATCCTTTGCCCAGACAGTTGCGGTCGTGGGAAAAAAAACCATCACCCTCCAAGAATTCAAACAAAAGTTTGATGAAGTTAAAAAGCAAGCGATCAACGCTCCACCTCCCGAATATTTTATCGAAGATCTCGTGCGCTACGAAGTCGGTGTGCAAGAGGCAGAAAAACAAAAGCTTCAAGATGACCCTTTTGTAAAAGATCAAACCCGACAAGCGATGTACAAATTGCTGATCGAAAAAGCGATTGGCGAAAAAGTAAATCAAATCAAAGTCACCGAAGGTGAGATGCGCGGCTTTTACGAAAAAAATCCTGAAGTTCACACCGAGCATATCTTAATCGAAATGAAAAAAGATATTTCGGTCGAGGACACAGCCATTGCTGAAAAGCGCGCCAAAGAAATTCTAGAGGAAGTTAAAAAGAGCAAACGTCCATTTGAAGAGCTCGTTAAACTCTATTCGGATGATGTTTTAAGCAAAAATAATAAGGGCGATATCGGATTCCAATCCCGTACGAGTCTTGTTCCTCAGTATTACGATGCGGCACTTAAAATGCGAACCGGTGAGGTGTCAGGCCTTGTAAGAACTCGTTATGGTTATCACATTATCAAAATGCTCGGAAAGCACACCTTTGATCAAGCAAATCGCAGACAAATTCGAGCAGCCGTTTTTGATGATAAAAGAAAAAATCTCTTTGACGGCTTCTTTGCAAATCTTAAAAAGAGCTACAAAATTGAAGTCAATAAATCCGCCGTTAAGGACATTGAGTAAGCTTTTTTTAAGCCTCGCGCTCATTGGCTTGATCGGTTGCACTCGCCACCGCAACGAAGCCAGCGAGCATGTCATACTCAAAGTAAACGATCACGAAATCACCGCCAAGGTTTTTGCAGAAAGCCTTGCCCGGCACCTCAGGCTGTATGATGCCCTTACAGTCAAAGATCAAAAACATCTTGAGCAAATCAAAGATCAAATTTTAAAAGATTTTATTATCCAAGCGATCTCTGAAGATTACGCCCGTACCGAAGGCTTATTGGTAAAAAAAGAAGATCTTGATAGCGAGATCAATTCGATCCGCAGCAACTATCCCGACGACGAAAGTTTTCGAAAATCATTAGCAGAACAAAATATCAATTTTAACGAATGGTCCGAAAAGATTCGGATGACTCTTCTCAATCGATTGATCGTGCAGCATTTGGCAAAAACCAGTGAGCCCACAAGCGAGGAAATCGCTGCGGTTTATAAAGCAAGCAAAGCCGACTATCTGATTCCTGAACAAATTCGTCTGCGCCAAGTGGTCTTAAGCAGCGAAAATGATGCCGAAGCGGTGCTTGAAGAAATCAAAAAAGGGCGAACGCTCAAAGAACTTGCCCCAAAATTTTCGCTCACACCTGAAGGTAAAAAAGGCGGCGATACCGGCTGGATTGATCGTGGCACCCTAGAAATTTTTGACCAAGGCTTCAAAATGGACAAGGGCCAGCGCAGTCCCATCTTAAAAAGCGACTTTGGCTACCATATCTTCGAAGTATTAGATAAAAGACGAAGCCAAGCCATGCCTCTTGAGGAGGTAAAGTTGCGTATCAAGCGCCAACTGGTTGAAAAACGCGAGCAAGCGCTCTATGCCCAGTGGCTCGAGTCGCAAGTTCGCAAAGCCCATGTCTTTCGCGATGAAGTTTTTATTGGACGAATCAAGGCGGAGACGAAGAGTGAGGAATAGATGTCCGCTTTTTTATTTTTTGTTTTAACCACGTTAAGCTCGGCCGAAATTATTGAACACGTGGTTGCCATCGTAAACGAAGAGATCGTCACCGAATCCGATGTCGAAAAATTGCATAAAAAATTAGAGACCGGCGGGCTGGTGGACGATGCCTTACTCCGACTCAATGATCCCAAAGCTCTTCTCAAAGACCGAAAAAATTTAGTCGATTACATGATTGATGAAAAAATCATGGACTCTGAGGTGAAGAAAAAAAACCTCTCAGCCACAGTTGAACAGGTCGAACAAGAGATTCGAAATATTTCGACCCAAAAAAACGTAACCCGTGCCCAACTCAAGCAAGCTTTGCAGGAGAACGGGGTGGTGTTCTCAGAGTATCAAGATTTTATACGCACAAGTCTTGAGCGCCATTCGTTGATCGATCGCGAGGTGCGCGGGAAAATCAAAGTTTCAGAAGAAGATTTAGGGGCGGCCTATTCGGCCCAAAAGGGAAAAGGACCAGAAAAAATTAACGAGTATACCATCGCTCACATTTTGTTTTTGCCCCAAAAAAAAGGGGAAGCTGATGCCAAGGCTCGTGCCGAAAAAGTTCAAAAAAGAATCAAAGCTCGTGAAATGAGTTTTGAAAAACTTGTGGCCAATTACTCTGACGATACCTCAGAGTCTTCTGATGGATTATTCGGAACTTTTAGATCTGGCGAGATGACACCCGAGATGAATGCCGCCATCAGCAATTTAAAAGTGGGTGAGACCTCGCAGATTGTAAAAACAAAAGCCGGCTTTCATATTTTTAAACTGGTGGCAAAAAATCAGATTGCCAACCCTGAGTACGAAAAAGAAAAGGAACAACTTTTTAATTCGTTGATGACCGATGCCTTTAAAAAACAATTTCGAATGTGGCTAACCCAAAAAAGGCGAGATGCGTTTATCAAGGTCAACGAAGGATGAAAACCCCATTTGCCATCACCACGGGCGATGTGGATGGCATTGGACTTGAGATCACAACAAAAGCACTTGAAGCCGCGCCTAGTGGCGATCGCTATCTTGTATATGCATCAGAATACAAAAGCTCGGCGTGGCAAAAAAAACTGCTGAAACTCAAAAATGTCGAACTCCTCATCCGCACCGATGCTCCCGCTCAATGGGTCAAAGAGGCCGCCGAGCTTTGTCTTAAAAAACAGTATCGAGCTCTCATCACAGGGCCCATGTCAAAAAATCCCACAGGACACACCGAGATTTTGCAAAAGGTGAGTCAAAGCCGTCGGGTTCAAATGTGTTTTTTAGGAACTCGCTTCCATGTGATTTTAGCAACCGGGCATATTCCAATCTCAAAGGTTTCAAATTCGATTGATGAAAGTCTGATTTGCGACAGTTTAGATTTTGCCCTTAAACTACGATCCCGTTTGAAACTAAAAAAGCCAGTGGGAATTTTAGGCTTAAATCCTCACTCCGGAGAAAACGGCAATATCGGCAAAGAAGATCTCAATATTCGATCTTGGATTAAAAAATTCAAAAATGTTGAAGGGCCGCTCGTTCCTGATGTGGCTTTTCAAAAATTTAATTATAGTGTTTATGTTGCTCTTTACCATGACCAAGGCTTGATCCCTTTTAAAGCGCTTCATACTTTCTCAGAAGGTACTCATCTGACTTTAGGGATTCCATTTTTGCGCACGAGCGTGGATCATGGAACTGCAAAAGATATTTTTAATACTGGCAAAGCCGATCCCGGCTCGATGATTTCAGCCCTCGCGTGGGCAAGGACACTTTCATGATGGATCCAGTTATTTTCCGTGAATACGACATTCGAGGCGTTTATCGCGAACAGTTTGACGAAGACTTTGCCACACTGTTGGCTCAAGCTTTTTCGACATTTCTCAATCGCCGCCAAGGACCTGGCAAAAAAACGGTGACCATCGGGTATGATGCGAGATTGTCGAGTCCTTCACTCACAAAAGCTCTCACCGATGGCTTCAATGCCTCGGGGATTGATGTTCTTACGCTTGGGCAAGTGACAACCCCCATGTCTTATTTTTCGACCTTTAATATTCCTGGAGTGAACGGCGCAGTGATGGTGACAGGCAGTCACAACCCTGCAAACTACAATGGATTTAAAATCAGCTGTGGAACATCGACCATTTATGGTGCAGACATTTTGGAGCTCAGAGATATTATTGCGAGCAAAGATTTTGTAAAGGGCTCAGGAAGCACAAAAGAATATGATATTTTTCCGCAGTATCTCAAACGATACAAAAAAGAATTCGAACATTTAAAGCCGCTAAAAATTGTTGTTGATTGCGGCAATGGTGCAGCCGGCGTGATTGTGCGAAAGCTTTACCGCGAGACTCTAGGTCTCGACGTTGACATTATGTTTGAAGAACCCGATGGGCGCTTTCCCAATCATCACCCCGATCCCACAGTCCCCGAAAATTTGGTGCATTTGATTGAACGCGTGAAACAAACAGGCGCAGTCTTAGGGATAGGTTTTGATGGCGATGCCGACCGTATCGGTTTAGTGGACCACCGCGGAGAAATTCTTCCCGGTGATGAGATGATTGCTCTGATCAGTCGGGCTATTTTAAAAGAAAAACCCAATCAACCGATTATTGCCGATGTGAAATGCTCCGATCGAATTTTTACCGATATCGCTCAACACAAAGGCATCCCTGTCATGTGGAAATCGGGTCACAGCTTGGTGAAAGAAAAAATCAAAGAATCAAAATCTCCATTCGGAGGAGAGCTCAGCGGTCATGTGTTTTTTGCCGACAGAAACTATGGTTACGACGACGCCCCCTACGCGGGCCTCAGAGTTCTTGAGATCTTATCACAGTCGGGAAAAACTTTGCCCGAGCTCATCGGCGATTTACCAAAGGCCTTTAGCACTCCCGAAATTCGCATCGACACCACCGAAGAAAAAAAGCATGCGATCGTCACAGCCTTAAAAGCACATTTTGAAACCCAAAAACTAAAAACAAATTTAATTGATGGCATTCGCATCAGTTACCAGAATGGCTGGGCCCTCGCACGAGCCAGCAACACCCAACCCGTTTTGTGTTTACGCTATGAAGCCAACTCACAAAATGCCCTAGATGAAATTCGACGAGAGTTCGAAACCATCGTTCACCCCATGCTTTAAGATACGCCTCAGATAAAAAGCTCAGACATGCGTTTGTCACGCCTTTACATCCGCAAAGTCGCGCCAAGCCGAACTCGTTTTTATCTGAGGCGAATCTTAACCTCAATTTTTCTAATCTATCCGATATTGATTGATATGCTTAGGGCCTAGAAGTTGCATAACGACTTCTTAAGGAGCCTAACCCGATGAAAGTCGATTATAAAAATTTAGTTACAATAATTTCAATTCAGATTTTGTATATTTTTCTGATTTTTCAAAGCGCAATCGCAACAGCCTCTCCAATCGATATCTGTAAACAGATTTTGAAAATTTCAGATCGAGCCGTCGAGGTGGATATTGTGACGATTCGGAACGATGAAGACCTTTTGAATTTTAGAGCTCAACAAGATCACCATTATACGATTCAAGTTACATTACCTGATTCAGTGCCCTCAAAATTTTCTGATCCCCTGACTAAATTAGTAAGCAACTTCATGGATAAATTTAATCCATTCCTGACTCAAGACATGAAGAATTTCATTAAACGGAAACCAATCTACAATGTTAACGACATAGAATTACAACAAGGGTTTTTGACAGAGGCTCAAATTTTAAGTATCTCTGACCGCCTCCCATCGGGTGCCGTTTCAGATAATTCTAGTTTAAAAATTGGAAAAGCCGAGTTGACAGCCTCAGAGTTCAAAGATCTGTTGAGCATTGCAGAACATGGAAATTTTGTTTATTTCCATCCTGATTTTTCAATTAATAAAAGGTTACTCTTTCAGGCATCACAAATTGCACAAGGTATTTACAATTGTTTTCCACTTTCAGTTGTATTTGTCGCAAATATTTTTTTCTCTGATGTGACAAAGATTACGCTCATTTATCTTGGGGCTGCAGCAGCTGGAGAAATTTTTTTTCAAATTTTTTGGTTGAGGTCAAATTTAACACTTTTGCTTCCACATCTCTTTCACCGAGGGTTAAATGTTGATGTGGCTGCGGAGGTTCTTCGTTTTAAACAAACTTTAAGGTTAATCCGCGAAGCTGTTGAACGCGATTCATCCACGCAAAAAATACTTATTTTAAATAAAGGCTATTTCAAAACAAAAGATTTAAGCGAAGAATTTACCAAACGATTTGAACCAATAGCTCAAACGCCCCAAGCTCAAGAATAATAAATAATAGCAGGCTAAAAAAGGGTTAGCTGGAACGTTTCCGAAAAGCGAGTTCGGCTTGGCGCGACTTTGCTGACGCAAAGGCGTGACAAACGTATGTTTGAACTTTTCGGAATCGCTACGGCCCACTGTCCAAGCTACCAGGATTAATGTTCGCCAAGAAAACTAGAAATAAATTTGAATACAGAATTTTCCGAAAACGTAAAGGAAATGACTGTCCTAGAAACGAGTTCGGTTTGGCGCACTTTTGCGAATGCGAAAGTGTGACAAACGTATGTTTGAGCTTCTAAAAATCAAGATCGCGGTGGGTATTAGAGGTAAACTTGAATACACGATGTTAAAAAAGTTTAAGATCGTAATGATTCCGAAAAGCGAGTTCGGCTTGGCGCGACTTTGCGAACGCAAAGTCGTGACAAACGCATGTTTGAGCTCGTTAAACCCGTTGTCGCCAAGACCACCAAAATAAATTGAATAAAGGAATTCCGAAAACGTAAAGGAAATGACTGTCCTAGAAGCGAGTTCGGCTTGGCGCATTTTTGCGTATGCAAAAGTGTGACAAACGCATGTCCGAGCTTCTAGGACTGTTATTTACTAAATTTTGCCTACGAGCATAAACGCAATAACAAGCGAATAAATAACAAGGGATTCGATCAATACGAGTCCGATGATCATCGATACAAACATATTTTGTTGAGCTTGAGGATTACGAGCAATCCCTTCCATAGCTGTGGCACCGATACGGCCTTGAGCTAATGCTCCGCCAAGTGCTGCAATACCAATTGCGATTGCTGCTGCGAGTGCATAGCACGCTTTGTCGCTCATTCCGCCGGCGTAGTGTACAGCTTCTTGCGCAAATGCAGGTGTGGATAATAGTGTTAATAACATTGCTTTCTTCATCTGATTCTCCCTTATTTTTAAATGAACATTAGTGATCGTGTGCAACTGCCATTGAGACGTAAATCATACTGAGCATCGTAAAGACGAAGGCTTGCATGGTACTTACAAATATTCCCAATCCATAAAAAAGAACTGGCACTCCATAAGGCGCAAGATCTAAAAAGATCGAGAGTACCGTATGATCGCCTACCATATTGCCTTGGAGGCGAAGACCCAAACTAAAAGGACGAATAATATGCGAAACCAATTCTATCAAAAGCATTAAGGGCGCCATGTAAATCACTGGGCCTAAAAAATGTTTAAGATATTTGATCCCGTGTTCTTTGAGTCCTAGATAGTTGTAGGCTAAAAAAGTAAAAATACCGATAGCAATTGTGGTGTTAAGATTATCGGTGGCCGGAGTCATTCCCGGAACCAATCCCAAAAGATTATTGATCCAAACATAAAAGAACAATGTGGCAAACAGTGGAGTGAGCCTTCGTCCATGCTCACCAACGACCATGTCGATCAAACCAACAATAAACTCGGTGATGGTCTCAAATATTGCACGAACTCCAAATTTCGATGCGGGAGTGATCGAATTTTCGCCTGTTCCCAAGGCGACTCGGCCAATAAAGGCGATTAAAAATAAAAGTCCAGCGGCCACAAGCAAAGTGGCGATATGAATTTGTGAGTGAGCCACTCCGGGAATGAGCTGAGTCCAATTAAAGTGCGCCATGATTTAAAACCTTATTGCGATGAACGAAACCAAAAAGCAGAACTGTCGGCAAGATTGTCGCGCTTCCAATTAAAAAGTAGAGGGGTTCAACCACATGACCGACAATAAGTTTGTAAGTCAAAACAAACAAAACCGCATATTTGATTACAATGACACTTCCGGCAAGGGCAACGGATTTTTTAAATAGGATCTGGTGCCAAGCCCAAATCATCGCGACGATCTGGAGGGTAATCAGACCTACTCCACAGGAATAAGAAAAAAGTTCTGGTCCAGTTAAAATAATCTGGCCAAGAATCAAAAAGAAAACTTGGGAGATCAGGGCAATCCGAATCATTTTTGTCTTTGCATTTTGATAAGCATAAAAATCATATGGGCGATCCAGCCAGCGGTTCCGGGCAGCAGCACAATTGCCACTCCATAGCCGTTAAGGCTGAAGGCTCGATCTATCACGCCACCAAAATAAAGAGAAGCGAGAACGATCCCAACCAGCTCAAATCCCATACCCATAAACATAAAGCCGGTTTTCACTTCTTGAGGCCTTCGGCTCCTGGCAAATTGGCGGCTCGAATTTCTAAGCGCTTGATTTTGACCTCGAGAAAATCGGGTGAAGGGTAGCTCGATTTAAGTTCATTTAAGATCTTGATTGCCTTTAAAAAATCACCCTTTTCTTCGTAACAAACCGATAGGGCAAGCGGAACATTCTCTTTTTTTGCCCGCTCGGGGTAATCGGCAAGAAGTGAGTTGTAAACTTTTAGAGCCGGCTCGAGTTTTTTTTCGGTCAAATTTAGGTTGGCTTTAAATAAAAGGACTTCAAATTTTTGATCTTCGTTTAATTTTCGCTGCAGCAGCTCATCGATCTCAACACCCGACTGATAAAAGTTGTTGAGCTGAAAATAAGCCTTGGCCACATTGAATTGATATTCAAAACCCTCTTCATCGGTGTGTTTGAGTTGCAAAAGTTTGCTGTACTCGGCAATGGCCACATCGTAGTGGGTGAGGTCTTCAAATTCGATGTGTGCCACTTGTGCTTCGGCTTGGAGTCGCTCGCTCTCATCGGGAGCGTAAAGCACCAGATGGCGATAAAAATAAAGAGCTTGGTTATAATTTTTGGCCTCTAATAATGCCACTCGCGAGCCCGTGCGTGCCGCGATCAAAGCATTTTGAGATTCAGGATTTTTTTTTATCACTCGCTCGAGATCGGCAAAGCCTTCGCTCAGTTGACCATGATTCAAGGCCGCAATTCCACGCTTAAGTTCGAGACGATTAAAGCATCCCGACAAAGCGAGCAGAATAAAAACCTTATTGAAGTGGCGGTTCAACTGGTAAAACATCTGTGCCGTCATTATCCAAAAGGGCAAGACTCGAAACCGAATCGTTTTCTTTTAGATTAATGATTCGCACTCCCGCCGCAGCTCGAGATAATTGTCGAACTTCGGAGCAATTAAACCGAATGGCCTGACCGCTCGCCGTAGTGACAAGCGCCTGATCTTCATCCTTCACAATCAGAGCGGCAACCACATTGCCCACTTTGTCCTGATGCTTCTGAGTCATTAATCCCGCACCCGCTCGACTTTGAATTCTAAAATCCTCAACCGACACCCGTTTGGCATAACCTTTCGAGGTGAGCAGCAAAATATTTTGCTTCGAATCCTTTTCGATCAGTTCCATTCCCACAACACGGTCTTCGGGGCCCATCATAATTCCTCGCACACCGCGAGCTCCACGGCCCATTGGTCGAACTCCTGATTCGTCAAATCGGATCACCATTCCTTCAGCAGTCATAATCAAAATATGATTGGATCCGTTGCTGATGCGCGCCTCTTTCATCTTGTCATCAAGATCTGTTTGAAGAGCAAGGAGACCCTTAGTCCACTGTCGCGCAAACGCGGCGAGCGAAGTTTTTTTGATCACACCTTTTTCGGTCAGCATCACAATGTAATTTGTTGGGATAAATTCTTGAATCGGCAAAATGGCTCGTACGGTTTCGCCTTGTGAAAGGGGAACCACTCCGCTGATTGCTTTTCCACGCGAGGTTCGTGATCCGATTGGAAGTCGAAACACTTTGAGCCAATACAATTTTCCACGATCCGAAAATATCAAGAGTGAGGTTTTGGTTGTGGTTGAAAAAACTCGAATGTAAGAATCTTCTTCTTTGGTTTCGCCACCTTTAAGGCCCACACCACCCCGTTTTTGAAGGCGATATTCCGAGGAATCGAATCGCTTGATGTAACCACTTTCGGTCATGGTGACCACCACCGGCACATCGGCAATTAGGTCTTCATCATCCATGTCGCCTTCAGAAACTTCGATTTTTGTGCGACGGGGATTGGAATATTTAGCTCGAATATCAGTCAATTCAGTAACAATGATTTTAAAAATTTCTTTAACGTCGCCCAAAACTTTTCTGAGCCACGCGATCGAAGCATTGACCTCGGTCAGCTCATCAAGAATTTTTTGGCGCTCAAGCCCGGTTAATCTTTGTAAACGCATTTCTAGAATGGCTTGGGCTTGACGTTCTGAAAAATGAAACTGATTGATCAGGGCTTGCCTTGCAATCTCGGCTTCTTTTGAAGCCCGAATCGCTGCAATAATTAAATCGATTTGATCAAGAGCTTTACTTAATCCATCCAAGATATGAGCACGGGCTTCGGCTTTTTTAAGATCAAAAATACAGCGTTTGGTCACCACATCTTTACGATGCTCTAAAAACGCCTCAAGCATTTGCTTCAGATTAAAAACAACCGGCTGTGTTCGCGCATCCAGAGCAAGCATAATAATGCCGTAGCTCACCTGCATTTGGGTAAATTTAAACAGCCGATTCAAGACGACTTGAGCATTTTCGTTTTTCTTTAAATTAATAACGATGCGCATACCTTCGCGTGAGGATTCATCGCGAATATCTGAGATGCCTTCGATGCGCTTTTCTTTAACATGATCGGCAATGCTTTCGATCAAACGAGCTTTGTTTACCTGATAAGGAATTTCGGTAACGATAATGTCTTCGCGATCTTTTCTTGGAACAACCTCAGCCACCGCTTTTAGGGTGATCACACCGCGGCCTGTGCGATACGCCGAATGAATTCCGGCAGATCCCACAATCAAAGCGGCAGTGGGAAAATCGGGGCCGGGCACCATCGGAATCAATTCGTCCAAGGTGATATCGGGATTTTCAATCAAGGCCATACAGGCATCAATGATTTCGCCCAAATTATGGGGTGGAATATTGGTGGCCATACCCACCGCAATTCCAGAACTTCCGTTAATAAGAAGATTAGGAAATTTTGCCGGAAGCACCGAAGGAATTAAGAGTGAGTCATCGTAGTTAGGACCAAAGGGGACCGTGTCTTTTTCGATATCCGCTAACAGTTCTTCGGCAAGTTCGGTCATGCGAATTTCGGTATATCGAGGTGCCGCAGGTGAGTCGCCATCGATCGATCCAAAGTTTCCTTGCCCATCCACAAGCGGGTAGCGCAACGAAAAATCTTGAGCCATGCGAACGATGGTATCGTATACAGCCATATCCCCATGCGGGTGATATTTACCGATCACATCCCCAACCACACGCGCCGATTTTTTATAAGGCTTATCGTGGGTGTTATTGAGATCATTCATCGCAAATAAGACTCTGCGATGCACCGGTTTTAAACCATCTCGCACATCTGGAAGTGCGCGTCCCACAATCACACTCATTGAGTATTGCAGATAAGCATCGCGCATTTCTTTATTGATATCGACGTCGGTAACTCGAGAAATTTCGGGTGTGTTCACTTAAATATCCAATTCGCGCGCTAACAAAGCGTTGTCAGAAATAAATTTACGTCGAGGCTCAACTTGTTCGCCCATCAAAATACTAAATGTTTCATCAGCACCCATTGCATCATCAATGGTGACCCGTAAAAGATTTCGATTTTCGGGATTCAAAGTCGTCTCCCACAATTGCTCAGGATTCATTTCACCAAGACCTTTATAGCGTTGGACATAAATTCCTTTTTTACCAAGCTCAACCACGTAGCGATAAAAATCGGTGTAGGTGAAAAAGGAACGCTCGTTGCTCTCTACATCCAAATCAATCGGAAGTGGCGCAACGGTTTGAAACGACTTCCACAATGCCGCAAGCTCAATCATTTCAGAAGTACTTGCCATCTTGTGATCAAAAACTGTGGTCACACGATGACCAAATTTTGTTGTGGTCACAGAGAATTCATAAATTTTGTAATCTTCGTTTCGTCGAATTTCGATATCGGCGGTGGTCAAACCCGACAGCGGATTGTCATTGATCCATGTTTTAAAATTTTCGAAAGTCTTAAGAATATTTTCATCCGACTTCATCAATTCTAGCAGGGGTTTGTCTCCAACTAAAAATCGACTGACCACATCGGGATCAAACCGATTTTCGATGCCCTTGAGCAGACCCTCGTATTTTAAAATATTTAAAATAAAAGTTTTAAGTTCGGCTTCTGTGGTTCCGGTTTTTAAATTTTTAATTTTGAGTTTTTTAAGACTCAAATCAAGCAGATACTGAGTCAAACTTTTTTCATCTTTGATGTAGGTTTCGGACTGCCCTTTTTTAACTCGGTAAAGTGGGGGTTGGGCGATGTAAACATAACCGCGTTCAAGAAGAACAGGCAGTTGGCGATAGAAAAATGTCAGCAGCAAAGTTCGAATATGCGACCCATCCACATCCGCATCGGTCATAATCACAATTTTGTGATAGCGAATTTTATCGATATTGATATCCTCGCGACCAATACCGGTTCCGAGTGCTGAAACCATCATTTTGATTTCCTCGTTTCCGAGCATTTTATCAAAACGGGCTTTTTCGACATTCAGAATTTTACCGCGCAATGGAAGTACCGCTTGTGTGCGGCGATCGCGAGCTTGTTTGGCAGATCCTCCCGCCGAATCTCCCTCAACCAAATAAATTTCGCAAAGAGCAGGATCACGCTCTTGGCAATCGGCCATTTTTCCAGGCAGCGAACCACCGTCTAAAGCAGTTTTTCTTCGAGCCAAATCTCTTGCTTTACGTGCGGCAAGTCTTGCTCGTGCCGACTCCACACATTTTGAAATGATGAGCTTGGCAATACTCGGATTGCGATCAAACCAGTCGGCCATTTTTTCGTTTACAAGAGTTTCGACAATCCCTTTAACTTCGGCATTACCAAGTTTGGTTTTTGTTTGACCCTCAAACTGCGGCTCTCGAACCTTGACGCTGATAACAGCTGTTAAGCCTTCACGAATATCTTCGCCCTCAAGATTGGCTTCTAAATCTTTGAGCATATTTTTTGAAGCCGCATAAGAATTGGTGGTGCGGGTGAGGGCTCCACGAAATCCAATCAAATGCGATCCACCCTCAACCGTATTGATATTGTTGCAATAGGTGTAAATACTTTCGCTATAAGAGTCGTTCCACTGCATGGCCACTTCGACTTCGACATCGTCTTTGCCGCCACGAAACTGGACCACCTGATCATGCAAATGTTTTTTGGCCGAATTCATGTAAGCGACAAATTCACCTAGACCATTGGCGTATTGAAACTCCTGTTTTTTTTCGGTCCGCTCGTCAAGCAGGGTGATGTGAAGTCCAGCATTCAAAAATGCCAATTCGCGAAATCGATTGGCCAAAATTCCAGCGTCGTAGTGAATGGTCTCGTCTTTGAAGATTTCGCGGTCGGGTTTAAAGGTGGTTTTTGTGCCCGTCTTGTCGGTTGTGCCGATTTGTGTGACAGAACCCTGGGGGATACCCTTTTCGTAGATCTGCTGCCAAACAACGCCGTTGCGTTTGACCTGTACGGTACAACGTGATGAGAGCGCGTTGACCACTGAGGCCCCGACCCCATGCAAACCGCCAGAAACTTTGTATGTGTCCGAATTGAATTTTCCACCGGCATGGAGAACCGTCATCACAATTTCGAGCGCCGACTTGCCATCTTTGTGCTGGTCGGTGGGAATACCTCGACCATCGTCCTCCACAGTGATTGCGTCATCCGCATGGATGGTGACCAAGATCAGTTTGCAAAAGCCTGCAAGCGCTTCATCAACAGAGTTATCCACAACTTCGTAGACGAGATGGTGAAATCCACGTGAGGCGGTATCGCCGATGTACATTCCAGGTCGTTTACGAACCGCTTCGAGTCCTTCGAGAACTTGAATCGAGCCTGCATCATAGGAGTTTGATTTTTCTAGAACCTCAGACACGCGCGCATTACCCTTTCGCAATTGTCCCCTCTGAAATTTGCAGAACGCGCATTTCAGATCCCACAACACCTTCGATTTTTGCCAAATCTGTTGTGGTTAAAAAAACTTGTGCATTTAACTGTTTCAAGAAACTTAAAAGTCGATTTTGTTTTTCGAGATCAAGCTCCGATAGCACATCGTCGAGAAGCAAAATCGGATGAGTTTCAAGAATCGTCTGATGATACATCATCTGCGCTATCTTGAAAGCTAAAATCAGCGCTCGTTGTTGACCTTGTGAGCAATAATATCTTGAGTCATTTTGATTCACCAAAATTCGAATGTCGTGTTTGTGTGGTCCAACCAAACTCACACCCGAATCTTTTTCGGCCGCTTTGAGATTTTGCGCTCTCTCAATCAGGTTGTTTAAGATTTGGTGATAATCAAATTTCATCGCCGACTGTCCTGAAATCTCGTAGTCCACAGATATATCCACATTTTTATCGTCGGATATTTTTTGGTAAGCCTCTTTCAGCGATGGAACAAGCAACTTTAAACTTTCAATGCGCTCAAAGGTCAGTCGCGTGGCGATCGGAAAAAACAGTTCATCAAGACTTTGAAGGGTATTTTCAAAAGTAACGGGTGCAATTCTTTTTTTAAGATAATCTTTGAATAATCGATTTCGCGATCGCAGCAATTTTTGAAACGAATGAAGAATATCAATGTGCTCAGGCCCGCGGTTCCACAAAAATTCATCGATCAATGATCTTCGCGCTTCAGGGCCATCTTTGAGTGACGCCAAACTTTCGGGTGAAAATAAAATCACCGGGAGTTTGCGAGCCACATCTCCGCGATGAACTGTTTTGTTATTGAGTTTTGCTTCACTCTTGAGCGCACTGATGCGCAAAGACAGATCATCTCGCAGATTTTTTTCGATCAGGCGAGCTTTGAGTAAAGATTGCTGATCCCCTCGACGAATCAAGCTTTCGCGCTCAGCCGGTCTAAAACTATGACCTCGGCTGAGAATAAATATGGCTTCAATCAGATTTGTTTTTCCCTGGCCATTGTTGCCAAGCAGAATATTTAGGCCAGGATCAAAAACAAAACTCTCACGCCGATAGTTTCGGAATCCAACAAGCTCAAGTTTTTCAAAAATCATTTAGATGCGCATGGGCATAACAACGCAAGTGTAGCTCTTGTCGTTATGTGGTCGAACCAAACCGGGTGAGAGCTGATCGTTGAGTTCAATTTGCACCATCTCATCCTTCATGCTGCCGAGCACATCGAGAATATAGCGCGCATTAAAGCCGATCTTCATTTCGCGACCGCGGTACTCGACTTCGAGCTCTTCTTTTGCATCGCCAAGTTCGGGATTGTTGCTGGTGATTTCCATTTTGTTATTGCTCAACGCAAGTGTCACACCTTTGGACTTTTGATTCGACAACAGCGACACGCGTTTGAGCGAACTCAGAAGAATCTCGCGATTCACCGAAATCAACTCTTTGAGATTTTGTGGAATAAGCTGTTGATAATTAGGATACTTGCCTTCAATCAACCGAATCATCAGGACAGACGATTCTTTGCGCACGATCAATTGCGAGCCTTCCACAGCTATTTCCACATTTCCTTCGCTTGTTTCTAACAACTTTCGAATTTCATAGAGACCTTTGCGAGGGATAATCACACCTTGATCTGCACCGCTGCCAATCTGTCCTTCGGTTTTGCGATCAACTAAGCTTAAGCGATGGCCGTCGGTTGCGACCATGCGATAGACCGAACGATCGCCTTCTTTTTGTTTTTCAAAAAAAACTCCGTTGAGGTGATAGCGGGTGTGATCACTCGAAACAGAGTAAATTGTTTTTTCGATCATCTCGCTGAGCACGTCCGATTCAATCCGCATAAATTCTTGTGTGTTGAATGTTGGAAACACCGGATATTCTTCGGGGCTCATTCCAACAATATTAAAAACCGATCGATGCTGGGTGAGCTTGAGCCAATTGTTTTCTTTTTTTTCTAAGTGGATTGCTCCATCAGGAAGTTCTTTTACAATTTCAAAAAGACTTTTTGCATTCACCGCAACTCGACCAGGTTCATGAACTCGAGCCGCGCATTGATCGGTTAAGCTCACTTCAAGATCGGTTGCAAAAATTTTGAGTGCCGAGCCTTCCGCTTCAAATAAAACATTCACAAGGATCGGCATGGTGTTGCGCTTCTCGATGATATTCTGTGCACGACTCACGAGAGAAAAGAGATCGTTTTTTTCAATTGTCAGTTTCATGTCTTTGCCTTTCCTCTTATCTACTTTCTTCTTAATATAAAAATACAGTAGTAGTAGTAGGGGACTGTATAAGTCGATTAACTATCTAAATCCCTGTTTTTCTTCACCTATCGATGTGGATAAGTATCTTGATAACTATACGAATAACAATCTTGAAATGTGGATAAGTGAGTCTATGAAAAGTTGTCCACGGGTTATCCACATCGCAATCCACATCAGTTATTCACACCCCTGTGATATTGTGGATTCTGTTCTCTAAGTCCTCAATATCACGCTTTAAATCCAAGTCGGCATGCTGTGAATAAGTAATGCGACGCAGTGCATTCATCACCGTTGTGTGATCTTTACCCCCAAAAGCTCGACCAATATCAACCAACGATTTATCGAGATGTTTTTTGATTAAAAACATAGCGACCTGGCGCGCTACCACCAGAGGCCGGGTACGAGCCTTACTTTTCATGTCGGGCAATCGAACTTTAAAATGATCGGCGCAAATTTTTTGAATTTCATCCACCGAAATGTTGGTGGTGTCGTCATGAGTCGACAAAACTTTTTTGGCCAATTCGAGGCTGATATCTAACCCTTGAAGCTCCGAAAACATTTTCACCTTATTAAGGTTGCCTTCAAGTTCACGGATCGATCGCTTAGAAATCCGGCCAATAAAGGTGATGACCTCGTTGGGAAGGCGAATCAGTTTTTTTTCGGCCTTATACTTTAAGATCGCAACGCGAGTCTCGATATCGGGCATCTGGATATCGGCAATCAACCCCCATTCAAGGCGGGTCCGAATCCGATCTTCTAATCCTTTGATGTCTTTGGGCATCCGGTCTGAGGCCACCACCACTTGTTGGCCTTTTTCAAAAAAGTCATTAAGGGTATGAAAAAACTCTTCTTGAACCGCTTCGCCACGCCCCAAAATTTGGATATCATCCATCAGTAAAATATCGCAGCGCTCACGGTAGCGTTGGCGAAACTTATCCATTTCATTACGGCGAATGCTCGAGATGCATTCGTTTAAGAACCGCTCGGCCGACACATAGCAAATGCGCAAATTCGAATGAGTTTTTTTAATATGGTTGCCGACCGCATTGAGCAAATGGGTCTTACCCATTCCGGTAGGACCACATATAAAAAGAGGATTATAATTTTCGGTCCCAGGATGCTCGGCAATATTGAAGCAGGCGGCATGAGCAAACTCATTGTTACGTCCCACAACAAAGGTTGAAAAGACATAATCTGGATTGACCACATCACGATGTTGGCCCGAAACAATGGGAGCTTGAATCGGTGGTGGGGCGGGTTTTTGCTCTTCAAGCATGAGCTGTTCGCCTTCGGGTTCACGCACCGAGGAATCTTCTTTTCCGGTAACAACCAGCTCAATTTGAAATGGATTTTGGTAAATCGCCGAGATTTCGGCACACAACCGATCCAACAAATTTTGGGCAATCCAATATTTATGAAGTTCGGTGGGGACGCCCAGCAAAAAACAATGACCGGTGGCGCGCTCATCAATTTTGATGAGCTCGGTGGGTTCAAACCACATCTGTAAAGGCTTGTTATGAACGTTTTTTTGCTTAAGATTGCTCTTTATCTGTTTCCAGAAATCGGCTTTTTCGTCCTTGATTTGATCTTTCACGAGTCGGCTCCGCGCGGTGAGGTTTGTCGGTAGCATGCCGCTAGAATTGTTTCAATACCTTGACGTAGCTTTAGCCGTCATGGTTTATACGATTTTTCGTACTAGTTTTTTTAGGAGCAGCGATGAAAAGAACATATCAACCCAGTCGGCGCCGTCGTGCGCGTACTCATGGATTTAGAGCCCGTATGGCTACGAAAGACGGTCAAGACGTCCTCTCGCGTCGGCGAGCCAAAGGACGAAAGCGTCTTACAGTTGCCGTTGGTGGAAAGTAATAAGTCATTTCAGGTGCTTAAGTCGACGAAGGAATTCGAACGCCTTCGTGAAACAGGCCGGCGCCTGCGTGTCACTCACTGGATGCTATTTAGTTATAACTATAATGACAAAAATTCTCTCAGATATGGATTTACCATCCCTAAATATGTGGGGATCGCAGTGGTCAGAAACCGAGTTCGTCGGTGGGGACGCGAATTTTTTAAGGCCCTGGCCAAAACTCAAAACACGTCTTTTAGCTGTGACATCAATGTGGTTTTTCTCAAAAAAGATCGTGAGTTCTACAAAGCACTCGAGCATTCATCCTTTGACAAAGCACTTAGTGAAGGGCTGCGAAAAATTGCTCAGCCAAATTAGTTTTATCTTAGTCAGTCTTTATCGCGGTGGGCTTTCAATCTTTTTCGGCAGTCATTGTTGTCGGTTTTATCCTTCGTGTTCGGTCTATGCTCAAGGCTGTTTTGAGAGATTTCCTTTTTTTACCGCGTTTCATCTTGTTTTTAAAAGACTATTGAAGTGTCGTCCCTTTGGGCCTTATGGCGACGATGCGATTCCATTTAACAAAGAAGTTCAAAAGTGAATGATAACCAAAATTTTTTAGACACCAAAACCATTCTTGCAATTGTCCTCGTGGGAGTAAGTTGGTTTGGTTGGCAGATGCATTTACAACAAAAATATCCAAAACCAGTAGAAGCACCTGCGGTGGTGCAGACCGCTCCTGCGGCGAATGTACCTGCGACATCCACCCTAAGTGTTCCAACTTCATCCGCATCGATTGATAAAACAAATGAGGCTCAACCTGAATCAATCATCGCTTATGTCAGCCCCACTTTAAATTTTGAAGTTTCCTCGCAAGGGATGGGAATTAAGAATGTTCAACTGACCCAGTATCAAGCTCGCGACGGCTCAATCAAACAGATGGGTGCCAGCCGCGACAATACGACGTTTGAAACTGGTGTGGTTGATGGATCAAAAGCAATTCCATTTTCGGTCAAACAATTAGATGTAAACAGTTTTCGTGGAACGGCCGAAATCAACGGTTCACATATTCAAAAAACAATGACGATCGAGCCCGACAAATATCTGATTCGGACCGAGGTTGTGGCCATAAATCCAAAAGAAAATTTTCGTGGATTTACTGTCACTTTTAATGATCGGGTTCCAAACGTTCAGAAGAAAAGTTTTTTGCTTCCGGCCACTGATCACAATGAATTTTATCTTGTGTCGGATTCAAATTCTCAGCGTTTGCAATTGGCAGTGGATAAAGACACTTCGGGAGACTACCCAAAAAGCTCGCTGGTGTCGCTCGGGTCGCAATATTTTGTCCAAGCTCTTTTAAATAAATCACAAACTTTTCCCGATGCTTCGGTTCATTCGGCAGCCGCTCAGCAAGAGGCCACCGCAACACTCAAGTATCCAATTTTAAATCGCAGCTCCGATTTTGAGGTGAAGTACTTGGCTTACATTGGGCCAAAAAACCTGACATTGCTCAAAGGGATTGATGAAGAGCTCGGCGGAATTATTAATTTTGGAATGTTTAGTTTTATCGCCCACTATCTTTTGAAGTTGATGATTGTGCTGCATGATTGGGTCGGCAATTGGGGACTTACCATTATTTTGCTCACTTTGATTGTGCGAGCGCTGGTGTTGCCATTCAATGTGATGTCCTACAAAAGCATGAAGGGCATGCAGGCCATCCAACCGCTGATCAAAGAAATTCGCGAGAAACATAAAAATGATCAACAACGCGTCAGCCTTGAAACTATGAATTTGATGAAGACAAAGCGCGTGAATCCTCTTGGCGGATGTCTGCCCATGCTTCTGCAGTTCCCCATTTTCTTGGCGCTGTATCAGGTGCTGGGCCAGAGCATTGAGCTTTATCAAGCCCCTTTTGGATTGTGGATTAAAGATCTTAGTCTTAAAGATCCATTTTATGTGCTGCCTATTTTGATGGGCGTAACATTGTTTTTACAGCAACGGATCACTCCGAATACAATGGATCCTGCACAAAAAAAGGTGCTGATGTTTATGCCCCTTTTATTTTCTTTATTTATGATTAACCTTCCCAGCGGCCTCACTCTTTATATTTTTGTCAGTGGGCTTTTTGGGGTGACACAACAACTCTATTTTATGCGCGATAAACAGCGCGTGGCTAACACGTAGGAGATACAATGGCGGGATTTTTAAGTCGATTATTTGGATCAAAGAAAAAGGAAGTCAAAGCAGATACGCCCGAAGGCTTGGTCGACGGTCTTTTAACTTCGATTATTGAGTATGGCCAGTTTGATTTGCAGTATGCAATCTCTCACGATGCGAATGATCTCAAGGTGGAGTTCTCAGGTGCGGACGAAGGTTTACTTCGCGCCCGCGAAGGTCAGTTGCTAGATTCACTTCAACTTTTTGTTAAGCGAGTGGTGCAACATCAAATGTCTGACGAGAAAATTGAAATCACACTTGATGTTGGTGGATTTCGTGAGGAGACCAACTCTGCTCTTATCGATCTCGCCGACAAATTGCGCGAGATGGCTTTGGCTAAAGGTAAATCAGTTTACTTTAGAGCTCTTCCACCCAAAGATCGTAAGGTGATTCATCAGTACTTGGCCGAAGATGAACGTGTAAAAAGCCGATCGATTGGTGATGGGCATTACAAAAAAATTAAAATTTATCCTGTCAAAAGTTCTGGTCCTACCAACGAGACCGAAACTTCCGAAGCTCATTAAATTTTATGGTCCCGCGTACGATTTGTGCCATTTGTAGTGGGACGGGAATAGGCGGGATCTCGGTCACCCGACTCTCAGGCCCCCAGGCCTTTGAGATCGCAAAACAAAGCTGCACATTTTTAAAATCAGACATGAAAAGCCACACCGTGGCTTTTGGATTATTTAAAGATCCCGCCACTCACTCGGCAATCGACCAAGTTGTGGTGACCTATTTTGCACAAGACAAATCGTTTACTGGCGAAGAGACCGTCGAAATTTCAAGTCACGGCGGTGCGATCGTTCCCCGCAGAATTGTTGATCAATTAATTTTAAATGGGGCAGAGCTTGCTAAACCAGGTGAGTTTACCATGCGTGCTTTTTTAAATGGGCGTATGGATTTGGTGCAGGCCGAAGGAATTCTCGGTCTTATTCATAGCCAATCTGACGAAGGTGCAAAGCGGGCATTAAGACAGCTTAAAGGGGAGCTTTCGCAATCAATTTTGAAAATTGAAGATGATGTGAGCTGGGTGCTTGCACAACTCGAGGCCAATATTGATTTTTCGGCAGAGGGACTTGAGTTTGCAACTCTCGAATCAATACAAACAAGAATGAGTCGGTCTCAATCCGCCATCGATCAACTTCTCCAAACCTATAAGACCGGCCAGATTTTAAACGAAGGATTTCAAGTGGCACTGATTGGCCCGCCAAATGTGGGCAAGTCTTCGCTGTTGAACGCGTTACTCAAAGAAGACCGGGCTATCGTGAGTGAATATGCAGGGACCACTCGAGATTTGGTCGAGGGCCGTGTTTACTTTAAAGGCCAGCTCTTTAATATTGTGGATACCGCAGGGCTTCGTGAATCGGTGGACCCGGTTGAGGTCAAAGGCATTGAGCGCACACGTAAAAAACTGAGAGAAGTGGATTGTGTGATCGAAGTGATTGATGCGACCCAACCCGACCTCTTAGAAATTGAAGAGGCTCAGGCTCGAATTCGGGTGTACAACAAGTCGGATTGTTCACCCGAGAAATTTTCGGATGGACTTAACGTCAGCGCAAAAACAGGTGATGGAATCAGCCTGATTTTGGAACAGCTCCTTAATTTGGCTCATACAAAAGTGGGCGAATTTTCGGGTGTGTCGATTCAGTCTCGCCATTTGGAATGTTTGACTCGGGCAAAAGAGAGTTTGGTGCGGGCGCAAACACAGATTCATAAGAGCCCCGACCTTGTCGCCTTTGAAATGCAGGATGCGCTTTTGGCAATTTACGAAATTTTGGGAAAGAAATTTGATGATCAAATTATGGATCGTGTCTTTAAAGAATTTTGTTTAGGAAAATGATGAATCAAATATTTGATATATTAGTTGTTGGTGCAGGACATGCGGGTATCGAAGCCGCCTTGGTCGGATCAAGGAGGGGACTCAAAGTCGCGGTTGCCACATCCCACCTAAAACGTGTGGGCTACATGAGTTGCAATCCTTCGATTGGTGGATTGGCCAAGGGTCATATGGTGCGCGAAATTGATATCCTCGGCGGCGCGATGGGCAAGATGGCGGATGAAACTTGTATTCTGTTTAAGCGCCTCAATTCGCGCAAAGGCCCAGCGGTCCGAGGCTCCAGAGCTCAGTGCGATAAAAATCTTTATTGTGAGGGCATGGGTGAGCTCTTAAAAAATTCGGTAGAAATTATTGAGGCCGAAATTGATTCGTTGATGATCGAAGATCATCGCTGCGTGGGTGCACGAACTGTGGATGGAACCGCCATTCGAGCGCGCACTGTGATTGTCACCACCGGGACATTTATGAATGGTGTGATGCATATTGGTTTGAAGCAAATTGCAGGGGGTCGGGTGGGTGATAAAGCCACTCTCGGACTTTCAAAACAACTTAAAGATTTGGGATTTTCGGTCACCCGATTAAAAACCGGAACACCTCCAAGATTAAAACGTTCGACGATTGATTTTTCAAAAACTCAGCCGCAATGGGGCGATGATTTATTTTTTCCTTTTAGCTTCGAGAGTCAACGGGCTCCAAAATTGGAACAGATTGCATGTTATCTCACATACACAAATCCACAAACTCACGACATCATTCGCGCCAATCTTCATCAGTCGCCGCTTTTTTGTGGTGTGATCGAAGGTATAGGCCCGCGCTACTGCCCAAGTGTTGAGGATAAGATCACCCGATTTAGTGATAAAGATCGTCATCAAACGTTTTTAGAACCCGAAGGACTCAATGATGAGTCGATCTATCTTCAGGGAATTTCGACAAGCTTACCCGAAGAAGTTCAGTATCAGTTTTTGCGCACGATCGAAGGACTCGAAAATGTTGAGATCCTTCGCCCTGGATATGCGGTTGAATATGATTTTATGGAACCGACCCAGCTGCACGCCACTCTTGAAACTAAAACAGTGCCCGGTTTATTTTTGGCGGGCCAAATTAATGGTACAAGTGGTTACGAAGAGGCTGCGGCTCAAGGTCTTATTGCCGGAATCAATGCGGCAAATCAAATTGTAGAACGTGATCCTTTTATTTTGCGTAGAGACGAGGCTTACATTGGGGTGATGATTGATGACCTCGTCACCAAAGGCACAAAAGAGCCTTATCGAATGATGACCTCACGTGCAGAACATCGTTTAGTTTTAAGAGAAGACAATACTTTGAACCGTTTAGGACAAGTTTCAATTGATCAGTGTTTGGTCTCTGAAGCTCGAGCTGTGGTGATGAATCAGATTCTCAGTGAGCAAGATAACTTGGTCCAAAAACTTAAATCTACCCAACTTGTTCCAAATGATTCCACCAATGCCAAACTTAAAAGTTTAGGCACAGTGGGGATCGTTAAGCCGACCACAGCCGAAGAACTGTTGCGTCGGGAAGAGGTGGGGATCGAAGCGCTGGGTGATTTTGGAATTGAAGTGGTGGATCCTATGTGGATAGGAGAACCTGTGGAGATTGGAATCAAGTATGAGGGTTATATCAGACGCCAAAAAGATATGATTGCCCAAGCCCGACAGCTTGAAAATATGCCGATTCCAGATGCTTTTACCTATAAGGTTGTCCGTGGCCTTTCGACCGAAGAGGTCGAAAAGCTCGAACGCATTCAGCCTCGGACTTTGGGCCAGGCCCAGCGAATTAGCGGTGTGAATCCCTCGGCGATTCAGTCCTTGATGGTTCACTTTATTGGTGAGCAGCGCCGGCGAACCAGTCTCGCGCGGGTTTAGGGTATGTGGCGTCTTAAAGAATGGTTTCCTGCGGTTGAACTCAAAAAATTTGGCGAACTCCGTGAGCAGCTTTTAAGGTTTAATTCGACCCTCAATCTTGTTTCGGCTCAAACCATCGAGACTGCCGACGAGACTCATTTTGCCGACTCCATCCTTGCGTGGTTCATCATCCAGAATTCAATCTCGAATTCGCATTCGATTTTTGATTTTGGGGCGGGCAATGGGTTTCCGGGTTTGGTGATGGCCATACTGAGCCCCCAATCGGAATTTGTTTTGGTCGATAAAGATCAGCGCAAGGCGGAGTATATGATGTATGCGAGTCGAAAGCTCGAGCTCACCAATGTAAAGGTTGAATGTCTGACTGTAGATCAATTGCCAAGTCAGAGTGTGCACACCGTGGTGTCGCGCGGATTTGCATCTCTAACAAAATCTTTGCTCCTCGGGGGGAAGGTTTTTGCTTCAGATGCGATGTTTTATCATATGAAGGGCGAGGCGTGGTCGAAAGAGGCCGCAGATCTGCCGCCCCAGCTCTTTCGCCATTGGAAAACCGATGTTTTGGGTGAATATGAGCTGCCAGCCTCAAAAATTCGTCGCACCATTGTGACTACTCAACGCCAAATTGTTCCACGTGGAACAATTTGAGTAGTCAGTGAATAGTCATGACTATTCAGCTTCAGCCTTTTTCTCGGTTTTTTTAACTGGAGCTGGATTTTTTGAGTATCTATCTGTGATGGAGGGCACGCGAGCCTTCCAATCTAATCCGGCATTCCTCAATTTTTTGTTTTGGAGATAACCTTCGTACTCTGAAGGATCGGGCCAGGCTTCTTTCTTTTGAAAAGCAAGTTCATAGGTCACGCGGTCTTCGAGGCGCCGCTTCTCAACCCTAATTTTATAGAATTCCACCATCTGAGCATGCTTTTGATAAGACTCTTTTGCAGCCAAATTTGCTTTTCGAACTTGTTTGAGTTCGAGTGTGTTGGGCTCGTACTGTTCAAATTTCTTTTCTGACTCTTCTATTTTTTTCTTTTCCTCTTCTGCCGCTTTTTCTTCCTCAGCTAAAGTGACCTTGAGATCGGAATAGATCTTGTCGAGCATTTCGGGCTGAGCTTCGCGACGCTGACATGCGCTCATTAAAAAAGCGGCGAGCAGTGCAAAAAGGATTTTCATTTGTCTAGATTTCCAATGTTCCACGTGGAACAATCGGCAGCTTCGGAATAAAAATGAACAACAGGAGCAACAACTTGGGCCGAATTATTTGTATCGCAAACCAAAAGGGTGGGGTTGGCAAAACAACCACAACTGTGAATCTGGCATCGGCATTGGCGGAGCGAGGACGACGAGTTTTGCTTGTGGATATGGATCCTCAGGGCAACGCGTCAAGTGGCCTTGGGATGAAGCGTCATGAGCATCAAGACAAAAACATTTATCCCGTTCTAATTGGCGAAACACCCATTCAAGAAGTGATTTCACCTTCTGCGGTTGAGCATCTTGACGTGATTGCGGCAAATCCAGATTTAGTAGGAGCAGAGATTGATTTGGTCGACATGCCCGAAAGAGAATATCGCCTGAAAGGCGCATTACACTCCATTGCCGATCAATATGATTTTGTTCTCATCGATTGTCCTCCATCGTTGGGATTGCTCACAGTGAACTCGCTAACTGCTGCAAATAGTTTTTTGGTTCCCCTACAGTGCGAGTACTTTGCGTTAGAAGGACTGAGTCAGCTTTTAAATACAGCGGGTCTCATCCGCAAAGGTTTAAATCCTGATCTTTTAATTGAAGGCATCGTTTTAACCATGTTTGATACTCGAAATAATTTGAGTCATCAGGTGGTTTCCGAAATTCAAGAGCATTTTGGCGACAAAGTTTTTAAAGCGATTGTTCCACGGAATGTTCGCTTAAGCGAGGCGCCTAGTCACGGCCTCTCGATTATTCAATATGATCCCAAATCGGTGGGAGCTCGAAAATACCGTGAGCTCGCATCTGAATTGGACGAAAAACTTTTTGGTGTGACTACTCATGATGAAGCTCCCGTGACCACTCAAGTGGATAGTCATGACTATCCAAGTGACTACTCAGGTGACTATCCAACTCCAGCTCAGCCTGAGAATGGGGATATCCATGTCTGAGGCTCCCGAAAAGCATATTCGCAAGCATTCGCTCGGTCGTGGGCTAGGTAGCCTCTTAGGTCAATCGGCAACCAGCACAAACGCTACAACAGTTGTAACAAAGCCTTCTATTACGACACCACAAATTCCCGAAACTGCACGGATTTGGCAAATCTCGATTGATAAATTGTCACCTCAACCCAATCAGCCACGCAAAGTTTTTAAGAGCGATACACTGAACGAATTGGCCGCATCAATCAAGGCTCAAGGAATACTTCAGCCCATCGTTGCGCGACGCAAAGGCACCCAAAATTTCGAAATTATTGCGGGCGAACGACGCTGGCGAGCCGCACAGATCGCGGGTCTTCATGAAGTTCCGGTTATTTTGCAAAATATTGGCGATCAAAAATCACTTGAGCTGGCGCTAATCGAAAATATTCAACGCCAAGATTTAAATCCGCTGGAGGAAGCTCTCGCTTATTCTCATCTGTTGGAAACATACAGTCTAACCCAACAGCAATTGAGCGAAAAAGTGGGCAAAGAGCGAGTGACCATTGCAAACACACTTCGTATTTTGCAATTGAGCCCAGATGTGCGCGAGTGGGTCGGCACGGGTGAACTTTCGCTGGGTCAAGCCAAGGTCCTCTTAGGAGTGACCGATGTGGTGGCTCAAAAAAATCTGGCCCAAAAGATTATTCGCGAAAAACTTTCGGTTCGTGCAGCCGAAAAATTAATTGCGAAACATTTAAGTCCAGATACTCAGCAAGAATCCAAACCTGTGGCCCAGTCGATTAAAGTTTTAAATGAAGAGCTTCAGAAAATTGTAGGATCTAAGGTCACCATTGATTACATTTTGGGTAAGGGACGAGTCTCTTTGCATTTTTATTCTGATGACGAGTTGAACGAAATCACCGACCGAATGAGGCGATCATGGCAGAAGCCGAAAGTTTAAATTTAATCGAGAGTGCGGGCAACGGCTTGCAGAATCAGGTTACCGCACTATTAGATATGGGCGCAGCCTTTGATGGGAGGCTGACTTTTGAAGGCACAGTCCGCATCGGCGGCCAATTTCGGGGCGAGATTTTTACCAACGACACATTGGTGGTAAATCCGGGTGCATTTGTCGAAGCCCAAATTGAAGCCGACACTGTGATTATCAGCGGGACTGTTAAGGGGAATATTTTTGCTCGCCGTCGAGTGCTGATGCATCCACCAGCGGTTTTTCAAGGGACCGTGACAACACCAAGTTTGCGCATCGACGAAGGTGTTGTGTTCGAAGGTGCCTCCTATATGCCAAAGAGCTAAAGCTTGACCACTTCTGACATCTCAAGGTAACTGCTCACAACACCGGCTCACATTTAAGGATTTGATCTCATGGAATTACTGGCTTCTCTGGGCGTTAATGAAACGGTTGGCCTGCAATTTATCATTTTCATTTGTGTTTATTTTGTACTTTCGCGAATGGTATTTACGCCCTATTACAATGCGTTTGTCGAGCGAACCCGTCGTACCGTGGGCAATACCGATGTTGCTGAAAAACTGTTGAGCGATGCAAAAAATCTTGAGCAACGTTACCAAGAAAAAGCCCGTGCCCAAAATCTAATTTCAAAAGAATTTTTTGAAACTGCTCGAAAGTCGGCACAAGTGGAATATCAAACAATCGTTGATGATGCGCGCTCAAAAGCCAAAATTCAAAATGACAACACTCTCGAAAAAATCAAAGTCGAAATGGCACGCGTGCAACCGCAGATTAAAAATGAAGTCCAAGTGATTAGCCAATCGATTGTTGCAAAATTGTTGGGTAAGGATTTGGCCGTATGATTTTTTTGAATCTCTTGATTCAATCCAGTTTTGCAAACGAATCCGCTCATGCAGCTGTTGAGCATGGGATTCCATATAAATTGATCCTTGTTCAAGCCGGAAACTTTTTGGTTCTGATTGGACTTTTGGTTTATTTTTTGAAAGATAAAACTCGTGCTTACTTTAAACAGCGAGCATCATCTTATCGCGAACTCGTTGGCCGAGCCGAAGCTGCGCGTTCTGAGGCCCAAGCCCAAAAAAATGAAATTGAAGCGCGCCTTAAAAGATTAGAAAACGGCGCACAGCAATCGCAGAACGATGCCCAGCAAGAGGCCGAGCAATTGAAACAAAAATTGATGAGTGAAGCTAAATTATTTTCCGAGCGGTTAACACAAGAAGCTCAGTTTGCGGCAGAGCTTGAAATCGACAAAGCAAAAAAACAACTGCGCCGGGAACTTCTAAATGTTGCTGTTGAAGCGGCCACATCAAAATTAAAAAATGAAGTTGAAGAAAAAGATCGGCAGCGTTTGCAAAACGAATTTTCAGGCAAGATTCAGGTGGTTCCATGAGGCCCGCCGAAATTGCAGTTCGATATGCAAAAGCACTTTATGATCTTAACAAAGGGCCACAGGAGCGGTTGTCGCAAGAACTTCGAGTTGTGAATGAGGCATTGACCTCACAACAAGAAGTGATGAGTTTTATGACTTCTCCCTTGGTAAGTGCTGACGAGCGCGAAGCGGTCATAGGTAAGACCATCGAAAAGTTAGACCTGTCAGAACAAATAAAAAATCTACTTTTATTATTGGCGCGTAAAGGTCGGATCGGAATTTTTCCAAGTCTCGTCGAAGCTTATGAAGCTCGTGCAGATGAGGCCGGCGGAATAGTGCGAGGCGAAGTGCACTCGGCAGTGGCTCTTGCCCCCGAAGAGCGCAAAAAGATTGAAAATAAAGTTTCTGAAGTTACCCAAAAACAAGCAATCCTCACGTACCGCGAAAATCCCGAAGTGATCGGTGGACTTATTGCGCATGTGGGTAGTTTTACATTCGACGATACTCTGCAGTCCCATCTACAAAGACTGCAAGAGAACCTGAAGAGGAGTATTTAATGGAAGTCACAATTCGCGCCGATGAAATCAGCCGGATCTTACAAGAACAAATCAAATCCTACAAAAAAACGGTTGAGGTGAGCGAGACAGGATCTGTGCTCTCTGTCGGCGATGGTGTTGCTCGATGCTACGGCTTAGACAACGCAATGGCCGGTGAGCTTGTGACCTTTCCAGGGAATGTCACTGGGATGGTTTTGAATCTCGAAAAAGATTCGGTGGGCATTGTTATTTTTGGTGAAGATCGCGATATCAAAGAGGGCGATACGGTCAAACGCACCGGCCAAATTGTTCAAGTCCCGGTGGGCGAGGCTCTTTTAGGTCGAGTGGTGGATGTACTAGGACAACCCATTGATGGGCGCGGTCCAATTGATTGTAAAGAAATGCGTATTGTTGAATCAAAAGCTCCTGGAATTATTGCTCGTCAATCTGTGCATGAGCCATTGCAGACAGGAATTAAAGCGATCGATGCGATGATTCCAATTGGCCGAGGTCAGCGTGAGTTGATCATTGGTGATCGTCAAACAGGTAAAACCACAATTGCAATCGACACGATCATTAATCAAAAAGGCAAAGGGGTTTATTGTTTTTATGTGGCCATTGGCCAAAAGCGATCGACCGTTGCTCAAGTGGTCGAAAAATTGCGTCAAGAGGGCGCAATGGAATACACGACGGTGATTGCGGCTACTGCCTCTGATCCAGCGCCCTTACAGTTTTTGGCTCCTTATGCAGGCGTGACTATGGCAGAATATTTTCGCGATACCGGCCGCCATGCTCTTATTATTTATGATGATCTAACTAAACAAGCTCAGGCCTATCGACAGTTATCATTACTTTTAAGACGGCCTCCTGGACGTGAAGCTTATCCTGGGGATGTTTTTTATCTTCACTCACGATTGTTAGAGCGAGCCGCAAAGATGAGTAAAGAAAAAGGTTCGGGATCGTTGACCGCTCTGCCAATTATCGAAACTCAGGCGGGTGATATTTCTGCCTACATTCCAACAAACGTAATTTCGATTACCGATGGACAAATATTCTTAGAAACCGATTTGTTTTATAAAGGTGTGCGGCCCGCAATCTCGGTTGGAAAATCTGTTTCACGTGTGGGTGGTGCAGCCCAAATTAAAGCGATGAAGCAAGTCGCGGGTGTTTTAAAACTTGATCTTGCCCAATACCGCGCGATGGAAGCCTTTGCAGCGTTTGCATCGGATCTTGATAAAGCCACTCAAGCTCAATTAGCTCGTGGACGAAGGTTGGTCGAAGTTTTGAAACAAAAAAACTATCAGCCAGTTCAAGTGGAAGAGCAGGTGGCAATTATTTGGGCAGCTACCAATGGATATTTTGATGTGATTGCGGTTGAAGATGTTCGAAGATTCGAAACCGAATTTCTTGAATTTTTGCACACCAAACACAAAGCAATTTTAGGTCAACTGGCCGAGAAAAAAGCTGTGGACGATGGTATTAAGGCTTCATTAAAGGATGCGGTTTTAGAATTTACCGCGATTTTCACTCCGGGTGCGAAGGCGTAAATGGCCAGTCTGAAGGACATCCGTATTCGAATCGACAGCACAAAAAATACCCAGCAGATCACCCGTGCAATGAAAATGGTGTCTGCTGCAAAGCTTCGTCGTGCCCAAAACAACATCACAAATTTGCGGCCCTATGCTCAAAAGCTTTTGACCTTGATTGCTGATGTGGCAATCACACAAAGAGTCAGTCATCCTCTGTTAGAAAATCGGCCCAATCCGTTAAAAGTTTTGACCGTCATTTTGACTTCGGATCGCGGGTTGTGTGGAGGTTTCAATGCCAACATCAATAAATTCTCGGCGCGCTATTTACGAGAAGCCCAAATCAAAACCGATGTGATTTTTATTGGTCGCAAAGCGGCTGATTTTTTTAAGAGTCGCAATGTTGTACCCATTGATACCATGATCAATTTGGCAAAAGAAAATTCTTACGCCCTGGCGGCTCGAGTGGCCGATCGAATCTTAAATGATTATAAACAAGGTGCGTATGATGCGGTTGATTTTATTTATAATGAATTTAAATCGGCAATTTCACAAAATGTGGTGTGTGAGCGTTTGTTGCCGATTGATGTTTCAAAAAATTCTTTGAGCAAAGAAAATCGATTTGCCACAGATCTCATTTTTGAACCCGCTCCAGAAAATATTATTGATCAACTTTTAGAACGGCATTTTGCGGTGCAAATTTATCGCTGCATGAGCGAAAGTGTTGCGGCAGAACACGGCGCTCGTATGGCCGCTATGGAAAACGCCACCAAAAATGCCGGCGAGATGATTGCGGATTTAACACTGACCTACAATAAACTTCGACAAGCTTCGATCACGACAGAATTGATCGAAATCACAAGCGGCGCGGAAGCGCTCAAAGGTTAACGGGAGAATTTATGCTTGATACTGGACGCATTAAACAAGTCACAGGCCCTGTGGTGGACGTTGAATTTCTAACCGGAGAAATGCCCGGCATTGCCATCGCACTTCGGGTCTCAAACAAATCCATTAGTTCTGCTGAAGGAAATCTCACTCTTGAAGTGGCCCAACATTTGGGCGACCGCATGGTGCGAACAATCGCAATGGATTCGACCGATGGTCTTGTGCGCGGCGAAAAAGTTGTGAATACGGGCGCGATGATTCAGGCTCCAGTGGGGAAAGAAGTTCTTGGCCGGATCATTAATGTGATCGGCGAACCTGTTGATGAATGTGGACCTATCAATGCCAAAGAACACTGGCCAATCCATCGCTCAGCGCCAAAATTTGAAGATCAGGCAACCGCTGCCGAAATGCTGATGACCGGAATTAAAGTGGTCGACCTTTTGGCTCCTTATGCCAAGGGCGGAAAAATCGGTTTGTTCGGCGGAGCGGGTGTTGGCAAAACAGTTTTGATCCAAGAACTCATTCGTAATATTGCAACCGAGCATGGAGGCTACTCTGTGTTTGCGGGTGTGGGCGAGCGAACACGTGAAGGAAATGATCTTTATGCCGAGATGAAAGAGTCCGGCGTTATCGATAAAACTGCACTTGTGTTTGGTCAAATGAATGAGCCACCCGGAGCGCGTGCGCGAGTGGCACTTACCGGTCTTACTATTGCCGAATATTTTCGTGATCGCGAAGGCAAAGACGTTTTACTTTTTGTTGATAATATCTTTCGATTTACTCAAGCGGGCGCTGAAGTGTCGGCACTCCTTGGGCGTATTCCATCAGCGGTGGGATATCAGCCAACTCTTGGAACCGAAATGGGAAATCTACAAGAGCGAATCACTTCGACCAAAAAAGGATCGATCACATCGGTCCAAGCGGTTTACGTTCCTGCGGATGATTATACCGATCCCGCTCCAGCAACAACGTTTGCCCATTTAGATGCGACCACAAATTTAGATCGAGATATCGCAGCACTTGGAATTTATCCTGCGGTTCATCCTTTGACTTCGACTTCAAGAATTTTAGATCCATTGATTGTTGGCGAAGAGCATTACAAGTGCACCCGTGATGTTCAGGCATTGCTCCAACGGTATCGTGAGTTGCAAGATATCATCGCCATTTTAGGAATGGACGAATTGAGCGAAGAAGATCGACTGGTTGTTTCACGCGCGCGTAAAGTTCAGCGCTTTTTATCACAGCCCTTTTTTGTTGCCGAAGCTTTCACTGGGATGAAAGGCAAGTATGTGGATATTAAAGATACCATCCGCGGATTTCGCGAAATTTTAGATGGCCGTCATGATGATATTCCTGAGCAAGCATTTTATCTTGTGGGAACAATCGAAGATGCTCTCGAAAAAGCGAAGAGCTTATAAATGTTGTTGAGCGTGGTCACTCCAGAAAAAAGAATGGTTCTCGACGAAGAAATTGATGAGCTGATTGTTCCCGGTGAAGCGGGACAGCTCGATATTTTACCTGGGCATGCACCATTGGTGACGACTCTGCAGGTGGGAACTTTGCGTTACCGCCTTAAAGGGACAACCGCCTTTGAAGATATCTTGATCAGTTGGGGTTATTGCGAAGTTAATCCTCAAGGCATTTTAATATTGGCCGAGACCGCCGAAACAAAAGAGCAGATCGATATCGATCGTGCCGAGCAGTCCTTTAAGCGTTCTCAAGAACGTTTGCTCGAGCCCGATCTTGAGCCCGATCAAATTAAAAAATACCGCCGCAAGATGGATCGAGCGCGAGCGCGAATGGACTTTGCCAAACTTCATTGATTCCGGCCCCAAGACCAGTCGCTTTTTGTTTGTCGCGATTTTTTTAGATTTGTAGCTATACTTAAGTGATGTGGATTCTGTTTTGCCTTTTTTATTTTCAGGCTTTCGCCGCGGTTGATATCATCGATTTTACCGAACCTCATTTGGTTGAGGTCTTACCAACGGCTCTGAATCTTTATTCTTATCGCGAACGCCGTCCGCGTTGGGGCAAGACGATTGCTTTTGGTGGAAGTACCTATCAACCGTCAAACTATGAATCCTTCACCAGCGACAGCGGTGGCAATGCTATCGCAGTTCAATATAATGATATTTATCAAAACAAAATGCCAATGTTTGAATCGAGCTTTGTTGTAAAACGAAATTTGGCTTTTGGTTCCTTGGGAGCTGAAGTGGGCGTCGGCTTTCGTAAGGATTCGGGCACAGGCAGTTATGCAGGCTCATCGTTAACCACAACGTTAATTCGACTCGGTGGCGCATTTTATTTAGATACGATCTTTGCTGAACCTTATGTTGTTCCGTACGTCAGCGCAGGTGTTTATACCATCGTTCACTATGAAAATAGCGAGACGGTCGCCTCGCCAAATGGTCACACAGGCATCGCGCCTTATATGACTGCGGGGGTACAGGTTCAATTGGACGGGATCGATCGCGATTCGGCGCGTGCCGCTTACAACTCTTCGGGTCTAGAGAGTGCTTTTGTTTATCTCGAAGCCCGCACTTTTTTAAATGGCTCTGAACCTTCTGGTGAAGATGTCAGCTCCCCTTTTCATGGGAATCTGGGGATGCGCCTTGAGTTTTAGTTCTATGTATTGGTCTCTACTAAAATTGAAAAGGAGCTCGAGTTATGAGGTGTCTGAGATGCCAAAGATTTTAAGTTTAGTTTCTTTGGTGATGTTCTCTTTAAACTCCTACGGCATTGAACCAGTGTTCGAACGAAAGATGATTCTCGAATGTAACGCTTATGCAGATGAAGTTAAGACTTGGTGGATCAATGATAAAGATGACGTCGATCATGAAGTTGCAGAAGATAAAATTGATCGGGCGATTCAAATCCTGCAGGAGATCCGGCAATTTTCCGAACAAGTTTTAAAGTCTGCTACCCAAAATGGAAAATGTATTGACGACTTTGTGAAATGGATTGAAGGGACTGGTTATGATTGCCCCGCTGGCCGCTACTCAATCACAAAGGCTCTCATAAATTCATCCAGTAAAAATCCAGATATCAAATCAAAAGTTGAAAAAGAAATTAGATTATCTCTAACCGCAGAGAAATATTTAACGTTTGTAAACGCAAGTGTTGATAGCGTGTTGGTTGAGTATGGCATCAAGCATGAATTCTGGAATTCATCTGCTGCACTTACAACAGATGTTGCTCAACTTCGACTAGATATCAAACATGAGATTCAAAACTGGGGTGTTGAGTACACTAAGTTATTCGATCAGTTTGTTGATTTGAATCAAGCTGGATCAGAACAAGCACTTGAACAATTTAAACTTTCTCCAGGAATGGAAAAATTAGAAAAAGCATTTTGTGAAGAGCATCACCTGTCGGGTCTTTTTATTACCCGTTTACGGGATTTTATCTCAAAACTGAATTAGTTGGCTTTTGCACATCGGGCGAGATGCCGTTCGCCGCTTCGTTGGCATTTTAGATTGAAGTTCGATTTCACAAGATGAATGTCCACCACGATCGTTAGTGAGTTCGCAGCATTTAAAATAATTGAAATTCCAAGGTTTTCTTTTGTATCTGCGACCGAACGTGCTCACGTAGTGAGTTTAAGATAGCCTGGTAATCGTTGTTAAATAAGATTTTTGACACATCGGTAATGTCTCTCACTAATTCATACGTGTGTGACTCTTCAGCAAAATTCGCGGTCTCCTTTATAGATTGGATTACGGCTTTCATGTCCAACGTTCTAGATTCCTCCAATGGAATTATATTGGTACCTTTATATTTATTAAGTTCTTTAAGTTCGGTTCGAACGGCTAATAGTGTTTTCAATGTTACGTTTTGATTAATGACCGGAGATCGATAAAAATCCAATGTTTTTTGAACAAGATGTTCAAGCTGCACATGGGTCATTCCTGGCTTCCAAGTTGACCATAATATCAGATTTAATTCCTGCTTGGATGACTCCTCACACAACCTCACAAACTCAATCAGATCTGCGAACTGCTCCCCAAATTTTGGCGATCTGCTCATCTGAGTAAAAAGTTTTATGGTCAATCCCCAATTTGCAGGAAAGCCGTGCAATGATTGTTCACAAGAGTGGGAGATGACAGAAGCCTGAGCCAAACTAAAATATGAAATTAAAAAACTAAAAACGATAAACATAAACTATTTTAACACTCCTTAATCGCCAATTACATTTAGCAATACTGTTTGGCAGATATTACAGATTTGTAAGTTCCGATAACACGAATGTCGTGCCCGCTCTGAATGTCGTGCCCGCTCTGAATGTCGTGCCCGCTCTGAATGTCGTGCCCGCTCTGAATGTCGTGCCCGCTCTGAATGTCGTGCCCGCTCTGAATGTCGTGCCCGCTCTGAATGTCGTGCCCGCTCTGAATGTCGTGCCCGCTCTGAATGTCGTGCCCGCTCTGAATGTCGTGCCCGCTTGTACCATCGTTCGCATCGCATATTTAAGAACATCAATGGCTCTACGATTTCATATAAACTAGTACCAAACCTGCCTTCAATAATCCCGAGCGGCCCAGGCTTCGCCGGTCCCAACCACAGCTATTCCCACTAAAAAAATGCGCTGAGCAGCTCACAACCGGTGTCCAAATCGCCAAGTGCTTTTTGCAAATCCTTATGCGAGTGTTCGCCCATGAAAATAAGATTAACTCAGACAGTTCAAAAAGGCGGATGCGCTGCTAAAGTTGCAGCGACGGAGCTTCGAAAAATCCTCGCTCAAGTGACGTTTCCAAAGGCGCCACCAGAGCTTATCATAGGTGCGGGGACTTTTGATGATGCTGCGGTTTATCGTATGCCTGCTGACTCAAAAGACTTGGCATTGGTGCAGACTCTCGATTTTTTTACTCCTATTGTAGATACACCTTTTTTGTTTGGTCGCATCGCCAGTGCGAATGCCTTGAGTGATGTCTATGCGATGGGTGCAATTCCAAAAACGGCGATGGCGATTTTTGCGTTTCCATTGGCAACCTTGGACACATCAATCGCGGTGGATGTTTTGCAAGGAGCGAGTGATACCATTGCTCAATCCGGCGCGGCTCTTGTGGGTGGACATACCATCGACGATGACACAATGAAGTTTGGACTCTCGGTCACGGGCTTTGTGCATCCCGATCATGTGTGGTCCAACGCCTGCGCAAAAGCGGGTGATACACTCATTTTAACAAAGCCTTTAGGCACGGGAACACTCACAGCGGCATTAAAGCGCGGCGAAGTGAGTGAGGCTGAAATTCAGGATGCTCTCGACAGCATGTGTTTACTCAACGATGTCGCGACAGCGATCTCGCCTGAGCTCCAAAATAATATCCACGCCGCAACAGATATCACCGGTTTTGGTTTATGTGGCCACGCTCTCAATATGGCTCGGGCAAGTGGGGTGAGTTTACATATCAAAACGGCTGCTCTGCCACGGTTTGAAAGAGCGCTCGAATTTATAAAAAAAGGTTTTTTGACCAAAGCGCATCGAACTAATCGAGAATATGTTGAAGGGCAGATTGCGCTAGAATCTCAGAGTGCTGAACTTCAGCAATTGGTTTTTGATCCGCAAACCAGTGGGGGCTTGTTGCTCGCGGTGGACTCTCAGTCTGCTCCGCAAATTCTTGCCCAGATTCGCAAACGATTTTTATTTGCAGAAATTATTGGATCTGTTCAACCTCTAAAACAATATGCTCTTAATCTATTGTGAACGAGATTCTACCTGATCAATTTGAAAAACTTTTTTTAAATCGAACCCAATGGATCGATGTTCGGGCTCCCATCGAATTTGGTGAAGGGGCAATACCACAGGCCATCAATTTACCTTTGCTCATGAACAGCGAACGGCATGATGTGGGGCTAACATATAAAACTCAAGGGCAACCCGCCGCAATCGAATTGGGTCATCGACTTGTGAGCGGTGAAGTTCGTGAAGATCGTCTTTCACGGTGGATGGCGACTGTGAGGTCGCAGCCTGACTCTGTGCTTTATTGTTTTCGCGGTGGTCTTCGCAGTCAGACGGTCCAAAATTGGTTGGCCAACCAAGGCGTAGAAGTTCCGATTATTTCAGGTGGTTACAAAGCGCTCAGAAATTTTTTGCTCGCGGCCCTCAAGCCGGTGGTCGACTCGATCCAATTTCGAGTGGTGAGTGGGCCTACAGGGTCAGGCAAAACAAAATATTTAGCAAATCGACCGGCTTTGGATTTAGAAAAGTTAGCAAAACATCGCGGCTCTGCTTTTGGAGCCATGTCTGAGCCTCAACCCACTCAGGCTAATTTTGAAAATGCTCTGATCGTTGATCTTTTAAGATTAAAGAATCAAACAATTCTTATTGAAGATGAAAGTCCACAGATCGGACATCGATTAATCCCTTCGGTTTTGTTTTCCAAAATGCAATCGAGTGAAAGAATTTTTTTAGATGTTCCACTCGAAACTCGGGTTGAAAATATTTTTGAAGACTATGTGGTGAATTCAAGTCTTGGCAGAAATCAGGATATGCAGAGATTCATTGAATTTCGCGTATCCGTCCAAGCCATCTCTCGTCGATTGGGTGGTGTACGAACTCAAGAAATTGTTAAAGATCTGACTATAAGCGAGCAAGAGTTTTCGGCAGGTCATGGCCTTGAATCCAATCGAAATTGGATTCGTAAACTTTTGATGTGGTACTACGATCCACTTTATAAACACGCACTCGAGCGGGCCATTAAATAACTCCTGGCGCTCGACTCGCAAGTAGAGCGGTGAGTGCACTTGCATCTTCGGGAACAAAGGTCAGCCGAGCTTTGCTCGATAAAATATTTTGATTTTCTAAAACATCAAACATGGCCGATGCCACTTCTTGGTCTTGAGAAATTTTTTGTAAGGCCTCGCCCACAATCGAAGGACGAATGGCTCCTGCTTTTGCAAACTCAACCGCGGCTTGGCGATCGGCAGTGCTTGCAATAATGCTCACTTGGTTTGCGCCGTCTTGTTTGATGGCCGAGGTCACCTGACGAAGTCGGTTTACAACTTTACTTTCAATTTGGGTGATCATGCCTGTATCGCGAAAATGAACTTTGCGAACATAGGCCGAGCCCAATTGATAGCCCCATTCTTCCGATTTTGGTGAAACCTCGGCGCGTACCGTGCGACTCATCGCATGACGGTTTGCGAGCATTTCGGCCAGAGGAAGATTGCTGAGGCAACGCACCACCGAGTTGCTCACGTTTGCACTCAGAGATCCGCGCGGATCGGCGTTTTTAAAAAGATAGGCCACCGGATCGCTCACAACCATTTCGTACCAAATGCCAATTCCCATTGGCGCGCCCTCTTCAGAGTTTACGGGTAGGCTTCTTAAATATTCTTGATCCAAACGCAAATCGAGACGGTATTGTTTTCCGAGCCAATTCATAATCAAAGCTCTGGATCCAAATTTTGCAAAAGGAAAATAAAGTCCGGGTTGATTGATCACCCCAACCACTTTTCCAAACAAAACATACACCTGACATTCGCGTTCGTTGACGATTGTGTAAAGGCCGAGCAAGCGGCCCATTCCCAAAATCAATGGGGTTAAAATCATAAAACAAAAAAAGCTGAGAGCTACAGTTGTGAAAAAAGAGATGATCATTTTTTAATCCCTAAAAATACTTGGGCGGCCTGGGTGAGCAAACTCAAGCGAATATCTCTTTGATAGGCGGCAAGAGCGCCAAGACCTGATTTTTTTAAATCTGCCAGCTGCGAAGCTAGTCGAATCAGAGGTTCGACTTCGGCTTGGGCTTTCAAGGTTTCGATCTCGACCGCCCTTCGTGACTGCACAATTTTTTGATCGGCACTGGCTTGAGCCAGGCTGATATCGGAGGACACTTGGTTGTGAGCAGTGTTGATCGCGGCCAGTGCCGACTCGACTTCGGGAGGTGGATCAATGCCGGTGATGAGTGAGGATTCCAAGGTCATGCCGTAGCGTGCTCCAGAACTCAAACACTCAAGCTCCATATGATTGTTGAGGTCGCGCAAATTTTTTCGCAAATCGTTGATCGAAACACCAATCACCGAAGCCGATTCGGTGAGCAGATCGGTAGGCGGCTGAGTGGTCTTAATTGAGTTTGCATCAAAGTTTGCGATGCGCTCACGCAAGATCGAAACAAAATATCCCATCACATGCGCAATGGGTCGCTTCACACCAAAAAAATAAGCATAAAGATTGCGCTCACAAACTTTATAACGAATTTGTCCACTCAGCCCGGTGTTCAATTGATCTTTCGTCACCGCAGCGAGCACCGTGCCCGCCTCGTTTGCGAGCGGTTCCATCGGATCATAAGCCATGTTCAAAGTTTGGGTGGCGATGCTGACTTTATAAATCTTTTCCCACGGCCATTTGAAAAATGGACCGCCCGGATTGATCACCCGAACTTGCGGATAAATGTAGCGCTGTTTATCTTCCTGATCGAGCGAATCTGAAATTGGATCTGTGAGTGTTGTGAGCTCGTTTAATCGTTCAGCCCGCCCAAATCTGGTTTTGATCGCGCGCTCGTTTTGGTCGACCGTATAAAAGGATGTGGCAATAAATCGTATAAACAAAAAAAGTATAAAACCGAACAGTACACCCAATATCATAATCACCTCGTGGTCACGGTAGCCGACATACGGACTGCGCGCTAAGGAAATTTTAGGTTAGTCTTTAAAGGTTTGGCGATGAGCGCGGGGTTTGAGCCGCCGTGAGCTCTTAAATAGAGGTCGAACAGATTGATTTTTACCTTCGTTCACATCGAGGGAGCTGGGTATGAGAAGCCTTTAAGCTCAATGCTAAAAAGAGCCAAAAGATTTCAAAACTCAATCATTTAGAAACCCTAATCGATCAGCGCTCACCTCAAAGCCCATCCAAATAATTGAGCTCGTCATAAATTCGCGGCCAGGTGATTTCATTCATCCGAATGTTCAAACGGTTATCCGGAGTCAGAGCATATTTTTTGTTTTGTCTTGAAGCGAGCTCGATGACGGTTTTTGCACCCAGTTTGGTGTGTTCGGTAAACGACAAAGAGATCTGGGCTTTGCCCGAACTCAAATCGCGAATGCTTAAATTTTTGCACATCTTGCGAATCAGCATGAGCCCCATCAGATTCATCACTTGCTCTGGTGGTTTGCCAAACTGATCGCGCAGTTCATCTTCGATGCGCTCCAAATCTTCGGGCCCATCGATTTGTGAGAGAGCTTTGTAGTAAGATAAGCGCATGCGAATATCTGGAATATAAGAATCAGGAATGAGAGCTGCGATCCGCACATTGATCTCGGGTTCGAGATCTTCTTTGACGTCGACGTCACCACGCAAATCGGCAACTGCATCTTCTAAAAGTTCTAAATACAATTCGTAACCCACCGCTTGAATATGACCGGACTGAGTTTCGCCTAATAAATCGCCTGCTCCGCGAAGTTCAAGATCATAATGCGCAATCCGAATCCCACTGCCGAGGGCTGTGTTTTCTTGTAAAACTTTGAGACGCTCTTGCGCATCTTTTTCGATGCGGCCGTGAGGGGGAATCAACAAATAACAATAGGCGCGCTCTTTCGATCGGCCCACGCGTCCACGCAATTGATACAGCTGACTCAATCCAAATTGTTGGGCGTTATCGATAAACATGGTGTTGGCAATCGACACATCCATTCCGCTTTCGACAATGGCAGTGCACACAAGCATATCGATCTCGTGATGGAAAAAGGCGAGCATGGTTTCTTCGAGTGTCCCTTCGTCCATCTGGCCGTGGGCCACTCGCATTTTTACTTCTGGCAAAAGGGCACGCAATTCATCAGCAAGGCCGTAAATACTTTGGACTCGGTTATGAATAAAATAAACCTGTCCTCCGCGCGCCACTTCGCCCATCACCGCTTTGCGAATGGTATCCTTATCAAACTTGCAAACAAAGGTGCGTGTGGGCAAACGATCAACAGGTGCGGTGTTGATAATACTCAAATCGCGAATTCCCATCAGCGACATATTGAGAGTGCGGGGAATGGGTGTTGCAGACATCGCAAGAGTGTCCACGCTGTGCTTCATTTGTCGTAGGCGCTCTTTGTGGCGCACCCCAAATTTTTGTTCTTCGTCGATAACGAGCAAACCTAAATCTTTAAACTGAACATCTTTACTCAACAGACGGTGGGTGCCGATCAAGATATCGACTTGGCCTGATTTTAATCCTTTTAAAGTTTCGGTCTGTTCTTTTTTACTGACGAAGCGGTTGAGGCTTCGAATATTGAGGGGCCATTTTTTAAATCGTTTTTGAAAAGTTTCGAAATGTTGAAAGGTCAAAACGGTGGTGGGTGCAATCACCCCCACTTGTTTGCCACTTTGTGTGGCTTTAAAGATGGCTCGCATCGCAATCTCTGTTTTACCAAAACCCACATCGCCACAAATCAAACGATCCATGGGCTTATCGCTCGTCATATCTTTTACGATGTCGCCGATGGCGCGCATTTGATCGGGTGTTTCGTCATAGGGAAATGCGGCTTCGAAAGAATAAAACTCGTCGTCGTTTGCCAAAAATGGCGGGCGCTGAGTTTGGGCGCGGGTGGCATAAAGTTTTAGTAAATCGGAGGCCACATCACGCAGATGACTTCGAACTTTGGTTTTTGTTTTTTCCCAACCAAGCCCACCCAATTTATCTAATAAACCCGGCGAAGTGGGGCCGGTGTATTTTTGAATTTGAGCGATTCGATAAACAGGAAGGTACAATCGATCTTTGTCTTTGTAAGACAGCTGAATAAATTCGGCGTCGACTCCACCAATGGGCATCACTTTGAGGCCTTCGTAGATTCCAATGCCATGAAGTTTGTGAACAATAAAATCACCGGTTTTTAAATCACCAAAACTGAGAGTGCCGGTGCGGGCTTCAAGGGTGCCGGTTTCTTTGTATTCGCGCCGCGCCCGTTTTTGGCCAAAAAAATCTTCGTCGCGCAAAAAGACAATGTCTTCTTCGACCCAACGAAAACTTTCATTTAAAAAATGGGGGATCAATGTGATGCGGTCGATATCATCTTGCTGATCGTTTACCCATTGGGTCCAAGCATATTTTTCTTCGTTCACCAACTGCGGATGAAACCCACAGCGCTCCAAAAATGCATAAAGTCTTTGGCCTTGAGTCAGAGTACTTGTTGCGACAAAAACACGCTGACCTTGAGATTTAAAATTTTTGATGCGTTCGGTAAGATAGGTCTGAAGCTCCTGGGGCTTTCCATGAAGAGCTTTGGTTTGCTGAGTGATCTCGTTGAGATCTTTGACTTGAACCGAATAAATACCTTCATCGGTATCGCCGATTTGAATTCCACTGAGCTTTGTTTCAAAACTTTCGGGTGGAGCTTCAAGCTGCTCGACCGTGACATACAGATCTTGGGGTTCGGGGCGGATAATAGCTCCCACAGACTCTTCAAATTCGGTTTTGAGTTGCGCATGAATCTTGTCGGCAGCTGTTACGATTGCGATCGAATCGATCCACCACATTTCGATGGGTAAACTAAAATGCTCCAAGGGCTGCGCAGGCTTTGGATAAAAATTTTGAAGTAAAAATTCGATTCCGTAAAAGTACTGCCCTTTGGTGAGCGAACTTAAAATTGTTTTTGCATCCTCGTTGAGAACTCCGCGTGAAGCGCAACTCTGACGAAGGGCTTGAGCCGCACTTTGCAAACTGTCATCGCGCAACAAAACTTCGTGGGCGGGAATGATGTGAGCGATCTTTAGGTTACCGATGCTGCGTTGGGTAGCGGGGTCAAATTCTTTGATGCTCTCAATCGTGTCGCCAAAAAGTTCAAACCGGAGAGCCCGCCGATGGGCTGGCGAAAAGATATCGACGATCGAGCCGCGAATCGAAAAGGTTCCGACATCTTCGACCAAGGGTTCGGCTTGATATCCTAAATGAAGCAGTGTTTTTGCAAGATCATCTGGAAGATTTTCGGAGACCCGAAAGGCGAGTTCGTTTTGCGAGAGCACCTCAAAGGGCAAAGTTTTTTGCAGTAGTCCTGAGATGGTGGCGATAAAAATATCTGGAGGCTTGGCGTGCTGAGCGCGGTAGAGCCAGTGGAGGCGATCTGCCACGACTTTTCGATTGGGATAAAGTTGCGAGTAGGGCGAAACATCAAATCCCGGCAAAATAATTGGTGCGATGGTGGGATCAAAAAATTTGAGGTTGGTGACTAATGATTCGGCCTCTTTGTCGGTTGCGACCACGAGCACCACTGGTCTTTCGAGATTGAGGCGGCGTTGACTCAGGAGATGCGACAAAAAAGAGAGATTGGTTGAGCCAACCATTTCTTTTATCAAAGGTGGACGGCTCAAAAATCTTTCGAGAGTTTCGATTGTTCTTAATGGAAATGGTTCGACTTCAAAATTGTTCATGCGTGATCAAAAGTTTGTAACATTGCTCGACGCAAAGAGCCACATTTTGTGTGAGCCTTGGATTTACATTTGTGAATTTGTATAAGGTAATGGTTTCCACCCATGAAAGTCATCAGCCCTGGAGCCACCGCTTGAGTCTTCTATCGGTTCTTGTCCTCACTTTATTCGTCACTGTCTTTGGCATTGCAATCGTCGTTGTCGCAAGTTTATGCGGCGCCAAAGGGAAATATTCAAAATCCAAAATGGAAGCCTACGAGTCCGGACTTGCGGGTGAGGGATCAGAGACCACAAAAGTTCCGGTTAAATTTTATCTTACAGCGATTTTGTTTATCCTGTTCGATATCGAAATTATTTTTATGTACCCTTGGGCAATCACATATTCCGAAAATATCGATGCGGGCCGTGGGGCTTATGCGTTGCTCGTGATGTCGATGTTTGTGGGAATTTTTGTTTTTGGTCTTTTTTGGGAAATTAAATCCCGAGCCTTGGAGTGGGAATAAATGGGAACCGACGTCTTTGAAATCGGAATAAATTTTATCAAGATGGTCGCCATCTTTTTGATGATGGTGCAGTTGGTGCCAGCACTCGTGTGGGTGGAACGCAGAGGTTCGGCGTTTATCCAAAATCGTTTGGGACCCAACCGAATTGGTCCACTGGGTTTAACCCAGCTTTTGGCTGACGCGGTGAAGTTTTTAACAAAAGAAGAGTTTGTACCCGCAAGCAGTTATCGCTTTATTTTTTATGCAGCCCCTGTTGTCGCGCTGATTCCAGCAGCCTTAGCGTTCAATGCGATTCCTCTTTCTGCACCCATTGATGTGGTCCCCTTTGAATGGTTGGGTCGCACATGGGGCCCTTATCATTTTGCATTTCAAGGATACGAAATCGGGGTGGGAATTGTTTTTGTCCTCGGCGTTTCATCACTTGCTGCATATTCACTTTTGATGGCGGGTTGGGGATCAGCCAATAAATTTTCGCTTCTAGGTGCGCTCAGAGCTTCGGCCCAAATGATCAGTTATGAACTTGCGATGGGTCTTGCACTTGTTGGTGTCTTGATCGTTTACAACACATTTAGTTTTAGCGAGATGATCAATCATCAAGTGGGACCTTTGACCATTCACTGGATGGGGAAGCCCATCAGTATTGGATTTTTGCCTAATTGGGGCATCTTTTATCAACCCCTTGGAGCCTTGCTCTTTTTTAGTTCGGTGTTTGCCGAAACCAACCGCTTACCTTTTGATTTGTCTGAAGCTGAGGGTGAGCTCGTTGCGGGTTATCATACCGAGTACGGCGGAATTAAAATGAACATGTTTTATATCGGTGAGTACGGCCATATGCTTGTGGCCTCGGCACTGATGGCGACATTTTATTTTGGTGGATACAATTTGCCGTTTATATCTCCACAACAGATCAACACCTGGATTGCGGCTCATGGCTATGGAGCAACAGCCGCAAGTGTGATCACAGCTGTCATGCTTCACGTGGTTTTACTTTTAAAAATTTTGGTATTTTTATGGATTTTTATTTGGGTGCGTTGGACATTGCCTCGCCTTCGTTATGATCAGCTGATGGATTTGGGTTGGAAATCGATGTTGCCTTGGGCCCTGTTTAACGTTGTTGCGACCGCACTTTTGGTTTTTGTTTTACGCACGAATTGGGGGGCGTAATGGACGTCAATTCAGCGCTCTTTTATATTCTGGCGATTATTCTTTTGTATGCCACTTATAAAGTGGTGAGTTCCGTGAATCCAATTTTTTCGGCTCTCCATTTAGCAGTTGCGATGGTGACATTGGCCCTTTTGTTTTTTCAATTAGGTGCTCCATTTATCGCCGGCGTGCAGTTGATCGTCTATGCCGGTGCGGTGATGGTATTATTTGTGATGGTGGTGATGCTGTTTGATTTGCGCACCGAGCTCAAAGCTTACACTCGAGGTGAGGCGAGCAATGTTTTAAAAATTGCGGCTTCGGCTTGTTTGGCGGGTTTGATCATTGGTGCAGTCCCTCTGTCGACATCATTAGTTCAACCTGGCGAAAAGCAACCCTTGGTTGAAACTTCGACCAAGGATCTTGCGAACGTGTTGTTCAATCAGTACGTGTTTTCGTTTGAAGCGTTGGGCGTTTTACTTTTGGTCGTAGCAGTTGGAGTGGTTGCCGTATCACGTATTAAAGGAGGCACTCATGCTCGCGGTTGAAAATATGATGACGGTAGGGCTTGAGCATTACCTCATCTTATCGGCGATTTTATTTTCTTTTGGAATGATTGCGGTACTTTTGCGAAAAAACGTTTTGGTGATGTTGATGGGTATTGAGATCATGCTCAATGCGGTCAATTTAACATTTGTGGCATTTAGCCATTATTCACACAATCTCAATGGTCAAATTATGGTGTTTTTTGTGATGACCATAGCCGCAGCCGAAGCGGGTGTGGGACTTGCCCTTGCTGTTACGGTTTACAAAAAATTTAAAGAAGTAAATATTCGATTCTTCGAAAATTTAAGAGGGTAGTATGGGCACGCCGTTTTTATTTGCAGCACTGGTTTTGGTGCCTTTTGTTGGATTTTTGATCAATGGATTTCGGTTTCGATCGCACAATGCGGTGGTTGCAGGCGGCATCGCAACGTTAGCTTCGGTCATTTGTTTTATCATCTCGGTCACATTATTTTTGCAGCTTAAAAGTTTGCCCGAGGAGCACCGGGTTTTGTCGGCCCAATTTTTTTCGTGGATTTCGGCCGGCGACTTTCATGTCAACTTTGCTTTTTTGCTTGATCCATTGAATGCGATGATGATTTTGATCATCACCGGTGTTGGATCTTTAATTCATTTATTCAGCGTGGGTTACATGTCTCACGATCCACGGCCTGCCAAGTTTTTTGCTTATCTCAATCTGTTTTTGATGAACATGTTGATTCTTGTTCTTGGCGACAATCTCTTGGTGATGTTTGTGGGATGGGAAGGTGTGGGGCTTTGCTCTTATCTCTTAATCGGATTTTGGTTTTCCGATCCTGCCAAAGCGGCGGCTGGGATGAAAGCCTTTGTTACCAACCGAATCGGTGATGCCGCATTTTTGCTCGGCATTTTTACTTTGTTTTACAATTTTAATACGTTGAATTTTACCGAACTTTTAACTCGGGTTCCTCAAGTTGCGGAGTTGGGTTGGAGTGGTCCAATCACCTTTGCCTGCCTTATGCTTTTTATTGGGGCCACCGGAAAGTCGGCGCAGATTCCTCTTTATGTTTGGCTCCCCGATGCGATGGCGGGACCCACTCCTGTGTCGGCATTGATCCACGCCGCAACAATGGTCACTGCCGGAATTTATATGATCGTTCGAATGAGTGGGGTTTTTATTTTAGCGCCTCACGTGATGAATATCATTGCTGTGATAGGTGCATTGACGGCGCTGATGGGAGCGCTGATCGGGTTTACCCAGTTCGATATTAAAAAAGTTTTGGCGTATTCAACCGTTTCGCAGCTCGGTTATATGTTTTTAGGTGTGGGCGTTGGTGCCTTTGGGCCCGCGATGTTTCATCTTATGACTCATGCATTTTTTAAAGCTTTGATGTTCTTAGGTTCAGGCTCGGTCATTCATGGGATGCACGAAGAGCAAGACATTCGCAAAATGGGTGGACTTAAAAAATACTTGCCCATCACCCATTTTACTTTTGTGCTCGGTTGGCTTGCGATTATTGGACTGCCACCTTTTGCCGGATTTTTTAGTAAGGATGAAATCTTGTGGCGCGCGTACTCTTCTTCATTTGGTCATCCTTTGTTGTGGGTAGTCGGATTTGTTGGCGCCCTTGGGACCGCATTTTATATGACACGCTTAATGTGCCTGACCTTTTGGGGCAAATCGCGTGTGCCTCACGAAATTCACCCTCACGAGTCACCCTTTACGATGACAATTCCATTGATCGTTTTAGGAGTTTTATCGGTGATTGGTGGCTGGGTGGGAATTCCTGAAATTTTAAGTCATATGATTCCGGGTCATCCCGGAAATTTTTTGGAAGAATGGCTTGAGCCTGTTCTTGCCAAAATTCCTGAGGGGACAGCCTCGCACTCGATGGAGTGGACTCTGATGATCGTGTCGGTTGTTGGTGCGGCGGTATCAGCACTTTTTGCTTATAACCTTTATATTTTTCATCCTCAAAAGATTGCGGCTTTTTCTCAGAAAATAGGTTTTGTTTACCGGGCCACCTACAACAAATTTTATGTCGATGAATTTTACACCGCACGAATTATTCAACCTCTGGTGAAATTGAGCCAAGGCTTGTGGCTCTATATCGATGTCAATTTTGTTGATCGCGCGACCTATGTTGCGGCAGATCTTGTTCAAGGTGTGGGGCGAATGTTGCGATCGGTGCAAAATGGAAATATGCAATACTATGCGCTCTATATTGCACTCGGTGTGATCGTCACAATGACCTATGTATTGGTGGGCTAACTCATGATCTTAACTTCAATCATTTTTTTACCTCTTATTTTTGGGCTGGTCTGTGCGCTGATGCCGCAAGAGCAGTGGGTAAGACCTTTTGCACTTGTCAGTTCCACAGCGCTTTTTATTTTAAGTTTGTTTTTGTTATTCCAGTTCGACCAGAGCACCGCCCAACTTCAATTTGTAGAGCAAACCCCTTGGGTGCGCTCGCTCGGGATTTCCTATTTTGTGGGTGTCGATGGAATTTCGATTTGGCTTGTGCTGCTCACCACATTTTTACTTCCGCTGACCATCTTAGGGAGTTGGACCGCGATCGATAAACAAGTGCGCGGATTTCATGCCTGCTTATTTTGTTTGGGCACCACGATGCTTGGGACTTTTTTATCGTTTGATGCCATCTTATTTTATGCCTTCTTCGAGGCGTCTTTAATCCCGATGTATTTTATGATTGGGATTTGGGGTGGCAAGCGTCGCATCTATGCCACGGTGAAATTTTTTATTTACACCATGTTTGGCTCTCTGTTTATGCTCCTTGGAATTATCACATTGATGTTTATGACCAAATCGCTTGAGGGCGGTCATATCAGTGCAAGTCTTTTAGACTTTTACAAATTAGATTTACCTTTTGTGGGTGGCGGATTTTTAAATACCCAAACCCTGTTATTTTTTGCGTTTGCTCTGGCATTTGCGATCAAAGTGCCAATATTTCCATTTCATACTTGGTTGCCCGATGCTCACGTTGAGGCACCCACTCCAGGGTCGGTGATCCTTGCGGGTGTGCTTTTGAAAATGGGAACCTATGGATTCATGCGAATTTGTTTACCTCTTTTTCCGCAGGCGGCAGAATACTTTTCTGGATTTATGATGGGTGTTGCCGCTTTTGGAATTATTTATGGTGCCTTGGTCGCAATGGTTCAGCCCGATATCAAAAAACTTGTGGCCTACTCGTCTGTTTCACATATGGGATATGTGATGCTTGGACTTTTTGCTTACAATATTTACGGATCAACCGGCGCTCTTTATCAAATGCTCAATCATGGTGTGAGCACAGGCGCTTTGTTTTTGCTTGTTGGGATGATTTATGAGCGAACCCACACTCGAGAAATCAGTCAGTATGGGGGCCTTGCCAAAGCCGCACCCATTTTCACAATCGCATTTTTGATTGTGACACTTTCGAGCATTGCGGTTCCGTTGACCAATGGATTTGTCGGAGAGTTTTTGATTTTACTTGGAGCTTTTGGGGCGAAAAAGTTGATTGCTTCAATTGCAGTGTTGGGTGTGGTGCTCGGTGCAGCCTATATGCTGTGGATGATCAAGCGAGTGTTCTTTGGACCCGCGGCTGGTGTGGTTATTGGGCACGACGACGAAAAAAATCCAGGTCTCGATATTGGATTAAGAGAGCGTTTGGTTTTAGCTCCGCTGATTTTGCTGATATTTTGGATGGGAATTTTTCCGCAGCATTTTTTGAATTTTTCCAAAGCCAGTCTCGAACATCTTCAAGACGCTCGTTATCAATATCAGCTCGAAGTAAAAAGGTAGAATATGGAACAGCATTTTGAATGGTTGGATCTTCTTCTTGTTTCACCACTTTTGGCACTTTTCTTTACTAGTCTTATTCCACTTACCGTAAAAATCACTCATGGGAATCAAGAGCAAAATTCTTTTGCGAGTCTGCTTTATGGACTCATCGGATGTGTGACGGCCTCAGGCTTAGCGGTGGCAAATTTTGGTGTAAACAAAATGGCTTTTAGTCGAGCGCTTATTTTTGATGGCCTTTCGACCTGGACCACAGTTTTGATTTTGCTTATCACATCGTGGTCGCTCCTTTATGCGCGCGAAAATTTGACCACCATGACCAAACAGTTTTCAGAATTTATTTTTTTGGTAATGAATTCGGCAATCGGAATGTTGATCATCGCATGGTCCAATGATTTGATCGTCACCTTTGTTGGTATCGAGTTGATGTCGCTTTGTCTTTACATGCTGATCGCAATGAGCGGTGAGAGCCGGTTATCTAAAGAAGCCGCATTCAAATATTTTGTATTAGGAAGTTTTGCGTCGGCCATTTTTCTTTATGGTGTCGCCTTTATCTACGGAACAGTGGGATCGACTTATCTTCCAGATATCACCGCGGTAGCCAGTGATCTGATGACAACCAACCGACTCTTTTTGTTTGGTTTTGTAATGGCTGTGATTGGAATATGCTTTAAGGTGGCGATTTTTCCATTTCATGCTTGGGCCCCTGATGTCTATCAAGGAGCACCAACACCGATTACCGCATTTATGGCAACAGGGGTTAAAGCGGTGAGCTTTACCTTTTTTTTAAGATTGATTTTGACCGACGCTTTGTTGTCGGAGCGGGCGGATAGTCTTGTTCATCTGCTTGAATGGCTGGCGGTTTTTACCGTGATTGTGGGCAACGTTGCCGCAATTATGCAGACAAGTTTTAAACGCATGCTTGCGTATTCGAGCATTGCACATTCTGGCTATGCAATGATGGCATTGATTGCTGCAGGTATTGGCGGAGCCGCCGAAGTGGGCGCGAGCGGTTTGATCTTTTATCTATTTTCCTATTCGGTGATGACCATTGGAGCCTTTGGGGTGGTGTCGCTGCTCGATTCTCACGAGGATTCATTTACCGACATTGATGATCTCTCGGGTCTTGCAAAGCGAAGCCCTTGGATTGCGTTTACTTTGACTATTTTTATGTTGTCCCTTGCAGGATTGCCACCCACCATCGGATTTTTTGGTAAATTCTTTGTGTTTACAGCTTTGATTCAGCAAGGCCTTTATTGGCTTGCGATCTGGGGAGTGATTGGCTCGGCAATCAGTGTGTATTATTATTTGCGCCCTGTGGTGGTGATGTACATGGGTGATGCAAACGGAGTTCAAGTGGACGATCAAAAACAGATGACTCGAGCCGCAGTTACTGTGGCCGCTGTGTTGACCATTGCTCTTGGAATTTGCTCACAACCTTTTTATGATTTTGTGAAGCTCACTGTTCAATCGATGTTCTAAATCGCAAAGGGTTTTAAAGCGGTCATTGCGGCTTTAAATCCTGTGCGAACGATCCGTCCCAAAATTTTTGGGTTGAGCGAAAAGTGATCGTAAAAAAACATTTCGTAATCTTTTGGACTGGGATGAATATAAATATAATCCACAGCCGGATTAAACCGGGTTTTGCTCATAATAATTTGACGTAAATTTTCACGATGTTCTTTTGGTATTTTGGCGTCGGTCATATATTTCTCCACAGTTTCGATCAAGCTGCGGGCATCGTTTTGATTTCGAATATGACTCTCGATTTTTTGTTGGACCGCTTGGTAGAGAGCCTGATTAAAAATCAGGGGCATACCGTACTCATGGAGCGAACCCATTTCGCGATGATAGTGATAAGGTTGGATCGAATAACTCGAGATTACAAGATCTGCTCCCTGTTCGGCCGCCACATGGGTCGATAACGTATCGCGAATTTCGCCATCAAAAAAATGGACCTTACGACCGCTTTGATTTTCTATTGCATAGGGCGAAAAAAATGGAGGCAGTGCCGCTGAGGCAGCAACCGCATCGCTGATATGAGCATAATTTGCGGTTCCCACATGAGGGGTCTTGGTGTTTTCGGCATAGGGGCCGAACACGACTTTGCGCGAATGGTTCAATTGAGTGGCAACGATATATAGACCAACGCCTAGAGCTTCAAATTTATTTTGAGGAAAAACTGTTTCTCTCAAATAGCGTTCGAGATTTTTGGTAGAAAATAAACCATTTACTTTAATCCCGCGTTTTAAAAAAACTTCGAGACCTCCCGCAATTGCTGGTCTTTTTTTAAACAGATTAGAAATTATTTTTGTTGGGCTACTCGCACCAATATTTAAAGCAAAAATATCTCGATAGGTTATGGGCTTGAGATAACCTTCGCTATTTTCTTGTTTGGCAAATGATCCAATACCAGCGCCCTGAGTGAATGCATCAATCACCGCATCAATGGAGTAGCCTGCAGCCAGAAAAGTGCTGATCACCGCGCCAGCGCTTGAACCGACGTAGAGTTTAAAGGTGAGTTTTGAACTCTCAAACTTTTGCATCACCGCATCCGGAGTTCCACCAGCAAAGCGAAATCCTTTTTCGCGCAAAGCTAAACAAACACCAATATGAAAAGCGGCGGCTTTGATTCCACCACCGGAAAGAACAAGGGCTAGGTTTTTTTTATCTGATAGTTTCACGCTAGATAGTCTATGACATTTTGAGTAGTCATGAATAGTCAAAATCAAGTGATCAGTCCTGAATTAGTCTAGTTTGACTATTCAAGACTACTCACCTGACAAGGTGAATAGGTAGATTTGGGTAGTCATCGAAGGAGTTGACGCGTGACCGACAAAGCTTGGATCGCCTTAGCAGATTATTCGCTAAAATATAAAGTGAGTATTTCGACACTAAGGCGAAGGATCAAAAACCAGGATGTGGAGTATAAAATCGAAGAAGGAAAATACCTGCTTCGCGATACTCCTTTTGAAGCGTCACGCAAATTGGCTGAGGCGCCACCACCTGTGCAAAAGGTGGCAAGTGCTTTAGCCGAACAAAAGGTGCCCATTGTCCCCCCAACACAAATGCCTTCTCCCGTTCAGCCCTCTGATCGGGGGGAGGTTCAACTTCTGGTTGGTGAACTAAAAAAGGCCTACTCAACAATTCTGCAAGAAAAGGATCAACAGATCTTGCAACTGCGTGATGAGGTGACCGATCTTCAGACTCTTGCGCGCGTGTTAGAGGAAGAAAATGAACGTCTTAAAAACGTGATCAAGGATTCCTGCTCTTTGGATCAATGGCTAAAGGCGCCCACTCCACTGGATGCGGGCTTAAAGTAACAAGAAAACTCCATAAACATTTTTTTGCAACTGCATCGGCGCGCGCTTAGGTTTGATAAAAAGGCGGTGCCCATGTTCTTAAGTCTGATTTGTTCTTTTGCGATGGCGGCAACATTTAAATTTAAAAATGCAGATGTGACAGAAGTGATTGCGCAATATTCGGAGATGTCGAAAAAGAAAATTATTTTTGGCTCTGAGGTAAGGGGCAAAATCACCATTTTGAATCCCAATTCAGTATCTGTGGAAGAGGCCTTTAACGATCTCTCACAAGCCTTATCAAAATTAGGTTTTGCGATTGTTGAGCATCCAGGTACCGGTGAACTCAGTGTGATTTCGGCGCGCGATGCCGAGCGAAGTTCAATTGATGTTGTAACCACTTTGCCCTCGGCCCAGCCCGAACGCATGCTGACCTATGTGCGAACTCTTAAGCATGTGACCAGCGACGAAATCAATTCAAAGATCCGAATCTTGTCTTCCAAAGATGGCGAGATGGTTCCATTCAAAAATAAACTTTTGTTTACCGATTGGGTTTCGAATTTATACCGAATCGAAAAGGTTTTGGCTGAGCTTGACGTTGCAAAGTAGGCAGCTATTTTAAAAAAGCCTCTTGATTAAATCTAGGGGCCCTTTGTTTATCGGCTAAAATAAAATATCGAACACCCATGTTATTTTTCTCAAGACTCAAAATTTGGTTTTCACAACTTTGATACTCATAATTCAAATTATCCATTCCGATAAAATCGATTTTGGTCGCAGCCTCAGTGCTCTGTGTGAGGGGTTTAAGTCCACGCATCGAGCCTTCGTCGGCAAAAAAACCAATTTGTGGAACCTTGAGGTTGGGTGTTTTGTGAATCGCTGTGTCGATGGCATTCCACAGATTTTCTGAATCCACAGGTGCTGATGGACTTCCAAACCATCCTTTTGCGGTCAGATCTAAAAAATAAAGTCCGGTGTTGTGATCAAGAGCGGCCTGCACATTGCGATTAACCATCGTGATATCGCATTCCGCGGTAAAACAGGATTTCCATGGATCGATTTGTGCGCGGCTTGTGCGAGTGTCATCTTCGGTCAAAAATAATTTCCCATGTAAGGGCACGCTATCAAATGGAACCTGTTGTAAAAATGGCTGATCGACCTGTCTCGAGATTCCATATTCATAAGGCGAGCTGATGATATCAATATCAGGAGAGTTTAAGATTTCTTCGAAGTAAACATGAGATCCTCCTTGGACCGCAGACATGGCGAGTAAATAGCCAGAGTTTACAATTGTGAGTAACCTCCCAGAACTTAAAGTTTTAATTGCCGCATTGATTTTCAATTGGGCGTTTGCGACTTTTTTGGCAAACGAGGGGTCAGAGGGAATCTGAAACCATTCGCCGCCATTCAGACCCATGGCTCGAATTCCTATCACTTTGTCTGACATATTTTTATTGAGCTTAGAAATAAACAACTGGAGTTTTTTTATGTAGGTCTCAACCCAAGCATCAGTGACATCGTCCGCAGGTTCGCCAAAATAAATTCGGACAAAAATAAAAACTCTCCGGGTGCCGAGCTTTGCATTTAAAATCTGCATAAACTCTTCGGACTCATTCGAAAACATGACGTCCAGGATTACTAAATTGTGTTTAAGAGCTAAATCGACCTGATAAATTAACGTAGTCCAGTCAGCATCACTTGTGACAGCTTGTGGGTTAATGCTCAAAAAAAATGGCGGTAAAAGATGCTCGCCTATTTTGATTTTCATATCTTTGGTGATAAACGCCGCAGGTCCGGACCATGAGGATTCGGCCTTAAGTGGCGAGATATTTTGGTTTGGTTGCGATGGGCTACAACAAACGGACGTTGCTAAACTCAAAATTAAAACGGAACGTTTTATTGTGATAACATTGTTCTGCACGGCCCATCACCCTTTTAGGCCTATCGGCAAGGGTGATGTCCGAATTAAATGAAAGTAGGGCCAGAAGCCCCCGCCCTACAATTAGTGTTTAGCTAAACGATGTTTGTCTCTTCGTAGTTCATGACGGTCGTGTTTGAGATCTTTGCGATCGTCTTTCACATCTTTTTGCTCGTCGTTACGGGCTTTTTTATCTTGCACTAAAGTGTCTTTGTCGGCCGCGAGTTGTGTGGCTGAGGCACCAGCTGCTTTATCGCTCTTCAGCTGAGCACGATCTTGAACAACTCGCTTTTCATCGGCGTTGCGCACTTCACGATCTGCACCGATTTTGGTTTCATCTTTTTTTATTTCGGCACGGTCGGCTTTAAGCTCTTGCGCACCTACACCCGTTGAGATTAGTAACGCACCGGCAACTAACAACATACTCTTCTTCATCCAAAAACCCCCTGTATAAAATAAGTTTATCTTAATTTTTTTAAGTGCAGGTGTGGATAAATCTTCAAATCTTTTTAGAAGTCGTAGTCGACACGAAAAACCGCATAGTTAGCACTATAAATCTTAGATTGAAGCGACTCAAAACCCAAACTCAACGTCCAATTCTCAATCGATGTTGTTTCAAATTTAAACGCAGACAGTGTGCTTTGAGAGCCGTCGATGGCGAGCTTTCCGATTGTGGAACTTAAAAGTGCACTCCACTTATCTAAAAAATCATAAATCAAATTTAGGTTGACCGAATACTTAGCAAAACCTCCAAGAGTACTTGCCAGTGCGCCGCTCCCTCGGAGGAGGGCAGCTGGTGAATCGAGTTGCGATTCAAAAACTCCCACACTTTTATTGTATCCAAAAACATCAAATCCGATTGTGAGCGAAAAATCCTTGTGAAGTCGTGAGTCCATTTCAAAGCTTAAATTTGTTTGGTTGATTCCGGTGCTTTGAGCCGCCGAAACTGTTTTGCCATTTCGCTTTTTGGTTTGGGATGTAAACTTTTGGACAAAGTTGCTCACACCACCACGCAAGGTCAAATTCAACGAGCGATGGTGGCGATATTTCCATCGATAATTTTGGCTGAGTAGTACTGAAAGATTGGTTAAATTCTCTGCGGGTGTTGTTGATCCATCGAGCTGCAAGTCGGTACCAAAACCTTTTTCAGGCATGTAGCCCAGTTCACCTGTCATAGAGGTGGTCTGATCCGTGATTGCGGCTGAGTTTGCAACCTGCAAGGTTGTTTTTAATATTGATGCTCCAAGCTTTGTTGTCCAATCCTCAGTTTCGTAGATGCCAGTCAGAGCTTCCTCAAAATACAATGGACCCGCGCGCGTTTCGCTACTCACACCATGGGCCGCCGCAACTCCGATAAGTGAGATCAAAAATTGAATCATCTCTCAATGCTCAAATTTCCAAGCGGGCGTGGCAACAATTAAGATGTAAAAAATTTTGAGTTGTATAAAAAGCTGCACAAAATCGAAGAGCCGAGTCGCGCTGGACTTGAATTGGGAGCATCTCGTTTTAGACCGAGTTTTTTATTGCGAGGTGATTTGAATCTATGAGAAAACAGGGAATGAAAAAATTAATCCCTCTGTTTTTGTTATTCTCCGCCTGCGGTCGTGGTCATGATTATCCGAAACCATTTGAAGCCCGAGACAAACAGCAAGCCAGTGCGAATCTCGATGCAAAGGTAAGTGGCGATCAACTCAAGGTGATGGGCGGTGGACAAACTCTTGCGCTTATCGATGGCGCGGAGTTGTTACAAAAAAGTTCTAGCTTTGTGATTTATAAACAAGATGGAGTGACCCGCTTGCTCGGTTCTACTGGAGAATCTCTGTACGACTGCTTTTATTGCACCATCGAGATTTCGTCGCAGTTTGCACTGATTCATCAAACACAGATGGATTTGAAAAAGGCTACTGCTTTTGATTCCCATGGTCAGTTGATCTTTGATATCGAAGGAAAAAACCAATTTGATGCCAAGATCTCTGATTACTATGCCTTTTATTCTACCGACGTCGAATCGAGTTTATTTGCCGCCAATCAGGGCGAGGTGTTTGTGGCTGACGTTCCATCCACGGTAACATTCGAAAATAATATGGCTAAGGTGACCGATCCTAATCATCGCGTTCATGAATTTCAGAATTAAAAACTAAATTATTGCAAAAAAAAAGGCCGACCTTGAGGGTCGACCTGATTTGTTTAGGCAGCAGACGCTGCGGTGGGAATTTTGCGCTTGCCTGATTTCGCATGAGATAAACCTTTTTTCTTTAAAGATTTATCTTTGAATACGAGGGCAAACACTTCATCTAAATTTTCAACAAAGTGGAAAGTCAGTTTATCCTTAAATTCTTTAGGAATATCCTGAACATCTTTTTTGTTCGACAAAGGCATAATCACTGTTGAAACACCGTGGTTCAGTGCTGCAAGAGCTTTTTCTTTGATACCACCAACCGGAAGAACTCGGCCAGACAAGGTGATCTCACCCGTCATTGCCAAATCTTTTGGTACAGGCATTCCAGTCATCAAACTGGTCAGCGCTGTGGCAAGTGTCACACCTGCAGATGGTCCATCCTTAGGAGTTGCGCCGGCAGGTAAATGGATATGCACTTCGTTGTGATCAAACCATTCGCTGTCGATACCAATCTCTTCTGAATGTGCTCGGGCATAAGACCAAGCAGCGCGAGCTGATTCTTTCATCACATCGCCAAGTTGGCCTGTGAGTGAGAGTCCGCCTTTGCCTTTCATTTTCAAAGCTTCAACATAAAGAACTTCGCCGCCAGCTTGTGTCCAAGCAAGACCGGTTACGATCCCAACTTGATCTTCTTTTAAGCGCTCTTCTTTAAGATATCTTGGGGCTCCCAAAATATCTGGAACAACTTCCGGCGTGATCATCACTTGTTCGGTGTTGCCCATCACAAAGTCTTTTGCAACTTTACGACAAACAGCTCCCACTTCGCGCTCAAGATTTCGAAGTCCAGCTTCGCGAGTGTAATGAGAGATCAAATATTTTAATCCTTCATCGGTAAACTTGATGTTCTTATCGGTAATTCCGTTGCTCTCAATTTGTCGCTCGATCAAATGCTTTTTAGCAATTAACAATTTGTCGTTCGCTGTGTAACCCGAGAGATGAATGATCTCCATACGGTCACGTAGAGCTGCAGGAATATTGTCATAAACGTTTGCAGTTGCGATAAACAAAACATTGCTCAAATTAAAATCAACATTGAGATAATTATCTCGGAAATTTGCGTTTTGTTCGGGATCTAATACCTCGAGCATTGCTGCTGAAGGATCACCACGAAAATCGCTTCCCAATTTATCGATCTCATCGAGAACAATAACCGGATTGTTGGTTTTGATCGTCTTTAAAGCCTGAACGATTTTTCCTGGCATTGCTCCCACATAAGTGCGGCGATGTCCTCGGATCTCAGCTTCATCTTTAACTCCACCAAGTGCGACGCGGAAATATTCACGACCCATTGAGCGTGCAATACTTTTTCCTAAAGAAGTTTTACCAACTCCAGGAGGTCCAACGAAACAAAGGATAGGACCCTTCATATTTTTTTCTTTCAAACGGCGAACCGCAAGAAATTCCAAAATACGATCTTTAACTTTATTCAATTCGTAATGATCTTCATCAAGAATTGTTTTAGCGCGAACAAGATCCAAATTATCGGTAGTCGCTTTATTCCAAGGAAGATCAGCCAACCAGTCAAGATAAGTGCGGACCATTGAAGCTTCTGAAGCGTCAGGATGCATTCGCTCAAGTCGACCCATTTGTTTGATCGCTTCGGCTTTTACATTTTCTGGCATTCCAGCATTGTTCAATTTGTCGCGTAATTCGTCGGCCTCTTCGGACTTCGAATCATTTTCGCCCAACTCATTTTTGATTGCGCGCATCTGTTCACGAAGAAAATACTCGCGCTGTGATTTAGACATTTCGTCTTTGGCTTGATTGCGAATACGAGTTTGCATTTGCAACACTTCAAGCTCATTAGCCAAAATCTCATTCACGAGATGTAAACGTTCTTTTGGATTTTGAGTTTCGAGAACGCGTTGAGCATCTCCAACTTTTAACCCGAGATTTGATGCAATCAAATCAGCCAAACGTCCTGGCTCAGTGACATCGTCTAATACTAATAAGATATCTGGTGAAAGCATGCGACCGAGAGCGATGATTTTTTCAAGCTGCTCTTTTGCATTGCGAATCATGGCTTCAAACTCAACCGGTGCGGCTGTGCTTGCAGCTTCATCAATACGCTCAACACCCACAACAAAATGAGGCTCAACGTTTTTGTATTGTTTGATGCGACCTTTAGCTACACCTTGGATCAAGATTTTAACTCGACCATCGGAAAGCTTTCGCATTCTCATAATCATCGCGATTGTTCCGACTGAATAGATTGTCTTTTCAGTTGGAGTTTCTTCGGTGATTTCTTTTTGAGAAGCTAAAAAGATCAATCGATTTTTAGCTAAAGCATCTTCTACTGCTTTGATCGAACTCTCTCGACCAATGTAGAGTGGAAGAATCATATAAGGGAACACGACTATGTCGCGTACCGGTAGCATAGGTAAAGAATCTGGTATCTCAATGACTTTATCGTCAAAACTCATAGTTCCTCCGCATACACCTCTTCGGAGTTCGTAGAGTTCACTTAAAGTAAAAAAGGTCCGGAAGAGCCCAAAACAAGGGGGGCTTTAGGACAGATTATCTGTAGTGACTCGATTTATTTTTCTAAAAGTCGCAAACATGGAGTGGATTCATCAGGCTCAATACTTCGAACCGTAAATCCTAATTCCTCGAGTCGAGTGGTGATCCCATTATTTGGAAACTCGAGATGAACAAGACTCACAAATGCGGCCACGCCATCTGAATGATGACTCGCGATCTCATCAGCAAATTGCGACTCTGCATTTTGGACAGCCTCGGCATAGAGTGCAAGAGTCTCGGGCGAGGCGGTGTCGTAAGGGATATGTCCAATACTGTAAGAGTCGACCCGATCCTTCTGATGCGCGATAAGAAATTGCAGAACGGCCTTGATAGTTTCTGTAGTGACCAAAACATCTAACGCGTCTTTTATTTCCCTTAAAAATATAGGTTGAGGTACGCCTTTCGAAGCCGGACTGGACATTAAGTCTGAAGTTTTTAAAGCCAGATTGGTGAGTTCTATGATTCGAACGGGGGTGTTGAGATCGTCTGTTTTAACAATAGCGAATGGAGGTACATCAAACTGTATTTGTTCGAGTCCCTTATCCATTAAGGCTGCGCCTGGTCTTGTTGCTTCTAGATATATTTGGATTTGGTTAAGAGCAGCAACTGGGGGCAGATACTTGAGACCTATAAGCCCTAACAAAATAGGCAATCCAGCAAACGGGAACTGAATCATTTTTGTATTTCTCAATTGCGCAATAAAATGGCGATTACTCATTTTTAATAAAAGTTTCCATTCCTCGCTGTGTTCTCCAAGGGAGGCTCTCAACGGAAATGGTTTAAAGGGGATGGACTGATTCTTGACTCCACCCGACTCAAAGATGTCGACGTTTTTTGCTAATAAATTTGTATCACTCAAATAAATACGATTCCTCAAAATCGAATCCATCAACGTCTGAGATAAATTCATTTTGTTCAATCCATCGAGTGGCGCATTCACCAAGTAAGAAACAGACTCACCTTTTTTTAGTTCAAAAATAGGAGAGTTTTGATCTGCGTGAGTTTGGATTTGAAAAACCAGAATAATAAATAAAGCTATTCGCATAAAAAAATCCATCTGAGGCTACAGCGCTCTCGTTTAGAATTGTGGTGCAAAATCGTCAATTTTTTAAAATCGTATCGCAGTCGGAAGCGCCCGTGGGGTCCATCCGTTCAATTTTAAAACCCAATTCCTGTAGGTGAAGGGTGATTGGATTATGTGGAGTTTCAAGTTCAATCAGGCTCACAAACGATGATGAACCCTCAGAATGGACCGCAGCGATTTGTTCTGCAAATTTGATCTGTGCAGCTTCAATTGCAAGTTCGTAGCGATGAAGTGTCTCATCCAAGGCGACATCAAATGGAATGTGTTTCATGTGCTGCAGCCGCACTGCTTTTTCTTTTTGATCGACAAGATACCGCAGCACAGCCTTTATGGCTTCAGGTGTTGCTAGGATGTCAAAAGCATCTTTGATTTCTCTTAAAAAAATTGGTTCCGGCAATGTCTCATTCTTCCAATCGTGGTCAGCCACAGTTGCAAGACTAGACTGATTCTGGCGATCCTGAAGTCTTTGTAAAATAGCCTTTGTTTCTTTTGAAAACTGAAACGGCCCGGAAACAGGACCAATCACTTGCGAAGCAATTTCTGAAACAGGCTGTTTGACTTGAATGATTTTGTTTTCGTTTTTGCCAACAGAAAGATGAATCAGACCGAGGGCTACGTACGGAGGCAGAAGGTGAATAAGGGCAAGGCCAGATAAAATTGGTAGTCCGACAAATGGAAGTTTGATTACTCTCTCTCTTCCGATTTTATCAATCATCAAACGGTTCACCAGTTGCAAAAAAAATTTCCACTCTTCGCTCTTTGGACCAAGATATTGTTTGAGGGCAATCACTTCTGAAGTGTTGGCTTGATTTCTTAAGCCAAGAGTTTCAATCAGATCGCTTTCGGGTACAGGAATCTTGGTATCACTCAATTTATTGGGTTGAGCTAAAATCAATTTCACTGTTTCTGCAGGCAAATGGATGTCGTTTATCCTGTCGATGGATGTTCCGACGAGATAGGAAGCAGACTTTCCTTTGGTGAGCTTAAAGGCTGGAAGGCTTTGAGTCGCTTGAGCTCGCAACTGAAAAAGCAAGCAGACAAGACCTAAAGCCTTCATTAGAGTATGTCCGCTTTAGGTTGGAGCTCGCTGATCAAGGGGTTTTGCGACTGGGGTTCATCAACTATTTTTTTTGCAGAAAAATGATTTATTAAATCTCTGGTGAAATGAACGGTGTCGGTAATACCGAAATAAACAACCATTAAACTGCCGATTGTGTGAACCACCGGGAAAATATAGGGGTTCGCATCACCGAGAGCCAAGCCGATCTTTGAGCTTAAAAACCAAACCAAATTGAATGCGGTAAAGTGAAGTACTGGGCCAATCACTGGTCTTTCAAAAATCGAAACGGTAGGCCTAATTTTTTTTGGTATTGGCACTTCGAAGGCTTCGCCATTTTCGAGATCCACGCGCATGGTCTTTTCGCCTGCTCGTACCGAAATTTGGGCAAACTGATTTTTGGTTTGAGGTAAAAAAACATTGTTGCCTGTCTGAGAAAAAGACAGAGGGCCAAATAATATTGAGAGTGCGATAAAAAATTTCATGCTGTTCTTTAACAGAACAAAAACAAAATAAAAATAGTTAGCTTGCTTTTGTAAAATCAAAAATTATTTTGAATGAATTTCGAGTGCAGAACATCCCTCAGACGAGGGCTGTTGGTGGTCTATTGTCATATCCGTAATGGTAAATCCAAGCTGACCCAATCGAGTTGCTAAAACTTTATTCGGATGAAGCAATGTCGTCACGGTGATCAACGCGGTTACTCCTCCACCCAAATGTTTTGCGTTAATTAGATTTGCTAATCGCAACATCCAAGCTCGTTGAGCCGAGGCATACCTGATATACGCCTCACGAGGCGCTGCTTTTAATAAAGCAGTAATGGCTTCGGTCAAGTTGAGCTCTTCGCCTTGATGCCTAACCAAATAGGTTAAAAAACTTTTTAAAGATTCAGGGGTGATCAGAAGGTTAAACGCATTGGCCATATCGACGCCGTCTTCTACAACCACTTCGTTAAGTTCAACCTTTGTTTCAATGGCCATGGTACCTGAAATTTCACCGGCAAGTTGATCCAATTGCAACGGAAGTATGTAGTGCTGCAGATTCCTATTGTTTGCCAATAACGTCGTAACAATTGCATCGAAACTGAGGGCGGGGGAAAGGTAACGAGCACGAAGCAAAAGCTTCATCTGAACAAAACCGATTCCATTTAGGAAGACTAAATTGTTAGAATTAAAAAAACCTAAATAAAACTTATTGATTAATTTGAGATAGAGTTTCCATTCGGCACTTTGTGCTCCAAGATATTTTTTTATATCTACATTTTTTTCTAAGCCTTTACGCGGCAGAGAAAATGCCAGCTGGTGAAGTTGAGGCAGCAATTCCCGTCTTGAAGGAGTCTTTAGTAATGAGGTGTCACTCAAATAGTTCGGTTTACTCTGAATTGCCTTTAAGATTTCTGGAGCTAAACCCATCTTGTCGATTGCCATAAACTGTGAAGGTACGATGTAAGACACGACCCCATCTTTTTCTAGTTTCAAAACAGATGGCGGCACTTGAGCAAAAAGATTTGAGGAAGCAGAGATAAAAATAAATAAAAAAAGTTTCATTACAATACGCTATGAAAAGATTTGGGATTACTGCGAGGGGCCCATTTTGATTGAGGCTGAAGTTTGTCGAGCTTTGGTTTGATTGCATCAATTGAATCCAGCAGCAAAGTTGTTCCGTCAGTCAAAAAGGCATAAAAAACCAGGATGTCGCCTGCGGTCGCAACGATTGGATACAGATAAGGATTTACCGAAGCAAACTGAAGAACAAGATAGGAACTTAAAACTTTTGCTAAATAAAAAACGGTAAAGTGAACAATTGGGCCAATCATAGGTTGTTTAAATATCGAAATTTTTCGATGATGTTCTTTAGGAATTTCAACATTAAAACTTTGGGCGTCATCCATAGCCACTTGCATTTGGTCATCACCAAATGTGTAGGTCACTTTGACAGTAACAGGCTGAGTGGCCTGGGCAAAACTGACTGCGCCAAACAACAAAAATATCCAAATCAAATTTTTCATAATTTATTAACCAATTTGTTTAACTAATTAGAATTAGTAAACTTCAATTTCAGCAGGAGCTTGATCTTGAGAGTGAGGATGCTGAGACTTTTTATGAAAAGTGGGTCGCGAGACAGTGTAGTCATAAAGAGCGCCGAGTCCACGGCCCGTTAAATTAAAGCTGTCACCGACCAACTGAAAAGCTGAGGCGATACCAACGTAAATTACTGTTGGCCAACCAACATACCCAATTACGCTTCGCGTGGCTGAAAGCCCAACTTTTCCAGCAACGAAACGGCCGCCTTTAACGACCGCGTAGTATTTAAAAAAGCGAAATAAGGGCGCAACAATTGGTTTGGTTAAAAAAATTGAGACCTCATCGGCGAGGGAAGATACCTTATCTGATGTTGGGAGTGCCACCTGATAGCGATCTACTTCGTTCATCGCAACTTCGTAGTGATCTTCGCCAGGAACATAAGTGATCCGAGCAAGGCCTTCTTCATTTAAGCTTTGGCTAAATGAAACTGCTGGGATCATCAAAAAAAGACAGATTAAAATTTTCATAAATTTCTTTTAGCAGAAATTAATTAAAAACAAAATAACAGCGATTTTAAATTGTAAAAGAAAAGTCTACTTTGAACTGTTTTCGAGCTATTGCCCTTGAGGGAGGGGTTCATGAGGTGCGGGCTTTGCGAATTTTTGATAAATGGAGCGCCCCACACGAATCGCATCAATAAATCCAATATAAATCACCAAGGCCCCACCGCCGGTTCGAATAAATTGATAGAGCACGGGAGCCTTAAAAAATTTGGTAAGACCTGAGGCCACCGTCCAACCCACGGAGTAGGATAAAAAATGGGCGATGGGGTTCATGTCCCACTGACTCCATTTACTAGGGGCTTGATAGGTTAAAACTTCACCATCCTCAAATTCCACATCAAAGTGGGGCTTGCCGTCGACCCAAATCACTTTCGCTCTTTTTAGCTGAGAGGATTGAGCCCAGCTTGTGTGGGCGACAAAAATAAAACTAAGACAAACTAGATATTTCATAACTTTGGTTTGTAGCAGGATCCATTCCAACAACCAAATTAGCGAGTCAGTTGGACAATTTTGCCCGATTGGACGGTGAGCGCAACAAGAGGGCGCTGGATCTCTCGGCGGTCATTCATAGAGAGTGAACTCACGCCGCCAGGAAAATTTTTAAGGTTGGCAAGTTTTTCGGCCAAAGCCCCTCGCGAACGTTCCCCAGAAAGAATCAACTGTTTTAGAATTAAGCCAGTGTCGTAACCCAGGAGTTCAAACAAACCGGGCTCTTCGTTAAATACTTTTTGAAAATCACGAAAAAATTTAGAATTACGAAACTCATTATCTTGAGCAAATAAGCTATCGATAAAAATCGACTTCTCCACATGACGTTCGCCGCGGGTAATGAGGGCATCGGTGTTCCACAAATTGGTTCCCATTAATTTGACATCGCGAACATCTTTGAAAGCGAGCATTGGTGCAATCTGTCCCACCGCTTTAATGCCGTCGGGAATAAATAAAGCCTGAAATTCTACGATAGGGGGAAGCAGATCTTCAGGAATAGATTTGCGTGAGGTAAGGGATTTTTGTTTTTTTGCCCAGTCTCGCAAAATATATTTGTACTCATCTTCGCGGTCTTCAAAATAATATTTGTTTGCTAAGCGCTCCACGTGCGAAGAAAAATCGGTTTCGTTGGGCTCATAAATTTGGGCTGCGGTAATTTGCCCACCTCGCGATAAGACTTCGTCCCAAAGTAAATTTGTATACTCAACCCCATAGGCATCATTGGGATAAAGAACCGCAAACTTTTTAATACCTAAATTTTCCATTGCCACACGCACAAGTGCACGAATTTGCATTTGGCTTGTCACCGCATTACGAAAAACGGTTGGACCGATTTCGGTCAGTCCCGCTTTTTGCGAGAGACCAATGGATGGCACTCCCAACTCTTCGGATTTGCTTGCCACATTGACAGCGGTGCGACTCAATAGACTTCCGACAATTGCCATCACATGATCTTCGGTGACAAGCCGCTCAACCGCGCGGCGGGAGGAGTCTGCTGTGCCTTCTTCGTCTTGCAGAGCGAGTTTAAATTCCGAGCGCTCTGAGCCATAAATTCCAAGACCAAGTTGCAGACCTTTTAATGTGCGGGCACCCACATTGGCGTATTTGCCCGAGAGCGGAAGAATGGCGCCGATGGTAAAGGATTCGACCTTGCGACGGGCATCCAGCTGATCCATGCGTTGACGAGCACGTTCGTTGAGCTCACCGGTGGGCTGGAGCTCAATCACTCGTGCAAAGGCGCTCCGAGCTTTTGCGTGATCGCGCTCATCTACCGCGATCATACCTAAACGAAAATAGGCATAGGCTCTTAACCAACCAAAATCACTGTTTGCAATCGAGGTGACTTCTTTTTCATTTAATCGGGATTCGATGAGATCAATTGCGCGAAGGCGGTAAGAGTCTCTCACAGATAAATCGGTTTCGCGTTCAGCCAAAACGACTGCGGCTTTGAGCGCATCCACTCGATCATTCATTTCGGAAAACAACTGAAATCGCAGTCGGTAATTTTCGATCAAAGTTTTGGAATTTAGATTTGGAATTCGAATGCTTTTTTCTGTCAGGCTAATTGCCTCATCTGGACGACCGGTTTTGGTCAAACAGCGAGCCGCACCTAATAGGGCTTCACCCTCGTTGGCGTTGAGATTTTTCGAGTTCACTAAAGACATGTAGCTCGAATACGCTGCATCGTAATTGCGATTGTTAAACTGGGCGTTGGCTAAGAGTAGAGTGGCATCGTCTGCGATATCTGTTCCGGGGTGCTGATTGATAAATTTGTTAAGACGAGGAATTGCTTTGCGGGTCGAGCCCGAGGCGAGTTCAATTTGTATGCGCTGAAATTCGCGTTGAGCGTCGGGGCTGGCTTTTGCGGGCTGAGATTTTTTTTGTGGCGTTGTACAACCAAGAAACACAAAAAAAATCAACAACCCAAGCTTTTTCATTTTCGACCTTTGATGATGCGATTCGCTTTATCTTTAAATTCCGAAACCAACGGAGATTTTAGTGAACTGAGCGATTGAAATATTCTTTTTTCATCCTCTGTGAGGTTCGATGGAATGTCGACAATAATTTTGATCAACATATCGCCGTGTCCATAGCCACTCATGTCAGGAAATCCCTTACCTTTAAGTCGAAAGACTTGGTTCGGATGTGTGCCTGGAGGAATGCGCAACTGCGCAACACCTGTGAGGGTGGGGATCTCAAGAGTGGCCCCCAAAATCGCTTCGGTAAAAATCACCGGCAAGTCCATGTAGACTTCGTTTTCTTTGCGCTTAAATAAAATATGTTCTTGGAAGTGAATGATCACATACAAATCGCCCTGGCCTCCAGAGCTGGCATCGCCTTCGTTTTTTAATTTTAAACGCTGACCATCACGAACCCCCGCGGGAACCGTGATCGCAAGTTTTGATTGGTCTTCGCGCCCATTGCGTTTGCGTAAAAAACTGATTGTTTTCTCCGCACCCGTGGCGGCCTCTTCGAGTGAGATCGTGAGAGTGTAGCGAAGGTCTGCCCCTTTTTGATTTCGAAAATCGCGTGAGCGCGGTCCTTGACGAAACACATCGCCAAAAAATTCGCTAAAAATATCTTGGGCATTTCCGGATTGTTGTTGATATCCACCAAACCCGGCGCTGCCGTAATCAAAACCCTCAAAAGGATTGCCACCCTGAGGGCCACCCGCATTTGCGGTGTGACCAAATTGATCATACATTTGGCGGCGCTTAGGATCTTTAAGAACTTCGTAGGCTTCGCTAATCTCTTTAAATTTTTCTTCGGCGGATTTGTTACCTGGATTTTTATCGGGGTGATAACGCATTGCAAGTTTGCGGTAAGCTTTTTTGAGCTCCGCTTCAGAAGCTCCGCGTTCGACCCCTAAGGTGCCGTAGTAATCCTGTTTAGCCAATTATTGCTCCTTTGGAGCTTTTGCCACAATCACTTGTCCTGGGCGAATAAGTCGATCATGCATTTTAAATCCTTTTTTAAAAACATGGGCCACATGGCCGGCCTCCACCTCTGTGGTCTCTTCGGATCCAATGGCTTCGTGTAACGAAGGATCAAAGGGTTTACCCAAACTTTCGACCTCAACAATGCCAAATTTTTGCAAACAGTTTTTGAGTTCATTTGCAGTCATCTCAATTCCTTGACGAAAAGACGCCGCATTCTCAGGAGTCGGCTCAACCGATAAAGCTCTTTCGAAATTATCAATCACTCCCATAAGATCTCGAGCCAAGCGTTCGCCGCCGTAGCGCAAAAGTTCCGAGCGTTCTTTTAAGGATTGCCGCTTAAAATTATCAAACTCAGCTGCTAAATAGAGATGATCTTTTTTTGCAGCCTCAAGCTGTTTTTCGAGCTCTTCGGTGGCTGAGGGTTTTTCGTCACCAATACTTTCGATTTCAACATCCTCGTGGGATTCATTTTTTTTACTCATAGATTCTCCAATATGGATTCAAATTTAAAACTGTCAACCGCCGCAAAATCTTGGGCCAAAAATGTCAATTCGGCAAACACACAGTTACTTAAAAGCTCACCGCGTGAGGATAGGGTATAACCCTCAATCGTTCGGTTGAGGAGCCCGTTTTTTTGAAGCTGATCAAGTCGAGTCTCGATCAGGTCCGTGATGGGAAATTTTTTTCTTAAACGCTCAATCGATAAACCTTTTCGGGTGCGCAAAAACATATGGCAAAAATCGGTGGCCGCTTCGTGCATGAGGAGGTGCTCTTTTTGTTGCGGCGGCAATTGTGAAAGTGGATTTGCGATTTGTTGCTGATAAGTTTTAAAATCATTGGGGTTCCAAAAACGCAATCCATAGGGTTGTGAATTAAAATAAGAGTGACTGCTCAATCCAATGCCCCAGTAGTCGGCATCGGACCAATAGGATTGGTTGTGTCGACTCTCGAGCTTTGGTTTTGCAAAATTAGAAATTTCATATTTATAAATCCCTGCATCATAAAGTCGGCTCTCGATGATCTCAAACATTCTGATTTGTTCGTCTTCAAGAGCTCGACCTTTTGCCATGGGATGGCCCTCGGGAACAGTGAGGCAGTAGGCACTCAAATGAGGAGGATCGAATTCGAGGGCTTTGATCACATCTTGCTCTACCTGGGCCGAGCTTTGGCCGGGTAAAGCAAACAAAAGATCAAAAGAATAATTCACTTGTCGTTTTTTTAATAATTGAAGCGTGTGAATAGTGTCAGCGCTTGAATGTTTGCGGCCGCACATTTTTAAAAGATCATCATTAAATGTTTGGGCACCTACGCTAAACCGATTTACCCCGTGGGCCAAATAGTGGTCGAGTTTTTTTTCATCGATTGTTGCGGGATTGATCTCGATGGTAATTTCGGTTGAAGCATCAAATTGAAATCCAACATTGGATAATTCTTGTAACACCGATACGATATGTTCAGAGGGAACGAGCGAAGGTGTGCCGCCACCAAAATAAATTGTGGAAACCGTTTGAGTTGGAACTTCGGTATGGCGGCTCGAGATCTCTTTTTTTAAAAGAGTCAGATATTGTTCTGGGGGAAGAATCTGCGAAAATTCAAAAGTGGTAAAATCACAGTAGCGACAACGTTGCAGACAATAGGGAATATGAACATAGATCGAAAGAGCCATAAGAGGGTCATAAAGTATGCTTAAGAAATTTCAATTGAAAAACGGATTAAAGGTCATTGCGGTTCAAAGTAATAAGAGCCCAGTGGTCTCAGTGCAAATGTGGGTCAAAACAGGCTCGGCCGATGAGGATCCAAAGGTCCAGGGCATCAGCCATTTTATCGAACATTTGGTTTTTAAAGGCACCGACGAGTTTGGTTTAGGCCAGATTGCCTCGACAGTAGAAGGCTCGGGCGGAGAGCTCAACGCCTACACCACATTCGATCAAACCGTATTCTATGTGACCATTTCAAAAAACTATTTGTCTACGGGGCTCAATGTAGTGTCGCAGATGATGGGGTTTCCAAAATTTGATGAAACCGAAATCGACAATGAGCGCGAAGTGGTGATCGAAGAAATCAAACGGGGCAATGACAATCTTCATCGTCAAGCGAGCCGAAAACTTTTTGAAACCGTTTATAAAAAACATCCTTACGGCAAGCCGGTGATTGGATACGAAAAAATCATTCGTGAGGTTTCAAAAAAGCAAATCCTCAACTACTACCAGTCGCGCTATGTTCCCAAAAATATGACCCTTGTTGTGGCGGGGGATTTTGAATTTGATGATCTCAAAAATCAAATTCAAAAATACTATGATCCCTTCGTCTCTCATCCGCTCAAAAAAGTTGTTCGCAAAAAAGAGATCGTCCAAAAATCCACCCGCTTGGGTTTAGAGCAAACCACTTTTCAAGAAAATCTTCTTTATCTCGCGTGGCCCGTACCAGGTGTGCGTCACAAGGATATCCCAGCACTTGATGTGCTTTCGATGATTTTGGGGCAAGGCGATAGCTCGCGTTTAAATCAGCGCTTGCGACTCGAGAATGCACTGGTGGATTACGTCGGTTGCTCAACCTTTACTCCGCAAGATCAAGGATTTTTTGCGGTATCGGCCTCCATCAAAATTGAGAATTTAAAAAGTGTGCTCGATGGTATCGCCGAGCAGATTTTTGGAATGCTCCAAAATCCAGCTACCAAAACAGAATTGGGTAAAGCTCATGTGAATATCGCTTCTGAAGAAGCTTATTCGCTTGAAACAGTGGACGGACTTGCCAGAAAAGTGGGAACTTACAATTTGCTTTTTGATGATCCTAATTATCAAAAACAATTTTTAAAAGCGGTTGGTCAAGTGACCTCGAGCGACTTAACCAAGATCATAAAAAAATATCTTGATCCAAAAAAATTGAGCTTGGTTTTGATGAGTCAAACCGCAATTGACGAACCTCTTATAAAAGAATGGCTAAAAAATTATCAGCGACAGTGGAAGGCCATCAAAAGTTCAAAGGCTTTACCCCAAAAGATGCCAAAACTTTCGAAATTTTCAAACGCAGCTTTAGATTCAACAGGTCTCAATCGGAAGGTGCTTCCAGGAGGAATTACCATTCTTTCGCGCGCCAACTACGATGCGCCCGTGATCAGTTTGCGTTGTGGATTTCGTGGTGGAATTCGGGCTGAAGGTTTTAACAATGCGGGTCTCACCGAATTGCTCTCGCGAGTTTGGGTGTCTGGCACAACGAAGACACCAGAACAAAAACTCTATTCCAAAGTTGAAGGGATGGCTTCAAGCCTGAATGCCTTCGGGGGCCGCAATACAGTGGGACTGAGCTTGACCACAATGCCCTCATTTGCCGATCCGATGCTTGATCTTTTAGAAGAGGTGTTGCTTGAACCGGCACTTGATCCCGAAGTGATCGAAAGAGAAAAACAATCGATGACCGAGGCCTTGAGAACGCGTGAAGACAATGCCTCGCAAAAGGCGATTCTCAATTTTATGAAAATGCTTTTTAAGGATCATCCTTACAGCATTGATCCTTTGGGCACGCCCGAAAAATATCATGCACAAGATTTAAAAGATTTTTTAAAGCTGCAGCTAAACCAAAAAAATTGTGTGCTATCGATCAGTGGATTTTTTGATCAAACAAAACATCTTGAGCGTTTATCTCAGATCTACTCTCAACTGCCGAGTGGAGAGCGTTTTCAAGACAACTCCAAATTTAACAATGTGACGGTCCCCAAAGTTCGATTCGAAAAAAGTGAAAAAGAGCAATCTCACATCGTCATTGGACATTCAGGATTGTCTCTGACAGATCCGCAGCGCTATGCGCTTCAGATTGTTCAAGCCGTACTTGCTGGCCAAGGAGGACGTTTGTTTTTGGAATTGCGCGATAAAGCCTCTTTAGCTTATTCGGTCTCACCATTAAGAATGGAAGGAACTGATTGCGGATACTTCGGGGCGTACATTGGCTGCTCGCCAGAAAAAACCAATAAGGCCCTCAAAATGTTGCGCGAGGAATTTCAAAAAATAGCCTCGACCCAACTGACAGATTTAGAACTGAGCCGAGCTAAACAATTTTTAATTGGACGACAGCACATCGACAATCAAAAAAACTCCGCCTTATGTTCAAGCGTCTTGTTTGATGAGATCTATGGGTTGCCATATGATGAGTCGCTGCATTTTGCCGAACGCATCGAAAGTGTGACCTCGGCAGAGGTCTTGAAGGCGGCACAAAATATTTTTATGCAGCCTGAAATAATAAGTGTGGTTGGGCCCGACTTTGAATTTTAAATCGACTCAATTTGAGTCGATGAGTAAGAAATTTTGTCGAAGGATGTCATTCGAATTGATACAATTGAAGTATGGCTAAGCCGGACTTTCAGATGACGATAGGCGATTTCTTTAGCGAGCAAGTGGCTCATGCGTTTGAAGAGCGTCGGGTTAAATCCTCGCCTTTGACCGCCACCTACTTGGTGAAGCTGTTAGAGCATTATGCTTTTAGCAAAAATTTCGAGCGCCCGATGCTAGCCGAACTTTACCTCCAGGCTGTGAACACCGAACAGACCCAAGCCCGAATGGATCTGTTAAAAAAATTAGGTGATTTGAGTCTTTATATCAGCGGTTTTTTTGGCGATTCGCTCAACCGCAAAGTGGTCGATATTGATTACTATGTGGGGATGGGCGGCACTGCTTATGGAAATCTTGCCCGACTGAATGAAGCCAATTCGCCGGTGTATCAAGAATTTTCAGAACGCTTTATGGATTTTGTCGATGTGCTCACCTACATTTCCCAGCAGTCTCTGATCCAGACCGATGCCGACCTTTTGCGGCTCTATGATCGCTATATGGTAACAGGTTCGCGTTTGGCCGAGGAACAGCTGATCAAAAAAGGTCTGCTTCAAGTTGGCCAAACCACCACCAAGCAACAAAAGCAGTAGAGTTTAGCTTTAATCTCAGCTATTTCCTTTATCATGTTTGATATCGGATTTTCTGAACTCCTGCTGCTTGGTGCAATCGCACTTATTTTTATTGGACCAAAACAATTGCCCGAAGTTGCGCGTGGAATCGCGCGCTTTATCAACGAGCTCAAAAGAGCGACGGGTGATCTCGGATCCGTTATGGATCTTCACGATCAAACAAAAAATGTTTTAAAAGAAACTCGCGATTCAATTGCCAAGAGTTTGCTTGAAACCAAAAAAACAGAAGATAAAAAACCGGTGGATCCTGCCACATGACCGAAGCCGCAGCCCAATCCTTAATCGATCATTTAACCGAACTGAGAACACGACTGATTTATTCGGCCTATGCGGTGTTTGCCGGCTTTGGAGTCGCTTGGTTTTTTTGCGAAAAAGTTTTTGATGTGATTCGCCAGCCCATCGAAAAATATTTGCCAGTGGGAGGTTTGGTTTTTACCGCACCCATGGATAAATTTTTGGCCTACGTCAAAGTTTCGTTTTTATCTGGGGTGATACTGTCTTGCCCGATATGGATTTTTCAAATTTGGAAATTTATCGCACCGGGATTGTTTAAGCATGAACGTCGATATGCGTTGGCCTTTATTGGGTTTGGTAGCGTGCTCTTTTTGATCGGGATTAGCTTTGCCTACTTTTTGGTTTTTCCGATGGCTTTTAAATTTTTGATGAGCTTTGGCTCCAGCGCAGACAAGCCGATGATCACCATTGAGGCTTATCTTTCTTTTTTCACCACCACCACCTTGGTATTTGGGCTCGCTTTTGAGATGCCGCTGATTTTGTGTTTACTTGGCGTCATGGGCATCATTGATCATCGATTGCTGATTCGCTATCGCCGCTATGCGATCGTGGGTTTGGCGGTCCTTTCAGCAATTATAACGCCCCCGGATGCGATCAGCATGTTGATGATGCTTGTTCCCTTAGTTTTTCTTTACGAGATTTCCATTTGGGTGGTTAAGTATTTGGGTAAGAAACAAACAATATCCGAGGTGACATGATTTATTTGTTGGGATTTTTTTGTTTTGTAGTCGGAGCCGAAGAGACTTCGAGGATGAAACACTTAATCTTACAGACCGAAAATACACCCCGCCAGAGTCTGGTAAAGCCATTCGAAAATGCAGTGATGCGGCTAGGCCAACACCTCAATGACATTGATGCCTCACAAAATTTTATCCCCCAAGATGCAGTTCCACTTCTTCATGATATCTTTAATCAGAGTGCATTAAGAATTTATTCCATTCGTATCGCGAATGAGATCGAAATACCGGTTGAACAAAAACTGTTTAGTGGTTTAGATCAACAGATCACTCCTGATCAAAAGTTGAAACTTAAAAAGTTTTATCCCATTTTATTAGTCAGTTTGTTTTGGCATTCCAAACGTCTTTGGGATCGTGTTGTGGATGCCCATCTTTTATCAACAACCAGCAATATAAACCTCACCGCAAAAAATTTAAATTTAACAAGCAGCGCGGTGATGGGATCCAAAATGCGTCAAATATTTTGGAGATTTGCCACTCGCAGTCCTGAAGTGCGAGTCATTCACTCTGAAGAGCAGACCTTGGCTCGGCTCTTGGTCGACATCGCGAAGTATTTGGATGTGCCCTTTGATATGGGTTCAAGCTGTACGGCTGCGCTTACCGAAGTCCGCCAGATGTATTCGATTTTGCCGCCGACTACAGACTAACGGTCTCTTTGTAAGTTCCAAAACTTTTGCGTAACACATCCGAAATTTCGCCTAACGTGCAGCCGTCTTTGACCGCATCGATAAGCAACGGCATTAAATTTTGAGTGCCATGCGAGGCCGATAAAATAATTTGTAAGTGGTTTAAGACCTTTTTTTGATCACGCTGAGATTTGAATTTTTTGAGTCGGTCAATTTGGTCTTGGGATGTCTTTTCTGAAATTCTTAATACCTCGGGAGGGGTGAGTTCTTCTTCAACGAATTGATTGACTCCAACAACCACCGATTTTTTGGACTCCACATCGAGTTGAAATTTGTAGGCCGCCGATTGGATTTCATTTTGGATAAATCCAGATTCGATACATGCAGTCACACCGCCGAGCGAATCGATGCGCTCGATGTACTGATACGCTTCCTTTTCGATTTGGTCGGTGAGTGACTCTACAAAATAAGATCCCGCCAGGGGGTCCACCACATCGACAACACCTGTTTCAAAAGCCAAAACCTGTTGGGTTCTTAATGCAATGGTTGCAGCTTTTGTGGTGGGAAGACCCAAAGCCTCATCCATCGAATTGGTATGGAGACTCTGAGTCCCACCTAGAACTGCGGCAAGCGCTTGCAGGCTCACCCGCACAATATTTGTTTCGGGCTGCTGAGCGGTCAAAGTTGAGCCTGCGGTTTGGGCGTGAACTCGCAGCTTCATCGCTTTTTGGTCTGTGGCTTTAAAACGATCTTTCATAATATGGGCCCACATCCGGCGTGCTGCTCGAAATTTTGCGACCTCTTCAAAAAAATTATTGTGAACATTGAAAAAAAAGCTCAAGCGTTTGCCGAACTCATTAACATTAAGACCACGATCGATCGCCGCTTGCACATAGGTGATGGCATTCGCCAAGGTGAAAGCCACTTCTTGAACCGCTGTGGAGCCGGCCTCTCGAATATGATACCCAGAGATCGAAATGGTATTCCACTCAGGGACTTGTTGGGTGCAAAAATCAAAGATGTCGGTGATCAATCTGAGCGAAGGCTTTGGTGGGTAAATGTAAGTGCCGCGGGCGATGTATTCTTTGAGTAAATCGTTTTGGATGGTGCCTTTGAGTTTGGTGCGTGCGATGCCGCGCTTTTCGGCAACCGCAATATAAAAGCTTAAAAGAATTGCTGCGGTAGAGTTGATGGTCATTGAGGTTGAAATTTTGTCGAGTGGCAATTGATCAAACAAAATTTCCATATCTTCGATCGAAGAGATGGCAACTCCCACCTTACCCACCTCACCAGAAGACATGACATGGTCGGAGTCATAACCCATTTGGGTGGGCAGATCGAAGGCCACGCTTAAACCGGTGGTGCCCTTTTCAAGCAGCATGCGGTAGCGCTCATTGGTTTGTTTGGCCGAACCAAATCCAGCGTATTGGCGCATTGTCCAAAGTTGGCCACGGTACATGTTGGCCTGTACACCGCGAGTGAAAGGGAATTCACCTGGCTGTTCTAGGTCGCCTTGCCAGTCTTTGGCTGTATAAACAGGTTTCATTGAGTTTCGAATGTGATTAGCAATGTGCCTGAATCAACATTTTCGCCCGCTTTGACATGAATCTTTTTTATTTTTACTGGATGTGAGGCACGCATTTCGTTTTCCATCTTCATCGCTTCCATAATCATCAGTGGATGATCGGCTACGACCTCATCACCTTCGTTTACCATGATCTTGACGATTTTGCCTGGCATTCCTGATGTCAGCGTGTCGCCAGAGGCCAAATTGTTTTTGCCTTTAAGAGATTCGTGAAGAAGTTTTTCTTCATTAAAAATTTTAACACCCCGAAATGTACCGCGGGTGTAAACGGTGTAGTCGGTGCCACTCCCAACAACATCCACAAGGTAGCTGGAGTTGCCAAAAATAAAGCTGATTGCGCTATCAAGAGTTTGGTAATCGTCGCTCAGAATATCGTGATGCTTCCATTCTTCGCCATCGGCCTTGAGGCTCACCCGATATCCGTGGGCGGTTTCGCTCACATTGATTTCGTAATTGATGTTGTTGCTGGTGGCTTCAAAGTACATTTAGCGTTTCCTTAAAGCGTTAGAGCGGCCATCGTTTTTCCAACGACTTGTGTAACTGTAGCCCGCAACATCTTTTGATTTTGAATCATTGTAGGCGGTGATTGCTGCCGAAATCAAAAAGACATTTTCATCCACAAACATAAACAATTGTTTTTGCTTTTGGCCCGCAAGTTCTTGGTCAACAAATTGGGTTGTGTAAGAGCCATCTAAAAATTTGGGATGGATCAAAATATTTCGATGAAGAACAATATTGGATTTGATCCCGGTGAGCATAAATTCGGCGAGGGCTCGCTGCATTCTTTTAATACAGACTTCGCGCGTGGGGCCCCAGGTGATCAGTTTTCCGAGCATGGGATCATAATAAATTGGGACTTCGTAATCGGGATAACAGTAGCCATCAAAGCGCACAAAAGGACCAGTTGGGATTCGGCACTTACGAATTTTGCCAGGACTTGGAACAAACGTAACCGGATCTTCGGCACAAATCCTAAGCTCAATCGCATGACCGGTTTGTTGAATGTCTTTTTGACTAAAAGACAAAGGTCGACCACTTGCCACAAAAATTTGTTCTTGGACCAAATCAATTCCTGTGACTTGTTCTGTTACGGGATGCTCCACCTGAAGTCGGGTGTTCATTTCCATAAAGAAAAATTCTTTGGTCGAATTATCAAAAATAAATTCGATAGTCCCTGCGCCCACATATTTTATTGATTGAGCCGCTTTGACAGCGATGGCTCCCATTTTTTCGCGCACATCCTGAGGCACTGAAATACTGGGGCACTCCTCAATTAATTTTTGATGCCGTCGTTGAATTGAGCATTCGCGCTCGTAGAGATGGACCGCATTGCCATGCTTATCGCCAAAAACCTGAACTTCGATGTGTTTTGGATTTTGAACAAAGCGTTCGATAAAAACTCGGTCGTCTTTAAAATAATTTAGACCTTCGGACTGACAACTGCGAAAGGCCGAGCTTAGCCCTTTTTTATCATAAACAACTCTTATCCCTTTACCGCCACCACCCGCCGAGGCTTTGATCATCACAGGGTAGCCAATTTTATGCGAAGCTTCTTCGGCCTCTTCTACTGTGCGAATCACACCTTCGCTGCCAGGCACTGTGGGCACACCCGCTTTTTTCATCAATTCTCTTGAGGCGAGCTTATCTCCCATGGCCAATATATTTTCTTTTGTCGGCCCGATAAAAGTGATTCCAGCTGTTTCACAGGCTTCGGCAAACTCGGCAGATTCGCTCAAAAACCCATAGCCAGGATGGATGGCATCAGCTCCCGCTTTTTTTGCGGCCTCGAGAATGTTTTCGATAACTAAATAGGATTGATTTGATGGAGCGGGTCCAATGGGATACGCCTCATCCGCTAAGAGCACATGCAGACTGTTGCGATCCGCCTCTGAATAAACCGCAACGTTTGGAATGTTGAGTTCACGACATGAGCGCATCACACGGATTGCGATCTCACCGCGGTTGGCGACTAGGATTTTTTTAAACATTGCACTCTCCTATAAAGGAATATTGCCGTGTTTTTTCGGCGGATTGGTGTCGCGCTTATTTTTTAACATTTCAAAAGAATCAATCAGACGTTTTCGTGTACTTGCAGGCTCAATGACCTCGTCGATGTAACCCAGTTCGGCTGCAACGTAGGGATTTGCGAACTTGTCTTCGTAATCTTTGGTCAGCCGCAACTTTTCAGAATTGTGATCGGTGGCCTGTTTGATTTCATTACGAAAAATAATACTGACCGCACCATCGGCACCCATCACCGCAATTTCTGCAGTGGGGTAGGCAAGATTAATATCTCCACGCAAATGTTTTGATGACATCACATCGTAAGCGCCGCCATAAGCCTTGCGCGTGATCAAGGTGACTTTTGGAACGGTAGCCTCGGCATAGGCGTAAAGCAGTTTAGCTCCATGGGTGATGATGCCGGCCCATTCTTGATTGGTGCCGGGTAAAAATCCGGGAACATCAACCAGAGTCAAAATTGGAATATTAAAAGCATCACAAAATCTCACAAATCGTGCTGATTTGCGACTCGCATCGATATCTAAACATCCGGCAAGAACAGAGGGCTGATTGGCCACGATACCAATGCTTCGCCCATTGAGACGTGCAAATCCAATAATTATATTTTTGGCAAAATGCTTTTGGACTTCTAAAAAGTAACCTTCGTCCACAATTTTGCCGATCAAATCGAGCATGTCATAGGGTTTGCGGGGATTGTCGGGAATAAGAGTATTTAAACTTTCTTCCACTCGATCAGGTCGGTCTCTTGTGGGCAAAACAGGTGAGTCGTCCACATTGTTTGAGGGCAAAAAATTGAGCAGTTCACGAATCATCAGCAAACAATTGCGATCATCATCAGTCGCAAAATGTGCCACACCCGATTTTTGATTGTGGGTGATTGCTCCGCCGAGTTCTTCTTTTGTGACGTCTTCGTGAGTGACGGTTTTGATCACATCAGGGCCGGTCACAAACATATAAGAGGTGTCGCGAACCATAAAAATAAAATCGGTAAGTGAAGGAGAATAAACCGCACCCCCAGCACAAGGGCCCATGATCGCGCTGATCTGTGGCACCACACCTGAGGCCATCACATTTTTTAAAAAGATATCGGCATAGCCGGCAAGAGCTTCGACCCCTTCTTGAATGCGAGCTCCACCGGAGTCATTCAATCCAATGACGGGTGCTCCATTTTTTAATGCAAGCTCCATGATTTTGATAATTTTATTGGCTTGGGTGCGCGACATCGATCCGCCGAAAACGGTAAAATCTTGGCTATAAACAAAAACCAGTTTACCATTGACTCGGCCATAACCTGTAACGACGCCATCACCTGGGGTGCGTGTGTCTTCCATTTTAAAATTGGTACAGCGATGAGTGACAAATCGATCGATCTCAACAAAACTTCCCGGATCAAGAAGAACATCAAGACGTTCGCGTGCGGTCAATCGTGTGCCGACTTTGTGTTTTGCAAGCCGCTCTTCGCCGCCGCCAACAAAAGCCTGATCATTTCGTTTTTCAAGATCGGCAATGCGCTTAAGAGTCACAGATTCGGTCATATGCCTGCCTTAATTAAGGGTAGTTACGTCCATAAAGTCTTGGGAACGGAATTGTTTCGCGAACATGATTGAGTCCGCAGATCCACGATACGGTTCGCTCAAGTCCAAGGCCAAATCCAGAATGTTCAAAGGTGCCATATTTACGAAGATCGAGATACCATTCAAAATCTTTTCGATTCAAACCGTGTTCTGAAATTTTGGTTTCTAAAAGTTGAAGATTATCTTCGCGCTGTCCGCCGCCAATGATTTCACCGTAGCCTTCGGTGGCAAGCATATCCACACTTAAAGAATAATTTAAATCTTTGGGTTCAGCCTTCATATAAAACGCTTTTATTTTTGAAGGGTAGTGATGAACCATCACCGGCTTATCAAATCTTGAACTGATAATGGTTTCGTCGGTTGCGCCAAAATCACTGCCGACTTCAAATTCGGGATTTTCTTTTTTTACGATCGCGGCCGCTTCATCATAATGAATTCTTGGAAAAGGTCCGATCACATTTTTTAAAGATGTTGTGTCGCGCTCGAGTGCTAAAAATTCTTCGGCGCGATTTTTTATGGTTCGCTGAACGATGTATTCAACAAACTGCTCCATCAATTCCATATTGTCATAAAGATTTGCAAATGCGACTTCGGGTTCGACCATCCAAAACTCGATCAGATGGCGACGTGTCTTTGATTTTTCAGCACGAAAGGTAGGCCCAAAACAATAGACTTTGCCGAGAGCTGCAGCGGTGGCTTCGATATACAGTTGTCCACTTTGGGAAAGATACGCTTTTTCATCAAAATATTTTGTTTCAAAAAGATTCGAAGTTCCCTCGCAGGCACTGGGAGTAAAAATTGGCGCATCGGTCAGAGTAAATCCGCGCCCATCAAAAAAATCACGAATGGCTGAGACCAGCTCTGCTCTGATTTTGAGTATCGCATGCTGCCTTTTTGATCGAATCCATAAATGACGATTGCTCATCAAAAAATCAGGACCATGCTCTTTGGGCGAAATCGGGTAGTCGGGTGAGTCGCCCAAAATTTCGAGTGACTTGGCGCTGAGTTCAAAGCCGCCGGGACTTCGTTTTTCTTGTTTTACAATTCCGGTGACCCGGACACTTGTTTCTTGAGTGAGCTTTTCGAATTGCTCAAGAGCCGAGGGCTCACAGTCGCCACCAAAAAAAACGCACTGGCAAATCCCACTGCCATCGCGCAGAAGCAAAAATTTTATTTTTCCCGATGAGCGAGAGTTATAAACCCAGCCTTTGAGTTCGACTGTATTTCCGACGTGAGAGCCCAACTCTGAAATTGTAATTCCCATAGTCTAACAGGATTACCATCATCAGTAGGTGGGCCAAAGTAAAACATTTGAAGCCGCGTGTTACGGAACCAGCAACTCTAAAGCACGGATAGCTTTAGCCACATTGAGGCGACCATGAGTCAAATTTCTGTAGAGCGAGTTTGTCTCAACACTTTGGTAGATGGCCTGTCGAATTTGATCAAGATCTGCACTTGGTCGATGCGACATCAAAAGACCGATTGCAGCTGTCACAAAAGGTGCAGCCATACTTGTTCCACTCATTGCCGCAATTTTTCCACCAGGAACGGTAGAGTAGATGTCCACACCAGGAGCAAAAAGATGGGCTAGGGCATCGCCGTAATTTGAAAAATCGGCCATTGCATTGTACGGCCCGATGGCTCCAATCGTGAATTCATTTTTCAAATTGTAAGAAGCAGGAAATTGCTGAAAGAAATCGATATCGGTGGTTTCGTTTCCAGCGGCGGTGACAAACGCGATATTTCTATCGTAAAGACTCGCAATCTTTTCTTTTAAATTGGCCGAACACGAAGAGCTGCCCCAAGAGGCGTTGATCACATTTGCTCCTCTTGAAACCGCATAATCGAGAGCTTTGATTACGGTTGAGATTTTTCCGCCTCCGCTATGATCCATAAATCCTGAAGCAATAATTTTTGAATCGGGTGCAACGCCTTGAACAAAACCTTTGGTGATTGTGTTTTCATAATGCTCGGCCGCAATGATCCCAGAGATATGAGTGCCATGATCGGCTGCATCCACACCGTCGCCGGTTTTTAAAAGAAAATGATAACCCGCCCAATCATCAATCAGGCCATTGGCATCGTCATCAATTCCGTTTGATGATTTATCGCGACCTTGATCATCGAGACCCATTTCGCCCTGATTGTATGCGATTTGATTTTTGAGTTGAGGATGTGTGACATCCACACCTGTGTCGATCACCGCAATCTTAATTCCTTGCCCTCGAATGCCTTGAGTCCAAACATCATCGGCATGAATGCGCGCAGCACCCCAATTGTCGGCAAACTCCAAATCAACAGCAGCAGCATGTCGAACGGGCACTGCCACGTTTTGATCCTGCTCAACAAATTCTATTTGATCGAGCTTTTTTTCGACAAACTCTCTAATAAAATCTTCGCGACTATTTGCTTTTTCTGTCGTGATACTTCCGTTGGTCCACTTAACCAAAAATTGATTATGAACCGCGGTGGATTCACAACTCTCTTTCATCACCGGGAAAACTCCCGATACTGTCTTCGATGACGAGCATGCAATCATGTGCAATGCCAGCGCAACGATTCCTAAACGACCCACATCCATGTGGCCCTCCCCTTTGCTACTCTCTAATTGTGATTCAGATTTTTAAAAGAAGTTAGTCGAGAAATTCAAAGCGGCAAATATTGCCGAGCGACTTGCTGGATAAAGGTTTCAAGCGCATCGCTAATTGATTTTTCAACTTGGGCAGCGACGTCTTTAACTTCTTGATGTGACAAGATTTTTGAATTTGGCAAACCCGCCGCAACATTTGTGATGCAAGAAAGTCCTACGACATGCAGTCCCATATGACGTGCGGCAATTGCTTCGGCGACGGTACTCATTCCGACCGCACCTACGCCTAATGAACGAAGGTATTTTACTTCGGCCGGGGTTTCATAGGAAGGCCCCGTTAATCCACAGTACACACCACGATGAAATTTAAGTTTCAATTGCTCTAAAATTTTTTCGAGTTCGTGATTGAGTTTTCTACTATAAATTTCTGTCATGTCAGGGAATCGCGGCCCTAATACGTCGAGGTTTTTACCGATCAAAGGATTTTGCCCGGTGAAATTGAGATGATCTTCGATCACCATCAAATCGCCAGGTGTCATTTTGTCGAGCAAACCACCAGCCGCGTTGGTCAAAATTAAAAGTCGCACTCCAAGAAGTCCCAGTACCCGAGTGGGAACAACAACTTGTTGGATGGAATGGCCCTCATAAAAGTGCACGCGACCTTGTAGGGCCGCCACCGGGATTCCATGAAGAGTGCCAAGCAAAAGTTTTCCGGGATGACCCTCAACAGTCGAAGGTGAAAAATGCGGAATATCTTTAAAATCAATTTCGGTTTCAATTTTTATTGCTGTAGCAATTTGGGCAAGACCAGATCCTAAAGTAAGTCCAATCACAGGTTTTAACTTTGATTTGCTCTCGATAAAATCTTTGGCTTCGAGGAGTTGCTTCATCATTGCATCACCTCGGCAATCAAAGGTGACGGTTTTGCCGAAGTCCCAATCGTAATGGCGTTGAGCAATTGCTTTTCTATTGTTTGTGGATTTTTGGCAAAAATATTTAAAAGGGTTTGGCCTTTTTTGATTGGGCTTCCAACTTTAACATTCATTTCAAACCCCGCCCAATAATCAATCTTACCATCTACCGTTTTGCGACCCACACCGATTTCAATTGCGGCAATTCCTATTTGTTCCACATCCATACCTTCGATCACGCCGTCTTTGGTTGCAACCAGCGGGTAGGGCGCATACGGCATTTCAAATTTTTCAGGATAACCCTGTCCTTGGACATCGCAAAGCTGGTTGAATTTTTTTAATGCCGCTCCGGATTCTAAAAGCTCTGTGACCTCTCGTTTGCAGTCTTCGAAATTAATTTGAGGCTTTGAAAGATGAAGCATATGTGCGCAAAGCTCAAGACTGAGCTCTCGCGTGTCGGCATAAAAATCGACACCGTCAATCAAGCATTTTTTGTTATTCATAATGTCCACACATTCTTGTATCTCGAGAGCATTGCCAATTTTATGACCGAGAGGTTGGTTCATATTGGTAAGAAGGGCCTTTGTTTTTACGTTCGAACCATTCCCGATCTCAATCAGAGATCTTGCAAGAGTTTGGGCCGAGTTAAGATCCTTCATAAAAGCTCCGCTGCCAAACTTCACATCAAGAACTAATCCGTTCAAACCCTCCGCCAATTTTTTCGACATGATGCTCGCACAAATGAGCGGAATTGAATCGACGGTGCTGGTCACATCTCTTAAGGCATAAAGTTTTTTATCCGCCGGACACATTTCTGGAGTTTGCCCAACGATAGCAAATCCAAGTGACTCGAGCGTCGAGCGAAATTTTTCGGGCGAAATGCTTGTCGAAAAATGTGGAATACTTTCGAGCTTATCAAGTGTCCCCCCGGTGTGCCCAAGTCCACGGCCCGCAACCATGGGGACTGCCAGTCCCGCCGCGGCCGCAAGCGGAGCAATGATCATGCTTGTCTTGTCGCCAATGCCACCGGTCGAATGTTTGTCGACGCAATATTTGTTTAAATATTGGAGGTCGAAAACCTCACCACTGTCGCGCATCACTTGAGTGAGGTAAACAGTTTCTTGAGGAGTCATCCCTTTAAGGCAAACCGCCATGAGCCATGCCGAGATTTGATAATCTTTAACTTCGTTGGCGAGATAGGCACCTATCATCCATTGAAGCTCATGAAGCGTCAGCTCCTGACCCGTGCGTTTTTTGCGAATGAGTTCGGTTGCAAGATACATGGGCTGATTTTGTGTGGGTCTTTTGAAAGATTCAAGTTGTTTTGGGATTTGTTTCAGAGTTAACGGGTGTTCTTAGTGTACTTTTCGATGGTGGGCACGATGATGGCCAGCGCATAATATCGTAAGGTTGTCTTCCTCATGGGTGCCACCTTTTGATTGTGGAATAATGTGATGGATATCAAGGTGGCGACGTTGAGCACATCGTTCGCCTTTCTCATCGACATGACTGCATTGACTATTGAATTTGTGATGGACTTTTCGCTTAAGATTAATGGTTAACTTTATCGTGCCCGCAGATTTTTGGCGAATCGGTTTTTCTAATGGGTCAAGCTTTTGATGAAGCTCCTTAAGTGCCGCCAGATGAACATCAGCGATTGAAGCCGGGCGTTTCAATTTTTGACTTAAGAGATCTTGTGTTCGTTCAAGCATCGCAAATTCTTCCTGGGTCATTGAATATGAAATCACGACTCTCAACGTATCACCCGCCTTTTGATATCGTGCCCGCTCAGGAATGACTTTTTCGGGTTGGACCTTTGCAATCTCTTTTTCGAGATGGCGTTTAGTCCCTTTGGCCACATTGACCCAGTGATCGACATTTTCTTTGTTAACGACTGCGGTGATGCGATTCACTTTTGAAAGGGACAGCTCCTCCGATTCCATTTTTAATTTAAGTTCGGGAAGTTCGGTAAATTTTTTTGCGATTTTATTTGCGATACTCGCCATCTCCTCGGACAGCTTCAGTTCCTTAGTTGAGTATTCAAACATTGAACGACAGCCATACTGCGAAAAGGTTTTATTTTTCCAAACGAGTTCCAAAGCATTGAGCAATTCCATTTCGGTTTTGCGATGAGCTGCGGCGGCGGTCACCGCATTAAAATGAATTTTTGAATGATCCATAAATATCTCCTGTTTATGATAGAAGTGTATCATGGCTTTTCAAAAACCAGTTTTTAAGGCGTGTCAGATGGAGTGCTCAACGCCACTGTTTGCTTAGTCTTTGTCTCTACAATTCATTTGCAATGTTCAGCGCAGAAGAAAAAATGTTTTGCCTCGTAAAATTCAAATGTAGGCCAACTAAAGCTGCAACAAAATGTGTCAACGAAAATTGAAAATAAAATGCAGAGAAAGCACGCCCGACTCAGCGGGCACGACAATCCCACCGCACAGATATTATCCCAGAACCAAAACCACTCAAGCAACGAGCAATCCCAAAAACAAAAAACGGGCACCACAATCCCACCGAACAGATATGAATCCCAGAACCAAAACCACTCAAGCAATGAACAATCCCAAAAACAAAGCGGGCACGACAAACCCAACCCTCAACCCAAAATCCCCACCGCATTCGAAGTCCCAATCCGACTCGCACCCGCCGCAATAAAATCAAGCGCCACCGAACGCTCGCGAATACCGCCACTGGCCTTAATCAAAAGCGAAGGCCTCAAAGATTTAAACAAACGCACATCTTCCAACACAGCGCCGTGATCAGAAAATCCGGTAGAAGTTTTAACAAACTGCGCACCACATTTTTCGATCAATGGAACCACAAAACATTTTTCATCATCAGTCAGCAAACAAGTTTCAATAATCACTTTCACAACATGCCCGCGCGCTGCGCGCACCACTGCCGAAATATCTTTCTCGATCAGCGAAACAGCACGCCCTTTAATTGCGGCAAGATCCAAAACCATATCAATTTCGGTCGCACCTTTCCCCACACACCACTCGGTTTCAAAGGCTTTGATTTCAGAACTTTGATGGCCCAGCGGAAATCCCACCACCGCGCACACGCAGGTGTCGCTGCCACGCAAAGCCGCAGCACATTGCTCCACATAGCGCGAAGCCACACAGACCGAAAACACTCCCAACTGAAGCGCCTCGCGCACCAGGAGGTTGATATCTTCAACACCGCTTAGAGGTTTTAAATTCGTGTGATCGATTGCTCTTGCAAGCTCAGATTTTTGTGTCATTGATCAAGCATGCCATCAACAGCGTTACATGTCATCGTGCACGGCCGAGTTCAAGGCGTGGGATTTCGTCGTTATGTTTTAAGTATTGCGAAGGATATAAAAGGATTTGTTCGCAACCTGCCAAGCGGTGAGGTTGAAGCTTTGTTTATTGGCGCAAATGCTCAAGAAAAAATCGAAAAATTGAAGAGTGGGCCTGGAGACGTTAAGGCCATCACTGTGAACGAAATCACCACAGACCAAGTCTATGATGACTTTCGAATTTTAACCTGATTTCTTTTTGAATCCCAAATTATTGAGCAGATTTTTTCCGATGTCGGCAGCGGAGGATTCGGTCGATGTGATTCGAATCGATGAGTCCACCGGCCGAGCTAAAGGCTCAACGTTCTCGGTGATCTTTTTCTTGCGGCCTAAAAAGTTATCGCAAGTGGCCTGACTGATTTTACCTTCACGCGCCAATTTTGAAACCGAAGTTTCAAAGGTCAGCATTCCGCTATCCGCACCCGTTTGCATCGCCGATGGGATCTGAAAGGTTTTACCCTCGCGAATCAAATTGCCAACTGCAGGAGTGTTGACAAGAACTTCTAATGCCGCCACACGACCCGGTTTGTCTTCACGAGCAAACAAAGTTTGTGCGACCACACCACGAAGGCTCTCGGCCAACATCACACGAATTTGTGCCTGTTGAGCTTCTGGAAAAACATCGATAATTCGATCTACCGTTTTAGCAGCAGAGTTTGTATGGAGTGTTCCAAAAACCAAATGCCCTGTTTCGGCGGCTGTCATTGCGAGATGAATCGTTTCAAGATCTCGCATCTCGCCCACCAAAATAATATCTGGATCTTCGCGAAGTGCGGCTTTGAGCGCATTAGCAAAAGATTTTGTGTGACTCGAAACTTCACGTTGATTGATTAAGCACTGATTATTTTCGTGCACAAATTCAATCGGATCTTCGATGGTGATAATATGTTCTTTGCGCTCAAGATTTATGGTGTGCAACAAAGCCGCAAGTGTGGTCGATTTTCCAGAACCTGTTGGGCCTGTAACCAAAACCATTCCACGTGGAACATTGATCAAATCCATAAGGCCGGGTGGCAAACCCAATTCACTCGCACTCTTAATTTTTTCAGGAATCACTCGGAAGACCGCGCCCAGTCCACGTCGTTGCATAAACACATTGCAACGAAATCGGCCAACACCAGGAAGTTGGTAGCTGCAATCGAGTTCCCAGTTTTCAACAAACAACCGCTTTTGTTTTTCGGTTAAGATTTCAAACACGAGAGCTTGAACATTTTCATTTGTCAGTGAGGGATGGGACAATCGGTGCATCTCACCATGAAGTCGCAGCGAAGGCGGTGAGCCTGCTGAAAGGTGAAGATCGGATGCGCCCTCGGCCACTTGAATTGTAAAAAGCTTATCTATTTCAGCCATCAAAGGCTCTATCGGCAGACCTGAAAGGATTCAATAGCTCGACATCAGGCCGATCCGCTTGCTATTGTTCAGACTATGTCCACAGAGATCCTGATAAATGTGCGCTCCAACCAAACTCGCGTGGCTTACGTCGAGGATCGCACGTTGAGTGATCTAAAAATTGAGCGCAAAACCTCACCGACCTTGGTGGGATCGATCTACAAAGGTCGTGTGTCGAGAGTTCTTCCGGGCATGCAAGCCGCCTTTGTCGACATTGGGCTTGATCGCGCGGCCTTTCTTTATGTCGGCGATGTGCGTGCGGATCTTGTTGATTCCGAAAAAAACTTATTTATGGAACAAGAAGAAGAGCCGCCACAAGAAGAAGCGGTGATCGAGGACCAGCGCGTTCCGATCCAAGATTTACTTCATGAAGGCCAAATCCTCATGGTGCAAGTGGCAAAAGATCCGCTTGGCACCAAGGGCGCTCGAATCACCACCCATATTTCTCTCCCTGGCAGAAACATTGTCTACATGCCCACCTTAGTAAATCTTGGAGTGTCTCGTCGGATTGAAGACGAAAACGAAAAGGTGAGGCTCAAAACCCTAGTCGAAGAATTAAAACCCAAAGGTGGTGTGATCGTTCGCACCGCGGGTGAAGGTGCTTCAAAGGAATCTTTGCAGGCCGATCTTGAGTATCTCAATCGTCTTTGGAAAGAGATCGAAAAGGGCTACGAAAAAAGAAAAACCTCGGGGCTCATCCATTCCGAAATGGATGTGGAGTTGAGAGCCCTGCGCGATCTTTTAAGCGAACGTGTCGAGCGCGTGGTGGTCGATGACGCAAAATCCTTTCGAAAAATCCAAGCCTTTGTCACCCAATTTATGCCCAAGAGCAAAAGTCGCTTGGAGCTCTACACGGATTCGCGCCCTCTGTTTGATCTTTACGATATCGAGCTCGAAATTTCGCGCTCACTCGATAGGAAAATTTGGCTCAAGAGCGGGGGCTACATCGTGATTGATGAAGCCGAGGCCCTCGTGGTGGTCGACGTCAACACCGGCCGCTATGTGGGAAAGCGCGACCTTGAAGAAACAATATTAAAGACAAATCTTGAAGCGGTAAAAGAAGTTGCCCATCAATTGCGCATCCGAAATTGCGGCGGAATTATCATCATTGATTTTATCGATATGGAAAAAATGTATCACCGCGAACAGGTGATGAATCTCTTTACTCAAGAACTCCAAAAAGACTTGGCTCGCACAACAATTACATCAATGTCCGAATTGGGACTTGTCGAAATGACTCGCAAAAGAATTAGACCCTCTTTGGTCTCAACCCTCTGTGAGCCTTGTCCCTATTGCGATGGCAAGGGCTATGTGCGGCGCAAATCCACCGTGGCTAACGAAATTTTTGCCGAGCTTGAACGGGAGCACTCAAACTCAAATTCAACCGAGCCTGTGGTGGTTTGCTGTCACCAAGATCTTGCCGATTGGATTTATGCCGAAGAGGCCGAGGCTCTTGAAGATGTAGAGAAAAAACTAAACCGCTCGGTTGGATTTAAAATTGAGCCCAGTTTTCATATTGAGCAATATGAAATCAGTGGTCGTCCTTGACACAAGAACCGCTGCGTGGCACTTACAAACACTTTTGGAGGTCGAACTAGAATGTATGCAGTTATTCGCACAGGTGGAAAGCAATATCGGGTAGAAGTGGGCGACACCGTGCGTGTTGAAAAGCTGCAAGCTGAGCCTGGATCTGAACTTCATTTGACCGACGTCCTAATGGTGGGCGGCGACAAGACTCATGTGGGAGAGCCAACCGTGAAAAATGCGAAGGTCACCGTTGTTGTCACACGCCAGGATAAAGCCCCCAAGTTGATTGTTTTTAAGAAAAAGCGTCGTCAAGGCTATCGCAAAATGCAAGGTCACCGACAACTTTATACCGAAGTTTTTGTTAAAGGTATTTACACCGCCGACGGCAGTGTTGAGGCCGAAACTCAGGCAAAAGTGTACAATCCAGAAAAGAAAAAGCAGCGTGAAGAGCAGTTGGCAGCATGGCGTGCAAATCAAAAGCAAGCCGCTCAACCCACTGAAACTCAACCGGTAGCTGTTAAGAAAAAAGCGGCTAAAAAAGCAGCTCCTAAAAAAGCTGCGGGTGCCGCAACCAAAAAGAAAGCCACAAAAAAAGTTGCCAAAAAAGCAGCTGGCAAAACTGTTAAGAAAAAATCGAGCAAGTAGGAGTTTTTAGATGGCATCAAAGAAAGCGGCGGGGAGTACCCGAAACGGTCGAGATAGTCACAGTCAGCGATTGGGTGTGAAGCGTTTTGGTGGCGAAGCCGTAAAGCCAGGCACAATTATCGTTCGTCAACGTGGAACCCAGTTTCATGTTGGTCGTAATGTTAAATTAGGTCGTGATTTTACAATTTATTCTGTGATCGAAGGCGCGGTAAAATTTGAGCGCGTCAATAAACATCGTTTTCGTATCAGTGTTTATCCACAAGATCGTAAATCTGCTTAAACCCATTTTCTTAAAAAGATGGAATTTCTAAAGGGCTTGTTTTTAAGCCCTTTTTTTTTAATAAACTGAGGAATAAATGAAATTTGTTGATGAAGTTCGTATCACTGTCTCCTCCGGCAACGGTGGGCCAGGGTGTGTGAGCTTTAGGCACGAAGCGATGACCCCACGGGGTGGACCTGATGGTGGCGATGGGGGTCGCGGTGGAGATGTGGTCTTTCGGGCGGATCCACAGCTTGGATCGCTGCTCGATTTGAGATTCAAAAAAACATATCAAGCTCCTCATGGCGATCCCGGTTCAAAAGCCAATTCGTCGGGTTCTGCGGGCGAAGATATGATCATGCGAGTACCTGTGGGCACCATCGTCAAAGATGATGAAGGAATGGTATTGGCCGACTTGAGTGAGCCTGGCCAGAGTGTGATTCTGCTCAAAGGCGGCATTGGTGGTAAGGGCAACACGTTTTATAAAACGAGTGTCAATCAAGCGCCATCGGTTGCCCAAAAGGGAATGCCCGGCAAAACCCAAGATGTACATTTAGAACTCAAACTGATTGCGGACGTGGGAATCATTGGATTTCCAAACGCGGGCAAATCGACGTTTATTTCTCGCATCTCGGCGGCCAAACCTAAAATTGCCGACTACCCATTTACAACATTGATTCCGAATTTGGGTGTGGTCCAACTTGAAGATGCCCAAAGTTTTGTGGTTGCCGACATTCCAGGTTTGGTGGTGGGCGCTCATCTTGGTGTTGGTCTTGGAACTCAGTTTTTGCGTCATATCGAGCGCACATCTTTGTTTGTGCATCTGATTGATGCGAGCTCAATGGCCCAGCTCGATCCACTCGAAGCCTATGAGCAAATCAATTTGGAACTTCAGCTTCACGACAAACAAAAGAGTGGTGAAGAGGGTTATGTTGCCCTAAATTCGCGCCAACAAATCGTTGTCCTCAATAAAATTGATTCCTCCGAGGCCAAAGATTTAGAAAAAGTGAAAAAGAAATTTATCAAAAAAGGGGTTAATCCTTTTTTAATCTCGTGTGCCACAGGAAAAAATATTAAGGAGCTTACTTTTGAAATCAGCAAAAAAGTCTTCGCCCAAAAAGCCAGTGCGGGCAGCCAAAAAGAATCTTAAAATAGGAATTTTTGGCGGGACGTTTGATCCATTTCACAATGGACATTTGAACTCAATAAAAACTGTTTTGGACAAAATGAAGTTTGATCAGTTTTTGATCGTGCCCACTTATCAAAGTCCGCATCGTCCCGTGATCGAGGGGCCAACTCCCGAGCAGCGCCTTGAAATGGTGATGGCTGCAACACAAGAACTCGATGAGCGGGTTCAAGTTGAGAGTTTTGAAGTCGATAAAAAAGGCACGAGCTTTACCATTGAAACTTTGAATGAGCTCCAAAAACGCAATAAGTCTGCTGAATTTTATTTGGTGATTGGATCTGATCAATTCGAAAGTTTTGATCGCTGGCGTAATTTTCAAGATATCATCAAAAAAGTGAATGTGGTTGTGACCTCACGCCCGAACTCGACATTGATCAAAAGCAAAAAAGATTTTCCAGTAGCAATACAAAAATTGGTTGAAACTTTTCGTGCCAAAAAAGGAGAGTTTACGAGCGGAAAAACGCTTTCGTTTATTCAACTGAAAGATGTTGATGTTTCGGCTACCGAAATTCGAAGGCGTTTTCGAGCGAAAGAAGCGGTTGCCGATTTGATTTCTGAATCTGTTGAGAAATTTATTCGTTCTCAAGGGCTGTACGAATCTCTTGGTGCTCGCATTGGCGACTTCGAAAAATTCACCATCTTTTGTAGCCAAATTTTAAAAGAAAAAAATGGCATCCAAGTTTTGGCTTATGATTTACGTTCCCTCCAACAGCCCTCCGAATTTACGGTGGTGTGTTCGGGTACGAGCACTCGTCAAACCCAGAGCCTTGCCGAATCGGTGATGAAGGCGGTCAAAGATCAGTACGGAGTTTGGCCACAAAGTGTAGAGGGACAAAAAGAGGGACGCTGGGTGGTGATCGATTATGGTTCACTCATTGTTCATTTATTTTACGATTACGTGCGAAATGAATATCGTCTCGAACAGCTCTGGCGCGATGCTGAGGAGCTGCCGCTGCCAAAGATCACAGGCAAACTCAATTGAAGATTGTTGTCCTCACAGCTCAAACCAAAAAATCGGGCTGGCTTGAGGAGCTTAAACAAACCTATCAAAAAAAGATCAACCCGTTTTCGCCTTTTATAATCGAAAGTTTAAAGGTCGAGGCGGGTGAGCGTGATCAAGCTCAACAGGCGGTCGTAAAATCTGACACCGCTTTTTTAAAAAAGATCAGCCTCAAAGACTATGTCATTTTATTTGATGAAACGGGCCAAGACCTTAAAAATTCCGAGCAGTTTGCCAAAAAATTAAATTCATATTTAGAGAGCGGAAAATCACGTTTGGTTTTTTTGATCGGTGGGCCCTATGGCTTTGGTGCACTGTTGCGCCAAAGGGCTGATGCAAGCCTTAGGCTTTCCAACTTAACAATGAGTCATCAGATTGCTGTAGCGGTTGCGCTTGAGCAAATTTATCGCGGGTTTACCATTCTTAAAAATCTGCCCTATCACAATGCGGGTTCCGCCGGTTGAACGAGTGCGAGCTCAAGTCCTTTCCCTCAAAATAGAAATCTCGAGGATTGCATGAGGATATGCCCTTTTGTTTCCTTTGCGGTGCTTACCGCTGCCAAGTTTGCCAAGATTTGATTTGTCAGTCCATGTTGCCGTTCGAGCAGCGTGAGTGTTTTGACTACATAGTTCCTGTTTATAGCCTTTTTGATTGGAATAAAAAAAACGATCAGCCCTTGAGGTATTTGATATCCAAGTTGAAAGGTGGAGCCCAAACTTCAATGTTCGAACGCTTCGCACTTGAGTTTTTAAAATTTGGGCCATTTTTACCGCAAGAAGCTGTTTTGATACCGGCCCCTGCGGCCACTCTTGACCATGCCTTTACCTTTGCTCACGCGGTGGCGGGTGTGACTGGGATTGCGATTTGGCCGCTGCTTGAAAAACAAAGCTCAAGCGTGCAAAAAACAAAATCGCGCCAAGACCGGCTGCGTTTAAAACTGAAACCAAATCCTTTTGAGTTTAAAAAATTTCAGGCTCAGGAGCCAAGAGTGATCTTTATTGATGATGTCATCACAAGTGGCGCAACCGCGCAGGCTGCATTTTATGCCCTCAATAGTCCAGCTTGCTTTGAAGTTTGGACAATCGCCCGGAGGTCGCTCTTGTGAGTTGGGGCAAGTTTTGTTACCTTGCGCCATGCCTTTTTTTATCTGTTTGTTTTTATCTGCTTCGGTTTTTGCAATCGAAAGTAAATCTCCTTTAAAAGCGGTGCTTGGCCGATTTCAAAAAGCCAAAGGGGTCACTTCTGAGATCGAAAAACAAACCGAGATGCCTTTACTGAATGAAAAAAAATCGGTCTCTGGCATGCTCTACTTTTCTAAAAATAAATTTCGTTTAGATCTAAAAGACGATGAAAACACCACGGTGGTTTTTGACGGCAAAACTTTGTGGCTCGCCACTCGATTCGAAGACATGTGGAACGTTTTAAAAACCAATGCGCCAAGTTTAAAAAGATCAAATAGTATTTTGGCGACTCTTTTGGGTGATGCCAAAGCTCTTGATCAACTCAAAGTGATGTCGGTTCGAATTGACGAAAACCGCAGAATTTTTGAATTGAATCCAAAAAACTTAAACGGTGTCGACTTCGAAAATCTTTTGATTACGATTGATGATGTTGAACTGATCAGTGTGAAGTACAGCGATAGTCTTCATAACCAAATAAAATATATCTTTAAAAACACAGACTACAAATCTTCGATCAGTCCAGAAAAGTTACATTTTACGCTTCCCAAAAAAGCAGAAGTTACGGTTTTTTAAATGTTAGAAACTAAAAAAGTACATTTTATTTCTTTAGGCTGTCCCAAAAACCGGGTTGATACCGAGATGATGCTGGGTTCTCTGGTTCAAGATGGCTACGAGATCGTCGATGACTCAAAAGCTGCAGACACCATCGTGGTCAATACCTGCGGGTTTATTGAGGCAAGCAAAAAAGAATCGGTGGATACAATTTTGGAAATGGCTGAGCTCAAGGCCAATGGAAAATTAAAAAATCTGGTTGTGGCGGGTTGCTTAACCCAAAGATACAAAGATGATTTGGTTGATGGATTGCCCGAGGCCGATCTTTTTGTGGGGTCTGGTGAATTTCAAAATCTGGCCAAAATTTTGCGTGACCGCAAACAGGGCTCGCTCAATAAAAAGTTTTTTAATTTACCCACCTATTTGCAAGAAATCGATACGCCCCGAATTCTCTCTGGTCCACGCCACAGTGCCTATCTTAAAATTTCTGAGGGATGTAAAAAGCGTTGCGCTTTTTGTGCGATCCCACTGATTCGAGGCAATCTGCAAAGTCGGACTCTCAATGCGGTTGTTTCAGAAGCAAAACTTTTGGTGGCAGGTGGAACTCAAGAGCTGATTGTGGTGAGCCATGATTTTACCGACTACGGATGGGACTTGCGTAAAAAAGATAGCGCCGCCAAAGAATCCTCTTTTGAAATTTTAAAACGATTGTCGGAAGAATCTGGAGCGCAGTGGATTCGGGTGCTTTATCTTTATCCCGATGGCATCACTCCCGAAATTATTCAGCTCATCAAAGAAAAACAAAACTTGGTTAAATATTTCGATATGCCCCTTCAGCATATCAACAATCAGGTTTTAAAAAATATGAATCGTCGCATGACCCGTGCTGAAATCGAAAATGCGGTTCGATTGATTCGCCAAGAAATTCCTGAAGCGGTGATTCGCACCCAATTTATTGTGGGCTTTCCTGGCGAAACCGAAGAGCAGTTTGAGGAACTTTTGGATTTTGTAAAAACCCAAAAATTTGATCGTGTGGGTTGCTTTCAATATTCACCCGAAGACAATACTAAAGCGGGAACCATGCCCAACCAGATCTCTGAAGAGATCAAGCAACGTCGCCACGACACATTGATGCTGGCCCAAAAGAAAATTTCGCGAGCGCGGCAAAAATTAATGATCGGAAAAACGATTCCGGTTTTGGTTGAAGGAAAATCCGAAGAAACCGATTTGCTGCTTCAAGGCCGCAACTCCTGGCAAGCTCCCGAGATCGATGGAGTGACATTGATTAACGACGGCGTTGCACGAGTGGGCGAAATTGTTCGAGTGAAAATTACCGAAGCTCACGACTATGATCTAGTCGGACACATTGTTTGACATTAAGCCTAAGATATCGTGCACTAAGGTAAGAGTTCATGGAGGACAACAATGGTACCAATGCCTGTCGTGATGTTTTTTGTCGGGTCCGTGGTGATCTTTTTTTTGGTCAACGTCTTAGTGAACTGACGAATCCTTGTTTTTAAGTCGCTCAAGAATCTTGTTATATTTTTCCTCAATGTCGGGAAGCCAATCATTTGCCCGAAACTGAATCGGATCGGGTGAGCCGCCGTTTGCGACCTTATTCATATGCTCACGCAATCGAAAGAGTGGGCCAAAAATTCTGTTTGTTAATATCAGCCCAGACAATAGGGCAATAACAGATACGATCACAGCAACGCCTGCCACCAAGAAGTAAGAGTTTACAAAACTCAAATACTGCACACCAAAATGAATAATAGTGATCACGAGTGCAAAAGTAAAAAGCGGATAGACCATCAAAAATAATTGAAGCTTGGGATAAACAATTAATTTTCTAGATAGCCAGGTTGGGCGCTCGCTCATGAATCTGATTGTTTCGAGCGATCAGAAACAGGTCAAGCATCTTATCAGTAGCCGCGGTGATAAACCCGCCTAAGCTATAAAGCCCATTGGCAACGGTTGTTCCACCCACTGTGAGAGTGCCCCCCGATTTTTGAATATCAGTAAGGGGAAGCATTACAAGGTTACTGTTAATAGTAAAATTAGAACCTTGCATATTAAATGTACCGAGCATGACCGTAACCGAAGTCGCCGAAAGATTGCTGCCGCTGCCTTCAACCACTGGAGTGGTCGAACTGATTTGCAAGCTGCCAACATTGGCTGAGGCCGTGGCATTCACAATTTGGGTTCCGCCAGAAGAGTTGCCCTGCAGTTTGATCACTGTGTTGCCGTTGACTCCGCAACCGTTAAAATTAACCGTTGAGCCCATAGCGATTATTGTTCCACCCGCCATAATGGGGCAGGTGTGTTGAACTTGGGTTGCGATCGTCAATGTTCCATAAACGCCAAGAAGGTTTGCACCAAGATCAAGTTTTCCACCATCACCTGAGATAGCAACGGTCACATCATTATAATTTGTTAATCCTGGATAAAAACTGATCGCACTTGCGTAATCACCAAACTGAAGTTTTGATCCCGAAGGCCAAGAAACGTTGCCTGAAGTATTGGTAAACGAAGCGGATGCAAGATAGCCAAAAATGTTGATTGTATTTTTAAACACAACTGATTTAGATCCAGCAGCAATCGTGAGATTTCCAAAACCCGCATTGCCGGAGGCCACTCCCGTAACGGTTTGAACACCACTTGATTTTCCGACCAGTTTCACCGTGGCGGTTCCGTATGCGCCGGTGTCTCCGCCGATATTCACATCACCTGCCGAAACAATTGTTCCATTATTAATACCGATTGCCATATGATACTGTGATTGGGCCAAGGTCAAAAGACTATCAACATTAAGAGTGCTTCCACCGAGATCGACATTTCCTCGATCGCCATTTGAATACACACTAAAATTGTAAAGATGATTTGTTCCTGCGTTGATGTTGATGGGGTTGTTTGCACCTGTGGCAACAAGTGTTGAGGTTCCAACATTCAGAGTCCCTGAAGTGTATTTGAAATTTCCAACTGCGCCGTCATCACTTCCGATCGTGATTGTACCCACGAGCTTCACTGCATTTGTGCCCGCAGCAATGGTCAATGAACTTAAACCACCAGAGGTGCCGGTAACAATTTGTCCCGCCGCATTTCCGGTGAGAGTCACGGGTGTTGATCCAGAGTAGTTGCAACTCGCATCACCGTTAATATTGACGTTACCACCAACCATAATACTCCCGCCATTGACGGTGGCACAGGTGTGATTGGGATATAGGGCGACGCCCAAATTTCCTAAAACAGTCAAGGTGCCGGTCATCGATGTGATGGATCCTTCACCGTACGAAGACCATCCAAGATTATTAAATACATTTGATCCGGGAATAAATTGGAGGGGGGTCAATTGATTGTCAAAAAGCACGTTGCCATTATTGTGATTAAAAGTTCCTGCGGACATGTCGACTTTAACCGATGATCCAAATGCATTGGCCAGAGTGAGAGTTGCACCGGGCGCGGTAAAGATCGCATTTTTTAAAACAAAGTCGCCTGCAACACTGACGTTTCCAGCAGTCGATCCAATAAATTGTCCTGCAGATTGATTCCAACCAAGAGCTCCAACAGTAATGTTGTTGCTACTGTATTGAGTAATGATTCCGCCGTAGCCCGCATCGACTTCCACACCGGCTGCAACCGCTGCAGTTTTGATATCGGCGCTACAATTTTGAAAACAGGTGTTATCAAAAATGGTGAGGTCCGTGTTGACCGGTGTGGTTGATCCTGGGCAAACGCCGCCTGTGACAGTGCCACACCAGTTATTGCCATTGTTCCAATCGGTAAGGCCTGAGTTGCCGGTCCATGTGTGAGGAGTCATGACCCGCACATAATTGGTTACTGTTTGCGAAGCCCCAAACGCATTTGTTGCGGTAAAATTATATTGATCAAGTCCATGAAATGCTGAGGGTGGAGTGTAGGTCACTGTGCCATCGCCATTGATTCCGGTTGTGCCGCCATTTTTTGAGGGCGAAACCGCGGTGACGTTGAGTTGTGGATTGGTGGATCCCGACCACGAACTTGCCAGAACATTTGCGGTTACTGGTTGATTGACGTTGGTATAAAAATTCATGCTGCCAACAACTGGTTTTGTTACCTTTGCTGGATTTTGAATATCGAGTTGGATACTGAATTTTGAAGAGTTGAGATAAAAACCACTAGTGCCCGAAAATTTATAATCAAAGGTGGCACTAAAATGAAGTGGCGGATCGATACAAGGATTGCCCGCTTTGCAGTTTGGCTTCCAAGCAACATTATAAGTAAAAGGACAATTGGCTGAGCCGACTGATTTTTTAAAAGTCGAACACACAGCACCGTTCTGATCAAAGCCTGCTCCGGTTGCTGCTGAATCAAACAAAATATTATTATTAAAATCGCGAATGCGCATTGGACTGGTAGTCACGGCGCCTGTGCAATCGGTATGATTTCTTAGACAAATCATTCCGGTGTTTTGGGTATCATTGATCGTGTTGAGAATAGAAGTGGAGCTCACCAAATTTTGAAAAATGGCGGTCTTCATTCCAATGATCTTTTGCTCTGCAGATGTTTTGCTTTGGAATGAAAACATCGACGATGAGACGTCGACTGCAGCCACCATCACGATAGAGCTGATGCCTAATGCTATGATCACTTCGAGTAGGGTAAAACCCTTTGAATTTTCCTTTAAACGTTCCACATCTTACTTATCGGACCAAGGTCTAAAGAACTTAAAGGAAATTGAAGACCATGTTGGCAAAGCCGGTTGGACTGTAAGAAACCGACCCAGGATGAAACGCCACGCTCAAGGGAAGGCTATAGATTTCAGAAAAAACAAAGCGGCGATGGTTTTGATAATAAAAAGTCATCTGCCCATTTTGCCAGCCAAATTCAAATTGATTACCTGCGGTCATAGCGTCTGAGGCAGATGCGGTATAAACAATTGTACCACGTGCTCTTAAAACCCAATTCCCTTTGCTTTGATACCACTCATAAATACAAGGGGCGGTGTTGGGGTTTCCGCCGATGGCAAAAAAACAAAAATTCGCTTGGTTCGCCGCATCGGTTGAGGCTGCGCCATTGGTGTAGGACAAATCGTAAGTATAAATCACATCAAGAAACTGATTGGGCTCGAGGTTACTCGAAGTCACACCCGTACCTGCAGGATAAACCAAAAGATTTGAACTCGAAGCCACAGAAGAAGATGTGACAACCACGCCGCCACTAAAATTTCCAAAGGTCATCGGTGTGGTTTGAATTCCGCCATAAACTCTTTGCCTTAAAACATTAAAATTTCTTCGGGCTAAAGCAACTTGGTTTACTTTCACCGTGGAATTAAGGGTGAATGTTCCACTCACCTGAACCATCGGGTTCACGCATGAACCCGAAATACAAATGGGAGTCCATTTTAATTTCAATCCAATAGGACATAACGTAGACCCTGTTGCGCTAAAGCCAGTACATGCTTGGCCAGAGATCGAAAATCCGGCGGTGGCATCGTTACTGTTAAAATAAACAGTTCCTGTTGAGTCTCTCAGCTGAAATGTACCTGTTTGCCCAAAGCAATCCACATAGCCAGAAAGGCAACTCATCGACGAGTTGGTTGAATCTGTCACAGTGTAAGTCCAAGCTAAATCGTTTAAAATTGTCGAAGATAAATTGGTGCTCAGATTTTGCAGAGTGACCGCAAGATTATTTGTGGTCAGTTCTTTTGAGTTGATTTCAACCTGCATCATGCCAACCACCACTGTGATGCTCAAAATCACTAGGGCAATTAAGACTTCAACAAGACTCATGCCGCGTGGATTGGTCACTTGATAACCACAACGTATTTATAATTTGTGGCATTGATTGGGACACTTGCGGGTTTGAGCTGAAAATTAAGATTGATCGCCAAAGTCGGCACTCCACACGAGGGAGCAGGTGCACAGTTCATCGGATTCCAAGTGATGTTGTAGCGAAATAAACAGGTAGGGTCGGTGGTGTAAGTCGTGCAAACGGTTCCATCGAGTTTAAATCCATAGCCCGCATTTGTGCTGTCATAATAAATGATATTATTGGAATCATAAATCACTAAAGGGAGCGGTGCTGAAGGACACAGATAAGTTGGGGTTAAAAAACACTGCTGAAGATTTGTGTTGCTGGCTGCAGAATAGGTATTTTTCCATGATCTTGGATTGTTCAACATGCCAAGGATGTTGGACTGGATGATTTTAATTTGGGCTTCGTAATTGAGTTGTTGAATCGAGTTACCGATGGGTTGGGAAATTTGGGGAAGAACCGCAAAAAATCCGACCGCCACCATAAAGAGTGCAAAAACAAAAACGATAAGGAAACTACCGTTTTGATTTTTCATTACTTACTGCGCAAAGTTATAAATGTTTCGGTAATTGCGACCGCGCTCTTCAGAATCAAGTCCATAACCGATTACAAAACGATCATCGATGGTCCGTCCACAATAATCGGGTTTAAGCGGAAGTTCTCGACGTGCAGGCTTATCAAGCAGAGCTACGATTTTGACCGATCGTGGGTTTGAGGCTTGAAGGCGAGTTTTTAAAAAACTCAAAGTTCGACCAGCGTCTATGATCTCTTCAACAATCAAAACATGTTTATCGGTAATATCGACGGTGATGTCTTTTAAAATCCGCACACATTCGCCACGGGGTGAGCTGACGTGAACGAAGTCGACGATTGCGGGAGAATTTATTTTTCTGACCAAATCGGCAAAAAATAAAATGGATCCCTTGAGAGGGCAGATCAACACGATCTCTTTATTTTCATAATCGCGCTCGATATCGCGAGCCAGTTGACTGACCAATGTTTGAATTTCGGCTTCGGTGATAAATGGGATCATACCAGCATGCATCAGTTGGGCTCCATCATCGATGTGTGGCGAACAGATTGGGCTTGGCGCAAAAGTCGTTGTGCTTCGTTGTACATGGGGTCTGCTTGGCGAACTGATTCCCAAGCTTCAACCGCTTCGGGAACATGTCCTGTCTCGTAATAAATCTGGCCGATCTTAACTCGTGCCGCAGTAAAATCGGGATAGGTGCGGCAAAGATCGCGAAGTTCTTTAAGGGCTTTATCGTGCTCACTTAACTTGATGTAGCACTCAGAAATTTTCATTGTCAGTTCGGCTTTGCGTTTTGAAAGGCTTAAAGCTCTGAGATACTGCTCGACGGCTTCATTAAATTGACCACTATGATAATACATTTCTCCAAGCTCGTCGTGTTTGAGCCCCAATTTTTCATTGGTGTAGGTGTCTTCGGTTGAAGATTTGCGAGCAAGGAGGGCTTGGGCATCTTCAAAAACTTTTCGACCTTCATCGTAGCGGCCAAGATCATTAAGAATAATACTTAAACCCACACTCGCGTCGGTAAACAAGGGGTCAAGTTCAAGCGCTCGTTGAAATGCTTTGATCGCCTTATTAAATTTTCCCTGATCATAATAAATAGTGCCGAGCATGTGAAAGACCTCGGAGGTCTTTTCGTTTTGCAAAATCATTTGGTTCAGTAAAGGTTCAGCTAAAGAGTATTTGCTTTCGCGAAAGTGCTCGCGAGCCGAAATCAAAAGATCTGATTCGGTTTTATTTGAGATCATGACTGATTTCTCCACCTAATTTTTTTGCACTCTCCGATTGAGGGTATATGCCCACCAATTTTTGATAGTAAAATTTTGCTTTAGGTAAATCATCACTTTTCATTGCGCTATAGCTTGCGCGGTAAAGAGCTTTTTCATCAAGTCCTAAGCCGGCATATTTTTCGAGCAGTTCTTCGTAGCGTCCTAAGGCGCTATCGTACTGCTCATGAATAAAATAAAAATTGCCAACATAGTCTTCCTTGTCGGCAAGCATGCGAAGTGTTTTTTCACGATACTCTTTAGCCTGAGCCACAAATTCGCTTTCAGGAAACGACTGAATGGTCTCGTCAAAGTAAGTGACCGCTTTTTCTGAAACCGCAAGGTCGCGATCGATGGTTGCAGGCAGCTGCTTTAAATAGCACATGGCCAATCGAAAGGTCACAAAATCGGATTTAGGGTGACGGGGATGCATCTCTTTAAAAACCTGATAGGCATTTTGGGCTTCGATCCAATCTTCGCGATCGAAATGAATCTGTGCAATCTTGAGTTTAGCTTCGATCGCAAAATGCGAATAGGGATGCTTATTTTTAACCTGGCTAAATTGAGCCAAGGCTTCTTCAAAGCGCTCATCTTTTTCGTATTTTTCGCCCAAGGCAAATGCGCCCTCGGCCGTTCCGGGATCGATTTTAGCCGTCGATCCACAAGCGGTTAACAACAATAAAAGCGAAACAACAAAGCCTTTGAACATCAGGCGAGTGTAAGTTTTAAGCGATTTAAAAGTCAATGATCCACAAGATACTGATAAACCGCGCTGCTTGTGACTTTCAGCACGCTCGCCATCGGAATTGAGATCAGCATTCCCAAAATCCCCATGGTTTGAGCGCCGACCAAAATAGATAAAATCACAACCAAAGGATGAAGATTTACGATTCGGGCAACAACAAATGGAATAATAAACAAAATATCCACGAGCTGAGCCACCAAATAGATCATCGCCACAACAAATATTTCGAGCGAACTCAAGCCATGAATCGCCGCAAGTGCGAGCGGAGGGACAGCCCCCAGAATCGGGCCAATGTAAGGAATGAGATTGGCAATACCTGCCAAAAATCCAAATAAGAAGGCGTAGGGAAATTGAATCACCAGTAAACCGATCCAACACACCAAGCCGACAATCAAAGCTTCAAGCAAGCGAGCGCGAACGAACTGACCCAACTGACCGTTGATTTGATGGTACAGGGTCAAACACAATTCAAAAACTCCGTTAGGGACTAAGACCATCATTCCGCGAGTGAGACTGCGGCCATCTTTGATCATAAAAAATGACAGGAGCGGCACCAAAAATAAAACGGTCATGAGGCGCGACAGCATATTGGGTAAGGTCGAAAAAAAACCTTCGGTCCACTGACTTAAAAAACGCTGCAGTCGGCCACTCATATCAATCGGCGCAATGGGGAGCACATGCAGGCGATCTTCGATGGTCACGGTCAGGCGATTAAGACCTTCCCAGTATTTAGGCAGTTCGGTTTTTAATCCCGACATCTGATCCAGCAGCATCGGGAACAAAGTCAGGCCTGCCAAAAATAATAAAATGCTTATAAATAAAAATACGAGAGTGGTTGCAAGTCCGCGGGGAAGGCCGCCTCGCTCAAATGCATTGACCCAAGGACCAAGAAGGTAAGTTGTGACAAAGGCCAAAATCAGCGAGACCAACATATTGTCGACCAAAAAAATAAAAGCAAAACTTAGCATTAATAAAATTAAAAATAATGCTAACCGAATTTGACTGAGTCGTTTGAGACGTAAAGCCTTTAGACCTATTGTCACTTAGACAACCTTCATGTTTTTCATTTCACGTTTGAGTTCGCTGACCCGATCGGCGGTTTCTTTGAGTCTCCGCGATAAGACTTGGGCAAGTTTTAATAAAATTTTATTTCCGGTCACAGGATTGCGCGCCACAATTTCTAGCAGATCGGGTTTAAAAAATCCCACCAATGTGCACTCATCCACCGCGTTGGCAGAGGCGGTTCGTCGCCCAATATCATCGACCAATGACGACTCGCCAAAAAAATCACCGCTCAATAATCTGGTGACAAGCAGTGAGCGTTGGAGCGGGTCTTCGACTTGCAAATCTTCAACAAAAATATCAACCGCACCGCGATGGATAATGTACATTCCAAGACCGAGTTCACCTTGGCGAAAAATACTCTCGCCTGGTCGATAGGTGCGCACATGAACCATCTCTTTTAAAAAATGAAGTTCGCTCGCGTTGAGTTCTGAAAATAGGTAAGATTCCTTGAGCGCGGTTAAAAATTCGTTTTCTTTTTTATCGCGGTGAAAAAGATTGATCCAAATCGATTTTACCATTGTGATGGCCCCATTGTTTGTATCAAAGATGATTTTGGTAACCATCCGAAGGTGTCATTGCCGATCTTGATTTGAATCCAATCCTCATGCTTTTGCAAAATCACAACCTCTTGAGTCTCGAGCACATCCAAAACTTCGGGAGCATTGGCATCTGGTCCCGCTTTTAGTTTTTGGTTTTCGATTACGGTTGCACGTGGAATCTGGCTGTCGAGATATTTTAAACTTCCCACTGCAATCACAATCAGGAGTGCTGCTGCCAAGAGCCAAACCGCCAAAACATTTTTTTTAAATCCAAAATATCCTAAAAGATTAAAAACCAAAAGTGCCACGGTGAATATGAGCGGCCAAGGGATTGAGACTGTGGATGTCTGAGCTTGCATAAAAAAGCTGAGTTCGTCTGTTGGGGGAACCAAATCTTTTTCTAAAAGAGTCATCCCTTTTTTGGCCTCTTTTAAATTGGGTTGCTGAGCTAATGCTTTGCGCCAATAGGATGCGGCCAAAGATTTTTTGTTCTGTTTAAAAAACGAAAGTCCCAAGTTAAATAAGATCTTTGGGTTATTGGGCTGCTGATCAAGCGCTTTTTGAAACTCGACTTGGGCCTCGGCAAAGTGCGAACTTTCCAACTGCGAAACGCCTTGTGCAAAATTGGCAGTTTGTCCCTGCACGCATAAAGGCAAGAGTGCTAGTATCGATGCAAAGAGTAAGTAGAATCTCATAAGTACACGAGTCTATGAGAGATGCTTTCAGTCTGTCTAGGGACAAGTCTCTAAAAATCAGAAAGGGTTTTGAATATGATTGGTTCACAATTAAAAAGTTCACCAAAGATTAAAAAATTAATCGACGAGATTTTGGCAGAGGTTCAAAAATTAGGTGAAAACTTAAATCATCCTCAACCCTCAAAAACCTCGATGGAAGCCGAGCTCAAAAATATTGCGGCCGCTCGGGGAAGGCCCTTGTACTACGACTATGTGGGTTCCGGAATCGGTCATGGTGCCTATGTTGAACTCGAAGATGGAAGTGTAAAACTCGATTTTATTAATGGCATCGGAATACATATTCTTGGTCACTCTCACCCCCAAGTCCTTGCCGCAAGTTTGCAAGGTGCACTTCAAGACGTGGTGATGCAGGGAAATCTGCAGCCCAACAAAGAATATATTTTGTTTACCCAAAAATTGGTCGAGCTTGCCTCACGAAATTCGCGAATGCGACACGCATGGCTTGCCACATGTGGATCAATGGCAAACGAGAATGCGCTTAAAATTTGTCGCCAAAAAACGACTCCTGCCCGAAAGATACTTGCGATGAGTTCGGCCTTTGCGGGCCGCTCTACCATGATGGCCGAGATCACCGACAATCCAGATTTTAAAGTGGGCTTACCCAACTATAACGAAGTTTTGCGATTGCCATTTTACAAAAAGGCCGATGCGCGCAGTAGCGAAAAAGCCCTAGAAATTATGCGCCAACACATTGCCGAAAATGAGATCTGCACTTTTACTTTTGAGCCCATGCAAGGTGAGGGCGGATTTCGGGTGGCACCGCGCGAATACTTTATTCCTCTCTTAGAGCTTGCGCGTGAACATAAAATTCCGATTTGGGCCGATGAGGTTCAAACCTTTAGCCGCACCGGAAACTTTTTTGCCTACGAAACTTTAGGGTTTGGTGAATATGTTGATATTTGTACCATCGCAAAAACGGCACAAAATGGAGCGACACTTTATACCGAGGCGATGAATCCAGCTCCAGGTTTGATTGCCGGAACATTTTCTGGCTCGTCGGTTTCATTAAATGCCGGATTAGAAATTTTAAATATTCTCGATCATCAAGGCTACATGGGTGCAGATGGAAAAGTCATGGCGATCCATAATGGATTTTTAAAAGCGATCAATCATCTCGCCAACACCACTTGCAAAGGATTAATCAAAGAGTGCGAAGGCATGGGATTGATGATGGCCTTTACCCCTTTGGATGGATCAAAAGAAACACAAAATAAATTTCAAAAAACATTATTTAAAAATGGGTTGATCGCTTTTGGTTGTGGACATGATCCTTATCGCATCCGCTTTTTGATTCCTGCGGTTGCAACCCAAAAAGATATTGAAGTGGCCGCATCGATTATCGAAAAATCTTTATTGGAGCTGGCTTGAGTTTTTGGGAGAGTTGTCGTGAGCTGATTGCCAAGGATTCATCTCCCTCACAAACATGTTTAGAAGCTGTGAATTATTTAGCTTCGCTCGCAAACGAAATGGGATTTAAAACAGAAGTCCACACCGAGACTTCAAAGGGTTTAACCGACGCAAATCTTATTGTTCGGCCTGGTCCAAAATCCCAAAATGAATTCTTGCTCCAAACCCATTTGGATTCGGTGGAGCCTGGGCCCTTTGCATTGTGGACCAAAACTCAAAGTAATCCGTTTAACGCCAGTATTTATGGCGATGTGATTTACGGTTTAGGATCGGCCGACTCAAAATTGGATTTTTTATGTAAGCTTGAGGCGGCAAAACAATTTTTGGGTCAACCGATGAGGTGCCCTTTTGTTTTGGTCGCAACATTCGGGGCGCAATCGGCAATGACGGGCGCACAAAAACTTCTCCGCAAAAATTTGATCCATGCAAAAAAGGCTTTGATTGGCGAGCCCACCGAACTGCGATTGGTGCTCGAGGGTCAAGGCACAGCGGTTGTCGAAGTGACTCTTCCATTTTCTGATGAGGAAAAAGAATATCGCAAAAATCACGACGTGATGGAAAGTGTCACCACCCAGAGCAAAATGTTTCATGGGAGATCGGCACTTTCAGGTGCTCCGGGAATGGGCGACAATGCCATCATCAAAATGTTGGAGTACTTAAGTCAGCTTCCTGAGAGCGTGGGGATTATGGATCTCAATGGCGGGGTCAGTTTTAATACGGTTCCAAGCACCGCATTTTTGGAGATTGATATTGCGGGTGGTTTTAGAGATTCGATCGTTCCAAAAATTAAAGCGCTGCTCGATGCGATTCGTGTGTGTGAAGCCGATTTTAAAAATTATCCGGCACAACAATTTGAGCAACCCCTTGCCACAATGAACATAGGTATGATTCGCACCTTTGAAGACCACATCTCGATTTTGGGATCCTGCCGATTTCCGCCCTCGGTCCCGCAAGAAGTTTATGAAAATTGGATGAAGCAACTTGAGGCGGCCTGCTCTGAGCAAGGTGCAAACTTTGCTTTAAAAGATTTAAAAAGGCCTTTTGCTTTGAATCAAGATTCGGAATTTGCTCAAGCCCTTAAAACAATATCAAAAAAAATGGGGCTTCCCACCGAGGTTTGTGCTTTAAATACGACAACCGAATCCAGCGTGTTCAGTCGAGCAGGCATTGAGTGTGTGGCCTTTGGGCCTGGAACAAGTTTTGGAAATTCTCACGAACCGAATGAGCGTGTTTTGTTAAGTGAACTTCAACAAGCCACCGACTTTTATCGGCACGCTATAGAAAGATTTTGTATATGAATTTTGTAGTGCGAAATGCTCAGCTTGATGATCTTGGTCAACTTTATGATCTGGCTCGGCAGTTTACCCTTTTGAATTTGCCTGCCGATAAAAGTATTCTGTCGCGCAAACTCGAAAAAAGTGTGGCCAGTTTTAACGGTGAACTTGCAAAAGAAGACGCTGAATATTTATTTGTTTTAGAAGATGTTGAAAATAGTTTTGTTGCGGGGTCGGCAATGATCCTTGCCAAAAACGGAACAGCCGGATCACCTAATTACAGTTTCAAGGTTTTAAAAAAAGAACGTTTCTCACGAGATTTGGGTGTGGGATTTATCCATCAAATCTTGCGATTAAATATTAATTCAGATGGACCCACCGAATTTGGCGGATTGGTGCTTGATCGTGGCTATCGACGTCGCCCCGAAAAATTGGGAAGGGTCATTAGCCTCTCGCGCTTTTGTTATGTGGCCGCAAATTTCGATCGATTCGAAAACGAGGCTCATGCAGAGCTTGCACCTCCATTAACAGATGAAGGCCGAAGTGAATTTTGGGAATCTTTGGGGCGTCGATTTACCGGCATGCCTTACAAAGAAGCCGATCAAATTTCGTCGCAAAATAATCAATTTATCCAAAGTCTTTTTCCTGAAGAAGATATTTATCTCTGTTTGCTCGACAGCAAAGCTCGACTTGTTTTAGGTCGGGTGGGCGAAGAGACTCAGGCCGCAATGCATTTGCTCAATAAAATTGGATTTCGATACAAGGAAGAGGTCGATCCCTTTGATGGTGGCCCCCATATCGGATGCGAAATGCGTGAAGTGGCAACAATTAAAAAAGGCCGAAAACTAAAGGCACGAAAACAAGATGCTGCATTTCGTGGAATGGCGCTTGTCAGTATTTGTCGCGACCAGCAATTTCGTTGTGCGTGCACCGCGTACCATATTTCGGGCCATGAGCTCACGGTCCCAGACCAAGCGTGGAATCTTTTGGATTTGTCTGATGGTGAAGAAGTTTTTATTTCTCCCTTAAGCTAAAAGGCCCTTAAGATGTGAGAAAGGAGCCTCGACATGCCCGTTTCTTTTCTCGGTGATTTTATTGATGGCCGTTTTGTACTTCCCGAAAATCCAGATCACGATTTATCAATCGAATCTCCTGCCGATCTCAAGGATACGGTGTTCGATGGGAGCGTGCAATTTTCTCATGTGGATCAAGCCTGTTTTGCAGCACGTGCCGCTTTTAAATCTTGGAGTCATCTGTCACAAGACGAGCGCAGTGCTCACTTAAAAAAACTTGGCAAAGTTTTTCAAGATCATGAATCTCAGTATGCCGAAATCATTTCGCGCGAAACGGGCAAACCGTTGTGGGAAGCAAAAACCGAAGTCAAAGCGATGATCGCAAAAATCGACATCACCTTGAACCATTCGTTAAAGCTGATTGCCGAAGAGCGAATCGAAAATGCGATTCCAGGTGTAACAGGCTACACTCGCTTTAAGCCGCGCGGTGTGATGGCGGTACTTGGACCATTTAATTTTCCGGGTCATTTGCCCAACGGTCATATCATTCCTGCACTTGCTGCGGGCAACACCGTGATCTTTAAACCCTCTGACAAAACTCCAGCTGTTGGGCAGTTTATGGCAGAGCTTTATCAAAAAGCCGAACTGCCCAGTGGCGTTTTTAATATGGTGCAAGGCCAAGCCGAAACCGGAAAACGGCTCAGTGTTCATGAACAGGTCGATGGAATTTTGTTTACAGGTTCCTATGAGGTGGGTCTTAAAATAAAGCAAGACACTCTCACTCACTTCGGCAAGATTTTGGCTCTCGAAATGGGCGGCAAAAATGCATCGATCATTTGGGAGGATTGCGAAATCTCCAAAGCGGTCTATGAAACTTTGATTGGATCCTTTTTGACTACGGGTCAGCGATGCTCGGGTACGAGTCGAATTATTTTACACGAAAAAGTGTATGATCAATTTCTTGATAAGTTTCATCAGGCTGCAAAAAAAATATCAATTGGTCACTGGAAAAATGATGTGTTTATGGGGCCATTGATTTCGGCCGATGCGGTAGAAAAATATTTGCGCTTTCAAGAGATTGCTCGGCGTGAGGGGGCCGAGAGTTTGATGCGCGGCAAAGTGCTCGAGCTTTCGCATCAAGGTCATTATGTCACTCCAAGTATTCATTTGGTTACAAAGCCGAGCGAAAAATCGGTTTATCAAAAAAGCGAAATCTTTGGTCCGAATGTGGCGGTCTATAAAGTATCAGATTTTGATGAGGCCTTATCGATTAACAATTCTTCTGGTTTTGGACTGGTGATGGCTTTATTTACCAAACAAAAAGAACTCTACAAAAAGAGTTTACTCGACGCCAAAGTTGGATTGGTAAATTTGAATCGCACCACAAACGGTGCAAGTTCAAAATTGCCATTTGGTGGGCTACTCAAATCAGGAAACGATCGACCATCGGCCCATTTCGCAATCCAATATTGTACGATCCCAGTTGCAAGTCTCGAAGACGAGCAGCCCTATAACCCCGAAGCCCTTTTGCCCGGTTTAAATAGAGAGAATTTTTAAATGAAATATATCCTTTTGATATTTACCTTTTTGATTTTGTGTTTCTCGGGATTAGCTTTTAAATTTATATTTTCAAGCGCGGGGTCGGACTCGCAATCGGTCAGCTTCGAAGTTCCGCTTCATACGTCCACAAGAGGTGTGGCCGAAGCCCTATTCAAAAAAAATCTGATTTCAAATTCCACCCAGTTTTATTTTTTAGCCCGTTTGACCGGTGTTAAAATCAAGCGCGGGGAATATGGCATTGCCCAAAACATGCGACCCCTCGAAATCTTGTCGGTCCTTTCAAGCGGCAAAAGTATTACTCGGCCTTTTATCGTACCCGAGGGTTACAACAAATATGATATCGCAGCCGAATTTGAAGCCCAAAATTATGGAACCCGAGCCCAATTTTTAAATGCCAGCAAAGACCCGCAACTGATCAAAAGTTTGCTTGGTGAATCAGCCCAAAGCCTCGAAGGATATCTTTATCCCGAAACCTATATGATCACAAAGTTTGCAACCGCTCCTGAGTTGATCACATTGATGGTTAAAAACTTTATGCGCGTTTACTCTGAGCTGACTGCGAATCAAAAGATTCCATGGACCCGAGCACAGTTGGTGACCCTTGCAAGTGTTGTCGAAAAAGAAACCGGAGCACCCGAAGAACGGCCTTTGATCGCCTCAATATTTATAAATAGACTTCGTTTAGGTATGAAATTGCAAAGCGACCCCACCATTATTTACGGTATGATGGAAGAATCAGGAAAGCCGGTCGAAAATATTCATCACGCCGATATTTTAAGGCCCACACCCTTTAACACCTACACGGTAAAGGCGTTACCGATTGGACCGATCTCGAATCCAGGCCGCCAAGCCCTTAATGCGGTTTTGCACCCCGCCACTTCGGACTTTTTATATTTTGTAAGCCGCAATGATGGCACCCATGTTTTTTCAAAAACCTATGCCGATCATTCCTCTGCGGTTCGAAAATTTCAGATTGATCCTGCTGCTCGGGTGGGCAAATCTTGGCGTGATCTCAACAAACGCACCACCCAATAACCGAAAGAGTTTAGATTGATCATTTTTTTATTTTTGGCGCTCTGTCAGGCATTGCCTTTTGATTATTCCAACACGCCAAGCACCGCGGTTGGCGATCCCGGCAATTTTTATTTAAACTCGGAAGGCATTTCGATTGGCGTCTTAAATGATGATTACTTAGGAAGCACCGACAAGCTGATGACCGGCAGCACGAGCATCAGTTATTTTTTTCCCAAAACATCATCGTGGACCAAAGTTCTTAGTCTCAATCGCAGATTGTTTACGCCCGTGATCAAAACCCATTTTCGCAATCAAGAAATTTTTCCGATTCAGGGTTTATATGCCGATGAGCTCGAAGGCCGAATCGACTTTTCATATCAAATCGAATCCTTAAAATTTGAACTTGGCGGAGGTCTCGAAAGTTTTGGCAACTACGGCGGGGCAGCGGTGCACGATGAGATTCACAATCTTGTCGGCTCACCCAATGAGCTCACACGCTTTGGAGCCTTGCTGCATCTGAATTCGCCTACCATTACATTGGGAGCGGGTGTGATTCTAGATCCACAACTGTTGTGGATGAATTATGTGGTTCGCAGTGCGGTGATGTCGTCATTTATCACGCGCTTTAGTTTTGTTTCGGGAATTTTTGCGGCAGATGTTTACGGCGGATACAATTTCGCAAGCGACGTCTATGAACATCTTAAGCCCTTCCGCTGGGGAAGTGGCTTAAGCATTCGTTATCATTGGTATCAAGCAACCGTAAATTATTCGTCGATCTATTTAGACTATGATCGCTTTGGTCAATATTATATTAGCCCGCTGATCATTCATTTTGAGATTTAGTGCTTTAACAGTTGAACCGAAAACTCAACCCGTCGACCCGCTTCGAACTTGCGTCCACGAATTTCAAATTTATTTTTATCGGTCGGATCCAATTGGTAGATATTGTATTCAGTGATTCGCGAATCCATAGCGCGGGAACTCTTCACAAAATCTTTATTCAGAGTTTCACCAAACACAGGATTCAATTTTTCAGGAGTAATCTCAAAACCGAGTTCTTTGGTTTTAAAGGTCACTTCTTTACGATCCGACACCAGAATGTCGCTGATCACCCGAATTTTGCTAGTGATATTACGAGGAGCGTAAGTGATGTTGCGCACACACACACGGTCTTGAAATCCTTCGGTCGCCCCAAGTGGTTTACTTTCACGAACATGAACAATTAAATCTTTTGGATTTTTGTTTGGATCACGTGGATCAGCCTCAAGCTTTTGAGAAAAGACCGCTTCGGCGCCGACATAGCTGTAGGTACCAGGCTCGAGTTCGGTCAAGCCAGAAGACGAAACACTCATCACCTTCGCATCTTTAACATCCACCGGAAGCGGATCATAAAAACTTTTTTCGTTAAGAGCACACTGAGTACCCGCAACATAAAGGGCGTTACCGCCACCGCTGCAGGCTGAAAGAACGATTGTGGCAAGAGCTAAAGATATTGATTTCATATCGGGATTCTACTTTCGGTTAAGAGACTTCACAAGTGGGTTGAAAAAAAAAGAATGCTGAGGCCTATTTTTGTCACTTTGGCTGGATGTGGACGAAGGTAGTTGGGTTTAAGTTGTAGCTGCCACCGGGTTAACAAAAATTGTCATCGGTGGCTGGTTAGTCGTGCCCGCGTAGGGAGCTTTGGAGCTTAATGGGTTTATCGTGCCGTAAATTTCTTCAAGTGTTTCGAATGCACTGTCGAGATGCTTTTTTTTTAATTCTGAGTTGAGTACCAGGTTGACGGTGTATCGTGCCCGCCTGTTTGCGTGTATTTTATTTTGATTTCTTATTGACACATTTTGTTGCAGCCTTTGATGGCCTACATTCGAATTTTAAGAAGCAAAATACTTTTTTATTTGCGCTGATCATTGAAGATGAATTGTAGGCCAAAAAACCCAACAAACTTCGGCAATGAGGTTTGCGTCTAACAATCATGTAAATCTGGTTTTTAAAAAGCCATGATACACTCCTCCTAAATAGGAGATATTTATGGATCATCTAAAAATTCATCGCAATGCAGTTAGCGCCGCCACGGCTCATCGTCAAACCGAAATGGAATTGCTCAATGCTTTGGAACTCGTTTGGAAAAATAAAACCTTTTCTCAGTACGGCTGTCGATCATTGTTTGAATACTCAACTAAGGAACTGAAGCTGTCGGAAGAGATGGCGAGTATCGTAAATAAAATTGCAAAAAAATTTACTGAACTCCCCGAGCTTAAATTAAAAATGGAATCGGAGGAGCTGTCGCTTTCAAAAGTGAATCGAATTACCGCTGTGGTTAACAAAGAAAATGTCGATCACTGGGTCAATGTGGCCAAAGGGACTAAACGCCATCTCGAAAAAGAGATTGCAAAGGTCCAACCCGAAAAAGTCATTCCTGAGCGGGCACGATATCAAAAGGCGGGTGATACGTTGAGAGTCGTGATTTCATATTCAATGACCCAGGAAGAATTTGCGATGCTTGAACGAACACAAGATCTCTTAAGTCAAAAATTGAAACGCCCGGCTTCAATCGCTGATGTTCATCTGGCGGCACTTAAGGAGCTTCATCAAAAGCTTGACCCATTAGAAAAACCGATTCGCCAAAAATCTGCGGGCACGATAAAGTTAACCATTAATCTTAAGCGAAAAGTCCATCACAAATTCAATAGTCAATGCAGTCATGTCGATGAGAAAGGCGAACGATGTGCTCAACGTCGCCACCTTGATATCCATCACATTATTCCACAATCAAAAGGTGGCACCCATGAGGAAGACAACCTTACGATATTATGCGCTGGCCATCATCGTGCCCACCACAGATGTATCGAATAAATCAGAGAGACAAGTCTGATTCTTGCTTTGACAGTTTTTGTCTGCGCTAGGATTTAGACCTGCAACTGGATCGCCACGAGCTAAAGCCCGCTCTCCACAGGTTCAATCCGCGCGCGTTGGGGGCTATAATGAAAGATATTAAGACGGGGCACAAGATGCTCATCATAAGTAGGAGCAACGATTTCCAATTCACCATTGTTGTCTTGCAATGCAAGATCGGAAATTTTGCCTGCAAAATTGTAGAATCCGTTTCGGGCGTGGGGCAGTGGCAAACGCGAGAGCAGGCGATCGTGCCCATAAACTTCGATAAATAAACCTTGTTCGGTTTGAACTTTATAAACAGAAGCTGTTGAGCCATTATGAAAAACATCGCCGCTCACCATCGAGAGGAGTTTGCGATGGGGGCGAAAGATCTTCGAGCGGGCAAAGCCGCGAAGTCCTGGGTGAAGCACCATACACAAACTAAGGATCGCCAAAGAAGTCAAAGCCCATTGGAGTTGTCGCATGATGCTTATTCTAATCGAGTCGCGCCTTAAAACTCAACTGTCTGCCCCAAAAAGTATCAAGGTCTAGTTGCAAATGAACGATGAGTGATTTGAAATCTGGCTTTACCCCTTCAAAGGATAACTAAATAAATATGTTTAGACTTGTCATATTTTGTTTAATTTTTGTTGGCTGTTCCTCAACCCATCGCGTGGCAGATAATGTAAGAGCACAGCGCAACCTTGCATCGTTTTCTTCATTTGCGCTTCCGCGGGCAACCGATCGCAATATCAAGAAAGCATCCATTGCACTTATCGAACCCAAAGGTAATGTGATTTTCTTTTTTAAGCTAAACGATAATATTATTATCAAACAATGTGAGCCTTATTCGGTGGTGCAAATGCAAGAGGATTGCACCCCAATTAATGGAACACACGCAGTTGAGGTGCCGGTAGAACAATTCAAAAAGCGGTTGAAAGACTCTCTCTATATGCAAAACTTTCCTTTAGTTAGCGCGTATGAGAGGTCGAAATTGAACAAGTATAAGGAGGCGATCAACAATCAGGATCAGCGATTTAATTTGGTTCAGCTTCAAAAAGAAAAAGATAAAATTTTAAGGTTTATTAATTTTTATTGTGGAACAGTTTCAGTCAAAAACGATTGTGCAGCACAAAATATGGATGTGGAGGAATTCAAAACACTTGTTGAAAAAATTGATCGTGCCTCTCCTGGAGAGGAATTCATCTCGTCAATGAATGAGTCGATTGACAAGCTTGTTGATAACGTTATCGGCAAAGAGGAAATCACAAATTACAAGTTTTCAGATGCCTCCGACTCCATCGCTTATCAAATTCTTCGGAGCTATCTGTCACAGAACAACCTTGAAATGGGCACATTTTTGATTCCTGCCGGCAGCTTTACTGTTGGTAGTCCAAAGACCGAACTTGGTCGAAGGAATAACGAAAATCAATTTGATGTGACAATATTAAAGGCCTTTGAAATGGGTTCAACTGCAGTGACCCAATATCAGTGGTGGTCAATCATGGGAACAAATCCCTCATATTTTTCAAAGCCTAAAAATTGCCCTGAAACTTATGCGGTGAGAGATGGAGTCGGCATCTGCCCAAGTCTTCCTGTAGAAACAGTTTCTTGGAATCAAGTTCAAGATTTTATAACGAAATTAAATTCTCAAGATCTAAAATATCAATATCGATTACCAAGTGATGAAGAGTGGGAATCTGCGGCACGTGGAGGAACTCAAACCGCATATTTCTTTGGAGACGATCGAAGCAAGCTTGATCAATACGCCTGGTACAATGCCAATTCAGACAATCACACTCATCCTGTTGCTAAAAAAGACAATAATCCTTTTGGTATGTTCGACATATATGGGAATGTTGCTCAATGGACCCAAACCGTGCGTCCCAAAGTCATTGCGCCTGAAAAAGAAAAAGATATCGTTTACACCACGGGGACGCGTGGGGGCTCCTACCAAGATGCCGCACTCGATTTACGATCGGCTGCAATATCTAGTAAACCACCAAATTATTATTATCCCACGGTTGGATTTCGTTTAATTCGATCACGAATCTAACTTCTAATCGAGTCGCGCCACAAAACTCAACTGTCGTACCGGACCCCCGGTGCGGCGGTACGAAGCTTGGTCTTCTCCAGAATAAGTATCAAGGTCCAGTTCTTCAATTCGCTCCACACCACAAGCCGCCAGTTGGCGACGCACCAGCATCGACAAATTCACAAGAGCTTTGCCCGGATGAGGATGGGGAGACACTGCCGCCGTCAAATCACCCACCAGTTGCGGCAAAATTTCTTGGCCCACTTCGTAGTTGTGAATGTGTGGGCCAATCACCGCAGTCCAATCACCAAGTCCGAGCGGCAAAATTGTTTTTGCAATAATATTTGAGGCAATCCCACGCCAGCCCGCATGGACACTGGCCACGCATCCTTCACGATAAAGGAGAATCGGAACACAATCGGCAGTTTGGATCACAAGTCCAAGCCGAGGCTCAAAAGTATAGTGAGCATCAGCCGCAAAGCCATCCGAAGCTTCAACCGCAAGATCACTATGAATTTGTTTGAGCCAAGAAAATCGCAACAAAGGAAATTCGCGATCAAGATCTCCGCGATCAAAAAAGCGATTGCCAAAAAAATAGAGGCACGAATCCAATCTCAATAAATGATAGTTTTTAAAAACCTCAAACATGAAATTGCTCCCACTGCTCAAGATCCTTTGGCCACTGCGATTTGAAATTCATCCCCTCACCACTCAAAGGATGCTCAAATCCCAGCTCGAAGGCGTGAAGACCCAATCGCGATTTAAACTTTTCTTTTCGTCCATAGATCACATCGCCAACTAGCGGATGCCCCATCTCAGAAAGATGAACCCGAATTTGATGAGTGCGGCCTGTTTCGAGCCGACATTCCAATAGTGAGAATGCACCGTGAGTTTTCAAAACGCGGTAGTGGGTCACCGCTTTTTTGCCCTTGGTACTGGATGCATATTTTTTGCGATCGGAGGGGTGGCGATTTAAAAAAGTTGTGATGACTCCGCTCGCTAATCGAGGAGTGCTGTGAACAATGGCCCAGTAGCGCCGCTTTACGGTGTGGGCCTTGAACTGTTCGGCCAAGGCCTTATGAGCATGATCGGTTTTTGCGATGACGAGTAAGCCCGAAGTGTCTTTATCCAATCGATGAACAATGCCGGGCCTAAGCTCGTTAAAACCCATCGAAAGATTTTTGGTGTGAAACAGCAAAGCATGCACCAGCGTATGTTCCGAATGGCCGTGAGAGGGGTGGACTACGAGTCCCGAGGGTTTTTCGATTACCAACAATTCATTGTCTTCAAAGACCACATCGAGTTTAAAATCCCAGGGGGTGAGTTCACTTGAGACCGGAAGCGGCCAATCGATGTGGTAAACATCTCCAGTGCGGCATTTGTAAGATGACCTTAAAACCAAACCATTCAAGGTCACACGACCTTGGGCAATTAATTTTTCGGCACGTGAGCGGGTTGAGATAGTTTGATCATGAGAGAGGGCTTTGTCTAAACGGAGCCCCACGCAAGCCGCTGGGACTTCAAATTTCACGAGATGTTAAGTGCCTTTTTCATCATTTGAATATAGCTGTCGGTCATTTTTTTTTCGTTAACGCCCATCAATCTTGCAAGCTGTATTACAAAACCACGAACAAAAACGGGTGCAGGCAGTTGTTTGAAATCATTATTTTCGAGAGCCACTAAATAAGGCTTGTTGATGCGAGTTTCATCGCACATTTGCTCAAGAGTTATTTTTTTGTAAGAGCGCACTTTTTTTATAAATGGACCATCAAATTCTGTGCACTCTGTGATTTCTTTTTCCATCTCAGGTCGTAATGGATAAAGACCAAATTTTGTTTTGCCCATTCCGCTTGGGGTTCCCGCTGCCACTGGACGTTGAGGTGCAATCACTTCGGCCACTTTGAAATCGGGGAGATCCTGTTGGCTTCGATTCACCAATTTTTGGTCGTAGAGTTTTCGCCGCGCTTGATTGCTCAGCGTGAGATAAGCCTCTTCGATCAGCACAATCAAAGCCTTGGCTTCTTCTTGTGTGAACATGGTGTAAAGGGCGGGGCTTTCGGTTGAGTAAGTTTGTTTTGCGCGTTGATAGGCGGCGTGAATTTCTTGAGGGGCTGCCGTATTGGGCACTTCTAAAATGTCGTAATAGGTTTGTTGTTCGAAGCGCTCACTTTTCATTTCTGCCTTCTTCTTTTATCCTGCTTTCGCTTTGTAGCGGGATCCTGCGATTCGTCGAGCAACCGATAAAAGTTGCGCATACAAACGGCTATAAGGGTATTCGATAACTAACGGTCGCTTTTTGCGCAGCGACTGCCAGACAGCATTATCATACTCTATGTGACCCATAAGATGGCAAGGAACTCCAAAATACTTATGACAAACACTTTTAATGTGTGGACCTAACTCGACGTCGGCCAAACTTCGCGACTGATTTAATATGATTTCGAATTGCAAATCGTCCATCACGTTTCGCAAACGTTCGCCGCCCTGTGGTGCACGCTTTTCGATTGCGCGTAATAAATCTCCAGGACTACGAATCCCAAGCTGTTGACGCTCAGTCATAAGATCATCGGTCAATGTGCCAAGTTGCAGTTGAAATTCGAAGCGCTTAAGCTTGCGATAAAAACTAGCCTTCATAAATCGGTAAGCATTTTCGATGCTCGAAGGCTCTGGCGTCACAACCACGATGCGTCGTTGCGCCATCAAAAAGAAATCAAGAGTGGACTGATGAGTTCCAGCACTCAAATCGAGCACGATAAATTCACTGGGATAAGCGTAAAGAGCCGACATTAACCGCGACTTTTGGTCATCGGTGATGGCTGCTGTATCAAAAACCTCAGAGCAGCCGGTGATGATATCAAGATTTGGAAGTTTGGTTGAGCTCTTAACGTCTTCGAGTTTTAAATTTGGATTCCGCAAAAATTCGTTGATGCCTACTGCAGGAAGACCTTCGCCTAAACAGGTGTGCACATTTCCGGCGCCAAGATCCATATCAACAAGCAAAGTCTTGTGACCAAGGTGACCCAAAAATATTGCGAGAGAAGAAGAAAAAAATGATTTCCCCACGCCGCCCTTTCCGCCACCCACGGCGATAATCGTTGCCTTCGACTCGAGTTGGCCGCGCAACAGGCTAAATTCTTGGAGAGAAATAGGTTCGTTCACGATTTTGACTTCCTTGCTTCTAAAACCTCTTCGGCCGCAGATGCTCGAAGATAAAGGGGTTTTACCTCTGACCACAATAAAAGCTGAGGAGAATCGATTTTAGAAAAGTGTTGAGCCAAAATCGTAGCCTTTGGATAGGGACGAAGGTTGGGGTTAACCTTGAGCTGTGGCAAGATTTGGGGGAGTGGGCCTAGACTAAGGATTGGATTTTGGATTTCGGTTTTTAATTCTTCTAGACTTAAGACTCGTGGTTGAATGGTCTCGTCCTGATTTTGGTATCTCGAAAAAAAATATAAATTTTTATACGCATTTGTGATCACCACACAATCTTCTGAAACTGAGCTGGCCAAAATTTGGTGAGAGTTGCAGGCAAAGATCGGAATTTTTTGGGCATAACCAAAAGCTTTTGCCACATTGATCGCAACTCTGACTCCGGTAAAACTTCCGGGCCCAATTCCAACCGCAATGACCTTGAGATCAGACGGCTGATGATGTTCAAACAGTTGTTGAATGTGGTCGGTCACCAACTCGGAATGGCTTTGAGTGCGCTCCCACTCAAAGCTCTTTATAATTCGAAACGGATTTGATTCAAAGAGCGCAACACTTCCTAAATTCGAAGAGGTCTCGATACTTAAACCGAGCATCACCAAGCGGGCTTGATCAAATTTGAAATGTCGTTAAAAAATGCAAAAGCCATAAGCGACATCAGTAAGATGATTCCAATTTGCTGTGCGATTTCCATTTTCTTAAGGCTCAACGGACTGCCCTTAATGGCTTCGATCGCAAAAAACACCAAGTGACCACCATCAAGAACCGGAACAGGTAAAAGATTGAGTAAAAATAAATTAACCGAAATCAAAGCCATCATTTTTAAAAATGCGACGAGCCCCATCTCAAAACTCTGACTGGCATAACGCCCGATCGAGATCATGCCGCCAATATTTTTGGATGAAACTTGATTTTGAACGAGTCTCACAAGACCCATCACAACCATTTGGCTGAGTTCATAAGTTTTAACAAAACCATTTTCCAAAGCCTTTATAGGATTGGAAATGCGAAAATAAACCGGAGTAGAAATCGTCATCGCCAAAGCGGGAAGCACACCAATGGTATAGCGTTTTTCTTCCTTTCCTTGAAGAGTCATGGTGTCGGTCATCTCAGGGTTAACATCGAGATTCAAAACTTTTCCAGAGCGAAGAATTTGAAACTTCAATGGGCCTTTGCTGGCGTCGTAAACAGAAACGCGCTCGATAATTTGTTTCCACTGAGTGATTGGCTGATCACCTAGTTTTAAAATTTTATCGCCCACAATAAAACCCGCACGCTGTGCGGGAGAATCGCTTTTGATGCGAGCTAAGTAGAGCTCCGAACTTTCAATTCCCAATGAGTCGATGGCCTCGGGCTGAAGTTCAACATGGATGGTCTGCTCGGGCTTTTCGTCTTCTTGAACTTTTAAAACTAATTTTCCAGATTTTTTGGCTTCGTCATAAAGAACTGGCGTAAGCTCACGAAAATAATGAACTTCTTTGCCGTTAATCGAAACGATTCGGCTTAAATTTTTCATATCGGTATGGGCAAGCAGACCGTCTCTAAGTCCAACCACTGTAGCCACCGATTCATTTGTTAAACCCTCAATGCGGCCCACATTTTTTTTAAGACTTAGCGGACTTTCGCTTTCGCCCAAGGTGGGTGTGGCATTGACCACAATTGTTTGTTCTCCGCGCTGCACCTGAAATTCAAGGCTGGTCTGCGGAGAATTCTCAACTCGATCGCGAAGCTGAGACCAAGTCACAACGCTTTGACCATTGATGCTCAAAACTTTATCGCCCGATTGAAATCCGGCTTGAGCCGCGGCAGTGCCCGCATTGATGTCGCCAAGTTCGGTGCTCGGCAATTGCTCGCCAATCATGCCGATCGCAAAAAGCAAAAGCACCGCGAAAAAGAAATTCATCAAGGGGCCAGCAAGAACAATCCAGATCCGCTGACTTACTGGTTTGTGCAAAAACGCATGCGCTTTTTCGTGTTCAGGAACTTCGGCATTGGGATCGTCGCCATACATTTTGACATAGCCGCCCGCAGGGATCAGCGAGACCGCATAGGTGGTATCGCCTTTTTTATATTTAAAAATCTTTTTGCCAAACCCGAGACTAAAAGTCTCCACTCGGACTTTAAAATATTTGGCTACCGCAAAGTGACCAAGCTCATGGACGAAAATCAAAATCCCGAGCAAAATAAAAAATGGACCGACTGTGATAAAACCATGCTGAAGCCAAACTAAAATTTGTGTCATATGGGCTAAATTTTATCATCAATTTCAAAAAATTGATCGCCTCAAATTGAGCTGGTCTCGAAGTAAGATGCAAAAGTAAATAAGATGGGCGCTGCGAAATAAACCCCATCAAAGCGGTCCAGGACTCCACCATGGCCGGGCATAATGTGACCAGAATCTTTCACTTTCGCAACGCGTTTGACGAGTGACGCAAAGAGATCTCCATTTTGAGCCGCAAAAGATAAAACAAGACTCATCAAAATCATAAATGCGGTTGGAACATGCGGCAAAAAATAAAATCCAAACACCGACCCACTCAATGCAGTCCCAAAAAACCCACTGACCGAACCTTCGATGGTTTTTTTAGGACTTAAGGAGGGCATGAGCGGAGTTTTACCAAAAAAATATCCACCAAAATAAGCACAAATGTCGCCCATAAAAACCATAATCAATAGAGAGTAAAACCAAGCAATTCCGTTTGTTAAAAATAACACTTGGGCTGCGAACGAAGGAAGAACCACACAATACAAAATGCCCACCGAACAAATGGCAAGGGCTTGGAGCAGGGCATTGTTATCCATGCGATTGCGGGCAATCCATAGCCCAGTCGAGAGCATCAAACAGTTGATCAGCCCATAATAAGCAAAGGCATGAGTTCTGAGAGTGAGCGCCAAGAGAGTCGAAAGACATGCCACAACAAATAAAATTCTGAGTGGGCGAGCCACCGCCAAAGATAAAAAGGCGATTTTGTCATATTCATAAATGGTTGCAAAAATAATCAAGAAAGTAAAAGCCACTAAGGCTGTGGGGCCACCCCAATAGGTTGCACCCAATAAAATAAAAAGGGCTCCAAATGCGGAGATTACCCTTGTTGAAAGCGAGGCCACTGCATTTCACGCAACTGCTCTCCGGTGCGTCCATAGCGACGCTCGCGGGAGGAAAAAAAGTTGAGAGCTTGCAGCAAATCTTCTTTGGTAAAATCGGGCCATAGCGTGTCGGTGATATAAATTTCTGAATACGCCGCCTGCCATAAAAAGAAATTGGACAGTCGTGATTCTCCACTTGTCCGAATAATCAAATCGGGATCATGAAACTGATGAGTTTCAAGACGTGAGGCAATCAAGGCCTCGTCCACATCGGCTAATTCCACTTGGCCACTGGCAATGTCGGCAGCAATCGACTTCATCGCAAAAGTTAAATCCTGCCTTCCGCCGTAGCTCAAGGCGAACACCAGCTCCATTCCGGTGTTTTGTGCGGTGACTTTGATTGTCTCATGCACCACATCCAAAACCGATTTTGGCAGTCGCTCAAGATCTCCAATGCATTGAAATCGAATATTGTTTTTCATCAGAGTGTTGCGCTCTTTTTTTAACCGTCTTGAAAGGAGCATCATCAAAAATGCAACCTCGCGTTCGGGGCGCAACCAATTTTCGGTACTAAATGTAAATAAAGTCAGTTGAGGGATATTCAGGCGAGCGGCTTCTTCGATTATTACGCCGGCAACATTTGCGCCGCGACTGTGACCATGAAAGCGCTGCTTGCCACGCGCCTTTGCCCAGCGTCCGTTACCATCCATAATTATCGCTAAATGTTTGGGAAGCTTCAAGGCGGCAATCCTTTGGACTTAGATGGTCATCAAATCTTTTTCTTTATCCTCTGCCAACTTGTCGACTTTTTTAATGTAGTCGTCAGTGAGTTTTTGGATTTCGGTCTCAGATCTTTTCTCATCATCTTCAGAGATGGTTTTGTCTTTCAAGGCTTTTTTTAATAACTCGTTGGCATCGCGTCTGGCCATGCGGACCGCAACGCGCGCGTCTTCAACAATTTTTTTTATGCTTTTGACCAAATCTTTTCGACGTTGTTCGGTCAGTTCAGGAACTTTGAGTCGGATCACTTTGCCATCATTTTGGGGAGTCATTCCGATATCGCTCTTAACAATGGATTGCTCGATCTCTTTGAGAGCGGTGGTGTCCCAAGGGGAAATTAAAAATGATTTTGCATCGGGAGTTGAGAGGGCGGCAACTTGGTTGAGCGGTGTGGGTGTGCCGTAGTAATTAACCCGAATGCTATCGAGCATCGAGACTTGGGCTCGACCTGTGCGCACTTTTTTAAGTTCGCTGATGAGACCTTGAATCGCTTTTTCCATGCCTGAGGTTGCATCGCTTTTAACATTATCGAGCATGAAGACTCCTTTTAGTTTTTGACTAATTTTTGACGATGGTGCCGACTTTTTCTCCGGCTAAAACCTTCGCGATATTCCCTTGTTTTGTCAGATTAAAAGTAATGATAGGCAACTCATTATCCATACAAAGACTAATCGCGGTGGAGTCCATCACTTTTAATCCTTTATTTAAAACATCCAAATAGGTGAGCTGATCAAATCGCACCGCATCTTTGTGAAGCATGGGATCTTTATCGTAAATGCCATCAACTTTTGTGGCTTTTAAAATCACCTGCGCATCGATTTCCATCGCACGCAATGAGGCTGCGGTATCAGTAGTAAAATAAGGATTGCCGGTTCCTGCGGCAAAAATAACAATCCGACCTTTTTCAAGATGTCGAATCGCACGCCTGCGGATGTAGGGTTCGGCAATTTCGGCCATTTCGATCGCGGATTGTACACGGGTGGCTAACGATTTTTTTTCAAGCGCATCTTGGAGAGCAAGAGCATTGATCACAGTGGCAAGCATTCCCATATAGTCGGAACTTGCCCGGTCCATTCCTTCGGCCGAGGCTGCAACACCACGAAAGATGTTGCCGCCACCAATAACGATTCCGATTTCAACTCCGAGCGATTGCGCCTCTTTGAGATCGGCTGCAATTTGCCCAATCACAGTGGTGTTGATGCCGGTTTTATTTTCGCCGGCTAAAGCTTCACCACTGAGTTTAAGCAAAACTCGTTTGTAACTTGCCTTGGCCAACTGGGCTCCTATTGACGTGTGCCGGCAGCAGCTTGAGCCACTTCGTCGGCAAAATTTTCTTTTTTCTTTTCGATACCTTCACCAAGTTCGTAGCGCACAAATCTGCGCACCACGATGTTTTCACCAATACGGGCAATAGTTTCTTGTAAGTACTGCTCAACGGTGACCTCAGGATTTTTGACGTATTTTTGATCCATCAAACAAATCTCTGCGCCCCATTTTTTGAGTTGGCCTTCCAAAATCTTTTCGAGAAATTCTGGTTTTTTGCCTTCTTCGATTGCCTTTGATTTTAAAACTTCTTTTTCGCGGTTGCGAACATCTTCAGAGATATCGTCTTGGCGAACAAACATGGGGTTGGTCGCCGCAATGTGCATCGCAATGTCACGAGCAAACATTTGGAAGGCTTCGTTGCGCGCCACAAAGTCGGTTTCAGAATTCACTTCGACCATCACACCAATGCGGCCTTCGCCGTGGATGTAAGAGGTCACAAGACCCTCGGCAGCAACACGCCCCGATTTTTTAGCCGCTTTGCTTAGGCCCTTGGCTCGTAACCAATCCACCGATTTTTCAAAGTCGCCCGAATTTTCTTGAAGTGCTTTTTTGCAATCCATCATGCCTGCGCCGGTTTTTTCGCGCAGGTCTTTAACGAGAGTGGCTGTAATCATTTTTTAACCTTCTTTGCAGGCTTTTTAGCTTCGGTTTTTGCCTCGTTCACAGCTCCTTCTTCTTCAACCGCAGGGGCTTCATCACTTGGAGTTTCTAGCTCCATTGCGATCTCCACATCTTCGGCTGTTCCGGCTGCAACGAGTTTACGTTTTGAAACCTTGACCACCGCAGGTCCGCTTGGCGCAGGTGCCGAGCGATCACGAGGTTGACGCTCTTCGCGTTCTGGTTTTTCAAAGCGAGGCTCTTTATCAGCTTGGGCACGAGCAGATTCGCTATATTCTTTTGCACCTTCTAAGAAAGCTTCAGCAGCCATATTTGCAAAAAGTTTGATTGAGCGAATCGCATCATCATTTCCTGGAATCGGAAATTCAATAATATCGGGATCTGTATTTGTGTCAGCAATGCCCACCACTGGAATGTGAAGGCGTTTTGCTTCGGCAACCGCGATATGTTCTTTGTTTAAATCCACAACAAAAAGCACCGAGGGTGCATCTTTCATGTCGCGAATCCCGTCGAGGTAATCACTTAAACGAACATATTCTTTTTCGATACGTGAGCGTTCTTTTTTAGAAAAATATTCGAGCTCGCCTTTTTCACGCATCTGATCAATCCGCTTTAAGCGATCGATGCTTGTTTTGATAGTTTGGAAATTTGTGAGCATTCCACCAAGCCAACGTTTTGTGACATGAAATTGACCGCATTTTTCGGCGGCTTCTTTGATTGGCTCAACAGCTTGTTTTTTTGTGCCCACAAAAATCATACGTCCGCCTTCTGAGGCGACTTTACGTACAAATTCGGCAGCACGTTTTGCGTTCACTACCGATTTTTGCAGATCGATAATATGAATGCCGCCTCGGTCTGTGTAGACGTAGGGCTTCATTTTTGGGTTCCAACGTTGGGTTTGGTGGCCAAAATGCACACCGGCATCCAACATCTCTTTCATTGTGATCATTGCCATAGGGATCCTCTCTGGTTTGTCCGCCTTCCCGTGATAATTGCTTTAAAAATTTAAAGACCAGAATCATCGACACAGGAAGTGTGTAATTAGTTGAGCCGGAATATCATAGGCTGGATGAGGCGGCAACGGTTTTAACTTCACTAGGAGCGGCCCAAGTGGCGGCAGCAAACCCTTTTGACACTGCTGAGGTCAGCCCTGCATGAGCCGAAGTCCTTGAGGTTCCAATAAATAAATTTTGTATTTCTGAGAATACCCCAGGCTCTTTTAGTTTTTGAAATGAGCCGTGACTGTCTTCGGTGACGATCAATTTTTCTGCCACTACGGTTTCAAAAGCCTGAGGATAAGCCCGTTTGATTTGGCGTTTCATGTAGCGAAGAGTGTCGGCAACTGACTCTTCATCACTTTGGTCATCGGTCACAAGAGCCATCCAGGTTGATTTTTGGATGCCATTGTCTTCGCCAAAAAATCGGCCCACAAAGGGTTGAAAGGGTTGGCCGGTTAAAAAATGAAATCCCATTTCGTCGGTTTGTTTTGCGCTATGGGCAAGATGCAGCGAAATTGAGCTGAGCCCTTTTGATTTGACCAAGCGAGCCCGAGTTTTTGGGTTTAATGTATTTTCGGGCAATAATTTTTCGAGTGAAGTTAAAGCGCCGGTGTAGATATAATTTTTGGCGCTCAAGGTTTTAGCCCCGTTCACTTGAACACCTTTGATTTGTCCATTTTCAATTTCAAATTGGGTCAGTTGAGTGAGGGGTGAAATCTCTTTTGGAGTTAAGTGCTCAAGCAATTTCTGAATCCAAATATCAGGAGTACTTTTAAGATGAAGGCGCTGGCCCACATTGAATTGGGTAAGCTCGTCAATCACCGCGGTAGATTCGTCTCCAAAACTTAAAAAAGTTTTAAACTGTCCAGCGTCGTAAGTGAGAGATCGAGCTTCTTCCACTTGCGGGTCAATTTCGGTTTGCAAAAGAGTTTGGAGTTCTAAAATCGAATGAATGTCGGAGCTATTCGCAAATTGCAATCCTGGCAACAGTCGATGTCCCTTGACCTCAATCGGCTTTAAACATCCGCCGCACAAATCAAGCGCCTCAATCACATGAACCGAAAGGCCTTTTTGTTTTAATGCGGTGGCCGCGATCAGGCCGCTAAGCCCAGAACCAATTACTAAGATGTCCAACATAAAATGAAGATCACGAGTTTAATAAAGGAAATCAATTGTTTTATTCCCCAACGAGTGAGCATCCGCAAAATTGAGTGGCGCGCGATGAACAGGGCGATTGATGGCGAGACCTTATAATAAAATTTGATGAACCTTCGGCCGAGGGCATTTGATTTTAATTTTTGATCGCGAAAATTTTGTAAAAATAAAATCTCTTCGGTCAAAGAATTTTCGAATGCAGCGGTTGCAATAAAACAACGACCAATTTTTGCTTTTACCGCAATCATAAATTGGCGAATAATTTCTGGGTTATTTGATTGGGCCAAAAACTGATCGGCCTTGCGCGCGATATGTGGATACAGATGGGAGTGCGGCAAAAACCTCGCAAGCATATCTGCGGTTTCTTGCATTCGAGTCATATGACGAGGCGAGCTGTCATAGATGCGAAGCAAATCCCAATAGACCGCCGCAATCACATTAAGTTCTTTTGAATGTTTTGAGTTGTTAAAGATCTCTGGCGAAAGCTCGCCCTTTTTTTTGTTATAAACAAGTTCGATCACTCTTAAGTATTTTTCATAAAGAACTGCGGCTTCAGAATATCCTTTGTAGAGCATGTGCTGGCGCGCCTGTTTGACCAGCTCCACTCGGTGCTTCCACATGGTCATCTTATTTTTTTCGCGCTGCTCGGCCTCGATACGCAGTTTGAGTCCTTGTGAAACAGAGCTTGTCAGTTCGCTATAGCAATTGACACAGACTGAGGGGGGCAGGCGAGTTTCCATGTTGGTGGTTTCGAGCGAAACGCGCAAGGCGGTGTCGACAGCCTGCAGATGATCAACGGTTTTGCCACAGCGTGGACATTGAACAGAATCTTTCATGAGTACATTGAGCCTACATCATATTAATTGGGTCCACATCAATTTGAAGTTTGACCCCGCTAGAAACCCATTTGCCATCAGAAATAATCAGCCGACAAAACCGATTGAGCAATTTGTGTTCTGGGCTTTTGATTAAAACCTGAAAGCGATATTTTCCCCTTAATCGAGACAATGGCGAGGGAGCTGGACCAAGGGCCTGAATATCGCCAAACTCTGGTCGCTGATTTTTTAGGGTGTGCACACGGTTGATAAATCTTTCTGCACAACTCTCGGTGACCGACAAACTCAATCCCTGAAAGCGCACCAAAGCCAATTTTCCAAAGGGAGGATAGCGCAATTGTTTTCGTGAGGTGAGTTCTTGAGCCGCAAATTTTAAGTAGTCGGCATTTTTTGATTCAATCACGCTGATATGGTCAGGATCATAGGTTTGAATTATCACCCGTCCCGGATTTTTTGAGTGGCGACCTGCACGTCCCGCAACTTGGGTGATGAGTTGAAAGCTGCGCTCGCTCGCTCTAAAATCGGGTAAGTGAAATCCAACATCGGCCATAACCAATCCCACTAATGTCAGTTTTGGAAAATCAAGACCCTTTGCAATCATCTGGGTGCCAATCAAAATATCGATTTCACCCCGTTCCATGTCGGTAATTAAATTGTTGAGGTCTTCGCGATTTTGAATCTCATCCCGATCGGCTCTTGCCACGCGAGCTTGGGGAAAAAGTTTTTTAATATCGTTTTCAACACGCTCGGTACCGAGTCCCAAAGGTTTGATCTCGCCTTCGTGACAAGACGAGCATTTCACTTTGAGTTCGGTTGCGTAATCACAGTAGTGACAAACAAGATGTGTTTGATGATGAACAGTGAGAGAAATTGCGCAGTTGGGGCATTCGTAAGTAAACCCACAGCTCTCACATAGTGCAACCTGGGCAAGTCCACGCCGATTTAAAAATAAGGCGCTTTGTTCGTTGCGCGAAAGTGTTGCGAGCAATTCATCGTAGAGCTGTTCGCTTAACCAGTAGGGAATTTCACTTGTTTGCTCTTTGCGCTGTGACCGCTCAAGGCGCAGGTCATTCACATACATTAAGGGGAGGCTTCGATCCTCCACACGGTTTTTCATTTGGTGAAGATGGTAAAAGCCATCGCTTGCGCGCTTAAAAGTTTCGAGACTGGGAGTGGCTGAGCCAAGCACAACCGGAATATCCAAAATTTTTGCGAGCATCACCGCACTGTCGCGCGCGTGGTATTTTAATTTTTCGTCTTGCTTAAAACTGGGCTCGTGCTCTTCGTCCAACACAATCAATTTTAAATTAGGAAGTGGACAAAATAGAGCTGAGCGCGCCCCAACCAGAATTTTCTTTTGGCCTGAGTAGGCTTGCCACCACTGCTCGGTTTTTTCTCGCTCGGTCAAATGCGAGTGGATCACCGCAACCTCATCAGGAAAGCGCTCGGCAAAACGAGCGATCAATTGGGGCGTTAAAGAAATCTCTGGAACCAAAACCAATCCAGATCCATTATTTTTTAAAACCTCATAGAGCAGCTGCAGATACACTTCGGTTTTACCCGAGCCCGTCACCCCAAACAAAAGATGGGTCTGAAATCCTTTGGTTTGATTGATCGCCGACAAAACATTTTTTTGTTCAACCGTAAGATGTGGCGGCGGAGTGTGTTCTTGTGGAATAAAAATCTGGTTTTCTTTTTTTTTGCGGGTACTTTTTTTTAGTGGTGGAAAACTCAGATCAATCACTTGGCCAAAAGGATAAATATAATAACTGGACAACCACTTGAGCCACTCTAAAGAATTTTGGCTTAAAGTTGGCCGCTCGTTGTCGAGACTTAAAATCGATTTTGTCTTAAATGGCGGAGCTTCATCGGTGATTGCGATGATCACACCCGCAACTTTGCGCGAACTTAAAGGTACAATGACCGATTGACCAACAACAAGCGTCTCGTTGAGGTCAGAGGTGTAGGTCAAAAGATCGGCGATGGGTGCGGCTACCGCGATCTGATAAAATGTCATCGATAGTGCGCATAAAAATCGTGCAAGCTTTCGGCTCCAGCGGTTTTTGTTATTCCATTCAAAGATTTATTATGAAATTTGGCCAGTTGATCGGGTGATCCTTTGCCAAGACTTCGAACATCCAAGATTTGGATCTGCACCGTGTTTGGTCCCCATGACACCAATCGAGATTTGGGCAGCCACAGATTTGCAGCGTAGTTTTGATACTGATCTGCACTCACCACCATCTGATCGGCGGTGCGAACTTTACGAATCAAAAATTGATCTTGCTCAATCCACACTCCGGGTCGTGGTTTGGAATCTGGTTCACTGGGTTGCCCAATGGCGTAAGTGACCACGCCGCCGGATCGGCTCAAGCGCACATAAGGCGGTGGAGTGTAGTTTGAAATTCCTTTTATAAAAGCGGGGCGGTCTTTTGCGAGTTCAGAATTAAAAACTTTTGTTGAGAGCATTTTTGCTCGAAAGTTTTTGCTAAATCGAAAATGAAAAAACGGTTCAAAAAAACTATCGGACGTTCGAGTTTGCTTCAGTCCTGATTCATCCAAAAAATATTTTCGGCCACCATCATAAATGATTGTTCCTTGCACCGAATTTTTTAAGCTTCCCACACCTTCAAATTGCAAGCGCATGGTGTTTTCGTCTTTGATCAACCAAGTTTCTTTAACCACAGAGTCGCCCGCAAAATGCACTTCTTGCTCAACCGAATAAAGCCCACGCCCATGATTTTCGGCGGTGCGAGACAAAATGGTTTTGAGTTCAGGGATTGCAAAAGCCTGAAGCGAAAATAAAAAATAAAACAGCATCAAAATTCTCCCTGACAGAGTTCTTTAATAAATTTTTTGAAGTCGGCACCCACTTCTGGATGCTTCATCCCCATCATCACGTTGGCTTTTAAAAATCCGAGCTTATCTCCGGCATCAAATCTTTCGTTTTTAAGTACAGTGGCAACCAATCCTTGAGTTTGGGCAATGGTTGACATCGCATCACTCAATTGAATCTCGCCATTTTTGCCCGGTTTAATATTTTCAAGCGCCGCAAAAATATCAGACGAAAAAACATAGCGGCCCGAAAGTGCTAAATGCGAAGGAGCCTCTGAAGCCTTTGGTTTTTCTATCACGGACTTCACCCGAATAATCCCATCTTTTGTGTGATCAACTTCGATGATTCCGTACTTATCCACTTCCTCTTCAGAAACTTCAATCACCGCAACCGATGAAACATCGTGAGCCTCATAAATTTCTGCAAGAATTTTTGTGGCCGGTGCGGGCTCTTGCAGCATCAATTCATCGCCCAACAGCAACGCAAAGGGCTCATTTCCAACCACAGGACGTGCGGTGTAGACCGCATGCCCAAGGCCGAGCGCCTGCTTTTGGCGCACGCTAATAATATTACAACTATTGCGAATGCGTTTTAAATCCTCAAGCTGCTGGAATTTTCCGCTTTTATATAAAAGATCTTCAAGCTCGTAGGAGGTATCAAAGAGATCTTCGATTGCGGTCTTACCGCGTCCCATAATGAGAATAATATCCTCAATGCCCGAAGCAATAATCTCATCGACATTCCAGAGCAAAAGAGGACGATCAACGATGGGTAAAAGCTCTTTAGGAACCGATTTGGTTGCAGGCAAGAAGCGTGTGCCAAGGCCTGCAACCGGGATAATTGCTTTTTTAATTCTCATGCCACCAACAAAAACATAAAAAAACATCGGGCTCAAACTTTCTTGCCAAATTCCGATACGTATTAATAAGGGACCGACGAAAGACGGGTAGGAAGTGTTGAGAAGAATTCTTGTTTTCAGTGTGCTTGGATTAGCACTGACATTCATATTTCAAAATTGTGCGCAGCCGCTCAATTACGGCGACAGCACTTTTTTGAGCACCACACAAAGTAACGTGTTTCCGGTGGAAACATCGTTTGACACTCTTGCTTACATGTCTTGCTCTGCCACTCCAGCAAATAGTTTAAAGCGCGCGGTATTTTCATTTCGTGGTGGCGCTTATAATACGGCGCTCACTTCGCCAAATGGACAAGCGGGTCTTGGTTTAACTCAAGCGATGTTCACCACTTTAAATCCGTTACCCATCACTTCACGAGTGACCGCACTCTCAAAAATGCAGCAAATGATTTCGACATCCATTCAATTTTCGATGCGAACCTCAAGCGATGTGCAAGGCGGATTGATCGTGCCCAGTGGAGGCAGTGGAACTCTTGGACAAGAGTATGTGAATCTCCTCGACACTCTTGATACACAAGCAATCGTGCAACGCTTAGCAAATATGCCCACAGCAAGTAGTCGTGTGGGATATTTTTCTGGCATTCCGGGCCTGCAAGGTCGATTGCTCGAAGGCAGCCTTTATTACACCGAAAATGAAAACATCGCGAGCCTTGTGCGCACCCAAATGAACAACGGCGCCTACCTTACGTTGACCTACACCAATGCGTTGATCACCCAGCCTTATGCGGCTCAAGCTCCAGTTGTGAGTGCTGTGGGAGTGTCGCCGGTTGTGTATGCTCCGGCGAGTCGCGCCTACGGCAAGGGATACAACATGGCCTTTACTTTGGATCTTGGCAATTACACATCTGCAGATCCACGGGTGATTGATCATATTACCGAGGTGGATTTGGCAACCGGATCCACCGGCGGGTCCACCGTTTCGGGTTGGACTTGTGATCCAAAAGATCGATTTATGATCGTGCGTGCAGACGACGTCGCCACAAACTTTTCGACTAATGGCAATAACATTCCTTGTAATGCTCAGACGGATACACAATCAATAAGTGCGGCACAAACAGCAGCAGGCGCATCTACCAACACAGCATTTGTCGCCCAAATGAGAAAAGTAAGAAACATTCTTCGTGCCGAAGACTGGTACGTCAACTTGACCGATCAGTGTATTGTTCCAAAGCCCACACTTAACTTGGGCACAAATAACGACGCCTGTTATGGTCCTTTGCCAGCAACTGCAGCCGGAAATCTTCCGGTGAATTACAATCGAAGAACGCAGAGCAATTCCTACTCAGCGTGTCCCAATACAACAAACGGCATGTGCCCTCACTATGCTTCAATTTGTACTCGCAACCAAAGCAGCAATTGATTTTTTAAATTTACCTCATTAGCTTTGGCCAATGATTTTATGGCTTCTCTCAATTCACTTTTGTTGTGCCCAATATTTTACGGGTCCCATCGCCTCAGGTATGGGAGGTGCGAGTCTTGGAGCAGTTGAATCAGGCGAGGGGCATCTCTTAAATCCTGCGGTGTTGGTTCACGGGCAGCCCATCGAAGCCAGTTTGGTTTTTCGCAATGGGGGCTATGTTGAAACGGATCAGCAAAAAACTTACGGCATCTCGATCACCAATAACGATCCTCAGACTTATTTTCCGGGAGCGATAACATTCCTTCGTTCATCGCGGAACAAGGGTGTACCGGCAGATGAACAATTTTTGCAATTTAGTATTGCCGAATTTGCGGGTCAAAATTTTTCGGTGGGCATCGCCGGTGTGCGGTTAAGCCAAAAGATTTTTTCGGTGGCCGGTGAGCAAACCCAGTGGAATGGTGTGTTCGGGTTGTTGTACAATCCCACACCCGATTTTGCCATTGGATTCACCGCCGCTTATTTTGTTCATCCATCAACGGTGATCCCGATTGATTTTAGACTTCAACCAACTTTGGGTTTAGGGCTGCACTATTTGTTTCTTGATTTTTTGCGTGCACGACTGGATGTACTTTCGCACTACGAAGAGGTTGGAAATCAGCGCCTTGCTGTCAAAGGTGGGTTCGAGACCGCATCAACACCCATGACGATTATCCGTTTGGGAGCTCGCCAAGACGACTCAACAACGTTGACGTTGGGTTTGGGTTTTAATGGCCCAAGATTGAAACTGGATTATGCTTACGAGAAAGACGCCAACCGGGCTGGATCAGGAATGCATAGCGTTGACTTGCGCCTTCTGTTTTGATACCAGAAGGTCTTTTCAAGGGAGAAGTCATGGCTTCAAAAACTCAAAGAACCGAACACATCCGCAAGCGCAAAGTTTCAAACCAAGGAACAAAACGCAAAGCTTCACTGCGCACTAAAGGGACAACAAAAACCGCAGCCGAACTTTTTGGCGACACTCAAAACTAATTGTTCTGGCTGGTGCGAAGTCTTGAGGGCGCTGCTTCTGCAGGTCCTTTTAAAGTGAAATTCACTGGGTGTTCGGCCCAACCTTCTTGTCCAGGTACATACTTGTATTTCTCAACTGCCGATGCGGCCTGTTGATCTAAGTCGGCAAATCCTGATGATTTCAAAATTTTAACATCGCGAACCGTTCCTTCTGCAGTGACATAATAAGCCAACTGCACTTGGCCCTGACGTTTTTCAAGGCGGGCCTCTGAAGGATACTGAGGCGGTCTATTTCCGGGCTGTTGTTTAAGATCCAAATATGAGCGTCCCACTCCGCCATTACCGCCACCTGAGGGCTCGGCTTTATCGAGGGGTTCGCTTTCAGAAATTCCGGCTGCAGGGGCCGCAACGATAGCAGGAGCAGCAACGACTGAAGGCGCTGTAACTGCAGATTCCACCGAGTCTGCGGGTTCGGATTCAATTTCAACTCCAGGTGTTGCTTCGGTTTCGGCATCTGCAGATTTGACTGCGACTTTGGGTGCGGCAACCGATTTCACTTTAGCAATTTTTTGTGAAGAGGGTTGCGGCTGTGGTGTTGGAGCTGCGGCAACCGGTGCTTGAGGCTGAGGTGCCGGAGTGTCAGAAGTCTTTGGACCTTCCGGTGCAGCCGTCGACATTTCTACGGGGCTTTCAATCTTTGGCGCAGTCACGCGTTCACCAGCAAAGACCAAGCTTAAGAATAATCCGGCATGAAGCAAAATCGAAATTATGATCGAACCAAATGAACGTGTTTGCATGGGCAACCTCTTTCGATGCTGTATTCAGCAAACCCAAGACCGCACAAGTTTGGGGGCACAATTGAGATCAGCAGGAGAAATTACTTGGTGGTGACAATTTTTGTTTGGTTGAGGGAATGGTGTCGGCTCGTTTGGTTTGGAGTCGCAGGATGTGAACTTGCTTTTGCTCTAACTCAGTCGCTGGCCGATCAATGTGGAGATCAGTTTTTTAAGAAAGCAGCGCAACAATTTAATCTTTAATTTCGACCAAAACCGAATGTACAGCTCGATACTAAATCATTGCGAAGTCCTCAGACAACCCAACTTCATTAAGAATGATCGGATTATAGTTCATTGGCTTCATCTGTTTTAGTTTTGATTTGATCAAAATCCGAACACCTCGGAGATTTGTTATTATGTGGTGGATGAATTCGTTTAAGAAACACTCCGCTGATTTTATAAATAAATGATATTACTTCGACCGAAATGATGGTGAGGAAAATAGATATTGATTGAACAAAATGACATTGCCCCACCGAGCCTATGATTGGTAGGAGCACAAGGGATTAGATTCGTTAAAACGCTTTAAAGAAAATGACATTGCCCTGACCGAGCCTGGCGTTGGCTTCATTAGGACAGAAATAAACTCAATAAAGTTTTATTAAAAAAAATGACATTGCCCTGACCGAATCTGAAAAGGAATCGAGCAAGAAGAAATCAAATTGTTAATACGGTTTATTTAAACAAAATAAAATTGCCCTCGATCGAGCCTCGGATCGCGCAGTAAAATATAAATTTAGTAAAGATTTACTCAAAGAAAATGACATTGCCCTGACCGAACCTAGGATTGAATCGAGCACGAAAGAAATCAACTTTTTCCTCAAGTAAAATGATATTACTCCAGCGTTTCTATTGCATTTTCACATATATAGATATAGTTTACATAAATGAAACAGCTGCCACTTTTTAATTTATCAAAACAAAAATCATATGGTGGACAAATGAAAGGTCGTCGGAAAACCGTGCGTCCGTTAGACAAAAAGCGTTTGCACCACGTCATTCTTAAATCTCAGCATGCCAAGGGTGACCAAAGTTTCAAAAAATTTGATATGCAGATCAAGTATAAAAATTTAATTTTTTCTAAAGCTAAAAAGTATGGGGTAGGTATTGCGGCTTACAGCAATGTGAGCAACCATTTTCACCTCATCATTCGGTTTCAAGACCGTGCCCTGGTTAAAACTTTTTTTAGAGTTGTTGCGGGAGTGATCGCACGAATAACTGTTCGTGCAAAAAAAGGAAAAAGGTTCGGGCGTTTTTGGGATTCGGTTCTTTTCACTCGCATCATCACTAAAGGGCGAGACGTAACTCGCATGTTTGATTATTTAGAAGCAAATTTAATTCAAGCGCACTTTGGAAAAGCCGCTCGCAAACATTTTGAGAAAAGTTGTAAAGAGTATTGGCGGGATTTCTTTAAAAAAACCGCAGGGTAAATCAATGCACGGACGCTACCTTCGTCCACAAAACAGACTGGCCGAAAATCAAGTCGTGCTGCCGCTTCAAAATCAAACAAATACAACAACTCAGAGCCTAGCAATCACCACTGAATAAAGCAGACCTAAGTCCCAGTCTTCATATCTCGACTTCAATAAAAATAAAAACCGAGCAAAACTACCGATATGAAAAATTTAATTTGTTTAGTCCTAGTTTCTGTTTCTATTGGTTGCACGGCAGGGTTGGGTGGTTCCAGTATCACCGACGTCACAGCGAGCGGAGCTGCGGCTTCATCCGTGGGAGCTGCGATGAATACGAGTTCCTCAAGCGGAACAACCAGCAGATATTCATTTCCCAAATTGATTGAATCTGCTTTTGCTTCAACCGCTTGCCCGACTTTAAGAACAACTGGGGGTGTAGGATGCAGCAACACGAGCGGTGTATCGATTCTTGCCTATTCCAATTGTAGTTTTGGAAGTTCTCAGGCCACTTGGTCCGGCACCTTAGGAATTTCTCTAGGCACCGGGGCATTAACCTGCGGCACATTTCCGACGGTGATCGGGACAACCCTCAATCGTCAGTTTGTCACAAGCGGCTCACCCTCATCGGGCACACGAACTTCTGCTAAAGGCGAGATGGTGACCATCGATCATAGCAGCGCTAATCTTTCGAACTATCAGTCTGCGACGATCGCAACAAATATTAATTCAGGATATGGATCACAGGTCACATTTTCTGGTGCGGGAGTGCGAACCGGAGTGATGGTCCGTCAACGTCTTTACGCCACATCTTTTGATCATTCGATCGATGGAAGCGTGACGGTGAGTGAGGCCAGTGGGTCGCGCACGGTCAGTGGTGCGGTTACGGTTTGGCATAACAAGGCAAAAGTTAAGGGAACCACCACCTTTTCCAATGTGGTTTACAACGACAGCTGCTGCAACCCCGTTTCGGGTTCGCTTACAACTGCGTTTGCGGCCACCAGTGCAACTCCAAACAATGTGGTTGCGAATGCGCTCGTGAATACGTCTGAAACGTTGGTGATCACCGGATGCGGGACTGCAAATCTCACAAGTGCTGGTGTCACCATCGCAACCACTCTCGATAGCTGCTACTAAGTAATTAAGAGATCGGCAGGGACGCTGCCGTTTTCGATCGCTTTTGCTAAACGAATATGATCGGGATGACCGATCATTTTTTTTGCGTGCTCGAAATCGAGCGGATCGGGCGCAGTGATGTGTTGGGCCTTTAATTTTTCGACACGCTTTAAGCTTTCAGTGATCGAAGCCTCATCGATAGTTTTGTCTTTGAGTGCTTTTGCGATCATCTCAAGACCAAGCGGCGGAGAGTCGGGTTCATTACAATAAAGTAAAATATCACAACCCGCTTTGAGGGCTTGGACCGGAATTTTTTCTTTATCGTAGTTTTTGGTTAACGCCTTCATGTCGAGATCGTCTGAAATCACAATGTTGCGGTAGCGCAAATCTTTACGCAAAAAATTCTTGATCGCTTTTTCTGACAGTGTGATCGGCCACTCGGGATCAATCGCTGTGAATTTGATATGTGCGGTCATGACCATTTCAAGTTGGGAACGAAAAACTTTTTTAAACGGAACAAGTTCAACATCTTGAAGTCGCTTCATGTCGATATCTTCCACCGGCAAATCAAAATGACTATCAAGAAGAGTATTGCCGTGACCCGGAAAATGCTTTGCACATGGAATCACTGCCGATTTGATATAGCCCCGCACAAGGGCCGAGGCGAGCTTTGCCACAGTTTCGGCATTGGTACTCAAAGAGCGATCGCCAATGATCGCATTTTTGGGGTTTGAAAACACATCCACACAGGGAGCAAAATCAAGATTCACACCGACCGCATTTAATTCAGCACCCATCGCATTGGCAAAACGAAATGCCACCGAGGTTGACTCAAGGTCTCCGACCCTGGCGAGCGGCGGCCACTTCGTAAAGGGGGCCTTAAAGCGCATCACGCGGCCACCTTCCATATCGATTGATATAAATAAAGGAGCTTGGGTTGCTTGCTTGTGCCTTAGTTTTTGGATTTCACTGCACAGGGCATGGACCTGCTCGGGACTTTCTATATTTCGATCAAACAAAATGACTCCGCCGATGTCATTTTCGATCAAAAATTTTTGTTCCTGTTGAGTTAAAGTCTTGCCAGAGAGCCCAATTATAAAAAGTTGACCTACATTCATAATCACAATTGGAGCATGGCTAAAAAATAAAGTTAAGGGCTTTCGTTGGGGTTAAAAAGGATATTTTTGTCTCCGAGAGGTTCTCTCCCGAACAGTAAGACCAATTCAGCCTTTGAATAGGGGATGCCCTTGGTCGCCTCAGATGCGGTCTTCACCAGCTGGGTTTCGATTTTTGAATCCGAAAAATAACTTTTTAAAATCTCGCCTCGAAGACTCACCAAGGTTGAATATTCGAGATGCTTATAATTGTTTTGAACCCGAAAAACCGAAATTCCTTCAAAATTCTCTTCTTTTTCGATCAGGGTCTTGCCCTCAACAATTTGACCCTCTTCTTCGGCTAGAGTTTTGTAGCTCAGTTTTTTTCCCACCGAATAGCCCTCTTGCAGCATCAAGTAATTTAAAAAACTAGATAAGAAAATGCCTTTTTCGAGAGGAAGCATCAGTGTTTTGGTCTTTTGCTTTTCAAATATTTTGATCTGCATTTTTTTATCTTTAATTTTGCCGTCGATGGTCTTTGAGCCGCTGTCATTTTTGAAAGAATAAAAAAACGAAACAGGAAAAAAATTTTCCTTTACGGTGGCATGCAAGGTTTCGGTGGTGTTGCCACCTTGCGGATTCAAACGGGTAAACACAAATGCGTTCATTTGTTTTTTATTTTTATCAAACTCATAACGTTGAACGCTAAAGCCGGAATGTTTTTTATCCACCAAAATTTTTGAATACCCCTCGAACAAAACCTGGGCGGTTGAAAGATTCAAAAATATCAAAAGGATGTGCATTCGTACCTACTTTCGTCGAGGTGCAATCAAAGATTCAGTTTCTCCCTGCCACCGAGCTCGGTCAAAATAGAATCAATGAATAATCAACGCGGGCAAACCGCAATCTTTATCGCCCTGATCTTTCAAGTTCTTTTTGTGCTTTTTGCGATGACTCTCAATGTGGCGCTTGTGGTGCACGACAAAATCAATCTACAAAATTCGGTTGATCTTGCGGCCTACTATGCGGCCGAACGCCAAGCCGAACATCTCAATGCCATTGCCCATGTGAATTATCAAATTCGCCAAGCTTGGAAGCTTTTGTCTTTTCGTTACCGAGTGCTTGGAACACTTGGGTTTGATCGGCAAAGTTCGTCTTCAGTCCATCCCGCTTGGACCGGAAAAATTGATGAGGCCCCCTATCTTGCTGCATCAAGGCCTGCGCTATGTGTGAATTATAAACCCACTTGGGATGAAGTCGCCAAGGATCAAAATTTGTGCAATCAACCGGGCTTAAGTATTCCGCCACTTCCGGCGGTGCCCGTCATTGCGGGATTTATCGGAATCAATGCGACCGTTTCGGCATTGTCGAATCAACTGATCAACGCCTTTAATGCGGCTTGCGATGTGTTCGGGGCTTACAATTGGTGGTTCGGTGCGATCATCTTGCAAAATTATCGCCTCGAACAAGAAAACAGAAAATCTTTAATCTATGCTTTGGCCCAAAATCTTTCGGCATCGCCCGATGATTTTATCGATCTCAATGGCGACTCGGCAATGCAAGGGGCCCAACACACCTTTAAAAAAAATCTGACCTTTGCCAATAGCAATGCGATTCAAAGTTTCGAAATGCTCAATTCCTTAGGAGGTGTTGATCCCAAAACGACGTGGCTTCCCGAAATTAAAATCACACCAACAATTGTTTATACCGATGTTAAGGCCGGCGCAGGGTGTACCGCTTTACCGCGCCTGATTAGTGATCTTCCCAGTCGACCAGAGGCTCAATCCAAATTGATGGATCCTCGAACTTTGAATGGAGCTCCATTAATTCCATGGATGAAAGGGGAGCCGCCCGCCACAGATTCCTTTTCGAACAGCATTGGTGTCGAAAAAAACCCGTGGTTTATGGCCTACGTCGGAGTTAAAGCCACCACCACACCACGACAAATCTTTTTTCCGATCGGGCCTTATGTGACCTTAAAAGCAAAAGCTTATGCTCAACCCTTCGGCGGACGCATCGGCCCTTGGTTTGGATCGCAGTGGCCGCGCCAATCGACTTTTTCGGTGGGCAATCCTACCGACAACAATCTTCCTGATCGCACAAAATCGGATGGCACATTGGATGATCCAAAAAACACCCGGCGATTGCCAAACTATGCTCGCTTTCCGGGAGATACAAACGGGCTCACCACATATCTTTCACAAGGTGCATTTAAGGATTTGGCCAAGGTTCGAATTAAATATGCTTGGTTTATGAAGATCTTTACCCAATTTAGTGCGCAATCCCCCAACGATTCTCTGGCTTGGAATTATCAAACCGATGAAATGCCGGACTATCGCCGCTATGAGCTTGCCGCGATTGCGCCAGATCTTTTTGATATGACCTACTATTCGATTGAACCCAATTTTTCGTCTAATTATTTGCCGTACATCAAAGCTAACCGCGCTAAATTTAAAATACCATCTTCGCAAGTGATTCGAGGAGATCTTGGAACTCACGAACCAAAAATTCCGGTGTTCAATATCCAAACCCAGATGCTCGAGAATCAGGGATCAGAAATACAAATCCCCCAAGCGTTTTATTTTGCACGAAAGCGCGAGCATCTTTTAACCGCGTGGGCACCGGGAGATGGAGCGGTTGATTATCCAGCCCAAATCGCCAATTTTGGAAAGTGCGGAGTGACCGATGATGCGTTTAAAGATAAAGTTCCAGGATCTTGCGTGGCCCATGGTGGCCGTGTGGGATATTCGGTAAAAATTGTGAGCCCAAATTTATTAAATTCGCAGATGAATCGGCTCGGTGGGCCCAGTGCAGCGCCGGGTGCGATTATGAATCCACCTAAAGGGTGGTAAGGGTTGGAATTTCGAGAGTCACTTGGGTGCCTCTACCGGATTCAATCTTAAATTGACCACCCATTTGCTTTATTGCCGAGCGAACCTGCTTTAAGCCCAAACCTTCACCATTTAATTTTGTTTTTTGGCCTTTGAGAATCGCAATTAAATCTTGAGATCCAATGCCGCAACCTTGGTCTGCCACTTTGAGTTTCAAGGACTGATCATTCCCTTCGCAAGACAAATGAATTGATTTGGTTTTTGAATCCACCGCATTTTGCAAAACATTTTCGAGCGCGCGCTTCAATTGCGAAATCGGAATCAAATATTTTTTGTTTTGATGTGCATTTAAAGTTTTGGTGAATTGAATATTTTGAAAGGCTGCCGCTTTTTCAGTAATGAGTTCGTTGATCAAATTCAAAAGTTGATTGGAGCTCATTTCCAAAGGGACTAAATCGTGATGCAGTTCCTCTAAGATATCCTGGGTGCGACATTTCGATGATTTCAAAAGCAGCTTATAGTCGTCGGGCAAAAATTTGCTAACCGCATCCAGCACATGAAGGGGTGAACGAAGGTCATGCACTGCCTGGCGGGTGAGCCAATAAAGCCGACGATGACGACTGCGCTCACGCAGATAAGCCACACTCAATAAAAATACCGCAACGGTTAACATAAATAAGGTCACAAACTGCGTGTATTCGAGTGGTGCCAAAACAACAACGGTTTACTAAATAATAGTAATATTGATAGGATTTTGTCTTAAGATGAGACGCTTTAATACATGTCTCAATCTGCCGATAAAGTCAGATGAGATATTTGATCTTACTGGCTTTTCTATCCCAAAATGCTCTTGCCACTCTGTCGACCACCGATAGTGGTGCGGTCAGTACCGCACCTGTGCCGGTTGCTGCACCTGCGACCTCCACAATACCTACGGCGGCATCCACCGCTTCGAATACGGCTGCACCCGCCATTAACTCGAGCGCAAAACAAGGCGGCAGTTCTCAAATGATGGGCGGCTTAATCAGTGGAGCTGTCGGTGCGGGATTGATTATTTATGCTCAGACAGATCAATCAGCGAAGTCATGGGCCTATCCGATGGCGGCGATGGCGTTGATGCAAGCCCTCACTTCATTGATGGCTTCGGGCTCCTCAGGAAAAACGGGCGATGCGTCCTCGGGTTGGAATGACAATACACTGCCTCCGGGTTCGAGTGATTTGCAAAATGTGGTCGATCCTAACACCGGATTAACTCCTGCGGCGGTCGATGGAATAAAAAAGGCGAACGATGGTATCGCGTTTTTAACTTCAAAAGGTTATAAATTTGATCCCGTCACAAAATCTGTGACCACACCCGATGGCACGGTTGTGCCCGCGAGTGCGCTTGCGAGCCCCGCGGCAATGGCTGCGGCAGGGTTTTCATCGGGTGCGATTTCTGCCTCGGGCGCAACATTGGATAAGCTCACCAAGGATGCACTGGCACGTATCGGAAATAGCGGGCCTAATGTGGTTCCGGTTGCGATTGATTCGGGCGAAGGTGGAGGCGGCGGCGGTGGATCTGCGGCGGGCTCTGACGATGCTCTCAACGATTATTTAAGACGCCTTAATAAACCGCTCACCGCCCAACAAAAAGCCGACTTTATTGCGGGCAAAAGTATTTTGCTTGATGGTGAACCGATTGGTGTCAAAGGCGACAATATTTTTGAGATGATTCACCGGGCGTATCAACGTAAGCGAGCGGCTGGCGAATTTATCGAAGTGGTCGAAGCTCAACCCCAACGCGCAATGACCTCGCTCAAAAAACAGCCCGTCGGATTTACGCCAAGAAAGAGATAGTCAGTGACCTTTGATGTCACTGCGAGAAATAAAGGTCTGGGCCAAATGACCTTTTTGTTCGGTGGTTGCACCCATACCCATCACCACATTATCGAGTAACACCGGTTTTTTTATTTCGCATTCATCACCAAGAACCACGAATCCTGTTTTCGAAAATTGAGCATCAGGATGGATCAAACAATTTTTTCCAATCAATCCATATTTTGGGGATTCTTTTAGCGTGTAATCGCCATTAAAATACAAACCGGCGTAGGGACTTGATTTACTCCAGCCATGAGAAAAGCGGTCCAAAATTTGGCGCAAGACTTTATGGGTTTCGATTAGACTTAATAACTCCTGGTGTGCACGAAGGTAGTCATGTTCGTTGCCGGCCTCGTACCACTTTGCCGATTCTACGATATGAACATTGGCCAGATGGCCTTGTGCAATAGCGCCTAAAATTCCGTCATAAAAAATATTGGATTCGCCCTCGGGAAGATATTTTAAGATATCTTTAGAAAAAACAGTAAATCCAATAAAATGAAATGGCTTGGCGTTCACAGTGGGCGCTGACCTTCCAAATCCCACAACCCGGTCATTCTCAACCCAAACCGCAGAGAGTTCTTTGCCCGCTTGAGGGTGAGGGATAACCACGAGGGTGGCAATCGCTTTGGTGCGCTGATTGAGCTCAGCGGTTTGATCAAAAATCTTTGGATCTTCAAACAAAACCACCGCATCGCCATTGCCCAATAAAAAATGATCGGGCAATAAATGTTTGGCATTTTTAAGAGCGCCACCACTGCCCAAGATTTTTGGCTGCTCTGAGGAAAAGGTGCAAGGATAGTTGAGCTCAAGAGTGTTGATGGCATGTTCAATTGTCCGCGGCAAATGATGGGTGTTCACGATCAAGTTGTTAAGCCCTGCATGCTCGAGAAAAAAAAGCGAATAACAAAGAGTTGGAATATTTAAAACGGGGAGTGCGGGCTTTGCGATAAATTCGGTGTGAGGACGAAAGCGGGTTCCAAGCCCTGCGCATAATAAAAATGCGGTCATAAATCGTAGGACCTTTCGAGCAGTCCATTGTCTTCGATCAATTGGGCAAAAAACCGATACTCTTTAAATTCTTTGAGTTGGCGCGCCACCGTCTTGAGTGTGTTGGTTAAATATTTGAGATAGCGCTTATCGCCGCGCATATTATAAAAGCTCGCAAAACTGCCGCAGGCTTTAAAACATCTTTGAATGGTTTGAAGTTTATAGATGTGATCAAAATGATCACGTGTTTGATCGACCGGATTTTGATCGAGATAATTATTGATCAGATGCTTTCGACTTTCGCGCGACAATTGCACATAACTGTCTTCAAAGAGACTCACCAGATCATATTGAACAGGCCCCATACGCGCATCTTGAAAATCAATCACCCGAACTTTTCCGTATTTGATCATCAAATTTCGCGAGTGATAGTCGCGGTGGGAAATAAACTTGGGCTCGCGATCCAAAATTTCACAAATATTTAAAAATATTTTTTGCAGATCTTTTTCTTGTGACGGCTCAAGGCTGATGTGGGCGAGTTTTTCGAACAGATGTTCTTTGCCGTAATTCATTTCCCACATAAATTTTTGGGTATCAAAAGCGATTTGAAATGCGGCGCAGGTTTTTGTGCGGTCTTTGGATGCGGGGCCATGGATTTTGACAAGCTCATCGATGGCTTGCTCATAAAAAGGCCAAGACTCGGTTTGATCCTGATTTTCCCAAAATTTTCTCTCCAGGGTAAGATCACCTAAATCCTCAAGCAAGATCAATCCAAGTTCTGGGGCCACATCAATCACTTCGGGCACATGAATATCAAATTGGGCAAAATGATTTCGAACATTTAAAAAAGGATAGCTCTGAGTATCGGGAAAGGGATCCCAACTCATTAACACATAAGTTTTTGGTTCCTGCACAATGCGGTAGTACCGCCTTGAGCTTGCATCACCGGCGAGAGGAACAATTTGAAAATTGTCAGAGGAAAAATGACTTTTTAAAAACGCGAGATGTTGCGGGCTCATAATTAAGAGTCGCAAACCTCAAGTTTAAAGTTCAAGGTTTATTTTCGAGCTTACGGTCCAGAAGAGAGTGATACAAAAATGGAATCAAACCATCGTTCATATAAGTTCTAAAAGGTTTGTTCATTTGAATCACACTTAAGCCCAACCACTCCAAAAGTTCGGTGCTGACCACTCGACTTTTTAACAACTCAGCGTAAGAAATTGAGGACGCCGACATGATGTGTGGAGTCTCGTTGGAGCGAGCTCCCTTAAAGTATTCGAGCAGGCCTTTTTGCTCACTCACAGTGAGCTCGGTGACGTCTGGGATAAATATTGTGATTGCACCCATATCGACCAAATTTTCGGGCTTTGAGCGGACCTCTTCGTGGAGGTCGGTAAAAGGTAAAAAAGCCATACGGTGGCTGACGACGTGCATTTCGAAGGCGAGCTTGCGGCACTCTTCGGCATCTTTACCATCGATAAAACAGCTGACGGCAAAATAAATTTTACTCTCTGGCTCGGTGTCGATCTTTTTAGCAGCTTCGCGAAGTTTTCGAAATCGGGTGAGCGAAAAAACATTGGGTTCTGCCCCATAGAGATCGTCGATCAAATGGGCAAAGTTTTTTTCTAGTGCAAGAAGTTCCGAGTAGCGCTCATACAGTGCGAGGATCTCTTTTGAGAGGGCATCCGAGATCTCGCTGCATAGCTTTTGATCAGCAGGTTTTACATTCTCAGTTTTTAAATGATTGTCTTCAGAAATGGACACGTCACAATGAAAGCGACGCTCCAATACCGATTTGCTTTTATTAATAAGATGTTCAAGACGAGACTCTAAAAATGAAAGTTCGTCGGATCTGTTGCTCATGAAACTCTACCCATGAGCAACTCTTCTTCAAAGTCTGTGCCGAAATTAGATTATTTCAGCATTTTTCTTTTATCGAGACCGTATTTTTCAACTTTCATGATGAGACCCGCGCGAGAGATGCCGAGCTCCTTCGCCAATTTACTTTTATTCCAACCTGTTCGACGAAGTCCTTCTTTAATCATGTCACGCTCAAGCTCTTCGAGAGCATCTTTGAGTTTACCGTGAACGCGTGCGCCCTGAACTTTTCCACGCTCGGTGGCTTCAAGTATCTTAGGACTCAACATGTCTGCAGTAATTTTAGTCTCGCTACCAGAAAGAACGATTGTTCGCTCAATCTCGTTTTGAAGTTCTCGAACGTTTCCTGGCCAAGCATAATCATAAAGTTTTTCTAAAGCGCGTTTAGTTAAAACTTTTTTACCTTCGCCATTTTGAGCTTTGTTTAAGAAGAATTCTGACAAGAATGGAATATCTTCCTTTCGCTCTCTCAATGGCGGAACACGAATGTTGATCACATTTAGACGGTAGTACAAATCTTCACGAAAGGTCCCAGCTTCGACCATTTCTTTTAATCCACGATTTGTTGCCGCAAGAATTCTTACGTCCACTCGGCGACTGTCAACAGCACCGACGGGCATAAATGTTCCCTCTTGAATAACGCGAAGAAGTTTCACTTGCATGGTGGGTGAAGTATCACCAATCTCATCAAGAAAAAATGTGCCCTTGTCGGCCATTTCGAATAAACCTTTTTTGTCTCGAATCGCGCCTGTAAAAGAACCCTTCACATGGCCAAAAAGTTCAGACTCCAAAAGGTTGTCGTTAAATGCCGAGCAGTTTTGAATAACAAAAGCTTTATCTTTACGAGCAGAATTATAGTGAATTGCTTTAGCAATAAGTTCTTTACCCGTTCCGTTGTCACCTTGGATCAGCACGGTGCTGTCTGCGGTTTTGATTTTATCAAGGAGTGAGTAAAGGGTCTGCATGGGCTTGGATTTACCAATCATGCTGTCGTACTTGTAACGTGAGCCCAATTCTTTATTGAGTTCTTTGATACGATTTTCGCGGCTGGTGATCTCTAAATGAAGAGTCACAATCTCTTGGCTCACAAGTTCAACGAGCTCTAAAAAATGTTCGCGATCTTGATCCTCAACATATTTTATTTTGCTCACTGCAGTTTGAATCAAATCTTGGTTTGCACCAAAAATTGCCAAACGCTCATGAATATCTTTTAGACGAGTGGGATCATTGTCTTTTAAAAATCCCATTGCCACAACAGTGCCCATAAAATCATTTTCGATCATGATCGGGATGATGGCCACATCGTAGCCGGCGGTGTCCCATTTTTTAAAGCAATAGCGATTGCCAGAATTTCTGAGATCATCAATGGCGGTTGCAACGTTTTCTTGCAAGTTTGTAAGCGCATTTTCGTTTCCGAGGTAAGCGGTGACGGCAGGATTACAAAAAGCACCTTGGCGCAAATCGAAACCCTTGAGATGACCACGCTCATCAGTAAAAACAATATCAATATTCCACCAGTGGTTTAGAATCTGACGAAGTTTTTTAATAACGTGTATGTGTTCAAACTCATCCCAATTGATCATTTAAGTCTCCTTGTTCTTCTGACTTATCGTCAAATTGTTGGACAACTTAAAGACTAAGAGTTGAACAGGACTTTGGTTGGGGGGGTTATGATTTCTAGAAATAATTGAAGTTATCGTGCCCGTTGATTTAGAATTACATTTAATTTTGATTATTGGGGATTTTGTCGTGCCCGCTTAAATAATCCAGATTATTTTTATAAACGATGAAACTAGTAATGTTAGAAACTTCGTTGAATCAAAAAAGCTTAGTTGTGTTGCCCAGTGTTTTTAAATCAAACTCAATTTTAAAACCGCCGGAGATTTTGTCGTGCCTCCCAAATTAAAATCTTCCACGAATCATATTTTTATTGACGTGTTTTTTTGCTCGCTCATTTGACCTGTATCGCGATTACTAAACATTTTCTACTTTTTTGCTGCGATGACCTCTCCAAGCGCTGCTAGAGCCAAATCACCTGTGAAATTCGACCGACTAATATTGATTTTCGCCATCCATAAAAACGCACTCGCAAAACTCATGTTACACTCCTCACAAAAACAGGAGAAATTTATGAATCATTCTCAAATTCATTTCGAAGCAAAGAAAGCGGCCGACACTCATCGCAAATCTGAAATGGAATTGCTCAATGCGCTTGGGCTCGTTTGGAAAAATAAAACATTTTCTCAGTACGGTTGTCGTTCGCTTTTTGAATATTCGACCAAGGAATTAAAACTTTCCGAAGAGATGGCAAGTATTGTAAATAAAATCGCAAAGGTCCAACCCGAAAAAGCAATTCCTGAACGGGCACGATATCAAAAAGCGGGCGACACTTTACGAGTTGCGATTTCTTATTCGATGACCCAAGAAGAATTCGCAATGTTTGAACGGACACAAGATCTCTTAAGCCAAAAATTAAAGCGGCCAGCCTCGATCAGTGAGGTTCATCTTGCAGCTCTTGAAGAGTTGCAACAAAAACTTGATCCGTTGAAAAAACCGATACATCAGAAATCAGCGGGCACGACAAAATTGACCATCACTCTTAAGCGAAAACTTCATCAAGTTCATAACAGTCAATGCACATTCAAAGATGCAGACGGCATTAGATGCACTGAACGCCGTCATCTTGATATTCATCATATCATCCCACGATCACAAGGCGGCACAAACATAGAACAAAATCTGACGCTTTTATGCAGCGGACATCATCGTGCCCATCACAGAGCGGAAAAAACCGGTTGAAAATAAAATCACAACTGCGCCTTACGATCAATCTTGGCAAATAAATCTGCAAGCATCTGTTTACGATTGACCTCGGGTAATGGACGAAAGCCCGAGGCATAGGCGGTTAACATTTCAGAAGGAATTTCTAATAAAAATCGCGAGGGCGCGCAGGGCTGCCATTTTCCAAAACGTTTGCGAGTCTGGGCACGGGTGAGGACCAAATGTTTTTTCGCCCGGGTCAGTCCCACATAAAATAAGCGCCGTTCTTCGGAAACATCGGAGCCCAGAATGCGGTGGGGGATTAAATCTTCTTCGCATCCCACAAAAATCACCACCGGAAATTCTAATCCTTTGCATGCGTGCAGAGTTAAAAGCTGAACACGATCTTCCTTATTTTCTTTTAAATCTAGATCTCGGAGTTCCATTGCATCTAGAAATTTGAGCAAGGTGGCTTCATCTCTTTGACCGCGCTCAACGTAAGTCTCTAATATTCGCCCGACGATTTCGACAATCGCCCATTTTTTTTCGAGCGATCCTTTTTGTTTACTTTGTAACTGCAGATGGTTTCGGTAACCGATCTTGATCATTTGTTTAGCCAACAGTTGACCGACCTCGGGCCCCGATAAGATTTCGGCTGCCATATGGTCGAGGGTTAAAAACAGCTGGTCGATTTGACCGCCAATTTTTTCACCCACGCCCGCTTTTTTCCAGCCACGTGCGGCGATATGAAATTTGATTCCATGAGTTTCTGCAAAAACATTAATCCGCTCAATTGTGGCTTCACCTATTCCACGAGCGGGCACATTCAGAATACGCCGGAATGCAATTTCGTTGGGACTGACCGAGCAGCGCAAGTAAGCCAAGATGTCTTTGCTTTCGCGGCGATCAAAAAGTCCAGTGCCTCCAGTAATGCTGTACGCAATTTGGGCTTTGCGCAAACCAGCTTCAATCATTCCGCCTTGGCCGTTTGAGCGGTAAAGAACCGCCATATCTTTAAGGCTAAATCCTTGGGTGAGATAATGTTGAATGTGGGTGGTGACCTCTTCGGTTTCGATATCGTCGGTTTCGTATACAAATAATTCTGGTTTATCTCCATCAAGGGCTTGGGGATCGCATTTTAAAATCTTACCGTAGCGATTTTCGTTTTTGCCAATCACCGCATTCGCCACACTCAAGATTGCAGGAGTTGAGCGGTAATTGCGCTCGAGACGAACCACTTTGCAGTCTTTAAAATGTTTCGGAAAATCTAAAATATTTGAAACACACGCTCCGCGCCATCCATAGATCGATTGATCATCATCACCAACCACCGCCAGATTATTTTCGCGCGCACTCAACGCCTTGACCAACCTAAACTGAAGGGCATTGGTGTCTTGAAACTCATCGACCATCAGATGTGAAAATTGATCTTGAAGTTGATCTAAAACTTTTGGATGTTTCTCAAACAATTTTAATGGCTCAATCAATAAAGCTTCAAAGTCTAAAACACCCAGCATCTCTAAACGCTTCAGGTATTTTGGCAAAAGTACGACGGCCATCTCTTCGTACTCATCCACTTCGATGGAGGTAGTTAGACCTTGGCGCTTTTCGTTGATCATCGAAATCAATTTTTCGGTTTTAAATGAATCCTTGGAGTAATTTTTAATATCTAAAAGTAAGTCTTTGATGATCGCTTGCGAATCTGATTGGTCGATCACTCCAAAATTTGAGGGAAGCCCCGCAACTTTGGCAAACCTTCGCAACAGTTGGAGTCCAAACGAATGAAATGTTCCAGACCATAGGTTCTGTAAACCCAATTTGAGATCGACTCTTTCCTTTAATTCACGCGACGCCTTATTTGTGAAGGTAAGAACACAAATTTTTTCGGCAGCAATATTGTGATGCTCGATGAGTTGTCCAGTGCGTGAAACGAGCACGGTGGTTTTGCCCGAACCTGCTCCAGCAAGGATAAGCAAAGGCCCATTGGAGTGAAGAACCGCTTGTTGCTGTTCTTGATTTAAACCACGAGTCCAGTTCGTCATTGGCACCTCATCAAACTCAATCGACAAAATAAATTAACTCCAATGGATATAGATGCTATCTCGATGAGTGACGGGTTGTATGAAAGTGGGTTCAAGTTTGCTAACTCCATGTGAAATTTCTGATCTCCTTGTTTTTTCCGAGACGCGCTGGAATTTTATCTTCCAAAGACCACAACATCTTATGACCCGCTTTGTGAAATACCGCAGAGTCTTTTTTATCGAAAAACCAATATTCGGAGTCACCCTCTCTTCACAACTTCATGTGCGCAAAATGGAATGCGGAATGAACGTGGTAACTCCCTATCTTGCCGAACGCAATGAATTGAGTAATCAAGACATTTGCCAACTGGTTGATGAACTCATCACAGAAGAAAATTTAAATGATTTTACTCTTTGGTACTATACGCCAGAAGCCTTGAGCTATAGTAGCCATTTAAAGCCTCGACTCACGATTTATGACTGCACAGCGGAACTCAACCGAAATATCGACAAACAAGCCGAACAACAACTGCTAAATAAAAGCGATTTGGTCCTTACAAACAGTCGGGCGCTTTATAAAGAAAAACGGCGGGCTCATTTTAATGTGCACTTTTGTCCGAGTAGTTTGGACCCACAACATTTTGGTCTTGCCCGTCGAGTGCTCCCTGATCCTTGTGATCAGGCCCGGATCGGTGGAGTGCGCATAGGATATTTTGGAATTCTCGATCATCGTGTCAATTTTAAACTTATCGATCAAATAGCATGTCAAAAACCACAATGGAATTTTGTGCTTATCGGTCCCATCGACACCTCTCAAGGTGTCCACCTCCCGAAACGTCAAAATATTTTTTATTTAGGCAAAAAAGAATATGACGAACTTCCGGCTTATCTCGCCAATTGGGACTGTGCCATTTTGCCCTATCAAATCAATGAGAATACCGAGGTCCTTAATCCTTTAAGAATTCTTGAATGTTTGTCGGCGGCGAAGCCTGTGGTGTCGACTCCCTTGCCGGATGTTGCTGAAGCTTTTGGTGAATCCAAACTGGTTGGAATTGCCCAAGGACCAGATGAATTTATCGAAAGTATAAAAAACGCAATGGCCGCTGAGGACCGCGAGCATTGGCTCAAACGAGTGGATCAACATCTCAAAAATTTATCTTGGGAAAAAACCTGGCACAAAATCTCCAATCTCGAAGCCGCCATTGCTCCTACAAAACAGCAGCATTCGGTATCTGCATCACTCTAAATCTGGGGCGACTGCTGAAGAGATAAAAATTTAGCGTACTCTCCATTGTTGGAGATCAATTGCTGATGCGATCCTTGCTCAATGATTTCACCTTTTCGAATAACCAAAATACGCGTGGCCTTAGCAATTGTCGAAAGACGATGAGCAATCACAAATGCGGTCCGGCCTTGCATTAATTCATCAAGCCCCTTTTGCACTTCGCGTTCGGACTCAGAATCAAGTGCACTTGTGGCTTCGTCCAATACCAAAATCGGAGCATCTTTAAAAATCGCGCGGGCAATGCTCAGTCGCTGCTTTTCGCCACCTGATAAATTCGAACCCATATCGCCAATGCGTGTGTCAAAACCTTGAGGAGTTTTAGCGATAAATGTTGAGGCGTTGGCCAGTTTTGCCGCACGCTCGATGCCCGAACCTTCTTTGCTAAAGTCACCCGCATGAATATTGCGCTCGATGGTATCACCAAACAAAAACACATCTTGTGAAACAAGGCCCACTTTTGATCGGAGCTCAGTTAAATCCAAATCTTTGATAGGAATATTATCGATAAGGATTTCACCTTCGCTGGGATCAAAAAACCGAGGAAGCAAATTAACGAGAGTAGACTTGCCCCCACCGCTTGAACCAACAATCGCAACCAGCTCGCCACGTTGAACAGTCAGATTGATATTCTTCAAAATCAATTCTTGATCAAATTTAAACGAAACATTTCGAAATTCAATTTTCTGCCAGTTGAGCGGAAATGATTTTGCATTTTGGGCAAGCGGTATCGTATTGGTGTCATCAAGGATTGCGTAAAGACGCTCAAGCGCAACCGAGGCCTGTTGGATGCGAATGTAACCATCTTGCATTTTTTTAATAGAATCTTGCAAGAGCCCCACCGCAAATGAAAATCCAATAAAATCACCCACCGTCAGTGTGCCGGCCAAAATCTGATTTCCGATGTAAACCAAAATCACAGCAAGTGTAATGGCCGCAAGGGTTTCAGAAACTGGACCAGAGACTTCTTCTCGTATGGTAATCGCTCTCGAGTTTCTAATGTAATCAACGGATTGGGCCTCAAACCGTCGACGCATTTCATTTTCTAAATTAAAACTCTGCACGATGCGTGTTCCGTCGAGGCTCTCTTTTAAAGTTTTTGTGAGATCCTCCATGGTTTGTTGGTGATTGCGTCCATACTTTCTTAAAGATCGCGCAAGGTTCTTCATAATGGTCATCACAATAGGAGAGGCTGCACCCACAAAGAGGGTAAGTCTCCAGTCGAGATAAACAACATAGCCCAAAGCAAAGACCGCCATAAAAGGTTCGCGCAGCACATCGGCGACCTTATGAATTCCGCCTTGAATCACATTGATGTCATTAATCATCCGGCTAATCAGGCCGCCAGAACCACTTACAAATTTTTGATGAAAACTCAAATTGAGCGACAAATATTTGTTCATCAATCGCCTGCGCAAATTGACCGCGACAAGATCGCTCGCAAACTTCATCCAAGCGATATGATAAAATCGACCCACACCCGATATCGACCAAACCAACGCAACCACAAATGGCAATTGATAAGCGCGAACTCTATCTCCGTGGGTCCATGCGATTTGCAGCTGGCGAATCAATTCAGGTGTAACCGCTTTAAGAGCACTTGTTAAAGCGCCCACAAGCATCACCCAAAACAAAGTTCGTTTATGAAGACGAAGTTCGGGCCACAGCTTATCAAAGACGTATTTCATGATTTAATTTCTCCGGCGCACGTTTGCCACTTTCTAAATATTCTTTTAAATAGCGGCCGGTGTGGCTGAGTTTTGCTTTGGTAATTTCATTTGGGCTACCTACCGCGACAACCTCGCCCCCGTGTGCCCCACCCTCGGGTCCGATATCGATCACGTAATCAGAAGATCGAATGACCTCAAGATTATGCTCAATCAAAATAACGCTTCCGCCATTTTCGATCAGTTTGTTTAAAACCGAAAGCAACAAATGAACTTCGCGAAAGTGGAGTCCGGTGGTGGGCTCATCCAAAATGTAGAGAGTGTCTTTTTGTTGAGTCTCTAAAAGTTCACGCGCAATTTTTAATCTTTGCGATTCGCCACCACTGAGTGAACTCGCACTTTGACCCAGCCGAATATATTCTAACCCAACTTCTTTTAACAAAACCAAGGGCTTTCGAATGTTAGGGTAGGACACAAAAAATTCCATCGCTTCTAACACGGTCATATTCAAAATCTCATTTATGTTTTTACCCATAAATGTGGTGCCCAAAACTTCTGGTCGAAAACGTTTGCCATCACAAGTTTCACACTTGATTTCGATGTCATCCATAAAAACCATGTCGACAAGTTCGTAGCCCAAACCTTTACATGCAGGACAACGTCCGCCTTCAATATTTAAACTGAACGAACCAGCCGAGAGTGCAAGTGCCCGCGCCTCATTGGTTGAAGCCATCAAAGTCCGAATGGCATCATAGATTTTTAGATAGGTAACGGGTGAAGATCGTGCGGTTTTGCCAATCGAGGATTGATCAACCAGCACAACATTTTTTAAATGTTTTTGGCCTGTGAGCGATCGATAGGGTTGTGTAGGCAAATAGTCAATTTCAAGTTCTCGAGCAAGTGCCGGAAACAGAGTGTGTGTCACCAAAGTGGATTTGCCCGAGCCCGAAACTCCAGTGACCGTAACCATACGGTGAAGAGGAATCACCACATCAATATTTTTAAGATTGTGACCGGTGCACCCTTTGATATTCAAAACATATTTGTGCGAAGGAATATCCACACTTTTAAGTTCGCGAGTTGCATTTTTTGAATGATTCAAAAGATAGGGGACCGTGACCGATTTTTCTGAGGTCCAAAACTTTTCGAGTGGTCCAGAATAAATCAGCTCGCCACCAAGATGTCCCGACCCTGGGCCCATTTCTAAAATATGAGTGGCGCTCTTAATAACGTCTTGGTCATGCTCGACCACAACAAGGGTATTGCCCAAAGAGCGCAAACCCTTTAAAATTTTAATAAGCCGATCATTGTCACGCGGATGCAATCCAACGGTGGGTTCATCCAAAACATAAAGTGTTTGTGACAAACCCATTCCGAGTTGGTTTGCCAAAATCAATCTTTGAAACTCGCCGCCCGATAAAGTTCGAGTCGGACGATTGAGCGACAAATACCCTACGCCCACATCTTTTAAAAATTGTAATCGTGATTTGACTTGTCTTAAAGGCTCAACACAAACCGTTTCGGATTGAATATCGAGTTTGAGTGCGGTCATAAAATCACTTAAATCATCAACGGTTAAGTCGCACAATTGCGAAATACTGCGCTCGCCAACCACCACTTGATTGGATTCGGGTTTTAATCGAGTGCCATTACAAGTTGTGCAGAGGTGTGGAGATTTGTAGCGGGATAAAAACACACGGACGTGCATTTTATATTTTTTGGTTTCTAAATATTCAAACAGACCTTTAACACCCCAAAATTTATCTTTGCCATTCCAAATAAGGGCGCGCTCTTCGCGCGGCAACTCTTCCCAAGGAGTGTTGAGATCAATTTTTGCTTTTTTGCAAAATGCATAAAGGGCTTTTTTGTCTGCTGCTGCCGAGGGCATTGCAAAAGGAGTGATTGCCCCCTTGCTCAAGGGAAGCTTAGGATTCGGAACCACCTTAGATTCATCAATGGTAAGAATATTTCCAAACCCATTACAAGTTTGGCAGGCCCCTACAGGACTATTGAAACTAAAAAGTGCCGAAGTAATATTAGGAAATTTATAGCCACAGACCGAGCAGGAGTGCTCATCACTCAATAAAAGACGTTTACCTTCGGTAGTCAAAAAGATCGCAGTGCCTGCGATCAACTGCATATTGTATTTTAAAGAGGCATGATACGCTTGGGAAAGAGAATCGGCTAAACGATCCCGCTCATCCGCTTTCACCACCGCGCGATCAATAATAATATAGAACAAATCTTTGGGCGGCTCTTTTTTTAGCTCGCTCAACTCAACAATGGTGCCCATGTCTTCGAGAGTGAATGGCTCAGGAGACGTCCACTGCGGTTTTGTTTTTTTGGGCAAATAAACTCGGGCAAAGCCATCCTTCATCATTTCGGCCATTAATTTTTTGCCCTGAAGAGTGCGATCTTTGTTTACTGGCGCAAGCAAATATCCACGTGCTCCATCAAACAATCGCACCATTTTGTCGGCACCCGAGGTTGTTGAGTCCCGATCCAGCGGCAAGGCATGGATGGGACAAAAAACTTTTCCGGCTTTTTCAAAAACCAATCTGAGATAATCAACAATTTCTGTGGTGGTTCCCACAGTTGATCGCGAACTCTTGACCGAATTTTTTTGTTCGATCGAAATTGCGGGCGGAATATTTTCAATTTTCTCGACGTCAGGCTTTGGGGCTTTATTTAAAAATTGTTTAGAATAATTCGACAAGCTTTCGATATAACGACGTTGGCCTTCGGCATAAAGAGTCTCAAACGCAAGCGAACTTTTGCCCGAGCCGCTGGGACCACAAATCACAGTAAACGAATTCATCTGAATTTCGACGTCAATATTTTTTAAATTATTTTGCCGAACACCTAAGAGCTTGATGCTCTTTATCATTGAGAAAGATCCTCTTTGTAAAAGTCTTGCTCCTCTTGAGGCTTTGTCTGTTTTTGTTGATCAAGTGATTGTGGGGAGCCTGGCTCAGTACCTTCAACAAATGCTTGTCGAACAACATCTTTAGAACTAGCCGAAGCGAGCAGACCGGTATGGTTGTCGATATTTGCGAACACGATACCTTCTGGTACTGGAAAAGAGTGCTGGGGTAAATCTTTATGTGCGGCTTTCATATATTCGAGCCAAATCGGAAGCGCGGTGTGTCCTCCGGTTTGTCCACGACCCATACTTTTTTCATCATCAAAACCAACCCAAACCCCCGTGACATAATCAGGGGTAAAACCCATAAACCAACCGTCGTAATATCCACTGGTACTTCCGGTCTTGCCCGCCACGGGACGATTGAGCGCGCGCGCTCGACCGCCAGTACCGGCTTTGTCATCGACCACACCTTGAAGTAAAGTCGTGATGACATAAGCGGTTTGAGGCTTAATCAGCTGATTGGGATCATCAAAAAAAATGGGTGGTTCTTTTTCCATTTTTTTGGCCACAGGACTTTTTGCTGGATCTTTTTTATACTGCAAATAGGCAAGGCGACGTTTTTCAAAGTCATCTTCTGATTTGGCAATTTCATTTTCAAATCGCTCATCAAGACTGATATTTTCTAATATCGTTTTGCCTTTTTTATCCATCACTTTATGCACAAGCATTGGACGCACCCGTTGCCCCAGTTTTGCTATGCTCCCAAAAGCTTTGGTCATTTCATAAACGGTCACCGCACTTGATCCCAACGCCAAAGTAAAATCCATATTGAGTGGATTAAAAATTCCTAAGCGTCGGGCATAAGTGGCGGCCCAATCGACACCGACCTTTTCGATAATTTTAACGGTCGGGACATTGAGCGAACGAATCAAAGCATTCCGAAATAAAATATCGCCTTCAAATTTTTTGCCGATATTGGTGGGCTTCCACGTTTTTATATCTTGGCCTTCGTGGGCATCGCCTTCTTCTTCAAAAACGATGGGGGCATCAAGAATGGGAGTTGTCGGATTAAATCCTTTGTCCAAGGCCGAAGAATAAACAAACGGTTTAAAACTTGATCCGGCCTGTCTTGCAGCTTGAAGGGTTCGATTGAATTCTGATTTGGTAAAATCATATCCGCCCACCATTGCCACAACATCGGCAGTGGCTTCATCAAGTGAAATCAAAGCACCCTCGACCAGCGGCGTTTGCTCTAAAGTGACCTCGGCATATTCTTTAAAGTTGGGCAAATCTTCGGGTGGCCGATATTTTTTGCCCATCTTTTTTTTAAGAGCGGCAAATTCTTTATCGAGTCTTTCAGAAGCAAACACACGATTCTGAATCTGTATCTCGATCACATCGCCTTTTTTTAGTGCCTCAGAAGGCTTTCGGATTTTTCGTCCTTCAGAAGAAACTTGGGCATCGGGCTTTCCGGCCCAAGCGATTTTTTCAAGATCCATGAGTGCCTTGCTTTCAGCAAAACGCACATAAACAAGTCCGTAATGATCATCAACTTTTGTAACCAAACCTTGTGTGATTTTACCAATGGTCGCATAAGGCGGAAGGCCCGGCGCGGTTTGGGTCAAATTCAGCGGGCCTTTTTCTAAAATTGTTCCATCTTCGCGAATGATTCTGACCGGCGAGAGATCATCAATCAAATTGTCACGAGTGAGTTTCAAAAAAGCGGCGGTCTCATCAGAGGCTTCGATATGTTTGAGTGCACCACGAAAGCCTTGGCGTTTATCAAGATCGCGCAACCCTTTGCGAACCTCTTCTTGAGCGGCGAGTTGCAAATCCAGATCAAGCCCAGTGTAAATTTTTAAACCACGATCGAGCACGGGCACTTCGCCTAATTTTTTGACCAACAGTTGTCTTAGAGTCTCGAGATAAAATGGCGCCTTGTCCTGAAAATTTTCGCGCACATAAACCTTGAGTTGTTCCTTAGCGGTGGCGTGAGCAACTTCTTTTGTGATCGCTCCATCATCGGCCATGCGGTTAAGCACATAGATCTGACGTTCTTTGGCGCGCTTTGGATTATAAATTGGACTGTAGCGCGAAGGAGCTTGGGGAAGGCCTGCGATCATTGCCGATTCGCCCACCGAAATATCTTTGAGTGGTTTACGAAAATAAATGTCTGAAGCTGCGGCCACCCCGTATGCCCCTTGACCCAAATAAATTTGATTTAGGTAAAGATAAAGAATCTCTTCTTTTTTAAGATTCGATTCCATTCGGTAAGCCAAAAGGATTTCCTTAATTTTACGCACGTAAGTTTTTTCACTGGTGAGCAAAAGCGAGCGCGCCACTTGTTGCGTGATCGTACTTGCACCTTGTTTTTTACGGCCCGCCTGGATGTTTTCAACAAACGCCCGAAAGATCGCGAGATAATTGATGCCGCCATGCTTAAAAAACGATCCATCTTCGGCCGAGACAAAAGCCCGCACCACAGATTGCGGAATCTGCGCATACGGAGTGAGAATCCGTTTTTCACGATAGAACTCACCAATTTTCTTATTTTTTCGATCAAACACTTCGCTGACCAAAAGCGGCTCATAATCTTGAAGCGTAATCATCTGCGGCAGATTTTGAGCCACATAAAAAACGGTACCAGCAAGACCGGCAACGCCAAGAAAAAACAACACCAAAACAAGAGCTATAATTTTTCGCATTCTCAAAAGGTAGCGTCTAACTTTTGAGAATGCAAATTGGGTTTATTGGACGGAGTCGGAGCTTGAGGAAGGCCGTCGGCCGCCGTTTTGTCTGCCGTGTGGTCTTGCGCTGGCGGGGGTGGTTGCGGGTGCGTCGTTTGCGGGGGCTGCTGCAGGAGTTGTCGGTGCAGTTGTTGCTGGTGGGGTGGTAGTTGAATCATAAAGACTTTGGTTCCCTGGCTTACCGAGGCAATCCGCAGTCTGATCTACTTTTCCGCAAACAAAATTAGATTTTTGGTCACATGTAGGATCTTGTTTAATATCGTTACAACAGCTGCTATAGTAGGTTCGTACCGCTCCAACATAACTGTCCATCGCTGCGCTTGCATCACTGTAAGCATTGGCATCGCTCATCGCACCGGCACCGTACTTATTTTTAAGAGCAAGATAGTCTTGTTTCTGCTTAAGATAATCTTTTTCTTCAGCGAGTTGTTGATTTAAGTTTGCGATCTCTCGATCTTTTGCTGCGGCTTTAGTGGCATTAGTTTGTCGGATATTCGATTCTTTTTTCTGAAGAGTTTGTAAATCTGTGGTGAGTTTTGATTGGGTTCTCTGAATTTGAGCCGAAACTTTTTGATTTGCGGTATCTAACTTCGTTGTTTGAATTGTAGTGATCTGGGCATTGATTCCCTTAATTTGATTATCATAAGCAACGATTTGGGCATCCGCAGACTTATCCGAAATTCTTTTTTGCTCAAGGCCTGTAGAAATTTGGGCACGATAACTTTGATCTTGTAAGCACCAAAGATAATATTGTTGGGCAAGCAATTGAGATTTAGATCTTGTATCAAGCCCCACGCCTTGCAAAAGATTATTGAAATTCCCTGCGGTATAAGTCCCTGCATCTTGTGCGGCCAAGCGTGAATTTCTAAGTGCATCAACTTTTGTCAGAGCTGTTCCATGACATTTAAGCTGTTCGGTTGTGACCATTTCATTATATTTTTCTTGGTTGGCATCTTTTTGAATACGGACCTGGCCCTCTTTGGCAACTATTTCTGTAACTTGAACATTCAATTTTTGAATGTCGTCGAGCATCTGGGTTTGAGCATCCACAAGCTCTTCTTTATATTTTTGAACTGCATCTTGGGCGGCCTGACTTTTTTCTTGAGCACTCGTTTCGATTTCTTCAATTTTAACATTAAGATCGTCTTTGAGCGCCTGCTGTTCCTCTTGGGCTTTAGAAACTTTATCTGTAAGCTCATGCACTTTTGTCTGACTCTCTCGGACTTCTTGAATATAATTTTTCATATCTTCGCCGGCCAGACTTGGACAGTTTGCAAATTCGCCTTTTGTAGATTCGGCATCAGGTGTGACCTTGATGTATTCTGATTTACTTGCAGAATCTTTGGCTGACGAATCAGAATCTTTAGACGACGACTTAACATCGTTGCATGTTATCCCCGGCGGAATCGAAGTGCTATCTGAGCCATCAACGCAAGAGCGACATTTTAAAATATCCGCAGAGCAATATTCAAAATCTTTATTTTTGTTGCTCATCTTCGCTTTTCCACATGCCGTGCTAAAAGTGGAGCCCGCTGTTTGCATTGCATTCTTTGCCGAGGAACATTGTGCAGCTCTGTCGTTGGGATTGAAGGGTGAGTAGGGCGCAGCAGGTGCTGGTGGCGGAGTTGTATTTGCAGCTTGCGTTACATTGCTAGCGATCAGCATCAAGACCAAACAAAAACGAGAAATCATCAACATCCACCTCTTTCATTTAGTGTCGCAGGTTGGCGCAGCGACTCAAAACGCTTTTTGGGAGTTCCTAGCCTTTCGATGGTGAGCACGATGATGTCCTGAACATAAAAGGGTCAGGTTTTCTTCGTTATCTGATCCGCCTTGCGATTTAGGAATGATGTGATGAACATCAAGGTGGCGTCGCGCGGGGCAACGCTCGCCGGATTGATCAATATGACTGCACTGACTTTTCAGGTTGTGATGGATTTTTCGCTTTAGTGCGATGGTCAATTTTGTCGTGCCCGCTGATTTTTGGCGAATCGGTTTTTCTAACGGGTCGAGCTTTTGCTGGAGCTCTTTAAGAGCTGCAAGATGAACATCACCGATCGAGGCCGGTCGCTTTAATTTTTGGCTCAAAAGATCTTGTGTCCGTTCAAACATTGCAAATTCCTCTTGAGTCATCGAATAAGAAATCGCGACTCGTAAAGTGTCGCCCGCTTTTTGATGTCGTGCCCGCTCCGGAATTGCTTTCTCGGGTTGGACCATGGAAATTTGTTTTTCGAGATTGCGTTTGGTGCCCTTGGCCAAATTCATCCAGTGATCCACATTTTCTTTTGTGACAACCGCAGTGATTCGATTCGCTTTTGAGAGTGAAAGTTCACCAGACTCCATGCCTGCTTTAAGTTCAGGAAGTTCAGTAAATTTTTTTGCAATTTTGTTTACAATACTTGCCATCTCTTCGGATAATTTGAGGTGTTTGGTTGAATATTCAAACAACGATCGGCAACCATATTGCGAAAAGGTTTTGTTTTTCCAAACAAGCTCTAAAGCATTGAGCAATTCCATTTCGGTTTTGCGATGAGCATCAGCAGCGGTCAACGCATTGAGATGAATTTTTGAATGATCCATAAATATCTCCTATTTAGAGGAGATTACCACGGGTTTCTAATCTTTCATTTTTACAGCTTGTCGGATGTGAATCACAGGTTCATTTGTTGGCGTCTTTGTTGAGCTTGGTGATGTCTGCGAGATGATTTGGAGCAGAAAAAGGGTATTTGGCTTGAAAATAGAAGCCAGGGCCATTTAAGCAATAACAAAATCCCGTCAAGAAAATTTGTGCGGGCACGACAAAAAATTCGGTCTCATGAATCTAAAGATGGGCACGACAAAATTCTTTAGGTTTAAATCTGCGCTGGGTAAGAAAAGTAAAGTCTCCTATAAATCACCAAACTTCTAAGAACAAAAAATTCCTTATGATTTTAAGAAGCGGGCACGACAAAAAAACAATCTCAAGGCGGGCACGACAGACTTCGGCCACCAACAAAATCCGAACATGACAATTAAATGATCCTACAAAATACCAAACTTCTAAAAACAAAGATTCCATTTGATTTAAAGGAATGGGCACAACAAAAAAATTCGCTCTAATGAATCTAAAGACGGTCACGAAAAACTTCGGCCCAACCGAAACACAAAGGGGGCACGACAAAATTTTTAGCTTCAAATCCACGCCAGGCAAAAAAAGGAAATGGTTCCACAAACACCAAACTTTTTAAAAACAAAGATTTTTTCGGCCAATCAAATAAAGATGTGGGCACGACAAACTCAACCGCCCAAAAAAAAGCGGGCACGAAACCCAACAAACGAAAACCACCCAAGGGCAAAAAAAAATTCTTGTGGAACTGATCGATCCGCAAAACCCATGTTTTTTAAAGTGGGTGCCCATAATAGGAACTTTAGGCTTCTCAATGCGAAGTTGAGCATGCACACCATCCCCAGGGACAGGCCCCATAAATATTCTTTATAGGATTTACGTTGTCTTCAGTCCACAAGAACAGATTCCACTTTAGCAAATCCCAACCCCAACAGCTAGTGATCAATTGTTATGCCGTAAGAAAATATGTCTGAAGGTCCTGTAACATTTTGATCCGCCTCAACCGATAACGAAAGTATGACGTACAAAGAAATCGACTTGATTTTTCCATTTTTTGTCTTTGGTTACGGCGCGGTAATGACAATCGTGTTGAACATGCCAAAACTGATCGAGGCAGCCGAAGAGCGGCTCCCACAAGCGATTGTAAAACAAATTCAAGGGCACCGTCACCTTGGGTTCGTCTGTCTCATCGTAGGAAGCCTCTGGTCTCTGCAAAATCTGCTTATTGACTGAGCTACCACATCATTTTATCCTTGCGCCTTCATGGAGCAAATCGAGCTCGATTTTAATACAATCGACAACACAATCCCTAAAGACGAACAGCCACAGGTTTTTTCTGTATCTGATTTAAACAAGCTGATCCGTCAGACCTTAGAAAACAAATTTAATTTAATCTGGATTAAAGGTGAGATCTCAAACTTTAAACCGCATTCTTCTGGCCACTACTATTTTAGTTTAAAAGATCAAAAATCCCAAATCAATGCGATCATGTTCAAAGCCAACAACCAAAAGTTAAAATTCCGTCCTGCTGATGGAATGGAAGTTTTGGTGCGCGGTAAAATCACGGTGTATGAACCGCGCGGGAACTACCAAGTTTTTTGTGAAGCGATGGAGCCTGTCGGTGCAGGGGCTTTGCAGCTTGCTTTTGAACAACTCAAGAAAAAACTGTCGCTTGAAGGTCTGTTTGATCGATCGCGAAAACGGCCGCTTCCGGCACACCCAAAGCATATTGCGGTGGTCACTTCGCCAACAGGTGCGGCGATTCGTGATATTTTAAATGTTCTTCATCGCCGATTTCGTGGGCTTAAAATTACTGTGATCCCCACTGTCGTACAAGGTGAGCAAGCCACAAAATCGATTGTTAAAGCGATTGAGCTGGCCCAACGGATCAACGACATCGACGCGATGATTATCGGTCGAGGTGGCGGCAGCATTGAAGATATGTGGGCGTTTAACACCGAGCCGGTTGCTCGAGCCATCGCAGCTTCGCGCGTTCCCACAATTTCGGCGGTTGGTCATGAGATTGATTTTACTATTGCCGATTTTGTTGCCGACCTACGAGCGCCCACACCTTCGGCCGCCGCCGAGCTCGTGGTCAAAAGTGCGAGTGAATTGACAAACACACTTCGCCAACTGCTTGCACGATGTCGCAATCTTAAAGCCCATTGGTTAAAAATACGTCGGCAACGTCTTGATCATTTGACTCGGCAGCTGGTCGATCCACGGCGGCGATTGCAAGACACGATGCTTCGTCTTGATGAGCTCAAAAGCCGACTCGAAAATGCGATACAGCGATCAATCAGTGATGATCGCCTGCGAGTGACCATGCTCAATTCGCGTTTTGTTTCGCCGCGCGAAGTTGTAAAATTAAAATCGGAACGTTTGCGGTTTTTTCGGAGCCAACTCGAGGGTGCGTTAGTTGCTTTAATTAAGAGTCAAAAAAATCGCATTGGGACTTCGGCTCAAGTGCTCGATGTTTTAAGTCCACTCAAGGTTGTGGATCGAGGCTATGCGATCGTTGCAAAAGAAAATAAAATTGTTCGTTCAAAAAATGATGTTTCATCTGGTGATGTGATCACGATCCGTGTGGCTGACGGAGAATTTCAAGCAGGAGTAAAATAATGGATTTCGAAAAAAAATTAAACCGTCTCGAAGAAATTGTGCGCACTATGGAAAAGGGTGAGCTCAGTCTTGAGGATTCGCTCAAAACTTTTGAAGAAGGTGTGCGGTTGTCGCGGGAATGCCACGTGCAACTCGGCGAAGTCGAACAAAAGGTTCAGACATTATTAAAAGTGGAGGCTGATGGAACTCTCGTTACAGAAACCTTTGTTATCCAAGAGTAATCCCATCGAAGAGCGATTTTACCCTCTCTTAAAAACCATCGAGCACACTCTGGATCGAATGTCTTCGGAGTGGTTGCCCGAAGGGCCGGGCCAAGAGCAACTGATTGAATCGTTGCGCTATTCGTTGCTGTCGGGTGGAAAACGATTTCGTCCGCTGCTCACATGCATCGTGACCCAATGTCTCAATGGATCAGTGCTTGATGTGATGACTTGGGCAGGCGTGCTTGAATTTATCCATGCCTATTCTTTGATTCACGATGATCTTCCCTGCATGGACAATGATGACGTTCGTAGAGGTAAACCCACCAATCACAAAGTGTATGGCGAGGCGATGGCTCTTCTTGCGGGTGATGCTCTATTGACCGAAGCCTTTGGGGCACTCGCACGACACTATCCTCCAGAAACTGCAGTTGAACTGATTAAAATTTTGTCTGAAGCCGCCGGTGTGCGCGGGATGGTGGGCGGACAAGCGCTTGATATTTCTCCGACCAAACTACATGGTGCCGCGTTCGTTCAGACACTACACGAAATGAAAACGGGAGCATTGATTCGTGCCGCCTGTGAAGGTGCGGCAGTTGTTGCACAAGCTTCAATTTCTACGCGCGAAGCCGCGCGAGAGCTTGGGATTACACTTGGTTTTGCATTTCAACTTAAAGATGATTTGCTCGATTTTAAATCTGAAAGTCCTGAGCCCGTAAACTACATCAATGTATTAAGCCGCGAAGGTGCTGTTCAATTGTTGCAAGAGCTCTCAAAAAAATCGATTGAGCTGACCAGCGAATTTGCCGAGCCTGAAGATCTTCATTTTTTAATTGAATTTAATCAAAGCCGCGAGTCGTGAGTCGGCTTGATCAAAAATTGGTTGAGCTCGAACTCGCACCCTCAAGGTCAAAAGCCCAAGAGCTGATTCGATTGGGTCAGGTCGAAGTGTTTAAAGAAAAATGGCAGACGGCTTTAAAACCCAGTGAATTTACCAATACAAATCAAATCCGATTGAGCAGTGAAAACTGTTTGCGCTATGTTTCGCGTGGTGGATTAAAGCTCGAAGGAGCACTTCAGGATTTGCAAATCGATGTGACGGGATTAAAATTTTTAGATGTGGGCTTATCCACCGGCGGATTTTCTGATTGCTTATTGCAACAAGGTGCAAGGGCTGGAGTTGGAATTGACGTCGGTCATTCTCAGCTGAACAAAAAATTAAAAAACTCTCTGAAGTATTTTGATCATCTTTCGGCGCAACAGGCGTCTACACATTCTGAGATTTTAAATGAAGCACCTTTTGATTTGATCGTGTGTGATGTTTCGTTTACCTCGTGTCTTAAAGTTGTTCCGCATCTTTTAGGGTTATTGACACGGGATTCAAAAATTTTGATTCTTGTAAAACCACAATTTGAACTCACAAAAAAAGATTTAAACAAAAAAGGAATCGTAAAAGACCATAGACTTTATGAAAACCTAAAGTTTAAGATGGAGCGGGCATTTGAAGACTTTGGATTTACAAATTTGAGATACGTGCCCAGTCGAATAAAGGGGCAAGATGGCAACCAAGAATTTTTTCTTTACGCTACTTTTTTTGGTGGGTTGCGCCACTCATCCTAAAATTAAAACCGAAGATGGTGTTGTGCTTCCCCAAGAGCAGCCGCAACCGGTCGAGGCTCCAAAGCCGGTGATTGTTGAAAAACCCATTCATCATGTTGCGGTTGTGTTTGGTCCAGGTCATGCTCGAAGCTTTGCCGAGCTTGGAGTTTTAAAAGAACTCTTAAGGTCGCGCGTGCCGGTGGAAGCTGTTGTTGGAATCGAGTGGGGCAGTTTGGTTGCAGCACTGTATGCTCAAAATGGTCAAATTCATGATGCAGAATGGAAGCTTTATAAACTCGAAAACAAAGAGAGCTCGCATTCGTTTTTTTCAAAACCTAAAGATCCGCTGATCCATTTTTATCAAGACAATTTAAAAGGTCGATCGATCGAGCAATCCCCTGTGCGATTTTTTTGTGCTGATCTCAAAGATTTTTCGCTCCAAGATCGGGGTGAATTTTCTGAGACTCTCAAAAAATGTGTCGACACAATGACCGCACCTCCACCTCTGACTTTTGTTGCCGATCTTGTACAAAACCTTCGTTCACAAAACTTTGATATTTTGATTTACATTGATGTTTTAAAAACTCCAGCCCAAGGGATTGAAGCGTATTCGCAAATTAAAGGGCAACTTCTTAAAGCTAATATGTTTGACGAAGCATTTTTAATTGCCACTCCAGGTATTGATTTGGCCGAGACCCAAAAACGACGCGAAGCCATTGTGATTGGCGAAAAGGCGAGCCGCAAACAAGCTCAAGCCATTGCCAAAAAGTATGGATTTTAAAAATGAGAATTCCCACGGTTGAAATTTCTTACTTCAAAAATAGACGACTCGAACTTGCTCATCGCATGACCGGTAAGGCACTGGTGATTGCCTCACACCCTGAGATGATTCGCAATCATGATGTGCATCATCCGTACAGGCAAGATACAAACTTATTTTATTTAACCGCATTTGATGAGCCCGAAAGTCTTTTTGTTTTTCGCCCTGGCAGAAATCCCGAATCTGTTTTATTTGTGCGCAAAAAAGATCTCGAACGTGAAACCTGGGACGGCTTTCGCTACGGTCCTGATGCGGCCAAAGATTTATTTGCGATGGATCAATGTTACACCTTTGATCAAATCGAAAAGATGGTGCCTGAGCTGTTGAACGAAGTGGATGACATTTATTATAGTTTTTTTAAAAATCGCGAATTCGATTCTCAGTTTCTAAAAATTCTTGAGTCAATCAAAGCCAAGCGCGGTCGAAGCGGTAAAGGATTGCCCGCGATTCATGATGCAACACCTTTACTTGGTGAAATGCGTGTTCGGAAATCAAAAATAGAAATCGAGTGGCTTAAGCGAGCTTGTCAAATTACTGCGGAGGCTCACGTCGAAGTGATGAAGGCCACTAAGCCCGGGGTCAATGAACGCACTCTTCAAGGTGTTTTTTTAAAGGCAATTCTTGAGCGCGGGGCTACACGCGAGGGCTATGGCTCGATTGTTGCGGGTGGCGATGCGGCGACAACTCTGCATTATGTTTTTAATGATGAAAATCTGAAAGCGGGCGATTTGCTTTTGGTCGATGCAGGAGCCGAGTACAATTATTTTGGTGGGGATATTACCAGAACTTTTCCTGTGTCTGAAAAATTTAATCAACCCCAGCGTCGGCTTTACGAACGCATCTTAAAATTGCAAAAAGAACTGATTGCGGTGGTTAAGCCTGGAGTCACTTTGCGAAGCATGCAAGATCGAACCGTTGAGTATCTCACCGATCTGATGATTGAAGAGGGGCTGCTGCGTGGAACTCGTAAAGACCGCATTGCTGATCAGTCTTTTAAAAAATATTATCCTCATGGGGTGGGGCATTTTTTAGGTATGGATGTTCATGATGCAGGTTTGACCGAGACTGATGGTCAACCCCGCAAGCTTGAAGCTTCGATGACCTTTACGATTGAGCCAGGAATTTATATTCCGGCGTCTGACGAAACAGCGCCCAAAGAATTGCGCGGAATCGGCATTCGTATCGAGGACAATGTGCTTGTGACCGATACCGGATGCGAGGTGATGACCGCACAAGCACCAAAAGATATTCATACACTCGAGAGTTTATAAAAAGTCGTGATAAAACCAGCCGCGCTCTTTGGCGATATCGAGTAAGCGCCGCTCGGTTTGATAATTATCATTTGATTTTGGTGAGGCTGCCATCACGATCCGAAGATGTGTGGCCGATTCAAGCAACGAAAGATCGCCTTCGGTGTTGCCTGAAGATAAAAATGGGGGCTTTCCTCCGGTTTCGATCAACAAAGCATCCACCTTTCCTTTGCGATAAGTGAGAGGTCCCTCTTGAACATCGGTAATGATACCATCGTTCACCTTAGTGCGAATGCCGATCACATTGTCGTAATTTAAACCAAAAAACCGGGCACCTGGCTCAACCGCCCACTTGATTGAAGCAGTTACGATAAAAACCTTTACGTTTCGTTTTACCAAATGCTCAATCAAGATTTTTTGATTTTCAAACACGGGTACAGGATCAAGTTCATTCACCGATGTTTTTGCCCAAGCCCGCACTTGTTCCAGTGACACCCCTTTGTTGATTTGGGCAAGCCAGAGGTAGGCTTTTTCGTGGGACACATTTTCTTTTGTTTCAAAATAATATTCGAAAGCTTTGGGCGGAAGCGGCACAAGGTGATGCTTGATTTGATATTTAAAAAGCGCCTCGCCTAAATCGGTGTTCCACAAAGTGCCATCGGCATCAAATGCGGCGTAGTGTGGCGGGGGAGTAGAGTTAAGGACGTCATCGACCGCTTTTAAAATTTGGGATAATTTTTGTGGTGTCATCTTAAGGATTACAACAGAGACCTTTTCGTTCGTCTAGTGACGTGCTAGCCAAAGACATGGAATTTATTATTTTAACCGAACAGCATCGCGAACAACTTAAAAGCTTTGATCAAAATGTACTTTCTCAATCGCAGAATGATCCGATGGAGCTGCAATTTGCCCAGTGGCATTCAAGATCAAGAGATGAATCATTGAGCCACTATCTCCCATTGGGTTGGAGCTTTGGTCTTTTTGATCAAGATCAACTTTTGGGTTATTTTTTAGCCCAGCCCTTATTGTTTTACCAAGGGCTGACCCAGACCTTGTGGGTGGAGACGATGAATTTTTTAAACCCCGAAATTGCGCTCCAGCTTGCCAATACGGCGATTCGTCTGTCGCGAGAAAAACATTTTCAACGCTGCCTCTTTTCTGAGTCTGAATCTTATGACAGTCTATTAAAAGGTGAGCTCTCAAAAGAAAAAGTCTTTGCGGTGCGCACCTCAAAAATGATTTGAGGTCATATGTTTTCGAGATCAAAAGCCATTGAGAATTTTAAACAAAAGACATTTGATCTCGTTGTGGTCGGCGGTGGAATAACCGGCGCTGGTGTCGCTCGCGATGCCGCAAGCCGCGGAATGTCTGTGGCGCTTATCGACCAGCAAGATTTTTCGGCTGGTACAAGCTCAAGATCAAGTAAGCTGATTCATGGTGGCATTCGCTATCTCGAAAATTTTGAATTTGGATTGGTGTTTGAGGCTTTGCGTGAACGAAGGTTGCTGTTTGATATCGCGCCCCATCTTGTCCATCCGCTTAAATTTGTTTTACCCCTTTATCGCTCGGGCCGAGTGCGCCCATTTATTATGAGTCTTGGCATGTGGCTTTATGATGCCCTTGCACTGTTTGATGCTCCAGAACTGCATCAAAAGCTCAATGTGGACGAGGTCAAAGAGGTGGTTCCCTGGTTAAACCAATCTGATTTATTGTGCGCCTATTCCTATTACGATGCCTATATGGATGACGATCGCTTAGTCCATGAGACAATGCGCTCGGCTTTTAGTTATGGTGCTCAGTGTGCAAATTACGTGAGCGCTCTTGGTGCTAATTTTGAAAATGGTAAAATCACATCGATCAATGCACGCGATGAAATTTCAAAACAAGAGTTTGTAATTCGTGGGCGCCATTTTGTGTCGGCTGTGGGGCCATGGACCGATTTGCTCAATCAAAAAATTGATCATCAGTGGAAAAATCGGATGCGGCCCACAAAGGGAATTCATCTGACTTTTTCGCGCGAGCGATTTCCACTCGAAGATGCGGTGGTTATGGCGCTCGAAAAAGAAGATCGGGTGATTTTTGCGATTCCTCGAGAAGAGATGGTGATCGTTGGCACAACCGACACCGATTTTAAGGGTGATCCCAGTACGGTCAAAACCGAAACTCGTGATGTGGATTATTTATTAAAGATCGCCAATGATTATTTTCCGCTCGCCAAGTTAACGGTTGCAGATGTGATTGCGAGCTATTCGGGTGTCAGGCCTTTGATTGCGGATGGATCTGAATCCGAAAGCAAAGTCAGCCGTGAACATGTGATTTTCACAACCGATGAGGGGTTAACCGTTGTGTCGGGGGGTAAGTATACAACTTATCGTCATATGGCCGAGCAGACGGTAAAAAAAGTTTTGCGGTTTTTTCCGGTGGATAAAAAAATTCAGTTTGGTCGCACAAAAACCACCGAGCCCTTAAATCCTTTGGCATCGCCAGAGCGCATGGCCAAGGCGAATTCGAATATCGAAGCGTGGTCGCAAGAAACTCATATTCCTCAAGATTTGGTCAAACGAGCCATCAGTCGTCATGGTTATGAAGCGCTCGAAATTTTAACTCGGATGACACGTTGGAAAGTTTCAACCAGCGATTTAGAAGCGGCATATTGGATGGCCGAAGCCGACTTTGCGATTGATCACACTCAGTGTTTGAACCTCACCGATTTTTACCTAAGACGAACTCCATTATTTTTAGCCAAAAAAAATCATGGCTTTTTTATGTTTGAAGCTTTAGCAAAAGTCTTTACAGAAAAATTGGGTCAGACCGATTTTTCGGTTGAAAAAACCAAGCTCAAAACTCATCTTCATCATGAGATGGGGTGGGTCGATAACGCTGACAGTCATTTCATGAGCTAAACTGGCGTATTGACTCCAATTTTAAGATTGCTCTAAAGTCCTAAAGAGACTTTTATAGAAACGAGAGCCAATGTCATTTTTTGATAAAGTGTCGGAATACTTCGCAAACGACATCGCCATCGATTTGGGAACCGCAAACACTCTTGTGTACGCCAAAGGACGCGGAGTGATTCTTGATGAACCTTCGGTTGTTGCGGTTCAAAAAAATTATCGTGGGATGCAAAATCGGGTTTTAGCGGTTGGTAAAGAAGCCAAAGACATGTTGGGGCGAACACCCGGAACCATCGTCGCCATTCGGCCAATCAAAGATGGGGTCATTGCCGACTTTGAAGTCACCCAGTCGATGCTCAAATATTTTATCGCAAAATCAATGGGCAATCGAAAAGGTTTTATTCGCCCACGAATTATTATTTGTGTGCCCTATGGAATCACTCAAGTTGAAAAACGCGCGGTCAAAGAATCCGCCCACTCGGCAGGTGCACGTGAAGTGTATCTGATCGAAGAGCCCATGGCTGCAGCCATTGGCGCGGGCTTACCCATCACCGAGCCAACCGGAAGCATGGTTGTTGATATGGGTGGTGGAACCACGGGTGTTGCAGTGATTTCATTGGGTGGAATCGTTTATTGCAAATCGATCAAGGTCGCCGGAGATAAATTTGACGAAGCGATTGTCAATTATGTGCGTCGCCAATTTAATTTATTAATCGGTGAGCGCACCGCCGAAAATATTAAAATACAAATCGGCAATGCCTACCAATTTGAAGATGAAAAATCGATGGAGATCAAAGGCCGAGATCTTGTGGCAGGTGCACCAAAAACAATCGAAATCACAAGCTCACAGGTCAATGATGCATTGATGGATCCTTTAAGCGAAGTGGTAGATGCGGTTCGCACAGCGCTCGAAAAAACTCCTCCTGAACTTGCTTCAGATATTGTGGACAATGGCATTGTGTTAACCGGCGGCGGAGCCTTACTTGCTAATCTGGATGTGCTGTTAAGAGAACGCACGGGACTCCCAGTCACTATTGCCGAGGATCCTTTGTCATGTGTCGTATTGGGCTCTGGAAAAGTTTTAGATGAACTCGATTTGTTAAAACAATTGACGGTTGATTGATGGACCCCCAAGCACACTTAAGTGCTATTTCTCTGTTTTATTATCTCGCTTTTTTGGATGATCGTGTTGGATTGTTTGCCACGCTGAAAACTTGGGAAAAAATTAAAACCACATTCGCCATCAAGCAAAAATCATCTTCCGAGTGGGCCCAGAGTTTTGTGAGTGCTACCAACGAAGGATTTTTGCGTCACCAAAAGCTCAATCCCAATCAAGTGTCGCTGCCTCAGCACATGAAGCTCACCACCTCTCAAGGTGTGGATCTTGGCCCGTGGCGCGAATTTCGAAAGCGGGTGGGGCACGATGAATTTTTATCGGTGCTGTGGACAAAGGTATTAGAAATTCCCGAAGATGACGTTGCCAAAGCCTTACGAATTTCAAACGGCACATTAAGACACCGACTTTCAAGAGGACTCAGAAAATTGGGTGAGTCGGGCCTTGGGGCCTGGTTATGAATTTAGAAGTGACACCTCTTAAAAAAAAGAAGTCGCGTCTTCTTTCGCGCTTTATGGCCCAAGAACTTTTGTATGAGTACGTGGTGGGCCATTTAGATGAGGAACGTAAGCAAGCCTTGATCGAATTTATTCCTGATTGTGACGAAACAAAATCTGAGCTCGAAAATCTTGAGCGCGGCATACAAATTTGCGATGAACTTAAAAATCTAAAAATGGATACAGCTCTGATCGATAGCATTTTAAATATGCGATCCAAGGGCGAGCGTGCGGTGCAGTCGTTAAATCCAAAAAACTGGCCCGACTTTTTGCGCTGGGGTCTTGAGGCCTTGGGAATTTCGATCTTGGTGGCCGGCATTGCGATCACTCTTCCGTGGTCCAAATTCGCAAAGCTGATTCCTCAACATCCCAATGACATCACTCTTGTTGAAGCCAAAAAAGAAAAGATCGTTGCCCCTGTGGCAGTTGCGGCAGCACCTGTTGCTATTCCTCTCACCGAAGCTCCGGTAATCAAACCACCTGATCATGTTAAAGAATTATCGGCAGCCCAAATTGCCAAGGATGAAGCTCTTGAAGAAGGGCCCCCTGCAAAGGGTCCAGCCAAGGGCGTTTTATTTCGGGCCTTTATGGCGTTTGAAGATACCGAGCAAGTGGGCGATCAGATTCGCGCGGCGATCCTCTCGCTTGGTGGATTAAAAGCCGGAACGGTGGAGCTTGGTTGGCACAAACCGGGTGGAAAGTATTATCACTTTAAAATTCCTCAAGCGAATTTTGAGGCGCTAAAAAATCGCCTCGAGGCCGTTGGTCCAGTCCGGATCTCTAAGGAGAGTCATCCTCGAGTTATGCCTCAAGGCCAAATTCGGATTATCCTATGGGTTGAAGATAAGAGCCTTCAGCAATAACGGGAAAGATGCCTTTCAAAAAAAATCCGCAAAAATCACTTCGTGCGATTCTGATGCTTTGCTTTTTATTGTTTTCGATTGTGCCGCTTGCGGTGCTCTCGATTTACTCAATCATAAAATACGAGCAAGCCATCGATCAAGAGTTGAGCAAACGTTTGCGCGGCAATGGGCGTGAAATCGAAGCGATCCTGCAAGACATGCAAAGCAATCTGACCACTGAGGGCCGCCGCCACTCCACCGATGCGTCCTTGCTGTATTCCCTATCGACCAACCAACTGAGTGTGGCAAAAGATCTTACGGTCAAATGGCTCAACACCAGCTTTGCCCACCGGATTTGGATTTACAATCGGGATGGGAGACTCCAAGTCGCTCCCTATCGCACCGCAAAGGGCAGTATCGAGCGGAAGCAAAATCTTGAAGATGCCGATTTTTATCTGAACGAAAAGTTTTTGAAAGAGTCGCAAGACCGTGCAGAGCTGATGCCCGCAGAATTTCATTTTGATAAAACAAAAACATCGCTCAATGGACGAATTGATTTGGTGTTCTTTAAGAAATTAAAAAATAGCACCGGTCGCTTGGTGGGCTACCTCGAAGAGGTGATCTCACTTGATGAAACATTTATCACCAATTTAAAAAATCGCTTAAAGCTCGAAATTGTTTTGTTTGAACAAAATGGCGAAAACGTTTTGACCACTACGCCGTTTCTTTCAAGTTATAACCCGAGCCAAATTTTAAGTCTTGCGAGAGATTCTGGATTTTTTGAAATCAAACTGCAGGGTGAGCCGTTTCAATTCATGATGCAACAACTCAAGTGGGGTGAATCAAAACTGGAGCTCGGCCTTGGGGCTTCAAAAACTTCGGCCCATGCGGTCTTACAAAATGTAAATTACGCTTTTTTAACTGTGCTTGGGGTGATTGTGATTTTGCTGATCGCCCTCAGCGTGATCATCTCGAGGATATTACTAAAGCCGCTTTATGATGTTCTTGAAGCATTCGAAAAAACAGATTTTCAAAATGAAAAAGTGCAGCTGCCCAAAACCCAAAATACCGAACTTGGGCTTTTGACCGAGAGCTTTAACCAAATGTCGGGCCGCATATTTGAGGCTCAGCAGCTATTGAAAAATAAAATCAATGAGCTCGAAAAAGCCAATGTCGAAATCCGCGACACTCAAGTACGACTCGTTCATACCGCCAAGATGGCAAGCCTTGGACAATTGGTTGCTGGCATTGCCCATGAATTAAATAATCCAATAGGGTTTATTTATTCAAATATGGCCCACCTCCGTGAGTATACCGAAAAATTAATCAAGCTGATCCAAATTGCCGAAAAATCGGCGACCAAATTAGAAAAAGCCAAAGATGAGATGGACTTTGATTATATCAAAAAGGACCTGCCCCGATTAATCCAAAGTTGCGAAGATGGCGCCCGCCGAACCCGGGATATTGTGATTGGACTGCGCAATTTTTCGCGACTGGAGGAGGCTCAGGTCAAAGAAGTGGATGTGCACGAAGGTCTCAATGCGACACTACAGCTTTTGACCGGCGAGCTTAAAAATAGGATCGAAGTGGTCAAAGACTTTGGGAAAATTCCTTTGATCATGTGTCATCCCAGTCAGCTTAATCAGGTGTTTATGAACATTCTCTCGAATGCAGCTCAAGCCATAAAGGGCGAAGGCAAAATTTTTATTTCAACAAAGTCCCTTAAAAAAACCAGAATTTTAATTACGATTCGTGACACCGGTGAGGGCATGTCGAAGGCGACCCAAGAAAAGATCTTTGATCCATTTTTTACCACAAAGTCTGTTGGACAAGGAACAGGTCTAGGTTTGAGTATTTCATATGGTATCGTTCAAAAGCATGGCGGTGAGATTCGTGTCAGTTCTGAACCCCGGCGTGGAACCGAATTTCAGATTGAATTACCAATCGTTCTTGATGTTGAATAAATAGAACGCCACCGGGGGAAAATTGATTCTATTTAGTTTGATCATGTTGCTGCAAAGTGCGGTGGCATCAAATTTTGGTTGTGCCGATTTGCTTCAAGCCATTCCCACCGATTATTTGATTTACGAATACATCGAACAGCAACATGTCCGAATCGAATCCGACAAAGATTTAATTATCGCAGTGAGTGATCAAGCTCCGATAAGCCTCATTCATTCAATGGCACTTTCTAAATTTGGTCCGGATTATGAATTGGTCGAATTTAAACAGGGTGAGTATGATTATTTTTACCTCGATTGCTACGAATCGCAGGGTGAATACGTTTTGGTTTTATCTTTAAAAACCGTTTTGGATGCAAACGCATTTCGACAGCTTCAGCAACTCAAGCGACTCTCTCGAAAAAATCTGGTAATCATAAAATTTCCGATGTCGGAGTATTCGAAACTTGCTCCCAAAATGCAGAAGAATTTCTTTCTTGCAAGCTCTGGCTATGCCTCAATCCTGCACGGTCTTGCGCTCTCCAAACTCACCAAATAATTTGCACTGTTTGAATTTTGATCACAGCTCTTCAACTCAAAAGAGCTGGGCCGGCTCTGAGTTTGCTCTTTAGTATGACAGAAGGAGCACACCATGCCGTCTCAAAACGAGAAATATTTAACAATCGGAATCTGCACACTTCTGGGTTTAATGCTCTTGAGTATTTTTTTGGATAAAGATCATCAAGTCGTAAAACAAAAACAGGCCAAACAAAATAATGAAAGTTTGAATCGTTCACTTCAAGATGTTGCCAAAAAAATTGAATTTCAACAAATGAAAGCTCAACTCGAAAATCAGATGACCGCTCCTAAATTGGGCGAGAATTCGACAATGTCATCCGAATCAGATCGGATGTCGGGGATTACTCTAGCAACCGAAGATCTCGGAATGAAGGCGGTCAAAGATGTCCAGCTGGACCGACGCCCCAGCTCGCCTACCGCCGAAGATCGAATCGAACAAGAAATCGAGCTCAAAAAATTTATGAGCGAATACAATAAAAATTTAAACAAAGCTTATCTAAAAGAGTTTGTCGAAAATGCCCGTGAAGGTGGTTACCACGTGGTCCTCAATGATCAGTCCGAAGTGATCAAAGTTCAAAAAATTAGAAAGTCCCCTCGCTAAAGCCAAAGCCGATCACTAAAGCTAAAGTGGGCGGTTCGGGTTAAAATTAAATGATCAACAACTGGGATTTGAAAAAGCTCGCTCGCTTTTAATATGCGCTGGGTAAATGAAACATCGGCCTCTGATGGAAAACACTCGCCGCTGGGATGTGAGTGGGCAAGAACCAGAGATGAGGCTCGCGCTAATACCGCAAATCTAAAAATCTCTCTGGGATGCACTAAACATTCATCTACAGTTCCACGAAACAAACACTGCTTTCGCAAAAGGGTGCAGTTTGAGGCGAGTGCGAGAATCCATAATTCCTCGACCTCATAACTGATGAGTTTGCGAAGATGAAGCGCTGCATCTTGGCTCGTCGTTATCAAAACAGATTGCTTTGCCATATGTCGGCTTGAAGCAAAATGCCAACCGCGATGTGAACGAATGTAATTCACAATGCCACTGAGATGAGTCCGAAATCGCATTGCCTTCGGTCATTGGCTTCTCGTATCATGTGCCCACGAGGAGACCTTATATGAAAAAGATTTTGGTTTTATGTTTGATGTTTTTAACCGCCTGTGGACCGAGCGCTTTTGTAAAAGGCGATTATGATACCAATGTTGAAAAAACAAATTTGCTCACTGACCAGTGGTCTGAGAGTGATATGCAAAACGCTGTTAAGGCGTTGGTCTCAAGTGCTGAAAATTCGAATGCGGTGATGTCGGCAAAACGAGTTCCGGTTGTGATGGTCACAAAGTTACAAAACAAAACCAGTGAGATTATTGATACTCAAAGCATCACCGACATGATTACCGCCGAGCTGATGCGTTCTGGAAAATTATCTTTTGTGGATAAATCGGCTCGCGAAGATATGGCAAACGAGATCGACTACCAATCCGAAAATGCTTCACGCGAGACTCGTAAAAACAAAGGTCAACAAACCGCAGCCGATTTTATATTAAATGGCCGACTCGATTCGATTGTTCAAGAGGCTGGTCGCGATAAAACTGTTTATTACAAAGTGAGTTTGAATCTTACCAACTTGCAAACAGGTTTGATTGTTTGGACCGATTATAAACAGATTCGCAAAATCTTTAAAAAGAAACACCTTGGCATATAGATTTTGTTTATTGCCCTTTCTCCTAGTCGCTTGCGCCTCATACCAAACAAAGGTTGAGGCCTCGCGCACTTTTCTTCGCACCGGCGAACTGCAAAAAGCCGCAAATATTTTAAAGCTCTTGGCCGAAGCCGAAAATGACGACCAGTTGGTTTACCTTTTTGATTACGGCACCGTTTTGCAGAATGCAGGTCAATACAAAGAAAGTAATGCCGCATTTTTAAAAGCCGAAAAAATCGCAGACATTGTCGATTACCATTCGATCTCACGACAATTCGGATCTCTTGTGTTGAACGAAGGTATGATTCAATACAAAGGGGATGATTACGAAAAAGTGATGATCAACGCCATGCTTGCGGTCAATTTTTTAATGCTCCACGATTCCGAAAATGCCCTTGTCGAAACCCGCCGACTCAACGAAAAGCTTTATAAATATAGATACGAAGCCAAGCGTCCTTACGAGCAAAATTCATTTGCATTTTATCTGTCGGCTCTGATTTGGGAAAATGATTTTAATTACGACAATGCCTACATCGATTATGTAAATGCTTTTAAAGTTCAGCCGAACATGCCTTTTTTGCATAACGATTTAATTCGCGCAGCTGAGGCTGCCCAAAGGCCCGAAGAACTTCAAAAATGGCGCGCCCAATTTCCGCGCGAAAAAATAAATCCTCATTGGCGCGACAAAAATTATGGCGAAATCGTTTTGATTTATGAGCAAGGCTGGGGCCCGCGCAAAAATCCAAGTCCGCAGTTTGCCCAAATCCCGAGATTGTATCCGGTGCGCTCACAAACGACGGGCGCTCGACTGATTGTCGAAGGGGCAGGCTCAAGTTTGTCCCAAAATGTCTTTTCGGTTGAGGATGTTTCGATCAAAACCTTGAATGATCAATACGCCGGTTTGATTGCGAAGCGAGTGGCGGGCCTTGCCACAAAAGTGGTGATTGCCGATCAGATTGCACAAAAAAATCCTCTATTAGGTCAACTTACACTGATGGGGCTCAACCTAGCTGATCAGGCCGATTTAAGGCAGTGGTCCACTTTGCCCGAAAGCTTTCAGATCGCTCGCATTCTCGTGCCCGCGGGCGTGCATACCGTATCTGTGCAAGGGCTCTCTGAAGAAAACCAACCCACCAGTGAATCCAAAGCTCCTGCTTCGATCGTTGTAAAATCAAGACAAAAATCTTTTCTCCTTTGGCGCAGCTACCGTTAGTAGTAGTAATTTTGTTTTAAAGGAGATTCTATGTTCCAACTTTTATTTTGCGCTCTTTCGGCATTTGCAGCAGATTACATTCGGGTCAGCATCGATCCTCATGCTTTGTCGATTGATGAGAGCGGTGTGGTGACCGCAACCGTACAGCAAAACGATCATGCTTTTGATGTTGTGCTCCCCATGTCACCTCAACATGTTGTGGTGGTGCGAGACCTTACGGCGATAGCCATTGCTGAGCATCGAAATCTTCTTATCGAGACCGATCAGGTTTCAAATTCGGATGTGATTGTGGATTGGGCTTTGAAGGCAGAAATCACCGATTGATTTTTATTTAGTCAAAGTTTTCCTCGTCACGCCTTCACAATTAAAACTGCGGTCGCTGGAGCTCAGGGTTTTGCCGCAAGTAAGTTGTCGTGCCCACAGTAAGTGATCGTGCCCGCAAGTAAGTGATCGTGCCCGCAAGTAAGTGATCGTGCCCGCAAGTAAGTGATCGTGCCCGCAAGTAAGTGATCGTGCCCGCAAGTAAGTGATCGTGCCCGCAAGTAAGTGATCGTGCCCGCAAGTAAGTGATCGTGCCCGCAAGTAAGTTGTCGTGCCCGCAAGTAAGTTGTCGTGCCCGCAAGTAAGTTGTCGTGCCCGCAAGTAAGTGATCGTGCCCGCAAGTAAGTGATCGTGCCCGCAAGTAAGTGATCGTGCCCGCAAGTAAGTGATCGTGCCCGCAAGTAAGTGATCGTGCCCGCAAGTAAGTTGTCGTGCCCGCAAGTAAGTTGTCGTGCCCGCAAGTAAGTTGTCGTGCCCGCAAGTAAGTTGTCGTGCCCGCAAGTAAGTTGTCGTGCCCGCAAGTAAGTTGTCGTGCCCGCAAGTAAGTTGTCGTGCCCGCAAGTAAGTTGTCGTGCCCGCAAGTAAGTTGTCGTGCCCGCAAGTAAGTTGTCGTGCCCGCAAGTAAGTTGTCGTGCCCGCAAGTAAGTTGTCGTGCCCGCAAGTAAGTTGTCGTGCCCGCAAGTAAGTTGTCGTGCCCGCAAGTAAGTTGTCGTGCCCGCAAGTAAGTTGTCGTGCCCGCAAGTAAGTTATCGTGCCCGCAAGTAAGTTATCGTGTCCGCAAGTAAGTTATCGTGTCCGCAAGTAAGTTATCGTGTCCGCAAGTAAGTTATCGTGTCCGCAAGTAAGTTATCGTGTCCGCAAGTAAGTTATCGTGTCCGCAAGTAAGTTATCGTGTCCGCAAGTAAGTTATCGTGTCCGCAAGTAAGTTGTCGTGCCCGCAGTAAGTTGTCGTGCCCACTTTTTTCGAGAAGCCTTTGATCGTGCACATGATGTGGGAGAGAAGCTTGAATGACATCTCCGCGGTATTATAATCAGATAGAATTTATCGTGCCCGCTAATTTTTAATTGACCCATAAAATAACATCGCCGGAGATATTATCGTGCCCGCTTCTAACGAAATCTTTAAGGGTGTTCTAAACTCTTGTTGAGTCGATAGTTTCAACTGATCGTGCCCAGTCATTTAAAGACTGACACCTCTCGAGATTTTTACGTGCCCACAAAGCTGTCGTGCTCACGATCAACATCAGTTCAAAATCAAAATGCCGCAAAAATTAAAAAGGACTCTGCGTGAACAAAAAGTTGCACGCAGATAAATGATTAGTTGTTAAAACCTTTATTTGACGATGGAAGCTCAGGAGTAAGCTCATTGTAGCCGCGTTGGCTTGAATCTGACGACGTGGCCGCGTTGGCTGCGGTTGCGACACGTTCTTCGAGGGTTTGCTTCACATCATCGTAAGAGCTGCGTGAGTCGTTACGATCGGAGTTCATCATCTCGCCCAAAGCTTGGGTTTGTTTTTCGGCATAGTCTTTAGGAAATGCGCCAAGTTTTGCCAAAAAGCTAGAGATGCTGCCGTTTCCGTTTTGGATAATTTCACGAAGCGTAAACAAGGGAGCGTACTGCGAAGCTTTCTTTTCGGATTCAAAAATAATTTGGGTGAGAGTTGCAGCAGTAATATCATTTTTGCTTTTATTATCGATCACCATCACGTCTTCGCTCGAGCGAATCATTTTTGCGATGTCGTCTAAAGTCACGTAACAGGATTGCTGAGTGTCGTAGAGTTTTCGATTTTGATATCGCTTGATTATTTTAGTTCTGCTGTTTGCCTTGCTCGTCATTACCGTCTCTTGATTCACAATGCCTCCCTCAAAGAATAACCACTAAATGTCGACCCTGGACTGGTCACAAAAGGTGACCAAAGCGGCCCCCCAAATCGCGCTGAACATATTCCCGCGCGTCACAACCTGTCAAGTCGAGCTTAAAACCTGGTCCTTGGCGAATTGCCCAAGCCTTTGACCAGAAATGAAACACAAGCCTTATGCGACATCTTCGAGCATCCGAAATAAATGTATGATGGTGAAAATAAAATTTTGTGGTGCTCTTTTCTTACTCATCTGTGCGGGTTGCGCATCACAAACTAAAAATTTTGAGAACTTATCAAATCTTGCACCACGCTCAATGACACCACCGAGCGAGGATTTAAAAAATCCAAACCTTGATCCAGTATATCTTCGCAGCCAGGCTGATTATCACTTCACTTTGGGCGAGGCTTTGAGTCTCGACGGCAAATCAACCGAAGCGATTGAAGAATTCAAGCTTGCAACCATTTATGATCCAAAGGCTGCAGGGATACATCTCCGCCTTGCTGGCGAGTATGCAAAGACTCAAGCAATGACAGAATCTTTAGAGCAAGCCGAAATTGCGGTTGAAATTGAGCCCGACACACTTCGGACTCATCTCGCATTGGGCGAAATTTACTGCACACTCAAAATTTATGAAAAAGCTTTGGTTCAATACACAGAAGCTTTGAGAATTGATCCTGACAATACCTCTGCCAAAGTTTTAAAAGCCGCCGTGTTGGCCGAGCAAAAAAGATACGACGAAGCGATTGCCATTTTCAAAGAGCTCAGCAATCAAAAAGACAATCCCGAGCGCGCACAAGCCTTTTTGTTCGAAGGTAAAGTTTATGAACAAATGGGAAAATTAAAAGACGCCGAAGCCGCATTTCGAAAAGCTTTGAGCATCAAGCCCGGATTAGATGTGGCAATTTTAGATCTCGCCGCTAATCTTAAAGATCAGAATAAAATTGAGGCGATGATCAAAGTATTAAGAGATTTTGAAGATCATTACGGACCAAACCATGATGTGGCTCAAGAGCTTGCCTCCTATTATTTAGAAAAAGAAGATATCGATCACGCTTTGGTTGAACTCGAGGTTGTCGATAATTTAGAGCATGACAATTTGACCCTAAAATTAAAAATTGCTTTGCTCTTGGTTGAACGCAAAGAGTATCCGCGTGCAGTTGTTTTACTCGAAGACATTATTGTTCAAGCCCCTGAGAGCGACAAGATTCGTTTTTATCTTGGAGCCGTTTACGAAGAAATTCAGCAAACCAATAAAGCTCTTGATCATTTTAAACTTGTTCCCTCAAACAGCCAATTTTATCCCGACGCTATTATCCACAGTGCATCGATCATCAAAAAAACAGATCTGCGCTTAGCACGTAAGGTTGTCGAAAAAGCTTTAAGCGAACGTCACGACCAGCCCCAGCTTTACGCTTTTTATGCCGCCATCCTAGATGAGCAAAAAGAATCAAGCACCGCATTCAATATGCTCACCAGCGCAACGATTCAATTTCCACTGAATCCACAACTCCACTTTTATCTTGGATTAATGGCCGATCGTTTGGACAAAGCCGACAAGTGCATTGATGAAATGAACACCGTCCTCAAATTAGAGCCCGAACATGTTCAAGCTCTCAATTTTTTGGCTTACACGTATGCGCAACAGGGTCATGAACTCGATAAAGCCGAGCAGCTTGCAGAAAAAGCATTGACCCTTCAACCGCATGATCCATTTATCTTGGATACCATTGGATGGATTCACTTTAAAAAAGGCGAATTTGACCAATCGCTTAAATTTTTGGAAGAAGCCGCAAATGTGGGCCCTCAAGAAAGCATTATTGCCGAACACCTTGGCGACGTTTATTATCGACTCCAGCTTGTGGACAAAGCAAAAAGCATGTACCGACGAGCGGTGGAGACCGAGAAAGATGAAAAGAAACTTCAAGAAATCCGTAGCAAACTGGCAGCAGTGGATCATCAAGTGGTCGATACCACTTTGCGCGAGCCTGCTTCTCACTAACTGTCAAACAACACCCGTAAAATTATCCGACAAAACCTCAGGGCATTTTGAAGCCAAGGTTTTGGTTCGCGATCTTAAAAATCAAAAAACTTTTATTCTTTACATGAAAGCCAATGCGGTCAGCGACGAGCATTTGCGCATTGATCTCACCTCAAGTCTTGGTGGGCATGTTGCAACAATTGTTTTGAATGGCGACGAGCTTCGGTACGTCGTAGTCCCTCAGAAAAAGTTTTTTGTTGGGCCCGCAAAACCAGAGAGTCTAAAAAACGTTTTGCCAATCCCAATGGATCCGCACTGGTTTTATAATATTTTATTTGATCGACCTGTTCAAAGTGCAGACTGGAAATGTTCGAACGATGAAAAAGGTTTGCTAAAAACTTGCCAAGAAATTCCTCATCATCTCGAAATCAAAGTGAGCGACCGATTTGCAGATAAGCGAACCGTCATGGTGTCGCATGAATTGGGAAGCTTACAGATGAACTTTCAAAACTATTCGCCTAAGATTGATGCGCGCGAGGGATTGTTTAGTTTAGAAAAACCTTGAGATGCTTAAAAGCTCAGACATTCGATTGCTTTCGCAATCTTATGCCAAGCCGAACTCGCTTTTCAGGATCTTCATTCCTGATCTATGAGTAGCGGTGATCGTGCCCGCTCGCTTGAGCGACATTTTCCAATATCTTATTTCACCTTCATGCACGAAATCATTTTTTCGGTTGAATAACAAACCACACCGTTTTTATCATCTATGATTTGTAACCAGGGCTAGCGCTGTCTACTGGTGTGCGAAATGTTTCGGTTTGAATTAGCGATCAAGTATCGTGCCCGCTCAAACTTTTGATAAAGATAATATCACCGCCGGAAATTTCGCTTGAGAAATAACCTACAATATTTATTTATATCAATTTGCAGCGCATATTTTTTATGATATATTTCGCTTTATTAAATAGGAGCGAATTGTGGATCATCAAAAAATTTATTCTCGAGCACTCAAAGCTGTGTCGGCCAAAAATATTTCAGATGTTGAATTGGTCTTATCAATAGAAAATGTTTGGCGAGCAAAAACCCATTACGTTTATGGATGTCGATCACTTTTTGATTTTACTTGCAACAAACTTAATATGTCTGAAGAGCTCACCAGCATTTTTAATAAAATTGCTAAAAAATGTGCCGTCATTCCACAGCTCAAATCACAAATTGCGTCGGGCCAACTTTCGATCTCCAAAGCCAATCGAATTTGCAGTGTGATCACTCCTAAAAATGCCGAACATTGGTTGAAACTTGCACAGGGCTCCAAGCGTGCTCTCGAAAAAGAAGTGGCAAAAGCCTCACCCGCAAAAAAACTCAAAGAGCGTGCACGACTTTATAACGCGGGGGATGAACTCCAAGTGGACATCCGGTTTGCTATGACTTTGGAAGAATTTAAAGACTTCGAACGCTCGCGTGATCTTTTGAGTCAGCGATTAGGACACGCGGCAACGATTCAAGAAACGATGGTAGATAACACCCGAACCGCTTTATCAAAAAACGACCCACTAAAAAAATCGTGCCCACCTGTGAAAACTGGCTCACAAAAAATGACTGTCATCCTCAAGCGTCAAGTTCAGCACAAATGCGCTAGTCAATGCATGCATGTTGATGAAAACGGCGTGCGCTGCCAGCAGCGGCGACATATTGATATTCATCATATCAAACCGATATTAGAAGGCGGGACGAACGAACTAGATAACCTAACAATTCTTTGTTCGGGGCATCATCGTGCCCACCATCAGAATAGCCACTAGCTGCTGCCGCTCAACCGTTCATTGCAAAACCCTTTGAACACTACAGAGCATTCCTAGTCATTAGTCGGGGTCGTAGATTCATTGGTACCCCCTTCGCCTTTCATGCATACTTAAGTGTAAGTTCGAGGAGGTTAGCACATGGCGGGCAATTCAGGTCGTGTGGATTATTCCGCACTCATCAAGTCCTTACAAGATAACAAAATGTTTCAAGATCTCAGTTGGTCTGGAACATTTGATGATTATCTCAATTTGATTCGTGAAAATCCAAAGGTCACGCGCAATGCCTTTCAGCGCATGTATGATCTTGTGATCGAAAAAGGTGTTGAGAATTACACCGACGTTAAAAAACAAATGACCCATTATCGCTTTTTTGATGACGAAGAAAATGACGGACGCGACGCTGTGTTCGGCGCAGAAATTCCGTTGATGAAATTGGTCAATGTTTTGAGAGCTGCGGCCTTGGGCTATGGAACCGAAAAGCGAGTCATTCTTCTTCATGGCCCTGTGGGAAGTGCGAAGTCGACAATCTGTCGCTTGCTCAAACAAGGTGTGGAGAAATACGCAAAAACCGATCAGGGTGCCCTTTATACTTTCGAGTGGTTTGATGAAGAGGGCCGCTTTGAAGATGTGCTGGGACCCAACGTCAAAGTGTTTCCAAGTCCGATGCACGAAGAGCCTCTGCTACTGATTCCTGAAGAGATGCGCGCCAAAATTTGTGAAGAACTTAATCGCGGAAACAAAACCGAGTTTCGGGTGCAGATCAAAGGAGAGCTCTGTCCGCCAAGCCGATTTATTTTTAAAAAACTGATGGATATTTATAATGGCGATGTTTCAAAAGTTTTGAGCCACGTGCGAGTCAAACGATTGGTGTTAAGCGAAGCCGATCGGGTAGGAATCGGAACCTTTCAACCCAAAGATGAAAAAAACCAAGACTCCACCGAACTCACCGGCGATATGAATTATCGCAAAATCGCCGAATATGGATCGGATTCTGATCCAAGAGCATTTAACTTTGATGGTGAATTCAATATCGCCAATCGCGGCATGATTGAATTTGTTGAAGTTTTAAAACTCGATGTCGCGTTTCTGTATGATCTTTTGGGAGCTTCGCAAGAGCACAGAATTAAACCAAAAAAGTTTGCTCAAACTTATATCGACGAAGTGATTATTGGGCATACCAACGAGCCTGAGTATCGCAAACTTCAAGACAATGAGTTTATGGAAGCCTTAAGGGATCGCACCGTCAAAATTGATATTCCCTACATCACAAAATTGCGAGACGAAGTTAAAATCTATCGCAAGGATTTTAATAGCCGGGTTCTTCGCGGTGTGAGCATTGCACCGCACACGGTTGAAATGGGTGCGATGTGGGCCATTCTCACTCGTTTAGAAAAACCAAAAAAAGCAAATCTCACCCGTCTTCAAAAACTTAAATTATATGATGGCAAAAGTCTTCCGAGCTACACCGAAGACAATATCAAAGAGTTAAGAAAAGATGCAAAACGCGAAGGGCTTGGAGGGATTTCTCCTCGCTACATTCAAGACAAACTTTCAAACGCAATCGTGATGGCGCAACAAAGAAATAAGGGATCGGTAAATCCTTTTATGGTGATGAATGAGCTCGAGGCTGGGTTAAAGCACCACTCTCTGATTGCGAATGAAGAATTAAAAACCGATTACCGCGAACTCTTAAGTGTGGTGAAGCAAGAGTATGAGGAGATCATTAAATCCGAAGTGCAGCGAGCCATTTCGGCTGACGAAGGTGCACTTCAACGCTTGTGTGGAAACTATATCGACAACGTCAAGGCTTACACACAAAAAGAGCGCGTACGAAATCAGTTTACCGGACAGGACGATGAGCCGGATGAAAGATTGATGCGATCAATTGAAGACAAAATTGAAATTCCAGAATCACGCAAAGATGATTTTCGCCGTGAGATTATGAATTACATCGGAGCATTGTCTCTCGAAGGTAAAAAATTTGATTACAAAACAAATGAGCGACTGCATCGGGCTTTAGAACTCAAACTTTTCGAAGATCAAAAAGACAGCATTAAGCTCACGTCCTTGGTGAGCTCTGTTACAGATAAAGACACTCAAGAAAAAATCGACATCGTCAAAACTCGATTGATCAAAGAATTCGGTTACGATGAGATCTCGGCAATCGATGTGCTCCATTATGTGGCCAGCATTTTTGCACGTGGTGATGTGAAAGATAAAAAATAGCTTTATGGGAATTCGAGAAGATCACAGTCGATTTCGCGATGTTGTGCGGGGACGGATCAAAGAGAATTTCAAAAAGTATGTCACCCATGGCGAAATGATCGGTAAGCGCGAAAATGAGTACGTCAAGATTCCGATCCCACAGATTGAAATTCCGCGCTTTCGTTATGGGCCAAAACAATCGGGTGGAGTTGGCCAAGGACAAGGTCAACCCGGCGACGGAGTTGAAGAGTCGGGCAAGGGCGAAGCCGGCGATCAGCCCGGTGAGCATGAGCTCGAAGTCGAACTTAGCTTTGAAGAGCTTGCCGATATTTTAGGCGAGGAGCTTGAGCTTCCGCGGATTCAGTCGCGCGGTAATAAAAATATTGATAGCGTTACTCATTCTTATACCGGTCGATCGCAAGTGGGGCCCGAGTCGCTGCGCCATTTTAAATCCTCCTATAAAGAAGCTCTCAAGCGCTATATGTCTACCGGCAACTATGATCCAAACAATCCGGTGATCGTGCCGATCCGCAGAGATTTTCGGTATCGCGCTTCAAAAAAATCGGTAAAGCCGCAATCCAATGCGGTCGTGATTTATATGATGGATGTCTCAGGGTCGATGGGTGACGAGCAAAAAGAGATCGTTCGCCTCGAGAGTTTTTGGATCAACACGTGGCTCAGACGAAACTACAAAGGACTCGACAGCCGTTTTATTATTCACGATGCCGCAGCCAAAGAGGTTGACGAGAAAACGTTTTTTTCGACATCCGAATCGGGCGGAACTCTGATTTCTTCGGCCTACAAATTGTGTAAACAAATTATTGAGACCGATTACCCTCCAAGTCAGTGGAACATTTATCCATTTCATTTTAGTGATGGCGACAATTGGAGCGGTGAGGACACCAAGGCCTGTATTGCATTGCTAAAAGAATTCTTTTTGCCAAAAACAAATATGTTTGGCTATGGCCAGGTCGAGAGCAAATACGGCAGTGGTCAGTTTATTAAGGATCTTGAAAAATCTTTTACCAATGAAGAAAACCTTGTGATGAGCCGTATAGAAAACCGCGATCGCATTTTGCAGTCGATAAAGGATTTTCTCGGCAAGGGAAAATAAATGGCAAACCTCACTCCCGAACTGGAACGCGAGCGCGCAAAGATCTGCAAAATTGCCGCAGATGTCGGCCTCGATTTTTTTGACACGATTTTTGAGCTCGTCACTTATGAGCAAATGAATCAGATCGCCTCTTATGGCGGATTTCCGGTGCGCTACCCTCACTGGCGTTTTGGAATGGAATACGACCGGATGTCCAAAAGTTATGAGTATGGATTGTCAAAAATCTATGAGCTCGTGATCAACAATGATCCTTGTTACGCCTATCTGATGGAGGGCAATGAATTTATCGATCAAAAATTGGTGATGGCCCATGTATTTGGCCACTGCGATTTTTTTAAAAACAATATGTGGTTTTCGCAGACCAATCGCAAAATGATGGATGCAATGGCCAATCACTCCACCCGCATCCGCCGCTACATTGATCGGATGGGTGTGGATGTGGTCGAAGATTTTATTGATAAGTGCTTAAGCATCGAAAATTTGATCGATCGCTACTCTCCCTATTCACAAATTAAAATAAAAGAAGATGTGCTTCCTCCACCCAGTGAAAAGTCGGCGCCTGGAAAACTCAAAGTGCACCGCGACTATATGGAAGGTTACATCAATCCGCCCGAATACTTGCGCGAAATGCAAAAGCGCGAAGACCAGATGACTGCTGCCCCTCCTCCCGAGCGTGATGTTCTCAAATTTTTGATTCACACCGCACCTCTTAAAAATTGGCAGCAAGACATTATGTCGATCATTCGTGATGAGGCCTATTATTTTGCGCCTCAAGGAATGACCAAAATCATGAACGAAGGTTGGGCCTCCTACTGGCACTCCAAATTGATGACCGAGCGAATTGTGGATGACTCAGAAATTATTGATTTTGCCGATCGTCATGCGGGCACGATGGCGATGTCGCCCACAGGATTCAATCCCTATAAAGTGGGCATCGAACTCTTTCGCAATATCGAGATGCGCTGGAACAAAGGCCAATTCGGCAGAGAATGGTCAGAGTGCAACGACATTTCTCTAAAAAAGAACTGGGACAAACAAACAGGCCTTGGCCGCAAAAAAATTTTTGAAGTCCGCAAGCACTACAACGACGTCACGTTTATCGATGAATTTTTGACCGAAGAGTTCTGTGTCGAAAATAAAATGTTTGTTTACAAATTTAATAAGCGCACCAACCAATACGAAGTCGACACCCGCGATTTTGAGCTGATCAAAAAGAAGTTTTTGTTTCAGCTTACCAATTTTGGCCAACCCATAATTTCGGTGGTCGATGCCAACTTTAACAATCGAGGTGAGCTGCTGCTTCAGCACATGTACGAAGGTATCGAAATGCAGGGCGAGTATATGAATGCGACCTTACAAAATCTTTTTGCAATTTGGAGCAGACCCGTCCATGTCGCCACTATCGTTGATGGTGATAAAAGAATCGTTAGTTTTGATGGCTCGCAGTTTTTAAGTCAGCCAATGGGGAATCAAGGGGCTTAAAAGCTCAGACATGCGTTTGGCACTCGATTGCCTGCGCAATCGCGTGCCAAGCCGAACTCGCTTTTAAGCCTCTTAATTCCTTAGTCTAGAGATCGTGTTCGAGTTGAGATTGGGATTTTTTAAAATAGGTTAGTGTCGCTGAGTTCAGCGTTAAACGTAAAGAGTCGTGCCCGCTCAAATTTTTTTGACAAAGTAAAAGCCACCACCGGAAATTTCGCCCGATCAATAACCTACAATATTTATTTATATCAATTTGCAGTGGATATTTTTTTTGATAGATTTCGCTTTATTAAGTAGGAGCGAATTGTGGATCATCAAAAAATTTATTTTCGCGTACTCAAGGCTGTGTCGGTCAAAAATATTTCAGATGCGGAATTGGTGCTTTCAATCGAAAATGTTTGGCGAGCAAAAACCCATTATGTTTATGGGAGTCGATCACTTTTTGATTTTACCTGCAACAAGCTCAATATGACTGAAGAGCTCATCAGTATTTTTAATAAAGTTGCTAAAAAATGTGCCTTGATCCCTGAGCTCAAATTACAAATCGCTTCGGGGCAGCTTTCGATCTCTAAAGCCAATCGAATTTGCAGTGTGATCACGCCTAAAAATGCCGAGCATTGGTTGAAACTTGCACAGGGCTCCAAGCGCGCACTTGAGAAAGAAGTGGCAAAAGCGTCGCCTGCAAAAAAACTCAAAGAGCGGGCACGACTTTATAACGCTGGGGATGAACTTCAGGTGGACATCCGGTTTGCTATGACTTTGGAAGAATTTAAAGACTTCGAACGCTCGCGTGATCTCCTGAGTCAGCGATTAAGGCGTACGGCAACCATCCAAGAAACAATGGTGGAGAACACTCGAACCGCTTTATCAAAAAACGATCCACTCAAAAAATCGTGCCCGGAGCAAAAGCAGTCCTTCGCTGCAAAAATGACTGCGCCTATGCCACTGATGTCCCAAAGTTTTTCGGTGACTAAATTTTGAGCGAAGAGACATTTTTCAGACATAAAATGCCGTATTTTGTAATTTAAAATCTTAAGATTGCCATCGCGGCGAGTAGGTTAGAATTAGTGGCTTAAGAAAGTAGTCCAGCGTTTGCAGAATGAGACCTAAACAAAAGAGGTTCTCAATGAATCAACGAAAAGCTCAATCTGTAAAATATTATTTATTGATACTTACATTGAATTTTATGGTCGCAGGCGTTGCCAACGCAATTTCAGTTAAGACTACTTCGAGCCAATCGGCAGAGGTCCCAGCGACGGAAATCGTCAAGGCCTATGATCAAGCGGTCATGCAGCTAGATAACTCTTTTGTCGTCGAATCGATCGAGCCTTCGTCTCGAGGTGCTTTATTGAAAAACGTAAGGATTCAGGAAAATGGGCAAGAGTTTGTTGTAAAGTCGACGTATGACGCTTTTAGCAGAATTTGTGAGCAATTTGGATACAGCTGGCGTAATCACTGGCCTGATTTTAACTCGAAAGACGAAAGCACCGTCGCTCAGGGAGTCGAATTTCATACACTCAGTATTCGAATATTGCCTAATACGAATGAGCGCTACGACAAAATTGTAGATCTGCGCTGTAACAACCGTTAATGCGAATACAGTCCAACTGCCTAGTTTCGTTTACGGTCCAATGAGGCTGCTTTTTGGTCGCGACGTCAGTCGCGATTAGCATCTTTGACAATTTACTTGTAGCTTTGTTAAGTTATTCGATCATAAGAACAACAAAATATATTTATCTGAGTCCGGGCATGATCGTCAAAAAAATCTCACAAAAAAACCATCCCCAAGGTTTAAGTATTCGAATGTCCTAAAAGCGAGTTCGGATCGCCTAATGGCGACCGCATGTCTGAGCTTTTAGGATATTTGAATACGTTAATCCGCATCATTAGTCGAAGCCGAAGCAAACTCATCCACGTCGCTCGAGTTAGTTGCCTCAACTTTAAATAACCAGCCATCGCCGTTGCAATCTTCTTGAATGAGCGAAGGATTCTCAACGACCGCTTCGTTGATCTCGACAACTTTGCCTTGAACCGGACAATATAAATTCATTGGGCCTTGATCGGTATCGATCTCGCCACAGACTTCGTCAGGTTCGACGCTGTCATTTTCGGCAGGCAAATCGACCGCATTGATTTCGGTAAACTCATCGAGTCCTGACTCGTTGATACCGAAAGTTAAAATTCCATCTTCAATTTGAACCCACATGTAACCCATGTACGTGATTTGATCTTGCACGCTATTACCCCTAAAATATTTTTCATATCCCAAATGACAAGGCTTGTCGACCTTTGACCTAAAATCATTTCGAAGTCTATCGCTCCTATGTGAAATATCCGCATCGCTCTTTTCATGTTGTCCTGATTGAACCCGAAATTCCGCAGAACACCGGAAATATTGGTCGCACTTGTGTTGGAACTTGGTGCAGTCTTCATCTTGTGGGCAAATTGGGTTTCGAAATTACCGACAAAAATTTGAAGCGCTCAGGTCTTGATTATTGGCAACATCTCGAGTGGACTCATCATCAAACGTGGGATGAGTGGTGGAAAAAGGTCGAGGATCCTTCGCGTGTTCATTTTTTTGAAACGAAGCATGCAAAGTCGGCCTATCAAACACAGTTTCAACCTGGCGATTGGTTGGTGTTTGGTAAAGAGACGGTGGGGTTTGAAGATTGGATTTTAGAAAAATACAAAAACCAGATTATGACGATTCCGGTGCTCGGCAAAATACGCAGTTTAAATCTCGCAACCGCAGTTGCGGTTGTGGTTTATGAAGGTCTTCGGCAGTTGAACTTTGACCCTTCCTAGACATTTCTTCTTGAAAGGACTATTCTCTAAAACTTATGTTTTCATCTTTTTTAGCCAAATTATTCGGAACTAAGCACGAACGCGACATGAAAAAACTGCGCCCATTGGTGGAGCAGATTAATTCTTTTGAGGCCAAATTGCAGCCTCTGTCCGATTCGGAACTTCAAGCCAAAACGCCAGAGCTCAAAGAGCGCATCAAAAATGGCGAAACTTTAGATGATCTTTTGCCCGAGGCCTTTGCGGTTTGTCGTGAGGCTTCTCGCCGCGTGTTAAAAATGCGCCATTACGATGTACAAATGATTGGTGGCATTTGTCTGCACCGCGGAACCATTGCCGAGATGAAAACCGGAGAAGGTAAAACGCTTGTTGCCACTTTACCTGTGTATCTCAATGCGCTCGAGGGGCGCGGCGTTCACGTGATCACCGTAAACGATTATCTCGCCAAACGGGATACCGAATGGATGGGTCAGCTTTACCATTGGCTGGGCTTGACAACCGGTACCATCGTTCACGACTTAAGCGATCGCGAGCGCCAAGAGGCTTATGGCGCCGACATCACTTATGGAACAAACAATGAATTTGGGTTTGATTATCTTCGCGATAATATGAAATTTTCGCTCGAAGAAATGGTTCAGCGCGAACTCAACTTCGCCATTGTCGATGAGTGCGATTCGATCTTGATCGATGAGGCTCGAACTCCGCTTATCATCTCGGGCTCAAAAGACGAATCCACCGACAAATATCACGAAGTGAACAAAATCATTCCCCATCTCAAGATCGATGTGCATTTTGTGATGGAAGAAAAATCGAAAACCGCTTCACTCACAGATGAGGGCAACCACAAGGTGGAAGAACTCCTCGCCATCGACAATCTTTACGATCCCAATCACATCGATATTCTTCACCATATTTATCAAGGCTTAAAAGCCCATCATCTTTACCAACTTGATGTGGACTACATGATCAAAGATGGCGAGATCGTGATCGTTGATGAGTTTACGGGCCGCTTGATGCCGGGCCGAAGATGGAGCGATGGACTTCACCAAGCGATCGAAGCCAAAGAGAGCGTGAGTGTAAAAAACGAAAATCAAACTCTTGCGACCATTACTTTTCAAAATTATTTTCGCATGTATCGCAAACTTGCGGGCATGACCGGAACAGCCGAGACCGAAGCGGTTGAATTTAAAAAGATTTATAATCTTGATGTAAACGTGATTCCAACAAATCGGGTGATCAGTCGAACTGATATCAACGATGTGATTTATAAAACTGAGCGAGCAAAATTTAAGGCGATCACCGAAGATATTAAATCTAGAGTCGAGCTCGGCCAGCCGATCTTGGTGGGGACTGTGAGTATCGAAAAATCTGAAAAACTTTCGCGCTCACTCAAAAATGACGGCATCACCCACAATGTTCTCAATGCCAAACATCACGAACGTGAAGCCGAGATTATCGCGCAGGCGGGCCGCAAGGGGACCGTGACCATTGCAACAAACATGGCTGGCCGTGGAACAGATATTTTGCTTGGTGGTAATCCAGAATTTATGGCGCGCTCCACTGGCCAAGAGGATCCGCAAAAAATCGAAGAGTCGACCAAGAAATTCAAAGAACAATGTGATGCCGAGAAAAAAGAAGTGGTCGCAGCCGGTGGTCTTTACATTATCGGGACCGAGCGCCACGAGTCGCGCCGGATCGATAATCAGTTGCGGGGTCGTGCGGGTCGACAAGGGGATCCAGGACTTTCCAAATTTTATCTTTCACTCGAAGACAATTTGATGCGCATTTTCAATGGCGAGCGCATCCAAAAAATTATGAATACTCTGAATCTTCCCGAAGATGAGCCGATCACCGCCAACATGGTCACTCGTGCAATCGAAAGTGCTCAGCGCAAAGTCGAAGGTCACAACTTTGATGTGCGTAAACATTTGCTCGAATACGATGATGTGATGAACCAGCAGCGCACAGCGATTTACAATATGCGAAAGGCAATTCTTCGCGGCGAAAATGTCGACCGAACTGTTTTGGATATGTTGAGCGATGTGACCTCAGATCTGCTCGATAATTTCGCCAACGATCAAATCAAACGCGAAGATTGGGATCTCAAAGGTTTAAGTACAGCGCTGCAACAGCAGTTTGGTGTGCGCCTCAATGAAGAAGAAGCGACCTCGTGGCCTTCAGAAAAAATCACCGAGTTTGTCTCGGCCGAAGTCAAACGCATCTACGACAAACAAGTAGCCACGATGGACACTTTTTTTGATCAGGTGTCGCGGATGATTCTGCTCCAAACCATTGATGGATATTGGAAGGAGCATCTGGAGCGCATCGATCATTTAAAAGAGGGAATCAATCTTAGAGGTTATGCTCAAAAAGATCCTTTGATCGAATACAAAAAAGAAGCTTTTTCGATGTTTCAAGAACTCAATGTTTTGATTCGTAACGAAGCGGTCGAAAAACTTTTAAAAATTCAGATTGTTGCCCCTGAGCAAGCCGCAAAAGATTTGGCCGAACGTCAGCGCCACATCGAAGATCTCAATCTCAATTATGAAGGCGCAGAAGAGCCTACAGGCACAATCGCACCACAGCCGGGTCAAAGCAGTCCACGGCGCGAGTTTTCGATTGGTCCCCAACAAGATGAAGGTCTAAAGCTCAACCGAGCCGATCGTCGTCGGCTTGAAAAGCGCGGTAAAAAAACCTAACCTTAAAGTATGGCCCTCTGTCCCTACTGCCAGAACGATATCGGTGATGATTTTGGTCTCACCGAATGTTCAAATTGCCGCAAAGTTGTTTTTCTCGAAATGGATGGACGGGTGGTCAGTCTTGATGAAGATCAGCAAACCCCTGAGCCCGAACCTTTTGTCGAACAAGCCCCTGAGCAAGACTATCAATTTGACGAGCCCCTAGCAGAGCAACCTTTTGTTGAGGCCTTGCCATCAGAACCGGTTTACGAAGAAACACTGTTTGAAGAGCCACCTGTTGAAGAGCCGCAAGAGTCCTTGCTAGAGTCCTTTCAAGACTCTCCGGTCCAACGCGATGGAAATCTTCGTTACACTTTAACCATCTCAGGAATTGATAGCTCGGAGCTTCGGCAAGAAGTTGTCAGCGTTCTTTCGGATCGAAAATTTTTGTTTGATGTGCCCGAGCTTTTGCAAAGTGTAAAGCAAGGCCAGCTTCGAATTCAAGATATCAGCGCGGTCAAGGCGTCGATGATCGTGTTTTTTTTAAAAAGCACACCCTTAGAGATTTCATGGGAACAGCATGCTTAAATGTATTTTGCTCGTTTTAAATCTGGTCTTCGCCAACACCACATTGCAAACAAATGAATATATCAAAAAATTTATCGAACTCAGGAATTTTGAAACCAAAATTCACGAGGCCGAAGAGCAATATCATCTACTAAAAAAACCTGGAAACGCGGGCTCGAGTCCTGAGCTCATGAAGCAGTTGGTAACAAGTCACAAGCAACTCGAAGAGCTGGTCCAAAAATACAATGAGCTGCGTGCCGAGGTAAAATATAAATTTCCGGGTCAAGGTCGAGAGGTCGAAGAACGGTTTACCAAAAAAACAATCAAGAGCGAGTCGAGCGAAGGTGCGGTGAGTTTGGTTGAAAAAATGGAGCAGACCAAAAAGTTAGTTGACCAAAAATATGCGCCCTTTACCCGCGTTCCGGCTTCTGAAAAATCAGCCGAACCCATTGAGCGGCGAGTTCTCCGACTCGAAAAATAAAAATGCTGGACCAGTTGTTATTAGATTTATTTTTCCAGAGCCCACATTGCTCAAACCATGACTCGAAAGTGCTTTCAATCGCCCACGAAATTTGAACTCACATTTTCCGCTCAATTCAAGTTGGGTGTTTTGAAAAACGAGTAGTGAAAACAAACCCTTCCTTCTAAAATCAAAACGACCTTGAGAAAATCCGGTGATGCTGTGATCGAAGGTAAAGGTTGTGTTTTTTCGACTCTTTAAAAAACGGTGGGCCTCGCCCAAATTAATCCATTCATGATCGCGGCGGCCGCCCAAAAAACCAACCGTTTTGACCTCTGAAATGTGCTTGGGCAAGTGGCGTAGGGTAAAGGCAAAATCAGAGTAATCTTTTCGTTTGGGGAGTTCAACGTCGAGGGGTCCAGAATACGAATCGCCATCGCCCACAACCAATCCGCTCTTGTGCAGCCGAGCACCGCCATCGACAAAAATTTTTTTACTTGAAGCTGGGACTAGTCTCGCAAAGGGTCCAACAAGCAAAACAGATTTAGATTTATCGAGATAGTTTTTGATCACTTTCAAAATGCTAGTTGAACGCTCGTTCTCACTCAAGTATTGTGTTCAAGAAAGATTATTGAGGCTCATATATGAAAAATCCCGACTCTTACAATCGTGGCGGATTCCTTGCTCTCTTGGGCTCGGTTGTTTTTTCTTTAGGTTTTTTTGCGTTTATTATTTATGGCAATAAGGGAATCGATCTTAAAGAAGTTCCTGAGGCTGCACCCGAACAAACGTTGGCTGCTGACAAGCCAGCTGCCGATGCCGATATCTCGAAGGTTGCAAAGCTATGGGAATCTTCGCCCGAATTGGTTTCACACGGCAAAGCTGTGTTCCAAACCAACTGTGCGGTTTGCCATGGCGCCGAGGGTAAAGGCGATGGCCCTGCGGGAGCTGGGCTTAATCCTCCACCACGAAATATGGTCGAAGGAAAATGGAAAAAAGGCGGCGATTCTGTAGGTCTCTTTTCGGTGCTTCAACACGGAATTGAAGGCTCTTCAATGGCGTCCTTTAAACATTTGCCAAAGGCTGATCGTTGGGCTCTGGTGCACTTTGTGCGATCCATTACAAATAACAAAGTCCCCGACGATGCCGCTAAACTCGAGAAGTTCGCACAGACGGCAGAGTAAAGCTGGATTTGCAAATGTCCAAATTATGTCTCCTCCTTATTTTGTTGTGCCCTCAACTTCACGCCTACGTTCCGATGAAGGATCGACCTCTATTGGCCGAAAAAACTCCTAAGGAACTCGAAGGTGTCACCATCGATGAACACTTAGGTGAAGCCATCGATCTCGATGCCGAATTTCTTGATGATGCGGGCGAGACCGTAAAAATTAAAAATTATTTTACCGGAAAAAAACCGGTCTTGTTGTCGATCGTTTATTACGATTGCCCAAGCCTTTGTAACTATCATCTTAACGGTTTAACTGCCGCACTTAAAAATGTGGATTGGACAGCCGGCGAGCAATTCGAAATCGTAGCGGTGAGTATGGACTCTCACGAAACGCCAGAGCTCGCCCTCAAAAAAAAATTGGCCTACATCAAAGAGTATGGTCGCAACTCATCAAACGGTTGGCATTTTTTAACGGGTAAAGAAAATGAGATCCAAAAAATTTCGCAAAGTGTGGGATTTAAATTTCACTGGGATCCAGATCAAAAAATATTTGCGCATGCCTCGGCTGCTTATGTGATCACACCCGAAGGCCGCATCTCGCGCTATCTTTATGGAATCGAATTTAATCCGCAGACGGTGCGCATGTCTTTAGTCGAGGCCTCTAACGGAAAAATTGGTACTCTTGTCGACAAACTCATCTTATTCTGTTTTCACTTCGACCCGAACGAAAACAAGTATGTTCTTTACGCATTCAACTTGATGCGTGTGGGAGCAGGACTCATCGTAGTGGTATTGGGATTGGTTCTTATCCCAATGTGGCGTCGTAAGTCACCCAAAGGAGAAGCTCCATGATTCGCTTGTTTTTAAGTCATGCTTTTGCCGGTTCGAGTTTTATGCCGCCTGAAGGAAGTAAGGTTGCAGGATACGTCGACGGCCTTTACGCCTTTTTATTGTGGGCGAGTTTGATTTCTTGTGTGTTTGTTATCGGTGGATTTGTTTTTTTCGCAATCAAATATCGTCGCAAATTTGAAGGTCAAACTGGCGCCTATATTTCACACAACAATGTGTTGGAATTTGCGTGGAGCTTTATTCCTTTTGTTGTTTTCATGATTGTTTTTGGTTGGGGCTGGTGGGTTTACAAAGAACTCCGCACTTCGCCCAAAGAGGCGATGGAAGTCCATGTGTTCGCACAGCAATGGAGTTGGGAATTTGTTTATCTGAGCGGTCGCAAAGTCAGTAACGAGTTTTATGTTCCTGTCGATACTCCGGTAAAATTAATTATGACATCGCGAGATGTGATCCATAGTTTTTATATTCCTGCATTTAGAACCAAACAGGATGTGGTACCAGGAAGATATTCGGCAACATGGTTTCAGGCCAATAAGGTTGGCGACTATCAAGTGTTTTGTACGGAGTATTGCGGGATGGCCCACTCGTCAATGTTGGCAAAAATCCATGTGGTCACACGCAAGCAATATGAAGAGTGGCTCGAGAAGGATCCTTACAAGGGACTCGACTTGGCCCAAATTGGACAAAAGATTTATTCGGCAAAATGTTCGGTTTGTCACAACACAACTTTGGATCGCAAGGTCGGCCCTGGGTTTGCCAATATTTTTGGTAAAGAACGGGAATTTGATGACGGCAAAAAATTGATCGCTGATGAAAACTACATTCGCGAATCCATTTTGCAGCCCAATGCGAAAGTGGTTAAAGGCTTTCCGAGAAACGTGATGCCGATATTTGCTGGGCAACTCAATGAACAAGAGTTGTCGGGCGTAGTGACTTACTTAAAAACTTTGAAAAATTAGGAGTACATGAACATGTCCACCGCTCACACTCATAGTGATGCTCACAGCGCAGAGTCCTACATCAACCACGGCAAAGGGCTGTGGAGTTGGCTGACCTCGCTGGATCACAAACGCATTGGAATTCTGTACATGATCGCGGTGCTGACGTTCTTCTTTATTGGTGGGGTCTTTGCGATGCTCATCAGAGTGGAATTGTTTAGTCGCGGTCCAACTATCGTCGACGCTCAGACTTACAATCAGATGTTCACCTTCCATGGTGCGATCATGACGTTTATGGTGATCATCCCGGGGGTTCCTGCCTTTATCGGAAACTTTATGTTGCCGATTATGATTGGCGCAAAGGATGTGGCATTTCCGCGGGTCAACTTGATGAGTTGGTATTGCTTGATTGTCGGCGCAGGGATTGCCTTCTTCTCGCTTTTTTATCACGGTGTTGATACCGGATGGACGTTCTACACTCCCTACAGCATCAAAACAAATAACGGCACAACACTCCTTGTGCTCGGTGCGTTTGTAATGGGCTTTTCGAGTATTCTAACCGGTCTCAATTTCATTGTGACCGTCCACAAATTGCGTGCACCCGGTATGACTTTTTGGCGCATGCCTTTGTTTGTGTGGGCACTTTACTCCACCGCGGTGATTCAGGTGCTGGCCACTCCGGTCCTTGCGATCACACTTTTACTTCTGGTGGCTGAGCGCACTTTAAACATCGGAGTGTTTGATCCAGCCCTCGGTGGCGATCCGATTCTGTTTCAGCATTTCTTTTGGTTTTATTCACACCCTGCGGTGTACATCATGATCCTCCCCGCAATGGGAATTGTAAGCGAATTGATTGCGACCTTTTCGCATAAAACAATTTTTGGCTATAGAGCGATTGCGTTCTCGAGTATCGGGATTGCAGCGGTCAGCTTTTTTGTTTGGGGACATCACTTGTTTGTGAGTGGTCAGTCCGAGCTTGCGGGCGTGATCTTTTCTTTCTTGACCATGCTTGTGGGTGTACCGACCGCCATCAAAGTTTTTAACTGGACCGCAACCTTGTACAAGGGTGCGATTCGTTTTGATGCCCCATTGTTGTTTGCCCTTGGATTTATTTTCCTTTTCACCATCGGTGGAGTGACCGGAATTATTCTGGCGACCATCGCGGTGGATGTTCACTTTCACGATACCTACTTTGTGGTTGCGCACTTTCACTATGTGATGGTGGGTGGGACCTTGATGGCGATTATGGGCGGGATTTACTATTGGTTTCCAAAAATGTTTGGCCGTATGTGTAGCGATTTTGGAGCACGAATTAGTTTTGTTTTAATTTTTGTTGGATTTAACGTGACCTTCTTCCCCCAATTTATTTTGGGCGCTATGGGAATGCCGCGAAGGTATTACGATTACCTGCCTGAATACGAAAATCTAAATAAGATTTCGTCGATTGGGGCATGGACAATTGGGGTTGGCTTTTTGGTCGCACTCGGCGTTATCATTCATGGAATGATGAGAGGCGAAAAAGCTTCCGACAATCCATGGGGTGGGCGAACATTAGAATGGCAAACATCATCGCCACCACCACACGAAAACTTTTTAATTCAACCCACCGTATCGGCAGGACCTTATGAGTACCGCTAATCCACATCCTTATGCCCATCATTTTGAAGATGCTGAACATGAATTCCAAGCCACCAAGCTGGGTGTTTGGATTTTCTTAGCCACCGAGATCCTGATGTTCGGTGGGCTCTTTGTGGGCTACATCATCTATCACAGCATTTATGGCGAGATGTTTTCTGAGGGTGCTAAGTTTTTGGATTGGAAGCTCGGAACGCTCAACACTATCGTTCTTTTGTTTAGTTCATTTACCATGGCTATGAGCATTTGGTACGCGCGCCAAAATAATCGAAAAATGACCATTGCCAGTCTTTGGGTCACACTTCTTTGTGCCTTTGTCTTTTTGGCAGTAAAAGCTTTTGAGTATCATCACAAGTTTGAGTTGGGTCTAGAGCCTGGCCGACTATTTCATTATCAAGGTGCAGAGCATGCAAACCTCGCACTTTATTTTTCGTTTTATTTTTGTATGACGGGTCTTCATGGATCGCACGTGATCATCGGGATGGGATTGATTACTTGGTGTTTGATCCGAGCTTATCGCGGTGAATTTAGCGAGCATTATTACACTCCACTCGAAGGTGTTGGACTGTTTTGGCATTTGGTCGATTTGATCTGGATTTATTTATTTCCACTGCTTTATCTAATTAAGTGAGGACCTCATGAGCAAAGCCGTTCACCACCATTTGATTCCATTTAAAACTTACGTAAATATTTTAGGAGGACTCTTTGTCCTCACTATTTTGACTGTGGCTGCGGGCCTCACCGAAATGGATCATGTGCTCCACATTCTAATTGCGATGGCAATTGCCACGGTCAAAGCGGTGCTTGTTGCTTCCTACTTTATGCATCTCAAATACGACGACAAATTGTTTCGGGTAATTCTTGTGGGCTCGGTTTTCTTTTTGCTCGTGATGTTTACGTTTTGTATGGCCGACATCTTTTCACGACCTGTGATCCTTAACGACCTTTAAAAAGCTCGCACGGCAATTTTAAATTTTGATCAAATGAAAAATCACTCTCGCACCATGCATGAAGCTCGGTGCGAAGAGCTTCATGCTTTTTGGATTGGTCGTTTTGATTTTGACAAAAAACATCAATGGCATTTCGAGCTAGAGGCGAGACATCCAACGCCTTAGTCCAAGTTCCGGTTGAGCACTTTTGTTGATCCTTGCTCACCTCGCAAAGAATTGGCGGCGTGCTTTCTTGAAAGGCCACCTGGTAGCCGAGCTTGCTTTTTACTATGGTCAGCAAACTGTTGTGGTGTGACGTTTTATTAAAAATCAGCGAGTAGGGGGTTTGTAAACTCGCTTTGTTGATTTGAATATCGGTGTAGGATTGATATACCGCATAGTCTGAGTTGTGAAAGATGTAGCCATTCTTCATCACGGCCGTATGTGATTTTGCGCTGTAGGCGACCGGACTACCTCCTTGAATATCTAAACTTAAAAATTCAAAGGGCGATTTTGTAAACAGTCTTCCCTGTATGATCTTGAGATAGTCCGAAAAAGATTGGGTTGGTCGATACCATTGTTGGCAATTGAGAGACAAAGAGTACGGTCGAAGTCCCACCGCACTTTGAAGCTTTTTAAAATCCTGATACGCCACCACCAAAGCGAGAACGCCCGCGGTAACAATCGCACCAACAATAAATCTCACTTCAGACTTTCGTTGCAGGGATCGACGAGCTTGTTGAATTCGGTGCGAATGATGTTTGCACGCTCTTCTAAACTAAGAAGCTGAAGCGCAGTGCTTGTCGTTCCGTGAGCTTGAACATGGGCTGCGTATTGATACTCAGTGAGCGGCTTGTAGTTAATAGTGAAATCACGAAGAAGAAAGATCCAGGCTAAAAATTTATGATAATTAAAGTGTGGACCTTTTGTGTATTCCGTAATGGCAGGCACTGTCTTATTAAATATTGTCCACAAAGCTTTGAGCTCTCGAGGGTCGTCATTGTTCATCTGACCAAACTTTAAAGCTTCGAAATACTGGTCCAAGTCGGGCTCGATAATTTCAAAGCCTCGTGTGCGTAAATTTTCTTCGCTTTGACCGTGAAGGTGTAATCCGATAAGAGCTTCGCCCACTTTAAATTTGGCTCGAAGTTGATCGATGTTGGCAAAAGAACTTTTGGCAAAAAACAGAAAACAAACAATCAATAATCTCAATTTAGCTCCCTTGCAAAACTGTGCAAATTAGCGAGGGAGCTCTAAAAATTCAATGACGAATTCTTTGTAGAATTGATATGACTTTATCGCCAGGTGGGCAGTAGCCCCGTTCGAAATCTTGTGAGATCAGTGTTAAGTAATTTCCACGAGGTGAAGGCTCAACCGTGACCGCGCGCTCATAGGGCTGACCATCATCGGTCATCAAGAGGGTAGTTCCATAAGCGCGGTAGCTGCCTTGTTGAACATCGGTCTGGCCACGTAGAAGTATATCAATCGTGTAGCGACCAAGATGATCGAAATGGAAAAAAACAGAATCACCACGTCGAAAATTAAGTCCATCCTGGACTTCTCGAATGCTTGAGCAGCGGCGAGAGATCAGCTGAAACCGACCTTGAACGGCCGACTCTCTGACTTCAGGATCACCCTTAGAACCTTGGCGACCCGAGCACGAAATCACAACAAAACTTAAAACCAAAAGTGAGCTTAAACGAATCATTTCCGCCTCCATGCGTATCTCTCATTCAATACAAACTTGGTTCCAGCTTAAGCTGGACCAAAACGCACGGTTTGCGAAATCGATTCATGCGGTGACGTATTTTGCGCCGCTTGATCAAAGAGCTTCGTTTTCGCTCAAGAGGTCGGTATAAATAAGCCCATGTTCAAAGCTTATTCGACGCTCACCAAATCTGGCATTATCCTCTTTTCGCTTGTTTGTGCTCTTGCGGGTTATGCGATGAGTTTAGAGCTTGGACGCAAAGTTGATTTTGCCGAAATTGCTCTTTTGATGGTGGGGCTTTATCTTTCTTGCGCCGGAAGTTTTGTACTCAATCAAGTTCAAGAGTGGAAGATTGATAAGCTAATGGATCGCACCAAAGGTCGGCCCATTCCTCAGGGTCTGATTGCACCTTGGCAGGGCATCGTTCTTGCCATAATTTTTTTGGTCAGCGGATTTTTGGCGCTGCTGCTTCTAAATACTTTATGTTGTCTTCTCACAATTCTAACTGTGGTGCTTTACAACGGATTTTATACTCTCTACTGGAAAAGAAAATGGGTGTTTGGTGCAGTCCCCGGTGCATTGCCAGGAGCGATGCCGGTGGTCATTGGATATTCGGTCAACAGCCAACATATTTTTTCGCCCGAATGTCTTTACCTCTTTCTAATTTTGTTTTTGTGGCAGATGCCTCACTTTTGGTGTTTGGCCATTCGTTATGCCGAGGATTATGGGCGGGGAGGATTTCCGGTCATGCCTCTTAAACTTGGGGTGGATAAAGCCCTTTATCATATCGGCCTTTATGTTTTTGTTTATGTGGGTGTTGCGATGCTGTCTCCGTGGTTTTTAAAAGCCAATGTGCTTTATCTGCTTTTGGTTTTTCCATTGTGTTTAAAAATGCTCTATGAATTTTGGATTTATTTTAAGAGTCATGGTCAGCAGCGCTGGCTCTCGTTTTTTCTTTGGACGAATTTAAGCATGTTGGTGTTTTTAGGGGTCCCAGTTTTTGACAGATGGTTTTTTTATTTATGGGCATAAAATATTATCGTTGGCTTTGTATTCTGACTTTTGAACTGATTGTTTTAGGTGGAGCCGTGCGTGCGCTCAAGGCCGGGCTTGCTTGTCCCGATTGGCCACTGTGTTTTGGCGATTTTATTCCTGATTTTCATCCATTAGTGTATCTCGAGTTTATTCATCGAGCGATTGCGGGCGTGGTGGCGCTTGGTGTTTTTTATCTGTGCGGAAGGCTGATCAAAACCGAATACCGAGTACTTGCTCTTGTCTCGTTGGTGTTGATTTTGTTTCAGGTGGCAATGGGTGGGTTGACCGTTTTGCTCGAACTTCAGGCTTATGTGGTCACACTTCATTTAGGCCTCGCAACCGCTCTTTTTGGATGTTTAATTTGGATTTATTTTTCTCTTAAACAAAAATCATTTGGTGCGATCAAGCCTCTACCTTTATTGGTTTTGTTAGCGGTTTATGTGCAAATTCTTTTGGGCGGAAGTGTGGCCTCGCACAATGCGGCTTTGGTCTGCCCTGATTTTCCTTTATGTCACGGAGAATGGATTCCAACTCTGCAAGGGAGCATTGGACTTCAGGTGCTTCATCGCCTGAGTGCCTATCTTGTTTTGATCTTGGTTTTAAGTTTGGGTTGGAACTTAAGGCGCTCAACCGGAGAACTCCTTTTACGGTCGCGACAAATCATGATTCTGGTTTTGATTCAGGTGGCATTGGGAATTTCGAACGTGCTTTATCTTGCGCCGCCCGTGATTACGGTTTTGCATTTGGCTTCTGCTGAGTTGTTGTACGCAGCTGTGCTTCGGGTTCTTTATCTGTCTCGGACTAATGTGTAAGATAGTAGACGAGATAGCCGATTCCACCGGCAGTAGCTATACCGTAGCCTAATACTCCGAAACCTAAAGCTAAATTTGTTCTGGTCTGTTTAATTTGTTTTTTGGTTTCAAAATCCTCGGCGATGGTTGAGGCATAGGTTGGTTGATCTAAAAAGAACGGTTTTTGAGAATAACCCTGATAGAGATCCACCTGATAAGTGGGGCCGCTTAAATTTTTATCGATAAATTGAAAGTCTTCGTTGCTGTAGACCTCGCGAACAAATTCATAAACTGCGGCGTAGCTGTTTAAGGCAATTTCCAAACGAGATTGAGCCCTAAAGGTTGAAGTTGCGAGGTCGCCATTTTCTATTAAAAAAACAGTGCGGTAGGCTTCGGCCAGAGCCAATGGATTATGCTTTAGAATTTTTGGCAAAATAATATGCCCATCGTTATGAATCGCGGGGAGAGTGTTTGATTCCAATGAAAAGCTAATTCTTTTTAAGTTTCTCAAAAACTGATCGGGATCTTTGCTGTGTTTGTAGAGTTCTTCTAAAAAAAACACAAATTTTTTGGTGGTCGCTTGATCGGCGTTGAGTAATGGCGCCAACTCTGAGCGTTCGGCAGAGAAGAGAATTTGATCGTAAGGCGACCGTGATGGAAAAGACAGAATAGAGCAGCCAAACGAAAGCTGCAGCATCATAAACAAAATAAGCATAGTGGCGTTACTTAGCTGATGCCGGACTGAAGCACAAGACGATCGGTCTATTTTGTTGCGGCTTCGGGTTCGCAGCTTGGAACTTCAAACTTTTCCAAATTTTCTGTGTAAGTTTTGTAGAGAGTTTCGCTGATTTGGTTGTCACTTGCAGCTTGCGATAGGGTTCCGGTTTTTTTTGTTTTTTGAACATAGGCTTGTGACCAGACAGTTTCAGTTCCACCAAGATCGATGAGCCTTTGAGTTAGAGACGCGCCGATTTTAAGATCTTGAGACTGCGCTCTGCCCCAATCAAAGCGATAGGTTTTTTGAATTTTAGCGGTCACTGTGGGAGGACAATGAGCCAAGCGATCTTCAATTGTGCTCGGACTTTCTGTCACTTGAAGTTCAAGAAATGAATTTTTAAGAGTAAAGGTCCACTCTTCGCGGTTTTTGCGGTCAAACAAACGAATCGACCCTTGAGTGGTTTGAGGCAATTTAAATCCAGATTGTTGATTACGATTTCCAACGACCGCAGCTGTTTGAAGTGGGGCCTGGTCAATATCAAATTCGCGGATTTGCTCGCCAAGATCTAAAGTTGCTTTTGAACAATCAATTTGATGAAAGCTTAAAAAGTTTCGGAAATTGGCATTTTCGGGCTGATCGATTGTGCTCGCTTTTGCCTGATCAAGAATCAGCTGACCACGTTGTTTAAAAAACAGTTGGTTTGAGTGCTTATCGATAATTGGTTCGTTACTCGCATTCAATATTTTGAAATTTTTGAGGTTGAGGCGAACAAGGTCATCACCCTTTTTTTTGAGTGAGTCTGTAACTGCCGCCATATTCAAACAATATCGACCGCTCGTGCCCATAATAAATAAAGATCCCACAAGTGGTTCTTTGCTCACGGCCATTTGCTGACGCGAGTTTGCTTGGGGCCGAGCAATTTTCAAATGCTCAGAGGCGTTTTGTCCACAACCGACAACCGATAATAAGATCAGCAACAATCCTGTGCGCATAAATCACTCCTAGAAAGAAACATATTGAGCAACGCAAGTGCCAAGCTTAGCTGGATTAAGGCTGGATGCAAAGATGTGATTGTGCCGGAAATTGTCATTGCTCCGGTAAAACTTTCCGAACTAAGATTCGGCGATGAAGAGGTTGGTCGTTTTGGCTTCGGGCTCTGGAAGCAATTTTGAAAACATCGTGAGCGCTTGCCAAAGTGGTGAAATCAACGCCCAGGTGATTCAATTGATCGCAAGTACCTCGCGGGCATTTGCGATCGAGCGTGCACGAAGGTTAAATATTGAGCACCAAGTGATTCTAAATCCAAAATCTGTTGAGATTGCGATCGATAAATTCAAACCCGATTTTATTGTGTTGGCGGGTTACTTAAAAAAACTCTCTGACGGATTGGTGCAAAAATACCCAAAGCAGATTTTGAATATTCATCCGAGCTTATTACCTAAATTTGGTGGGCACGGCATGTATGGCCATCATGTTTTGAATGCAATTTTGAATTCAAAACAATCGCACTCGGGGGCGACCGTTCATTGGGTGAACGAAAATTTTGACGAGGGGCCCATCTATGCCCAGGAAAGCTTTGCGCTGAGTGCGAACGAGAACCTTGAGAGTCTACGGAACAAAACTGCAGAGGTAGAACAAAGACTCTACATTCGAGTGTTAAAGGAAGTGTGTGCTTAATGATTTTTCCATTTGAAAATATCTGGTGGTTTTACCCACTTTTTTCTTTAGCGGTTGTTGCGTTTTTAATTTTCGAAATCAAAAGCCCACCTAAAAAAGCGGTGACATCGGTGGCTTTAAATCTTTTTTTGGCAGTTGTATTTGATCTCGGTCTTTATTTTTATACCTCTCGAGCTGTCGATGCGATTCAAGCTAAAAAATTAGCACTCGAGTTTTTTGGTGGCTACGTGATGGAGCAGGTTTTATCGATCGATAACCTTTTTGTATTTATTGTGATTTTTAAGTTTTTCAATATCGAAAAGCAGATCCAGTCGCGCATTTTAAATTACGGAATCTTTGGTGCAATATTATTTCGCGGGCTTTTTATCGGATTGGGATCTTACCTAATCCACTTTTCACTAGTGATGAAGGTGTTTGGTGCATTTTTGATCTACACCGGATTTAAAATTTTAGTGATCAAAGAAAATCAAGACCAAGATTTGAATGATGGTTTTGCAATGCGGACTTTAAGAAAATTGCTCCCTTTAAGTTCTTCAAAAGCTCCAACCTTTTTTGTTCGTGAAAATACTAAACTTTTATTTACCAATTTGTTTTTGTGTTTATTGTTGGTTGAAATATCGGATGTAGTTTTTGCGCTAGATTCGGTCCCGGCTATCTTCGGACTGACAAAAGAACCCTTGATTGTTTTTACCTCAAATATTTTTGCCATCATGAGCTTAAGATCGATGTATTTTGTTTTAACCAAAATAATGGATCGATTTCATTATCTTAAGTATGGGCTTGGTGTGGTGTTGATTTTTATTGGTATGAAGATGGCAGTATTGCCCTTTGAGCTTTCAATCGAATGGTCCTTGGCAATTATCTTGGGCATTCTTGGAGTATCGATGCTGTTTTCGGTCCGTCGCCATGCCCAAGGCTGAATTTTTTAAAATGGAACAGCCTATCTGGTTGAGCGAATTTTTGATCACTCGCAATCAGAGAGAGCTGCTCGAACTTGGGAGCGTCTACATCAATCAAAAGCGCGAACTGAAAGATCGCTTATTAAATGAAGGCGACCTTGTGCGGCTTCACACCACACCTCGTCGCTATGAAATCTCAAACCTTAAACATGCCATTGTGTTTTTGAATGACGAATTTGTGATCGTCAATAAGCCCGCATTTGTTCCTGTGCATCCCACGCTCGATAATATTCACGAAAATGTTTTGAGTGTGCTCGAAAAAGATTTGAATCAAAAATTGTTTATTACTCAGCGGCTGGACATTTCCACTTCAGGTTTGATGCTGATTGCACGCACGTCGCAGTTTCAAAAAAAGTTTAATCAGGTTTTGATGAATCGTGAAATCAAAAAGATCTATCATGCCTTAGTTCAAAATTCTTTTACTGGGGAGCTTCATCATATGATGGAGCAGAGCCGATTCCAGCCCAAGATCATTTCGGATTCAGGAACATTGAAATGCCATCTTTCGGTTTTGGAGAGCCGGGCCTATGATCCCAATTGTTACGAACTCAAAATTCAGCTTCATACGGGACGCACTCATCAGATTCGTGCGCAACTAGCATATGAGAAAAATCCTTTGATAGGGGACGTGCTCTATGGTTCGACCATCAAAGCCAAGGGCCCTTGTTTGATCTCCACAGAGGTTGAATTTTTAGAATATAAATTTAGTTTACCTTCGTGGAGCTATAGCCAGCTCTTAAACCAAACCCAACGTTGAAAGGTCCCTTGCGGAAGGGGAACCCCAGCAAGAATCGGATAAAAATCAACAAAAAGCGAGAGGCAGACCATCAAGTAGACAAGGGCCCACAGCTTGATGTTGAGCTTTCGACTTTCAAGATTCTTAAAGCACGCCACAAGCAGGGGGCCTAATAAAAGCGCGGCCGGATAGTAATAGTAAAAAAACGAGGTCGATCTCGGAAACGCCACCCACGGTAAAAAACTAAAGATATAAAGCGACAAAACAAAGGTGTGCCGGATTTTTGATTTAAAAATATATTGAAAAACCAAAAACACAGCAGCCAAAAAACCACTCACAAATAGAAGTGGATTGCCCACCAAAAAAACTCCGCGCACCCACCCGAGTTCTTGATCAAAAGCATACCACATTGGCCTAAAGAGCAATGGCCACTGCCACCAATGGCTATTGTAATTGTGTCCTGCTTTTAATCCCAAGTGCAGATCGAGCATTTCTTTTTGAAGAGCAAAAATATGGGTTGTGCCATCGGCCAAAAACATAACAGGGATAAATGTTGAAAAATAAATCGCGACCAGCAGCAGTGCGCTTTTTATTCTATTGTGCCTGAGCCACCAAAAACTAAGACCTATTGTGGGAAGCCCCGCCCACTTTGTGCCTAAGGCTAAACCAAAAAAAAGTGCAGCCCAATAAGAAGCATTTTTGTTATCCTCAAAATAATCTTTGGCCAAAAATAAAAATCCCAGCATCAAAAATGCGGCAAAGGGAGTGTCGAGCATCGCAATTCGCGCCTGAACAAAAAGAACAAAGTTAAACAGTGTGATCAGCCCGCACCACAGGCTCCAAAAATAAGATTGGAACACCACCTGGCAAAGACCAATCACCGCACCTAGGCTGATCATGCCAAAAATCACACTGGGCAGACGCCATCCCAATTGGTGATCACCGATAAAATAAATCGAAGCCGCAATAAAATATTTGGCCAGTGGAGGATGCTCTCGGTTGGCAAATCGACCCGCTAACAGCGCGCGTGATGCGGGCACATAGTGAGCTTCGTCATAGTTGGGTTTGATGGGTGTTTCGATTTGCCACAGAAACAACACACCGGCAAAAGCCAACAGACAAATCACACCCAATTGAAAGCGTAAGCGCTCTGGCGTCAAAGTGGTTTTTGTTCCAACTCGTCCCAACGTTTATAAAGTATTTCGATCTTTTTTTGTTGATCGGCGATGGCTTGACCAAGCTCTGCAATATTTTTTGAATTTTCAAGCAGGGCCTGGAGATCTGTAAGATGCTGCTCCTCAAGCTCAATCGTGTGTGACATTTGATCGAGTTCACGTTGCTCTTTGTAGCCCGTCTTTGGCTTTTGGGTGTTCGCTTTTTTATTTTGCGATTTGGGTGCGGGCTCCAGTTTTTTTTGCTGCGAGTAAGATTCCCATTGGAAATAATCTGCAAATTTTAAAATTTCACCTTCGTCGTTAAATGCCAATATTTGATTGGCCACTTGATCCATAAAATAGCGATCATGGGTGACCAAGATGACTGCGCCCGGAAAGGTGCGCAAAGCGTCTTCAAGCACATCAAGTGTGGCAATGTCCAAATCATTGGTGGGCTCATCAAGGATTAAAACCGGCTCAGTTTGAAGCATCAGTTGGGCAATCAAAATTCGACTTTGCTCGCCACCTGAGAGTTTGCCGACGGGCATATCCATCTGATCTTTGCGAAAATGAAATCGGGCTAAGTAAGATCGGGCAAAAATCGCCTGTCCCTGAAGATGAACATAATCTCCTTCAGGACAAATCGACTTGAGTAAAGACAACTTTGGATCAAGAGCATCCTTTTGCTGAGTAAAATACGCAAACTTCACTTGGTCAGATTGGGTGACAGTGCCTTCATCCGGTTGCTCAAGGCCCAATAAAATCCGAATTAAAGTGGATTTGCCACATCCGTTTTTACCCAAAATTCCAAGGCGTGTTTTTGGTCCAAGCAAAAAAGAAAAATCCTCAAACAACGTACGATCATGAAATCGCTTGGTGATATTTTTGGCTTCGATTAATTTTTTTGGACTGCGATCAATTTCACCAAAGTTCATATCGATGCGGCGATCTAGATTTTGATTTTTTAATTGATCGACCTGGTCTTTTAAATCTCCAGCTCGCTCTATTCTCGATTTTTGTTTAGTCTGTCGGGCTTTGGCCCCACGGCGAAGCCACTCGGTTTCTCGACGCAAAAGATTTTTACGACTCAATTCCAAATTTTTAAGCGCGGTAATATTGGCTTCTTTAAAATCGGTAAAGTCGGCATAGGACCCGGAGAACTTGATAAGCCCATCGGGATTGCGACGATCTAAATCAAAAATGGTGTTACAGGTGTTTTGCAAAAAGAGTCGATCATGGGTCACGGTCAAAACCGCAAGTTGCGGTTGTTCATTTAAAAAATCTTCGAGCCACTCGATACTTTCAAGATCCAAATGGTTGGTCGGTTCATCAAGCATCAAAAGATTTGGTCGCTTGGCAAGTTCGCGCGCAAGTGCCACCCGCTTTTTCCAGCCACCCGAAAGCTCACTGACCAACCGGTCACTCCCAGCCTCGGTGGATTCAAGATTTAATCTCGAAACGAGTTCGCTTGCGAAGCTCAAGGTTTCGCTATCATAAGGATCTTCGGCTCCACTAATGATCGCGGTAAATACGGTGTCTGTTGGATCAAAAACCGGATTTTGCTCCAAATAACCTAAACACAAATGATTTGCCCTGCTGATGGAGCCTGCATCCACTTTTTGGTGACCACTTAAAATCTTTAAAAGAGTCGACTTTCCAGCACCATTGGGTCCAATGAGTCCAACACGATGATCACTCTCGATAGAAAAAGTGAGATCCTCAAACAAGACTTGAGCGCCAAAAGTTTTTTCGATTTTAAAAGCAGAAATTAAAACAGCCATATCCGCTTCTAGACTTAACTTTTATTGCAGGCAAGATATGATGGCAAAATGAAATTTCTCTTTGTGTTTTTAAGTTTGGCATTTGTCATTTATGGCCGATCTGTCAGCAATGAATTTGTGATGGACGATGAGGAACAAATTTTATTGAATCAAAAGGTCCACAGCATCAAAAATATTCCCCAATTTTTTACCATGTCAACAATGAATGGGGCGGGAAGCGATAAGCTGGGAGGTATTTATTTTAAACCTTTGATGATGAGTGCCTATGCGCTTCTGTGGCAAATCGCACCAAATAGTCCAGTGCCGTTTCATCTTTTTCAAATCACGCTCCATGCGGTCAATAGCTACCTCATTTATTTGATGTTTTGTTTTTTGCTTCCGATCAGCTCAGCATTTTTTGCGGCCCTCATATTTTTGGTTCATCCGATGAATACCGAGGCTGTGGTTTATATTGCAGATCTCCAAGACGTACTGTTTTTGTTTTTCGGATTATTGAGTTTGATTTTTGTCTTTAAAAGACAGCTCTATTGGAGTGCCTTTTTTATTCTGCTTTCATTGTTAAGCAAAGAGTCAGGTGCATTATTTTTGTTTTTGGCACTGGTAGTGGATCGATATTTTTGCCATAGTCGGCATCGCGGATATCGGTTGTCTGTATTTGGGGTCGCTTTGGGATATTTATTTTTGCGTTTTTTTGGAGCAGGCCTCACTCATGCGTCGGATAAAATTGTGGCCATTGGGCAAGTGTCGATTTTTGGGAGAATGATGACTTCCACAAAAGCAATATTTCATTATTTTGCCGATTTTGTTTTTCCACTTCATCTTACCGGCACCCAAGACTGGGTAATCCACGATGTGTCCACCGCATTTTTATATTTTGTTTTGATTGCACTCATTGCGGCAAGCCTTGGGTTTATTTATTTTAGACACAAACAGCAATCTTCGCTGTTTTTTTTATTTTGGCTGTTGATCGGGTTGGGGCTGCACTCGCAAATCATAATTCCGCTTGATGGAACAGTGGCGGATCGCTGGTTTTATTTTCCGATGGTTGGACTCTTGGGATTTTTATTTAGTAATTTTAAAAAGCAATATATCCCACTTGTTTGGGTTTGCGGGTTCGCATTTGCAGTTCGATCCTATTCACGTTCACTCGATTGGCAAGATGGTTTTACTCTTTATGCTCATGATGTGAGGGTTGATCCTGAATCCTATATTTTGCAGAACAATTTAGGGGTTGAACTTTTTCGACGAGGTCTCATCAAAGAAGCTCAAGAGCATTTTAAACTTTCGATTGAGTATAAGCCGATTTGGACCACAAACTGGAATAATTTAGGTGCGACCTTTGAGCGAGAAAATAAGTTGAGCGAGGCCCAAGACTGTTATCAAAAGAGTATTGCTAACGGTGACTATTATCTAGCATTTGAAAATTTGGCCGGAATTTTGATCAAACAAAATAAGCTGAGTGAGGCTAAAGCATTTCTGGAGGAGCAAGCCTTGGTGAAGTTTCCAAAAAACGATCGTCTGCTTTCTTATTATAATTATTTAAAGGCAAACTCACCGTAAAGGTTGTGCCGACACCCACTTCGCTTTTGACCTTGATTGAACCACCGTGAGCTTCAACAATTTGCTTCGTGATATAAAGACCAAGCCCTAGTCCTGGACGTGCGATCGGATTTTTAACCCTTTCGAATCGGTCAAAGATTGTGGGCAAACTTTCTTTTGCGATGCCCTCGCCGTGATCGCGAACCTGAAGGATGGCATTTCCTGAGTGATGGCTCACGTGAATCTCGATTGGTTTTTGCCCACCGTATTTGAGAGCGTTAGTTAAAAGATTCGAAATTACTTGAGTTAATCTTAAAGGATCCCAATTGCCCAAAATTTGGGTGTCGCCTGTGAGCGAAAGGGTGATTCCCATTCGACGCGCCTCGATCTGAAATTGCTGGATACCTTCGAGCACAATCGCCGAAAAATCGGAAGGTTCAACTTGTAAACTAAATTGACCCGAATGAATGCGCGTCAAATCGAGCAATTGTTCGATCAAGTCGGCTAATTTGCTTGCTTGGGTTAATGACTTTTCGACAAGTGCACTTTGACCCTGATCGGGTTTTTTATTTTCGGCTCTTAAGGCCATCTGCAGTTGAAGGATCAATGCGGTCAATGGGGTTTTGAGTTCGTGAGAAGCGATGCTTAAAAAATCATCACGCTCATTAAGGGCTTTTTTTGTTTTTTTATAGAGGTTTTCGTTATCTAATGCGAGGTCGGTCAATTCCTTCGTTCGCACTGCGACAACACCTTCAAGATCTCGATAAAAATGCTCAAGAGTTGAGGCCATGCGATTGATCGAGTAGGCGAACTGCCCAATCTCGTCTTCGACTTCTCCTTTGATGCGATAAGAAAAATCGCCGTGCCCCAACATTTCGGCAGCCCGACTCAATGTGTTCAATCTAAAAACAAGATTGCGCACAACATGCATATGACAAATCACCGCCAACACCGTGAAAATCAGGACGATTGGAAAAACAATTGCAGTTGTAACGCGCTCAAACCATGAGATCTCGCCGACGAGTGCGGTTTGATTTTCGAGTAAAAGGCGAACGACTCCGAATTTGTTTAATGAAAATTGGAGGGCAAACATTTCGAGAGTGATCAGCGCGCCCAGAACACCAACGATAAGATAAAGTTTTGTTGCCATACTCAAACTTTTCGATCGAGCCATAATTTTATCTAACAAAACTTAAAGTGAGAGTGGAGACAATAAGAGAAATGAGACGTGAAAGGGACAACTGCCCCGCACAATCAATACCAATTCAAATGTTGGCCGAATTGAACGTGGCTCTCTCATTGCAGCAATGAATATTAAAAAGGAGCTTCATCATGCAACAGCAATCCGCAAAGTCTGATCAAACTGCAAGGCTCACAGAAGAGATAAAAAATGGAATTCAGTTTCAAAGTACACTGACCATACTTGCCTCGGCCGAAAAGATTTATAAATTTTGGCGCGATCAAAAAAATCTTCCCCAGTTTATGTCGCATCTTTCATCAATTATAGTTCGTGACGATAAAACGTCGAACTGGAGTTGGTCTGCTCTCAAGGGTCAAATTGGTGTGACGTGGGAAAGCGAAATCATTCAAGATATTCCAGGATCATTGATTGCTTGGAAATCGCTCGAGGGCTCAACTGTAGCTCATGTGGGCGATGTGACTTTTAAAGAATTAAGCTTCGGTCGCGGCACAGACGTCTGTGTCACAGGCACCTATCAACCTCCAGGTGGAGTTGTCACAAATTTTATCGAAAAAATATTGAACGAATCCCCCCAGCAAGTGGTGAAGAGAGATTTAAGACGATTAAAAGCATTAATGGAAGTCGGATTTATCGCAACAACAGAAGGCCAACCTCGTGGTGGCCAAAACTACACCCACTAAGGAGATTTTATGAGAGCAGTAACATGGCAGGGGACTCGCAGTCTTAAAGTCGAAAATGTACCAGAGCCAAGAATCTTGGCTCATGGGGATGCGATTATCCGGATTACCACCACCGCAATTTGTGGATCTGACCTTCATTTGTATGGTGGATTTGTACCGACGATGAAAAAAGGCGATATTCTTGGTCACGAGTTTATGGGTGAAGTTGTTGAAGTCGCAAAGGATGTTAAAAAATTAAAAGTGGGCGATAAAGTGGTGGTCCCTTTCACACTGTCTTGTGGCAGCTGCTACCATTGTTCACAAGATGAGTACTCATTGTGTGATAACAGCAACCCAAATGCTGAGCTTTGCGAGACAGCAAACGGAGCATCCACTGCAGGGCTGTTTGGATTTTCACATCTTTATGGTGGATATGCTGGTGGCCAAGCCGAATACGCAAGGGTTCCTTATGCCGATGTTGGACCTTTACAAGTCCCGCGCGATATTGAAGACGAAAAAGTTTTATTCTTAAGTGATATTTTTCCTACGGGATATATGGCTGCCGAAAACTGCAAAATAAAACGTGGCGACACCGTGGCAGTTTGGGGTTGCGGTCCGGTTGGATTATTCGCCATTAAAAGTGCTTATCTTTTGGGTGCAGAAAAAGTGATTGCGATCGATCGATTTCCCGAGCGCCTTCAGATGGCCGAAACTTACTGTGGTGCTGAAACTATCAATTATGAAGAACTCGATGTGCTTGACGAACTGAGATCTCGAACTGGTGGGCGTGGTCCAGACAGTTGTATCGATGCTGTTGGAATGGAAGCTCATGGAACGGGTGTGCAAGTGGCTTATGACAAAGCAAAAACGATGTTGATGATGGAGACGGATCGTCCCATTGCGCTCCGCCAAGCAATGCTTGCTTGTCGCAAAGGTGGAACCGTTTCAATCCCTGGAGTCTATGGTGGCCTGCTTGATAAAATGCCTTTTGGTGCGGCAATGGCAAAAGGTCTCACTTTTAAAATGGGTCAAACCCATATGCAAAAGTACATGAAGCCACTTTTGGATTTGATTCTTGAAGATAAAATTGATCCCACTTTTTTGATCACACATAGAATTGGAATCGATGAGGCCGCCAATGCCTATGAAATGTGGCAAAAGAAACAAGATAAGTGTGTGAAATTTGTAATTAAGAATTAAAGCTGGCACCTTTAATTGTTTTTTCATGGCATGAATTTGCAGAAGCTATTGATACGCTTCTGTAGTACGTAAACTCATGTCTACATCAAAACAAAGTCTTGTCGCACTTAACGCAACTAATTTTTTTCTCGCCGAAATCGCCGCTGTGGTTACACCCTTTTTAGCTGTTTATCTTAAAGGTTTAGGCTGGAGCTACAGCGAAGTCGGCGTTGCCGCCGCAATGGCTGGTCTTGGCATTTTATTTTTTCAAGCCCCCGCGGGCTACATTTGTGATTTGGTAAAAGCGCATCGAGGTCTATTAGCCGGAATGTCGCTTCTAACCGGAGCAAGCATTGTTTTGCTGCCACTCACCAAAACCCCTTGGATGATTAAATCATTAATGTTTACAGCAGGTGCAAGCAGTGCGTTTTACATGCCGCTTTTAGCGACTCTTGCTATGGCGCTCGTAGGACCCAAACGATTTTCTGCAATAACAGGAATGAATCAGGCCTGGAATCATGCGGGCAAAATTGTTGTGGCACTTTTTGCTTTAGCAATTGTTCAACTCATTGGGACAGAAGCCATTTTTTATACCACCGCATTTTCTTCTGTGATTGCGGCACTCGCATTGAGCATGATCAAAAGTGGTGATCTCAATCCAACAAAAAAACAAGCCGACTCTGAAACAAAACCAGCAAACCCTCTTAAAAATCCACAGGTTTTGATTTTGCTCGGTTGTGTTTTTTGTTTTCATGCGGCCAATGCGCCAATCCTTCCAATGGTTGGCCTCTACATCAAAAAACTAGGCGGTAATGACAATCTCGCGGGTGTGGCAATTTTAATTTCGCAGGGTGTGATGATTCCGGTGGCTTTGCTCGCAGGTAAATATGGCGACACAATGGGGCGTAAGAATTTATTTTTGATCGGATTTTTTGCCCTTCCTGTACGAATTATTCTTACCGCATTGACCTCGAATCAAACCGCATTGATCGCAATTCAAGCCCTTGATGGGATTGGCTCTGGAATTTATGGAGTTGTGATTGCCCTGATTGCTCATGACCTTACAAAAGGAAAGGGCGGCTTTAATACCTTGATGGGGCTTGCCCAAACGATGCTTGCGATGGGAAGTTTTATTGGTCCATTAGCACAAGGGTTTGGTACCGAAAATTTAGGTTTTACCACCACCTTTTTTATTCTCGCAGGATTGGCATCCCTTGGAGCTACAATGTTTCTAACCATTTTTAAAGAGACAAAAAGTGAAGCTACAGCTTAAATCATTTTTGTTTGTTAGTTTTTTTAGTCTTTCGGCCGCTGCGCAACCCTGGTGGCATGGTCCTAAATGTTCGACGGAGTACCGAATGGAGCTTGATCAACTCCATTATGATCTCGAAAAGGGCCGGGGCTTCTTGGATATTCCAGAAACCAGACGTCAGGGACAGAGTTTGATGAGAGAAACCTCGTCGGTAATTGGATGGAACGCTCTACACAATAAATTTTATTTAGAAGCATTTCTTAATTTCCAGCGCGCGTTTGCGCTGGACGATTCCGTTGTCCCTTTTGAAAAATTTGATCTTTTAGCATTGCGTGGGATATTCAATATCGGAGCCGAGCATTCGGACGACGAGCTTGAAGTTTTTAACGAACTCGTTTTAAGACAAAAACTTGAGCGAGGGGTTTGGTCGACCGGTCACAATGCAGACAACCAAAACGCTTTAAAAATATTTGATCTTGTTAAAAATATTTTAAGAAGTCGTCGGGAGAATTGGCAAATCAAAGCCCTTTATCTCACTATTGAAGGCTTAGCGATATCACCCGCACAAAGCATTGGTTACACCATTCTGTTATATTTAGGATCAATACTAAAAGTTCAGCACTTAGAGGCAAATGCTTATTTTAAAAATTTTGAAACCCATTTGCCATCGCTGAAAAAAGGCGGCAAGGAGATTGGTTGTCAGATTTTGTTAAGTGGACAAAAGCTCAACTAAACAGATCGCAATCTTGCCCTCGGCATCGTTAAAGACTAAGGTCTTCCAATATGAATAATCAAAATCTGTCTAAAAAACTCAATCTCCTTTTAGGAGTGAGTGTGGGTATCCTTGCGGCGAATCTGTATTACGCTCAGCCTCTGACCGCGATGATTGCCAAATCTCTTGCGCTCGAATTGTCGTCTGCAGGCTTAGTGGTGACCCTCACACAAATTGGCTATGGTTGCGGAGTTTTATTTTTGGTGCCGCTCGCCGATCTTGTCGAAAATCGACGGGTGATCTTATCGCTGATCGGTGTGGCAACGTTTGCTTTGGTGGCGATCGGATTTTCAACCCAAGTTGTGACTTATTTTATGGCGGCATTTTTTTTAGGGGTGGGGGTCTCGGCGATCCAAATCATTGTTCCTTATGCCACCCACTTTTCGCCGCCACAAATTCGCGGGCAGGTGGTTGGCAATCTAATGAGTGGGCTGATGATTGGGATCATGCTTTCTCGCCCTATCGCGGGTTTTTTAACTGACCTGGTCTCGTGGCATTCGGTATTTTATTTTTCTACAGCACTCATGATTTTACTTTTTGGGGTTCTCTATTTTGTTTTGCCGCCAAGGCAGCCACAAGCTTTGTCACTAAAATATATTGATCTCCTTAAATCCATGTCGACCCTCTTGTGGAAGTATCCGGTGCTTCGGCGTCGCGCGATTTATCAGGCTTGCATGTTTTCATCGTTTTGTTTGTTTTGGACCGCGGTGCCGCTTTTGCTTTTGGGTCCCGACTTTCATTTTTCACAAACAGCAATTGCGGTATTCGCACTTGTAGGAGTGACGGGTGCGGTGTCAGCTCCGATCGTTGGTCGCATGGCCGATCGAGGTAAAACAGATCGGGCAACAGCCTGTGCATTCTTAGCTGGAGCGATTTCTTTTTTGCTCACTCGATTTTCAAGTCTCGGCACACCAACTTCCATCGGACTTCTCACGCTGGGTGCGGTGTTACTTGATGCGGGTGTGAGTGCAAACCTTGTATTGGGTCAGCGCGAGATCTTTGCTCTTCCTGCTGAACTGCGGGCTCGACTTAACAGTTTGTATATTGCTGTGATTTTTGTGGGTGGAGCCTTTGGTTCATTTATCGGAGCCTGGTCTTTTGATAAGGGTGGTTGGGCGCTCACTTCAATCGTCGGGTCGGCATTGCCGACTGTTGGATTTATTTATTTTTTAACCGAGATCTGGTTTCGCAAAGATTAATTTTGATCACTTTGCTCCACTACAGAATTGATCAAACTGATATGGCCTTTGACGTTATGCAAGTAGCGCACTCGAACGTTTGTTAAGATGACGTCGCCTTCAACGTTTGCAAGCTCGATCACGTTGCTGTTATTTAATGCGAGTGAGCCTTGGATATCGTGGATGTTGTTTACATTAAAATTGTTTACGACCACATTGCCTTCGACATTATGAATTTGACCAATTTCACCCGATTTTAAGTTTTGGTTTGAAACGCTCACATCTTTTGCAACATTCTGGATTTGGGTAATGCATTCGGCAGATCCTGTGACCGACTTTGCCACATCGCTGATTAAACCTACTTCTTGCGAATCAAAAACCACATTGCCTTCAACCGAATTCACTTGGTCCAACTCTTTTGATTTGACATCAATATCGGAGTTGGCGTTTTGGATCAGATTAATAAATTCCGCATCAAAATTTTGCACATTTCTTGGATTTAAAAATGCAACCGGGTCATGTGAAAACTGAAATTGATAAAAGCATTCGGCAAACTGACCGTCTGCTGGAAAAGGATCAGCAGAAGGTGGAGTGATTTGTGGTGCCGAACCTGAGGAGTTGTCGGTTTGAGAGAGTGGGGTTGAAATCGCAAGGCTGTCTGCGCTGCCATTTTGACCTGTATTGAAATTTACTTTCGAGCAAGCTTGAGTCGAAAGAATTAATGCCAAAAGAGACAAGCTCTGAATAAAAATAGTTTTGCTCATGTCCTTGACTGAGCAATCTCGATACCGCTCCTTTGATCAAGCACTTAAGCTGTGTTGGTCGGCGGTGTTGAATTTGGAACTGTTATCAAAAAAATATGTTTAGTTGTTTGATAGTTTGCGTTTTGATTCCGGCTGAACTCTTAAGGAACACAAGCCTTTTTGGTTTTAAAGAGTTCAGTTTTAAAGGCGGAAAGTTCTTTTTTTGTAGTAGAATTCGACGTCTTAAATCGAAACAGTTTATTGAGTTAAAGCGCTAAACTGGGTGTCTGGTACTGCCCTTGGCCGATAGGAAAAGCGCTGCAAGTATCCATTGAGTCCATCGCCATTGGCCGAAGTATTTCCAAGCCCCAGTGTATCGACGCTGTTCGAGGTGACCGATCCGCTCGCAACACTTGGTGCGCTTCCACCTACAGCAATGCTGATTGCTGAAGCCGAACGTTTCACACCCACTTTATAGGTCTGTCCCTGAACGTTTTGGTTTGCCGCAGTGTTTGCACCCGTGACGAAGCTTGAACCGGTAAACCAATTAAACAAAATATTTGTTCCATCGCTCGAATACTGTGGACCAAACCGATTGCTCAACGAGCCTGCGTTGTAAAATAAAAATGCGGTTGGGTAAGTTGAGACTCCGAGGTTTGGATCGTAGGGCTTTTCAAACCAGCGCCGCATATAACTGACATTTGCGGTAAAATCACCAGCGCTGTACCAGCTGCCAAGTGGTGCAACAGTTAAGATATCGGCACTGCGCGAAATTCCGCTGGTTGCCGCGGTCGGAATATAACTGGTGGGAATAGAAAGATACTCTTCATATTGTGCGCCCCACAGGGTGAGACTTGAAGTCCCATCACCTAGGTAAGATTCGGATGAGCCGTTGACGATTGAAACTTTCATCAAAACATTATTGGTTCCCACATCACTCGTTGGCATCACCCCGGAGACCCAACACCGTCTCCACCCTGAGCCTGCATCGATCGTTCCTGCGCCGCCTGCAACGCCCGCAGTTTTTAGTGTTGAGAGGGATCCACTGGTGCCGGAGGCAAGTACTGAGCCTTCAACTGCCGGCACAGAGGAGGTGGTTATCGTCACAGTGGCCGAGAGATCGCAGTCGTAGTAAAACCCGTTTGTACCATCGCTCACGCGCAATCGTAATTTGGTGCGTGCACCCGCTTTAGCAAAAATAGAGGCAGTAATGGGGTGGACCGCTGTGTAGGACAGACCCACTTGTGATAAAGAATGAACCGCAGACGAATTACTTTCGGTGAGATCTAAACTGTTTGTGGATAAAGTAGGTGTAGTGACGGAGTTTGCAACCACTGTCGAACTGGTTTTTGCCCAATTAGATTGACTAAAGTCTTCGCTGTAAAACACCTGATTGCTTGAATTGCGTTCGATCAATAGCCCTCGCAACGCATGAGTTGTGGGATCGTAACTAAATCGGGGTGTATCTGCCGCAACCGAAGTCAGGATACCCGAACTGTTATAAACAAAAGCTGTTGATGACCTAGAAAATTGAAGAGAGCTTGAGAGGGTAGGGACCATAAAATTGAATAGCAGAGTGGCATCATTGATTGTTCCGGTTGCAGTTGCGCTGGCGACACTGGCATGAGTCGCTGAATTTAAGGTGATCGAAAACGAACTCGAGACCTTGTCTATTCCGTCTTCTAATGTGGGCACCGAAATCGTTGTGGAAAGCAGACCATGGGGTATGGTGGCGGTTCCACTGGTGTCGGTGTATTGAACTCCAGCCGCTGCAGTTCCTGGATTAATTTGAAAATTGATCGTTACATCTTGAGACGAGACCGCTGAGAGGGTGACCGGAAAAATCAAATTTGAACCCTGGGCGGTAGAGGCATTGGCAATCGAGACGGAGGGCAGTGAAGAAGTTGAGCTTGTGCCTACTGCGCTTAACTTCCCGCATGCGCATAAGCTCGCCCAAATAACTAAAACAAAACACTTATTGGAAAACATTGAGAGGCCTCCGTCACTTCATGAGATTGAAATCCAGTATGAAAGTCAATGTTCCATTATAAGACGCTTCACCTTGACCCAAGATGTTGGTTTAGATTTGTACTTCTAAACAATCGGCCTACACTAATAAGATATGACTCAATCCATGTTTGTTTTGGCCGTCTCATGTTTGTTTCTATTTACTGGCTGTACGGCCAAGTCCTCAGACCCATTGGGTGGCGCAAATGTGAATGCCTCACAGCTCGCCTCATCGCCCACACCGGTTGCAACGGTGCGAGCTATTGATATGTCTGCAACAACGGGTGCGGCGAATGGTGATGGAACTTTTAATTTGTGGTCCAACGGCACAGTTTCAAGTTCTGTCAATTTTCCTAAGGCTGCTAATTATCTTTTAGATGTCACCGCATTTGGTTCGGTTGATCGCGGCGTTTGGCCCATCATGCAAATTTTGGTTGATGGAATTGTTGTGCAAAGCTTTAATGTGAACTCGACATCTTTATCTCATTACCAAATCAATTCTCAGATTAGTTCGGGCAATCATGTTGTCGCAATTGGGTTTACCAATGATGCTTACGACGCTCCCGAAGACCGCAACCTTTATGTTGGAACTCTTGCTATTAGTACGGTGGCGTCGGTGTCTTCGGCAGATCAAAATTTTTTAGGTGGTCAATTTGATTTGGTGTCGGGCGCAAGTCGCAGTATTGGCAACGTCACATTCAAAATGCAGGTTGATGGAAACTTTATTGCGGTAGACAGCAGCGGTGCAAAAGTTTGGGAAACTGGAACTTCATCGGGCTGCGCTAACGGAATCTGTAAAGTGACATTTCAAGCAGATGGAAATTTGGTGATTTACAATAACGGCCAACCTCTTTGGTCGACCAATTCGAGTGGACATGCAGGCTCAACCCTCTTTTTATCAAGCTCAGCGCCATACATTAAAATAGTCGGGCCATATAAAGAGAATCTATTTACTGGAACGCCTTTGGTCTCATCACCAGTTGTGTCGACTCCGGTTGTACCCTTGCCCGCACCTACGCCAACTCCTACCCCAACACCATCGCCTGCTCCTGTGGTTGTCACTCCACCGTCTTCGAGCTCCAGTCAGGTCACTTATGTTGGTGGTCAATTTAATCTTCTTTCTGGAAACCGCGTAACGGTAGGAGAAGTCTACTTTACCCTTCAAACCGATGGAAATTTTGTGGCTTATAAGACGAGCACGGGCGCAGCCTTGTGGGCGTCGAGCAGCTCGTCAAGTTGTGTGAGTGGCGGATGTAATATCACATTTCAAGCTGATGGCAATTTGGTGACTTACAAAAATGGACAGCCGTTTTGGGCGACCAACTCAAGCGGACATAGTGGATCGACACTTTATTTTATGAGTTCTTCACCTTTTATGAAAATCGTTGGACCAAACAGCGAAAGTTTATATGCGGCAACCCCCATTGGCGACTCGACGCCGGTAAGAACGCCCGTTTCAACTTCACCTCCGGTCATTACACAACCCCCTGTCGTTGCCCCTCCACCCGTTGTGTCTTCGATCCCAAGTTACTATGTTTCGACCAGCGGAAATGATTCAAACCCAGGCTCAATCAACTCACCCTTCAAAACTTTGGCAAAAGCTCAAGCTGCGATGGAATCCTCAAGCATTAAAGTTGCGACTTTGCGCGGAGGAACTTTTTCGGTTGCGAATAGCTTTACACTCTCGAGCGCCGATAGCGGACAATCTTGGGTCGGTTTTGCGGGCGAGACCGCGATTCTTGACGGCGGCGGAAATGGTGGAGTGATTTTTAATGGCGCAAACAACATGGTTATCGAAAATCTCACCATTCAAAATGTCGGCATTGGTCTTTCTATTGTGGCCGCAAATAACGTGACTGTGCGATGGAATAATTTTTTGAATTGCACCACCAACTGCGTAAAGGCCAATTACTACTGCGACAAAATTACGGTTGATAGCAATACCTTCAATGGCGGCGGCGGCAATGGGACCTATCTCGCAGCGGTCTTTATGAGCTTTCATATTACCAACTCAACCGTTACACATAATTTTATCCAAAATTTTGGTGGACCTGGAATTAGCTTTGCGGCCGGAACCGGTTCGCAAGAGACAAGCACCAATAACGTGATCGATCGCAACCGCATTGTGAATACGCTCACGGTGTCGGATGACTCAGGCGCGATTTATATTTTGGACCGCACACATTTAGCGACAGGCTATCAGATTACAAATAATATTATAGACACTGTAGGAAGAGGGTCGCTCACAACTAATACTCATTCTATTTATCTCGATGATCAAACTTCGAACGTCAAAGTCGCTGGCAATACCTGCCGCGTCTGCGGGCAAACGGCTCTTCAATATCACGGTGGGGATCATAATACCTTTACCAACAATATTTTAGATCTTTCATCGGGCTCGTTGATTGGTCTTTACCAAGATGATCCTGAGTTCGGAAGTTATGGAATGAACTCGAACACGTTTCAGAAAAATATTGTTTACTTCGCAAACCCTGCACCCGCTGCACTGTGGTCTACGGTGATGACTCAAGGTGGATCAGCCCTGCCAAATGTTTCGCAGAACAATTATTTTTCTGCCCAAGGGACTGCGATTGCGAACACAAATCCAATTGTGGATAGTTCACCGTCGTTTGTAAATCCGGGCTTCTCAGGGGCTGCGATCGGCAATTATGCGATGCCCTCGAACTCGCCAGTGTACGCTGCCATCGGGTTTTTACCCTTAGCTTCGGACCAAGGACCGCAGGCGAAGCCCGCTTCATTTCCGCAATAAGATGAAGAGCCACGAGCCTCTTGCTTGTGGCATCATCTCTGCATAAAACTTTATTTTCACACTGGAGTTGAAATGAAGTTTTATCTGTCTCTTGTTATCGCTTTCGCCACACCTGTTTTAAGTTTGGCAGCTGATCAATGCAATCTTGTACAAGAAAAAGCTTCGGCCTATCAAATCCGAAACCTTTTTGTAAAGGATCTAGATGTGATCAATAAAGCGATTGCCGACATCGAGAAGAATCAAGCCCTAGTGATGAGCAAAGGCACAGCGATGGCAAAAGAAGCTCAAGCCATTTATAAATTTGAATTAAAAGGCCTCAATGATTTGAAGGCCGATTTTATTCGACATATCGAATCCACATCGCGAGTGGCGCAGTCTGAGAACGAACTTCAATCGATCTGTAACTCTAATAAAAAATAATTTTTTTTAACTTTTAGCCTCATTGATGCGCGCAAATAAAAGGCGAGCTGCAAAACAATTTTTGGCAAAGGTTTCAGTATTTGAAATGTATTGTAGATAGTCTCCTCACTATTGGCATCGGAGGTGCAATTTTTTTCAATCAAAGGGCGGTTTAAAAATGAATAAAAATTTGGGTGTGATTTTGGTTGCAGCATTGATCAGCTGTTTTTATCAAGCCGAGGCAGCTGAAATGGCGCCAGATTCAAATTGTACCGCACTGTCCGATAATGTTGAGACGAACCACATCGGAATCTCTTTAAATACAGTTCCATCACCAGACAAACCCCAAGATCCTTATGCAACCGATTTTCCCTTAAAAGAATGTTTAGCCGAACTTAGAATAGGCCTTTTTTCACACATTATTAATCTCGATGGCACGGTCAAAATGGCCGACGAAGGCACAATTCATTTTGGTGAAAGAGGTATGATCGATACGTGCCGCTATCAAATTGACCCTTCACAACGAGCCCCTGCTGATTTAACCACTCGTTTGTTAAAGTACGAAGGCGTTTTGCCAGGGGATAGTCCTGAAGATCCTCTTTATAATTACTCTCCGGTCAAGAGGGACCAATGGTCAAAAATGATTAAGCACATTGTGATCATTAGTTGTGATCGCGGGTTATCCTCGTAAGTGGGTTCACTGGGGCTTGTTGATCATTTGCTGATAATTCATATTTAGACCAAAAGAGTTGGACCAAATAATCTAAGTTTAAAAGTGCAAACACCCAACTTGGTTGGCTCTGGTTTGAGTCGTGGATTTAAAAAACCCTAAAGTGCCGAACTCATGGAGGCATAAATCACTAAACAAATACCAATGAGTGAACACGTCCATACCATCGTTCGCAACAAGGGAATGCCCGCCACGTAGAGTGGGATATAAATCACACGCGAATAAAAATAAAGTTGGGTTCCGATTGAAGTTGCTGAGTTTGAGATATTTAGGACTAAGCAAACCAAAACTGCGGCTGCAAAAAAACCAAAAGTTTCTAAAAAATTGCGAAAGGCGCGTTCAAGCCGACCCGCAATGCCGGTCAGCTCGGGTGGATGCTTATCACGCGCACCAAGGTTCCACTTTAAACCGCGCTGGATTGTGGCTCCACCTGCTGCGGCCAATAGCATTGCAATTCCTAGTAGAATCGAAAACATCAGCATTTCAATTTCGGTCGTCATTGTATTTCCTGATTTTAATTGAAAGGGTTTTAAGTTCCGTAAGCCGCTTCGCTGCGGAGTTGCTCTTGCAACACTTTTTCTATCTCGGTAGCTTCGTGTACATTTCCTTTGTTTACGCCAGGACAGAATGTTGCAACTTCTTCGGTCCATGTTTTTGCATTCATCAGCTCAGGCCAAAATGGCCAGGTTCGACATTGGGTGGGGCGGCCCTCATAAACAGAACAGCGTTTGTTTTTTAAAAATATACAATCTTGATCGCCTTTTAATTTCCAAATACCGTCGACCTTTTCGCAATACTTGCGGGTAAACTCGAGGGTCGAAAGTTTTAACTCCTTGGCCATTCGCTTGCGGTCAAATTTGGTGAGGTAAACATAGCCGTAGCCGTTATGTGAGACGCAACACTTGCCCGAGCCCGTGCATTCGAAGCGAAGTCCTTTGGCATAAAAATCATTTTTCATTTTTTGATGATGCAAAAAACATTTTTAAACGTCCACAACAATCACTTAATGATTGAGCCAAAGTTTTTCAAACGAACGATCGGCATCGAAAGTCTCGCGCTGTTGTTCCACATCAAATATATGCGGCGAGTTTTCTGTACCAGCTCCTGCGATATAGGCCCAATTGCCCCAATTGGAACAAGGATCATAATCGACCAAACACGACTCAAACCATCTTGCACCTTTTTGCCAGCGCACTTTGAGATCATGAACCAAATAACTTGCGGCATTTTGGCGCATACGATTCGACATCCAACCGGTGGTGGAGAGTTCAATCATTGCGGCATTCACAAAGGAGCTCTTAGTTTGACCTAATCGCCAGGCCTCGAAGGCCGCGGTCTCTTCTTTTTGGGAGAGTCCTTTTGATTCCCCGCGGGGTTTGTCTGTAAACAGATGCGGGCCTCGCCGAAGAGCTGCAAACTGAAAATGGTCTCGCCATAACAGCTCATACAAAAACCAAAGGGTTGAGAGGTTGGCGATTCGCTCTTTTTCGTAGCGCCGAACCTCAACATAAAGTTGCCTTGAAGAAAAACAGCCCAGCGCGAGCGGTGCCGAAAATTTAGAGGAGTCGCGGTGGCGAATCAATCCATTGCGGGTTTGCTTGTATTTTCTAAGAGCATCATGTTGCCAAATAAATGTGTGAGCTTCTTTAAGGGCTGCACTCTCGCCCCCCTCAAGCACGATCCCACGATCAGGAACAGGCAGCCCCAATAACTCTTCAAAGTTCCAGCTCGAACGAGTTGTGGGTCCCGCTTGCGGTATGTTTGTGGGAGCTTTTAAAGGAGGTCTTACCGACCAGTGCCTTTCGGCCGCTTTTCTTAATTTAGAAAAACTTGCGGGCACATCAAAATTAAAATCTTTTAAATCCGAGCGACAAAATAGAGTTTGGGTTTCAAATAAATGAATTTCGGTTTTTTCGAGCCGCTGCTCAATCTCGATTTCATCGCGATGCTCTTCAAATGAATTTAATTGCGAGCAGTACAGGTGATTGACATCGAGTTCCTGACAGAGCGCAGGGATAAGTGTTTTGGGATCACCCGAGATGCAGATCAAATCAGCACCCAATGCCTGCAATTTCTTTTTAAGATCAATTAAGGATTGAGCCAGATATTTCTTTTTAAAGTTTCCAAAGCGGGGGTAGCCTTCGGGAGTGAGTTCTTCCCATTTCGGATCATAGACATAAACAAAATATATTGATCCAGAGGCATTTTTGATTGCCTCAACTAATGTTTCATTGTCGCTGACGCGCAGATCATACCTAAACCAAACCAGCCGATTCATTTTGCTCCAATTGTGAGCTTCAAAGGCTTATTTGATAATGGGGGCGAAGTCTATCCTTGGTACTGACTCACAATTATCTTTGCGCCCAGATTTTGAGTTCTTGCACCTGCATCGATACCGGAAATGCGCCGTCAAAAACCGGAAACATCAAAGTTGCGGCTAAATTTGGAGAAGCACTTCCCATCGCAAGGTTCGCAGCGATTTGGGCTGAGTCTCCAGAGGTCCATTGATAATTGTCTGACTTCATCAACGCGCCATCAAAATAGCGAAACGCCTGGGTTTCGGTCATCACCAATTGAATCTTATGGACTGTGTTGGTGGGGAGAGGGCCGTAGTAGTAGGTTTTATCATTCGACCAGTTATAACTAGAATTTGTTTGATTGATATAAAGGTTCGAACCTGTGCTCGGACCGTGGAGATTTGAAGTGTAAGTTCCAAAATCTTGTGTCGAACTCATGATGAGTTCAATCACGTCCACTTCGGAATAGTCGCGTGTCACCTGGCTTGAAGTCGAATTGCCAGAATACAGCCAAAATGCGGGCCACGCGCCAAGCGGAGTGGATGAGTTCAAACTAGAAAAACTGGAAAATCCTCTCGCGGCACCAAATGTATTCGGTAATATGACCGTGAGTTCTGCAGCGATTGTTTTGACACCGTCAACCCCAGGTATCCAATAATTTTTTGACCAGATTTGTGCGCTGCGAATCGGTGGAGTAAACAGCACACCGGTGCCATTGCTCTGTGACTGTGGCGAATTTAAACAAATAGAGTTTGTAGAGACTGAGTTGATCGAAATTGTTCCATAAGCATTAGAGTCTTGGGCGCCGGATGAAATAAAGCTCACGAATTGCCCAACAGAAACACTCGAGGGCAAGCTACTAAAATTGAGACAGCTCGAAGAGTTGGCATCCGCACTTAGGGTGGCATAAGCCCAAGGCAAAAATGTCAAAATCGAATTGTACGTCTGAGAAATATTGGAATTAAAAAGAGGCATCAAAGTCACCGAAGATGAATCCACAGCGCTGACATAGTAAATCCCGCTGTATTGAATCACCGCAACTTGGCCTACGATAATCGAGGCAGAAGGTGTCGATCCACAATCGCGGGTGTTCGAACTAAAGTTTTGGGCACTGCCAGGAGTAAATCCATAAGTGTGACACGAAAGAGTGGGTGCGACCGTGCCGCCCGAGTCGAGCGTGGCATTGAGATTGAGAGATCCCGATCCAAAAACAAAATTGGATGACGAACTAAAAGGTTGGTACCGTTGAAGTTCGCTATTGATCAGAGTTTGACCGGTAAAATCGGCAAACGGATTAAAGTTTTGGCCGAGTTGAGAAATATTGGTAATCGCAGTTTGCGCAGGGCCCGCAACCGCCGAAGTTCCAAATACATAATCCACTGTTGGGGTTGCAGAAGCGACCACGGTATCGAACGAATCACTCAAACTTGGCGAAAAATAGGCTGCCGAATTTGAAGAGCCCGACAAACTTGTCGAAGACTGCAGCTTGCTACAGCTCAATATGGCAACGCTCAATAAAATAATTTTTATTTGATTCTGCATAGTTTCTTTAAAAGGGATTTCCAGCGCAAGCTGACCATGTGCCTGAAGACGGATTGTTGTTATTGAAATTACAAATCGAAGCGCCTGTCGTATTATTAAGCCGAACACAAATCGTAAAGTTGTAACTACTGTTAAAAGAACAAGAGATCGAATAGTTCGCATTCACGTCAGCGGTAAAAGGTGAGTTGGTGCACGCGGTCCAAGCCCCAGATCCCACATTGTAAGAACAAACGCTTGCACCGGTAAGGGTATTTAATCTGATACAAACTGTTTGATTGTTACTGGAATTAAAACTGCACGACAATGCAAATGCTTGCTGAGTTGCCAAAGCACTTGTCTGACTTGAACCATCTGGAAATTTTATTCCGCCCAGTGTGGACTCGATCGGTCCAGCCACCGTTAACGAAGACGTGGGTGAGGTCGTTCCAATTCCAACTTTGCTATCAGCACTTAAAGTAAGAAGCGTTGATGGAGCCGTGTCGGCAATACCTGTTGAATTAAAATTGGCGACCGACGTGTTACTTAAATCCACGGTCAATAAAGCTGTTGATGAGCCTTGCGGAGAATTGACAACAAGCGTGGCGGGGGCACTTGCGGAAAGAACTGAATTGCTGTCAAAGCTTGCAGACACAGAGGTTGGAGTCTTGCTTAGAATTGAAATTGGAATATCAGAATTATTTTGGCTGAGCTTGAGGCTCGTGATGTTTTGAAGCTGCGTCCCCATAATTTGAAATATGTGATTTCGAAATGAAGTCGATAGGATTTGCGGCAGCTGAGCTTGTCCACCGAATGCGGTAAAATTCGACGATGGAACACATGTCGTAAGTCCGAGCGAAAAAACCAGAAGCCGAAGTCTTAAATTGATTTTCATAGCCAAAAGCTTAGGTGGGCCCTTTGGCTTGCGCAACTAGTAAAGTAAAGGCCTTACTCAAAGAGTAAGGGTGTCGAGATTTCGCGATTAAATAACAAGGCTGAACTGCCATATCCGCCAAGAGATTGCGCAGCACCCGTAACAGTATTGTAGATCACCAGATTTCCATCGTCTTGGTACACAACTAAACAATCTTGATAGGTTTGGCCGCTCATACAAAGACCAGCTGTCCCAGAAGACCAAAGGTTTGCTCCATTTGGATCTTTTAAAACTAAATTTCCATCATTTTGCATATAGAGCACAAAGCCAGATCTCTGAATGTAATGATCCGAATGAAGCGAGAGACTGCCTCTTGAATAAAGCATCTGCGCATTGGGATTCGTGGGTGCTGCAACCGACGCTGGCATCTGGAGTGGGATCGACTGGGAAAGTCCAATTTGTCCTTTGAGCATCGCCGCAGTTTGTCTTGCGAGTTGCAAATACCAATCACTGGGAAGTTGAAACCCATCGGCATCTAAACTCAAAAATGGAGTCTGAGCAGGAGTGAGTTTTTGTGTTGGGGCAATTTTAAAAATGGCGGTACCTTCGTCCACCTCATCAAACATCGCCGCATACATCATACGAATGCCCACTTTTTTATATTGGTACGCTTGTTTCCACCAAAACTGGCCGCCCTGTCTTGGGATCACATTAAAATTTACGCCTTCGGGGCAATTGGTATTGCCCTGACCACACAAATTTGATCTTGAAAATCCTGGGTAAATGACCGGCATATATTGCTGACCGTGTGCGGCCGTGTCTGCAAGATCACCGACAACAACATTGTTGATGTAATCATCAATTTGGGATTGGGTTTGATATGTGCCTACAGTCCAGGGGTTAATCACATCATAGCTATGATAAATATCAAGCCAGCGTGGATCCGTTTGAGAATCATGATCGAGTGTTCTCCAATACGCAGGAGTTTCACCAACGACAGTCACGCCCGCATTTTTAAAAAACTGAATGATCTGTGCGGCCTGATCAACTGTTGGCGCCGCATGACTGTAGATTCCAAATTGTGCGAGATAAACAACCGGCTTTCCATTGTGACGTAAATAATTTGGACTGTCGGTGAGATGGAGAGTGTTCACGTCATATTGCCATTCATTGATCACGTTTTGAACAATCGAATCGACGTTGTCGCCCGCGGTATCGATCAACACACAAAATACTCGATCGGTCGCTTGCGCGGCATTGACGGTGTTGCGTGCAACTTGCGCGGTAAAAGTCTGATAGTCAGGTCCAAATTGTTTGCTCACCGTAAAGCGCTGAAGTACCGCTCCATCTATCCCGTATTGCTGCATCCACTTAAAGTGGGTGAGCACGGTGCTAAAATCATAAGAGCTAAACACTTTTGCTGGGCTGCCATCTTGTAAGGTGAAAGCTGTTGGATAAAGTTGTGAGTATTCAGAAACATCAGGCCACATTTCAACCGTGGTGTTGCCAAAGTTTGGTGCACCTGTTTGCCACTGTGACCAATGGCTCCAGCTATTTGTTGGAGTGGTGTAGGGGTCGCCGTCGCCTTGAGCCGAAAACCAACCTTGGTAGCCCACCAAAAATTTTCCATCAAGACCAGGATTTAAAAATGCAGCACAACTGCCGTTATTTAAAACAAATCCAGAATTACACGATGTCGCACGACATGCGCCATAACTTGATCCATCGCTGTTGCAAGCTTGCAAGCCCGCGCCGTTAGCCACTCCACAAGTTTCTTGAGATTGAGGCGAACAAATATTTTGTACACAAGAATTGTTTTGAAGATGAAATCCAGAATCACAACTGGTCGGACTGCCACAGCTTAAAAATGCCGATCCGTTGCTATTGCAGCTTTGTGTTCCGGTGCCGTTGTTTGCGCTGCAACTTTGTTGTGAGTTGGGTGCACAAACATTTGCAACACATGTGCCCCCTTGCAAATTAAATCCTGAAGTACAAAACAGAGCTGCGCTACATTGACCCCAAGCTGTTCCAGAGACATTGCAAATCTGCGATCCTGATCCGTTTGCGACAGCACAATTTTGTGTGGTGTTGGGGTTACACACTTGGGGTTGGCAAGAGCCGTTGAGCAAAACAAAGCCAGAAGCACACTGGCTAATTTGACAACTGCTCCAGCCATTTGAATCCCACGTTTGTTGGCCGGTCCCGTTTAGAACAGGGCAAGTCTGTGAGCTATTTTGTGAAATCAAAATCGAAACTTTGTTTTTACAGATGTTTATATAATCCAATACGTGAGCAGTTGAATCACAACTCCAATTTTGTTTTGCAAGAAAGGCTGTCTCTGATTTGATATTAATAAGGCACTCTGTTGCAGCTGCTAAAGCATTTGAATTGGTTTGCGCAGTGATAAAAAAATCGGTGGAGTTCAATACGGTTGTTTGATCCGCTTGTGAGCTGATGCAGTTTGTTGTGCCGAGTGACGCACTTGTCGATGAGGTTTGCAAGGCAGCTACACTTTTAAGTTTGCTACATGCAGTCACCATGAGAGGTAGGCTTGCCAGAAGTATTATCTTTTTTAACATCTCAAATTGAAACACTGTGCACCATCCTACTGCTTCTTATATTTGCAAAGAGTGTGGCAGGAGCCCATAGCCACAATGACCTTAGCTGATGATGTTTTTGAAAGTGCTCATTCGATTAACGTGTCGAAGTGAGAGGGGCGTGCGTGTTTAATCAAAAAGAAAAAGATACCTTCGCTCACAACCAAAAGTGCTTACGTCTTTTTTGAATCTCATATTGATATGTCTCAAGATCATCATCTGAAATACGGACCAAACCGTACCTCTACGATTGCTTAAATCAGCACCAACCTGTAAACTTTAAGAGATCATGATCAAAATGAGTTACCAAAAATGCAACAGGCTGGGATTGGATCTTTAAATGAAAAAGTGGTCTGTTGTTACGCTGTACTTTTTTGCATTCGCGTTTTTGCTCATCACTTTTCAAAATTGTAGCAAAGGTTTTTCGAGCATAAAATCTTTTGCAATTGCGAATTCAAGTACCGCTCCAGATCCCTCTGATAGTGTTGCTCGTTATGTGACAACCACAACCCCTATTTTATCAGGCACGGCAGGTACAGGATCCATTGCCTCTGGCACACACTGCGCGACTCAAAGTTCATGCATGTACGGTTGGAGTGCTGAGGGCCAGACCGTTGCGGTAAGCTGCCAGTCTGGATTTATCAATGTCACCGCTTCAGGCTATGGCGGCGGCTCGGCTTACACCAGCTGCCTGAATTATGCCGCAAGCACATGCACAGGAACTCAAACATGTGCGATCACTTTTAATGGCACAAACTGCGAAAATGAACCCAATCCAAACGGTTCAAATGCTGGATTTTTGAACGTAACATGTGCCGACAAAGTTCAGATTGCAGCCATTCGCTATGCCGATTTCAAAAACTCAATCGGCGTGCAAATTCACTTGGGTGCAAATATTCAAGGCAACGCTTATACAAATTATCAGAACGTTGCCAACAATCTCAATTACCTCAATATTAAATTCGTTCGTGATGGACTCTATCCAAAAAATTCAACAGACACCGCACTCAAAAGTGCTTACCAATTAATTTTGGGCATGGGTGTGCAGTTCATTGCAGGCGCGACAAGCACAAACCCAGATCCTGTGAGTTTTGTTGCGGATCTCGACGACATGCTGGCGTTATATCCCAATTCTGTAACAGCAGTTGAAGGTCCTAACGAGATTGCGAACTTTCCATTCACCTACAAGGGCCAGTCCGGCCAAGTGGCTGCAGACGCCTACCAAAAAGATTTATATCAAACGGTTCATGCTGATCCGCACACAAATGGTGTGGCAGTGTTAAATTACACAACTGGAATTTTATATTCGCTCGGCGCACCAGCCACAAACCAAAGTTATGGATCTGGTATTTCTGATTTTGTAAACATTCATCCTTATGCAAATAATGGGTTTGGTGGTTATCAACCCGGATGGTATATTTCGAATACCAATCTTCTTGAATACGGAGCAAATCGATTAAGTCCAGAAATCATCACTGAAGCTGGATTCAATACGGCAACTGCCGCAGATGGTGTCACATTCGATGCACAGGCAATCCTCACGTTGAACACAATATTTGATTCGGCAATCAATGAAATTTCAAGAGTTTACATTTATGAATTGCTCGATATGTATAACGATACGTCTAACGCCAATAGGGAGAACCATTGGGGACTTTTTGACGGAAACAATCAACCAAAGCCAGCAGCGGTTTCAATTCATAATTTAATGAATGCTTTTGCTGACGCTGGCCCAAACTCAAAAACGTTTTCTTTAAAGCCGATCGAATATTCAATCAGCAATCTGCCAGAGCGGGCAGGCTCATTACTTTTGCAGTCCTCGTCCGGGCAATATGCGATTGTGATTTGGAACGAAAGTGATCGCCTCCAAACGGGGAGCACTACGGTTCCAGCGAGCACTGCAATTACTCTCAAGCTCAGTAATTCATTTTCAACAGTTTCTGTTTATGATTTGATTGCCGGCACGAGTGCCCCCGCAAACTTAACCAATAAGCAATTGAGTCTGACTTTGTCGACAAAACCCGTTGTGGTTTTTTTGAATAATTAAGTTTTGTATTGATCGAGGCGATTTAATGCATTGAACTTGTCGAGCGCTCTCGTTAGGAAGGCGTGATGAGATCAATCTCTTTTTTTGTCTTCCTCACCCTCGCATCCTCGTCAATAGCTGCAGAAAAATTGGCGCCTCATGGAATATCCCTTTGCTCTCAAATCTTAATGACCGGGCCTCAATCAGCTGGGCAGTACCATGGAGATCTGCATTATTTTTTGCGCGATATGGACGGCGTGACATTATCGGCAGTTCGCGAGCTTGATGGGCGAAAATTAAATTTGATAGAGAAGGTTTGGAAATCTCTCGACAGAACTGCTCACACCTTAAGTCTCACAACACTTTTGCTCAGAGTTTTAAAAGTGAGTGAAATTGATTTTAAAACTTTAAACGACCACGAAGTGAGCGCAAGCTTTCTTGATCCGATGAAAATCGCTTGGTCACCAGCAAATGAAATCACTATCTCAACACTGGTTGGTCGTATAGGCCAACTCGAAAATGACTTTGTCGAAGCAAAAGATGCGATCGCATTCGGTTACGAAGTTCGAGGCGAAAAAAACATTCTCGATTATTTCAAAAAATTATTCTTGGCTACTGATCTTCTCGAGGCTCAAATCCAACCGGCGATTGAAAAGGAATTTTCTTATTTTAGTAGAATACGTCTGATCGAACAAGCTCACTACTTTGTAATAGCCAATTTTTGGATTTACGTTTTCTCACAGCCAATTACAAAAGGCCTGGCCGCGGTTCTAGACAAAGACCATCTGCTCTACACGGCAGTCTTGTTCATATTTTTTGGGTACGAAGGAATTAAAAACAGTTATCCCTACATCATGGGAATAGTCTCCGAAGACGCGCGCAATCGATTCAAAAACCATAATGAGAGTCAAAGGACCAGTAAACTAATAAAAGTTTATAAAAATATTTTCAGTTTACTTAAAAGAATGGATCAATTTCCTGCAGCTCTAATTTATATCGGTATGACAAAGATTGTTCCCACAGAATTGCGTAATGATTTGCTCGAAGCCTCAGGACAAAATCGCAGCCTTAAAACAGAGTTGGTTTTTGATGCAATTCTTAAAGATCAAAACGACGAAAATGACGATGTTGATCAAAATTTTTTATTGGTCGATCAGATATTCTTTTTTGACAAAAAAACTCTTGAGCCCGTTTTAGTAAACTTTGTCAGAATTAAAAATCGGCTCCAAAAACATGATCCAGAAAGCACGCCAGTAAAGATCCAAAAAGAAATGGAGCCCGCACTGGGCAGTTGGGCACCGAGCCCGGCGCATTAAGTTTACCACCCAAGGTTGTCGTGCCCACACAAGGTTGTCGTGCCCACACAAGGTTGTCGTGCCCACACAAGGTTGTCGTGCCCACTCAAAGTTGTCGTGCCCACTCAAAGTTGTCGTGCCCACTCAAAGTTGTCGTGCCCACTCAAAGTTGTCGTGCCCACTCAAAGTTGTCGTGCCCACTCAAAGTTGTCGTGCCCACTCAAAGTTGTCGTGCCCACTCAAAGTTGTCGTGCCCACTCAAAGTTGTCGTGCCCACTCAAAGTTGTCGTGCCCACTCAAAGTTGTCGTGCCCACTCAAACTACCATTGTTCACACAACAACTCGAGTTAAGATCCAAAATCTAATTCCAATAAAATTTATAACGCCACTGGAAATTGCATCTAACAATTCATACCAAAGCAGATTCGAAGATAGGCATTGAAAAAAGATTTTTAAATCTTAGAATGGGCGCAATTGCTAATCTCATCCATCAGAGGAAATTGAATATGGGTTACACAGTCATTTACGAAACAAGAGAAGGGCTGAGCCTTACCAGAAATTTTCCGACACTCGATCATGCAGAGCGATTTATTGCGATTCAGAAATCAAAAGGCCTAAAAGCAAGATTGGTTTAAACCATTACTCACCATCATTGCGTTGGTGATCTTGCGTATACAGTTCATGAAGACAAAATGAAACATCAATAGAATTTGGCGGAGAAGGTGAGATTCGAACTCACGGAAGGGATGAACCTTCGCACGCGTTCCAGGCGTGTGCCATAAACCACTCGGCCACCTCTCCGCAGGTTTTCGGAGTCGGCAGGACTATCAGCATTCTCATTTTCAGTCACTAATGAAATTTAAGCATTTAGCCCAAGCCAACAGCGTATCAAAATGGTCCAAGGTCAGATCGCTGATTTCTCTGCCGGTGTTGCATTATGGTATGATGACACATGCCAAAATCGAAACCTCAGAAAATATTGCTTTTAGCTGGAGCGGTTCTCATCTTGAGCTTTCAAAATTGCGGCTCATTGAGAACAATGTCTCTCGACAGCTCATCCACAACTCCAATTGCGCTCAGCACTAACTGTTTGTTCAATGGCTTTCCGGTCGCTGACAATGCCGAGATCGAGGCCTATCAAACACCCCAGGCAACGGCTGATGGCCAATGCGCGGTTGAAAAACGGGTGTGTAAAGACGGCGTGTTTTCGGGCTCCTTTGCTTTTCCAACATGCATCGGGGCAAATGGAACACCAAGCACCATTTCAGCAAATGACATCACAACCAGTGTAACTCTGAATGTTCCTGCGGATTATCCAACTCTGATTGCGGCCAAGGCTTATCTCGACAGCAAAAATATTGTTGGCGGCGCGATCGTCACAATCAAAATTGCGGATGGCAATTATGTGGTGCCCGATCAATTTATTGTGAATAACCCGCAATATGGAAATGTTAAAATTTTGGGAAACCAAAGTGATCTCTCAAAAGTGATTTTAAATTTTGATGCGACCAACAATAAAAATGCTTTTATCGCAATGGATGGTGGCCGTATTGGTTTAGTTGATGGATTGTCCATCAACTGCGTTGGCGCCAGAATTGGCCGCTCGGATTGGAATCTCCAAGCTTACGGAGCGGGGATTCAGGCCACAGGATCGGGATCTCAGATTCGTGTTGGTTCGAATATACACATAAACAATTGTTATTATGGTGAGCTTGCAGATAACGGCTCAAGTATTTTTAACGACAATGGCGTCGAGGTCAATAATTCTGGCGATGTGAATTTTCTTGCGCGATTTAATTCCCACATCACTTGCCTCTCGTGCCGGGGCATTACCGCATCACATATTACGCTGGATCAGTTTGGGGGCACCGTTGTTTTAGGATTTAATTTTCTCGCCGAGTCTTCGGCGTCAATGTACGTCGATGGAAGTTACGGAGCCGATGCGCAAGTTGCCGGGTTTGCAGCACAGACTTCCGCCTCGATGTGGGCGCACCTGGTTCATGCAGAAAACGGCCAAAGCTATGGTGGCTTGGTGAAACAAAATGGCTATATCGAATTTTCTCACGCGCACTTTAATAATAACTCTGGCGGAATTTTGGTATCAGGCGGCAGCGGAGCAAACATCGATGGAGTTGAAACTGCGTTTAATAAATTCGACGGAATAGGTGCTGATACCAACTCGACAGTGGAAGGCAGCGGCGCGCTTTCGCACGACAATGGTGGTTTTGGATTTAAAGCGACTAAAAAATCTGTGATTTATTCTTATGGCTCTGCTGCGGCGAGCACTCAAAATGCAGCCGGAAGTTCATTTGCCGAAGCCCCAGACAGCACTGTCGATCTCAATTAAGGATCAACATTGAGGAGCTCGCCCACGCCGTAAAATCCATTTTGAGTAAATGGAAAGACCACGCTGTGAGCTGTCGAATCATAAATCAAATTATAGGGTGCACACTGAATCGAAGCGATCGGCCAGGGGAGGGCGGTCTCGGTATTCGATGCAATATTGCGACGGATAATGGTGTTGGTCGCACTCGAACAATAAAAGACATAAGGATTTGAGTTGCTACGTTGAAACACCCAACCCGTGGCTGGATTTGAAAGTGTTGTTAAAGTCGAAATCACCCCGCTACTTCCATACGAGCGAATTGTCATATTGTCTGCGATCAATTCAAGCCATTGGCTATTGACCGGATCAAAAGAATTGATACCTGATGTGGGATATCCCGCGCACGCTTGGACCGATGTGCCATCAGGACATAACGAATAGCTCGCGCCGGTATTTGGCCATAAATCAAAAGTATTTACTCCGGTTGAGTAATTGACGTCAGTGCGCTGAACATTTCCTGAGTGATCGGCAGCTGAGTAAAGAAAACTTGTTGCACTTACTCCAACCAATCGAGTGGGAATATCTTGTGTGGTCACATTGATTTGTGAAATCCGTGCGCCATTGGCAGCCGGATCGGTCACCGCTAAATTAGACCCGCTTAATGAAGACCATGTGCCAGTTGAATCCGATAAAACAATCAGCGGCCCAGTGGTCGAATACACCAAATCATTTGTCGACGGATCAATAAAAAATCCAGGCTGCAGTGATAATCCATAAAATCGAAATGTTGAAAGGGGTTGGTTGATCGCGGGTTGCCCAAAGGTTGGAAATCCATCGCCACCGTTTCCGGCAATTGTGGAAATCATGCCGCCTCTTAAAAATTTGCGAAACTTTTTGGTCAAGGTATCGAGCAGAACAAAGGCTCCGTCGTTTCGTTGTTCAATGCTCACCACTTGACCAAAGCGAGCACTGACCGCTGCGCCGCCATCACCAAACGAACTGGTCTGACCATAAATGGTGACCACTTTGCCATTGGCAATAGATCGAATCAGTCCGCCATCGGCAAAATACACATTACTATGGGAATCAACATAAGCACCGGTCAAAGAAACCGCACAAGACGCGGCGGCGGTTCCATCAACGCAACTTCCGCTTGTTCCTGTTCCGAGAACAGTGGTCCATGTTCTCGAGGTGTCGTCATATTTGCGCAACAAAGAGGAGTTGCGAAGATAAGCATGCCCATCTTTTGAAGGCACCTCGCCAGTTTCAACAGAAGTGTCACTTCCGGTCAGATTATTATCAGCAAACGAATAGGTGGGTTCGGTTGAAATTGCGCCGTTCATTGGATCAATCTCATAACTGTTTCCAAAATAACTCGAGATCGAATTACAGTTTGGATAATAACTTCCGCCCGGATTGGATTGGGTCTGGATCACAAATTTTTTGAGCAAACTCGAAACCGGATCATAGCTTAGAAAAAATCCGGTGATGTTGCAGTTGGCTGGAGTAACTGAAAAAGTACCAAGATTAGCGGTACCATTCGGTTGCAAACTTGTGATCCCGCCAGATGATGCAGAATAATGTCGTATGCGGTGGTTTGAAGACTTCCCGTAACCTTCAGAATAAAAATAGATATCGCCATTGGGCAAAACTTTAAGCGGTGCATTCACGTTGCCAGGGCTTGCAAGACTTAAATTTTTGGCCACCGCAACGGTATCTGTTGTTGCAGTCCCACCACCAATCAGTGTGGTGATTGTGGGTGGACTTTGACTTAAGTCCACGCGGCGAATGCGGGTATCATCAACAATCAACAATCGATCTTGAAAATCAAAATTGAGAGCTCGCGGCGCCAAAAGTTTTGCAGCAGCCACCGAGCCGTTATCACCTTCGCCTGCACTCAAAGCCCCAAGCCCAATCAATTTTTGCAGTCGTCCATCGCTCGGATTCACAAACAAAATTCCATAGGTGGCATCATTAATAAAAAGTGTGCCGTCGGACTTAAGAGCAATGTCGGTAGAGTTATAGGGATTAAAATTAAAAAATGCACTTTGAGCAGAACCGTTCAATCCTGCTTCGGTATTTCCCGCCAAAATTTGCAGCGACGACGAATTGATCGGAAGAGAATTGGCAAAGGTCGTTGTGCCCGCGGTATTCGAAATCGAAACACGAATCTTGTAGTAATTGGGCGACGGTGAACCAGAAACCCATTTGTAACATCCGGTCGCTGTGGGACTCGCAGTCCCGGTGCCAGTGATCGAGCTACAACCTGTATTGCCATTGCTAAGGCCGTTGGTGATCACATTCCAATTTTGATCGTCAGTAGTAAAAGATAAACTCACCGGACTCGAACCCAGAGAGGCGCCTTGAGCATTCCAACGAATAAAGACGTTAGCACCTCCGGTGATGGTGCGCTCAGCGATTGCGCCGTTCATCACATCGGCGTTGCCAACGATCACGCTATTTACGGTGGGTGCAGCAAGCGGTTGATAATTGACGGTTGCCATATCGCGACCTTGTATATTTAAATTGCTCGTCATGTTGCCGGCACTGTCCATCAACCATAAATAGGCGGTATAAGAAGAGGGTGTGATGCCCACTTGAAAGTTATATCCAGAGACACTCACCGAGTTTGATGGAACCACATTGGTTTGTGGACCGTTAATAGGATACCAACAGGCATCCGAGACCAAAGGTTGCGCACTATCTGTCTTTACACAAAATCTATTTACAAACGTCAAATTGTCGGTGGCTTGAAAAGCGGCAGTGACAAAGGGACTGTTACTTGAACCCGCAGATGCACCGTTAATCGAGAATGAAGTTGCAATTGGGGCTGAGGCATCTCGCTTCCAGGTGATCGCGGCACTCGACTGCAATCCCGCGGTATTCACAATGGTGAAAACATAATTGTAAGTTCCATCGGTTGTGGCTGTGGCGATGTAAGTGAACACATTGCTGTTGCAGGCAATCGTCGAATTTGTGGCACCTGTTACATTAAAGGATTGGATTGGCGATCCACCAGAAAAACAAGTCCCGCTGAATGTTGCAGAGCCCGAGGCCGAGAGAATCGGGCTTGATTGATCAATTGTAATGGTTGGCCCAAGTGTACTCCGAGTCCAAGTGCTGTTCAGTGTTTTGGTGTTGCCCGCCTGATCGGTTTCAATAAACGTATAGTTGAACGTTCCATCAACCGAACTTGTCGCAGTTAAAGACCAAGCACCACCCGAACATGAGAGACTCTGAGTCGCCCCTCCGTTTATCGCGATGCTCGATCCAATCGCACAGCTTCCACTAAACACGACTGAGTTGCTCGAGGTTGTCACGGTTGGGTTTTGATCCAAAGTAAACAATGGAGTTGTGGTTTTTCGAAACCAACCCGCACCAACGCTTGCCGAATTTCCTGCCGCATCGGTTTGGCTAAAGGTGTAATTACGAACCGCATCGGTGCTCACCGCAGTGACGGCGTAAGTCCATGTTCCGGTATTAGGGCAAGCAAAACTTCCTGTATCTGAACCCGAAACCACTATGGGCAATAAAGCTTCGCAGCTTCCACCAAAGGTTACCGAGTTGGTGTTGGAATAAGACATCGAAGGTAGCGTCGTTTCGGTAATTACCGGTGCAAGTGTGTCTTTAATAAATGAACGGCTAAGTAAAGCACTGACATTGCCCGCAAGATCGGTTTGCGAAATGGTCAAAACTTTTGTTCCATCGCCAGAAGAAAGATAAACAAATTGAGTGTATTGATTGAGATCACAGGTGGTTGTGACTTGACCTACCAAGCCCGATCCACCAATTGTAACAACCCCTGGTGAAGATTCGCAAGCGCCGGTCAGAGTTAAACCCGAAGAAAACGACTGATTGGCTTGCGGCAACAAAAAGCTCACAACCGGAGGCGTGGTATCCAAAATAAAAGAAAGCGAAAGAGTGCTGGTGTTTTGATCTGTCCCGGTTTGTGAGATTACAAAATCTTTTGAACCGTCGTTGGTAGTGAATGTAACGACGATATCAAACTGTGAGGACGTGCAGTTGCCGCTGGGAGTTCCTACCAGGCCTGCACCACTCACGGAGACTGAAAGTCCCGAGGTGCACGTGCCGGTCACATGAGCCGTAGTGTGGTTTGTTAAAAAATTTGTGGGCGTGCTTAAAACTAAGAGCGAAGACACAACCACGATCTCTGGTGTTTGGGGAACCGACACACTTCCGATACTCACCTGAAGCGCCGAAGGTGTCCCCGACGTGTGTGCGGTGAAGGTAGCGGTATAAGTTCCGTTATGATTGTCGGTGACGTTAGAAAAACTGCCTTGGCTTAAGCCACCCGCGACTTCAAAAGTTGGCGATAAGTCTGCGCGCGAAACAAAAACATTTCCAAATTGATCTCGAGTAGTGAGGCGCACCTCAATTTGCGATCCCAAACTAATTTGGGTCGATGTCGATTGTGCGCCAAAACTCCAGCTTAGAAAATTGTTGCCGGTGGCAAATTCCACCGTCGATTCTTCAACCGATAACACCCGCGGTGTGGGTGAGCTCGAACTTAAAAAAGATTGGTTTAATTTGATACAACCGCTCAGCAGCAACAAAATCGGCAATAAAAGCGCAAGCGGGATCCTCTGAAGCATATTCAAGTTATCGTCAGAAATTAGCCAAAACTTGATCAATTTCAGGGACTAAAGTTGTGCCCTTTCGAGGCGCAGTTGGTTTCGGCGTGTCATAAAAAATTCGCGCAAAATTTGCGAGCACAGTGCAGCGAGGCATCCCCCTTCAACCACGGGTCGATGGTTCAGACGCGCATCAGACAAAATAGAAAATAATGAAATCCCACCGGCTTTGAGATCGGTACACCCAAACACCACGCGCTCTAAACGCGCCTGAATAATGGCTCCTGCACACATCACGCAAGGCTCAAGGGTGACGTAAAGGGTGCAGTCGGTCAGGCGCCAAGATTTAAGTAATTTGGAGGCCCGCTCGATCGCCAAAATCTCGGCATGGTAGGTTGCAGAATGGCTAAATTCTTTTTCGTTAAAGGATTCAGCAATGATCACGCCGTTACGAACGATCACTGCACCCACCGGAATATCGCCTTGCGCCTGGGCCATTCGTGCCAGCTCTAAAGCTCGGCTCATTATCACTTCATCTTTTGACTGTTGCGTCATGCTTTGCTATTGCTACAATCAACAGAGTAAACACGAAAGTTCTTTTTTTAAAAATCTGAGAGGCAGGTGATTGGTTGTGGCAGTGATTCGTATCCGCGATGGTGAAGGCTTTGAACAAGCGTTCCGTCGTTTTAAAAAAGCCTGTGAAAAATCTGGTTTGCTTTCAGAAATTAAAAAGCGCGAGCACTTTGAAAAACCGAGTGTGCGTCTCAAGAAAAAGTCGATAGCAGCACGTAAGCGTTTAATTAAGAAACAGAAGAAAATGGGTCCAACCTTATGACTCTTCGCGAACATTTGATGTCTGACCTTAAAGAGGCCATGAAAAGCAAAGATCAACTCAAGGTGGATGCAATTCGCTTTTTACAGGCAGCCATCAAAAATCGCGAAATCGAAGCTCGTCCCGCAGCTATTACAGAACAAGATATTTTGGCCGTTGTTAAAAAAATGGCCAAACAACGTAAAGAATCTATCGACCAGTATCAAAAAGCCAATCGGCAGGATCTGGTGGACAAAGAATCTGCAGAATTAAAATTAATCGAAGCTTATTTACCCCAGCAACTGTCTGAAGATCAGGTTCGTTCTACAATCAAAGATGTCATCAATGCCTTAAGTGCTACATCCATTAAACAAATGGGTGCAGTCATCAAAGAAGTTCAAGCTCGTACCCAAGGGACTGCCGACAACAAACTCGTAAGTGAGATTGTAAAAGCAAGTCTGACCGGCGCATAAAATCGCTTAGGAGCTTATGAAATTTGATTCGGATTTTATCGAAAAGGTTCGCGATGCGAATGATATCGTCGATATTATCGGTCAATTTACTCAGCTCAAACCCTCGGGCTCAAACCTCAATGGTCTATGTCCCTTTCCGGATCATCGCGAAAAATCGCCAAGCTTTTCGGTAAGCCAAACAAAACAAGTTTATTACTGTTTTGGTTGTAAAAAATCAGGCAACATCTTTACTTTTCTTGAGCAAATCCAGGGTCTCAATTTTCCTGATGCGGTGGAGTATTTGGCTAACCGCGCGGCGATCGCTCTTCCGCAAGAAACCGGATCGGGGTTCCAACCCTCAGGCGATAAAAAAAAGCTACAAATGAAGATCGCAAAATTTGCGAGTGAGCATTTTGTTAAATGGCTCAAAGACTGTCCCCCAGATCATTCGGTCAGAACTTATCTTAAGGCACGAGGATTTTCTGAAGATGCGGTGGAGCGATTTCGAATCGGTTATGTGTCGGAATCTTGGGATCAACTGACAAAGATCTTTATGGCGCGTAAAATTCCGCTCGATGTTGCAGCCGAGCTGGGTCTCGTCAAAAAAAGCACAAAATCACAAATTGGATATTTTGATATTTTTCGCAATCGATTGATCTTTCCAATTTTTTCGGTGGCTGGCGACGTGATCGGATTTGGAGGGCGCGCTCTAGGTGAGGATCCGCCAAAATATTTAAACAGTTCGGATTCGCCCATTTTTCATAAAGGCCGACTATTTTACGGATTAAATGAATCAGCCAAATTTATTCGTGCTCAAGATCAGGCCATCGTTGTTGAGGGCTACACCGATTATTTAGCGCTCTATGAGGCCGGCATTCAAAATGTGGTGGCCACCTTAGGTACCGCTTTGACTGTTGATCATGCGCGGTTGCTCAAGCGCTACACCCAAAATGTGGTGGTGCTCTTTGATGGCGACAACGCGGGCCAAGCGGCAGCCGAGCGGTCGGCTCCGATTTTATTGTCGCAAGGGCTTTTTCCACGCGCATTGATTCTTCCGCAATCCCAAGATCCCGATGAATTTTTAAAAGCAAATGGTCCAGAAAAATTAAAAGGCTTACTTCTTTCAGCGCCCGAGCTCTTTTCATTGTTGATTCAAAAATATATGAAAGGATTTTCTGGCACGCAGGCGGATCGAGTTCGACTTTTGGACATCCTTGGCCCCGTTTTGATGGCTTCACCCGATGAGCGATTGCGCGATTTGTATAGCCACGAACTTGCGGGCTGGTTGAATCTTCCCCAAAAATGGGTGGCCTCGGCACTCCGTAAAAATGTGGAAGGTGTGCCCAAACAGGCGCCAAAAACTTCTCAAACGGTGGCGCCTCCGGTTGACGTGCCCAGCGATCTTGTCACGGTTGAAAAGGCACCGCGAGCAGAAATTGAGCTCTTAAATCTTGCGCTTTTGCGAGCCGAGTATCTTGACGAAATCTTAGCAAGTAACATTATGAGTCAGTTTGCAAGCAAAGCCCTCGTTGAGATTTTTAATCGAATCGAGCGCATCTATAGACAAATGCCGAGTAATTTTGATAAATTAACAGGTCTCTTAACAACGCAAGTAAAGCCATCGTCCACCGTGAGTTTGCATCTCGACAAACCTTTCGTGGATATTTCTCGGGAGGGGGCTAAAAAATTGATCTCCGATTGCTCGCGAAAAATTCGTGAATCGGACTTGCGGATCAAACAAAAGCAGATCACATCGCACCTGCGCGGTCTCAAGGCTACGGACCAGTTAGGCCAGTTGGAACAGATTATGAATATCCAACGAGACAGGCAGGCGCTAAAAAATGAACCTGAACCCACATGAACTGGCTGGAGTAAAGAAAAATGGCAAAAAAACAGACTTCTTCCGAGTCCTCATCAAAGGTGAATGAAATGACCCTAGAACAGCAACTAGAAGCGATTAAGGAAGAGATTCTTCGATTTACAAAAATCTTCAAAGATAAGGGCAGCTTATTGATCGCGGAGATCAACGAGCAACTCCCTCAAGAGATTATTTCGGCCACAGCCCTTGATCATCTGATGCAAGGTCTTGAGACCGCTGGTGTAGTAATTTCAGATGCGAGTGAATTAAAGAAAGACGACGAAGAAGATTCCTTCTTTCTTGCCGATCCCGCCGCTTCACAAGAAGAAGAAGAGGAAGAAGCCGAAACCGAAGAAGACACTCGCTCGAATGATCCCGTTCGACTTTATTTGCGAAAGATGGGTTCAGTTTCTCTTTTGACTCGCGAAGGTGAAGTCGAAATCGCCCGCCGTATCGAAGACGGGGAGCGCGAAATTGTACGTGCGATTTTAATGTCGCCGATTGGGACCAACGAAATCATCCAACTCGGAAAACGTTTGGATGAGGGCCGTATAAAAATTAAAGCGATTTTTCGTGGACTCGAAGATGAAGAAACTCAATACGACGAACAAGAGTACATCGAAAAAATTCATGAGCTCATCGGCCACGTCAAGCGCTACCAAAAAAAATCGGTCAAAGCGTTTGGCCTGATGAAGGACAATGCGCCTTCGACCTCACAATTTAAATTGGCTCAAGAAGAGCTCACACAAATCAATCTCGAATTGATGGCCGATTTTGAATCGATCAACTTTAATCGTAAAACGATTAATCGCATCGTCATTAAATTTAAAAACCTTGTGACTCGCATGACCCAACTGCGCAGACGTGTTCGCGAAGCTGTTGAAAAAACATTTAGCAAAGACGTCACACAATTGATTGCGCGCTACAAAACAATCGAATCTTCAGACCAAGAAGTGGCGAAGATGACCAAAGACACCGGCCTCAATTTTAACACCTTTCGCGGTTTTGTTGTGTCGTCGCGGGATGCCCAAACCCGAATCGAACGTTTAGGCGATGATTCTGAAATGAGTTTCGAATGGATTCGCGATACTTACACCGCCATTTGGAAAGGTGAGCGCGAGGCCGACAAAGCCAAATCCGAATTGGTTGAAGCCAACTTGCGACTTGTTGTTTCGATTGCAAAAAAATATACCAACCGCGGTCTGCAATTTTTGGATTTAATCCAAGAGGGCAACATCGGTTTGATGAAGGCTGTTGATAAATTTGAATATCGTCGTGGATATAAATTTTCGACTTACGCCACATGGTGGATTCGCCAAGCGATCACTCGCGCCATTGCCGATCAAGCCCGCACCATTCGTATTCCTGTGCATATGATCGAGACCATCAACAAGCTGGTCCGCACCTCACGGTATCTCGTGCAAGAGCTTGGTCGTGAGCCTATGCCCGAAGAGATCGCCGAAAAAATGGATATGCCTGTAGACAAAGTCCGCAAGGTTTTAAAAATTGCCAAAGAACCGATCAGTCTCGAAACTCCAGTGGGCGAAGAAGAAGATTCGCATCTTGGTGATTTTATCGAAGACAAAAAAGTGATCAACCCAGGCGAAGCCATCGTGAATTTAAATTTGGCCGAACAAACTCGCCGTGTGCTTTCGTCGCTGACTGCACGTGAAGAAAAAGTTCTTCGCATGCGTTTTGGAATTGGCGAAGACTCGGATCATACACTTGAAGAAGTGGGCCAAGATTTTAACGTGACTCGTGAACGGATTCGGCAAATCGAAGCCAAAGCATTGCGCAAGCTTCGACACCCCAGTCGTTCCAAAGTTTTAAAAACTTTTATCGAATAGCAAAAAACCAACTGGGGGCTTAGCTTAGTTGGTTAAAGCAGCCGGCTCATAACCGGCGGATCGGGGGTTCGAGTCCCTCAGCCCCTACCAAAATAAAATTAAGAACTAAAATAGTGAAGACACATCATACCTTCGTTCGCAGCAACGAAGGGTTCATGGGCTGAGGGACGAGAAGGTTGAACGCGACCCGCAGCTGATCCGACCAAAGGGAGGATTGGATGTGGGGCAGCAGGCCCGGATGGCCTGCTGAGCGGTCAAGCCGGTTGTATGCATGGATGCAGGTGTGTTGGTGGGGACACGAGGACCTAATGCCTTCGTTCGCAGCAAAAACTGCGAATAACGATTCCAATATAAAAATTTTTTAAATTTTGTTTTTGATACTAAGCTTTGTATTGAAATTTTTGAGTCGTAAAAAACTGTTTCTACCTGGGCTTGTAAATTGCAAATTTCTTGTAATGAGTATGTGTAAGCTTTCGAAACTTTCTCTGCGTCGCAATCAGAAGACATTCAGTACTTTTTTTTTGTTTGTATCCTTATTGATCTCTTACAGTCATACTCCGGTTTTCGCGTCAGTCAATTGCAGCACGATCTTGGGAAGTTATAGTAGCAAACCGGATGGGGGCATAACTTTTAATAATGGAAGGTCAAGCGCTAAAGTTTACGACTTAGAAACGATCTTAAAAAATCTCAATTTTAGGGAAAGAGATTTGCCTGACCTCGGTCCACGAGTCGTTCTCCTTGGAGAAGGTTATAGTCCATTGTTCAAATCTTTGAACGAGATTCCGAACATACATGTTTGTGCTATCGATCCCATATATGGCTTGAACCCCATACCAAAATGCGAAGCGGGGGATTCCCTTCGTAACTTTTTAAATCGTTATGGTTCCTCAGGACGGCTGATAGCCGCAAGTTCGTCTCAACTCCCTCTGCCTGACGGTTGGGCCACATCAGTACTCAGTCACATGTTGATCAATAATTTTGTAATCTTTGGGAGCTGGCGGCGAGCTTGGTTACCAACTTGGTCGTCACTCGCTTATGATACTTTGCGAGAAGCCTACCGTGTTACAGCACCTGGCGGACAAATCGTGTTTTCAGCTTTTGTAAATCCATCTTTATTTTTAAAACTTGTCGAAACTTTGAGTTGGTCAAATGAGGATCTCTCAATAATCTACGACGGTAAATTTTTTCGATATGTTGAATTCAAAAACTTTAATGCTGGTCATCGTGGGCCCTATGAAAAAGGCATTGTTTTGAAATTGTCTTTACGCAAACCACTCTAAATTTACATTATGAGTTAACCCGATTGAAGGGGAGGTTGGCTGTGGGGCATTTGGTGGAGACACGAGGCTATATAACATTTCTTGCGCAAAATTTAACAGCAGTTGATTGATCGAAAAATCTAAAGTCGGAGTGCACCTTCGTTCGCTTTTTGTAATTCTGCAGGTTGCTATACCAATAAAAGCGTAAGGGCTTTAGTTGCGCTTAGCAGGAATCATTTGTCTGATCCTTTTGCCCGACTTTGGTCAAAATTTTTTATTCCCCTGATATGATTGATCTCTTAGCTATTCCTCAGCTGTACAATATAATTGTGAACAATATTTTTGCTAAGAATGTTTATCTTTTGTTTATATTTTATTTTGGTTCCGCCCATTTTGTTAATGCTTACGATATGGAATTTAAGTGTGATGAGCATGGAAAATTGATGTCCTACAGTTATAAACCTAATCTGCTAAGTTTGCCGACATCTAATGAAAAGATAATCTCAAGTTCGTCGTTGCAAAAAACAGAATGTCGCAACTGCAATTCTCAAATTAACAAAAACGCTATTCTAGTAAGTAACACGAATCGTGTGCTTAATGCAGCCATGGCAACAGCAGCTCAGAATCCAATTTCCTCGAAATTCGGTATTGCAATGGCCAAGCAGCAAGCTTTGCTCGCCGATTGTTCTTCGGCCGCTCAAGATGATGCTCATATCGCTATAACTTATCCATTCCGTGGCCCGCTATCTAACAAGTCCGCCACCAACTACGATAAAAATAAAATTCAATACTTGATAGATAAAGCGATTGCCTTAGGTCTTGATCCATTTATGGCTCTGGCTATCGTTCTTTTGGAAAACCCACCTCTGGATATTAAGCAGGGCGAAGACAAAGCTTATTCTGGATATTACAGTGAACAGTATGGCTTGATGCCTATTGATCAAATTGCTGGGGTTTCTGAGATGAATTGTAATCTAAATCCTCAACCCCAGTATTCAAAAACATTTTCTACAAGTTTTGAGGAAAAGTATCTTGAGCTCGGTCGAAAAGACGATGGTCTATTTACTGCACGAATGTTGGTCGCTAAACATTCATATGTGGGCGGGAAATCGAATCTATCAGAGAAACAAGCCGCATTAATAATGGGGATGGCTAAGCAGTCATCAGACATACATGAAGAAAGAGTCTCTTTAGAAGAAAGAATAAGTAACTCAGAGGATTTATCGATCCTTAAATGTAAAGATGAAAAAGGATGTAAAGGGGTTCTCAGCAGACAAAAAGTAGTTCCTGTTTTAGCACTGATCGAACCGAGCAATAACAACGTCAAAAAAACTAGGTTATGCAAAGAAAATAACTGGGTGTCGACCGCTCTGAAACTAGACATTTCTGCTCAAGCCGAAGGCCAGTGTTGTGTGGACGTGCTATCGGATGTAGCGAACTCGAATTCAGAAACAATCGCGCAAACAAAAAGTTTATTGGGTTTAAAATATGCAAAGAGGCGATCGCAAAATGCTATTGATTCTAATCACTCTCTGAGCTGGGCTCTGCAAGGCTACAATGGACGCAGTTGCAATGGTTGTCGCGAAACATCGGGAACGGCAGTAAATCTCTGCCTTTCAAAAATTGATATGGGATTGCGCCCTGTTTACGGTGCACAAATTGCGGATCTCATAATAAATTCACTTATGAGAAATCCAGTGATTCAGCAAATGGTCTCAGACTCTTCGAATAAAAATCAACTTCAAACAATCAGTGTTTTTTGTTTAAAAGAAGGAGAGGGCGTACATAAAATATCAGACCTTAAATTTTTGGAAGAGCAAAAAAAATATCTTCTCCAGTACGAACCTGACCGTGCAAAGTTATGTGGTTCATACTTTAGATAGATATATTGAGTAAAAATATTATAGCGGTATTGTTTATCACGCAATTCAAATTTTCTGATTTCCAAACTGTATATGGAGACTCATCAATTGGGGGCGGGCACGACGACTCTTAATTTTTTTGGTCGCCACATCCGTGTCCTCACGGAGCTGCGAAACATTCCATATACAATTGACCCATCGTCTTCATTTTGACAACTCAACAAGAACGAGCTAGCCCGTTAGTCTAACAGTCGGAGCTTTTATGACATGGTTGTTCCAGCTTATTGCGTTTATTGCTTTTGCCCAGGTTGGTGGCACTCAGCTGCCGCTGCCTAATGATCCTGCAAAGATTCGTGCAATTGCCAATTACTATCTAAATAATTACGATTTACTTGAGCCAAAGCCATTTGATTTATACGATCCTGTTTATTATTTAGATCACGCATCTTACTTAGGTTTGATGGAGAATCGGTTTGAGCGACCATACTTATCTTTAGAAACGATGAGAACGGTATATGAAGTGATCGGAGATCTCACTGTGCTAGCACTACAGGTTCGCACCGAAGAGATATTAAACGGACACGTTGACCCTCCCAAATCTGAGCAGAGAAGCCCTTTGGCACGCGACCTCGAGCGACTCGTCACGTTCCGTTCAGATGCAGAGAGATACAGTCTGCCATATCTTGATAGAATGGGCTGGATTCTCAGTTCAAAAGCGGATGATGAATTCAAACATCAATACGCAGAGACCGCGGCCATCGTTGCTGAAAAGTTGATTGATGCATTAACCGTGATGGGCGTGAGCTATCGAGTTGTGCCGGAAAAAAATGAAGTTCGATACCAGGCATCACTAATTGCAGTGCAAACTCTAAGGACTTTCGCGGATAAGCATCACGGGACACCACTCGCAGTAAAAGCTATTCGTGCCTTGGATCGAATCACTCAGACTTCGCCAGCACCTTATAGATATTTCGACATTCGTATTAAAAGTTTGATCACGCGTCTCGCACCTTACGACTACGCAAGTAAAGCACTCTCAGAACTCGCACTAAAAGCGAATGCACGCGAAACTGGATTAGCTTGCGCAAAAATTCTGCTTTCTAATTATTAATTTTTATTCTGATTAATCTGACACTATTTCTTCGGTGATCGATCAGACAGCAAGATGCCGAAAATATAAAAACAAAAGCATAAAATTACCAAGGCTGTGTTTTCGAACTCGCTTTTAGGCGCTGCTGCCGATCGTCCGAGCCATTTGTTCTTTTAAACGTCTCATATAAAGAATTTTGAGGAAGAATGTACGGGCAAATTCTATAATTCCAACTGACGCGACTTAAGTAGGTTAAAATTAATCATTGGGTCCAGGGGGGAACTTTGAAACGTCGTATCGACATCCGTAGTCTTATTTTGTTTACCGGTCTTTTTATGTGCAGTTCACTGTTTTTTATGAATTGTTCGCAACAGTTTAAAGCGATGTCTCAGCTTAACGGCAATTCCTCGACAGGATCGTCGGAGTCTCCGCCTTCTGCCAGGACGGGTCAAATCTTTAGAGCCGGTACGCCCAACATCTGTTTTGGTATTGCTCAAGGCACTCCTCCAGAAAAATTAGTAGCTGCTGACTGTGATCAAGGTGCACAACAATTATTGTTTACTCCAAATGTCGATGGCACATATCAAATTTCGTTACAGGGTCAGTCATCTCTATGCCTCGATTCCAAAAATATTCAGATGAGTCCGCAAACGATTCTTCAGCCTTGTACCCAAGATGTCTCGACTCAATCATGGGTGGTGGGCATGGGTGTTTCCGACAGCTACGTGATTTGCAGTACCGATGCTCAATATTGTTTGAGCAACACGGGTCAATTGAATGATCCGGTAGAACTGGTGTCCATTAATGCAAAGTCTTTGTTGCAAAATTTTTCGATCGTTGATTATGCCTTACCAAATCCTGGCAAAATGCCTCAGATGAATTTTCCATCAACCGCGCCAACTGGGCTTGCACAAATTGGCGCGGGCGCATTCTGGTACAATCCTGTTTTAACTCTCACTCCCAACGGAATCGGCCAATATGCTGGACTTAAAACTTTGGGTTTAGGTGGATTAAGAATGGGTGGGACAGATTATGTGAAGGCGGACAAACAAACGCTCGGTTCAACAAGTCCCTTTGATGCTCTCATTCTTCAAGCTTACCAAAACGGCGTTCGTGTTCCGCTGCTCATCTTTGAATGGGATGGCACTTTGGCGGGAGATCCACCGGGCTACAACGTCATGTATCAGGTGGGTCAGTTGTACGCGACACGCTACCAGCCGAATTCGGCTTGGCTGATTTCTCAGGGGATTCACGACTGGGGAGTTGTGAGCTACGAGGCTCTTAATGAACCCGATATTCGGGTCGGTATTTCGCTGACAGGCTATCACGACTCCATAAAAGGTGTGGCAGATGGAATTCATTCCGTAAACACCAGCCTTCATGTTTTGCCCGGCGGGTATGGACTGTGTGGAACATCTCTTGATAGCAATGTAGGCGGATACGCCAAGGCTATAGCAGATTTGTTTAATTCAGGCGCGCTCGATGGTATTGATATCCACATCTATTATAGCCATCAGTATTTTCCGATCGAAGCTGGCGACAGACTCTTTTCTGCCCAATCTTGCTATGACCGCGTTCTTCAGTCTGCAGGTATCACCACACAACCCAATTTTTACCAAACAGAATTTGCTTACGGCCGTGGCCTTGTGGACGGAACACAGACGGGGATGAGTGAAGAGTACGCCGCGAAAGCTCTTCTTGCCGGGATATGGGATAACTTTGGTGTTGTGAAAGCCGACGGCAAAACACCAGCTGCAAAATTTGTTGAAGTGTGGAACGTCGGGATGACCCTCGCCGATGCACAGCCAGGTTATGCATTGGCAACTCAACTTGCACCGATATGGCAGCCAAACCCTCGCGGAGCAGTGATTGGCCTCGTGATGTGGCTGACAAGAAATCTTAACTTTGATGTGAGCAATCAAAGAATGGATCCAAAGGGTCGCGGAGAGTTCGCGTTGACCGGGTCTGGGACTATGGCGAACACCAAACTCTACGTTTGGCAAAACTGGAAAAATTGGACCAATCACTTTGGTACAAGTTATACCGTTCCCTCAACTGTGGGAGCACAAACAATAAAAGTTTATGGGTGGGACGGACTGCGGCGCACACAAGACATCGTCGATGCCAACAGCTGGGTGATTCGTGGATTAGCCCCAAATGAAACTTATATGTTTTATGTCGAGTAATATTCGCCAGTTGTAGTACAAAAATTGTCGCCGAACTGTTGTAGACACTCAATAACAGTCATCGTAGCGGCATTTTTTTTGTAAGGAAGCTCAAATGCTTATTTTATTATTGTTGATCAGCTTTTCGGCTCAGGCGCAGGTCAACAAAGCTCCATTATTTAGAATAAGCACAGCTCATGGAGATTCTTATTTACTTGGCACAATCCATATCGGGGTCAGTCTTAAAGAATTTAATGTGGATGTTGTTCAACTCATCAATCAGTCTCGAATCTTTCTTCTTGAACTCGATTTGACCGATGAGCAACTTGAGCTTCTACAGCCTTGAATATCGGAGACGAAAGTTTTGGAGTGTGTTTTGGATTTTTATTTTTTTCCCCGTGTTCTTGGTCCTCGAAGAAAAAAATGGTTTTCGATTATTACCCGAAGGAAATCTTCCCGAAATTATTTAAGTCTATTATGTGATTTAAGAGGGTGATTCGATTTGAAATCCACGTTGAAATGTCTTTAAAATTAGTTTTTTAAAAAAGGATTTTTGTATCCTTGGTGCAAAAAGTTAAAAACCTTTTGTTTGGTTTGAACATCAACCATAAGTGCTGCTGCGGCATCAAATGTGACCGACCGAGCACACAGATCAAAATCAGGGCGTGTTAAGCAATGGTAGGTGATTTTCTTTTCGTAAAAAAACTGGCCGAGTGCAGTTGTTTGATATGCGAAGAGCACTGTGCTCCATTGCATAAAACCTGTCAGAAAAACTGCCAGTGAGATACGTATTAAAAGGTTTTGTTTTAGCTTTGAGAAAAAAAATTCCAAAATTAACCACGCTAAACATCCAGCGATATTTGCGAGAATGAATAAAATCATGACTCCAATAAAGCCGACCGCCCTTCCAAAAACCATAGATGGGTCAAGCAAGCTCAACACAAAAAATAACATGCTAATCACGAACTCAAAAAGATAGTGTTTCTTAGAAAAAATCATAGTGAAGGATCCGTTAAATTCATCGCATTATTATTTTGTCGGATTCCTTGTATGGAGCTTAGTGGGCAGCTTTTAAAATTTGCTTCAACTGGGTCTGTAATAATGGTGTCGCATCTTGATGTTGATTTTGAACTAAATAAAATACTTGCGGCCCATCCAAAGCCAGTGATGGTAGTTGCAAATTTTGGTGCTAACCATTCAGCGAGTGTCTGAGCGGTGCCAATCCCTGCGCCTACTGGATCTGCTTCAAAAAGAGATTTAGATACGCCCGTTGGTCCGATGAGCTTTCCGCCCAGTCTCAATCTTTGTTCCGCTGATTCAAGTGATGCTTCATCTGTTGAATTGGCAGGAACACGATGGCGTTGATCTTCAAATTGCTCGGCTTGAGCATCCGCACCATTTATTAAAGCTTGCTCTGCTGCTTTATTAGCAATTGTTTTTAAGGCCGCATCCTCGCCGGGAGGTTGTGGGGGGGTATCAATAGTTTGGGGGTTACCGGTTGGGTTTGTTTCTATTGAGTAAACATTGGTGTTAGCATTTACAGCTGCAGAAGCATAAAGTTCACCCTGAGATAGGGCACATCTCTCCAGTTTATCTATTGCGGCTAAGCCATTATTCCGAGCATCAGTGGTGGTTTTCTTTTGATTATAAAGTTGGGCATTCACCAATGAAAAAGTGGATTGTATTTCTGTTTTTGCAGCAACATTTTCTTCGGTCATAGGGGTTAAATAAAACTCATTAAGTTTTGTGGACCGATCATTGATGTTGTTTTGAATCGCAGCGTCCAAACTCCGTTGGGATTGCTGACATGTTTGAATGATATTATTTTTTAATTCATCACATCTTTTTTGAGCTAATATCAATACGTTTTGAGCGGCAGTATAAGCATCGCGTTGACTACGGACAGAATCAAGGGTTGACCCGAATTCAAACTTTGACGGTGCAAACTCGCCTTGTCCTTTCGACATCGCCTCTTTACAATTATCTATTGTTTCAATCACCATATCGCGACAATCTTGAGCGACTAGATTGGAATCTAATGCTTTAACTACATTAGATTTAATTTCGCTGTAGTTTTCGCACATTTGAATGCGATTGGAATCCTCAGCACATGCTTGGGTAAGATAAAATAAAAATGAAAAACAAAAAATAACCTTGGCCATCTCTAAAAATTGTAACTGAGATTTTAATAATAGCCGATTTTAAAAACCTATTGATCTCAATTCAGTACACTTATTGAACTGCAGCGTTTTGAGCACAGTCAAAAGCTTGATCTAATGAAAGATCTGGAAATCTTTTTTTAACATCTGAGATGATGGCGCTGAGAGGGATAAAAAAAGTTGAGCCATCGCATTGTCTTATGTCCGAATTTACATTTAGGCCTGGCAAGCCATAGGCAACTATACCAACAATCTCACCATGATCATTAAAAATAGGTCCCCCGCTTGACCCATTGATCTGGTCTAAAGATGACTGCATAACGTTTCCTGTATTGACCATTTTTTTATTAAAGACGGCAAGTTTTTCAGCAAAGGGTCTTTTTCCTGAATCAAAAAAACCTAAGCTGTCATTTCTCAAATAACAATAAGGTTGAAAGTCCAATGTTTTTCCAAAACTCATTTGTTGTGAGAGGCCGTCACTATCCCGTGCCGTTTTCACAAAAACGTGGCGATACGTTTCTTTAGGAAATCCGATCGTCGCAATTTTTTTATCAGCACTGAGTTTTTCATAATTGTGTTTCATGCAATGCAGCGCAATCGTATTTATAAGTGGTTGTAAAACTGCGTAATCGAGACCATTACAAATTTTATTGGGATAGTACTTTAGCCTTGCTGCGTCCACTTTGTCTCGACAGTCACTCATCGCAAGAATCTTAAATTTTGTCTCGACGTTGTTAATTTTTGCAGTGCAGATCAGATCTTTTAAGCCTTCTTTGTTTACAACAGTGCCTTCATCCGTTTGAGTATATAGCGCAGCTTTAAAAACACAGTCTTCGACACAATGGGCATTTGTTAAAATTTTGCCAGAATCTGAGATGACGCTAGCTGAGCATTTGTCGACCCATTGGCCATTCTTATCATCAAGTTCGAAGCGAGGTGCTGCTGCCATTAAGGACAGTGGCAAACTGAGTGAGGCGAGCCCTTCGCTTGGGGGAATAAAATCCACCGAGGTTGCATAACAGCTTTGCCGCTGACTAAAAAATTTTTGATTGGGTACAGAAAATGATAGTGCATTCACGTGCAACATCAAAAGCGAACAATAAAATTTGAATTTAAACAACTTGAGCATTAGTCCACCTCTTACATGTTATAATAACATAAATTTAAATTCTGCAGCCTTAGCTTGGTATGTTGACTGGATATATTTTATCCCAGCCTTAGGTTTGATCTATTAAAAGATCTGAAAATCTTTTTTAATTTTTGAGATGGTGGAGCTGGGAGAGATAAAAAAATCAAGCCATTAGATTTGGTGTCTGACGCTAAGGAAAGTCCAGTGTGCCTTTATTGCCCTAACCACAGACTATAAATTCAAAATTTCATATACTTTTTTGTAGGAAAGTACGAATGGTTTACTTCTCTTTCTGAGTAAGAAGAATTTCAGAGAAAAATCCATTATTAAGATAAATTAAAAATATTTATGGTCTTTAAAATCTCAGCGAATTTTTTAAAGGTTTGAAATTGTAAGTTAAGAAAAAAGTACCCACTTAACGATTGAGCCAACTTCTGATCTACGATTTATCTTGAGCTTGAGAGCATCTGTTAAACCATCATATTTAAAAGGTTAATTTTTCGGTGACTATCGGGTAAAAGTCTTTGATTTACGAGAGGTACGAATGAGTCATCTGATTGCTAGTCTTTTTCTTTTAGCGTTTTTTAAATTTTCGCCAAGTGAAGCTGCGACTTGTCGCGATATCCTTATGCCTCATCAGGCGGATTCGTCAGAACAAATCGATGCGCGCGTCAACGCGATAAGAGAATATTTGGTGAGTAAAGGCTATGATGATGGTGAGTCTTTTATTTTGTTATCGCAAGATGCTGGAATAAAAGTTTTGAATACAAAAAACAGTCGAGAGCTCGAGCAAGCTGTAAAGGATTTTCAAGCTGACCAATTGCCTGCTGCTCCAATGCAAACCGCAAACGCTGGCGTGGTTGAACCTTCGCAGATGCTGCCGGTACTTGCGCTTCAAAAAAGAATGCGTCTCGCTGACCCGAGTGCATCGACCGGACATCGTTTCACTGATCGCAGTGATCAGTCTACGCCTTTGAGGAATAGAGTTTATGTCGATTATGAGTTTTTAAAGGGAATCAAGCTGCCTGTCCCTAACAAAATCCAGGCTCTGTCGATTTCCAATGAAACCAGTTCGGTCACGGACATGGAAAATGAAGTTCAGAGCGGCGAACTCCTTAAGGTTGGACAGTATGTCGGATTTGAGCGAAACGGAGGGCCGATCATAGTGTCCTCGGAGTTTGGATTTAATGGTGTGGGAGAAGATCACCACACTGTAATTGCCGAGCGGGTCGACACCTTTGATGAGAATGGGCCATCAATTTTTTCGGAAAGAAAAATGCGATTTCATTTTGACCAATATATCGGGAGTGACTTCTCTTTAGACAAACTGATGGATTTAAGAAGAGCGCGCAAGGGTGTCAGCAAATTGAGTGTTCAGCTCAAAGCCCCAGCTAAGGAAAAAAATCATTTTCAACTCAATGGATTTTGGACCAAAGCAGAAAGCTCTGCAAATGATCAGGTACTTCTGGTTGGAAAGCCCTTTTCTCAGCCAGCCAAGGCGTACAGCTCTCAACTTCAAAATTTGGGATTTCAAAAAGACTTTATCGATCAGTTGCCAGCTGGGGCGCAACTCGTTTTCATGGCCAACACCCTTCTGCTCGAAGATGGATTCCTTGAGGGGAGTCTTTTGCTTGTGATTCCTTTCAACTGGGAAAAACACTTTGGTTTTTTAGCACTGAATGAACTCAAAGATCGAGCTCAGCCAGAAGAAATTCGAAGTCCACTCAGAAGAGGTCCTCGTCGCCGCAGATAACCCCGCAAACTCCATTTATTTAACTGCCGAGCGTCGTGCATTAGCCTCAATGCAGTATTATTTTTGGCAAAAAGGAGATTCAAATGGGCAAAGGCGACAAGCAATCTAAAGAAGGCAAGGGTAAGAAAAAACTCACCACTAAAGAGAAGCAGGACAAGAAGAAAGAAAAAGGAAAATAGTTTTTAATCTGCCGCGGCTCCATCATTGGTGGAGCTCGGCCTTTAAAAATTCACTGCACCGGCGTCCCTAGAAACCACAGAATGACTCCGGTTTTTGCTTTTGGAGAAAACATTAAATTTATACGGGCGACGCTTCTAGGTTTAATTGTTATTTCGTGCTCTCAATCACACTTGAAAAAAGAAAATGTAATACCAGCCACTTCCACTTTTACGAAAAAATCTTCATGCCCTTTTTCTAGCGTTGATCAATTTTTAGAAGAATTCCTAACAAACCAAGAAGCTCAATTAAGATACACTCAATTTCCATTAAAACGATCGCATCTCGAGCCAGCAGGTGAAGACAACAAAACTATTAATGAATTGGTTTCTAAAGACAGGATCGTTTTGCCAATTATTGAAGACATGCGAGACGCTTCAATAAAAGATGACTATAACGTCACCCTCACAAAAATTGGCGAAAACAGATGGAGATATTGGATCATCAAGAAAGAATCTGATAGCGTCGATCTCCGCTTTATCATCGTAAAAAAAGATTGCTACCAACTTGTGGAAATCGAAGACTTATCGTTGTAATCAGCTCACCCTTGATTGCTCACTTCTCCTTTCTCATCACATATTTAACAGGCTTTAATGCCATATCGATAACCATCAATTGTTCGATCAACTCACCATATCGCTCAACCGATTCACGGTCTCTTTTTGTAGCTAATAATTTTAACTCGGATACGACTTCTCCGTAGCCAATAACTGCATTATCAATACTTTCATCGTATTCCACAACTGCACTCCTTTTATTCGTAATTAACGTCAGGTTTTTTAATAAACAATAAAAATTTATTTAAAAAATGCTAAACGGCACGGTACATCCGAAATACAAAAACTTTCAATGTAGACTCAGTAAAAATTATTCGACAAGCTGAATTCAATATTTCTTCGCAAAGGAGGAGAACATTGAATCTGTATCGCACAATTATTCCAGTTTTCGCGGCACTTGCTTTTTGCGTTTTGGCATTTCAAAACTGTTCAAGTTATATGAGTACACGAGGCACTGATGCCGCCCAATCCTTTTCACAATGTTTTGCTCTAGAAAATTTTGGTGGCGTTGGCGACGGGCTGGCATTAAACGATGTGGCCTGGAGTAAAGCTACAAATGCTGTCAACTCGACAAACAATTGTATTTCGATTGGCCCAGGCAAATTCCGCTTTTCAAATGTTGCTGTCGTAAATCTTAAAGCCCATCAAAATATAAAAATTAGCGGCGCTGGCAAAGGTGTCACAACTCTTTATTGGGATAAAAATTCGGATGGTTTGAACCTCGCGCGCGGCTTTCAATCGACTTTTACGATCTCAGGAATGTCATTAACAACGGGAGTGGCTGGTGGTGGATCGGCTCTACTTTTAAGTGATGCCACAGGTAACTTTACAGCTGGCGCAGATGCAACCTCTGTCATTAGTGATATGGCAATCCGTGGTGATGACGGAATCAATATGACGAATTATTGGCGGTTCGGAATCAATGCAACCGACGTCAACTTACTGAACGTTCAAAACACCGATGTGTTTGGAGACTCAGTTGGTGATAAGACCTATGGTCTTTCTTGGATGGCCGGAACTACCAATATGCTTGTTGTTATCTTAAATATTTCTGGTTCTTATTTTGGCAGTTGTAAGGCGGGTGTTGTGCTCGGCAACGGATCACAAGGTATCACGATTTCACAAACAAATTTTAATGCCGGTCAAACTGGAATTCTAGCCAATGCCGGCTACGCTCTGGATCAACTCACCGTTTCTGGGAGCCAATTTAATACAGACCTCACTCAAATCGTGGTCAACAACATGACTGATATTTTTATCAACAACAATTTATTTTTCGTGCCCACATCACATACAGGAATCTCAATCGGCAGTGTAGGCAACGAGGCATACGGAGCAATTTCAATTAGCAGTAATGAGTTTAGACAAATGAATCCCAATTCAGGTGTGGGCATTGATGTGATCAGCAGTACAAGTACTGCAGCCACAATTATGGGGAACTCTTTTACAGGACTTCAAACTGGAGCACAGTTTTCTTCGCAATTAAGCAGCGGAATTTGGAATGTACAAAGCAACACATTTTTAAATGTGACCACGCCCATTGCAAACAATGCGGGAAGTTTTGTAACAGTTGGCAATTCAGCAAACTAAATTTTGCTGCGGAAGTCTCATTGAGACCCCATCTTTTAGATTACTAGACTTCAACCCCCAACTAGCGGCTTAGATATTGACGCAAGAAATATAGACTGTTGAACTTAAGCCTCAAAAAAAGGGGTACATTTATGAAGTATAAACGGATTTTATTTTGTTTGATCTCAGTCCAAGGTCTGATGGTTTTTGATCATAGCAATGCCTCTGAACCACTGACCACAAACAAAAATAAAAACGTTTCGATAAGAACGGCAAGTGTCTCTTCTACAAAGATCCCGACAAAGGTCATTCTCGATTCGGATGCCTCAAGTGACTGGGATGACGTGGGCGACATTGCCACGCTAAATTCTCTAGCCGATCTTGGAGAGTTCGAAATTCTTGCTACGATGTCGTCTTCGCAAAATGGCGCCACTGCTCTTTTTATGAATTCAATCAACACCTGGTATGGAAGACCTAATGTTCCCGTTGGTCGTAGGCCTGATGTTGGAGGAGTAGGCGGGTATCCTGCTCAAATTGCCAACGAATATCCTCATCCTCTTTATGCAAGTCCTATGGATCCTCCACTTGCCGTTGACTTGTATCGGCAAACCCTAGCAGCGCAGCCTGATAACAGCGTTGTGATTGTGACGAGTGGTTATCTTAATAATTTAGAAGCTCTTTTAAAATCAGGGCCAGATGCGAATAGTCCTTTAAGTGGGCCTGACTTAGTTGCCAAAAAAGTAAAATATTTGGTTTGTACTGGAGGGGATTATCCCAATGGCGGTGAATTTAATTTTACTGTTGAGCCCAAAGCAGCAGAGTACGCCATCAACAATTGGCCTGCAGGCGCAGTTTATGTTGGATTCGGTCTTGGTGGAGCAATTCATACAGCCTATGACCTTTACACTACTCCCGTAACTAACCCTGTCCGACGAGTGTATGTCGATATCGAGCACTCCTATAATTATCCCTCATGGGGACAGATCGGTCTTTATTACGCGGCTCGTGAAGTTGAAAGCCAAAGCCTTTTTAATTTTGTGAATGTCGGTCGCAATCATGTCAATGCGGATGGAACGAACAATTGGGTTGCATCACCTGATCCAACCGGTCTTAAAGATCAAAAATATCTTACCGAAATTCAGAGATTTCCTCTTCAAGAAGCACTCAACACTTTGGTTTTACAGTCTGGTTATCCGGCAGTGGGCGCGAAGAGTAAACCGGGTCAGCCCTCGAACATTCGTGCAACTATTGTCAGTGGAAATCAAATCGACCTTCAATGGACCGATAATTCATACAACGAAACCAATTTTGTTATTGAACGAAAAATAAATGGTGTCTTTACACAAATTGCAACTGTTGGTGCTAACGTTACCAGCCACTCAGATACAGGTCTTACGACGACAGCAAATGTGGGATACCGAGTTAAGGCTGTTAATGATAAGGGCAGCTCGACATATACTACTAAAACTGTTTATAGCGGAGGTTGGACTGAAGCGAATTTGTCACAAGCAAGCGACATTTCCCCTCTGTACTATTATTATCAGTTCGACAACCTAAATTGGATTCGACCAGGTCTTGCGAAAAATATAAGTGTGAACAATGACTCCACTCACGGCACCAATTTGACCATCGATGTGAAGGTCAGTGCTGCTGGAAGCTATGGTCCATTCTTTATTTATTTCTTATATCAAGATCAACAAAACTGGTATCGGCTGAGCGCGGGTCAGGCGATGGAAGGTGAGATAATTAAGTTTGAGAAATCAATCAATGGTGTGATCACACAGATCGGTGCGACAGCTCCAGGATTAAATATCGGGCCGGGGACTCCGTTGCAAACTTGGCAGGTTACTCTCACTGCCGATGGGCAAGTGAAATATTTTAACAATGTGGCTCTTGGTGCTCAAGATGGGCCAAGCAATCCGATGAATCTGATTTTGAGCGTGACTGATACATTGAGCTTTAGCAGCGGTAAAATTGCATTAGGCGGATTGAACGCTGTTCCTGTTTGGCAAAACTTTAGTTTTGCTACAACACTGCCGGCTTCACCTTCACCAGTGGTGACGCCATCGCCTGCACCCAGCGTAAGTGCATCGCCTTCACCAACTCCGAGTGCGAGTGCTTCCTCTGCACCAACTACAGGATCCAACAGCTCCTCAAAGGTTACGATTAAAGTTGTATCGGATAATTTATGTTTAGAAATAAAAAATGGCAGTCTTGATCAGGCCACATGCTCATCAGATGTTGCAGCACAAGAATTTGTGCTCACTACCGATTCATCTGGTAACTATACTCTTGGCCAATCGGGTATCTGTCTGACGGATGTTGGCGGTTCGCTCCAACAGATTTCCTGTAGTGGCGCTGCGAACCAGAGTTTTAAAACAACGGCTTCTCTTGATGGCTCGACGATGATCCAAAGCGTGTCTTCTAACAACTGCCTCAATGTGGCTTACGGCTCAACGAGCGCGGGAGCACCAATCATTCTCTATTCGTGCAGTGGATATGCACCAAACGAACGCTTTCAATTTGTGAGTCTCTCACAGTCAAGAACGCCAGATCCAGTGCCCAGTTCAACTCCAACGCCAGCACCTTCTGCTACGCCGAGTGCGACTCCAAGTTCAATTCCGAGTTCAAATACTGGCTTTATAAATTCAAGTATCGTTTCGAATTTCAACAACCTCTGTCTTGAGCAAAAAGGGGGAAGTATCGATCAGACCAACTGCGACTCGAATGCTGCCAATCAAATTTTTTCTCGCAATATCAATGCTGACGGTAGTTTTACAATTATGCAGTCGGGCCTTTGTCTTGGAGACAAAGATGGTTCGTTGTTAAGTAAAACGTGTAGCGGGGATGCGAGCCAATTGTGGAGTGTGCAGAAGTCCATTGATAATTCATCGATGATAGTAAATAAAAAATCAGGCAGCTGCTTCAATGTTGCTTACGCATCAAAGGCAGTTGGAACTTCTATCATCCTTTATCAATGTAACGCCTATGCAAGTAATGAGGGCTTTGAATTTAAATAATCAAGTTCGGCCCCCGGCAGGGGGCGTGTTCAAAAGGATCTAGGTTTATAAGAGTGAACGATGGTAGGAAATATAAAGCTATTCCGCAATCCAACTGCACGTATAAATAAAAGGCGACACAATATCGCATAAAAATATGTGATCACGCTTTAGTAATTGAATGGCAACACCTCAGATCCTAATGCGAACGAAGGTATTGATTAGTCTTTTGATTCTGTGGACAACTGATTCGCAGTCTCCTCTACCAAAGGAATGGGATCAACAGCCGGAATTATCACCTCGTGAGTAAGCAACAAAGGCTCTTTATTTATTACTGATGTTGAAAGAATTTGGATACAATCATTAACTTCATTTGTGCGGACAGCGAGATTTCCGATTTTTGGTACAATTGACTTTAATATTGGCACAACAGACCGCAGATGAAATCGAGCGTGTATTGTTTCGCCTAATAAGTTTGCCCGCTTGTTTTCGATCGGGGCATCAATCACTGGCCTCTGCATGATGGAACGTTGAGTAGCGGTGGAGTCAGCCAGCTGCTCATGCACTGACCGATTCATATCAAAGCCCCAACTCTTTTTAGCCGAGAAGTACTGATACAGAATATTTCGAAATTGCGGATCGATTTGATTTATTAAATTTGGATGCGAGGGAATGATGATTCCAAGGCTTTGCATTTCAGTTTCGAAAGCCGCCAAACCTTTCATCGTAAACTGAATTGGCTTTACGTCGAATGTAAAACTGAGGCCGATATGTTCAAATTGATTGCTAGGATGAAGAATAGACTTTCTTGCGGCCTCAAATTCAATTCGCATTTCTTGAGCCGCCTCTGGAAAAACCTTATCAAGGCCTACAAAATAATCTTCGATAATCGAGTCGCCCAAAGGTGCAAAACGGCTCAACAAATAATTATCGCCGTATGGTAAGTAGTTCCATGGGTTGGTTCGGCGGTCGATCTCTTCCCAGAGACGTGCAGGATGAAAATCCAATTTAGCTGCAAAATCGAGATCGTACTGTCCCGCCTTCAGTGAAAGTGTGCGTCTTTCATTTTCATCTAATCGATAGTTGTGATCAAAAGTAAAATCCTGCCACTGATACGCTGCGACCTCTAGCCAGTTATGGAAAGTAGACACATGCTCATCTTCGTAATTTAAATCAAATTCGAAGCTATCATACCAAAACCAAATATGTTTTATAAATGTTGGGCTAAGATCCTCCGACAGCGTGCTACAAAAGTTGTAAAACTCGCGGCGAATTTCTAAAGGCAGTGGATCAAATGCTGATTCAATTTTTGCAATGCGTCCCCATTCTTGATCAAAGGCCCGCATCACGTTAAGCCAAATGTTTTCTTGAGTAAGATGGTATTTTTTTGAGAGAAAACTAATTTTGTTTGCTATGTTTAAAGCAATCTCATTTTGTTTTTGAAGCAAATTCGAAAAGTGGACAGCGCTGGTCTGGCTAGAAGTCCCTAATAAAATAGAGCGTTGATTTAACAAATAAGAATTCGAAAGCTGAGTTGCGATCTGATCTTCGCCGAATTCTAGGTCAATAGGAATTTTTGGCAGATAGGGTGAAGTCACCGCAACCGTACTCAGTGCTAAGAACAGTCTTCGGGATAAATCGACCGCTTGGGCTTGAGAAGTAAAACACAGAACGTAGATTAAAAGTGGCATACTCGTTAAAAGCCTTCGATCAAAACCAGAGTCAATAAACAAAATTTGGCACTCATATTTCAACAACGGATGGAATATCAGATCTCGACAGCGGCCCTCGCACCCAAGATCAAAAGATGTTGTCTCAAAAAGAGACACAACAAAAATATAGGTCAAAAAGAATTGAGACAACCAGTCATTGGTCCGATCAGAGACTATGAACAAATTCATTGTGAAGTCGATCAAAGTCAGCGGCCTCTTGTGCGTGTTATGTGCCTATCAAAACTGTTCGCAAATAAAAAGTATGAACACAGTCCCAGCTAATCTCAGCTCATCACTTCCAAGCACACCACCAGCTACACAACCTCAATGTTTAACCGCAGGATCGAATCTTCACCTTTTGGGAACGTATACCTCGGGTCCCTCGGGAACTTGGAATTACGGTGCAGGAAACGATGTTGATATGGATCAGGGCGTGGTGGGTTTGGGGGCCGATCTTGGCAAACCAATTACCGCAATCAATGTCTTCCCCGTCTACGGTGATCAAAACTGGTGGTACTACAATCTCAAGCGTGCGGTCGATTCGATGCATAGTTCTGCAATTGCAAAAAATATTGTTCCTGTTATTGGAATCAAACTTTTTTGGGCAAACACAGCACCGCAAAATTATGGGTGGGGTGATCCACAGGCTTTTGTCGACGTTGCTGCCGGTAAATTTGATGCCACTTGGATTGAGATGATCGATGCAGTTTCAGACGCACAAATTCCAGTATCGATTTTTCGAATCGGCTACGAAGATAATTTTAATTTTATGCCCGACGGTGAAACTGGCGATCCCGACACACAACTCAAATGGAAAGCGGCTTTTGAACATGTCGCAAAAGTTCTTCGCGCCGAAGCTTTTAAAAAAGGAGTTGTCGCCTATTTGATGTACAATCCTGCACTGGGTAACGGATCACTTCCTGTTGACACTAATCTACCAGATCCCTCGTTATGGGATATCTTAGGAGCTGATCAGTACAACTCTTACTGGGGTGGAGGAGATGTAAACGATATTCCAACTCGAGTTGGTTTTTGGCATAATCCAAACGGATGGGGAATGGATCAACAAATCGCTCTCGCCGTGAAGCTTAAAAAGCCAATGTACTTTGCCGAAACCGGGAGTGGGCCAAATCCAAATGGCCCAAGTCATGGACTTTCAAATGACACCGCTTTTTGGGATTTTATGGCGGACTCAATAAAGTCGATGCGTGCTCAAGGTGTTCCAATGCTGGGAATGAATATTTGGAATATTCAAGCCGGAGATGGCTCGTGGCAATTTACTGGCGGCGTTCAGCCTGCGGTGCTCGATAGCATTTCGAAATATATCGCCGACGGGACATTTGTCGGAGATGCATTTCCAGCAATGACCGCTGCTCCTTGTCTCTAATTTTTTTCTTCAGCAATCTCTAAGTCTTAATGGCCTCTTCTTAACGTAACACTAAGTCTTGCGTAAGTTGGATCTCCAAAAAGTCTACGATCAAGGGTGGCATCGTCATTCATATCTAATTTTTCTTCTGAATCAGAAATACGACTAGGAGAAGTAAAGTGTGTAGCAACAGGATCATTCATTACGTAACCGATGCGTCGTAGCCAAATATGAATGATGAGTGACGAATCAAAGCCAGATAATTCTTTGGCTATAACTTGTTTAATTTCATTTTTATCAATTCGAATTTCTCTGTTCAAGTTCTTTTTCTCGCCCGTTGGTACACTCCCAAGTCGAAGAGATCTTAATGTTATTTCCTTAAAATCATGATTTCCATTCGAGCCCGTTAATTTGATCTCAAATAAAAACTGTGGCGGTTTTCCAGTGACATAACCTGGAACCGAGCCCGCATCTAGAGTGCCGATATCGAAAATCAGGTCACCTTTTGTGATCATTTCTACATCAGATGATTGTGCAGTAGCACCGATGCCCATTGTTAAGAGGCACATAAGAATAATTGATTTCAATTTAATCTCCAAAAGTTAAGAATCCTCTCGTCTATGATGCAAAGACTATGCGTCGGTCTTTGTGTTTTAAATGGCTATGGCATGAAATTCTTTTGTTCCGTTCACAAATTTGAGCCATCGAGATGCCATTGAAGGGTGGGGTTAGTTGTTACTACTATATTTGTGGTGAAAGAATTTGAACACAATCCAGACATTCAATTGATTGTTGGAGATACATTTCCAGCAATAACAGCTGCTCCTTGTCTCTCATTTTTGTCTTCAGCAATGTCTTCAACGGGTGCTTCCATTAAGAGGACGTTGCAAGGTTCTGGCTCATGCAAAGCCAGCGCCAGGCTTTCTAGAACTTTTGCACTTAACCCCAACTTCATTCCAGTTTCACGAACCGTTTCTAGCCATTTCATCGAGCTTGTAAACGCCTCAGACGCATTTGAAAATCCAAATGTGCGCCACTCGAGCGAGGTTGGCGGAGGGTGGTTTTCCAAATCGCTCGAAGATATTCTTGATGCCCGCGCCTCACTTATTTTTCGCTGAATATCCAGGCGTTGCGGAAGTGTATTCAATTCTTCGCTCGCGATTTTTATTAAATATTCCACTTGTTCTAAGCTGACTGTTTTAAAATCTGAAATGGGTAGTTGGAAAAGGATCTCTCGCAGATTTTCTAGTTCCTTTAAAAATTCAAGATAGGCGGCGGTGTATTCGGGAGGGACTCCAGGATGCTGTTTTAATAAATAGAAACCATTTGCTAATTTATTGAATGCAAAACTGCGCACTCCTCTTTCATCAAATTCGGCCTGAAGGGCACTCGCGATTGTGTTGCGAACAGTTTTTATCCAATCGTTTTTGAAACGATTATTTTTTTGAAAGCCTGGGCTTTCATGTCTATGGCGAAAAAAACGAGGAGATATTTTTGCTAAACCCGCGTAGTACTCATTAATAAATTGAGAACTATAAAGCTCAAGATCCTCGGGCTGAAATTGGCCTAAGACAAGACTTCGAATCTGTGAATCAATCTTGTAATTGCCATTGATTCCAAATTCCACAGCATGATCCACTTTGCCCATTCCAACATTGTATTTATAAGCAAGCCGCAATTCCATTGCAGCAATTTTTGGCCCAAAAACTTGAGCCCAAGAAAGATTTTTCCATGGAGCTTCAGTAATACGCTCATAAAAATATTTTGCCAAATCTCGCTCGAGGCGTTCTCGCAATTTAAACACAGTCCGGGGAGATTGACGGATCTCGAAGACCAATGGGTCATCAGATATAAAATTTGGATTTGCGAAAGCATATTTAATAAGATCGTACTTATCGAGCAGTGTTTGAATTTCGGCATCAGGATGAGTAACAAGCCAATCTTCAAGCAAATCGGCTTGCAGAGGCCCGAAATGTTGGTATTTTTTGGCATTGCTCAGTTGATCAACATCACTCGATCGCGAATCCACCCATAGTCGGTGAAAGGCTCGTGTCCGTGCTTTAACGATTGAGCCATCGGCATCTTGAATGTCAGGATGAAATATTTGTGCAGCATCAATCACAATTTTTGTCGGATCTGCCGCGGGTGCTTGAGGTTGAAAAAGTCCCATCAAAAAACTGACCGGGCCTGAGCCTAAAACGGTTCGGCGATTGGCCTTGATGGTGGCTTGCGAAAGCAAAGGACAAAAAATTAAAACAAAAAAAATAATGTTTTTCATTTCTGTTGGTTACACAACTGCTCTCAGATTTTCAAGAAGCGATCGGTCCGTTCGTGATGTGAAAATATCAAGCACTTACAACTTCACTTTTGGAATTAAATAGGCATCGTAGGGTTCATTAATGGATTGAGCAAAGGGGTTCGCCATCAGGGTTGCACGAGGGTCTTTCTGTGAGAGTGAGGATTTGTTTTGCTATTTCAGGATTGGATCGGTCGTGCATCTGCAAGCTCCGTTTCCATTTTTTCTTTCAAAAGTGTCGCCTCCAAATGGAGGTTCAAGAACTGCTTGAAGACGAGGTGGTAAGGCTAGGAAGTGCTAAACGAAAGAAGTCTTGCGATTAAAATACAATTTATTTACGATTTTGTATGTTAAATCTCAGAACCATTTTCTACACAGTTTTAATGTTTCGCTTATTTATCGCTGTAATAGCTCTAATGGTTGTAGCGTGTAGTAATTCAACAGCAGTTTAACTTCGAATGTGTCCAGTTCATATATTGTTGTTGGCCCACAGATTACAGGCTTGAGTCTATCGGGATCGTTGACCGGAAAATCTGTTTATTTGCTCCCAAGCAATATGAATCCCCAAGGGTGCTGGATAGATTCACAGTATTGGACGGGGAGTGAATTGTTTTTTGGAGTGAGTTCGATTGATTGGACAGCTTTAAACAATGGGAGTTTAACCTATAATGGAAGTTGTGCCCCGACCCCCAGTTTTGTCACCCAAAACTCTCCAGGTATAACAGGAAATTTTAATATTTATCGCGGTATTATAACAGGGTCTGCATGGACACTCACAAATTTAAATTTGAACGGTTCTCAGACTGTAAGTTTAGCCGCATTAAAGATGGCAAGCTCCACTCCAATAACGGCCTTTGTGAAATATGAAAAATCCTCTGGAAATGGAAATATATATTTGACTCAACGAACAGCCGATAACTCATTTTCAGTTCCATCTTCGTTTGTGCAAAACTCAACAAGCTGTAACGACGACAACCCGATGTTTGATAGTAGCGGCTCTCAACTTATTTTTACTTCAAGTAGAAATGTATCGAATGGATCAACATGTTCGAGTGCCAATTTAAAAAGCTTTTGGAGTTCGACTTTTTCTGGCTCTTGGCAGACTCCAGTAGCTGTAATCTTGGCTCCGAATGCTACTTCAAGTGTGGATCATGCATGGCTGGACGTGAGAGATTCAACCCTCTATTGGACAGCGTCGGGAATTGATTGCTCGGGTCCAGTCACAACCTGCATTCGCTCAGCGGCGGGCACAGCAACAACTTTTACAACCTCACCCGCTCAGATTGCAACGCCGCTGACATTTGCATCATGGCCCACTACAAATGGTAGTTCATCTATTCCACTTTTCTAAAGTCGATCGAATCCTCGAATTGGTTCAGTACCTATGAGTAGGAAGACACACACTTCGTAATTTTCGCGTAAGTTAGATTTCCAAAAAGTCTTCGATCAAGGGCGGAATGATCTTTTATATTTAATTTTTGTTCTGAATCAGAAATACGATGAGGCCAAGTCAAGTTCGTAGCAATAGAATCACCAAAGACTTACAGCTTCACTTTCGGACTTAAATAAACAGTGCAGGGTTCAATAATGGATTGAGCAAAGGGGGTGGCCATTAGGGTTGCACGAAGGTCTCTCGTGAGAGTGAGGAGTTGTTTTGATATTTCAAAATCAGAATAGGCATCATCAGGTTTATTCTGCAAAACAAAATCTATATACTGCCTGAACTTTTTGAAGAGGGATTTCGGGTGTGCTGAAACCGAAAGTTGTTTACTTATAAAAATTCGATTCAAAATCACTGCAAGGCCTTGAGCATTTTTAGCTATTTCAAAAGATTTCATGTTTGGATGGAGGAATAAAGAAACAGGCTCAATTCCGCTATAAAGAATGGCCATAGCCGTAACGGTCAAAAATGCGATCACACGCTCTTCATCAAAAATGGGCGTGATCGCTTTAAAGTCATTGTTTAAATTTGAAGAATTAATCGATGTTATGATGCGTCCAGTGTTGGCTTCATATCCTTCAATCAGACCGCTCACCAGCAATCGAAAATAAAGCCGATAAGCCGAAAGATGCACGGGAGATTCATCGGACAATACACGATAAAAAAAGCTTCGGTTTATAAAATCTAATGCTTTCAGCCGAGCAAGTTCGGTTTCTGCAGCATGATCGATCAGCTGTGACAGTACAGCAGCCTTCTCTGCATTCCAGCTTGGATTTTTTTTGACGTCTTTAAGGAGCTCATTTAAAAAAAGCCCTTGGGTGATGCTCTGTCGTAAATACCAATCGTGATCATCGAGCTCAGTGAGAGGATGTCCTTGAAGAGGCTCACTGAACGTAAATAAGTTTTGTGGGCTTTCTTCACTAAGAGGTGAAATTTGAAACTTGCCATTAGTTTCTTTGACCACAATTGTTTTGAGCTCTTCTTCGGTCAGCTGACCCAATCCTTTAAAAAGAACCTTGAGCAATGTCATCCGTGTGGGTTCAGCAACTTCTGCCGCATCGTGCACAAGATACTCATAAACGCTGCTTGCCTGTGCACATGGACTGACAACCAAAAAACTGAATAAAAAATTAAGCATCTGCACCTCTTTGCTGTCGTATCGGAAAGATAAAAGATCTGCAAATCTTCTTAAAGTTATGATGGCAACAATAGGGAATTTTGAAAACACATTCGAACACGGAAGAAGTTTCGATCCTTTACAAAATTACTATTTTCCTAGAATTTAATTAGACCGAGTTCTGCCATCAATAAAAGCGGGCCTTCAGAATAATAGTTTTTGCCCTCTCGTTTTTTAACTTCAGCTATTATCTCGCTCGGATTGTTAATACCTTGAGCGATAACCTCAGCAGTTGTTGCGATGATGCCGTGACAACCCCAAACTGCGCAATTTTTAGTTGCGCGTTCTATCGCAATTGCGAACTTTGGCCGGCATTCTGAAACTGATTCTGCGAACACAGTCCCGCTCGTCAATAAAACAAATGCAACAGTGAGGGACGCGATAGATTTCATATTCACTCTCCTTTTTAAGGATCAAATTTAGCGTAAGAGCTTGAAAGTTGATTTCTATCATGAACTGGATTTATTTAATGAAAAACCGAATTTTTTGAATCTGTCTTATAATTATTTCTAGCTCGTAAGTGAAATAATCTTCAGTGACCCATTTGCACAGGACCCTGAATGAATGAGCGTTGGACTTCATACACCACGGCAGGCGGGAACAAAGTCTTGGCGATATGATTCTTCTTTTTTAAGCTAGGAATATGAATCGAACGAGACTCTTCACTTAATTCCACAATGAACATCGTTGGCACAATTGTCCCGATCATATTGAAGCCATAATGAACTTCGACTTTTGAGTTCTTCCAATCCACTTGATGTTGCAACCATCTTGCTATAGTGAATTCGACTTCGTGATCGATCACGATGCTTCTATTTTGAAGTGCAAGAAACAAATGCCCGCCCGGTCTCAGCAGTTGCAAATACTTTTTAAGAATACGATCAGGATGCTCACTGCTGTAAACAAATGGGCCAAGAATATCTGTGATGATGTCCACCTCACCGATTTCAGCATTCGCGATGTCTTCAATTTTCCAACCTTGAAACCACTTGAGTCGCTCTCTTTCTGAAAAGCTATACCAATCAAAGGGGCGCAGTGGACTTTCGCGGATGATTCCAATCGCTTTTGAATTTTTATTTTGCTCGAGATGTTGCCTAAGCGCAGTGCCGGTTCCGGAGCCTGCATCGAGCCAGATCGGCTCAGGTTTTTGTTTTAAAACTTTCGAGAGTTGTCTCTGAGAAAACAAATCGTAGTCATCAAAACTTCGGTTTTGAATATAAGGCTGGATTGGAATGCGCTCAAACTGAGTGGAAGTTTTGATCGTACCAAAAGTGTTGTTCAGCGAAGCGCAAAAATCTTCTGCAAAAATCGAAATCTGAAAAATAAGGATCAGCAAAAGCATTTGGATACTTCAATAACAACTCAGCGGGTGCTGTAAATAAAAAAATTCGATCCAAGATCATCAGATAAAATCATTTTAATTTTTTGGCGAAACCCATTACTTTGGAGTCAAAATCGCCACTCGACTCGCCCTATTGGGTATTGGTTGGAGGCCTGAGTGACGCTATTGCTCATGGCCGTTTTATGCTGGTCTATTAAAATAATTTAAATAGGATCAGAAGTTGGTTCTTCAAATTAAGGTTTTAGACTCAATTGCAGCTGACATCCAGACGGCTTCCCAAAAAAAAGGCCGTAAGGATTGTAAATCTGTCTCAGCATCAAAACAAACTTGTCTGACCTATTGCTTTTAAAAATTTTAGGATCAATAAACCCCAGACTTTTTGACAAACTTGCCCAAAATTTCCTGCGCACATATTTGTCGGTTTGAGAGGCATGATAATTTGCAATAAAGCCGTTGGTGAGTGGTTTGACCAGTGGTCGATCGATGATTTCAAATTGATCACTCAAAAAGTCTAAAACTAGCGTCATCATCGCAATTCGATTTTGAACCGAAATCAGCCTTCTTGAGAGTTCAATGGTTTGGTTAATATAATCGGCCATCTCAATTGCGACGTAGACGATATATTCGGGATCTCTTAAAACACTTATCGGCAGAGTTCTGACCCGAAAGTGCACTTGCCCAGTCAATGCTAATATTCTCTCGATCGCCACCAACTCAATTTCAAAAAAAGGGTCCAATACCGCGGGGATTTGGTTTTTAATCTTATCTCCACTCAACCACTGATAACTCTCACCGAGGTGGATTTGAAAACGACGCCCTTCGTTTGTTGAGAGAGTCACCTCTTTTGCAAAACCAGGGGTTAGATAAACACAAAAAATTAAAGAAATTTTTATTAGCATAGCTAGTCGCTTACAGTTCAAAGTTATCTTGATCAAGAGAGTTGTAAATTCTTTTAATGCCTATCGACACACCAGCCGTATGAATGATTGGCCCACCTCAAATTCAAAATGAAATTGGTTTAAACAGTAAGCAGTCTTTTTGAAGTAATCTGAAAAGGCGACGATAATCTAGTAATCGCGTTCGGAATAAAAATGTGTACAAATTTGTTTTATTTGGTAAAGCACCCCCTATCAATTTGGTGAGGAAAAGTTGTGGGTTATATTTATTTATGGCTGTTACTAGCAGGATCTTGTTTTGTGAATGCCCAGTCAGTCTATTCGCCGCGTTTTGAAAAAGCTGCAGAATTGTCCATAGAGGCAAAGCGGATCATTTTAAAAGTTTTGTTGCTTGGTTACGAATCTCTAGATTCAGTAGAAAAAAAGTTTGTTTTTATGCGACGTCGATTTGATTCATTTAAAACCATTTCGCTGGTTGATGATGATCCTGGAAATCTGTTTGAATTTTTTGATTTAAAATATTCTGATGGGCCGGATCAATCACCGCTGGAATCCCATCCTTTGCGTCGTCTACGAGACCGTTCTGATATTTTTAGGGCCATCCTATTCAATCTTATTTCTCCAGATATCCATGTGGAATACCCCTTTATTTACTCATGGAGTGAAGCTCAGACGAATTGGATTCTCGAACTTCTTGAAAACATAAATAAAAATGATCAGATTAATTTGCAAGTTTTGAGCAAAGCCATCGAGGATGATTTTTTGACTTTGCTCCTTAAAAATTCTTACATTGAGCCCAAAGCGACGGCGCTTTATCTTTATTTTTTAAATGGCTCGATGATTCAAGAAAAGATTTGGTATAACCAAAATTTGTTTTATCAGAGGGTGGCCCAATTAATGAAGAATATCGAAACCTGTTTTAAAGAAGAAACCGTATTTCAAGTTTTGTTTATCAACATTTTGTTGCTGGCCCGGAATGGATTTTCACAGGAACTTCTGTTTGATAAACTTCAAATTGTTTTACAGGCGAAAACCCTGCTAATACCTCTTAATCGACTGGTGAATAGTCGAGTTTTTATGCAAGCAAATATCGAAGTCGATCCCATGGCCGGAGATTTTGCAGCAATTGCGACAGTGATCAAAAACGAATTCGAAGTTCTTAAAAAAAATTTACTGAATGAAAATCATCTCGAAAGGGAATACAAAATCCCACAAATTCTTTCCTCTTTAAAACTGCTCGAAATCGCAATGAGTGAGAGTCACTACAGCCGAAATCTTAGGCGTTATGATCAATGCGAGAATTTGCTCAAGACCAAAATTTGATTGTGCCTCAAGGGCCTTTTGCCGTTATTTAAAGGCTTCTATTTTGCAAAATCATTTGAGCCAAAATACATTTTTAAGGATAAAGCGCTGTCGTGATTCGATCGAGACTCATACTGTTGATAATAACCCTAGTGGCTTCATCGAGCTTTGCGCGGCCACTGCGCTTGCTTGAGCCCAATTGCTTCCAAATCAAGACTTTAGGCAAAAACGAGTTTGTTGATATCAAGATTCCCAAGTGTAACGAACTCTTATTAACTGATGAAGAGCGGGCAAAATTAACAGCACCAACATCTGATGAAACCGAAAAGATTAAGGCCATCGAAGCAAGCCTCATTGAGTTTGGTAATGATTTAAATTTTGATTTCTCGCGCCGACTCAACGGTCTTAAAAGCATAAAATTTTTGCGTGAATGCGATCCCGAAAATCCGGGTGTGTATACTCCTGAAGATGGTTGGATTTATGCTCTTTGGTCTGAGGCGCTCAGTTTTCGATACTTAGTCTTGCTCCACGAAATGATTCATTCGGTACAAAAATCTGTGATCGTAATAGATGGCCGAAATCATGAATTTATAGGTGCAGTCCTGGGCCTAATGACCATCGCAAAAGATTTAGAAAAATTTGGTGAACTGTTGCACGAGGGGCTTACAGGTTTGACCGAGACATTTATTAGCACGCACTATTGGACTCGGGTTGCATCGCTAAAAAATATTGCGGGCTCACGTATTTCATATAATAGAGCTGAAATCTTAATCGTCGACAAAATCATCTTAGACATCGCTCAAGCTCAGCAAAAGAACTATTTAGAAATTTTTAATATATTTATTGAAGCGATGCTTATTGGCGACTCAAGTCAGGTGCGAAGTTTGATAGAAAATCGATATGGAAAAGATTTTGTTGATCGCCTGATGCACCAACAAGCTGATGCTGAATTCCGATTGGCTTTTGAACTTAACATTCCAAAAGAAGATATTGAATCAGGCTATCAGAATCATAAGCTCGGCTTAGACGATGCTTTGAAACATTTAAGCTGGCCCCCTGCAAAGGAGTCAAAGTAAAGGACTGAGGGGCTTAATAATTGCAATGTAAATCGATGAAGTTCATGCAAAGCCCAAAGGTAGTGGTCTAAAGTGATCCAATTCTTTATTCTATTTTTAGTATTCGGCTTAGCAGGCACTAAAAGCTTTGCAGAGCCGCTCCGGGTGCTTGGGCCTAATCGAATTAATTATAAGACCTTTGGCAAAGATCGCTATATCGATATCGCTATCCCAAAATGCAAAAAATTATTGGGTTTTAAAATCTTGTCTATTAAAGAGCGTGCAAAACTTGTCACTCCTTCATGGAGTGACATAAAGAAAATAAAGGCCATCGAAAAAAGTCTGATCGAATTTGGCAAAGATTTGAACTTTGATTTCGCACGCAGGCTCAGTGGTTTTGAAAGTACAAGATTTTTGCTGCCTATTGATGCTAATTTTGATGGACGCTATCATTCTCGAACGGGTTGGACCGATGTCCTTTGGTCTGAAACAATTGAATACCGATACAATGTTTTGCTGCATGAGATGATTCATTCGGTACAAGATTCGGTAACTGTACTGGATCATTGGGATAACCAATTTATTAGTGGGAGTACGGGATTAAAATTTTCCAAAAACAAATTGGAGATAGTTGGTCAGGCTTTGAACGAAGGAATAACCTCTTTAACAGAGCTATTTATAAATAAATATTATTGGCCTCGATGCCAATCTCTGAAAAGCATAGCTGGGTTTCGATTTTTTTTAGGACATTATGAAGTCACTTTGATCGACAAAATAATTTCAGATCTTGCGCAAGCTCAGCACAAAAATTATTTTGAGATTTTTAAGATTTTTCAAGAGGCGGTTCTGACTGGAAATTCAAAATTAGTAGTCGATCTCTTAGAACAACGTTATGGAACCGAATTTACTCAACGACTCATGAAGCAAAGGGCTTTGACAGAGGATTTGAAAGACCAAGTCACTCAGAATTTGGTTGGAATTTTTCAAGACCTAGGCGTTCCGCTCTCTGATATTATTCCGAAATATCAGAATCATAAGCTCGGCTTAGACGACGCTTTGAAACATTTAAGCTGGCCCCCGACAAAGTAGTAGATGAAATTGGTTGTCCAGCAACTAAATCTTCAAGCTGCTCAGAATGTAACGAAGTAACCTTAAAATAGGGGTCTACTGCCCAATGAAAAAGCAATGATTTTAAATTACGTGCAATAAGTAGTTACTATTTATTTTCGACTGATTTTAAAAAGGCGTTTACCTGAGGTCTAACTTGTTCCCGTCGGTTTTTCATAACTTGACCCAAAAGTTGAAAATTCATACTACCGGTAAAAGTCAATTGAGCCGCGGTTTCCTTTTCTAAAACAAGCTTGCATCGCTCAAAATACAGATTATGTGCCGGCATGAGTTCACGAATGGCAAACTTCAAGTTTTCTGAGACGCGGTCCAACTGTTCATCGGTCAGCGAGACCGCTAAGAGCGTTTGAAACAGATACATAAATGTGCCTAATGGACTATTTAAGAATGCCGCAGTTTCCTTCTCCGAAAAATGGAGGTTTGCTGGCCGCTCCACAGTTTCAATTATGTCCTGTACCATCATATTTTGAATGGGAGTCAATGGCAAAACCGAAGGGTCAGTTAGCTCTGCAAGGTATATTGCTCCAACATTAAAAGCGGTTTTGACAACTTCGGCTTCTAAATCTTTCTCACCCCGAACTCGCTTCGCTAGAGATGCAATTTTTGAGTCGCTCACCAATTTGGCTTGAGACAAAATTTTATACTGGGCAATCGCTTTCGAAACAAAATCCATATTGATTTTTAAATCATCAATCGATTGATTAAGTTGTGGGTAGGTGTGAATTAAAAATCCACGCCACTGTTCCTTCGTGAGAGTTTGTGCTTGGACAAAAGAAAATGAAAAGGTCAAAAGGAGAACTTTAATGAATACCATTGTTCACACTTACCATTGAGGCTGCGGAATCACCTTAATTTAGATCCTTTTTAGACGCTTTATAGATTAAGTCGAAATTTTTACTCTATGCGAGCCTACTTCACCTTCCACATCCCCGAACCATTGCCGGCATGCAAAGGATCAGGAACTCCTTTTTTAAGAGATTCGATCTCAAGAGATTGCTGATGGATCGTGCCCAGAGCTTCGACGGTCGAATTCGAAAGTATTTGTGCCGCGGCCATGAGCTTTCCGCGCTTTACGTTTTTTGGAAAAACGATTTCGAGAGTTCTTTCACTTATTGTTTTTTCAAAAACGACAATCTGTGATCCTTTTTTGAGTTGTCCGACCACTCGATATTTTTCGGTTGCGAAGGCGACGGAATGGAGGAGTAAAAAAATAACTAAAGTATAAAATCGGAGCATGCGGATTTGCTTTCTTTTTTAAGATTGTTTCGATATTCGATGTCGTAGATTTTGCGTTCTGTCGGAGAAATTTGTGATGCAAGATCATACAACTTCTGATCGACTTGCGAGAGATGAAATGGATCGCTCTTAGTTTTTTCAACATAATTTTTAAATTTTGGATCGTTTTCGATTAGTCGACTGCGCTCGGCTCTTAAACGATCTTCTCCAGCAACGATGGAGGCGAAATAATTGCTCTCAGGTTTCTCCAGTTTATTGATCTTATTTTTTGCCAACCTTACAAGTGATTCGAGTTCGGCTAGATCACGGTGACTCACTTCAAGTTGATCTAATTTAATTTCTTCTTCGGCAAAATTTGCAAGCTCGATCGCCTCTTGATGGGCTTTTTGGTAAGAAGCAAGATTGATTTCAAATTGACGTTTAAGTGTGAAGGATTCGAGTCTCGACATTGGAACTTCAGTTTGAACCGCAGCCATCACCGCCGAAATATTTTTGCTCAACTGAGTTTGGTTCATTGGATCACATTGTTTTTTAACATCACCAACATAAGACTCTAGATTGATCTGAAGTTGGCTCACTGAATTTATGGCGGCTTCTCCTGCAGGAGTGCTTATTTCGGGCAGACCTGGTTGCTTTAAATCACGCCGGGTTTCGAGAAAAACATCTTCTAAAGATTTTCCGGGTTTCATCGCTTGGCCAAATTTTTGACCAAAATCGGAATATGCAACAGTTGTTGCCGAAGCTGCCGAGATGACGCAGGTGTTGTCGTCTGCAAGCACTTGGGTAGCTCCCGAATAACAACCTTGATCTATGATGGCGAGTTTGATTTTTTTGCTCTTGGCCAAAGCCTGCAGATTTGTGAGCGCATCGACCGGGAAATTTTTATTTGGAGTTTCGTCAGTTGCTATTTGGTGAGACAAATCCGAATCGGCTTTTGGAAATCCATGGCCATTTATAAAAATAATCAACTGAGCACCCGAAGCAAGCTGATTTTTTTGTATAACAGATTCAAGAATATGAATCTGACTCAACACATTTTGATTGGTAAAGGTTGAAAACTCTGAGGGCAATTGATTGTTTAAAATAGCTTCGGTGTTGGCGTGGCCCCCATTAAAACTTGCTAAAGTGGTATAGCTACTTTCCTTGAGCGCGCGCAGAGTATTTTGAAGTGATGTGTCGAATAACGTTTTATCTCCTGCTGGCTCACCACCACCGCCAATCACGAAAGCAATTTTTTTTTGATTTAAGATTTGATCTCGTTGTTTGATTTCTTGTGGTGTGAAGGGCGATGTCCCGCTTCCGTTATCAGCCGCAAAGCTGAAGGAACTGCATAAAATAAAAATAAAAAAAATATTTTGCATCAGTGAAGAATAGCATGAAGCCAGCCATATTGATCTCCTACCTCTTCAAAGGTTTGGGTTTTGGGTAGGATCGCGATATCAATTGCATCGATCTCTTACTTTATAAGCGATATTGACCACCGATTGCAGCCGGCTCAACATGTCTCTGCTATCATTTTGTGTTTGCCAGACTGAGTTGATATCTCCGCCATTGTAACGATAATCGCCAGTGCGATAACGCGCAATTTTCTTTCCGTCATTGAGTTCAACTTCAAAGACAAAGTAATGCGCAATTTGATTGTAACAATTCCTGTCGCCACTAGCCGATTGAGATTGATATTCAAATGATGTGGCAGATGGGTATGGATAACGAGATGTAGATGGACCTGTGCAACTCTCTTCGCCCGGAAGATCTATTTCGATGATACCTAAAATAGAATCAATTTCGCGATTCGAAACTACTACTGTTCTAAATTCTAATTGACGTATTTTTGGATCATTTTGTGCTACAATAAGAGGATCTACAAAAGCAGCAAAATTAATTACTGAATTGCTGTTGTCCTTTAGGCAGTGTGGCTCGGTGCCTGGACTTGAGTTATAACTCGAATTCTGCGTCTCCATCATTTTTTGTTTACATAAAAAAACAATCAAAGCTGCTCCTACCAATGCTAACGTAATCTGTTTCGAATACCTCTTCATAAAACCCCCTTATTTTTTGTGTCTAAAGCTTATTTCAACGTCAAACAATTTTTGTCACACGGGATTTACTCGATACTAACCATTTAAATTTATTGTACAAGTGCTCGCAATCAAGAGGCTTTCAATTTGCAAATCCGAATATGGGGAGAACTTATGCAGATCATTGTCTTTTTATGCCTATTATCAGTCGGTGCCGCTAAAGCTTCACAGGTTGATACGTACTTGCAGCTGCAGACCACGCACACGTTCTTCCAAGGCATTATCGCAGCAGATTTTGAGGGTCACGATACAGCATACGATCCAGAACAACTTGCCAACAAAGCTTATATTCAAACTTTTTTAAAAGTATGGTCCGACGCCATCGAGTCCGGTCATTTTAAAACCACAGAAGAAATTTTTGGTTCCATTGCACAAAGTGAGGGGTATCTCGCAAAATACTATTATAAATGGGCGGGGATTCATCATTTTCCAAGTGCACGTGGGAGCCTCAATCTTAATGGAACTCGAAGCCAGTTCTTAGACACTGTATTGATATCTGAAAAAAGATTTCCAGACCTCAATCAACGTCTAAAATTTATCTTACAAATGGCAGCTGTTTATATTTTAACAACGGATCAAGATTATAATCTAACACTTGTCATCGCTGCGCCGTTTTTAAAAAATCAAAACTCTGAGGTCCGACAAGCTGCGAGTGAACTTGTGTCAGGAATTTCATTTCAGAAATCTGCAACGGTTGTTAGCTTTGTTTTTGATCTTTTGGCTGCTACAGTTGCTGGCCCAGTAGCTTTGAAAGGCAAATCGCTATTTCAGTTGCCAAATTTATCAAAAATCAGTCGAGTAGCAGTGCCTGCAAAACTGATTCGCGGTTTCAAATCGATTAGCCCATTTTTAAAAAATCGGTCAAGATTGCAGTGGAGCGCATTTGCTTCGCTTGGTCTTCATGCGGGAGGCTTGGGATCAAGTTTACTTTATCTTGCAGATGAGAAACAAAATGGGGTCACAAAAACCGAGACTTATGAACCAACGATTTTTACTTTAAATAATCTATGGAATTCCTTTGATTCCAGCTTTCCAGACAATTTCGGTTTAGAAAATTACAAAGATTTTCGTCCAAACTTTAAGCTTGCTGATCTTAAAGAGATCGTAGCTTCTGTCCGTGATCATATTCAAAAAAAGACTCAGATCGATTACGGGTTAATATTTTTCCAAACCGAAAAATATAAAGGTATTGACCACCGAGATAAAAATGACTTTTTGGCGATGGACTTTATTCAAGGCGGTTATGAACGACTGAAATTTCAAGTTTCTCGTATTGTAGGAAACGAACTTCTAGATCAAACAAAATTAGATCAGATTAGAAAATTAGCAATTAGTTCGGTTCTACATAACTACAAACGGGATTACCCAAATCTCACATCTACGTTTATGGGATGGGGTGGGAATTGTGTTGCCGAATCTATGTTGTTGATCGCGCTTCTTGAGCCTTATGTGAATCGCCTCCCAACAGGATCGCAACTCTCTGTGCTGTTAACAAGTGATCATATGGAGGCCGCGGTGTGGGATGGCAAATACCTCACCCGTCTGATGCAAGGCACGCGCAATCAAGATACAGATGGTTTAGTTCTTTATCGTTACGAGTGGCTGATGGCCGTGTTGCTTCGAAATTATTTATTTAAAGACCAATTGTTCGATGCCAAGTACAAAGACTCTTCTTATTATAAAATTGATTTAGGTAAAACCCTATTAGCATCAGCACAACTTTCGGTGTCTCACTTATTTAAAAGGTTCAACCTCAAAAAGGATAAACGTGAAGGTGTTTTAGAAGATCTCTCAATCATGGACTTGCAATTCGGAATGGAAAACGGAAATGCCGCCGGTAATCCGGACGATGTCCCTTATTCAGCTCAAATCTCTTTTTCTCAAATTGTTGATAGTGTGGGAGATTTGTTTCGCTCTCACATGAGCAGCTCACAAAGTGAAGGGGATCAAAATAGAAACAAACTAAAATTTCGTTATGTGATAAATTTAGTACAGAAAAAGGATCACGAATTAAGTCGTTTTCAGTCCGAAAACTATAGTGACATGATACAAGTAGATGCTTTCGATGAAAGTATTTATTTGGAATTCATAAACAAATCTCATGAAGCAGGATTAACTCCAATAATGTTTCTTCGATTTGTTGACCAAAAACAAGATGAGGACCTACAACGAATAGTCTCAAATGAGACGTTCAAAAAAGTTTACTTTGCACCCCAACAAGATGATTTTGAGTCAACTCTCTCTGCTTTTCTCGCCTGTAGTGATGACGAACTTCGTATGGCCCAAAAATTAACCAATGAATTCAATTCATCACTTGCAGTTAAATTGGGAAGAAATAACGATAAGTATCAGTTAATCGAGTGGAATCGTCTTGAACCAATCCAAATTGGTATTCAGCTCCCCTATTCCTTTAGCGAAATCATTGAACGTGAAGCCAAAATTACGGCAAATATCGCTCGCAATCCGAAACGTTATCTTGAGTTTTATAATAATGCGAGCCCTCTACTAAGGAAGCATTTATTAGTACGATTTTTTGGTTTGGGCTATCTGGAAAGTTATGTGGACCAAAATCCTAATATTCGATTTGCGCAAGCAAGCATCAGAAATTATCTAAACAAACTGAGTCAGATTAAAGTGGATTTTAGCCATGAGGCTAATGTTATTTGCAGTAAAATAAAAATTGATCTTCCCAAAGTTTCTGGTTGGCCTTGGCAGTATTCGTTTGCTGATGAACATTGTCGAAATGATTTTCCATCGAGTAAGGACATCGTATTGTCAGACTCAAATGCAGAAAATAAGGACTCTAAAGACGCTCTTGAACTCAAGGTTTCCACTTTGATCGAGCTGACCGTGGAATTTCGAAGAGGTTTGCAGCTTTGGACAGATTCGGTTGCGTCAGCATTTCAACACGGAAACTACAGCGAAATTATCCTAGAACGGGGTCCTTCAATTCAGATTATTGAAACTATGGTTAATACTGACTCTAATTACATGAACGATTCAAAGTTCACTTCCATGCAGCCTTTATTTAATTCTGTTCGCAAAAAAGAAAATGGTGGACAATAAAACTAAGCTGACCCCAACAGGCGCATACAATCCACTGAGTCCGAAGGTTGGTCGATCTTAAACAGCTGTTCAATCAAAGATCTGACTTGTGTCGGATCCGTTACCTGATTTGGATAGCCCATTTTAAGATTCGCTTGGAGCACTTGCCAAAATAAAGAATTCGAATAGTAATTTAACAGGCGAGCTGAAGCTCTCGAAGCAAGCGAATTGGTAAGAGGTCTAATCAACGCGGTCTTCGAGAGTGAATCAAATTTTAGCGACAGATACTGACGAACGAATCTTGAAAGTTCTTTCTGATTTTCTGGATAACGAAGTCGCTGCACCGATGCTAAAGTTGATTTGATGTAGTCTGAAAAATGGGCCGGTAATAAATTGATTCGTCCATTTAAAAAATCGATTGTGGTCAGAGGTAAATCTTTAAATTTGCTCTCGATCACTTGGGTGTTATAAAAAACGCTAAAAATAATTGCGATGTCATTTTCTAATAAAGGGTCAACCACAGCAAAATTTCTCAGTCTATTTTTGGCATACGGCGTGAGTGAGTAATCATCGTTGTATTCAAAAGTGATCCGACGTTGGTCACGCATCGTAAGTTTAAAATCGCCTGCAAAACTTTTTAAGCACATAAAACTCAATAAAATAAAAATGATCATATCTAGTGATAGGCCAAAGCTCTTTTTGATTCAAAAGATTTTTTTGATTGAACTTGATGTTGAAGCAAGTGGCTTAAAGTGAGGCGTCTCATTTTGCGGCGTAAATCAATCATCCAAGTTTTACTTCTTCGACATTTTTGTCCGTCCAAATTCAAAGCTTATCACTAAGAAATCACTCTGAAATTGCAATTTATATGAGTCTCAGGGGGATACGCGATGAACTTTCTGTCTAAACTCATACTATTTGCTTCTTTCACTGCGGTGATCTTTGGCTGCTCCGCTTTTCGGGGCATTTCGAAAGCGACATTGAGTTCGAGTTTAAGCTCCTCTTCGGTTGCATCCAGCGGCGATACTTCGATTGCGGGTGTGGCACTTGGATCTCCGTTAGTTATCAAAACAAGTTCGCAAATGGCCGGAGCTATCACATCGCTCACCTGGAATAACAAAGAATTTATCAACAGCACCGATCATGGAAGAGAGCTTCAGTCTGCAGTGAGCTTTGATGGATTTGGGGAATGTCTAAATCCGACCGAAGCGGGGTCGGCAACTGATGGAACAGTTTCCACTAGTCAACTCCTTGGAATCAGCGCAAACAATAACGTTTTAAAAACCACAACCCAAATGGCTTATTGGACTCCTGCTCAAATGCCTTATCCCAATGGATGCGGCGGAGGTTTTTCAGCACTAAATACAACTGATTTATCAAATGATCAAATCAGCAAGCAAGTGACCATTGGATATAACGGACAATCCAATGTGATCGAATATTTGGTAACCTACCACGTGGCCGCTCATCATTCGAGTGCGACCTTTGAGGCCTTGACCGGTTATATGCCCAGTCAATTTTCAACATTTTGGACATACGATCCACGATCTTCATCGCTAAGAGCATTATCGAATCAAAATGGAGAGCAACCCATTCCTGTGATTCTCTCAACCTCTGATCAAAATTACGCCATGGGAATTTATTCTCCCGATCTTCCTCAAGCCGCTTACGCACAAGCCGGCTTTGGTCGCTTTTCATTTCCAGGTGATACGATGAAATGGAATGCGGTGTTTCGAACTGCAGACACACCAGCTGGTGATTATAGTTTTAGAATGTACGTGAGTGTGGGAACGGTGACTCAGGTGACCCAAGCCATTCAGAATTTGCATCAAACGTTTAATCCATCATCTCCCGGTGCGCCTCCGACTGTCACACCACCGACCAACAATCCTGCGCCCGTCGCGACCGGTGCTGACTTTAGTGTACATCCTCTTTATCGTTTGATTAAATCAGGTACCTTATATCATTTGTCGGCAATCGATTTGAACGATGTGACTGCAGAGTGGAATGAGGATGGACTACTCACAGGCTTACTCAATGTGGGGGGATCTGATCGACACACCATTTACCGATGTCTTGTCAGAGGAACCGATGATCATTTTACCTCTTCAACCGATGATTGTGGAGGCAACGATAACGAAGGCCCTTTGGGTTTTGTTCAAAACGGAAGTTCACCGCAAGCGTCGAAGGCACTTTACCGCTGTATAAAAAGTGATTCAGGACATATGGACACTCTTGATCAAAATGAGTGTTTGCAACACGGTTTTGCAGTTGAAGGAGTTCTGGGCTATGTGCCTTGATAAAAACATGAAGCCGCAAATCAATGTAATAAACGAGCCGATCTCGTTAGCAAATGGAGTCCATGACTGGATATTGGCAAGGCCTACAATATCGAAAACGAAGATTTGGTGATCGATGAATTCTAGGCGTACCTCATTCAAGCCAGAGCCGAAAAAGATCGGATGAAGGATTTTGTGTCAAAATATCGCAATCCTTTGATTAATAAATTAAAAAAGTTTAATCCGATTGTTTTCTAATTTATCATTTTGTTTTAAGAATTTTTCGCAGCGATAAAAATAGCGCCATCCCGGTTAAAAACAATCCTAAAAATATTTTTGTTTTACAAACCGAAGTGTATTCTAAAATATTTCCATGGCGTGAAAAACAAACCCAACCATTTGAAGACTGAACCCACCACTGATACAAATAAATCGGTAGGCCAATACTCCCTATAAGTAAAAAGATAATTGTATTGGTGCGTTCTTGCTTTTCAGTCATCTCAAAAGCTTCGATGATTTTATTTTAAACAACAGCTGTTATCGGTTTGTGACGTATCAAGTCGCTCACCAACATTTGAGGGGGCGGCAATTTTTATTTTTGTTCTGTGGGTATGGATTGCGGCTCAAGCCTTTGACGAACTCAAGCTGCGCGGACAAGCCTACACCCCTTTCTGTATGAGTTTTGCTGAGGAGCAACTCATGAAGGATGCCACTTGTAAAGAGTGCTCGCTCAATGCGGCCCAATGGAAGTATTCGATTTTCGAGATTGTTCGTGCTCATCGCGAATATGAGTTGAATCAAAACTTCGAGATTCAAGCTTCAAATATTCACATTTTTTTTGATGGATCCCATCAAGAATTTCCTTATCTTCCAGCCAAAAAAAGTTTTACCGCCGCTCATTGCACTCTCGAAAAAGATCTATTTTTGATCAATCGATCAAAGATTTTAAATCCCTTGGCCTATGATCTTGATGAGATGCTGCCTGCATTTTTTAACAGCTATCAGTCAAAGCATATCTTTTTTGAATCCAGCGCCGATCATGAGTTGGACAAGTATCGATTAAAAAATACCAAACAGATTCTCGAATCCCTTGCTAAAAAATCAAAAAACGGTTTGGATTTTCTGGCTCAAGCGGTGAATTTTAGAAAGTGTGACCACCAGGTCGAGGCCCCTTCATCACCGCTTACAAAAACTTTGGCTCTTGATCCTCAAGAGATTTCGGCAGCGATCGCAAGGGGCTTAAGCCTGAATCATTCGGTGTTCGTTAAATTGTGCGGACTCAATATTCGCTATGAAAAAAATGTGGAGGATTGTGCCTCACATGCGGTGGTGATCAAAAAACAAACTGAAGCAATGTATCTCATTGCAGACTCCGCTTTTTTTTCTTTGCGAGCGATGGAGTCTGATGGTTCGGTTTACATCCCAAAGGATGTCGTAGTGCAGGCGGCCTACCGCTATATTAAGAACCGGCCGCAGGGCAATCCGTCAATGAGCGAAGATCAGACCCAAGCTTACTTTGATATGATTCATACTGCGGCGAATTCGGTCCTTGCCGAATTTATTGTGGACTACTGGCATCAGTCGGTTTTGACCAAAAGAAAAGCGTTGGGCACCTTTTTAAGGCAAGTCATCGAGCCAACACTGGTAACATTGAATATTTCAGAAGCCGAAGTGTTGCGGTGGAGAAGTCGATTTGAAAAATTGGATTTGGATTCAAGAGAAAATTTGATGTTAGCCCGAAATACAGTGGCCGCCTTTTTGACAATCATTCAACTCAACGAGATCAACACATTGAGTTTTGCCAAAATTTTGGTTCACGGCCACTGGTTAGATGAACTTGAGAATTACACCGATAAAATAAAAATCGGCGAAAATATCTCGTGGTTCAATTAGTGCAAAAGCTCTTCAGGAAGTTTTCCACCATTTTCGACAATTTTGCTCAAAACCTGTTTTTGTAGCCATTTGTTCATTGTTGCCGAATCATCTTGGCTGCCGGTGTAACCCAATTCTTTTGCAAGTTGTTTTCGGTTTTGAAGACTTGAATCCATATTCAACACCTTCATCAGATCAACAATCGAATGTTGCCAGTCCAAACGCTCGGTATGTTTTTTTGCAAGCCCCGATAAAATTTCATCGACATTCACCGCAGGTGGTGTGGCTGGTAAAGGTTGACTAGGCAAGGTTGCGGTCGCTGTTTGTGTTCCAAAAATCTTGTGAATAATATCTGTAACTAGACTCATGTGAATCTCCTTTTTTTGTTGAAGAAGCAGATGAACAAACTATCGTAAGGATAACAAATGAAGATAACTTCACAGCTCATGGAGGACTTTAAATGAAAAAATTAATTTTAACTGCAATCATGATTTCGGGCTCTATGGCATTCGCAAAAGGCGGGCCTTGTAAAGAGGTGCGCGAGGCTTGTCGGGCAGCGGGCAAAAAAGGAATGGAAGTGAAATCGTGTGTGAAGACCATTAAAGGTGGGGGCACTGTGGAAGGTGTATCTGTCGAGGCTTCTGACGCGTGTAAAGCCAAAAGGTAAATTGTGGTCTTCCAGCTTTGAAGGCTGGAAGACTTTTTTTTATTACACGATCTCAAGCCCAACTTTAGCATTGAGCAAGCGTGAAATCGGGCAACCCGCTTTTGCTTTTTCGGCAAATTCTTTGATTGCTTTGGCATCCAGACCAGGAACGGATGCCTTCAAGGTCAAAAGACTTTCGGTCACCGTCCAACCTTCGGGTTTTTCTTCCATCGAGACTGCAGCCGAGGTTTCAATGGACTCAGGTGTATGACCCTCACCACTGAGCATAAATGCGAGTGCCATCGAAAAGCATCCAGCGTGAGCGGCTGCAATAAGCTCCTCGGGATTGGTGCCTTTTTCGCCTTGAAAACGAGTTTTAAAGGTAAATGGGACTTGTTTGATTGCACCACTCTCGGTTGAGATTTGCCCTTTGCCATCTTTGCCTGTGCCAGACCATGTGACGTTGGCTTTGCGCTTGATCATATCAGTTCTCCTTTATTGAAAAATAAGATTCCCATCTTCGTAAAAGGTACCACCACCATGTGTGTAGTCCTGGAGCATCAAACGAAAGGTGCGGAAAAATTCTTTAAATAAACCGTCATTGGTCAAAAAGATATGCGGAGGAACTTTAGGGTCTTTTTCTGTCGCGTCAGAGAAGGCTTGAATAATAATTCTGTCTTGATGATTACGATAAAACCCAAGACCCATATAACCAACCACCGCAACGACAGTAATGACAGTTCCAATCGCAACAGTTTTGCCACGCAAAATCCGCTTAACAAAATTTTCGGGAATCTGACTACTCACCGCGACTAGCGCTGCGGTTCCGGTAAGGGAAGTTGCAGCAAGTGCATAACTTTTAAGGCTTTCGCTCAATGGTTTAGTTAAACGTTCGGCATAAAAATTAATCATCGTTCGCAGCTCTGCGGGAGGAATTCCGCGCAAAAGAACAGGGGCATTACAGCGAATGTTTTGGTTGGGCAAGACTTCACAACGGCGAAAATTTGCCAAGCGATTTTGAGAATCGATCCACCATTGAAATTGATGATGTGGTGAGGCGACTAATATTTTGGGTCCAGTTGAATCGGGTGGGGGCTCTTCGGACACAAGTTGGCCAAAAGAAGAAGACGAGATCACAAATAAGAAGCAGATTATTTTTATCACAAAGTTGTTTTAACAAACAGATCAAGCGGTGGGAATTAAAAAGGCAAGACCGCCGGTAAAGGCGGTCTTGAAAGAAATTATTTACCTGAAACAAAAGTCAAAGCGCCATTCAAAGCTTTGCTGACATCAGCAAAGGTAAGAACAGAGCCGTTGCTTGAGCAACCCAAAGTCATTTCGTTTTTAGTCGAAGACTGTACACCGCGACCGGTATCGTCAACGAGTTCTGGGCTAGATTTGGTAAGAACGTATTCAACAACCAATTTTCCATCCCGCAAAGCGGTGGTCTTTGTCATATCAATAAAAAGAGTATCACCTTTTTTGATATCAGATCCGACATCGCGAATCCAGCAAACCGATTTCTCATCTACTTTTGCAGTCGATGAAACAACAACGCGTGGAGCGAGGTCATTTAAAGATCTAGCAAATTCAGCTTTTTCGGCTTCATCGTACATTGCAGGGGTAACTCCATTTAAGCTGTTGAGCAATACGCTGTTTGTGTCTGTTTTACCGACACGGGCCACAGCTTTTGTTTTCTGATCAGAGCTTGAGCATGCCGACATCATTGTCGCAGCCAGTAGACCAGAAAGAATGAGTTTAACGTTCATAAGTTTCCTTCCGTAGAAATTGTTAGTGCGTTTTATTGAGCAGGATTGGTTCCAACCCCATCTCGCTCAGTATGCGTTTTGGGAATTTTAGGCAGTTCAATTTTTCAAAAGCCAGTGACAAATTTTGTTTATTTGAGTGAGATAAAGTTCAAATTGCCCTTTAAACTTTGAGTGATCTCACCAAAGCTCATAAACGAGCCATCATTAGTACAAGTGAAAGAGACTTCATCTTTTGCAGTTGAAATTATGGGATTTCCAGATTCGTCTTTTAAGTCGGGATCAATCTTGCTCAGTCTATAACTGACATGAAGATCGCCATCTCTAAATCCCGATTGATCAACAAAAAATAAGAGATCACTCATTTGGATGTTATTGCCCACAGCGGTCATTTTACAGGGAGAATTTAAGTCCAGGTTGCGACGGATGTCGCCCGAGACCAATCCGCGAGGTGCAAGGTCAGATAATTGTGTTTTGAATTCGGCGACCAGATTTTGGTCAAACAAAGCAGGCGTCATCGCATTGAGAACATTAAAATGGGCAGAGTCCATCGAGTCAGTGGCCGTATCAAGATCAATGGGTTTAGCTGTTTGTTGCTGCTTTGAGCAGGCTGCTAAAACCAAGACACTGACCATTAAAAATTTAAGTCTCATCGCATTTTCCTTCCATGGAAAATTGGGCAAAAAAAAGGACCATCCCGAAGGATGATCCTTTAAAAATTAAGATTAGTTAGCAGAGAAAAACAACAGCTTGTTATTCAAAGCGGCTGATACATCTCCGAAAGTCATTACCGAAAAGTCGTTAATGCATCGGAGGGTCAATTCATTGTTTACTGATTTATCAGAAGTTGGAGTTCCATCTTTGCCGATTTTGGCAAGAGTGAATTCAACTTTCAATTTACCTTCGTTTTGTTTTAAAACTGAAGCGTCACCAATGTGTGATCCTTCTGAAGAATCAAAAACTTTTTCGCCAACCATACTTTTGATAAACAACTGATCGCCAGCGGCAAGGTGTGTTCCAACAGCGAGAATTGTGCACTTCGAGTGTTTTTCCGAAGCTTCCTGTTTCAAAACGCTTTGGATATCGTCGTTAACAAGGATTCTTACGTTTAAACCCTTTAGTCTTTCTTGATAAGCTTTCTTAGCATCGCCGTCATCCCAGCTCATTGTCATAGCATCCAAACCCTGAACCTGTTCGGTTGGGTTCATAGCTTCTACGCTCTTGTCCTGAACAGAATTTGTTGTCGCAGAACTTGAGGGAGAAACGAGTGGCTTAAGAGCTTTGTCTTTACTCGAGCAGGCAACAACTGCAACAGTTGCGGCAAGACCAGTAATAAGTAGTTTTAGTTTCATTTTCCTTCCTTTACTTTGGAAAATTGGTTTCATTAAAAATAAACGGATAATTACAAACGAATACATAGCAGGTTTGATTCCAGCTTCATTTCTAAATAAATAGAGTTTGGCGCCGATTTGGCTGCAGAATGTTCATTTGGGGTGCCCTAATTTGGCCATTATCAAAAAAGTTAACCGGTAAAAATTTACCTTTTGCGCCTAGAAGCTAGTCAGGCATAAACCCATTGGATCTATTTTAATGAGCAACTGAGGTGGCCGGCAGCTTGCAAAAGATCACCTTGTAATAGTTTTGAAGATGGACTTTCGAAACTTGGAGATAAAAAGTGATTTTATTTACTCTGTTACTCTCTCAATTTGCCCTTGCCCAAGACTGCCCAAACTTTACCGGCGTCTATAATTCTGATTGGGCTATGGTAGGACTTAAAGACAATCCTCGTTATGAAAAGTTCAATTCTGCAGTTGCTGTATTTCAGCAAGGATGCGAAACCCTTCGTTTTAACGAAGCTCCTCTCGATGCTAACGGCAAATACAATGAGATTCAGTTTAATTCTTATCCTGTTGCGACCATCGGGCAAAACTCGATGCTGCCCCAGCAGAACTTTCGTTTCGACGGCTCTGCATTGGTTGAAGTTAATAAATACAATATAGTTAGCGGCCAGTTTGTTTTGAATTACTCAACAGAACGTACCGCCAATTACTTTAAGCCCTATGATCAGTGCTCGGTTGGTTCCTACAGCTGGACTCTTGATAATGGCGACATTGTAAGAACGGCCAAAAATGTGCGATGTTCGGGCCGCAAAGAAGCTGCAACATTTGTTTTGCGTTGGAAAAAAATTAGCGAACTCGAAAGATACAGTGTGCATTTTGAAAATCCACGATTTGCTAAAGATGGTGTTGAGCACCAAATCTTGGTGGTTGAAAATGCTGGGGATGTGCCAAAAGTCCACCACGGTGCTGCTCCAAAATTTTGTGCAACAAAAGATTTAAGCTCAAATGAAATGACGACGTTGTCGCAATTGGGACAGCCTGCGGGTAGCGCTACTGGAATTGCAACAGTGGCGATTTTAGATGGGCAAGCAGACAGCGTCGTCATCCGTCCAAGCCAAGCTGGAGATTTAGTTCTCACCGGTGCAGATTGCATCTGGCAAAAAGGCCAAAAGCTTGCCGACAAAAAGTAAATCATGATAGCAAAGAGCGTTCGTCCGATGGATGTTCGCTCCTTCAACGGAGAGGAAAGTCCGGACTCCACATGGCAGCGCAGGGGGTAACGCCCCTCCACCGTAAGGTGAGGAACAGTGGAACAGAGAGAATGTCCAGGGCTTTGATCTTACTATTGGGAACGGGAGATAGTTTGGGAGCCGCTGGAGTGAAAACAGCCAAACTCTGCGCGGAGCAAGATCAAATAGGAAAACACATGTACGGCCAGTACGAAGTTTTCGGGTCGATCGCTTAAGGAAATCAGCAATGATTTTCTCAGATGAATGAGCATCAGCAAAAGTTTAACGCTTTTGCCAACAGAATCCGGCTTATAGTTGTACGAACTTAAGGGCGAGGGCTTAAAAGCTTTCGCCCTTTATTTTTAAGCAACACTTGTTTCAATACGAGACAGATCGCTCATTAAGATTTACCCCTTTGAATCCGAAAAGTTCTAATGGCAATTCGATATCGAAACAGCAAACTCAAATTTGCTTTGCTTTTACTGTTTGTCACTCTGATTGGGGTGTGTTTCCAAAACTGCTCTTCAGGTTTTGGCGCTATGAAAATGAGCTTAGATCAATCCTCTTCTGCTTTTGTAAACCAACCCTGGCAAGTTTCGACTCAGCGTTTTGATACTCAAGGCAACTTTTATTTTTCTGAACTCGGCACCAATACCATCAGAAGAATCAATAGTCGCGACGGGACTCTTCAAACCGTTGCAGGTCTCGTCGGTTCGGCGTTTCAGACAAATTTTAGTAACCCTTGGGGAACTGCCTACGACAAGAACGGCAATTTGTTTTTGGCAGATAATGGGCTTAGCGTTGTTTATAAAATAGAAAAGTCGACAAACAAACTTACCTTAGTAGCGGGTCAAACAAATAAGATCGGTTACTCTGGGGATGGAGGGCCCGCAACTCTCAGCCTTTTATCTGCGCCCACCTGTCTTGCGGTAGATCAACAGGACAATGTTTTTATTTGCGACAGCAAGAATTTAGTAATTCGTAGAGTTGACGGAAAAACTGGAGTCATCACAACCTTTGCTGGTGGAAATTCCGCCGCATTAGCTCAAGTGCAAGATGGGATGTCGGCAACAGCGACCGGCTTCACCAATGAGTTTGCCGCAATTGCGGTGGATACGTTAGGAAATTTGTTTATAGCCGATGGGATAACTGCTCGTGTTTTAAAGGTCACTCCAATTGGGATACTGAGTGTTTACGCCGGAACAGGGAAAGAGTTTGATGGAAATAATGACGGCGTTTTAGCAACCCAAAGCTCAATTAGTATCCCACATGGATTAAGCTTCGATCCGGGAGGTAATCTTTTGATCGCAGATTATCAAATTCGACGAGTAGATTCAGTAACTGGCATAATGACGACTTACGCTGGATCAGCTTCAAGTGATGGGATCAATGAAGATGGACACCCAGCAAACAAAACTATATTAGGAGAAATTGCGAGTCTTGCAGTAGATCGAGCCGGCAATATTTATTTTAGCGCCTTGGGACAATATAGTATTCGCAAAATTGATGTAAACTCCAATTTAGTTCATACAATCAGCGGCGTTTTTCCATTTGTTGCGTTGAATATGCTGATGTTTGGATCGCCTAAAAATTTGAATGTTGGATATTCAAATCCTGTTGTTATCGATGCAGATGATAATCTTGTTTTTATTGTTAATCCCGATCGTGTGCTTGTGAGAATCAATGCTCAAACAGGTTTGATATCGCCAGTTGCCGGAATATTTCATGGGGTTTTCCCAAAAGCGACACAGGCAACTGAATCTGTGATCAATGGCCCGGGTCCAGTCGTGGTTTCTCCATTGGGTGAACTCTATTTTTCGGATGTCGGCAATCGACGCATTCTTAAGGTCAACAAAGCTGGAATGATCTCAACCGTAGTTGGTAACGGCACGGATGGATATTCAGGTGATGGAGGACTTGGAACTCAAGCACAAATCGGAAGCGTATGGGATTTATCATTCGATCTGAGCGGCGATCTCTATTTTGTTGATTCAGATTATTCGGTGATTAGAAAACTGAATCTCAGTAATAATGTCGTCACAACAATCGCTGGCGATGGCACCTTTGGATATTCAGGAGATGGCGGTCTTGCGATCAACGCTCGCTTAAATTCTCCAACCGGGCTTGCTTTTGATAGTGCAAACAATCTTTGGATTGCAGATTCAAGCAATAATGTTGTTCGCCGAATCCTATCGAGCACGGGAAAAATTGAAACGATTGCTGGAACGAGCGAGGCTGGTTATTCTGGCGATGGAGGAGCATCAGCTTTGGCACAAATGAATTCACCTACTTATTTAGCGATAAATTCGAAAGGTGACATTTTTATTTTTGATGCCATTAATGCCGTCATTCGAAAACTGAGTACCGTTGACAGCAAAGCTTATCAAATTTCGACAGTTGTTGGTACAGGAGTCAAAGGAACATCGGGTGACAATGATTTTGCGAACAAAGCAACAATACAATCCTCGAATATAAAATTGAATTCGGCTGGTGATCTTATTTTAATCGATTACACAAGTGGGCGGATCCGCCAGGTTTCAGCCAAAACTGGAATCATTTCAACGATTGCCGGTGGAAGCTCGCAAAATTTTACCGACGATAACTCTTCGGCAATTGGTTCAGCATTGATTGTACCAAATTAGTAAAATTTTGATTGTTTATTTTCCCTATCAGCTATGCCTATGATTTCAAATGGTCAAAATTATTGTTCTCAGCTTTTTTCTTTTGTCATGCGCGACTCACCCCAAAAAAACAGATGACTCCTTCGCCTGGCTTGAATCGCTTGATTCACAAAAATCGAGCGCATGGGTACTGCAGCACAATACCGAAACCGAAAATTCGCTTGCAAAGTCTGAGCGATTTAAAAAAATCCAAGATGAAATTTTAAAAATACTCAACGAGCAAAAAAAGATTCGATTTGCACGCTTTCGTGGCGGTTTTGCCTATAACTTTTTGCAAGACGCGACCTATCCGCGAGGGGTGTGGCGCAGAGCTACAGAAAAAGAATATCGTAAGCCCGAGCCCAAGTGGGAAGTCTTGATTGATTTTTTAGAGCTTTCAAAAAAAGAAAATCAGATCTGGAATTTTGATCAAGCCAAATGTCTTTTTCCAGATTTTAAACGCTGCCTCATCAGTCTTTCCCATTCGGGCGAGGATGCCACTACGGTCAGAGAATTCGATGTCGACACTAAAAGTTTTGTGAACGAAGGTTTTGATATGCCCGCTGCTAAAAATCAGGTGGAGTGGGTTGATCGAAGCACCGTTTTGGTGAGTACCGATTTTGGCCCCCAAACTATGACCGAGTCGGGCTATCCAGCAGAGGTCCGACTGCTCAAGCGCGGTCAAAAACTGGCGGAAGCCAAAACTTTGATCACGGTTGGAAAAAAAGATTTACGATCTTCGATGTATCCGGTCTGGATTAAAAATAAATATTATTTTGTTCTCGAAAAGCATCGCACTTTTTTTGATCACGACTATTTTTTGCTTGAGGCAGAGACAGGTAAAATCGAGCCCATTCCACTTCCCTCGGATGCCGAGCTGCTGGATGCGCCCCAAGGTCGGGGGCTTGTGCGCCTTAAAAAACAATACCTTAATTTTAAAGCCGGAAGTTTGATTGCCTTTGATCTTTTTGAATCATTAGGAAAAGAAAAGCCCCAAAAACTTCAATCTTTATTTGAACCGAGTGATTTGATGTCGCTTCAAGATATTCAAACTTCAGATGATTATGTTTACGCTCTGATTACCGAAAATCTTAGATTTCGGGTGCGAACTTTTCGCATTGGTAAGCTTAAAGATTTTTTGGTCGTGAGAGAAAAGCAGTTCGAAAAAGGTGAGACCGTAGACTTGATGCCCTTATCCACCGATCCTCGTGATCAGAGAATTTGGATCTCTTCAAAAGGATTCTTAAAACCAGATCGACTCGATCAACTCCATCCCAATCTGACCACCACATTGATTAAAAAAAATCCTTCTGAATTTTCTGAAGCTCACTTTGAAGTTGAAATGCGTACGGCATTATCGAAAGACGGAACACATATTCCCTATGAACTCGTTCGAGGAAAGTCGGCTAAAGGGTCAAGGCCCACTTTGTTGACCGGCTATGGGGGATTCGGGTCTGCGATGTGGCCCCAGTACGACGCGGTGTTGGGCAAGGTCTGGCTCGAGCGCGGGGGCTCTTATGTTTTGGCCCATCTTCGTGGTGGATCAGAATTTGGACCGCAGTGGCATGAGGCGGCTCAGCGCGAAAATAAACAAAAAACATATGATGATTTTATTGCTGTTGCTGAAGATCTGATCGCCCAAAATTTGACCACACCTCATCAGCTGGCAATTCGGGGGTACAGTAATGGGGGGCTCCTCACAGCTGCGGCGATGACTCAAAGGCCTGAGCTTTTTGGGGCAAGTCTGGTGCTGTTTCCACTAACAGATATGCTGCGCTACAATTTGTTTTTGGCCGGTGCGAGCTGGATGGATGAGTACGGCGATCCTCAGAAAACAAATTATATTTATTCGCCATACCATCATCTTAAATCCGATGTGCAATATCCTCCCACTTACCTTGCAAGTTCGCTGCATGATGATCGGGTCCATCCGTTACATGCTCGAAAGTTTGCGGCACGGCTTGAGGAGTTAAAATCAAAATTTTATTATCATGAAGAGACCGAGGGCGGTCATGGTGGCCATATGCTTCTTAAAGATAAAGCGGCAAACGAGGCTCTTGAGTATGAATTTTTATTTCAAACTTTAGATTTTGCGCATTAACATAATGAGCTCTCGACCCAGTCGGGGGCCCACGCGCAGACGATTCCAATACAAAGCTTCAAACTTTTTTTGCATCCGACGCTTGAGTTCCCATTCGGTTGCACCCCACGGCGGACCTTTGCGTTTTTCTACCACAAAGAAGATGCCGAGCACATAACCAGACGGTGTCAGCAATTGACGCCAAAGAGCGATTAACTCTTCGCGTTTTGAAGGTGGGATCGCACAAAAAAATGTGTGTTCGAAAATCACATCAAAGCATTCGCGTTCTTTCATCTCGAACACATCGGCCTTTTTAAAAGTAAGACCTGGAATTGTGCCGTAGAGTTCGCGTGCTTTTTTTAAAGCCTCATCACTAAAATCATAAGCGGTCACAAGATGCCCCGACTTTGCCAAAAAGGCGGCGTCATGACCTTCGCCACAACCCAAGATTCCAATGCGGCTGCGCGGAAGTTTTAACTGGGGCAAAGCATCAACAAGACCAGGATGGGGCTCGCTCATATTCCATTGGGTCTCGCCGCTCGAGTATCGCTTATCCCAAAAATCATTCTTGATGACGGTCTGATCTTCAACCAGCCAAGGCTCAAGCTGATACTTGTGGCCATTAAAAGTAAGCGAATCATCGTCATAATCTTCTGCCAAATTAAAAAGTTGGGCCTGAGCCTTGCGCGAAAAAACAAATGGAAAACCTTGATCTGTTAATCCATGAAAGCGATCAAAAGAATCGCAACTCAAGCTTTTAAAATCGGCAGTGGCCTTAAATCCATAGGGAAATTGCAACTCAAGCCGATCTTTAATTTCGACATTTTGAACCACCAAGGGTTGGTCAAAAGCCTCAAGCAAATAGTCTTCATTTTTTAATGTGACTTGAAATGCACCGGTTGAAGTCCGCTTAAGACTCTCAAACATTTCGGGCTCAGCTTGATCCCAGCGCAACCCTTGAGACATAAAATAACCCTCTTCATCGAGGCTGAGATAGTGACTCACTCGGATTTATCTGGGGTTATGGTCATTGGATCTTTAAACTCGATCTGACTATTTGAAATGTAGAGTTCATCAAAACTCCAGGTTTCTTTTTTGTCATCAGAGCTTGCCTTATCGCGATTTAAAATGGCGTACCCATCGACCTGGACCCGGGCTTGACCCGAGGCCTCGGTGGTATCTTCAAAGGAATATAAAAAAGAGGCTTTCACTTTATCAAGCGACATCGTCTCTGTCCAAAAGCGATCAAAGCGAAGATCTTTTGAGTTCGGCAGATTTTGCTGAATGTAATCGCTAATGATTTTTTTTAAATCTTGTTGAATAGAAACATGCACCTGTTGAGAGATTGGACTCTCGAAGTTTGCAAGCTTCCACGATAAACACATCAATAAAATAAGGACGAGTGGGCCAAGGTATTTCATTTCTTTCAAGTTATAAACTGGAGTATGCCTATGAGTCTATGAAGCGCTTCGGTTTGAATTCTTTGTTAAGCCCTGCATCATTAACCCGAGAGTTTGCATTTTTGGCCACCGGATTTATTTTAAAAAATGATTCGCTTGAAAAAATCGGTGGTCATTTTAGTCGATCGGCCTCGCTTGCCACAACTGTCTTGATTGCTGAGATTTTGGCCCAGCGATTTTGGTCGCAGTTTTTGCCACAATTTGAAATCAAAGACATCCGAGTGCAGAGCAAAATCGCAAATTCCAAATTTAATTTAACTTACCGACTTTTGGCGCAGGAGCGTGAAGATCTTTTGACCGACCTTAAAGGTCCGATAGAAATGATGTGGAGTTTAAGGACAAGCGAAGGGTTGATCGTTGGGCAAATCATCTTACAAATTCACACCCGACTTTTTGCTCGCTTAAGCGCACCGAAGTGATTAAGGTTGAACGCCAATGAGTATTTTAGAAACACGTATTGATCGCAACTCTGATTTATTCGCTTCGAATCGCCAAGCGATGCTCGAGCAGGTTCAAAATCTCAATGAACATCTTAAAAAAAATGAGCCCTCAGCTGAAACTTTAGATCGACTCAAAAGCCGAAATAAATTTTCTGTGCGCGAGCGCATTCAAAAATTGTGCGATCCTCAATCTTCATTTTTGGAATTTTCGAGTCTTGCGGCCAATGGTCTTTATAATGACGAAGCCGCAGCTGCGGGTCTGATCACCGGTATTGGTGTGGTGTGCGGAGTCGAGATCATCATCGTTGCAAATGATCCCACAGTAAAAGGTGGGACCTATTTTCCGATGACCGTAAAAAAGCATTTACGCGCTCAAGAGATCGCAAGCGAAAATGGTTTGCCTTGTATTTATCTGGTTGATAGTGGCGGCGCATTTTTGCCTCTGCAATCTGAAGTGTTTCCTGACCGTGATCATTTTGGTCGGATCTTTTATAATCAGGCCCAAATGTCGGCGCAAGGTCTTGCCCAAATTTCGGTTGTGCTCGGGAGTTGCACCGCAGGTGGAGCCTACGTTCCCGCAATGAGTGATGAGAATATTATTGTTGAGGAAAACGGCACAATCTTTTTAGGCGGCCCACCCCTGGTTAAAGCCGCAACGGGCGAGGAAGTCTCGGCCCAAGATCTGGGCGGAGCAAAAGTTCACTGCGATATTAGTGGTGTGACCGATCATTATGCCTCTAGCGAGAGCGAGGCTTTTAAAATTGCTCGCCAAATTGTTGCAACCTTGAAGCGTAAAAAACCGGTGCAGCTTGTGACCGAGTCAGTGGTTGAGCCGTTGTATTCTTCTGAAGATCTCTATGGAATTGTGAGCCGAGATCCAAAGGTTCAATTTGAAGTGCGTGAGATTATCGCGCGCCTTGTGGATGGCAGTCGGTTTCATGAATTTAAAAGTCGTTACGGCTCAACTCTTGTTACCGGCTTTGCCCATATTTTTGGTTATCCGGTGGGAATCGTCGCCAATAACGGAGTGCTTTTTAGTGAAAGTGCACTCAAGGCGGCTCACTTTGTTGAACTGTGTGATCAGCGCAATATTCCGCTGATTTTTTTGCAAAACATCACAGGATTTATGGTGGGCCAAAAATTTGAGAACGAAGGTATCGCCAAACATGGAGCAAAGATGGTGATGGCGGTGAGCAACGCGCGGGTTCCGAAATTTACGGTCATTATTGGCGGCTCCTATGGGGCGGGCAATTACGGAATGTGCGGCAGGGCGTTTCAACCTCGGCAGCTGTGGATGTGGCCCAATGCTCGAATTAGCGTGATGGGAGGAGAACAGGCTGCAAATGTTTTACTCACCATCAAAAAAGACCAGCTGGCACTTAAAGGTTTGGAGATGAATGTTTCAGAGCAACAGGAATTCAAAAAACCAACTTTAAAAAAATATGAAGACGAAAGCTCGGCTTATTATTCTACCGCTCGCCTGTGGGATGACGGCATCATTGATCCGCGGGACACCCGCCGGGTTTTATCCTTGGGCTTAAGTGCTTCCATGAACAAATCTTGGGATCCACTGAAACACGGAATTTTTCGGATGTGAGCTGATGATCAAGTCTCAATTGTTTGATACCATTTTGCATGTGACTCTCAGTCGACCCGAGCGGCGCAATGCCTTGAATTCTGAGCTGATCAAAGAGCTGACCCAGATTTTTGAGTCGACCACCGCCACTGCAGTTGTGCTGAGAGGTGAAGGCCAAACTTTTTGCGCAGGTGCAGATCTTGACGATATGAAAAATTCAAAAGATCAAAGTTATGGAGATAATTTGTCAGAGGCCCAAAAACTTTTTGGACTGTTTGAGTCGATTCGAAATTGTAAGGCTGTGGTGGTTAGTTTTGTTCATGGCGCAATTTTTGGCGGCGGCTTAGGTTTAATTGCGGCAAGCGATATGGCTCTTGCATCACCAGACACCACATTTTGTTTTTCAGAGGTGCGCTTGGGAATTGCGCCTGCGGTGATTAGTTCATTTGTTTTACAAAAAATGAATCCAGGCTTTGCCCGGGCGATGATGATATCGGGTCGAAGCTTTGATGCTCATCAAGCTTTGCAATCCGGATTGGTTCAAGCCATCGGCGATGAGGTTTGGCTTGAAGACACTCTGATCCAAATTAAAAAAAATAGCCCTAGTGCGATGAACAAAACCAAAACTCTTTGCAATCATATTTTGCCGGTCGAGAGTTTTAAAAAATTAACCACCGAACTCATTGCCGAACTTCGCACCAGTGATGAAGGCCAAGAGGGATTCAACGCCTTTTTCGAAAAGCGAAAGCCTCAATGGCAAAGTTAGCATTTCAAAAAATAGCTGTGGCCAATCGGGGCGAAGTGGCCGTTCGAATCTTGCAAGCCTGTCATGAGCTTGGCATTGAGACTGTTTTGCTTCATTCGGAAGCCGATATCAAAACTCGGGCTTATCGTATGGCCAATGAGAGATTGTGTATCGGCCCAAGCCCAGTTCAACAAAGTTATTTAAATATTGAATCCAATATCAATGGTGCGCTCGCGGCAGGTGCAGATGCGCTCCATCCCGGATTTGGTTTTTTATCTGAGAACGCCGATTTTGCCGCAGGTCTTGAAAAAGCGGGTGTGACTTTTATTGGTCCCTCTTCTGAGAGCATTCGTATTTTTGGCGACAAGATTTCTGCAAAAAAGATGGCGCGAAATTTAAAAATTCCGATCATTTCCGGCTATGAGGGCTCTGATCAAAGCGATGCCACTCTTTTACAAAAAATAAAAGAAATTGGTTTACCCGTTATTGTAAAAGCCGCAGCCGGCGGCGGCGGACGTGGACTCAAAGTGATTCGCCAAATGGATCAGGCCTTGTCGGCCATCGAGTCCTCTCGACGTGAGGGCTTAAGCAGTTTTGGATCTGATCATATTTTTATCGAAAAATATTTAGATCGGGCAAAGCACATTGAGGTCCAGATTTTTGGTGATGCCAGCGGATATATTTTTGCTTTGGGTGATCGCGAATGTTCGGTCCAACGCCGACATCAAAAAATTATTGAAGAAGCACCGGCCGCTGCGCTTGATGATTACATACGAAAACAACTCTATAACTCGGCGACCATGTTGGCCGAGGCGGCCCGCTACAAAAGTGCCGGAACAGTTGAGTTTTTGGTTCAGGATCATCAATTCTACTTTATGGAAATGAACACCCGACTTCAAGTTGAGCATCCTGTGACCGAATTCACTTGGGGGATTGACCTCGTTAAATCACAAATTTTAACCGCTCAAGGCGATTCGGTAAATTTTAAAAATCTGAAACCGCATGGCCATAGCATTGAGTGCCGGCTATATGCCGAAGATCCTTTTCGCAATGGTATCCCATCAACTGGTGTGATCGGATATAGCTTTTTTCCGCAAGGGGCGGGTCGACGTTTTGATTTTGGTTTTGAAGAAGGCGATGAGGTCACTTCGTTTTATGATTCAATGATTGCAAAAGTTGTGGTGTTTGATGAAACACGCCTCAGAGCGATTCAAAAAATGAGGCATGTTTTATCAGAGACAATTGTTTTCGGGATTAAAACAAATATTCCATTCCTACAAAAAATGTTGAGTCATCCTGAATTTATTGATGGCGTGATGACAACACGATTTATTGAATCCCATTTTGCAGAGGGCTTAAAGCCCGAAGCTTTGAGTCGATTTGAAGTTGAGCTTGGACTTGAGCTCGACGGTTTTATGGGTGACAAGGTCACACAACAAAGCCCTTGGAGCTACAGCTGGAAATAAAATTTGAAGGACGCACTTATTTTATTCCGACAAAAAAAATCAATGGAGTTCTTTGGTTTCATTTTAACGGAAAAACTTTTGCGGTCGAAAAAAATGTCGAGACTGCAGAAAAATCCAAAGCGCCTGGACAAGCCTCCAATATCAAGGCCCCGATGCCGGGCAAAATTATAAAAATCTTTGCGCAATCGAAGATGCGAGTTTTGGAACGTCAACCCATTATTGTGATGGAGGCGATGAAGATGGAGTACACTCTCGAAAGCACCGGTCCAGGCATTATCGAATTTATTTCTTGTAAAGTGGGCGATCAGGTTCAAATCGGTCAAACTCTTGCCGTTATAAAACCCATATGAAAAAAATTGAAATTATCGAGGTTGGCCCGAGAGATGGTTTACAGAATGAATCAAAACATCTGTCGATCGAGCAAAAAACAAATTTGATTCATCAACTGATCCAAGCAGGGCTAAAGCGAATCGAGGTGGGTGCATTTGTATCACCCCATTGGGTGCCCCAAATGAATCACTCACTTGAGGTCGTCGAAGGCTTAAAAAAAGAACCCCATTTTTCTCAGTTCTCGGTTCTTGCTCCAAATGTTCAAGGAATGAATTTGGCCATCGCGAGTGGCATTCGCCAAGTTGCGATCTTTGGTGCGTGCTCCGAAAGTTTTAGCAAAAAAAATATCAACTGCACTATCGAAGAATCTTTTGTGCGCTTTAAAGACGTCTGCACTTTAGCCAAAAAAAATAAGATCCGAGTCCGCGGTTATTTGAGTGTGGCCTTCGGGTGCCCCTATGAGGGCGATGTGCCCCTGAGCCGTGTGGTTTCCTTAGCAAAACGGATGAAGCAACTCGGAGTTTTTGAGATTTCAATTGGGGATACCATTGGTGTGGCAAATCCTATTCAGGTCAAAAAAGTGGTAAAGGCATTGATCAAAGCGGTGGGCTCCACGCATCTAGCACTTCACTTTCATGATACCCGTGGATGCGGGTTAGCCAATGTGCTTTCAGGTCTTCAAGGCGGGATCACTCGATTTGATTCGGCCATTGGGGGAGTGGGGGGATGTCCCTACGCTCAAGGGGCTTCGGGAAATATCGCAACCGAAGATTTGGAATATATGCTCTCGCAAATGGGTTATCAAACCGGGCTTGATCTTAAGCATCTGCAAAGTGCCGCGCGCGAGCTCGAAAAGATTTTAGAAAAAACTCTGCCCTCTAAACTTTCAAAGTTGGGACTATGATCTTACTTTTGTTGTTTTTGGTTCCCAGCTTTGCATTGCTCGAAAATTTTAAAGATTTAACGCCATCACAACAGGCGAGTGCGATCTTAGACATTCGAAAGTTTTTGGTGCAACAAGAGCAAAAGCAAATTCATTTTCACAACCAATTTGCTTTTTTAAACGAGGCCTTTGCAGCCGAATCTCGATTGATTATTCCGAACGCTTCTAACATTTGTACTAGCGACGAGCAGGCGGCAAATTTGAGTAAGGGTCTACAGCGTTTGGTAACCGAGCGAAGAGATCGCTGTGTCATTGCAGGAAATACGGTTTGTATGGCGATCACCTCACAAAAAAGAATGAGCTGTCGGCTAAATGAAATGCCTGGCACTTCGGATGTGTTGCGCGGCAGTTGTCAGCCTGGAGAAATTGAGTGTGCCTATCCCATATTTATGAGTAAAAAAACTGGCGGAAAAATCTGCCATAAAGAACAAGTGGGACTGACACAAATCTGTGACGATGAGGCACAAACCGCCACAGAATTGTCCGAGGCCTTAAGTAGCGATCCCTCTTTGGTGAGGGCTTTTAAAAAAATGATTGAGAATGTCGAAAACTACTGCGGCACTACTGCCGGTTCAAAGCCGATCAATTCCTTTGATCACTCCGATTGCAATTCTCTTTATAAAAGATTGGCGCTTAAAAAATCCGACGAGCACATCACAAACTGTAAAGTGAATGGAAATGAATTCGTCTCATCCTTTAATTTTAAAGAGCTAAGTGATGGGTCTTCTGTTTATCGTGAAGTGATTGTTCCTCCTCGGCCAAATGGTTTATGGATGGTGGGGCAAGCAGGGAAAAGCGTTGCCGAAATCAAACCTTTAACCACAACAAAAATCAGCGATGTGAAAACCCGTCTTGTGATGACCAACTCCAATCATGAAGACAATGGTGAAATCATCTTTGACCAAAACGAGCATTGCGCATTTTCGGTGTTAAATAGTTTGGCTGGGACCTATGACAGCACAAAAAAAACATGCACCATTGGGGGTAACACGGTGAGTGTGGCCTCACCTTCGGCCGAGCTTCTTTTTCCAAAACTGGGCAATGCCCATCCCACCATCGAAATCAAAACCGGTGAGAAGGCCTGCCTTGCAATTGCCAAGGTTGTTTACCGGGGTGAGGTCGTAAGTTCTCAAGGCAGTGATAAAATCCCTCAGTCGACCAAGTAGAATTTTTTTTCAATCATTGTGACTATTTAGGCAGCTTAAAAGTCGTCATCTCCCAGCCAATTGCCCACCGTGATGGCGCAGATCCTGCTCTTTTTACTGACAATGCATTCCCGCCGCCTTCTTTTTATCATGTGTGTTCCGATCATGGCTGTATTTGCCATTTATGCGGCTCGTGTTCTAGATACCCGGGTTCGGTGTATTCATTCCCCTTTTATCGAAGCGGTGCAGTTTGTAAAATCCGACAACTCAAAGTTGACCGTGTATCAGTGCAATACTGTGCGCGAATTTTTTAAACCCATTGCTCTAACAACCTCTCAACAAAAACGCATCGTTCAGATTGAGCAATTAAATATGTTGAGCGAACTGTTACCAAAAAATACTTCAAAAAAGTTTTTGCAAATCACTGCTCCTCAACCCTTTGAGGCTCGGATTGATGGACCGGTTTTAAGATTGGGCGAGGGCGTTGCCGCAGCAACAAGTTTTGAAACAAATTTGATTTATTTTTTATTGCTTAAAAAAGGTCACGAGCTTGAGACTTGGACATTGAGTCTTTATCTCACAAGTCATCAAATTCAACATCATTGGATTTATGATCTGGTGACCTCAAAACAATTTTGTCTTCAAGAGCCACGACTTTTTAAGTGTGAAGATTCAAATCAGATCTCACCCTTTGCGATGGCGACATCTTTTGCCTTTTTACTTAAAGCCAAAGAAAAATCGCTTGGGCTTAAAGAGCGTTTTGAATTTTTGAGAAATCTCATCGATCACGGAATCAATATCCCAAAATTTAATTCATTGGCCCAACTTCAAAACTCTTTTGATCAGATTTTTAAACTCAAAAGTTTTTCAGATCCTTTGCCATTTGGTGTGGAGCTGTTAGATGTTTCGCAAAAAAGTTTGACCCAACTACAGCATTTCAGTTGGCAAGTTCCGATCGTGATTTTTGAGAAAAACAAAATGACAATTTGGCCAACTCTTGCGGTTTTGCCGCGCCAAAAACTATTTTTTGATCATCTAGTTTTGTTAACCTGTGCGATTCCAAAACTAGAAAAAGCTCCAGCCGAGCGGGTCACCGTGATTCGGCACTGCGAGGGTGAGACCGAGGTCAATTGGCAAAATATTTTGTTGAGTAAACTGCCAAAACCTAATGATTCAAAAGAAACGCGCGATGAAGCCCCTCTAAAACCAGATCGGGCATTTCCTCATCATAAAGTTTCGCGTCTTTAAAGAGAGAAGCAAATCCGCCTGTGCCAATCACTCGCGGGCGTTGACCTTCAAATACCTCATCAGAAATTCGACTCACCAACTCTTTGACCGCACCGATGGTACCAAAAAATAATCCAGACTGGATGCTCTCAACCGTAGAGCGGCCAAGGGCTTCGCCTTTTTGGACAATCTCAACCGAGGGAAGTCGCGAGGTTTTTGTTTCAAGTGCCTGCATCGAGATCCGAACCCCTGCCAATATTGCACCTCCCAAAAATTCTCGTGAAGCACTTGTTGCACTGAGTGTTGTTGCTGTTCCAAAATCGACCACCACAATATTTTGGTTAGGATAATGGGTGCAGGCCCCGAGCGAATCGGCAATGCGGTCGGCTCCCACTTCTAAAGGATTACGATATTTGATTTTTAATCCGGTTTTGACTCCGGCTTGAAGAACAAATGGATTACGATTAAAATATTTGATGCAGCAATTGCGAACCGAGTGCAAAACCTCGGGCACAACGGTGCAAAGAGCAATGTGTTGAACCGTGTTGGGGTCATAATTGTTCTCGCGCAAAACTGCCCTCAAGAATAAACCATATTCGTCGGATGAGGCCCCTGAGCGCGAATTTTGGCGAAAACTAAATTTGAGTTTTCCCTGATCAAACAAGCCGCCGTAAATCTGGCTGTTGCCCACATCTAAACATAAAATCATAAGAGTAAATCCTTTAGCTCTTTTGCTAGGTTCGACCCGATCTTCTTATGACCATTTTTATCATAAATAGTTTTTATTGATAAATTTTTGATGTCATTCTGGACCACAAAATCGGCGTTAGAATGCTTCATCAGCTCGCGCGCAGCCTGATCGCCATCTGAGCCGGAGGTGAGCTTAAAGGCGACCAATTTGGCTTGCGGAAAGTTGTGCTTGATCGCATTGACCAGTTTAGGTGTTGAAACAAGCTCAAGCTGAAGCGTTTTATTGCTTGAACTGATCTTTCCGGGCTTGCGCTCAAGAGTGTAATCGCTCACGGCTGCAAGATGAATGATTGCATCATAGTTGCCGCTCTCTTCAAGAAGCTGCTCGAGCTCTTTGGCCGTATCAAAAATACGGCGAACATGGGCAAAACTTTTAACCGCACGGTCAGAACAAAATACGGTGGTGTGCCATCCGCTATTAAAAAATTCATTTGCGATTTGGGCACCAGTGTTTCCACTGCTTCGGTTGGTTATCGATCGCACATCATCAATCGGTTCAGAGGTGCCGCCATAAGTAACTAAAACGCGTTGAGTGGTGGGACCGGTTTTAATGATCATTTCAACAATATCATCGGCTTCAAGAAGTCGCCCCACACCGTATTCGCCACAAGCGAGAGGTCCAGCGGGAGCCGAGACATGCTGCACACCTAAACTTTCAAGAAATTTAAGATTTTTTTGGATGATCGGATTTTGATACATCTCCACATTCATTGCCGGAAAAATAAGATAGGGCTTGTCTTGAGGGCGCGCCAAAAAAAGGGCGCCGATCAAATCATCAGCAAGACCCGCAGCCAGTCGATTAATGGTATTGGCCGTAGCTGGGCATAAAACCAAAACATCGTACTCACGGCTCAGATGAATATGATCCATCGCATGTCCGGCCTCATACAAATCCATCAATAACGGAAGCCCAGTCAAACCCTCGAGAGTGGAACGACCCACGAAATTAAGGGTTGAGGGAGTAGCCACAACCTGCACAGTGTGGCTCGCTTTTTTTAAATTAGAAATCGCTTGGCAGGCTTTAAAGGCCGCGATGGACCCAGTCATTTGAAAAAGGATTTTCACGGCACACCCACATTGTCGATCAAACGAATTTCTCCAAGCTTGACCGCAGCAAGCCTTCGTCCCCAATGCTCTTCGACATAATCCACATCAAAACCCATGGTTTTGAGCGAAGAGCGAATCTCATGCAAAGGCAAATGACGATTCAATGTTTTATAAAACAAAGGTGCGATCTTTCGATCCTCTGGAGTGAGGCGCACGTTGCGAGAACTCATTGCCAAACCATCAGCTTCGCGAACGATCGGGCATCCGATAACCTCGATGGGCAAAAATAAAGCCTCCGCCATCCCTTGAATTAATCGTAATTGCTGAAAATCTTTTTCGCCAAAGTAGGCCTTCGTGGGTTGTATGATATTAAACAATTTAAGTACGACTGTTAAAACTCCCTCAAAATGACCTTCACGATGTGCGCCACATAAAATTCGGCTACTGGCATTTTCAGAAAGGCGGTAGCGGAAATCATCTTTGTAAATCTCTTTTGTGTCAGGAACAAACACCGCATCGCAGCCGGCAGTTTTGAGTTGTTCAAGATCTCGTTCAAGCGAAGACGGATATTTTTCAAGATCCTTGGCATTATCAAATTGAGTAGGATTTAAAAAAATGCTCGCCACGCACAAAGCATTTTGTGATTTGCTTTGTTCAATCAAACTCAAATGACCCTGATGAAGCGCCCCCATCGTTGGAACAAACCCAAACGATTTTTGAAAATGGGTGTAGCGGTATTCGCGAAATTCTTTGACCGAATTAAAAACGGTCATTCATAGCTCTCTTTGGGGCCAGGAAAAGTTTGTTCTTTGACCTCGTGATCGTAGCGATCAATGGCATCGCGAATCAAACTTGCACCATCAAGATAGGTGCGCAAAAATTTTGGTTTAAAGTGGGTGTTCATCCCAAGCATATCTTGGAGAACCAAAACTTGTCCGTCGCAATGAATGCCGCCGCCAATCCCAATGGTTGGAATACTCAAGGTTTCCGAAATCTCTTTAGCAATTGGCCAAGGAACACATTCCAAGACCACCGCGAAGGCTCCTGCATCTTGAAGTTTGAGGGCTTGATCAAGAACCGCTTTGCCATTTTCGCCGCGCCCTTGAACTCTAAATCCACCAAAAGAATGAATCGATTGCGGAGTAAGACCCAAATGACCCATCACCGGAACACCCGATTGCACACAGTGGGTCACAAGCTCGATATTGCCAAGACTTCCCTCAATTTTAATGGCCTCAGCCCCAGCGTGCATGATTTTTTCGACTTGATCCATATTGGAGGTGAGGTCTTTTCGGTAAGATAAAAAAGGCATATCACCCACCAAAAATTTTTTGCCAATTCCACGTCGAACTGCGGCCACATGATACGCCATCAAATCGGTGGTTGCATTCAGAGTGCTGGTAAATCCATGCATCACCATTGCCAGACTATCGCCGACAAGTACGCAATCGATTTTTGTTTCAGACAACAAATTGGCCGACCAATAATCGTAACAGGTGACCATACTGATTTTCTTTTTTTCTGATTTATATTTTTGAAAATCTAAAACGTTCATGGACGCTCCTCTAAAAATTGTAAATAAATATTTTTTAATGAGTGGCCATCGAGGGCTTTTAGATTTCGCTCGATGGTTGTTTGGTCACCGCGGACAATGGGTCCTGTTAAAGCGGTCTCGGGATCTTGCAACAAATTTTGCAAATTTTCTTTGAGATAAAGACTTAAAGCTTCCTTAGGAATTCCGATCAGGCCAAATTCTTTTAAAGCAGTCCGCTGAATTAAGAGCGGGAGGTTGCCGGCACAAACGCAAAGAGCATGATAAAAAGGTTTTACGCTTGATGGGATACTAAAATTTGGATTGCTCAATTCGGGCAAGAGTTCAGACAAACTTTTTTTATTTGATTCGGTCACGAAAGTAATAGTTTGATAGGTTGCCAGACTTAAATTTCGATGGGCAAATGCCATCAGTGGATGAGCACTTGAAAGCTGATCAAGAGCAAGACTTCCAGAACAGTGAAAAGTGATTTTGTGTTTTAATATATCAAGATGCTGTTGGTAAAAACTTTCGATGGCATCATCGCGAATCAGCAGTGCTACTCGATCGACTTCACCACATAATCTTTTGAGCTCAGCAATCGATTGCTCGCGATGCCAGACGGCATAAGGTTTTCCAAGCAAATCGAAATAATGCTGGAAATGGCGCGAAACACGACCGCGACCAATAAAGAGAATTTTGCGAGGTACCTGTCCCATGGATCAAGTCCTTTCATTAAAAGATGTTTAGCATTTCAGCATAGAATTTCAACTGGTTCCTTGTTATTCCAGCCCTATGAAACTTCTGATTGCAGTTATGGTAAGCGTAGTAATTTTTAGTATTGGTCTAGTTTTGCGTTTTGCTTTACTTCCAAAAGCGATTCCAATTATAGACCTCAGTCATTACGAAAGTCAGGAGCAGGTGGGGCGACTGATTAGCCGGTCGTTAAAACCAGAGCTCGAAAAAATCACCACAATTATTCTGGATATTCCTCAAAAAGCGGTGGTGGATGGATTAGCCGAATCGCTTAGCGACTTTACCATTGCTAAAGATGCCGAAGAGGCACAAGTCCAACTTCAACGAGGTAAAAAATCGATCTTGATAGGTAAAAATAAAAATACCGATCAATCGATTACCATTTTTGAAGCCGCAGTGGAGCAACCCAAAGATCAATGCGAACTTCGTTTTGATCCCGAACATCCTGACTTTTTAAAATGCGCACCACTGTCTTTGCTCGGGCCCAAATACCGCAAGACTTATAAATCAAGCGGGCAGTGGATGGCGCTCAGCCAATTTGGTAAGCGCGCCTACGTCTTATTTTTACAGTGAGCCGAACTCGTGGGCGAGTGGACGTCTAAACGAGCGAAAATAAGTTCTTGGTGAAAGTGCGGTAAGATCGGCAAGCTTCGACATATAAATGCAAGCATAGCGCTCGATCTGATACGCCAAAAAGCTCTCTTCGTTTCCAACCCGCATCACTTCGCCCCAATGTGGATTAAATAATTTTTGTTGGGATAAGATAAGGGTAGAAATCTTTTTATCGATTTCGCTAATTGCTTGGAGCATTTGGGCGATGTCTTCTTGATGAGTGTCTTTGCCGGTCTCGATCTTTTTTGAAATGAGATCATCGACTTTGATTTCAAGTGGAATTTTTTTGGCCATCAACTCATTGATTTGTGAGGTCGAAGGAGCAGCGACTTTAAGCTGCTCCACTTCGTCTTGAAGTTCTTCGACCACCAAGGCCGTCCGCCAAGCACAATCCTTTTTGAGCCGAACGATATCACCATACATATGATCGCCAATATACAAAATCTCGTCAGGATTGACCCCAAGATCATCGGTAAAGATCGAGGCACACCCACCCTGATAAACACCTTTTGTTATAGGTAGTTCTTGATTGGTCATGCTGCCATCGGCGGGATTGATTTTTAAGAATTTGATTTTATCAAAAAAGAATCGCGGCTTTTGAGCCGAGGTGATTACAAACTCAAAAAGATCTTGCCAGGATTCGTGCTCTTTTAAAAATGGAGTAATGGCGTAATCGAGTAAAAGTTTTGAGTAGAAAAAATCCGAGTTGGTCAAAATAAAGATTTTTTTACCATGCTTTTTATAGCGCTCAAGCCCCTCGACCATGTCCTTTTCTTTAACAATAAATTGCTCAAGATTGTGGGCGACCTCGTTTTTGAGACTGCCATCGCGATGGGCTTTATCTAAAACAAACGCAAGATCTGCGGCGATGCGGTCATAAGAGGGAAGCTCGGTTTGTCCATGATGATCTTTGAGATCTACCAATTGAGCAAAAAGCCCTGCAAAGGCGATCGAAAATGTGGTGTCGACCGTATCAAATTTTGAATCGCCTAAATCAATATATCGACTGTTATAAAGCTTTCTTTGAACACGGTAATCGATCGCTTTAAGCCCATGGTAGCTCACTCGGATGGCTGCAAAGCGATTGAGTTTTAAAACATTTCCCAATGTCTTATCGATAACCAGTCCACGAATCGCACGGTCGTATTCAAATTTAAGATTCGAGATCGCTTCAGGATAATTCAAATCGCTCACCAATTTTTTAAGCATAATCTTGTGGGCCAATGCTTCAAAATTATGGCTATTGTACCTAACCAGGGTGTGATCCATATCTAAACCGATATAGTTTATCTTTTTTAAATTGAGAGTGCGGTTAACAAAAACGGGGCCGGTCATGAGCGCTCAACCGGAAGGTTTTGCTCATTCCAGGCAAGCATGCCACCCTTCATGTTGTAGACATTTTCAAATCCTTGCGATTGAGCAAACTGTGCGGCACGCGCTGAGCGGCCACCACTGCGGCAGACAAACACAATTGCTTTATCTGTTGGAAGTTGTGAGAGCTGTGACGGCAACGTGTCGAGCACCATCAATTGAGTGCCCTTGATATGCCCAAGCTCACCCACGTATTCTTGTTCTGATCTGACGTCGATCATACAAACATCGTCTTTTTGATTTTTAAGTTCGGCGCAGGTGATATCAAATACGCCACTGCAATCTTCATTTTTTGTTTTATCTTTAAATTCAGTCATCATTCGAATGTTAAAGAGGTTTGACGCCCTTGTCACTCTCAAGCTTTCGTGTTTTGTTTGGTACAGCGTGGAAGAAATATTTTCAGATCTCGAAGCGATGACATTAGCAATTGGTGAAGCCAAAAAAGGCTTAACCACTGTCTCACCCAACCCACCGGTGGGCTGCGTGATCCTTGATCGCCAAAATCGGTTTGTCGCCTCAGGATACCATTCCAAAGCGGGTCAGGATCATGCCGAAATTGTGGCACTCAAAAATGTAAAAGATCCGAAGCAACTTGAGCGGGCCCGATTTTTTGTAACACTCGAGCCCTGCGCCCATGTGGGGCGTACCCCGTCCTGTGCAAAAACTTTGAGTGAGCTTCCCATTGCCGGAGTGGTTTATGGATTGCGCGATCCAAACCCACTTGTGCAGGGCAAGGGAGCCGAGATCCTCAAAGCGGTGGGCAAAAGTGCAATAGAATTTGATGATCTTAAAACCGAACTTGAGGATCTGTGCGAGATTTTTCTTTGTAATATGCGCCAGAAAAAAACTTTTATTGCTCTCAAAATTGCAACAAGTCTTGATGGTAAAATTGGATTTCAAAATGGTGAAAGTCAATGGATCACGGGCGAGCCGGCACGTCGAAAATCGCGAGAATTGCGCGCTCTTTACCAAGCGGTAGGGGTGGGTAAAAAAACTTTTTTGAATGATGACCCCCAATTGGATTTGCGCGGGACTTCGTTTGCCGATCAATCCAATACGGTGGTGATTTTTGATCCGCGTGGTGAAACTCTAGACCGTCTTGCACAAAGCCGAGTTGTTCAACTCAGAAACGACCCCAAAAAAGTAATTGTGATCGTGAACGAAGGTTTAAATCTTGAATCTGAATTTGCAACTCTGATTGAATGCCCTTTTAAAAAAGATTTGGATCTTGAGAGTTTAAGATCAATTCTGTATCAAAAAGGGATCACCTCGATGTTCGTCGAGGGTGGAGCTTACACATTGTCACAATTCTTAAATCAAAAATCGGCATCGCGACTCTATCAATTTATTGGACCAGTGATACTTGGGAGCTTGGCTACTACGTCGTGGACTGAGACGTTTGCAACGTCCAGTATGGAGGGTCGTCTAAATCTAAAACATGTGCACTGGGAGCTCGTGGGCAATGACATACTGATGACCGGTCGTATTCAAATTAGTTGAGTCTTTACGCTTTTTTGCCGATATCCATAGAGTATGAATCTCTCGATTCGAACCAAACTTTTATTGCTGCTCACTCTCCTGCCACTTTTTAGTCTTGGCCTTTACCTCGTTATGGCAACAAGGCTTTTTGAAAAAGACAAGGTCGCTTACGTGTTTGATTCGAGTGCTGCTGTTTCGCGCTCGCTTGCGGTGCAAACTCGTTTGCAACTCGAAGGTGCTGTCACACGAATCCAACCAATTTTAGAAAATTTTGATTTGAGTAAACGCGAATTCTCGAATGTTGCGATTGAATTGTTCAATCGACAAAAAGAGGTTTCGAATCTTTTTATCATCATGCCAGATGAGGCCAATGGTTATAAATTTGTTGGGCAATTGCATCATCAAGACCAACCGCTTGGGACTCTCACCCCAGATCAGATGGGTGTGGTCGCTCAGGCATTTAAAAACGGTGCAGCTCTTAAGCTTTTAAACTCCAACGGCGAATTTCTTTATGCCCGTAAAATCAATGAAACCGATCCAATGGTCTTTGTCTCTGTTTACACCTGTGTTGAGCTCGCCTCATCATTTTCTGAAGCAGGCCTTTATAAATCATTTTTGATTGATCCTAGCGGCGAAATTGTTTTGGGCCCTCCAGCCGACGTGCGTGAAAATTTATTTCAAGGACAACCCTCGCCCATCATTTTTTCTTCCGCACTTTCGGGTCTCACTCCTGAAGGAACGGGCGAAGTCAGCGTTGGTAAAAACGAAACACTATTGCTGTCCTACTCAAAACTACCGATCGGCAATTTTACGGTCGGCGCGCTGATGAACAAGCAACAAGCGCTCAGTGCGGTGAGTATCCTGGTTACTAAATCTATTTTATTTTTTATCGCACTTTTAGCAATCACGGTGATCATTAGTTTGTTTGCCTCGGTGCAATTGACTTCGGCGTTGAGACAACTTTTTGAGGCGACCCAAAAAGTGGCCCAAGGAAAATTTGATATTCGTTTAAAATCGAATTCAAATGATGAAGTTGGCGGCTTGGCTAAGAGTTTTAATTTGATGGCAAAAGAGGTCTCTCGCCTTATGTCCGAAACCGCCGAAAAAGCGCGGATGGCTTCTGAACTTGAAACCGTTCGGATGGTGCAAGAAACACTCTTTCCAGAGCCTCACAAAATTATCGGGAACTTTGAAATCATTGGCCACTTTGAACCAGCAAGCGAGTGTGGTGGTGATTGGTGGAATTATTCGATCATTGATCAAAAACTTTATTGTTGGATTGGTGATGCCACCGGACATGGTGCTCCTGCCGCTTTGATCACGGGTGCTGCTCGTTCTGCTGCATCGATTATCGAAATGATTCCCGAGATGACTCCGGCCAAGGCTCTCTACATTATGAATCGTGCGATCGGTGAAACTTCAAAAGGTAAAATCTTGATGACCTTTTTTATTTGTTGCATCGATTTAAAAACCGGAATGATGACGTACTCCAGTGCGAGTCATGATCCGCCATTTATTGTGCGTGCTCCTGAAGGCGAAAAGATCACAAAAAAACATCTGATCCCATTGATCGAGGGGCGCGGAGTGCGTCTAGGCGATAAAATGGAAGAGCCCTATAAAAATGTCGAGTTTCAATTGGAGCCCGGTGATGCGCTCATGATGTACACCGATGGAATAATCGATCTTAAAAATCCCAAAGGTGAAACTTGGGGCGAGCGCACCTTCTTAAAAAGTCTGATGTCTTGTGCCTCAAAAACTGAAGAGTCCGTGGGCCGCATGAACGATCTAAAAAAGCAGATTACCGAATTCCGTAGGGATGCCGCTCTCATTGACGACATCACTTTGGTTCTTTGTCAGTACCGGAGATCAACATGAAATTGTTTAAGGCCAACAATATAGCGCCTGCCACAATTTTAAGTTTAGCCCTGAAGCAAGAATTTTATCATATCTTGCAAACCGAAAATCCATTTTTTAACTCAGATGAAAAAACCGCAAAGCTGATGCTTGAATCACCACAAAGGTTTTTTGAATTTCCTTTGTCGAGCATTCTTAATGCAGATCAGGCCAGTGCCGTTCAAGAAGAGACTTTAAGTCATTTTAAAATTCATTTTTCTCAACATAAAGAAAAAGAAATAGTCAGCCAAGCGCTTAACTCTTATCTTAACACCTTAAATATTTCCTCATCCCTTTTTGATCAAATCAATCTGGTGTTTGACGAGCTTTTTACCAATGCGGTCTACAACGCACCCTTTGCCCATTTGCCAAAAGAACTTAAAGTTCAATCGCGTAACGACAATGTGATCGAAATGCCTCAGGGCTTAAGTGCAAAAATCGGAATTGGTGTTGTGGACAATCAGCTTGTACTTTTTTGTCACGACCCTTTTGGATCTTTAAGTTTACCCGAATTCATTCAGCGCATCAGGGATTGTTATGACCGCGGAATGGCCGAGATGATGAACATGGGTCGAGGCGGAGCAGGCATTGGCAGTCATATGGTTTTTGCTGCTTCAACTTCATTTTTTGCAGCCGTCGATCCAGGGGTGCAGACCATTATCGCATGTAGCTTTCCATTAAAAATGAGCAATAAAAAACGTTTAGAACTTCCGAAAAATGTGCATTTTTTAGGATTAGGAGAAAGAATTTATGGGAACATTCGCTGCAAATAAAAAATCCGAAGGAGATGCGGTTGTCATTTCTTTGCAAGGTCAAATCGACGAAGACGCCTCATTTACAAACCTCGATTTAAGTTCATCACCCAACGTGATGGTGGATCTTGATAAGGTGACCGCAATTAATTCTTGCGGCATTCGAGAATGGATCAAATGGATTCGCACTGCACCTCCATCAGCTGCGATCACTTACCGAAAATGCCCAAAGGTCATTGTCGATCAAATCAATATGGTTGCTGGATTTTTGCCCACAAATGCAAAGGTCGGAAGCTTTTATGTGCCTTACTATTCTGAGTCTTCGGGTGACGAAAAAATGATCCTCTTCGAAAGCGGCACTCATTACGACGGTTCCAAATTTACATTTCCAGATGAGGTCAAAGACAATGCGGGCGAGTTGATGGAGATGGATGTGATTGAAGCCAAATATTTTAAGTTTTTAAAGTAAATGGATTATAGTTTTTTTGATTCTTTATTGGATGCGGTTTTTGTTGTCGATGCAGATCGAAAGATTATTTATTGCAACACAGCGGCCGCAAGTTTTTGTGAGTCCTCCGTGCGAAGACTCACAAAAGGAATTCCAATTTATTCGGTACTGCAACTGTCGGATAAAAATCTTTTCGTGATGCCCGAGGGACATTTAGGCCGAGAGACCGCAGTCCCCATTACAGAAATTGAATTTAAAAATCTGATCTCTCTCAAGACCGGCCGTGTGCAGATCAACATCCAACCTTTCATCGATGCTCAGGGCCAATCAAAATGGACCGTGTTATTTCGTGATGTCACGCTCGAAGAAGTTCTTGCACGAAAGTACCGCGGCGAACTCGATCAAAAAGAAGGCCTGATTCGTCAGCTCCAAACCGCCAAAGATGAACTCGAGCAGTATTCTAAAAACCTCGAAAAAATGGTTGAGATTCGCACTGCCGAAGTCCAAACCAAAAACCAAGTTCTCAATGCGATCATGAATAGCTTGGGCCAAGGCTTTCTCACCTTTGATCCCAACGGAATTTGTAGCGACACCTTCACAAAAGCTTGTCTCGATATTTTAGAGGGCTCTCCCGCAAACCGACATATTGGGGATGTGTTGAAGCTCTCTCCTGAAGATCGGGAACAATTTGTAAAATGGATTCAAATCGCGTTTGCCGAAACATTGCCGTTTGATAATTTAATCGATCTTGTGCCAGCCTTATTTATCCATTCACAGAACCGTCGGATCACTCTCGAATATTATCCCTTACGTGATAGCAAACAGACCATCACAAATATTGTGGTTGTTGCTACCGACAAAACAATCGAATTCGAAAATGGATTATCCCTTGAGCGCGAAAAACAAAATGCGTCGATGGTGATGCGCCTGATTCGTAATCGCGATCAATTTAAGAATTTTTTAAATAGCACAAAAATTTTATTGAATGATGTGCATGCCCTAAGTCAACAATCCAAGGCCGAACTCTATCGCAACCTTCATACTCTCGAAGGCGAAGCGGCAGCCTATTCGGTTGCGGTCTTGCGTGAATCAGCCAGAGTGGCGCAAGATAGCTTAGAGTCGGATCAATTTGTTGATGGCCTTAGCCATCTAAAAAATGTTTATAATAATTTTTTAGTTCAAAATAGTGAGCTTTTTGAAATCCTCGGCCTCAATGAAGAAAAAAAGATCGAGCTTCCATTATCAAAACTGCACTCGTTTCGTAACAGCTTAAAAATTCCGATGCTCCAACGCCAATTTGATAATGATTTTTTGAGAGTGCCTATTCTCAAATTGCTAAAGCCTCTCGAAGAGGCCGCCCAAGTTGTCGCCCTTAAACAATCAAAAATGTTAAAACCGATCCTCTTTGATGTGGGTGAAATCGAAATTTTTCCTGAGCCCTATCAAGAGCTTTTTCAAACTCTGGTGCATTCCATTCGCAATGCGGTGGACCACGGGATCGAAGAGCCCTTTGAACGCGAAGCCAGTGCAAAACCTGTTGAAGGTCAAATCACCATCAGAGCAATTCTTTTGGACCAAAAACTCACAATCAAGATTGAGGATGATGGTCGGGGTATTGATCCAGAAAAGATTCGCACTAAACTCAAACTCTCAAAAGATTTAACCGATTCCCAAGTTTTACAGCATATTTTTGATGCGGGTTTTACCTCACGCTCCGAGGTGGGTGAATTCTCAGGCCGTGGAATCGGAATGGATGCGGTGTCAGAGGCCGTTAAAAAATTAAATGGTCAGGCTATTGTGTTTTCGACTCTCGGAAAAGGGACTACCCTCGTTTTAGAAATGACTGATCCAGCACATCAATCTCAACTGCAAGCCGCTTAACGGGTACGAAGGTAGAGCCACCGGCTTAGACCTTGATTGCCTTTAACATCGCACCGTATAATTAGTTATGTTTGCAAAACACACCCACATTCTTGTTGTCGACGATAGTCTGAATATCCGACGTATTATTGTTGATAGTCTCACGCGCCTGGGCTTTTCAAAAATTGCCACTGCCGAAGATTCCAACGAAGCTATTGGCAAGCTCACATTTTTTTGTCAGAGCGCGACACCCATAGACCTTGTTTTATCTGATCTTAATATGCCGGGGCCAAGCGGACTTGATTTGTTAAAACAAGTTCGGGCTTCCGACAAATTTAGTACCTTGCCTTTTGTCCTGGTCACCACAGAATCAGAAAAGGGTGCGGTGATCGAAGCCGCAAATAATGGAGTGAGCGGTTACATCGTTAAACCATTTACCAACGAAATCCTCACCAAACGTCTGATCGAGGCTTGGAAAAAGCACAACCCTTCGAGCTAAAATCAGTATAATAAAAAGATGAAGAAAAGCGAAATTAGCGTTTTGGTGGTTGAGGACGACAGCTCAATCCGCGAACCTTTGTGCGAAGCTATTCGCCGATTTGGATACCGTGTCTCTAGCGTTTCAAAACCCGACGATGCACTGAGCCTTCTTAAAATCCGATCGGTCCAAGCCGCAGTTGTCGATGTCATGCTACCTCGCATGAGTGGAATTGAACTTGTAAAACAAATGCGCGCCACCGCCTTTGGTGACGCCGCGGTGATTTTAAGTTCTGGTATTTTCAAAGACAAAAATTTTATTCAAGATGCATTGAGCTCCACCAAAGCGCTCGACTATCTGGTAAAACCTTATAACGTTAAAAGTATCCGAACTCTTTTAGATAAAGCGTTTGAAAATCTCACCCAGCAAAAATCTCTTCATATGCCTTCGCTCTTATCAAAGGCCTTTGTCGGGCGCGATCGCATCAAAGCCATCGAGAATCTCGACGAAATGATTGGTTATGATATTCCATTTTTGTTGTCGCTGTTGATGACAGAGCAGTCCACCGGCAACCTCAATATGACCGACGAAGAAGGCGAAATTTACGGGATCACCATCGCACAAGGCTGCTTGGTGCGAATGGACACAAGCACCTCGCAATCAGTTTTAACCGAGCTTTTGATTGAAAAAGGTTTTATCACAGCTCAAGAGATCGCCGAACTCCCAAAGGAAAAAATCAAGGGCGACATCATTCGCTGCATGATTGCTGAAGGATTTGTCAGCCCCCATGCGGTTTATCCCATTCTTCATCAGCAAATTTTTTCGTGTCTCGAATCCCTCGTTCAAGACAAAAAATTTAAAATCGCTTTTTCGAGAGATCGATTTAACGACATCGGAAATTTTTTAAGCCTTCAACTCTGTCTTCCGATATTTAACAAATTGATTACCGAAAAATACGATTTAGATTACCTCGAAGGTTTTTATAGTGAGTGGCTTGGCTTTAACATTCGAAAACAACCTCATTTTGATTTGAAAAATCCGATTCTCCAATTTTCGACTATCAAGCAAAATGAATCTTTATTAAAGATGATCGACAGCGAAGAAAAGCTCGAAGATATCTTGGAGCAAGCCACTGATCGATTGTCTGCGCTTAAGACGATTCATATGTTGTCGTTATCAGGGCTAATCGTTTTTGATGATGTGAAGCGCACCAGTGCGGCCTTGGCGCATATCGAAAAAATTAAAGACGTGGCTAAACGGATCGAGGGCAAAGATGCGGTCCAAATCTTTGTTTATTTCGGATCGCCACCAGAGGCTAAAGTCGCCGATGTGGAGCGCATCTATAAAGAATTCGTAAAAAACAATCATCCCGATCATGTGCCGCCAACTGCAGATGCCGAAACCAAAAATCTGGTAAATAAAGTTTTTTCTATTGTTAGCGGTGCCCACGATATTTTGGTGCACGAAGAAAAACGCAAAAAATATTTTAACGAACTCAAAGCCACCGAATTTTCAAATCAGGTCAAGGCCGAGTCGCAAGCCAATCATGCCATCAACCTCTTGCAAAAAAACAAAATCAAAGATGCTCTGGATATGATTACCGAAAGTGTGCAGCTCTATCAAAGTGCTTTGATTGTTGCGGTGTACGCTTGGGCCAAGCTGAAGTCTTACCCCGGCGTCACCCCACCAAAGATTATAAAAGAGATCACCGAGAATCTCGAAAAAATTCCGCATCAAGAACGCAGAATTCCGATTTATCAATTTGTAATGGGGCTGCTGCGAAAGGCCCAAGGCGACACAGATGGTGCGGTTCAATTTTTTGATCGTGCGATTTTGATGGATTCTAATTTTCAAGAGGCGGTCAAAGAGTCCCAAGCACTCAAAGCGCACCAAAAAAAATCATTCGATCTTTTAAATGGCGATATCACTTCGCTCATGAGCAATATTTTTAAGCGTAAATAAATTTAAAGATCGAGTTTGCGGAGGGTCTGTTGGAGGACGCTCTTAAGCACATGCATCTCTTCCACCCGCGGCGCATTTTGCAAAAAAAGTCGCCGCAAAACTCGATAGGCACTCGCTCGGCGCGCACGAACATCAAATCCAATCGCCTTGATCCAACTTTTTAATTCCTCATCAGGAAAATCAAGTGGCTCAAGAGTTGGAGGTTGAATTTGTGGTTGATAAAAATCGCGAGCAATAAAGCAGGCAAGCAATACGGCTTGTGACAAATTAAAACTTTTAAATTCGCCAAAACTAGGAAGGCTCACCGCTGCATTGACGAATGCCATATCTTCATTCGTGAGACCGTTGTCTTCAGGTCCAAAAATAAAATAGATTGGGCTCACAGTGCCCAACGACTTAAGAGTTAGCGAGAGCTCATCAACTTTGCGACGTTGACCTTCTCGCGCGGTAAATGCCAAACGCACGCCTTGACCCTCGGACTTATAAAATAAGTCAAAATTGTTGTACACCGTCGCATTTTCTAAAAGAGGCTGAGCGCCGGCTGCGCCCATTTTTGCTTTTTGTGAAAGGTGCTCACATTTGGGATCGATCAATATCAAACGCGAAGCACCCATGTTCGCCATCGCTCGGGCGGTGCCTCCGATATTTGCGCTATACAACGGGCGCACCAAAACGCAATTGAGTTCGGTATTAGTCTTCACAATTTTTTTAAATGATGATTGACGTAATCGGCGATGCCGATCTCGAGAGGGTATTGCGATGGTGCAAGACCTTGCTCGTCCAATTTGTCCATCTTAGCTTCGGTAAAATATTGATAATGGTCACGAATATGTTCGGGCATTTCGATCCACTCGATATCCACTTTTTTATCGAGATTGGCAAAAACCGCGGATCCAAGATCATACCAAGTGCGTGCTTTGCCCGCACCCATGTTGTAAATGCCGCTGACAAAATTTTTGGATTTCCAAATGTCATACATCCACCTTGTGACGTCTTTGACGTAGACAAAATCGCGCATTTGCATGCCGTCTTTAAATTGCGAATTGTAAGACTTAAATAATTTGAGTTTATTTGTGTTTTGGATTTGCAAAAACGCTTTATAAACCACCGAGCTCATTTCGCCTTTGTGATATTCGTTTGGCCCATAAACGTTAAAAAATCTTAAACCCGCCCAACGAAAAGAATGGTTGTTGGTCGCTTCGATTTCAATGTCGGCTTTTAACTTTGACCAACCATAAAGATTCATCGGCTTATAGATATCTGAGGGTTTTTGATCATCAAAGCCAAGCTCACCATCGCCGTAAACCGCAGCGCTACTTGCATAGATAAAAGGAATTTTATTTGCAGCAGCGTGAGCAAACAGAGAGGTGGTGTATTCGGTGTTGTTTGATTTTAAATATTCTTCGTTTGTTTCGGTGGTCGAAGAGCAAGCCCCCATATGGAATATGGCTTCGATCTTTTTGGTCGATTTTAAAAAATCAAAAAGTTCAGCAGGGGGTAAGAATTCGCGAATTTGGGTGCGCTCTAAGAGGCCCGGACGCTCATTAAGTCCAACCGCATCGGTCGCAATAATGTCGTTATGCTTTCGCTGTAGTAGTTCTTTGACCATACAGCTGCCAATAAATCCGTTTGCACCGGTGACCACAATCATGTGGGCCAACATAGCATCGAAATTTAAAGGGCTCAAATATCTTCGTGATATCCGCCGACGACAGTTAAAAGAGTTTGCATTAGGCGCTGACTTCGCTCGGTCCAAGATTTTGGAATCTCACGAGCTCCACTTTGATGGGCAATAAACACATCCATCACTTTTTGGATATCCCGATCTTTAAAACCTTTTTTACGATGTTCAAGAATATGATGAACCACATTGATCAGAGCATTGCCGGTCATGCGGTCGGGCCGATTGATTTTTTGAGAGCGATTTAAAACCGCGGTCTCATTGACATCAACAAGCGAAAACAGTCGTTGAGTGTGCTTCAATAAAAGGACAATCAATTTTTGAATTTTCGGATCCAATACGCGTTTGCGATCTTTGCGAGTGGCAGAAGTGCTTAACAGTTCGAGCGCAATATGTTTCGGGCACATGTCGGGATCTTTGATCCACTTCATCCACTGGCGATTAAAGGTTCGCATATTCAAAAGTGGGGGACGATTCACTCCGTCGGCAACACGCATTTTTGGACGAGAGGTTTTGATCATCTCGAGATTTTGATAAATTGCGGTAAACTGATCGACCTGCTGGCGCTTTTGCAGCAATAAAAAGTCGCGACTTTTAAGTTCAAATCCAAGTTGATACAAAAATCGATCGCTCAGATTTCTTGAAAATAGAATATCAAATTTCTCAAGCAAAGGATGATTGCTAAATTCAGACACACGCTTTCGTTCGCCGGTTTCGACAAACGAAATCATTTGGCAATAGACCTGTAAGATCATCCGCACTTTTTTGCGTTGCTCACCAAGTGTGGTCGAAAATCTTTCGATATCGTCGTAACGATATTGGTCATGTCTTAAGCCAAATTGTCTGACACTGCCGTAATCGATAATTCCAGCATCGGCCAAAACATTGTCGCCATCCCACTCCATCCACGCAAAAATGTATTCGCGCTCGAGGGTTGCGGCAAAGCGCGAAAAATCCTCGCACATCGCATTGAGCAGATTTTGATATTTTTTTGATGTTGAGAGTTTCTTGCGGCCATTTGCGGTTTGTCGCTCAATAAAATAATCGGTGGCGCGCTTAAGGGCAGAATGATTATTTTGTTTTAGAAACATAAAAAAGTGGGCGGGTCGCAACAGATTGTGGCCGGCGCGAACACCAATTCCCACACCGCGACCAAGATCAACAATGCACAACATCCGCTCTGTCGGAATCGAGTTGTTATGAAAAATTTCAGACATCAAAGCTGCACCGTAAAGCTCATCAATTTCGGCAAGACCGCATCCGTAACCAAAATTTGTGCTGCCCGATCTTAAGGGTTTTCCCGCTTCGACCGCTCCGGGGGCTAAGCATGTGACGCCAGTTCCACGGCTGCTCACATCCCAAGTGATTCCTTTATGTTCGACGGTCCCATTCCAAATGCAGCGGCCATCGCCGGAGGTCTTGCCCGTTTTACTTGGATGCTGGAGCTGCAAGTAACGGGTGGCCATATAGGTATTTTTTTTGATTGCCGACTTTGGATATTCAATTTGGTGAGAGTCGTCGTACTCATTGATAATTCTGAGAGCAAAAGTTTCGATAATTTTATCTTCAAGTCTTGAATTCAAAACATTGGGGTGATGCGCAGGAATTAAACCCATTTCGCGTGCGAGTTCGAAGTTGAAATAAGACACACGTCCAGTGGGCAGTTGGCGCACACGATACTCGACCACACCCTCGGGCACCGCATTTTTATAGGGGTGACTTCCGTCGAGGTGCTCAAATAAAGCATACTCGTCTGTAAGTTTTGGAACCGCAAAAGCTCGACTCATAAAGAGGTATCGGTCTCTTTTTAAGAAAATTGAAGTTGAGTAAACACGCCCTGCGGATGAGTTTAAATTAAGAAACAAAGATTTTCGAACTCGCCTATCAAACCCAAATAAATTTGTAAGCTCAGTTAAATCAATATATTTGATTTTTATGCTGATACTGTTTTTAACATTTACGCTGGCTAATTCTTTTGCTGTTGAGCTGAGTCGTCGAAGTCTGATTCAATCCCTCACCGCCGCTGCTGCCTCAACTGCAGTCCCGAAGGCGCTCGCTGCGACACATATTGATCAGAAAACTGCCGCATTTCATCGTGTGATGTGGATTGAAAATGAACTGTTTAACCCTCAAGTACTTTATGATTTCGCATTACGACAGGGCATTGATCTAGGAGTAATCAAAACCGCACATCTTAAAACACCTTATGGAATTCAATCCCAAATTGTTTTAGAGCCCCGAAAGTTAATCGACCTCGAAAATCAACTTTCACAAAAAATATTTGAACTGAATTTAAAAATCGCAAACAAGTGGAAGCTAGATCCAGTTCGTTTCACCGAAACAATTTTACGCCTGTCTCATAATACAAATCGATTTCCTTACGCCTACTCCCGAGCTTACAAACGCCTAAATAGAGAGGTGTTAGTTGAGTTTTATAACGAACTTCAAAATATAAATCCTGATATTGCAGCGTATTTTGATCCTGACGAAGTCGTCCTCGATTTTGAAGCCAATGAAGCTCAAGAGCGCTTTGAGTTTTGGCGAACTTTTGAGAGCTTGCATAGGCCATCGGATTGGAAATCAGACCCGTTGATAAAAAAGAAAATAGCACAAACCTTGGAGTTCGCAGTCGACTTTGCCAAATCCAAAGGTATTTCTGCTGAACACCTCTACGAAGAAATTGCAGTTTTGTTTGAGCCAGATCGAGATCTACCCTGGAGAGAAAATTTTATTCCGCGCAAATTTGAAGTACTCGAGGACCAAATAGTTCAGGAGTTTCTAGCTCAGGTTCAAATAATTTGGCCGGAGATCTACCTTAAGCTGATCAAAGGCTATGACTATATCAAACGAGTCGAGACCAATTGGTGGGAGCGATACGATGAATTTTACGCACGAAATATTCATGCGCTGATCGCGTTCGAAGAGGATTTAAAGCGTCATCAATTTCAAATCCCTAAGGATTCCAAGATTTGGCAAGATTATTTAGAAGCAAAGATAAGTTGGGGCTTTGATTCAAATCTAAAAGTAATGGATCAACTCAATTCTACAAATCCAAAACTAAAAAGCTATTTTGCAAAAGGTCTTATACATCGGTTTGCAAAATCGAATCAATCATTGCGTGCCCTTACAGAAGTGATTCAGCAAATGAAAGACCATCTCTTTGAAGTAGAAAAAAACGATGAGATCGCTTGCCTTCAGGTCTTAACCAATGAGCCTGCACCCATCATTCCGATCGACTTGAAAATTGGAACAGCAAATGAAATTGGCAAACAAAATAGTCATGATCTGAATTCGTATCCAAAATAAATCAAATGCTCGACCACAAGTTAAATAAATTGAAGCCGAGCAAACCCGCCCTGCGGAGTTTTGAAATTTGTGATTTGACCTTGATACACTCGAGCTACTGAGAACTGAATTTGATCGCGATACACATAAAATCGCAGATCAAATTTCCATTCGTTTTCAAAAACACCGGGAGGAAAATAGTCTTGGGCCAAAAAATCTTCGGCTAAAATTCGACTAAATGTTTTTTTGGTGACGTTTGCTCCACGATAAACAGATTTCCCGCCATAGGATTGGCGAGGTTTAAAGTATAAGGATTTTCGTTTGCTCCAAAGCGCTTCGGGCGAGAGATCGCTCACGTTTTGTGAGCGGAGCAAAACCTCATCGATTGCGGCAATACCAAATGCATCAAACAGTTGCAGACGGCTTTTATCGGCCAAAAGAAAATACTGTTTTGGCGAGGGAGTGATGCAGATCTGATTTTCGAGAGCCAGATTTAAAAGATCGGGACGAGTTTTTAGGTAAAAGTCGGTGTGTCGATTGTAGATCATCTTTGGTTCACCCAAATCTTTCCAATCAACAATGTCGCACTCAACTCCAAAACTTTTAAAAAAATCTTGATACATCGCAAACTCAAAGTTCATCTTTTGCTGATCGAGATCAAGATCTGTCAAAACAATCTGATCGAATTCCTGATTGCCAAAAACACTCTGCCATTCAGATTTAAAACTCTCATAGAGTGTTGGGCGCGGATCTCGATCGCCGTTTTTAAGCGCAAGCAAGGTCGACACCAAATAACCCGAAGCATTGGTATTGATTTCGATCAGCTTGATTTCACCGTCTTGATTTGCGTGAAAATCATAGGCCATCAAAACCGAGCTGTTTTTTAGATCTAAAATTGGATTTTTGGGAAGAGACTCTTGGTAACGGGCACTTTGAGAAAGTGCATACAAGGCGGCAATCGCGTCGGACGCTTTTTGCAGAACAATTTTTGGGAGTTCGATAACAAAGGGGGACAAAACAAACTTGAGATCATCGGGCTGCGAAAAATATCGCGCGGCCCGAGGAGATTCTTTTTTTAATAAACCAAAAACTTCGGCGTAGTGTTCACTCATCAACCGTTAATGGTTTTTTCGCCAGGCTTCCAGCCCGCACCACAAAGTTCGCCCGTTTTTAGCGCTTTGAGAACCCGTAAAACTTCACGCGCATCACGGCCCACATTCAAATTGTGAATTCCGGCGTATTGCAAAATTCCTTCAGGATCGATAATGAAAGTTGCGCGAGTGGCAATCCCTTCGGCCTCAAACAGGATCCCATAATCGCGAGCGATTCTTTTGGTCACATCGCTTAAAAGGGGATAGCCAAGGTTTCCAAGATCATCCTTAAGCCAACGCTTGTGAGAATGTACCGAGTCAATACTCGCACCCAAGACCACAGCCCCACCAGCTTCGAATTCTTTGTTGTGATCGCGAAATTGTGTAATTTCGGTAGGACAAACAAACGTGAAATCGAGGGGATAAAAAAACAAGACCACATATTTACCTTTGTAGTCGGCAAGGCTTACGTTTTTGATTTCGCCATTATCTACAACGGCTGCGCATGAAAAATGCGGCGCGGGTTGACCGATCATCGGCATAAGAACTCCTTCAGGTTTATGATTGCAGGTGATTTTTGCCATAAAAAGATTTATTCAGCAACACGTGAGAATTATCACTTGGAACGTTAATGGCATTCGAGCTGTGGCCAAAAAAGGCTTTCAGAATTTTGTTGAACAACAAAATCCAGATGTTTTGTGTTTACAAGAGACAAAAGTCCACCCTGATATGTGCGAGCCTGAGCTCTTGTCCCCAATGGGAATGAGCAGCCATTGGTCCTCAGCCCATCGCCGCGGGTATTCGGGCACCGCAACCTTTTCTAAAACTCCACCCCTCTCGGTAGAGCATGGCATTGGGATTCGCAAATTTGATACGGAGGGTCGGTTTGTTGTGACCGATCATCAGGATTTTAAATTGTATAATGTTTATTTTCCTAATGGTGGCTCAGGGCCAGAGCGGCATCTTTTTAAACAAGAATTCTTATTGCGATTCCTTAGACATTTGACAAACGATTTGGCCCAAAAAGTTCCGGTGATCTTGGTGGGTGATTATAATATCGCGCCCTTATTAATTGATGTGTATGATCCTGAAGCATTAAAAAATGAGAGCGGATTTTTACCCGAAGAGCGCAAGTGGTTTAAAGAATTTTTGGCTGCAGGTTTCATCGATTGTTTTCGCCATTTTTTTCCCGATACCAAGGATGCTTACACTTGGTGGTCTTATTTTTCGGGAGCTCGAATTCAAAACCGAGGTTGGCGCATTGATCATATTTGTATCAGCAAAGATCTTTTGCCGCGGCTTAAGCATTGTGAAATCTTAGATGCCCAAGAAGGTAGCGATCATTGTCCAGTGTTGATTGATTTGGAGTAAATATGATTTTTGGTTTTTTGTTTGCCGAAATTTTAAGTTGGTATGTGGTGGTCGAGGCCTTCGGATTTTTGCGCGCTATTGCGGCCTATTTCATTATCGCATTTGTGGGAATTATTTTTCTCCAGACACAAGGTTTTCGAACCGTGATGGATCTTGCGCGTCATCAATCGGTACCAGTCACATTGCTCACCACAGCCACGCGGATTGGGGCTGCGATCTTGATGATTGTTCCAGGATTTTTTTCGAGCTGTCTTGCCGTTTTGCTTTTGATCCCGTTGACTCGAGATTTAATTATAAAATCTTTAAAACAAAAGTTTCGCGGTCGATTTACAGTTGTGAATGGCTTTCCCACTCAACCTCCGCCTCGTGACGTCACAGGCTCAACGCAACAATTGGAGTAGGGCTTTTTCAGGAATGGTCAAACCCGCTCGTTGTGATTTTTTGGCTTTCTGAAATAACTTTTTAATTTCGTTATTGCGATCGGCTTCAAAAACCTTTGGATACACATAATATTTTTTGCAGACGGCTGGGGTGTTGCCCAGTTCTTGAGCGCAGAGCTTAATGACCTCGGCTTCACGAGATTTTCTGGCGGTCTTTGTTTCCTTTTTTAAGGGGCCAATCTTGTGCAAAACTTCAAGCGCGGTCACGGTGCCAGCCCAAGTTCGAAAATCTTTGGCGGTGATATCGGCCTCAGTAATCTCACGAAGATAATTATTCACATCGTGCGAACCCACATCGTGGACCACTTCATTTTCAAGATAAGCGAATAATTCTTGTCCTGGAAGTTCCTGGCAACTTCGCACAATATGACTGAGCCGTCGGTCTGAGAGTTTGGCTTCGCGCCAAACGCCGCTCTTACCCCGAAATTTAAATTCGATTTTGCTGCCATGGACTTCGGCATGTTTGTTTAAGATTGTGGTGAGACCATAGGATTTATTTTCTTCGGCGTAGCGATCGTTGCCGATACGAATGTGAGTGCGCTCCATAATCGAGACGACCGTCGCAAGAACGCACTGACGTGAAAATGTGTCCCGTTTTAAATCGGCTTTGAGTTGATCGCGAATGCGCGGAAGCTTTGAGCCAAACAACTCAAGATTATAAAACTTGTCTTCATTTCTTTTTTGCGACCACGTCGAATGATAGCGATATTGTTTTCGCTCACGCGCGTCGCGACCGGTGCATTGAAGATGACCATCTTCGTGAGTGCAAATCCATACATCTTGCCACGCAGGCGGAATCACAAGCTTACTGATTCGCAGCAAAAGTTCTTTGTCTTTGATCCTTAATTTTTTGTGATCAAAATAAATAAAGCCCTTACCCCGACGTTTGCGGGTGTATCCCGGATCAGAGTCACGCACATATTTAAGTCCAGCTTCTTTAGCAAAGGCGATATTTTCTGTGGTCATGGAGGGTGTTCACAGCAAACGGAATGCCGAGGTTTGATTGTGCACGGGTTGACGCATTTACCTTCTTAGTTTCATCATTCAAAAATGATCTTTATTCTCAATCTTTTTGTCTCGATGGCCTTTTCACAATCTCTCTGCGTAAAAGCGGCGTCGGCAGTTTTGCGGGCCGAACCTAAATCTTCGGCCGCGGTGACTTGGACGGTTGGAAAATACACCCCCCTCTTAAAGCTCGACAAAAAATCGGGCTGGTACAAAGTCCAGGATATGGATGGCGAAATTCATTGGATACAGGCACAAGCGGTGTCATCAGAAATTCGCTGCCTCTCGATTCGTACCTCGACCACCAATGTGCGTACAGGCGCAGGAAAGCAGTTCCCATTGGTGGATCGCCCCGTGGCAGACCGTTACACGGGCTTTAAGCGCCTCGAAAATGAAGAAGAGTGGTATCAGGTCGAAGATTCTCAGGGTGCCAAGGGATGGGTGCATGAGAGCAATATCTGGCGGCCGACCACAATGCAGAATATCAGCTTCTAAATTCAATAAAAGTCTCATTATGAGACTTAAGTCATGATTTTTGTCTTTTTTATATTATTATTTTGGCAATTTTTCTCGAATCACCTATTCTCGTGTACCAATTCAGGGAGAAGCAATCTGTGGGGGTCCTGCAAATTCTTCTTGCCGAATGGGTCGAAAGATCGAGTAAATAATTCAGTTCCAGGCTGGCACTGTTAAATTAATTGCACGGCGCCAGAATGGGACCTACAACTTGTAGAACTTAAGGGGGAAACCTGTATGAACAGCTTATCCAAGGATCTCGTAGAAAAGTGCCGCCGCAAATTGATCGAAGCCAAATCCGATATTTTAAATCGGGTTCGCGAATCACGACACGATCTTTACAACGGTGAAGACAGCAAAGGTGGAGACGAAGGAGATCAAACTTCGCGCGCTTTGCAAGAGAGTGAATTTCTCTCGATGCACGAACGTCTACGCAAACAGCTCCTCGAAGTTGAACATGCACTTGGTCGTATCGAAACAGGCGCATTCGGAATTTGCGAAGAAACCGAAGAGCCCATCGAAGCTGATCGTTTAATGGCGATTCCTTGGACCCGCCTAAGCATCGAAGGTGCTGAGATTCGTGAGTCTTTAAAAAGACGTTACGCTCGCTAAACCTCGTTGCAAATCTGCTCCTCTTGATTACAGTGAAACAAATGTAAATGGAGGAGCAGGATGCGAAAACTCGCCATCGTTGCAACAGCAACTTTCTTATTTTTTATTTCATGCACGAAGCATAAGACCACAATTCCCAAAGACACCTACTTTGATGTCTTAGCCAACGAGCCTTCAACTTTTAATCCCATCACATCTGAAGACGGTTATTTTTCCGAAATCGAAGGATCGGTTGTGGATGGTTTACTTACGGTAAATCCCGAAACCTATGAATTTGAGCCGGGCCTTGCCGAAAAATGGGAGGTCTCGCCCGATGGCCTTACATTTACATTTCATTTGCGGCCAGGAGTACAATTTCACGACGGCACTCCGTTAACAGCCGAAGATGTGAAGTTTAGTTTTGATGTGATTCGCGACGAAAGATTTAAAGCGGCTCATCGTCGGCCGTATTACGAAAATTTTGAAGGCTGTACGATCATCGATCCCCAAACCGTTCAATTTAAAACCCGAAAAAAGATTTTTAATAATTTGTCAGTGGTAGGGTCGGGCGGATTTATGCCGATCTTGCCTAAACATTTTTATGATAATCCAGATAAGGTTTTTGATACCGTCATCGGCACAGGCCCCTACAAACTGGTTGAATACAACAGAGGCAAAAACATTTTGCTTGAGCGCAATCCCAATTGGTACGGATCAAAGACCGAGTCGCAAAAAGATTATTTTAAAATTCCAAAACTTTATTACCGCTTTGTGAATGAGGAAAATCTTCGGCTTGAAATGATCAAAAAAGGTGAGCTCGATTTTGTAAATCTCACTTCTGAAGCGTATATGGCAAAAACCGAAGGTGACCCTTGGGGTAAAACTGTTCTTAAACAAAAAGTCGAAAATCTCACGCCTGTCGAAACCAGCTTTGTCGGATGGAATCTTCAGCATCCCTTATTCAAGGATAAAAAAGTTCGGATGGCGCTAGCCCTTTTGATGAATCGGACAATGATGAATCAAAAATTTCGCTACAATATGAGTCTTTTAGCAACAGGCCCGTGGTATCAACAAAATCCTTATGCTGATCCAAAGGTCGAACCTGTTTTGTTTGATCCAGAAAAAGCCCAAAAACTTTTAGCCGAAGCTGGATTTAAAGACTCCGACAAAAATGGCGTGCTCGAGAAAGTAATCGATGGAAAGCGAATGGAATTTCATTTCACATTGCTATTTGCCAATCGCGAAGTCGAAAAATATTTTACGCTTTATAAGGAAGATCTTAAAAAAGCGGGGATCGTGATGGATCTTAAAATTTTGGAATGGAATTCTTTTGTTAAATCACTAGACGAGAGAAAATTTGATGCGGTTTCGCTCAAGTGGTCCGGCGGTTCGGTGGATTATGATCCCATGCAGATTTGGCATTCCACATCCGCACGTCCCGGTGGTTCAAATTTCGTGAATTATAAAAATCCTGAGGTCGACAAACTGATTGATCAAGGCCGAAGCGAAATGGATCGACAAAAACGAATTGGATTACTCCAAAAAGTTTATCGCATGATCGCCGAAGATCAACCTTATGCATTTATGTTTAATGATCGCTTCCATTTGTATGCCCACACCTCGCGAGTGAGAATGAAGCAACCCACCCGCAAATACTCCATAGGGCAAGAACTTTGGCAACTTGAACCGTGATCATCTATATCGCAAAGCGCTTGCTGTCGATCCTGCCGACGATCTTTGGAATCACCTTGATCTCCTTTGTGATTATCAATCTGGCCCCCGGTGGTCCGATTGAAGAAAAAATCAGAGCCATCCGCTTTGGCACAGGGACCGCCGCAACCCAAGGGGTTTCGGAAGAAGTCATTCAATCGTTAAAAAAACAATATGGTTTTGATAAACCACTTTTGACCCGCTACGGAATTTGGCTCAAAAATATTGTGCTGCTCGATTTTGGCAATAGCTTTAAATACCAGCGCCCCGTGAGTGAAGTGATTGCCGATCGCTTTCCAATTTCGCTTCAGTTTGGTGTGGTCTCATTTATTTTGACCTACTTGATTTGTATTCCGCTCGGAATCGCAAAAGCGGTGCGTGACGGGTCACGATTTGATGTGGTCACCTCGGTTTTTTTGATGATCCTTTATTCGGTCCCGCCATTAGTTTTAGGAATTATTTTAAGAATCTATTTTGCGGGCGGCGCATTTTTGGATTGGTTTCCTTTGGGTGAAATTTACTCGGATCAATATTCTACATTTAGTTTTTTTGAAAAGGTCTCCGACCGTGTTGAGCATTTTATTTTACCTTTGATTTGTTATGTGATCGGCAATTTTACGGTGCTTTCTTTTTTGATGAAAAACTCTTTGCTCGAAGAGATTCGGCTCGATTACGTTCGCACCGCTCGAGCCAAAGGCTTAAGCGAAAATGCGGTCATTTATAAACACGCTTTACGAAATGCGCTGATTCCAATTGCCACCGGCTTTTCAAGTTTTCTTTCGGTATTTTTTGCGGGCAGTGTGATCATTGAGCAGATTTTTAGTCTGAGAGGGATGGGGCTTTTGGGTTACGAGTCGGCCTTGTCGCGGGATTACAATGTTTTGATGGCTCTTATTTTTATTGAGGGCATGCTCTTGGCGGTTGGAAGATTATTGAGTGATGTCAGTTACGTATTGATTGACCCACGGATCGATTTTTCATGATTCGAAATGAGCAAACTCGCAAACGACTGCGAAGATTTTTAAAGCTCAAACGCTCATCGATCTCATTGGGTTTGATGTGTTTTGTTTTAATTTTAAGTTTAACCGCCGAATTTTGGGCAAACTCAAAACCATTATTTTTAAAATATCACGGCGAAATATTTGTGCCCGTTTTAAAAGATTATCATCCCACTCGCTTTGCAATTTCAGAAGGCTACATCACAAATTATCGTGATCTTAAACTCGGCGAAAATGATATGGCCATTTGGCCTCTGATTCCATGGGATCCCTACGAGACCAATGCCACAATCGCAAATTATCCCGGACCACCCACCGCACAAAATCTCTTAGGTACAGACGATCGGGGGCGAGATGTGTTCTCGCGTTTGATTTATGGATTTCGATATAGCATTGGTTTTGCTTTATTGGTCTGGATTTTCACTACACTTTTAGGTGCACTTCTTGGCGGCATCATGGGCTACATGGGTGGCCGTGTCGATCTGATCGGACAGCGCATAGTCGAAATTTTTGATTCGATGCCCATCTTTTTGTTGTTGATCACTCTGGTCTCGATCTTTGGGGCCAATCTGTTATTGCTCGTGACGTTTTCTTCGGTATTTGGGTGGATGATGATTTCTGTTTATATGCGAGCCGAATTTTTAAGGCTGCGCAAAAGAGAATTTGTCGAAGCCGCAAAGGTGCAGGGCTTCTCAACCTTTAGAGTGATCTTTCGCCATATTTTACCCAATGCTTTAAGCCCCCTTTTGACATTTGCACCCTTTACGATCGCGGGAGGAATCTACTCTCTTGCGGCCTTGGATTACCTCGGGTTTGGTTTACCTCCGCCCACACCCAGTTGGGGAGAGATGCTTCAACAAGCCCAAAATTACTTTACTATTGCCTGGTGGCTTGCGGTCTATCCATCGGCCGCTATGGTGTTAACCCTGACCGCACTGAATCTGATCGGCGAGGGTGTGCGCGACGCTTTTGATCCGCGAAAGATTTAATTTTTGATCAAAATATGTTATGCACTTACGCATGATTTATTTATTGATGTTTTATGCGTTTGCCTCTGAGCCCAAAGATTTTTTTGCCACCGCACTGGCTCGCGACCGCCAAACTTTTTCGCATCTTAAGGTAGAGCCCGAAACCCCGAGTCACCGTGCCGAAGCGGCCGAAAAAAATAAATCGACACCAATAAAATCGAACTATGATGCCTTTCGATTTAGCCACAATACCGATGTGATTCGTTGGTATTCGGTTGAATTTTCGGTACGCCGAAAAAAGGTGGTCTGTGAGGGATCACTTCGTCAACGTGTGGGTATGAAAGAAAATCAAGCCCATGTGACCCTAACTCAATGTCAGGGTGCGGACTTGAATATGAATATCGACGACCTTCTTGTGACCCACTAAGACTGGCGATTACCAGCCTAAGATGTAACTAAACATCAATGGCGCCACAATCGATGCATCCGATTCGACAATAAACTTTGGCGATTTGATTTCAAGTTTACCCCAACTGATTTTTTCGTTGGGAACGGCGCCGGAATACGAACCGTAGCTGGTTGTTGAATCCGAAATTTGGCAAAAGTACGCCCACTTCGGAATTTTTTTAAGAAGATCCTGTTCAAGCATTGGCACCACACAAATGGGGAAATCTCCGGCGATCCCTCCACCGATTTGAAAAAATCCGATTCCAGCGGGATTGGTGCATTCGGATTGATACCACTGCGACAACTCAATCATGTAGTCGATTCCGGTGCGCATCACCGAACGATCCACCTTACCTTCGATCACACGGCCGGCAAAAATATTTCCAAGAGTGGAATCTTCCCAGCCTGGAACGATGATGGGCAGATTTTTTTCGGCAGCGGCAATGAGCCAAGAATTTTTGGGATCAATTTGATAATGCTGCTTTAAAGATCCTTCATTTAACATTTCGTAAAAATACTGATGCGGTAAAAGCGATTTTTTAGATGCGGTGTTTTCAACCCATTTTTTTATGATCACACCTTCGATACGGCGGATCGCTTCTTCTTCGGGAATGCAAGTGTCGGTCACCCGGTTCAGATGGCGCTCGAGCAGCGAGTTTTCTTCTTCGTTTGATAAATTGCGATAGTGAGGAATGCGCACATAGTGGTCATGAGCCACAAGGTTAAACACATCCTCTTCGAGATTTGCGCCGGTGCAGCTGATCGCATGCACTTTGTTTTGGCGAATCATCTCGGCGAGCGACAAACCAAGTTCTGCGGTGCTCATTGCGCCCGCGAGGGTAATCATCATCTTGCCGCCATGCTCAAGATGTTTGTTGTAGGCAACACTCGCATCTTTGAGTGCCGCCGCATTGAAATGTCGGTAGTGATGATCAATAAATTTAGAAATGGGTCCCATGAAATCTCTCCTAAGCTTCAAATAAATAGGTGTAGCCCGAAAGGCCTTGTTCGTAGTGCTTGAGCAAAAGGCGCGCTTCTGAGGCAGAGAGCGACCCTTTGGCAATGCTGGTCTCGGTGGCTTTTCGCATGCGCTCGAGGAGTTCAGGTTTCCCGTACTCAACAAAACTCAAAACATCGGTGACCGAATCTCCTTCGACCACATGATCGATCGAATATCCATTTGGAGTGATCGAAACATAAACCGCGTCGGTATCACCAAATAGATTGTGCAGATCGCCCAAAATTTCTTGATAAGCTCCCGCCAAAAACACACCCATGTAGTAGGGCTCGCCCTTTCGAAAGGTGTGCACCGCCAAATGATTTTGAATTTGGGCATTTTCGATATCGATAAAATTTGTGATGTGTCCATCCGAATCACAAGTGAGATCGACAAGAATTGCTTTTCGATCAGGTGTTTCATTGAGTCTTTGAATTGGCATCACAGGAAAAACTTGTTCGAGTGCCCACGAGTCAGGAAGACTTTGAAAAACCGAAAAATTGCAAAAATAGGTGTCTGACAAATCCTTTTCAAGATCGTTGACGATGGTCTCGGCATCTTCCATGCCCTTTGCCATTTTCACCATCTTGGTTGCAATCGCCCAATAGAGATCTTCAGCTTTTGCCCGTTGCTCTAGATTCAAAACCCCGTAGGTAAACAATTGGAGGATGTCGCGTTTTTTCTCAATCAGATCATTATAGTATTCGTTGATATTGGACTTATTGAGAGTCTGATGGATTTCCCAAAGATCGCGCACCAGGCTTGATTCTTTTTCGGGATTGGCCAAAACAAAATCGCGCTTTTCCATCTCGTTACAGCCCAAAACATCAAACACAAGGATCGAGCTATGAGCCACCAAAAATCGACCACTCTCCGATACAATATCGGGATGTGGAATGCGCTTTTCATCGCAAATGGCTTGAAGGCTTGAGACCACATCATTGGCATATTCTTGTTCTGAATAATTGGTCGAACTGTCGGAGCGACCGCTTCCGTCATAGTCCACTCCAAGACCACCACCCACGTCGATGTACTTAGGCGCTGCACCCATGGCGTAGAGCTCGGTAAAAAAACGGGCCCCTTCTTTGATTGCGCCTTTGATGGATTGAATCGAAGGAATTTGCGAGCCGATATGAAAATGCAAAAGCTCTAAGCAATTCAGCATATCTTCTGAACGCAAAACCTCTACGCTACGAACAATTTCTGAAGGAGTCAGTCCAAACTTTGACCGCGCGCCGGCGGTCTCGGCCCAACGGCCAGAGCCCTGGCTGTTGAGTTTTACGCGCATCCCAATTTTTGGGCGAATATTTAATTTTTTGCTCGCGTCGATAATCATCTGCAGCTCAGACATGCGATCGATAACGATAAATGTTTGTCGACCCAATTTTTGTGAGAGCAAAGCCATCTCGATGTATTCTGGATCTTTAAATCCATTACACACAATCAGAGCATCGGCCGTGTCCATCATCGCCAGGGTGATCAACAATTCTGGTTTAGATCCAGCTTCGAGCCCAAAGCGATGAAGCTGTCCCCACTGGACAATTTGTTCGACGATGTGGCGCTGTTGGTTCACCTTAATAGGATACACACCGCAGTACTGACCTTTGTAGTTCATGTCTTGGCAGGCTTTGGCAAAGCAACCTACGAGCAGATCAATCCGGGCTTTTATAATGTCAGGAAAGCGAAGCAAAATCGGCAGACGAATTCCACGCTCGATCAGATCTTCAACAAGTTGTTTGAGATCAATTTTTGGTCCCTCAAGACCAACCGGTGAGATCTCCACATTTCCAGCACGATTTACCCTAAAGTAATTTGCTCCCCAGTAGTTGATCCCGTACAAATGCCCGCTTTTTTCGGTGGTCCATTCAGTGACCGTGGTGTCTTCGCCTCTAGCCATTATTATTGTGTTCCTCACTTTGCAATTAAGTTTAAAATCTTCCCGTGTTTATAAATAATTTTTGTTATGGGTTTTTCTTGAAGAGCTTGGGTTACCGTTGTGAGCTCAAGCGCTTTTTTGACCGCAGCCTCTTCGTCTGCATCATTTTTTAATTTTATGGTCCCTCGCATTTTGCCATTAACTTGAACTCCCATTTCGACTTCGTCATCGAAAATCAAAGTCTGATCATATTTTGGCCAGGGTGCAAGACTTACGAATCCAGACCCGCCCAGTTTCTGCCAAATTTCCTCTGCAATATGCGGTGCAAAGGGCATCAAAAGTTGGCAAAGAGTTTTTAGCACCTCGCGCGGTCGAACATTGAGGCGGTAAATTTCATTCACCAAAATCATCATGCTGCTAATGGCCGTGTTGAAACTCATCGACTCGATGTCGTCTTCGACCTTCTTAATTGTCTTATGAAGAACACGTTGAAGCTCCTCGGGAGGAGCCTCGTCTGTGACAATCAGATTGTTGTTTTCGTCGACCACCGAGCGCCAAATTCGATCGAGAAATCTTTTGACTCCTTCGATCCCAGAGGACGACCAAGGTTTGTCTTTTTCAAATGGCCCAAGGAAACTAATATAAATCCTGGCCGCATCGGCACCGTATTTTTCGCGCACCTCATCGTTGTTGATCACATTGCCGCGAGACTTCGACATCCGTTGACCATCTGGACCAAGCACCACACCTTGATGCGCCAACTTTTGGTAAGGCTCTGGACAACTCACAAGACCTGCATCAAACAAAACTTTATGCCAAAATCTGGAGTAGAGCAGGTGACTGACCGTGTGCTCGGTACCGCCCACATAAAGATCAACCGGCATCCAATACTTTTGAGCCTCAAAACTAAACGCCGCATCTTGATTGTGGGGATCGGTGAATCTTAAAAAATACCAAGATGAACCTGCGGTGCCCGGCATCGTGTCGGTGTCGCGCTTTCCTTTAAAATCGGATGAGCTGTACTCAACAAATTCTTTAACCCGCGCCAATGGCGGCTCACCTTTTTCGGTGGGTTCGTAGTCGGCAACCTCGGGCAACAACACAGGCAACTCATTTTCGGGTACACCTTTGAGGGTGCCATCGCTCATGTGCACAATCGGAAAAGGCTCGCCCCAATAGCGCTGTCGGCTAAAGAGCCAATCTCTGATCTTATACTGAACTTGCTTTTGACCAAGTTTTTTATTTTCAAGATGCTCGATCATTTTTTCGATAGCTTCGGTTTTTGTGAGGCCATTTAAAAATTCGGAATTGACCATTTTGCCTTCGCCAACAAATGGCAAAGCATGATCGCTCTCAACAACCCGAATAATCGGAAGCGAAAACTTTTCGGCAAATTCAAAATCGCGTTCGTCATGTCCAGGAACCGCCATGATGGCGCCGGTTCCGTAGTCCATCAAAACATAGTCGGCAATCCAAACAGGAATTTTTTGATTTGTGAGAGGATGAATAGCGTGCCCACCGGTGAACACGCCGGTTTTTCCAGGGTCTGACTTTCGATCAACCTCACTGCGGGCCGAAGTTTTTTGAATATAATCTTCAACCGTTTTTTTTGTGTCACTCGTAACAAGTCTTTGGACCAAGGGGTGCTCAGGTGCGAGCACCATAAAAGTTGCACCAAAAAGAGTGTCGGGGCGGGTGGTGAAAACATCAACCGACTCACCCTCGATTGTGAATCGAACTTTTGCACCAATGCTTTTGCCAATCCAGTTGCGTTGACCTTCTTTGGTGCGCTCGGGCCAGTCGACCAAATCTAAATCTGAAATCAAACGCTCGGCATAAGAGGTGATGTTGAGCACCCATTGTTTCATTGGCATTCTGATAATGGGATGTCCGCCGCGTTCACTTTTGCCATCAACAATTTCTTCGTTCGCCAAAACGGTGCGAAGTGCGGGGCACCAGTTAACCGGAACTTCTTTTTGATAAGCTAGGCCTCTGTTAAAGAGCTGCAAAAAAATCCACTGCGTCCATTTGTAAAAGTTGGGTTCGGCAGTTGAGATTTCGCGGCTCCAGTCAAAACTAAACCCAAATGATTTAAGCTGCCTGCGAAAGTTTGTGATCGCTTTTGCTGTGGTGACCGCAGGATGAATTCCGGTTTGAATCGCATACTGCTCGGCAGGTAAACCAAAAGCATCATAGCCCATGGGATGAAGAACATTAAAGCCGCGTGTCCGTTTGTAGCGCGAGATAATATCGGTCGGTGTGTAAGAAGCAAGATGACCAACATGTAGACCCGCACCAGAGGGATAAGGAAACATGTCGAGCGCATAATACTTAGGTCGATGTGAGTCGGTAGGGGCCGCTTGAAAACATCGTCCTTCGTCCCAAGCCTTTTGCCATTTTTCTTCGATCGTAGAGTGAATATAAGACATTCAGCGGGGAATAGTCTCTATCAACATGAGAGTCAAACCCGACTTCGGCCTCAAATTTGGTTAAGTTCATTTTTTATAATCACTATTTTGCTACACTTAATAATATGGCAAATCTCGAGAATCAAAAGCGGCGGATCTTGGTAGTTGATGATGATCCACAGCTTGTAAAGATAGTGGTGCGTGCGTTGGAGTATGAAGGCTACAATGTCTCAACCGCTGACAGCGGTCAAAAAGCTCTTGAGTGCATGAGTAAGGGCTCGCCCCATTTGGTTTTGCTTGATGTGAGCATGCCGGGTTTAAGTGGCCTAGAAACTCTTCAGCTCTTAAGAACAAAGCATGATTACGTCTCGGTAATTTTCTTAACCGCAAAGTCAAAGCCCGAAGATGTGGTGCGTGGACTTGATGCGGGTGCCGATGATTATTTGTGCAAGCCCTTTGATGTTTTGGAATTGTTGTCGAGAGTTAGGTCGCAATTAAGAATCAAAGATCTTCACGATGACCTGCGAAAGGCCAACGAGAGATTAAAAGAACTTGTGGATATCGATGATCTCACCGGACTTTTCAACATGCGCTCGCTTTATAAAAAACTTGATTTTGAGTTAGAAAGATCGCGCCGACATAAGGGCTCGCTTTGCGTACTGATGATGGACATGGATCATTTTAAGCAGTGTAACGATCGCCATGATCATTTGTTTGGAAGCTATGTGCTTTCGCAAGTTGGAAAAATCATTCGCGAAAATATGCGAAAGACCGATTTTGCCGCCCGTTATGGCGGCGATGAGTTTTTGATTGTGCTCACCGATATGGATTCTGCTGGAGCAATGGTTTTTGCTGAGCGCTTGCGAGGTCTCATATCCAAATGTGTTTTTGAAAATGACATCCATGCGATTAAACTGACCGCGAGCTTTGGATTTTCGGTTAAAAAAGGGGCTTCTGAAATCAATTCGCGATCACTTGTGCGTTTTGCCGACCGCGGTCTGTATAAGGCCAAGGAGCAGGGGCGAAATCGAGTGGTCGAATATGAATATACCGATGCCCAACCCATTTCCTTGAGAAAACTCGCCTAACTTGCTTTAATACCGCATGGCAATCGAAGGCGGTATTTTAACAGATAAAGAAAAGCGCACTCGACAGTATGCGGCCGCCTTATCTGTTTTGCTCTCTGTTCTTTTACTTCTCGCAAAATTTTGGGCCTATTCAAGAACCAACTCTCAAGCGGTTTTGTCGGATGCGGTTGAGAGTGTGGTCAATGTTGTCGCAAGTCTTTTGGCACTTGTGGTTGTCACCTTTTCGGCTAAGCCCGCTGACCGAGATCATCCTTATGGACACGGAAAAATCGAATACTTTTCCTCAGCCTTTGAGGGAAGCCTCATCACCTTTGCCGCAATTTGGATTATGGTTGAGGCGGTCAAAACCTATCTTAATCCCGAGCCCATCGGCAATTTGGATTTGGGTGTTTTGGTTGTGGTCCTCACAGGGGTGTGCAATCTATTTTTGGGCATCTATCTGATTCGTTTAGGCCGCTCGCATGCATCTGTAGCTTTAAGAGCAAGTGGTCATCATGTGGTTTCTGATTTTTGGACGAGTGCGGGTGTTGCTCTCGGAATTGTTTTAATCCGAATGACCGGAATCTTGTGGTTGGATTCGGCAATTGCGGTGGTGATGGGTTTGGTTTTGGCCTACTCGGGTTATTTACTTGTGCGAGAGTCGGCACGCGGCCTGATGGATGAAGAAGATGTTTCGGTTCTTGATGATTTGGTTTTGGTTTTTAATCGTGAGTCGCGCGAAGGCATTATTCAAATTCATCATGTGAAAGTGATTCGGTCGGGTTGGTATCATCACATCGATGCTCATATTGTGCTGCCAGAATTTTGGACGGTGTTGCAAGCAAGTGATCGCATCACCCAGTTCGAAAAAAAGGTGATCGAATCCTACCCCTACGGCGGAGAAATGAATTATCATTTTGATCCCTGCCGAAGGGCTTATTGCAGGGCTTGCGATTTGGTAAACTGTCCGGTTCGACAAGCCGTGTTTGAAAAAAAATTGGATGTGTCTTTAGATCAAGTGCGATCCACCGACGAGCCCGATGAGTTTGTAAACTAAAACCCTCCGGCCGCACCTTCACCGCGCGAATCAAATCCGGCTTCCAAAAATCCTTTGTCGTTAAGTCTTACACCATTCACACGCGCAACCCAGGGCGTGTCTTCTACGGTGTGTCCCATTTTTCTGAGGCTTGCGATCATCTCTGGCGAAAATCGATTGCGCTCAACAAAAAGTTTTCGGGGCAAAAACTGTTGATGGATTCTTGGGCTTTGAATGGCTTGGTCGATATTTAGTCCACGAGTCAGCACGCGATAAAGAACCTGAAACACACCGCTGATAATTCGTGGGCCCCCAGGTGCTCCAAGAGCCAAAACAATTTTACCATCTTTTTCGGCCAGGGTTGGAGACATCGAAGACAGCGGGCGCTTTCCGCCTTGAACCCGATTGGCGCGACCTTGAATTAAACCAAACATGTTTGGCTCTTTAGGATGCGTCATAAAATCATCCATCTCATTATTGAGGGCAATTCCAAATTTTTCGCTGACCACTCCTGAGCCGTAATCTCCATTGAGTGTCACCGTAAGTGAGACCGCATTGCCCTCTTTATCAAGCACCGAGTAATGAGTGGTCTCAGTGGGCTCTTCGAGATTTTCTTCACTCAAGGGCTCCATGTCTTGAGCCTTAGTGCGGCTAATCGATTTGACCAACTTGTCGATATAATCTTTGGAGAGCAGCATATCGAGCGGATTTTTAACATAGTTTGGATCGCCAAGAAGCGATCGGCCTCTAAAACTGCGCGAGAGAACTTCGCCTAACAAATGATACTCATCCACGCTCAATGGTGGAGTTTTTTCGAGATCCAATTGATTGACAAGTTTGAGTGCGGTTTGGATCACAACTCCGCCGCTGCTTGGTGGAGGCATGGTGTATATTTGATGATCATTCAAAGTGGTTTTCATTGGCTCAAGCCACTCGACTTTGTATTTTTTAAGATCCTCAAGAGTCATCTTGCCATTGGCTTTATGAATCGAATCAACAATATCTTTTGCAACTTCGCCCTCGTAAAACGCCTTCATCCCGCCAGTTTTAAATTTGAGCAAAGCTTGATGAAGATTTTTTTGAACGAACAGTTCACGCGGGCCGTAGGATTTATTATTTTTAAAAAATATTTTTTTAGCGGTGTCGGTAAAATGATCAAATTCACTTGCGGTGTTGCGCACCCATTCGCCAGAAACATAAAAACCTTTGCTCGAAAGTTGGAGAGCATCTTCAAACAAAGCCGCCCATTTTAATTTTCCATACTTGTGATGGATCTCATAGAGGCCCGCAGGAAATCCAGGCACTCCCACCGCTAAGCCACCCACGCGCGAGGCTCCTTGTGGGGCTTCTTTAAAACTATTTTCACCCATAGTGAGCGGAGCAACTTCGCGAAAATCGATGGCAACAGTTTGATTGTTGATCCGCACAAGGGCTAAGCCTCCGCCCCCGAGCGCTGCAAAATAAGGCGAGGTCACACTTAAGGTCAGACCCATTGCGACCGCCACGTCGACAACGTTGCCACCTTTACTAATTATTTTTTCGGCGGTAGTGACTGCATAGGGACTGGGAGCCGCTACCAACATTTTTTGACCCTCAAATGGGACCGCAAATGCAAACGATGAATAAACAAAAATGAGGATCAATTTTTTCATAAAGATGGCCTTTGTTCGTTTGAATAAATTTTGAGTTAGTTGCTATTAACGGTCTGATCACTTATACCGACCCGATGTCAAAAGGGGCCCAGCTTCAGATTTCAAAAACCCGTAGTATCTTACGACCTAACTCGTACATCCTTGCTTTGCAAAATGAATTTTCGCCCTGGGCTTTTGACGAAGAACGGGTCATCGAATTCAAAAATCATTGGCGTGAGCATTTTGGAGTTGCTGCAGATGCGCCGCTTGATCTTGAAATCGGCACAGGCAACGGACTTCACTTCGCCCACTACGCGGCACTTCATCCCGAGCGATCGCTGGTCGGCTTAGAATTAAAGTACAAACCGCTGATCCAATCCATACGACGCTGCATCAGAAACGGCAGCACCAACGCCCGCATCGCAAGATACAATGCAGTTCAACTCCACGATATTTTTGGTCGCGGCGAACTCAACCGAGTGATGATTCATTTTCCCGATCCCTGGGAGCGCTTGCGCACCCAAAAGCATCGCTTGATTCAAGATCATTTTTTGGCGCGATTATTTGAAGTTCAGCGTCCCGGAAATGAATTGGAATTTAAAACCGACAGCCGCGATTATTTCGACTGGGCTTTAATTTGTTTTGCACGCTCAAGTTATAAAATGGAATTTCAAACTTTTGATTTGCACAAAAGTGGAGTCGCACAATTTGCGACCCACTTCGAAAGTTTGTTTATGAGACAGGGTTTACCCATTCACTATGCGCTTTTGCGCAGGGATTAGTGGATGCCGGGGGCGTGGAGTACGGAACATTGTGCTGGTGATCTCAATGGAATTTTTAGGGGTTCGCGCTTACTAAAAAGCTGAATTTCTCGTACATCGTTTGGAATAGTCCAGTTTTCTACCTCAATTAAGGTTGATTCAAATAGGTGCTCTCCGGCTAAGGATAAAAATTCGATTCGTTTGTCAGATTTGCCAGAAAAGTCAAAAAACAAGTTGTGGGCTCCTTGGTTTACACATGTCACATTAGTATCGAATGCAATATGAACTTCTCTTTTCGAATTTGCGGGAAGAAGATATTCATCTGTTGGAGGAATAAAGGAGCCATTATCGAATACATCCAAAGCTGTGGGTAATTCTACTTCTTCACGCCACTTCAAATTTGGATCGTAAGCGTGAACTTTCGTCATCCCAGATCTCTTTAATTGAAATTTCACATCAACATTTGAGGTATTTTCCACAATAGATTTTCCAAACAAAACATTTGGAGAAGCCCTAACTCCATCCGTATAATAACGTGCAGGCGGCAACGGGATATAAATAGTTTTAAGATAAACTTTAGGTTGATATTTAAGAATCCGAAAATAGGGAGAGACTCCTGTTACAAAACTTTCCTTATTGAGTGTTACGATACGGCATAGCCTACTATAAAAGTTCGGCGCCTCGGCCTTAGGAAATTTCAAATCTGTTAAATGAACGTTGTGAGGAACTATGTTTGTACTCTCACTCGACCCTTCACAGTAAACTTTTGCTACAGTCGTACTAGGTTCCAATTCAAGAAATAAATTGGAGATTTTTTCTTCCCAAAATCCTGGCGCAGGAATGTCTCGTTCCTTTTGATCTACAAGATAGCTAGTTCCTTCTTTGTCAAAAAATCTGAAGTTAATTCCTTCACCCTTATCTAATAAATGGTGATCTTTACCAATCACACGGTAGATGCTTCCCGCTTTATCGCGTGCAGAAATCATATAGGAACAAGGTATAGTAATCTGACCATTCTGTTTTTCATATTTTTCATTAAAGAAGATCTCCGGCGGTAACAACTGATACAAACTCAAGTGAGAAAATGGTTGTCTTCGACTTGCCATAATCTTTTGGCCGGAAGAACCTAAGCATGAGCTTTGTGTTTCGATCTCAACCGTATCCGCTGGAGGCTCTTTTTCAAATACGATCGGTGCATTTATTTTAACATCCTTATCGCTTTGATTAACCTCGCTGAGAAAAACGCCGTCGACTCGAGGACGACCCAAATCAAAAGGAGCGGGCTGTGAGTTGTCTTTGGAACAGGACACGAGTCCTAGGGTTAAGAGAGAGTATAAGTAAATTCGTTTATAAGTCATTTTGACCTCCATAGTGGAACCACTACGCAAGGACTTTGCCAATCAAGACCCGTCACTATAATCGGCGCCTCGCCTTCGACTTTAAAATTTGTCGTGCCCGCCGATTCGTAAGTTGTCGTGCCCGCCGCGGCTGAGGTAAACAAATTATCGTGCCCGCCCAAAAAAAATATTGACGCAAATTTAGGTGGCTTAAAATGCCCAAGGTCTTGTTTTTGAAAACATCCGATTCTTTTTTGAAGCACATGCACTTCACAAACGCACCTTAAGCCAAACACTTCGGCAAAAACTTGATCTCCACAACCAGACGAGCCCCATCAAAAATGCTCTTAAAAAAACTCATGTTATATTTAACTCAGTAAATAGGAGATATTTAATGAGCCACCAAAAAATTCACGAGACCGCAGTGATCGCAGCAAAGAACCATCGCAAAACCGAAATGGAATTGCTGAATGCTTTAGAGCAAGTGTGGCGCAACAAAAGTTATTACGAATTTGGCTGTCATTCGCTTTTTGAATACTCAACAAAGCAACTCAAAATGTCAGAAGAGCTTGCAAGCATCTTTAATAAACTCGCCAAGAAATTTACTGAAGTTCCTGAACTTAAAACCCAAATGGAAACGGGTGAACTTTCGGTTTCTAAAATTAACCGTATCGCAAGTATCATCACTCCAGAAAATGTGCTCGAATGGTGCGAACATGCCAAAGGCACAAAAAGAAATTTAGAAAAACAAATTGCAAAGGCGCATCCCGAAAAAGCAATCCCTGAGCGGGCACGATACAAACACGTAGGTGAAACAACTCTGATCCAAATCACTTATGCGGTGAGCGAAGATAAATTTAAAGAGATTCAAAGAGCCCAAGATCTTTTAAGTCAAAAACTAAAACGTGCCGCAACCATCCAAGATGTCCACGATCACGCAACTCAGCTATTACTTGAGAAAATGGATCCGCTCAAAAAATCGTGCCCGCCCAAAAGCTCTTCGAAACTCACAATCAAACGCAAGCTCCATCAACAGCACAACAGTCAATGTACCCACATCGATGAAAAAGGAGAAAGATGCACGCAGCAAAGACATCTTGATATCCACCATCAACAGCCCAGATCAAAAGGTGGAAAAGATGAAATCGAGAACCTGACGATTTTGTGCTCAGGTCATCATCGTGCCCATCATCGGCATTAAAGCCGAAATTCACAATCAGACATTTCTTTTCGATGGCTCTGCGGCAAAACCATCCTTAATGTGCAAACTGTGTGGTCGGTAAAAGCTTGAGTCGACCATTAGCAAACCCCGCTCAACCGGGGAACCAATGTTACCAGTAGGTGGCGTCGATGGTGATGTCGCCGTGTACGAAGGCTTGACAAGAAAATCGAATATCATCTTCTGCATTATTTTTTTCAGTCAAAAAGTTTTCGGTTGCATTGCGGTCTGAAAGATTTTTTGAACCTTTAACAATTTGCAAGCGGCATTTTCCACAAACCCCATCGCCATTACATGAACTTGCCACAGGAATACCGTGGGCCAGAAGGGCCTTCATTAGGTTTTCACCAGCTTGCACATCGAACCCAGCACGGTTTTTTATAAAAGAGATTTTTGGCATTCTTAAATATTTACCGCTAAACAAATGCTTCAAGCAAAGGAGTATTGAGTTTGAAAACATGGGCGCTGTTCGGGGCGAGTCGAGGTTTGGGTTATCAATTTGGATCCTTACTGCAGGATCAGTTGATTTTATTTTCGCGTAAAAAACCTTTGCTGCGTGGACAATGGTATCAGGCTGATTTTTCTAAACCTCACGATCAGGACCGAGTGCTCGAAGTGCTCAAACAGTTCTCATCACTCCACGCGGTTTATTTTGCTGGTGGTGGGCCCTATGGCAACTTCGAAAAGCCGGAGTGGAAGGATCATCGCTGGGCATTCGAAACCTCTTTTTTGTTTGCGGCCCGTTTGACCCATTTTTTGATTCGCCACAAAGCCCAGAGTCTTACCTTTATTGGCTCATCGGTCGCTGAAGATTGCGGTGATCCAAGGGCATTGAGCTATGCTGCAAGTAAGGCAGCTCTGAAGAGTCTTTTTCTGACATTGGCCCAGGAAAAACCGCCACTCGACATCAAGCTTTTTTCACCCGGCTATATGGACACCGATTTGCTGCCACCACATGCAGCCCCACGAAAGCAACAGATTTGGGATCCCAAAGAGGTTGCAAAAGAGCTCTATGAATTCATTACGAAAGAGCCCGCATTTTCGCAGCGCAGGTTTGCTCCTTATCCCACTTAAGATACATTCGTTTCACAATGGAAAATAAAATAGAAAATGTTGTGATCTTAGGTTCTGGTCCTGCTGGTTTGACTGCTGCAATTTATGCGGCTCGCGCGAATCTTGAACCCCTAATGATTGAGGGCGAAGAAGCTGGTGGTCAGTTGATGACCACCTCTGATGTCGAGAACTTTCCAGGTTGGCCCACCGGCATCACGGGGCCTGAGTTGATGCAACTCACTCGCGATCAAGCTTTGAGATTTGGCACCCGTTTTTTGACCCGAAATGTAACAAAGGTCGATTTCTCAAAAAAACCATTTCAGATTTGGGTGGGAGATCAAAACTTTCAGGCGCAAAGTGTGATTATCACCACAGGTGCTTCGGCTAAATATTTGGGACTCGAGAGCGAGCGCCGTCTTTTGGGACGCGGAGTTTCGGCCTGCGCAACTTGCGATGGAGCCTTTTTTAAAAATCAAGTTGTTGCGGTTGTGGGCGGGGGAGATACTGCTCTCGAAGAAGCCAACTTTCTCACACGTTTTGCATCGAAGGTTTATATTCTTCATCGCCGCGAAGAATTTCGGGCATCAAAAATTATGATTGAGCGCGTGCTCAAAAATCCAAAAATTGAAGTCCTGTGGAACACTACTCTCGAAGAGGTTTTGGGCGAAAAAGGTGTGGATGGCATTCGGATTAAAAATCATAAGAGCAATGAAGAATCGACCATGAAACTGGAAGGTGTATTTATCGCAATTGGACACAAACCCAACACCGATGTTTTTAAAGGTCAGCTTGAGATGAATGATGTGGGCTACATTATGACAAAAGGAAAAAGCACATTTACATCGCTTGATGGAGTTTTTGCTGCGGGCGATGTGCAAGATCCAAGTTATCGCCAGGCGATTTCTGCAGCTGGAACCGGATGTGTTGCAGCCATTGATGCTGAACGTTGGCTTGAAGCCCAACATCATGAAGCATAAAAAATTTGATCCGCATCAACTTGTCGAGAAAATTGAAAAAATAAAACGGCAACGTCAAAGTGCCGAGCCGATAGTGTCGCTCAATGACTTTCGTCAAAAAAAACAGCCACCATTGATTTTGGTTATTGAAGATGATGAGACGATGCGAGTAGCACTCAACCGCTTATTGACGAGCGAGGGTTACCGTATTCTTCTCGCTTGCGATGGTTCAGAACTGAGCGAAGTGTTATCTGATACCGCACCTGATTTGATTGTTCTCGATATAGGGCTTCCTTGGGTCAATGGCTTTGAGCTTGCAACCTTGATGAAGGATCATCATGACCTTAAAAATATTCCGCTCATTTTTATTTCGGGTCGTGACTCGCCTGATGATATCAAGCGCGGATTTGCGGTGGGTGCGGATGATTACATCACCAAACCGATCAGCAATGATAAAGTCAAAAAAACGATTAGAACTCTTTTGTCTTTAGCGCTCGACTAAACCTTTCGGAATCGCGCTCAATAATTTTTTGGTGTACTCGTGTTGTGGATTTTCATAAATTCCAACCGCATCCGACTGCTCAACAATCTTCCCGTTGTACATCACTGCGACTTCGTCAGCGATAAATTTGACCACCGCCAAATCATGCGAAATAAAAATATAGGTGAGTCCAAATTCGTCTTGCAGATCGAGAAGTAGATTTAAAATTTGGGCTTGGATCGAAACATCAAGTGCCGACACTGACTCATCACAAATAATAAATTCAGGCTCAACCGCTAAGGCGCGTGCGATACAGACTCGCTGCCTTTGGCCGCCCGAAAATTCATGAGGATAGCGATTGAGCATCGAAGGGTTTAGCCCCACGCGTTTCATCAGATTCTCGGCCATTTCTTTTCGTGCTGATTTGTTTGCACCCAAATTATGAATCGCCATGGGCTCAATCAGTGCGGAACCGATTGTCATTCGTGGATTGAGCGAAGCATAAGGGTCTTGAAAAACAATTTGCATGCGTCGTCGAATTTTTCGCATCTCACTGCGGTTGAGCTGGGTAATGTCGGTGCCTGCATATTTGATATGACCCGAGGTTGGTTCAACAAGTCTTAGGATCGTTCGGCCAAGTGTAGTTTTGCCGCAGCCCGATTCACCAACCAAACCAAGGGTTCGACCTTTGTAGGCTTTGAGCGAGACATCGTCGACCGCCTTCATCCAACTTTGGGTTGTGCCAAAAAAGTTTTTTTGGATCGGAAAATATTTTTTTAAATTATTGATCTCTAGCACCACCTCCGAATTCAGACGCTGAATCTTTTGGCGCTTTTCGCCATCGGTGCTGATTTTTTTTTCTGATCCATCTTCACTCATAAAATCAGAAACCATCGGCAGCCGCTTTGGGTTGTGTTCCAATGATGGCCGGCAGGCCAAAAGACCTTTAGTGTAGGGATGTTTTGGCGCAAGAAAAATTTCTTTGGCTGTATTGCTCTCAACAATTTCACCGCGATACATCACCATGACCTGATCGGCAATATCGGCAATCACCCCAAGATCATGGGTGATAAACAAAATACTCATATGATATTTTTTTTGGAGTTGGCTTAAGAGTTCTAAGATTTGTTTTTGGATGGTGACGTCAAGAGCTGTGGTGGGCTCATCGGCGATGAGCAAATCGGGTTCGCAAGCAATCGCCATTGCGATCATCACCCGTTGACGTTGACCGCCGCTCAGTTGATGGGGATAAGCATTGACCCGCTCATCGGGACTTGGAATTCCAACTTGTTTTAAAAGGTCTTTGGCTTTTTCAAGGGCTTGTTTGCGACTTAAATTTTGGTGTAGCAAAATCGTCTCGCAAATTTGATCACCAATGGTGAACACCGGATTGAGCGAGGTCATCGGTTCTTGAAAAATCATCGAAATGCGATTGCCCCGCACCTCGCGCATATCATAATCGCTAAACTTTAAAAGATTTTTGCCATCAATTAAAATCTCTCCCTCAATTTTTCCAGGAGGCTCAGGGATCAGTCGCATGATTGCCAATGAGGTTACACTTTTGCCCGAACCACTTTCGCCCACGAGGCCCAGTGTTTTGCCTTTTTCGATACTGAAGCTAATATTTTTTACCGCAGAGACGGTGCCTTCTTCGGTTTTAAAAGAGATCGATAAATTTTTAACTTCAATTAAATTGTCATTCATGAAGAACTCCGCTCAAAGCGTTTTAAGACCTCTTTTAATTCATTATAGTGGCTAATTCTGACCGAGGCGCCAAGCCGCATCAGCTCATCAATTTCGCCGTACCCAAAATCAAGAGCCACACAAAAAATTCCGGTATTGTGGGCAAGCTGGGCATCGGGATTTCCGTCACCAATCATCACCGCATCCTCAATTTTTACGTTTCCCGTTTTTAAAATATGATTGAGCCCTTCGGGTTCGGGCTTTTTGGTTTTAAAAGTGTTTCCACCTATCACAGAGACCCATGGATAACTCGCAAGTTTGAGGTGCTCCAAAATTCCTTTGATAAAGTAAACCCCTTTATTGCTCAAAATTGCCTTTTGATGAGGCCATTCATGAAGAATTTCTTCAACTCCAGGGTAAAGCTTTGGTGTACGAAGGTAGTGGTCTTTGTAGATTGCAAGAAATCTCCCAATGAGCTCTTCGCGATGGGCATGATTGGTTTTGGTTTCGGGCAAGATGCGCATCAAAAGTTCGGTTAGTCCCTGACCAATATTTTCTTTCACTTCTGCTGGCGAAAGTGGAGCAAACCCCATTTGTTTAAAGAACTCATCGGTTGCGGTGACGATATCTGGTGCGGTGTCGACAAGTGTGCCGTCGAAATCAAAAATTAAAAGAGGATTCAAGATGAACTCCTATCTAAAAATTCAGCCACACGCCTTTTATACTCATCAAACTGAATTCCTTGTAGATGTGCGCCCTCGGGTAAAGACAAAACCTCAAGATCGATCTGATCGCTTCCTTCAAAACATTTTTCGATGGCCGACACCGTAACCAATTGATCCTGCCAATAACGAATCGAGAGCACCGGAAAATGGGCCGGAAGGTTTTTGATACTGCTCAAGATCGTTTGTGCATATTGGGGGCCTTTAAATAGTGTGTAGAACATTGCGGTCAAAGGTATTTTAAGCAGAGTGCTTTTGATTTTTGACTCAATAGTTAAATAATTCCACATGCTCTGTAGGGTTTCGACAAAGGGACCGCCATCACAAATCCAGGCCTCAATGTCTTGAGCATGGCGTGCCGAGATCGCCGCAACTGCGGCGGCTGATGGCATCGACAAACTGTAAACAATTTTTTTACCCGGCACTTGAGTTAACACTTTTTCGACTTCTTCGCTCCAAACCTCAAGAAAACCAATTTTGTTTTTAGTGGTGAATGGGATCTTTCGGATTTGTGTTAATTTTTGAAAACTCAAATCAAAACTCACCGAATTAAAACCAAGGTCCGACACAAATTTTTGGTGACGGCGAGTGGTCTTGGAGTTGCCACCAAAATGGTGAACAAAAATGATGGTGGATTTGTGAAGTGGTCGAGGAGTTAAATGTTGGTGCATGGAAACAATTGACTTCAAACCCTCATGCTTTTGCAATATCTAAATGAAGTTCAAATTTATGTTTTTATTTTTGGCGCTCGGCGCCTGCGCAAGCAAACCTAAGGTCTATCCTAACCAACATTATAAATCGGTCGGCAAAGAACAAGCCCAAAAAGATGTTGATGAGTGCATCGCCGAAGCCGACAAATTTCTTGATAGCGACCAAGGTCGACAGTTAGCTCGTGGAGCTGGCGGAGGCGCGTTGGTGGGAGCAGCAATCGGTGGAGCATTGGGCATTTTTGGGGGTGGCATAGGCCAAGGTGCTCTTATGGGTGGAACAGTTGGTGGTGCAGCGGGCGGAGCCTCTGCAGCCCTTACGCCTGATCAAGTGAAGCATAATTTTGTGAATCACTGTTTAGCCGAGCGGGGATATCAAGTAATTGGTTGGAGATAAGCTTGCCACGTAGCAGTAAATATATTTAATTTACTGCCACTCCTCGTTTACAATTGGCCCAAAACCTTGCGGCTCACTTGAACTTCCTCAGAAGCCGTTTGCTCAAGGGCTTCAAGTGCCGCAGCCGCCACACTTTCACTGTCAATATGATGGTACTTGTAAACATCTGGGGGACGACCACAGCGCGAGTGTTTACGAACACTCAACGCGTTTTGGGGCACACCGATGATCGAGCCAATATTGTCGAGCAAACCCGCTTCGCCATCATGAACACTGACAATCGGGATTCGCTTTCCCGCCAAAGTTTTAAATTCACCCGACTCATTGACCTGATGAAAATAAAGAGTGGAATCAATGCCCAGGCCTTTGCGGAGATGTTCATAATTATTTTCATGAGCCAGATTGCCAATCAAAAGATCGGGGCTTGAGACCATAAACACATTGGCGTAGATCCCTTTTTCTAGAAGGCTATGCGAGGCTTTGATGGCCTCGGTTCCCAAAGCGCCCATCGCAAAAATATGGACCGCATTATCGCCAGGCTCATAGCCTTGATAGCCACGGTAATCGATCAATGCATATCCACCGTTTAAAACATCTTGGCGCAACGTTTTAAAAATTTCCTCATCTGCCACTGTCGTAACATCCGCTTCATTAACTCCATTTTCGAGTAAAAAGTTTTTGTGTGACAGTGCTTGAGATGAATCTTGTTTAAATCGCAATTGGGTTTTTAAATTTTGGAGCAATGTTTTTTGATCAATCCCACGAGTGACCCCGCGGATAAAAACGCCATTACGGCCTTCGTTATCATTGAGCAAATGACGTTTGAGAGCATCACACATGATCCAATCCAGCTCTTGGCAGTACATTGGCTCCCAAGTGACTTGATTTGGAATTTGAAAATCAGATTTCCAACCATGTTGAGCACCTTCAGGTGAGAGCGTCACACCCGATGGAGTGCCAACCAAAATAAATGAGGATTTCCAGTAGAGATCATAAAAAAATTGATCGTGTGCACGTTTCACAAAAAAATCATAAACAGTCATCAGCGGCATTAACGGAATGCCGAGCACATCGCGCATGCGACCGTAAGAACCAAGACACGACATCACATTCGCTTCGGCAATATCGAATCTTAAAAAGCGATCATTTTTTTCTTGGCCTGGAACAAGATCGGGAGTTTTTTTATCTTTAACACCAAATTCGGCCTCGATATCTTCGGTAACTTCAGCACCAAAGATTTTTCCATCCATTGCCGGATTTAAGTTTGTGCTGGTGCCCACATCGGGCGCCATCGACACCAACATTTGGCCTGCAAGTTGAAATGGTTTTTCGGTTGGCTTTAAAGAATCTGTTGCCGCATTTGAAATGCGGGTGAGTTTTGCGGTCAACTGACCAAGCATCCACTGGGTGTGAGGGTAGCTTGCCATTTTAAGATTAATATCTAAGCTTTCAGGAAATTCGCCCAAGGATTTTTGCAGCTTTTCAAAACTTGCGGTATTTTCTTTGCGTAATTCTTCTTGTTCCAAAATTTGTTTATAAAGAAATTCGCCGCGCTCTTTTAAAAATTTTCCTTCATTCGAACTCTCGGTAAATCTTTGGAACAATTCACCCTCAGACAATTGCACTGATTTTCGCAAAAAAGTGAGTTCGTCTTCTTCGGGCAGAGAAGAGTGATTGCCCGGTGTGGCAGCCATCTTCAGCCCCCAACCTTTTAGGGTGTGGGCAATAATGATTGAGGGTCGGCCCTTGGTGTCGCGGCTCAAATTCATCGCTTCGATCAGTGAGTGGAAATCATGACCACCAAAATCGCGAAGGGCTCCAATTAACTCTTCGTCTGAAATTTCGCTTAAAAAAGATTCTAATTTTTTTTGATGCTTGAGCATTTCGGTGCGAATGGTTTTGCCATCTTTAAGTTGCAACAAAACTTGCAGCTCATAATCGGTAAGATCTTTTTCGAATAAGTTTTGAAATAGATAACCGCCCGCTCGTTTAAAAAGACGTTGGCGTTTTTGTCCATGGCGAACTTGAATGACTTGCCAACCATTGGCTTCCATCGTTCGCGCAATGCGCACATCATCGGTACCATCCATCACTTTTAAATTGGTGATGCGGTGACCGTCGAGCGATTGGCGATTGTAATCCACAATCCAAGTGAGATTTCCAACTTCGCGCTCAGCCAAATCAGGAACCGCTTCAAACAATGAGCCTTCGCGAAATTCAGAATCGCCGATAATAGCCCAAAAGTGAGCGTTAGGAACTTTGTATCCATGTTGTTTTGCAAAGGTGTAGGCTTGGGCTAAATAACCGACGTTAGCTGGCGGAATTCCCACCGTGCCGGTTGGTAGAAATCCGTGATGATCAGGATCATAAACAGAGTGATAGCTTTGTAAAACGGGTTGGCCCTTATCTGGAAATGCCCGCAAGTGATCCATAGCGGTGTTGCAATCCTCAAGGGACATCTTGGAAAGATCGGCATTCAAAAATAAATCGAGAAGATAATTAAAAGCATGATCGGCAGGCGAGGCGTGCGGTTTGTTGGCAATAAAATCAAAGCCTGATTTTACATAAAGATGAAGAGCGCCTAAAATATGAAGTGCCGATGAACTTGCTGAAGAATGGCCACCAATTTTGGGGTCGCCCTTTTCAACATTGAGACGATCGTTTGCACGATAAATCATCAGATTCGCTAGGTAGTGAGCTCGACGAGCAATCGCATCCAAAACTTGAGTATTTAAATTTTTCATAGGGCTTGGAGTTTACAGAGACTTCACTCGAGTGGCAAGTTTGCCGTCTTCAACTTGAACAAGTGTTAACTCTTCAATGGTCTTTAGTTCTAGATGCGACCGGATAAATTCATTACCGGTGCGGGTGACCAAGACTGGGAAATCGCCTTCCCAAAATCCATGGGTCTCGGTGCGAAGGCCCGCTTGGTAGTAGGCATTGATCAGGTCTTGAAATATTTTTTGCTCAGGCAATTCTTTTGAGGCTGGAAGTACGAAACAAGCCTCGGGTGAGGCGGCAAGGCCCGCCCGAATATTGGTGATCAATGTTGCCTCTGCGTCATGAGTGTCAAACACCAATTCACAACGCTCAAGGTAAACCGATTTTCTAAGAAGTTGTTCGCTGCCAAATCCGCTTGTGACAACAATGATTTCATACTTCATCGCTTCTAAAATTTTGATCTGCATGTCGAGGCGGCAAAGGCCTTCATCAAATTCGAGTGCTTTTTCTAAGGTATCGGCGTGGCCCGCAATCAATATGATGTTCACAGTTATGCCTCCAGAATAAAATCCCAACGAATCCGAATGCGACCATCGCTCTCGACAATCCCTTTGGGCGGATGTGGAAAAGGTGCCGACTTGCGAAAAGCCTCAACGGCTGCATCGTCTAAATCCTGCACTCCACTTTGACCCAGTACATCGACTCTTTCAAGATCGCCATTGGAATTCAAAATAATCATGACTTGAGTCATGCGATCGTTGGAGGAGGCAAGAGCTCTTCCTTTACGAACCATAATCTTAACTTTTTCGCGCACGGTAGGTTCCCAATGCTGCCGCAACTGTTCTTTGATGCGCTGATAATACGAATAGTAAACAAACTCTCTTGCACTCAAGAGAGTTTGAATTCCGATGTTTACATCTTTGATGTAGTCATCAGTCTGCGAGGGCTTGCCTGGATTTTTAACACTGTCGTTAAAAGCTTGTGGGGTTTGACTAAATTGAGGTTTGAGATCGGCCAGCCGGGGAAGATCGCCGTGAGTTTGGTCTACCGTTTTTGATTTTTCTTTTTGGCCTGATAAACTTCCCGCAACGGCCTGAGCATTTTCGGCGGTATTGGTAAAGGCTCCGGTTTCACGGGCGCGCGTTTGTTTTTTAACAACCTGATTGTGGCGACTCAAAAATCGCGTTTCTTCAGGAATTTCGTCATTGAGTTGTTTTTCCATTTGCTCAACCACCTGATTTTTAATTGCCGGAGGCTGGGCCTTTGTCTTGCTCTTTACCGGTTGGCTTACAGGTTCTGATTCAAAGTTGACCTCAACCGCTTGCTCCACTGGAGGTTGAGGGTCGGGCAAGTTGATCGCCACCACAAAAAATAAATGTAAAATTGCCGATGCAATCAGGTAGGTCTGTGAGCGATTTTTTATTTTTTGTAAGAGCGTCATAACTTAATGCTCTCATCGGCTGAAAGAGCCCGGCGTTTTAGATAAATTTGGCTTGGGTTCGACAGCCTCTGATGCATAAACTGTGAAGAATGAAATTTGAAACATGGTCGGACACAGACGTGGGCTTACGCCGAGAAATCAATCAGGACAGTATTCTGGTCGACCATGACCTTGGTCTATTTATTGTGGCCGACGGGATGGGTGGACACCGCGGTGGCGAGGTCGCCTCAGCTTTGGCGATCGAAACAGTGAGCGAAGTGATTCGCAATGAAATGAGCCAGCCCAATAAAAAGATTTTGCCCAAAGAGCTTTTGAGTTTTGCCTACCGCGAAGCTTCGGCCCGCATTCATCATAAAAGTACTCATGAAAGTCCAGAGCTCATGGGAATGGGCACAACTATGATCGGTATGATGGCCTTTGGTAAAAAAATGTATGTGGCCAATGTGGGGGACTCGAGAGCTTATCTTTTTCGCTCGCCCTACCTGTGGCAATTGACCGAAGATCATTCTCTCATCAACGAACAAGTTCGTGCCGGCGTGATTCACGAAGATGAAGCTCAGTATATGCAAGGCCGCAATGTGATCACTCGCAGCGTGGGATTTGAGCGCGACGTCAATGTCGATGTGATCGAGCGCGAAGTTCAGCCCGATGATTGCTTTTTACTCTGTTCGGATGGGCTCTCCGGCCTTTGCCAAAATTCGGTGATTGCCGAAATCTGTATCCGCTCGACCCCTGAAAAAATTGTTCATAATTGCATCGAGGCCGCAAAAAAGGCGGGTGGCGATGACAACGTCTCTGTTATTGTGGTCAGACCAAAGTTTTAACGAGGATTAAAAAAAGTTGGATCAAAAGACCTACACCGTTTTAATTACAAGCAATCGCCGCGGCGAAACGAAGCGACTGAGCATCTCGGCTCCATTACTTAAGCTTTCGATATTGATGTTGATCTTGGTAACAATCTTACTGGGTGTCGCAACCGTTGATTATGTTGGGCTATTACTGCAAGCAAATGAAAACAAAAGACTTCGAGCCGAGAATTTAAATTTAAAACGGCAATTTCAGGTGGTCGAAGGCAAAATCAATTCGCTCGAAAACTCACTTGAAAGAGTCCAAAATTTTTCAAAAAAACTAAAGTTGATTACCAACACGGATGATGAAGACCGCTCGGTCAAACTCGCAATCGGCCCCCAACCAAAGCCTGGTCAGCCCATCGAGGGTTCGGCTGAATCGATGGCCGAACGAGGTCCCGCATCAGAGATCACAAACAAAGATTCGATGTTTATGCAACGCCCACCCCTCGATGAATTCAAAGGCGAGCTCAGTAATGAAGGCAAAAAAGATTATGCGACTCTCTCGATCCGAATCGATCGCGCGGTCAAAGAAACCCACCTGCGAGAACAAGGAATATTGCAACTGTATGAAACCTTGTCCGAACGCCAAAGTTTATTAAGCGCCACCCCAAGCATCCGACCGGCAAGAGGTTGGTTTACCTCGCGATTTGGGTACCGCATTGATCCATTTAACAGCAAAGCGATCATGCATGCCGGAATCGATATCGCAGGCCCACCCGGTGCCCCTGTCTATTCACCTGCAGATGGCGTGGTGTCTTATGTCGGATTTGAAGAAGGCTATGGAAAATTGGTTTCGGTCGATCACGGCTACGGTGTGGTCACCCGTTTTGGACACAACTCGCGAGTATTTGTAGAACTTGGTCAAAAAGTAAAACGGCGCGACGTGATTGCAGCCATCGGATCGACGGGTCATTCGACCGGACCCCATGTGCATTACGAAGTTCGAATCCACGGAGTTCCCGTGGATCCCATCAACTATATTTTAGATGAATAATTATCGTTTAGAAAATTGAGTCGACTTACGGGCTTTATGTTTGCCGTATTTTTTGCGCTCAACCATACGAGGATCGCGAGTTAAAAATCCCGCTTTTTTAAGTGTGGCACGAAATGCTTCGTCAACCGAGCACAGTGCGCGCGAAACGCCATGACGAATGGCTTCGGCTTGACCCGTGATTCCGCCACCAGCAACTGTGATCATCAGATCAAATTGCTTTTGGGTGTCTGTCAAAATTAAAGGTTGCACCACCGAGGCTCGAGCAGAATTAGTGCCCAAGTATTTATCAGAAGGTTTGCCATTAATATCAATGTTTCCAGAGCCTGGTCGTAAAAAAATACGGGCTTTAGAAGTTTTGCGTCGGCCAGTTGCGTAAATTACTTTTTTTTCAGGTGCCATGCTTAATCCCGTTTGAAATCAATGATTTTTAAAGGTTGTGGTCGTTGAGCATCGTGGGGGTGATCGCCACCTTTATAGGCTTTTAAATGATCAATCAATGATCGGCCCAATTTGGTTTTTGGCAACATTCCTTTGACCGCTGTTCGTAAAATTTCGGTGGCGTCTTTGTTCATCTGCTCTTTTGCAGACCAAGTTTTTATTCCACCAAAAAATCGCGAGTGACTATAGTATTTCATCGCATCAAGTTCGCGAGAAACTTTGATCTTTTCAGAGTTGATCACAACTACAAAATCGCCTGTATCCACATGGGGAGTAAAGGTGGGTTTGTTTTTGCCGCGAATGGTGCTGGCAATTTGTGAGGCTAAACGCCCTAAGGTTTGATCGGTGGCATCAACGATCCACCATTTGCGCTCAACCTCTTCAGGTTTTGCGTTCCACGTTTTCATGAGCTTTGACCCTTTCGAGTGATTCTATAAGAGAACAATAGGGTTTAGAGTTTCAGGCACTTCTTGTCAAGACTCTTGGGGTATTGAATTGCCCAAAGATAAAGCCCATGGGCGGGGGCGGTACCCAAGGCGGAGGCCCTTTTCTGCGAAAATAGGATCTCGCGCATTTTTTGTGGATCTTGATTTTGCAAACACAAATCGAGGGTGGTGCCCACAATATTTCTGACCATTTGTTTTAAAAAACCTGACCCCTCCATCACCAGCTCGATTTGATGGGGCCCTGTTTTTTGCCAAAGGGCCTCGGTAATTGTTCGCACTGTGGTTTTGGGAGTGGACCCCCGAGTCTGAAAACTCTTGAAATCAAATTCTCCGATCACCTCGCGTATGATCCGGTTTAACAGCGACACATTGAGCTCGCGGCCGATATGGGTAAAGTAATTTCGTTTGAATGGATTGCGTTCGCGATGATTCCAAATAAAATAGCGATAAGTTTTATTTACGGTAGAGGTGATCGCATGAAAATCATCAGGTGCAATCCACGCCTCTCGAATCACCAAACCTGAAGGTGTGAGAGAATTGATTCCTCTCACAACTTGGTAGCGGGATGGATCTTTGCTGACATAAAAATGGGCCACCTGATTGAGAGCGTGTACGCCTGAATCGGTTCGACTTGAACCTGTGACAACAATCGGTTCATCAAACATTTTTGAGAGCGCTTTTTCGAGCTCGCCTTGCACGGTGGGACGGGCGGTTTTTTGTCTTTGCCAGCCGGCAAAGTCGGCTCCGTCGTAGCTCAATCGCAACTTAATTTTATGCGACATCTTGTATCTGGCCCCTTTAAAAATTTTGGTATTGGCGGATAGAGGCCAAGCCGAGTGAGGTTCTATTTAGATTGGACTATTTATTTGCACAAACAATTAAGGGGGCCACTCTTAAAATTCCATGAGTATGCCAAAATTGATGGCTGTCCCCGAAAAATCAAATTTGTTTGGATTGCCTTGGTACAAGCGGAATTCACCCGTAAAATAAACATCATTGATGCCATATTCGCGATCGAGATCAGCCATAGACTTGGTATCCATAAAATTGGCGTTGATCTGGAGTCCGGCGCCGCTGTAGGCGCCGTAAGCCATGCCGAATTTTGGTTTTGTTCCATCATCGCGAATTTCGGCGAATGGAAACAGGGTTCCGCCGCCGGCGAGGTAAGGAACAAAGATTTGTCGTTCAAAAAATTGAATGCGCCATGCGACCCCAACATTGATTGGAAATACCGCAAAGGTGAATGTTTCTTTTGGTGTAAAATAAGTTTCGGTTTCAAACCGGCCATGACCACTGCCCGTAAAAATTCCTGAACCCAAAGTAAAATACAGTTTTCCAAATGTGCGCCAGAGCATCCATTCATAGTCGACCAGAAGCATTGGAACGCTGCCAACGGTGTAAAGATCGGTAAAGCTCACTCCGGTTGAAGAATTGCGCAATTGCTTAGGAGTGAACAATGCAAAGCGCACCGAAACAGCTCGGGTCTGATCGCTCTTTTTGATATCGTAAATATATGTGCGATCGCTATCGATCTTGACCAACCCTTTTTTAGAAAGGGGATGCTCAATAAATTTTGGCTCCAAGGTGTAGTTGCGAATATCAGGAATGGGCAGTTGGTTGGGATCGGCTTGCGGTGCGGGTGCTGCGGCAGGCTCAAGCTCTAAGGGTTCTTGCAGTTGGGGCTCAACTCGAACGGCTGGCGGTTTTGCAGTTGGAGACACAGTCGGCACGGGCGTCGGTTTTACGAGTGGTGCTTGGTCGGGAGTTTGCGAAACCGCAGGCTGTGGCTTTTCAAAAAAAGAGGGATCGGTGTTGAGATCTTCACTCAGCGCAAAAGGTGAAATCAAGGCAAACAGCAGATTAAAATATCGCACGCCGTAACCTTGAACCTAAATAGCAAAAGCAAATTAAAAATAAAATTGTGGCCCACAGATTTGTCCAAAGACTGAGGCGGGCAAATAACCAAACGGGAGTAAGTAATAGGCGCACCGGAAATTTAATCCAAGAGTGGGCTTCAAGAAATCGGGCGGCGTAAGGGCCGTAAGTGTAATAAAATTTGTTGAAGCTTCGCCCAATCGAATTGCTCAAAATAAATCGTGAGCGAAAGGCTCTGAAATCCTGAAGGCGCGAATCTAGAAATGATCCATAAGCCGCCGAAGCGATAAAACAATTGAGATCTTTGTTGAGCAGTCCATGTACCGGATCAGGTTTTGCGATAAATGGACAATTTTGTAAAACGTTGTCATCCACAGCAGAGGCGGTGATTCCGGTTCCACCGGAAGAGGAGCAAGCGGTGTTGATCGCTTGGTCCGAGGTAAAGTAGGCCACATTTCCGGCTTGATCCTTGGCTGCTAAACGAAAAAAGTACGGAGTGTAATTATCAAAACCAGAAGCAGAACTCGGAATCACATCAATGCTGTTTGAAGCTATGGTTCCCGCAGTAAGGTTCGCATTGGTTTGGAGTTGAAAGGCCTTGTAGGGTGAACTCGGCAAAATCGATGCGAAGTCGGTAGTGGAATAAAAAAGGAGCAGTTGATCAATTTGCACGTTGGCGCTTCCGCCGCCGCTCGTATCCACGTTTGGAAAATTTGAGCCTGGAACAAAATAATCTTGATCTAAATAGATTTTGGCATCGCCCGGAAAAGCCCGCCAGCCACACACTCCCGAAGTTGCGATGGAGGCTGCTCCGCCGCCGCAAAAATCTACGGTGTCATCGGCGCCCCCAGTTGGAGGAGTATAAATATGAAAGTTGAGTTGGGTTGGAGTATCCGCTCCCGTGCCGGTAAAATTGTTGGCTCCGCCCACACTAAATCCCAATTGCAATGTCACTTCGGTCGGTGTGCTGCAGTCACTGCTGCCGGATGATCCCACATTACAAATGTCGGCCCATCTTACTGTGATAACGGCTGGAGCATTCGCACCTGCAGAACTTTGTACTGCGGTTCCGATCACATTGTTGTTGGGGTCAAGCAACAACGGAACGCCAAGTTGGGTGAGGGTGGTCGAGTAAAATGTGATTTGCAAAGATAAGTTTGGATAGATTCCTTGAAGATTGCAGGCGGTCAAACTGGTAGTTCCCGCACAGCTGTTACAGGTATTATCAGTCGCATTGATCACTTGTCCTGTGCCTGCGCAGTTATTCACGACGCCGGCAGTACCGCCATAAATTTGGGGTGTTGCAGAGACGGTGGTAGTGACAGTGGCGGCTTGGGTTTGTCCGTTTAAGCCAAGGTCGACTTTTGATGCGCCCGTGATCGAATTGATGACGATCACCGCCGAGCTATTCAAGCTAAAAAAAATGAGAAGCAAATAGAGGAGCTGTCGACCCATCCAGCGATGAGACCACGAGGCTCAAGAGATGTCAAAAATCCTCTCGGCAATTTGAATTCCATTAAGTGCCGCCCCTTTTCGAATATTATCGGCCACAATCCACATCATCCATGTTTTTGGAAAATCCAAATCTTGATGAATGCGCCCAATAAAAACCGGATCGCGGCCCGAACTTGAAAGTGCGGTGGGATATTCAATCACTTCGACACCGGGCATTTTATTTAAGACTGTGGTGATCTCTGATTTTTTTGCGGGCCGCTCAAGTGTGACCCACGCGGCTTCGCTGTGACCATTGATTACTGGAACCCGAACGGTCCAAGCCGAAATTTTTAAATCGGGACGGCGTAAGATTTTTTTTGTCTCGCGCATGATTTTTGATTCTTCGGTGCAGAAGCCTTCGTCATCAATTGAACCAATTTGGGGAATACAATTAAAGGCGATGGCTTGAGGAAAATATTTGGGCTCGTGATTTGGATTTTCGATTTGGGATTTGAGCTCGGCCTCGGCGGGTTTTCCTGCTCCTGAAACTGCTTGATAGGTGGAAACTCGCACTTCGCTCACACGAAACGCATCATCAAGAGGTTTTAGGGCCATCACCAATTGGATTGTTGAGCAATTGGGATTGGCGATGATTTGGGGATTATTTTTATTTGGCAAAATGTCGCCGTTAACTTCGGGCACACAAAGAATTGTGTTTTCGTCCATCCGAAATGCACCCGAATTGTCTACCGCAAAGGCTCCGGCTTTTACTGCTTTGGGCGCCCATTCTTTTGAAATATCATCGCCCGAAGAAAAGAAAACTAAATCCAAATCATCAAAGCAGCCTTCGGATAAAGTTTCGACCGTGACCGATTTATTTTGAAACTGAAGTTTTGTACCAGCGGATTTGTCGCTCGCAAAAAGACGAACGTGTTCGGCTTTAAAATTTCGTTGATTCATCAGTTTTAAAAATTCTTCGCCGACCATTCCAGTGGCGCCGACCACACCGAGTCTCATTTGTCCTCCAAAATTTCCTCTTGTAAATCGTCTTCGTGCTCATCAGAAATTCGTCTTGGCGATCGACCTAAACGCAAAAATCCAAATATCGCACCTAAGACAGCGTAGGTGAGAAAAAGTGCAAATAGCATGACCTCGGGATGGATAGCAATCACAGCAAATAAAAACACTCCAATCACTAAATAAGAAAAGGGCAGTCGTTGTTTAAGATCAATATCTTTGAATGAGCGATAACGAAAAGTTGAGACCATCACAAAGCCAAGTAAAAAGGTCATTGCAAGAATCCAGCGCGAATGTGCAGCGGTCAGATTAAGATCTTGAAATGCCAAGACCGAGCTTGCAACAATTCCTGCAGCCATTGGAATGGGCAAACCTTGAAAATAATTTTTTTCGACAACGTGTTGTTGCACATTGTATCGGGCGAGGCGCAAGGCGCCGCAAGCCACAAAGAAAAATGAAGCGAGCCAACCTAATCTTCCAAAGGGTTGAAGCGACCATTCAAAAAGCAGCAGGCTGGGTGCAACACCAAAGCTGATACAATCAGATAAGGAATCATATTCTTTGCCAAATTGACTTGTTGAGTGAGTCATTCGAGCCACACGTCCATCGAGCAAATCAAAAACGGCGGCGCTGACAATGGCGTAAGCGGCCCATATGAAGCTGCCATGAATGGCATAAATCATCGCAAAAAATCCGCAAAACATATTTCCGGTGGTGAGCAAATTGGGGAGCACATAAATGTGCATGCTGATTCGGCGTCTCATCAGTGAGCGGTGGGGTTGTTGTTCTTCCATTAAAATCCTCCAAATAGCCAAAAGAGGGCGTGTAAAAACCCTGAACTCACAATCGGAAAAGTCAGATTGTCGTCAATATTGAAAATGGGAATAAGTTCAGAAATGGCGCCAATCACTCCAGCAAGGAGACTGACAATCACTAAACGATCGATCATTAAATGATGGGTAAAAAAATAAATTCCAGCAATCACTGTGCAGGCCGAAAATGCGGCGGAACTTCCTTGCAAACTTTTTGGTCCACAAATCTTATCTTTGCCGTAGAGGATTCCGACCAGGCTTGCTAAAGGATCGGCAACGGCCAAAAATAAAAGTGAGAGAATGCAAACGGGCTTTGGAAAAAACGCAATGATGATCAATACTCCTAAAAGGAGATAGGTTGTTCCGGCAAACCCATGACGCTCATGCTCGCGCATAAACGGGCGAAATAGTAATGTGAGAAAATGATTTAGTGATTTCGAAAATTTTCGTAAGAGATCAAGGCTTACAAAAACAACCGTTGCCGAGCTTAAGATTTCAAGACTCATTCGTCGCGAGAACTGCACGTAAACCGCAAGCAGAGCCAAAACCCCGAACGTGTGCCAGAGCTTTCGCGAAAGATGAAGGTCAGATCGCTTTTTTAAAGCCACACTTGTCATGTGCAGAGGATAGAGGACGTTTTTTGGCCATTCAATGCGATTATTTGCGAAAACTGGCATTTTCGACCGCCAGTCTGTTTGTAATTTTTGGTTTTTCTTTTGGATGGGCTTTGGGCTTGCCACATGGCTACCTCGATGATGTGTCCAGCGAAAAAGATGAAAAGAACGACGAGCTTGTTGTGATCACCAACCCAAAACCTTTGAACAAAGAAAAGCCTTTTTTGACCCGCAATCTTTCGATTGAGTTTGAAACCCAGTACGAACAGCGCTTTGGCAGAACAGAAGTTGAGCGCAATCTGTTGCCTTCACGCTTTGATCAGTATTTTTATAATGGTCTTTATGTGAGCTATGAGGAAGATTTAGCGCGCAAAAAAAGTTTTGGCGAGTACATGATTCGTCGGGTGATAGAGTATCACGCCGATGCTTTTTTTAAAGAGAGCGATCAACTGCGACCGGTATATGAAGCCAAAGATAAGCTCTCAAATATCGACGTGCAGGTGAAGCAAGGCTACAAAATTAATTTTCGTTACAATCTGTCAGGGAATTATCTCGATGCCATTTTTGATAATCCCTATAATGTTGATTTTAAAATGAGTTACTACCTCGGCAGTGGCGAAATGATCACCACGCTGAAATACAATCTGACAGATCATGTTTCTGTTTTTGCCGATTACCGTTTGATTTCAAGTGTGGTGCGCCTCACTCTCTCGCGCGCATTTACAAAAGCGCTCTCGGCAAATATTCAAGGCACTAGCTATACCGCCGGGACCGAAGGTGCAGAGACGATTGATGGCTATATTCGCCAAAATGTTGTGTTGGTTGGATTAACTTATCGCAATTAATTGCGTTGAACCAAAACTTTCAAAGTTTTGACCGCGCCATCGGGATCGTTGAATGAAACGGTGATGGTATTTTCACCTTTTTCAAGAGTGATAAAATCTGTGCTGAGCGAATGATTTTGATTTTTAAAAACGGTGGCGAGGTAGCCATTGGTCTGGTTAACCAAACTGACCTCTTTGGCTTTGGTCGAGCAGGGTTTTAGATTAAACCTCACACGGTGCGACGAAGTCGAAATACTCTCTGCATGACATGACAATTTTAAGGGTTCGGTCGCCAAGGTTTGCACAGCGGGCTTGATACTTTGTGGGGTTCGCACCGACGTCAGCGGAGTTTCATAGGCCACCCCAACGAAAATCAATGCCGTAGTAAAAAAAATAACGAGTACGCGTAAACCCATACCCCTGATTCGGTTCAATCAGGTGTGTGCTTGAGCCAAAATGTTTCGAAATGAAACAGATTTATTTCTTTTTTTGTGAAGCCTTGGTCAAAACATCAGCAGCTCGTTGTGACGGTGACACCATGCTGTACATGCTTCTTAAAATTTTTAATTCTTTTGCGACTTCGGGCGCAATTTCGATCTTTGCATCTTTGATTTTGGTTAATGCCGCTTTGTATAAGGGCTTTCGTTCGATTTCAGGTTGCATCTCACTCATAATATTTTCGAGCATAAAAAGATATGTGGCGCGATAAACCGGTTGAAGCTTTGGATTTTTGATCCCATCCATTGCTTCGTCGCTTAAGCTCACCAATGTATCCTCAAAGGCGTTGTACTGCCCCAGCTCCCGACGCAGGGGCGGCACAATATCGTCGTAGTAATCGCCACCGCGATTAGGTCTTGAGAGCGCAAAGCGAAGGGCGTCACGAAGAATCTCGATGGCTTCGTGATCACCATCTTCGTCCACGCCGTCTTCGTCAGAAACCGAAACTTTTTTTGCCTCATTTATTTTTTGGTTCACTTTTCCCAGCACCACATCATGATCCATCGAGCGAAGTTCATAATATTTGTACATTGTCGCATACGCGCACGGCGCCGAAAGGCTAAAAAGAAATATCAAGATCCAATGCTTCATGGTTCACTCCCAAATTATCTTGTTTCATGTTTTGATTGTGTGTCAAAATACACCCTTCAAAGAAACTTTAATTAACCACAGGAGATGAAATTGAAAAAGCAATTGTTAAGTGCGGTGGCCGGTTTACTCGCCATCTGCTTTGTTGGCTGTACACCCAATGCAGGCAGTTTAAAAAAATTGGTAGAAGAAAATCCCGATATTCTTTTTGGCGCAATCGAAAAAAATCCTGCCAAATTTATTGAGGTTGTAAACAAAGCCGCACGTGAAGCTCAAGGCAAAGCAAAAGAGGATGAAGAAAAACAAGAATCCACTCGAATGGAAGATGAATTCAAAAATCCTAAAAAGCCAGAAATCAGCTCGACCGATGCTTCATTCGGAAATGCCAGTGCACCCATTACTATTGTTGAATACTCTGACTTTGAGTGCCCCTACTGCAGCCGTGGTTACATGACCATGAAACAAGTGATGTCCGATTATGGCGACAAAGTCCGTGTGGTTTTTAAAAATCTGCCACTTGAATTTCATCCTCAAGCAATGCCTGCAGCAAAATATTTCCAAGCTATTGCAATGCAAGATCAAGCAAAAGCTCATAAATTTCATGATGCTGTGTTTGAAAATCAAAATGATCTTAAAAAAGATGGCGATAAGTTCTTAGAAAAAACAGCCAAAAAAATTGGCGCAGACATGGCTAAACTTAAAAAAGATATGAATTCAGATGCGGTTAAAAAAATTATCGAGACCCAAATGGCCGAAGCCAAAAAATATGAGTTCTCTGGAACTCCAGGATTTTTGGTTAACGGAGTTTCGGTTAAAGGGGCTTATCCTGTTGAGCACTTCAAGAAAATTATCGATCGTTTGTTGGCTGATAAAAAATAATTAAAGTTCGATGTCTAAGGATCGGCTTGGCACGAGGTGAACTCCTTCTGGAGAAATCTCACACGGCCAAGCCGAGATCTTTAATCCCTTCTTGATCGCTTCACGCAAAATCACTCCATAATTTTTATCGATCTCATCTGCGGTAGAAAATGCGGTGCAGTCACTTCGTTGCACGGTAAACACAATCTCTGCCGAATGGCCTTGCTCCATCAAGAGCATCATTTCTTTGAGATGCTTTTGGGCTCTCATACTTTCGGAATCGGGAAATTGGGCCTGATGGGCCACTTTCATTGTCACATTTTTTACCTCAACAAAGTGGTGACGATCGCCCTGACTCAGGCGCAAATCCAGACGGGTGGCCGCATTAATTTTTATCTCTTTTTTTCCCTGATCGAACTGATGCCAATGCGGGTGCAAAGCCTTTTCCCAGACTTCCCAAACCAAATGGTTGGAGCGGTGAGTGTTGACTCCCACCCAACTGCCATCGACCTCCAGGAATTCGAGGGTTTTTGACAGCTTGCGCGCGGGGTTGAGTGAGGTACTTAAGAGCGCTCGTGTGCCCGGCACTAAGCAGCCTTTGAGGCTTCCGGTGTTGGGCACGTGGACGACCGTTTCATTACCATCGACCAGGACATCGGCAAAAAACCGTTTGTAGCGTTTAACAAATCGGCCTTCTTCAAGCGGGATTTCGAATTTCATATGAAAGCCTGTCGTGACAATTTTAAGATCTCTGACTACAACTGGCGTTTAAGAAATCAAGGAGAAATCATGGCTCTGCCTTTGAAACCGGATTGGATTAAGGTTCGTCCCGCAGGTGGTGATCGCTACCTCGCAATCAAAGAATTATTAGGCGAGTTAAAATTGGCAACGGTCTGCCAAGAAGCCAAATGTCCCAACATGGGCGAGTGCTGGAGTTCGGGTACCGCCACTTTTATGTTGATGGGCGACGTGTGTACGCGCGGCTGCAAGTTTTGTGCGGTCAAAACCGGAAATCCCCAAGGTGTGATCGATAATGAAGAGCCCGAAAAGGTGGGTTATGCGATCGCCCAAATGGGCCTTGATTATGTGGTGATCACAAGTGTCGATCGCGATGATTTGCCTGATGAGGGTTCGGGTCATTTTGCTCGCACAGTGACGACCATCAAACGCGAAGATCCGAAATTAATTGTTGAGGTGCTCACTCCCGATTTTAAAGGAAACACCGAGCATATTGGTCGGATCATCGACTCGCGGCCTGATGTTTTTGCTCATAATGTCGAAACTGTGCCGAGATTGCAAAAAAGAGTTCGCGATTTAAGAGCGGGTTATCAGCAATCTCTTGATGTTTTGGATTTTGCCAAAAAACGAGCTCCCGATCGTTACACAAAAACATCGTTGATGTTGGGCCTTGGCGAAACCGATCAAGAAATTCGCGAAACCCTAAAAGATCTGAGAAGTATCGACTGTGACGTGATCACATTTGGTCAATATCTGCAGCCCACAAAAAAACATATTCCGGTTGCTACCTTCGTTCACCCTGAGCAATTTAAAATGTGGCAGCGTGAGGCCGAAGCAATGGGATTTTTGTATGTGGCCTCTGGCCCCCTGGTGCGCAGCTCGTACAAAGCGGCCGAATATTTTATTAAAGGTGTTATTGAAAGAAAAAGGATGGAGTAAAAAATGGCAGCTCAAGATGTGAAACTTCCAGATATTGGCGAAGGTGTGACCGAGGGCGAATTGGTCAAATGGTTGATTAAAATCGGAGACTCTGTATCGCCCGATCAGCCCATTGCAGAGGTGATGACCGACAAAGCAACAGTCGAAGTTCCCTCGCCCTTTGCCGGAACGGTTAAAGAATTAAAATTTAAAGAGGGCGACGTGATCCCGATCGAAACCGTGATGCTCACGCTGGATGCCTCAAGTGTGTCTGAGCCGGTGAAGGCTCCACCTGCGCCTGCACCCGAAGCCTCGGTGAAGCCACCAAAAAATTCGGCCCCAGCCGAAGCACCAAAAGCGGTGTCACCACCAGCTGCAGAATCGCGTGTGCTTGCAACCCCTTCAACTCGAAGACTTGCGCGTGAGATGAATGTCGATATCAATTCAATCGATGGAACAGGGCTTGCCGGACGTGTCACTCGTGAGGACATTTCAGGTGTGAACGAAGGTACTGCACCTGCGAGCAAAGCGCCGGTGACGTCAACTCCCAAGTCTTCAGCTCCGGCATCTTTGGCTCCGCTTAAAAAAGAAGTGCCAGCCCCAATGGTGCGAAGTAGTGGACAATCCGAGCGTCGTGAAGCTCTCCGCGGGGTGCGCAAAAAAATTGCCGACAATTTGCAGATGGCAAAGCGGGTGATTCCGCATTTTACTTTGGCCGAAGAAGCCAACGTCACAGCCTTGGTCGAAGTGCGTAAGCAAGCCAAATTGGCAGGCGAAAAATTTGGGGTCAAGGTAACCTTTTTGCCCTTTGTGATCAAAGCATTGATTGCGACCATTCGCGAATTCCCGATGTTCAATGCCAGCATTGACGATCAAGCCCAAGAGATTGTGTACAAAGATTTTTTCAACATCGGTTTTGCGGCAGACACTCCCACCGGCTTGATGGTTCCTAATCTTAAAAATGCCGATCAAAAAACGATTTTGCAATTGGCTGATGAAATCGGAACTCTCGCCAACAAAGCGCGCACCGGAAAATTGGCAATGGATGAGATGAAGCATGCAACCATCACCATCACCAACCTTGGAAGCGTGGGCGGTGTGTTCGCCACACCGATTATTAATCATCCCGAAGTTGCAATCTTAGGAATGTATCGAATTATCGAAAGACCTTTATGGCAAAACAACACCTGGGTTCCGGCCTCGATGATGAATTTTACCATCACCTGTGATCATCGTTTAATCGATGGTGCAGTGGCCGCAAATTTTATGAAAGCCTTTGTGGCCCGAATCGAAAATCCAAGTCAGCTCATGCTGGATATGATGTGAGGAATTAGTGGAAGCTTTTGACGTTTGTGTGATTGGTGCAGGCCCCGGCGGATATGTTGCGGCCATTCGCTCGGCCCAATTGGGATTAAAAACGGTGGTGATTGAGCGAGAATATTTAGGCGGAGTTTGTTTGAATGTGGGATGCATCCCTTCAAAAGCGATGATCACGGCTGCCCATTTTTTTGAGCGTGCTTCTCATGATGCCGATCAAATGGGAATCGAAATCAAAGGCCCGATCGAACTCAACATGAAAAAACTTGTCCAATGGAAACAATCTGTTTGTGACCGGATGAGTGGGGGAGTGTCGCAACTTTTAAAGGGCAACAACATCACCGTGATCATGGGTGAAGCTCGCTTTAAGTCGGCGCAACAACTCGAAGTCAAATCCGCTACTGGCACACAAACTATTGAAGCCAAAAATTATATTGTGGCTTCGGGCTCGCGGCCGATCGAAATCCCAGGATTTAAGATTGATGAAAAAGACGTGCTCTCCTCAACCGGCGCCTTAGCTCTTGATCACTTGCCCGTGTCGGCAATCATTATTGGTGGCGGCTACATCGGAGTAGAGATCGGCAACTACATGGCGACCTTGGGTTGTAAGATTCAGATCGTCGAAGCGTCGGATCAATTGCTTAAAGGTATGGCCGATCCCGATTGCGTTCAACTTGTTGCGCGCAAAATTAAAAAGCGCGGAGTGCAAACCCATTTCGAAAGTTTTGCTAAAAGCATGACTAAGAAAGACGGCGGATACACGGTCTCGTTTGAACAAAAGGGCTCAACAAAAACAATCGAAGCCGAAATTGTGATTTCAACTGTTGGTCGTAAACCCAATTCTGATCAGCTCGGACTAAAAGAAATTGGTTTATCAATCAATGAGCGCGGATTTATTAATGTCGATGCTCAACGCAAAACCAATCTTAAAGGAATTTTTGCGATTGGTGATGTGGCAGGCCAACCCATGCTTGCCCATAAAGCAAGTCACGAGGGTGTGCTTGTGGCCGAAGTGATCGCGGGCAAAAATCGTGCGTACGATGCAAAAACAGTCCCTGCCGTTATTTTTGTTGAACCAGAAATTGCTTCGGCCGGATTGCTTGAAGAAGAATGTCGCGCTCAAGGATTTAATGATTTAAAAATTGGCAAATTTCCATTCGCCGCAAATGGCCGTGCGGTCAGCATGATGGAAACCGATGGATTTATAAAAATCATCGCCGATGCAAAGACTCATATTGTGCTCGGTGTTCATATCTGTGGGCCCGATGCGAGTAATCTTATTTCTGAAGCAGTCCTTGCAATCGAAATGGGTGCGCGCCTCGAAGATATTGCCCTCAGCATTCATCCCCATCCCACTCTTGGTGAGACCATGATGGAAGCCGCAGAGGCCGCACTCGGGCATGCGATCCATGTGATTCAACGACCGCTTAGAACCGCAACGAGAGCTTAATGCGATTTTTGGATTGGGGTGCTATCGATTATTCTTTAGCCCTCGATCAACAATTAAAACTTGTCGAAGACGTGGCAAACGGCGGCGAAGAAGTTATTGTTTTTTGTTCGCATCCCTCGATTGTGACCCTTGGCCGCAAAAGTTCGGCATCCGATATTTTGGGTTGGACGGGCCCAGTGCTCGAAGTCAATAGAGGCGGCCGCGCGACTTATCATGGCCCAAAACAGCTCGTGATTTATCCCATTTTAAATTTAAAAAGATCGCGCCAATTATTTCCGGCTCAAGACTTACACAAATATTTAAAAGCTATCGAAACACTTTTGATTGATGTGGTTTCAAATTTTGGCATTCAGGCGACAGGTGGTTTTGAAAAAAAGGAAACCGGTGTGTGGGTTGTGCAAAAAAAACTGGCGTCAATTGGTATTGGCGTAAAACGCTGGGTGAGCTTTCATGGTGCGGCCTTAAATATTGGGTACGATCCCATTGCGTTTACTGGTATTAAACCTTGTGGGTTTACAACTGAAACGATGACTTCGCTTGAAGAAATTTTGGGTTGCGCGGTTGATCGCGGAGCACTTAAGGCTTCGGTGGTTGCGCATTTCAAAGCGCTCGGGGTCGGCGGGCACGAAATTTTATCATGACACTGCTGCCAAAGACCGATCATGATATTTTTTTACCACTCCTGCACGAAGAGAGTGATGGTCCAACACCAGAACTTTGTGATCAGGTGCTTGATCGGATTTAGTGCCTAAACAAAAAATGTGTCGTCGAGTGGGCACGATAAAACGGGAATCCAGCCCATCAGCACTTGCCAAAATACGTCACTCGAGATGCCGCTCTTCAGCCTACCTTATGGTTTAAATCAAAATAGACTCGAAGGCTTCGTGGCATCAAGTCTGCTTTTAAAGCTCTTATCTCGAGGGCTTTTATGATTAAAACTATTTTTTTAAGTGCAATTTTATTGGTCTCAAACTTCAGTCACGCTGCGGTCACTGTCACCATACCTACAAACCCCGATGAAGCGGGTGAGATGCTTGAAGCCACTGGTGAGTGGCTTAAAAAAGTTGATAAATCAATCCCTGATCCTATTCTCGCCAAGCTTCTTAAGCTCACAGTAGATCAATTATTATTCGAAGAACTCGCTCACGCAGAGTTTGTGACAAAAAGGCAAACAGGATTACTCCCAGTGAGTTTTCCTGGCGAACAGTTGGTAATTCCTATCGCAACAGTCCTAGGGGTGGCAGCCTTAAAAAAAGCGTTTCAGAAAAAAGCTCCAGTGATGACTCCTGAGGAGCTGAAATTAGCCGAATTTAAACCCGAAAATATGCGTAAATTTCAGTCGAAACTTGCTCAGCTTCAAGGTGAAAAATCAAAGTTAGCGACCGAGCTTCACCTCAAGATGGAATCGCTACATACCTCAACACCCGGACTCAACAACGAAATCATAGTGTCTGAGGTCGAAGAACTCATGGTTCAGTCAAGATTGGTAATCACTCAAGAAATGAGCGAAAACATCGCTTCGCTTGCTGCGGTTGATAAAGAAATTAGTCAACTCGTGCGGCCTGGTTTAATGAAACGAGTGTCGAGCGGTTTTACAACAGGCCTCAAATGGGCCTCATACGCGACCTACGCTTGGTTTGGATTTGAATTGGTACGAACCTCATTCGGTGTTTACTATCTTTCATTCAATACCAAAGACCTCTACAACTGGCGCGTGAAACTCAGTGCTGAGATTCAACAATTGCGCAATGAACTTGAAGAGGCTGGAGCATTCAATTGATCCGATTGGTTTTGATTTTTTTTTGCACAACTCTTCATGCTGAGGATATGACCTCTGATCTTTTGAATTTTGCCAAAGATGGCGATACTGCTCAGTATTCTGAACTCTTAAGGTACAAAGCTTTTGTCGAAAATGAATCGATGGTGATGACTTACAAACTGTGTGAGGGCTATCGCTACGCGTGGTCTATGGGTCAAGCCAACACTTATGGTCATCCATCCTTTGGACTCGAGCAAATCTCTAAGGCCTGGCTAAAGATTATGGCCGAGGGTGCTGCAACTCCTTATGACGAACATTTTGGTAAAAAAGCTGATCTTATCAAGTATGCCGATATTCCATCGAACTCAAAAATATTTTGGGCGAATTCGGCCTATGCACTCTTTTTGATTAACTCAGATGGTTTTTTGCGAGCAACTTCACACTGTCTAAATACTGTCGATAATAAAGATTTTAATTGGTTTGCAAAACAAATTTTATTTGTAGGAGACGCGGCAAATTTTTCGGTAAAGGTGACGGGTCTACTTCTTGGCGGCGAACTTTTAGATGCGGTGTTGGTTAAGTTTGCACCCAGCATTTTTCAACTTGGTGGAACTTTAAAAAGCTTTGCTGATCGCTATGTGACCAAATCAATTTTAAATTATATGTATTTAGGATTAGGACTTCCGGTCGCCGACAGTTTGATGCTCGATACACAAAATAAGTTTAAAGCCCAGGCCGATTTTAAAGCGGCAATGAACAATTCCGAGGATGATGAGCGGTCCGAACGTTATGATCAGCTGTTTGAACTTCGAGATCAACTGAGAGCAGCACTTTTGGAAAAAAAATCGCAGAGTGGAACCAAAGCCCAAGCCGCATTCTTAAGCGCATTGAAAAAAACAATGGCGAACAGTCAAGCCGAACTGTTTCGAAAAGATTACGAGCTTTTAAAAACCAAAGATCCTAATGGAATGTACACCGAGGCACTTAAATTCATGCTGTATTTTTACGACCATCCCGATACCTTAAGGGGATGAAGTTTGAAGTTGTAACAACCACCGCCGGCAGCCTTTCGATCCGCAACAACGAGCTTAACGAAATCATGCATAACCCCATCGGCCCCTGGGCCGAAGCTCAGCAGCTCTATATCGAACCATCAAGGATATTGGAGCATCTCACCCAACCCGGTTCAGAATATGTGATTTATGATGTGGGCTTAGGTGCAGCCACCAATGCCATTGCTGCATTGACCGCTTCTGAACACACATCTCGTCCAATAAAAATAGTGAGTTTTGAAAAGGATCTTGAGCTGTTGCAATTTGCTTTGCAAAATATCGAGCAATTTTCTTTTTTAGCACCTTTTAAAAATGCGATCGAATCGATTTTAGAAAAAGGCCAATGGCAAAAGGATCACCTATCCTGGGAGCTTCGTTACGGAGATTTTCGTCAAACAATTGAGTCCGAAAAAACATTTGCTGATCTGATTTTTTTTGAACCGTACTCGCCAAAAGTAAATTCTGAAATGTGGACTGCGGATGTGTTTAAAAACCTTCGTTCACGTTGTCAAACCACAAACTTATTTACCTACAGTCAGGCGACGCCTATTCGGGCAGGACTTTTGAGTGCTGGTTTTTTTGTGGGATATGGACCGGCATTGGGATTTAAAGAACAGACCACCCAAGCCTCAACCCATCTTGAAAATTTGGCCAAACCTTTGGATGAGCGATGGATGAAGAGGTTGATGGCTTGCCATGTGCCGCTGCCCATGGCCAAAGAAAAAATCCTAGAACATACCCAATTTAATGGTGCTGGCTCTATTTTTTTTTATCAATCGTGATCGCAAACTTTTTAATCCCCGCCGTTTTTACGACATCGATAATCGCCACAACTTTGCCATGGGTCACATCTTTATCGGCCGAGATAATTGCTTGAGTATCTGGATTTTGTTTAGCCAAAGCTTGGGCCGAGGTGCCGATCTCTTCGGCACTTGTCGGTTTTCCGTTAAGACTTGTGGCGCCGTCAGCACTGATGCTAATTGTTAGTTTTGAGGCCTTGGACTCATCGCCACTTCCGGCTTGGGGAAGATTCACATTGATACTCGGCTTCATGATCACGGGTGTGGTGACCATAAAAATAATGAGGACAACTAAAATAATATCAACAAAGGGAACAATATTGATCTCGGCAATCGGTTCATCCCCAGCGTTGCTACGGGTTGAGCCAGCCATTAAGATTTTACCTCGCTCTTAGAATAGGCCACACATAAATCTCGCACACTATCTAGACTCGATAAAATTCCGCGAACTTGTTTTTGAAAATAGTTAAACGAAATGACCGCGGGGATCGCGACCACGAGGCCAATTGCGGTTGCAATCAGTGCTTTAGAAATGCCGATCATCACAACCGAGGCATCACCTTGCGAGACCGCCAATCCGCGAAAAGCATCCATGATTCCAAACACAGTTCCAAGCAAACCAATAAATGGGGCATTCGAGCCGACGGTTGCCAAAAAATTTAAGTAGCGCTCGAGCAAAGGTCGCTCGAGTGAGGCGTAGGCATTAAAAATTTCTTCAAGCCCTTGAGGTCCACTGTCGCGAACATGCCTTAGGCCGTAAGAAAGTGCGCGGCCTTCGACCGATTCGCGATCCTTACTTAAATCTTCGAGTTCTTTTAGGCTATGGGATTGCAAAACTTCACGCATGCGGATGCTGACACGCTGGCTGTGTGCGCGCACGCGGCGCAAATAAATAAATCGTTCCAGAATAAATGCGATGCTCAACACGCTTAAAGAAATCAATAGCCAAAGAGTTGTCTCGTGGCCAATTTCGGCAATAACAAAAAATTTATCTGTCAGCATGTGAACCTCCCAAAAGCAAAATTATCCCTGGTCGTTAAGTTCAGGGTCAAGGTAACATTCAAGGTTTATGAAATGGCTCCTCATTTTTATCTCAATGCAGTTGTGCGCATGTCACCTTTATGGAAATCAAAAGCCTTCGGTTTTGGTGATTGGGGTTGAGCGTTTAGGATTTAATGTTGTTTCCTGTGGAGCAGATCCTTATCTCTCGCGCGATCTTCCTGGGTTTGCCACATTTTGTGAGGAGTCGGTGCGTTTCACTCACGCCTACACCCCCTCCACGATGAGTCAATCCACTTGGGCATCGGTTTTGACAGCACAATTTCCTTTGCAAACTGGTGTTCACGACAATGGTACCGATTTTTTATCAGCCGAATTCAATACCGTTGCCGAATCTGCAATTGCTCAAAACTATCACACCGCTTTTTTTTCTGGTGGTCCTCCAATTTTTCGCAAGTCGGGATTGGTCCAGGGGTTTGAACTTTTTGATGACTCCATTTTTTTGACCCAAAATCGCCTTTATCGAACAGCCCGCAATACCTTCGATCACCTCAATGAATGGATCGGCGAGCTCGGTGAGCTCGAGTCTTTTTTTGCAGCGGTGCACATTGCTGATCTGCAATTTCCCGAAGTGACCACAGTGAGTTTAAAAGGTGAGGTGAGAGAACGTTCTTTTACCAGCCAACTTGGCGAAGTGGGCGAGGCTCTAAATATTTTGGTCACCCAACTCAAAAAAATAAAGCGATGGGATCAGACCACTGTAATTTTAATGGGGCTTAATGGTTCGGATTCTCTCAACGAACTTCACAGTTCGAGCACCCAAGTGGCTTTGTTTATAAAGCCCGTTCGTAAAGCAGGACAAGAACCTCGCGAGTGGAAAATAGATCGAAGCACCTCTTTGGTTGACGTCGGCCGAACTCTTTTTGATTTAATGAATTTATCTTATTTAGAATCAACTCCGGCACTCAGTTTGGTTGGATTTTTAGAAACACCCCATGTGCAGTGGCCCGACGAGCGCTTTTTGATTTCTGAAACAGCCTTGCGATTTTGGCGCGGGGGTGACCGCATAAGGGGGGCGCTCAGATCAGATCCTTATCTTTTTATTTATGATAAACATCCCGAGCTTTTTAATACCTTGGTCGATAAACTCGAAACCGCACCTTTCCCAAGTGAAGACCCTCACCAACAAAAGTTTTTGGCACAAATGAAAAATTTTGGCTACGGACCCTATTTAGATACACCGACATCCACACCCCTCTATGACACCAGTGTGACCCAGGCTCTGCAGAATCATACATGGTCAAAGCTTGAGCAATTGGGTGTCGAACATCATCAAGACTTGTGGCAGTTGGTAGCAAAAAAGAATTTAAACAAAAAATTTGTTAAATCATTTGAAGGCTGTGGCAAGATTTTTACTGGGGAAGCAAACCCGGACTGCACCGATAAGACTTTAAACGCACTCTATATTTGGATTCATGAAGCGCGCGACTCTGAAAAAAAATTGATGCAGGAAAAATTTTTGGCACTTTATCACAAGGAAATTCTTGGTCAGCGGATCAGTCGCTTGAATGCTTTGCGGGAATACCCATGGGATACAAATTTAAAAAATCTCAATCCGACCTTGAGTGATCTGTTTTTAAATTTACCCGAAAATCACAAGTATCTGACGTTGACCAAAAATAAAATATTAAAGGAAGACATTGCTTTCGATTTGAATGCGCCGTTTGAGTTTTGAAGCAATGGTATAAAGAGTGTCTTCACTTGCGGGCAACACCGAACTTAGGGCCGGCGTTTGATTGATCGTACAGATTTGTACAAGTTTTGGTTTGATAATTCCTATGACTTCCATCCAGTCTTCGATGGCTTCGTTACTTGTATTGTCGGCACTTCCGGTAACAAAAAAACTTTGAATGATGACGTCTTTGAGCTTTCGCATGTTCGTGTAGATTTTGTTCACATTCGCACGCACCAAAGGTTGGTTTACTTTTTTTAAAGTGCGGTCGTTGCCCGCATCAAGTTTAATCACACGCTCATCAAAAAGATTTGCGGCGGTAACTATATTTTTATTTTCAAAGTGAGCTCCGTTTGAAAGCAGCAAAAACTTTCCCTTAATTTCGAGCTCACGTTTAATTAAAGCAAGATCTGTCACGATCTCGGCAAATTCAGGATGAAGGGTGGGCTCACCATTGCCCGAAAGGATCACATGGTCGAATGTTCCACGATATTCCAAAGTTTTAATTCGAAATTGATCCAAGACCTCAGCTTTTGTAGGAAGTTGGAGCTCACCTTTTTTAATAAGATTGAGGCGCTGGACACTCGGGCCAAGATTGCAATAAGGGCAGTCAAAGGAGCACAACTTTTGGGGGCCTAACAGATTGATGTCGAGGCATCGACCATAGCGGCGGGAATGAAAGGGCGGATTGATGGTGAGTTCAAACATCGTGCTTTATTTTGCTTAAAACCAAGTTCACAAGCAAGCGCATCGCGACTTGCAGAAATGAATTTCTCGTTTCTAGAATAAACCTATGAAAAACATTTTTCTTGGTCTGCTCTTAAGCTTTTTTATTACGGCTCATGCCGATGATGAGCAAACATTCCAGTACACCGGATTTCGACAGGGTCAGTTAGGTATTGGCGGTGTGCTGGGGATGCCCACCGGTTTGCGCATCCAAAGATTTTTGAGTTGGAGATCGGCGGTGTTTTTTACCGCAGGCTACAACATTGATCGGTTTATCGAAGGGGATATCAATTATTCTTATTACGTTATGGCCGAAGAAGATCCATGGCAAAAGCCAGGGCAGGTCGGACATATTTTGTATAATGTTTTTGGTGGAGTGACCACTGGTCTACCCCTTCGCCAAGGGGATACCGCACGATTTGGAGTTCGGGGTGGAATTGCATTTGAATATTTGCTTCCGAGTACGCACTGGGCCTTAAGAGCCGAAGTTGCTCCGGTTATTTATTTGAGTGGTGCAACTGCGGCCGGTTTACAAAATGGAATTGTGGTGAGTTATTATTTTGGTGAGACAAAAACAAAAATTAAAAAGTAAGTTCGCCAATCCAAAAGGGCATCGCCGGATTGTCTTTTGCTAGTCTTAATCGAACTTCATCGATACTAAATGTTTTTTCAAACAACGAGGCGGGCAAAACGCTTCGGCTAATCAGTATAATTTGATCTTTGGGCTTTAACTTTAAACTTTTGACCTCAAAATTTGAAGTTGAGTGCAGGCCTAAAAGATTTTGGGGGAGCGGTGCGGTCTTAGTCTTCGGCTCAGTGATCAAATCAAGGCTGAGTTCCATACTTGAGGAGAGAGTCACCAAATTTTGATTGCGCAGCAAAAGCACATGGGGCTGGCCGATACTGACAAATGAAAGTTCGCTTTCATTTTTTGCCGAAACAAAAAGTTCAAGCCCACTCAAATATTCATTTTTATTATCTTCGCGATAGCTGGAGTCATTTGCGAGCATGACTGCGGTCCTTAAACAATTGCTTTGCGAAGATAGGCACGTCAATTTTTGAAAGGGCGAGGTGACTTCAATATCCCGATTTGCGGTGTTAAAAAATTCGATGATATTATTGGATAATTTTTTGCCGCTTGCCCGAGGCCCCCACGAGGTAGCCACCACACAGAGTTTGCCGCCCTCTTCCACTCGGATTTCGGGGGTGGGTCTAAACAGTTCTCCGCCAAAATTATACTGATTTAAATTCATATACCCACGCCATACTTTTGAAGTTTGAGTTTGGCTTTGATGTAATAGTCATCGCTGCTTAAGTCTTCAGTCAAAAGGCGATGCCATTTTTCTTTGGCAGCATCGATATTGCCTAAACTTTCTTCGATCACGCTATCTTCGTAAATCGCTTTCATCTCTCTGCGCAGTTCGGACAAAGATTGTTTAATCAAGCTTTGGGCGCCCGTATTTTTTGGATCTTCTTTGCTCGCATTTGCGCAGGCTTCATATGCCAAACGAAAGTGAGCCTTATTCAGATTGTCTTTGCAGGACGAAAGGAGTCGCTCCACTTTTTGATTGAGCTGCTGTTGGACCGAGGCCACCTCGCGTTGGGCTTGCGACCGCAGCTGTTGCGCCTCAGGATAATTAAGACTTAAGAGGCGATCGAACTCATCGATACCTTCACGAAGTTTGCCGGCCTTTACCTTTTGCTTGGCTTTTTGAAATAGGACGTTGGCATTGCGAAGCCGTCCTTGTTTTTGCTGAACCGATCGCGCTTTATCCTCACGCTCGGCGGATCGCGCCTTTAATATCGACGTCAGCTCGACAACTTTCGCATTGCCAGGATCAATTTCAATTGCGGGGCTTAAGCAATTTTGTAATTCAGCTTCTGCCATATCGGGATGGGCACTCAATTTTTCCTGACACGTGTCCGTAATACTTTTGAGTTCACGTTCTTGGCGTAATTTTTCTTGCTCTTTGTAATCGAGATCGGCTTTGACTTTAGCAAAATCAGCCCCTTGTTCACACAATGTCACAAGCTCTTTTGAGTTGTCATAAAACGGAACAAGTAAATGAAGTTTTTTGAGTTCTTGTAAACACAATTCATATTTTGCTCCCACATACAAATTGCGGGCGAGATTAAAACTGTCTTTTACTGCAGTTTGTTTTTCGAGAGTCATCTTATCAAAACTCACAACCGAATCATTTGATGAGGATGAGGTCTCTTCGACCTTTGTTTTTTTGCCACCGCTCATCAGACCGATGATTAATAAAAGTCCACCAATACCAAGACCCACACGCATGCCGAGCTTTTTAAAATCTTTTTGTGGAGGTGCAGAGCGTTCAACTCGTTGAAGCGGTGAGGGCGGTTGATACTCTTGGGGCAAGAATTGATCCTGGGGAGGGACGTAGGCCGATGGAACAAGACTACTTGCTTTGGAATCGAACTGTGCATCACGAAGTTCAAAATCAATTTCAACATCAAGAATGTTAATTTTATCGCCACTCGAAATTTTAAATGGCTCATGAGGCACCAAGGCTTCGCCATTCACTTGGGTGCCGTTGGCACTCCCGAGATCAGCAATGTAAATTCCCTCATGAGTTCTTGAGAGCTCAAAATGTCTCCGGCTAATTTGTCGGTCGTCCAAAAATATTTCGCACTGGGGTTCGCGACCGGCAACCCAAACATTTCCCTCAAGTCGAAAAACTTCGGCCTTTTGGGTTGTGCCGTATTGCACTTTTAAAAATGGTTCGAGAGTCGAAAATCCGGCAACCGTGGCTTCGATATTTCCTGCAAAGGCATCATCTTCCACCATGGATTGGTTTTGGTCCCGAATGGCGATTGCATTGCTGGATTGAGGAACCGAAACAACCTCGGCCTCTTCAATCGAAAATTCGTAATTTTCGATATTAAAAACGGCACCTTTGTTAAGTTCTAAAATCTGTACGGATTGACCCTCATAAATCATCCCGCTAAATCGCGAGATCAGTTGGGCCACCCATATTCCATTGCGCTCAAAAAATTTAACGTGTTGGCGAGATATTGCTTTGGCACCCTCGAGCACCACTGCGCAGTCGCGGCTGCGCCCAGCAAAATATTCGCGGCCGGATTCGAGTTCGAATCGGGTGACCTCTTGCCCGCGATTTCTGACAATCAGTTTCATCAGTATCGCTCTCCTATAAATGTGGCGCAGGCTTGATAGTTCGCCTTTGCTTCTTTAAAGGTGGCATTATTGGTGTCTAAAATCATGTACATCACATTCTGAAATGCAGCCACACAAGCCGAATACTGCTGCTGATCCCGATACCTTCGTCCAAGAACCATTTGATATTGAACCAGCTCATTGTACTTTCGTTCACTTAATCTTTTATACCTATTGCATAAAACGTGTTGAGGATAAATCGACAAGCAGGCTTGAAAGGATTCAAGTGCTCGCCCGTATTGTCCTTTGCGATAATCACGAAATCCACGAATGTAAATCGCTTGAGACTCATCCATCGCAAGCTCTTCGTTAGGATTGCCGGTTGCACTACCTAAGCGTTTTTTGCTCGCCGATTCTTTTAGGGCTTCGGCTGTGGCAATGTCGGCTTGAATCTGCTCGTCATTTCGGATGCTCACTTCAGCACGTTTTTTTGCCGAGCTCGACATTAAGATGTAGCCAAAAATCAACACAACCAAAACGATAACAATCTGTATGGGATTGATCTTTGGTTTTTTAAAGTTGAGTGGAATCGACACCCTGGTGGGATCTTTTACAGATATTGAATTTGCCGACTCAAAGCGCAGTTCTGTTTCGCCTAAGAGGAGGGTGGTGTTTTCGGTCAATAAAGAATTTTTAACTTCGTGGCCATTGACATAAATTTTGTTGCGATCGCTGATGTCATGGACTTCGAATTGGGTTCCATTAAAATTAATTTGGGCATGTCGACGGCTACACTTAGAATCATAAGACAAAACAATATCACAATCAGCACCGCGACCTAGAGTCACCTGGGGCGACAAAAGGCGATAGATCGCCCCGCGCTCAGGGCCGTTGAGGACCACCAAACGAAATTCGGTCTGCGGGAGTTGACTTGCGACTTTAAGCTGATTCACTTGAGTTTAAGCACCCTCCACCGGTACAAGAACGAATAAAAAGTAAGCCACTTTTTCGGCTCCAAAAACCGCTTGCCCCGCCACTTGATAATTTCGTCCCGAAAATTCGAGATCATTTGTGGCCATTTGATCTGGAGCATTTTGTAATCGTTCAACCAAATCAACCAGACTTTTCTTAAGCGATTGATCAGGAATTTGGGTTAAAGATCCATGCTGGAGTTGTGAGACTGAGAGTCCCGTGCTCTGTTCAAAAGCGGGATTCACTGCTGTGATAACTTGACTGTTGGCCGAAACTGCAATTGCACCAAACCCCATGAGTTCCACCAAATTTGACATCTCAGAATGGCGGTCTCTTTCATTCACATGAGACTCTTGGGGATTGCTCTGACCCATGCGGTGAAGGGAGGAGTTAATATTGGTGATTAATGTTTGCAAAGCAGGAAATAAATATTTGCTCTGAACTTGGGTTTGTCCTTCGCGCAGGGCCGTACTCAGTTGGTTATTGACGCTACTTAACGGGAACTCGATCAATTTATACATAAAGAAAAATAAGAGTCCACCCACGATAAGCGCAATCACAAAGGTTTGAATAAACAAACTCAAAGTTCTACCATCGTCCACAGCGAGTGTGCCCATATCATAAATTACAACGGCATAGGCGGCTGTTTGGTTTGCGCCCGTTTCGGCATTAAAAAATTCAATCGGAACAAGGGCTCCAATGCGGCTATTGCTTAACTGCTCAACAGCTTCTTTATTTAATCTGCGGGCTTCGTGGACAAATGGGATGTTGGGATAAGTTCCGGCAAGACTTGCAGGAGCAATAACATTTCCATCCACGTGCGAAATGATCATCGCTTTTTCCACCCCGGGCTCGCGCGCGGCGATGTCGATCGTGACCGAACTCTCAAGTCCTTGCATCAGCGCTGGACGGTTGATTTGGGCCAATGTTCTTGCAATCGTTAGGGCTCGTCGTTGACTTTCTTTTTCGATACTTGATTTTAAGATCGTCATTAAAGGGATCGACGAGAGCGATGTTGTAAAGATCAAAAACAAAGCCATAAAACCAAGGAGTACAAATTTGAATTCAACGATCTCTGGGAGTCGGTACACCCCGGGAAGCGCCACGGTCTCAACATAATTTCTGAGCCATTGAAACATTTCAAGTTTAACCGGCACAGGGGCTTCAAACTCATTGGAGGGTTGCTCAAAACTTGGATATTCTGGTTTGGGTTGAAGGGGCGTTCGCGCCTGTGCCACTCGCGGTTGGGCTTGACCCTGAACCAGTTCAACCAAAATATCATGGAAGGCAATTTTATCACCTTCGGCCATTCTTTGGCTTTTGACTTGAATGCCATTAAGAAAGGTTCCATTGCGCGAGTTCAGATCAGTGATAATTAATTTTCCACCAAGCACATCAATCTTTGCATGCTCTTTTGAAACACCACTCGAAGGAAGTTTGACTTCGCAATGCGGAGCTCGACCCACTTGATTGGTGCCTTCTTTTAAATTAAATAGTTGGCCCGCGAGTGGACCAGTTAAAAGTTTAAGTGCCCACATGAAGTTGATCTCCATGGTTGAGAACTTTATTTTTTAAAACATCTTTGTAAAATTCAAATACCGATGCTGCCTTTGGAACATATAAGATGAAACGGTAAGGCTTCATATTATGGATCACCCGAACAACGCGAAGTTCTCTATCAACAAAGATGGCGTCCATTTCGAATTTCATAAAACAGGTGTGGATATTATTGCAGGGCTTAATCCAAAGAGTGGAATCATCGGGAAATGAGCTTCGGCCCAATAAGCCAATGCCTCGTTGGATAAAAGTTTTGGCCTCAATCACATTTTCAGCCAATACTGTGTTTTGATGATACAGCTTCATCAGTTGCCTCCATAAAAAAATTGGAGGATCACCGGCGCAAACACCATAATGAAAACTGCGGGCAAAATAAAAATCATCATCGGGATCAACATTTTTTGTGAGGCCTTGGCACCTTCTTTTTCTGCGCGTACAAATCGCTCAAGCCGCATCTGAATCGATTGGTCTTTTAAAACCTTTGCGATACTTGCGCCCGTTTGATCGGCATCATTGATCACCGCCACAAAACTTGTGATTTCTGGAATATCTAATCGCACCGAAAATGCTTTGAGGGATTCGCTTCGTGATGAACCCAACTTGATATCTTTTAAAACAATATTGAGTTCTTGAGCCAAAACGCTATTTTCAGATTTATCGACAATGCGTTGAATGGCATTGATGAAATCAAGACCGGCTTCGGTGGAGAGTGCGAGCAGATCAATAAAAAATGGAAGATCGGCGACCACCGCAATGTAGCGCACTCGTTTTGAACCGTTACAATGAAGATGCGGAAAATAAGATCCTGCAAGACCAAACAGAACACACAAATAATACGGATAGCCAAGTTGCAAAGCAAAATTCAATACCGAGAGTGCAATCGGAAACATCAATCCCCATAGAATCTGGAGACCAATAAATTCATTGGGATTGAGTTCGCCGCCTAAACCTGCGGTTAAAATCTTGCGCTCTAAATTCGCACGGTAGCGAGGGCTTTTGATTCTTAAGGCATGCTGCAAAGTAAAGTTGTGAACAAGAGGGCGAGAGAAGTTGATAAATGCCGATTTTGATTTTACTGGCTCATCACCCGAAGCCCACGCCAGAGCTTGCGCATCGGCATTGTTGGTGAACACCGCAGACATGAAAAAATAAACCGCAATTGCAGTGAGTCCGAGTCCAGAGATGAGGAGAACAAAGTCAAAGCTTAACATTTAGATTCCAGTAGTGTTTAAACCATCTCCATGTACAAAATAATTTTGGCATCACAATCTCCAAGAAGACTTCAAATTCTTCAAGACGCTCGTTTCGAAGTTTCTGTAAGCCCTGTAAAAGTATCGGAAACTATTGATAAAAACCTGACTCCATCCGAAGCTATTCGGGCAATTTCCGAATCCAAAATCAAGGCCTTCGTCGAGGCTCATCCGAGTCTCAAGGGTCAAAATATTTTGGGCCTTTCTGCGGACACAATGGTTGTTCAGGACCTTTGTCTACTCGGAAAGCCTAAATCGGCAGATCATGCGGCCCAAATGCTTGAGGCCCTCTCTGGCAAGACTCATCAAGTGATCTCCGCATTTAGTATTTTTAATTTTAGAGATTTAAAACTGATCAGCAAGGTGAGCACGACCTCAGTTGAGTTTTTAAAATTAAGCCAAAGTCAGATTTCAAGTTACATCAAAAGTGGCGAACCTTTTGACAAGGCGGGGGCTTACGGAATCCAAGGCGAAGCCAAAAAATTTGTTAAAATGTATGTTGGCGCGCTTTCAACCGTGATTGGATTTCCGATTGAGGACTTTATCAAGACTCTAAAAAACGAAGGACTCGATGTTCAGCGAAAATCTTGAGCGAATCAAAAATCAAATCGCAACAAGTTGTCAAAAATCAAACCGCAAATCTGATTCTGTAACCTTGATCGGTGTCACAAAAAAATGGCCGATAGAAACCGTGAGCGAGGCTGAGAGTTTGGGTCTTAAAGTTTTTGGCGAAAATTATGTGCAAGAGTTTTTACCAAAACAAAAAGCGCTCCCCCATGTCGAATGGCATTTTATTGGGCACTTGCAGTCGAACAAAGTCAAAGCGATCGCCAATCTTTGTCAGCTTATTCATTCGGTGGATCGCCAAAGTCTTTTGAGTGAAATCGCTAAGCACAGTAACCAAAAGCAGGAAGTACTTATCGAAATCAATGCGGCGAACGAAGGTAGTAAAGATGGATCAAGTTTAATCGAAGCCGAACAACTCATCGAGTTTGCAAAACAATTTTCCAATATCGAGGTCAAAGGCATTATGACAATGCCGCCGCCAAATCTTAACGAAAAGCAGAGCCGAGATATTTATCAAAAACTTTATCGCTGGGGAAAAGATCATAAGCTCGAAACCTTTTCGTTTGGAACAAGCTATGATTTTGAATGGGCCATCCTTGAGGGCTCCACGCATTTGCGGCTTGGAACCATATTGTTTGGAAGTCGCCAATAAATCGTTTACGATTATTCAATGCATACTGTGGTTGTTAGTCTCGTCGCACTTATAAGCCTTCAACATTTTGGATTTTTGATTCTCGAAATGTTTTTTTATACAAAACCAATTGGGCTTAAAATTTTTAGAATTTCAAAAGATCATGCGTTGGCAACATCTGCACTTGCCGCCAACCAAGGTCTTTACAACGGCTTTTTGGCCATGGGTCTACTTTTGAGTCTGTGCGACCCCGCAATAGCTTTTGATGCTCAAGTTTATTTTTTAATTTGTATCGCGATCGCGGGTCTTTATGGTGGCTATTCGGTTCATAAAAAAATCTGGGCGATCCAAATGATACCAGCACTATTAACTTTAGCATTGGTAGTTACTTTTTAAATGTTCCCGTCACCGAGTCGCGATGCTAGTGTGAGTTATGTCAAATTCCACTTTGAAAATTCGCCGGTTCGGTTTTTTAGGTACGGGTCACATCAACCAAGCAATCATTCGTGGACTTCTTGATTCAAAAACTTTAATTCCTGCCCAAATTTCGGCAAGCAATCGCTCGGGTGGTAAACTCAATCGCTTGGCAGAATCGTTAAAAATCAGAACCTACGCCACCAACGAAGAATTAATAGAAAGCTGTGACGTCGTCATCATTGGGGTCAAACCTCAGGATTTGGTGCAAGCCCTCGAACCGATTGCGAGCACCTTTCATTCAGGTCATACCGTAATGAGTCTTGCTGCGGGTGTCAGTCTTAAGGAACTCAGAAAACTTTTGCCTGAAGCTGGAGCTCTCGTGCGGGTCATGCCCAACTCGCCCATCGTGATTAATAAAGGTGTGATTGGATATTGTGTTTCGGCAAAAACGAGCGATGCGGGCCCCTTGGTCGAAGAGCTTTTTGCACAGCTGGGATATGTCATCAAGGTCGATGAAGGTGAGGCGTTTGAGGCGCTTACTGTAGCGGCAAGCAGTGGAGTGGGATTTGTTTTTGAATTGATGCAGTATTGGCAAGAGTGGCTCGAGGAGCACGACTTTGATCCTGATCAAGCAAGGAACATGACGATCCAAACTTTTTTAGGTGCATCCACCTTGGCTTCGCAAGATGTGACGCTCCCTCTTGAAGAGTTGCAAAGTAAAGTTGTGAGCAAAAAAGGAGTGACCGCCGCGGGCTTAAGCTCGATGCGAGAACTCGAAATCGAGAGAGCGCTAAGATACTCATTTGAAAAAGCGGTTTTAAGAGATCGAGAACTAGGCCAAGCACCATTAAGAAATGTTGAATCAAAAACTTAAATTTCATAAACTAAAAATGCATAAAGGGGGTCCATTTGAAAATCGCGCCGATAGATATTGCCCATAAAGTATTTTCGAAAAAGTTAATGGGCCTAGACTCCGAAGAAGTTCACGACTTTTTAAGAAGTATTGCAGACGAAATGGAAAACATTATTCGTGACCGCAATGCACTCAAAGAAGCTTTGCGCGAAAAAGAATTGATGCTCACCGAATTTAAAGAACGCGATGAATTGCTTAAAAGCACAATCACCACCGCGACCCGCATGTCGGAGCGCATTCACTCCGATGCCGAACGCGAGGCCAAACTGATTTTGTCAGATGCCAATCAAAAATCGGATATGATTGTTCGGGATGCTCGCGATAGCCTGCGCAAAATCTATCAAGAGGTTAATGACCTTAAGCGTGTCCGTATGCAGTTTGAAAATAATATTCGCGCCATTGTTCAATCGCATCTCACCATGCTTGAGCAAGGCCATAAGATTATGCCAAGCCCGATTTTAGAAGCCCGATTTAATGTGGATCTCAATGAAGAAGAAGATGCCAAGGCCATTCGTGCAAAGGTCAACGACGCAGTTTCAAAAGCTGTTTTAACGGCGGAAACTTGATTGTTATGAAATACCCATTTCTCTCAGAATCTTCTACGGGAATTCGGCTCGCGCTTCATGTTCAAACCAATGCCTCGCGCAGCGAGATTGTTGGAAACTTTCAAGATCGACTTAAAATAAAAATTCAAAACGGTGATAATGTGGTCAATTTTTTGGCCCAAATTTTTGCTGTTGAAAAAGCGGACATTGAAATTATCAGCGGGGAAACAGGAAAAAACAAATTTGTCGCCATACGTGGTGCAACGATTTCGCAAGCACTACAGACTTTGTCTTCGATGACAAACACGCCGCAGCCTTCAGTCGAAAATTAAAAAAGCCCGCGCTCTTCACGCGGGCTCTAAAACAAGCTCGCGTTTTTCACGCGGGCTCTAAAACAGTTATGATAATAATTTAAGAACAGCTTGTTGCATCGAGTTCGCTTGACCCAAAACCGACACACCAGCTTGTTTCATGATGGTATTTCGTGTGAGTTCAGCGGTCTCTTCAGCAATATCTGTATCGCGGATACGAGAGTTCGCAGCCGACAAGTTCTCATGCGCAATCGCCAAGTTGTTGATTGTCGAAGTCATACGGTTTTGAAGCGCTCCGAGATTAGCTCTCATCGCGTTAACAGAAACCAATGCGTGATCGATCACATCAAGACTTGTTTGTGCACTTTCTTTAACCGCAACATTTTCGGTCGCAAGACCCAAAGCTTCGGTCGAAGCATTTGCAGCTGAGGCATCAAATGAAATTCGATCTTTAAATGAATCGTTATAAACACCAACTTGGATGTCGACGACTCCGCCGCTGCCGTTTAAAAGGTCGCGACCGTTAAAGCGTGTAACTTCCGAGATACGTTGAACTTCAGATTTTAATTGTTGGTATTCCACATCGATAAATTTGCGCTCAACATCACCGATCGTATCAGATGAAGCTTGAACTCCCAATTCACGAAGGCGAATCAGCATGCTTGAAATTTCGTTTAAGCCGCCTTCAGCAACTTGAACGAGTGATATTCCGTCATTGGCGTTTCGCGATGCTTGTCTTAAGCCGCGAATTTGGCCTTTGAGATTTTCACTGATCGCAAGACCGGCAGCATCGTCAGCTGCTTGATTGATTCGGTATCCCGAGCTCAGTCGTGCAAGCGATGTGTCCATCGAGCGGTTAGTAGTGGCCATTGATCTTTGGGCGTTGAGTGATGCTACGTTCGTAGCGATTCGTAGTCCCATGAGTAGTCCTCCTTAAACGTGCTTATCATCCTTAATAAGTAGCCAACCTTGGCTTACAGGACCTTCATGGACCCGGTTATTGTATTTCTATGAAACATTTCGGTGGCGCACATTGAGACCTGAAGTGGACCTTAGTCCAAATTTATCGCTTTGAGGCGGATCATATTGGGCGGGTTTGTAAGTTTGAAGTGTGAACGAAGGTATGTCTTGTATACGCAATAAGGTATTCCTGTTGCAAGAAAGTGTATGGCAAGAACGAAATCTCCGAGGGGGTTTTAAACTGGGTTTGATTTAATGCTTCGTTGATTGTGCGGAAAATAAACCATTTTTTATTAAAACTAATTTTGTTTGGTGCAAATAATGACAGTGCACTAGCAATTTTCAAGAGGTTGGTTTGTTGCGATCGCAAATTCCCGCAGGTGATAAAATTTTGTATTTGGACTTGTCGTGCTCAGTGGTCCAAATCAAAAAAACGCCCGTTAATTTTTCTTAGAGCGATGAAGCGCCCCTAATTCTATTTCTTCGCCAAACGTTCGCTGAACTCGTTTGTAAGCATTCCCAATCTCTAATAAGGCTTCACCAAAATTTTGATTCATGATAACAGCGGCAACCGTACCTTTATGATTGCCGTTGCTCAAATCACCAAATTTTAAGTCGTCCTTTATAGGTTCCAAATGAAATTTTCCATCAAATACACCAGCAGCTTTAACCGATGCGGATTCTATCGGATCCTCAACATCTGTGTTGGTTAATAAATATATAGTTACTTTCTCTGCACCATCTAAATGCAATATTTTAAAAGTTGATAAGTTTAATAGATCCTCTATGGCTTGACTTCTCTCAACTGCATTAGACTTTATCGCTTCACTGAGAACGGTAAATCGCGATTGTACGTTGTGTACGGTATCAACCAAATGATCGGAAATAAGCGCTTGGTCCTGTTTACCCTCTACCGAATTATAACTCAATAAGAGCAATGGATTTTCCGCGCTTGTGAGAAGTAAATGGCTTCTTTCTTGAATGAACGTTGGAATCAAATTTTTGCGGACATGCTCAATCTGACTAAGAACGGCTTCGTGAATTAAACTTGGATCAAAAATATGATCTTTAAATTGGGTGTAGGCTTTTCCCGAAATTCCCGCAGCGGCCCACAAATACTCTTCAAGAATTTCCAAAAAGGAAATCTTTTTCTCTAATGCGCTTTTGTAATTTTCCTTGAAGTCGATATCCTCAACATTTTTTTCGTACAATCGCTTCGCCCGTTCAAAATCTTTGGGCTTATGCCCGGTCATTGCACTTAATTGCTGGTGCAGATCGGATAAGTCGCTTTCTTCACCGCTCAGCAAGTATGCTGTATTTATAAAATTTCTTTCCAAGCTTATGATTGCAGTTCCTGTTTTGCTAATAAGGGATGGGCTTTCATCTTGAAATTGTTTGAGTCGTTCGTCGAAAAGCTTCCGCAACTGATCGTCTAGCAAAACATTTTCTACTTTCTCAATAATTTTCCAATTTGCTTCTGCTGCTCTTCTCAAATCATTGCCAAGCTTCATCATGCGATCAGGATGATTTTGGCTTTTCCGTTTAACGATCTCTTTTTTAATCTCATCTTCTGTGGCTGAGTTAGGCATTCCTAAATATGCATATCGGTCAAAAATATAATCGACAAATTCAATGGGCTCGGAGCTTAAATGGGTTTCGCATGTCCTTTTCGGAGATTCAGTAGCGTAGGTGGGTGACATCGTCCCGACAAAAAAAACTACTGAGTAAATTGTTAAAGCTATAAAACCTAGATTGCGCATAAATAAACCTCATTACCTTTTCGGCCGAATGCCAAGTCATTTGCTTCGCCTTGCTTATACCTGAAAGATATAAATAATGTGAAATTTAATTTGAATGTGTTCCACCGTTAGATCTTTGCCATTTGAATAATTTGGCTCACATATATAGGGGTATTAAGCAAATCTTTCGTCGTATTCATGATTGATTACTTATCTATTTTCAGCAGATTTATATTTATCGTGCGTTGGCTCCCATAGAGATACGGTTTTGAAGATTCAACAAGCCACTTTGTTATAATTAGAGCTAAGAATTCAGATTCTAAGCCACGTGGAACTTATTTTGTCGTGATTGGTGATGCGCTTTTCTTAACCAAACGTTCTACCATACTGTTCAATGTTTTATTGAAAGTGCTTATAAAGCTCTTGTTCCGACTACATGGTTATTCAAACTCAATTGGACAAGACCATAGCTCTGGAGACTTGCGCTTAAAGAATGACAGTGCCCCGGTGTTTAAAAATCTTTTTGCAACTCAGTCTGTCGCATCACTGGAGATTAATGAATTAAAAAATTTTTGGGCGCACTATATGAATGATATTCTGGTGTTTGGCAAAAAGACGTAAATTACCTTCTTAAAATGACAGTGCCCCAGTGTTTTAAAAATTTTTTCCAGCTCAGTTGAATGCATCACAGGAGATCATTAAATGAAAGAAAATTTGGGCGTTCTAATGAAATGACTCTTCTTGCGTTTGGCAAAACGAACTAAATTACTTTCTCAAAATGACAGTGCCCGATGATTCTTAAAAATGGTTTGCAAATCACTTCGGGAAATAACTTATTTTAAAGTGAAAAAACTTGATGGACGTCATTGATAAGAAGTAAAAAAATATTGAATCTAATAAATAAAAAGAGTATAAGCATTATATGAAACAACAAAATTTATTTGTATTCAAAAATACGAAATCTTACGGTGGAAAAGTGAACTTAGGTAAGCGAAAGGAGTCGAGACCCTTGAATAAAAATCGTCTCCTTCATGTTGTGGCGAGATCAGAGCATGCAAGAGGCGTGAAGAGTTTTAAAAACTTTCATCACAAACAACAGATTCAAAAATTGATCTATGATAAAGCGCATCGTTATGGTGTTCGTATTGCTGAATTCGCGAATGTTGGAAATCACTTTCATCTTCTTATCCGCTTCCAAGCCATTCATCTTTTAAAAACCTTTTTTAAAGTCACCTTGGGTTTGATTGCACGTCTTGTAACAAAAGCTCAAAAAGGAAAAAAGTTTGGTAGATTTTGGGATGGCTTAGTTTTTACTCGTGTGGTTTCAAAAGGAAAAGATGAGGCTCGAATCTTTGACTACATTATTGCAAATCAAATTGAATCCGAGTCGGGAAGTGTAAGTCGACAAGAGTTTCAGGCGCGCAAAAAAGAACAATGGGATGCTCGAACTAAAAAAGCCTAGCATAAGTACCCTAACGGCCGAGCGACACACAAACACCCGAGCCGCCAAACAACTCCCGGACTCCCAAAAACCAAACACGCAGAGACCAAACCAAAAATCAAAACCCCGCATTCAATAACGGTGAAACCGCGAACAAACCGGTGGAATTAAAATTTAATAATCCAATTTGTATTCCATGAAGTGAAGCCGCCACATTGATCAAACCAAATTGGATCCCGTAAACATTTTGGGCTTTGTTATAGAGTCCGAGCTGAAATCCATAAATATTTGTGTGGGCACTCAAGTTTGCGAGCAATGCGGCCTGAATTCCGGAGACCGCCGATTCAGCTTCATTATAATTAACAAGCCCCGCCAATTGAATTCCAAGTACCCGAGTTTTGTTGGAGTTCCAATTCACTGCTCCAGCGGCTTGAAACAGAACGGCTGTTGTGGTGCCGTGAGTGATATTAAAAAGACCCGAAGCGCTTGCTCCGGCAAATGTGCCCGAAGTAATATTTCCTAAAAAACCCAAATCGATTCCGCGCACGTCTCGTTGTGATCCCCAAAGGAGACTGGCGCGGAATCCCGCAACATTAAAATCAGAAGGCGGGAACTCCACCGGTGGAAACACGTTGATCGAAAGAGGAGACACAGCTGCAAAGGTTGGAAGACTCAAAAAACAAATAACAATTAAGAATTTTTTCATAAATAAAGTCTAAAAGATGTAATTAAGGTTGCCTAGGGTTTCAAGATCAAGGTCGAGCATAAAAACAATTGATTTAAACTTCCTCGCAGACAAAAAACACTCATGCTCATTTTATTATTTTTTATGACGGCTTGGGCCTCACCCAAGGATCCTTGTGTTCTCAATCTTTTACCTTCGTCCACCATCGTGCGCGTAGGCGTCGGAAGTTTTCAAGATCCACCTCATGCCTCTGGGTTTTTTAATCTTATCGCCCAACAAATTGCTCGCTCCACAAAACGGACTGTTTATGCTCAGACTCATTATGAGTATATCGAGTTCAACATCTTGGCAGATCCAATTCATCGCCATGATGCCAGGGGAGAATTCATGGAAGCTCTGGCCCAGCCCAAATTAACTACAAGCAAAAAACTGGTTCAACAAAGTTTTTTAAGCGACCGGCATAATGCTGATAAGCAAATTCTCTCTCTTATGCGAGAAACCGCAGATCCTACCCACCCGATCTCGCGGGTGACTGAAGGGAGTCAGGAAACATTAAAAAAACTAAATAAAGATTATATGCATGAGCAGTTTAAACAATACTTCACCACGGGTAATATCAAATGGGTGAGGCCCAGATTTTTTTATCCCAATCCGGTTCGCAGAACCCGGCTTTCGTATCCGAGATTGGCGGTGCCGGAACATGCGCAATTTATCGAATGGCAATCTGAAAAAAACGTTTTCGCCGTCGCGGTTCAACTTGATCCCAATGAAGATCCAAAACTGGAGTTGATTCAAAATCAGTTGAGCAATAATTTTGATCGGCCTCTTAAAGACCAGCTCCAAATTGCAAACTCCAAGGTCTGGCTGGATTCGTCTTCAACGCATCAATTTTTAATTTTTCAATATGAACAAATGGAGGGCGGGGACTGGCAAACCTTATGGGCGGCGACTCAAGCTATTCTTCACTCGGTGCAATTGAGCTACAAGCCCGGGCAGATTAAGGTGCTTATTGGCAAACCGGATCTACAGGACGCAAATCTACGATCAAACTATTTTAGTTTGCACTACAGGACCTCACCAAATCAATTGCCCAAACAGGTGATCTATTTTGATCATTACAAGCCGAGACCAAACCCACTCAGTGTAGCAAAACAGCCTGAGCCTGAATCTGCAGTTAATTATCATGCTGCCAGTGGCAAATACCATATTGACGTCACTCCAACGCGCAATAAAAAATCGACAATTACAATCATCTATAATTTTGATTTACGGGACACGAGGTCAGATTACGAATTGATGGCGATATCTGAACCTTATCACGAAGAATTATTCCGTCATCTCACACAATGGACAAATGGCCAATTTGAAGTCTCGGTGGATCAAGGAAGATTTATTGTTGTGTACGAAGGTACTCGAGAATCATTGCAAGCCGCGATCAAACTGATTGCTGAAACTCTGTATTCAAAAGATTTAAGTGATGTCGACTTTGAGAGAATTTCGGATGAAATCAGAATTGATGTGGACCATATGCATTTAAAAAAATGGTTTCATGACAGACTACAAGAGGGGCGAGTCGAGGTCAAAATTGATGGCAATTTTTCATCGGTAGATGTGATGGCATTGTCTGTACAAATTCAGACTTCGCTCTAATAAAAACCGCTAGCTTTGCAGCCAGCGGCCTTATTCGCAGGAAACAGAATAAACATTCAAAGCTGTGAAGCCTAAAAGTTTGCAATTTGACTCGAGGCTGATACAGCCTCAGTCAGGATTTTTAAGTCAGTAAACTAAATACCTAAAGTATCAATCAACCTTGAAAAGACTTGTTCAATAATGTCAGTGCCGATTGTGCGGACTGATTCGCCTGAGCAAGTACAGATGTTCCAGCACTCAACAGAATGTTGTTCTTTGTAAGCTCTGACGTCTCTTCTGCCACATCCACATCACGAATTCGAGAGTTTGCAGCCGACATATTTTCTACACTCACACCAATGTTACTAATGGTGGACTGTAAACGATTTTGGATTGCTCCAAAGTCGGCTCTCATGGCTGAAACAGACACGATGGCCGAGTCGATTGCGGTCAAAGAATTTTGTGCTGAGGCTTTATCGGCAACACTTGTTAAGTTCACACCAAGTGCTGAAGAGTTGGCATCTGCTTTTGAAGCATCAAAACTCAAACGATCAATATTTGGATCGTTACGTGTACCCACCTGAAAGTCGAGAACTGAACCAGTTCCGCTGAGCAGTTGAGTGCCGTTGAATTCTGTACCATCAGCGATTCGATCAACCTCTGAAACTAACTGATCATATTCTACATTCAAAAATTGGCGTTCTACAGGTCCGATAGTATCAGAAGCTGCCTGAACTCCGAGTTCTCTTAATCTAATTAAGATAGAAGAGATTTCGTTTAGAGATCCCTCTGCCACTTGCACCAAGGACACACCGTCCTGAGCGTTTCGTGAAGCTTGTTTTAAGCCACGAATCTGTGCTTTTAAGTTTTCAGAGATCGCAAGACCAGCGGCATCATCGCCCGCTCTGTTAATGCGATATCCAGAAGACAATCGCTCAAGGCTTTTGTCGAGACCAAGCTTCGTTCCCACAAGATTCTTCTGTGCGTTTAACGATGCCGTATTTGTATTTATCCGTAACCCCATTTTCTTCCTCCTTGAAGATGCGAGATATCAGTCCGTGATATCTGGGTTCTTAGTTAAATAACTCTTCGGTGTCTCGTTTTGATTCTTTAGGGTTATTTTCTCATGTTGAGATAAACATGACTTATGTCTAGCAAAAGCCTGGCACTCGCAGCTGTAGCGGAAGTCAAGACATTGTGGCCTAAAAGCCAGACTAAAAGCATTAACTTGATCGTGATTTCGTAACATCGTAAAACTTCGATAAAAACCATATCATATTGGCACTACAATTGGGGTATATGTGAACTTAAAAAGAGAGGGTTCTATTAAACAACTTTTACCAGAAAACAAAAATTGGTCCAACAACTCGGGCACAATGATGCAAAGTCGAATTCTTCTTATCGAAGATTCTATTGAATCACAGCTGATCGTGCAGCGAGCTTTAGGTTTTAAATATCAAGTCGAGACTGCGAGTTCTGTTGAAGAGGCGCGGATAAAAATAAATTCTCGATCGTATGCTTTAATTTTGATGGATGTGATGTTGCCTGACGGTCAAGGGTTTGATCTTTGTCGTGAAGTGCGCGACCAACTCGAGAGCACGAGTACGCCTGTTGTCTTTTTAACCGGCAAAAACTCAATCTCAGATAAGTATGCAGGGTTTTCTTTAGGTGCGGACGATTACGTCACAAAGCCTTTTGATACAGCAGAACTTTTAATTCGTGTGGATTCATTAATTTTAAGAGCTCAACGTCGGCGTTATTTTTCGGAGAATATCACTAAAGGACCGATTCGCCTTGAGGTCCAAAACATGTCGGTGTTTTTAAATGTTGATGGTGAAGAGCGCCAAATTTCGATGACGCCTATCGAATTTAAACTCCTACTTAAATTTGTACAGAGTCACCAAATTGTACTCACTCGCCAACAGTTGCTCGACAGCATTTGGGGCAATGATGTGTTTATTGAAGATCGTTCGATCGACAAACACATCTGTACCATCCGCAAAAAAATTCAACCCTATGACCACTCAATCAAAACAGTATCTGGCGTGGGTTATAAATTTCAAATTTGATGGAAACAGCTATGACAAATTACTCTTACCTCAATGTGCAAGCTCCATCGGAGCTTGCTTCGCGTCTTGGTGTTGGTTTGCTTGGAGAGCTTGTGGCGTTATTTAAAGATTACCGGCCCCAAGTCGATTCAATGCGTGAAGCGATTATGCAAAAAGACTATTACAAATGTAAGTTCGTCGCTCACAAACTTAAGTCTGCTTCTGCCAATCTGGGTGGCGAAAAGCTTTCGTCGGATTGTGATTTTTTTGAAGAGCTTGATCCCGCGATGGACACCAGCGAAATTTTAAAAAAATTCGAATCTTTCAAGTCTGAGTATGAGCACGTTGTTCAGGAGCTTGATCTTTTCTTAAAGCAACCGTCCGTCTGACATCTTTTGGGGGAAGAAGTGCACACCACGCGTAAGAGCCGAGTCTTAGTTGTCGAAGACTCACTCGATATTCAGCTGATATTAAAGTCATTGTTGATGAGCGAGGGATATGACGTTTTATGCGCTGGCAATGGCAAAGAAGCCCTCAATGTTTTGGCTTCGGAATCTCCCCTTCCAGATATTATCTATCTCGACTTGATGATGCCCGTGATGGATGGATTTGAGTTTCGAGCCCAGCAACTCTGTGATGCCCGGATTCAAACAATACCTATTTTTATTTTGACCGCAGAGACCGAAGTCCAAAAAAAGAAAATTCAAATTGGTGCGGATGAAGCTTTTAAAAAGCCGATCGATATTGATAATTTGCTTGAGACGACAAAGCGCTATTGCAGCGAAACTCTCCGTCAGCAATGTCTTGCTGACGGCTCAATTTAGTTTATGAATTTACAGTAGCGGGTTGGGGCTGGGGACTCATGGTCTCTTTGACCTGACGAAGCAGTTCGCGTGTGAGCTTTTGCAAAATCTGGTACGATGCAATTTTAGACATATGACCAATTTGAAAGAGCACATCCGTTTTTGGGAACTGGATTTTTCCTTTTTCGCAAATCGAATAAGTCAAAACCGGAATTTTTTGGGTAGAGGAATTGTTTTTCTTTTTGATTTTGCGATCGATTGCCGAGACGGTTTGGCCTCCGTTTAATCGCGGCATCATCCAATCCATCACAACAAGATCAAATTTTTGTCGCTCAATTTTTTCCATCGCGCGCTCGCCATTTTCGGCGGCAACGGTGCGACAGCCATTTTCTTGCAAGCAGGTTTCTAGTAACCGAATTGCCAATGGATCATCATCCACGATTAAAACATCCAAACCCTCTTGGGTTTCTTTGCTTGCTTGATTAAATCGGGTCAATCTCCAGTCTTGCAGACGTGCGGTGAGTTCCGAGGCTGCAACACTTAAGGCTTCGGACAGAGTGGTCTCTTCACCGATTGCACTGAACTTTCCAGACTGATGATGAACAAAGATTTCAACAAGGTAGTGATCATCGTGATCTGCGATCTTTGCCTTTACGATCGAGTCGTAAGGGCAGGATTCGAGCAAACCAGTAAGAGTGGTTTTGATTTTGTATTCTGATTCAGCATCAGGGGAAAATCCCTTATACTCAATATTCAAGTTCTGGTTCTCAGTAGGCATTTTTGACCCCTCCAAATATGACGTTTAGCATTTCTTGCATTAAATTAATTTTGACTGGTTTTTCGATAAATGGTGGTGGCGACATCAGCGACCGACCCGCGAGCTCTTTAAATTGTTCGCGGCCAATTTTAGATACGATAATACACTTTGTATCGGGATAAAGTTCTCGAACATCATTGCAGACGTCTAAACCAGTTTTATTTCCTTCTAAAAAGTAATCGGCAATCACCAGTTGGCACTTGTAGTGTTCTAGAATGTTTAAGGTCTCTTCTTCGTTTTTGGCAAAAAAGCAGTAGAGATCAGGATTGTAAGCGTAAATGGTGTTCTCTAAGATCTTTTGGCTAAAGGCATCGTCTTCGACAATAATGACTTTTTTAACAGCCTCGCCCTGCAGGACTTCAGAATAAAACTCAAGATAGTCGTTAAATTCTGAGCTCATATTTGGGCCCAATTTCAAAATGTCTTGGGTTCCTTCGTGAACACTTGCGCTCATTCGCCTCTCCTACTGAATTTGTTGTTAAGAAGTCTTACTTCTTTTATCAAGATAAAGCACCATCATGGAACTAGTTTGAAGAACCTGTGAAGCTTTTGTAATTGACAATGCGCTCATTATTTATACCGGACTTAAGTTTTACTTATCTCAAGTCCTCAAATGCGGCGGTGATACACCAGGAACGAGAAGGGCTCGGGTTCGGTCCGGTCGACTCGACTAACGAGCGTAAATTTTGATTCGTCAAATTCAGGATAAAAAATATCGCCGTCATAATCGCGATGGATGCGAGTTAAATAAATTCGATCGACAAGATCAATCGTTTCGCGAAAAATTTGGCCGCCGCCGATAATAAAAATTTCTTCGCCGTATTTTGAAATTTGATTTTTACAAATTGAAATCGCTTGATCCAAATTTTGTACGCAATGGCATCCATCGGGTTTGTAGTTTTGATTTCGGGTGATGACCACATTCAATCGATGTGGCAGTGGGTGCTCAACCGAATCAAAGGTTTTGCGACCCATGATCAATGCTTTGTGTTTTGTCTTTTCACGAAAGTAGCGCAGATCTTCGGGAATATGCCATGGAAGATCGTTATCTTTACCTATAACATTATTACGTGATGCTGCGACCATGTGAGAAAGAATCATTGGTTTGAATTAGCTCACTAAAGAAAACTTGTCGAGTGGAGAAAAAGGTTTGCGTTCGCAAAGCCGCTCCTATACCTTCGCTCGCGATGGAACAAAAAACTTTATATAAAACAAAAGAACGCGCTTACGGGGGCGAACTTTTTAAAAGCCGCAAGGGTCGTCTTAAGCCACGTCCTGTTGATACTAAAAATGCGATGCACCTTGTGCTGCGATCGTCGCGCGCAACTGGCGACATGTCCTTCTTACGCAAAAAGAATAAAGAGGCGATCGAGCTCATTGTAGCGAAGTTTTCTGATCGCTACGGAATCAAAATTAAATCTTTGGTCAATGTTGGTAACCATCTCCACTTTCATGTTCAGATCAAAAAAAGCTCGAACTATACTCCTTTTATTCGTGCGGTGACTAGTGCAATCGCGATGGCGATCGCCGGTAAAAATCGATGGACACGGTCGGGTCAAAAGCGCGAAAAGTTTTGGGATCATCGTCCCTTTACACGTACGATTGTGAGCCGCGGGACCTTGGGCGAAAAAGATTTTCAGCAAATCAATGAGCTTGAAGGAATTAAAAAATCAAAGGTGCAAGCCAAGGCGATGTTGAGTCGCCGCGTTTAAGTCGAGTTCCTTTTGATTCTTATATTTATCCAACTTATTTTATTTATTCAAATTGGCAGTGCGATGCCAATCAATTTGAATGAACTTTTTGATGATCTCGCAATGGTCCATCAACCTGCTGAACAATACAAAAATCAGGTCGACATTGTTTTACAACTCCATCAACGCCTTAGAGATATTGGCGAAGCGGAGAAGATTGAACCCGAATTGATTTGGATTGCAGCTAATAAAAACGAAAACAACCGTTATGCGGTTGGGCAGTTTTTGAAAATGCTCACCTCCGAAACAGGGGACAGCTGGGGCTGGTTAATAAATCAAGCCGTGTCAGCAGTAAATTACTTTGAGCTCATGGTCGAGAGCATGAACAACAAGATTATTTTTTATGATGAAATCCCAAGCCCTTACGAAGCCCATTGGGTTACCAGATTAAAAGAGAATATGTCTGAAGCATCGATCCTGATCGTCCTCGATCACTCAAATTTGATGGATCAGCTTGATGGCCCGACCCGATCTACCATCGATCACGTGATTGATGTGCGGACTGAAAAATGCAAAGTTCTTTTGTTTAGATCGCCACAGGGGCTTTAATTGCCGGGTGTGGATCGTAACCCACCAATTCAAAATCTTCGTACTTAAATTCAAAAATGTTTTTTACTTCTGGGTTAATCTTCATTTGGGGGAGTGGGCGAAGCTCGCGACTGAGTTGTAGTTGAGCTTGCTCCATATGATTGGAGTAGAGGTGCGCATCACCTAGAGTGTGGATAAAATCTCCAGCCTCGAGACCACAAACTTGGGCGATCATCATGGTGAGAAGAGCATAGCTTGCAATATTAAAAGGAACTCCTAAGAAGACATCGGCACTTCGTTGATACATTTGGCAGGAGAGTTTTCCTTGAGCCACGTAAAACTGGAAAAAGGCGTGGCAAGGAGGAAGAGCCATCTGGTCAACTTCGCCTGGATTAAATGCCACCACCAATAGGCGTCTTGAATCGGGTTGGTTTTTTATTTGCTCGATGACTTTGGATATTTGATCGATCGATTGGCCGTTGGCGGTTTGCCACGAACGCCACTGAGCTCCATAAACTCGGCCAAGGTTTCCGTCTTGATCGGCCCACTCATCCCAGATCGAAACTTTATTTTCTTTTAGGTACTGAATATTGGTGTCGCCCTTTAAAAACCACAGAAGCTCGTGCACAATTGAGCGCATATGACATTTTTTTGTGGTGACCAGTGGAAAGCCTTTCGAAAGATCAAAACGCATTTGATATCCAAAAACACTCAACGTGCCGGTGCCGGTGCGATCTTCTTTTTTAACACCACATTCTAAGATGTGTTCAAGAAGTTGATGGTAGATTTTCATTTTTGAAAAGTTAGCACTTAAAGTAAGGTGAGAACAAATGGATATTCGTGACCCTGTTCATAGTGCAATTGATGTGTCCGATGGCGAGGTGGCCATCCTGGATTCCAAGCCCTATCAGCGCCTACGTGCGATTAAACAACTTGGATTTTCTGAGTTTAGTTATCCCGGTGCCACACACAATCGGTATTTGCATTCCATTGGGGTTTGCCACCTGGCTGGTAAGGCTTTTGACTCGATCTTTAAAAATTATCCATTTGCCGATGTTCATTTTAAAGCGCGAATGAGGCAAGCGGTTCGACTTGCGGCTTTACTCCACGATATTGGTCACGGGCCACTGAGCCATACCACCGAAGATGTGATGCCCATGCTTTCGGATCTCAACGTCAATGCTTACAAAAATCGAAGAATGGATTTGAAATTTGTGGTACCCAACGACACGCTTCAACGTCGGGCCAATCATGAAGATTACACCATCAAATTTATTACCGAATCGTCGCTCACCCAAACCCTCAAAACAAATTTTCCTGATATTTCACCACTGCATATCGCGTGCTTAATCGACAAAACTCTTTTGTGTCCTGATGATTTTTTTGAGCATCAATCAATCAATTTTCGAAATGTGTTGTCGCAAATTGTTTCATCCGAAATGGATGTCGACCGCATGGACTATCTCGAACGCGATGCTTATTTTTGCGGAACAAATTATGGGCGTGTCGAACTTGATTGGTTGATTGCCAATATGACGACCCACCAGGTGGGGAGTGATCTTCATCTCGCACTCAACCGCAGAGCTCTATATACTTTTGATGATTTTTTGTTGTCTCGTCATCACATGCACTTGATGGTTTATTTCCATCATAAAAGTATTATTTATGAAGAGCTTTTAACCAGATATCTTGCTTCTCCCGATTGTCAATTTCGACTACCTTCAAATATTGAAGAGTACATCCACTGCACCGATTATGCTTTGTATGAACACTTAAGCCATCAATCGAATGAATGGGCCAAGCGCATTGCCGATCGCCAGCCTTACCGCATGCTGTTTGAACTCCACTCGCTCAAAGAAAGCGATCGCTCCGAGGAGGCTTGCAAAATCTTGGAGGGCGAAGGTGTTGATGTGGTTTTGGCAAGCTCCATGGCGCGATTAAGTAAGTACCACACGCCCACCCCAGAGGAGCGATCGATCGAAATCTTTGTGGTTGATCAATATGATCCAAGAGCAAAACCCTATCCGATTCAAAAAAGCACCGAAATTTTTAAAAACTATGAGCAGATTCGCCGGATTGATCGACTCTATGTTAAACCAGAACAGTTTACCTTAGCCGAAAAGATTTTTTCTGACAAAAAACTCTAAGCCAATCATTTTTTTTGATGGGGTCTGCGGGTTGTGTGATCACTTTGTGAGCTATGTTTTTAATCGAGACCGTGATCACCAATTTTTATTTGCACCCCTTCAAGGTGAAGCCGCAAAAAAACATTTGGATCCCGCTTTGATCAAAGATCTTTCGACCGTTGTTTTTTATGATCAGGGTCAAATTTTGATCAAAGCCGAGGCGGCTAGAGAAATTTTAAAACGCCTTGGTGGATTGAGCGGACTGCTCGCTCAGGCGGCTCAATTTGTGCCGCCATTTTTACAGATCAAGTTTTACGATTCGGTGGCTTCAAACCGCTACAGCATTTTTGGTCAGCTTGAAACGTGCCGAGTTCCAGCGTCGAATGAAAAAGAATATTTTTTAGATTAAAAGTGAAAGCCTTGGCTCAACGGGCTCGATAAAAATGCCAGCGCATTGGCAATATCGGTGGGCTCTTGCAATTTTGCACTGGGGTCGATTTTTTTAAATTCTTCGAGTGCAAGCTTTACGCTTGGGGATTTAGGAAATTTTTTGATCAAATATTCTTCGGTTAGTCCTACCGACAAGCAATGGGCCTGCACATGTTTGCTGCTCAATTCTTGATTCAAAATTTCGACAAAACTTTTGAGGCCCGAGCGCAGGCAAGCCGATAAGCTCTCACCTGGAAGTTGAGTTTGATCAGGAACCAAAAAGATCAAACGTCCCTTGGTGCGCCCTTCTAAAAATTTAAGTGCATTTTGTGCGGTTGCCATACTCGAAAATAGAGAGCGCTCGATCAATTGGCGGCCCTCTTCGAGCATATTAAAATCCTGAAAGCGTCCACTTGGAAAAATAAAGTGGCCATCAATAAAGACATCTAGCCCACCAAAGGCCTCGGCACTCCGGGACATGCCTTCGATCACCTGGTCAGCATTTTGGGCCTCGATGGCCATGGCGCGACCGTGGTTTTCGTTGATCTCGCGAGAGTCAGATAAATTTTCGCAAAAATGCCGAGCCTCGTTTGCCTTTTCGGTAATCAGGGCGCAGTCCGCACCGTGACCGGTGAGAGTTGTCATAATTGCGCAAGTGAGATTGGTAAAGGGAGCCGAAATGACGATAGTTTTATCACTTAATTTTAGCGAAGATTCTTGAGCCATTACAAAAGCGTACGGTCATCTTTAGACGAGGTCAATTGACATGCCTGAATGACGCTTTTAGTTTGAGCCCATGAAATTTGCGATAATTGGCTCTGGGGGCCGAGAACATGCGATTGTGCGAGCCCTCTCAGCTCATCAAATATTTGTGTTTCCGGGTAATGCAGGGATGGCTCAAGAGGCCGAGTGCTTTCTAAATCTTGAAAGCTCGCTTTATGTGGAAAAGATAAAATCACTCAATGTGGATTGCGTAGTCATTGGCCCCGAAAATCCTTTGGCCGATGGCCTTGCCGATCAGTTGCGGTCTTGTGGCCTAAAAGTTTTTGGACCAAACCAAAAACTGGCCGAGCTTGAGGCAAGCAAAATCGTGGCAAAACAATTTATGCTTCGAGCGCAGGTGCCCACCGCTTATTTTGAGGTTGTGCAAAGTACAGCGGATATTTTAGATAAATTGGATTTATTTACACCACCTTATGTTCTTAAAGCCGATGGACTTGCTGCTGGTAAAGGTGTTTTTATTTTACCAGATAAACAAAGTCTGATTAAGGCTGCAGAGCAATTGTTTGATCAAAAAATACTTGGGCCAGCAGGTGCTCGGGCTTTGCTTGAGCAGCATCAAGCTGGATATGAATTAAGTTATCTGATCTTAACTAATGGTCACAGTTATGAATCCTTGCCTTTGGCTCAAGATCACAAACGCCTAAGCAATGGCGATCAGGGTCTAAATACCGGGGGGATGGGAACGGTTGCTCCAATCGCCATTGATCGTGATCTTGAAAATCAGATTCATCAAAAAATATTAAAGCCAACTGTGGATCAGCTCGCCAAAAATGGTGAAATTTATAATGGAGTTTTATTTTTGGGTTTGATGATCACCGATCATGGCCCGAGTGTTCTTGAATACAATGTGCGTTTTGGCGATCCAGAAACTCAGGTGATTTTACCTTTGCTCGAAGGAGATTGGGGTCAGGTTTTTTTGGATGTGGCCAGTGGAATTATCAAACCTTTAAAATGGAAAAATGAGGCTTCTGCGTGTGTGGTATTGGCGGCCAAGGGCTATCCGGATCATCCAATTAAAGACGTAGAGATTGATGGCGACTTTATTTCTGAAGAGCCAAAAAATTATTGGCTTCACGCGGGCACATCATTAAAAAATGGCAAATATGTGGTTGCAGGAGGAAGGGTCTTGAATGCAATCGGATTGGGTTTGAATGTGGGCGAAGCTCTAGAGCAGGCCTACCATCGTTCACAAATGGCAAGCTGGCCGGGGTGTCAGATGCGAACGGATATCGGCAAATTAAAAAAGTAGGCCTAATCCCAATTCAAAAAATAGTCCGTCACGCAGATTAAAGTCATTGTTTGGATTACCATTCGAATAGCTCACTTGAGTTTTATATTCGTAGCCATGACCATACATCGCCCCAATATTCCAAGTGAGATCGATGCTGTCCGAGATTTCACTTAGCCGGCCTTGGTAGCCTGTTCCTACGCGATACAAAAAGTCGGTAACTGTTGTTGGAGCTCCTTGAATTGAAAAGTAAGTAGCGCTTTGCTTCGCGGTGGTTAAACCCAAACTGCCAGTGGCGTAAAATCCACCGTTATGAGCATTGCCGGTATAAAAATACTGCGCGCGTCCCCCATACATTGTTTCTTGAAATTCAGATTTGAGAATCATGCTTTGTTCATCTGATGTCTTTAAAGCAAAAGAGCTTACAAATGCACCAAGAGTCCACTGAGGTGTGATTTCTCTTTGATAAGAAAGTCCCACCCCTTTGAGTGCGAGAGGCAGCAAATCGAGAACAAAAATATTTTTCTTTATTGCGACAGTCTCTTGTTGGTAAACAGTTGTTGTTGATTCCACAGCATGTGCGGTTGTCGCCAGAAGAGCCGATAATAGAATTGTTTTAATCATGACTGATTTGATTGCAATGAGGTCGCCACGCGCTTTTGATTCTTATTGCATATGGGGTGACGAAGAATGGCACTTTTGTCAAAAAACGGAATTGATCAAAAATCGTAAGCCAAAGTCATTTTTGAAAGTGTCTGGAGTGAGTTTGAAGATTGGATAAAACTCACTTTTGTATGCGGCATAATGTATTTGCTAAATTCAAGTTGCGAGGTGCTCCCAGCAGTTTGAAAACTCACAGCTGTGCGAACGATACCATCGTGCACAAAGGTCCCTTTACCTTGAAGAGCCATAAATTCAAAACGAACATTAGTTCCTAATAAGCCTGAGGATGAGGTCTGATTGACGGCCTTTATGGTTTGAATTGTTGCGGCAAACTCTTCCTTATGGGTTTTTTCAAATTGCTCAAAGCCTCGACTCAAAAATTTTTGGGTCACTTGGGATTGACTGTCGCGAGCGGTGACGTTGACGGGAAGATAGCCCTTGATCCACTGATCTGAATTGCGACTGCTTGCAGCCTCAACGCGCTCCAAATTGATTTCCATTTGCCCATCGTTGGTTGAGCGCAAATAGGCATAGGGCTCTTCACCATGGCAACAAAAGCCAAGGGTCAAACCGGTTAGAATCGCCTTAATTTGAAACAAACGCATTTTAAGGCTGGTGGTGCAGTGACTCATACCTTGAGTTGAGCAAGATCAGCGCCAGCCTATTGTTGAATAGACGGGAGAAGTGTCGATAAGTTTGTGGGGTGTTGAAGAATTGGGCGGCGGGGTTGGGGGGTTGTGGAGTCGTTGGGGTCGTTGGGGTCGTTGGGATCGTTGGGGATGGGGTCGTTGGGGTCGTTGGGATCGTTGGGGATGGGGTAAACGATGGTATATTTTGACGAGGCGTTTTGTTGAGAGAATCATCGTGCCCAAAATACAAGTGGATCTCGATTGAATTTATGATTCATAATTCGCGATTGTGCCCGGAACTACGGTGAATTTTGATTGATGGGAACTGATGGCAGAATGGTTATCTTAGACTATCTATCGCGATCGTGCCCAAAATCAAATTAGACTTTTTCAAAATAAATATTGACGTGAATTTTTGGCGGTAATTTTAGACTGTGTTTGGCTTTGAACATACGCTGAAGGTTTTTTGTTATTCTTGTGAGTCCAGAGGCCGCTATCAACGATAGAACGGTCAAAAATCGCTACCCCTAATTTCGATCATGCCTACCTCAAATCGTAATTTTAAAAACCCATGTTACACTTCTACTCTAAACAGGAGTCATTTATAGATCATCTCACTCTTCACAAGAATGCGGTCCGCGCCGCAGATTCTCATCGCAAAGCCGAAATCGAATTGCTAAAAGCCTTAGAGCAAGTTTGGATCAACAAAAGTTATTATCAATTTGGCTGTCGCTCATTGTTTGAATATTCAACAACTCAACTTAAATTGTCTGAAGAGCTTGCAAGCATCTACAATAAGATCGCCAAGAAATTTACCGAAGTGCCACAACTCAAAAAAGAAATGGAACTCGGTGAGCTTTCGGCTTCCAAAGCCAATCGATTGGTTTCGGTGATCACTGAAGAAAATGCGCCAACGTGGATCGATATTGCCAAAGGCACAAAGCGCCAACTTGAAAAAGAAATCGCAAAGGCTCATCCTGAAAAAGCGCTGAAGGAAAAATCAAGGTACTGCAGCGTGGGCACGACCGAACGCGTGCAGATCACTTTTTCGCTCACCGAAGAAAAGCATAAAGCGTTTCAACGTGCTCAAGATTTAATGAGTCAGAAATTAAAACGAGCGGCATCGATTGAAGATGTGCTGACTGAGGCTGTAGATTTGTGGTTGTCCAAACATGATCCACTCAAAAAATCGTGCCCAGAAAAAGCGGCTTCTAAAATGGCGGTAAAGCGAAAGATTCATCACAAACATCACAGCCAATGCACTTATGTAGATGAAAATGGAATACGCTGCACCCAGCGGCGGCATTTAGATATTCATCATATAATTCCAAAATCAAAGGGCGGAACAGATACTGAAGACAATCTGACTCTTTTTTGTTCGGGTCATCATCGTGCCCATCACTTCAGCGATAGAATTCAGTGATCGTAACCAGACAAGGCGAGACATCTTCGTGCCGACAGAATGGAGTGATCGTGAAGGGACGAGCTGAGACACCATCAAGCCCATCACGTCATCGACAAAATGGAGTGATCGTGCCCAGACAAGGTTAACGTTGTGTCGTGATTGCAGAAACAATCAGTTTACACTCTTTTTTGCTCGAGAAGAAATCGTGCCCAAAAAACAGCTCATCCCTAGAAAGCCATTAACTCAACTCTGGAGGCCGCAACCCTTTCTTCTTAATCTTTTCGACAAGGGTTGTGCGGTTGAGTCTCAACAACAGTGCGGCTTGGTTGCGGTTCCAACCGGTTTTTTCTAGGGCGCGCATGATGAGAGCATTCTCGTAAGCGTCCACTGCCGAATTAAAATCCATTCCGGCTTCGGGGATTTCGAGATGTGAGGCGTCGAGTGGTACAATCACTTCTTTGCGGTAGCGCTCAGGCAAATCGCCCACATCAACAATGCCGTGGCCTTTGAGAATACTTAATCGCTCCACCAAATTTTCGAGTTCGCGAATATTTCCGGGCCAGCCGTAATTGGTCAGCAAGTTCATTGCTTCGCTTGTCACACCTTGAAGATTTCGGCTGCGTGAGCGGTTAAACTCTTCCATAAAATAATGAAACAGCAGAGGGATATCGGTTTTTCTTTCTCGCAATGCAGGGATGCGAATCGGAATCACATTAAGGCGATAGTAAAGATCTTCGCGAAAGCGGCCCGCTTCGACGGCTTGTTCAAGTTCGACATTGGTTGCTGCAATGATTCGCACGTTGGCAGAATAAGTTTTGGTTGAACCCACGGGCTCAAATTTTCTTTCTTGTAAAACCCGGAGCAATTTGACTTGGAGGCTTGGGTGCATGTCGCCAATCTCATCAAGAAATAAGGATCCACTGTCGGCCATTTCGAATCGACCGATGCGGTTGGCGACGGCTCCGGTAAATGCACCTTTAACGTGACCAAACAATTCTGATTCTAGTAGCTCTGCGGGGATCGCTCCGCAGTTGATGGGGATAAATGGTTTTTCGGTGCGATTCGAATTGTAGTGGATGGCCTTTGCCACAAGTTCTTTGCCCGTTCCACTTTCGCCCATGACCAAAACCGTAGAGTCACTGTCGGAGACGAGTTCGATCATTTCTAACACGCGGGTGATTGCTTCACTTTGGCCGATGATATTGTCGAACTGATATTTTTTGTGAAGTGCGGTGCGCAGTTGATGATTTTCTTTTTCTAAACGCACTTGGGATAAGGCGCGGTCGACCAGCGAGACCACTTCGTCTAAATTAAAAGGCTTTGCCACAAAATGAAATGCGCCGCGCTGAGTGGCATTCACCGCATTTTCGATTGTGCCAAAGCCTGTCAAAATAATGACCTGAGCCTTGGGATGCAAAGTTTTAAGTTGAGTCATAAAATCAAGGCCGTCGCCATCGGGCAAACGCAAATCAACAAGAGCAAGATCAATTGGCTTTTCGGATTGCGAAATCATTTCGGCTTCACGACGAGTCGAAGCGGTGATCACTTGATAGCCTTTGCGATCAAAGATTCGAAACAAAGCAGTCCTTAGACTTGCTTCATCGTCGACAATCAGAATTCTGTGGCCTTGCATTCGGATCCTTCCGTAGAACACGGCACTCAATCCATGAGCGCCTTTGTTTATGGTAGGAGCGCGGGTTTTACGGTGTCAAATTTTCCCGTCAATTTCCTGTCGCGAGTCCGGCAAATCTGGACGTTTGAGAGTGATTTTCGCCGAGGTTCCTATGCCTGCTGAAGATAAAATTTCGAGTTCACCTTCGTGGCCCGTAATAATGCGGAAGGCATTTGTTAATCCAAGCCCCGCGTGGAGAGCAGGATTTTTTGTACTAAACAGCGGATTGAAAATGACCTTTAAATTCTTGTCGTCGATGCCTGGCCCATTGTCTGTGATTGTCAAAATACATTTTGTTGAGCTGATCTCAACACCAATTTGAATCAAAGGATTTTGATTGCGCTCGAGTACCGCCTCACAGGCATTTTGTAAAAGATAATGAAAGGCCGAGAGTAAGTCATCGGCTTGGCCAAACATCATAATGGGCTGATCCGGAATCGTCATTTCAACTCGAACACCCATCGAGCGCTGCGAGAGCTCGATCAACTTTGCAACTTTGACGATGATGGGTTTGAGATCAAATAAATTTGGGATGTAAGAGTCGCCTTTACGTGCAAATCCCAAAAGATTTTCGATAATTTCTTTGCACCTCAAAGTTGCTTTTTCCATCTCATCGATATCGATGTAGTGGGGATCGTCTTCTTTAAGATCCATTTTGATCAGTTGAAGAAAGCTGAGCATTCCTCCAATCGGATTATTGAGTTCGTGCGCAATGGAGCTTCCGATTGTTCCAAGCTCGGCCATCTTGGCAGATTGAATCAATTGGTCTTCGAGTTTTTTTGCATGAGTGATATCTCGAAATAAAATCCAACGTATCGGCTCAACCAATGAACGATGGGAAAGTGTTGAGCCCGAAATTTCAAAAGTTTTGGAGTTCACCGTTTTTAAAAATTTAAAACTGCTATGTTTAAGTTCGGGCAAATTGACTTCGTTAAATAAAATCTCAAAAGGATTGGCTCTTAAGATTTCGGAAAAATCTTTGCCTACCGCTGTACAAAACGCTTTGTTGTTGCGAAGGATTTTGTGATCAAGTGTGGTCAAGCATAAAGGATCAAGAATCGCATCAAAGGTGGCTTCCCATTGTTTTTTGAGGCGCTCTGATTTTTGCAAAATTAAGAGTCGATTCAAAGCTAGGCCCGTCGCTTCGGCGACCTGCTCTAAAAAAATGTTTTCATCTTTTGAAAAGCTGGTGTTCATTTGGCGTGAAAATACGATGCGTGCATGTTGATCGGGCAACAGAGTCAAAGGAATGATTCGGACACTTTCATTTTCATTTGGTAAAATTCCACTTTGTGATTCAAAAACAATTCGGACTCCATCAAGCTCTAGGGGTTCACTCAAATTTTTAAGAAGCTCACTTTCCATTTCGCTCACACTTTGGGATCGGTAAAGACTTAAAAATGTCGAATGCAAAGCTTCAAATCGTAGATTGGTTTCGATCAGTTTATTGCGCGAGGCCTGAAGCGAGCGCGTGCGTCTGGCCACACGCTCAGCAAGATTAAATTTAAGTGCATCGAGTCTTGCGGTGCGGTCGTGAATCAGATCGAGCAAATCGTCGTCTTGTTTGTCGCGAGAGAGTTTTTCTAAAGACTCGCGGACCACGTGATCAAACCGGGGGTCATCAAACCCTTCCAGAACCCTATAAATAGATCCTGTTTGTAGAGCTTTTATTAATAGGGATTCGGTATTTTGATCGCGGCACAAAATAAATTTTGTATTAGCAAAAATTCTTGTGCGCTCGAGAATAAAATTGAATGCGTCTTTGGCACAGGTCTCTGTAAACGGTAAAACAATCACCCGATAAGAGGAGTGATGAATAATACTTTGAGCCTCCTGAATGTGAGGCGCAACGTCTGATCCCAATTGAAGTTGATGAGATCGAGGGTGGCCAACGACTAAGACACTCGAAATTGAGGGTGTCAATTTTGATCACCTCTAAAAATAGTTTCGAACGCGGTTTGAAACCGCGGCCAAATGGTTTGGAGATCAATGTTTTCTTGTTCTTCAATACAGATCACCGGGATCTGATGATCAAACCAACCGTATTCAGATAAACTTCCTGGTGTGGGGTAACCGATATCTTCCATTAATTTGTAGCCACTCACTGCTGAGAGCGTTTGGGCCTCTAAAGGATTTCCAACCGCAACAATGCACGGATGCCATGAATGACAATGGATGATGAGTCGCGGTTTTGTTTTTTCAATCAATTGAACAAGTGCTGCGATCTCGGGTTCGCTCGCCGGAAAAGGGCCTGGATTATAGCGCGGCTGAGTAAAATCTTTAGACCAACTTTTTGATGGATAATTGCGATTGAGATCGACGCCTGCTCCGTTGACTCGCTCTTTTTTTTCAACACCATCAGGATTTAAAACCGGAATCACAATCCAAGAATGTTGCTTTCCTGCATCATCGATCAGCCAATCCAAAACAGACAAGGCTAGTGTGGTTCCCTCGGGCTCGTCGCCGTGAACGCCGCCAATCAGTAAAATGGGTTTGTGAATATTTTCGAGCTCATCGCTTGCAACAAGCCGAATCGATTTTTGTCCTCGAGAAAATGCCCATGTTGGACAATCAATCACTTGAGAAATTGGCCGCTCCTTCCTTGACCTTGAGAGAGATGTGTTACAACCATTAAAAATGCCTCAACGATTATTCTCCACGATTATTCTAGCCGCTGGCAAAGGAACGCGGATGAAATCTCCTTTGCCCAAGGTCTTACATCCAGTCGCCGGCGATCCGATGATTCGAAAAGTTGTGCTCGCCGCAAAATTAGCCGGAAGTTATGAAATCCGCGTGGTGGTTGGGAGTGGCGAGGAGCTGGTGCGCCGAGTGGTTGAGCCAATCGGTGCTCAGTGTTTCAAACAGGAAGAGCAAAAAGGCACAGCTAACGCGGTGCAAGCGTCACAACCCGAAACTCTCAAAGATATTGTGATTATTCTGAGTGGGGATGCGCCTCTTGTCGAGGCCAAAGATATCCAAGCGATGGTCGAAGAATTTTATCAATCCTCGTGCGACTTGATTGTGGTCACATCGATCTTAAAAAATCCTGGAAGTCTTGGTCGGATTGTTCGCGAAAATAATTTGCTTCATAGTATTGTCGAGGTCAAAGACGCGGGGCCTGAAACAAAAAAAATTCGCGAAGTGAATTCTGGAATTTATATTACTCGAGCCGAAATTTTGGCCGAATATTTACCAAAAATTAAAAATCAAAACTCACAAAAAGAATTTTATTTGACCGATATTGTCTCGCTTTTACGCGAAGATCATAAATCGGTAGAGGCCAAATCTTTTCCACAACGGGTGTCGTTTGGGGTGAACTCACAAGCTGAGTTGATGAAGGCTTCGCAATTTGTATTTCGTGCGAGTGCCCACAAGCATATGGAAAATGGTGTGGTGATTCTTGATGATCGTAACACTTACATTGAGCCTGGGGTCGAAATTGGTGAGGGCTCGGTGATTTATCCTGGTAGCTTTATTAAATCCAAAACCAAAATTGGTCGGTTTTGTGTGATCGAGCCCCATTGTTTTTTGAATGAGTCGACCATCGAAGACAGCGTTCAAATTCGACAAGGTTCTTATCTCGAAAAAGCGGTGGTCAAAGCTCGTAGTGTAGTAGGACCCTACGCTCGCCTCAGACCCGAAACCGAAATCGGTGAAGAATCAAAGATCGGTAATTTTGTTGAACTTAAAAAAGTAAAATTTGGTGCGCGCTCAAAAGCCTCACATCTGACTTACCTAGGAGATGCGGTGGTTGGTGAAGACACCAACATCGGTTGCGGCACGATCACCTGCAATTATGCAGCAGATCTAAAAAAATATCAGACCACAATTGGCAATAATGTTTTTGTTGGCAGTGATGTCCAATTTGTCGCACCCGTGGTGATTGGCGACGGCGCGATTATTGGGGCTGGATCGACGATCACAAAAGATGTATCAGAAAATTCTTTGGCAGTTGCCCGAGCGCGCCAAGTAGCAAAAGAAAATTATCGAAAAAAGGTTTAAATAAAATGTGTGGAATCGTTGGCTATTCAGGAAATCAAGATCCAAAAGAGGTGATCTTAGAGGGCTTGCGCACACTCGAGTATCGCGGATACGACAGCGCCGGGATTGCAATTTTGGATCATGGCCAATTCAAGCGAGTCCGGGCTGCGGGTAAGCTCAATGTTCTTTCAAAAAAATTAAAAGATCAAACCTTTGATGGTCATGTTGGTATTGGCCACACTCGCTGGGCGACTCATGGTCCTCCCAATGAGCGCAATGCTCATCCCCATGTGGTCGAAGGGATTAGTCTTGTTCACAATGGAATCATCGAAAATTATTTAGATCTTAAAGACCAACTCAAAAAAGAGGGGGCAGTTTTTGAGTCCGACACCGACTCAGAGCTTGTTGCCCACCTGATCTCTCGCGAAAATAAAACTACCAAAAATCTGCTCCAAGCGGTTTTAAATACCATTCCAAAACTTCATGGGGCTTACGCCATCTTAGTTGTGTCGCAACAAAGTCCCAACGAGATTATCGCTTTTAAAAATGGGCCGCCGTTAATTGCAGGACAAACCGACAGCGCTGTGATCATCGCCAGTGATCTTCAAGCAGTGGTTCCTTATACAAAAAATGTTTTGTACCTTGAGGATGGCGAAATCTTGCAAGTTCAGGGTCATCAGATGACCGTATTTAATATTAAAGGTGAGACTCTCAAACGCCCTTTATCCAAAGTGAATTGGGATGCCGAAAAAGTTGAAAAAGGCGGCTTTGATCATTTTATGCTTAAAGAAATCTTTGAGCAGCCGCGCTCGGTCGCCAAAGCTTTGGCTCCGCATATCGATGTTGAAAACAAAACTGTAAAACTCAACAGAGTTGGTTTTGGTGAAGCCTTTAATGATCTTGAAAAATTGGATTTTGAAAAAGACTGGCAAAAAACAAAACAGGTTTTGCAACAAACCGATCGGCTTTTTTTTGTGGCCTGTGGCACAAGTTACTATGCAGCCCTTGCCGGTAAATATTTAATTGAGCAGCTCGCACATCTTCCGGTGGAATGTGATGTGGCGAGTGAATTTCGCTATCGCTCGCCGGTGGTGGATAAAAAAACTTTGGTTGTTGTGATTTCACAAAGTGGTGAAACTGCCGACACACTTGCAGCCCTAAGACTTGCAAAAGAAAAGGGATTAAAGACCTTAAGCATTTGCAATGTTCGTCGCAGCACCATCGATCGCGAGGCCGAAGGTCATCTGTATATGAATTCGGGCGCTGAGGTGGGAGTTGCCAGTACCAAAGCATTTTCAAGCACACTTGCGGTATTAAATGTTTTGGCATTAGCACTTGCCCAAGTTCATGGTCACGGGCAAGACGAAGCCAAAAATGTGATGGAACTCCTGAGTGTTCCTATTCATATGGATACTGTTTTGTCTTACGATAAATTTTTTGGTGAGGTCGCAAACGAATTTAAAAAGTATAAAGGTTTTTTGTATATGGGTCGTGGCATTCACTATCCTATTGCCCTTGAGGGTGCCTTAAAATTAAAAGAACTCGCCTATATCCACGCCGAAGGTTATGCCGCAGGCGAAATGAAACACGGACCACTCGCTCTTATCGATCCAAATATTGCAATCGTAACCCTTGCACCATCGGATCAACTTTATGAAAAAACAATTAGTAATCTCGAAGAAGCAAAGGCGCGCGGGGGGCAGTTGATTTCTATCGGGACGGGTTCAAACGAGAGATTGCGAGAACTCTCACTTCATTATCTGTCTTTGCCAAATGTACCATGGTTCACAATGCCGCTGTTAGAAGTGGTGGTGGTTCAGTTGCTGGCGTATCATCTGGCGGTGAGTATGGGGAATGATGTGGATCAACCCAGAAATTTGGCCAAATCAGTTACTGTTGAATAATTGGTTTGTCGGGCTTGCCAATGGCAAGATACTGCTCGCCCTCTTCACAGGGAAGTCGACCGTCGGTGTAGTGAGACTTGTCTCGTGTGGTATTCGTAAAGAGAACAATTTTTTCTTTGTCGCTTAAGATCTGGTGAAGGTCTTGATTCAGTTCAGAATAAAACCGAGTGAGTTCATTTACGTTCGGTGTCAAGCGTTCCGAAATGACTGTGCCGATACTGACGGTCTCATTAAAATTGCTTACCGGATGCCCAGACGCACAGACCACATCGGTCACCACATAATCTAAAAATCCAAAGGCATGCGCCGACAAGAGACTTAAGATAAAATAGGTCATAAGCGACATTACCAATTGCTTAAATTTCTGCCAAATTAATATTTTTTGTGTCATCTTGAGTGATGATATTTTTATTTATAGTTGGTTTATTAAATGCAGCTTCGATTTCACCCGACCAGTGCTCACAAATTGAGGGCGAATTGATCAGGCGATTTCGCTCTGTGGGATTACAGTTAGTGGGGCCTGACCGTGTTGCCGACCTCAGTTGTCATTGCAAAACAGATTGCCCACCCCCTTTAAGAATTTATTCCTTCAAAAAAATCAACGAGCAGCGCCAAAAATTGTTGGCTGTTCCATGTGCGGAGCAATCCAAAAATGTGAGCGAGCGTTCAGTCGCCTCAGAAAACGAAACCTGCCAAAAAGGTGCTGAAATCTTAAAACAACTTTTTGACCAGCCTCGTATCGAGAAAGCATTTTATGACAAACATAGATTTGAGGGCCAAGGGAGCAGACTCAAAACTTGCTCGTGCCCCTCAAGCTTAGGGATTTATCCGGGAGAGCTTCGAATTTACAAAACTCTCGACTGCAATGATTGCTCAGGACCCGGTTGCGATTGCGAGTGAATCTGATTTTCGCTCTGACAAAAAATTCCATTCTTTAGAGAGCCATTTTTCAAATTCAGATTTGGCCAAATTCAATTGTGACTCTTTTTTGGCGCGCTTGTCGCGAGTCTTTAATACCGCTGGCGGAAATAAACCAAAATTGATGTTGGTGGGCTGAAAGTCGTCATTGTCTTCGGTAATCGCATTCAACAGCGAACCAAATGCGGTGGCGCGCGGAGGAAGCGAAACCGGTCGGTTGAGTTCGAGGTCCCGAATAAAATGGGCAATGAGAAGTCCGATGCAAGTGGACTCGAAGTATCCTTCAACACCGGTGATTTGGCCCGCAAAAAAAAGTTCAGGATCTTTATGCGAGCTTAAAATCTGGGTAAGTTTTTTTGGACTCTGAATATAAAGATTGCGATGAATGCTGCCTAATTTTAAAAACTCGGCGTCTTGTAAACCCGGAATCATTTTAAAAATTCTTTGTTGCTCGCCGTAAGCCATCTTGGTTTGAAAGCCCACCATATTGAATGCGGTGGCGGCCTTGTTGTCTTGACGAAGTTGCACCACCGCATAGGCGTTGAGTCCCGTGCGCGGATCGCGAAGTCCTTTGGGCGAGAGCGGACCAAATCTTAAAGTCTGATCGCCCGTTTCAACAATTGCTTCGATCGGCATACATCCCTGAAAATAAGGCGTGTCTTTTTCGAAATCTTTAGATTCGATTTTGCGAGCTTTCTTAATTTCTTCTATAAACTGAAAATATTGATCTTGATTCATGGGGCAGTTGTAATAATCTTTTGTCCCCTTATCGAAGCGATCAGCCTTCCACGCAATCGAGGTATCAATCGAATCAGCCGCAACGATCGGTGCAATCGCATCAAAAAAATAAAGAAATTCATGATCAAAGTGGCTGCGTAGGTCTTGCGCCAATGACTCAGAGGTGAGCGGCCCTGTCGCAACAACCAGTGGTCGAGGTAAATCACTCAAGCGATCGATTTGGGTTTGGTGCACGGTGATGTTGGGATGCGAGCGAATGATTTCAGTCACACGTTGAGCAAAGGCCTCGCGGTCCACACTAAGCGCCATACCTGCAGGCACACGCATCTCTTGGCCAACACGAAGGATCAGCGACTTGAGCGCTTGAGCCTCCCATTTGAGCTGACCAGGAGCTGAGTAATCGGTCTCGCTCCCAAAAGAATTGGAGCACACAAGCTCTGCAAAATCTGAGGTTTTATGCGCCGGCGTTTTGTGCACCCCGCGCATCTCAAACAGATGAACCTGAAATCCCATTTCAGCGAGCTGAAAGGCGCATTCGGAGCCGCTCAGTCCAGCGCCGACGATATAAATTGGCCGAGTATTTCTGATCATGCTATTCCTTTTTGTATCATGAAATCTGCATCCGACGTCCTACAAAGCCTTTTACAAAATAGCAAGTCACCGCTCGCGGAGCAATTTGTTCGTTGGCGCCTATGGCGCTATTGGGGCGAGGTGATCGGTCCTGAGTGGGCAGAGGTTTCAAAGCCCGTCGAATTCAAAAAAGGTCGATTGATTGTGTGGGTCGCCTCAAGTGCCCACATGAATGAAATGACCTATTTGCTCCAGCCAATGAAAGCCCGAATTAATATTTATCTCGCAAGAACTTTTGTTCATCATATTCGATTGACCCAAGATCAGCGCTCGCTGCAAGGACTCAAGGTCGAAGATTTTTCAGAGCAGTTAGATAAGATTAATTTGTAGGAGTTTGGTTGTTTAAACCTGAGTGCGAATGGTGCTTAGTCTAGAGTCTGAATTTTCGTGCCCGCTCTTTAGCCTCGATCAAGTTTTAACCTAAATAAAAACCAAACACCGTCGGAAATTTGGTTAGAATTTTAATCTAGAAATTGTCGTGCCCAGTTTTGTTTTAGGTTTACCCACCGCTTAACCCTAGACAAAAACCAAACACCTTCGGAGTTTTCGTTAGATCTCTGATTTAAAAATGATCGTGCCCACCGTAGTTTCTGATCTAAAATGATCGTGCCCACAAAATTCATAATCTCCCGAAAAAAAGATTGACGCATTTTTCAATGCGAAAAAATGCCTTCAGTTGCAAAAACTGAATCAGTCGATTGTGTTTTGAACACTCATCCTCAAGGCGCGCTTCTCTATGCAAATATTAAATCAAAAACAGGTTATTAAAAATCATCAATGAGTCCATCAAAAGGCCCCTCTAAAAAAGTCATGTTAAACTCCCTATAAATAGGAGATATTTATGAGCCATCAAAAAATTCATAACGAGGCAGTGATTGCTGCCGCCAACCACCGAGCTACCGAAATGGCTTTGCTCAATGCGCTTGAGCAAGTGTGGCGCAACAAAAGTTATTATAAGTTTGATTGCAATTCGCTTTTTGAATACTCAACAAAAAAATTAAAAATGTCAGAAGAACTTGCGAGCATCTTTAATAAGCTCGCAAAAAAATTTACCGAAGTTCCAGCTCTTAAAACCCAAATTGCGTCGGGCGAGCTCTCGGTGTCAAAAGCAAATCGGCTTGTGAGTGTGATCACTCAAGAAAATGCTCTCGACTGGTTTGCTAAAGCCAAAACCACAAAACGGAATCTTGAAAAAGAAATTGCAAAGGTCAAACCTGAGACGGCGATTCCTGAGCTTGCGCAATACAAACAAGTTGGTGAAACAACTTTGATTAAAATTTCTTATGCGGTGAGCGAAGAAAAATATAGCGACATTCAACGCGCACAAGATTTGCTGAGCCAAAAACTTAAACGGGCTGCAACTATTCAAGATGTTCATGATCAGGCAACACAATTATTGTTGGAAAAATTAGATCCGATTAAAAAATCGTGCCCGCCTCAGAGTGTATCCAAGCTTACAATCAAACGTCAGCTTCATCAGCAGCACGGAGGACAGTGCACCCATATTGATGAAAATGGCGAACGGTGTTCGGCGCGACGGCATTTAGATATTCATCACATAATTCCGAAGTCATTGGGTGGACCTGACACTTTGGAGAATCTCACTTTGCTGTGTTCGGGGCACCATCGTGCCCATCACCAGAGGCAGTGAACGAAGGTATGCTACATCTTAACAAATTGAGCTCAGAACTGAAAAGCAGGCAATGCGCAAACCCGCGCTTACTTCCGATCCCCATCCTGAATACTCTGCCGAATCAAAGACTTCATAAATTTGTTGCGTGGGGTTTCACCCAAAAAAGACATCAATCGATCATGTAATGATGGATCGTTGATCAGCGCACCTAAAGTGCCATCGCCTTGGTCAATTTTTTTGAGGACATTATGAAGTGATGTCATTGTTTGCTTCAGCTGTGGATCTTTGTCGGTGCCGCGCACTTCGCGAAGTGCAAGCTTAGCTTCCATAGCTAAACTGTTCATGTTTTGACTCATCAAAACCATATTCTCCATAAACTGTGAGCTGCGGCCGTTTTCATTCAGGCTGTGGAGTAACACTCGCACTTCTTTGATGACCTCTAAAATATTGCCGAACTCGGCACCTTTTGCGGTGATCATTTCGAAAATATCGGGACTGTCTGCCGAAAATAACAGTGAGTTCTCTTTTAGGATTTCGCCGTGGGCGGCGTGGGGATCAATATAAATAAATCGATCGCCGAGGGCACCTTGGGTTTTGATTGTGGCTGAGGCATCGGTGGTGATTTTGTTTTGAAATTTTCTTTCGACACTTAAAATGACTTCGAGCTTGTTGGCTTCGGTGTTGAATTCAATATCTTTAACATTGCCCACTCGAAGTCCTGCGAGACTGACCACACTTCCTGGCGCGAGGCCTTGCACATCTTTGAGTTGTAAACGCAATCTGTAGGTAGATGAAAAAAACATTCGGTCTCCACCGAATACTAAAATCGAAATCAAGACCGCTGTGATACCTAGCGAAACAAACAAACCCACTTTAGCGTCGTTTGTTGTGTTATTTTGCTTCATGTTGTTTCCTCACCGTTCATAAACTTTTTAAGCAAACTGCCTTCTTGTTGCTCGAGATCTTTGAGAGTTCCAAAGGCCTTTACAACTCCGCCCATCAAGAGCGCCACTCGGTCACACACCGCATAGATACTTGGCACATCATGCGAAACAAAAACGCTTGTGACCCCGCGGGCTTTTAGACGCAAGATCATCTCTTGAATTCGAATTGTATTAAAGGGATCAAGTCCGGCGGTGGGCTCGTCGTACAAAACTATTTTTGGTCTTAAAATAATGGCGCGGGCAAGACCCACCCGCTTTTGCATTCCGCCCGACAGTTCTGAAGGGTAAAGGTTGACCGATTTTTCCATTCCAAATTCAGAGAGCTGCTCGGTGATGCGCGACTCAATTTCTGACTCGGTCATGTCGGTGTGCTCTCGTAAGGGGTAAGCCAAATTATCAAACACCGTCATAGAATCAAATAAGGCCCCGTTTTGAAATACATAAGCCACCTTGCGGCGGATGGCGATCAGTTGATCCTCATCCATTTTTGAAATGGGAATACCATCAATAAAGATTTCGCCCTTGTCTGGTTTTTCTAAGCCGATCAGACTTCGGCAGATCACCGATTTTCCAACACCCGATCCGCCAATCAATCCAAGGCATTCTCCATCGTTCACCTTAAAGCTGATATCACGATGAATCACTTTGCCTTCGAAAGATTTTTGAAAGTGGGCAAGCTCAATCACCGCATGTGCTCAAAAATCAAAAAGAGTTTGGTCAAAAAGAAATCACCAATCAAAATCAATGTGCATGAGGTCACAACCGATTTTGTTGTGTTGTTGCCCACACCTTGGGTGCCGCCCTGAACCGTCAATCCATAATAACAAGCAGGGATCGAGATAAACATCGCAAAAAATGGGGTCTTTAAAATGCCCGATAAAAAATCGCCGATATAAATGGTCTCGCTAATTTTTTGCATATAAAAAAATGGATCAAGCCCCAAATCATTGACCCCAACAAATAATCCTCCTGCAACGCCTATCACATTGGCCATAGCTGCAAGAAGAGGCACCGAAATTAAGCACGCAATCACTCGTGGAATCACAATTCGTTTTATTGGCGAAGTTCCTAGAGCGCGGATCGCATCGATCTGTTGGGTCACATTCATCGAGCCGATCTCTGAAGTGAGGCCCGCACTAATACGGGCTGCAAGCATCAAACATGTAAACACAGGGCCAAGCTCACGAATGATCGAGAGGCTCACAATTTTTGGAACATATAATTTGCCGCCAAATTTTTCGAGGCCTGTGCCAAATTGCAAAGCCATCACCATGCCCGTACTCCCAGCGGTGATGAGAACAAGCGGAATGGATTTGACTCCCACTCGATAAATCTGTTCGACGATCAGTCGGGGATAGATAGGGCGACGAAAAACTTCGACAAACACTTGGCGAGTTAAAAGAGAATTGCCACCAACAAATTTTAAAAAATGGGTGTCCTTCATGGAGCTCGATATTGACCGATAAAGTCATTAAAGATTTTTTGGTCTTTATTAAAGTGCGACGCCAGACCCACATAATTCAAAGTGTAGAGGCAGCCATTTTTTTTAAAAATCATAAGTTCCATCGTTGTGGCAACGCCATCGACTTTTCCGGTTGCGACGGTGTGAAGAGCTTCGCGATCATTATATGTAATAGTGTCGCTCTTTAAAATATTGAGCTGGCTCACACCACGCAAAATTCCGGTTTGTACCGCCACTAAATCTGGATCATTGGTTTCGGAGCACTCGGATAAATAAGAAATGGTATTGCCGTTGCTCGAATTTTTCCAAAGTCGGTCGAGGTTGCCATGAGCAACTTCAGCGTAAGGGGAGGTCGGTGCTCGAAAGTGAACCGCACGCGCGCGCTCAATTTTTGTGTCGCTGATACCTACAGAGACACAACCGACCATCGAAAAAAATAAAAAAGTACGAAGAAGAATTCTCAAAGATGTATTCATAATTCACCCATTATCAAGCCTCATCTAAAGGCCTAAGTCAAAGGTCAACGTCCAGTTGGCATCGATTCTGCTCTGATGCTAAGTGGGGGAAGTCGATTGAACAAAAAAGCTAAAAATCATCGGAACATTGACGGCGTTGGAAATAAAACGTCGGAATCTCGATACGGCCAAAAGGCTGCATTTTTTATTTTGGTGATGGTGACAAATGCTTTTGCCCAAGATCCCAATGTCTTTGTTAAAGGTCTGATCGAAAAAACTCAAGATACCACTCATGTTGAATTTCAAGGGCGCAATCAATGGGATTACGAAGTTAAAAGATCGGCTGATAAAAAACTACATTTGTTTATACCGATGATCGATCCCTCAACAGAAGTCCAGCTTAAGAGTTTGAAGAACGATCTTGTTGAGAGTGTTGAGATCAATCCTTCGGCTAAAGACAATAAGACCGAAGTTGTTTTTAAATTAAAAAACTCAGATGTCGAAAGCTTTGATTATTTGACCGATCAACCCTCGCGCCTAATTATTGATTTTTATCAGCAAAAGAAATCACCAGCTGCGGTTTTAGTTCAAGCTCCGAAAGTTTTAAAAAAGAAGATTCAACCTCAGGTTGAGATGTCGGGAGATTACAAAAAGATTTCGCGCGTTCCAGCTGGAACCGAATTTATCGAGGTTTCAAAGGTCGAAAACAATGATCAAGACACCTATTCGTCATTTCAAAGTGGCGCTTATGACGGATCAGACCCTCACTTTAAAAGATTTTTGATTAAAGACTATCAAATCAAAGAAGAGTCGCTCATTGCGAGCCGCCAAAATATTTATGTTCATTTTCCAATGCTCAAGATGGAGACAAGCCGTCTGTCAGAGATGGTCGCAAATCCTCCTGAATATGAAATCAACGTTAAAGAGACTCAAGAGAGCAAAGAAGCCAAACTGATTTTGACTTTGTTTAAAAATGATCGTCCCGCTTTGTGTTTAAAAGCGGCGGGATACTTTTTAAAAAATTATCCAAAATCAACTTATGAAGAAATCGTTCGCAATGTGATTGCCGAGATTCATTACAATTTCTTTTTAGAGTCGGGCAAAAAAGAAGAGCTTGAAGCGGTAAGAGTGCAGTATCAATATTTGGTTAAGAATTTTCCCAATTCGGTTTTGACCGAGCGAACAGATCTGATGCTTGCTTATATGGATCTTGATCAAAAAAGCGGTCTTGATACCATTCAGTCTTTTTCAAATTTTATCCAAAAATATCCTCAGTCAACCGCAATTGACGGCGCCAAAAAAGCGTTAGCCGATGCGTATTTGATCTTAAATAAATTTGACGATGCTCTCAACGTTTATAGTGATATTCGTGACCACAGCAAGACCCCTGCAGAATCGGTTGAGGCTCAGTACCGCATGGGTGATGTTTATTTTAGCCAAAAAAATTACGCCAAAGCCGCAGAGCTGTATGCCGATGTTTTAAAGCGTTACCCTGCGTATCAAAGTAAATTTCCAAATGCTTTTTTTAATATGGCCGAAGCTCAATTTTGGCTTGGTAAATATCAACCTTCGCTCACCAACTATGTGCAGTATCTCAAAAATTTTCCAACCGGAGCCCACGGCGGATATGCGATGACTCGTGTGGGCGAGGTTTTAGAAATTTTGGGTGCAGATCAAAAACAAGTGATGGGCGCATTTTTAGAAAGTAATTTTCGCTATCACGGCAATCCCGGTGCAGATGTCGCTTTGATCCGAATGCTTGCCCAAAGAATGAAGGGGATGAAGCCCAAAGAACTTAACCGTTCGATTGAAGAGATGGATCACATCGCAAAAAATGCGGCACTTCCAGATATGTCGCAATTTGTGACTTTGATCAAAGCCGACGGATACAAGCGGCGCGGGGAATACACTCAGGCGGCTGAAGACTTAATCCATTATTATCAAGCTAACCCCATCACTTCGAACCTCGAAGTTTTTAAGGGCCGGATTGTGTCGAACCTTGCTCAAGTGATTTCGAATGATGTGGAGTCTGAGCAATTTTTAAAGCCACTCCAAACCGCAAGTCATTACAGCAACACGTGGCTCAAAAATCACAATCGTTTGGACATTCCATTTTCATTGGCTCGTGCCTATGAAAAAGCGGGAGTTCTTAAAGAGTCAGAAAAAAATTATAGCGATATCTTAAAAACTCTCGATCGCATTCACAACACCACCGAAGAAAAAGAGCGCAAAGTTTTAGAGAATCTTCCGCACCGTGAAAGTGTGGCTCTTCGTCTAGCTGCGGTAAAGGCCGAAGGGCGTGAGTACAGCGAATCGCAAACTTATTTAAATCAGATCAAAGACGAAAAAGTTTTGAGCGACGCAGAAAAAGTGGAGCGTGTTGAACTCAATGCCGAAGTGGCCGAGGCTCGTGGGGATTTAGGTCGAGCCGAGCAAGCTTTGAAAGCTTTGACTGAGACTTACAAGGGACAAACCCAATTTCTGCTTCCCGCAATTTTAAAATTAGGCGAAATTCGTTTAGCCCAAAAAAATCCTGAAGGCGCATTGAAAGCTTTCGATCAAATTGCCGAACAAAAAAAGAAAAGCGTCAAAATCTCGCCAGATGTTTGGGCCAAAACTCTGCGAGCTCGCGGTGATGCGCTAATGGAGAAAGGCGAGCAACTTGCAGCAGCAGAGACATATCAGCAATTGCTGGATGAATTTGAAGTCACTAAGCCTTTGGGCTCGGTAAGATATCAAATGGGACAGATTTATTTTAAAAAAGGCGACATCAAAAATGCGGCTCAAATTTGGAGTCGATTAGAAGGTGATAAAAACCAAATGTATCAAAAGCTGGCCCAAGAAAAATTAAAGAACGCTGAATGGCAGGATGAATACAAACACTACATCAAACGCATTCCTGCAATGACGGAGGTCGAATAATGTCCACTCATGAGATCCACACAGCCGATCTAAATTTACGCAGAGTTTTAACTATCGCCGAAAATGTGGCGCAAAGTCGTGCAAGCGTTTTGATTTGTGGTGAAAGCGGAACGGGGAAAGAATTGATCGCGCGCTACCTTCACGCCAAAAGCAATCGCTCAGGCCGACCTTTTACTGCGGTCAACTGTGCAGCTGTTCCCGAAAATCTTTTGGAAAGTGAACTGTTTGGTTACGAGCGCGGTGCTTTTACCGGTGCCGATCAAAGAAAAATCGGCAAATTTGAGATGGCTCACAACAGCTCATTTTTGCTGGATGAAATTACCGAAATCCCTTTGAACCTGCAGGCTAAATTATTGCGCGTATTGCAAGAAGGCGAAGTGGAGCGCTTAGGCTCAAACACTTCCACAAAGGTCAACGTGCGAGTGATTGCAACGAGCAATCGCGAACTGCAAAAAGAAGTGAAAGAAGGCCGCTTTCGCGAAGATCTTTACTATCGTTTGAATGTAATCCCATTAAGAATCCCGCCACTGCGCGAGCGCAAAAAAGATATCGAACTTTTAGCCCGCCATTTTTTGGATCTTTCGTGTAACGAAAATGGTTTGGCAAAACGTGTTTTACATCCCCAAGCTTTACAAAAATTGATGAGCTGGAATTGGCCAGGAAATGTTCGCGAATTAAAAAACGTGATTGAGCGTTCGGTGTTGCTCACTGGTTCGCAAGAATTGCGCGAGCACGAAGTATTGATCGAAAATTATCAGGCCTCAAACAATGAGAGTGGTTTAGCAGTTGGAATGACAGTGAGCCAAGTGGAGCGCCATCTTATTTTTAAAACTCTTGAACACACCGGTCAAAATCGCACTCAGGCGGCTAAACTTTTAGGGATTAGTGTTCGCACTCTTCGCAACAAACTTCATGAGTACAGTGGGGTTGCTGCATGAGTGGGTTGTTTGACAAAACAACATCGGCCCTCAATACCGCTGCCGACATGCGGCTCATGCGCAATAGCGTTACTTCAGCAAATATCGCCAATGCCGAGACACCTGGATACAAAGCAAAAAAATTAGATTTTGAAGGTGCACTCTCTGCTGCGATTGATCGCGAAGGTGTGGGCGCGATGAACACCGATCACGAAGATCATTTTATTGTGGGCCAAGGTTCGGTGGGTCATCTTAAAGCCGACGTGTATGACAATCCTGATATCAACACCACCAATGATAAAAACACGGTGGATTTAGAAAAAGAAATGGCCAATCTTGCAGAGAATACCATTCTCTACAAAGCAGCTATCCAATTGATCAATAAAAAATTGGCAAGCCTTCGTTACGCTGTGACCGAGGGAGGTAAATAATGGATTTTTCTACGGGGATGAGAATTTCGGCGAGTGGACTTGCGGCTCAACGTCAGCGCATGAACACTGTTTCGAGTAACATCGCAAACATCAATACCACTCGCACCAATGAAGGTGGTCCTTATCGCCGCAAAGACGTTGTCTTTGAAGCGATGCCCGACTCAAAAAGTTTTGGTGACGTGATGACCGATCAAGGTGAGCAATCCCTTCAGCGCGTTCAAGTGACTGATGTGATTTCAGATCAAAAAGCACCTCTTCTGAAATACGAACCCGACAATCCCGATGCCAATCCCGATGGCTATGTGGCCTATCCCAACATCAACATGATGGAAGAAATGGCCAATATGTTATCTGCAACTCGGTCTTACGAGGCTAACGTCTCGGCCATGCAGGCAACAAAAGATATGGCCATGAGCGCCTTAGAGATTGGACGATAGAACTTAAGCTGTTAAACTTTATTTATTGGGGGTTGAGCCATGGACGGTTTAACAATTTCGAACGCAGAAAATTTGATAGGTTCTACACGGGAACTCGGTCAGTCACGCAATGAAAAAGCTCAATCCATCGACGGTGCGAGCGAAGGTAAATCATTTGCGGATACACTGAAAGACGCTGTTGAAAGTGTAAACACACTTCAAAAAGATTCCGACGTGCAGATGGAAAAACTCGCTACGGGCAAGGCTCAGAGTATTCCTGATGTGATGATCGCAGCAGAAAAAGCCGACATCTCACTTAAATTAATGTTGCAAGTTCGCAATAAAATTATCGATGCGTATCAAGAAATTATGAAAATGCAGGTGTGATGTGAATAAGCTTTTAGAAAAGCTCGTCCAGCAGTTTAGCGAATTTCAAAAAGGTCTGACCCCAATCAAGCGCTTATCGATGATTGGTGCAGCCCTTATTGTTGTGCTAGCTGTGGGTGCGGTGATCTTTATGGTTTCGGGCTCAAACTATGCGCCCTTATTTACTAATGTGCCCACCGATCAAGTGGCCACAGTGATCGACAATTTACAAAAAAAGAATATTCCATTTCAACTCGCGGATAACGGCACAACGGTTTTAGTACCAAAAGATCTTTTGCACTCCACACAAATGGCCGTGATGACTGAGATTGGTTCAAACAAAGTGGGCCAAGTGGGCCTTGAGTTGTTTGATAAACAAGACTTTGGTGTCACAAGCTACGCCCAAAAAATTAATTATCAGCGCGCCCTCCAGGGTGAGTTGATGCGCGCAATCAACACTCTCGATGCGGTAAAACAATCTAAAGTGATTTTGGCATTGCCGCCTAAAAAAACCTTTCTCGAAGAGGGTGGATCTCCTTCGGCCAGTGTGATTCTTGAATTTCATGATGGCAAAAATTTATCAAATGATCAGGTGAGAGGAATTATAAACCTTGTGGCCAGTGCGGTCGAAGGTCTTGATCCCTCAAAAGTAACGGTTGTTGATTCACGCGGAAAAACTTTATCGCGAAATTCTTCGGCAGAATCGGCAGGCTCTTCAGAACTTGCAGGCATGAAAACACAAATGGAAGAAGGATTCGAAGAGCGCATCGAATCGATTCTTGCTCGCGTTGCCGGAACCGGAAAGGTGATTGCGCGCGTGAGTGTGGCACTTAATCCTCGACACACCACCACAGTGGAAGAAAAAGTCGATCCCGATGCCACAGCCATTCGAAGCAATCAAAAAGAAGAAGAGATGCTCGACGGCGCACGCACAAATCCTGCGGGAGTTCCCGGTGCACGAGCGAATCTTCCGGGCAGTGCCGATGAAAAATCCGAAGTGGGCTTTAAACAAAATGTACGTAAAGAACTGACCACCACAAATTATGCAGTTCCAAAAACGGTAAGAAATATTAGAGAATCTGCGGGCGGGATCGAAAGAATTTCGGTTGCGGTATTGGTCGACGGCGTCACCACAATGGAAAAGGGTGCCGATGGCAAAATGACCGAGACATGGAAGCCACACACGGTTGAGGATTTAGCGAAGTACGAAAATTTGGTGAAGAGTGCCATTGGTTTTAGTACTGCTCGCGGCGACTCGGTCAAAATCGAGAGCATGGCTTTTCAAAAAGAAGATTTTAGTGAGTCCGAAAAAATCCTGACAAGTTTTGAGCGAAAAAAACTTCTTCATTCTCTTTTCAAATGGTCACTTCTTGGGCTTGCACTGACCTTTTTCTTTTTTACGGTGATCAGACCATTTATGCGATGGATTACCGAATCGTTTCAAGATTCTGTTGAAGAGATGTTGCCACGAACGATCGAGGAGCTTGAGCAACTGCAGGCTTCCGACAACACTCTTCCTGGGATGAACGGCGCGCTCCCGGCTTTTCATGAAACTCTTGATCCCGACAAAGCCGAAAGTGAGTTGCTCAAAGAAAGAATTATGGCGCTGCTAGAGCGCGATAATGACAAGGCGGCTGGTGCGTTTAACTTGTGGCTCGTGAAAAAGGAATAGTTTAGTGACGAAGCTCATCAAGATAGAAAATATTCGGTTTGAAGATCTTCGCGGTTTTGAAAAAGCTGCGATCTTGATTAATTATTTAGGACCAACCGCCCTCAAAAATTTATTCGCAAAAGTCGAGGACGCCGATATTCGAAAATTGATCGGCATGATGCAAAAATTTAGAATCGTACCGGTCCATGTGACAAAAAAAGTTTTAGAAGAATACTACGAAATGCTTTCCGAATCGCAAGAGTACATCTTTTCTGAAAGTGCCAATAAAGAAAACGTGATCGAAGCGGTGGGCGAAGAGCGCGCCCGCGGAATTCTTGGCCATTTAAATAATGCCGCCGGACCCTCGCAGCGAACTCTTGAGAGTTTAGAATTGGTAGATGCCAAATCTCTTTCAAACTTTTTGATCAATGAACATCCTCAAACAATCGCGGTGATCTTGGCGCATCTTGAGCCCGAAAAAAAGGGCGAAGTTTTAAAACGTTTGCCCGAAAGCTTGCAAGCCGAAGTGGTATTGCGTTTGGCAAATCTCGATCACGTCGCACCAGAACTCATTGCCGAAGTCGACCGGGTTTTAAAGGCCGAGCTTTCAACTATCGGAACCGTCGAGCAGTCCTCTCTTGGTGGAGTGCAGCCAGTGGCCGAGATGCTCAACGTGATGGATAAAAATACCGAAGGCTCGATCATGTCGCGCATCGAAGAAAAAGATCCATTGCTTGCCGAAGAGATCAGAAAACTGATGTTCGTGTTTGATGACATCATCAAAATTGATGACAAAGGAATTCAAACTCTTCTTAAAGAAGTGCCCAACGATAAATTGCTTTTGGCTCTTAAAACTTCAAGCGAAGAGATCCGCTCAAAAATATTCCGCAATATTTCTCAGCGGGCGGCAAAATTACTTCAAGATGATTTGGCCAACATGGGCCCATCACGATTGTCTGATGTTGAATCGGCTCAGGTGGAAATCGTAAACGTCGCACGACGCCTCGAAGCCGAAGGTAAAATCTTGATTGCCCGCGGAGGATCTGAAGATGCCCTCGTTTAAAAAAGCGGTTTTAAGCCGCGGCGATGTGAGCCAAGTGGTTATGGGTTTTCAACCCCAAGAGTTTGCGCGTGTGACAAGTCCTGTTGCTCAACAGATGTTTGATATTCAGGTGCGCGGCTCAGACTTTCAGGTGAGCGATGCGACATCGTTAAAGGCGGGGCTTGATACCATCGAGCGCCAGAGCCTTGATCAAAAAGTGGATGTGCTGGTTTTGGAACGTCTGAAAGAGGTTCAAGAAAAAGCTTATCATGAGGCTTACCAACTCGGACTCGAACAAGGTCAAACAAAAGCATTTAACGAAGCCGAAATTAATTTTAAACAAAAAATTGATCACCTTGATGAATTCTTAGGATCAATCGAAAATTTAAGTTCAGAGATTTTGCGCCAAAACGAAGAGACGATTTTAAAGTTGATGCTCACAATGGCCTCGCGCATTGCTTACCGTGAAATTTCGCAAAGCCCTGACATGATCTTGGGTGTTTTAAAAGAGACTCTGGGTCAAATCGAAAACGAAGAGCAGATCACGGTGCGTGTAAATCCCAAAGACTGCGAATTTTTAATTTCGGTTCGCGAAACTTTCGCCAAAGAGTTTTTTAAAAAAGCCAAGTTTGAGGCAGACGAGCGCATCCACGTGGGTGGTTGCACCATTGAAACCTTTCACGGCATGACCGATGCCACGGTAGAAGAGCGTGTGGCCAAATTATGGCAATCCACTTTAGCCAAACTTCCACCACCTGAGGGTCAACCTCTGTGAGTTTCAACTTAAATGTTGATTTCAATAAGTATCAAAAAGTTGTCAGTTCCTGCGATCTCTCAAAAGAGCTTGGCAAAGTCACCCAAGTTACCGGATTTTTAATCAAAGGATTTTTGCCGCAAGCCTCGCTCGGAGCAGTGTGCGAAATTCACTCGCTCACCACAAAAGAATTTTTTTTAAGCGAAGTGATTGGATTTCAAGATAATCAAGTTTTGTTTATGCCTCTTGGCGAACTGCGGGGGATTGGTCTTGGCTCGCGCATCGTGTTGGTTGGCACAGGCTCAAGCATTGGCTTAGGGCCTGGTCTGTTAGGCCGAGTGATCGATGCTCTAGGTAATCCGATCGACGGCAAGGGCCCAATCCATGTGAGTGAAGAGAGCAATATCTATAGCTCAAACGTCAATCCGCTTTCGCGGCCACCGATTCATGAGCCGATCAGTTTGGGAGTGCGAGCTCTTGATGGTTTGTTGACTCTTGGTCGCGGCCAACGGGTTGCCTTTATGGCGGGCTCGGGCGTGGGCAAATCGGTTTTGCTGGGTATGATGGCCAAAAATTCGAATGCCGATGTCAACGTGATTGCCTTAGTCGGCGAGCGGGGTCGTGAGGTTCGAGAATTTATCGAAAATATTTTGGGCGAAGAGGGACTCAAGCGCTCGGTTGTTGTGGTTGCAACTTCCGATCAGAGTGCACTGTTAAGAATGCGCGCAGCATTTGTGGCATCAACCATCGCATCTTATTTTTGTGCTCAAACAAAACATGTTTTGTTGATGATGGATTCAGTCACTCGATTTGCAATGGCTCAACGTGAAATTGGATTGAATTCTGGTGAGCCACCAACGACTAAGGGCTACACCCCAAGTGTTTTTGCACTGTTACCAAAATTGTTAGAGCGTGCCGGAACTTTTGAAAACAGCGGCACGATCACTGGACTTTATACTGTGCTTGTTGAGGGCGATGATTTCGATGATCCCATTGCCGATGCGGTAAGATCCATCACCGATGGTCACGTTGTGCTCGATCGCAGACTTGCTCAAAAAGGGCATTTTCCGGCGATTGATGTTTTGCGCAGCACAAGTCGGGTGATGAATCAGGTGGTCGATCAAAGACATAAGCAAGCCGCCAGATCATTTCGCGAATTGATGGCGACTTATTCTCAGGCCGAAGATTTGATCAACATCGGAGCTTACAAACAAGGTGCAAACTCGCAGATCGATCGAGCGATCCATCTTTATGAGCCGATGGAAATTTATTTGCGCCAAGATGTCACAGACATTTCTAATTTTGACGATGCCGAAAATCAATTGTGTGGTCTCTTGGGGACTTTTTGAAGTTTCGTTTTAAACTCGAGAGTATTTTGCGTTATCGCCGCACTCTCGAAGAGCAAGCGCGGGCCAATTATCTTCAGGCCCGGGCCAAGGCCGATCAAGCCCTATTAGAAATCGAGCAGATGTATCAAGCGATTGATGACGCCAGACTCTCAATCAAAAACGCAGCTCTTCAGGGATCGAGCGCCAATCATCTTGGGCTACAAGAGGATTTTATCCAAGGTCAAAAAATTAGGATCGATGCGGCCCGGATGAAAGCCCGGGAACTTCTTTCCACCGCAGACGAAAAGCAAGAAGAACTGACGCAAGCCCAACGTGAGCGTAAAGTATTAGAGTTATTAAAAGATCGTAAACATGCTGACTTTAAGATCACCCAAAAGAAACTCGACATGAAGATCATGGATGAAGTCGGCAGCCGCATTGGAGGCAATAAATGAAATCAGGTTATGACAAGTTTTTTAAAGAAGCAGCCAAAGCAAAAAAGAAAAAAAAGCCTGTATTTCCGCTAGGTCCTTTTTTGATTTCGCTTGTGGTGTGTGCAGCGGTGAGCTGGTGCTTTTTATTTCCAAAAGAATTTGATCATTTATTTCAATCTGTAGAAATTCAATTCATGGGCGCAGCCTCCGCAACCGACGATGCGCCGGCAAAATCTTCCGCGACCAAGGTTGAATTGCCGGCAGATTCTGCTGCCGGTGAAGCAAAAGAAAAGAAATCAAAAACTGCCACCAGTGAAAATAAAAAAGACGAAGACTTAAGTTATTTAAGTAAGTTAACCGAGCGAAAAAAAGAACTCGACTTGAGAGAAAAAGAGCTCGGCGAGATGGAAGATGAATTGCATAGACAAAGAGGAGAAGTCGAAGCGCGAATTAAAAAGTTAGAAGAGATTCGCGCACAAATTGGTGTGGTCCTCAAAGAGAAGATCGAAACAGATCAAGCAAAGGTAGATAAGCTGGTGGAATTTTACTCCAACATGAAAGCAAAACAAGCCGCCGAAATCTTAAGCGCGCTGAATGAAGACCTTGCTGTTGAGATCTTGGGCCGCATGAAGAAAAAAAATGCTGCTGACATCATGAATCTTTTGACCTCGGCGAAAGCCCAAGTGATTTCCGAAAAATTTGCTGGATACAAAAGGCGCTAATGCAAATTCAATCTGTCTCTGACATTTTAAGCCCCACTCAAGAAAATCAGGAGATCCCATCTGTAGCAGATGGTGGTCTTGATTTTAGCGAACATCTCGAGGCTTTCGATTCCGACGACACGATTGAAGCGGATGCGGTTGAAACCGCAGCAACTGAGCCCGAAGAATCAATCGAAACAGATGAACAACCGATGCTCGATTTTTTGCAGCAAATGAGTTCAAAACTCAATGTGAAGCCCGAAAAAGTGGTGGAAGCATTTGCCCAATTATCGGCAGAGGATCTTGCAAAACCACCTGAACAAAATATTTCAAAATTGGTTGAAGGATTAAAACTTCCACCCGCACAAATCGAAACTGCTCGCTCATTATTTAAAGATCTCTTACAAAAAATTGAACCCACCGAAAATGAAGCGCCCGAAAAAATCAGCGACACATTAACAGCGCTTCAAGCGATGCCTTATTTGTCGACTCCGGCTGTCTTGCCACAAGCAATCGATCAAGCGGCAGTGGCGAGTGAACCCTTGGCTGCGAATGAGCCTGTCGCTGTACCAGAATCTTTAGAACTCAAAGAGTTTTCAGAGCCTCTTGCTCAAAACGAAGTCACCGAGCAGCCTGAACAAGATGCAGCTCCAGCCCAATTTGAAATTCCAAAAGAATTGAAGCTGGTCGAACCCCAAGTGATTGCGGCTTATCAAATGCCAGCACCAGTTCAAAAAGACATGGCGAAAGAATCAAATGCTTCTGAGCCCACCGAAATTGCGCCGCTCACGTTAGTTGAAGCACCCGTGGTCCAAGCCGAAGCCAAACAGGAGTTTGACGGCGAAGAGGACCTTTCGCAAGACGACGAGATTTTAACTTCTGATAAATTTTTAGTGAGCGAAGGGACCAAAACTCAAACCACAAAAAGCTTTTCAGAAGTTTTAAAAACGGGCGCTCCCCAAGCCGAAAAAAATATTGATGAGATCATTCAGCAATCCCAAATCCTGATCAAAAAGGGTGGGGGCGAGATGAAGGTGCAACTGCAGCCTGAAGGTCTTGGCCAAGTTCAGCTCAAGATTTCGGTGCAAGATGGCCAAGTGCAAGTTGAGATGCTTACCGATTCTAACGATGCAAAAAAAGCAATCGAGCATAGCCTTCAGGATTTAAAAGTTGGATTGAGCAGTCATCAACTCGAAGTCGCAAGTATTCGTGTGGATGTCACACGCGATTCTTCGTTTAATTTTGATCAACAACAACAACAGCCGCCCCCTCAGCGACAAATGGCTGAGAATTTTAATCAAAATTTGAATCAAAATCAGAGACAAGAATTTGGTGAATCTCAACAACGTGGATATTCACCAAAAGTCGCGGCCGGTCTGTCTTCACAAAACAACAACAGCACAATTGCTTCACGGCGATTGAATTTGGTGGCTTAATTTATGATGAGTATCAGTCGGCAAACCCAAAATTATTCAAAGTCCGAGCAGCAATCAGATCTTGGTGGGGATAAGAGTCAAACCGTTTCGGCAATCGACAAAGATAAGTTTCAGGGCGGCGAAGATGTTGGCGAGCTTTTAAATAAAGCGGCTGATCCTAATTATATTAATCCCGATAAAAAGCCGCGAACGGTTGGTAATCCCAATCTTGATAAAGATGCATTTATGCGTTTGCTGCTCACTCAAATGAAAAACCAAGATCCAACAAATCCACTCAAGTCTCATGAAATGTCGGCTCAATTGGCGCAGTTCACTTCGCTTGAAAAGTTGACCAACATTGATGACAGCATCAAAGGACTTCGTAAAGAGCAGCAGCCGGCACAAAATTACGAAGCATTGAATTTGATTGGCAAAGCGGTCAGTGGAGATTCATCAAAGATTTTAAGAATGGAAGCCACAGGCGCTCATCCCATCCGCTTTCAATTAAAAGCCGATGCGGTCAAAGCCGAAGTTCATGTCAAAGACGAAGAAGGCAAAACGGTTCGCACTCTCGAATTTAGTAATCTTAAAGCGGGTCGTAATGATCTTACTTGGAATGGTGCACTCGATAACGGAACAAATGCGCGTGCGGGCGAGTACCATTTTGATATCGAAGCCAAAAATTCTTCGGGTCAAAAGATTTGGGCCGAAACAAAATTCGATGGCACCATCGACGGCCTGACATTCACTCCCACAGGGCCTTTGCTCAATGTCGGTAAACAACAAATTCGTATGAGTGATGTTGATAAAATTGTTTCGCCACAAAAACAAGAAGCACCAGTAAATACCGGAATGCTTCCAAACATGGGCGCATTATTAAATCCTGGAGCTCCAAGCACTTCTGGACTTCCCGGAAATGTAAAATCAGGATTAAATCAATTAGGTATGAGTAGTGGAATTATGAATACTTTGAAAAAGCAGGGAGCGCTTTAATTGAAAGATCTTTCGATAAAACAAACCCCGCGGGTTGATTCGCCTCTCTCACGAGAGATATCAAAGCCGCAAGGACAGGGGCCACAGTTTAGCGAAATTCTAAAAGGAATTATGCCTGAGCAGATGGGATTACAAACTCCCACTCAGACTTCAGGTTTAAAATTCAGCAACCATGCGGTGGACCGTATGCGTGTAAGAGGCATGTCTTTTAATCAGCAAGAGCTTGGACAAATCCAAGGCGCTGTTGATAAGGCGGCACAAAAGGGAGCACAGAATACTTTGGTGCTTACAGATAAGTCGGCACTGATTGTAGCAGTTAAGAATAATACGATTGTAACGGTAATGGACAAATCACAACTAAAGGAAAATGTTTTTACGAATATAGATAGTACTGTAGTTATTTAATAAACAATTTAGGGACTGGTCCTCTTTGAGGAAGTCCCTCCAAATCCTCTTCGCCGAATGCGAAGTGGACGACATGGAGGTCACAATGGGCGTTCTTTCTTCTTTATATACCGGTGTATCCGGCTTACAAGCACAAGGTGAAGCATTAGGCGTTATCGGCGATAACATCGCAAACGCAAACACCGTGGGATTTAAAGCGAGCCGCGCGGAATTCCAAGATATCGTTTCAAAAAGTTTAAAAGGAATCTTGGGCGGAAACCAAATTGGGCGCGGAGTAAAAATCGGTGCGGTCAATCCGATCTTGTCTCAAGGTAACGTTGATTCCACAGAAAAAGCGACCGATCTTGCCATCTCTGGTGATGGTTACTTTGTTCTTCATGGATCTGATGGTGATTCGTTTACACGTGATGGATCGCTTCACTTTGATCGCGAAGGATTTTTGGTTACGAACGATAAGCAACGCGTTCAAGGTTATCAAGTCGATGAAAAAGGAAAAGTGATCAACAAGATGGGTGATCTCAGATTCCCACGCGCTTTGATTCCTGCAAAAGCCACAAGCGAAGTCCACATGGATATGAATTTGGATTCGCGTATTGATTCAGTTAAAAAATTCGATCCCGCAAATCCTTATGATTCTTCACACTACTCAACCGGTGTTGAAGTTTACGATTCACAAGGTGTGAAGCATTTGGTTTCGATGTTCTTTAATCGTTCGGCCGAGCGCACATGGGATTACCATGGAATGGTTGATGGCCGCGAAGTCACAAACGGCGAAGACGGAAAACTCAGCCAAGTATGCGAAGGTCAATTGACGTTCACACCCGATGGAAAACTAGATACCGAAACTGTCACAAGCCAAAGCTTCAACTTCAAAGGTGGAGCGACCCAGAATCAACAAGTCAAAATCGATTTCGGTGATTCGATCACAACCGATAAAGGCAAAGGGGTTGATGGAACCAAACAGTACGGTAAAGATTCAGATTTGATCACTTGGAATCAAGACGGAACAGCCGCGGGCACGATCACCAATTTGTCATTCAATGACGAGGGGATGTTGACCGGTCTTTACAGCAATGGATCCACTCAAGATTTGGGTCAAATCGCTTTGGCGAAATTCGAAAATGCCGAAGGTTTGTTTAAAGTGGGTAACAACCGCTTTAAAGAAGCCCGCGATTCAGGAACTCCTGCTGCAGGAAAACCCGGAGCCGCCGGTCGCGGAAAATTATTCGCCAAATCCTTAGAGCGATCAACAGTGGATTTAGCAATGGAATTCGTTAACCTGATTCAGAACCAAAGATCCTTTCAGGCGAACGCAAAGACCATCACGACGACCGATGAATTGCTTCAAGAAGTTATTAATCTCAAGAGATAATTAGAATTTGATTCCTCGGGCCTTGCGGCCTGAGGGTTTTTTTTAAGAGGTGCCAGCGATTGGGTCGTGCACCTTTACCCAACTTTATTTAGTGAAACAGCGCATCCTTGTTAACTGACTTTTCATCACAGGGATCTCGTGCAGATATTTTTTTAGGCCAAACATAGCAAAGGCATTTGCGCCGTACCCGATTTCTGGTTTTTTTTGCAAGCGGTTCACGCAGGCATTATCCTGAATATCCAATTCCGATTTTGCCGCCTCGTAATGTTGGTTAAAAGTTTGAATGAAACCTTTAACTTCATGTCTTTTAAGATATTCAGTATAGAGAAAAATGATCACAAAAAAAACTGCCGAATCTAGAGTCGTTTGGAGGGTGGGTGGCGGCTCAACCCCTTGGTTAAAATTTGCCAGAGCGATCTGATACTCTTTATCACCAGACCGGTCGAGCAAAGTTGCAATCTGACGTGAAGCTGCGACAAGAGCCGCTTTGCTTGCTAAAGGGTCACTTTCTAATGCTTGATCCTTATCGTGAAGCACCACTAGCGTCTGCATGACATCAAAAATTTCATTGAGGGTGATATTGGCCGATTCAATTTTTTTAACATAAGGGAGATGGTTTTGTCTGAGAAAGGCCTCGCCTTTAGGCAGTTGGAAAAGAACTCTCGAAGAGGCAGAATTCATTAAAAGAAAAATCGCTAAAACAACCTTCGCCATGTGTGCTGTCTTACTTCATTCTTTGAGCTCAAAAATAGCGAATTGAAATACAATGAAAATTTTAAGTCAGTTCCAATTTTGTGCTACAGAAATTGTTATAAACAGTTTTTTATTTATGAAGTACTTATTTAAAATTCTGAAACAAACTGCGCAACTCAGGGAGCGCTTCCATGTATGTTTCAAAAGCTGTTAACGCCAAAAAATTAGCATCGCCCAGATTATTAGGAACGGCAGCCAACTGAAGTGTGCACGCGAGTCCAATGGATTGAAAAGCCGAGGAGATAGGCCCTGAATGATTGTGTATCGTATTTAAAAGCTGCTGAATTTCTCCGTCGTTAAAAGTTTTTAAAAGCAAGGCGCTCAAGACCAAAAATAAATGACCTTCAAATGAAACTTTGGGTGATTTGCCAGGCAAAGGATCTTCACCTTCGAAGATATCCGCGAGAGTGACAAGATATGCAAGATCCTTTGAACGCTCCAACAAATAGGCAATCCGTTGAGAAATTAAAACTAAGGTGGTGTCTACACCAAGAGGACTCACGCGCAAAATAATGGGATCGTTCAAAAGTCGAATCGCCTGCAGCAATTCAAAAATATCGCCAGTGCTAATTTTTCCGCGTTCGAGCTCTATAACATATTTGGAAAAGTGTTTTTTTAAATAAAGATCAGACTCACTTTTTGTAAACGCAGTATCGGCCAGGCAAGGAAGACTCAAAATCATAAAAAGTAAATATTTAATCATACTTGGCTCTTAGCAAGTCTGAGTTTGATAAAATATATTTAATGTGACTTATGAAAAATTGTTTACTCAATAGGTCGTCAGTTTAAGTTTCTAAAGCCTTCCCCAAGCCACAATAAATCTCGCAAGTGACGCTGGAGCGAGGCCAACATCAATTGGTTCCCGCTCCCGACAAACTGCGGGAACAGTTCGAGTTTTCGGGTACAGGCGTCTTCGATCGCATCTAGCGCGGTCGCCATCTGAGGAGTGACAAAATGCACGACGGCTAAAAGTTTTTTGATTTCAATAATATCAAAGGTTTTAAGCATCAGAATATTGAGCGATTTAAATAAAATAGATTGGAGGGAATAAGAATCTGCCTCGACCGGCCCGAGCAGATCACCTTCGTTAGTATCATATACTTCGAGGGCGTAGGCGATATCGCCCGATTTTTCCATTAGGTGACTCAGTTGACGCGAAACTAAGAGCAAAACGCTGGAAATGGCCAAAGTGCCCGACGCGGTGACGACCGGATCATTTAAAAGTCGAATGGCTCTTACAAGATCATACAAATCATTAGTAGAAATTCCTTTTTTAGCGAGCTGATCAACAGCCTGCGGATGTTCTTTATCAAAAATAGTTTTAATTTGATCTTTGGTGAAAACGGTTTCGGCAAGACAAGTCCCCGAAATAAAAGCAGCTAGAAAAATTTTTATCATAGGCTGCTCTTACCAATTCAATTAAAAATATTTAAGAGAAATCTTTAGATCAGTGGCAATAATTTTTGTTGTTGGAGATGAGTTTTAAAAAATTGGGTCACGGCTTTTAAAATCTCTAAATGGCGAGGGTCTGCCAGTGAAGGAGCGAGGTGACGCCCACAAGACGACTGGGTGGATTCAAGGATCGCGAGGGAATCAGCTTGAAGGTCTTTCACTAGAGCCCGCATTTCGAAAGGTCTTAATTTTTTAACACACACCAATGTGAAAACTGAAAACAAATTGCCCTGGGGGGTTGTGGTGTTTTGCCATCCATCGCTAGTCACTATGGTTTCACCACTCTGCGCTTGAAGAAGATCTTGGATTTGACCTGCTAATAAACCCAAAGACAGCTGGGCAGGCACCCGATCTTCATTGGCCGTCAAACTAAAATAGAGCTTTAGCGTGTTCAAAAGTTTGGTCAAATCGGCAGTCTGAATATGACTTTGATTCAACAACTCAAGTTTTTTGGGAAAAGACTTTTCTAAGAATTTTTGGGTTTCATCCACTTGAAAATCTGTTTCGGCAAAGCTTGCCACCGAAAATAAAAAGAAAGCGATAAAGCCTAAAATGGATTTCATTTTATAAATACCTTTGAAGTTTGAGTGAGAGCGGAATGCCTTGGATCTAGATCACAGAAGAGTGGGGTAATCTAGAGTTTTGGTTTTTGGTAGCATCAGCTCTCCAAAGTTTTCACGTTTAGATAAAATTGGATCTAATTGTTTCGCCTCTACAAAATGGGCATCAGCTTTTGGTGATCAAATACTGTCATAAAGGAGTTTTGAAGATCAGTAAGTGTTGATAGAGTTTGCGGATCCAGAAGAACCATTTGGCAAGGTCGGCCTACGGAATCGATAAACTGATGATAGATTCTATCAATCGTGTCATGAAGACGCTCAAGCTCGGTCTCACTAAAATTTCTGGCGCACAATAAATTCAAAACCGTCAGCAAATTGCCCTTGGTTGAATTTGTATTCTGACAATTCAGAAATCTATCAGCGGGCTGACAAGATCGCTTTTGCAACCAAACAATTTGGCGAGCAAGTTGAACCAAAATTTGCTGCCCCGCCATGAGGTCATTTTGGAGATTTGGGCGATTTAAAATCTTTAGGGTTTGAAAAAGATCGAAGACCTCCTCTATCGAAATTTGCCCGGCTTTTAAGAGCTCAACTTTTTTAGAGGCAGAAGTTTCTAAAAATTGTTTGGCTTCATCCAAGGTGAAAGTTGCGGATGCAAAACTAAATTGGGAGACCAAAAATAAACCGGCAAAAAATTGAAACATTGTCTCTTCTAACTGTTAATTAAAATTGGTGCTGATTTGGCAATTGGCTCAAGTCATAAAGCACATCGTGAACCATACCAAAAAATAACAAATTTGCATTGCTGAAAATTAAACCAAGACGTCAGAATTTTCTCACAAGAAATTTCAAGGTGAATAAATGAATCACTTTCAATTTTATATGCAAACTGTAGGTACAGGTTTTTTTGCTATTGTGTTGTCCTCATCAGTTGATTGAAGGCAAAAGTTTTTGTCGCAAAAGGCAGCAAGTTCGCTTTCATCAACGACTCTATTCAATGCACCAAATAGATAAATATTTGTATGTGATCTTACTCGGTAAAAAACGTCGCCCGCAGTTTTGAAGAAAGCAAAAAGGTCTGCTGGAGATATTCTAAGGTTTCAGAATGGTCTTTGAGCAAAAATTCTGGAAGGTAATTTAATTGCTGCACACAAGCACGATGAATCACTTCAATTTTCTGATCCATTCGTTTTGAATGTTGATCAAAATAATTTTCTAACTCGGTAATTTGTTTTTCGCTCATCTTCATAACACCGATCAGACCAATCGCAACCGAAAGCTGAGACTTAATGTTGATGGGTTGCCCAGCCATAAATGAACTTGTTCTTTCATCAATTCGATTTTTAAAGAAAAACAAATCGACCTCGTGTGCTTTGAAATACAAGGTCTCGACCCGGGTAATAACTCTTTCAAAAATTAAGGATGCAGAAAGCAATTCGGAACGCAGCTGAGGATTCGTCAACACGGCTAAACTTTGCACGAGGTCGTAAACTTCTTCGATTGAGATACGAGCACTTGCAAGAGCATTTGCCTGCTCGTGATACTTTAAATTAAAAATTTTTTGAACTTGCTTGAGATTAAGTGGTTCAACCCCAAAGCAAGATCCAGCTAGAGTAATAAGGATAAAAATCATTTTTTTCATCGCGAGATAAACTCCTATTTCGAATCAAAGGGTCAAAGCAAATTCTAAAGATAGATTTCCTGTCACAAAAAACATTCTGCGCTTAAAATTATTTTCGGAGCAATCTGCCATAGGTTCGGGGACGTCGATCTGAAATTAAGCCCGAATTTTTGCGACTTTTAACAACAAGATTCATATCAAAATCATATTGAGCAAATCCGGTCTCTGTGCGATTGAGCGAGGCAACTTTTCTGCCAAGATGGTCAGCCACAAATGATGATCCATAAAAAAGTAATTCGCCTTCTTGACCAATTCGATTTGCAGCGGCCACCGGAATCACATTGCTGATAGCATGCCCAATCATAACATTTTGCCATAGGTTCATTGTATCGAAGGTGGGATCTTGAGGTTCTGAACCAATAGCCGAAGGATACAAAATGATCTCTGCACCTTGAAGAGTTAAAATCCGAGCCACTTCGGGAAACCATTGATCCCAACAAATTGCCACACCAATCTTGCCTTGGTGAGTGCTCCACACTTTAAGACCGGTATCGCCGGGCTTAAAGTAAAATTTTTCGAAGTATCCAGGTGTCGATGGAATATGAGTTTTACGATAAACACCCAAAACTTTTCCATCAGAGTCGATAATCGCAGCACTATCATAATACGCTTTTTTAAATTTTTCGAAAAAGGGGAAAATGATGACAACCTGAAGTTTTTTGGCAAGTGAACTCAAGACTTGGAGTGAGGGGTGATCTTTGGTTTCTTTTGCGAGAGCAAAAAATTTTTTGTCTTTCTCGCGCGGGAAATAATCGTTTTCAAAAAGCTCTGGTAATAAAATAACTTTTGCGCCGGCAGCCGCGGATTTTTCGATATATTTTATTGCACCTTGCATGTCGCGTCCCGGAATTTGAATGACCGCAACTGAAAGAGAAAAGGTCCATGTGATCAGTCCAAAGACAAAGATCACCTGAATTGAGATTCATAAAAGTTTTGAAGTTGAAAACGAAACGGGCTCGGTAAGCCATCGATCTGTTGAAACACCTCTTGAATTTTTTCAAAGATAACTAAATTTGCGCCACCGATAAAGTAAGGAGGGTTTGTGAGATGAGATTCACAAGCGACAACAAGATTTGAAAAAATCGATCGAATTTCTAAGTCGTGATCCTGTAATTTCAAATTCACTGTGTGAATTTGTTTATCGGTTAAAGTCGTTGCACTCAACCAGAGGAACACTTGTAAAACCATATTGTTGCTGATCATCTTTCGCGATCTTGCCATTTGGTCAAAAGCGCTTGCATCTCGTGGGGATTGAAAAGCGCTGTATTGCTGAAGGATCTTTGCCAAATTCTGAGCCACGATTGCCACAAATACCGGAGTGTTTGTGGTTTCATTTAAAATAGCAAAAGACTTTGCCAGATCGTAAATCTCGAGTGTGTCGATCTTACTCACTTTAAGTAGGGCCATCGGCACCGGCAAAATTTTCTGCATAAACAAAATAGATTGATCCCTATGGAGAATCAAATCATTAGCAAAACAAACCGGAATAAAGAAAAAGAATGATAAAAATTTAAGCATGGGCTGTCTTACTTAAAAAGACGAATCTCCGCCAATTAATTCGATAACATTCGCGCAAGTTCAATTAGCGATTCAGGAAGCACACTTTTTTTGGTTGTAGTTTCGGTCAGCGAGGTCAGTTTGATTTCACCGTTCAGGATTCCAACCATTTGGTCAGACTCTCCATCACGCAGGGCTTTGACTGCGGCAGCGCCAAGTCGTGATCCAAGAATGCGATCTTGTGCCGAGGGTTTTCCTCCTCGTTGCACGTGGCCCAAGATGCACACCTTAGCGTCGAAGCCCGCTTTTTTGCGAATTGCATCGGCAAGATCGTAAGCTCTTCCGGGTTTTTGTCCCTCAGCGGTGATTAAAATACTTGAAGCTTTGCCCCGATCAAGTCCACGTTGAATGTGCTTGATGGCGGAGTCGACAGGTGTGGGATATTCAGGCACAAAAATTTCTTCAGCCCCGCCCGCAAGTCCCACAGCCACTGCGATGTAGCCCGAATCTCGGCCCATCACTTCAACAATAAATAAGCGATCGTGGCTTGCGGCCGTGTCTCTGATGCGATCGATGGCATCGAGTGCGGTGTTGACCGCAGTATCAAAACCGATGGTTAAATCGGTGCCGTAGATATCATTGTCGATCGTGCCCGGGATGCCCATCACCTTGATCGAAGATTCGAGTGCGATTTGGTGAGCGGCTCGAAAGGAGCCATCGCCGCCAATGACAACCACACCTTCAAATCCGCGCGATACAAGATTTTGGATTGCCACCGCACGATGATTGATCTGTAAAAATTCGAGCGATCGGCCTGTTTTTAAAATTGTTCCGCCCCGCTGGATGATATTTGCTACCGAGCGCAAATCCATCGCCTCAAAATCTGAGGTGAACAATCCATGTAAGCCGTGCTTTACGCCTTCGACTTCGATGCCGTAAGCGCATGCGGTGCGAACCACAGCCCGTATGGCAGAATTCATTCCTGGAGCATCTCCGCCACTGGTCAGTACCGCGATTTTTTTCATTTAAAATTTTAAATCACTTTGCGCCCTGTAGAGGCAACAAAAAAAAAGACCAACATCTGGAGTCGGTCTTTAGATTGGACCAACTTGTAGAAGCTGGTCCTTTGATTGGACAAAGCCGTCGTGGACTTTAGCGAACCATCGATTTGAATTCGGCGCCTGGACGAAATTTTGGATACCAAGCCGCAGGAATTTTAATTGCTTTTCCGGTTTGGGGGTTACGTCCAGTACGAGCTTTGCGTTTTGATTTTGTGAAAGTCCCAAAGCCGACGAGTTTGACTTCATCACCTTTTTTTACCGACTTCTTAACTGTGTCCATGCATGCATCAAGAGTTCTCTCGATCTGTGCTTTAGTCAAACCGGTTTCGGATGCCACTTTTTCGATAAGTTCGGCTTTGTTCATATTTATTCCCCCATTGGAAATCAGCGTTGTTAAAATAATCTGTTTCAAAATTAAAAAGTCGAATGAAATAGGGGTCAATCATTTTTTATTGAAGCTTGTGTCGCGGCGGAGATTCTTCTTCAAGTTCGGCCGACAAAAGCGGCTCTTCTTGCGCAGGAATTTTAAAAGCCTCGTCAGCCCATGCACCAAGATCCAGTGTTTGACATCGCTCTGAACAAAATGGACGAGAAGGATTACTCTCGTCATACAGAGTTTCTTTTTTGCATCTTGGACAGCGAATCATTTTAGCCATCGATTAATGATTTAAACTTGCCTGAGCAATTTGTCCACCACGGTAACTTAAAAAAGCGGTGAGTGTGGATGAGTTTGGTCCACCCTGGGTGGTCAAATCAATCACAGCATTGTAACTAAAAGTTCCAAAGCCGCCGAGTTGGTTGAGTTCCATGCCGGTGTTGTTATTGATGGGCGCAAAATTTCCGTTAATAGAAATTGGAATTTGTGCACCATAAACTCCGACATTATTATTTGTGGCAACATTGACTGTGGCTGAGCCAACAGCAGGCAAAATCGCAGAGGCCAAAGTAATAATCAAAGTTGCGTTATTTCCCCAAGCGCTACAGTTTTGATAACCAATATTAAAATTGCCGAGCCACGATGAATTTTGATTACAAAACAAACCATACTCTTGCAAAAACAACTGAAAATTTTGTGAGTTGGTGATCTGCATGCGACCACTCCATATCAATGAGCCGCCGCCATACACATAAGGATTTGTTCCTGCGTTTGTGACGGGAACACAAGTGTTTGGGCTTGAGTTGATGATTCCACAACTTGGGTTTGTGGGCGATACAACTAAACATGTATTGTATTGAGACGACCAGCCTGTTCCAACACCGCATTGATTGTTTGCAGCAGCAGAGGTGCCATTGGATGAACCCGATGAACCACACGCCGCTAAAAAAAATAAACTTCCCAATACTACCATCGCTCGCATATCAAATCTCCTCATGACTCATCTACTTCATGGGATGTGCCCACGTGGGTGGGGCCTAGATTTGGTCTCAGTAAAAAACGGTTGTGAATTGTCAGACAGCAGTGCCGCTCTCAGTCTCTGTTTCAGAACGAGACAGGTGTCATAAAGTTCGTCGATAAATAAAAATTTATTAGTTAAGGAATTCGCATACTAGACGCACTGTTGACATAGTCGAACTAGACCAAGGTCTTAAGCTGACCTGGACTTAAGCCGAGAAGTAATGCGAACACATTGGAGCAAATTATTGAGTGTGGAGGGACAGTCACCCCTCCTCACTTAACTACTCCAATAAATTTTAACACTGTTTTTTGCGAACTGTGGGTCACGGAGCTCGCTCAAAACATATTGGGGGACGTATATGGGCTTAAGAATTAATACGAATCTGGCATCGATCAGTGCGCAGAGACAACTTGGCAAAAGTCAGGAGCGCTTAGAGCATTCACAAGAAGCTCTTGCTTCGGGATCACGAATCGTAAAGGCATCAGATGATGCTGCCGGTTTGTCGATATCAGAAAATTTGCGCGGACAAATTGTGGGAGTAAAGCAAGCACGCAATAACGCCTACAATGCTCAATCATTGATTCAAACCTCTGAAGGGGGCTTGAATGAAATTAATAATATTCTTATTCGACTGCGTGAACTTGGTGTTCAATCCGCAAGTGATACGGTCTCAGATAAAGAGCGCGGATTTTTAAATCAAGAAGCAAAACAGTTGATCGATGAGTCACAGCGAATCGCTAAATCCACCCGATTTGGAAATCAAAAATTACTCGATGGCTCAGGATCGGCTTTAGAATATCACGTGGGCCCTTACGGTGGTGATGAGAACATTATCAAGAGCAGCGTGAAAGCAGACGCAACCAATTCGGCTTTAGGAATTTCATCGATTTCGCTCGATTCAAAATCAGGTGCTCGCGACACACTCGACTCGGTTGACGATGCGTTGGATAAATTAGGAAAAATGCGCGCTGATTTTGGTGCGGTACAAAGTCGACTGCAATCAACAACAAGTAACCTTGATGTGCAGTACGAAAATCTCTCTGCTGCAAAATCACGGATTAGCGATACCGACATTGCGTACGAATCTGCCGAGGCGGCTTCAGCCAATATTTTGCACCAAGCTTCCATTGGTGTATTGGCGCAGGCAAATTCCAACGGAGCCGCAGCACTTCGTTTACTTCAATAATTATTTAGTTTGGGATCGTGGCCCACATGATCTCAAAAGCCCGCCCTGGGTGGCTTTACTGCGCCCAGGGTTTTTTTTGCGGCAATACATGGCGTTTTCCTCGAGTATTGAGAAGATCTCTTGTCATTTTGTTTATTGAGAGGCAAAAAAAATGGCTTGAAAACTAAAGACTTTGATCAACTCTTCGATTCCGAACGTCTACTTCCAGGCATCATAGCGAGCTGGATTAAGCAGTTTCGTCAAAGAAAACGTGAACGCCAAGTGGATTTAGCAAATGCAGTTGGATTAAGCCATCGTCATTTACAAAAAATTGAGGCCGGTCAAATCGATATCAAAGCCTCAACCATTCGCACTTTTGCCAGGCATTTTAATACTCCGCCTTGTTACTTGCTTCGCGATCGCGACAAGACATCGCTCGAAACTTTGGATTTAGGCTGCACCCATGCCTTCCTAGATTTGATCCATGTCGGATTTCTCGCAAGCAAAACCAATGGCGAAATTTGTTTTGCAAACAAAAAAACTTTAGACACCATTGGCTTAACCGCAAACGACCTACGCACGCCAAAATTCTTATGGGATTATTTATTTGATCCCGCCGAAGGAATTAAACTTCAATCGTTTATCAGAACGATGATTCTCTCCGGCCAACAAGCAATGCCTTATTACATGCGTATCCGCGCCGCCAACAATGCCGCTCTCGACGTCAAATGGGATTGGAATTATATCCGCGATGACATTGGTCATATTCGTGGAATGGTTTCGATTGTGACATGCCCAACTACAGCGACGTTTCTTTAGATTTTTGTTGTTTATAAGCGATGGTAGTGGCGGTATTGTTCTTGATTGCGATCGTGCCCGGATTTTGCGAACTATGGTATACGTCTTCTGGTGGATTTCTAGTTTGCGATATTCTTAGTTTCTGATCGTGCCCATAGCAGTTTTTAGTAAAAAGAAATGATGACTTTGGGAGTACGACATTTTTTATTCACGATCTTGCCCACAGCTAAATTAGTTTTCTCAAATTAAATATTGACGCAAATTTATCGCGGTAATTTTTGGCTGTGTTTGGCTTTGAACCGCAGATTAATCATTTTTTGTTATCTTTAGTTGTCAAACGGTCGCTAGCGCCGACAGACATGCCAAAAATCGAAGATGTTAATTCCGATCGCGCCCACCTTATATCGCAGTTTCAAAAACCCATGTTACACTTCTGCTCTAAACAGGAGTAATTTATGGATCATCTCACTCTTCACAAGAATGCGGTCCGCGCCGCAGATTCTCATCGCAAAGCCGAAATCGAATTGCTAAAAGCCTTAGAGCAAGTTTGGATCAACAAAAGTTATTATCAATTTGGCTGTCGTTCATTATTTGAATATTCAACGACACAACTGAAATTGTCCGAAGAGCTCGCGAGCATTTACAATAAGATCGCCAAGAAATTTACCGAAGTGCCACAACTCAAAAAAGAAATGGAACTTGGTGAGCTCTCGGCTTCCAAAGCTAACCGATTGGTTTCGGTGATCACTGAGGAAAATGCGACCTCATGGATCGACATCGCAAAAGGCACAAAACGCCAACTTGAAAAAGAAATTGCTAAGGCACATTCCGAAAAAGCACTGAAAGAAAAATCAAGGTACTGCAGTGTAGGCACGACCGAGCGCGTGCAGATTACTTTTTCGCTTACCGAAGAAAAACATAAAGCGTTTCAACGTGCTCAAGATTTAATGAGTCAGAAATTAAAACGAGCGGCATCGATTGAAGATGTGCTGACTGAGGCTGTAGATTTGTGGTTGTTGAAAAATGATCCGCTTCAGAAATCGTGCCCAGAGAAAGCGGCTTCTAAAATGGCGGTAAAGCGAAAGATTCATCACAAACATCACAGCCAATGCACTTATGTAAATGAAAATGGAATACGCTGCACCCAGCGGCGGCATTTAGATATTCATCATATAGTACCAAGATCGAAGGGTGGATCGGATGCTGAAGAAAACTTAACTCTTTTTTGTTCGGGACATCATCGTGCCCACCACTTTGCCGAGAGGATGGAGTGATCGTGCCCAAAAGAGGCGAGACATCATCGTCCCGGACGAGGCAGGCCATTATCGTGCCCATGACTTAGCTAACAGAATGAATTGTGCCCATCACCATGCCGAAAGAATGGAGTGATCGTGCCCATCACTTCAGCGACAAGATAAATCGTGCCCAAACAAGGTGAGACACCATCCTGCCCATCACCATGCCGATAGAAATGATCGTGCCCAGACGCGACAAGACTCCATTGTGCCTAGCGATCAAAGTAAATCAGTACCGCAGTGCCAAACCCCTCCACCCCAAATCATCAGCCACACCCGACCAATTTCCAGCAGTCTAGCCCGACTTGACTCGCTTTTGGTCCAAATATCCACACTAAAGTCCAGTTGTTTACAGACCATGGTCTAGATTTGCTCGACGAGACTTTAGCCTTTACAGACCCCGCCGAAAAGCTAGTCAGAAGTTGAGCTGGTCTTAAAGACAGTTCGATAGGGGAGAGACTTTTGCGCGGTGTGACTGCCGTGAAATTGGATCGTTACCACCTTATCGCATGCGTCCCAGATACCCGCTCCAATGTGTTTAATCAGCGAAGGGAATCGCAATTTTTTATGGGGGCGTATTACGCCCTCAAACTTAAAGGAACGTAACATGGGACTCAGAATAGCAACGAACGTAGCCTCGATCGCAGCTCAACAATCTTTAGGTGTTTCGCAAAGAAATTTGCAAACCAGCTTTGCACAATTGGCTTCAGGTAGCCGGATCACAAAAGCAGCAGATGATGCAGCTGGATTGTCGATCAGTGAAGGATTAAAATCCACCATCCGTGGATATCAACAAGCACAACGTAACGCGAACGATGGTGTGTCCATGGTTCAGGTTGCTGAAGGTGGTCTTGGAGAAATCAGCAACATATTAACTCGTATGCGAGAACTTGGTGTTCAAGCTGCATCTGATACTGTTGGTGATCAAGAACGTGGTTTTATCCAAAAAGAAGTTGGTCAATTAAAAGACGAAGTTCAACGTATTGCTAAGAGCACTCGTTATGGAAATGCAAATTTGCTAGACGGTACTGGCGGAAAATTTGAATTCCAAGTGGATATCAATAACGATCCCGATAAAGATCGTATCGCTTTTAAATCAGGTGATCAGATTGCGACTACAGAATCTTTGAACATCGATGGTTTTGATTACTCAACTAAAGAAGGCGCACGTTCGGCTCTTGAAACTCTTGAAAAATCTCAAGGTCAAGTGAACGGTTACCGCGCGAATCTTGGAGCTTTGCAAAACCGATTGCAATCAACAAACGAGCATTTAAGTACATCTATTGAGAACTTCTCTGCTGCGAATTCACGAATTCGTGACACAGATGTTGCAGCAACCACAGCTGAGTTATCACGCAACAACATTCTTATGAATGCCAGCGTTTCGACTTTAGCTCAGGCCAATGCAGCGCCCTCAATGGCAATGAAACTTTTAGCTTAACACTCAAGCGCAGACTCCTTATTTCCGATAAGGAGTCTGTATGAATCTTAAGAGTCTTTCTTCAAGTATTACACCGGTGGACATCACTACCCGCGCAGATGCGGCGGCTGATGTTCGCAGGTCTTCGGCCCAAAGTTCTGCGGATCGCGATGCAGATGGACGCCAATCTCGTGACGATCAAAAACCAAAACGCCCTTTGACCGATGATGAATTCAACGAAATCCTAGCCAAGATAAAAGAACTTCCTGGTATTAAAGCCAGCAACCTCACCGTAAAAGTGGTCGAACTCCATAACGAAAAATGGATTCATATAGAAGATGCTTCGGGCCAAGTGGTGCGCCGGCTCTCTCAATCAGACCTTTGGTCGTTTTACTTTTCTAGTGGACGAACGACAGGGCAACTTTTTGACAAGGCCGCCTAAGATTTAAAGCCAACCAAAAGTTCAGCCAACCAATTGACTCACACATTGTGACCTTCTCAAGCCAAAATATTTAAAGAGGGGTAACACAATTGGGGATCGCAATTGGTGGATTGGGCTCAGGCCTTCCACCCAACATTGTAGAGCAATTAATGGATGCAGAAAAAATGCCCATTAAAGCGATGCAACAACAAAAAGGGAAACAAGAAAACAAGCTCAAGCTTGTGACTGATCTTGAAACCAAGCTCAGCTCGATTTCTTCGAGCTTAGGTACCCTTGCGTCGATGAAGGGGTTTCAGGATATGAAACTCACCTCTGGCGATAACACGATTATTAATGGAACAGTGGATCCTTCGGTGGGTGTCACCGGATCTTGGAATCTCGAAGTCAAACAACTCGCCGAAAAAGCCGCAGCCATCACCAATGGTTTTCCTGATAAAGACAAAACCGAAATTGGTGTGGGATATTTTCGATTTAAAACTCCCGATGGCGAAAAAGATGTCTATATCAATTCAAAAACCGACACGCTCCAAGGTGCGGTGAATGCGATCAATTCGGCTCGTGTTGGAGTCAAAGCCTCAATCATCAATGATCGCAGCGATCCAGATAATCCTTATCGTTTGCTTTTATCGGGCGAGGCTTTAGGAACTGATAAAAAAATTGAGTACCCCACACTCTATTTTCTCGATGGGGATCAAGACATATTTTTTGATAAACAAAATCCGGCTAAAAACGGCGTTTTGAAAATGGATGGATTTGAATTTGAAGTGGGCGAGAATGTCGTTTCGGATTTAATTCCCGGAGTGACTCTTGATCTCAAACAAGCATCGCCGGGCCATGCGATCAACATCAATGTGAAAGAAGATGTTCAAGCGGTTGGTGGAAAGATCAAAGGCTTTGTTGACTCGGTCAATGCGGTTTTAACCTTTATTCAGTCACAAAACAGATTGAGCGAAAAAACCGACACCTCACAGACTTTGGGCGGCGATAGTATTTTAAGTTCGATCGAAAATAGGATTCGCCGACTTGTCCAAGAACCTCAGGTGGGTGTTCAAGGTCCGATCAAACGATTAAACCAAATGGGACTAGAATTTAGTCGCAGTGGTGTTTTGGATTTTAAACAAGAAAAGTTTGATAGCGTTTTGGCTAAAGATCCTGTGGCAGTCCAGCAATTTTTTGCTGGCGACGGATTTAATACTGGTTTTGTACCCGCTATCAAGCGCGAGATGAATGCGATCTTGGCTCAAGGCTTTGGGCCGCTGACCAATCGCAAAAAAGCGCTTCAAGATCGAATTGGACAAATTGATCAGCGCATTTCGGATAAAGAACGTCAGCTGGGCAAAAAAGAAGAAGCCCTCAGAAATAAATTTGCCAAATTAGAAGAGACAGTTTCGCGCCTAAAAGGCCAAGGCGGAGCGCTTGCTGGAATTCAAGGCGGCGGACAAGGTGCAGGCGGATAATTATGAAGTTTAATCTCAAACGGGAGCCGAATTGAAAAACGTTTACCAAAAATATCAGAACCAAGCTGTGCAAACCGCAAGTCGCGAAAAGATTTTGTTGATGCTCTATGAAGGTGCAATCAAGTTTATCAAAAAAGCACTTATAGCAATTGAGCAAAAAGATATCGCAACTCGTGGCGAAAATGTGGGCCGTGCTTACGATATCGTGATGGAGCTCAACAACACCTTGGATCACAAGGTGGGTGGCGATATCTCAAAAAATCTCGAGCAGCTCTATATGTTTATTACCGATCGCTTGACTCAAGGAAATATCAAGAACGATGCGCAACCTTTGATCGAGGCTCTCAAGATTTTAGAGACCTTGTATCAGGGTTGGGCTGAGGCCATTCAAAAACTTAAAAAAGAACTTTAAAAAAAACCAAGGAGGGTTTTGTGGAAAGAATAGTAGATTTATTAGAAGAGAAGAATCAGCATCTTCAGGCGTTCAAGGATCTGAACCATGAAGAACTTAAAAACTTCTCGACCGGAAGCTTTGAAAATCTTGAGCGATTTTATAATTCGCGCGAAGCTTTGCTCGAAATGATTCGGTTTGTAGATGTGTCGATTGACGACATGCAGGTCGGTATGGAGACCAAGGTCAGTATTCAAGATCAGTACAAAAGAGATATCTTGAAAGCTTTGAATAGCAAAAATGATTTAGTCACCGAGATTTTGGGACAGGATCTTCAGATTCTTTCGCTTATCGAAAGTGCAAAATCAAATATTATTCGTGAGCTCAGTCAAGTGCGCTCCACTCGAAAAGTTGTTTCGGCTTACAAATCAAAAAATGCAGACTCAACCTTTGACGAGGAAGTTTAATTTTTTGGCGATTGCTGATAGTCGAGAGTCAAAATCTCGACTCAATTTTTTGCTAAGAACAAAATAAACCAGTTTTGATTATGGCATCATGATTGCTCCTAGAACTTATGGGGTGGGGCAAATTATGAATGTAGATTTTGATTCTGAACAAGTTCGTGATCTCGAAGCTCTCTTGTCTATGGCAAGAGCTCAAAAAAAATTAAAAAGATATTCTGATAGTGTTCAGTACTATCAACTTGCGTTTGAAATGAAGCCGCTTGTTTCAACGTTGGTCGAGTGGGCTCAAGTCTTTATTGTTGAAAATCGCAATGCCGAAGCGCTGCAACTTTATTTTAGACAAATGGCGCAGTGTCGTGGCCAGACGTCAGCGTTGTTTGAGATCTATAAAAATATTGGCAACCTCTATTTAAATCTTAATGACGTCGATGCTGCCGAAGAAAATTACTTAAAGGCCTTTGCGCTCAATCCATTAAGCGATGCGCTGATGGTCAATATCGCAACTCTTGAACTCAAACGCGGGGATTTAGATCAAGCCAAGGATCGCTTTCGCCAAAGTTTAAAACTCAACAGACAAAACGCCAAAGCTTGGTTGGGATTAAGTCTCGTACACCAGCAACATGGCGACAGTGATTTGGCTTGGGCCAACCTCAAAGAAAGTTTGAGTATTGATTCAACCGAAATCACCACACTCCAACTTTTGGTCGAGTGGGCCTATCGCGATGGTCGATTGCCATTAGCTTGCGATATTTTTAGTTCATCAAATTCGATCAAACCAATGACTCCAACATGGCGTTTGGTTCATGCCCAAATGCTTTTTGATCTTGGAGCTTTCGAGCATGCCCAAAATATTTTAAAAGAACTTCCGTTTGATAAAACCGGAGTGGCTGAGCTCGAAAAAGAAATCGCCAAAAAAATCAAGGGCTCTCAGCCTTGATTTCACAAGTGTTAAGCCAAACCGGAGTTCCTGTTTTTAAATTGGATGAGCGCCTGTTATGCTCGCGCTTTGATCCGGTGAAGGAAGCCAAATCATGGGTTGAGTTTCACTCCGAAGATTTCGCAAATACCCAGACGATCGTTCTTTTAGGATTGGGTTCGGGCTATCACGCGGTTGAAATCTTAAAGAGATTTCCCCAAAAAAAATTAATCGTTCTTGAGCTTAACGACCAATTGGCTCATCAAGTGATGGCCTTTCATCGGCTTGATCTGGCGAGTGCTCAGATCATTACTGGCAGTGTAAGTGAAATCAACAAATCCTCACGTCTCCAAAAAGCGTTGTCACAAATCTATTGTGTGGTGGATTTTAAATCCGCCACCGCTCTTGACAGTGACAATTACGAATCGCTTAAAAACTATTTAGTGGCACGCGAAAGATTGGGCCTTCAATATCAACTGCGATTAAGAACTGACCTTTGGAATATCTTGGATCTTAAAAAAGTTTTTTTAAGCGATCGTTATTTGCTCTCGATCAAAGATTTAGCCTCCTCTATCGAAGAAGGCCAGCAGCACACCGAAGCCGCCTCGATTTTAAATTGTCTCACCGGGTTTATAAAATGAAAGCATTAGTGGTAAGTCTATTAAGATTGGGTGATGTAGTCATGGCGACACCCACCATCAGAGCCCTCAAACAAAAAGGGTATAGCGTTGATTTACTCATCAACAAACAGTTTGAAAATTTAAAACCACTGTTGATCGATGTGAATCATGTTCATCTTCTCGATAGAAAAGCGATTGAAAAAGCTTTGGTCGAACCTCATCGACCGATGTTTGAAGCCTATGATCGATTGAATCAACTTGTTCAGACTTTAAAAAAACAAAATTATGATCTTGTTGTCAACGTCACTCACAATCAGCTTTCGGGTCATTTGACTTCGTTGATCCAGGGACAACACACGATTGGTCTTAAATTCAATAGCGATTCGCGCTTCAATTCGCCATGGTTTAGATATCTCAACGACGTGTCCCAACATAAGGAAAGTCATTTTCACTATGCCGATCTTTTTCAATTTAGCTTAGGTGAAAAGAAAAGTTTGGGCCGTACTTTTTTGCAGGAAACTTCAAAGGGTCGAGCCGAATGGCATGAACATCAAAAAAATCTGTCATCGGTTTTTTTGATTCAGCCCTTTTCGAGCGACACAAAAAAACAATGGCTCGTGCCCCAGTTGCTCCAAACAATTTTGAATCTCGAAAAAAAGCGCCCAGAGCTTTCGTTTGTGGTGATGGGTGCGCCGTTTGAATCCGATGCGCTATTTGATCTGCAACAAAAACTAAAAGCCTTAGGCTCACGCGCATCCTTTGTGACTCTCAGTCTTGAAGGTGCGCTCAGCGCGATTCATGGTGCCGAATTCTTTTTGACTCTGGATACCGCAACCAAACATTTGGCTGCTGCAACAAAAACCAAAGTTTTGGAATTGGCCTTAGGCAGTAGCGAGCCCAGCAAAACCGGATTTTACCGCGATAAAGGATTTATCCTCCAAAGTCTTGCCGAATGTGCGCCATGTTCTCATGTGAGTGCGTGCGAAAAGGTCAGTCATTTTTGCAGCCTCAGCTTTACTCCTGAAGTGGTATCAGACATTGCGGTTGCGATCTTGGATCAAGATGATGATCAATTAAAGGCAATCGCAAATAAATATTCTCATCAATTTCAGCTTTCAAAAACCGTAATCACCGGTCAAGGCTATTGGGCTGCGCTCAATATCGACTCGCCCGTACTCGATGTCGAAAAGGCCTTATTGAAGTCGGCCTTACGACTTTCTTTTTCGGTGCACCACGAAGAGCAGCATTTGCAAATGGGTTCGGCCTGTCTTGATTTTCATCAGGGGCTTGACCAGGATGTTTCACTCTCAACGGTCGAGCAGCTCGAGACCCGACTTGTTTTGCAAATCGATAAAGTCAAAAGACTAAAGATGGAATTTCAGATGCAACTGGGCGAAAAAAAATCGATCGGAAAATTTGTTGGTCAAGTGCAGGAGCTTTTAAAAGAATGCGATTTGTCTGCGAGTCATCGCATCGAAGACATCAAAGATCGCAATCTATTATCTTTAAGGCGGCTACAAATGGCTTTGGCCGATGTGGAACGTAAAAGTGATATTCAACTTAAACTTGTGCGAAATATTCCCGCAAAACAGGAGCAAACGTTATGAGCGAAAAAGAACAGAACCTCACATTTTTTTTAGAAAAGCTTGAGGAGTCGTCAGATAAAATTATCGCGACCCAAGGCTACAACAAAGATGCGGAACGATTAAAAACTCTCGAAGAAATTATTAAAGAACAGGTGGTCTATGCGAATTCTGGTTCTGCAGCTCGCCCGACTCGGTGACATCTATCTGACGTGGCCAGTTCTTAAAGGACTCAAACGCAAATATCCCCAAGCTTCAATCGAGCTTGTGGTGCGTAAGCGTTTTGCAGAGGCTGCGAAAGGATTAGAGATCGATGCGGTTCATATTTTTGATACCGGCGAAATCTTAGCTCCCGCTTTAAAGGGCGATCAAAACGCTGCTTTAAAGGCGATGGATCAACAACTCATGCCACTCTATGGTTGCGATAAGGTTATCAATCTGACCTATTCGCCGCTGTCGAGTTACATCACTCACATGCTCTCAAATAATGAGACCGATGTGGTGGGCTACTCGCGCCACAGTGATGGACAACTTCATCCGGTGGACGACATCTCGGCCTATTTTATGGCGCAAGGTGGAGTTGGATCAGAAAACCAAATTCATTTACTCAAAATTTTTGGGGCGACCTGCGGCCTTGATCTCGAACCACAAGATTTTGAGATTCCATTGGTAGAGCGCCGTCATCGCATTTTAACCGACAAAAAGATCATCGCGATCCAGCCCTTTGCCAGTCGCTCAGATAAATCATTATCTGTGACTCAATGGGGTCGGGTGATTGATGCACTAGATGAGTATCAAGTGGTGTTACTCGGTAGCAAAGAAGACGAGCCCAAGATTGCCCAATTGATGCGTGATCACACAATCAGTTTTGCAGGCCAACTCGAGCTCCAAGATAATTTTGATATTTTAAATCAATCGGATTTGTTGATTGCGCCAGACAGTGTTTTTATTCACATGGCGAGTTTAACCAACACTCCGATTGTGAATTTGAGTTTTTCGACCGTAAACAGTTATGAAACTGGACCGTGGACCGAGCGCAGCCGGTTGGTATTTTCGGATGAGCCCGAATTTTTAAATCTGCAACATCTCATCGAGACGGTTAAAGCCGAAATCAACAATGAGCCACAGAATTTTGCAGATCAAAAAAAGTCATACGCACTTCAAGTGATCGAAGCGATTTATTTTAATAGTCCGTTTCCGATTTCGAACACATCACAAATGAGCACTGCTTATTTAAGATTGACCGAGGTTCTCGAGCTGGCGCTCGAGCAATGCACCTCGCTGATAAAAAATCCTCATGCTCCAGAGCCCCGTTTGATTTTGCAGCAGGTCGACGAATTATTTTTGACCATCTGTCAGCTTGAGCCCCAGCTCGATGTGATCAAACGCTGGTATCAGGTTGAATTGATGCGGATAAAACCACAAAGCTTTACCGATCTTTTGTTATCCACACAAAACGTTTACAAAAAAGTTTTAAATATCTGTGAGTGTGGTGCGGTTGATCTTTTGCATAAGGGAGCAGAGCATGGGAATGCACCATTGGCGGCAGTCTGAATTCTCGGAGACCTTTGGTCACTGCCAATCGATCAAAGAGGTCATTGCCCAGGCCGAAAAAATTCTTTGGTCGCAAGGTCACGTGGTGTGTGAGATTTTTGTAAATGGTCTGACTCATGACGAAAAAAATGAGGTGCTTCTCCCTGATATCACCGAGTTTTCGGTGAACAGCGAGCATCCTCATGTTTTGATGCGCAACACATTGCAAGATGTTCTTCACCTGATTCCGATGATTAGCGAAAAGTGTGTTGAGGCGGCCGAGGATTTTCGATTAAAAGAGATGGAGCAGACTCATCAAGCATTTTCTGAGCTGCTCGAGATGTGTCGCTATCTCACCGACGTCGCACATGTTCTAAAGGTGCAGTACCCGGATGCCATTACCACCGAAGTCGAAACTCAATACCGCGACGCCATCAAATCGATTCTTACTGGTTACGAAAAAAAAGATCGGGCCCTTCTTGCAGATTTACTTGAGTACGAACTGACGAACGTCCTGGAATTGGTTTTTCAACAGATTTCAAATTTTAAGGGCCGTGCTAGCATCTCGTAATGGCGATTGCGGCAGTGGATAGTAAAACAAAAGAATGGGCAAAGCTTTGGCCCAAAATCGATTTTACCGAGGACATCACAAAAGCTCACACCGTCATTTCGAGTGAGCTCGAAGATCTCAAAAACTTAAAAATTAAATATCCTAAAGCCAAACGTCTCTGGCTCACAGAACCCAACAATTTAAGTCCCAAAAATCTTGATATTTCTTTTGAAGATGTTGAGCTCTTTCAGGTGATCGAACCCAAAGATAATTTTGAAACTGTCGAGCGCATTATCAATCTTGCCGAAACCGAATTTTATAAGGAGCAAGAGCGGCGCATTTTGCTCAAAGATCTGAGAGGCAAAAACAATCAGCTCGAAGAAATGACCGACGGATTACAAGACGCCATCCTTCAAGGCACACGGGTGGTGTCCGACTCAAAAATCCAAATCGAAAATAAATTGGCTAAACTCAACGAGCTCATTCGGTTTGTAAAAGAATTGACCCATTGTCGTGAAATCGAAGATCTGCTCAATCTTGTGCGCAAAGAGGTCAGGCCGTTTCATCGTTTGGGCTCGCCCATTTTGGCTTGCGAAGTGCCTCAACAAGGCCGCAGGCTTTTTTACTTCAGAAGCGTTGCGGTGTTGGAAAGGGAATGCAAATCCCCATGGGCCGATACCGACGATATTCGGATTTCGATTCAAGACGATAGTTATTATCTAGCAAACGAAATGCAGCGCCCGGTGGGACCCTTAGTCTCTGTGCCTTTGTGTGGCGGTAAAGCGGTATTGTATTTTGAGCACTCAAAAAACTCGGCTCAGTGCGAGCGCTTTGTGACATTTTTAAGTTTTCGACTTGAAGCTTTGAGCCTCACTCTTGATCGCATTTTGTCAGACACTGAGCTGAAGAGCACAAGCCTGTTGTGGGAGCAAACCTTTGACGGCATTAAAGATCCAATTGCCATCGTGAGCGATAAATTTCAGTTGCTACGGGCAAACAGACATTTTTCTGAGGATGTCTCGCTCAAAAAATGTCATATCCATTTTGCGGGTAACCCTGAGCCTTGTGATGGCTGTGTGCTTCCGCTTGCACTCAAAAAACAAACCTCTTCTGAGGGGCGTGTACGAAGGAATGGCAGCACTTACGATTTGCACACCTATCCCATCTTTTTTGAAAACGAAGCTTTAACTTTTGTAAATCACTATGTGGATGTCACAAAATCGATCGAGCTCCAAAGTCAGCTGGTTCAAAATGAAAAGATGGTGGCAGTCGGTCATCTTGCGGGTCATATTGCCCACGAACTCAATAACCCTCTGTCAGGAATTTGTAGCTTTACCGAAATCTTACTTACAAGTGTGGATGGAACTTTGGCGGCTGATCTTCGAGAAGTTGAAAAGGCAGCAAGGCGTTGCCAAAAAATTATCGAAAATCTGCTCGAGTTTTCAAAAGGCCAAAATCCCGATGTGATGATTGTGGATTTTAACGATTTGGTTCAGCGCACATTGCCATTGCTAAAAACCGCGATGGGCTTATTTTTGAGCGACATCAAATTTTCAGAACATCCATTGATGGTGCTCGTACCTGCACAACTGATGCAGCAAGTGGTTTTTAATTTGGTGGTCAACGCCTGCCAAGCCATGCAAGAGGGCGGCACCATCACGATTGCACTTTATGACAAAGGGGCTCATGCCGAACTAATGGTGAGTGATACGGGCAAAGGCATCCCATTAAATATTCAACATAAAGTGTTTGAACCTTTTTTTACCACCAAACCCTTAAACGGCGGAACAGGCCTTGGCCTCAGCATGTGCCAGCGGGTGGTTGAAAGCTCGCAAGGGAAAATCGATTTTGTGAGCGACCAAACCGGAACAACTTTTTTTGTGCGTTTGCCAAAAGTAGGAATGAAATGAAAGTTTTGATCATCGACGACGAACTCTTAATCCGCAAAGCCCTAAAAAAAGCAGCAGAGATTCGGGGGCATGAAGCCTTTGATGCCTGTGATGGTCAAAAAGGTTTGGAGATGTGGATCGAAACCCAGCCCGATTTGGTTTTTTTGGATGTGCTGATGCCAGGAATGACCGGGCCCGAAGTGCTTGAAAAGGTAAAAGAAAAAACTTCAGCAAAGGTTGTTTTGATTTCGGCATACTCCGGCGAGTTTGATCCCAACACTCTCAATGGGGCTGATCTTTTTATTCCTAAACCATTTGATAATATTTTTTCAGTGTTTACGAAAGGTGAGGAATTAGTTTTGGCTTTGTGAGATGACTTGCGCCATGCGAATCATTTCAGGCCGTTTTAAAGGCCGCCGCTTAAAGGCATTTCAACTTCCACACATTCGTCCAACACTTGATCAGGTTAAAGAAACTTTGTTTAACAAATTGATGTTTGATATTCCAAACACAAAAGTGTTGGATCTTTTTTCGGGCACCGGAAATTTAGGTATCGAAGCTTTGTCTCGCGGTGCTGAGCATGTCACATTTGTAGATGACAATAAAAAATCGATTCAACTCTTAAGAGAAAATTTAAATCTTTTAAAAATACCTTCCACTGAGTATCGGGTGGTTCACCATGATGCTTTTAAATTTATAAAACAAAATGAGCAGACTTTTGATGTGATCTTTGTCGATCCGCCCTTTCCACGCAAGTGGGCCGATAAGGCGCTTTCAACAATTGCCCAAAATCCCCAGACTTTTCATGCATCGACTTTGATCGCCATCGAGGCCACCATCAAAGAGCAAGCCCTTGACCATTATCCGCCATTTAAACTCTTGGATCGTCGATTGTTTGGTGATAAAAATCTTTTGCTCTATGCGCAGGACAGCGATTTATCCGGGAAGCTTTGATCCCATCACTTTTGGTCATATCGATCTTATTGAGAGGCTATTGCCACTTTATGATCAACTTACTGTGGTTGTTGCCCAGTCGAGCTCAAAAAATTCACTTTTTACATCAGAAGAGCGCATGGCTTTGATTAAAACCTGCTTGCCCCAAGTGGATGTCCAAATTCATAACGGCCTCACGATCGATTTTGCAAAAAGCATTGGAGCTCAGGTGATCCTAAGAGGATTAAGGGCGATGTCAGATTTTGAATACGAATCGGCGGTCGCGGCTGCAAATAAAAAACTCGAACCTACGATTGAAACCTTAATAACATTTACTCGACCCGAATACGGTTATATCTCTTCACGAATGGTCAAAGAAATTGCAAGTTTCGGCGGTGATCTTAAAACTCTAGTCCCTCCGCCGGTCGCGCAAGCTTTGCATAAAAAAATAAATAAAGGATAAGACAATGCTTTCTAAAAGAGCTGCCTCACTTCAACCTTCGCCCACACTTGCCCTCAACGCCAAAGCCAAAGAGCTTAAAAGCCAAGGACAAGATGTGATTTCACTCTCGGTCGGCGAGCCCGATTGGGACACATATCCGCTGATTAAAAAAGCAGGGATCGCTGCGATCGAACGGGGCGAAACAAAATACGCTCCCTCAAATGGAATTTTACCTTTGCGAGAAATTTTGGCCGCACGCGCGTCGCACGAATTGGGTGTGGGTTACAAAGCTTCGGCAGTGACCGTTTCGAGTGGTGCAAAGTTTGTGATCTTTTCGGCTTTGCAATGTCTGCTTGATCCCGGTGATGAGGTGATTATCCCTTCACCTTATTGGGTGAGTTATCCTGTGATGGCCGAGCTTGCGGGTGGTTTGCCTGTGATTGCGGAGTGTCCTGCAGAAACCAACTTCAAACTCACACCTGAGCTCTTAGAAAAATATATTACTCCCAGCACTAAGCTTCTGATTTTGTGTTCACCGAGCAATCCTACTGGCGAAACCTACAGTGCCGAGGAACTCAAAGAACTGGCGCGCGTTTTAGAAAAACATCCTCAAGTATTTGTGTTGAGCGATGATATTTATAACCGTTTGGTTTTTGATGGCAGTGAGATGGCGCCGCATTTACTGCAAGTGGCTCCGCAACTCAAAGAGCGAGTGATCTGCATTAACGGCGGATCAAAAACATATTCGATGACGGGCTGGCGAATTGGTTGGGCTCTTGGTCCACAAAAATTAATCGATGCGATGACCAATTATCAAAGTCAAAGTGTGAGCTGTGCCGCAACCTTTACCCAATATGCGATGGTCGAGGGCTTACAAAAATGTGACGAAGACAATCGCTTAGCACTCGAAGAGTTAAAAAAGCGTCGCGATCTGATTGTTGCAAAAGTCGCACAAATCCCTGGCCTTCAGATGAATCCTCCAGCTGGAGCATTTTATGCTTGGCTTGATGTTCGTAGTTTTTTTGGCAAAACACTTCATGGTGTGGTGATTGAGGATTCAAAAACTTTTGCCAGTCTGCTGCTCGAAAAATCTTTGGTCGCAGCCGTCCCCGGGATCGAGTTTGGTCTAGATGGATACTTGCGCCTGAGCTTTGCCCTCGACTCAAAAAAGATGACCGAAGCATTAGACCGCATCCAGTCTTTTGTAGGCTAAAGTTATACCTTCGTCTTATTGCGCGGCATTTACACCGTGCTTTAAGATAGAGAGATGACTGTTTGGCTGCTTTTACAACTCGTATTAAATTTGTCGTTAATTGGATCTTCGCTCATTTTGTGGCAAAGATCCAAGCGCTCGCCCAAAGAAGACGCGCGTCTCTCAAAAGGTCTTCAACTCCTCACAAGCAAGATTGCGATATTAGAAGATCTTTCTGATCGCACCGAAAAACAAGTGACTCAGCTGACCGACTTGATCGATCAAAAATCTCGCTCACTCCAAACCAAACTTTTTGAAGCCGAAAAGGTGATTCGCGAAGTTGAGGGCAGCATGGAGCGCAGCCGCGAAGTTGCCGAAATTTTTCAAGACCGCATTCCCCACGAAGAGATCATCGAGCGCCAAAACACAATCAAGTATGTCAAAGCCGCCCAACTCGCCCATCGGGGCCAAGACATCGAGGCCATCGCCAATCAAGTGGATTTGCCACGCGAGCAGTTGGAATTTATCGCGAAAGTGAACCGCACCCAGTTGATGTTTGATGTGGAGCAATTGCCGGCTTGGGCGAAGACTTAATAATCTCTGTTCAAAAACTAAAAAATTTGGGTATCATCCGAGCACCAGAGGAACCCAATGCCATTTTCAAAAAAGACTCTCGATTTTCTCTCACAAGCCGGCCGTCAAAAAGATCAAGAGTGGTTAACCAAACACCAAAAAGATTATTTAAAATGGGTCAAAGAGCCCTTTACCGAACTCGCTTGTGAGCTTAAAAATCGGCTGGCGTTAAAAGCGCATGGTTATCACTTTCCCACCAAGGGGATAGGGCGCATCAAGCGCCCCTCTCATAAGATCGGCAAAGGCGAGCCTGTAAATAAAAACTATTTGTCGCTTTCAATTGCAAAACCAAGTGTGCTCCGCTTTGAGCAACATCCTCATCTCTTTTTCGGGATGTTTCCAAACGGACCTGAATTTAATGGAATTATTGTGGCGGGCGGCCTTTACTTTCCAAGCTCTCGTCAGCTTCGGGCGATCCGTGAGGCCATGGCGAACGATGCCACTCCTTTTAAGATGCTTCTCAAAAACAAAGCATTCAAATCCAGATTCAAAAATGGCTTTGATGAGTCTGAAAAACAAAAAAAAGTTCCAAGAGGATTCGATCCCGAAAGCCAAGACAAAGAATTAATTAAACTTAAAAGATTTATAGTAATTAAAGAAATTCCGATAAAGCTTTTTAGTTCCAAAACCTTTGTTGATGAGGTCGAACTTGATTTTGTTCAGGCTCTGCGTCTGAATGTGCTGCTTGAGAAAGCGATTAAGAGGCAAGCGATTTAATAAATCCGTTCTCCAACCCTTACTCGCTAGCGCGTACTCTCGCGAATAAACCGGGTCATGTAATACCGCACCATATACTCGATATTCACAGGATGATCTTTGTAGGTCCACTTGAGCTCACCAAAAGCGCCCCAACGGGCTTTTAAATAATCTTCGCTCGCTTGCTCAAGAGATTCTTCCATCGAGGCTGCGCCGGGAAGATAAGTGGACGAAAGCGTGTGCAAACGAATCCCGATCATACCGGGTTGGCGAACCGAAAAGATCAATTTGTAGCCGTTACGAAACAACATAAAATCGGCTTTGGTTTTTGAGATTCCGTAAGTTTTGATATGTCCAAGTGCCGAGGGTTTCATTTGATTGAACGCCGATGAGGCATCAACCAGTGCGGATTTGAGGTTATTCATAAACTCGAGAGTTTGGGTTTCGAGCAAAAGCTGTGGATCGAATCCTGCGGTGAAGTCGACAACCCCAGATTCTTCCATCTGTTGTTCGGCTAACACGAGCTCTTTAATCCAATCGAGCTTATCCATTTTTAAATTCCCTCCGCGCAGCATCATGATTTCGTGTTGAAGCTTGAAAGTCAAGCAAGTGACCTCGTCACCAGATTCTAAAAATTCAAAATAAAAATCTCGCGCAAGTGCCCTTCAGTTTGACAAAAATGCTGAGTCTTCTAGAATAGGCAGCGTATAACCATATTAAGGAGACAACTATGAAATTCACTCGGGTCCTCAATCTTTCAATTCTCAGCTTAGCTTTCGCATTCAGCGTAGCGTGCGGTAGTAAAAAACAAGCGAATGATCAAGCCGGCAATGGCGATGTGTCTGCAGATAGCAACATCGGCGCAAAAGATATGCAATTTGATGCTCAGGGATCAGATAGCGGCAATATCAAAGGTCTACAGACCGTGCATTTTTCTTATGATGATGCATCGATCAGTTCTGAAGCTCGCAAAACTTTGGCAAGCAATGCCGAGTGGATCAAAAATAATTCTTCAGCCACGGTTCAAGTTGAAGGTCACACCGATGAGCGTGGATCTGTCGAATACAATTTGGCATTGGGTGAGCGTCGTGCAAAAGCGGTTAAAAATTATCTTCAGTCATTGGGCATCAGTGCCAATCGCTTGACAATTATTTCTTACGGAAAAGAAAAGCCACTTGATACTTCCAATACCGAAGCGGGTATGGCTAAAAACCGTCGCGCTAATTTTGTTCCATTACCTAAATAAATGAGATTCGTTGTTTTCTTCACGTTGGCAGGGCTGGTCGGTTGTGCATCGCCCCCGCCATATGAGGATTACGTGCTGGCCCGAGCTGCAGTCAAAAGCGCTCGGGAGGCCGATGCCCCGCGCCTATCACCCCTGATCTGGGCACAAGCTGATGAATACTTTCGCCAAGCTGAACGCAACTACCACGATAATAATTTTGATAAAGCGCGACCACTTTTTTTAAGCGCACTTAAAACGGCCGAAAAAGCCGAGACCGCCGCACGAGTTAAAAAGTTTATGAGCGGCCAAGGAGCACCTCCATGAGATTTATTTTGCTAAGCTTTTTTTTAACCGGATGTCTCACCACCAGAGCCGAACTGCGCGAGCAACAAGAACAAAAAACCAATCTGCAAGACCAAGTCTCAACTATGCAGCAGACCCACGCTCAAGAAGTTGTGCGCGAGCAAGAGTATGACGAACAAATTCGGGTGCTCAACGGTCGGGTGGATCAGGCCGAAAATAAAGTGGTTCAACTTCAAACCGCTCTCCAAAAACAAACCGAATTGCATGGCAAAGACGAATCCAACGACAAATTCAAAGCCTACGAAGAAGCCTTGGTCAAAATGGAAAGCCAAGTGGCGGCTCTTAATGCTGAGCTGGATTCGCTTAAAAAACCAAGTGCCGCTCCTAAAGTCGACAAAAATGGATTTCAAGATGGCGAAGACGCCTTCAACGCCAAAGAGTACAAAGAGGCCATCGTTATTTTTCAACGCTACCGTGAGAAAAATCCCAAAGGTAAAAAGTTTGCTGAGGCCAGTTTAAAAATCGGTATGGCTTTTAAAGAATTGGGGATGACTTCGGAATCCAAAACGTTTCTTGAAGAGGTCGTAGAAAAATATCCAAGCTCACCAGAGGCGAAAAAGGCCAAATCTTTACTCAAAGCCCGTAAATAAATGTGCTAGTGGTCATAGTCTTGTGACCACAATAAAAAAAGTTTTAGGTATAGAGACCAGCTGTGACGATACTTCGGTCAGCGTGGTCGACATGACAGGCTATGTGCATGTGCTGGTTTCGGCCAATCAAGATTTGGCTCATCAACCTTTTGGCGGCGTGGTGCCAGAGATTGCGAGCCGCAATCACTCAGAGACCTTATTGCCTTTGATCGAGCACGCATTAAATAAGATCGACCTTAATTTTGAGGATATTGATGCACTTGCAGTCACTAACCGACCAGGCCTTTTGGGCTCGTTATTGGTGGGTGTGGTAACAGCAAAAACTTTGGCACTCAATTTCAAAAAACCATTTTTAGGAATCAATCATCTCGAAGCCCATTTGCTTGCGCCATTTTTATTCGATTCTGAATTTGCAAAGTCCGAGCTTCACTTTCCTTACGTGGCTCTCGCTGTGAGTGGCGGGCACACCCAGCTTTATGTGTGCGAAGGTATAGGGCGCTACAAAATCATCGGCCGCACTCTTGATGACGCCGCAGGTGAGGCTTTTGATAAGTTTGCCAAAATGCTTGGTCTCGGTTTCCCGGGTGGAATTGCGGTGGATCGCTTGGCTAAAGAAGGTAATCCAAAAAGTTTTGATTTTCCACGAGCCATCCCAAAAAGTTTTGATTTTAGTTTTTCTGGATTAAAAGCGGCGGCGGCTCGACAACTCGGAGGCATGAACGCAATTGAAATTGAATCGCAAAAAGCAAACCTTTGCGCAAGCTTTCAAGAGGCTATTGTCGACAGTTTAATTTCAAAACTCTCAAAGGCGGCTTGCGACTCGGAGTCTGTGGTGATCACCGGGGGCGTCTCGGCCAACTCGCGCTTGAGACTAAAAGCCCAAGAGTGGGCCGCGAGCTGTAATAAAAAAATGTTTATACCACCTCCGCGCTATTGCACCGACAATGGGGCGATGGTGGCCTATGTAGGAGCTCAGCGTATGGCCATGGGCCAATTTTCGACCCAAGAATTGGGGCCACTGGCGCGCCTTTCGCCACAGGAATTTCAATGAGCGAACTTCAAATTCTAAAAGCCCGACTCGAAGAACTCAATCACACGCCTAAGCGCAGTCTTGGACAAAATTTTTTAATCGAGACCGCGGTGATCCAAAAAATTGTGGATGCGGTCAGTAGCCTCTCATTTTCGCAATTGATCGAGATTGGTCCAGGCCTTGGCGCAATTACCGAAAAATTACCGCAACCCGTTTTGCTGATCGAGATGGATGCCCAGTTTTCAGAATTTTGGCGCCAAAAAAACTTTGAGGTGATTGAAGGGGATGCGCTTAAAATTGATTGGAATTTTTTAAAACCAAATGCGTGTTTGGTTTCAAATCTTCCTTATCAAATTGCGGCAAGTTTGGTGATCGACCAAGCTCTACAAACAGAGATCTCACATATGATTTTGATGTTTCAAAAAGAGGTGGCCCAAAGAATTATGGCAAAACCGCGCACCGAAGATTATGGCTTGCTCTCGGTCATCGCCCAGCTCGCCTTCAAGGTTGAGCGGGTGGTGGATGCTTCACCTAAATGTTTTTATCCTGCACCGAATATCTCATCGCGAGTTTTAAAGTTTTCACGAATTGCAACTTTACCCCCAGGATTTTTAAAATTCACAAAGGTCGCGTTTTCACATCGACGCAAAAAATTAATCAACAATTTAAATGTCTACGGCGCCCTTGACGAGGTCTTTGCCAAACTCAAGATCTCATTAGATATTCGGGCTGAAGCACTGACTCCCAATCAATTTCTGATGCTTTATAATGAGGTTCTGTGAAGATTATTGCCGAAAATAAAAAAGCTCGATTCGATTTTGAAATCATCGAAACTTTCGAGGCGGGCCTGGTGCTCACGGGGAGCGAAGTCAAATCCCTTCGCGATGGCAAACTCCAACTCAAAGATGCCTATGTGGCCTTTCAAGGTCACGAAGCGTTTTTGCAAAAAGCCCATATCGGCGTTTATATGGCATCGTCCTACAACAATCATGAGCCCGAGCGCCTACGCAAAATTTTATTGCATGCCCACCAACTCAAAGATCTTCAGGTCAATATTCAAGAAAAGGGTCTGACCTGTGTTTGCTTAAAAATGTATTTTAAAAAAGGAATCGCAAAACTTGAGCTCGGTGTGGCTCGCGGCAAGAAAAAAGGCGACAAGCGCCAAGACGTTAAGACACGCGACGTGAATCGAGAGATTCAACGGACTTTAAGAAAGTCGAAGGACTAGTTTCGATCTGCTGAGTTTTTTCCTCAATCAACATCACCCAAGCGTGATGAGCATCTCGATTTTTTGGATCAACTTTAATTTTTCTTAACAGCTCAAGGTCTCGCTTTAAAGCAAGTTGGCACGAGTGATAAAAATAATTGTAGGTCTCGATCAAATCTTGAAACTCATCATTGTCGCGAACCTTGATGGGAGCTTGTTTAAAATTACCACGGCAGGTTTGTTTCAAATGGTTTTTTAAAACTTTGAGCGGCCCCATGATTCGATTGGTAATTTTAAATCCCAAAACAAAAAAGAACACGGTCGTGCCCAACAGAGTGGTGCTCAAAATGATTTGCAACCACGTTTGCTCGCGCTCCAAAGAATTAATAAGCGAAGGGGCTTGATCCGAAGCGAGCTGCAAAAAGATCTGATAATTTTGATTCGTAAAATAATAAATGGGTAAAAGGGCCGCAGCGGTTCCGAGTGTGGCGCAACTCAGTACGATCAAAGTGTAGCGGTACTGAAACCCGCGATCGACTAAGCGCGAGCGTCGAGACAAATAAAGCGAAGTGGGCTGAAATCTTTTAAGAAACATCATTCCTCTTAGGATAACTCCCAAATAAGATTGTCCGGAGCGGCATTTGTGTTGAACAATCTAATCTTGGTTTTTGTCAGAAGGAAGAATTTGCCATGTTCACTAAAAGTCTAGTCGTCTTACTTTGTTTAGCTGGATGCAAGTCGCGTGAGATCGTCATCGAGCCCCCAAAACCCATCGTCCAAGAGCCAGCCCATAACGAAGATGAGGCACAAGTTTTAGAATGGATGTCACAACATCTGCCGCCTGCCGAGATCAAACAAAAATTTATTTCGATGCAGCAAGAAGCCCGCGAAAAATTCAACCGCGAAGACCGCAACCGGCGCACCCATTACACCGCGGTAGAAAAAGCCAACGCCGAAGCTTTCTCAAAAGCCCTAAAAGTCGAGCGCGAAGGTCGCACCACTCCCTCACTGATCGCCGATCAAGGTGTACGCCGAAAAGAATATTTCGAAAAAGAACAAGCCGACCGCTTGCAGTTCAACTCCGAACTCCGAGCCAAACTCAACGAGTTCAACGCGCGAATGGAAGAGCGATTAAAGGATCTCGAAAAGCGGCTTGCGGTTTATTCTAGCTTTCGCGCGCAGCCGTAGCTTTCGTACCTAAGTCTGCAAGCAGATTAAAATACTTAGCATATTCCATTTAATGAACGTGATGGGCACGATGGTGGCCCGCGCACAACAATGTGAGGTTTTCTAAAGTGTGTGTGCCGCCTTCGGATTGCGGAATGATGTGATGGATGTCAAGAAATCGCTGTTCTGTACATCGATTGCCTTTTTCGTCTCTATGAGTGCATTGGCTTTGATACTGGTGATGCACTTTTCTTTTTACAACAGTACTGAGTGTTTCGGTTTTGGTTGGCGGGCACGATTTTTTTAGTGGATCGTGCTTTTCCAAAAAGAGCTGGGTTGCTTCGTTCACTAAATCTTCGAGAGTCGCTGGTCGCCTTAGTTTTTGGCTTAAAAGATCTTGCGCACGTTTGAGTGATTCAAATTTTTCTTCGGTGACAGAAAATTTAATTTCTACCCTCAATGTTTCACCCACCGCTTTCAATCGTGCCCGCTCAGGTATAGCTTTTTCGGGATGAGCCAATGCGATTTGTTTTTCCAAATTTCTTTTAGAGCCTTCAGCAACCTTGAGCCAATACTCAGCATTGTTCTCGTCCACCACGCTACAGATTCGATTGATTTTCGAAACCGAAACTTTTCCTGAAGCAATCGCAGTTTTAAGCTCAGGCACTTCGGTAAATTTTTTGGCCAGCTTATTAAAAATGCTCGCGACTTCTTCAGAAAGCCCAAGTTTTGAAACTGAATAGTCAAACAATGAGCGACATCCGTATTTATAATAGGTTCTGTTTTTCCAAACCTCTTCTAAAGAATTAAGCAGTTGCAATTCTGTTTGGCGGTGTCGATCGGCAGCTTTCATCGCGTTGAAGTGAATGATTTCGTGATTCATAAACATCTCCTCTTTAAGGAGGAGTTTACCACGACATTTTAGAATGAGATTTCAGCTGCCAACCACAGCACTCGTAGCATCATCAGAAGTACAACTTTCTTGCCCCTAAACAAAGATCATTGGAATTTTTGACTTTAAAAATCAAGAAAGTCGTAAAGCCTATTTACCTCGTTAAAAAAAGGATCAAAAAAGTCGTCAAGGATTTAATTAATATTTAGGTAAGCGGGCACGATGATAACTCCGGCGGTGTGAGAATCTTGTTTAATCTAAACCTAGCGGGCACGACAAATAAGATGCGATCCTTAAAAGGAATTTGAATGTCCTGCCAGAGTTTACAAGCGCGATCATCTTCTTGGGAGCGGGCACGACATTCGCTAGGCCTTCTTCCGCAGATGAACATGCGGCACCACACGCGAAGGCGCGACGTTGCGAAAGCAAGTCATAGGAGTGCACCGCTCAAGGCGGCAGTGGTGAGACTTTTCATTTTCGCGTGGGCCTTTAATTACACAATAAAACTCCAGATATTCCTAAGAAGTTAGTCTAACTACCTTCAAAAAGGATTCTTTAAAAAACTCTTTTAACTTTTGAGGGCGGCCGCACATGAAATATGTAATGTCATAGTGATTTATAAAATCTTCTGTTTCCTTATCTTATTCCGATCGGTATATCGAGTTGATGAAAACAATTTTTATTTCGTTAATTACTTTGGTTCTGCAGTCTTCTTTTGCTTACTCCAGTCCGAATGATTTACAGGTTAAGTCCTCTGAACAAGCAGAAACTCTTGTGTTTGATCCTTATGCTTTTTATCAAATGATTGATCAGCTCTCCCAGACTCCACTGCTAAAAAGACATTATGAAATTGCGCGCTTAATTTTGAATCCCGAGCACAATGAACTTACCGCAAAAAATTTTAAGCCTTCACTTCTCAAATTTTCAGCGCCTGGGTCTTTTCTCTCAATGAATGGGAGCGGCAAAAAACTCACTTATTTTTTAAGACTTGTGGCAGAAAGCGGGACGGTCGGTTCACTGGATCTCTTAAAAAGGATTTTTGAAACTTATGATAAGCCAGCAGAGGAAAATCTTTTTTCATTATTGGATAAAATAGCACGTGGTAAAAAGCGGCAAACTGAAGAGGGATTCGAAAAACTTTTTCGCTTAAGAATGGTGGCCGTTGCAAGGCGCGCAATCAGAGTGGGAAAAAAATCAAATCTGCGCGAAGAGGCAGAACGTTTAGAAAACTATATCGGCCGCGAATATAAGAACTGTATAGTCATGCTTCAAGATTGGCTTGCGCGCTAAGCCTTCTTCCGCGGATGAACATGCGGCACAACATCCATCAAATCTCTCACCCCACGCACCACGCGCGAGGGCGCAATGTTTCTGAGGCAAGTCATATGACTGCATTGTTCAAGGCTGCAGTGCTGAAACTTTTCGTTTTCGCGGGGGCCTTCGGTGCGGCAATCGACGTTGTTGCGCAAAATATAATGCGCCTCTCGTGGGTAGCCATGCTCGCGCCCGAGATTTCCAGGGCCAAAAAGACCAAGCGTTCGGACTCCCACCGATGAGGCTAAGTGGAGCGAGGCGGAGTCATTGCAAACCGCAACTTGAAACCATGAGAGATACGAGAGCAAATCGGCAAGTTTCAAATCATCATACAATCGTACACCGCGGCGATAGCACTCGGCGCGCAAGTTCCATTCTTCAGCCAAGGCTTTATCGGCAAAAACCGCAGGAGTGATATCTTTTTGCATGAGCAAAGCATCTAGCATTTGAAGCCACAGATCACGAGGGTAGCGCTTGGACTCGCGATGAGCGCCGGGCAAGAGGGCCACCTTCGAGCTGCCGGCACGGTTGTCATAAGAAAAATTCATGCGCTCAAAAGCTTGCTTGCGCAAACGCTCAGGCACGAACATGCGAGGCTGCAAAATTCTGTTTTGAATTCCCAACGCAAATAATACTTTGCTGTCGAGATGAAGATTGTCGGCAAGTTCACCTGGGTTATCGACACCAAGGTGAGAGGTCAGATTTTTTTTCTTACGCAAATGTTCGTGCGCACAAATTACTTTTGCTCGGGTAAGTCTCAGCCAGCGGCTGAGGCCCGGGAAAGAATCAAACGCCAAAGCCAAATCAAAATTTTCGCGGCGTAATTTCCACAGCGTTTTGATCAGAGCAAAATTTTTGTTTAATGGAAGAAGATGAACTTTTTGAATGACTGGGAAATCTTTAAAGACGTAGCTCATCTCTTCGGGAATCAGGACATGAATTTCGGCTTCGGGATAGGCTTGTCGTAACGATTGAAGTGCACCGGTCCACACAACCAGCTCGCTCAATTTGCGCAGTTTGATTGCAAGAATCTTCTTGGCTTGAATCGACATTTATCCCCTCTTTTTGTCGGACCCCACACGCTTTTCACGTACGTGTTTCATCTCAAAAACTTTAGCGGCATCTTTGGGAGTGAGCCACTGAAATTCGCCTTTACGCAAACTTCCAAGCCTAAGTCCCCCGATCGACACGCGCCTCAACTTAAGAACATCATACCCGATTTTTTGGAACATGTGTCGAACCTGTCGATTTTTTCCTTCGGTAATCACCAACAAGATCCAGTCGTAAGCCTTGGAACCTTTTTTAACCCGCTCAATATGGTCGGCATGCACTCGGCCGCCACCAGGAATTGAGACGCCGCGCTTAAGTTTTTCGAGCTGCGCCACCGAAGGTTGGCCACTGACTTTAGCCATATAGGTCTTGGTCACTTTTTCGGAAGGATGCGCAACGCGCTGGGCGAATTCGCCGTCGTTCGTCAAAAGTAATAAGCCCTCGGTGTCCCAGTCCAAACGTCCAACCGGAAAAACCCGTCGTTTAAATTTACGCATGTAATCAGCAATGGTCAGTCGACCTTCAGGATCCGACAACGTTGTTAAAACATTTTCGGGCTTGTGAAACATTAAATAAACTTTGTCTATATCGGGTTTAACAACTTTGTTGTCGAGCACCACGTGATCTTGTTTTGGATTTACGCGGGTGCCGAGATCGGTCACACGTTTGCCGTTAATTTGAACGTGACCTTTTGAGATCAGCTCATCGGCTTTACGGCGCGAGGCGACCCCGCATTCGGCAAGGTAGCGATTAAGTCTTATAGGAGTAGGTGTTGCTTCGGCTGGCGCCATCGATTCGTCGGCCTTTCTGGCTGAGGAGGAATTCGATATTTGTTACCAGAAGAAGCAGAAGTTTGTCATTGGGAAAGGCCGATTTGAGGGCTTGTTGCCCTTTTGCGATGGCAGTTTCGGCCAATTTGGCCGCATCGGGATGACCTTGCGAAAGTGTGTTGTAACTTTTTTCGAGCAGCGCAATGAGCTCTTGGTAAAACGGATCCGACTCAGCTTGCACATAAAGCCGCTCAAGCCGCTTGAGCGCAAAAAACAATTCGGAATGTTGGGCAAGTGCTCCGCCTTGGAGCGATTCGTACTTTTGAAGAGAATAGCCGCGCAACGTACTGCCCTGAATAGAATTTTCATACAGCTGAAAGCGCGAAGTGGTCATCGGTGCGGTTTCAATGAGTTGAGTGGTGTAGGGCACAAGCTCAAGTGACGCCGAATATTTGAGTGAGGTGAGGGGTTCGAGCGGCAAAAGTTTTGGGCCATCGATCACCGCGGTTGAGGTAAAAATATCGACTTCGAGCATTCCAGAAATCAAAAGTTTTAAAATTGCGAAGCGATTGTCTTCGAGCTTTATCATTTTTAATCGCTCGCCAGGCCGCAACTTTTCTTGAACATGACCAAGCAACAATGCTTCGCTGTCTTTATTATTTTTTAGCTCAACGATTTGATAGGAGTAGCGAATTTCACGAGGATCAAAAGCCAAACCCATTTGCTCGCCAAACAATGCGAGATCTTGTTCGACCGTTTGCGAGAGAATCTCTTGGTGAGTTTGCCAATATTGAAAGCCCAAGGCTCTGCGATAAAATTGACTGATCATTTGGGGCGAAATCTGTTCGCCCATCTCACAAAAGTTTTTTAAGAAATGATAAAAGGTCATGCGCGCCACACTTTTTTGTGGATCGAGCTTTAAAAGGTACTGTGCTAACACATTTACAGATGACATACTCCAAACGATAGAGGGGGATTTTAGCCATGGCAAGAGAACTCCAGTCCGATATTTTCGGCGATCTAAAACCGGCAATCGATCCAGCGCCGCGGCTGCCGTGGCAGACCGAGCCGCCCGTTCCCACGTTTATGACGGAGCAAGATTGGCGCAGCATGCTTACAACGGTGGATCAGTTACGTAAAAAAGTAAGCGAGCTCGAAAGCGTGCAGTCACAGATGCAAACTCGCCAAAATGAATTGGTGCACGCCACAAAAGTGCGAATCGAACGCATCATGGGTTCTTGCCAACGCATGGACGAAGTTGTGAAGGGATTTATTTCTGACACTTCCGACAAATTGCAATTGATGACCGTGCGCTTGGGCGAAAGAAAATTGGCCGATCACAAAGTTCAAGATCTGGTTGATCGTCATGCGTCGATGCTCCAAACCTACGAAGTTCGCCTTCAAAGCTTACAAAAAATTTTAAACGAGCAAGAGATGCAGTTGATGAATGCTCGGTCGTTTTTGCAGGAGGCTGCGCGGAAGCGATAGTTTTTTTAGAGTGCTGAGGTTGTGGGGGGTGCAGTGTTGTTTTGGATTTAGCGAAATCTCCGGCGGTGAAATAAATGAAGTTAGGGTTGGAATCAAACTTCGAAGGCTAATTTTAAACATCTCGTAATTACAAAGCTTGGCGTTTTTTCGTCTTCGATTTCCAATACTTTTTTTGCTCCTCCTCAAAAAGATAACGAAAAAAATTTCCCAGCTCCGATTCGATGATATTTGCACTGAGGTAATCAACGACTCGCGCTTCATCAATTCCCTTGGAAACGATGCGTGTAAATACAAGCCCATCCCAAAATCTACCAAATTTTCTACCTTTTTGAGCTTTGCTCACAATTCGTGCAATTAATCCCAACGTCACTTTCAAAAAATTTTTTAAGAGATGAACGCTTTGAAAGCGAATTAAAAGATGAAAATGATTTCCCACATTCGCGAATTCAGAAATGCGGACGCCGTAAATTTTAGCTTTGTTATAAATCAGTCGTTCAAGTTTTTGACGATGACTCGAGTTTTTAAAACTATATACGCCTTTCGCGTATTGAGACTTCATAACCACATGATGAAGTCGTTTTTTGTTGAGGGGTCTCGTTGATTTTCTTTTGCCTTTGCTAACAACCCCACCATGAGATTTTAAAGATTTAAATTTAAAAAGAGGCTGCTGTTTCATTGCTGAAGTATATAATTACTATTTAGTTTAGGCAATTGTTTATTCAATATTTATTTAGAGTTAGTGGAAGGGGGCAATGTCATTCGATAGGTTTAGCAGCTCAATTTTTTCTTACTAAGCGCGAACGGGGCACTGTCATGCGAGTAGTTATAAAACCGCAATGTTTTTTAGCGTCAACGAAAAGGGGGCAATTTCATTTAATAAATTTAAAAACACTATTTTCTCCGGCGGGGAGACGAAAGAGGCACGGTCATTTCATCTCTCGAAATCCTATTTGCCAGAAACCCAAAGTTTCAAGGCTGAGCAATCGTCTTTATGATTAGTCGATTGGGGCACTGTCATTTGATGAAAAGTTCTCCTCCACAACCATCTTTGCCAGCGATCAATAGCGACGAGCTGCCAAAAGACCAATCGAAAAAATTGACGGCCAAACCAATAAAAGGAATCAATTCAAAAAACGCACTAGAAACCTAAACTAAATACAGTGAACATTCCTCTGTCGCATGTGCCGACGAAAATAAATTCTCAGAACAAAAAACATCAGCTAGGTTCATCATTAAAACAAACCAACTGAGTCTTATGCTAAAAACAATCCTCTTCATTTTAGTATTTTGCAAAATGGGCGTCGCCCAACTTCCTCACCAATTTCAAGACCCTGTTGAGCAAACACGATTTTTTCTCAATTTGCTTTACCGCTATCCGCGGCTCAACAGCTTAAACTCAACTTTCAATAGATCGATCACTGGTTACTTCCGGGCGATTCCTCGTATTGATCAAGAATTACAAATTCCTGCTGAGACTTGGGAAATCAAACCTCAACACCTTTATGGATTTCAATTTCTCGCGGCAGATTCAAGCTATGATCTAAAAGGGCTTCAAGAAATTCAGAGCGAACTTTCGCGACGAGCGATTAAATTTTTTGAAGAGGGCAAGGTTGAAGATTTTAAAACTGCGGTTGAAACTTTTGGAAACCAAAATGCTCTCTCGCTTTTGCCTTTTATGTTCGATCGTCAGGGACATAAACGTTTCGACGACCTCTCGACTGAGGAAGACCAAGACGCTTTCTTATCAAGTCTTGAAAATATCAGTGGCGAAGAACTTAAGCACAACTACAAATCTTTGCTCGAGCAGGCTCAAAAACTTGCTCAGTCACAGCATCAAAAAGATCAAATCCAAAGCGTGATTAATAATTTTGCAATCCGCTTTGTAGAACCGAGACTTGTGCTGCGGACAAATGACGGTACACCGATCAAGCCTCAAAAAATGTCTCTAGAAGAAGTTCCGCCCATGATTGCAACCATCAGGGCCGCGGTTGGACTTGATTGCTCACTCAAGAGTGTGGGGTATCATGCTCTGCTTCCTGGAGCGAAAACCTATTGGGTCCGACTCGGGCACAAAATCACCGATCAAATTGTTGGGTACGTTTTTGTGATGCCCGTCATATACAAAGGTAAATCAATTCCGTTTGTGATCACAATTAACGGCCCAGGCCTCCGTGCCACTCATGTCAAACCATTACTTGATGGAATGAGTGCGCTTTGGAAATCAGACCAGCTCGCTCTACCGTTTGATGAAGATCTCGATGGTGGAGCAATGAATGATGGCGCCATTATCGACACCATCAAAGCCGAATCACTTACAAAAAATCAAAGGGCATCTGCGGCCACTGATTTATGGGTGCAGCTCGACTCTTATTTAGATGAAAATCCGTCGACAATGAGTTTTGAAAACTACTATGTCATTCCTTCGACAAAAGAGATTCCGGTACAGATAAGAACTGCATCTCACTTGCCACAGATTTTAGAATTAGGTCTTTCGACCAACAATCATCCCATCGACTTCATGTCTCTTTCAATTTTAGGTCGGGCGCGCTTGGCGGCACGGCTCGGTCGCACAATGAAAGTGCAAAATAAAACTCTTCAAATTGCTCTCTCAATTTTGAATATTGATCATGCACAATTTGAAACGGCAAAAAACTTAGAATATTTAAGGCGAAATACTGAACTGACTCTTGAACAGTGGAATGAGGCCTTTAGCATTCTTCAAATAGAACCTATTGACCTCAAATTTATAAATACGCGTGTGCTCACCCGTAGAATGTCTGAGCTCTTAGAAACTCAGCCTCAGTTGGTAAACGATCCTCGATGGCAGGACTTATTTAAATATATTTCGGTCGAGCTCGATCAACGTGTGAAAAGGCAAAGCCAAACTGGCAAAGGTCAGAGTCTTAAAAAATTAAAACAACTTTTCAATCAGGCGCTCGTCGACCCTGAAGTTTGGGCTCAATGGAATCATTTTTCACCGGGCGGTCCAGAGCGCATTAAAATTTTAAACACTTATGTGGAGGGCACTGGGATAACTCCAATTCAACAGCGTATTTTATTGAGTGTCTTGCGCGATCAAAAATCTGAAGAAGTAAAGACCGCGCTTTCAATAATTAAAAATAAAACTTCAATTGGAAAAGGATTTTATCGGGAATTGCTCAATGTTGCATGGGCAACAGATGCAGATACACGAAAGGCATTGATCGAAAGTTTGCCTCCTATTATTGTGAGCGACTCCGAATATAGAATAATACAAAAAGATTGGTCACAACTCATCACTTTGAAGCAAAGCGCTGAAGAGCGCCAGCAGTTGATTGGGGTATTAAAAAACCAAGACTTGTGGAGAATCTCGAACTTAAAAATGATCAGACAAACAACAAGTCACCACATCACCCGACTGGGTCAAGCCGCTTATGAATTTGTATGTTCTCGACTTTTAAAGAAGTGAACGATGGTAATCAATCATTGGAGATCGTAAGAAAACCAAAACTGACAAATAATTCAACAACGCCGAGTTGTAAAAAAGAACCAACGTGGTTGGCCGTGGCTCTTTGTTTGCTATAAGACAAGTATGACATGGGTTCTGCTCTTTATGATGTCCGCACATGCAGCAAAATTTCAGAGCAGCACCGATGCTTGCGTCCTGGCTCTGGTTCAGCCTCCACCTCGAGCGCCCGAGGGTTATACACTCGACCTACACAAGCAAAAAAAATTGATTCAAAATCAAGCCGAAGCTTGGCTTATAGAGCTACTTCGGATCGATATCACTCAACTGCCGCCGAATACGAAGGATGCAGCCTGCTCAAATTTAGCAAATGGGATTATCGATCATCATTTTCTTTTTGAAAATTCAAAGATTGCAATTCAGGCTTTCAAAAAAGTGTGTGCGGAGTCCTCAAATCGCAAGGAAAATCTGGTTCGTATTCTTTCATCTGCAGCTCAAGAAATCAAAAAGTTCACCGGAACTCAAATATTAAATTTTGACGAATTAAAATCGGGTCAAATCGGCCAGCGAGAGGCCCTTTTTGAGTGGTTCAGCTTGGCCTTGGAGAATGATCTCGATCGTCAGACATGGCTGCAGCTCACGAGCGATCCGGAGCATATTTTAATTTTTGGATCTGTTTTGAAAGGACAATGGCAAAACACTCCTCTAACTGAAGGTGACATTGATCAGTTAAAGAATTCCATCGCTCAAAACTGGCCAGTTTCTTATGCTCAATTCAAATCAACTTTTGGAGACGAGCCGACTGAGCCCACTCAAAAATTTTTGGAAACTGCGGATCTAAAATTAGTTTTAGGCTATTACCATAAAAATCAAAAAATCGATTCTGAACTGTTTGGCAGACTTTTAAATTATAAAGAGCGGATCACAAAAGATATCGCATCAAATGTCACTCCCGTACTTCTTGAAATTATCGCAGACGAAAAAATTGATTTTGAAATTGCCGCCCAACTTGCGAAATTTATTTTTCAAGCAGATTGGAATAAGGATGAAAAATCCAAACTCGAATCTTTTCAGATATCTGGTAAGTCAAAAGTTTTGAAAGAGCGACTGATCCGATTGAATCTGCTCTTGCCTGCGTTAGTGGAATCGCCCTCACCTGAGGATCTCGGAAGTGTTTCTGTAGATCTAAAGACAAAATGGTTAACAGAACAACTGAAAAGCGAACCATTTTTTTCTCACCACTATATGTCCGCGGAAATTGTCCGAGGCCTAAAACCTCAGATGATTGCTCAACTGCTCACTGCAGTGGCGAAAATTTGGTCTCAAGGAGATTTTGAAATCCAGCGCCCAGGCCCGATTCGACGCTTGATCGACTTCGCTCGACAGCTTCCCTTCACCGACTCCAAATGGCTGATCGAACGCAGATGGGTTCAAATTGCACTCAGCCTCTCGCCAGATCTGCAGCTTGAGGTGCAATCCCATATTGTCAGCACAAGTCTGATGAGTGAATTTTTGATTGAGTCCAAATTTTCTAGACAACAAAAAATCAATTTGGGATTTCAGTATATTGCTCGTATGCCAACACCATTTCCATTGTTGAGTGTCCCTCCCTTGATCAAGATCTTAAATCTAAATAATACGGATAAGATGGCGCTTGCAAAGCTCGCACTTCGACGGACAAATTACCCATTTGAACTTGGTTATCAAAAAGAAATTATGGCAGGGTCTCTTAAGATAACAGAGCAAGAAGCTCAATCTTTACTTGTTGGCTTCAATTTGTTTGGTGCCCTGAATTCGAACAATGAAGTTCGGCAAAGTACATTTGCTGTGGAAGAAATCGATCCACGAAATCTAGTCAATGCGGGCAGTCCATTCAAAATTGTTTTTGAAAGATTTGAGCGTTTGGTTGCAGCCCACAAGAATATTTTAACCCCCGAGGAGCTTGCTTTTCTAAAGCAGGCCACAGGAAATACAACAATTTTATCGGGTTACATTCGTGTCATGACCGAATCCGATCGACCTAAGATAAAATCGGGTCAAACACAGCTAAGCTATTTGGCAGAGATTTTGGGGCTTCAACCAAATAATTTTAATAAGTTAAAATTGAATGAAGAGCGGCTGCGGCTTTTGCAAAATGTCGTCTTAGATCTTGACGGAATTTATGGAGTAACTCCGTTAAAAAATTTAAATTTTAAACATGAAGTTTTTGAAAATTTTGATCTTTTCTTAAAGGTGCTCCGGCAATTACGCTCAGTGATGCGATTAGCACAAAGTGACAGATTTTTATATAACCGAGACCTTAATGCATTTAATCAAATTGTCCGGGGCGCAGAAATTGACTCTTCACTGTTACAAAAATGGTCAGTAGATCTCAGCTCACAAATTCAAAATTATATCCGATCAATTTTCAGTGACGCCAATTTTAGTTTTGACCAAAAAGAGTACGAAGCGCTCGAAAAACAATGGGGTGACTTAGATCGATTCCTTACACTTGTTGTTCGTGCGCAGACCTCGTCTAACAGCAAGCAACTCATTTCGCAAATTCGCGATTTTTTAAAATCGATGCTCAGTAATTCATATTTAAATTATAAGTATGAACGTACCGAGGCAAAAAAACAAATCGAGATGATGTCTGATCGTGCGCAAGAGATTTGGAAAACGCAGCAGACAACAGCTCAGCTTGTTCAGCTCAACAGCAGCTCAGAAGAATTAAATAAAATTAGATTAATTCGATTAAGAGATATTTCAAAACAGCTTGTGCAACATGCAAAAGAAGCGGACAAAGAATTTGAAGACATTGCCAAAGATCTAGCTTATCTCACAATGCTAAAAGAAAAAATTAAAACGGCTGGTACAAATGCGGCTGTTGTTATTGAAAATCTGATTAACGACCCACAACTGAATGAACCAAAAAAGATTTTATTTGGACTAGTCCAGTTGGTCGCAAATTCGAACTCTTTGGAAGAGTATAAGACTTACGCAAAACCCGCGCTCGCATATTTAAAAGCGGCAAAAACTCAATCAATCCTATTGGAAGACGTTCGAGAAATCGTCTCTCAACTGCAACTTTCACAAGTGCGAAAGGGAGAAACCATTGTGGTCGCAACAACTCTAGTTTCACCTCTTTCACATATGTGTCTAGGCCACTTGGTTCAGGCCGCAAGTTGTTTAAATCTCGACTACGGCCAATTTGCCTCTGCGGTCTTTTCTCAAGTGATGGAGGCGAACCAAGGTACGGTGATTGGTTTTGCTCTCACCCCAAATGATTTCGAAAATCAAGCAGATTACAAAAATGTTGTTGAAGCTCTTAGAGCGAATACGGTGAAGATTTCTTTAGATGAAATCGCAATGTGTATTCACTTCCAACTCGAGTCAGGAAGTGAGATCAAAACAGTCGACATGGTACAGCCAATTCATAGACAGGTCTTACGGGTTGGGACTGAACGCGATACTAACAAAGGGGCTCTTTTTGCCGAAAGAATCTACGGACCGACAAACGGTGCAAGTGCAGCGGTTGCATCCGTAGTTGAAATATTCCTGCAAAATTTAAGTCAGCAAATGGGAATTGAATTTGGAGTACCGGTGCGAATCATGGGTCCTCAAAGTGCTGGTGGAACTTACTCCGATAGCGGCGGTAAGTTTGTGCCGCAAGGGCAAGACTACTTGGTTGGCTTGCCCGAAGAAAAATAAAATAGACGATGCTTTTTTGTGACCGCACCAGCGGTCCACAACTTCTCGACATCAAACGCTTTCGACAAATTGACAGACACCAATTACCACCTACAATAAACAAATGAAATATTGGATAGTCACTCTACTGCTTGCCGTACTTGTCGATCGGCATGTGTTTCGAAACTTCATAGGGAGGATAATCCCCTAGGAGCGCGCGAGCCTGCGATGGCGCGTGAGTATGTCGACAAATTTTTGCCGAATGCGGCAATGACATGCGATGAATTTTTCAGGTTTTTGAATCAATTAAAGCCAGCCCCGCAAACCATTGATGCGGCACTGAGCAAACTCTATTCCTATCGCCCCAATTATATGCGGCATCACAGTTTGGTTTATTTGAGCCGCTCGCTTCATGGTTCGAGTTTCGAAAATCCGCGGGCGCTGCTCTATGGTTCAAACGCAAAAATGGTATTGACCTTTAATGGCTCGGACGATCAGGCGAACTTTGAGCGTATGGAACTGATGTGTTTTAACGATTCACAAAAATCGTTCGAGTTTCGTGAGATCACTTTTCCCAAAGAAGCTCGTGACCCGAATCAACTCGAAGATCTTTCACCTCAGGAGCGTAAACAAAATTTTGTGATCTCGCCAATCAATGGCTCACCCTCTCGGAGATGTACGGCTTGTCATCATGAACCCGCCCGACCAACTTGGTTTACCTATCCTTTTTGGCCAGGGGTTTATGGCTCGCAAGATGATTTTCCCCAGAACTATGCGCAGGCACTAAAGAACAATGAAACCGAAGTGCAAGAGCGATTTTTTGAGGATATCAAAAAAACTGAATACAACAATTGGGCTCATTTCGAAAAAATGCGGCCTTTAAAAAAACGCTATCGCTGGATTGGTGGATATCTAAAGAGCGATACCATTTTTGTAGATCAACCCAACCTTCATTTGAATATCCTGCTGCAAGATCTGAATCATGAAAGAGTGACTGCCGAACTTCTTCGTAAGATTAAGGACTTAATGCCTGAAAGATTCAAGGTTGCGGACGCTGTTTACTGCTCGTTTGAATCGAAGATACCGCGGACAGTTGTTTCAAAAACAGGTGAGGATAAAAAGTTTGAGGTATTGAAAAAACCATTCGACGTCCTTGTTAAAAATATTCTCACCGCAGATATCGAAGACCTCGAATCGCAAATGGGAATTATGAAATTTGTTTTGGGCCCACAAAATATTGGACCTTTGCGGTTTGGAAATAATCGTGAATTTCAAGAATTGGTTTTTGAACTTCAGCAAGCTTGGTACCAAGTGCCAATGCCAAAAGACATTATCGGAATAAGCACCCTTCTGGATTCCGAAGAAATCTTAGTCGCCGCGCGGCTGTTCCCAATCCTCACTCGATATCAAATCGACATCCGAAATTGGGCGATGAAAGCGGAGGGCGACGGCTACATGTTTAATGATGGTCAAGGCAGTTTAAGCCCTGCACTTGTTCGATTGGTTGATGGCGAATTTATGGATCAGCTCATGATCAAGGATCAGGAAATCTTTAAACTGATCCAGTCACTGCGAAATTTAAAAAATCCTCATCAGTATGTGCGGCCCCTGTGCCAAAAGATTTCACAAAAACTTTCTACTCTTTAAGCTTCCCAAGCCGACCCAAAAACAAATCAGCGCTTTCAAACCCAGTCAGCGTTAAATCTTTACGATACTGCCCATGCTCATCATAAAAAATAAGATGGGGAAGGCCATGAATGTCGTATCGCTTTTTAATTTTGTCTAACTCATCAGAAGATTGTGTCGCGTTGAATTTGAGTAAAGTCATCGTGCCAAAAACAGCTTCGATTCGAGCATCAGAAAAAGTCGAAAGCTCGAGCTCATGACAAGCCACACACCAATCGGCATTGATATCGATCAACACCGCTTTGCCATCTTTTTGAGAGCGCTCCAAAAGCGCCTCGGAATAGGGTTGCCACGCCAAACGAGAAACTGCTGGCTTGTTTTGGAAAGCAAAATAGACCGCGCAAACAGCAAGCGCCACGAAGACGGCACGCACAACAACTTGGCGAAACAGATAAGCCGCCACCAAACAAACAACCGCGCTCCCAACAAACAAAATTGGCATGGAGAGCAAAGGTCTTAAATACCAAACGGCCAATCCAAAAAAGCTAACCGCAAAAATGTTTTTGACCGAATCCATCCAGGGGCCGGAGCGGGGGAGGCGTTCCAAAAATCGGGTGCTAAATCCAAGGAGCAAAAAGATTTGTCCCAAGCCCAATGCAAAAACAAACAGCAATGAAAATCCTAAAACCACGTCATGCTTTTCGGCCACATAAGTTAAAATTGTGACGAGCACCGGTCCTACACAGGGTGATGCGATCACACCGGCAAGCAGACCAGAGACGAGCGCTCCCACAAAACCCGAGGGGCCTTTGATGTTGCTCAATTTATTTTGCAGCGACAGCGGAAGGGTTGTTTCGAACACTCCGGCCATCGAGATTCCCATGGCCACAAACAGCATGGCGATCAATCCGATGACGATGGGATTTCCTAACATCTCACCAAACAAAGCACCGGTTGAGGCAACCACCACTCCTAAGAGTGAGTAGGTGATTGCGATCCCAAATACATAAAACACACTCATCAAAAATCGGGTGCGCCGGCTCACATTCATGCGTCGGCCGCCAATCACCGCAAGCGTCACCGGGATCATCGGAAAAATACAAGGTGTAAGGCTTGTTAAAATTCCTGCAATAAAAACCAATAAAAAGGCGAGAGCAAGATTGTTAGTCAACGCTGTTTGAAAAAATCGGTTAAGAGATTCAGAAAAACTTATTGATCTTTGCTGAACGGGTGCGGGGCGCACAGTAAAATGGATCGGCACCAAAAGTGTTTGTGGAAATAAACAATAGTCTTTGGTGCATGCTTGGTAAATTAATTTTATTGATGTTGAAGAGAGCTTGTCGCTATCGCCCGCCAACTCAAATGGTGCGATCAGTTCACTTTTACCTTCGAACACATCGCGCACACGTTTACTAAATGGATCATTGAACTGATGAATCGGCTGGATGCTCAGTTTGCCAACACGAGTGAAGTCGGGATTGCCTGTTTCGATGTGAAACTGATCAAGATAGGCATGAAAGCCCTCTTGCAATTCGAGCTGCAGCTTGACCGTGCCATTTTCACCGGGTGAAAGAACAGCCGGCGTTAAGGTTGCGGTCGCGGTCAAAGGGGTTTGGTTGAGTGCGGCAAAAGCAAAATTGAATAATAAAAGTGCAATCATTGGGTCACCCTAAAAATGTTTTAATCTTTGCACAAGGCTTTCGATAAATCGGTTGTACTCTTGGCGCACAAAGGCACGCCTGTTGGGGCGGACATGAAAATTCCATCCAATTGCCGAGAGATGATCGAGTTTAAAATGACCTAAGGGCTTCATCCATTTTTGCGATTCAAGTTCTACGTAACCATCGGTCGCCTCTGGTTTTCGCGCTCGGGGGATATGTTGATTCAAAAAACGGATAAATGCATTGGGCGATGGAGTTGAAAATTGAAAAGATCCTCCGTCGACGCCTGGTGGAAACTGCCGCTCAGCATTCCATTTTTGGATCATTGCGGTTGAAAGATCGTTAAATATAATAAGTTTATCTGAAAAGGTGTAGCCCGCCGTGTTCATAAACCAATAGAGCTTTGGCTTAATCTCATGCAGTTCAAGCGCAAGATCGGCCATTACAGATCCGTGGTGAGGTGTCGCAAGGGTGGTGACCGCCACCACATTTTTTAGGTGCTCGGCACATTGTCTCGCAATCAAGCCGCCCATTGAGTAGCCAACAAGATGCAAGTCTTCATTAAACATTTTAAGTTTATTAAGAGCAATATCCACATGGCTTTGCAAATTGCCGTTACCTAAATCTTCGATGGTCGAGGTCTTAAGCCCATGGTCAAGGAGCGAGTCCTGAAGTTTTGCGAGCAGTGGCCCAAGCTGGACTGGGCCAAAACCGAGATCGTCAGATCCTGAGGTCGACATCCCGCGGATCAAAATTATTTTCGCCATTTGTCCTCTTTGAAAGTCGAGTTGTGCTTTAGAACGAATCATTAATCTCCGAAACACAACATAAGAGGTCAAGCAATATGGGTTTTGTAGGAATACTTGTAGTTTTAGGTTGTGTGTTCGGAGGCTTTTTAGCGGCGGGTGGACACATCCACGTTATGATTCAGCCGTTCGAGTTGTTGATCATCGGTGGAGCAGCAGTCGGTGGATTTTTGATCGCAAATCCTATGGGCACAGTGAAAGCTGCGGTCAGCATGGCGATCAAAGCTCTAACAAAAAAAGGCCCTGGCAAAACTGAGTATCTCGAACTTTTGCAAATGATGTTTCAGTTGTTTCAATTGTTCCGTAAAGACGGCCCTCAAGCAGTTGAAAAACATATCGAAGAGCCTGAATCCTCTGAAATCTTTAAAGCTTATCCTGCATTTTTGGCAAACCATCACGCGGTTGATTTTTTGTGTGACACCATGAAGATCACTTTGTCTGCAGACTTATCACAATACGATGTGGATGATTTGCTAGATCAAGATATCAAGGTTGCCCATGAAGAAGAGCATGCGGCTCAACACGCCATCTCTCAAGTGGGTGATGCTCTACCAGGACTCGGGATCGTTGCAGCGGTTTTGGGGATTGTGCATACGATGGATTACCTCGATGCCGGGGTTGAAAAAATCGGACACATGGTCGCGGCCGCACTTGTTGGAACTTTCTTAGGGGTTTTGATGTGTTACGGATTTATTGCTCCTATCGCTTCAAAAATGGGAAATGACATCGGCACAGAAGGTCGATTTTTAATGGTTATCAAAGCCGCAATGGTTGCACTTCAAAGAGGAGCACCACCGCTGGTATGTATCGAGTTCGCAAGACGCAGTATTTTTCCACATGAAAGACCAACTTTCGAAGAGATGGATACAGCTTCTAAAGAACCTAAACGGGCAGCATAAATCGTGGCAGAAAAAAGACCGATCATCGTAATTAAAAAAATCACCGTCGCCGCAGCAGGCGCGCATGGTGGTTCTTGGAAAGTGGCTTTTGCCGATTTTATGACGGCGATGATGGCGTTTTTCCTTGTGATGTGGCTGTTGGCTCAAAGTTCTGAAGCCAAAAAAAACGTGGCCGATTATTTTTCAACTCCAAGTGTGATCGAATATAATTTTTCGGCCTACGGAGTTGAGCTGACGCTTGAAAAATTATTTCTTGATCTGATGAACGAGCCGTTAAAGGTCCTCGAAGATTTTATGAAACCCATGGACTACACTCCAAATGTGATGGCCCTCGGTTCAAAAAATATCGTGATGGCCATGGTTGCCGACGACATGGGTGATTTTGCCAACAATGTTGAAGTCAATCCCGACGCTATCGTTTTTGAGTTGCCAGAAAAATATTTATTTCGTGGCGATACAGCAGAACCATCGTCCACATTTACGAGCGTTATGGAACGAGTCAAAGGACTTACCGCAGGGCTTGAGGACTCGATCGTTTATATTGATTCCGTGTACTATGGTACAGGAACTCCTGCACAGCATGTGACCCAAGCAAGACTTGATTTGATCACCAAACGGGTTCAAGCTACTCTTGAACACGAAACTGTGGATGTGTTTGGTCGCACCAATGTTGAAAAGCCTGCGCGCGATGGCGAAGGTCGTCCACTGCAAGGACTTGTACGCTTTCGAATTAAACAAAAACAGGCTAAATCTGATGGCACAAAACAACGTCCTTTGTCCGAAGTTTTTGGATCAAAAAAAGATGACGAAGATGTGTATCAAAGTTTCGTTAAGCAGGTGACCGAAGGCAAGCGCGTCCTCCCACCGAAACCTCGCAGTCAGCAAGAGTAATTTCTTCTCTCTAAAAACAATTTTGATGTTTCTTAAAAGCTCTCCCAGTATGAAGCAGTCATAGGAGACTTTTATGAAATTATTGATATTGAGTTTATTTATGGTGGTTGCGGGTGCAAATGCATCAACCCGAATCATTGGCGAAGAAGATTTAGTCCGAAGCATTATGGATCACAATGTTGTGAGTCGAAAAGATGCCGAGCAAGTCGTCTCAGCGCTTGCGACCGCAAACGGTGGGGTTTTACCCGAAGTTAAAGGCATGATGTTTTTACGAGGTTTTGATGTTGGGTTGATCGGAAATCACGCTGAGTGGCGCGTGCGATCGATGACTGTTTACGACAAAGAAATCGGACGATGGATCGATATCAACACTCCCATCTACTCGGTGACCTATGATAATCCCGGGATCGCAGGCTACTTGGGATACAAATGGCATGTGTTATTTTTTACCCTAATGCCCCATCTTGAAGAAATCGAAAATTCTGAATATGCGGGCCGGGTTTTTAATCGCGGTGTGAGCGTCGATGTCGATGTGATGAGTGTCGGCTTGATGTCAGGTGTGAATCGCCCAGGATATCTTTATACAGTTGGTGCAGGTATTGGTATTGGTGCAGGAGTAACATTTCCTAAGATGACCTTTCACAAACTTCCCCTGTATCGAAATATGTAAACCTTAAACAAGAGGGCAGTGATGTTGCAGTCCCAAACACATGCTATATATTGCCCTTTTGATTCAGTTTGGTTTTGCTCTTAGTCCAAGTCACAAAGTTTATTCGTTTTCCTCAAACGGAAGCCCCAAATACACCAAAGATTTTAAACAGTTCGAGTTTGCCGATGAGTCTGTTGTCGATCACGGCAGCATCACCTGGGGACAGATCGGAAGCTTCGATACCCTTAAACCTTTTTCACGGCGGGGAACAGTTCCCAATCGTGTTTTACAATATACCTTGAACCGTTTGAGCTATCGCCCCTCTGACGATTACTTTGCGGCTTATCCCTTAGTAGCTCAAGATTTTGAACTCGCCGACGACAAAACCTGGTTGATCATCAACCTTCGTTCACAGGCCCATTGGAATGATGGCACACCCATTACCGCTCAAGACGTGGCCGACTCCTTTGAATATTTGATGGACATCGATAGCCAAATTAATTTTCGGATGCAGTACTCAGGAGTCGACCGAGTTGAAGTTCTTGATCCACATCGGGTGATTTTTTATTTTAAAAATGGACTCAATCGCGATCTCCCACTCGATGTGGCCACACTTCCACTGGTTTCAAAAATTCCTTTTAAAGGCAGTGGTCCCTACAAAATTACCAAATACGAATATGGCCGCAACATCACATTAGAAAAAGTGGACAACTATTGGGCCAAAGATTTGCCATCACAAAAAGGGCTTTATCATTTCAAAAAAATTATCTTCGAATATTTTCGCGATAGCGTTGTGTTTTTTGAGGCCTTTCGCGGTGGAGTTTTTGATTTTATGTTTGATGTGAACCCTAAATCTTGGACCTATGATTTTAATTTTCCGGCGGCCAAAGAAGGTAAAGTCTTACACGCCCAAGTTCCATGGGAAGGTTCGCAATATCCTAACGCAATTGTTTTTAATTTACGAAAACCCCAATTTCAAAATCGCAACGTGCGCAAAGCCTTGACCGAACTCTTTGATTTCGAAACCTACAATCATTTATTTAATTACGATTCTTATAAGCGCCCGGTCAGTTTTTTTAATGGCTCAAAAGATTTGATGGCGACCGAGATGCCCTCACAAAAAGAACTCGAGATTTTAAATCCACTCCGAGATCTGATTCCTGCCGAAGTATTTCAATCACCTTTTAATTACAAAGAGCATGTGAGCAGTCGCTTTCACAAAAGTGCGGCTCTCAATCAACTTTTAAATTCGGGCTACGAGTACACGAAAAATGGATCGATATTGCGAGATGCGCGAACGAAGGTTCCTTTTCGGTTTGAGCTTTTGTTAGACGAACCAGAAAAAGAGCGGATTGCTTTATCCTATCGCCAAACTCTTGCAAAGATGGGAATAGAAATGTCGGTGCGCACTGTTGATAAGGCTCAGTACGTGGCGGTGACCAAAAATTTTGATTACGATGCGATTTGGGAGTATATGCCCGGCTCGGATTCTCCAGGAAATCGTTTGATCAATTCATTGCATTCCGATTCTGCCGACAGTTTGGGGTCCGACAACTATGGTGGAATCAAAGACAAAGCGGTTGATACCTTAGTCGAAAAAATGGTTGCGGCCAAAAACCGCGACGAGCAAGTGGTGATTGCTCACGCGCTTGATCGGGTGTTGATGTGGAATTATTATTTTCTTGGAACCGACACTTCCGATTTTAATCGGGTGGCGTATTGGAATCGTTTTGCCTGGGTCAACAAAACTCTAAAAGGTTGGATCGATCCGATCGCCGAGTGGTGGGCGACCGACACTCATTAAGTTTTAGTTGTTTAAGCAAATCCCGTCGCTTCGACCTTTATTGATCTGACAATGCCCACAGCATTTTGAACTCGCATTGCAAACCCTTTGATTCTGAAGACACATCGCTGCTTGTGCGGGCTGCCGCATCTGCATTTGGGTTTGTGCGTACTGAACGGGTGGTGTGGACGAAGGTACCATTTGGGCTGATGGTTTCGGATCATTGTGCATGTATTTTTCTAATTCAGGAGGAAGTTTTCCCTTAAACACTTTTCCGGTTTTGATTTCGATTGGAAGCAACGGCCGCTTCATCATCACTTCTAAAAGTTCAGGCGAAGGCCCATCACCGGGCTTTTCGTTCACCATCACGAATTCACCGTTATACCATTTGCGCATATACACTTTGTGAATGCGTTCAAAAATATTTTCTTCTTTGCTGCCAAGCTCGGGATGTTTGAGATTGGAAACAGAAGCCACCGCACGTTTTGGATCGAGTCTGTGGCCTGGTAGATAATCTCTTAAGTCTACGGGCTTTCCGTCTTTGTCGGTGCTCATGTAATTGCCGCCACCACCAGGGCTTCCGTTTACAGGCACGCTGCTCACGGTGTATCCGCCACCACCACTTGTTCCGTTAAGAACATCGGTGTTGTAACCTTGACCGCGACCTTGTCCACCGCGATCAGGCAGTCCAAAGTTCGATCCGGCTGATGCGCCACCCAAAAATTGACCTGAGTTTGCGGCCACACCTGGGTTGGTGGTCGGAGTCGCTGCACCACCTTGAATATTTTTGGCTGTGCCGTTGCCATCAAGTCCGGCGTTGGCGTTGACGTTTGCAGCTCCGAGGCCCGCACCAAAGTTGGCTTTTGAAGAGAGTGATGACAGGGATCCGTCGCCTAAGCTTTGACCGTTGCTCACAGTTTGAGTTTTACAAATAGGGTTATTGGCATTTTGCGCCTGACCACAGTTGAGGCAGGCAGGATTTGCTTGATTGCTTGGTAAACTACAATCTACGTTAAACACCGATTGTTTATCAAGGTTTGAGTATCCTGTACTTGCTTTTGAAATGTTAGCGCAAAGACTTGAAAGGCTTCCGCCCACTGCACCTTGCATTGCTTGCTTCGACATTTGGGCGACTTGTTCGTTGAGTTGTTGGCAAGTGCCTGCAGTCGTTGAGGCATCGCTCATCGCTGTTGTGAGTTTGGCTTTATCATCTGGGGTGAGGCCATCTATTTGATTTTTGTACTGGCTCAGATCACATTTATCCTGACACGAACTTTTTTCGGAATAACAAACGCCTGCAAAAGTGGCATTCGCTCCAGCGCTTCCGTAACTGAGATCTTGCATCACATTACAAATTTGTTGGAGTTGTGCAGGATCTCCACCACTTGCACCGAGCATGAGTGTTCCACCGGCTGCTGCAAGTTGGCTTACCATTTGATAAGCGCCTTGAGCATCGCTTGAGCCTGTCATGCAGGCGATCGGATTGGTGCAGCAAGTACGAGCGGTTGCTGCTTGTTTGCGACAATTACTTAATGCGGTTTGTGCTTGGTTGACGAGTTCACTTGGCGCAGCTGGCGTGGCTGCTGTTGTTGCTGGTGATTTGGCAGGTTGGGGTTGCGTTGGTGATGATGGAAGGTAGGAGGCGTCGAATTCTGCGTTTCCACCGGCTTTGCCGAAGGCGCTTGAGCTGTCGTCGGAGCCGGATGTGGGATTATTATTCTGTCGAATGGGCGCTCGACGAGATTGCGTAACTGTACCAGGTCGAGAAGGGTGCGTTGATGTATCTACACTTGTGCTACTCTCTGGTTTATTAGGATTACTTTGCATATCTACTGTAGCAGGTGGAGTAGCTTCTGAGACTGGATCGAAAGTATTGGGGGGCATAATGATCGAATCCCCTGAGTTCAGTGGCATTGCGGAATATGGTATTTGTTGGCAATCGCCAAGAGCACAATTTTGGAGTGATTCTGCTTTATTTATGCCTAAAACAGCAAAGAGACAAAAAAAGGCCAATGATGCTTTGAAAGATTGCAACTGATCTCCCTCAATTATTTATTAATATTTGATCGGCTTATATTGATAAAAACTTGAGTGAGCTTTTGGACTAAAGAATTGAAATTAGTTTTTCGCGGTCGATGTATCAAAACGAGATTTTAATTTTGAGCACTTAAATTCTGACGGGTTTGCTCTGCGCATTTCTTTAAAGTCCCTGTGATATCATTATTTATTAATAGGCCTTGATTAGTACCAAGAGATCCGTCACCTCTGTGGATTCCAAGCATCGAGCCTCGATAATTTCCGTTATCACAGAAAATTCCACCACCGCTTCCGCCTGGCGCAGTATCAGCCTTATAAAAGAATTGATCGTTTCCTTGATTGACATGAAAAACTCCACTATCGCCGAAGTACAGGTCTCTTTCTGCAATAGGACCGTGAGCTGCATCGTATTGGGTTAAATTATTTCGGTCTTCAACGGTGCCACACTCCAATCCAGGGCTTAAAACTTGTGCTACATGAGCATTTGTACAATTTTGAGCTTCAGCTTTTTCAATATTTTTAAGGAGGACTGGCTTTGCGTTTTTTTGACAATCAGATTTTTCCAAAACTAAAATCAGATAATCATTATTTGTATCTTTGAGGTCTTTACCAGCCGGTGGTGTACACACTGCCAAAACCTTTTGATCTTTGGGACAGCCGCGAACATGTACTTTGGCCAGATTTGGATTAATCTTTCCACTGATCGGGTTTACTGCAGGCAAAGTTTTATTAGGGCTGTTATCTCCCATGACGTGCAGTGCGGTAATCACAAAACGAGATCCATCCTCAGGAACACCTAGATCATCGTTATAAACAAGCTGTCCTGTACCCACGACTTTTGGTCCATTGATAGCAACAACTCCCGAATAAAGATCTTTCTCGAGTGGGGTTGCACGACGAATATCGCATCGCCCTTTAGTGTGGAGTGTGACGTCCACCTTAAGTTTTTCACACTGCTGCATACTGATATTTGCTTGTGATGTACCGCAACCACGAGCAACAAAATTTCCTTTTTGAAAAGAGGCATTCAATACATCATGCAAACCAACGATCGAAGAATTCATCGCTGAAGCAAAAACAGGGTTGGCAAAAAGTAAGACATTAAAAATTAAAGTGATCATACGAAACTTTATCATTGCCATAGGGATTAGCAATACAAAGGCCACGAAATTTTGGTAATGTTTTGAACGTAAGTCTTTATTTGGTTTGCGCGCGCATGCGCTGAACACAGCTTCTTAAAGTCTCAATCATGCCTTTATGTATAATCGCGCCGTTGTTTGTCGTATTTGTTTCTTCGCCAGAATGAATTCCCATCAGCGACGCAGAATTCCGTAATCACATGTAACCAAACCACCGCTACAGCCGCCTGTCGTATCTGCGGTATAAGTAAAATAATCACTATAATCTTTCACACTCTCAACTTTTCCCTCACCAAAATAAATTTTTCGATTTGTCATGTTTTGAGCGGTCGCAAAATACGGTGTAAGTTCCTCTCTGTTTTTTTTAGTTCCACACTCTTGGCCGGGCGTCAGTACACATGAAACATTAATTTTTGGACAATTTCTAACGTCTTGTTTCTCGACAGCTTGTAACTGAAAGGGTTGGGCAGTTTTTTGACAGTCGTTTTTTTCAAGGACTAGATAAACATAATCGTAACTTACTCCACTTAACTGAGAAGGCGGTGGACAAGCTGCGATGACTTTTTGGTCTGCTTAGTTTTGCTCACTTAGTTTATCTCGAGTTTGCTCAGCGCATTTTTTAAGAGTTTCGGTTATACCTTCATTTATAATTACGCCTTGATTAGTTTCACTGCCAGGTGGTCCGTCCCCTCGATGCACACCAATCAAAGTAGGCCGATTACTCCCATCATCACAGAATATTCCGCTACCACTACCTCCCTGTGTTGTGTCTACTTTATAGAAAATTTGATTATCTCCTTGGTTAACGTGATACATGTCACCTTCGCCGATATATAATTTCCTTTCAGCCAAGGGCCCTGCTGCTCCATTATATTCAGAAAGCTTATCTCGGTTTTCCGCTGTCCCACATTCCATTCCTTGATTCAAAACTTGGGGTACACGAATATGACTACAATTTTGAGCTTCTTGTTTTTCAACTTTTGCTATGCGAAGTGGCTGAGCTTTCTTTTGGCAATCAGACTTTTCAAGAACTAAAAAACCATAATCAAAGTTAACATTTTTATGACTGCTTGGTGGTTTGCAGATAGCGACAACTTTTTGATCTTTTGCACAACCTCGTATATGGACCTTTGCAATATTTGGATTAATTTTTCCACTCTTAGCATCAATTGAAGGTAACGTTTTGTTGACCGTATTGTCTCCCATAACGTGAATCGCAGTTAAAACAAATCTAGTTCCATTTTCTGGAACACCAAGATCATCATTATAAACTAGTTGTCCAGTGCCAGCTCCAATAGGTCCATCGATTCCAACTATGCCCGAATACACTTCGTTTTGGACGGAAGTTGCCGATCGAATGGCGCATTGTCCTCGAGTATGTAAACTAACAGTTTCAATTTTTAACTGTCCAGGTTGTCTTATTTTATCTTCAGCTTGAGAACTTGCACACCCACGCGCAACAAAGTTGTCTTTATGAAACGACGCACTGAGAACGTCGTGCAACCCAACAATCGAAGAATTCATCGCTGAAGCAAAAACAGGATTGGCACAAAGTAGTGTAGTAAACAAAATTTTAGTCATGCGTAACTTTCTAATGAGTAAGAGCTGCAGTTTAAAAAAGGCCAGAATAGTGAAATCAATGAACACAATGATCAAAGAGTTCGCGGGAGTTAATTTTATTTAGTGGATTTTTCAGTTGCTCGGAATAGTTCAGCGCATTTTTTTAGAGTGTCTTCCATCGCCTTATTGATAACCAGTCCTTGGTTCGTCTCTTGCTCACCCTCGCCCCTGTGAACTCCAATGAGTGTACCTCGATTGGCGCCTCCGTCACAAAAAAGTCCACCGCCTCTCGTACTCTGAGTCGTATCGGCTTTATAAAATATTAGATCGTTGCCATCGTTGAGGTGATAAATCTCACTGTCGGTTATAAACAAATTTCTATCTGATATTTTGCCGCTTGCTGCTGAATAGCTCGTTAAGTTGTTTCTATTTTCAGCAGTGCCGCACTCAGATCCTGGATTTAATACCTGCCCTATTCGAATTTGCCTACAATTTCGAATTGTCTTTTTATCCATTCTTTTCATTTCGAGCGGGTGAACTTTCTTTTGGCAGTTTGATTTTTCCACAGCTAAAAACACATAATCGTTTGTTACATCCTTCAGATCAGAACTGACTTGAGGCGTACAGATTGCTGTAACTCTTTGATCTTTGTCACAACCTGGAATGTGAATCTTGGCAACGTTGGGTTTGACGGCTGCAGTTTGAGAATCGATTGTTGGCAGTTTTTGATTCGGAGAAATGTCTCTCATTACATGGAGAGCGGTAAGGACGAATTGAGGGCCATCTTCGGGGACACCAAGCTCATCATTATAAACAAGTTGCCCTGTTCCATTGATGAAAGGGCCATTAATAGCAACAAGTCCTGAGAAAAATTCTTTGTCGAAAGGGTTAGCCGGTTTAATATTGCATTGGCCTTTAGTGTGAAGAGTGACACCAACCTAGAGGTGTTGAGCTTGTTCCGTTTCGGGGTGTGAGCCTTCGTAATTCCAAATCACTAGATTTTGGTTTTGACCAGGGGCATCCAGCATACCGTGTAAACCATTGATCGAAGAGTTCATCGCTGAAGCAATGCCAGGATTGGCAAAAAATAAGATATTAAAAACTAAATTTATCATTCGCGAATTAATCCTTTTTACTCTTACTAGCATTATTAAGGTCACGAAATTGACCTGCCGTAACCACTGTTTGTTATTTGATGTGTTGGCGCATGAGACGAGTGCAATCTTTCAAAGTCTGAATCATACCGCTATGAATTATTGCGCCTGCATTCGAAGTAGCTTTGGTATCTCCTGGATGCTCACTTTCACCGGTATGAATTCCAATTAGCGAAGCACCGTTGCCATAATCACATGTTACAATTCCACCGCTACAACCGTCAGCAGTATCTGCAAAATATTGGAAAACTTGATTATAATCTTTGACGCTTTCAATCTGCCCGTCGCCAAAAAACAATTTTCTCGACAAGAGGTCTGATGTGGCAGCTGCATAATCGTCAAGATTGTCTCTATCTTTTTTGGTACCACATTCAAAACCTGGAGTTAGAGAACATGCAACGTGAATTTTAGGACAGCTGCGAACATCTTGTTTTTCAACTGCTTGAATTTGAAATGGTTGAACTTGCTTTTGGCATTCAGATTTTTCCAGAACTAAAAAAATATAATCATTGCTAGCACCACTTGTTTCAGGCGGAGGTTTACATGCAGCAACGACTTTTTGATCTTTCGCACATCCTTTAACCTTGATCTTAAATAAATTTGGATTAATTCCGCCAGAAATTGGATTGACTGGGGGTTGAGCTCCTTTTTGGTTTGCGGCAAATGTGTGTAGAGCAGTCATCACAATTGTAGGGTCTGATGGCAGAGAGCTTTCGGCCTGAACTATTTGACCTGTTGCTGTAGTAGCTGGTGCGTTGATAGGAACGATTGCTGAATATAAGTTGTCCTCTTGGCTCGAGGCTCTTCTGATCGAACACTGTCCACGACGAAGTAGGCTCACCTGATTTATCGAATTTCTAAAGCGATTGCCATTTTCAACTTCGTCAGCATCCACAATTAATTTTGAATTTTGAATTGAGGAAGAGAGCACATCGTTAAAGCCAACAAAGGAAGTTTGAAATGCAGAAGCAGACCCAGGGTTGGCAAAAAGTAATAGGGTAAACAAAATTTTAGTTATCCGTAATTTTTTATTTTGAGCGATACTCAGTAAGAATTCCGAAAAGTTATTTAAATTTTTCATATTTTATTTTCTTTCATCTGCTCGCTGCAATTTTGTAATGTGTCGATCATACCTTGATGAATTTGCAAACCGAAGTTTGCTGACTTTGAATAACCACCCCGATGAACTCCTATGAGAGTCGAAGAGTTTTGATTAGAACAAATGACTGCGCCGCCACTGCAAGTGTTAGCGGCGTCTGCATCATAAACAAATGAGGAGTCTTCGTATGTCACCTCAACCTTGCCATCACCAAAAAATAATCGTCGTCCGGCGATATTTGTACTGATCGCATTATATTCAGTAAGTTCATTCCGATTTTGTGCGGTTCCACATTCCAGGCCAGGGGTCAGTGAACATGCCACATGTATCTTGGGACACGTGTCGACAGCACTTCTCAATGCTGGCTTAAGAGTAATAGCTTTAGGCTTTATATTGCATTTTGATTTATCCAAAACCAGATAAGCGTAATCATTTTTTTGATCTTTTAAATTTCCGTTGGCCGTGCAAATGGCAATAACTTTTTGATCTGTTGAACAGCCTTGAACATGGATCTTCAAAATACTTGGATCGATTTTGTTAGAAAAAGGATCGATGGTAGGGAATTTTCCATCTTTGTCTTTCAAGGCGTGGAGCGCGGTCAAAACGAATCGAGAATTATTTGCCGAAACTCCGACTTCATCATTGTACACAAACTGCCCAGTTTCGCCTTTGATGGAGCCATCGACGGCAACAATTGCAGAAAAATAAGCATCCTCTTTCGCGGTGGCTCTTCGAATGTGACATTGTCCTCGTGTGAGAAGATCGACATTTTGCCGCAAATTGTCGTCGCCTTGTTGAGATGAGGAATTTCTGCCTGAGTTTTGTGATCCAAAATGTTGAATTTGAGTATCAGATTTTTTTAACCATTGGGTTCTCACTGCACTGAGCGAGGGGCTTGTGGCTGAAGTGAAAATAGGACTGACAAAAAGTAAGACAGTTATCGAATTTCTGATCATGTTCCTATTTCCCATTAAGAATGGATTAGCAATACAAAAGCCATAAACACTGAGGATCGTTCAATTGTAGAGAATTTTTTAAACGATTTGTGTTTCCCGTTTATTGGTTAAAGCGGATCCACAATGAAGTGTGAATTGGTCGTGCCCACAAAACTCGTCGTGCCCACAAAACTCGTCGTGCCCACAAAACTCGTCGTGCCCACAAAACTCGTCGTGCCCACAAAACTCGTCGTGCCCACAATCTGTCGTGCCCACAATCTGTCGTGCCCACAATCTGTCGTGCCCACAATCTGTCGTGCCCACAATCTGTCGTGCCCACAATCTGTCGTGCCCACAATCTGTCGTGCCCACAATCTGTCGTGCCCACAATCTGTCGTGCCCACAATCTGTCGTGCCCACAATCTGTCGTGCCCACAATCTGTCGTGCCCACAAACTGTCGTGCCCGCAAAACTGTCGTGCCCGCAAAACAAGCACGATCATACCTTCGTACACGCCCCGCCGAGCATCCTAAAAAACGGCAAAAACCCTAGCAAAGCCATATACTTATAAACTTTTTATTGCGTTCAAATCATACGATATGGTATCACCGGCTTTCCGCTTAAATTCTTTTTTAAAGACGTGAGACCACATGCTTTGGCACTTTTTGTATCAATTGTCCGACACCTACTCGATCTTTAATGTTTTTCGCTACATCACATTTCGCTCTTTTCTGGCTTTCTTTACTGGCTTTTTGGTTTGCTGGATGGTGGGGCCGTTTTTTATTCGGCGGCTGATCGAACGCCAAATGGGTCAGAGCATTCGCGACGATGGGCCCGAATCTCACAAGAAAAAAGCGGGCACTCCGACGATGGGTGGGGGGTTGATCATGTTCAGCTTTCTGATCTCATCAATCTTATGGGTCGATCTTTTTAATCCACTGGTGTGGGCGGTGATCGCGGTCACTCTCGGTTTTGGTCTTGTTGGATATGCTGACGATTATTTTAAAGTGAGCAAAAAAAATCATCGCGGGTTGCCTGGTAGGGTTCGCCTGCTGATTGAGTTTGCGATTTCGGCGGCGATCATTGGCTGGCTTGTTCATGAAAATTCTTTGCCGGCTGATTTGTATGTTCCGTTTTTTAAAAATTTCTCGCTGCATCTGGGTTGGTTTTATGTGCCCTTTGCTTCACTCGTTATTGTTGGCTGTGCCAACGCGGTGAACTTAACCGATGGGCTTGATGGGTTGGCCATCGTGCCCGTGATTATTGCGGCGATGACGCTGATGATTTTTGCGTATCTCGCCGGCAACTTTCGCATGGCGCAGTACTTAGGGATTCCATATATTTTTGGCGCGGGCGAATTGACCGGATTGTCTGCGGCGATGATTGCCTCGGGGCTTGGGTTTTTGTGGTTCAATGCTTATCCGGCGCAAGTATTTATGGGTGATGTGGGATCGCTTGCTCTTGGTGGATTTTTGGGAACCATTGCGGTGATCACACAGAACGAACTTTTGTTGATTGTGCTCGGTGGCGTTTTTGTGGTGGAGGCACTTTCGGTTATCACCCAAGTGATTTCATTTAAGCTCACCGGCAAACGTATTTTTAAGATGGCGCCGATCCATCATCATTTTGAATTAAAAGGGTTAACCGAAACAAAAATAATTGTGCGATTTTGGATCATTTCGATCCTGCTCGCAGTACTTTGTCTTAGCACATTGAAATTGAGGTAAAATGGAAATTTCGGAAGTTCAGGGTAAACGTATTTTGATTGTGGGTCTTGCAAAAACGGGAGTGTCGCTTGCGCGATTCTTGTCGTCTAAGGGAGCCCTCGTTACGATCAGTGATCACAAATCAAAAGCCGAACTTGCAGGCTCGCTCGAAACTGTTGAAGGCATGAATGTTCAACTTGAGCTTGGTGGTCACACTCCAAAAACATTTTTGCAACAAGATGTGATTGTGTTGAGCCCGGGTGTTCCGCCGCATCTCAAAATTTTTGAATATGCACGGTCACAAGGTGTGCGTGTCACAGGTGAATTCGAATTTTGTGCGCAGTTTATCAAAGAGCCCATGATCGCAATCACCGGCACCAACGGAAAAACAACAACCGCGCATCTGACCTACACATTTTTAAAGGAGTCGGGGATTGATGTTTGGATTGGTGGAAACTACGGTGAGCCTTTAAGCCAATATTTATCCTCTGAGAAAAAAGCAAAAGTGTGTGTGGTCGAAGTGTCGAGTTTTATGCTCGAGCACGTCGACAAATTTACTCCACAAAATATTGTGTTTACCAATTTGGCCGAAAATCATTTGGATCGCTATCGCTCGATGGAAGAGTATGTGAATGCCAAGCGAAAAATCTTTTTAAATACCAATCAAGCTACGACCAGCATCCTCAACGCGGATGACAATGCAGTAGTAGAACTTGCGCGCGATCCTGCGGTTCAACGTGGACGGATCTTTTATTTTTCGCGCAAGCCCACACTTGAGCCACAAATTATGAACATCGGTGGTGCGGTAACCATTAAAGACCAAGTGCGCGTGCGCACCGGGCCTGAGATTGAGTACTACTCGGTTGCGAACACCAAGATGAAGGGGCGCCACGCTTACGAAAATATTATGGCGGCCATCTTGTCGGCGCGTGAACACGGTGGAAAACACGATGTGATTCAACGTGTGATCGATTCTTATCGCGGAATGGCGCATCGTCTTGAGTATGTGCGCAAAGTGGGCGGGGTTGAATTCTATAACGATTCAAAAGCCACCAACGTTCATGCGGTGATGCGGGCTCTTGATGCCTTTGAAGAAAATGTGATCTTGATTATGGGCGGTAAGGATACAAACCTTAATTATTTACCTCTCAAAGATCGAATTCAAAAACGGGTTAAGACTTTGATCCTTGTGGGCGAAGCCAAAGAGCGGATCAATCGCGATATCGGCGACTTTTCGGAAACCTTTTTGATCGGAACTTTTGAAGAGGCTGTTTTGATTGCGTATCAAAAATCACGAATTGGCGACACTGTGCTGCTCGCACCGGGCGCGTCGAGTTTTGATATCTTTGATAGCTATGTCGAGCGCGGAAATTACTTTAAAGAAATTGTGAACAAGTTCAAGTAATCCCATTGCCCTTAACCCCTGGGGTCGCATACCGTTAAGGTGTGAGACCTCATAGCGGCTTTGATAAAACCATTTTACTCTCGGTATTTTTTTTGATCGGCCTTGGTCTGGTCCAGGTCTATAGCTCGAGTTTTATTTTTGCCACCGAAGTCTACGAAGATGGACTCTATTTTTTTCGCAAACAGTTTATCTATGCCCTCTTAGGGATTGGCCTACTGGCTTTTGGCGCGCTGATGCCGCGCAAATACTTAAGATCCTTTTCGCTCGCTCTCTTCGCGGTGGCGGTCATGGGGATCATGCTGACCTTTATACCATCGCTCACCGTCAAGGCGGGTGGAGCTCACCGATGGTTGAGGCTGCCATTTTCGCAGCGTTTTGAACCAGCTGAGTTATTTAAGATTTCGTTTTCGCTAGTTTTGCCCATGCTCTTGTTGTGGCACGCCAAAAATCCCTATTATAAAATTGCGGCGAGTTGCTCATTGCTGATTCCATTTGTCTTGCTTCATTATCAGCCCGACTTTGGAACACTCATCATGTGTTTTTTGGTGGGATTCTTTTTGCTCTACATTTACGGCCTTAGTTATCGCTACATGCTGTTTAGTGGGTTGATGGCGATTCCGGCATTTTATTTTTTGGTGGTGCAAAAGCCCTATCGTATGGCGCGGCTGCAAGCCTACATCGATCCGTGGGCCGATCCTGGTCAAAAAGGATTTCAGGTGATTCAAAGTCTTTTAACATTTCACTCTGGCCGATTTTTTGGGGCGGGACTCGGTGAGGGACAAGGGAAATTATTTTTTCTTCCCGAGGCGCACACCGATTTTACCTTGGCTGTTCTTGGTGAAGAACTTGGTTTTGTCGGATTTGCTTTTTTGATGATGATCTATGGCCTACTTATTTTTCGCGGCTTTCAGGTGGCCCTTCGCTGTCAGGATCAGTGGGAGCGGGGAGCCGCACTCGGACTTATTCTGATTTTCTTTTTTGGTGTTTTTATTAATGCGGGAGTGGTGATGGGTCTTCTTCCCACCAAAGGATTAACTTTGCCGTTTTTAAGTTATGGCGGAAGTTCTCTTTTGTGCAACTGTCTCGCCTTTGGATTAATCTTAAATTTTGAGCGACACCTCGGGCGGGCAAGATGAAGACTGCTTTTATTGCGGCCGGCGGAACTGGGGGTCACATCTATCCCGCACTTGCGTTGGCCGATGCGATTAAAAAAATCAGACCGGATATCCAAATCCATTTTGTTGGAACATTGATGGGTTTAGAAAAAAAAATCATCACCCAATATCCTTTGCACTTTTTGTCGATTGGTCGCCTCAATAGCAATGTTTCGCGATCAGAACGTGTGCTCACACTCTTAAAACTTCCGTTGAGTTTAATTCAAAGTTGTTGGTTGATTTTGCGCTATCGTCCGCTGTTTGTGTTGGGAGTGGGCGGGCATGCTTCGGGGCCGTTGTTGTTGATGTCGCGCATTTTATTTTGCGAAACCATGATTTGGGAACCCAATGCGGTGGCAGGCCTTGCCAACCGAATTTTGTCGCGTTTTGTAAAACGACGGTTTGTGGTTTTTCCTCATGCGCTGCCAAAGGCACAAACGGTGGGCCTACCTGTAAGCGATCCGATTGATGCTCTTCACAAAACAAATTATTCGCCTCACGCGCCTTTGCGCATTTTGGTTTTTGGTGGCTCGCAAGGAGCTGCAGCTCTCAATACGGTGGTGGCCCAAACTTTTTGCCAAACGCAGTGGCAAGGAAAGATCACGGTGGTCCATCAAACAGGCCCGCATGATTTTGAACGGGTTCAAAAAATTTATGGTGAAGCTCCTTCGTGGATTGAGGTCGTGCCTTATCTTTACGATATGGATAAGCGCTATGCCCATGCCGATCTCGTGGTGGCACGCTCAGGCACGGGAACTCTGTTTGAATTGGCAGCCGCAAAAAAACCGGCAATTTTAATTCCACTACCCACGGCGGCTGATGATCATCAAATTAAAAATGCCGAGGCGTTTTTAAAAAAAGGGGCTGCGGTGATGATCGCTCAAAAAAATTTCTCTCCAGAAATTTTAGAAATTACGGTTGAGAGTTTAATCAAAAATCCATCAAAGCTTGAATCGATGTCGAAAGAGGCTGCGCAATTTTATATCCCCGAGGCTGCACAGCAGCTCGCACACTTTCTTTTTGACTTCGACCAGAGCACATCATCACTATGAGCGGCCATGCGTCTTTCGCAAGCTAAAGTTCATTTTATCGGTATCGGCGGCATTGGCATGAGTGGCATAGCCGAGCTCCTTCATACAATGGGTGCCAAGGTCTCAGGCTCAGATGTTGCGGTAAATCAACAGGTGCAGCATTTGCGCAGTCATCATATTCCGATTGCGATTGGTCACCGTGCCGAAAATCTTCACAATTGCGAAGTGGTGGTTTATTCCTCAGCAATCAAGCCGAGCAATCCCGAATACCGCCAAGCCATTCTTGATAAAATTCCATTGATCCCAAGAGCCGAGGCCCTTGCCGAGTTGATGCGCCTCAAGAGGGGACTCTCAGTCGCGGGCACACATGGCAAAACCACAACAACGAGCCTTGTGGCCTCCATTTTTTTGAATGCTCACCTTGATCCCACAATTGTTGTGGGCGGGCGACTTGAGGTGATCCAATCCACCGCCCAGTTTGGTCGCGGCGATTGGCTGATCGCCGAGTCGGATGAAAGCGATGGCAGCTTTAATCGCTTGTCGCCCGAGGTGATCATCATTACCAACGTCGACAATGATCATCTCGATCATTACGGCACAATCGAAAATTTGCACCGGGCCTTTCAAGAATTTGCGGCGCGCATTCCTTTTTATGGTTTGTTGATTGTGTGCGGGGATGATCCCGTCACCAGAAAATTATTTGCTGATTTTGGTAAGCGCATCGTTTTTTATGGCCTCGACTCGAGCAATACCGTGATCCTTAAGCGCCAAGGCACTGGCTTCGAAATTTTCCGCGAGGGCGAATCCTTAGTGCGGTTTGCTTTGCCTCTTCCAGGAGTGCACAACGCTCTGAATGCCACGGCTGCTTTTATTGCGGCCAATGAAGCAGGCATTTCTTATGAGTCGGCAGCCCTTGCGCTCAAAAATTTTCGTGGAGTGGGCCGCCGCTTTCAAAAACGCAACGAAGTGGGAGATATCTTATTTTATGATGACTACGCTCATCATCCCACCGAAATCAAAGCGGTGCTTTCAGGATTTCATGAGATGTTTCCTGATAAAAAAGTGGTGGTGCTCTTTCAACCGCATCGTTACTCGCGCACCGACTTGTGTTGGAATCAATTTAAAGATTGTTTTGAAAATGCCTCATCGGTTTTTGTTCTCGATATTTACGCTGCCGGCGAAGAGCCCATCCAAGGTGTCACTTCAAAAGCTTTGGTGAGCGAAAACTTGCATAAAAACATATTTTATTTATCCTCACGCAAAAATCTGGCAAGCCTCATTGCTGCTTTATCGCCTCTCAGTATCTTGGTGACCTTGGGTGCCGGCGATGTTTGGAAAGTGGGGGACGATGTCGCTCGAAGTTTTGAGTGAGGTCAGTCTTAAGGAACTCACCTGGTGGAAGATCGGCGGTGCGGCCGAGCACTTTGCCACACCTCGCACGCTTGAAGATCTCAAAAGTCTGTTGGTTTTGGCTCATAAAAATTCTTGGCCGGTTGTGCCGCTTGGTGGCGGCAGCAATGTTTTGATTTCGGATGAGGGCATCAAGGGCCTCGTGATTCATATGAAAGAATTAAAAAAAATCGATCACGAAATTCGCGACCAAAAAATATTTATTAAAACTTTAGCCGGAACACCAAAATCCGAATTGCTCAAAATCTTTTTAAAAAACAAACTCTCACCCGCACTTTTTTTATGTGGCCTTCCAGGCGATGTAGGTGGGGGCGTGGTGATGAATGCCGGAGTCAGCGAACTCATGGAGCCTCGCGAATTCAACGAGCTTGTTGATGCGGTGACTGTTTTACGAATCGAAAATTCAGAATGTGTCCTAAGGCGATTTGAGAAGTCTGAAATTCAATGGTCTTACCGAAAATCCTTAGGCTGGAAGCCGGGTGTGATTGCTGAAGTCGAGATCAGTTGGCCGATGACGCCAGATCTTTCGGTAATGGGTCGAGTCAAAGAGGCCACTCGCGTGAGGCTCTCAAAGCAGCCCCTCGAATTTCCGAGTTGTGGCTCTGTTTTTAAAAATCCACCTCGTCAGTCTGCCGGCTCATTGATCGAAAAAGCAGGACTTAAAGGTTTTAAAATTGGTGAAGTTGAAGTGTCTGAAAAACACGCCAATTTTATAGTAAATAAAAAAAGTTTGGCTAAAGCAAAAGATGCAAGGCTGCTGATTGAGCATATACAAAGTGTGGTGCTGCAAAAATTCGGTATCGAACTGCAGCCTGAGGTTCAGTTTTTAGGTCGTTTTTAAAATGGGGGGATTATGAAAATTGCACTTGTGATGGGCGGAATGAGTTCGGAGCGCGAGGTTGCACTCAACACGGGTCGGGCTTTTGAAGAGGCCTTACGAACTCTTGGTCACGAGTATGTCGTGATCGATGCTGGACTTGATTTACCTTTACGCCTTGCTGGGGTGAAGCCGGATGTTGCACTCTTAGCACTTCACGGCAAGTATGCCGAAGACGGTACGGTGCAAGGCTTGTGTGAATATATGAAAATTCCCTACACGGGCTCGGGCGTCATGGCCTCGGCCCTTTGTATGAACAAATATTTCACTAAACAAATTTTATCATTTCACAATATTTTAAGTCCTGAATTCGAATTTTTTAAAAATGAAACCGCGCCAGTTTTGAAAAAATTAAAATTTCCGGTGGTGATCAAACCCTCGCGAGATGGATCCACCGTCGGCATCTCGGTTGCGCACAATCTCGATGAATTTAATCGCGGCATTGTGGACGCACTAAAATACGACAAAGAAATTTTGGTAGAAGAATTTATTCCAGGCATGGAAATCACGGTGCCCATCTTGGATGATCGAGTATTGACTCCAATCGAGATCGTGCCTCAAGAAGGATTTTACGACTACCAACGAAAATACACCGCCGGCAAAACCGAATACATTTTACCGCCCCGATTGCCCGATGATGTGGTCGAAAAGATCAGGAAAATTTCTTTAAAGGTGCATCAAGTGACTCAATGCCGCGTGTACTCGCGTGTAGATTTTCGTGTGACACCCGATCACCAATTGTATGTTCTTGAAATCAACACCCTCCCAGGTTGCACCAAGACATCTTTACTGCCGAAGTCGGCGGCCAAAGATGGAATTGAGTTTGCTCAAGTCGTAGATATTTTGGTTCAGCGAGCAACTTTGGATTACGCAGGTGTTCGCTAAAATTTATTTTCGATGATGGGCACGATGATGACCCGAACATAAAATGGTTAAATTGTCTTCGAGGTCCGTTCCACCTCTCGATTTCGGAATGATATGATGAATGTCTAAATGGCGTCGGGCTGAACAACGCTCGCCATTTTCATCAACATGAGTGCATTGGCTATTATAATTGTGATGAACCTGACGTTTTAAAGTGATGGTCAATTTTGTTGTACCGCCTTGTTTTGAACGTAAAGGTTTTTTGAGCGGATCCAATTTCGCGCTCAGCTCTTGAATTGCGGCAAGATGAACTTCACCAAGGGTTGCGGGCCGTTTCAATTTTTGACTTAAGAGATCTTGGGTTCGTTCAAAAAGTGCGAACTCCTCTTGGGTCATTGAGTAAGATATTGCGACTCGTAGTGTATCTCCAGCTTTTTGATGTCGTGCCCGCTCGGGTATAGCCTTTTCGGGTTGAGCTTTTGCGATTTCTTTTTCGAGATTGCGTTTGGTTCCTTTGGCCACATTGACCCAGTGATTGAGATTTTCTTTGTTTACAACTGCGGTGATGCGATTCACTTTTGAAAGCGAAAGATCGCCCGTTTCCATTTGAAGTTTGAGTTCAGGAATTTCGGTAAATTTTTTTGCAATTTTATTTACGATGCTCGCCATCTCTTCGGATAATTTGAGGTGCTTGGTTGAATATTCAAACAATGAACGACAGCCATATTTCACAAAAGTTTTGTTTTTCCAAACGAGCTCCAAAGCATTGAGCAACTCCATTTCAGATTTACGATGAGTGTCGGCTGCCTCAACCGCAGCCAAATGAATTTTTGAATGCTCCATAAATATCTCCTGTTTATAAGTAGAGTGTATCATGGGTTTTTTAAAATCGGTTTTTGAGAGAGTGCCTAATGTCGGCAGACGTGCCGATTTTCATTGGAGATTTTGTTTTGAAAGCGCTTGGGAGAGGCGTTGCTTTGAAAAACAATCGCTATGTGACGAAACGCGAATGGAGGCGAATGTTATGAGGTAAAAAACTCGTCAATAACTTTTTGTGGGCACGACGAATTTTATTTTTCGAAAATCGCGCCGACGTTATCGAAATTTAAAATTAACCTAGACTCAGCGGGCACGACGAAGTTGTTCAAAGTGCGGATACCAATCTCGCGGGCACGATAGGATCAATTCTCCCAACTCAGCGGGCACGATAAAATTTTGCAAGCCACAATTCCAAAAATCGCAGGCACGAGAATTTAATTTCCTTACAATACAGCGGGCCCGACAAGATCAGTTCCCTCACCTCAGGGGGCACGACAAAATCAATTCCTTCACACTCATGGGCACGACAAAATCTCTGAAGCCAATTTCAAAACTCGCAGCCACGACATCAGTTTTTGAACTTATAAAAAATCGCATATAGTTTTTCGTGTTCATAAATTTTTCTAGACTGGCGGGCACGACAAATTCCTTCAAGCTACAAAACTCACGTGCAACACAAAGTCGATCCCCTCAACTTCAGCGGGCACGACAAATAATTCTCTTCAAACTTAGCGGGCACGACAAAATCCTCAACACAAAACCTCAACTTCAGCGGGCACGACAAATAATTCCCTTCAAACTTAGCGGGCACGACAAAATCCCTCAAGCCAAAATTCCAAAACTCTGTGGGCACGACAAATAATTCCCTTCAAACTTAGCGGGCACGACAAAATACTCAAGACAAAACCCAAACTCAGCGGGCACGACAAAATCCCTCAAGCCAAAATTCCAAAACTGTGTGGGCACGACAAAATCCTAAACACAAAACCCAAACCAGCGGGCACGACAAAATCCCTCAAGCCAAAATTCCAAAACTCTGTGGGCACGACAAAATCCTAAACACAAAACCCAAACCAGCGGGCACAACAAAATCCTAAACACAAAACCCAAACTTAGCGGGCACGACAAAACCCCCCAAGCCAAAAATCAACCGCAGGCCCACCCAACCTAAACCAAACCCCTACCATCGCTCGCCAAAAATTAGACAAGCCACCAATCCTTAAGCTACAGTTCAACTCATGCGGAAATTTAAAATCTCGCTTTCGTTTTTTCTAGGTCTTGCGGCCATACTAGGTACAGCCACAATCTTTTATTATATTTTTAGCCAAGGATTTTTAAAGGCAAAGCCGGTGGAGCTTGTTCTTGATGAAACCGCAAAAGACGAACAAGCCGCCTTCGACAAAATCTATGATGCAATGAGAGTTCAACTTAAGCCTTATGAAAATATTTGGGTTTGGAATTTGAATTTGCCTGATGTGTTAAAGACCATCGAGCTCGATCCGCGCATTCAAACAACCCAAGTGTTACGCACATTTCCTAATCGCGTGACGGTTGTCATTCGGCCAAAGCTGAGCAACCTTAATTTGCTGGATCAAGATGGCGATCTGCATCCGGTGACTAATGACGGCGCACTTCTTCCGCCGTTTCATCCGACACAAGCTCCGGATCGGCCAACGCTCAGAGGGCCGCAATTTTTTACCAATCAAAGTTTGCGCGAAAAAGCGGTGAAGTTGATTGAGCAACTTCCCGAAAAAGGAAATTTTTCGAAGGCTTCTGTTTCAGAAGTTCATTTTGATAAATCTGGATTTTCATTTATTCTGATCGGCAATGGTCTGACTGTGAAAGTTTCTGAAGACACGCTTTCGGAAAGTGTAAATCATGTGGAGCAAGTGCTCGCATATCTGCAAGGGCAGCGCATTAAGGGTCGCGTCATCGACGCTCGCTACGCAAAGAAAGTAGTTGTCAAGCTGCGTAAGCAACCCTAGGCTTTTTCATAAGGGACCACTCAAGTTTCCAAAATCATTTGGAAAAGTGATCTTCACACGGATGATGAGGCTCGGATGGCTAAACAATCTCAACGGTCTCTGACTTTGGCCGCACTCGATATCGGATCCACCAAAGTGACTTTCGCAATTGGCGTTTTAAACGACAACACGAAAGCACTCGAAGTCGTCGGCCTTGGTACAGCACCCCACCTCGGCGTAAAACAAGGCGTTGTCGTAAATATCGATGCAACAAGTGAAGCAATTCAAAAAGCTCGCGAAGAAGCAGAGCTGATGGCGGGCGTTCAGTGTACGAATGTATGGCTCGGCGTTGGCGGCACACATGTTCAATCATTTGATTCGGGCGGCATGATTGCGATTCGCAATAAAGAAGTAGACTCTGAAGATATCGCACGCGTGATCGAAGCCGCAAAAGCGGTCGCCATTCCAAACGATCGCGAAGTGCTTCATGTTTTACCAAAAAGTTTTAAAATCGATGGCCAAGAAGGAATTCTTGATCCTATCGGAATGTCGGGTGTGCGCCTAGAAGCTTCTGTTCATATCGTGACCGCAAGTCTTTCTGCGGTTCAGAATCTTGAAAAGTGCATCACAAAATCTGGATTAACAATCGAAGGTAAAGTTCTACAACAATATGCAACGGCACTTGCCGTGCTGAGCGATGACGAAAAAAATCTGGGAGTGTGCGTCGTTGATCTTGGTGGTGGAACTGTTGATTTGATCACGTATCTCCACGGAAGTGTGATGCATACCGCTGTCATTCCGGTTGGTGGATCAAACTTTACTCATGATGTTGCGATGGGTTTAAAAACCACCCAAGTTCATGCCGAAGCCTTAAAGAAAAAATTTGGTCATGCATTGTCAGATCTGGTTGATTCGAGTGAAGTGATCGAAGTTGAAAGTGTGGGCGGGCGTAATCCTCGCACCTTGGCGCGTCGCGACCTTTGTGATGTGCTCGAAGCGCGCGCCGAAGAAACTTTGACATTGGTGCGAAGAGAACTCGAAGGTCGGGGCCTCATGGCAAGCCTTGGTTCAGGAATTGTGTTAACAGGTGGAGCAAGCCAACTCGAGGGACTTGTTGAAATGGGTGATTATGTTTTTGATGTGCCCGTTCGCCGAGGAATTCCCCAACGAGTCGGTGGGCTGACCGATGTTGTTCGATCTGCAAGTTGTGCCTGCGCTGTTGGAATTTTGCAGTATGCAAAACTCAACACGAATGAAAGGCGAAACGATAAATCTCAAGATGATCTTGGGATGTTTTTTTCGACTTTCACCCAAAAAATTAGAGATTTGTTTTCTTGAGGAGGGTTTAAATGTTTGAGTTGGAAGAGAACACCAACTTTGGCGCGAGTATAAAAGTTTGCGGCATCGGTGGCGGCGGCAGCAATGCTGTTCAAACCATGATCGAAGGTGGATTGACTGGTGTGGAATTTATTGTTGCCAACACCGATCGACAAGCCCTTCAGCATAACAAAGCCGATATCAAAATTCAGGTGGGTCGCGAACTCACAAAAGGTTTGGGCGCTGGAGCAAATCCCGAAATCGGTAAACGTGCCGCAATCGAATCGTACAACGATATTGTTAAAGCCATTGAAGGCTCCGACATGGTTTTTGTTACCGCTGGCATGGGCGGTGGAACCGGCACAGGGGGCGCACCCGTTGTTGCCAAAATCGCAAAAGAACTTGGTGCATTGACCATTGGTGTTGTGACTCGTCCATTTATGTTCGAGGGTAAAAAACGAAAACGCCAAGCCGATTATGGAATTCAAGACTTAAAAGAAAATGTCGACACACTCATTGTAATTCCAAATCAAAAACTTTTATCTGTCTCGAGCGAAAAAACTCCGCTTCTTGAAACATTTAAGCGTGCGGATCAAGTTTTGCTTCATGCCGTCAAAGGGATTTCTGATCTTATAAACATTCGTGGTTTAATCAATTTAGATTTTGCAGATATTCGAACCGTGATGGCCGCTAAAGGTATGGCGATCATGGGCTCTGGTGTTGCGACTGGCGAAAATCGCGCGGTTGAAGCTGCGACTCAAGCCATCTCTTCGCCCTTGCTCGAAAATATTTCGATCGACGGTGCGACCGGAATCATTATCAACGTGACCGGCGGATCTGATCTTACATTGTGGGAAGTCAACGAGGCTTCAACATTAATTACCGAAGCGGCTCACGAAGATGCCGAAATTATTTTTGGTGCGGTGATTGATGAAAGCATGGGAGCGAATGTCAGCGTCACCGTGATTGCCACAGGTTTTGGAAACGAAGAAGGTTTGATGGTTAACGATCAGATCACCAAACTTCAAGCCATGGCCGAAGCTCAACTTGCGATGCAAAATCAAATGGCACAACTTCCGCCTGAACCCATGCCCGAGCTGCCACCGCTCGAAACTTTGAAGCCGATGGAAACCGAAGCTCCACTTGAAGAGCTGCCACCCCTGCCGCCGCTCGAGGCCTCAGATATGGAAACCGAAGCTTCACTTCCGCGAGACATTTTGCTTGCCAAAGCACGAGCCTATCGCGAAAGCCAATCTCGTAATAAGCCAGAATCTCAAGAGCAGCTCTCGATGAATGTTGAAGATGAGCTTGATCCTTTGAGCACAGCAAAACGCTTGGCTCAAGAAGTGGTCAAAGCTCCGTTCGATTCGGAGAGTCTCGAAATTCCTGCATTTTTACGGCGGCGTAAAACCACCGAAAACGATAACAAACTTTAATTGTTTATGGGCGCTGTGAGTGGCGCCTCACTCACAAATCCCACTACAAAACACACTGTCGAGTATTCGAACTCCTGTCTAACTTTTTGCGGCAGCTGCGGTCCTCGCACACGCCTCTAGGTCCACCCGTTGCAATTTCTAATTGTGAAAGCCGAGGGATCTGATGAAAAAATATTTAATTCTCATTTTGATACAGTCATCTTTAGTTGCCTGCACAAGCGGCGGGTTTAAATCTCTCTCATCCTTGGTGTCTTCGTCTCAGCTTTCTTCAAGCTCCACCCCAGAGCCTTTGCCCTCTCCATCGGTAGCAACCCAAGCTTCACGATTGGGGGCACAAAGTATTGTGGCTAATCAGTGGCTTCAGCAAGGATCAATTCAACTCAAGCTGCAAACAGACGGAAATTTGGTGATGTCCAAAGATGGTGGAGTGTTATGGAGCTCTCACACTGCGGGACGCGATTGTTCCAGTGGTTGCGTTGCAAGTTTAAATGATGACGGCAACATCACTCTTTCACAAAATGGAAAATTGTATTTTCAAACTTCTACGGGTGGGAATTCGAACGCTTCTTTTAGTTTGCAGGCTCAAGCCCCACACTTTTTGATATCAAATGATAAAGGCCAAGTCAGTGTGGGCAATGCAACTTCATGTCAAATTTCGATTGGAACATGTCCCGCTCATTCAGAACTTGCACAAACATCTTTAATTGATGGCGCTCTGACCGCTCAAGACTGTGCCACTCGTACCCAAAATTTTTATGATATGTGTGGCGGTGCTGAACAAATGCCTGGGCAAACTTTCAGCTCAACATTTTATACTGGCGAAGTTGCAGCTCCAGCCGTCTTGGTTGGTGGAGCTCTTGAAGATTTAAAACCCGATTTGAATTTTGATATTTCGGCTCATGCCACAACCGATAAATATGGTTTTACAATGTACATGTCTTCATTTCCATTACCTGCGAGTGCGGTCGGTGTTGTCGGATTTCATGGTGATATTTCGGCAGGGGTTGTCGATGGTCAGCAAGGCGATGTTGCTTATGATTTACTTGTGACTGTAGGCGCTTCACCTAAAGCTTGCCCTCTCAATGGGCGTTCCTACACAGGCAGCTACGATTTGATTTTGAGTGATTTTGGTTTGGATATTGATTCATTTAACAACACGGTTCTTTCAACTTTTATATTAAAAGGTGTTCACAACGATCAAAGAACGATTCCGATTAATTTTTCATTGCCTGCAGCAGTACCTGTCAGTGGGTGCATGTTTGTGATTTTAGATGGTGGATTTATCGGATTTTCTCATCTTAATTTGGCGGCTAATTTGAGTGTGGATCTGGTCAATCATGGTCGTGCTACCGCTCAACTTGTTGCACCGGGCGATGAATTTTGCACAGGCGTTCCAAACGGCACAGCGTGTGGCCAGGCGAATTCACCGCGTTTATCCGGTGAATCTCTTTTTGCTCGTTCAGTCCAGATTAAAACCAAAGGTAAAATGTTGGGTCTCTATGGAACGATCAGTCAGGGAACACTTCCTGATCCATTGCCTTCGGCTCCTTGGGGTGGGACACACGCTTACTACCTTGATCGCAATTGTTCGACTATGCCCGAAAGTGTTTATGGCGATGGAGACTATAGTTCGCAAATCGCGAAGATGACTTTACTTGCAAAGTTTCAATTGAATGATACTTCAGGAAATCAAAGTGTAAGACAAAGTATGATTTATCAATCGCTCTTTGTTGACGTGAATGCGGGCGATTGTCTGATCCATGTTTTGTCGATTCAGAATGCAACAATGCCGATGAGCACCGAAACCCAAATCCATGCGCTGATTCAAACCGGTTTGGTCACCGATTTTGCTTCAAGACCAAGTTCGACAAACACAGATATTTTTAGATTTTTTAATTCAAACGACGGCACTCATTTATTTTCAATATTAGCGTCCGAAGTTTCTAGCAATCCATGGTCTTTAGAAAATAATGGCGCACCGGTATTTCATATTTTGAATGCGGCTGGAGCTTCGAGCTCGTTATTGTATCGATGTGTGAACAACGGTAATGGACAGCATCTTCTGACCACCGATCCGGCTTGCGAAGGACAACAAAAAGAATCAGTGATGGGATCCATTCTTCAACGGCAAAAATCAAATTCCAGTGCTCTTTATCGCTTTTTTGATACTGTGACTGGAGACCATTTGATTACGACTGATATCAATGAGGGATTAAAATCCGGCCAAAATCTGGAAGGCATTATGGGATATGCACCCAATTGAAAATAGGATTCTTAAAACGAGACTCACTGTCGAGTATCCTAACAGGTGTCGAACTTAAATTGGCGAGTTGATTTAAATTACAAGTGAACAGGTCCACCCGTTGCAATTTCTAATTGTGAAAGCCGGGGGATCTGATGAAAAAATATTTAATTCTTATTTTGATACAAACCGCGATGGTGGCGTGCACAGGCGGTGGGTTCAAATCAATTTCTTCGTTAGTCTCTTCGACCCAGCTCTCTTCGAGCTCAGTCGCAAACCCCGCACCCTCACCATCTCCTTCAGCCTCGCCGTCTTCATCGGTAGCCCCTCAAGTTTCACAATTACGGGCACAAAGTATTGTGGCCAACCAGTGGCTGCAACAAGGATCAATTCAACTCAAGCTTCAGACTGACGGAAATTTGGTGATGACAAAAGATTCAGCGGTTCTTTGGACTTCGCATACTTCGGGTCGGGATTGCTCTTCTGGATGTGTGGCCTCACTTGGTGAAGATGGAAACATCACACTCACCCAAAATGGAAAATTATATTTTCAGACTGCAACTGGTGGGCATACGAATGTTTCATACAATCTGCAGGCTTCAGCTCCACACTTAGTTGTTTCATCGGATCAAGGTACAGTTGCACTTGGAACTTCAACTTCTTGTCAAATTACGATTGGTCCTTGCCCTGCACATTCCGAATTGGCCAACACAACAGTGGTTGATATTCTAAATAATGCCTCAGGAGATCAAAATGCTTGTGCCACTCGTGCCCAAGATTTTTATCAGTATTGTGGGGGAGCGATCGCAATGGTGGGGCAAACTTTATCCTCAACATTTTATTCGGGCGAAACAGTTTTGGCGACTCATGCTGCTGGTGGCGTTCTTCCAGATTTACCGTCCACCGCAAGCGTCAGTCTTTCGGCTCAAGTGAATCGCGATGCGGGCCAATTTAAAAAATATATTTACTCGTTTCCACTCCCAGCCGGTACCACAGGGACGGTCGGTATCCATGGTAGCCTTCATGCTGGAGTTGTAAACGGAGAACAAGGCACCTCAGAATTTAATTTACTTGCAACAATCGGAAGTTCTCCTGCCGCCTGTGCTCTTAACGGCCAGTCTTTTGGTGGAGGAAATTATCAAGCAATTGAAGATGCATTAGGAATTAATGAAGATCAATTCAACAAAATTACTTTAGCTACATTTATTGTAAAGGGTCTCTACAACGATCAAAAAAATCAAAGCATCAATTTCTCTTTTCCTGCGGCTCTTCCTGTGGGCGGTTGCGCATTTATCATTATGGATGGTGGATTTGTGGGCGACTCACATCTGCGAATGGAAAGTCACCTGGTTCTTGATTTGATTAATAATGGACCAGCCACAGCTGTTTTGGTCGCGCCAGGCGATGAATTTTGCACAGGTATGCAACCCAACACATGCGGTTTTATTTCAACGCCACAAAAGTCTGGCAATTTTCTTTTTGCTCGATCCATTCCAATCGAAACTTCGGGAACCTTGCTTGCGCTTTATGGATCAATCAGTAATCAAACCATCCCTGGTCAAGGAACTTCAAATCAAGCTTGGGGAACCACACATGATTTTTATATTGATCGTAAATGTTCTCATCCAACACCATGGACATCTGGTGATTTTTCAGCTCAAGCAAGTGAAATGACCAAAGTGGCAAATGTGCAATTTCGTGATCCAGCAGGAACCCAAGGTGTTTTGCAAAGTCCAATTTATCAATCCACATTTATCAACGTCAACGCGGGCGATTGTATTGTTCATTTTCTATCAGTTTCGAGTGACAGCGCATCCTTAAGTTCTGAAACACAAATTCATGCGCTCATCCAACCCGGTGTTGTAAATCAATTTGCTTCAAACCCCGGCTACGACACTCAAGGTATCTATCGATTTTTTAATACGACCAACGGACTCCATCTGTATTCGGTGATCAACAACGAAGTGAGTCTTCCCACTTGGTTCCTTGAAAATAAGGGTGCACCTGTCCTCAAAGTTGTAAGTCAAAATAATCAGGCCTTAACAATGAATCTCAACCGATGTGTTGTGGAGTCGAGTGGACTTCACTTTGCTTCGATCAGTCCAGACTGTGAAGGACAACACTTCGAATCGAGCTATGGTGCGATTTATCAAAGACAAAAAAATCAGACTTCAGCCCTGTATCGATTTTTTATTCCATCGAATGGGGATCACCTCATCTCGACCGATCTGAATGAGGGCTTAAAGGCGGGTGGAGAAATGGAAGCTGTGTTAGGATGTGTGCCGAACTAAAACTGTTATTGGCTCTCGCAGCATTTGGGTTATAGTCGAAAATCGTGAAAGCCTATTTTATCTCAGACATTCATATTGTCGAGGCCTCAGATCAACGAGGCCTTTTGTTTTTAAAGTTTTTAAAAAGCATTTCGGTTTTTAATTGTACCCATCTTTTTTTGGTGGGCGATATTTTTGATCTGTGGATTTCAGATCATACCTACTTTGTTGATCGATTCAAATTGATCCTCGATGAGCTTCAGCGTCTTCAATCTGAAAATGTTCAGATCCATTATTTCGAAGGCAATCACGATTTGTATCTGGATCGTTATTTTTCGAAAATTGGAATTCATGTTCATACTCAAGCCGAATACTTTGATCTCGGTCTTAAAATTCGGGTGGAACACGGCGATCAGATGGATCCATCTGATCGAGGCTATCATTTCTTACGCTGGCTCTTGCGAACAAAGGTCGTGGTGTGGATGGCACATCATCTCCCTGGCGCGCTTGTCGCTTGGCTTGGGCAGACCTTGAGCCAACAGAGCCGGACTTATACATCGACCATTAAGAGTGTGCCCAGCGAGCACAACCTTCGCGCCTTAAAGCAGCATGCTCAAATGTCCTATGATAAAAAGCCCTTTGATCTGATGATTTCAGGACACGTTCATGAACAAGCCGATTTCAGGATTGGTGGTGCTCGCGTGATCAATCTTGGTACCTGGCTAAAAAATCCAGTTGCTTTTTTTGTTGAGGAATCGAGTCAGAAATTTATTGAAATCGTTGAGTGATCCTGCGCATTTCTAAAGCAAGAGGGGAATCAAAAGTGATTATTCAATTTTTAGTTTCTCTTTTGGTGTTTCCAAACTTGGCGGTGGCCGCCGAATGCAAAGCCTTAAATACAGAGCTTGAAAGTCCAATCCCGGTCTTTAAGCAACTTATTGAGCATGGTGAAAAATCAATTGTTATCTGGCCGCAGGAACAACGAGTGGGTCTCGGTGTCAATGTATCGGTGATGATTGCAAGATGGATCGAAAAGTTTGTGCGTCATCGTAGCTTTGAAAAATTCGAACTTGAAGAAAATATGCCTTATGTTTTCCCAATTCAAAAATTACGGGCGCAAGGACCTAACGATCGGTATGCCTCGATCCGGCTTCAACGTCAGACCCGGTCTAACGGTTTGATGGTCTTTACTCTGTCAGATTTAACTTTTTCGGCTTCTGATGAGTTCTTAAAACAGTTTGGCGATTTGAGCCGCGGGCTTCAAAAAAATTGGGTGATGCTGGATCGAGGAGTTCAGGTTCATCCTGTTCTCCTGGATCAAATCGGCGGATCACCAATAGGTTTAAAAAAGCAAATGAATCATTTATTTAAAAATCCCGAAGCTCTGTTCCAAATTAAAAAAATGCCTCATCAATCGGATCTTATTTTACAGAGCGAATCCCATTCGGTGGGCCAAGTTTTGGTGAATCAGGCTCGTCGATTTTTATTTCATAAGAATTCATCAGGTGCTGTATTCTTGCTCGCTTGCACAATTTATAAATAGAATTTGAACTCTAAGTTCAGCCACCATTTTATCGAAATTTCCTAAAACTAACGGACTCTTTACACCTTCTTTCTTGGATGCTACGGAATTCGTTTATTAAGGAATGGGCGAATGCGATTAAAGATTTTGTTTATATTTGTGTGCTGTCTTGGGAATTTTGCTTTTGCAAATCACTGCAACGAACTCAACAGTGATTCTATTTGGAATCAACTGGTCGTCAGAGGAGAGAGATACACCCTTGTTTGGCCTCAATATAAAACCGAGAAAAAAGCAAGAGTCGGGGCTATTTCTGTTATTGCGCCCTTTATCCAAACAATAATTGTTAAAAAAATATTTGATCAATTTGGTTTAAAAGATGGTGAGGCCTACACATTTCCAATCCAAAATACGATAAGAAACCGTGACAAAAAAATAATATTATCGATCCAACTCAAACGAATAAAAAAATCTCAAGGCGTCACCGTGATTGAGCTTTCCAATTTAAAAAACGTAAGTGCAGACGAGAATTTTGAAAATTTAGCCGCACTCAGCTTACACTCCCAAAGGCAATTGATAACCGTCGGTCAAGATATCCAAATGCCAGCAGGTCTTGTGGATTTTTTAAATATTACGGAGGCGTCGATACGGTCCTTAATTATTGAATTATTTAAAAACACAGATGCATTGGATCAAATTAATAATATGCCGAGCGACACTGCTTTGACGCTCGAGCGGCCAGAATTTTTAATGAGCGGCCAAAGAACCGCGAGTGCTCGTCGACTCAAATTTTTTAAAGATCAAAGCGGCTTTGTGTATCTTCTTGCCATTGAGGGTTAATCCAAAATGATTTCTAAATTGATGCCTTTTATTTTTCTGATCTCCACAGGTTTGGCGTCAGCCTCTGATTGTAAAAGCTTGTATACGGATCTTTTAGATCCAAACAGAGTTTTTAAACAGTTCAGTACCCATGGAGATCGATCGGTCATTATCTGGCCTCTTGAAGAGCGTGTCGGCCTAGATCCGGGTGTTAACTCCAGCGTCGCAAAGTGGATTGAAAAGTTCGTCCGCAATCGCATTTTTGATCAGTTCGAACTTTTAGATCGCAAAGCTTATAATTTTCCTTTTCATACAATGATTCGGCGGGACACTCCCACACACTATGCTTCAATCACTGTTGAACGTGAACGCTTGAAAGGTGTTTATGTCTACACACTTTCAAAATTACAGCCGTCCTCTGCAAAAGATTATTTAGAAAAGATCAGCAGCTTAAGCCGGGGCATCCAAAATAACTGGATGATTGCAAAATCTGACATTCGATACCATGGCGTCCTCTCTGATTATTTAAGTGTGGCGTCAGCGAGTACAAAAAATCAAATTGGTCATTTGTTAAAAGATCCCGAAGCTCGGGCTCAAATCGAAAATCTAGCGATCGATGCCGAACTTGTTCTCCAGAGCGCAGCTCGTACGCGGGACGAAGCTGTTGTTAATGAGCCTCGTCGATTTGTGTTTTATAAAAATAAATCTGGAGTCGTATTCTTACTCGCTTATACCATTTATAAAGATTGATTTTTAAGCAGCTACCAAGGCTGCCACTTTCTCATCGACCCAACCGAATGAAGCGGAATCGATTTTGCTATCTCTCACTACAAACTGTTTTGGTTTATTAAAATCAAGTTTGGCTGTAAATTTTTTTAAGATGAATATGTTTTCATCACAAGTGAGATGTGCCGATTTATGCTTAAGATTCTTGCGCTCCTCGTTTTTCACACTTTGGTTTGACTCGGCCAGAATATAAAAAGAAAGAGACGGTCTATCATGCTCGACGCTTTTTATTCGAAAAAGATGCCGGCGGAAATATTCAACTTTTGAATTATGAGCTGTAATTGAGAACGCTGCTCTTACTGATCTCAATGTTATTTGCATCTCATGCCAAGGCAGCTGGCTGCGATTCTCTTAGCGGTAACAAAAATTACAAGCGCTCCACCTTTCATACTGAACAAGAAATCTGGAAGCAGCTCACTGAATCGGGTCGTCTCTATGTCATCAGTTGGTCTCTCTCAGAAAGAAATCAACTTAATGTTGGTCAACGAAAGCTCATCAGCACATGGGTAGAGTCCCTTATCCGTCATAGACTTTTTCAGCAGCTCAATTTGACTGATAATCAGATTTACACTTTCCCGATCCAAGGCGGATACGGAAGCAAATCTCAATTTTCAATCAATTTAAAAAGAACTATGGAAACCAACGGGCCAGTGTTTTTTGTTTTGTCTCACTTTAAAATTATTGATTCAGAGGACATTCTTAAAAATTTAAGAGAGTTGATAAAACCTTCTCAAGAAGATCGTGTGAATCTGACATTTGGAATTCAGACACCACGCGCGCTATCTGTTTATCGTGGAATCACGCTCTCCTCTTTGGAATTTCAACTCAATATTCTATTTAAAAATCCAAAAATTCTAGATGAACTAAATAAACTAGCTCCCGATTCAGAGATAACTTTAGAGCGTCCAGAATATTCGGAGACAGGCCGCGTGACCCATCACGCAAGACGTTTTATCTTTGCCAAAGACAAAAATAACGTCATCAATTTAATAGCTTACGAAATTTAAAAGCGACACTCATAAAATATTCAGTGTGAACGCCACTCTCTTTACCCTTTAAAAAAACCGTGCTAGCGACTTTGAGTCTATGATTAAAATCACGTTTATTTGTCTGTTTTTATTTTCTAATTTGGTACACGCCACCAACTGTGATTCGTTAAACACAGGAAATACAATTTCTATTTGGAAGCAGATTCTTGATTCCGGTGACGTCGCTTTGGTCACTTGGCCTGATCGAAATGAAACTGTGCTCGAATCGGGAAAGTCCACGTTGATTGGATCTTGGATTCAGAAATTTGTACGTAGCCGATTGTTTGCGCAATACGAATTAAAAAATGGCGAATCTTACACCATGCCGATTCAGGGGATGTACAGTCGCGAGAGGGCCAACCAATTTTATTCGATGAATATGATGCGGGTGAAGCAGTCTGATGGCAAATTTTTGTACACCATTTCAAATCTCAAAATGCTTGATGCTGATCAATTTTTAGAGCTCCTCAGCAAGTTGGGTTCACGAGTTCAACAAAATTGGATAATAACCAAACAGGGATTTGAAATGCCAGCAGGTCTTTCCGCTTACCTCAATGTCCCCACTTCAAGCACTGAGGCCCAACTGCGATATCTTTTTCAAAATTCTGATATTAGTGATGAGTTAAAAGCAATGAAGCCTGAAACCGAATTGATCAAACAAAGTGGAATAATTCAAATCGATAAAAAGAAGGCCTACGAGCCACGCCGATTTGTCTTTTATAAAGATGGTTCAGGAAAAATCGTTTTGCTGTCCTATGGATTTTAATAAAATGAAATTTTTTGTGATTTGTTTTTTATTGATCGGAACCGCCCATGCTGCGGATTGTGAAAAAAGCTTGAGCGAGCCGCAACTCGTTTGGGAACAGGTGATCGAAGATGGTCGTCCCGCAGCTATCACACTGTCAGCAGAAGATCCTTTTCAAAACTATAAAAGATATAAAAATCTGGTTTTCACTTGGATCAAGAGAATGATTCATCAGAGAATTTTTCAGCAATTTAATTTAAAAAATGGCCAGACCTATTCTTTTCCTGTCACAGCACTGTTGCAACGGAAATCAACAGATTTGATTTTGTCCATTGAAGTGACCCGGACTAAAAACGTCGCAGGATCGGTTTCCTACTTTCTTGAAAATTTTAAAACCTTAAATGATGATCAATTTTTGATTTTGCTCGCCGGACTCAGTCAACAAACCCAAACGAATTGGAAGAAATCTAAATTCGATATTGAAATCTCATATGGCTTACCTGTTTATCGTGGACTCGCGATGTCTGTTCTTGAACTCCAAATTAAAAACTTGATGGATGACAAACAGAATTTGATTGATCTCGCCAATATGCCAAAAGATTCGCAGATTACTTTTTTGCGTCCAGAAAAAGAAATTGCTAAAAATAAAATTTCCAGTGCCCGTCGTTTTGTGTTTCACAAAACTCGAGAGGGCGTGATCCAGCTCCTCGCCTTCGAGCCCTAAGCCGACTGGTGCTTCAGCAATTGTTTAGCATGAGTGATCGAACTCTTGGTGATGTTTTCGCCCGAGATCAATCTGGCAATCTCGTCGACTCGATCTTTTTTGCTTAATGGGCGCACCGACATCTCAACCCCCTTGGTTGAGTTTGTTTTTTCAATCAAATAATGAACATCGGCAAAGGCGGCCACTTGGGCCAAATGGGTCACACAAATCACCTGTTGGCCACTGGCGATGCTGCGCAATTTTTTGCCCACCTTTTCTGCGGTGACCCCGCTCACACCAGCGTCGACCTCATCAAACAAATAGGTGCGGGGCACATCGTGATCACCGCCCACTTGTTTGATCGATAAAAGAATTCGGCTCAATTCGCCGCCACTGGCAAAGCGGGCAAGACTTCGGGGTTCTTCTTTTTTTGAGGCGCGAATCATAAATTCGACTTCGCTGATTCCGGTGGGCGAGTAATCGGGTTTTTGATTGATCACCACCTCAAGTCCCACACCTTTCATGTTGAGCTCTCTTAATTCTTCGTTGATCAAATTTTGGAATTCTTTTGCTGCCGAGAGGCGCGTCTTATGAAGTTTTTGGGCCAGGCTTTTGAGTTCTAATAATATGGCAGCTTCTGATTTTTGTAATTCCTCAAGACGGCTATCGCTATTGGATAAGCTTTCGATTTCGAGCTTGATCGCTTCGAGTGCCGCAATAAACTGCTCTGCGGATTCGCCATATTTTTTTTGCAGTTTGCGAAATTGGCTAAACCGTTCTTCGAGAGATTCGACATCGTCCGAATCTTCGTTGAGATCTTTTTTTCCTGCGTGAAGTTCGAAGGCGACATCTTCAAGCAAGGCTTCGGCTTGTTTTAATCCGAGTAATTTTGTTTTGAGCGAATCATCAAAGGTCATGATCTCTTCGGCTCGAGTGGAAAGAGTTCGCAATTGATCGACGATTGAGTTTTCGGATTCCGACAACTGAAACTCGGCCTCTTCAAAAAAGTTTTTGATTTTTTTGATATTTTTGAGCCGCTTCATTTGCTGAATCATTTGCTCGTCTTCGCCAGTCTGAATATTTAGGGCTTCGAGTTCTTCTTTTTGAAAGCGCAAAAAATCTAAACGCTGCTCCCGCGAGAGCGCATCCAATTTTAAATTTTCAATTTGCTGCTTTACTTGAAGGTAATCATGAAAGCGCGAGCTAAAATGGGCGCGGTCTTTCCAGAGCCCCGCAAAGCGGTCGAGCGTATCGAGGTGATAACTTTTTGATTGCAGATGGCGATTGTCGTGTTGGCCGGTCATCTCAATCAGTGGGGCTGCTTGTCCGGTAACTGTAATCATCGGTGAGATTAAATCTTTAAGTGAATTCAAAGTGCTCATCGAGCCATTGAGATACACTTTGCTTTTGCCTTTGGTGTTGATGGTGCGCCTGACTACCAAATGTTCGTCATCGACATCGATTCCCATATCTTCAAGATTTTGGCGAATATCAGGACGGGTTGAAAGTTCAAATCGACCTTCGATCACCGCTTGATTGCATCCGCTCTTGATAATTTCGACCGAGGCCTTTTCGCCTATCAAAAGGCTTAAGCTTTTAAGAAGAACCGATTTACCGGCTCCGGTTTCACCAGATAAAATATTAAGACCATCTTCAAAATGAATATGGATATTTTCGATAATGGCAAAATTAGAAACCTTTAATTCTGAGAGCACTTAAGACCTTTCGCCAAATCGCATTTTGTCGCGCAACAGATCAAAAAAATTATGCGAGGGGCGACGCAGAACCAAATGATCATAAGACGCCCGCTCGATATTGACCTCATCTTCGTTTGAGACCATTTCGTATTTTTGTCCATCCACAGTCAAATGGGCTTTTTGTGGCTCTTCGACCATACGGAAAGACAGCTTCACATTGTCAGGAAATAAAATAGGCCGAGAGGTCAGCGAGTGCGGGCATATCGGTGTGACAAGAAGGGTTTTGACCTCGGGATGAAGAACGGGCCCACCCGCTGCCAAATTGTACGCGGTAGAACCGGTGGGTGAGGCGACAATTAAACCATCGGCCTTCATGGTGCTGACCAAGTGTTTGTTGGAGTAAATTGCCATCTCGATCAAATGGGGATGCGATCCACGCTCAATCACCACATCATTCAGTGCACATTCATCACAAATAATTTTACCTTTGCGTTTAAGGGTCACCCGCAGCATCGCACGTGGGCGTTTTTCCATTTTGCCATCGAGGGTCGCGAGCAAATTGGGATAAAGATCCTCAACCCGCGTCTCGGTCAAAAATCCGAGTGAGCCTAGGTTGACCCCGAGGATGGGAGTTTGAAAAGCGCCAAAACTTCTGACCGCCTCTAGATATGTTCCATCGCCCCCAAGCACGATCACCAAATCGGTGGAAGAAGGTTTGGCTTTTTTAAGAACATGACCCTGGCTATCGGTGAGCTTTTGATTGGGATGCGAAAACACCGAGAGCTTTCGACCTTTTAACCAATCAGCAACTTCGACTGCCAACTTTTGGGCCTTTGGAGTTTCGCGCCGGTAAACAATCGCAACTTTTTTTATCACGCGCTAAATCCCTCACGCTTGAGCAATGCACTTAAGTCGGCATCGCGGCCCCGAAATTTTTTGTAGAGTTCTTTGGGATGTTCTGTTCCGCCGCGCGACAAAACGTGATCGTAAAATTTTTGGGCCACTTCGCGACTAAACAAACCTTGTTCTTTAAAATGTTCAAAGGCATCGGCCTCTAGAACCTCAGCCCATTTGTAAGAGTAATATCCAGCCGCATACCCGCCAGAAAAAATATGACCAAAGGATGCTGCCATCGAACATCCTTTTGGCGGAGCAATAAGAATGGCCTCCTTCATTGTTTCACGTTCAAACTCCTCAATGTCGGACCACTCCGAAACAGGTGTGGAATGCAGCGCCATATCGAGCATTCCAAAACTCAATTGTCTCAAAGCAATCAGTGAAGAATGAAAATTTTGAGACGCCCTGATTTTTGCGGCCTCTTCTAAAGGAAGAGGTTGGTGCGTCTGATAATGACCGCTCAAGAGAGCCAGGCTTTCTTGTTCAGAAACCCAATTTTCCATAAACTGCGAAGGCAACTCAACAAAATCCCACAACACATTGGTGCCCGAAAGGCTACGGAATCGCACATTCGATAACAAAGAATGAAGCCCATGACCAAACTCGTGCAAAAGAGTTCGCACATCTCGCATGGTCAAAAGCGAGGGGGTTTGGCCCATGGGTGCTGGAAAATTACAAACCAAACTCACGTGTGGTCTTAAAACTTTTCCACTAAACAAACCTTGTTGAACAAAATTTGTCATCCAAGCGCCACCTTGTTTGCTCGTACGCGGAAAAAAATCGCAATAAAGGAGGCCAATAAATTCTTTTTCACGAGTGACTTCAAACACCCGCACGTCAGAAAAATAAACGGGATATTCAGTGGATTCGGTAAAATCTAGGCCATAAAGTTTTTTTGCGATCTCAAAAGTTCCTTTAAGAACTGTCTCGAGCGGAAAGTAGGGCCTTAGGGTTTCTGGATCCATCTTAAATTTTTCTTCCTTCATGCGTTCAGAAAAATAGGTGACGTCCCAAGGTTTAAGATCGCTAATTTGGTGGCGCTCGGCGAATGCCCGAATTTCATTTAAATCTTTTTGGGCTGCCGGTTTGACCACCTTTACAAGTCGGTTCAAAAATTGATGCACATTTTGGGGATTTTCAGCCATGCGGCGCTCGAGCACAAAATCGGCATGAGTTTTATAGCCTAAGATTTCGCTTCGTCTGTGGCGCAGTTCTAAAATCTTTTTTAAGATTTCGCGATTATCAAATTCACCAGACACACATCGCTGGGCCATGCCGAAGTAAATCTCTTCACGCAGACTGCGGTCTGAGCATTCTTGCATCACTGCCGAATATGAAGGTCCTTGAAGGGTAAAGGCATAGCCACTCGAAAATCCGCGATCGTGCGCCGCCACCTTGGCTTGCTCTAAACTAAAAGGAGATAATCCCGCAGGCGGGCTTGTGCGATGAATCACAAATTTATTGGTCGCCTTTAAAAGATGCTCTTGAAATTTGGGTGTGAGGCGCGAGAGTTCATTGTCGACCTCGCGCAATTTTTCTTTGTCGCTCGTATTGAGCAAAGCTCCGTTGCGCACAAAATCTTTGTAGGTGTTGTCGAGTAATTTTGTTTCTTCGTTAGATAAAGATCCTGGGTGGTCGTGGACATACTTCACCCGTTCGAAAATTCCGGCATCCAGCAACAGATCATTGCTGAGGTCACTGGTGAGCGCCGAAACTGCGGGAGCCATCGCATGCATTTGGGCATTGGAGTTTGAACTTAAGAGGTTACCAAAAAGTGTGGTGATAATTTCGGTTTTTTCAAACGCATTTTCTAATGCGAGGACCGTATTATCAAAAGTGCTTTTTGCAACAGCGTGGGATTTGACCGCGTTGAGATTTGTTTGTGCTTCGACGATTGCTTTTTTGAGTTCGGGTAGGACTTGATCAAGTTGAAAAGTTGGAAAATCAAAAGCGCCGTGTGGCGCTTGAGATGGAGAGATCACTTGGGTTTTCATGCTAGAGATCCTTATGGTGTTAAAGCCCTTTTTAGGTGGCTTTAACTATAAGGATCTCGATTTCGTTTGTCAGGTACTTGTTAGTATCCGCCGCCGCAAAAGTTGAGGCTAGCAGAAAGACCTGGAACATTAAATGCTGCTCCAATTGATCCGCCAAGACCGCAACGGTTACATCCACCAAATGCGCAAGTCTGATACACTGGAATATTATTTGATGGTCCTTGAAAGTATGCAGGCTGAATAGTTGGTGGAATCAAAACTTGGCGCACACACACTAATCCATTTGGTGTTCCAACAACAACCCAACCTGATCCGCCGTTGTAAGCTGCGCATGCTTGATCGCCACCAAAAGGTTGGATGCCATTGATGTTATTAAAATTCAAATTATTGAAATTTTGATTTCCATACAGCGCTGAATTTGGGCTGCACGTCACAACGTTTTGTGGGTTATAGGGATCGCGGTAGCTATTGTTACCGATGTTTTGATATCCCTGGGATTGATAGTTCACGCAGGGTTGTGCAGCTGTTCCGCCGCCGCCACCACCACCACCGCAAGCCGATAAGGCCACAGCTACGAATGCGCAACTTGCCAATAATAACGATTTCATTTTCTCTCTCCTATAAAAAATTTAAGCCTCTACGAAGAGATTACATATCAAGAAGAATGCCAGGGGTTATATGCGATCTGAGGGGCATTGTCTCAGAATGAGAGCTCAAAAATGTCAGTGGGGAGCTTGGGTATTGCCGAGAATTGGCTACAAGTTGCGGCTGAGAAGCCTACGGCAATCTCGATAAAGGAGGTCGACCTTAGGTTCAATTGATCTATAAGCAGCATCACGACGTGCTTTAAAAACCTGATCGAGAGCAAGCATCAACAGTAAAGTTACGCCGCTGACTGCCGCATTTTGCAGTGAAATCTGAGGGAGAAGGGTCTGCCTTGGATGCAATAATTCTACAAATTTATAAGCGGTCAAAAAAAATGGGCCCGAAAGCGCAAGGATCACTCCGGTCGACATGATCTTTTTTGGTATCCGCCAAAGGTTTGTAAGACCTCGTCTATCAAATTCGTTGCGCATGGTGGGACTAACCAACTCAAAATTTATTCTCGACCGAGTTGCTGGGGTGGTGTTTTCAAAAATCTTTTGGACCACGTTTATATAAGTTTGGTTTACTTGAACTGGATTTTTTTTAATATAAGGAACGGCCTCGCTGAGTAGCCGAACTAAAAGGCGAGCGACGTCTTCATAAATAGCATTGGCGGGATCATCCATAAGATTAAGATGAAAGACAGTGACGTGAAGCCCTTGGGCGAGGTCCAAAACGTAAGCATCTTTCGAAATTTCTAAAAGTAGTTTTTGAATCTGTTGATCGGCATCTTTAAACCGCTCCGATTGAAGCGCACTGTCTTTCAGTAATTGTTTAGCTTGAGGTCCGGTAACTAAAAATAAAAGGGTTTGAACCTTAAGAATGTCCTCGGCCGTAAATCCTTCATCCAAAAGGGTTTGGGTTTTGCCAATAGCAACGGCCATCATGACATGAGGAATGTCTTTATTAAGTTCATATGCGCCCCTTAGTAAAGAATCGCCGTTATAATCCATCTGCATTTGGCCAAAGTCCGGCATGCGCTGAGCTAGAGCAGTGGGTAACTGTAAAATAAAAAACAAGATATAAGTCATAAGTCTTTCATTTAACGATTCAGAAGAGAGCGACATTTCATCAGTTGCTCGTTGATTCGCGGCCTTAATTTCTCTTGAACATGAGCTCGGTGGTTACCCAATAATTGAATCGCAACAAAATTAACAAAAGCCAAGATACCAGTTGTTATAAGATATTGGCTTTGAATGGTTGGAACGCCCGAGGAAATCAAATGATAAGTCTGGCCCAGCTGCATGATGGCTAATCCAATGGGCATAAGGGTTACTGGTGTAGCAAGGGTTTGCAAAGCATTGAGCAGCCGACTGCTCAATGCCAGGCGACTGTCGGTCTCGAATCTTTGTATAAATCGTTCTCCTACGAGGTGTCGCCGTATCTCGCTCAAAAATAGGGGTGAGGCCGAGCTAAAGATCTCAATAAGAATGTGTTCGAAAGAATCAATAACCTTTTCCGAATCCTTCGCCAAATAGGGGAGTGACGAGGCCAGAAGAACAATCAAATTATTGCCAACCAAAGCGTAATCATCAAACCCCTCATCTTCGACTTGAGAGAGATAAAAAACAACTTGTTGCAGACGAGCCGCCTGTTCACTTAAATCGTGTTGAAACGGAGAAGTCTCAAAGATTTTTAAGATGCGGGATTGAGATTCTTTGAATTGCGGCGATTGTGACAAAATATTGCCAATAATTCCTGTGCCTCTGTCGGTCGTCACGATGAGCTCTAAAACATTAGCGACATCTGTAAAGGTGTATCCCATTGCATAAATATCTTTTGGATTATGATGAAAGAGCTTGGTCGCGATGGTTGTTAATGTTTTGTCTAGGGATGAGTCGGTAACCTTAGAAGATTGAGATACAAACTGACGCCGAAGTGTTTTGAAATCTTCAAAATGATCCGCATGGGCTTGAAATAGTGACAAAACTAAAATGAGAGTTTGGATCATATCTGCTCCTGGTTTGCAGTAAGTATGCCCTTAAAATGTTTAGCAACTTCGAACTGCAATCAACCTGTTGAGCTCATCCGCATGGAGAGTGTTGATTTTGTTATAAATCCTGAAGATCGTTCATTGGTTTTGCCAGCAATAAGGAACGGCAGGTATCAAAAAGTTGATTGATCAGGGGTGCAACTTTTTGCAGTCGGGCTTCGACTCGATAAGCCGCATATTTTGGATAGCCAAAAAATGCGACAAAGAGTGTAAGAGCCACGCCTGCGTAAACAGGATCATTCGGAAAAATGAGATAAGGGAGAGGTTCAAATTTTTCTGCTAGAGCGAATGTGCTCACAAGCAAAGGTGCTCCAAACACGGCTGAAAATATCGCTATTGGCAAATTCTCGAGTTTTTTCTCGATCATCCCTTTGACAAGATGATTAAACCCGTCATTCATTTTGGGGTTGACGAGGCGAGAGTAGATTTGGCTTCGCACTTCGGTAGAACAATCGCGAAAAATCTCTCCCAAAGTTTTAATATAAAAATCTTCAATCTGTTCGTAATTATTTTTAAATTTTAAAGCGGCTTCAAAGATCAGCTCAGCTATCTTCTGCGCGATGTGATCATAAATTTCGGCTCCAGGATTTTCAATATACTTAAGATAAAAAACAGAGGCGTTGATCTCGCTGGCGCGTTTAGAAAATTCTTTGTCTTTCGGAAAATTTTTGAGAAACAAAGAAATTCTTTTTTGGCTCGCTATAAAATCATCAGAATAATAAGCCACTGCTTGTAAAAGTTTTGGACCGATCGGATGCAAATCTGTAAGCAATAAGAGGTTCACGTTGGCTAAATCTTGTTCCGTGTATCCGGCGCCGCTCATCTTCTGATGGACAACTAATGAACCAACATGAATCAGGTCAACCCTAGTCTCAAGCGAGCCTTGTTCGAGCCTTGCCTTCATTTCATTTAACGGAGGAAGACGATCGACCGCGTAGGAGCTTACTAAAAATAAAAATAGAATTGAAGTCATAAGATTTACTGGAGTGCAGTAAACACGCCTTTTTTAATATGTAAATCACAAAATATGATTCTAAGATCAAGCGTATGAATTACATGTTGATTTTGCTTTTGTCGCCGACCTTTGCCGCATCTATATATAAACATGGTTTAGATCGCCGCACCCAATCTTATCTCAATGAGGGGGTGGTGTATGGCGGGGGCGCTCAAAAACCTTTGGCACTGATCAATGTCCGCAGCAAATATGTGGGCACTCACAATATGCAAAGGATTATTTTAGATATTGGTGATGAACACTTAAAGCCGTTGATGTCGCCGATGGGCTCCTACCATGCGGCCTTACAAAAAACTCCACGCCGAATTGTTGTGGATTTGTCGTATATCTATCAGTCGGCCCTGACCGAGCCACAGATCAAAAAGATTTTAAAATCGTCGCCGCTCATTGCAGACGTCAAAGCGGTGATGGATCCCGAAGATCACTCGTTAAGTTTGGTCATAGACCTGAAGTCTTCGGTCGCAATGGAAGTTTATGAATTAAAAGGCAAGGCGCGCCTCGTTCTCGATCTTAAAAAATCGCCGCTTTAATTGTAGAGACGCGCGATCGCCTCACCATATTTTTCGCCACAAAATTTGCGCCGAATTTTGAGTGAGGGTGTGAGCTCGCCGTTTTTAACCGAAAAATCTTTGGGCAAGATTGCAAAGTTCTTAATGGTTTCGTGTGGACTCAAGTGAGCATTCACCTCAGCCACGATTTCGCGAACAATTTTTTGTACTGCTTCAAGCTTTAATAGTGACGGGTAATCTTGAAACGACAATTTCATCTCTTTTGCAATCTTCATCACACGCAATTTATGAAGTGTAACCAGAGCCACAATGTATTTTTGGTTTTCGCCATAAATCAAAACATTTGAGATCAAAGGATGAGAACTAAAAAGCTGGACGAGTTTTTGGGGAGCCACAAATTTGCCCAACGAGGTTTTGATAAGATCTCTTTTGCGATCGGTAATGGTCAGAAATCCGTCTTCGGATAATTCGCCAATATCGCCGGTTTTAAAAAAGCCATCTTGAGTGATCGATTCTTTGGTGCCCGTGGGATCTTTATAGTAGCCCTCCATCACCTTGGGGCTGCGAACCAAAATTTCGCCATCAGAGGCAAGTTTGATTTCGGTGTGGCCAAGGGGCTTTCCTACCGTTCCAAAGCGGTGAGCGATTTGTGTGTTGAGGGTGATTGCTCCGGTTGTTTCGGTCAGCCCATAGCCTTCGAGAATCAAAATTCCTAAACGAAAAAAATATTCGGCGGTTGATTTTGGCAGTGCTGCACCACCAGAAATTATAAACCGCAGGTTTGATCCCACTTGTCGCTGAGGCCCTTTAAAAAATACTGAGCGCAACTGGGCTGCACGATCAAAAATTCGAAATCGAAACAGATCCAATTTCATTTTCGTATCGAGGCTTAAACCAATTTTTTCGATCACTCTGGGGACTGCAACCAAAATCGAGGGGCGAACAACTTTAAGATCGGCACGGAGATGTTCAACTTCTTCGGCAAAGGCGAGAGTTGCTCCGGTGAAGAGAGCCAAAAAACTTTCGGTGCGGCCAACAATATGGGCGTAGGGCAAAAAGGATAAAAAACAATCCTTTTCTGTGATGAGTGCTGATTTTGAAAGATCCTCGATTTCACTATTAATTTGTTTATGACTGAGCACCACGCCGCGCGGCTTACCCGTTGTTCCCGAAGTGTAGATGATGGTGACAGGTACATCTGGTTTTATTTTTTGAATTCGTGCGTCAAGTTTGGGCCCTTTTATTTTTTGACCCTTTTGTAGAAGATGATCAAAGGTCATAAGACTTTTATGTTCTTCGCGAAAGCAAACAAATGAGATCTGTTTATACGTTTTTGATAGTATTTCGATTTGTGAGGGATGATCGATAAACACCAGGGTCGGTTTGACTTCATCAATAATTTTTTTGACGTCGTCGAGACTTGAGTTGGGATAAATCGGCACGCTCACTTTTCCTAGCGCCATGATTGCAAGATCAGTCAAAAACCAAAATCTTGAGGTGTGAGCCCAGATCACAATGTTTTGACTGGAATCAAGGGCATCGATCGCTTTAGCTAAGAGATCGACGCTCTCGTAAACATCAGGCCACGAATAGGTAAGCCATTTGTTTTTGATTTTAAATTTGAGACCCGCCCCTTTGGGGGAGCGATTCGTGCATTGAGACAAAGCCGATAAAATGATTGATTCCATGGTCTAAAAATTTGATGCAATATCAAATTTATTAGCAAGTTAATTTTGGCTTGATGTTCGGCGCAAACGACCTAAAGGCTTTGCTGTTCTAAAATCAAGAAGCACGCGCGAATATTTTTCGAGCGACACGCTTGTTGTTTTTTCGACGAATGTTCGGGTTTCTGGATCTTCAGCCCGAATCACCACAGGAGTGTCTGCGGCAACCGGAAACTTTGAAATCGGCATATGATCAAAACTGACGGGCTGGCCGTTGACGAAGAGACGCACAAAGCGAGGGGGGCGAACATCAATTTCGAGATAACCCACAACCGCTTTTGGAAGTTCAAAACTTAATCGGGACGACAAGTTGGAACGGTCCACGTCTTTTCTTAAAATATCGGCGTAACCTGTTTTTTTAAGTCCAAGTGCAAACACTCTTTCTTGCGGCAATTCCACTCGTGAGGGAGTCAAAAGGCCGGTGTTTTTTCCTTTGATATAAATCTCTGCGCCAGAGGGATTGCTCGTAACAATAATCGAAGTCATCCACTCGTGCACCGGCTCGATCGCGGCTTGAGGCGGCGGTGGAGTGGCTGCGACAGGTGGCACTGTTCTTTGTTGTTGAACCGGTGCTGTGCTTGAGAGCGATTGATTTCCATCCACACCCAGTGCGGCATGAAGAGGTGCAAGTACCGGGTTGGTAAAGCGAATCACACCCTTCATGGAGGCAGTGTAGTATTTTGCAAAATACGAATAGCACACGAATACAAAAAGACTCATCATCATCGCGCGCAAAACCCAAGCGCCATTGTTGCGGCGGGTGAGTGAGAGCTCTTCGATGTCATCGTCATCCACCATTTTGGGCTTAAATTTTGGCGGTGGCTTTACGATTTGGGGGACTGTTTGATTTTGTTGGTAAGCGTCGCGAGCCGATTGTTGCACCTGTTGGGGTGCGGCGGCCTTGTCGTCGTTGTGATAATCAGAACGCTCAAATGTAGGATTCGAATAATCGCCAGTTGCAATCGTGTTCTTGTCTAAATCTGCGTTGGTCTCAAACGTTCGGGTGAGTACGGTGCGAGTTTGAGGTTCTTGACGAAACGGAACCCGTGCGTACTCAATAAATTTTTTGCGATTTGAAAGAATCTCGTCGGCAAAGAGTGTTTTGATGCTGACCGAAAAATCGTGAGGCGAAAAATCGGGATATTTGCGATTTAAAAATCGATTCAGATCACGATGAAGTGCTGCACCAGTTTGATAGCGCATGGATCGATCCCGAGTTAAAGCCTTCATCACGATACGTTCGAGTTCGGCATCGATGTTGGGATTAATTTTTCTAAGCGATGGAATTTGGCAATCGCGAATTTTTCGAAGGGTGTTGATCTCGTTGTTTGCCATAAACAAACGATCATTTGCTAACAGCTCCCACAAAACAATTCCGAGCGAAAAAATATCGGTACGTAAATCAACCGTTTGGCCTTCGGCCTGTTCGGGACTCATGTAGCCAAATTTTCCCTTTAAAGTCCCTGCACGCGTGGTCTCCATCTGACTTTCGGCTTTGGCAATTCCGAAATCGACAATTTTAACTTCACCCTCGTACGAGGTCATAACGTTTTGGGGGCTCATATCTCTATGAGTGATATTTAAAGGTTTGCCGGTTGTGCCATCAAGACAGCGATGCGCATGATCAAGCCCACCGGAAACTTCTTTGCAAATAAAAACGATTTGCTCAAAGGTAAAGGTTTGCCCAACTTTTTTAAGCTTGTTTAATATTTGTCGAAGATTTTTACCCTCAACAAAATCCATAACAATATAAAATTGATTGGCTTGGATTCCGAATTCTTGAATGCTGACGATATTGCTGTGTGAAAGATTGATTGCGATTTTTGCTTCATCGCGAAACATATCGATAAATTCAGGGCTCTCGGCAAACTGTGGAAGAATCCGTTTGATCGCAACGAATTTTCCAATGCCATCGGCGCCCGGCGCGCGTGCTAAAAACACCTCGGCCATGCCACCTGTGGCTAATTTTTCTAGCAAAATGTATTTGCCAAAATATTCGTATGCGTCCGCCATATCAGTACATCGGAAGGCATTGATCTCTGCTAAATGCCCATACTAAGGTTAGGTTACGATGAAATGGATTGGATTAACCGGCGGCATGGCCTGTGGAAAATCAACAGTGGCAAGGCTTTTACGCGATCAAGGCTACGACGTTGTCGATGCTGACGGCCTTGCTCGAGAGGTGGTTGAGCCTCAAACTCCTGGACTTAAAAAAATAGTTCAGGTCTTTGGCCCAGCAGTTTTAAACCCCGACCAAAGTTTGGATCGCCAAAAATTAGGCGGGCTTGTTTTTGGTCATCCCGATCGATTGCTCCAACTCGAAGCGATCGTTCATCCATTGATTCAAAATCTTTTAAAACAAAAAAAACAAAATATTAAAACCGAACTTGGATTTTATGATGTGCCCTTACTTTATGAAAAAAACCTGCAATCTCAATTTGATGCGGTCGTTGTGGTGACTTGTAGTCCCGATATTCAACTTCGCCGAGCGATCGAGCGAGATCATTTAAGCGAAAGTGATGCAAAAAAGCGAATCGACTCACAAATGCCACTTAAGGAAAAGGAACTCAAAACACCTTTTGTGATCTTCAATAATGGCGACATCCATCAGCTCCAATCAGATGTCACGGTGCTACTTGGAAAACTTCGAAACCCAATGAACACTCCAGGTAGGGGATAAATTTTGAAATTTTATTTACTTATTTTTGTTTCGGCCTTTGCACAGGCGAGTCCATCGATGAGCACCCAAATTCATCAAGACTTTGTCAGTCCCCGAGCCCTCGGAATGGGCAATGCCTTTACTGCCGCAGTGGATGATTCGGCCGCCATTTTTTATAATCCCGCAGCACTCTCAAGAAGATCAGATTCTAATTTGCATCTTGGGATTGGCGCAGCGGTGAGTACCCAAGCCCAAAAATTTGTCAAAGATGCCCAAGCCGCCGCCAATCAACCCGATGACAATTCAAAGATTGATGCCTTTACCAATTTGATCTCGCAAAATTATGGCAAAACCCATTACGCGCGGGTACCCACATTAGCGGCTCTCTATGTTCGGCCAAAGTGGGGGCTTGCCTTTGTTCCTGCCGATGTGGAGGTGACTGCGAGTGTTCATCGTGAAGTTGGCCCCGCTATCAATTTTAATGCTTATGCAGATACGACACTTGCTTACAGCTATGCGGGTGAAATCTTAAGTGAATCAAATAAAAATCATTTATCACTCGGAGCTACAGTCAAGGCGATTCACCGCATCCAGGCCAATACCATTTTGATTGCAGCCCAATTGGCCGACAACACAAAAATATTTGATTCTAAAGATGCCCAAGAGGGTTTGACGGTGGATATGGACCTTGGAGCCTTATATAGCTATGAGACGTCTTCGTTTATCAAACCCACTTTTGCGGTTGTGGTGAGAAATGTGGTGAACGAAGGTTACTTCAAAAATTTTCATTTTATAAATCCGCAATCTTTAAATCCCAATCGCACCGGCAGAAAATTTGATTTCGGAAGCGTTTACGATTTGCCAAGGTTTTGGATGTTTGCCCCACGTGTGGCGGCCGATTTAAGAGACGTCAATGATCCGCACTGGACTTTTAGAAAAGGTTTACATTTGGGGTCTGAATTTTATTGGACGATGTCGAGCCGGTGGAAGGGACATTGGTCTCTTGGACTAAATCAAGGTTATTTAACAGCCGGATTCGGTGCAAAGTTGTTGTGGTTTCAGCTTGAGTTAGCAACCGTGGGCGAAGAGGTCGCAACCGCATCAAGCCCCCAACAAAACCGACGCTACGTCGCGGAGTGCAGTCTTGATTTCTAAAATACTTATTTCTGTTTTGTTAATTGTTTTTTGTGGATGTGAGAGTCAAGAGACTGATGAGCTTACCACTGCACAAAAATGTTTGGACCAAGTGGATGATTCCAACCCCTCACAAGCCAATGCGTGTTTGGCATCGATTCAAAATTTAACTTCACCTGCTGCCAATGTGATTAAGTGCTCGATTCAATTTACGGCGGGCGGCTTAACCACAACCAAAATTGCAAATGCGGCAAAATCTTTAAAAGACAATTCGGTACAAAAAGAGGTGATCTACATTGGTGCTCTGGCCTTGACGCCAGTGTCGTTGGCCCAACAGGCGGTGACTTATTGCAATCAATCGGGTGTGCCCATTTTTAGTTATCTTGCTCAACTGAGTCTTGTCGGATCGCAACTGATGTCAGTGGTGCCGGGTTACGATCCAAACTCTGGCCAGCCTCCGACCCAAACTCAAGTGCAAGATGCGCTGACTCGATGCTCGAATGGTGGATTTGGTGGAGTTTGTGATGATCATGCAATCGGTACTGCGGCTGAAAATGTGGGGCAAACCTACTGCGCCAGTAGCAATGCCAACACTGATGTTTGCACCAAGATCAATCAAGCTATTGCGGCAAGCAATGGCAATCCCACCAATGTGGCACTCGAACTGTATCAGCAACTGGCCCAATAGACTCTGACCTGATGGAGTGATAGCAATTAAATATGACAAATTTAATTTTTATGCTGATGTCATTGCCTGTTTTTTCCCAACAACTGTATGTCGAAAAATTAGGCCACCACTATAAACTTGAAGTGGTCGATGACGAAAATGTAAGGCCACTGGGTGAGGGGCTTTATACAAAAGAAGTTTTAGAACACGTGATGATATCTTACGGATTTAAAAAACCATTTGATTTTCCGGTCGCTGTCTTTGGCATCACCATGTCGACCGCGTTAGTAGCGCCACTCACCATTGCGGGGCTTTCTAAAATGACGAGTCAGTCCTGGACATTGGGGTTTGAGCACGTGGGTGTCGAAAACTTGGTGAGAGCCGAACTTTTGGCGGTCATTTTGTCGGTGGCCTCACTTTTTGTGCCCTCACCCTTACCTCGGATTGATGACCTTTATAAAATGCCTTCAAAATTTAAACATTTTTCTGAATTTGAAAGGGATCTACTGATCCGTCTCAATGAGGGTTGTTTAGCTCTTTACTCTTCACCTCAGCTTCAACCCAAATGATTTTTTTAATTCTTTTTATCATTCAATGTAGAGCCGAAAGTTTTTATAGTGGCATTCGACAAATGGGAATGGGTGGGGCTTCGATTGCGGTGGTGGATGACGAAACCTCGCTCATGTCGAATCCAGCTGGGCTTGGAAAATTAAAAGAAAAAATCATCACCGTGATCGATCCCGAAGTTGAAATCAACGTCAACACCCAGCCGGTTTTAGGAACGAGCGTTTTTACCGCCAACAATCCCCAAAAACTTTTAGACTCCCTTAACAATTTGCCCAACAAACACTATCACAGTAAGGCGCAAGTTTTTCCCTCAGCTGTTGTTCCAAATTTAGGATTTGGACTTTTTGGCAAATATCAGACCGATGCTCAGGTCAACTCAGCTACAAACAATTTCCGTTTAGATTACACCAATGATTTTGCGGCAATTCTGGGTTTGAGCCGCCGGTTGTATGGCGGTGTTCTTAAAGTTGGCGCCAATGCCCGCTTTATCGATCGCACACAAATTGCCAAGGATATGCCGAGCACATCTACGGGTCTCAGCCTTGACGCAACCGCCTCTGAGGGTTTGGGTGTGGCTAGTGATATTGGAATTTTGCTTGCGGCACCCACCGTGTGGCTTCCCACTTTTTCGGTGGTGGCGCGCGATGTGGGCGATACAACTTTTACTCGCGGCAAAGGATTTATAAATCAAACCACCACTCGTCCCGATGGGGTGAAATCCAGCGTCGATGTGGCTCTTGCTCTGTTTCCAATTTTTGATCGCGGCACGCGCTCATCATTTACGGTGGAATACACAAACATTGGATCCAAAGATGAGGCGATCAAACATTTTCATATTGGGGCTGAGATCAATGTGTTTGATGCCGTTTTTTTGAGAGCCGGAATGAATCAAAGATATTGGACTGCGGGGTTTGAAATTTCTCATGCTCATTATCAACTGCAAATCGCAAGTTATGGAATCGATGTGGGCACGAGCGAGGTTCAACAAGAAGATCGCAGATTCGATGCAAAATTTGCGGTTAGGTTTTAATGACGCGATGGTTATTTTTATTTCTAATGGTGTGTTTGATTTCGTGCACCAAAAAAGACACCAATGAATCGATTCTTTTTGAGGTTCAAAATAATATTGATCATTCGCGGTGGTCTCAAGCCATTGACGATTTTCCAAAGTTGACTCCGGATGTGCTCGGACAGCGGAGCACAAAAAACTTATTGGCTTCGGCTTATGCGGGTCGTTGCGGACTCAACTACGTCAAGCTTGTGACCGATTTATTAAATATCGACAACACGCGGTTATTTCTTTTTTTAATGCAAACTTTTGCTCACAGTACTTTAAGTCAAATGGCAGATTGCATTGCTGCTGAATCAATCATCCAAACTCTCGGCGCCACACCTGATCTGCGATCGCTGGATGAAAATTTATTTTTGGTTTTTTTAAGTTTTACCAAAATCGGAACTATTCTTAATTTGCGCGCCGAAACTTTGGGCGGCCCAAATCCTGATCCAAGCTTTAATTCGTGTTCAACTTCGAGTCTGACTGATCAAGATGCCGCTCAAATTGTGACCGCGTTAGGTCATGCCGCAGCCACATTAACCTATATTGCTTCAACGACTTCGATTGGGCTTGCCCAGGCCATCACTCTTCAAACTGTTTGCGGGGTGCTCTCACAGGCACCCATACCAAGTTCATTTAATTTTTGTGGAGTGACCGACACTGCAAGCGTGACCTCTGATCAACTCAAAGGGATTCGCTCGATGATTGGTGAAAATCAATACGTCGGTGTCGGGTCCTGCGGGAATTCTCTTGCGATGTGTTTGTGTTACTAGCGATTTTGTTTTTGAGTAGCTCTTGGGCCAGTGAGCTATTTCAAACTTGGACCAATGCTCGAGCACTTGGAATGGGCAATGCCTATACGGCGGTGGTAAAAGATTCGGATGCCCTGTTTTATAATCCGGCAGCCTTGGGACGAATTGGTGGAGTTTATGTCACGGTGGCTGATCCAGAAGTTTCGGTGGACGACACCAAGGCCTACGACAAATTAAAAGATCTAAAAGGCGGCACGAGTAACGATTACTCAAATGTGGTGCAAGGTCTTTATGGGTCTCAAGAGGCCGCAGCGGTGTCGGACAAATTAAGTTTGGTCGGGCCGTATTTTGGTTTCGCAATTTTTGATAATTTGGATGTGAGCTTCAAAGCACAAAATCCGGCGATGACTTCCCTACAAGCCAATGCGGTTAATGATTTTGGCTATGCGGCAGGTGTCGCTGTCCCATTGAATCACAGTGTCGAAGCCGGCGTGGTCATAAAAAAAATTAGACGGATGGGCATGCGTAAAGTGCTGGGGCCAAGTACGGTGGGCACCCTCAGTTCGCAACAATTGCTTGATCAATTTCGGGTGAGTGGCGACGGCATTGAGATTGATCTTGGTCTCAACACCATTTTTAATCTCAATGGGAGTGAGACTGTTATTGCCGCAACTTATCGCAATGTGGGTGTAACCAGCTATGGACTTCCCCCGCATGAGACCGATGATGTGAGTTTTGGATTTGCCACCACTTTTTCAAATTTTTTAATCGACATTACACCCAGTGTCGATCTGCGGTATCTCAACCATTACGAAATTCAAACTTCAAAAAAAGTAAATGTGGGCCTCGAGATTGTTTTTCCTTTATTTACTGTCCGCGGCGGCTTGTCTCAAGGGGCTTACAGTTTGGGCGCGGGCGTCAATCTGTGGTTGGTTCATCTCGATGCCGCGACTTATGGAGTTGAGCTTGGTGAATATGCGGGGCAGCTTGTCGATCGCCGCTATGTTGTTCAGGCAACTCTTGAACTTGGCTTTGATCTTGGGTTTAACTCAAACCCAAAAAGGAATTCGGCTCGGGTTAAAAGACGTCGATAACAAAATATTTGCTGCAACTTAAACCGGTAAAAAATTTTAGCGAAAAACAAAGTCATTTGGAAAGTATTGATCCATTTGAAACCTCGTGGATTGTTTCCGATCTCAAATCAAAATCGGAATTACAAAAGCGAATTATGAAACAAACAAATTTTGTTGAAGATATCAATGTGCTGCGGGCAAGCGAATTGTGGAAAACGATTTATCTCAGATTCAATCCGCAGGCGCGGCTTATTTCGCAAGATTTGACCGCCACGATTCTTTCTCATTGGTTAAAACCAATGGAGCTTCAGTGGACCAAGAGTGCCGAGAGCCAAAAGACATTGCTGATTTATCTTGAGCAGCTGCTTCCTTTGCTTGTGCAAAAAAACGGCGAGGAGCTTTTGCTCGAGTGGATGGAAGAGCACCCCGAGAGTCAAATCCGTTGGAGATCTTGGTTTGAGCTCAGTAAAAGAGCCTGGGATTACCTTCGGGCACAGGGGCTGACTCCTCTCAACATGGTCAGTGGGGCTTTAATTGAATATGATGTTGAAGAGCTCAATTGGTCTAAACATTTGGTTTTTGATTTGGGCTCTGAAATTTCGCCTCTAGAAGTTGATTTGATCCACCGGATGTCAAAATCAAACTCGGTCACCGTCATTGTGCCGACGACCTCATGGACCCATCGCTTTAGTGCATCCAGTGCGTGCTATGAGAGATTAAAAAATTGAAGCTCCATCGTTATGCAAGCACCTTGAGCGAAGTTCAGGCGGCGGTTGCGCAGTCGCGAAAGTGGCTCGACCAAGGGGTGAGCCCCTCTGATATTGCAATTCTTCATCCCAATATGGAGGATGTGTGGCCAACTTTATCCGAATATTTTCGCATCGAAGGTATTCCTTGCGATAAGTCCATTGTCACAAAAGTTTTATTGCATCCCGAAATGCAATTGCTCAATTCAAAATTAAAACTGATGGCGGGTGAAGTGGACCGATCTCTTTTAGAGTCGGTCCTGTTTGAGGCAGCACCCCAGATGCTTTATAAAAATTTTGTGCGCCGCTACCACAACTTTTATGGGGCCTACCAAACCGAAGATGATCCCGAGATTCAGTCCTTTATCCAAAATCTTTCGAATCACAACTTTTCTCTCCAAGATTTTTTAGACGTGGTGATTAAAAAATTTGGTGGTCAAAAAGGGCTTTGGCTTAAACCGATTGTGCAAAGAATGATGTCTGAAGTTCCAAGTGACATCGAGTGGCCATTTAAACTTTGGATTCAGTATTTTGAAAGACTCTTAGTTAAAACAGAAATTGTTTTGGAGCGCGGGGTCGACGACGGTTTAAAAATACTCAATCTTGAATCGGCCGATTGGTTATCGGCCGAGTACATCTGGGTGATGGGACTGAACGAAGAAGCGTTGAAGAGTTTTGAGCCGATGGGTCTCTCGGTGCGAGAGGTTTTATCGCTCTCACAACAAACTGGATTTCAGTTGCCGCTGCCCGATCAGCGGCACAAAGAATTTGAGGCCCTGTGGTTGCTCGAGCGTGAGGTTAGGGAGCTTCATCTGTCGACTTCGGCCAATGATTTATCAGGGCAAGCTCAAGCCGCCAGTTTGATTTGGTTAGAAAAAAGTGTCGAGTTTGGTTTATCGCATGAGCATCTTGAACAACCCGAATCCACTCGGCTTTCAGAATTGCAAAATCAGGATCAAGCCCAATCTCTACCGCATCAATTTGGTCCCTTTGAGATCACGCGCCTCTCGGCCACACAAATCGAAAAGTATTTGGATTGCCCATTTATCTTTGCCGCCGAAAAGGTTTTTAATCTTAGCAATGATCCCGCTCTTGATCTTGATTTGGATCATAGGATGCGCGGTTTATTGCTCCATGCTCTTTTTGAAAAGTTGGCGATTGAGCCCATGAAGTTTGACCTTTCTGAAAATGAAGTGGGGGAGCTGCTCGAGCAAATTAAAGATCGGGTGCAACTGGGCGAAAAAGAATTTTGGCCCTCAATAAAAAAGAAATATATAAAAATCGGCAGCCAATTTTTAGAATTTGAAAAAGAATGGCGAAAGAGGTTTCCACAAACCCAAACCGTGGCCCGCGAATTAGAAATAAAAGCATTGTGGTCTCAAAAACAAAAACGATTTATTAAAGAGGGAGACGGAATTCCATTTTTGGGTCGAATTGATCGGGTGGATCAAAACGTATCGCGAGATGTGGTGCTAATTGATTATAAAAGTTCGAGTCATAATCTTTTTCATTGGTCGAGTTGGATTTCCAACGCGAAACTTCAACTCGGAATCTATATGCTTGCGGTTGAGGATGGGGTGACATCCCTTGAGCATTCGCCAGTGGTGGGCGCTTTGTACTATGTTTTAAAAGATAAAAAGCGCGAAAAGGGATTTCGTCTTGAAGATACCGATGAAAGCTTGTTTTCAAGCGTAGATAAAATTAAAAATTGGTTGTCGCCCACACAAAAAGCAAAATTTTTGAATGAACTGCGCGAGCTTGTGTTCAACACCGTCGAAAATATTCAAAAGGGAGAATTCTATCCCAACCCTCGCGATCAAAAATTATGTGAGCTTTGTGCATGGAGGAAGCTATGTCGAGCCCCTCATCTCAATTAATTTCTAAAATGGTGCGTGCGGGTGCAGGCGCTGGCAAGACCACAGCACTCACCCAATTCGTGATCGACTCTGCCTTAAAATTTAAAAAAACAAATCATGAATTTCCGGTTGTGGTGGTGACCACATTTACTCGCAAGGCCACCCAAGAGCTGCGTGAGCGGCTGATTCGCGAGGCCTTTCGGCGGGAGGACCAGGAGCTGCTTGAGTTTGTGAGCAGCAAATCCCAAACCTTTATTTCAACCATTCATGGTGTGTTTAGTTTATTTTTAAAAAGATTTGCCCATCTTTTGGATCTCGATCCTAGCTTTTCGGTGCTTTCGAGTTTTGAAGAAAACCGCTTAATGAAGCTCAGTCTCAGAGGTGTTTTACTTGAAGATGCCCAGTGGATGGATTTTTTTGATCTTAAAGAACTCTCTCGAATTGCGGCTCGATATTCGAGATTATTTCGCGAGCACAAAGATATCAAAACGGTCACACTCAAAGATTTAAGTGAGGACTTTCTTGAAACTGTAAAAAATTTGACCGAGCAAGGGCAAGAAATTGTTCAACAGCTTTTTGAAACAACCGAAGACAAAACCTTTCGTGCCTTTGCGATCAATTTAAAATCGATCTTAGATCAATCTGTTTCGGAAGAAAACTTTTCGTTTGTTGCGAGCCAACTCAATTTTCCAAGAAAGCCTAATTTTAATCAAAAAAAAATCTCTGGCACTCTAGATGATGAAATCCGAATTTGGTCAAAGAAGTATAAAGAATTTTTTTGTGACGACACTCTTGATCCATCAACCTGGAGCGAGAGGATTGAGAATAGCGAAAATTTTGTTTTGTTTTTGAAAAAGGTTTGCGAACGCTTTGATGTTTTCAAAAACGAATGCGGCCAAATCACCATGGACGATGTCGAGCTGCTCGCTTTAAAGGGTCTGCGTGACTATCCCACATTAGCCCAAAATTTTTCTGAAAGTTTTGATCTGTGGTTGATCGATGAATTTCAAGACACCTCGCCCTTACAGGTCGAAGTGTTAAGAGGACTTATTGGCAATCGACCCCGGTTTGTGGTGGGTGATCCGCAACAGAGTATCTATCTGTTTCGCGGGGCTCGCACCGATGTCTTTGTTAATTTTGAAAAAGAAATGTCTGGGCTTAATGCCGAGCGCGACATTCTCGATCGCAATTACCGCTCAGAGCCAGAGCTTTTATCTTTCTTTAATAAAGTATTTGAAAATTTTGGTGGCAATTTTATTTCGATGCAGCCGCGAACTTTGCCCCAAAATCAAAAAACAGTTGTGGCCAGTTACTCTGAACTCGAGTCCGATGAGATTGAGGACCAGGCGATTGTTGCACGCATTCAAAAACTGCTCAATGACGGAGCAAGCTTAAGTGATATTGTTGTTCTTGGCCGCACCCATAAGGTTTTAAAACATTTGGCGCAGTTGCTCCATCAGTCGCAATTGCCCTTTTATCTCCATCAGACCAAAGGATTTTTTGAGCGGAGAGAAATCATTGATGCATTGGCGTTGATAAAATTTTTGGTCAACCCCTTTGATAACGACAATCTTATACTTTTGTTGCGATCGCCCTTTGCCCGAATTCAAGATGCCCAACTTGCAAAAGCTTTAAAGGATCATCCAGAGAATTATTTTGTTCATTTTAAGGAAGTTTTAAAAGACGAGCCCGCACTTCAAGAGCTGTTGCGCCTGCAGCAAAGCGCAAAAGAGAAAGGGTTACTGCAAGCCTTTTTTGATGCTCTTAAGGATCTAAAATTTTGGGAAAAAAGTTTGAGTCTTGATCCCACAGGAAGGATGGAGGCCAACTTATGGAAACTTGTAAATCTTCTTCATCAGGAATCCAGCCGACCGGGGTTTTCACTTCTCAAATTTGCCAAAGAGCAAAGTGATGTCATTGATGAAAATAGCGACGAGGGCGATGCGGTTTCCAGTCTTGAGCCCGACCGAATCAATTTGATGACGGTGCATGCCTCAAAGGGTTTGCAGTTTCCGCATGTGCTGATTGTGCGTATGGGTGCCCGCCCCCAAAAAAGCAAACTGACATCGCTCATGTTTGATGAACAAAAAAAATCAGTCTCGATCGCTTGGCCCGTGGATAATTCTCTCAAAGGCACCCAGACCGAAAAAATGGTGCTCGAAAAATTTCAAGATCAAGAACTCAAAGAGCATTCTCGAGTGCTTTATGTGGCAATGACTCGTGCCAAAACTTCGGTCCATCTTTTTAACAGCTCAAAAAATCCTTCTGAAGAATCGTGGGTCTATGGTCTTGATTGGCTCAGAGTTCTCGACGAGGGCATTCATTTTTATTCCGATTTCGCGGTTGAGATCTTAAAGATGCCTTTAACCTCGAACGAATTCAAAACCGCCTCTCAACACCAGATTTCGGTGCGAGACCTCTGGTCTCATCAATTTCACCGAGCGTCATCACAGTCAGTGACCGATCTGTTGGGAAATGAAAAAGAATTTTCATTGGATGATCTGACCCGAGCAAAAAGAGGCATGGACGTGCATCGCTTGTTTGAAAATCTTCGTTATCATAGCTCTTTGCCCATTCCTGAGGAATGGCAATTGGCTGTCGACTACGTTCAATCCTTAGAGACACCACCGATGAAGACTCTGATCGCCCAAGGCTTTGCCGAATGGGGATTTCAAACTCGCACGCCCAATGGAATTCTCGAAGGCCAAATGGATCTTGTGGGCGAGGTCGAGGGGCAGTGGTGGATTATTGATTATAAGTCGGGATCGATGGCCGCACTGAAAAAGGCGCTGTCGCAGCTGCAGATTTATGCGTGGTGCCTCAAGCAACGATATCCAGATGCAAAAATTAAGGTGTGCGCCATTTTTCCGTTTGAGCAAAAGGTTGCCATTGAAGACTATAGTCCAACGTTCAGCCAAAAATTATTTGAACTTCATGGTCGATGAGCCAAGGGTACTGGTAAGGGTTAAACTCACTGGGTTTTGTTCCACCTGGGCAACCGGAACCATAAATGTCAGCTCATAAGGAGTGCTAAACCGGTTGTGAAAGGGATAAAGAGTTTTAACCTCGACCAATTTGGACGAAACTTTTTTAACCTTGGCCTCGTAGCGGGCCGTGCCCACTTCGAGATACAAATGCCAGACACTATTCGTTTTGGCCAAATCGTCATACTGAAAGTCAGGACTAAAAAAGCTTAAGATCACCCGAGTTTGTGTTGCGTTGAGCTGGTTTGTCTTTTCGCGCTCGGTCCGAATTTTTTCGGGCACCCATTGATTAAAATGAATTTGTCGGGTGAGCAAAATATCTTGGACTTCGAGATTGAGCAGCAAAGCCGAGGCCTCAAAGATCTGATAAAAACCTTCGTATTTTCGATCGTGAACCGTTTTTTTTTGCAGTAGTGCGGCATATTCGGCATCAGACATCGCCGAAACCGATTTGTTCTCATCAACAACGGGTGGGGTTGATGTACAGGCTGCGACAAAAACAACTGATGCAATAACTAAAAAGCGCATATCAAACCTTAGTTAAAAAAGTTTTAAGATCTTTGATCACCTGATCGCGATCTAAGTCATTGTATATTTCATGGAGACTATCGGGATAAACAAATAGTTCTTTAATTGTGGAAGTTGTTTTGGCAAAAAAAGTTTTTGTTGCTTCGACATCGATCATCGGGTCTGCACCACCAATTTGAACACACAACGGCAATTTAAAATTTTCGGCATTTTCTAAAACTTCATGAAATCCTGCGCGCATGCCTAAAAAAACTTCTGGACTGATTTTGCTGTGTCGAAGACTGTCGCGCTTAAAGCTATCGATCATGTTTTCATCTCGCGAAAGATCAGAAAATTCGATCTCATTAGATAATGTGACTTTGGGAAACCATTTTACCGCGGTTTCTGAAAGTGCCACTTTCCATTGAGGAACTGCCATTTTTAAACCCATCGCAGGGGACGACAACACCACAGCCTGAACCATCAAGTTTTCTTTCAAAACCGCACGGGTCACAATTTGGCCACCCATCGAATGACCAAATAAAATCAGTGGATGTTTGACGTTAAAATCCTCTTGGCGTTGCACAAACGAAACAACATGCTTCAGATCTTCGATAAAATACAAAAAGTTTTCGACATAGCCGCGTTTTCCACTCGATCTTCCGTGCCCACGCAGATCCCAGCCATAAACATTCCAGCCATCGGTATTGAGCTCATGCGCCAACTGATCATAACAATCAGAATGCTCGGCAAGACCATGAGTGATCAAGATTGTGCCGCGAGAGTTAGGGGTAATCCATTTTTGATAAAAAAGTTCGGCATCCTGACGTCCAGGAACTGTGCCTTCAAAGCGTTTTGTCATTCAAAGATTTTCGAGCTAAAGGCGATGAGCGTCAACCACAAGATTGTGAGGATCAAAACTCTCGGATACACTTTCGATATGAAATTTCTTTTTTTTATTCCATTTTGTTTCTTTATGAGTTCTGCACACGCACAAGATCAATCCAATGGTCGGATCGAAGTGGGTGCACTTGTCGGAACACTTCTTCCGTCTGGTATTTCTGGACTCACCGAGATTACTGGGCTTGGCGGTGTTCGTGCGGGCTACAAGTTGGGGCTGCCAACAGTGGAGGCCACGGCCACTTTGGGTAATGGCGATGGTGCAAATTATAGAAATCTTGCGGTGGACTTGAGGCTTGATGTTCCGATCGAAAGTTTTTCGGGATTCTTTTTTTTAGGTCTTGATTTGACCGACTATGCGGGTCTAAACGAGCGATCAAAAATATTTGGTGGTGTGGATTTGGGTGGTGGAGTGCTCCTTCAACTTGGTCACCAATTTTATTTAAGATCGGATGTGAAATTCACCTTCAATCCGGGAACATCCTTGTTCGTTGATTTCGGATTTATGATTCGCATCTAAAGCTTGCTTTGGTCTTCGCCACAAAACTAGAATGACAAACAATGAAACAGCATTGGTTTGTTATCTTATGCTCCACTGTGGCGCTGACAATTCTTGTGATCACAACCGCATTGATCAACACACGATATTTGCAAAATCGAGAACTCAGCGAGGCTTTTGAAAGTCTTGAGCGCGAGGCGATGATTGTGTCACGACTTGTTCAAGTTCAATCCGACTCTTTGGCAGAGCAACTTCGTGATACCATCGGACGCATCACCGCAATCAAATCAAGTTCTGGTGTTGATGTTGAAGGTGCGCTGAACCAGTTTTCTGCGGTAGCCGTTCTTCGAACTGATGTGCAGGGCCAATGGGAGCCTGAGTGGCTCGAGATTTCCCAAGGTTTTAAATCGCGGGTGACCGATGGACAATTGCGCTCGGCTCTCAAACAACTCAAACTTGAGACCACCACCGCGTACAACCAAGTTTTTATTCGTCTCTCTGATCCTTTGCTCAACACCAGTTTTGCCTTTATTACGCCAATCAAAAAAAGTCTTGCTGGCGAATCCTTGATGGCCGTGGCGATCTTGCCGCAAGCGCTTTTAACCAGCTGGAGTGAGGTCTTTAAAGGCAGCAATCGCGACTTAATTGTCATCGATGATCACGGCTATGCTTTGGCATTAAGCGATATTGGCTACGTCGGTACGCTTTTCAACAAGCATCCTTTTGTGTCGCAAGTTTTGGATAAAAAACAAAATATATTTAGTGCCGAAACTCGCAATCTTGAAGGTCAAAGTGTTTTGGGCACCGCCATTCGTCTTGAGCGCACAAATCTTTTTGCGTTGGTCTCAAAGCCTTTGCCCACATTTGGATTTGATTTGCGAAAAATCATCATTCAGGATTTTTTGATCTGGTTTTCGATAGCAATATTGGTTGGGGTTGCACTCACACACCGACCAAAAGATATCGTCGAGGTGTTTACCCCATCAGAACCTGTAGCTATCGAAAAGCCGATAGACCGAATGGAGGCTTACAAAATGGTAGGGCCAAGTTTGGTGCAGGCGATGAATGGGCCAATCTCATTGATCCTTGGTCACACTCAGCTCGCCAAATCTAAAAATCATGACTCCATGTTAAACTCCCATCATGAAGCTTTAGAGAAAGAAGCCCGACGACTGCGAGACACTCTCGAAGGATTTAGTCAGCTGTGTGGAATCGATCAAAACACCAAACTCGAGCGAATCGAAATTGACGATGCTTTGGCGGAAACCTTGGCGTTATTTAAGGCGCGCGAATCTGAAAATTTAGAAATGTATTTTGATCTCAATGCCACTGGCCAGGCTGTCATTGCTCAGCACTCATTTAAAGATCTCCTATTTGAAATCTTAAACAATGCTTGCGATGCCTTACAGGGAGCTTCAGGAAAAAAAATCAACGTGCGATCATTAAATCGCGATAACCGCATCGAAATCGAAATTGTCGACACCGGGTGTGGACTTTCCCCTGAGCAACAAAAAAAGATGTTTGATCCTTTTTATTCCACCAAAGATACCATCGTTCACGCAGGGCTTGGGCTCACAATGGCGCGTGAGATGATTCGAGGTTGGGGCGGCGATTTACGAATAGAATCTGAGCCCAATCGGTATACAAAAGTCACCTTAGAATTGCCACTGGCTCAGTTGAGTCCTGTGGTTGCGGCCTCGCCTGTGGTTGCGGCTCCGCCTGTGGTTGCGGCTCCGTCTGTGGAGGTGGCGATCTCAGAGTCAAACGAAGAGGATGAAGAATGGGAACAGCTTCCTAAACAAATCCTATCTGATCCCTCTGTGAGATCGCGAGCAAAACTTTGAAAGTCGAACGCCTTAGAAAAGCATTTCAAGTGGTCATCATGCAGTCCGATGGGTTTGATGCCAAATCTCTGGCTGATGCCTCAAGACATGTGCAATACAACGTTGCTATAAAGCCATGGTCAGAGCTTCATGATATTTTTGAGCATGCTCCAAAAATGTGTTTGAGTTACTGGGACCATGATCGGCCAGATATCGAAAAAGTGATTCATCAAATGCATGAGCGCTTGCCTCACACCCACTTGGTCATTTTAACTCCGCAGCAAGATCTGAAAGAGGCCTTTCAGCGTTTTGAAGGTGTGGCGTATGATTGCTTGCCTTATCCGCTGGTCACGCCATTGCAGTTGGTAAGATGCTTGGACCGCGCCACCGAGCGAGATTTTTTTCGCTACCAAGATCAAAATCTTTTACCCCAGACCACAGAAAGTTATTATCAAGAACTGCTCCAAACCTATTCGCTCGAGCAAGTGGTGGAAGTCACACTCAAGCGATTAAGGCTTGAGCGGCCCGATGATCAAATTGTATTTTTTAAATATTTTGTAAATCGGCGCTCCCTTGTTTACGCCGGTGGTCTTGATGATGAAAATTACTACGGCGTAGGCCTTTCCTTAAATGAACTCTCGGGATCCTTTCAGGCTGAAGATTTGCGTCAACCGGATCGGATTCCAGAATTTGTTCAAATGGCCGAGCAGGCTTTTCGAAAATCTTTTTTTGTAAGTGAACTGATCGAAGGAAGTGAAGGCCTCGTTGGCCTTTTTGTTTTTTTTAGTGACTCACAAATTGTTTTGTCTGGCGATATCAAATTGGTTTTGCAACAGGCTCGTGATCGCTTGGAGCTCTTAGAGCTTCGGCGCCGTATCCATTTGTATTCCACTCGCGATATCACTACGGAAGTGTATCACCGCCAAAGCTTTATCGATTTTGTGCAACAAGAAATTGCGAGAGCTCGACGTGTTCAATTGCCTGTATCGCTTGTGCGACTCAAAGTCGACGATTTGCCAAGGGGAAGCGATGAGTCTGATTTAATTTTAAAAATGCTCGCTAAAATTTTTAGGCGTCATTCGCGGGTCAATGATATTGTGGGTCGCACCGCTGTAGATGAATTTGGTTTACTCTTGCCCCACACCCCCACTCAAGGTGCTGCGATCAAGGCCGAACGATTGCGCAGGATTGTTGAGTCTGCCGATTTTTCAAAATTATTTAAGAATGTTGCCAATATCACAGTCAGTGCAGGGGTCAGCGAGTATCCCTCGTTGTGTCGTGATGCCGATGAGCTTTTATCTTCTTCGGACTCTGCACTTTTTGAATTGACCAAGGAATATAAAAATCGAGTTTGTATGGCCTCGGTGCCCGATGGTTTTATTTCCGATTTTATTGTGCCGGAGCCCGAGTGGTTAAAGGAAAAACGTTGAGCTACCGCAACACTGCGGCCTTTATTGATCGATCGGCACTTGTAGCAAATCTTGAGCGCCTTAAACTCTTGGCGGCAAATAATTTTTTTTGCCCCATGGTCAAAGCGAATGCTTACGGACATTCCGCTTTGATGGTGACTCAGATTCTTGTCGACAATCAGGTGAAGAATGTTGGTGTCGCAACACTCGAAGAAGCAATTGAACTCAGGAAAAAATTTAAAGACCTCAATATTTTGATGTTTGGGGCTTTTGATAAAAAAGGTGTGGATGTGTTTTATGATGATCACATCACCCCTGTGGTCAATTCGATTGAGCAACTCGAGCTGTTAATGGATCAACAAAAAAAGTTGGATATCCATCTTAAGTTCAATACAGGTATGAACCGGATGGGTCTGGATCTTAAAGATCTTGATGCGGCAAAAAAAATTTTAGCGAATTCGAAATATCTCGAGCTCAAAGGTCTCTCGACCCACTTTGGTGTTAGCCCCAATCATTCTGCCTATCAATTGCAACTTGAGCGGTTTGATCAGATCGTCGATGCGCTCGGCACAAAGGGCCTTCATATTTATAGCAGCACCAAAACAATTTCGCAGGCCCCAATGACCATGGGATTTCGTCCTGGTATTGCTCTCTACGGCGGTTTGTCACAAGAGCTTTCATTTCGACCGGTGATGACGCTAAAATCGGAGCTTGTGAGAGTCAGACATATTCAACCCCACGATTACGTGAGTTACGGTGCAAACTTTGTGGCCAAAAAGCCCTCTGTGGTCGGGGTTGTGAGCCTTGGCTATGCAGATGGTTACCGTAGAGGTTTGAGCAATAAAGGAAGAATGTTAATCAATGGAAATTTCGCTCCCGTGGCCGGCACTGTCTGTATGGACTATACCATGCTGGATTTAACCGATGCGGCTCCAAAAGCTCAAGTGGGAGACGAGGTCGTGGTCATTGGTACCCAAGATCAAAAACAAATTTTGGCAATAGAACTAGCCGATGTGGCGAACACAATTTCCTACGAAATCTTTACGGGTATTAGCTCACGAGTGCCACGGATTTTGATTCATGATTGAAACTCTTGCGGGCTACATCGACAATTTGGGTTTATATATTTGGCGCCATATTTCAACACTGGCGTTTAGTTCTGGTCGCACCGCAATTTTCTTTGTGCAAAGTTCCAAACTTATTTTTACCAAACCCTACCGCTTCGACGAGCTTGTTAAACATATTGAGTTTGTGGGCAATCGCTCGTTGATCATCATTGCATTAACCGGTTTGTTTACAGGGCTTGCTCTTTCGTATCAGATTTTTTTAGGTTTTAGTTTGGTCAACGCCACAAATCTTGTGGGACCCACAGTCACTCTCGGCGTCACTAAAGAGTTGGGTCCGGTTTTGACGGGGTTGATTGTTGCGGCACGGGCGGGCGGCGCAATGGCGGCACGTTTAGGAACAATGAGAGTGTCAGAGCAGATCGATGCGCTCGAGGTGATGGGCGTCGACTCGCGCCAATATCTGGTGGCTCCAAGAATTCTAGCCTCACTGATTAGCGCGCCTTTGTTATGTGGCGTATTCGATTATGTGGCGATCATGGGGTCTTACCTCTTGTGTGTGAAAGTGCTCGGCTTAGACGATGCGGTTTTTTGGGATAAAATCCGACAGTGGGGCGATCCGAGCGATATTTTTGAGGGCTTATTTAAAGCCGCCATTTTTGGCTTGGCCTTTTCGTCTATTTGTACCGCTCGCGGATTTTATTGTCGTGGTGGGGCAAAGGGTGTGGGCGAAGCCACCAACGAGGGTGTGGTCAACAGCATGGTTTTGATCATCGTGCTCAATTATTTTTTGACCAACATGATCCGACTTTTTTATATCGTGACAGGTAAAGTTTGAAAGAGTCAGCCATTGAACTCAAAAATTTAAAAAAGTCTTTTGATGGCAAAGAATTTATTCTAAACGGAATCGATTTACAAATTCCCAAAGGTCAAATCACAGTCATTATCGGTTACAGCGGTACCGGCAAGAGTGTCTTACTCAAAAATATTTTGGGTCTCGAAAAACCAACTTCCGGAGAGATTGTGGTCTTAGGCCGAGACTTGTGGAAGATGAATCGGCGCCAGTTGATTCAATTTCGTTGTCAGCTTGGGGTGCTCTTTCAGTATGCGGCGTTGTTTGATGATATGACCGCGATCGAAAATGTTTGTTTTCCTATTGCCGAGCATCGTAGAGAATTAAAACCAGCTGAGGTTTTAGATATCGCCCAAAAAAAATTGGCGAGTAGCGGTCTTGACGAAAAACATTTTCATAAGCTTCCTGGTGAATTGAGCGGTGGTATGCGCAAGCGTGTGGGGCTTGCACGCGCGCTGGCCTTAGATCCAGAAATTTTACTCTACGATGAGCCAACAACCGGTCTTGATCCCATTTTAACCGAAATGGTGGATGATCTAATCGTGGAAACTCATAAAAGAATTCAAGGAGCAACGAGCGTGATAGTTTCCCATGATTTAATTTCTGCCTTTCGAATGGCCGATTACATTGTGATGCTCGACAAGGGGCATGTGCTTCTTTCGGGTACACCCGATGATTTTCGCAATTCAGATATCGAATTGGTGCAAAAGTTTTTGGCCAAAGGATTTCGTAAAGAATGAGCTTCTTAGCGTCTGCAGAAATTAAAGTTGGATTGATGATTTTGGCTGTGGCAAGTTTGATTGGCGCCATGTCATTTAAAGTGGCTCGTGGGCCTGGAATATTTGCAAGCGGTCGTAAACAAAGTTTTGTGATCGACAATGCTGGCGGGCTTGTTAAAAATAGTGCGGTTAAAATGGCCGGCATCAAAGTCGGAACCATCGACAACATCGAACTGCAAGATGGCAAAGCCAAAATTACGTTAGCTCTCGATAAAGACGTCCCACTCACCACATCTTCACGTGTTGAGCTGCGCACCGATGGAATATTGGGAGATAAACACGTTGAGTTGATTCCTGGTAAACCCGGTGATCCCGCCTTGAATGCCGATGCACCTTTGCAAATTTCAACCGAAGGCGGCGGGCTTGATGACATGATGAAGGAAATTGGTCGGGTTGCCAAAAACCTTCATTCCTTGACTGATAATCTTAACAAAGCGGCAACCGGTTCGGGTGATGATTCTACTCCGATTGGTCGAATTATTTTACATATCGAAAAAGTGAGTAAAGATCTTGCGAACGTCACTGGCCAGAATCGCGAAAAGGTAAATCAAATTGTTGATCAGATCCGTACCATCACCGACAATTTAAGCAATTACATTACACCCGAAAGCTTAAAGCACTTACAGGCCACGCTTAAAAATGTGGATGAGATATCGGGCAAAATTAATAGTGGTCAAGGAACAATCGGCAAGTTGATCAATGACGAACAAACTGTGGATGAGATCAACACCGCAATCAGTACGGTCAATCAAGCCCTTGGCGGAATTTCGCGTTGGGAAACCAGTATTGATTTTCATTCTGAGTATTTAGCTCAAGCCCCCGGTGCAAAAAGTTATTTGGCATTTCGCCTCCAACCCGGGCTTGATCGCTATTACGAAGTTCAATTGATCGACGATGCGCGCGGATACACCACACAGTCTTCATCCACCACCAATGTGAATGGTGGGCCTGACACAACCGTTTCACAATCGGTGACGAATAAAAACAAACTGAAATTTACCGGATTGTTTGCCAAAAACTTTTATGATTTTACTCTTAAAGGCGGCTTGATCGAGAGCACCGGTGGTTTTGGGATCGATTACTTTTTATTTGATCGCCATTTAAGGTTGTCGGTTGAGGCCTTTGATTTTTCCAATTTAGATATTCGTACGTTCGCAAAATATAATTTCTTTAAAGGTCTCTACGTTGCAGCAGGTGCGGACAACCTGTTGAACAAAGATCATCAATTTAGTACGTTCGTCGGCGCAGGACTTTTCATCACCAATGATGATTTAAAAATCCTTGCGACGAGGTTGTCATTCTAAATGAAATTCAAAAATGCTTTGGTGAGCTGTTCTGATAAATCGGGACTGCTCGAATTTTTAAAGCCCTTTGAGGGCTTACGCATTGTCTCGACCGGCGGAACCGCAAAATATTTAAGACAAAATGGTTTTGAGGTGGTCGACGTCTCTGAACAAACCGGATTTCAGGAAGTGATGGAGGGTCGGGTTAAAACTCTTCACCCACTTGTTCATATGGGTTTGCTAGCTCGAGCGGGGATTGATGATTCGGTATTGAGCGATGCCGGCATCGAGGCCTTTGATCTTGTGGTGGTCAATTTGTATCCTTTTGAATCGGCCTTGCGCTCGGGCAAAATCGGCGATGAGCTGATCGAATTTATCGATGTGGGTGGCCCATCGATGTTAAGGGCGGCGGCAAAAAATTTTAATCGGGTAACAGTGCTGTGTGACCCCAAAGATTACGACAAAGTTGACCAGCTCACTCCTAAGGAACTTGCTGCCAAAGTGTTTCGACTCACATCAAGTTACGATGCTCTTATTGCCGAAAGCTTAAGTTCTGAACCCCAAACACCCTTTGTTTATGGCGCAGAAAAAGTTTTAACCCTGCGCTACGGCGAAAATCCTCACCAAAAAGGTGTGTGGTATAAAAAAACAGGTGTCGATTTTGGTTTGCATCAAGCCCAAATCCTGCAAGGAAAAGAACTCTCTTATAATAATTTGCTCGACCTTGATTCCTCCACCAGAGCCTTGCGGGATTTAAAAAATCCTTTTGGATGTGTGGCGGTCAAACATAATTCTCCGTGCGGGGCTGCAGCGGGTGAGAATTTATTTGAAGCGTGCAAAAAAGCATTAGCCGCCGATCCGGTGAGCGTGTTTGGAGGGATCGTTGCTTTATCGCAAAAGGTGGATTTGAAAACCGCAAAACTTCTTTCAGAAATATTTTTAGAATGTGTGATCGCTCCAGATTTTGATCAAGATGCACTTGATCTATTTAGAACCAAAAAAAATCTGCGCATCTTAAAATGGGCTCAAATGGCCAATCCCTTTGACGAGTGGCGGATCAAATCGATCAGTGGTGGAATGGTGATCCAAAACTCAGATCGAGTTCATCACGGCGATTGGCAATATTGGGGCGAGACACCATCGGCTCAAATGACCAAAGAGCTTTTATTTGCCTGGAGCATTTGCGCTCATTTGAAAAGCAATGCGATCGCGATCACCAGTGAGCTCCAAACTCTTGGATTAGGAATGGGTCAGGTCAATCGGGTTGATGCGGTTGAGCAAGCGATTTTGAGATACAAAAAATTTCATCCCGAAGCCTCGACCCCGGTCCTGGCGAGCGATGCATTTTTTCCGTTCAGTGATTCGATCGAAAAAATTGCCGATGCCGGCATTCGCTGGGTGATTCAACCCGGAGGCAGCATTAAGGATGATTCGGTTCGTGCAATGGCTGAACAGCGTGGCGTGAGTGTGGTGATTACTGGACAAAGGCACTTTCTCCACTAAAAATAACGTATGGCAGATCAACTTTGGCTCGTTAAAAGTTCTAACCGAATATTGGGTCCTTTTGCATTTTCTGAAGTTGTGGCACTCATCCACTCGCGCGAACTCTATCTGCTTGATGAAGTGTGTCGCCCACTCAAGCGATGGGTGAGCTTTCAAGAGTGCGATGAATTTCGCGATGCCATCGAAGAGATGCGCAAAAAAGGTTTTAGCACTTCCGAAGACACATCAAGCATCAACGATGGATTTACAAATCGAGGTTTAACCGCAACCGTTCCGGTAGAGATCGAATACGCCGACGAATTTACCGACGAAATGGCTTTTGCAGAAAATGCCTCAAGAGAAATTGTTTATGATTCGGTGGTCGAAACAAAATCAAAACAAAGCGTGAATGCTTCGCCTTCAACCGGTGTGACCGTTTATGGCTCAAAAAATTCGGCGCAGTTTGCAAAGGATGTGCAAAGCAAAACCCGTTTTATTCCGGCTTTACTTTTCTTTTTGGCCGCATGCGGATTTGGAATTTTGGGCTATCAATATTTTTATCGTAAACCAAAAATGGTTGAGTCGGTGGCCCAAGATGATTACGACAAGGGCATGTACGCTATGGACGAAGGCGACTACGCCCAAGCGCTCGATCGCTTCTCAAGATATTCAGGAAAATTTCATGACACCAAAAAAGTGGCCCTCTATCTTGGCCCCTTGTTGATCCAACTCGAAAATCAAACGGTGCAGGGTCAACAGCTCTTGCAAGAAGCACTCAGTGCCGACCCCAATTCACTCGCCCAAGTCCAAACAGGAATTGGTTTGGCCGAAATGATCAACGGTCATTACGAGCAAGCGCGCGAGGCTTTTGACAAAGCTCTTGATTCAAATCCGTATTTTTATCCTGCCCTGATCAACAAAGGCTCTTTAGCTTTGCTCAGGCAAGATTACACCAATGCCAAAAACACATTTGAATCGGTGGTCAACAAAACAGACACCGAGCCCGAAGCCTTTATGTTGTTAGCCGACACCTTGCTCAACTCGGGCAAAGAAGAAATGATTGATGAGGCGATCAGCGAGCTTTCTGATTTTTTAAAAACCGCAACCGATTATTCGCAAGAGGCGCGCCTCTCATTGGCTTACGCCTACTCGCTCAAGAAAAATTCAGAAAAAACTCTGCGCACGGTGATGCAGCTGTTAGATTCCGATCCCAAACTGACCGAAGATCATCGGCATAATTTATTTATTTTTTCACGCCGCCTCACATGGACAAATTATTTGCGCTGGTGCGATAGCGTTCACACCTCGATGGCCCAAAATGTTTTAGGCACAAGTTTGTATGCCTATTGTTTGTACCGCAGTGATCGCGCTATGGACGCCAAACAAACGATGGAAACCGCAGTTCAACAATCACCAAAAGATGCGCTGGTCCAGGCGCTCTACAGTTTTATTTTGCGCTCTTCAAATCTTGACGATCAGGCGAGCGTCGCTCTGGGTAAATCGATTGAGTACGACAGTCACAATGAGTATCAACTGCCCCTCATCCTGCAGGCGCAGTTTTGCGAAAAACAAAAAGATTATGCCTGTGCTACAAAAAATTGGTCGCGTATTTTGGCCACATACCCCGAGCACCTGACCGCCATCGCAGGGCTTGCCCAAAATCATATGGACACGGGCGAAAACTCGGATGTGGCGGCATTGATCGCAAAAGGCCTCACCATTTCTCCTGACTACCGCCCATTAAGAAAATTGGTCCACAAGGCTGAGAGCCTCGGGTTAAAGGTCGTAAAATAATGCTCGCACTTATTTTTTGCTGCATGGCCTTTGCCGAAAATTTAAAATTTGAAAAAGACGTAAAAATTCCCGCGGTCTTGGTTGAAGAAGTCCAAACCCTCTACAAAAAAGTAAAGTCCGAAGATTTCGACCCCGATCATTCTTTTGTGCGCAGGCCTTTACCTTTTACCTTTGAACTTGTCGAAAAAACCGAAGGCATCCTGTCCTCACCAAAACTCGAACTCAATAGTGACGGCACAGGAGCGGTGATCTCGTTAGAAGAAATCGTTGTCCCCAATCGTCGCGGCACATTCTCGATGCGATTTGAACTTCATCCTGTCCTGGCCCATGAATCCCTTCCCACCACCGCCGCCTATTTTTACAGTGAAACAACCGGAAAATTATTAAACTTGAGCAGTTATTTCGGAAACGTCCTCTCAAAAACCGGCGAACTCATCAACACCGCAGACAACTCCCATCTCAAAATCCTGCGGGGAACTTTTTACTTTTTTGTGATGGACAAAGAAGCCGCCCGCGTAGGGACTTTGCATATTGTGAAGTGACGGGGGTTGAGTGCTTGGATGGGGCAATGTCATTCTGCTTGTTAGAATTGGTTGAGCGGTTGGTCTTGGTTTAAGATTGAAATCTTTGTGTGGATTTTTTGTTTGATCGCTAAGTGATGGCGGGCGTTTTTTGGGAGTGTGAATCACGAAGGAACCACATTTGGCCGCAACAATTCGAGACAGGGATAATTAAAATTAGTTTGTATCGTGAACGAAGGAATACGAAGATTATGTGATTGTTTGCACTGAGATCGTTCGTTTGGAAATTAATTGGGTAAGTTCAAGTTTGATTCCCTCAACCCGGAGCACGTGAAGTTCTAAAAAATTCCTTCCAATATTCCTTACATATCGATTCGAAATGTTTGCGCGCCGCTTTCCCAAAGTGTGACTGAATCAAATTTGCTTCAAGGTAATCAAACATGCGGATTTCATCCCGACCTTTGCTAACGATACGAGAGAAAATGACCGAGTCCCAAAATCTGCCAAACCTTTTCCCTTTTTGTGCGCCGACGGCAAGCCTTGCGATCACTCCGGCGACAACTCGAAAAAAAGTTTTGATGAGATTGCGATCTTGAAAGCGGATGAGCAAGTGAAAATGATTGCCTACGTTGCTGTAAGCCGCGATTCGTATTCCATACTTTTTCGCTTTGGAATAAATCAAATTTTTGTATTTGATTTGCATATCAAATTTTTTAAAGCTCCGGCCACCCTTAGCATATTGCGATTTTAGAATCACGTGATGCAAGCGCTTTTTATCTAATGGACGCGCGGTTTTTCGCCGACCTTTCATTTGGCCGCCGTAACTTTTTGATTTGGAAAGTGAAAAAAGAGGAAGCTGTTTCATCACTATAAACTATATTTATATACATTAAATTACAATTTATTTATGGTTAAAAAGTTAATTTTAAAATTGAAATTTTGGGACGAATTTATTTTTTTAAGAAGTGATCGTGCTACTTTTATTCAAGCGCTGCCGACGGGGCAATGTCATTTCGATTTCATTAAATAAATGTATTCGCATCCTACTCACTGTAGTCTCATCAAAGTTTGGGCAATGATTGAACCCTCACCAAGATGAAGAGTGGCACGATCCCATATAAAAATCTAATGTTGCAGCCACAACAAAACTCCGAGGTGTTCGGACTTTGTTCAATTAGATTTCAAAAGACTGCTTGCAATAGAATTGTATTCCATTCGAAATTTTAACTGATGGGGCAATGTCATTTTATTTATATCAAATAGAGCTACTCGTATCCGGTGCCTATCAGATTTATTTGATCCAAAAACCAAACCGCCATCCGCATCTCACCGCAAAAACAAAACTCCGAGGTGTTCAAATCTTGTTCAATTAAAAAATGACAAGACCGCATGCGTTTCGTTTTGTACTCGACCAAGAAAATTAAAACTGGTGGGGCAATGTCATTTCAATGATACCGGACAGATCTTTCGCAACCGGATTGATTCAGATTTGTTAAGAGCAAAGCGGTTTAATTTATAAAACCGAACCGCCATCCGCATCTCACCCGAAAAACAAGACTCCGAGGTGTTCGGATTTTGTTCAATTAAGAATAACAAGACCGCTTGTGATTAATTTTTACTCGCAAAAAATTAAAACCGACGGGGCAATGTCATTTCAATGATACCGAACAAAACTTTCGCAAGCTGTTCAATCCAGATTTGTTAAGAATAAGGCTGTTCATTTATAAAGCCAAACCCCTCATCAAAATCCAACCCCTAAAGTATCCTAACCTTACTCAAATCTAAAAAGCCCACTCAAACAAAATCTAAACACCTTCCAAATAAATCAAAAACTCGGGCTTTGGGGGCAAATCCATCGCCAAAATTTCAGAGGCGCGACCGCGTACTACCATCTCATCGGGGCACGACAAATTTAATCCTACAATCAAAGAGCGCGCACCCACAGCCACGCTGAGTTCTTCCAGCAAACGGCGAAAGCGGTAGGGGGTTTCGATTAAAAATACGCCGCGCTTTTCTAAGGCTAATGCTCGTAACGATTGTGAACGAAGGATCTTATCCAACGGTAAAAATCCCCAGAACACAAAGCTGCTGATGCGCACACCAAGCACACTTATAAAACTCATCAGCGAAGACGGACCCGCGACCGAAATCACCGCAACCTTTGACTGTCTGCAAGCGGCAACAAGTTCTGCACCGGGATCGCAAAACCCAGGCGTTCCGCAATCACTCACTAAAGCAACTTCTTGATCTACGCACATCCGACTCAGCGCCGCGATGTCATCGACACCAGAGTGCTCATTTAATAACTCAATTGGTTTTTGGCTCAAGCCTGCCGCAGACAACAGTCGTCGTGTCGGTTTTGCTTCTTCGCCAATCACCAAATCCACGCGCGCCAAAATCTCGCGAGCCCGCACACTTAAGTCGCCAATATCACCAATGGGGGTTGCAATCACATAAAGAGCCATGGCAAACGGGTAGCATGAAAGCGTGGAAAATATTAAGCACTTCTGAACTCTTTAAAAATAAGTTTTTTTGTCTTCGTAAAGACAAATGTGAATTGCCTGATGGACGAATTATGCCGGGCTATTTTGTTTTTGAATTTTTAGATTGGGTGCAGATCGTTGCGATCACTCGCGAGAAGCAAATGATCACACTCAATCAATATCGTCATGCAGCCAAAAAAGTTTTTATCGAAATTCCTGGAGGTTCGCTTGATCCCGACGAACAAGCGCTTTCGGCTGCAAAACGAGAACTTCTCGAAGAGACCGGATACCATTCTGACAATTGGATTGAACTTGCACCGCATTTTCCAAATCCAGCAACCCAATCCAACCGACTCAAGACTTTTATTGCGCAGGACTGCCATAAAATTCAGGACCAGGACCTCGACCCCTATGAAGATCTTGAAGTTGTCCTAAGACCAATTAAAACTGTTTATGAAATGCTCAATAATGGCGAGATTGATCACTCATTAATGATTGCGTCGCTTGCACTTGCTCGCCCAAAACTCGACCAAAGTTTCTAATACTGTCGAACCTCTTTTCATGGCGCATCCTCGGTTTAAGTCGGTGATTTGACTTGCCGATAGCTACCTTCACAGGGGGGCCAGATGTCGAGTTTTTATGTGTCACACAATGGCGAACAGATGGGGCCTTGGTCTATACTAGAGATCATGGGCAAGATTAAGAACAACGAACTAGCGATGGTTGATTATCTTTATGACGAAACCAAACAAGATTGGGTTTTGTTTATGGATGTTCCCGAATTGCAAAATCGGCCAGCACCACAAAAGCCAGTTCCAATGAAGCCAGCCCCTCAGCCAGTTCCCGTGGTCAATCGTGAGTGGTATATTTTAAAGGGTGAAAATAAATTTGGACCTTTTGCTTACACCGATGTGATTCGCATGCTGCAACAAAAAGCGGTATTTGAATTTGATTTTGCTTGGCACCCCGGACTTGACGCTTGGAAACGAGTGGCTGAGTGCACTGAGTTTGCGGCAGAATCAATTCGTACTTTAAAAGACAATCAATCCGGTGAAGTTGAAGAAGTATTTTTTCGTCGTCGTCACCAACGTGTGGGTTACGGTGGAACAATTTTGGTTCACGACAACAAAACGGTTTGGAAAGGCCAAGGCGTTGAGATTTCGGCTGGTGGAGCGGGTGTTGTGATGGAAAATGCGATGGTTGTGCCCGGTCAAATTTTGTATCTGCATTTTAAACCAGGCGATGGCGTCCCACCGTTTAATGCAATTTGTGAAGTGGTCAACAAACGTTTTAGCAGTACTGTTCAAGAGCGTAATGCGCCGATTGAGTACGGGTTAAAATTTATCAATGTTAGCCAAGCCACCCAAAAATTCTTAACCGATTTTGCGGGTAAAAAGGCGATGGCTGCTTAAATAAGGAATTATGAGATTTAGCTTTAAAATTTTTATTTTTGTTTTGTCAGTTATCGGATTTGATTCTGTAGCCAAGACTACGTCTCAAGCACTTGATCCATTGAAGATGACTTCGGGTGATGAAAAAGAAAATGATTTAAAGGCTCTAAAAACCGAGCTCCTTATTACCAGTGCCGAAAATCAAGCACTGGATCAGCTCAAACTTTTATTAAAAAAATATAAAGGTTCACCTCTTGAACCTGATTTGCGACTGCGACTGGCCGAGCTCTACATGAGACGAAGTAAGACCGAAAGATTTTTTGAAATCAATCGCTCTTCGCCCACACTTGTGAGCTTTATTGCACCACTCGCCAAGTCCGCTGCAAGCAAAGAGGCGGTCCATCTTGCGATTGATGTTTATGACAAGATCGCCAAGGACTTTCCACGCTATTCAAAAATGGACACGGTCTATTTTAACAATGCATTTGCTCGCCAAGAGATTGGTCAAAACAAAGAGCCAGAGAATTTATATTTGGCGGTGATCAAAAATTTTCCCGATTCGCCGTTGATTCCGGATTGTCATCTTGCGGTGGGAGAAATCGAATTTGATCGTCATAATTTTAAACTCGCTCTCGATCATTTTCAGATTATTCAAGAGTATCCCAACTCACCTGTTTATCCTTATGGAATTTATAAAGGGGCTTGGTCGCTCTATAATCTCAAAGACAATCATAAAGCTCTGACCGAACTCGAAAAGGTTGTGGCCTTTGGCAAGATGGTTGAAGAAAAAAACTTTGATCAGCGGCTTGATTTACGAAAAGAAGCCCTTGCCGACATGACTATATTTTACGAAGACGATCAAAAAGCCAACGATGCGTACCACTATTTTTCGACTCAAGCCAAAAAAGAAGAGATGCCCGATCTGTTACTTAAACTCTCGGGCCTTTATCAACGTCACTCGCGTCACGAGGACCGTAAAATTTTGCTCCTCGATTTTGTACGAAAACTGAGCGATTCGGATCAACTGCCCGAGGCTTACGATGGGCTCGTTCACACATACGAAGATATGCGCAACCGCAAAGAAGCCGTATCAAGCCTCCAATCTTTTGATCGGGTGTGTGATTCAAGCAAACTCGAAAAATGTAAAATCATGTTGTCCGAAGCCGCTTTGCAACTTGGATCAAAATGGCTCCGCACCTGGAAAAAGAATCAGACTTTTACTGAGTTTGCTTCGGCTTCAGAAAAAGCATTTGAGATTTATTTAAAAGTTGCAACACCCTCACACGAAAAAGATGAGGCTCGTTTTGCATATAGTGAATTGTTATTTCAATTGGGTAAATTTCGTGAAGCTTCAAATCAATATGCTTTGACCGCACCGGCACTTGTCAAAGAACCGATGGGTCACGATGCCGCCTACGGAGCACTGTTAAGTCTAGAAAAAGCGGTGGGCGAAAAATGGAATGATGCCGACGAGACTCAGTTTAAGAAATTGGCTTTGTTTTATACCACCAATTTTCCACAAGCCAAATACACTCTCGATATCCGTTTCAAACAAGGATTGATTGCTTACGGCAAAGATCATTTTGATGAGGCCGCACCCTTGTTTTTAGAATTGGGGCGCAAGTATGCAAAAGAAGAAAAGGGATTAAAATCACAAGATCTTTATCTCGATATTTTAAATATCAAAAAAGATTACGCTGGTCTTAAACAAACGTCGGGCGATCTTTTAAAACTTCCAGCCACCCCAGACCGCATTGCAAAATTACAAAAGATTTATCGCGAATCCTACTTTATCCAAATCCAAAAAATGGAAGAGGCTGCAACTCTGAAAGAAGCCGCAATTGAATACAAAAAATTCGCCAAAGAAAATAATCAGTCCGACTTAGCTCCCAAGGCCTGGTGGAATGCGATGCAAATCGAATTTCGCACCGGGCGCTACGGAGAGGCCGCAATCACCGCAGAGGCTTACTTTGATCAATTTCCCAAAGCCAATCAATCTGTTGAGGCGTTGTTAAAATCGGCCGAGACATTTGAAGCTATGGGGCAACTTGATCCTGCAGCACGAGTCCTTATCAAACTTTCGGGGGTTGATCCAAAAAATGCGATGAAGTGGAAAACCATGGCTGCCGACTTTATGGTTTTGTGTGATCAAAAGATCAATGCCCAAAAAATTTACGAAGAATTAATCCGCCAACAAGAAGACAAAAAAATCTCAAGCTATGCGCTTGATAAAAATATGGCGCTCAAAAAAGCTCTACTCAATCCTCAAGATTATCATCTTGTGCTCGAAGGTATCGCGCGCGGAAAAATGCAGCCTCAAGCCAGTATTGCGCTTGTCACTTTGACCGAAGAGATTTTGGCAAAGGGCGACAACACCAAAGCCTTTAGCCAAGCCAAAGACGTAATGAATATGGGCGATCAAGCGTCAAGCGAAGCCAAGGCCCGCGCAAGATTTATTCAGGCCGAAATTTTGGAAGATGAATTTGTTAAAGCCAGCGTGAAAGCCCGGCTCGAAAGACTTGGAACCGTGCTCGCAATCAAAACCGAAAAACTGGACAAAGCCCAACAGGCTTTTCAATCGGTTGTGCGTTTTGGTGAGCCCAAAACAACAATCCAATCCTTGAAGCATTTGGCAAATTGCTACACCCATTATGTGCAGGCTCTAAAAACAATGCCAGCACCTGAAGGGATGAGCGCTCCCGAAGAGCAAGCCTTTCGGGCCGAAGTCGACAAACTCTCAATTCCGCTTGAAGAAAAAGGTGTTGAGACGATCGCTCAAGCTTTAGAGACCGCAAAAAAAATGCGAATCTATGACGGCACTGTTGCGAGTCTTCAATCTCAACTGGATCAAATGAATATGAAGAAGCGTGAGGAATTCAAAGTCGAATTTTCGGCGCCACCATTGACGTTGCCACAAGGGATGGGCACATGAAGCGCTTAGTTTTATTTTTATTCTTAACCGGCTGTGCCTCAACCGCAGTCAAACCGGTTGAGACTTCGAACTACTTAAAAAATGTCCAAGCGGTGACTTTTCGTGCTGCAAAACCATCAACGTGTCCAACCGGTGAACTCAAAGAAAACAATTGGGAAAAACTTTTGAGTCTTGCCGCACGCTGTGTGCAAGCCAAAAATTATGACCAAACCGAAAAGATTGCCAATCGTTTAGCAACCCAAGATCCAACGGCTCCTTGGGGTACTTATTACTTAAGCGTGGTGAGTGAAATGAAGGGGGATCTCAATCGTGCCGCGTGGATGATTGAGCTCAGCAGTAAAAAGGCCAACCAAAGTGCGGTTGTACTTTACCAAATGGGCCGCATCGCTTTTTTAATGGGCGATACGCGTGGAAGTGTCGAAACTTTTCGTCGTGTTTTAAAACTTGATCCCGATATGCTTGAGGCCAACCTTGCGTTGGGCCATATTCTTTACCGCGAACAGTATCATTCCGAAGCCCTGGCCTACTTCGAAAAGGCTCTTAAAAAAGATAACCAAAATTTTTCGGCACTCCTTGCGGCCTCGCAGTGTTTGATCGAAAAAAATGATTACAAACAAGCCGTGGTCTATCTCACCGCGGCCCAAGACCTCGAGCCCAATAAGGCCCAAATTCGCTTAAAAAGAGCCCAAATCTTGGAAGAGAATCTTAAGGATCTCCCTGAAGCCCTGGCCTCTTACAAACAAATCAAGAGCTCACGACGGCTAGATGAAAAATTGGATGTTGAGCAAAAAATAAAAAAACTAGAAGCTCAAGTTGCGGTACTTGAAAAAGCGGCTCGCGCACCAGCGGGCGTTAAAGGAGCAAAATGAATTTTATTTTTTTAATCTTATCACTCAGCGCATTTGCAGAATCCCCAAAGGGCCATTTTAAAAAATCTCAAGATGTCAATTTCGAGGGATCCGAAGTCGACGGGATTGCCAGAACTCCAGACGGTGCAAACGTTGTCCAAAAACGTGGGGTTCAATTTGTTCCGCTTTACGATGTCAAAAATCATATGAATGAAAATATCGAGTCGGCAGTCGATTATTTAAAGTGAGATAAAAATGAAACGAACAGTTTTAGAGCTCGAACATCGTTACAAAAATCGTTTTATCGGCCGGCATATGATCAGGCCCGATCGCCGTCAATTGATGGGCTCATCGAATTCTGCTGATGTGAAGTTAGCAGGGGCGGGCGGTCTTCACGCGAGTGTGGATTTTCAAAATGGACAGTGGGTCTTGAACGATCTTGGATCTGAACAAGGCACATGGATCGCAAAAAATCCGGTGATCGAAGCCATTATCGACCGCGAAACCGAAGTGCATATTGGATCTCATGTTTTAAAATTTATGCCGCGCGAGTATGAGCGCCATTTGTTTGAAGATGACGGTGGTCAAACCTCAAAACCCGGCGAGCTCTATCATCAGGTCATCATCACCAAAAATGGTCATGTGATCGAAACTCAGCTGTTAGATTCAAAAGAAAAATTTGATTTCTTTTGGCATGGTAAAAATCACGCTCTTGGAGTTGCAACTTCGGCTCAGTGGAAAAAAACCCAAGTGGATGACCTGATCATCCAGCAGCGTTTAGTCAAAAGCGAAAAACTTGAAATCGAAGCGGGCAGTCAGCTTAAGACCATTGATCCCGCACTCCGATGGTCGCTGATCCTTTGCGCAGTCTTATTTTGTATTGGTGCACTGTTATTTGTGTTTATGCCGCACCAACCAAAAGATGCCATGGTCACGCCACAACAAAACATCTACACAAAAATGATTTATGACGCCAAATTGATGGCCGAAAAACGCAAAGACTCAATCAAACTCAAAAAGAATTTGTCTGGTCAAACCCGTCAGCAACAAGACACTCCGGCAACCGGCAATGCCGATCGAGTGGTCCAAGACAAACGCGAGGCGGGCGGCAAAGCGGCAAAAGTCATCAGCCAAATCAAAGCCAAACAATTGGGCTCATTAATTGGCAAGATCTCTGCGCGTGCGAATCTCAATCATATGTTTGTGGTAGCCGACGGCAAAGAGGGCGCAAGTGGACAAGCCGGAGTAAAATCAACCATCGTTCACGGAACCCTTGTTGATGGTAAAGAAATGCCCACAACCGGAAAAGCTTCGGATGGTCATAAAATCGGCGGCGTGAGTACGGTAGGTCGAGGTGGTGGTGCTGCACAGTATAAAGGAACGGGCGGTCTGAGCAGTGGAAACGTCGGCAATAGCACAGTCGGAATTTTAGAAGAAGAAACCGAAGTTGATGGAGGACTTGATCGCGACGTGATCGCGCGAGTGATTCAAAGCGAGCTCGGTCAAATCCGCTACTGCTATGAGAGACAGCTGAGCGCAAGTCCGACTCTTTATGGAAAAGTTCAGGTCAAATTCACCATCAATCCCGAAGGAAAAGTGGCTACCCAAAGTATCGGAAGTTCCACCTTACAAAACTCGATGGTTGAGGGTTGCATCTTACGACGAATCGCCGGTTGGCAATTTCCAAAACCAACTGGTGGCACTATGGTGAATGTGTCATATCCTTTCTTATTCCGGAGTACCCGGTAAAAGGAGAATGATATGAATCGCACATTATGTACGACAGCAATTTTTTTACTCACATTCACTGTGGGAATCCATAAAGCCCAGGCACAAAAAACGCCTGAGGCTGCAGTTAAGGCCATGCCCGATTCGGATAAGGTCGACATCAAAGATCTCGAAAATCAGTATTGGTCGGCAAAGGATACCGATTTTTCGGTTGTTCAAAACCGAACTTATTCTAAAGAAAAAAGATTTTCATTCTCGGCTCAATACGGCCCATTGATCAATGATCCCTATAGCGATGGAAATATGATTCAGTATTCGGCTAATTATTTTTGGCAAGAGCGCTATGGAATCCAGTTGGATTATCAGGTCTCAAATCTTCATGATGGTCGAATGGAAAATGAGTTGCGCTCAACAGGCGGCGGCGCCGGCGCGGATTACAACCGGATGCGCAACTTTTATGGCATCGGATTTAACTACGTTCCCATATACGCAAAAATGAGTTTTTTAAATCGTAAAATTATTTACTTCGATCTTTCGTTTACACCTCTCATCGGTATGACCGAATACGATCAAGTTGTTATTAGCGGTAACAAATCGCAGTCGGCCTTTACTTATGGGTTTGATATTTCGCAATACTTTTTCTTTTCACAGCATTTTGCAATTCGCACATCGATTCGTGATCAATGGTTTGGCCAAACCGTTTTGAAATATTCAAACTCAGGTGTTGGCGGAACTGTAAGAGACGAAACGATCAGCAATTTTCAATTTTTGGTAGGTCTCACATTCTTTTTGTAAAAGGAGCTTAAACGGTGAAGTCGATTCGAGCGGGAATTCTGATTTTTTCGGTCATCTTTAGCAGTGTTGCAACTGCGCAAGAATGGTCTTGGGATTTGGTAAAAACATCTGTTCAGACTACGGTTCAAACGTGGTTAACAGAAACTGTTTACCCCGCACTCGGATACGATAAAAAAAAGGAGCGTGCGGTTGCTTCCGAAAAGCCAGCGCCGCAAGTTCCACAACCGCGAGGCTCTGAATCCACAGCTTCGCAACCCATTCCTCCGCCAGTGGTCACCCCAATCCCGAAGCCTCCAGAGCCTGCGGTGATTCCGATGCTACCTGCGGTGATAGCTAAACCTAAATCGCAAAAAGTGGTCGAAATTAAAAAACCAGGGCGTGCGGCAGACACAAAAAATCTGACCGTAAAGGTTGTGCCTCGGTACATTATGCCAAAAAATATTCAGCAGATTCCTGCTCTCGATATCGGCCTAGAACCTGAGCTCTCGGCCCAAGATTTTGCCCTCGAGTTAAACCAAAAGCCTTTGCCTCAATTGGCAAAGCCCGTACAACTCCAAACCATTCCGCCACTCAGTCAAAAAGAATTGTCAGCGATCACAAAAAAACCGATGCTGCCATTTTCGAATACCCACTTCGAAAATCTTTTGGCCAAAAGCGAAAAGCTTGTGAGCGTGGACACCATCAAACGCAATTTTCCTCATCTCGGGGAAGATGTGCAGGTGAGTGTCAAACCGTTTGAGCCTTTGTCGGATCAGGATCTCAAATTTTTGGCGTCACGCATTTTGATCGAGCAAGACAAGTGCATTGTTGCAATGGGACTGCTCAATGATCTTGAAACCGCAAAAGGTTTAGAAGTTCAGGCCAAATTTTATGGTGGCAATTGTGCAAGTCAATTTAAGCTCAACACCGAGAGCTTTCGTAAACTCTCAGACGTGGTCAAATCAGAAAATTCCGAGTTTGCGTCGCAGGCTCTTTCGATTCTTTTAAATAATTTGCCGCTGGCTGATCAAAATCGAATGGCCGAATTATTAATTGGCCATAAAAAAATCATCAGCGAAAAAGATCGCGATCAAGCGGGCTATCTGATGGCCAAATATCTTTTTCGCAAACATCAGTACGAGCAAAGCTTGGCCTTGTCTGAAAAGGTCACCCAAAAAAGTGCCTTTTACAGCTCAGCCCAAGTCTTAAAAGCTCTGGCCGAAAATGCATTAGACAAGCTTCCTAAAGCCGCAAAAACTCTCGAAGAGATTTTGGCCTATATCGAAAAAAATAATGTAGAAGATAAAAATCTCGAAGCGGTTGCCAACATGACCCTGGCGCGCATTCGATTTCAACAAAAACAGTTTAAAGAAGCTCAAAGCCTTTATCAAAAGGTGGGCAAAGATCATCCCTATTGGATTGCTGCATTGGTCGAACAAGGTTGGACCCAAATTTATTTGGGCGATGCCTCAGGCGCAATCGGCAATATGTATAGCCTTCACTCACCATTTTTTAGCACCGTCTATAAGCCAGAATCTTATGTGGTACGAACCATCGGCTATCTCAATATCTGTCAATACGGTGATGCTTATCGCAACTTAAGTGTGCTCGAAAAAGATTATCGCCCATGGCGCTCGCAGATAGAAGGCTACATCAATCGAAATTTAAGTGCTGAGCAATCCTACGCCACCATCAAAACTTATATGCGCGGAAAGCCCACAGATCCTGCAGAGGGTATGGCGGCCTCAGTATTACGCGAAGTAGCCCGCCGCAAAGACTTTTTAAATCAGCAATCGATCTTGAATGACAAAGAAGATGAGCTTGCCCGCTACGCCACACTCGATGACAAAGTGAATTTCGAAAAAGCTCGTCTCAAAACAAAAATGGATGAGCTCCGCACCCATGTCTCCGTCCTCGATATCAATATCGAAAAGGCAAAAACCAACCAAGCCTTAAAACCCAATGTTGAAAAATGGAAATCCGAAATGCGCAGCGAACAGGATTTGCTGGTGGGATTAAAATTTGTCCAACAGGTTTATGAAGACGGCAGAGCGGGCGTGATGAGAGTCAAAACCGCAGGCACTCAGCATATCGATCAGGAAAAATTAGCGGTAAAAAATGAAGCCGGAAAAATGGTGACCCAGCATCTTAAAGCGATGGATCAGAGTTTATCCAAGATGCTCGATAACAACGAGTTCCTGCGCTACGAGGTGTTCTCAGGCAGTGGCGAAAATATTCGTTATCAAGTTGCGGGGGGCGCAACCAATGGGCGTCGGGTGCCGGCGTCGAGCAAGCCCGAAAAAAACTTAAATTGGGAATTCGACGGAGAGTACTGGCAAGATGAAATTGGGCATTATCGATCAGGACTGCAGGACAACTGTCCCAACGCAGTTCATAAGGGGGGCTAAGATGAGATCATTACTAATTGGTGCTTTGTTTTTTTCAGGATTGGCATTTGCTGATCAAGATCAAAAATCACAAGCATTGGACAAATTAAAAACCAATGCCGAAAATTCAAAATCAAATTTAGATCAATATAAACAAAATTTGGATATTTCGACCAAAAACGTTTCGGAGACCACAGCTGCTCTTAAAACTTTAAAGGATCAACGGGCCCAACTGCACCGGAATGCGGCCAATATCGAAACGGGCAAAGCCAAACTTGATGATATCAAAAAACAGGTGATCAAATTTCACGATACCGAAGCCCAAAATATCAAAAAAGAAGAAGCAGCGATTGCCGAAATCAAAAAGACTTTAGAAAAACTTGAAGCCAATCAAAAAAAACGTGCCGAAAATTTGGTGGTGTACGATGGTAAGGTCAAAGAAATCGAGCAAGAAAAACTAGATTGGGATAAGCAAAAATCCTCACTCCACGAGATTGAAGCCACGCTGAACTCTCAAGAAAAGCAAACCACCGAAGAACACGAAAAATGGCTCAAGAAAAAACAAGCCTATCGTGAAGAAACCACCAAGTGGGAAAAGCAAAACCAGTTGGCCGATCAGCAGTACCAAAAGATCAAACATCTCGACCGATAATGGCCCATTTGGGTAATTTGTTTACAGCCTTGGACTACCTTAGTTCACGGCTGTAAATAAGCTTGCTCAAATCTAAACAAAAACTTAAAACCGCGTTCCGATGATTTTTCTTTTTGCCTTTATCTTTGTGTCTGTTCCCTCAAAAGCGGGTTGCCGTGAAATCCTTTACAAAGCCCTTCAAAAATATTCTGAATATCGCACTTATCCTGAAGATCTTGAGTTTGGGTATCAACCCGTTGCACGTGGGCGTTTGACCACCAAAGAACAGGCTGCTGCAAGTTGGCTCATAAGAGAAAATCGACTTCGGAGCCAAAATCCGATGAATCCACAGATTTTTCAGAGACAGCTGAAGCTCCTTATCAGTATGCGTGATCTCAAAAAAATGGATGACCAACAAATTGGAGCTTTGTTGAGCTTGAGTGAATTTGTACTCCATGAACGTTACTCAGATACTTTGATCCAAAAGTTCTTTCAGAGTAAGCCGGTCTTTCTCGCCGCAATTGCTCTTTGGGAAAAAGTACTTCCTGATGAACCGCTGCCTCAATTTATAAGTCAGAAAAAGCTTCAACTGGAATAGTCAAAGCGGTGTTGGTTTGGGTGCGATAGAGCTCGGCATATCGACCGCCCATCTCGAGCAGTTGTTCGTGGGTTCCGATTTCGGTTACAAAACCACCATCCATAAAAACAATTTTGTCACAATTGATAATGGTCGAGAGGCGATGAGCAATAATCAAACTGGTGCGACCCCGCGTGACCGAAGCAATCGCACTCTGTATGCGCTCTTCAGAAATCGAATCAATATGTGAAGTGGCTTCATCCAAGATCAAAACATCGGGATCAAAGGCCAAAAGCCTTGCAAAAGCGACGAGCTGCCGTTCACCACTGCTCAGGTTTGCGCCGTGCTCCTCAATTGTAAAATCAAGTCCCTGGCTAAAATTGCGTCCCAATAAATTTCCCAATCCCACATCATAAAGCGACTTAAGTATTCGCTCATCGGCAATATCGGTGCGATGAAGGGTGACATTTTCGCGTAGGGTTCCGCGAAACAAAAATGGATCTTGCAACACCACTCCAAATCGCGATCGCAATTCGTGAGTGGTAAATTGAGTAATCGGAATTTTATCCACATAAATTTCACCCATCTCCACCGGATAAAACTTTTGTAACAGCGAGATCATTGTGGTTTTGCCGCTTCCGGTGCGACCGACAAAAGCAACGCGTTCGCCCGAGCGAATTTTGAGCGACACCCCGGTTAAGGCGGCAGCACTCTCCACGTTGTAGCGAAAGGTCACATTGCGATACTCGATCTCGCCTCGGAGTGGCTGCACCACCGAAGTCAAAAAAGGTGTTCCGCTCTCTTCGGTTTGCGAAAAGAGATCAAACACCCGGTCTCCGCTTGCCAAACTGTTTTGCAGTTGGTTGTAGCGCTCGAAAACGGTACGCATCGGTTTAAAAAAACTTTGGATCAATAAAATAAAAGCGGCAAGACTGCCAACACTCAAACCCAAACTCTCATAGGCAATTGCACCAAAAAATAAGGCACTCACTACCGATGCGGTGGTAAAGGAATCAAGCACCGGCCAGAGTGCGGCAAACAACCGCACCGTTTGGAGCTGCAACTCGCGGTAGTCTTCGCTTACCGTTTTAAATTTTTGGCGGCGCAAATTCTGAATATCAAAAAGATGAACGATGCGAAGTCCACTCAAAGTTTCGGCAGCAAAAGCATTCAAGGTCGCGAGCTTTCGTTTTGATTCGGCAAATTTCTCTCGCAGTTGGGAAGAGATCCAAATGGTAACGGCAAGCATCACTGGCACAACAATCAAACACAAAAATGTCAGCTTCCAAGATAAAAAACTTAAAGCAACGACCACTGAGCCCATTTCGATAAAGCTCACAAAAAAAGCGGTAAAGGTATCGGTAAAGAGCTCGCCTAAATTTTGAACGTCAGTGGTCACTCGAGTCATGATTCGGCCCGAAGCATTTTTATCAAAGTAACTCATCGGAAGCCTAAGAACATGGAGCAAAACTTTTTCGCGCAAATCAAAAAGCACGGTATTACTCAAGCGAACGATCTGGGCATTTTGCAGATAACTGAGTCCAAGCCTCATCATATCAATTAAAAAATAAACCGCGGCCACCCGATAAATCAGCCAAAGATTTGCACTCTTAAAACCCTGATCAATCGCATACCCAAACAATAAAGGAAGCACTCGGCTTAAAGAGACAAACCCCAAAATATAAGCCAGAGCCAAAAATAATCCACGCGGTTGTTTTTTGACAAAGGGCCAAAGCTTCTTAAGTAAACCAATGTAGCTTAGTTTTTTTTGTAAAGTGTCTTCGCTCTTCATTCTAAACTCTGCTCTTGCAAAAGGGCGAGCTGTTTGACCGTGGCCGATGAGGTTCGAAGAGTTCGAAGATCACCAAAGGCTTCTCGCTGACCTTTGTTTAAAACCAAAACATGATCCATACTTTCAAGTGCCGATAAACGGTGAGTGACCACAATCAAAGTTTGTTGGGTGTTGAGTCGCGAAAGCACATGAGCCTCGGTCTTGCTATCCACAGCACTGAGAGAATCATCGAGCACCATCACCTGAGATTCTTTTAAAAATGCACGCGCCAAAGTCAGACGTTGTTTTTGACCGCCCGAAAAATTCACTCCGCGCTCGCCCAATTCGGTTTGTAAACCGGTCGTTAAATTGTCGACCTCTTCGCTTAAGGCCGACGCCTCAAGGGCATCCATCAGGTGAGTTGCTTTAGCAGCGGGATTGCCCATCTGCAGATTAGCCTGGAGCGAATCTTGAAATAAAAAAACATCTTGAGGAACAATTGCAAACAATCGTCTTAAGCTACTTGTTTTGATATTTTCAATGGCGATGCCATTAATAAAAATAGTATTGATCGGCGCCTTATGAAGTCGAAATATCAAATCCAGCAAAACCGATTTGCCCGAGCCGGTGGGGCCGATGATTCCTAATTTTTGACCGGCAGTCAGATTCAAACTCACATCGCTCAAGATCATTCGATCCCCAAAACCAAATGACAAATTGCGAATCTCTAATTCTTGAAATTCCGAAATTTCGATTAAGCCCTCATCTAAAATTAAGGGCTCGGTCTCGAGCACTTCGCGAATGCGCCGAAAGGCCGCCTTTCCCTGACCAATATGAGTGAGTCCCACGCCGATCGAGGTCATGGGCCAAATCATTCTTTGGACGTACTGAAAAAAGCTTAAAAATTGGCCCACACTCACCGCACCACTTAAAACTTCGGGAGCCCCAACCACCAATAAAATCACACTCCCGACAGAAGCAAAAACCTCAAGCACAGGTGTAAATGACGAATCCACACGAGCCACATTGTTGCTCGCAAGCTCATAATTTTTCGAAAATTTATTAAAAAATAAGATTTGATGAAGTTCTAGCGCCAAAGATTTAATGACCCGAACTCCCGCCACATTTTCTTGTGCCACACCTGACATATTGGCAAATGATTCTTGTTTAGCGGTGTACAGCACATTTAATTTTTTCATCACGTGCATCACAAAAAATGGTGCAAGCGGCATGAGACATAATGTTTTGAGTGTCCAAGAAGGTGAAATCAGGCACATCATGGGCGGCACAAGTAACAAAATAGTAATGCCATCGAGCAGAATCAAAATTCCTGGTCCAATCGCCATCCGAAACAAATTGACGTCACTGGTGATCAGACTCATCGCGCGACCAATTTGGGTCTTTTGAAAGTACGAAGGGCCAAGCAATAAAAAATGATCCATCACTCGGTTTCGCAAATCATCGGCCACCGAGTGATGAAAGCGTCCCCAAAAAAGCCGCCATCCATAGCGACAAAAACTCAATAAGACGGTGACTAAAACAAGAAGAGACAGCGTCAGCGCAAGACCTTTGCGAGGTCCAAGGACTTGATCAAGTGCCTGACCAATCAACAGCGGCGGGAGAGTATCAAGTGCATTGGTCAACACCAAGGCGGTCAGTCCCATCGCGAAAGGTCGTCGATGTTGGCGAATGTAAGTCAAAAAGGGTTTGCGCAAAAGTGGATTGGTCATAGTTGATAAGCAGAAGGCTAGCTCAGGTTTTCAAAGAAATCCTGCACCTTATACAGAACCCAAAACATAAGACGCGCTGCTTCTCTCTCGAGGTCACGGTATCTTGGTTACCCCTTTAATGATAAATAATTGAGAAAAACTAAAGGAATATTCAATGACAGGATCACCTGCGAACGACCGCGCTCTAGTTGAAGATTCTCGCTCTTATGTTTTCACAACAAAGATTGATAAGTTGGTAGCATGGGGCCGAAAAAATTCGCTGTGGCCAATGCCCTACGGAACTGCTTGTTGTGGAATCGAAATGATGTCGGTTCTTGGCCCTCGTTATGATCTCGCTCGCTTTGGTGCAGAGGTCGTGCGCTTTTCGCCACGCCAAGCCGATTTGCTGATTGTTGCAGGAACAATCACCGAAAAAATGGTTCCCATCATCGTTAGAATTTATGAGCAAATGCTTGAGCCTAAATATGTTTTGTCTATGGGTGCATGCGCAAGTTCGGGCGGATTTTATCGCGCCTATCATGTGCTCCAAGGAGTTGATAAAGTGATTCCGGTAGATGTGTATGTTCCAGGTTGTCCACCCACACCCGAAGCGGTGATGGATGGAATTATGACGATCCAAAAGATGATTGCGGATCATCAACCCCGTCCTTGGAAAGAGACTTGGCAACCAGGTGCTTACCGATGAAAAACAATACCGAAGTTTTGCGCGGCGATTTGGGCTCACGATTTCCGAGTCACAATCAAAATTTTTCTTTTCTCTATGCCAACGGCAACAATGTGATCCAAATGCCAAAAACCAGCGTTGTGCCGGTGCTGCGGCATTTTAAAGAATCGGGTCAGTTTGATTTTTTAATGCATGTGGCGGGTGCCGATTTTCCCGAGCGCGAAAAGCGATTTCAGATTAGCTACGAACTTTTTTCTCTAAAAACAGCTCAGCGCGTGCGGCTTCAAACCTTTGTTGCCGAAAACGAAACTCTTCCTACCGCAACCACTGTGTGGAAGGGTGCCGATTGGTTTGAGCGCGAAATTTTTGATATGTATGGGGTGCGTTTTGAGGGGCATCACAACATGCGCCGCATTTTGACCCATCATCAATTTCAGGGTCATCCTTTAAGAAAAGATTATCCCGCAGATTTGCAACAGCCTTGCAACGAAGCTTTGCCCATCCATTTCGATAACGATCCCAATTTTGTCGAAGATCCCAGTAAAGATCTTTTGCCCATCAACATTGGTCCTTCTCATCCCGCCACTCATGGAACTCTTCGAGTGATGTGTCAGCTGGATGGTGAAAAAATCTATCGCGCCAATGTTGAGCTTGGATATTTGCATCGTTGTTTTGAAAAAATGGCCGAGACTCATGCCTACAATCAGGTGATTCCTTATACCGATCGCCTCAACTACTGCTCAGCTCCGATCAACAATGTAGGGTATTGCAAAACGGTCGAAAAACTTTTGGGTGTCGAAGTTCCACTCAAAGCCCAAGCGCTACGAATTATTTTGTGTGAGCTTTCGCGCGTGATCGATCACTTGGTGTGCATCGGTGCAAACGCGGTGGATCTTGGAGCCCTCACAGGATTTTTTCATCTTTTTGGTTATCGTGAAAAAGTGTATTCCCTTTTCGAAAAGCTCTGCGGGGCGCGACTCACAGTCTCGCTCACGCGCATCGGCGGGATGGCTCAAAATCCACCCGAGGGTTGGTACGATGATGTGCTTCAGTTTTGTAAAGAGATGCGCCAAGGTATCGATGATCTCGAAACCCTGTTGACCAATAACAAAATCTTTATTCAGCGCACCCAGAACGTGGGCTCAATCACTGCACAAGAAGCGATCGAGTGGGGATATACTGGCCCACTGCTTCGTGCAACCGGTGTGAGCCTTGATTTACGCAAAGCCGATCCCTATTACGGCTACGACCAACTTGATTTTGATATTCCAATCGGCACCAATGGCGATGTTTACGATCGCTATCTTGTGCGAGTTGCAGAGATGCGTGAGTCGCTCAAAATTGTCGAGCAAGTCGCGCGCAATGTGCCCAGTGGCGATTACACCATTCGCGATAAGGGCATTGTGCTGCCAGAAAAAAAAGACGTCTATGGTAACATCGAAGGCTTGATGAATCACTTTATGTTGGTGATCAAGGGTCTTCGTCCACCTGCGGGTGAAATCTATGATTCGACCGAAGCCGCAAATGGCGAGCTTGGTTTTTTCCTCATCAGTGATGGGAGCGGAAAACCTTATCGCCTAAAAGTGCGTCCACCTTGTTTTGCAATTTATCAGTCGTTTCCAAAACAGATCACTGGGGGACTTTTGTCTGATGTGATTTCGATTCTGGGTTCGATGAATTTAATTGCTGGCGAATTAGATCGTTAAAGAGGGACAAAAAAGTATGTTTCAATTTTCTGAAAGTTCAAAGAGCGAGATCAAAAAAGAAATGAAGCGCTACGAGACCGTGCGCTCAGCCGTTTTACCTTGTCTTTATATTGCACAAAAAGAAAACAAGGGTTGGGTCTCGCCCGAATCGGTCAGCGCCCTTGCCGAAGTGATGGAAATTCCTGAGGCTCACATCAACGAAGTCCTCACGTTTTACACCATGTACAATAAAAAACCGGTGGGCAAATATCATGTTCAGGTTTGCACCACATTGTCGTGTGCGATGAACGGCGCGCGCGAACTTGGCGACAGTTTATGCAAAGCCTTCGATGTGAAATACGACGAAGTCTCGGCCGATGGGCGCTACACCATTTCTCGAGTGGAGTGCTTGGGGTCTTGTGGGACCGCTCCTATGATGCAAGTGGGAGATCAATATTATGAAAATCTCACCCCCGAATCGGCCCTCTCACTTTTGAAGAATCTGGAGTAAGAATGGAAGTTCAGCTTTTATCCGAACACTACAAAGATCCTCAATACAAAACCTTGGATGGCTACCGCAAAAAAGGTGGCTACGAAGATTTAAAAAAAGCACTCAAGATGCAACCCAAAGCTGTGCTTGAGGAAGTCAAAGCCTCTGGACTGCGCGGTCGTGGTGGCGCTGGATTTCCAACCGGAGTCAAATGGGGGTTCTTGCCCGAAAACGGCGAAGAGCGCTTTTTACTTTGCAATGCTGACGAAGGCGAACCCGGCACATTCAAAGATCGAATGATGATGGAGATGGGGCCGCATCAGTTGATCGAAGGAATGATCATTTCGGCCTTTGCGATTAAATGCGCCAAATCTTATATTTATATTCGCGGCGAATATGATGACTCGATTCGCTCGATCGAAAATGCCCTTAAAGAAGCTTACGCTGCAGGTCTCTTAGGAAAAAATATTTTAGATTCAGGATTTACTCACGATATGGATTTTTATCGTGGAGCAGGAGCTTACATTTGTGGTGAAGAAACCGGAATGATCTCTTCCCTCGAAGGCAAAAAAGGCCAGCCTAAGTTAAAGCCGCCATTTCCGGCGCTCCAAGGCTATTTAAAAAAACCAACCATTGTGAACAATGTCGAAACTTTGGCAGCGGTAAAATATATTATTCGCGACGGCGCTTCGGCCTACCGAAAACATGGAACCGAAAAATCGCCAGGCACCAAACTTTTTTCGGTGAGTGGCAATGTGGTCAAACCCGGAAATTACGAAGTGCCGTTGGGATATCCACTTAAAGATTTGATCTTTAATTTATGTGGCGGATTAAAGCCGGGGCGTAAACTCAAAGCGGTGATCCCGGGTGGAAGTTCTGCGCCCATCTTGAATGCCGAAGAAGCTTTGAAAGCCACTCTCGATTATGAAAATTTGGCCCAGATGGGATCGATGCTCGGTTCAGGTGCGGTGATTGTGATGGATGATTCCAACTGCATGGTCGATTCGCTTGCGGTCTTGATGCATTTTTATCATCACGAATCATGTGGGCAGTGCACACCTTGCCGCGAAGGAACGGGTTGGCTCGACAAGATCGTCCACTCGATTCAAACAGGGCAGGGGCGCCTCCAAGATATCGATTTGATCAAACGAGTTTCGGAACACATGATGGGTCGAACTATTTGTGCACTTTCTGATGCAGCCGCGATGCCGGCATTGAGTTTTGTAAATAAATTTCGAGATGAGTTTGAGTTTTATGTTCGCGAAGGACGCTCAAAAGTGAAAGGCGGGGTTCATGCCGAAATGTAAGATCAATGGCAAAGAGCTCGAAGTTCCTGCGGGCACTTCGGTTATCAAAGCATTCAAACTTGCGGGAGAAGAAATTGCCCATTACTGCTGGCATGAGGGACTCTCAGTCGCGGGGGTTTGCAGGTTGTGTATGGTGGATATCGAGGGCAATCCCCGATTGCAAATCGCCTGCAATACCGGTGTGACCGAAGGTATGGTTGTGACCAACAAGTCTGAAAAAGTAAAAGAGACCGTCCAATGGGGTCTTGATTTTCATTTGATCAATCATCCTTTGGATTGCCCCATTTGCGATCAAGCCGGCGAGTGCGGTTTGCAAGATCAGTACATGGCCTTTGGCAAATATGATCCCGAGATGGCCGAGCGCAAAGTCAAAAAACATAAGGTTGTAGATTTGGGTCCAACCATCGTACTCGATACCGAGCGCTGTATTTTGTGTTCGCGTTGTGTGCGCTTTACCGATGAAGTGAGCAAGACCGAAGAACTCGGGATTTTTAATCGCGGTGATCGTTCAGAGATCGGTACCTTTGATCAAAAACCTCTCGATAACAATTATTCACTCAATACCGTCGACATCTGTCCCGTCGGTGCATTGACCTCAAAAGATTTTAGATTTCGCCAACGGGTTTGGTATCTAAAAAACGGCGATAGTGTTTGCGGCAGTTGTTCAACCGGTTGCAATACAAAAGTTTATTTTAACGAAGAAGGTTTGTGGCGAATCAAGCCGCGTGAAAATCAGGCGGTCAATGGCTTCTGGATGTGTGATATTGGTCGCGACCTTTATAAGCACGTCAATCGTGAAGCCCGTTTGCTCAAAGCCGAAATTCGCCGTGATGGTGAAACCGAGTTTATCGAACCCGGCGCTGCTGTAAAAGAAGTGAGCGAGCTGCTCAAGCAATATTCAAAAGACGAAATTGCATTGGTACTCACTGCTCAATATAGCAACGAGGAGTATGATAGTTTCCTCGGCTATTTCACCGAAGAGTTGGGATCCAAAAACGTTTATCATTGGATCAACAACATCGAACACATGGATGATTTTGATGGACTGTTGTTGCGCGGCGATCGCAATCCCAATACAAAAGGTCTGTTAAAATACCTTGAAGCTCGTGGTCTAAAAAATAATTTGGGCGATCTGGCTAAAAAGAATTATAAAGCGGTGATCGTTGCCGGTCCCGAAAATCAAAGTTTTTATACTGATATTGCCCAAAAAGTTGAGATGTTTTCTTCAGCCCAAACTCTGATTTGGATGTCCTCCAATCCAGTGCCTCAGCTCGCAGAACGCAAGGCTTCGACTTATGTGATTCCGATGAAGACGATGGTTGAAAAAGACGGCACATACATCAACTACAAAGGAATCGAACAGATTGTTCATTCGGTTACAATTGTGGTTAAAAACTCGCTGACACTTTCCGAAACAGCCGCATTGCTCAGTGGATTAGAACTCCAGCCCTATGTCGGCCGATTTGAAGATATGAAACGCAAACGCAATTTCTTTGCGACCCAAAGAGGAGCCCTATGAGTTTAGTCCGACGCCCCAATTCTGCGTCCAGTTGGTATTTGCCAGGCATTTTGTCAGGCATGGGTTTTACATTTAAAAAAATGATTAAAAATTTATTTAATCAAAAACAAATGCCTACCCTCAATTATCCTGAGCAAAAGTATGAATACGGTCCACGCTTTAAGGGAAATCATGTTTTAACAGTCAAAAAAGACGGTTCACTTCGTTGCACCGCTTGCATGTTGTGTGCAACCAACTGTCCCGCAGACTGTATCAAAATCAAAGCAAGCGAACACGAAGATCCCACCGTCGAAAAATTTCCGGTCACTTACGAGATCGATATTTTGAGATGTGTGTTCTGTGGTTATTGCGAAGAGGCTTGCCCTGTTGATGCTGTGAGAATGGGTCCTGAGTGGCAAACTCCCGCTCTTCAAGGCTCAAACTTTGTGTATGATATTCGTCATCTCGCTTATCGTCCCCAACTCAAAGGTGGGATTCTTTCGCGCGTGGATGATATCGAAAGACACAAAGCCGGAATCTAAAATACTAATTTAAGAGGATTACTCAAAAACTTTGTCCGCCACTCATAAAACTTTTGGAAGCGGGGGTTTTTGCCGAAGTAGCGACTCTCTTTTCGTTTGGTCTCCAAAGTGATGTGGGTATCTGAACCTTCTTTGCGCAAAATCAGTTGAGCAACGTAAGTGTGATAAAGCTTTTCTTCATACTGACAGGTCAATTCTAAATAATCAGGTGTAGCGCGAATAATCGTCACCTTCGTACGGCCCGGAATAACAAAGAATGAACCATATTTTTCAGTGGGAAATTTAAAATACACCGGCTCTGTCAGGGTGCGCGTACTCACCGAATCTTGGCGAGACCCAAAAAGTTGGAATGAGTTGTCGGTAAAGCTCAAATCAATTTGGCCACCGTCTTTAGTTCGAAATGAAGTTTGATCGCTAGGAAAAAAAGCTTTGAGCAGTTCCACAACCTGTTTGGGATCGGCACTCGCCCGGCCATTTTTAATCAGCAAATCTGTGCAAATCGTTTTAGTGGGTGAGATTTTAACTTCTTTGATCTGACCGAATGCAAAAATTGAAACAAAAATAAATATCAAATTAATCATGGGTTACACTCTGCCATTTACATGCCAAAGATTCAGCGTGGACAAATTTAAAATCTTTGGATCTAGTGGCTGGTGATGGCAATTTTGATTCTCCTCTTTATCTTCAAGCTTGAAGCGTGCGTTTCTCTCGATGTTTTTACAAAAGACAATGGGCAAAAATTTGTGCGAGATTATGCGGCTGAACCGGGAAGTGTTGAATCTCTTTATCCCGGTAGTTTTTCAACTTATCTGAATCGGGCAATGAATCTTTATTATCTTCCTTATGAGGAAGCGGTTGAGGGATGGGTTAGAATTTTTAGTGACCTTGAGGCGCTTTATGACGATTTCAATAGCAAAACTCATCGCACCATCGATTTTTCAGCTCTCAAAATCCGATTGGCTTATTTCCTTAATCCAGTGGAAACCAAAAAGAAAAAAAGTGTCTCAGGTTTTCGTGGCCTTTTTGTTGAAGCTCTCGCGCCCTTATTGTTTTCGGGTGAAAGAATTTATATTGCTAAGCGCTCTTTGGACCTACCGCTTAAAACGCGCCACGATCAAGAGATTGACCTATTGATCCAAAGTCCAAATCAAATCCGCGTGATTGAGCTTAAAAACAAAAGCTTTGATGAACAAAAGAAACAAAGTTCAGAATTGCTCCGAAAAATTGCGCAACAACTAAAAGTTGAGATCCCATCGACCTATCTTTATCTCGTCACTTTATTTCCACCGGACGCGATTAATCCTGATGTGACTCATAGTTTTGATGAATGGTTTTCGTTGCTTCGAAAAGTGAATTCAACGAGCGACCAATCCCATAGTATTCAAAGTCATATCTCTGCAATTCAGCTAGATTGAATATATTTCTTCCGTCGAAAATGATTTTTCGACCCAAAGATTCGGCAATCTTTTTTAGCGGAATTTTTTCGAATTCGGCCCACTCTGTGACAACAACCAAGACGTCAGCATTTTTGGTTGCTTCAAGGGGGCTCGCTGCAAGTTCAAAATCGACCTGGGCAAATTTTTTGGCATTGCTAGCCGCCACTGGATCATAGGCAACGACATTGGCGCCCAGATTTCTCATATCAGCAATTAACTGAAGCGAAGGGGCACGGCGCACATCATCGGTGTTGGGTTTAAAACTTAACCCCCAAACCGCAATCTTAACATCTTTTAGACTGCCAAAGCGGCTAATGATACGATCGGTGAGAATCCTTTTTTGGCGTTCGTTGACTTGATCCAAAGTTTTTAACAATTTAAAATCGAAGCCAGATTCTTCAGCTGTTGTCGACAAAGCCCGAACATCTTTTGGAAAACAACTGCCACCATAACCAATTCCTGGATTAAAAAAAGCAGGATTGATTCGGTGATCACTAGTAAATCCAGCTCTCACCAAGTTGATATCGCCACCCATTTTGTCGCAAAGAAGAGCAAGCTCATTGATAAAGCTAATTTTGAGCGCCAAAAAAGAATTTGCCGCATACTTTGTCATCTCAGCAGAAATATTGTCCATAAATAATATCTGATTAGTTCCGTTGACGAACGGCTGATAAAGTTTTGTCATTATTTCTCGACTTTGAGAATCCGCACAACCAATCACCACACGATCGGGTTTGCGAAAATCGCTAAGAGCAGCACCTTGTTTCAAAAATTCTGGATTGTTGATCACCGAGATGTTGGTTCGACTGTGCTTAAGGCAATACTCTTTGACCTCTCGAGCAGTCCCAACGGGAACTGTACTTTTTAGAACCAAAAACAGAGGCGATGTTACAGCGGCACAAACTTCTTTTAAAACTTTAAAGGTAAAACTCATATCAGCTTCGCCAGAATGCAATTCTGGAGTACCCACCGCGATAAAGAGAACTTCAGCACCTTTTACTGCCTGATCGATCGACTCAACAAATTTGAGATTAGGTCCACAATTTTTTAAGGCATCCTCTAAGCCAGGCTCAAAAAATGTGGGCTTACGTTTCTGTAACAACGAGATTTTGGCTAAATCTGAATCAACGCAAGTGATCGAGTGGCCGACTTCGGCAAAACAAACACCCGCAATAAGACCCACATAGCCAGTTCCCACAATCGCAATTTGCATGTTACCACTTAAGTGAGACAGGGGGAGTTTTGTCAAACCAAGCTGGAATTCGATTTTTTAAATTTGCGTTGGCCTTTGGATTGATCTTTTTTTTGATAAAAAAAGGATTTATCGAAGCCGCTGAACTTAAAAGTCTTTGTCGCGCCGATGTGGTGATCACCTTTTTGTTGCTTGCTGGGGCCAATCTTATTTTGTCGAATTGGCGATGGTTGGTTTTGCTTAAGGCTCGTCATTTTGATGCCAACTTCAAAACAACTTATCCGCTTTCACTGATTGGATTATTTTTTAATTATGCACTGCCTGGAGCGGTGGGCGGCGATGTGATCAAGGCCTATTATGTGGCTCAAGAAAATCCTTTAAGAAAAATTGATGCCATCACCACCGTGATCATGGACCGGCTACTTGGGCTTTACTGCATGATCGCAATGGCAATGGCCTCTTTTTTAATCGACACTTCGCTTCTTCATAACAATTTGAATCTGCAAGCAATTGGGATTGTGGCAACCCTATTATTTTTGGGCATGACCACATTTTTTGTGATCGTTTTATCCCGGAGACTTACCGAGCTTTTTAGATTCCGCGAGTGGCTTACCATTTTACCCATGGGCTCAAAATTTTTAAAACTGTACGAAACGGTCCATGCCTATTCGGAACAAAAGGGTGCAGTGGTCAAGGTATTGGTTTTAAGTTTATTTTCGCAGCTCGTAGCTATTTTGTTTATCTATAGTGTTGGTATTTTTTTGAATGAAACAAATGTACCAGTGGAGACCTACCTGTTTGCGGTCCCGATTGGCTTTATTGTTTCGGCCATACCGATCTTGCCTGCAGGTATTGGGGTTGGGCAGGTGGCGTTTTCGTTTTTATTTCGATTGCACTCGCACTCCGAGACTTCTTTGGGCCAAACCGCCATCACCGCCTATCAAATTACTTTTTTTGTTTGGAGTTTGGTCGGGTGTTATTTTTATTTAAGCAGAAAAAAGCCTGCAATTGAGTTAACACCATCTGATGCGCGAGACTCTGGTTCTCCTTAAAAAAATCAAATACGGTGAATCTGATCTTATTCTGCATGGACTCACCTCTAAAGGGACAAAACTTCATTTTATAGCCAAAGGGGCTCTGACTTCTCGAAAGCGCTTTGGCGGTGGAATTCTTGAGCCCACTCATTATTTATCGGTGAGCTATAAGGAGAAGTCGGGGCGTGACGAAGAGCTAAAGGTGATGGAAGAGGCCACACTGATCGAGGACTTCAGGGGCTTGCGCGACAGTTACGAAAAACTCGAGATGGCCTTTGAAGTTTTAAATCTGGTAAGCCAAGTGGCTCAAGAGGGTGATGAAAATTCAAAAGATCTGTTTGATCTGTTGGGCAACACCTTAAGAGCGCTGCAAGATTCAAAATCTTTATCCATTTTGTGGCTACAATTCGAAATCAAAATTTTGGCGCAACAAGGGGTGTTGGCCCAAGATGTCGACAATATCGATTTATTTCGAGGCCCCATTCGTGATCACGACTCAATCAAGCTCAGTGGCGAGGAGATTTCAAAGCTCAATCACCGCGTCTCGTACTTGCTCAAAAGCTATTTACAAAATCGTTTTTGATATCCCAATCTTTTATAATGCTCGCGCACTCCAATAAATCATGAGCGATCCCCTCGGGGGCTCGATGGTGAGGCAAAACTTTTTCGTTCCCGTATATGAGAATCGATCGGCAGCCTGCCGCATGACCTGCTTGCACATCGGTCATTCGATCGCCAATCATCCAGCTCGCTTGGAGATCGACATTATAATGACTTGCGCCCTCGAGCAGCATGCCGGGGTTGGGCTTTCGCAAAAAGTGGTCACTGTCTGTCATAAAGGGTGCTGAATAAAAATTTAAAAGATCCACACCCTCGCGCGAAAATTCAGCTTTGATCCGTCGATGAATCTCATCAAGATTTTGGACCGTGACCAAACCTCGTGGCACTCCGGACTGATTGGTGCCAATCAAAAAAATAAATCCTTGATCGCGCAATTGTCTGAGACCTTCAAAAGCATTGGGGAGATACTCAATTTGATCGGGATCATTCAGATAAATTTTATCGATGATGATTGTGCCATCTCGATCTAAAAACACCGCTTTATTTTTCATGAATCCTTATTTTTCGACATCGGATGAAAACTTTCAAGGCTTCGTGCCAAATCATCAATATTTAAATGTGTGTAGCGACCTGTTGCACGTAGGCTGGTGTGACCAAGAAGTTCTTGCAACACGCGAAGATCACCTCCGCCCGAAAGCATGTGTGTTGCAAAGCTGTGCCTCAGCGCATGAGGGTGAAGAGGCTTTAATAAGCCGGCGTCAATCCCGATATTTTTAATCAAACGATAAGCGCGAGAGTTGGTCATTTCTGGAAAAACAAATTCATCTTTCTTGGAGGTCAAAAAATCTTTAAGTGTGGTCACCACGCTTGCTGGAAAAACGACGATGCGCTCGCGCCCTCCCTTACCGTGAATCAGTGCCGAATGACTTTCCCATTTGATATCGCTCCATCGCAGCTTGCACACTTCGCCGATTCTTAATCCCGCGCCATAAAGCAAAACAAACAGACAAAGATTTTTTTGGTTTTCAAAAGTAGGGGATTTGCTTTTGAGGTTTTGAACCACGTGCAAGGCCTCGTCGACGGATAAAAAATGCGGAATCTTTTCTGGAACCTTGTTGAGCACAATGTGTGAGCTAAAATCTTTTGAAATAAATTGCTCGCGATAGAGCCACTGCACAAATCCACGGACGCAAGCCCATTTACGATTTCGAGATGCGGGACTTAAATTTGCCCATCGCTGGCCAGCCGTAGAAAACAGGGCCTTGAAAATAGAGTCCACGTCAACCAATGCGGGTAGGGAAGTTTTACTATTTTCACCATTGCCCAAAAATTGGTCAAGGTCGGTGGCATAAGACTTGATAGTATGGGAGGAAGCGGTTTTAACGGAACGTAGATATATCAAGTAGTTACTGGCGTGTTTGACAAGATTGAGCTTAAATGATGACGGCAATTGTCGGCCTCAAAAATAAGTAGAACTTGTTCATTACGCTTTGCAAAAAAAACTTGCGACATCTGGTCGGTTCTGATAAAACAACGCGATAATGCTGCGTATCAAAATTGGTGGGAAGTTTTTTTGACTTCTGCTGGTTGATATAAAAAAGAGGTTGTCCGTATGTCAGACTCGTCAGAATCAGGTATCGAAAAATTTCCAGTTCTCCCGCCATCTGCTGAAAATCCACTTCCTGGGATGAATTCATTTGGCCCCGCAGGTCTTGCACCTGCTACTCAAACGATCCTAGAAAATAAACGTATTGTCTATCGTTCTGAAGTTATGCGCCAGTTAATGCGCATGGTTGAACGTGTGGCTCCATCAAATGCTACTGTGTTGGTGCTTGGTGAGAGTGGAACAGGCAAAGAGCTTATCGCTCACGCTGTCCACGAAAAAAGTAATCGAAAGAACAAACCATTTGTTGCAATCAACTGTGGTGCTCTTCGTGAGACTTTATTAGAGAGCGAACTTTTCGGTCACGAAAAGGGTGCTTTTACTGGTGCTTACACCCGCAAAATCGGCTTAGCCGAAGTTGCAAATGGTGGAACCTTATTTTTGGATGAAATCGGCGAGTTGACTCCCGGTATCCAAGCCAAACTTTTGCGCTTTCTTCAAGAAGGCGAAATTTTCCGCGTTGGTGGCAAAGAGCCAATCAAAGTGGATATCCGTTTGGTAAGCGCCACAAATAAAGAGTTGGATAAAGAAGTGATGCGCGGAAATTTCCGTGAAGATCTTTTTTATCGTATCAACACGATCATGGTTCATTCGCCACCTCTTCGCCGTCGCAAAGAAGATATTTCGGCTCTCGTCGATCATTTTCTTGCTACTAACACCAACGGTTTTTTAAACCGTGGTCGTCAAATGAGCGAAGACGCAATGAAGATCCTTCTTCGTTACGACTGGCCAGGAAACATTCGTGAATTACAAAACGTCTGTGAACGTCTCCAAATTTTGGCTGATGGTCATATGATTATGCCTAACGATTTGCCCGAAAATATTCGCAATCCTGATCATAAAGTTGTTATCGATGATTACGATCCAACAATGACTCTTCATGAACTCGAAAAGCGATATATTTTAAAAGCGTTAAACTATTTTGATAGTAACAAAACTCAGGCAGCAAATGCTTTAGGGATTACGATCAAAACGCTTTATAACAAACTCCATGAGTACGGTGAGTTTGAGCGTTACGCGGTTCATAGCAAACCACAAAAGTAAAAAAAAAGCGGGACTAGATCCCGCTTTTTTGTATCCCATAGGCTCACCTCAGGGATTTAGAAATAACCTTCGTCGTCTGATTCTTCATCTTCATCAACTTCTTCAAATGATTCGTCGTTTTCTGGATCTTGATATTCTTCTGATTCAGAAGTTCCGATTCCTTTATGGTCATGATCATCGGTGTTGCCATCGTGTTGATCAGTGGTGTTCCCAGTGGAATAGGGGTTTGTCATCACTTCAGGCTTTTTGGAGGCCTTCTGTTTTGATGTCTTTTTTGAACTTGATTTTTTTGCGGTCTTTTTCGACGCTGATTTTTTGGATGCGTCTTTTTTGCTGGTCGATTTCTTTGGTGCCGACTTCGTGCTCGATTTTTTCGAAGCTTTTTTCGATGTCGCTTTTTTCGATGTTACTTTTTTAGCTGCCTTTTTAGCTGAATTGCTTTTTTTAGCCGCTTTTTTCGATGTTACTTTTTTTGCTTTTTTCTTCGCTTTTGCCATTCTTAACTCCCAGTTTTTATGCCGATAGGAGTTTTCATTTAGCTACAAAGCAATCTCTGCTGTCAAACGAGATTTTCGCGATGTCGGTAGGCCAGACCATCGAAGTCTGACCTACAGATCGGAGTGATAAGAAAACTAAAACCTAGGAATTAACCTTGGATCAATTTCAGAGCTACGGATGCAGACTGATTGGCTTGAGCCAAAGTTGCCGTCGAAGCTTGCAACATGATGTTGTTGCGAGTGAGCTCAGACGAAGTCTCAGCAACATCAGTATCTCGGATACGGCTGTTTGCTGCCGACATATTCTCTTCAAATACTAACAAGTTAGCAGTTGTCGAAGCGAGTCGGTTCTGAAGAGCACCAAGGCTTGATCGCATTCCGCTCACTGAAACTTGAGCGTTATCTAGCTGACCAAGAGCACTTTGTGCGCCTTCTTTTGTTGTGTAATCAAGATCTGCAAGTTTCAAAGAATCAAGAGTTGCAACGTTCTCTGCTGATGCAAAGCTGATTCGATCTTCTTTAGCATTATTGTAAATACCAATTTGAAAATCATAATTTGGTGAAGATCCATCAAGAAGTTTTGTTTTGCCCCAAGTTGTTACTGAAGCAATACGCTGAAGTTCTGATTTTAATTGTTGAACTTCTTTATCTACGAATCCACGTTCGTCTTTTCCAACAGTGTCAGAAGAAGCTTGGATTCCTAATTCACGCATACGAGTGATGATGTTTCCGATTTCGTTCAAACCACCTTCAGCAGTTTGTACTAAAGAGACACCGTCGTTTGCGTTTCTGCTTGCTTGGCGTGTTGAGCGGATTTGTGATTTCAAATTTTCTGAAATCGCTAATCCAGCTGCATCGTCAGCTGCGCGGTTAATTCTCGAACCTGAAGCCAGCTTGCTTAAGCTTGACTGAATGTTTGTTTGGCTAGTAGCCAAATTTCTTTGTGCGTTCAAAGCCGCAATGTTTGTCGTAATTCGCATACCCATAGTCTTATCCTCCGTTAGGAATTCGTTAGTGTGGTACCTCCATGTGTTATTAATCCGTCTTGGATCTGGCATCCGAGCCATTTCACATTACACCTTTCGGGAACAATAGCGGTTTCTTGACAGGACTTGAGGCTATTTAAAGTGAATCAATCTAAAGTTGGTCTTAGGGCGGTCGAGGAATCAATACTTCTGTAGAGTAAAATCTAAAATTTTTTGTGAAACCCAGACTGGATCGTCCTCTTGAAGGTGATGTCCACCCTCTTGATGAATAAAAATTTGGGTTTGTGGAAATGATTTTCTGACATGTTCTGCAAGCTTCACCGAAAGTACACGGTCCTTAGTCCCCCAAAGCATTAAGTTGGGCTTACTAAAATTTTTAAGTTCTTCGGTCCAGCGTGTTTCACTCAAAGATTCAAGAGCACGCAATAATATTCGAAAAGAATTGGGATCACTATAGGGTGAAAGATAATTCGAAATCACATCTTGATCGATCAGCTCATGTCGAGCGACCACGGATTTAAGCGCCCGAGCCATAACCGCTGCATTCAGCATGCGGCCCATAAACCAACTCTTGCGCATCACCCATTGCGGAACAAAGGTGCGCACATAAAGCGCTGGCGAAATTGTCACGAGGTGACCAACCAAGTCTGGCTTTTTTAGTGCGAGATAAAAAGCGAGAAGTCCTCCCATTGAACTGCCGACCACAATCGCATCGCGAATTTTTAATGCTTCACAAAATAACCCGATGCGCTCGGCTTGTTGGTCGATGTCGTAGCTCAGGTCGAGCCGCTTTTCACTTTGACCAAAGCCCGGTAGATCAAGAGCAATCACTCGGCCATGTTTGGCCAAAATTGGAATGATTAATCTAAAGCAATATAAGGAGGCTCCTAAACCGTGGATCAAAACAAAGGTTCGTCCTCCGCTTCCCACATCATTATAGTGAACATGAAGATCGCCCAATAACAGAGTCTGGGATGGGGGGCGATTCGCGATCTGTTTTTTTCTAAATATAAGATAAAAAACCAGCGCCAGACCAACGGCTGCTAAAAAATAAATAACCAACTAGTCGATCTCCGAGTAGCGGCAAAAAGCCATACGTCCACCACGGTAATAAAGAGCAATCTGGTTTTCTTTAAGATGATTTTGGGCATTGTAGCCAAATGTACAGCTCTTAGTCTGACTCGCAAAGTGACTGCACTGCTCGCAGCTATAAGTAAAATCGAGCTCCATAAAGTCTCGCGGATTGACCCGATCAAGAATGATGCTCTTTCGCAAAGTCTTCGGAGTCTTTAAAGGTCTGGGTTTATTTGTTGACAATTTTTTTTCAGAACTCACTTTTACACTTATGAATGAAATCCAAAAAATGACAACAAAAAGTCAAGAGGCCATGCAAGCGGCCGCAAGCCTTGCCGAAAAACTGCATAACTCCAACGTGGAGCCCGAGCATGTGCTGCGCGAAATTATTCATCAACCAGGCGGGATTGTTCCCCAGGTTCTTGAAAATATTGGAGTCGAGCCCGCTCGACTTATCGAAAAGTTGGATGCTCAGATCCAAAACCTTCCGCGTTTGGCAAAACCGAATCCATCGGTCAATGCCTCGCCCAATTTGATTCGGTTATTTAAAGGCGCCGAGAGTGCGGCCCAAATTTCAGGAGATTCGTATATCTCGACCGAACACTTTATTTTGGCCGCATTTGATTCTGGATTAAAAGAACTCAAAACAAATCTTGCTCAATGGGGCCTTGACCCATTCAAATTTAAAGAGGCATTGACCAAACTTAAGGGAGATCAAAAAGTGACCGACGAAGATCCCGAAAATAAATTTGCTGTTTTAAAAAAATATGCGCGCGACCTCACCCAATTGGCCGAAGAGGGAAAGCTCGATCCAGTAATTGGCCGAGATGAAGAGATTAGGCGCACCATCCAAGTGCTCGCTCGTCGCACCAAAAACAATCCGGTCCTTATCGGTGAGCCCGGTGTGGGCAAAACGGCGATTGCCGAGGGGCTTGCGGTTCGAATCATCAATAAGGATGTGCCCAATATTTTATTTGGTAAAAAGCTTTTGGCTCTCGACTTGGCCTCGCTCATTGCGGGTGCAAAATATCGCGGCGAGTTTGAAGACCGATTAAAAGCGGTGGTTAAAGAAGTGATCGATAGCGATAGCGAAGTCATTTTATTTATCGATGAAATTCATACGCTCGTTGGGGCGGGCAAATCCGAAGGGGCCATGGATGCGGGTCAAATTTTAAAACCGGCATTGGCTCGTGGCGAACTCCGCTGCATTGGTGCAACCACTCTGGATGAGTACCGCCAGTATATCGAAAAAGATAAGGCGCTTGAGCGACGTTTTCAAACCGTACTGGTCGAAGAGCCAAACGTTCAAGACGCCATCACCATTCTTCGCGGACTCAAACAAAAATACGAACTTCATCATGGCGTACGCATAACCGATGCGGCAATCCTTGCGGCGGTCAAACTCTCTCACCGTTATATCACCGCAAGATTTTTGCCCGATAAAGCGATTGATTTGATGGACGAGGCCGCAAGTCGTTTGAGTATTGAAATTAATAGTCTGCCGAGTGTGATCGACGAGGCGGAGCGCAAAACCATGCAACTCCAAATTGAGCGTGAGGCTTTAAAAAAAGAAACCGATCCTTCGGCCAAAGAGCGCTTTCAGGTGGTTGAAAAAGAAATCGCTGAGCTCCAATCCCACTCCAAAACTTTAAGAGCTCAGTGGGAAAAAGAAAAATCCGAAATTGGTGGAATCAAAACGGTTAAAGAGGAGATCGAAAAAACTCGGCTCGATATCGATCGGGCTGAGCGTGAGGGGCACCTCGAAAAAGCGGCAGCACTTAAATATGGCAGCTTGCCCGAGCTCGAAAAAAAGCTCACCCATTTAACCTCCATCGAGGTCGATCCCAAAAAATCACGGATGCTGCGCGAAGAAGTGGGGCCCGAAGAGATTGCACAGGTCGTTGGCAAATGGACAGGAATTCCTGTGGCCAAAATGCTCGAGTCCGAATCGGGTAAGCTCTTGCAAATGGAAAATCAACTGCGCACCCGAGTGGTGGGTCAAGACCATGCCCTCGAAGTGGTGGCCGATGCGATTCGTCGCGCGCGCGCCGAAATTTCTGATCCGCATCGACCGATCGGAAGCTTTATCTTTTTAGGACCAACCGGTGTGGGTAAAACCGAAACGGTAAAAGCTTTGGCCGAATTTTTATTTGATACTGAAGAAGCGGTGATCCGTATCGACATGAGCGAATATATGGAAAAGCATGCGGTCTCGCGCTTGGTCGGAGCGCCTCCCGGCTATATTGGCTACGAAGCCGGTGGTCAACTGACCGAACAGGTTCGGCGAAGACCTTACAGTGTGATTCTGCTCGACGAGATCGAAAAGGCTCATCCTGATGTTTTTAATATTTTACTGCAGGTGCTCGATGATGGTCGTTTGACCGACGGCCAGGGCCGCACTGTGGATTTCAAAAATACAGTTTTGGTGATGACCTCCAATGCGGGTAGCACCTTTTTAATTGATCCGACGCTCAATGCGGACGAGCGCGAGGCTCAGGCTCATGAAGCTCTTAAAACTTTATTTCGGCCCGAGTTTTTAAATCGAGTGGATGAAATTGTGATCTTCAAAAGCCTTGATGAAAAACAAATCGCCGATATCGTATCAGTGCAGATCCAGCATATCGAAAAACGCTTGGGCGAAAAAAAGATCAAATTGCAGTTTGATCAAAACGTTCTCAAATATTTAGCCCATAAGGGTTACGACCCTCTTTATGGAGCTCGACCTTTGAAGCGTGTGATCCAGCGTGAACTTTTGAATCCTTTGGCAAAAATGATGATCAGTCACCAAGTACAGCCCAACCAAACTGTGCAAGTGCGGGCTGATGATCTGCATTTGCAGCTCGAGCCATTGACCCCGCAAGCGGTAAAGAACTAAAACTGTGAAATGTTCTCTGGAATCATCGAAAACACAGGTTTAGTTTTAGCGGCTCAACAGACCTCTGATCTGGTGCGCATCCAAGTGCAACGACCGCCAAGTTTTGACGACCTCAAGCTTGGTGATAGTATCGCGTGCGATGGAGTTTGCCTCACCCTTGAAAAAGATCAGGAGGGGCAAATGCAATTTGCTTTAGGTCTTGAAACTCTAAAGATTACGAGATGGGATTTATCAAAGCTCGAAGGCCGAATTTTAAATCTGGAAAGATCGCTAAGGTTTAATGATCGCATTCATGGCCACTTGGTTAGTGGGCATGTCGACGGTATCGGTCATATTCAGGAAGCCCACTCAAGCTCTGAGGGTTTATTTTTAAAAATCGAAGTGCCAGCAGATCTCAAAAAATATTTTTGGCCCAAAGGGAGTATCGCGATCAATGGGGTAAGCCTCACTCTCAACGGAGTGAATGATCAGTTTGTCGATGTCTATTTGATTCCCGAAACTTTAAAGCGCACAAATCTCAAAAATTTAAAAACAGGTGATGTCGTTAATCTTGAAGTGGACTGGATGGCGCGGGGCCTGATCCATGCGGTGAAGGAGCGTCTTTGAATAGCATTCCAGAAATCATAGAAGACATTAAACAAGGCCGATTTGTTATTTTGGTGGATGACGAAGATCGCGAAAACGAAGGCGACATTATGATTGCGGCCGAGCACATCACGCCCGATGCGGTTAACTTTATGGCGGTGGAAGCTCGAGGTTTAATTTGTCTTTCACTTTTGCCCGATCAACTTGATCGCCTAAAAATTCCTTTAATGGTGCGTGATGACAGCAATGGTTCCCCCCACAAGACCGCCTTCACCGTGAGTATCGAAGCTTCCCAAGGTGTGAGCACCGGAATTTCTGCGGCCGATCGCGCGCTCACCATTAAAGTTGCCAGTGATCCTTTGTCGACACCCCAAGATGTGATTATGCCGGGCCATGTTTTTCCGATCCGAGCCCAAATCGGTGGCGTGCTCAAACGGGCAGGGCATACCGAAGCCAGTGTGGACTTGGCAAAACTTGCGGGATTAAGATCGGCAGCGGTCATTTGCGAAATTATAAATCTTGATGGCACGATGGCTCGTTTGCCCGATCTCAAAAACTTTGCGGCTCGACATCATATGAAAATTTCCTCGATCGAAAAGCTGATTCAGTATCGGTTAGAAAACGAAATGTTTGTCCAAAAAATTTCGACCGAACCTTTAAAGACCGCCTTTGGATCCGATTTTTTGATGCACACCTTTGTCAATCGCCTCGATGGTCAAGAGCATTGGGTGATTTCAAAAGGCGAGGTCGACCCTGCAACGCCAGTCTTGGTGCGCGTCCAAACCGAAAATTTGGTGCGTGATCTTTTTGATGGCAGCGAAGAAGGTCCTTTAGCGAGTTCACTCAAAGCGATTGATGCCGAAGGTTCAGGTCTGCTGATTTATCTCCGCGGTCCATCGATGTACGGCTCCGAAGATCAAAGAGACTACGGAGTCGGAGCCCAAATCTTAAGAGCCCTAGGCGTTTGCCAATTGATTTTAATCACAAATACTCCAACAAAACGTGTGGGCATAAAGGCCTTTGGACTCGAAATTGTTGAAGAGCGACCATTGGAGCAAAAATGAAAATAGGTGTGATCACAAGCCGCTTTAATTCCGAGATTACCGACGAGCTTGAGCGGGGCTGTGTCGAATATCTAAATACTCATGGGCTGAACCGAGAGCAAGTGATTCAACTGCGGGTTCCGGGTGCGGTTGAATTGCCTTTAGTTGCAAAACTTTTATTACAAAAAAACTGCGATGCAGTAATTGTTTTAGGATGTGTGATTCGCGGTGAGACCACTCATTACGATTCGGTTTGCCGAATGGCAGAATCCGGATGCATGCAAGTGATGCTCGAGATGCAAAAGCCAATTATCTTTGGTTTGATCACTACCGAAAACGATGAGCAAGCCCAAGCCCGTATTGGTGGGGCCCATGGACATAAAGGTGTGGATGCGGCTCAAGCAGCTCTCGAGATGATTCGTATCGATCGCGAAATTAAGGGCCTCACCCAGCAGTGAAATTGAAATAGTGAAAATGAAATCCCTCGAAATTCGCAAACGCCGCAAAGAGGTTTACCTCACCTTAGGCATTGCGCTCGTTTTTTTGATGGCAACTTGGATTCAATATAAGTTGTTTGCCATTTCTCAAGCCCTGCCATTTGTTCATGCGGTATTTTTCTTTGGGCTTGTGAACTTTAATATCATTTTATTTTTGCTGTTATTTTTTCTGATCTTTCGCAATGTGGTCAAAGTTTTTGCCGATCGACAAAGTGGTTTGGTCGGATCAAGTTTAAAAGCCAAACTCACAGCCGCCTTTGTGATTTTTAGTTTCGTGCCCACCGTGCTCATGTTTTTGGTTTCGGTTTTTTATATCAACAATAGTTTTGATAGATGGTTTAGCGAAAAAATGGCCGGAGTTTTAAAAAACTCTCTCGAGGTCACAAACGCCTATTACATCAGCGCCAAAAAAAAGAATTTTCACTTTGCCACACGCATTGCTGCCGAACTCGAACCGGGCAACGCCTCGCTCGAAAAAAATCTGCAATCCCTCCAGCGTCGCTACAGCGTCGATGCTGTCGAATATTATCCCGATTTCTTTAAAGACCGGGTAATGGCAGTCGCAAGCGAAGAGGGTTTGCCGCTACTCCCAAAAGTCTCCCTCGAATTTTTAAAAAAGGGGTTAGAGTCGCGATCCGAAGCAAGCACCATCCATCACTTTGGCGAAGGCAATTTGGTGCGAGTGATTGTACCGGCGCGCTACCGCAAAAATTTTGGTGCGATTGTTGTGTCGACCTTTGTGCCTTTGTCACTGATTGCAAAAATGGACGATATCAATTCGGCCTATGAGGATCTTCGCGACGTCAATCCACTCGAATATCCTCTGAAATCAATTTATCTAATTATTTTAGTTTTGATGACCTTGGTAATTATTCTTGGCGCCACGTGGTTTGGAATTTACTTGGCTCGTGAGCTCTCGATTCCACTAGAAGAATTGGGTGAGGCCACCGCGCGAGTTTCCAAAGGGGATTTTGATACGGTCAATATGGTCTCAGGCTCAAAAGAGATCAATCGCTTGATCCAGAGCTTTAATTCGATGACCCTCACCCTTCGCGAAACTCTCACTCGCTTGGATGAGCACACCCAGTATGTCGAAGTGGTCTTGAGCAATGTCACCACCGGGGTGATCTCTGTGGATAACAAAAATGAAATCACCATGATCAATCGTCGCGCCTCGCAACTATTGCAGCTTGATCCTGAAGAATTTGTGGGTACCGAACTTCATCACTATTTTCATTTACCAGCCGCAAATCTTTTTAAACAACTTTTACCCGAGGGTGAAGTTGGCGCCCAAAAAGAAATCGTAATCCAAATTCAAGATCGCGAAATTCCACTACAAACCACACTCTCGATTTTGCACGACGACGAGGGCAAGCTTCTTGGTCGGGTTTTGGTGTTTGATGATCTCACACCGATTGTAAATTCACAGCGTGCCGCCGCATGGACCGAGGTTGCACGTCGAATTGCTCACGAAATAAAAAATCCACTCACTCCCATCAGACTTTCTGCTCAACGTTTGCAAAAAAAGTTTGGTGCCCAAATTTCTGATCCCGCATTTTCGGATTGTATCGCGATGATCATTGATCAAGTGGATGATATGAAAGGCCTCGTTAACGAATTCGCAAGTTTTGCCCGGATGCCAAAGGTTCAGATGGCCTTAAATGATTTTAACAAAATGATTGGCGAATCGATTTTGCTCTATCGCGAATTCAACCCTGCAATCGGGCTTGAGTTCGTTCCAGATCAAACTCTTCCCCCATTTTACTTTGATAAAGGCCAGATGAGTCGGGCCATAAAGAACCTTATTGATAACGCGATTGGGGCCCTCACCAACGTGGTGGGGGGTGAAATAAAAATTCGCACCGAGTATGACTTTCAACAAAAGACCGCACGTTTAATCATTGAAGATAATGGAATCGGAATTCCTCGGGGATTACGGGAACGTATCTTTGATCCCTATGTAACCACAAAGGCTCAGGGCACTGGATTAGGACTTGCAATAGTTAAACGCACAATAGAAGACCACAATGGATTTATTCGCGCCTTGCCTCATCCCCCACAAGGGACAAAAATGGTGATCGAACTTCCGGTTCGTGATTTAAATCCAATAGCTTTTGCGTAAAGGATCTCAAATGAAATTACTGATCATTGATGATGAAAAAGCCATTCGTGATGTTTTGCATGCTTCACTGACTGACGATGGCTTCGAAGTCACAACCGCGAGTGACGGCTTGTCGGGTCTTGAGGCTATTCAACAGCATTCGCCAGAAATTGTTTTTCTAGATATCTGGATGCCGGGCGAGCTTGATGGGCTCGATGTTTTATCTCGAGCAAAAGAGATTGCACCAAAAATCCAATTTATTGTGATGAGTGGTCACGGCACGATCGAGACCGCAGTGCGAGCGGTAAAAAATGGGGCTTGGGATTTCATCGAAAAACCACTTTCGATGGATAAGATTTCGATTTTAATTAAAAATATTATTAGTTTTCAAAACGAGCAGCGCGAAAAGTTGGCTTTGCTCAACAAACTTCGTAGCAATTTGGCTTTGATCGGCGAGACCGCCGAAATGAAAACTCTAAAGAGTTTAATTGCACAAGTCGCCCAAAATGACGACCCGGTTTTAATCCTCGGGGAGCCCGGCTCTGGAAAAACTTTGGTGGCGCACAACATTCATTATCTTGCCCATCGTGCGGCTAGAAATTTGGTCGAATACAGCTGCAGTCGTGGACCCGAAGAACTTCAGCTGGCCGAAATTTTTGGGCCCTTGATCACACCTGTGACCGAAGTGATCAGCAAATCAAAAAGTGAACTCGCAAGCGGCGGTACTTTGCTGCTCGAAGAGATTTCGTTTTTAACGCTTGAGAGCCAAAAAAAGCTGATCGAATTTCTCAATTCAAAACCTGATCTCAAAGTCATTACGACCTCTTCAACAGATTTATATCAAAAGGTTCAAAGCGGGCAATTCCTTGAGCAACTGTATCTGATGTTAAAATCGAATTCACTCCAGATTCCTCCTTTAAGAGAACACTTGGATGATATCCCAGCACTGCTCACCCATTTTGGCGAAATCTTTGTGCGTGAAGGCGGGCATGAATTAAAAAAATTCAGCCAAGGATCTTTGGTCAACCTGAGCAATTACAGATGGCTCGGAAATATTCGTGAGCTCCATAATTTTGTTGAGCGTCTTTACATTCTGATTTCTGAGCCGATGATTTCAGTCGAAGATTTAAGATTTGCGGGGCTGATCGAAACCACCGACTCTCAAGAGATCATTACCTTTCGTGAAGCCCGTGCCGATTTTGAAAAGGAATTTATCCTAAGGAAAATTTCTGAAAACAATGGCAACATCAGTCGCACCGCCGAAGTTATCGGGCTTGAGCGCAGTTACCTTCATCGAAAAATTAAAGCCTACGGAATCGATCTCGGATGAAATGGTCAAAAAGTTTTTTATTTACTCTCAAAAATGCGCCCAGTGACGCAGAAATTCCAAGTCATATCCTGCTGATTCGCGCAGGGTTTATACGCAAAGTCGCACCCGGTATTTTTACCTATGGGCCGATGATGTTGCGGGCATTAAAAAAATTCGAAAATATTGTGCGCGAAGAGCTCGATGCCAAAGGCTGCCAAGAACTTTTAATGCCGATGGTCCAACCCAAAGAACTTTGGCAAGAAACCAACCGCTGGGAACAAATGGGCGACGGCCTCCAAAAAATGAAAAATCGCAGCGGACACGATTTTTGTTTGGGTGCTACTCACGAAGAAGTGGTCACCGATTTTGTTCGAAAAGACGTCAAGAGCTACCGCGATCTTGGATTTATACTGTATCAAATTCAGGCAAAATTTCGTGATGAAATTCGACCACGTTTTGGTCTGATGCGTGGCCGCGAATTTATTATGAAAGATGGCTATAGCTTTGATACCACCCCCCAAAAAGCGATGGAGAGTTATCATCTCCTCAAGGATGCGTATCAAAAAATCTTTGAGCGTTTGGGCTTAGAATTTCGCATCGTCACTGCCGATGCGGGCAATATCGGCGGCGATCATTCGCAAGAATTTCATGTGCTTGCTCAGAGCGGCGAAGATCAGCTGTTTGTGGGAGATGATGACTTTGCCGCAAATGCCGAGGTCTGTCCCGCAATCGATTCAACTCCCCAAGCCGTCCAAGGCCCCGAACTTTCTATCGAGGAATTCGCAACTCCCAATCTCCGCACCATTAGCGACTTGTCGAAGTTTTTAAAATTACCCGAGCACTCTTTGGTAAAAACCTTATTTTTCTCGGCGAGCAATGATCCAAAAAACCTAAAACCAATTGCGATTCTTTTAAGAGGCTCAGATGAACTCAACCCCATCAAAATAAAAAACCTGTTGGGCTTAAGTGAACCGCCAAACATGCTCAATGATCAAGAGGTCAAAGCGGCTTGTGGGGCATCGCCAGGAAGTTGCGGCCCGGTTGGGTTAACAATTCCTGTTTATGCCGATCAATCTCTCAAAGGACTCACAAACATTATCGTGGGTGCAAACAAAGATAATTTCCATCTTAAAAACGTCAATACGCCTCGAGATTACTCTGTTCAAAAATATGTTGATCTGCGCATGACCAAAGACGGCGATAAAAACCCTCAAGGCGAAGGGGTTCTTAAATCCATTCGCGGCATCGAAGTTGGCCACATTTTTTATTTAGGCACAAAATATTCTAAGGCGATGGGGGCTCAATTTCTTGATATCGACTCCCAACTCAAACCCATCGAAATGGGCTGCTACGGGATTGGCATTAGTCGTACAGTTCAAGCCGCAGTCGAGCAGAGTCACGATAAAGATGGAATTATTTGGCCTCCCTCGATTGCTCCTTTTCATGTGCATATTGCGCTGTTAGATCCGCAAGATTCTTCGGCCTCCACATTGTCCGATTCAATAGTTCAAGGCCTCCAAAAACATAAGATCGATGTTTTTGTAGATGATCGCGACGAGCGGCCTGGGGTCAAATTTAAGGATGCTGATCTGCTTGGATTTCCGGTTCGTATCAATATTGGGTCACGGGGCTTACAAAATAATAAAATCGAGATCATCACCCGTAAAACAAAAACTGTTGATTCGGTTTCTCCTGAAGAGGTTGTTCAAAAAGTGTTAAGTCTGTTGCCGTTGGTCCAAATTTGAAAAGTCCCACATTTTTAGCTCTCGATCTTGATTCACCAAAAGAGGCATTGGATCTTGCCCAAAAAGTTTTACCTTATGTGGGTGGTTTTAAAATCGGACCACGTTTGGCTTTTCGAGGTGGCCCAGAGCTCACTCGATCTCTCGCAAAATTAGCCCCATTGTTTATCGATTTTAAATTTTTTGATATTCCATCTACCATGGTCGCAGCTGTTGAGGCCTGCGCTGAGGTTGGCGCCCACTATGTGACGGTCCATGCAGCAGCAGGTCCCACAGCCCTCGAAGCATTGCAAAAAATAAAATCAGTAAAAATATTGGCGGTAACTGTGTTAACAAGTTTTACCCAAGAGACATTGCCGAATTTTTTACGGCAAATTCCAATCGCTCAGCAGGTTGAAGAGCTTGCAAGACTTACGATCGAATCTGGAATTCAAGGTCTCGTATGTTCACCCCATGAGGTTAAAAACTTGCGCCAAAAATTTTCTCAAAGTTTTCTTGTTACACCCGGAATTCGACTCGACGAGGATCAAAAAAACGATCAGTCCCGAACTCTGACCCCTCAACAAGCAATGGCCGAGGGAGCGTCGTGCCTCGTGATCGGCAGGCCTATATTGTCCGCCGCAGACCCAGTCGCCAAAGCCAAAATGATTTTTGAGTCTCTCAAATGAGTCTACGAGCGGTAATCGGTCTTCATGCCTGTCTTGAAGCCAAAAAAATACGTCCTCGTGCCATCAAAGAAATTTGGCTCAAAACCGGCTTTGAGCGTTCGGCACAACTCAAAGTTTGGGCCGATTTTGCAAAAGCCAAAAAAATTGTGATCAAAGAACAAAGTGATCGCAACTTGGACCGCATCGGCAGTGGTCATCAAGGCCTTTGCATTTTTTTAGATGAGTCGCCAAAGTTTGATTACAAAACTCTCGACAGCGAACAAATGCTGTTGGTGGCGCTCGACGAGGTCGAAGATCCCCATAATTTGGGAGCGGTTTTAAGAACAGCTTGGCTGTTTGGCGCCAAAGCAGTGTTTGTACCCGAACGTCGTAGTGCTCAATTGACCGCAACCGTTGCTAAAGTAGCATCAGGTGGGGCAGAGCATGTGGCCATCGAAGTTGTTCACAATCTGCCTCAAACACTCGAAGAGATAAAAAAACACGATTTTTGGATTTATGGTCTCGCTCATCAGGGAAAACAGGAACTGTGGCAATTAGAACTGCCCAAAAAAGTAATTTGGGTTGTGGGATCTGAAGACTCCGGCCTTAGAAAAACATGTGCAAATGTGTGCGACGAACTTGTTTCTATTCGACAGACAGATTCATCAGCGAGTTTCAATGCTTCGGTCGCAACCGCAATTGCGATTTCCGAAACAGCGCGGCAGTGGAATAATCTTTGACTCAACGATTAGCATTCAAGTAAATGTGCGGGTTACGCGTAAGCTGGTTTAGCTCAATTGGTAGAGCAGCTGATTTGTAATCAGCAGGTTGCGGGTTCGAGTCCCATAACCAGCTCCAAAGTTTTTTATTCTCCTTGAGATCTTCCGTCAACGGGCGGTCTGAAGGAGCCTAAAAAAAGGAAATTGTAGCCCGATGGAGAGATGCCCGAGTGGCTAAAGGGGACGGACTGTAAATCCGTTGGCTCACGCCTACGTAGGTTCGAATCCTACTCTCTCCACCATGTATTTAGGGGCGATGGAGGCCATAGTTTTAGGTTTGTGGCGGGAGTAGCTCAATTGGCTAGAGTATCAGCCTTCCAAGCTGAGGGTTGCGGGTTCGAGACCCGTCTCCCGCTCCATTTAGGCCCATGTGGCTCAGGGGTAGAGCACACCCTTGGTAAGGGTGAGGTCGTGAGTTCGAGTCTCACCATGGGCTCCACTTTTGGGCTGACTGTGTACGAGTTTTAAAAATGTTTTTATAATCACGAATTTTTCGCGCGAAAAATTCAGGCATCGATAAGGAGTGAAGCAAAATGTCCAAAGAAAAGTTCGAGCGTAATAAACCTCATGTGAACATCGGGACCATTGGTCACGTGGATCATGGCAAAACAACACTGACAGCTGCTATCACTACGGTTTTAGCCAAAGCGGGTGGTGCAAAAGCGATGGCTTACGATATGATCGATAAAGCTCCTGAAGAGCGTGAGCGCGGAATCACAATTTCCACTGCACACGTGGAGTACGAAACCAAAAACCGCCATTATGCTCACGTTGATTGTCCTGGACACGCCGATTATGTAAAAAACATGATCACGGGTGCAGCCCAAATGGATGGTGCAATTCTTGTTGTTTCCGCGGCTGACGGACCAATGCCACAAACTCGCGAACATATTTTGCTTGCTCGTCAGGTTGGTGTTCCAGCTGTTGTTGTGTTTTTAAATAAAGTCGATATGGTTGATGATGCCGAATTGCTTGAGCTTGTTGAGCTCGAAGTTCGTGAACTCTTATCAAAATACGAATTCCCTGGCGACACCATCCCAATAGTTAAAGGATCAGCACTCAAAGCATTGAATGGCGATTCCAGCGATGTGGGTGAGCCTTCGATTTTCAGATTGATGGATGCAGTAGATGCTTACATCCCTGAACCTACTCGTGCGGTCGATAAGCCATTTTTGATGCCTGTTGAGGATGTGTTCTCGATCTCTGGTCGTGGAACTGTTGTGACTGGTCGTATTGAGCGTGGAATTATCAAAATTGGCCAAGAAGTTGAGATCGTTGGACTTCGACCCACTCAAAAAACTACCGTGACCGGAATCGAAATGTTCCGCAAACTTCTTGATGAAGGTCGTGCTGGAGACAACGCAGGTTGTTTACTTCGCGGTACCAAAAAAGAAGAAGTTGAGCGTGGACAAGTTTTGTCGATGCCCGGTTCAATCACTCCACACAAAAAATTTCGTTGCGAAGCTTACGTTCTTACAAAAGAAGAGGGTGGACGTCACACTCCATTTTTCAATGGTTATCGCCCCCAATTTTATTTTCGCACAACAGACGTCACAGGCGTCGTAACTCTCAAAGCAGGAACAGAAATGGTTATGCCTGGAGATCGTGTTGAAATGGAAGTTGAGCTCATCGGACCCATCGCAATGGAAAAAGAATTGCGATTCGCCATCCGCGAAGGTGGTCGTACCGTTGGTGCGGGAGTGGTTGTTGAAATTAAGGACTGATGTTCTTAATCCCGTTTCATTGTTGAAATCAAAGTTTTGGGGACTCAAAAAAGAGGGTCCCCAAAGCTATTTGTAGGGTAGTAGCTCTAACGGTAGAGCGGCGGACTCCAAATCCGTAGGTTGTGGGTTCGAATCCCTCCTGCCCTGCCAATTTTTTGAGGAGTGAGAGTTTGGAAAAAAACAATAACAAGATTATCACGGTCTGTTTTGTCATCGCCGGTTTGTTATCAGCCCTCGTCATCGAGATGATAGTAAAAGCTTTGGCAACCCAGCTGCCGATGGTCGCTCAGTTTAATAGCCAACCTGCCGTTCAGCATATCTTGCCGGTGGCAGTGGGTGTGCTCACATTTTTGATCCTCCAATTTAACCGAAAAATTTGGGTATGGGCCGATGAGTGTGTGACCGAAGTTCGAAAGGTCGTTTGGCCCTCAAGAAAAGATACAACCGCAATGACAATGGTCGTTTGTATGATGCTGATGACCGCGGGAGTTTTCTTTGGGCTCTACGATTTGATTTCGGGCGAATTCATTAAACTGATTGTGAAATAGAAAGCGATCTTGTGGAAACCAAAGCAGCATCGGATAAAAAATGGTATATCGTAAACACCCAAACAGGTTGCGAAAACACCGCAAAAGCTTCTATTGAGGAGCGCTCAAAATCGCAAAAATTAGATCAGATGATCGGCGATATTCTGATTCCATCCGAAAATGTGGTGGAACTGGTCAAAGGTAAAAAAGCAACACGCTCTCGTAAGTTTTTTCCCGGATATATTTTTGTGAATATGCACCTGACGGACGAAACTTGGCACCTGGTCAAAAATGCTTCAAAGGTTAGCGGATTCGTTGGTGGAAAAACCCGTCCTCCCGAAGTTCCCGAAAATGAAGTGATGCGTGTGACTCAGCAAATGGAAAGTGGAGCAGAAAAACCCAAACCAAAAGTCAAATTTGTTATGGGTGAGAGTGTGATGGTCGTCGATGGTCCGTTCAGCAATTTCAATGGAACCGTCGAAGAAATTAATCAAGAAAAAGGAAAAGTAAAAGTGTTGGTCAGTATTTTTGGAAGACCAACTCCAGTCGAACTCGATTTTGTTCAAGTAGAAAAAGCTTAAAAGATTTAATTAACCCCAACTGTTTTTAGGAGTGGGCAAATGGCTCGTAAGATTACAGGTTACATCAAGTTACAAATACCGGCAGGGAAGGCAAATCCAGCTCCTCCCGTTGGACCGGCGCTCGGGCAGCAAGGGGTAAACATTATGGAATTTTGTAAGCAGTTTAATGCGCGCACGCAAAAGATGGGTGATACCATCGTGCCCGTTATTATTACTGTTTACTCAGACAGAACGTTTACCTTCATTACCAAAACCGCGCCCGTTTCGATTCTTTTGAAGAAAGCTTCAAAAGTTGAGAGCGGATCAAAAACCCCACAAAAAGATAAAGTGGGCAAAGTGACAATGGCGCAAATCAATGAAATCGCGAAAACCAAACTTCCCGATCTCAACTGCATGACAGTCGAGGCCGCCGCAAGTCAGGTGATCGGAACCGCCCGCAGCATGGGCTTAGAGGTTGTAGGGTAATATGGCTAAACAAAGTAAGGCTTATAAAAAATCATTAGAATCAATCGATCGCAATCAACGCTACGCGGTCGATGAAGCGTTCAAGTTAGTTGTCGAATGCGCCAAAGCAAAATTTGACGAAGCCATCGACGTTGCAATCAATCTCGGTGTTGATCCAAAGCAATCCGATCAACAAGTTCGCGGAGCAGTGTCCTTACCAAATGGTTTGGGCAAAAACGTTCGCGTGGTTGTGTTTGCAAAAGGCCCCAAAGAAGAAGAAGCCAAAAAAGCGGGTGCCGATGTTGTTGGCTCTGACGATTTGGTAGCTAAAATTCAAGGTGGTTGGTTGGATTTTGATAAGTGCATTGCCACACCAGACATGATGGCAACGGTAAGTAAAGTTGCAAAGATTTTGGGTCCTCGAGGTTTAATGCCGAACCCCAAAGTCGGAACTGTCACCATGAACGTGGAAGCTGCGGTCACCGCAGAAAAAAAGGGAAAACTTGATTTTAGGGTGGACAAAGCTGGCACTGTGCATGCTGTAGTCGGTCGCAAATCAATGGGTGCAGATAAATTAAAAGAAAACTACCTCACGCTGATGGCGGCATTGCTCAAAGCAAAACCCCAAACAAGCAAAGGCAATTATTTGCTTGGTATTACTATTTCCTCGACCATGGGTCCTGGAGTTCGAATGGATTTGAGTCAAACTCAGAGCCTTGTCAGCTAGGAGAATGATTTTTATGAAACGATCGCGGTCACAGATAGCGTGGTGCTTAAAGCATAATGGATTTTCCGCCCGCCGAGACGAGCGAGGATTTGTTTATACATCTCCTCTCGTGAGTTCTGAACGCGCAACAATTTACGGGAAAAAGGAGGTGTATCGCTTATGATGACAAAAGAGCGTAAAGCACAAGAGATCACCGACCTCTCAGGACGGTTTGATCGAGCCAAAGCCGCATTTTTAGTCGATTACAAAGGCTTAAATGTGGAACAAGTGACAAAAATTAGAAAGTCACTCGGCCCAATTGAATCTGAAATGAAGGTCGTTCGCAACACGCTGGCAATGAGAGCCGTGATGGATAAACCGGACTATAAAGAATTTAGCGATTCTTTGGTCGGTACAAACGCCATTGTGTTTTCTTATGCCGACCCCAGTGCGTCTGCAAAATTGCTTCAAGGTTTCCAAAAAGAAATGGAAACCCTGCAAGTCAAGTCAGGCGTAATGGAAGGTAAAAACCTAAGTGAAGCCCAGATCAACTATTTGGCGACATTGCCTGGTAAAGATCAATTGCGTGCGCAGTTGCTCGGAACCCTGCAAGCTCCAATGACCAAGTTGTTAGGCACAATGCAGGCGGTCCCAGCTGGTTTTGCGCGAGTCTTGAATGCTTACAAAGAACAAAAATCTTAAAAATTATTTAGAGGAGTAACAATGAACAAAGAAGAAGTCGTCACGTTCCTATCCAACATGCCAGTTATCGAATTGGCTGAAATGATCAAAACTCTTGAAGAAAAGTGGGGCGTAAGCGCCGCTGCTCCAATGGCAATGGCTGCTGCACCTGGTGCTGCTGCTGCACCTGCTGAAGCACAAACTGAATTCACCGTAATTCTAACAAGTGCTGGAGCAAACAAAATCAATGCGATCAAAGAAGTCCGAGCACTGACTGGCTTGGGTCTTAAAGAAGCAAAAGATCTTGTTGAGAGTGCGCCAAAAGCATTAAAAGAAGGTGTTTCAAAAGACGAAGCGAACAAAATTAAAGAGGCTTTAACCAAAGCCGGCGCGACCGTCGAAATCAAGTAGTCCCACACGGATTGAGAAGAGGGCTTTCCTTAAGGGAGGGCCTTCATTGTTTTTTGTCGTAAATGGTTTTTATTAAGCTAAGGAGACCGGATGAGCTTAACTCCTATTACCGCTTCCAATGTCAGGTTAAGAAAAAGTTTTGCGAAAACAAAACATTTGATCGACATTCCAAATTTAATCGAACTTCAGAAGAAGTCTTACGAGGCTTTTCTTCAACGTGATGTCGATCCCGACCGTCGTGGTGATCTAGGACTTCAGGGCGTTTTTAAATCGGTATTTCCGATTACAGATTTCAATAATACCGCAAGCCTCGAGTTTGTGAGTTTCTCACTCGAGCCTGCAAAATATGACGTCGATGAGTGCAGACAGCGTGGGATGACCTTTGCTGCTCCCATTAAAGTGACTCTGCGTCTCATCGTTTTTGATGTTGATGAAGCGACCGAAGCTCGTAGCATTCGCGATGTAAAAGAACAAGAAGTGTACCTTGGCGAAATACCCCTCATGACGGCCAATGGTTCATTTATTATTAACGGAACCGAGCGTGTGGTTGTCAGTCAGCTGCATCGGTCACCCGGTGTGTTTTTCGATCATGATAGTGGTAAAAATAATGCGAGCGGAAAATTAATTTATTCGGCTCGTGTGATTCCTTATCGCGGCTCATGGCTTGATTTTGAATTTGATCAAAAAGATTTAATTTACGTTCGTATCGATCGTCGACGCAAATTTCCAGTGACCATATTGCTCAAAGCATTGGGTTTTGGCACAGAACAATTGCTCGAACATTTTTATCATCTCGATACCGTAAAAGTTAAAAAAGATGGCAAACTCTACCGCACCCTCGATATCGAGCGAATGGCGGGTCAAAGAGCTCTGTCAGATATTATCGATCCTAAAACTGAAGAAGTGATTGTGAAGTCGGGTCGCCGAATCACCCGCGCCATTGTTAAAAAAGTAAAATCTCTTGATATGAAAGAGATCGAAGTCGCGCGCGATGATCTTGATGGAAAAGTAATCGCACGACCACTGATCGACGAAGAAACCGGTGAGATCATTGCGGATGCCAATACCGAAATGTCGGCAAGCATTGTTGATCGCGCCATCAAGGCCGGAATTAAAGAATTCTCGGTGATCTTTTTTGACGGCTTGGCAGTAGGTCCTTATCTCCGCAATACTTTGTTGGTTGATAAAGTCGCCACCAAAGAAGAATCCTTAATCGAGATCTATAAGCGCTTGCGACCTGGCGAGCCGCCAACTGAAGATGCAGCAACCGCATTTTTTAAACGTTTGTTTTTTGATCCCGAAACTTATGATTTAAGCGAAGTCGGTCGATTAAAAATCAATCACCGCTTTAGTATTCCATTTGAAGAATGCCCTGTGGACCATCGAACACTGACCGAAAAAGATATCATGTCCGTTGTAAAAACGCTGATTGATCTTAAAAACGGTCAAGGTGTGATCGATGATATTGATCATTTAGGAAATCGCCGTGTTCGATCTGTTGGTGAATTGTTAGAGAACCAATACAGAATTGGTTTAGTTCGTATGGAGCGAGCAATTCGTGAGCGCATGAGCCTTCAAGATGTTGAAACAATGATGCCCCATGATTTGGTTAACGCTAAACCGGTGAACGCAGTTGTAAAAGAATTCTTTGGTTCAAGCCAGCTCTCGCAGTTTATGGATCAAACAAATCCACTTTCCGAAATTACTCATAAACGCCGTTTGTCAGCACTTGGACCTGGTGGTTTGACTCGCGATCGCGCCGGATTCGAAGTGCGTGACGTGCATCCCACCCATTACGGCCGGATTTGTCCGATCGAAACTCCAGAAGGTCCAAACATTGGTTTGATCGCTTCGCTCGCAACTTTTGCGCGCATTAATGATTATGGATTCATCGAAACCCCATTTCGAAAAGTCGAAGGTGGATCGATCTCCGACAACATCGTTTACATGTCTGCCCTAGAAGAAGCGGGTCACTACATCGCTCAAGCCGGTAAAGACGTGGTTAAAAGCAAATTGACCACGGACAACGTTTCGGTGCGGATCAATGGTGAATACGAAATTATCGAAAAAGATAAAGTCTCATTGATGGACGTTTCGCCGAGTCAGTTGGTGTCGATCGCGGCATCGCTGATTCCATTTCTTGAGCATGATGATGCGAACCGCGCTTTGATGGGTTCAAACATGCAGCGCCAAGCGGTTCCGTTATTGAAAGCTCGTGCTCCACTCGTTGGAACGGGTGTTGAGCGCTTGGTTGCTCGTGATTCGGGAACCAGCGTGGTCTGTCAAAATGATGGTATCGTTGAAGAAGTCGATGCAAGTCGCGTTGTGGTCCGCCGTTTTGCTAAGGGCGGTGAACTCGGTGCTAACGTCGATATTTACAACTTAACAAAATATCAACGCACCAACCAAAACACATGTTTTAACCAGAAGCCCATCGTAAAAGTGGGCGATAAAGTGAAACGCAGTGATGTGATCGCCGATGGTCCTTCCACCGAACTCGGTGAGTTGGCTCTTGGTCAAAACATCCTGGTCGCGTTCACACCTTGGATGGGCTACAATTTCGAGGATTCAATTCTGATCTCTGAGCGTTTAGTTCAAGACGATACCTACACCTCAATTCATATCGAAGAATTCGAGTGTGTGGCTCGCGATACAAAACTGGGTAAAGAAGAAATCACCCGAGATATCGCAAACGTTGGCGAAGAGGCTCTCAAAGATTTAGATGCATCTGGAATCATCCGTATAGGTGCTGAAGTTAAGCCGAATGATATTTTGGTTGGTAAGGTCACTCCTAAAGGCGAAACTCAGCTTTCACCTGAAGAGAAACTACTTCGAGCTATCTTTGGTGAAAAAGCGGGCGATGTGCGTGACACATCTCTACGAGTTCCATCAGGTGTCGAAGGCACAGTGATCGATGCTCAGGTTTACAGTCGCGAAGGATCTGATCGTGACGAGCGTCTTCAAAGCATCATTGATGAGAAACGCAAAAAATTAGAAAAAGATTTCTCGGTTGAGCAAAACGTGATTCGCAACAGTGCACTTGATAAACTCAAAGATGTGCTTGTTGGAAAAGTGACTACAGGTGTTTTGTTAAACGAAGATGGTTCACAAAAATTGTTGAGCAAAGGCCAAACAATTTCGAATGCCGATCTCGAAACAATTCCATTTGAACTTTTAAGCTACGTTCCCTTGGATCAAGAGATTGAATATCAAGTCACACGTATTATTGATGCCGCACGAAATCAGCTTGATGCGGTCAAAATGGTGTTTTCTGAAAAAATGGATCGCCTCAAAAAAGGGGATGAACTTCCTCCGGGCGTGATCAAGATGGTCAAGGTCTACATTGCGATCAAACGTAAACTCCAAGTGGGAGATAAATTTGCGGGTCGCCATGGAAACAAAGGGGTTGTGTCAAAAGTTCTTCCAGTCGAAGACATGCCCTTTTTAGCAGATGGTCGTCCTGTCGATATGGTCTTGAATCCTCTTGGGGTTCCGAGCCGTATGAATATCGGGCAAATCTTAGAGGTTCATTTGGGCTGGGCCGCTCATGGAATTGGGCATCAATTGGCGCAGCACATTGACAACTTTAAGGCTGAAGATTCTCGACAGGCTTTGCTTGCCGCCTTTAAAGGTGACGACGAAGTCACCGAGGTGATCAAAACCGCAGACGAGCAGTCGCTTAAAACCATGCTTCATAAAGTGAAATATGGTATTCATGTGGCAACTCCTGTGTTTGATGGCGCCAAAGAAAAAGATGTTAAAGATTTACTAGCAAGAGCCAAACTTCCTCTCAGCGGCCAAACAGTTTTGTTTGATGGTCGAACGGGTGAGCCCTTCCAACTCGCGGTGACAGTGGGCGTGATGTACATGCTCAAACTTCATCACTTGGTTGAAGAAAAGATTCATGCACGCTCGATCGGCCCCTACTCTCTTGTTTCGCAACAGCCTCTGGGTGGAAAAGCTCAGTTCGGTGGTCAGCGTTTGGGAGAGATGGAAGTCTGGGCAATCGAAGCTTACGGTGCGGCATATTCTCTACAAGAATTCCTCACTGTGAAGTCGGATGACGTTGCTGGACGAACCCGAATGTATGAAAGCATTGTTAAAGGCGAAAATGTTTTGGAACCCGGTCTGCCCGAATCGTTTAACGTTTTAGTCAAAGAGCTACAAAGCTTGGCGCTGAACGTGGAGTTGATCGAATCAGATATTCTAACTGAACAGCCAACTGGAATGTTAGAGCAATAAAGGAGCACGCGTGAAGGATCTATTAAACTTTTTCGATAAACCCAAAGATCCATTGTCATTCGATTCTGTGCGTATCTCTCTGGCCTCGCCAGAGATGATTCGCGAGTGGTCGTTTGGTGAGGTCAAAAAACCAGAGACCATTAACTACCGGACATTCAAGCCCGAGCGTGATGGATTGTTCTGTGCCAAAATCTTTGGACCTATTAAAGATTACGAATGTTTGTGCGGAAAGTATAAACGCATGAAATATCGCGGAGTGATCTGCGAAAAATGCGGTGTTGAAGTCACCCAAACAAAAGTTCGTCGTGAACGTCTCGGTCATATTGAGTTGGCAACACCTGTTGCACACATTTGGTTTTTACGCTCACTTCCAAGTCGAATCGGCAATTTACTTGATCTCACTCTCAAAGATGTCGAGCGGGTTCTTTATTGTGAAGCCTATGTGGTCATCGACCCCATGGAGACTTCGCTCGAAGAAGGACAGATTCTTTCCGAAGAAGCTTATCAAAATGCTCTTAACGAATTTGGTCCAAATTTCAAAGCTGGAATGGGCGGCGAATCGGTTCGTGATCTTTTGCGTAAGGTGGATCCTGAATACCTTTCGCGTAAATTGCGGCTCGATCTTAAGGATACAAAATCCGAAGCCCAAATTAAAAAACACACAAAACGTCTAAAAGTTGTCGAAGCTTTTAAACAGTCTATTAATAAACCTGACTGGATGATGCTTGAAGCATTGCCAGTGATTCCGCCTGATCTTAGACCCTTGGTCCCCTTGGACGGCGGGCGCTTCGCCACTTCCGATTTGAACGATCTTTATCGTCGAGTGATCAATCGAAATAATCGTCTCAAACGGCTTCAAGAATTAAACGCACCAGACATTATTATTCGTAACGAAAAACGAATGCTTCAAGAAGCTGTGGATGCGTTGCTCGATAATGGTCGCCGCGGCAAAACATTTACTGGCCCCAACAAACGACCTCTGCGATCTTTGAGCGACATGCTTAAAGGTAAACAAGGTCGATTTAGACAGAATTTGCTCGGTAAACGGGTGGATTATTCTGGTCGATCCGTTATCGTGGTCGGACCTGAACTCAAACTGCATCAGTGCGGTTTACCCAAAAAAATGGCTCTCGAACTTTTTAAACCGTTTGTTTACAACAAGCTTGAAGAGCGCGGATTCGCCACAACCATCAAGCAAGCCAAAAAATTGGTGGAGCAAGAATCGGTTGAAGTTTGGGATATTTTATCTGACGTGGTCAAAGAGCATCCTGTACTCTTAAATCGCGCACCCACTCTTCATAGACTTGGAATTCAAGCTTTCGAGCCGGTTCTGCATGAAGGAAAAGCGATTCAGCTTCATCCGCTTGTTTGTACAGCCTTCAACGCCGATTTCGATGGCGATCAAATGGCCGTACACGTACCGCTTTCTGTAGAAGCACAAGTTGAAGCCCGCGTTTTGATGATGTCCACAAATAATATTTTAAGTCCTGCTAACGGCAAACCGATCATCAATCCCACACAAGATATTGTGCTTGGAATTTATTGGATGACTCGCGTTCGTCCTGGAGCAAAAGGAACCAAAAAAGTTTTTGGATCGGTCCAAGAAGTTCTTTATGCATTCGAGATGGGACATCTTGACCTCCAAGCTGCAATTCGCTGCCGCATCAATGGAAAAATGCAGGACACAAGCGTTGGTCGCTCAATCTTGAGTGATATCGTCCCAATGGGTGTCCCGTTTGAAACTACAAATCGAGTGATGAATAAAAAAGCACTTGCCGATTTAATCGATAAATCTTTCCGACTTGCCGGTGCTAAAGCCACTGTCATCTTGGCAGATAAATTGATGACCCTTGGATTTCGTTATTCAACGATGGCTGGTATTTCGATCTGTCTTGATGATCTTTATATTCCAGAAGCAAAAGCGACGATGTTGAGTGAATCCGAAAAAGCGGTTCAAGAAATTCGCGCGCAGTATGATGAAGGTTTGATCACCGATGGTGAGCGCTACAACAAGGTTGTGGATATTTGGGCTCAGTGCGGTGACAAGATCGCAAAAGAAATGATGGCTCAGCTCGAGAAACAAAATTTTGTGGTCGATGGAAAAACTGTTGAGAGCGCAAGCTTTAATCCTATTTTTATTATGGCCGATTCTGGAGCACGAGGATCCGCAGCTCAGATTCGACAGCTTGCGGGTATGCGTGGTTTGATGGCGAAACCATCAGGCGAAATTATCGAAACGCCAATCACTGCAAATTTCCGCGAAGGTCTTTCGGTTTTGCAATACTTTATTTCGACTCACGGAGCTCGAAAAGGGTTAGCAGATACGGCACTTAAAACCGCAAACTCAGGATACCTCACTCGTCGTTTAGTGGATGTGGCTCAAGATATCGTTATCAACGAAATCGATTGCGGCACCACAAACGGAATGGAAGTTCGCCCACTGCTTGAAGGTGGCGAGATCATTCAACCGATTGGTGATCGCATCCTTGGACGAACCGCACTTGCTGATATTCGTGACCCCTACAGCGACGAAGTGATTCTACAAGCCAATCAAGAAATCACCGAGGACGTAGTCAAACGTGTCGATGAAGCCGGTATCGAGATGGTGAGCATCCGATCGGTTTTGACATGTAAAACTCGTCGCGGAACTTGTGTGAAATGTTATGGTCGTGATCTCGCGCGTGGAAACGTGGTCAACCTCGGTGAAGCTGTAGGAATTATCGCGGCTCAATCGATTGGTGAGCCCGGAACACAGCTGACGATGAGAACCTTCCACTTAGGTGGTACGGCCTCACGTGCAGTTGAACAGTCCCTTCATACCGCTCGATACGAGGGAACTTTAAAGCTGGTCGACGTCCATACAGTTGAAAATAAGAACGGCAAATTGACCGTGATGAATCGAAATGGTGATCTCACCATCGTCGATTCTTCGGGTCGCGAACGCGATCGTTTCAAACTTGTTTACGGTGCGGTTTTAAACTTCAAAGAAAACCAAGAAGTTAAAAAAGGCGATGTCCTTGCAGAGTGGGATCCCTACTCAAATCCCATTGTTGCCGATGTGTCTGGAACTGTATTTTTCCAAGACATTGAAGAAGGGGTCTCCATGCAAGAGCAAGTGGATCCTGTAACTGGATTCGCAACCAAAGTGATCACCGATAGCAAATCGGCAGAAGCGAAACCAACTGTGCTGCTCAAAACTCCACAGGGTGAAAGCATTAATCTGCCCAATCGAAATATTCCTGCACGCTATGTGATTCCAGTGGGAGCACAGCTGATTATCGTTGATGGTCAAGAGGTTCATGCTGGTGATGTGATCGCAAAAATTCACCGCGAAACTTCAAAAACTCGCGATATTACAGGGGGTCTTCCACGGGTGGCTGAGTTGTTTGAAGCTCGTAAACCCAAAGAAGCCGCGATCATTTCTGAAATTGATGGATATGTGACCTTCGGGAAAGACGTTAAAGGCAAACAGCGTGTGATCGTCACTCCAGACGTGGGTGAACAAAAAGAATATTTAATTCCAAAAGGGAAACACGTTGCGGTACGCGAAGGCGAGTTCGTTAAAGCTGGTGAAGCTTTGATGGATGGACCAAGTAACCCCCACGACATTTTAAAAGTGTTGGGTGACAAAGCGCTTGCTGCATATCTCGTTAACGAAATCCAAGAGGTTTACCGACTTCAAGGTGTGGGCATTAACGACAAACACATCGAAGTGATTGTGCGCATGATGCTCAGAAAAGTTCAGGTTGTTGATACTGGAGACACTCGGTTCTTAAATGGCGAACAAGTCGAAAGAAACGAGTACGAAGATGAGAACGAGCGAGTGATTAAAGAAGGCGGCCAACCCGCAGTCTGTGATCCTTTATTGCTCGGAATCACCAAAGTTTCTCTGAGTACCGATAGCTGGATTTCTGCAGCCTCTTTCCAAGAGACTACAAAAGTTTTGACCGATGCTGCGGTAAATTCGAAGACCGATGATTTGATGGGACTCAAAGAGAACATCATCATGGGTCGATTGGTTCCTGCGGGCACTGGACTTTCTACCTACAAAAAATGGAAGGTCACTGTCGATGAAACTGCAGGCGATATGAGTTCATCTTTGCCAGGTGGGTTTCCGATGACCAATGCTCAAGGACAAACTGTTAATTAATCTTTGAAACGATCTCACTGACTATGAGTTGACGAAAATGGTCAGTGAGGTTACTAGTTTTTATTTTTCGTCAAAGGGTTAAAGATGCCAACGATTAATCAGCTCATACGGTCATCACGTCGCGCGCAAAAAGATAAGTCTAAATCGCCCGCACTTGATAGCTGCCCACAACGCCGTGGGGTTTGTACGCGCGTATTTACAACCACTCCTAAAAAACCAAACTCGGCTTTGCGTAAAGTTGCCCGTGTTCGGTTGTCGAATGGTTTTGAAGTGAATTCTTACATTCCAGGTATTGGTCACAACCTCCAAGAGCACAGTGTGGTTTTGGTTCGGGGTGGACGGGTCAAAGATCTACCAGGTGTTCGATACCACATTATCCGTGGAGTATTAGATACCCAAGGTGTTCAAGATCGCAAACGCGCCCGTTCAAAATACGGCGCAAAACGACCTAAGAAATAAGGAAGATCATGTCGCGAAGAAAAGGGACCTACAAAAGAGAATTCCAACCAGATCCTGTTTACAATGATCTGACATTGGCCAAATTTGTTAACAAGGTGATGTACAGCGGTAAAAAAAGTGTTGCTCAGCAAGCTGTCTATGAGGCGTTTGATGAGTTGCGCACAAAGGTATCTGGTGAAGAGCCTTTGACCGTATTTAAAAAAGCGATTGAAAACTGTAAGCCTTCTCTCGAAGTTCGGTCACGCCGAGTGGGTGGAGCAACTTATCAGGTTCCAGTGGATGTTCGTCCATCACGAAGGCTTGCACTCGCAATGCGTTGGATCGTCGACAATTGCCGCGAACGTGGTGAAAAATCGATGGCCTTAAGAATCGCTGGAGAAATTGCAGACGCTTACAACAACCGCGGAAATGCAATTAAGAAAAAAGAAGACGTGCACCGTATGGCAGAAGCCAACAAAGCGTTTTCACATTACAATTGGTAACTTCGTTTTAGTATGGCCGCAGGTGAACCCTCAAAGCTTGAAGATCTGCGGCTGACCCGAAATATCGGCATCATGGCTCACATCGATGCTGGTAAAACAACTACCACAGAACGCATCCTTTATTACTCCGGTCGCAATCATCGCATTGGTGAAGTCCACGAGGGCAACACCACGATGGATTGGATGGAACAAGAGCAAGAGCGTGGCATTACGATCACTGCCGCTGCGACCACTTTGCAGTGGAAAGATCATCGTCTTAATTTGATTGATACCCCGGGACATGTTGATTTTACCCTCGAAGTTGAACGCTCGCTCCGTGTGCTGGATGGCGCGGTTGCAGTTTTTGACGGCGTCAATGGCGTCGAGCCCCAAACGGTGACTGTTTGGCGGCAAGCTGATCGCTATCACGTTCCACGAATTTGCTTTATAAACAAAATGGATCGAGTTGGTGCCGACTTCGATTACAGTGTTCAAACTATTAGCGAAAAACTAGGCGGCAATCCTGTCCCTCTCCAAATTCCGATCGGGGCTGAGGATCAGTTTCGCGGGGTGATTGATCTTATCAAAATGCAGGCGCTCATCTGGCCCGAAAAAGGGAAGGGTGAGGATTTTGAGTTAGCTCCCATCCCTTTAGAACTTGAAGAAGCCGCAAAAGAGGCACGAGAATTCCTAATCGAAAAGATAGCCGAGCTCGATGATGTTCTTATGACCCGCTATCTTGAAGGTCATCAACTAACAGAAGAAGAAATCGTACAAGGAATCCGTCACGCCACATTATCACTAAAATTTCAGCCGGTACTTTGCGGAGCAGCTTTTAAAAATAAAGGGATCCAACCTCTTTTAGATTCAATTGTGGCCTATCTTCCAAGTCCACTGGATGTGCCTGACATTGTAGGTTTCAGTACTCAAGATCCAGATAAACAAATTGTATGTAAAACCGATTTCGAAAGTCCAGCCGCGGCTCTCGCGTTTAAGATAGCGGTAGACTCATTTGCCACTTCTTTGACGTACATCCGGGTTTATTCTGGAGAGGTCAAAGCGGGTGAAGCTCTCTTAAATCCTCGTCTCAACAAAAAAGAACGCATCCAACGTCTTGTGAAAATGCACGCAAATTCTCGCGAAGAAGTTCCTAGCCTCAAAGCTGGCGATATCGGCGCGGTCATTGGGCTTAAACTCACAGGAACTGGCGATACCTTGTGTAGTGTTGGACGTCCCGTGGTTTTAGAAACCATTCAATTTCCTGAGCCTGTCATTTCGGTGGCGATTGAAGCCCAATCCGTTGCCGATCAGGAAAAAATGCTTCAAGGCCTTCAGCGTCTGGCTCAAGAAGATCCCTCAAGCAGTGTGCGCACAGATCCAGAGACCGGTCAGATGCTGTTGTCAGGTATGGGCGAGTTGCATCTCGAAATTTTGGTTGATCGATTGCTGCGTGAATACAAAGTCAAAGCGAGTGTGGGTAAGCCCCAAGTTTCTTTTAGAGAACGCATATTCAATTCTACCCAAGGCAAAGGTTTGTTTCAAAAAGAAGTGGGCGGCGATGCCCAGTTTGCCGAAGTCCAGGTCGAAATTGAGCCGCTCGAAAATGCTGCAGGAATAAAATTTGAAAATGAGTTGCCTAAAGATTTTAAAATTCCAAAAGAATTTGTTTCTGCCATTGAGCAAGGGCTTCGCGAAGCCGCTGAAGTGGGGCCCTTAGGTGGATATCGATTTGTTGATATGAAATTAACGCTCAAACAGGTTCAACTTCGAGACAAAGAGTCGACAGAGCTGAGTTGTAAGGTGGCCTCCACTCTTGCTTTTAGAGATGCAGTTGGCAAAAACAAAACACAATTGCTTGAACCCTTATTTGATGTGGAAATTCAAACTCCCGAAGAATTTATGGGCAGTGTAATTGGGGATTTGAATTCACGTCGCGGAAAAGTTGTTTCCTACAGTACGAAAAATCAAATGCAGGTCATACAGGCTGAAGTTCCTCTGATGACGCTCTTTGGTTACGCCACTGAGATCCGCTCTCTGAGCCAAGGCCGCGCAAGCTTCAGTATGAAGTTCAATCGCTATGCTTTAGTTCCCACAAAAGTCGAGCAAGAGATTCTCTCACATCTCGGAAGATAAAAATTTTGTTTTGACAAGTGCGATTATCCGCTAGCATACTCGCGAACTTGTTACCGGAGTTTGCTTCTAACATCCCCTTAAGTCATAAAAATCAGTACTGATTTACGAATGAAACGATGGGGAGATGAATGCAGAAATGGTCTTTTTTTGTCTTTTACCTAAAAAGCGAGTGAGTAGAAATGCAGAGTCAAAAAATAAGAATTCGATTACGAGCTTTTGATCATAAACTTCTTGATCAATCGACCCGAGAAATTGTTGATACCGCTCGACGCACAGGCGCCCGAGTCGCTGGACCAATTCCTTTGCCTACACGAATCAATCGCTACACCGTTCTTCGATCTCCTCACGTTGATAAAAAATCACGCGAGCAATTCGAAGTGCGCACACACAAGCGACTTCTTGATATTTTAGAACCCACCCAACAAACCATTGATCAACTGATGAAGCTTGATCTCTCGGCAGGTGTTGACGTGGAAATTAAGCTGTCGGTTGTTTAAGGAGTTAATCAATGAGCGAAACATCTGACACCATAACAACAAGCAACGCAGTTCAACTTCAAGGTTTGTATGCCTTCAAAGTTGGAATGTCCTCGATCTACAGCGAATCTGGCGAATCAATTCCAGTTACGGTTTTACGAGTTGAGCCAACAACCGTGACTCAAGTGAAAACCGAAGAGCGTGATGGTTACTCATCTGTTCAATTGGGCTTTTGTCCATCGCGTGCATCCCGAATTTCGATGAGCGAAAAAGGTCACAGCAAAGCTGCAGGTTTTGAAAACGGAACTTTGTTTATTAAAGAAATTCGTCAGGATTCCACCGGAGTTCAAGTCGGCCAAAAGGTATCGATCGATTCGGTAAAAAAAGGCGACATGGTCAAACTCACCGGCCGATCAAAGGGCCGAGGGTTTGCAGGTTCTGTTAAACGCTGGAGTGTTGCGGGCGGACCCGCTACTCATGGATCTCACTTCCATCGTCGTCCTGGATCAGTAGGAAATCGAACTTGGCCTGGTCGCGTAATGCCTGGCAAAAAATTTCCAGGCCACTACGGCGATGAGATGACAACAATCAAAAACGTAGAAATCATCGATGTTCTCCAAGACGAAAATGTCGTGCTCGTTAAAGGTGCGGTTCCTGGAGCACCAAACTCACTCGTAAAATTGATGAAGGTTTAATACGATGTCTAAGGTTAAAGTTTTAAATTGGAATAAAGAAAGCAGCAGTGAGCTTGAGCTTCCTGCTGATATTTTCGAACAACCTGTTCGTGCCGATATTCTTCATGCCGCGGTCAAATGGCAGCTCGCTTGTCGACGTCAAGGCACGCATCAAGCAAAAACACGCGCAGAAGTGAGCGGTGGTGGTAAAAAGCCATTTAAGCAAAAGGGTACAGGTAATGCGCGACAAGGTTCGAATCGTTCGCCATTAATGCCCGGTGGAGCAGTTTTGTTTGGTCCACGTCCTCGCGATTACTCTTTTGCATTTCCAAAACAGATGAAGCGCCTAGCTCTGCGATGTGCACTTTCGCAGGCAGTCAAAGACGGAAAATTCCATGTGGTCGAGTCAATGGATTCACAAGGAAAGACCAAAGAGATTGCTCAGAGACTACAAAATTTTGGTCTTACCAAAGCATTATTAATCGACGGTTCAGTTAACGAAAATTTTAAAAGAGCGACAAAAAATTTGAGCTCTTACAAATATTTTTCGGTTGATGGCTTAAATGTTTTTGATCTTTTAAAATATGACAACGTTGTTGTCACAAAAGAATCGATTGCCAAAATCGTCAATCGTTGTCGAGCGGAGTAACAATGGGATTTACAATCAAGCGTCCACTTGTGACGGAAAAAAACAGTGCCCTCGCCGAGCAGGGTATTTATGTTTTTGAAGTTGAGCATGCTTCTACAAAACCAGAAGTCAAAGTCGCTGTAGAAAAGTTTTTTAAAGTAAAAGTTTTGTCGGTGCGAACCGCAATTTGCCGTAAACGCAAAAAAGCGGTGCGTGGTTTGACCGGTACCGTTCGGTATTGGAAAAAAGCTTTTGTACAACTTGCGCCTGGCGAAAAAATCGCCCTATTTGAGGGAGCATAAAAATGGGTGTTAAGGTATTTAAACCACGGAGTCCCGGTCGTCGTGGAATGACTGGATATGACTTCAAAGAGATAACTAAAGATAAACCCGAGAAGTCTTTAACAGCCCCACTTAATAAATGTGGAGCTCGTAATAACACTGGGCAAATTACTGTTCGACACAAGGGTGGCGGACATAAACGTAAATATCGTATCATTGATTTTAAGCGAACAAAGGTCGATGTCCCTGCGAAAGTGGCGGCGGTCGAATACGATCCTAATCGCACGTGCCGAATTGCTTTGCTAAACTATGCTGACGGTTCAAAAAGTTATATCTTAGCCCCAGTGGGTCTCAGAGTTGGCGACACAGTTGTAGCAGGCCCTGGTGCGGATATTAAACCTGGAAACTCTCTTCCGCTTGCATCAATTCCAGTTGGAACAATCATTCATAATGTTGAGTTGCGACCTGGTAAGGGTGCGCAGATTGTTCGCGGCGCGGGAGCAGAAGCTACGCTCGTTGCAAAGCTTGGGACGTATTGCCAAGTGCGTTTGCCCTCAGGTGAGGTTCGACAAATTTTATCAACTTGCAAAGCAAGCATTGGTCAGGTTGGAAATACCGACAACGAGAATATTAGCATTGGAAAAGCTGGTCGTAATCGATGGAAAGGCAAACGTCCTTCTGTTCGAGGTATGGCGATGAATCCAGTAGATCATCCACTCGGTGGTGGTGAGGGTGTCGGTAAAGGGCATCATCCCGTTACGCCTTGGGGTCAGCCATGCAAAGGGTATAAGACAAGACATAACAAGCGCACCAACGGCATGATTATCAAACGCCGTAATGTTCGGTAAGGAGAGGTTTTCGTGGGTAGGTCAGTAAAAAAAGGTCCCTTTGTCGATCATCATTTAATTAAAAGAATCGACACAGCACGAGCGACAGGCGACAAAAAAGTGATTAAAACTTGGTCGCGCCGATCGACAGTTGTGCCTGATGCAGTAGGACTCACATTCGCGGTTCATAACGGGCGTAAATTTGTTCCCGTATATGTTACCGAAAATATGATTGGTCACAAATTTGGTGAGTTTGCACCAACTCGTGTTTTTAATGGACACGCAGAAAAGAAAGCGGCCGCCGCCCCTGCAGCGTCACCGAAAAAATAGGGAGTAGACCATGGAAGTTCGAGCACGTTTACATTACGCAAGAATTGGAGCCCAAAAGGCTCGCCTTGTCGCAGATCTCATTCGCGGTAAGGATGTAAACCAAGCGATCCGCATGTTGGCGTTTAGCAATAAAAAAGGTTCTTATTTACTAAAAAAATTGATCGAGTCTGCAGTGGCAAACGCTGAAGATCGCAAAGTGATCGATATCGATAATTTATTTGTTAAAACGGTTTTGGTAGATGAAGGTCCCGCAATCAAAAGATTTCGGCCACGTGCCCAAGGGCGCGCCTACCAAGTTAAAAAGAAGATGAGTCACATCAATGTTGTTTTGGATGAAAGATAAGGAATAAGCCATGGGACAAAAGATCAATCCAGTTGGGTTCAGAGTTGGTGTTATTCGTACTTGGGATTCTCGATGGTTTGCTAAAGGCAAAGTTTATCGCGACTATTTGCACGAAGATTATAAACTCAGAAAATACATCAAAGATAAACTCAAGCATGCTGGAGTTTCAAAAATTGAGATGGAACGGGCTGCAAATAAAGTTCGAATCATCATCTACACGGCTCGTCCTGGTGTTGTGATCGGAAAAAAAGGCACAGGCATTGATGCGCTCCGTGGAGATATTCAAAAGCAAACCACGAACGAAGTGATCGTGAGCATCCAAGAAGTTCGTAAGCCTGATATGGATGCCCAGCTTGTGGCAGAAAATATCGCCCTTCAGCTTGAAAAACGAATTTCATGGAGACGAGCTCTTAAAAAAGCATTAGCTGCTGGAGTTCGTGGCGGCGTTCGCGGAATTAAAATTCGAGTGAGTGGACGTCTCGATGGTGCAGAAATCGCTCGGTCAGAGTGGTATAACGAGAAGAGCGTTCCGCTTCACACGCTGCGTGCAGATATTGATTACGGTACTGCTGAGGCGCTGACCGGTTACGGACTTATCGGATTAAAAGTTTGGATCTATCGCGGTGATGTATTTACAGCTCGTGAGTTAGAGGAGGCGGGTCGTGTTAAGTCCTAAGAGAGTAAAATGGCGTAGGCAATTCCGTGGACGATATAAAGGATTTGCTACACGCGGAAGCGATTTGAGTTTTGGCGATTTTGGTCTTGCTGCAATCGAGAGCGGCAGGTTGTCTGCCCGCCAAATCGAAGCAAGTCGAATTGCGATTAGCCGGTCGGTCAAGCGTGGTGGAAAATTGTGGCTCCGTATATTTCCGCATTTACCAATCACGAAAAAGCCAGCCGAAACTCGAATGGGTTCTGGTAAAGGAAATCCTGAGTTGTGGGTAGCCAAAATTCAGCCCGGCCGTGTGTTGTTTGAGATGAATGGTGTGACAAAAGAACAGGCTCAAGAGGCTTTTCGTTTGGCTGCACATAAATTGCCATTTAAAACCCGATTTGTGGCGCGTGAGTAGATTATGAAATTTGATGATTTAAAAGATCTTACTGTTGAAGAGTTACGAAAAAAAATTGTTCAGACACGGGCAGAGATGTTTCAAACAAAAATGAAACACACTCTAGGCCAAGTGCAAAATCCAATTGAAATCCGTGAGCAACGTCGAGATGTGGCTCGTATGCAAACGGCTCTCACTCGGAAGCTGAGTTAAGAGGAAATAATGGCGAATGTAACCGAAGAAAATCAATCGAAGAGTGAACGCGGTGTTCGAACAGAAGTCACCGGAGCTGTAGTGAGTAATAAGATGGATAAAACCATTGCTGTTCAAATTTTTCGTCTTGTGAAGCATCCCAAGTACGGAAAGTTTATTAAGCGCAGTTCGGTATTCAAAGCTCATGATGAAAAAAACGAAGCGCGTGTGGGTGACCGAGTAAAATTGGTTGAGACGCGTCCATTGAGCAAAACAAAACGTTGGAAGCTGATCGAAATTGTCGAACGTGCACCTACGCAGGAGGTTCTTCATGATTCAGATGCAAACTAGATTACGAGTTGCAGACAATTCGGGAGCTCGTGAGGTTCAGTGTATCAAAGTACTTGGTGGAACTCTAAGACGATACGCCGCTGTCGGTGATATCATTATTGTTTCGATCAAAGATGCTTTGCCCAATTCAAAAGTTAAAAAAGGCGAAAAAGCTAAAGCAGTTATTGTGCGAACGATTCACAAAATCCGCCGTGCTGATGGAAGTTATATTCGGTTCGATGACAATTCAGCAGTACTTATCAATGCTGCTAAAGAGCCCATCGGCACTCGTATTTTTGGTCCCGTAGCCCGTGAGTTAAGAGCTAAACAGTTTGTTAAAATTGTTTCTCTTGCTCCTGAAGTTTTATAAGGAGTTTTCACTGTGACCCAGTTACAGAGTCGATATAAAGAAGAGATTGCCGCTGCTCTAATGAAGCAGATGGGCTATCAAAGTATCATGCAGGTTCCAACGTTAGACAAAATTGTTCTTAACGTTTGTACCAATGAGGCTGTTCGCAACCCAAAAGTTCTGCAGCAAGCTGTTGAGGAATTGACCGCGATTGCGGGTCAGCGAGCGGTTATTACAAAAGCCAAAAAAGCGATTTCAAATTTTAAACTTCGTGAAGGCATGCCGATCGGAGCAATGGTCACATTGAGAAAAGAAAGAATGTGGACGTTTTTAGAGCGTTTGATTCATCTTTCGCTTCCTCGATTGCGTGACTTTCGTGGGCTTTCGCCGCGCGGATTTGATGGGCGTGGAAACTACAATATGGGCCTTAAAGAGCAGATTGTTTTTCCAGAAATTGATTATGATAAAGTGGAGTCGGTGCGCGGAATGAATATTTCAATTTGCACAACGGCACAATCTGACGGTGACGGGCGAGCACTTCTCGAGCAACTCGGGATGCCGTTTCGGAAAAAGTAGGAGAGCTCATGGATACAATCGCTGAATTTTTAACACGAATTCGTAATGCCGGTCTTGCTAAGCATGACAAATTGGATGTCCCAAGCTCGAATATGCGAGTGGGCCTTGCCAAGATTCTTCAAGAGACGGGTTACATTCGCACATTCAAAGTTGCTCGTGATGGCAAACAGGGTGTGATGCGCGTGTACTTAAAATATAATGATGAAGGACGTTCAGTGATCAACACTGTACAAAAGCTGAGTCGACCAGGTCGCCGGCTTTATATTAAGTCCACCGAAATTCCGCAGGTGCGGTCGGGTTATGGTCTTTGCATCTTGAGCACCAACAAAGGTGTGATGAGTGGAGATCAAGCACGTAAAGAAAATCTTGGCGGAGAATTGCTCTGCCAGTTGTGGTAGGTAAAAAATGTCTCGTGTAGGTAGAGCACCCGTATATTTTGATAAGCCAGTTCAGGTGACTGTGAGTCCCGATAATACTGTTGTGGTTAAAGGTGCAAAAAGCACTATGAGCGTCAAGTTGCGTCCTGCAGTTATTGCCAAAGTTGAGGACGGTAAAATCGTTTTGACTCGGGCTAACGAAGACTCAGATACGCGGGCATATCACGGTCTTTCTCGAGCTTTGTTGCAAAATGCAGTCACCGGAGTTTCAAAAGGTTGGACTAAGGACCTTGAGCTCAATGGTGTGGGATATCGTGCAAACGTAAATGGTAAAAAACTGGAGCTCACTCTGGGATTTAGCCATCCTGTGCAATTTGACATTCCCGACGGGATTGAGATCAAGGTTGAAAAACAGACCAAGATTTCGGTCACTGGTGCGAATCGTGATAACGTTGGTAAAGCTGCGGCAAAAATTCGTGGGTTTCGTCCACCTGAGCCTTATCTTGGCAAAGGTGTTAAATACGCTGACGAAACAATTCGTCGTAAAGCTGGAAAATCGGCATCTAAATAGAAGAGGTTTATTGTGATACGAATTAAATATGGACGCAATACAGATAAGAAAGTTGTTGGCCGTCTAAAAAATAGGGCGCGAATTCGCAAAAAGGTCGAAGGCTCGGCGGAGCGTCCACGTTTGTCGATGTTTCGCAGTGGTCGACACCTTTATGCTCAGCTTATTGACGACAGCTCGGGTCGAACTTTGGCCTCAGCATCAACTCTTAAGCTCGACATCAAAGGCGGGACGAAGAACGTGGCTGCTGCAAAAGCGGTAGGCGCGGCGATCGCTCAGGAAGCCCAAAAAAATAATATTCAGAATGTTGTGTTTGATCGCAGTGGTTACATCTATCACGGTCGGGTAAAGGCGTTAGCAGAAGCTGCGCGCGAAGCCGGCCTTAAGTTTTAAGGAAGAGGAATATAGTAGTGGAAGCTCAAAACCAGACTGGTGATTTACTCGAAAGAGTTGTGGCAATTAAGCGAGTTGCAAAAGTGGTAAAAGGGGGTCGACGATTCTCCTTTGCGGCACTCGTGGTAACCGGAAATGGATCTGGCAATGTCGGATTCGGCACTGGTAAAGCGGGCGAAGTTCCTGAAGCCATTGGCAAGGCAAGCCGGATTGCAAAAAAATCTTTGCAGCAGTTTAATCTTAAAGAAGGTCGAACGATTTCTCACGAGGTTGTTGGAACTTTCGGTGCGGCAAAAGTCATTCTGGTTCCTGCAGCAGCGGGTACCGGGGTTATTGCAGGTGGTCCGGTGCGAGCCGTTCTTGAGTGCTTCGGAGTAAAAGATATTTTGACAAAATGTGTTGGGACAACAAACCCACACAACGCCGTTCGAGCAACGCTTGACGGTTTGGAACAGTTACTTAATTCTCGTCCATCACAAGGCTAAGGGTTAGCTAAAAGAAAGCGAAGAGGAATCTATGGCCAAGCAATTTCGTGTTCGCCTCAAGCGAAGTTTAATCGGTTGCACCGCTCAGCAGCGTGATACGGTCCGCTGTTTGGGATTAAGAAAAATTAATCATGAGGTTATCATTAAAGATAATCCTGCGAATCGTGGACAGATTTTTCGTGTTCAACATTTGCTTGAAGTCAAAGTGGAGGCTGCTCAATGAGTATGCTGGGACAACTAAAGCCAAACGAAGGTTCGACTCATTATAGAAAAATCGTAGGACGTGGACGTGGTTCTGGCATGGGCCAAACTTCGACAAAGGGACACAAAGGACAGAAAGCTCGTTCTGGTGGATCGATTCGCCGTGGATTTGAGGGCGGTCAGATGCCTTTGAGTCGTCGTATGCCAAAATTCGGTTTCACTAATGTTGAGTTTGCAAATCGATTTGAGATTGTAAATCTAAAAGATTTAAAGCGTTTCAAAGGTGAAGTGTCGATCCAAAATTTGATTGATGCTGGAATGGTTTCTAAGAATTGCAAAGTTAAACTTCTTGGCAGCGGAGAAGTCGAAGCCGCTTTTAATATCAAAGTTCATAAAGTCAGTGAGTCAGCTAAATCCGCCATTGAAAAAGCCGGTGGCACAGTCGAGGTGATATCAGCGTGAGTACAGCAGGGGGGTTTACTATTCCGGCAGATTTACGACGAAGATTGTTATTTACCATCGGAATTTTATGTGTGTACCGCTTAGGGGTACACGTCCCCAGTCCTGGAGTCGACGGTCAAGCCGTGCTCTCTTTGTTCCAAGGCTCTACCGGATTTTTCGGAATGTTTAATACCTTTACAGGTGGCGGGCTCGAAAAATTTAGTGTGTTTGCACTTGGAATTATGCCGTACATTTCGGCTTCTATTATATTTCAACTTTTACAGACTGCAGTTCCCTATCTTGAGTCTTTAAAAAAAGAGGGCGAACACGGTCGTAAAAAAATTAACCAGTACACGCGTTATGCCACCGTCTTGCTTGCGCTTGTTCAAGGTTATGCAATGGCCAAATATATTCAAAGTGCCAGTGGACCTGGCAACACGCCTGTTGTGACGACATTATCGTTTGGTCCTCTTATGCCTTTTTGGTTTGTGACTATAGTGACTCTCACTGCGGGCACTTGTTTTATTATGTGGTTGGGTGAGCAAATCACCGAGCGTGGAATTGGCAATGGAGCAAGCTTAATTATTTTTACCGGGATTGTTGCAGGTATTCCAAGCAATGCGATGAATCTTTATCACAGCATTCAGAATAAACAGTTATCGTTTGGTTTGGCTTTTTTGTTGATACTTGGAATGGTTGGAGTGATTGCAGCCATTGTATACATGGAAGTGGGACAGCGAAGGATTCCGATTCAATACTCAACTCGGGCTTCGGGCCGTGAGGCATTGGGGCAGCAACAGAGTCATCTTCCATTAAAGGTGAATTTTGCAAACGTGATTCCGCCAATTTTTGCTTCTAGCTTATTGATGTTTCCGGCAACGATTGCTCAATTTGTGAATGTGCCTTGGCTTAAAGATATTCGTGAATATTTTGATCCTCGATCTGGCCTTGGTATGGTCTTTTTTGTAAGCCTGATCGTGTTCTTTTGCTTTTTTTATACCGAGATTGTTTTTAATCCCAATGAAGTTGCAGACAATCTGAAAAAATACGGAGGCTTTATCCCGGGCGTTCGCGCGGGGCGAAGTACTGCCGATTATATTAAAAAAGTTTTGGATCGATTGACAGTGACTGGTGCGATTTATCTTTCGGTTGTGTGTGTATTGCCACCGATGATTAGCGATTTTTTTAAAGTTTCATTTTCGTTTGGTGGAACAAGTCTTTTGATTTTGGTGGGTGTCGCACTTGATACTAGCCAACAGATTCAATCTCATCTTTTGACTTCGAAATACGAAGGTATGCTCAAAGGGGTCAAAATGAAAAGTCGGAGGGTTCAATATTGAATCTTCTGCTGTTCGGTCCGCCGGGAGCAGGTAAGGGGACTCAGTCGAGTCTCCTGATTGATCGACACCGTATGGCTCATGTGAGCACGGGCGAGCTTTTTCGTACCGCAATCAAAGCCAAAACTTCTTTGGGTAATAAAGCAAAAAAGTTTATGGATGAAGGTCAGCTTGTTCCAGACAATATTGTAATAGGAATGGTTGAAGAGGAATTTAAAAACCTTAACGACCGGAGTTTTATTCTTGATGGATTTCCACGTACGGTAAATCAGGCAGAGGCTTTAGATAAGCTTCTTGCAAAATCGCAGAAGCAATTGCACTCGGCTGTTTTTATTGACGTGCCCCATAGGGTGTTGATTGGGCGTTTAACCGGTCGACGTGTTTGTAAGAGTTGTGGAACCGTTTTCCATCTTGAAACTAAACCACCCAAAGTTTCGGGTGTGTGTGATGTTTGTGGCGCTCAGTTGTATCAAAGGTCTGATGATCATCCCGATGTGATCGGTCAACGGCTTCAATCCTACGATACAGCAACGGCACCACTAAAAGATTACTACAAAAGCAAAAATTTATTTGTGCTTGTGGATGGAATAGGTTCTGAAGAAGAAGTGTATGAACGCATCATGTCCGGTCTAGAAAAAAGAAGTGCAAAGAACTAGACGCGAGAAGTGTCAAATGGTATTTTCAGCGATCTTTTATAAGAACGACACGAATGATTCAGAAAAATTGAAAGATTTCAGAGGCTTGCAGTGAAAGTCAGAGCGTCAGTAAAAAAGATATGCAACAAGTGTAAAGTGATTAAGCGTCGCGGAGTGATCCGCGTAATATGCGCAAACCCCAAGCATAAGCAAAGGCAAGGTTAAAAGATGGCACGTATTGCCGGCGTCGATTTGCCGCGAAACAAAAGATTAGAAGTTGCGTTGACCTACATCTACGGAATCGGCCGCAAGCGCGCCGCTTCTATAATGAAAGATGCAGGATTTGATTTTGGTCTTCGGTCAGACAGTTTGACTGACGAGCAGGTTGCTCGGATCCGAGCCATCATCGAAAAAAGTTTTAAAGTTGAAGGTGATCTGCGCCGGGAAGTCGGAATGTCCATCAAGCGTTTGATGGATTTGGGTTGCTATCGTGGATTGCGACACAAAAAAGGTTTACCTGTAAGAGGACAACGGACTCGATCGAATTCGAGAACCCGTAAAGGACCTCGTAAAACTGTTGCCAACAAAAAAATGGCTGTTTAATTTTTTAGGAGTTTTGTAGAGTGAAGCAACCAGAATCGGGCTCAAAGCCAACCAAGAAAAAATCAAAGAAAAACGTGCCTACCGGCAAATGCTACATCCAAGCTGGATTTGGGAACACTATCGTGACCATGACAGATGTCAATGGCAACACGGTCTGTTGGTCGTCTGCTGGAATGTTAGGTTTTAAAGGTAGTCGTAAGGGAACTCCATTTGCGGCGCAGGTTGCGGCTGAAGATGCTGCAAAAAAAGCTCTCGAAAATGGAATGAAAAGTGTTGATGTTTGGTTAAGTGGACCTGGGGCAGGACGTGAGCCTGCCATTCGCGCTTTAGCAGCCGCGGGACTGAGAGTGTCCACTCTTAAAGATGTTACACCGGTACCTCACAACGGTTGCCGTGCACCAAAACGAAGAAGAATTTAATTTTTTAATCCCTAAAATGAAGCGAGGTTCTCTGTGGGAGAATTAAGTATGCAGCCCCACTACTACAAATTCTGGCGCGATCTGATTAAGCCAAAGGGCTTTGAAGTTGAGAAAGAAAGTCTCACCGATCGTTACGGCAAATTTCACGTTCGACCTTTGGAAAGAGGTTTTGGCGTTACTCTTGGTAACTCTCTTCGTCGAATTCTTTTGAGTTCAATGATGGGTTCTGCCGTGAGTGCGGTGAAGTTTGAAGGCGTACTCCATGAGTTCAGCACAATTCCTGACGTTCTTGAAGACGTGACGGATATTATTTTAAATCTTAAAGAGATTCGTTTTAAACAACATGATTCTGAACCAAAAACTCTTCGCATCGCTAAGCAAGGTGCTGGCCCTATCACGGCTGCCGATATTCAACTGACAGATAATGTTGAGGTATTAAATCCGGATCAACATATCGCAACTTTGGGTCGCGAAGGTCGGTTTGATGTCGAGTTAATTGTGAGCTTTGGCCGTGGTTACATGGAAGCAAGTACGCAATCAAAAAGTTTACCGATTGGTTACATTGCGGTGGATGCATTGCACAGTCCAATTCGACGGGTGAACTACAATGTTTCTCAAGCACGAGTGGCTCAAAGAACCGATTATGATGCTTTAACGATTGAGATTTGGACTGATGGTTCGCTTCGGCCAGAAGAATCGATTTCTTTGGGATCAAAAATCTTAAAAGAACAACTTCAGGTGTTTTTGACTTTCGACGAGAGCATGGAGCCCATGCACGAAGAGGAAGAAACAAAATCTCCCCAGTTGAACGAAAATCTTTTTCGTTCGGTGGATGATCTTGAGCTTTCGGTGCGTTCTGCAAATTGCTTAAAAAATGCAAACATTCGCTACATTGGTGAACTCGTTTGCCGATCTGAAGCCGAAATGTTGAAAACCAAGAATTTCGGTCGCAAATCGTTGAATGAAATTAAAGAAATTTTGTCGACAATGGGTTTGTCTTTGGGAATGAAGATTGATGGATGGCCTCCTGCAGGTTGGGATCCAAATAATCCTCAAAAACCAGCGCCAATGGCAGTACCTGCCGCACCCGCAGCAGCACAACAAACACGTCCCACACCCTAAGATATTTTTAAGGAGCTTTACTTATGAGACACAAGTCACACAGTCATTCTTTTAGCCGGCGTCAAGGGCCGCGATTGGCGTTAATTAAGGGCTTGATGAGCTCACTTGTAGAGCACGGGCGCATCCGTACGACCGTCGCTAAAGCAAAAGAATTGCGCCGACATATTGAACGCGCAATTACTCTTGGTAAAAAAGGAACTTTGAATTCTCGTCGTCTTTTGATTTCCCGAATTGGAAGTCAAGATGCGGCCGGAACAATTATGGATAAGCTTGCTGTTCATTTTAAAGCTCGCCAAGGTGGATATACTCGCATCATCAAACTTGGACAACGGCCTGGTGATTGTGCAGAGATGGCTTTCATTGAATTTGTTGATTACAAGCTGCCAAAAAAATCGGCTGAAGAAACTGTTCAAGGTGATGTTGAAAGCAAAAAATTGGTTCGCTCAACTTTGAGATTGGCTGATAAAAAACGTCGTCACCTACGAACTCTACAAAGCAAAGCACGACAAGCCGCGCGCGCTTAAAGACGTGTTCAAGTCTAAACATGGGCAAGCGATTTTGATTTGTTTCGGAATCCTTGCCGTTTTACTTTTTGGTTACAAACGTTTTTATAGTTTTTTTGACAAAGATTCATCTGTTCCTGATTCCCACCAATACTTAGAAAAACTTGAGCGTGAAGGCCTGTTTGGTTTTGAATTGCCACGCCTTGAAGGCGGGACATATTCGTCGAAGTCTTTGAGTGGGCATGTGGTTCTTTTAAACTTCTGGGCGTCGTGGTGTGGGCCTTGTGTTGAGGAATTTCCCTCGTTGATTGAGCTTGCCAAAAAGCAGCCTCAACTTTTGATCGTGGCTATTTCTGGTGATAAAGATTTGCAGAGTTTAAATGCTTTTTTGAAAGCATTTGAAAAGCGGCCCAAAAATATGGTGGTCGTGGTGGATTCGGATCAGCGGGTCGCTCATCTTTACGGTGCAGATGTTTTGCCGGAGTCCTATGTGTTTTCAAAAACAGGCGGGTTGATTCGAAAGATTGCAGGAGCCCAAAAGTGGAATGATCCAAATGCGCTCGATTACTTTTCGCAACTCAATCAATAAGCGTTTTTATGAAAAAATCCTCTAAATAAAGTTAAACATAAAATTTTGAGATCGAGCCAGAGTGACCAGTTTTTGATGTAGTAGATGTCGCACTCGATCCGTTTATGGAGACAGGTATTTCCTCTCCAACCGTTGACCTGCGCCCAACCCGTGATTCCGGCCTTCATCTTGTGGCGAAGCATATAAGCAGGAATTTCTTTGCGAAAATTGCCTACGAAAAAAGGCTGTTCGGGTCGAGGTCCTACCAGACTCATCTGTCCGATAAAAACATTCCAAAGTTGTGGGAGCTCATCCATCGAGGTTTTGCGCAGGAAAGCGCCCAAGGCCGTGCGGCGGGGATCATCGGCCACAGTCCATTGAGGAGCATCATTCGTGTTGATCATGGTGCGGAATTTCCACATTTTAAAGGTGAGGCCGTCGAGACCGATTCGTTCTTGTGAATAAAAAATTTGGCCTTGGCTCGTGAGCCGAATCGCAAGTGCGATAAATGTCAAAAAAGGTGAGAGAAAAATAATGAGTATCACGGACCCCAATAGGTCGATGGTGCGCTTGATTGCCAGATCGATTGCGGCATGGCGGGGTTGATTGATGCTTAAGATCGAAACGCCCGCAATTTGCTCGAGGTAAACACCGAGTAATGCATAACTGTTAAAAGTGGGAAGAATATAAATTCGGGTCACATCGTTATAGAAATCGCGAACGAAGGTATCGATATTTTTAGACTGCTCGGCAGAATAAGAAATCACGTAGGCCGAGGGTTTTGGTTGATTTACAATTTCTTCGCCCACGGTTGGGATACTGTATTGTTTGGCCCATTCTGGAGGGTCATACCAGCCCATAGGTCGAAAGCCTAAGTTTGGCAGATTTAAAATTCGGTCGAGATATTCTTTGAGCGGCTCTCCTCCACCTACAAGCAAAATATCCTTAATGGTCTTCCGCAAAAATTTGCTGTAACAAAGCCGAAAAATATAAACCAAAAAAAAACTGATGGGCAAATAGAGCAACAAGGTTGCGCGCGAGAGACGTTCCAATCCAAAAAAATAATTGAAAAGAATAAACAAAAAAAGTGAAGCGATCAGGCCGCGTAGGATTCCATAAGGACGCGCTGTGAGCGAGCGAAGGACCGAATCTTCATAAAAACCGAAACGCGAAAAAATGGTGATGGTCAGTGAACCCAGGAGAATTCCGAATTTAAGAGAGGTCGGAATGTCGGGCGGGGTTTCGCCAAAGAGAGCTCGGATATGAATTGCAAGTGTCCATGAGAGGAGGACAAACGCGCCGTCTATCGTTGCCACCAGAAAGGTTGACATGAAACTCTCCCATAAAAAAAGGAACGTACATCGGCACGTCGGTCAAAACAACTTGGATGATTATTGAAAAGAGGTTTGAGTCATGACACCTTTGATTTTCAAAATGAAAAAAGATGAGAATTCTTTAGTTGGGCCGCAGGTGGCATTGGCTCACGATTGGCTGGTTGGTTTTCGCGGTGGTGAACGATGTCTTGAGGCTTTGTGCGAAATTTATCCGCAAGCCTCGATCTACACTCTTCTTCATAAATTGAAGAGCACCTCTGACATCATTGAGTCTCGTCAGATCACCACAAGTGTGCTCAACCGGATACCCAATATTGCCAGTCGCTACCGCCAATTTTTGCCGATGATGCCGATGGCATTAAAAAGTTTGAACATAAAAAAAACGGATGTGCTTTTAAGTTCGCATCATTGTGTGATCAAAGGTGTGAAAAAGCCCAAGGGAAGTGTTCATGTGTCGTATGTCTATTCGCCAATGCGGTATATGTACGACCAGTTTGATCAGTATTTTCCGCGCGGTCCTCTTCGCGGAGTTGCAAAGATGCTCAAGCCCGCACTGACTTGGTGGGATAAGAGTTCGAACCAAAATGTTGATCAGTTTGTGGCCATTTCAAAATTCGTACGCGAGAGAATCAGAAAATATTGGGATCGTGATGCTGAGATTATTTATCCCTTTGTGGATTTCTCTGATTTTAAGTTTGATTGGAAAAAAGAGGATTTTTTTTTGATGGTCACAGCTTTTGCTCCCAACAAACGGGTGGATCTGGCGATCGACGCATTTTCGCGATTAAATTTGCCACTTAAAATTATTGGTGGCGGTCAAGAGGAGCTGGCTTTAAAAAAAATGGCGGGCCCCCAAATAGAATTTTTGGGTGAGTTGTCTCGCGCCGAAGTAGCTAGTTATTTTGGTCGAGCTCAAGCATTTGTTTTTCCTGGAGTCGAAGATTTTGGAATTGCTCCGCTCGAGGCCCTCGCCTCAAATACGCCGGTGATTGCTTACCGTGCAGGCGGAGTGCTTGAGACATTGACCGATGCCGATACCCATTTTTTTAATGAGCCAACAGTCAATAGCCTGATGGGTGCGGTAAAGTCCTTTGATCGCAAAACTTATAAGATTGATGTTGGGCGGTTGGGGTTTTATTCTCGCTCTCGATTTCAAAATGAAATGACAGCAATGGTGAATTCCTCTTGGCAGAAATTTCGAAAATGATACGGTTTTATGACATCGTGATGGCTCTTTTGATGAAAGAGTTGCGTGTCAGATACAAGCACATGGCACTCGGTTATGTGTGGTCGGTGGCAAGCCCACTTGCCCATGCGTTTTTGTACTTCGTTGTTTTTGGTCAAATTTTAAAAGTTCAAACTCCAAATTTTCCGGTGTTTTTGATTTGTGGATTATTTCCGTGGCAGTGGGTGAGCAATTCACTGGCAATCGGGCCGATGATTTTTTATGGCAATGCACAGCTGATTAAAAAAACCAATTTCCCCCGTTATCTGATTGCATTTGTGCAGGTGCTGCAAGATGCGATTCATTTTTTGGTCTCGGTGCCGGTGATTGTGTTTTTCCTTGTTCTATTTAAGATGCCGCTTCATCTTTCTTGGCTTTATCAAATCCCTCTACTGTGCATTCTGCAGTTTGGTTTGACCTATGCCTTTATGTTGTTTCTGGGAACCATGAATCTTTTTTTGCGCGATCTCGAGCGGCTTTTGCAACTTTCGATGACCGCAATTTTTTATTTTACCCCCGTAATTTACAGCGCCGATATGATTCCTGATCAATATAGGTCTTATTTAGTTTATCAGCCCTTTGCCATGTTGATTATCAACTGGCGAAATATCCTGATGGGTTCAGGTCTGAATTGGAGTTTTGTATTTTGGACGAGCGTGTGGGTGCTCGTTTGTGTTTTGATTTCTCAAGTTATTTATCAAAGGCTTCAGTGGCGTTTTGCGGAGGTACTTTGATGACCGATATTTCATTTCGAAATGTGACCAAGCATTATCCGCTTTATCATCATATGACCTCAGGACTTAAACGCCTGATTTTTAATTTGCCTCGGGCAATAAAGGAGATGCGGCAAACCCGGTTTACCGCGCTCGAAAATATTTCCTTTGAAATTCAAAAGGGCGAGTCGGTGGCCTTTGTCGGGCGAAATGGTGCTGGCAAAAGTACAACATTAGGATTGATTGCCGGAGTGCTCAAGCCAAGCCTTGGCGATGTGGTGGTGAACCGACGAGTTTCACCACTCTTAGAATTGGGTGGAGGATTTCATCCCGACTTGAGCGGGCTTGAAAATATAAGACTCAATGGTGTGTTGCTCGGACTTTCGCGAAAGCAAGTTGCCAAAAAAGTGGATGCGATTATTGAGTTTTCTGAGTTGGAAGAATTTATTGACCAGCCGGTTCGGTCATTTTCTTCTGGCATGCTGGCGCGTCTAGGATTTTCTGTGGTGGCGAATCTTGATCCTCAGATCCTATTGGTCGATGAGGTTTTGGCGGTAGGGGATTCTGCGTTTCAAGCCAAGTGCATGGACCGGATGCTCGCTTTTAAAAAAACCGGAGTGACAATCGTTTTGGTTTCGCATTCGGCTGGAGATGTGGAGCGGATGTGTGATCGAGCTATTTGGATTGATCAGCATCGGCTAAAAATTGATTCTACCTCTTCAGAGGTACTTCGCGAATACGGGAAATAACTTCACCAGCCTTGGGATCTCGACTCCCGCCGCGGGCAATAAAAATAAAACGAAATAAAAGTAGCGCCATCGGGATTTGAAAAATTCAAAGTCGGTCACCAATTTTTTTTGTCGGTACAAATACAAAATGAGAAAGGCCAAGATCAGAAAGAGATTGGTGAGATGGCGACACCAGTCGCAGGTGAAAATAAAAATAAAGAGATAACCGCTGACCAATCCGGCAAAAATTAGTTTTTCAAATTTATCGGTTGTGATTGATTTTAGGGTGAGGACCAGTGGAATCAAAAAGCTCGCATACAATAAATAGCCGTACCAAAAATGTTTTTGAATTTCAAAATGCGCCATATTTGCTTTGAACTGTTCTTGAGCATTGACATAAAAAAGATCCAGATTGTCGTCGAGAGCGATTGTGGCCTTGCTTTGGAGATATTCAAATAAAGTCGAGCGCCCAACACTGGGGTGGCCGAAAATAAAAACAAAAAATGTGGCCATCGTGACACTGAAGATGACAGCCATCGTTTTTTTGAGTCCGTGCTTTTGGTACAAAATAAATGAGAGGGCAGGAAGAAAAATAAAAAAGAAGTTCTCATGCACCGCCACCAGGGCTGTGGCCAAAGCAGCAGTAACTAGCAGAGGAATATTGAACCACTGAAGTAAGATCAAAACCATACTCAGTTGATCAAATCGACCCAAGTCGTAAAAATAGTTTCTGACTGAAAGTGGTGAGAAAAAGACGAAGACCGCAAAAATTAAGATTGAATGATTCCAACAAGCGCGCAAATCCCAAAAAAATTTAATAAAGAAAATCGTCACTGCTGCAGCCATTAGGATAGACAAAATTTGCACTTCGAGTAACGGCAGTGAGGATGAAATTAAATGAAGACCTGCGCCGACCAAGCCGCGCTTGATAAATCCAAAATGATAATCAAAAAGCCAATGGGTGTAGATCCAGCTCCAGTCCCTTCGATGATCAATACCGATTGCCAGTAAAAAAAGGAGAAGGGAAGCCAAAAACTTCTTCAACGGTGAAGTCGTCTCGCAATTTTAAAAAGATCAAAGCCCATTCTCAATGCGGCTCTCAAGGTCATTTTGGATCCCGATACTTCGCTCCACTGTTTAAGAGGAATTTCTAAAAAATCCTTAGGCTGAAGACCTTGAAATTGAGCCGAACCCTTTTTTAAACGTCCGAGCAGTTCAACATCAAAAGCCCAACGAGAAATAAATTTCTCAGTACAAACAAATTTTAAGAGGGGACTTGGTCTAAAAAACTTTGCACCACATTGAGTATCGTAGACCGTCATTTGAAGTGTCCAAGAGCCAAGAGTTGCAAAGATCCGACTTAAGATATGGCGAAAAAAACTGCGATTCACATCTAAACCGAGGAGTCGTATTCTTGATCCAATCACACACTGACGTTCGTGGTGAAAAAGGCACTCGTCGATAATTCTTAAAACCTCTTTTGGGGGTGTTGCAAAGTCAGCATCACAATACCCAATGAGCTCCGTCGAACTTTCTAAAGCTTTGAGCAACCCCTGACGGACTGCCTCGGCTTTGCCACTATTTTGTTTGAGGGTCAAAATCTCAATGCGTTCTAAGCGTCGGCAAAAATCATTAAGAATTGAAAGAGTAGAATCTTTTGAACCATCATCAACAAATAAAATTTGTAAGTCTTTATTTTGCAATAGCTCTTGGATAGCTTCAATGCGGATGCGTTGAGCTTCGTTGTAGCATGGAATAACAAGAAGAGTTGCCATGAGGCCCGAGTATGTGTGAATCCAAAAATCATTGCAACAAAAACACTGTGATGAAACACTACGATGCGAGGTGATCATTGGATTTAAAAGAGTTTCGAATTCATCCAACAAAGAGGCATCCTTGGGAGTTGGCTCGCGCCAAATTTTTGCAATCCTTGGTGAGTCAAATTGAGGGGCAAGATCTTGAAGCCCTCGACGTGGGTTCGGGGGATGCATGGCTTGCCGATCAGTTAAAAATAAATTCGACCTCGATTTCGAAAATCACCTGTTGGGACAAAAACTATGAACAAAATGATATCAAACAATTAAAATCACTCCGAAGTGCAAATGTTCAATTTGTCACCCAACAGCCTAATCAAAAATTCGATCTGATTTTTTTATGTGATATTTTGGAACACATTGAAGATGACCGAAGTTTTTTAAAAAATCTTGTGACTCATTCTCTAAAACCAAAAGGATCGGTGATCATTACAGTTCCTGAGTGGCAAAAATTATTTACCGCTCATGATACCGGACTCGAGCATTTTCGAAGATATTCGCCTGAAGAAATTAAAAATTTGATTATCAACTGTGGTTTGGAGACCAAAAAAACTGGCCAAATTTTTGTGATCGCGCTGCTTGTTCGCATATTGGAAAAATTAAAAGAATCCAAAAATGCCAAACAAAAAACGATCGCCGGTTGGGGTGGGGGGCCACTGCTCACCAAGTTGATTACCGCGATGTTAGTATTCGATGCAAAAATTTTGAGTTTTGTTCGATTTATTCCGGGCCTCACATGGTGGGGTGTTTGCCAGATGAAACGCTCTGAAAACCAAGGGCGCTAAACAGCAATTCGGTCTGGTTGACAATTCCGCCCACATCTTCGCAATGTCCATTTGCCCCGATCTCTTTTGCAAATTCTGAAGTGACAGGAGCTCCACCGATCATCACCTTGTAGCCGTACCCTTGCTTTCGATTTTCTTCGATCAAGAGTTTCATTTGGATCATTGTGGTGGTCATCAGTGCAGAGAGTGCGATGATCTCGGCTTTGTTTTCGCGAGCCGCATTAAAGATGGTGTCCATTGCAACGTTTCGTCCTAAATCGATCACATTGTAGCCAAAATTTTTGAGCATTAAAACACAGATGTTTTTTCCGATGTCGTGAATGTCCCCTTTAACAGTAGCAAAGATCACCGTGCCTTTTTGAACTTCATTTTCATTGCGATTGAAGTGGGGCTCAAGAATTTTGACTCCAATCTTCATTGCTTCGGCGGCTGCGACGAGATGCGGAATAAACCTTTTGCGTTTACCAAAAAGTTCGCCAAGATAGCGAATTCCTGGAGTCATCACATTCAAAAATAATTCGAAAGATTGAGAGCTCCTGGTCTTAATAAACTCGTTCACATCATTTTCAATCTTATCTTTTTTGCCTTCGGCAATATCCCAAAAGATTTCTTTTTGGAGGGGATCAAGATTGAGTTTGAGGGTAGGGTCTTCTTCTGTGGATTGTAAAGTCGGTTGTGTGTTTGAACTTTCTCCTTCGGCAATGGGAGAGGACCAGGATTGCAGATATTCAGATACCGCATTTTGTTTTTGGGTGAAGAGGTCACTCGCAGCCACACGTGTGACGATATCTTTTTCGAGCACATTCATGATCGCGGATGTAAGCCCACGTTGAATGCACATCATCAGGTAGGCTTGGTGAACAAAACGACGATTGGGCAATCCAAACGAAGAGTTGCTAAGACCAAAGGTGGTGGCGCACCCGAGTTCGTTTTTGATGAGCTCGATTGTTTTAAAAGTTTCAATACTGCCTTGCCTCATCGCCGAAACGGTCAGGCTTAAAACATCGAACACAATATCGTTGCGATGAAAGCCCGCAGCCAAAAATCGATCTAGTATTTTTTGTGCGTATTTTAGGCGGTCTTCGGCTTTTTCGGGCACTTCGGTTTCGGTGACAAGCGCAAGCACAGCTCCACCCACCGCTTTTGCGATGGGCAAAACTTCCTCGATCTTTTCGTCTTCGGCATTGACGCTATTTAAGAGGGGTCTGCCGTAATACACCTGGCCGCCTTTTAACAATGCTTCAGAAAAACTGGAGTCGATCACGAGAGGGGTTTCGATCGAATTTTGGAGCGCACAAATCACTGTGGACATCATCTCGGGCTCATCGATGAGCGGCACTCCCACGTTAACATCGAGACAATGAGCGCCTGCAAGAAATTGGGCATGAGCATCGGCTAAAAGAGCTTCGATATTTCCCTTACGAATATTTTCGGCAACTTTTTTTCGACCCGTGGGATTGATTTTTTCGCCAATCATGACAAACGGATAATCGGATCCAATGCAGACTGTTCGCATTTTTGACGAGAGTAAGACCCTTTGACGATGTTCAGTTTTGGAATATTGAAAAAGATTTTGGTGTGAATCGACGATGTGTCTTAGTTTTTTTATAAACTCAGGAGTTGTTCCGCAGCAGCCTCCCAAAATTCGCGCACCAGCTTTAAAAAAATTCTCAACAAATCCCGCCATGTTTTCGGCATCGAGCGGAAAAACTGTTTCGCCATTTTTTAAGACGGGAAGTCCGGCATTGGGTTGGGCACATAAAGGCAAATTGCTGATGGCCTTCATTTTTTTTATCACTTCGATCATCGCATCGGGACCCACCGAGCAGTTGGCACCGACCACGTCGGCATGGAATCCCTCAGCAATCGCCACACAAGATTCTGGAGTGATGCCTGTATCAGACACAGTGTCGGTATTGAATGTCATCAGCGCAATAATCGGAATGTGCTGACTGACACTTCGAACCGCAGACAAGGCCGCCTTGTAATCGAGAGAATCAAACATGGTCTCAATGATGATGCAGTCCACACCGGCATCGATCAGAGCAGTGGCTTGTTCCTTAAAAATCTCGACCACTTCGCCAAATGGACGAGATCCCGTGGGAAATATCGTGTCACCACAAGGGCCGATGTCGCCCGCCACAAATTTATTTCCGGCCGCACGTCGTGCGAGACGAACCGCTGCGGTATTGATTGCGGTTAATTTATCGTAGGCATCGTACTCTTGCAGGCGAAGTTTTGAGGCTCCAAAGGTGTTTGTGATAAGGATATCGGCACCGGCCTCAATATATTCTCGATGGACCTGTTCGATCACTTCGGGTTTTTCAAGATTCCACAGATCTGGGGCATAGCCTGCGGGCAAATTTCTTTTTTGCAGTAGGGCGCCCATCGAACCATCGAGCAGAAGAAGTCGATTCGCGAGAGCTTCACGAAATAAAGTGTAGCGCGGATTCATGTTGCTCCTAAATTCATATTGTTTACAAATCGTTCTTGAAACTGATCGGACAAGGCAAGATCAAGGGGAGTTAATACTTGGGCTAGCCAAGTTTGATATTGAGTTTTGAGTTGTGAGGAACTTTGACTCCACAGCACGGTGCCATCAAGGCTCGCGTTTCCTAAAGTTTCGCATTCAAGCTCAGGTAAAAGTTGAAGATGACGGCACGCCTTTAGAGGCAAGTGCTCACCAAATGAACCAGCCAAAAAAAGTTTTTTAGCTTTTGTGATACTTTGACTTTGTACCAGCTCAATGCCGGTTTGAATTGCCGATTTGGCGAGTTGAAATTCGCGAATATCATCTTGGGATAAAAAGAGTTCTGAATTCAGTGAAAGCTGTTGCGGTTTTAAAACCTCGCCGTCGTGTGAGACGATCCCATTGTCGACCGCCTCCGAAATCATTTGGATAAGTCCCGTACCACAAAGTCCACGAGCTAAATCATTTCCTAAAATATCAAATTGCCAATGGTCTGTGGTAAAAATCGGATTCACCACTGCGCCGTTTTCGGCTCGCATACCGATGCTAATACTTGATCCCTCGAATGCAGGACCTGCAGGAGTACTAGATACAAATAGTTTTTGTTTGTCCCAAAATAAAATTTCGGAGTTGGTACCAACATCTACCAAAATCCATGGCTCGGCCAATATTTCGGGGCGCTGCCAAATCAAAAATAAACCGGCAAAGAGATCCCCACCCACAAAACTATAGAGCAGGGGTAATGTTTCGATGGCAAAATCATTGAATGAAAACGTTTGAGATTCGAGCGAATTGGGTTTGTAGGGAGAAACCGCAAGTTGATCCACAGGTTGCTGAGCTAGAAATGCGGTCACTGCCGAATTGCCCGCAACAAACATCTTTTTTTGAGCCTCTATCGACGTCTGCTGAGATATTTTTTTTGTGTAATGAGTGAGCTGCGAACGAATCCGTCTGGTTAATGGCTCGACTCCATTTCGCTGAGTGTATTCGAGGCGAGTCATCACATCAGCCCCCATGCTGACCTGAGAATTTAATCCCTTTAAGGTACACCAAATGCCTTGATGGTCGACTCCCGCAAGCTCCACACCAGTTGTACCAAGATCACAGCAAAACCACCAAGGCTTATGAGGCTCGCGAGATTTTTTAATGTCCTCTTGATAGATAAATATTTGGGGAAACTGAAATTCCATTGCCGAGCGGGGCCTGATCCCGCAACTCAAACGCCAACCATTTTTGAGTTGAGAGTCGCTAAAGGCTTTTTTATCGTTTGCGGTTACAGGTGCAATTCCTTTTAAAATTTGCACCCGACACTGCCGGCATAATCCCTTACCTAAACAACTTGATTTGATTGGGACTTCGGCATTTTGCAAATGCTCAAGCAAGGTTGGTCCAGCGAGACTTACGGTCAAGTCATAATTGAGTTGGCCATGTTGTGCCTTAAGTCGAAATGGCATTGGACACCGAGTGAATCACTTGAAGTGCGATTTCGACTTTATTAAAAGGCGCACTGACTTGAAAGCCATCGACCAAATCTTTTGCAGCGTTGATGGTTTCAATCGAAATTTCAATTCCTCGCTTTAGAGCTTCTTCTTTTGATTCTCCTGCTTTTTCCATTTCTGTAATCACCCAGTTGGGCACTTCCACTCCGGGGACTTCGTTTTTTAAAAACTCAGCATTGCGCAAACTGACCAATGGCCAAATTCCCATAACAATCGGAATTGAAATTGGGCCAAGGCGATCAAGAAATCTTTTATAAGCTTCAAGATCGTAAATCGGTTGGGTGATCGCGTAGTCTGCACCCGCTTCGACTTTATATTTAAATCTTTTAATTTCTAATTCTTGGTTGTGAGCTGTTGGATTTAATGCGACCCCTGCCATAAATTGGGTGGGCTCACCAAAATCGGATCCACCAAGATCAAGTCCCTTATTCATTCGTGAAACGATGTGGGTGAGTCCGATCGCATCGACATCATAGACCGCTGTGGCATCGGGACAGTTGCCCAATTTTGGTGGATCGCCGGTCACAAGTAAAACATTTCGTACACCATTTACAAAACAACCCAACAGATCAGACTGTAAACCAATCAAATTGCGATCGCGGCAGGTAAAATGGGGAATTGGTTCTAAACCAAAATTATTTTTAACAAAAATTGCCAGTTGAAGGGAACTCATCCGAGCCATTGCTCTTGCCCCATCGGGGATATTGACGAACTCAACGCCGCCACGGACCAGTGCCTTACAATGTTCAGAAAATTTGTCGAGCCGCACTCCATTGGGAGGATTGATCTCGACTGAATAAATCGGTTTTTTCTCTTTAAAATAAGATCCGAGCTTAGATCGATTTTCAATTTTGGTGGTTAACGTTTTATGTGTTGGTTTTTGGTTAATCTCAATTTTTTTTACTTCCGTCCGAGACTGCGGCTCGAGCATGCGAAGGGTATTGCTGATCGCTTTGATATGAGACTCAGACACCCCCGAGCCGCCGCCGACAATGCGTGCCCCAGCTTGAATAAATCGCTTGGCATATTTTGCGATGTAGTCGGGATTACAAAGGTAAATGTATTGATCATTCACATATTGGGGAAGGCCCGCATTGGGCTTGAGAGAAATTGGTTTTTCAACAAGTGGTCTTAGAACTTCGAGTGCGCTCAACATTCCACTCGGTCCAATGTCGCCTGAAATTCCATAGACATCGATTTCGTATTTTTTAAATCGTTCGGCAAACTCTTGCAGTGAATGACCATAAGAGGTGCGCAAATTTTCTTTTATAGCTACGTGAACAAACAAAGGCTTTTGTGAAATCGAACGCACCGCTTGAACAGCCGCTTCGAGCTCCGTTAAATCATGAAAACCTTCTAAATTAAATCCATTTATTTGAGAGTGCTCAAAGATTTCGGCAGTTATTTTGAAGTGATCAACAGCTTCTTCAAAACTCGTCGGGCCGAGAGGTTCGAGCACGATCCCTAATGGGCCCATGTTTGCCAAAACGAAGCATTCCTTGGCGCCCACTTGTTTTGCAATTTCACATGCGGCTTGGATTATTTTTTGATGCTGATCTTGTAATCCGTAACGGGTGAGCTTTGGAAGGGTTGCACTAAATGTATTGGTGAGCAAAAGATTTGCGCCCGCTTTTTTAAATTCGGATGTGACCTCAATGACTGTTTGGGGGCTTGTGAGACAGAGCTCTTCAAAACTGCGATTGATATAAAATCCACGATCATAAAGCGATGTGGACATGCCGCCGTCTGCGATGAGAGGTGTTGTGTTGTTTATTAAAATTTGGCGAAGATCAGTCATACTCTCAAGCCCAATTCTAGAATGCGTTTTTGTTCCCATGCAAGAGCGGTTTTGCAGATGACCTCTAAAGAGTCATGCTGAGGAAACCAACCGAACTCTTGGCGCAACTTGTTGTTGTCGGCGATCAAAATCGCGGGATCACCCTCACGACGATCACAATATTGTAGCGATAAATTTTTTGCCGCAACTTTTTGCACCGCTTCGATCACCTCGGTGACACTTGCCCCTTTACCGTAGCCACAATTAAAAATTCCTCCGGGATGATTTAAGTTTACCGCCTTTACAGCATCAACATGTGCCGATGCCAAATCTTCTACATGAATGTAGTCACGAATGCAGGTTCCATCGGGCGTTGGATAATCGGTACCAAAAACTTTTAACTTCAAAGAGCCCTGAGCAACCGAACGGCATGCGGTCGCGATCAGATGAGGCGCCATCTGATCGGGTTGGCCCAATTGATTATCTAAAGTTGCACCCGCCACATTAAAATAGCGCAAAATTAATGGTTGAAATTGTGGCCACGACGACTTGAAGTCGAGCAGAATTGTTTCGCCCATTTGTTTTGACCAACCATAAGGACTGATGGGTGCGAGCGCGTCTGTTTCTTTAAGCGGATCAAGACTTTGACCCTTATAAACCGTAGCGGTTGAAGAAAAAATGAATTTGGTAATTTTAAACTCAGTACAAATCTGAAGCACACTTAAGAGACCTCCCACATTATTTGAATAATACTCGAGAGGCTTTAGCATCGATTCAGCCACATTAATTTTTGCGGCAAAATGGATAACTGTGTTGATCTTATATTTTTGAACCGTTTGTCTTAACAGATCGGTGTCTCTCACATCTCCACACACAAATTGTTTTATAAAATTTAAATTTGGCCGGAGGTGCGATTGATCAAAAACCGCAACATCGTGGCCTTGCTCGATCAGCTGACGACAGGTGATTGCACCAATATAACCCGCTCCGCCTGTCACCAAGATATTCATGGTTGAGAGCCTACCTCGCGACTGAATAAGAATCATTTAAGAATTGCAATTTTGTGAGCAGCACGCAAAACTTCTGCTTATGCATTTAGGACATTTTAATGCTTACATTTTGCTGCCCTTACTCGAAAGATTTTCGGGGCGAAATGTGAAATCAAAGCTTAAAGAATTGCATCGTTTTGAAAGTGTCACTCGCAGCGAACAACTTCAAATTCAAAAAAACCAACTGTATCAGTTTTTGGTTTATTGCAAAACCAATGTGCCCTATTACCGAGAGACCATCCGTCTTGATCTCGAAAAAATTAAGAAAGATATTCGCTACGTTCAAGACCTTCCTCTTTTGACCAAGGATAAGGTTCGAGATCATACAATTCAGTTGCGCTCACCCATGGCATCGGTACTCCGAAAAACCGGCGGCTCTACTGGCACCTCGGTGATGTTTTACTACGATGCCCAAGGACTTGATTGGACCGCAGCAATCAATTTGAGAGCGTATGAGATGGCGGGCAAAAAATTATATCAGTCGCAATGTCATATCGCAGCAGAACTTCAACTCCATCCCACAACGCTAAAGTCCAAGGTCAAAGATGCTGTGATTCAGGCCGCCCACAACCGAAAGCGACTCATGATTGATTCGTTTAGTGATCAACAGCTTTCGCTTTTGGTGAGTGAGCTAAAAAAAAATCCTCCTTATTTGCTACAAGGTCACCCTTCATCGGCCTACGCGATGGCCAATTATATTGATCGCAAACATCTCAAAATCATTCCCCTTTGTGCGGTGTTTGAACCCTCGGGTGAAGCCTTAAATGATAAGATGGTGATTAAGATCAAAAAGGCGTTTCAATGTCGAGTGGTCAACCGTTACGGAAATGCAGAATTTGGTGTGGTCGCTCATAGCGAAAAAGATGATTACAAAAAATTAAAAGTTTTTGATCGAGCGTTTTATGCTGAAGAAGGCCAGGCTCAAAATTTGATCGTGACCAATTTTACCAACTTTGGTTTTCCACTTGTCCGCTATGATACGGGCGATGTGGCTACGGTAAACAATCGAGAGGATGGCACTTTTATTTCTGATCTTCGCGGCCGTATTCATGATTTGGTCAAAATAGATCAAGATGTTTTTGCCACTCACTACATTATGGATTTTCTTGATCACCGGGTGCAGGGCGTTCGTGAATTTCAAATCGTCATTCAAGATTCAAAACTACCGCTACTCAATATTGCAGCCGAATATCCCTCCGATCATCAGCGGATTCGGAATGAGGTTCTTAAGCGATTTCCAAAAGGGCTAGCTGTAGAAATTGTCAATTTTGATCAATTTAAAACGGTGGGATGGAGAAGTAAATTTCGCCACGTGGTTAATAAGTCCGAAATTCAAAATGAAATTGGTCTTTAATACCTGGCCCGGAGCCTATTTTACTCGGGGTGGGGGCGAAGTCCAACTCGAGCAATCAAAGAAGGCACTAGAAAAAAGAGGGCATAAAGTGAATCTGTTTGATGTTTGGAGTCCACAGCGAGAAGTGGACCTTTACCATCAATTTTCGGTTGAGGTGGGGACCCATCATGTCTTGAATAGCTACCGCGAACGTGGAGCAAAAATTGCTCTTGCTCCAATTATGTGGACAATGCCACCGAAAGATATTTTTAATTTTCACTACTATCGCGATCTTTTATTAAAGGCCGATGTGGTTTTAACCAATTCTCTTGCCGAGAATAAAAAAATTGCTGATTGGTTTGAGTTGCCTCCTCAAAAATTCTTTAAAGTGCGCAATGCTATTGGCGGCGAGTACTCAACTGATGGAGATGGTGGAGATCGATTTAGACATTTTTATTCGGTGCCGGATGAGTTTGTGCTGTCGGTGGCCAATATTGACCAGAGGAAAAATACCCATCGACTTTTATTAGCGGCAAAAAACATGGGTGTTGCGGTCGTGGCGATAGGTCAGATTCGCGATAAAGATTATTTTAGATCCTTACAAAAAATGGATAATTTTTTTTGGTTGGGTCCGATCAATGACATTGAGGTCTTAAAGTCGGCCTATCAATCTTGTTTGGTTTTTGCGCTTCCTAGTTTGTGCGAAACTCCGGGCATTGCTGCCCTTGAGGCGGTATCCCAAGGGGCACCTCTCTTAATCACACAAGAGGGGCCCACCGAAGAATATTTTGGTAAGTCAGCGACCTATGTGGATCCACTCGATCAGGCTTCAATCGAAAAAGGTTTAAGCGCAGCTTTAAAAAAAACAAAAAATTTAGAAGGCCAAGAACTGATCCGGTCTCATTGCACCTGGGATCTTGCCGCCGAAGATATTGAGCTTGGCTACCGATTTGCTTTTAAATAAGTTTCGAGTTCGCCTGCGGCATAAATAAAGCAGACCGTTGAAGCCAAGCATGGAAAATACCAGTATTTTAAAATGCCTAAATACAAAATGAGGATTGCGCCAAGAAGGCATAAAATCAAATAGAAATAGGGTTGGAAAAAGCCATATATGATTCCCCAGTTCCCGTAAGTGCGCAGGGAATCTGTAAACCCCGATTGCGTTTGGTTTTTAGCAATAGAATTTTCTAAATCAATGTTGTAAACGACCACAGCCAGCAAGCACTGCGGTGTATCGTAAAATCCCAAAATCCAACTGGAAAATCAAAACGATGAGCGAGGTACACAGAGTCAATTTTGATTTCTGAGCAAAAATGGAATTCACGCCATAAATCAAAAGTGCAATATGGAGTGCGAGAATGATCGCTTGATTTCGTACTAGCCCGTAGAGCTTTCCGAATAAAAAACTAACAAAGGACGGATGGAAGGAAATATATTTTCCACCAAGATCTTCAATGATATTCATCACGGAATCAAAGACAAATGACCAGGGTAGGTGAGCACAAAATAAAGAAGGCCGATAATTACGAAAAGAATGCAAAAATGGTTTTATACATTTATGTCTCAGTCCAAATGTTGAGGGGGATCAAAGGCCAAAAAACGCTCGGCAATTTCAAAAACGATAATATTTGGTTTGTATTCGGCAATCAGTTTCCAAGAGATATCACGGCGCCAGATATAAATAGATTCAGAAAATTGCTCGCTCACAAATGGGATGAGATGAGTAAAAAATGAATCTCGATAGGCCAATAATTTATAAGGGGCACTTTTGTCGTTGGTGTATTCAAGGATTGAGCCCTGAAATGCTCCCTCAGCTTTATTCAATTTTGCATAGGATTTTCTGCGAGATTTGAGCTCAATTAACTGTTGTGCGTAATGTGCCGGCCAACCCAACATCACTGCAAGATCACAATTTCCTACATTACAATTTGTGAGGGGACCATCGGTAAGCTCATAAGAACTAAATGGAAGAATGGTGAGGTCGGGATAAGCTTCTTGAATTTTGTGTAGAAGTGCAGTGTAGCCAAAGTAAGCACCGAGAGAATTCCAGTGGGTATCACTTTTAAAAAATACGGGCTGATGTTTTGATTGCTCGATGAGCAAAGGTGCTGGATCAGCAAATCGGAGATCGAGATCTTTTAAGATTTGATGGATTGTCTGGAGCGCTGAAGTTTTGCCAATTTTATTCACATAAGAAGGAAGATATTGAGGATAAATAGTTGTTGAAGCAGGCGGAATTAGAATCACTAAGTGCATACCAAGACCTGCTGCACGCTCTTTAAAATTATTAAAAAAAGTTTTCCACGCTTCAATTTTTTTCGAATCGAGGGGTTCGATGTTTCTATAGGATTCAATACTTTTATCACCGCGAAAAAAAAGCCAACCCTCTTGGCCAATCATTACCGAACTGCTGGTCGATGTTTTAAGCACAGATAAAATAAAAGCTCTGCTCATTTTTACTAAATAAGAACGAAAACCAAAATGATCATTAATGTAATTTTCAGATTGAGTGCAAAAATTTTTGATTTCTTGCAAGTGTCTGGGCCACTGCGGAAGTGGTGCTGCAGTCCGATTTTCTTCGAGATTTATTGGCTGTCCCCACTTAAACCCCATAACCACAGGGGGCACACCGATGCAGATCAAAAAACCAATTACAAAAATAAAACAAGCAGAGTTTTTCATCAAAATCTAAAATAAATGAATGGGTTAAATGTACCATCAGCAAGACGACTTAAAGTTAAAATAAAAAGAAGTAATAGACTACAATTGTAGATGTAAGAGGATCTGGGCCGTCTGATCCATTGAGCGACATGACCGCTAGAAAAAATGAGACCGCTTAAAAATCCAAGATTTGCCACTTGATTGGAGAACAATAAGGCCAACTGGTAATGGGCCTCCTCTCCGCCAACGCAGCCGTCGAACATGGTTTTGAGAAAAGCAAAACTAGAACTCAAACTGTCAGCTCTAAAAAAGACCCAACCACACAAAACAACAAGCAGAGTCCAAAAGAAGCCGAGGATTTTTATTTTTTTAAGGATTTTTGAAATCCCTAAACGTTCGAAAACTAAAAATAGGCCGTGCCAAATTCCCCAAACAATAAAAGTCGCACTCGCCCCGTGCCATAGACCACAAAAGAAAAAGACCACAAGAAGATTCAAATAAGTTCTTAAAGGAGAATGCCGGTTTCCACCTAAAGGGATGTAAAGGTAATCCCTAAACCAACTTGAAAGCGAAATATGCCAGCGTCGCCAAAATTCGGTCACACTTAAAGATCGATAAGGGTAATTAAAGTTCTCATGAAAATGAATTCCAAATACGCGCGCAAGTCCTATGGCCATGTCTGAGTATCCTGAGAAATCAAAATAAATTTGTAGTGCGTAACTGAGAATTCCATACCATGCGAGAGCTGTGCTCAGATGATGTGTGGGTAGTCCAAACACCACATCGGCTGTGCTTGCAACCGAATTGGCGATCAAAACTTTCTTTGCCAAACCAATAATAAAGCGCTCAATCCCTTGAGCGAAATCTTCCAGAGTCTGTGAGCGCTGAAAGACTTGGCTTGCGAAAAGTTGATAGCGAACGATGGGACCGGCAATCTGATGGGGGAACAGAAAAAAATAGAGAGCCACGACATGGGGTCGTTTTTCTGCCCGTACTCGATTGTGAAAAACATCAATAAGGTATGAAATTGCATGAAAGGAAAAAAATGAAATTCCTAGAGGGATTGTTGTCACTACGACAGGAATTGAAAAGTTGAGCGGTAATATGTGATTGACCAAATCGATCAAAAATCCAGCATATTTGAAGTAAATAAGAATTATGAGAATAAGACCAATGCCCATGCTCAGTTTGATTTGTCGCCGCGGATGATGATCTTCTTTTGAAAGAGAGAGCGCAAAAATGTAGCTCACAAAAACGGTGAGGGAAATAATCCAAACGTTCCACAGTTCGCCCCAAATATAAAACAAGACACTCGTGACTAATAAAACAGAATTACGGTAGTTGATGGAAGGGCGAAAAAAATAGAGTGCGAGAGTCAGCGGCAAAAAACAAAAAATAAAAATCATCGATGCAAATAGCAAATAAGACTCCAGAAGAGTGACGACCTTAGCGTAAGCGATGAATTAGAATCAATATGGATAGTGTTAATTTTTTTAGCTCATTTGCCTTTGCGAACTAGCAATAGCAATTGGGAAAAAGAAAAAAAGGCTCTGGAATGCCAATAATGTTGGCAATGCGGCCATCTTCACTTGGCCACTGGTGGCGAGATGTCCATTCAATATAGAGGGAATCCAATAGTAGAGCCTAATACTCAGCCCCAGACCAAACATAAATAAGCTACACAATAAAGCAATAGACCCCGTATTAAAATCGAGAACAAAATAGGAAAAACCATTCGTTTAAAGAAATTTTTAATATTCTTTAGAGAAAGGGAACTCTTCTCATTGGCGCAGAGCGCCTGCATGAGGTTTGAACCACTCATGCACTCAAAAAATTTAGTTGTAATAAAATATCACTTCCAAAAAAAATACCGGCGCGCTGTTTTACTTATGGGGAGCTGCTTGAAAGTTGAACTCTCAATTGCAAGATATCCATTTGTTGGATCCATCAAAATCCAATACCTAAGCGCACATCCATTTGACCATCGCCATCGATTTTCAAAAGAATTTCCACCCCTTGTTTGATGGCATAACTAAATTTATTTAAGACACTGCCACCCACGCTTTGGTTAAATTCGTTCTTGATGACTGTTGCCTTTGCATCAGTAATTGAGGTCTGAACAAGATCGCCTGAATTTTCAGCACAACAGTCATCGACTACAATTACACCATCAACAGGTGAAATATCATTCACTAATCAGCAGCGTGCACTTGGCCAGCCCATTGACATGTTCCGACTAAATGATTGACTAGACTAAACCAAGTTGCAATGGCACAAGACTTAAAGGATCTTTTTTCTCATTTGTCGGGGGTGCTCCTTAAAAATTTTCATAACGGGAGCGACAGGATTTGTTGGCGCGGCTGTCGTCGAAAAGTTAAAGTCCTCCCATAAGATTTTAAGTTTTTCACGGCGCAAAACAAATGCAGTCCTCGGTCAAATCCTACACCGAAATGACCTTCTTGAAATAACCGCCCACGATCTCACTGGTATCGATGTTGTAATTCACTGTGCTGCCTATACCGATTGGTGGGGTTCCGAGTCTCAATTTTATCATGCTAATGTGGACTGTACGAAACATCTGTTACAAATTGCGCGTGAAGCAAGGGTAAAGCGTTTCATACATATTTCATCCGAAGCTGTTGTATTCCAGCCAAGAGATTTACTGAAAATTGACGAAGGGACCCCGCTTGCCGTGGATTCAAAATTTTTATATGTCCGATCAAAAGCTATTGCGGAAAGGCTCGTGCTCCAGGCCAATTCGGATGACTTTGTCACTCTCGCATTGCGACCCCGCTTAGTTTGGGGCAACGGGGATAAGCGATTAAAAAAGATTGCGGCAATGGCGCAAAATGGGCGATTTCGCTGGATTGGGCATGGTAGGTCTTTGGGTTCGACAACTCATATTCTAAATCTTGTTCATGCTATTGAATTGAGCCTTACCCAGGGCAGCGGCGGAGAATGTTATTTTATTTCAGACGGTGAACCTATTATCTCATCCCATGATTTTCTCGCTCGTTACGCATCGACTCAGGGAATTCACCTTCCCAAGAAATCCATTCCACCGAGAGTTGCAAGAATTCTTGCAAGTATTATTGAGGTTGCTTGGCGGTTTTTGCCTCTTCGATCTGCGCCGCCCATTGCTCGACTGCCTGTTGAAATGATGATTAACTCGTGCACATTGAATACTGCGAAAGCGCAGCGCTTTTTAGGCTATCAACCCATAATCAGCATTGAAGCGGGTATGCGTGATATGCAAAAACTTTAAGAGTGATTAATGAACTTAGAGCAAATGAAATCGGCCGATTACTATCTTGGGAATTTACTGATCATAATTTTGCGTCCAATTTCTTTATTTCTTGGCGTAATTTTGCGGCGAGATCACAGCTCAGAAATTCAAAAAAGCGTTTTTGTTTTTAAGCTCCTTGGCGGAGGAAGTGTCGTTTCTGCCTATCCAGCGTTAATCGCAATCAAAACTAGGTATCCAAACAAAAAGTTAAATTTGATTTGCACGCCCGCGGTTAAAGGTTTTGCGGATGTGATGAATTGTTTTGATCGAATCTACGTGCTCGAAACATCCTCGGTTCGGCGGATTGTTGTAACTGCCACGCAGTGTTTGTTGGCTGCGTTTCGCGCGGACTGCATTTTAAATTTTGAACTGCACTCAAGGCTTTCGGGGGTGTTTTCTTTGCTGTCATGCGCCCGCAACCGCTTTGGTTTTTTTATGGTCTGGAGCCGATGGCAATATGGCCTCACGACTCACGCATTTTTTTACAATGGAATTGCGCCTATATATCAAGCCTACGACCAAATGGCGGAGGAATTAGGAGGGCATGTCGACCAACGCTACGAGTGTGTACGAAGGTTTCGAATGCAGTTCAAGTCCGAACTGCCCCTTTCCGTGCTCCGAGCTACAGGCCGAAGTATTTGCCTATCACCGTTTTGTTCCGAACTTGGGCCTGAACGGATGTTTACAGCGAAAGAATGGATTTACATTATCGAACACAAATATCCCCGTGAGGAATTGGCCATTTACTTATTAGGAGGCAAGGTTGACGTTGAAAGCGCTAAAAATTACGAGCGTGAGTTTTTATCACTTGCTCCGAATTTAAAAATAATTAATGTCGCTGGAAAGCTAAGCCTTAAAGAGTCCGTTGCTGTTTTACACGAAGTCGGAGAGCTTCTAACGATTGACTCGGGTTTGAATCATATCGCACGTCTTTTAGGCTTAAAAATTACGTCGTACTGGGGTCCAACTGATCCTTCGACACGGCTTGCTCCATATCCTTTTGATCAGCCTGAGCAAATACATTACAGAAAGGTGTATTGTTCGCCTTGTATCCATGTTGCAGATTACGCGCCTTGCAAAGGACAAAATATTTGTATGCAAAGGCATTTAGATCGACAAGTTGACCTCCCACGGTCCGGATGGATCAACACTCACTTGGATGAAGGGTTTAAATTATGAAAGTCGCAGTTATTGGAAGTGGGCCTGCGGGCGCTTCGGCCGCGTACGCATTGGTGGAAAAAGGCGCTGACGTCACGGTTTATGACGTGGGTTACGAACTTGAGGACAATTTAAAATCATTAACTCGGCCCGGACATACGCCTGAAGAATCCTTAGCAAAAATCCGTCAAAGGCGTGCAGATCACGATGGCGCAAGTTCCGAACTTCCAGAAAAGCTGTGCTTTGGGTCAAGGTTTGTTTACAAGACCGTACCAGGCGGTGCAATTCAGCTTGATTCGAAATCGAAAGTTTTAACTTCTTTTGCACTTGGCGGCTTAAGCAATGTATGGGGCGCGAATGTTGGCACAGTTGCCGATCGCGATATGGTTCACTGGCCATTTAAAAGTGATCGATTAAAAAATGCATTTCGAACCCTAGAGAATTTTGTTGATGTCTCAACCGAAAATGACGCCGTTGACGAGCTTTACAGTGTTCGTATTCACGGGAAACCTCAATATCCATTAGGGCCCCAGGGGCTAAATGTTTTAACTCAATCAAATAAAAAGGCGCCTGCTTTAAAGCTTAAAGGGATTCATGTAGGGAGGGCAAAAATCGCCTGCGGCACACGATATTCTTATGAGTCGCAAGGTTGCGTCTCTTGTGGCATGTGTATGCATGGCTGCTCTTACAATGCTATTTTCAATGCGGCCAATGTAATAAAAGAACTTATTTCCGCCAAAAAAATCTCATACAAGCCGCACTCTCTCGCACTATCATATTCTGAAAAATCACAGGGCGTTGAGGTTCAATTTAAAAACATAGACACTCATCAAAACTTTACTGAAACCTATGACAAAGTTTTTATTGGCGCAGGTGTTTTAGGAACAACAGCTTTGGTGGCACGTTCCATGGGATGGTCGGGCCATGAATTTACCATTCGTGATTCGCAAAAATATTATTTTCCATTTATAACGTTTAAACGCACGCGCGGAGCTTCGGTAGCACCACAAAATACTCTAGCTCAGATTTTTATCCAACTTGCTACCCTTAAGCGAACCCACCAACTTGTTCACTTTCAACTGTATCCGTTTAATGAAATTGTTTTAGAATCTTTGCGTCACACATTTGGCGTGCTTGCAGATCTGGGTTTTAAACTTCTGAAGCCGATATTTGATCGACTGATGATTGGAATGGTTTATCTTCACTCTGAAGATTCTGGCAGTCTTGGGTTAAAAATCAATGCTGATCAAACACAGCAATTAGCAAGCTTAACGGGGCGCCCGTCTAGGCGATCAAAAAAAGTTGCTGGCGAGGCGTTTAGAACTTTAATCCGCAATGCGTGGAAACTCGGCGGCATTCCATTGCCGTTTTTCAAAAAGACGGGCCCTTCAGGTCGAAGTCAACATTTCGGCGGGACTCTTCCGATGAAAACAAAACCCGGACTTTATGAGACTGATGAATTTGGACGTCCTTATGGCACGAAGAACGTTCATGTTGTCGATACTAGTGTTTTAACAAGTGTTCCGGGGACGCCGACGACTTATATCGTGATGGCCAACTCCGTCCGTATAGTGCAGGAATCTGTTTAGACACGCAATCGACTGCAAAGATTAATGCTAAAGGATAACAAATAAATCCATAACGATCATCAACCAATCCTAAAAATGCATTGAACGCAAGATAGAGCAAATTGCTCAGAGCTAGAAAAAACAAATTTGATTTACGATCTTTTTGGATCGACACAAGCACGATCCAGATCAACATCAATACAAAGCTTAGCGGGTAAACAAATTGGGCCAACGGCCACAAATACGAGTCGATTTTTGCCATATAGCCTACCGGGTTCGAGGAGTCCACACGGTAGGGCTTTACATAACTTGTGAAGGCGTCATGAAAAATATAATCTTTTGGAATTGAGCTAACATTGGAATTGGTATCTGACGCGTTGAAAGCAAAATTGCCCACGGTCTTGATCTCATCAAAACGATTCGGAAGAACACGAATAATTTCCAAAAAATTTAAGACAAAAGATTTTATAGTCGCAAGTGGGTAGGAGTATGTGAAAAAACCGCGTAAGCGAATAGCTTCTAAAAGAGTTGTTGGAGCAAGACACTGAATAATTTCGCCATTACTTAAAAAATAAAACACTGTGTTACCAGACTCAATCGAACATCGTCTGATAGATCCAGATAAAGGTTTGGTTGACTCCACCTTTTGTAGCAAATTGTAGTCGCGCACAACCGTGTCGCCGAACATATTGCCACTAAGCCCGGCAAAACCAATTCCATTGTTGAGAATGTGCACGTTGCCAAAGAGTGAACCGTGACCAACTTTGTAAATCAAAGTTTTATTCACTATTTTGTTAAGCATGAAAAAAGCGCCAAACATGCAAAGAATTTGTGCCGTCTTGCGCTTATCACGCTCTGCAAGATGCTTGAGTAAAATAAGCCCCAAGAATCCAACTCCAACAAGAATTTGCGGTTCTTTAATTTGGTAAAGCAATACCAGGAGAAATGGCGTTGCGATCAAAGTAAATCTATCCGGGTTGGGATTTAACCACATCGAGCTTAGCAAAAGTAAAAGCGGAACCGTAAGCGGTTCAGGCAATAACACGTGAAAATATCCTTGAATAATGGGATCAATACAAAAATAGCAAATGGTCAAGGCAGTAACGGCGGGCATCGTGATTTTCTTGGAAAGCATAGCAAATGATTTTAAGGTCAGAACACCCACAATAAATAGCGCCAACACTAATCCTTGTGAGGAGTAACCAAAAAGTCGTTGCGATAAACCAGTAAAAAGCGGGACCGTTATTCCTCTAAAAAAATCCCAGGTTTCCCAGGGATCTTCGCCAAATAAAATACGCGCGTACCTATGATACCCTGCCGAATCAAAAGTGGTCACGAGCGGCATCGAAAAGAAAATCAAAAATCCACAGAATAAAAACGAATCAAATAAAATCTGTTTGATGTTACATTTTTTTATCAGCGCAACCGCTTTCTCTGCACCTAGGCGTCACGCCTAGTCGAGCCCGTATCGAAGGAATCAAAGCGGGATGCAAAAATAGAGAAGAAAATATTTCCAGCACAAGTGCTATGAATAATTCCACATCGAAAACCACTTGGCACTGAGTTTATTGTTTAGATTCTATTTTGCAGGACCATATTAATTTTAGAGTAGCGGCTAATACACTCGAATGGTTGTAATAAAAAATAAATTTCATTGGTGTAAATTTCGTCACTGATAAGAAATAAAATTAATCTAGAAATAAGTGAAATACTCCGACATATGTGGCCTTTTCCAGTCACTGGTCATCGCTCAGAAATAAATACAAGATCGAAATTTTTGCTAACCACTTTGAATGTACATTAAAACAGTAGGGGGTGATCTTAAAAACAAAAGCTTGAAACATCCCCAGAACCCATTACCGAGATCTATTGCTTAGAATTTTCTTGAGGATTAAATGATGATACCTTTGGAGAGTTAACGCTATTGAAAATGAATTCGATTACGGGCAAATGATTGAGGCTAAAAAACTGAATACTAAACCCACGCGCAAACATTATTTTTAAATCATCGACGGAATCGCAACCATTGCCTATCTGCCTCAGCGTTGTGCGATGGACTATCAAAATTCAACCGTATTGCTAATTTTTTTGTGTGCAGACCTCAAGTATAGGAACGACCGGCCAAACAAATTGAGGACTAAATAGTTCATGTTTTAAAGACTCCACATATGGTCGTCTAAATCAATGCTCGTTTATGATTTGATCTCGCACACGATAACAGGGAATGACTGCGAAGATGCGCTTTTGATGGTTCACATTTTTGAGCTATCAAAATTGGACAGTTGTTTTATCTCTCATGTCTCTCGTATCAACCTTTTAAGGTTGGGGATCTAGCAAATTTATATAATTTTTTACCATTTGTTTTACCGAGTGCGCAGTTTGGGTTTTGAGATTGTGATAAGCGCTGATCAGTAAAGATCGATCTTGAAGCACATCGTTAAGACATTGAGCAATCGACTCTACCGTAGGTTCAACCAGGAATCCTGTGCCCGCAACCATGCGCTCAGGCAAGGCACCTAAACGCGAGGCAATCACCGGAATACGGGCCGCCGACAGTTCAGAGTAGGTGTAAGAAAAAGTTTCGGGCACGAGGGAAATCAGAAGTCCTGCATCGGGTTTTATTTTTTTTAAAATTCCGGGGAGCTCATTATTTTTATATTCGACCACCAAATCCACACACTGGGTCTTCAGCTTATCTTGACCCAGTGGTCCACAACCCAGAGCATAGAAATCAATTCTATCTTTAAATTGTTCGTGAATCTGATCGAACAGTCCCCATCCTTTATGCCAATAGTAGGATCCCATCACCGCAATTTTAAGTTTGCGATCGGGCAGGGCTTGACCAAAACAATCTTCAAATTGAAGGCTCAATCCGTGTGGGACGATATTGATCTTTTGGTTGAGCAATCGATTTTCGATCATATTGATTCTCTCAGCTGCAGAAGTTGATGGAGCAACCAATACAACGTCTGAAAGATTCTGAACAAAAAATTCTCGCATCTGCTTGAAGTCTTCATAGCTAACGCCGGAGTACAATGAGGCGCCCGGATTGGTCTCGATACAAGTTTTAAGATCAGAAGAGGTGCATTTCACACACGGCTTGTTGAAATAACCGTAGGTTCCTGCGCACACGTAAGAAAAATCATGCAGCACAATAATTTTTTTAACCGGCAAATGAAGCAGATTTAATGAAAACCCAAAGGGTGCAGAGTAGATCACGGTGTCGACATTTGATTTTTTAATAAAGTCGAGGGTCCATTGGTAAAGCTCGGGCGAGGTCAGTTGCGCCCGGTGGATCGGGTCTTTTGGGGTAAGACTCTGAATATTCAAACCATATTTATCTTTGATAATAAAATTGAGGCTATAGCTTGCAAGACTTCCTGAGGAAGTTAAAAGAAAACTTTGGCGTTCATCTGCGGTCATAAAATCGTCAACCCAACGGTTGAGTCCACCTCCCCAGGAGTGACCGATATGCAAAACTGCCATGAATTAAACCACGGATTCCTTTAGCGCCAGGATATGAGGGCGTGCCTCATAGGGGTTTGAATAATTTTTTTGTAGCTCCGCGGTTTCGCGAAAAATCTTTCGCTCATCATCATTTATTTTTTCACCACTTGAGTAAAATCCAAGCCCCCAGCGCGGATCGATTTTGGTGCTGCCGGAGTTAGAAGATTTTTCTTGATACCAGGTCACCAAACTTTTTAGCGAAGGATTGGTTGTGAGGTAAGGGGCTGCCGCAATCAGATGGGCCCCACTGTCGAATCCGGTAAAGTGATAAAAACCAAGTGGTTTGCCGTCGACTTGATAGCCCTCTTTCATGCCGCCGCTGAAGTGTCGCTGACCTAAATTCCATGGCGCAACGTTCAAGGTTGGATCGCGATTGATCCAAACATTTTCAAAAAAAATGGGCGCAAAGTTAATCCACTTTTGGTCGGTAAACACTCCTGAGGCAAGATCAGTAAAACAAAATTTATAGACCCGCTCTTGCCACCAACTCAAAAACCTTAAACCTTCAAACGAATTTTTAACTCCAAAAAATCCGAGATTAAATACGCCGTGTTTAAGTGCACAAAGCTCATTGTCTAAAACCAATTTTGGATCGGTCTCGGGCTTGTTCAAATGAGGGGTCAAAATAACATCATAGGTCTCAAAACCCTGTGACAACTCATCCAGATTTCGAAAGGTCACAATATCTGGATCAAGATAGATGACTCCGGTAGAATTATACTTTTCAAGCAGCACCTGGGCCGCAAACGGTTTGAGTGCGGTTGCCAATTCGACAATATTCATTCCAAAAAGCCAAGCCGACTGTTTGCCCACTTCAAGATCATCGGCAAAAAGAATTTCGTATCGGTTGAGCTCTGCTAATTTTTGGGCATCCTCACGTTTTTTTTCGGCCACCAACCAGACCAGAGTGCAATCGGGTTGATATTTGCGAAGTGAATCAAAAAGAAGTTTTACTTTTGGAAAGTAATTGGCTGCGGAAGAGGTAAAAAATATTTTATTCATTTGATCACCATTTCTTGAAATATCGCGTTGATTCGATTTTGTAGTTTCTTGCGAGCGGTATCGGCCCCATGATTTTGTGTAATAAATCGATGACCTTGCTGAGCAATGTCTCTTGCACGCTCAGAGTTTTGCCTGACCTCGCGCATTTGTCTAGCAGCACAGTCCAAATTAGGTTCAGCCCAGAATAAACCTTCGGCCATTGGATATTCCTCTGGCAAAACTGCGGTCAGTTGATAACTCACCGGAAATCCGGTTTGAGAATTAAGAAATTCGCTTGAGCCCGAATAATCTGTGGCAATCACCGGCTTATCAAACAGCATCGCTTCTGCCAATGCTCGACCAAAACCTTCGCAGCGGTGGAGCGAAACAAAGCAATCGCTCAACGAAATCAAAGAATTAAAAGCGGCGCGTTCAAGCTGATCGTGAATCAAATGGATTCGCGGATCTTGCTCAGCGAGTTGATATAAATGTTTCCGCTGCTTGTCATATCCAGGTCCACCCATAGTTTTAATCACCAGTTGAACATGGGTCTCGTTTTGCGGGAATGCCAGTTGAAAAGCTTTGATCACACCAAATGGGTTTTTACGTTTGATCGAGGAATTAAAATCAAAGCAGAACATAAATGTAAAGGCCGAGGGGTCGAGCCCAAAATCGGTTCGACTCAATTGTGCGGTTTCGCCTTTTAAAACGATATTTGGCATGCTCAAGACTTTGATATCAAATCGTTCGTAAGCCTTGGTGACAAAATTTGAAATTCCCCAAATTTCTTGTAGTCCCTTGACACAAAAATCATAATCCTTGGGCCATTCATCAAATTCCCAAGGGGCAAAACAAATATTGTAATGGCCATCAAGAATGCGATTTCCAAATTTTAATTTCTGGGTCATGAAATCAACGAGCGGCATACAAAAAATATTGATCTTGCCTTTTAATTCTTGGCTCAAGTGTTTATTGAGTTGAGGAAATGCATCAAAATTTCGACCTGCCGGTTTTAAGGCGATGAGCCTCACATTGTTTTTACCGTCATTTAGCGCGTGATACAAAGCCCTGCAATCTTCACCAATACCAAGATCGTTGAGAGCGTAACCAATAATATTGATGCTGTTGTCGGTAATCTTTGGAAACACCAGTTCATCTTTGTGCTGCGATTCAAAGAGCTCTTCATAAAGCGGAAGCTCTTGTTTAAGGAAACTCTGCCGAAACAAAAATAAAGCCTTTAATTGGGTTGAAAAGATTTGAGAAAAATTGCTTTCGTCAGAAAATTCAAAATCAATATTACTTGTTTCTTCTCCCACGATAATTTCACTTAAGCGACTTTGACCCAATTCATTGAGTGAAAATAAAGATGAAAAAAAGTTGGGCGGGAACGGAAATCTTAAGTTTCGAGAAGCTGCAAGTAGCACGCGCAATGAGTGACAAACCTGATTCCCATTTTCTGTGGGTAAGTTCTGTCCTGAGTTTGCCATTTTGACCATCAATGCGCCAAAGGTGGGAAGCCCTTCGGGATGACTCCAAAAACCTTTTTTCTGTTGATAAAAAAGTGCCAAAGGAATTTTTGCCAAAATATCGGGATACTCTTCAGGGCCTTGCAATAAGATCCAACCCAAATACTCGGCCTCGTCATCAGGGAGATCGGTTCGCATCTTATGTAAAAGTTGGAGAGCGGGTGTGGTCTGAGGAAAAATCAGTTCTCTATATTGTACAGATAAATTCTTAATTTGTTGATGAGCCCAATCCGGATGTTCAAGTTGGGCTAATTTTTCGAGGGCTACCTCTAGATGTCGGTAGCTTCCAAAAATCAGATGGAAGACGGTAAGCTTTTGATCTTGGGCACTCTCGATTTGGAGCTTATGGATCAGCTGATAAAACAAACTCTTTTGTTTTTCAGGTTGATTTTGACATAAATAAAAATCATCCAAAATTTGTTTTGCAGACTTTAAGGTCAAAGGAATCGGGTGCGAATTTTTAAATTGAGCAAGATCGATCAAACTTTTTTCGATCTCTTGCAGATGATCGAGAAGCTCGAGCTGAACAGAGGGATTCTCGCTTAAGATCCGATTGATCTCTCGCAGAGGAAACGAAAGCTTATGAATAATTTTTGGGTAGGTTTTTGAGTCGAGATTGAACCACGTCCAAAAATAATCGCTCGGACTATAATCCTGATTGGCGAACCGTGAATACCAATTGAGATTGACCTCAGAAATGGCACTCCTCCTCTTGGAATACTTCGGTATAGACTCTTTCTAAATATTTTCTGTAGGGAGAGTGAGGGATTTGCTCCAATCGCTTTGCAAATTGGGAGAGAGACAAATATTTTCTGCGCAATGCAATCTCCTCGAGAGAAGCAATTTTCATCCCCGAGCGCTTTTCGATGGAGGCAATCATCAGTCCTGCTTCGAGCATGGCCTCGGGTGTGCCGGTATCAAACCATGTAACTCCACGACCAATAATTTCAACTCCTAAGCTTTGTTCTGCAAGATAGGATTTCATAATATCAACCATTTCGAGTTCGCCGCGCGCCGATCGGTGCAAGTGCTTTGCCCGTTGCGACACCGTGCAATCAAAAATATAAATTCCTGGAATGGCATAATTGGAGCGGGGAGACTCTGGCTTTTCTTCAATACTGATCACCCGAGCCGATGATTTTTCTAATTCCACCACTCCATAGCTGCGTGGGTCATCGACATAATAAGCAAAAATTCGCCCTCTAAATTTATCTGAGCGATGGATATGTAAGTCCACCGCGTGCTCTAAAAAAGTGATGTCGCCATAAAGAATGTTGTCGCCCAACATCATGATCACATCGTCTTGGCCAATAAATTTCTCACCAATAATAAAAGCTTGGGGAAGACCTGCCGGAACGAGTTGCACCTCATATTGAATAGAAATCCCATAGGCCGATCCATCGCCGAGCAGTGTTTGGATAAATGGCGTGTCGCGAATGGTGCTGATGATTAAATATTCCTTAACTCCGCAAAGCATCAAAGAGCTTAAGGGGTAAAAGATCATGGGCTTATCGTAAATGGGCTGCAATTGCTTTGAGACAATAGAAGTCATCGGATAAAGCCTAGAGCCCGATCCGCCGGCTAATATTATTGCTTTCATGATTTTTTTTAACTTGGTATTGATGATGCCGCAATCCAATTGTTGGAGGGGAGACGAATGAAAAGTCTTAAAATTTTTTTTGATCAAGTCCAACTGTTGGAGCCAAATATTTTATCGGACGATCGAGGATATTTTGTTGAGACCTTCCGTATCGACAGTTTGAAAACCCTGAATATTAAAGATGAATTTGTTCAAGACAATCATTCCATGAGTGTAAAAGCCGGAACCTTGCGGGGTCTTCATTTTCAAAATAATCCATCGGCCCAATCAAAGCTTGTAAGGGTGATTTCAGGGGCAATTCTTGATGTCGTTGTAGATATCCGCAAAAATAGTCGCACTTTTGGAAAATACATCGCTGAGATTTTAAGCAGCGAAAACTTTCGTCAATTGTATGTGCCCGAGGGATTTGCTCATGGGTTTGTGACTCTCGTGCCCGATACAGCGGTGAGCTACAAAGTAAATCGGTACTATTCAAAATCGGCCGAAAGTTCGATTTTATGGAATGATCCTGAGATCAATATCGATTGGCCATTTTCGAATCCCATTTTATCCCAAAAGGATTTGAACGCTCCGCTACTCTCAAAAACGATCAATCATTTTGAGGAACAACATTAAATGTCGTCGCAAAGATTCTTGGTCACCGGGGGCGCTGGATTTATTGGGAGCAATTTTGTTACACTTGCAGCACAGACCGATGCCGAGATTCTGATTGTCGATGCACTCACCTATGCGGGCCATAAAGCGAACCTCAAGGACGTTAAAGGCAAATGGGAATTCGTTCATGCCAATATCTGTCATACGCACCAGATGACCGATTTGATTCAATCCTTTCAACCCACCGTGGTTATCAATTTTGCTGCCGAGTCTCATGTGGACCGTTCAATTAGTGATCCCTCACAATTTGTACAAACAAATGTGCTAGGTGTACTTTCTTTGTTAAATGCCACTTTAAAATACTGGCAAACATTGAATGTGAATCAACAAAAAAAGTTTAGATTTGTCCAAGTCTCGACAGATGAGGTTTTTGGATCATTAAAAAATGAGGGATATTTTTCTGAGCAAACTCCCTATGCGCCGAACTCTCCTTATTCGGCCTCAAAAGCCGGCGGTGATCACCTCGCAAGAGCGTGGTTTCATACATACAATCTACCAACTCTGATCACCCATTGCTCAAATAATTATGGTCCTAAACAATTTCCAGAAAAGTTGATTCCGCATATGCTCCAATGTGCCTTGGCCCAAAAAGATCTTCCGGTCTATGGCACAGGACTTAATATTCGGGACTGGATTCATGTGAGTGACCATTGTCAGGGGATCATGCTTGCAGTGAACAAAGGTCGTCCTGGTGAAAGTTACTGCTTTGGCGGCCAAAATGAGCGAACAAATCTAGCGCTTGTGCAGTCAATCTGTAAAATGCTCGATCAAAAGCGACCACGCTCAGACGGCAAATCCTATAGCGATCAAATTGTTCATGTTCAAGATCGCAAAGGACATGATTGGAGATATGCCATCGATTTTACGAAAGCTGCCAGCGAACTGGGTTATCATCCGATGTTTAAAGAATTTGAATCGGGGCTTGAAAAAACTATTGAGTGGTATCTTGAAAATTCGGGCTGGCTTAAAGAAATTTCTGTTCAATCGGCTCGCACGATATAACGAAATTTGTCTCTCCATCCAGAAAGAATAAATTGATCGGATCTAACGAATTTGATTTCGACTTGATTGGACAAAATATTGGCCAATTCGGATTTGATTTTTTCAGAAGGAGTGTCGGTTTTTTTAACGATTCGAAGTTCGGGCTTTTGACCTGAACGTACCACAATCTGAAAATCATCCACATCCCCACGATGATTAAAGACATCGAGCAAATAATGACTCGGCAAATGAACTCGCTCGAATTCCATCAGATCATGAATGCGTCCCCGAAGATCGGCAATGTGAACCCTATTATTTTCGACGGTCAAATTTCCAATATCACCAGACCGATAGCGAATTAGCGGCATGGCACGATTGTGCAGGCCAGTAAATATCAGCTCACACAGTCCATTGCCGAGCTGAACCATCTCGGGCAAGACCATAAAATCTAAAAGCTGGAGTTGAAAGGGATTATCTATACTGTGGGCAATCACCCCGAATTCGGCATTTCCATAACGATTAAAAATGGTGCACTGAAGTTGGTCTTTGATCACCTGAAATCGCTTTTTATCCAGGGTTTCTCCAGTGGACTCAAAAACAGAAAAAAGTTTTTTTGTGGGTTTGCAATCTCTGACATAGGTTGCGAGCGCATATAATGTTGAGGGATGACCTTGCACCAAAAAAGGTTTTGTCCGAAGGATGGTATTATATAAATTCTCGAGTGAGGACTCAGTGATAAAGTCAGTTTCGAAATTTGTTCGATTTAAGGCCTGACACTTCACCCAGTTTGTAAGTTTTTGTTTATAAGCGTTTTTTTGTGATATGCGAGAGACCAAATGCACTTCTGAGGTTGAAAAGCTTGCGCCCGTCATCGACACCGCAAATCGATTGGCCGCAGCCGACCAATCGAGAGCTTCGCGGTCGTAAGAAATCGTCAGGCACGCGCCTGTTGAACCACCGGTATTCATTTTGACTAAACTTGAGAGTTCATAGCGCCGATTTAAAAGTCGGTCGCCTTGTTCACGCACAATATCTTTTGTTAAAAATGGCAATTGTTTAAGTGCATTGATATTGCCGCGGACTTCACGCGGGTCGAAATGAATTTGATGAAATAAATCTTTGTAGTAGGGGACATTGAGTTTGGCTTCGCTCAAGATCGCTTCGAGATAGGATTCAATCTGTGCGCGTCTTTTTTGCGACGGTAAAATCGAAAAATTTTTTGCGCTTTGAAATTTTTCGGAGATTTGTCGCCCACTTGCTTTTTCAACCAGTGGATAAAACAAATGACCTTTTAAGGTATGAATGATTCGCACTTGACCCTTTTTAGATTGCAATGACATTAATTTCTTAAGAAGTCGTTTTGCAAGGGGCGGAGTGATGAAAATTCTAATTTTAGGTGCGCACGGCCAGGTGGGCTCAGACTTGGTGAGGCAGCTGTCATTAACAGCGCACGAAGTGCACTCGGTCACCCGAGCAGATCTTGATTTCGCAAACGATATTTCTGCGACTCTTTCGGGTTGGCTTACTCCCGACATCCTTATTAATTGTGTGGCTTATAACCGGGTCGATGATGCTGAAGGCGCAATCGATTTGGTTTTTAGGACCAATGCTTTTGCGGTGAGAGAGATTGCGATTCATTGCCAAAAAAATAATATTTTGTTGATCCATTTTTCTACCGATTATGTTTTTGGTCCTAATCACAAATCTCCAATTGGTGAAACGGCGGCTCTTGATCCTTTGAGTGTTTATGGTGCAAGCAAAGCGAGTGGTGATTTTTTTGCCAGAAATTATTGTTCAAAGCATATCGTCCTCAGGGTGTCGTCGGTGTTTGGTGCTTATGGTGCCGGTGGCAAGGGGGGCAATTTTATTGAAACCATGATTCGTTTGGCCAAGCAAAATCGCCCGATCTCTGTTGTGAATGATCAATTTATGAGTCCGACCCATTCCCTGGATATTGCAAAATCGGTGGTCTCAATTATTCAGAATCCAAAAATAGAATTTGGAATTTACAATTGCACAAGCCAAGATTCATGCACGTGGTTTGATTTTGCTTCAGAAATATTCCGATCTTTAAATCTGGAGGTCGATGTTCAGCCAATCACCGCAAAAGAGTTTGGCTCGCGAGCACGTCGACCGCATTATAGTGTTTTGAAAGCCGATAAACTGAATCAGTATTACAAAATGCCTGAGTGGCATGATGCCTTAGCTGAGTATTTGCAAATCAAAGGGCATCTTTCTTGAAGGGTCAAAAAGTTTACCTGATCCGGCATGCTGAGTCCGAAGCCAATGTGCAAAAAATTGTTTGTGGCCAATTGGATTCGCCACTTTCGCAAAAAGGCAAAGAGCAGGCCTTCGATGCAAGCACACAAAGGGAATTTCGATCGCTTTTAAATCTTCAATGCTACAGTTCGCCATTAAATCGCTGTATCAGCACTGCCAAACTGCTCGGTTTTAAAAAAATTAAAATCAATCCTGAATTGATGGAGACCGACACGGGTGATTTAAGCCAGCGTCTGATGACCGAGGTCGACCACGAGTACCCTCAATTCCGCCACCATTTGACTGATCGCTTGGCCCGTTATCCCAAGGGCGAGACCACCCAAGAGATGATCGATCGGGCATGGCAAGGGTTTCAAAATATTTTATTGGTTGAGCAAAACGATTTTGTAATTGTCACTCACGGTGGCCCACTCAATAGTATTTGTGGTCATCTTTTAAAGATTAATTTCAATCTGTTTCCGGCTTTCTTATTTTCGAATGTGAGTCTTACAACCTTTGTTGGTGTGACCGAACATGCTTGGTCAATTCAACTCTAATACTTTTTTCCATCCCTCAATTGCGATCTTTTTGCTGTAGCGTTGGCGAACATCACTCATCGCATTGGTCACAATTTTTTTTGTAAGATCCTTGTTGTTGACGGCTTCATCGAGTGCGTCGAGCCAACTCTCTCGAGTGTTGTCGGCAAGATAGCCGTGAACCCGATCCTCAATTTCATTTTGATAGATCGGAGTTTTTGAGTAGATCCCGCAGATGCCCAAGCCTCCATAAATAATATATTTGATGGGAGTTTTAAAAATTGAATATTTGAGATGCTTCGGATCTTCGGAAGCCGCAAGCGGAACAACTGCCAAAGAATAATTTTGATTGATTTCAAGCTTGTGTTTTACCCAGGGCACACTGCCGTGCGAGACCATCGGGAATTCGTCAGGAAAATAATCTATAAAATCGGCATAAATACTCAAACGCCACTTATTTTTTTTAAGCCAAGTCGTCATGGTATCGAGCCAGTCGCCGCCGAAATTTCCAAGCTTGAGCGAGCCGGCATTGGTAAATAAAATTTGTGAACCGTGAAACTTGATTTCTCTTTGCTGATCGAATCTTTCGAAATCAAATCCGGTTGGGATCACCACATTGTGCTTTTGAGCAAAATGAGAGTCGGCCCACTCTTTGATTTTAGGTGTGGAGCAAACCAGAATATCACTGGCTTTTAGAATCTCTAAAAAATATTTTTGTTTTTGATCATCGAGGAAAGCTGAATCTCCATCGGGCAAAAAAATGGGCAAATCATCAAGATCGCTGATCACGGTAAGTCCGAGAGCTTTGGCTTTCAGAGCGAGCGTTAAGGATTGAGCACTGTGACCTCGATTGAACACAAGATGTGTATAGGCTTTAAGATGAAGCTCACCCATTTCATTTTCGATCGAAAGATCAATCCACCGCTTAAGTTCGATTTCGCGTAGCGGTTCATACAACCGCTCTTCAACACTGCGTGAAAGTGCTGCACCTTTGACTACTGAAGCTCTATTGATGATGAGGACTTGAGGGCGTTTCACCTCAGGCGAATCGCATCTTTAATCGAAGGATCGTCTTTTTCGATATCTCGTGGTGCAAACAAAGCCTTTTGTCTTTTTTGGGCACTGAGCGAAGGTGTTCGAAGGTAGTAAATCGCCAAACTTTTGCGATACACATTCGGTGGTGTGTTGAGCTTTCGACTAAATCCATGCCAAGCATTTTGGGTGGTATCAAAAATGACTGCACGATTAAATAATGGAGCAATTTCTGTGATCAGTTCTTTTGGTTGTTCATTGTTGCTATCGTGAGACCAAAATCCAAGATGACCACCATGATGCTCCCTTAAATCTTTTGAAACATAAATAATGATATTATATTTTCGCTCCAACCCCAGCTTTGGGTGAATCGAATAATCTAAATGGGGATTGAGATTTCCACCAGAGCCGTGAATATGCCAACCTGCTCCATGTAAACCAGGATCGGCAAAGAGATGCTCTTTGGTGAGTTCGGAAAGAAGAGCCAAAAATGTTTCTGAATTGAGAAAAGAAAATATTTGATAGCTGAGTGGGGGAAATAAATTCCAGTCATTAAGGGCTTTTTTTTCTTCGATCGGGCTGTGGTAGTGAACCCAATGTGTCGAATTGAAATTAATAAATTCATCACTGATTTCTTGAGCCAAATTTGGATTTAAGAAATTATCGACAACCACATGGTTAAATGGCTTATTGGACCCAAAGAGGTCGAAGCTTTTTTTGAGCGCATCAACGTTGATGCTTTGAAAATCCAAAGGCGCTCCGATCTTTTGAGACTTTGTCACATAACTTAGCAGGCTATAAAGAAAAAGGATAAAAAAATGAAGTCAGCGTTGATCACCGGAATTACCGGGCAAGATGGATCCTACCTTGCCGAGTTCTTACTTAAAAAGGGCTACAAAGTCTACGGTCTCACTCGGAGAACAAGTACCAATGTTTATGGACGTATTGATCATTTGATGCCCAACATCGAGCTCTTGACTGGGGATCTGTTGGATCAAAGCTCTTTAACAAATGCTCTTGAAGAATCGCGTCCCGATGAAATTTATAATCTGGGTGCCCAAAGTTTTGTACAGACCTCGTGGACCCAACCTGTTTTAACCGCTGAGTTTACCGCGGTGGGTGTGACCCGAGTGCTTGAAGCGATGAGAAAGGTTTCGCCCAAAGCCAAATTTTATCAGGCTTCGAGTTCAGAGATGTTTGGCAAGGTTCAAGCGGTCCCACAAAACGAAAAAACTCCGTTTTATCCGCGCTCTCCTTATGGTGTGGCAAAACTGTTTGGTCATTGGATCACGATCAATTATCGTGAATCTTTTAATCTTTTTGCGACTAGCGGAATTTTATTTAATCACGAATCACCTCGGCGCGGACTTGAATTCGTGACTCGCAAAATTAGCCATGCGGCTGCAAGTATTAAACTTGGGCTTCAATCTGAACTGGTGCTTGGAAATTTGGATGCAAAAAGAGATTGGGGTTTTGCCGGAGATTATGTCGAGGCGATGTGGCTGATGTTGCAACAAGATCAGCCCGATGATTTTGTTGTTTCTACGGGTGAGACCCATTCGGTCAAAGAGTTTGTTCAGTCGGCGTTTAAGGCTCTGGATCTCGATTGGGAAAAGTATGTCAAATACAATAAAAAATTTGATCGACCGGCCGAAGTGGATCTGTTGATTGGTGATTCGGACAAAGCCAAAACAATTTTAGGTTGGCAACCCAAGGTTCATTTTGATGAACTTGTAAAAATGATGGTCGACGCTGACTTGGAGTATTTAAAAAAATGATTCTTTCAGGCGCTCAAGGTTTTCTCGGACAAGCTTTGCTCAATAAATTGCCAAGCGCTGTGCCGTTTCTTAAAAATATCCTGGATCTTGAAAGTTTTAAATCGTTTTTAACTTCGCTTCCCGATACTCCCAAAATTTATTTCCATTTTGCCGGGATCAGTTCGGTCAAAGAATGTGCAGACAATCCTGGTCTTTGCCAAAAAATCAATTCAGATGCTCCAGCTGAGATCGCAAAAGTTTTGTGGGAGGTTTATCCTCATTGTGTTTTTGTTTTTCCAAGTACGGCCCATGTTTATGCTGAAGTTGATGGCGAGTTGTTTGAAGATTCATCTGTCGATCCAAAGACTTTTTATGCTCAATCTAAATTGGACGGTGAGTTCAACCTTAAAAAAAGACAATATGAGTGTGGGGGGCGACTTGCGATTTTAAGATTATTCAATCACACCCACAAGTCGCAACCTGCCCACTTCTTTTTACCCTCGATGTATCAGCAAATACTTTTAAAAGATCAGATTGATGTGGGCAATCTTGAGATCGAACGAGATATGGGTGCGGTGCAAGATCTTATTGCTGCACTAAAAATTCTAAGTGACCAGTCCGACAAGATTAAAGAAACCATGGTGTTTAATATCTGCTCAGGTGTCGCCAAAAATTTAAAGCAGCTTGTAATGATTTTATCACAAAGATGCAACAAGCTGGTCGAACTCCAAATAGATAATTCTCGTGTGCGCACAAACGAACCCAAATCCATCGTTGGCAATTGCAACCGATTTCAAACCCATTTTTCGTGGTCGCCCTATTATGGCAAATCGGCCGAAAGCTTAATTGATGCCTTTGTTTCGGACTTGATCTAAAAATTCAAACATCTGATCCAGCCGACTTTGCCAATTTTGTTTTTCTATCTTTTTTAAATCTAAAGATCTTTGAGCTTTTGGAATCTGCTCTAATCTTTCAATCGCAGAAATGAATGTTGAGGCACCTAAGGCGGCGGTAAAAAAATTGGAATATTCCTCAAGTGAAGGAAGCGGTGTTGCAACCACCGGTAATCCCGCAGCCAAGTATTCAAAAAATTTCATCGGAAACATCGAGCGGGTATAGTCATTCATTAAGGTCGGAAGGATTGCAATATCAAATCCTGCAAGAATTGCCGGAATTTGATCATAGGCCACATGACCCAGACAATGAACATTGGGATAAGTTTTAATTCGTTTAAAAACCAAATCATTTTGACCCTCGCGCTCTTCACCAACAAAAATCCATTGCCACTCAGGCTTGGCTTTGACCACATCATGGATCAATCCAAAATCTAATTTGTAATCACTCAGCACTCCGACATAACCAATTTTAAGCCCATTTATTTTGGCTAACTGGGGAGGTTGAGGCATTGTGCGAGCTTTACTAAATTTTTCGATATCGGCAACATTGTTAAAATAAAAACAGCGTCCCGGGGCAAGCGCACTCATTCGATTTTGCAAAAATATGGAAGTGGTAAATATCGCCAAACATTTTGGAGCAAGTTCGTTTTCGGCATTTTTTAGGTTTTGGGGATGAATCCCGGGCACCGCACTTAAATCATCCACACAGTGATAAACAATTTTTGATTGGGGCATTAGCCGCGTCACTCTTAAAATAAAGGGATGATAAGTCCAGATCAGTGGCGATTTAAAATTTCTTAAAATACCGAAAATAAAAATTCGAAATCTTAAAAACCAGGCATTGTAAGACTGAACCCATTTTCGGTGCTGTTGAAATGGAAATGTGAGGGGTGAGAGCACAAAAATATTTTTTTCGACCTCAGAAATGGGTTTTAGTCCCTTAATTAAGCGCTTCCAGAGACGTCTTAAATCTTTTTTATTTTTTGTGGGTGAGCGAAGTCCTAAGGATTCAACATATAAAATTCGAAATCCACGATCTCTTAAGAGCCGCGCCATATGCTGTTTGTTAGTGAGATAGGGCGAATCCCAATCTGCGGTAGAAAAAAGTAAAATATCTTTCACCACAGATCACTCTCTGTTTGTTTTAAATGATCCACAATTTTTGCCGAAGCCGCACCATCCCCATAAGGATTTGGCAAATCTTTAAGTCTCATTTGCCAACGGTTTGAACTCAATGCCGATCGCATCTCTTGCTCAATTTTTTTGGGGTCAGTGCCGACCAATCGGCTAAACCCCTGTTCGACGGCTTCGGTCCGCTCGGTGCACTCGCGCAAGACCAAAACAGGGATTTGAAAGCTTGGCGCTTCTTCTTGCAGTCCTCCGGAGTCGGTCACAATCAATTCGCTCTGATTGAGAACCGCAACAAGTGAGGGATAGTCCAGCGGCTCGACCAGATAAATATTTGGCTGATGCGATAAATGTTTTTCGACTTCAAGACGAATAAGGGGATTGGGATGCATCGGAAACAAAAAAATTTTGTGAGTAAATTCTTTGGCGATTTTGCTTATCGCATTTAGGGCTGCAATATGCGGAGGTCCAAAATTCTCTCTGCGGTGAAGAGTAATCAAAGTCATTTTATTTTGTTCAAGGATCTTTTTAATTTCTGGATCAATGAGGCTGGGGTTTCCTTCAATTTTAGTTTTAACTGAAAGTAAGGCATCAATCCCGGTATTGCCGGTCACAAAAATTCTTTTGGGTTCAATTTGCGAATCAATCAAATTTTGTTTTGCTCTTTGGGTTGGGGCAAAATGAAGATCAGCCAATTCGCTGGTTAAGCGGCGATTGATTTCTTCTGGAAAGGGTGCCGATTTATTGTGGGTGCGAAGTCCTGCTTCCACATGAGCCACCGGGATCTTTTGATAAAAAGCAGCAAGGCTTGCGATAAATGTGCTTGTTGTATCGCCCTGGACAATCACAAGGTCTGGTCTTTTTTGGGTTAAAATTTTAGCGAGTTTTTCGAGCAATCGAGAGCTCAATAAAGTAAGGCTTTGTGCGGGCTCCATTGCCTCGAGATCAAAATCTGGAAATTGATCAAACACCTTAAAAACTTGGGCCAGCATCTCTTTATGTTGGCCGGTAGAACCGATCTCAATCTGAAAGCGACCATCTTTTTTTAAAGCCTCAGCGAGTGGTAAAAGTTTGATGGCCTCTGGCCGGGTGCCAAACAGAATCAAAATCTTTTTCAACTCAAATCCTTTGCGGCAAATGTTTGACCGCGCCAGCGCACTGCTAATTGAAAGGTTCCTGGTTTTAATTTTGTAAGCGGTCGTTCGACCATACTTAAAGAACTCTGATTTTTTTGAATCAAAAATTGGAGTGCCTCAGATTCTGAAAAAAACTGTGCACCGTTATTGATCATAAAATCGGTAAACTCATCATGGAGTTTCAGTCGTTGCTCTTCGGACTGCCAGCCGTACTGATAGCGAGGGCTAAAGGGATGATCAAGGTAACCAAAAAAAGTTTGGCTCCTTTGAGCATTCATGAATGCCTGTTTGTAAATCTTTAAGGGATCTGAGGTGTCGAGCACACAGTCCCCATGGAGCATGCACTGCTGCGAATGCAAAAGCAGATCGGGATCGTCAACATAACCTGCACGCGCAATCAAATATTCGGGATCATTCTTTATTATGCCACAAACAAGAGCCCGATAGTGAGTGCGGCTTAAGGCCTTGATCGAATAGTCTTTATTGGTGTGAAAAGGCGAGACCGCCATCTCAATGGGGCGCTCAAGTTTTTGTTTCAATACATATTTAGAATGCCGTGCTTCAAACAAAGCCTGCTCAAAATTCACCCCCCAGTTTGCAGGATGGGAATGGGAATGTGAGAGCACATCAATATTTTTCAAGAATTCAACGCTGTCTTGATTCAGAATATCGGTTTTGATTGCTAGCGAAAAGGGTAAGTTTTTTTTTGAATAGAGCTCAAACAAAGGGCGCGCAGAAAGGATATCTTCGTCACAATCCAGCCGCATCGTCACCGCAGCAGTCATCCCATAGGGAATTTCCAAATAACGGGGATGTGTACCAACCAATTCGGGCCGGTAGTCGGTTAAAAAGTTCTCAACGATTGTCCACTCGGAACTGTCGACCGGACCCACAGCGCGGTTGAACCACAAAATAGACTGATGCCCAAAATCCCAAAGTCCCGCATAACTTAAGTGATCAATGTGGGCGAGTTCGTTTTCTTTTGGGATTGCGACCGTACTTGAAATTCCGAATAAATCATTTTTATTGATGCGGCCAAAATTTAAATTGTTCCATTCATCCAAAAAATCAAATCGACATAAAGGGCGGTTGAGATCAAAAAGATTTTTATTTAATTCATGTTCTTTATAATGAACAACACCCGCACTTTGACTCGCGGAGTGAAAGGCTGCAGGCGAGCATTCAAACAAAGAGGGATCAAAAGCCGCGACCGATTGAATTCCTAAATTTTTGAAAAGCGAAGCGGGCAATTCACCAAAAATAATAATGCGCCCTTTTAAGTTGTTGATCTCTTGATCAGTGGGATCGACAAACACAAAAGCGCTTGCGTCTTTTGAATCCGAAGAAACTTGGGCTTGGGTAAAGCTTCGAACAAAAGCGCTTGCGACAATAAATGATTTGGTTTCAAGTCGAATCACAAATATGCTTTCTACTTTTTTGCTAAAGAGGTTTCATCTGATCACATCTATTTTTGCTATTTACACTCTGACTCTTGCCACGTCCATGGCCGGAATGGAAATCGCATCTTCATTGATTGCTGCCATCTTTTTATACAAATGGATTCGTCATCAACTTCAACAAGTTAAAATCGGTCCCGATTGGTTTTTGCTCGGATATTTTGTTTGTGTCGTTTTGAGTGCATCGATCAATTCAGAAAATAGAAGTCAATGGATCGACATGGTCGGGTGGATGAGATGGGCGATTCTTGTTTATGCCTTCCCCGGGGTTTTGAGATTGATCTTGTCAAAAAAAATGGAGCGCTGGCATTTGGTTTATTGTTTTTTATTGATTGCGATTGGTTTTAACAGTGTGTTTCAGTTTTTTACCGGGATCGATATTTCACGACCTCATCTGCCGCTCGATCACATCGGTCCATTTTTTAGAGCTTCGGGTTTTTTTAAGATGGGACTGACCTTTGCTTATTCCATTGGAATGATGGGGATGACCACACTCGCCCTCTCATTTCAGATGGCCAAACAAAAGCGAAACAAAGAATTTATTCTGAGTTTTTTGGCTTATTTGAGTGTGGGGTTAAGCGTTTTACTTTCGATGACTCGAGGAGCTTGGGTTGCTTACGCCGTAGCCAGTTTATTGGGGGTCGTCTTAGTTTCGCGTCGATGGTTTTTAAAGTATGTGCCTGTATTTTTGGGGGTTGTGACGGTAGTGACTTTAACCAATCAAACTTTGATCGATCGATTTAACAGTATTTTTGATGGCCAAAATTTTAGTAATGCCACCCGTAGTTTTTTATGGCGTGCTAATTTTTTAGCCTTCAAAGACCACCCTTGGTTTGGGATTGGATTTCATCAGAAAAAAGAAATGATCTTAAAATATTACGCCGACCTAGGCCAACCCGATTTCGCCTTTTTTGGCCATCCTCATTCAGACCTTTTGCAAATGCTTGTGGGACTCGGAATTTTTGGATTTGGATTTTATCTCGCACTAAATTTTTGGTTTTTGCGCGCAAGCTTTTTGGTTTTCAAAAACTATGAGCTCGGATGGTTTAAAACTTTGGGCTTAAGCGCATTTTTGGGCCAGGTGTATTTTCATATCGGTGGCCTCACCCAATGTAATTTTACCGATGGTGAGGTCAATCACATGCTGATTTTTTTATGGGCGATCACCACCGTGCTTTATTATAATTTACCAAACCCACGCACAGCCGCAATCACCTGATCTTGAATCGATTGAGGCATATCGGGATACATCGGAAGGCTGATCACTTCGTCAGCCGCGCGTCGAGCCTCCACAGCCGAGACGGTCTTGGTGTTTTCAAGATAGGCGGGTTGATCCGAAATGCATCGGGGGTAGTGCACACTTGTTGGGATTTGTTGCTCGGTCATATATTTTGCAAATTGATCGCGCTCTTTGACACGCAAAGTGTATTGGGCCCATGAGCTCGTACAACCTTCGTTCACATGGGGAGTTTTGATCCCATCAATTCCGTTCAGTTCTTGCGAGTAACGTTTTGCAATGCGATTTCGTTGTTCGACTTCCCATGGAAAACGTTTAAGCTTTTCGATCAAGATCGCGCACTGAAGAGTATCCAAACGACCATTCACTCCAATCCGGGTGTGGTAGTATCTGGCACTTTGACCATGCACCCGAATTTCTTTTAGAGTTTTTGCCCAGTCGTCGTTGTCGGTAAAAACCGCTCCGCCGTCACCATAACAACCCAAAGGTTTTGCCGGAAAAAAACTGGTGCAGCCCATATCACCGAGTGAACAACTTTGACGACCAAGATAAGTGCCCCCAAAACTTTGGGCGGCATCTTCGAGAACGTAGAGATTATTTTTTTTGGCGATATCACAAATCGATTTCATATCTGCGGTCTGACCAAAAAGTCCCACCGGTTGGATCGCTTTTGTTTTATCAGTGATGGCCTCGCTAATTTTTGCCGGATCCAAATTGAATGTGAGTGGATCGATATCAACCAAAACCGGAGTGGCGCCTACCAAAAGAATCGTTTCGGCGGTTGCGATAAATGAAAATGGAGTTGTGATCACTTCGTCACCTGGACCAATGCCCAACGCCATCATCGCCATAATGGCGGCATCGGTGCCGCTTGAAACCGCAATCGCATGTTTCACGCCCACAAATTCGGCCAAAGCCTTTTCGCACTCTTCGACCTCGGGTCCTAAAATAAATTGACCATGTTCTAAAACTTTTTGAATTCGATTCGAAATTGAATCGCGCAAGGCTTCATATTGTGGTTTTAGATCGATAAACGGGATCAATGTTTTCTCCTTGGATAAGTCTTGTGCTAGATTTGCTTAATGTCAGTGTGAAATCAAGTGGAGGAGCTACAATGATTCCCGTCATTCTCTCAGGTGGGAGCGGCACAAGGCTGTGGCCGGTCTCGCGCGCAAATTATCCCAAGCAGTTTTGTGGATTTTATGATCAATCGTTTTTAAAAACTTCGATCGAACGAGTGCAATCCTTTGGCGCTCCACGATTGATCACTCTTGAGAGCATGCGTCCTTTAACTACCAGACTGTTTCGTGAGCTTGAGATGAGCGAGGCCCAAGTCATCTATGAGCCTCTCGGAAAAAACACCGCAGCTCCGATTGCTTTGATGTGCCATTTGCTGTTGCAGCAAAATCAAGATGAGATCATCGGGATTTTTCCTGCTGATCATCTCATCTCACAACCTAAAACTTTTGAAAAAGTGGTTCGCCTTGGCGAAAAAGTGGCAAGCGAAGGTTTTGTGGTGACATTGGGAATCACCCCTCGCAGTGCCGAGACGGGTTATGGGTATATCGAAGTTGAAAAACAAGAATTGGCACACGATCAAAATCTGCATGCCTACAAAATTCGTGGCTTTCATGAAAAGCCCACGCCTCAAAAAGCCAAAGACTTTTTAGCCTCGGGACAACATTTTTGGAATTCGGGAATGTTTATTTTTAAAGCTTCTGTGATGGCAGAACATTTTAAAAAACATCTTCCTGAGATGTGGAAAAAGATTTCGGCCGTCTCAGAAGACTTGCGAGATCTTAAATACACTTACGCCACTCTTGAATCGATCAGCATCGATTACGGAATTATGGAAAAGATCAGTTCCTCGATCGCATGTATCCCTTGCGATATGGGCTGGTCGGATATGGGAAGTTGGGACGAGATCGCACGGCTTGATGAAGAAGCCACCACCACCAATTGCGATTCGATGGCTTCGGTTTTTACACAAGATTCGGGCGAGAATTTTGTGTTCTCGATCACCAACAAAGTTGTGGGTTTGGTTGGTGTGAATGATCTGCTTGTGGTGGACACTCCCGATGCTCTGTTGATTTCAAAACGCGGTGAGAGTCAAAACGTCAAGACACTGGTAGAGACCGTAAAGAAAGCAGGTTTACCTCAAGCAACAGAGCATCCTTTTGAAACACGGCCTTGGGGTCGCTTCGAAATTCTCTCGGACACCCAAAAATATAAAGTCAAAAAGATCACGGTGGATCCTGGAGAGCAGCTTTCTTATCAGTCGCATGTGCATCGTGATGAGCATTGGGTTGTGATCGAAGGTCAGGCCTCAGTCACCTTAGATGATCAAGTTCATACCGTTGCACCGGGTGAGCATATTTATATTCGGCGAGGTCAAAAACATCGCATGTCAAATCATGGTACGACTCAAGTGATTTTTGTTGAGGTTCAAACCGGAGATTATTTCGGTGAAGATGATATCAAGCGATTTCAGGACAATTACGATCGAAAATAAATAGCCAATAGAACAAGAATCAAAATAATCACCCATTTTAAATTTTTGGGTGGTTTGGGCTCGATATATTCCGGCGTCACAATTTCAAGATCTCGATTTTTTTGTGCAAGTAAGCTTTGGGCCTCTTCGACCTGCGACTCATGCACTCGCAATTTGATACTGCGACTTAAAAGATTGGCGTAAAGCCCGGTACTGCTTAAGTCCTCGACAGTTGACTCGATTCCATGCACGCTCAAAAATGCTTGTACAATCTGCGCTTCCACGACACCACCAAACTGCGCAATCACCCTAAAATGCTGTCTGCTCATATTTAAAGTCTATCACGAAGATGGCCTGACCTTTGTAATGTAAGTTGGAGATGACAACTCAAAACCAACTTTCTCATTTTGATACAACTCGCATGATTTTAAAATCATTGGGTTTGGTATTGGTTGGTTTGTATCTTGGTTCTGCGGTGTCTCAAGAACAGTCACCAGAGCTTCCATCGGTAAAGGTTAAAATCCTGGCCGACACCTCAATATATAGTGGCTCGCCTTTGAGTCAGAAGATATTGCGCGCAGGTTCGATCATCACCGTTCCTGTTTCAAAAGGTTTAGATCAAATAAACATATCTAATTTGCTCAGCAATTCTATTTTAAATCCAAAAAATGACATGATCCCATTTGACGGCAGAAGAATCGAAATGGCCGCAAACGATCCCGCAATTGTTGATCTAGAAAGTTTGGCTCAAAAGGGTAAATTAAAAATTGTGGGCGGATTAAATTCTCAGACCGAGGGCGATGGAGATTGCAAAATCTGTAATACAGTTCGCCGCCAAAACGGCAGAATTCGGTTGGCTTCCAATGCGGCGGATATTTCGCAGGCGCTTGCCCAAAGTACCGAAGACGATACCCCACTTCCACGATACAATTCGAGAAGAAGGAATTCGTACGATCCAGACGTTCCTGCCGCTTATTATCGTCGCTTCCGTGGACTTTCGCATTGGGATATTCCGGGATCGACTGTTTTTGTTCGAGCTCCAAAAAATGAATATACAAAACCTGAGACCGTCCAAAAATTAATCAAATATGCTTTAGATCATCGAAGCCGATCGTCTAACGGTGAACAAAGATGTTGGACCTTCGTACAAAGAGCATTCTATGCGCTTGGAATTGTACCTCCTGGAAAATTGAGGGGTTACGGACCTAACGAGCGAATTGCAGCTTTAAGAAACTCTAAAAAATTTAAAGAAATAACTTCTGCGCAATTGAAACTCCATCCAGAACTCGCTCCTGCTTCTGCCATCGTCGTTTATGACAATCCAGGTAGCCCTTACGGTGATGTCCAAATGAGAACAGAAAACGGATGGATTTCAGATTTTTATTGGCCGGTCCCTTTCAATCATCAATCGGGCGGTCGACGTGCTAGTGTTAGAGGCGTGTTTGTTTTAAACGATCAAGGAAAAGAATAATGAAAATGATTAAAGTCTTATGTTTTTGCGCAAGTTTTGTTGGTTGTTCGGCGATTGCCCAAACTGCACCAAACACACTTCAATTTGCTAAAGAAAAAAGAATCGAAATGAGAAAGATTAGCCAATCGATTATTGATGCTACCGCAAATTATGATCTCACTCAATTGTATGGTCCAGGACGTGCGGGCATTCGGAAACTAATAAAAATTTATACCGAAAAACAAAGAGACATGGACCGCATCGATGCGATGATTGTTGCGCGCTATGTTGTCGATATCAGCGTTCTCAATCCTGTAGACACAGCAGATTATTTTCTTCCACTCGCAAAATTTGCAGCGCTTAAAGAACTCACCAAAGATTGTAAAGGTCCTTCCGATGCGCTTCCTGTTTCGAGCAAAGATTTGACGGATGCAGAGTGTGGCGAACTTTTACCAGACACTGACGAGCTTTATTCATTAGGATTTTCTTCCAGACTAAGAACCCGCGAAGTGTGTGAAGCTGCTAATATCTTGAAGATGTTGCCTCAAGGTAGAAAATAGATTTTGAACTGTGCGGGGCTTCATTGCAGCTCCAATCGAGATTAATCTATTGGACGGAAAGATTTTGAGTCATCCGTCGCTGCCTGTCGTCTTTTCTTCCATTTACGCTCACATTCTAATTCATACTGACGACGAAAAAAATTTCCTATTTCGGATTCAATTACGTTGGCCGCAATGTATTCAAAGATACGAGCCTGATCTCTCCCAGGCGAAATGATTCGGCTAAAAACCAGTCCATCCCAAAATCGTCCAAACTGTTTACCCTTCTTGGCGTGAGTGACAATGCGAGCAATCAACCCCATTGTGACTTTAAGAAAGTTTTTAAATAAATATGGACATTGAAATCTGACAACAAGATGAAGATGATTTCCCACATTCGAATACTCGGCGATCCGAATTCCATAAATCTGCGCTTTACGATGAATTAAAGTTTCAATCTTTTGTCGATGCCTCAAGCTTTTAAAGCTGTAACGCCCTTTTGCTAAATTTGATTTCATAACGATATGGTGAAGGCGTTTTTTATTTAGAGGGCGGGCGGTCTTTCGCTTTCCAGAAGTGACAGCTCCGCCATGCGACTTTGAGGTGTTAAACTTAAATAGTTTATATTGTTTCATTGCTGAATTGTATAATCTGATTTTATTTTAAATCAATTTTTATTCAAATAATTTTGGGGCAATGTCATTTTTTGATCTTTGAAACGCTGATGTGTAGTCCGGAAAAATTGGGGCATTGTCATTCAAACTTCTAGAGCCCAGGCGGTAAATTTTTTTTTGAGATTCTTTAGCCTTCACGCCATTTTTTGAATCAAATTATCAAATACAAAGTTCATTTTTATACCAATCGAACACTAATCCTTCGGACAATTTTTTCTCAGATATGAGCTTGCTGGAAGAAATCTATTCTAATAATCAAATCAAATTTAATTAAGACATTCAAAAAATAGATCTAAACCATCCGCACCGGGTGCAAGATGGCGGAATCTGGATCAGACTGTAAAGTAGCAGTGGGCAATTAAATTCGTGCGATTTGGAGATCCTCTAGCGAAATCCATCCAATGAGCCTCTGTAAAATCGATTTTATTAGCCGGCCAGATTTCTAAAATATTTTGAATCTTAATAGCCGCATTCAAAGATAGGCAGGAAAACTTCCAGCGGAATTCTACCCCTTCGCTTAAATAAATGTTAGTTGAGCTTGGATCTCGCTCAACTTTTACGACACGAAGTTGTCACTAATTGACAGCCGCTTCTGATTTGGTATCAAAAAATATGCGAAAATCTAAAACTATTCTTTTTTTGGTAGTTCTCTCAATCAGTAGAATCTGTTTATCCATGGACTATTTTAATTCAGAAAGTGCAAACTTGGCATGTGAACAACAACTCAAAACTTTAAGGCAGGAATTACTTGAAGCAAATAAAATAGATCAACGATCAGCACGGCCTAACGCCAATGTTTCCAATTTTATTAGTACAAGACCACAAATTGATTCATCGAAAACTTTCGGCCTGTCGGTGATCTCACTAGGATCGGGTCCTGATATCTTTCTACCCTTGTATCTTTATCCGATCGCACAAAACTTTTTTTTGATCGACATTCTAAGTCAATGGGGCACAGGTCGAGATGACGTCATCGGAGAAATCGAAGCTCGTCTTCAATCTTTGTCGCCAACGACAACGGTCGAACGCGTTGATTCGCTTCGAAATTTTAAAAGTATTGAAGGCCCGCTACCTGAACCTTTTGTTTGGCGAGTTCAGTGGGTCAATTCTTTAGGATCATTCACAAAGTATTTTTATTTATACCAACTTAATTTTGAAAAGATATTTAAAGATAAATCCCTTCAGGCCGCACTCGGAGCATCCACTGCAGAAATACAACTGGGTGGTATTGTGATAACGGGTGTGTCAGCCAGTTTCGATACTCGGAAATTTCTTTTACTGAAACTGGCTCCGGGCGGCTCGATGTACACAGAAATGATATTTCAAGATGAATTAGGCCGAACCACCACCCCAAACGACCAAGCTATTATAGATGAACTTTCAAAAGATTTTGAAGTCAAAGATTACGGCCGCAAGATTATCTTCGAAAGTGTTCGGTTTAACCCTCACCAATTTTTGATTACTCCGAAGCAGTAACGGAACGCTTGAGTCAAAGCTATGTTTTTGATAATTTCCACGTCGCCTTCGTGGTTACGATTTTGTTAATTGCCTGTGCCACATCCAGCAAGCAGAATGCTGCCATTATATTTTGTGACGAACAGGCGTCGTCACTTATCAAGTGTCACTTGAGAGAATAATCTATGTGTTTCGCCGCAAATGCCGCTTCCGATGAAGAGCTTTGGTGAAGCATTTCAAATTGCAAAATCAAAGGGAGTTTTTTTCTCACTCTTATGAATCCATTGCAGAAAACTTTGCCTAGCAAGCCATTACGAAATTTAGCATCGCCTGAATTATTTCGTCGAGGCTCCACTGATCATTCTCCAGACGTCGGACATAAACTCCTGGCACCTTTAGTGTAACGTTCGAACAGTTTTTAAAGTCAGATTATGCCCTCGAAAACTTCTTATGAATTGAAATTTAAAAATCCGGCGTACTGGCAAACCGGACGTTTTGGGACTTCCGGAACAATTCTGACCACTCTACCCCCGGAAGTAAACTTGCATTACCAGATTAAAACCGAACACAGGTTTTGGGTAAATTTGTCCTGAAATGTTTGAAGGTGAGACTATTCCAACTTTGGGCATAATGGCGGTGGGCAAAAATCTTTTATGTTTGGCAAACTCGCTGAATCTAACTTTGTTGAAAGGTTGAAGTGATGCTTCCCGAAAAAATCAAGACCGCAATCGAAGTAGCATTGTTGGAGGTTGAAAAAGATGTCGAAGCAAACGTTAACGAAAATCAAAATTATGGTGCTTTAAATAGAATCAGAGCTGAATTGGTCGAGATGCGTGATGAGAAAAGAACACAAGTTTCCCCGCAATTGAGTTACATCATTATCGATTCTCTAGAGTGGGATCAGCCGTCTTTGATAGAGCTAAATAAGGTCCGTGAATTGTTACGGTCGCATTTTCATTTAAAACCCTAATGAAAATGCGAAATAAAAATCGAAATATCCACAGACTAAATTTGATTTATTTTTTGGCATTATCAAGCGGGACATAAGCAAGTTTATTTTCATTGCTACAGTCACGAGGTTTACTTTAATAACCCGCAACTGCTCAGGCAAGTGTAGTGGACTTGCTCAGATTAAATTATCATCTTACGCGAAGCAATTGAGGGGACAACTACTCCGAATTTTTGTCATTCGGTTAGTGGTAAACAGTACCTAATATTGGGAAAGCTTTTTGAACACCTAAAATTTGTTGAAAGGTTGAAGTGACGCTACCAGATGAAATAATTGCGGCAATTAATTTTGTGCTATCTCAAATTAATAAAGCTATTGGAAACACCACGATCGAAAATATACCCAACGGCTCTCTGGTATACATGAGAGCAGAACTTTTAGAGATGTTAAGCGGAACGAGAAAAGGTGTTTCTGCACAGCTGAGCCATATGATCAATTGATTCAGTGGACTGGGATGACCCTGTACTAAAGGAGTTTAGCAATGCGACGAAGATTCTTAGGAAACATTATCAGTCGAAACGAGAATCTTTAAAAACCTTCAATTTAAAACTTCAGGCGGATTAACTTTCAAAAATAAGGATTAAATAGTGCTGCCCGCAGAAATCAAAGTAGCGATTGAACGAGCGCTTACTCAAGTTGAAAATGACATCAAAAAACGAAAGCAAGACGGCCTGCTCTTTGGAGACTTGAACGTGATCAAAAGCGAGTTACTTGAAATGCGAGAAGAAAAACGGCAACAAAGCTCAGACAGATTGTCCCGCATGATTATTGATTCTATGGATTGGGATCAACCGGCTCTAAAAGAATTAAATCACGTCGTCAGTATGTTGCGAATGCACTTTCGTATTAAACATTAATAATTACGTCCGAGAACAGAATTTTCGTATTAGATACTTAGCATTTACCGCCGGCGAGAAATTTGAACAGCAATGCAGACATTTCGAGTGTGTACATTTTCACCGGAATCGAATCTCGAAGCGTAGTAATTAATTTTCTCTGTTTCATGCCGCTCACGGGTATTTGCCAATAACACTGTTCGCATAGGGTTCCTGCCATCTTTACGAAATTAACGAAGAGGGCGTTTCAGACTATCGAACACTTTCTTATTCTCTCATTGGAAACATCATGCTTGGCATCCGGGAAGAAAATAAAAATCTTCCGCCGTTGAGATCTACGGACATCCGACAAAAAGGAAAAGGTGAAAACGTTATTTTTGCTGGTGTAAAACCAGTTTTCCAAAGACCATCTACTGCCTTTCTAACGATGAAAGACGAACTGGGGTATTTAGATTTTATTATACCTAAAGATGTGCATGAGAAATTCAGAGAGGTTCTAGAGAATTATCACATCTATATTTTGAGGGAATAATCCAGGTAAGTGGTAAAGGTCTAACCATTATCTCAAATTCAACTTAGACTTTCCAAAAGAATAAATCAAAGCCATCGGGCCCAGGTCCAAGTCCGCAACAAATGGATGAGTCGGTGAGTTGGTAGGCCATTAATTTAATAATAGGCAGAATGGTGAGTTTGAACTATTGGCCTAAATTTTTTAGGTTTTGATGTCTCTTTGATTTACCCATTTGGTAATTTGCATAATATGGTAGACGAACGTAATTAGCATAGCATCGGTCGCATATGCCGCATGTGTTTTGGCTTTCTATTTGCTAAGGAGTCATCAATGACTAAGAACCATTCAAGAATGATATATCTTTTTGTATATTTACTATCCAACCCTGTCTTTGCTTCTGCGATGAATTCTTCCATTGTGGGGTTGCATGATGTTCTGCTCAAAGATTTCAAAATTGGAAATTACGTTCTAGGTGAGAAAGGCTGTGGTAATTCGCAGGCTGATATGGTGATAAAAAATAACTCTGATACCCTAAGACAAAATGTTAGTCTTCTCACTCAAAACGAGTGTCATATTCGTAAAGCTACTACAAAAGAGGATCAGCTATATTCTGGAGTAGTTGCTTTAGGCGGGCCTAGAGGCGGTGATACAGGTCAATTTATATTCAATGAAGATGCAGGTGTTTCGGCCTCGAATTCTAGGGTGGTGCTAACCGCTTTGCATGGGTTAAGGGATAAAGATGGAAAGCGCATTACTATAGATCCCGAGACGGGGAAAATCGATCCCACGCTTTTCAAGGTTCACGTTGAAGGATGCAGTACAGATCAGAATGTCCTCGCGGTTTGTACATCTTCAGGAGCTTTGTCTGAGGTTAAAAATGATTACGCTTTCTTGGTCGTGGACAAATCTAAATGTAATAAAAAACCCACTCCTATCCCACTGCAACCTGTCGACATTGGGATAGTAAAACAGTGTCCAAAGATACATGTGGCATGTTCACTCACGCCTGGTCTTGAGTGTGGTACCGCTCAAGACCGAAGCACTCTTTCTGATTATTCTGCGGTTGATAGGAATATTACGGGACGCAGACTTTTTTTCGGTGATGGAACAATGGACGAAGCTTACGAAAATTTTAATTTCTTCTATAAGGTTGATACAGCAAAGGCTTGTAGTGGGGGGGCAGTGGTTTGCGATTACGGAAATTCAGCAACCTTATTAGGTATTCATAAAGGGTCAGGATCGAATTCAGTCAATTCCGGAATCCAGATACATCAAGGGATGATCGATACTCTGAAAGCCTGTACCCAACAAATGCGGGCGCACATCAGCGCAAAAAATTAATCAATAGCGTATCAAATCTGAACACTATTCGTGGGCTGAATGAGTTAAGCCTTTAGCCGAGAAATTCGTCAAGTCCATATCAAAATAAGCCGATTAAATAGTATTACTCTTACCTGGGAGCAATCTTGTCATTTTGTGCAAGAATACTGTTTATTTTTTTTATCAGCACAATCTTGCCACTACACCAGACCTTCGCTGAAGATGGCGGTGCTTTTTCGGGGGAACCAGCAGCAGCTCCAGCGAATGTAAATATCAGTATACCCCCGATATCTAATTCGACGTACCAGGAACGAACTCTAGGACCGGAGCCGCGTACTAACGTTTCAGATGAAGATTCTGATTACCATCCTACTCGAAGCAACACCCCGTCACGAAGCAGGGCAACAACGCAGCGGCGAGTAACACCAGCACCGGGAAATAAGTCTAATACCGAACCCGTTGAAAGCTCTTTCGGTGGAGCAGGATCAAACGACCTAAAATTCGATCCGACTACATCACAATCAAACCAACAGGCCAACAAAACACAACAACCAGCAGCAACTCCGGCGACTCCCAGTCCCCTCGTTGCACAAGCTCAAAACGACTTAAATTTGTGTCGCCAACAAGCTGCACGTGCAAGAACTTGTTGCACGAATCCTATCGCCTGTATGACTGGCTCAAGTGACGCGCAAAGTGCATATCAAGGACTTACTCAGCTTGCTGCAGCCGGTGGAACACTGATGCTTGGTGCAAGTGGTGGCGATCCCGCACAACTTCAACAAATTTGTAATGTCATGCAAGACATCAGCTACGGCAGCGCCGGAGCTAACGCAACTTTCGCTGGTGTTTGTTATAGCGAGAAAAGTTCGTGTCAGGACAAGTGTGAATTAAGTCAGTACAAAAATCAAATGGATGGTCTTACTCCCGATGATAAAGCAAAACTGACAACATCGATGAGTGATGCCTCAACTACTGCAGGCAGTTGCCAACAACTCAACGAACAAGTCGCCCAAATGTCGAAGCAAGCAATGCAAGGTGCAGTGGGCGGGAGTCTCTCGAGCCTTTGCGCTAACATTTCAAAAGCAAGCACAGGCTACTCAAATCTTGATAAACAAGCGGTGTTTAACGTAGATTGTAGTTTACCAAGCAATCAAGCAAATCCTGCCTGCCTCAACTGTGGTCAGGCGCAAAATGCCAACAACCCCATTTGTAAAACTCAAACTGTGAGCAACGGTCAAAGCTTGGGCGACGGATCCCTGTCATCGCTCTCTTCAAAAGCCAACTTTGGTGCGGGCCTTGGTGCTGCAAACGTGAACGCCAACGCCGGACTTGATGGCAACGGCACAGCCAAAAATATTCAAGGTGGTGCAGCGACTCCGACCACCAACCCAGGTGTGGCCGCAAACTCAGGTCAATTTTTGGGTGGAGCTTCTGCCGGATCCAACTTTGGATTGCCTGATCGCGGTGGACAAGGTCGCGGTCAAGGTTACAACACCGATGTTCTTAACGGCACAAGTGGTGGTGGCGGATACACAGTCAGTAGCGTGCCCGTTAACGGAAGTCCCGGTGGCGGTGGTAATTTCATGAGTACCGACAAAGATGGAAAACCCGTGGACTTAAGAGATTATCTTCCAGGCCACAGACTAGATCCAAAACGTGCGGTGGCTTCTGTCTCCAATCTCAATCATCCCGAGCTTGGAAGCAAAGAAGAAAATATCTTTGAGCGACTTCATAAAGTGTATATGCGCAAGTGGTATAACGGTGAATTTGTAATGGTGAACGAGAAGCCAGGCGATGAACCTGATCGCGAGCTGATATTGACCTCAACTATTCGGCCTCTACTACCCGTTGAAATCAAAACAGGAAAAGTATTTAAAGGAAAACTTCCTCCAGATATCGAGCGCTATCTGCACGTTCATGACAATGATGCAAAGGGAGCGGCGCCCGCACAAACGAGTCAGGCTACACCCGCAGCCTTAAATACAAATCAGATCCAGCAACCCATTCAGCAAGTGGCGCAAGTCCATTTACAAAACGTTCCGAATCAAATTAACCAAAGAGCAAATGTGGCAACACAAGTCCGCCAGCCAGCTCAATCGCAAAAAGCTTTGAGTTGTTTGGCCAATAAAAGTTCGTGCAATATGAAATCGAAATGATGCGGATTTTGCCAAATCAGCAAAGGCAATACTGTTGGATTTTGTAGTTCTGCAATTAATAAGCAATAAGCAGTGATACTGATTGCGCTATGCGGATGATTGAAAACGAAAGCAATCAGTACAAATCAAAATGATAATCATCAGTTTGTTTGAAAGCACCTAATCGGGCACAACAGTAATTTATTGTTTACCAATTAAATTATCTGATTGGCTTATTAGAGGCCAAACCTTTACCCTAACCTAGATCTTCAAAGAGCTGGCTTTACAGTTTGTGACATCAAAATCTTTTTTAAATTCATCAATATATTTTTGTTTATTTTCTCGAAGCTGTTGTTCAAGATTGATCTTCGATTGTTCGAGGTTGTACAAAGCAGGTCTTTGAGTTGGACCAGACTGCTCATTAATGTTTCGTACGCGTCCAATTAATTTCTCAACTTGCATCAAGCTTTGGTAAGCGTCACAGATTTCCACTTCATGTATTTTAGGAGAAGCCTTAATTTCTACATTCTTTTTAGATTCATTTTTACTGACAATTTGAGTTGCGGCAGAGGCCGTGACCGTTATTAAAATTGCTAAAATAATCGAGGAAAATTTAAATCGCAATTAGTCCTCCATGTGGTCAACGGCAAAACAAATAATGAAAATTTCAACCTTCGTTCGCAAAGTATTCTCTATTTTAAGTTTGCCTATATACAGTCTCATCTAAAAAATTTATTCTTCAAAAATAATGCTTTAACCCATTTCATTTGATGATGTAATCGATAGAGTTTTTCAAGATTGCGCCTACGAATCAGAAACCATTGCTTAAGATTCGGACACCTTATGCTGCAGACTTACATACGATCGCATGACTAAACATTATACATCTTGAATTGATGCCTTTGAGAAAATCCACGATGAAGCTTTTTGTATTTAGGAATACCACCATTCATCGAGCTTCGAAAAATACCAGTTTTTTAAGATGTCCATGTATTGTGCTGCAGTTGATTGAATTTCTTCAGCTGTCTGTACGCTACCGTTTAGACCTTTTCGATATCCCTTAATTGCGTGATTAAGACGTCTTTGGTTAATTTCTGCGTGAAATTGGTAGCCAACAACCTTATTTGCCAAGTGAAATCCCTGAACTGCCCAAAATTTATTCTCTGCAAGCTTATGACATCCCGGGGGGAGGTCAAATGTTGAGCTATGCCAATGGAGAGGTGTTAAGAGATCTTCTGACGCCGATTTGTGAGATTGTTCGACATTGTACCAACCAAGCTCCCACTTTTTTGAATGATTGATTTTTCCTTGAAGCTGTTCTGCGATTAACTGTGCACCCAAGCACAAACCAAAAATGTGTTTTTTATTTGTTATCAATTTAGAAATAAATTTTTTTTCCTTCGAAAGCCATGGATAACGAATTGTCTGATTTGTTTCCATGTCCCCTCCAAAAAAAATCGCGCCTCTGAAGTTTAAGTTTTTGGAGTGCTTTGCGAGATGAGATGCAAGTACGATTTGTTTTGTAATTGCTCTTTGAGTACACCATTCCCATGTCGTACCCGTACAGGATTTAGAGTCATGAAGGATTAATAACAGTTCAGCCACGGAGAATTCCTTAAGTTTAATGATAGGGATGGGTTGTGCACACAATGTATATTAAGTTTTCTTTTAAAAAATAAGTAATTAGTAACCACTTTTATTTAAATCAAACCTTCTTGTTCATTCTCGATTTTTTATCTTCAAAACTCTCAGTTTACATTCGAAGATGGTGGGGCACTGTCATTAGCGCTTTCAAAACTGAATCGGCGATTCACTCCTTTTACAAAGAGATAGTGGACCATAGACAATTTTTGAATGCCATTTTCTTTAGGACTGACCGATTTTTCTAAGAATGACGAATAAAATTATTGTGCTTTGTACGAGGAATACTTTATGTGCTTATCCCTTTTATGTTTGAAGGGAAAAATCCAGTTGGACAGGTAAGGGCTAAACATCACTCCAATGCAATTCAGACTTTCAGAAAGATAGATTGAAGTCATGGGTTTCCTAGCCTACCCCAGGTAAATAAAGCCAACTCAATGGCATTGATTTATACAGTCAACGAATTCATTTTACGACCAACCCTCGGGGGCACTGTCATTCAAACAAACCAACACACCGCCACCAGACCTACCAAATCACAAACAAAATGCTATTCTCAGCAAATGAAATCCTACAAACATCTCGAATCGGTATTTAAACAAATCGAAAATCTTAATCATGCGGCGGCGATTCTTCAGTGGGATGAGGCTGCGATGATGCCGCAGGGTGGGGGAGACGCACGGGCTGAAGCATTGACCGAAATCGTAAAAATAAAAAATCAGATTCTGATTGATCCCGCACTTCTCGAACATTTTACCGAGGCTCAATCTGAAAATCTCGAAGAAGATCAAAAAATTGATTTGCGCGAGATGGGACGTGAGATCAAGCGGGTGCACCAGGTAGACCCTGCTCTAACCGCTCTGCAAACGCGCGAGCGATTTCGTTGTGAGCAGGCGTGGCGCACTCTAAGAGCACAAAATAATTGGGATGAATTTTTGCCCTATCTAGAAAAGATCGTCGAACTTTCTCGTGAAGAGGCTCGTCAACGAGCACGGGAACTTTCATGTTCGCCTTATGATGCCTTGATCGAGCAGATGGATACCGGTGGGAGTGCCGAATACTATCAAAAAATGTTTGAGCCACTGAGACAAGAGCTTCCACAGATTTTAGAACAAGCCCAAATCAAACAAAAACAATTTATAACGCCGCAGGGCCCCTTTGCGATCGAGACCCAAAAAACAATTGGGCTTGAGGTGATGAAGTTTCTTGGTTTTGATTTCAATCATGGCCGGCTCGATGTGTCGCTCCATCCTTTTTGCGGAGGGGTCAGCCAAGATGTTCGCATGACCACGCGCTACAAAACCGATGATTTCTCTGAGAGTCTGATGGGCATCATTCATGAGACCGGTCATGGTGTGTACGAACAAAATTTGCCCAAACAATTTGTTGGGTTTGGCCATGCGATGGGGATGAGCATTCATGAAAGCCAAAGTTTATTTTTTGAAATGCAGGTCGGGCGCAGTCAAAGCTTTGCCAAATTTCTTTCGCCCTTATTGCAAAAACATTTTTCTGGACCTGGTTTAGATGTCGAAAATCTTTATGCTCTTTCAACACGGGTGAAACCTGGGTTTATTCGTGTGGCTGCAGATGAGGTCACCTATCCCTTTCATATCCTGTTGCGGTTCGAGCTGGAACAAGCTCTGTTTAGCGGAGATTTGGAGTGCAAAGACCTCCCCGATCAATGGGATCAAAAAATGAAAGGCTATCTCAACCTTTCAACCACAAATAATTATCGCGATGGAGTGATGCAAGATGTGCATTGGCCTGCGGGACTCTTTGGATATTTTCCGAGTTACACCATAGGGGCGATGATTGCCGCTCAATTGGCGCACTGGCTTCTAGATAAAAAAGAACTCGAGGCAGGGGGGTTTCAAAACACCGGCGCCGCTTTAAAACAAAAAATTTGGAGTCAGGGTCGGAGGTATTCGGCTCAACAACTGATCGCTAATGCCACTGGCGAACAATTAAATCCAAAATATTTTCTTGATCACCTTCGCCAAAGATTTACTTGAGCCAACTTAATTTTAAATCTTTTTTTAGCAGATACTCGTTGCCGTCTAAACCATTTTGATCTTTGAGAGTCAGACTTGCGCCCTTTTTAAAAAGGAGGCGTGCCACTTTTTGATCGCGATGATCGATCGCTTGGTAAAGGGGAGTGCGCCCGTCTACTCGTGCTTTATCGAGTGTTGCACCTTTTTGTATTAACAACTCCACCATCGGTTGGGTGCGCTCTTTGACTGCCATAAATAAAGCGGTCTCGCCTCGCTTGTCGGCGGCATCGACATTCAACTTACCAGTTTTTAAAAGCGCATTGGCCATTTCGAGTTGGTGATAATCGACCGCAACGATCAGCAAGGTTGATCCTTCGGAGTCCACCGCATCGACTTTAGAGCCTGCGTTCAAAAATACATTGAGCAGTTCGGTCTTACCGCGAGCGATGGTATAAAAAATAGGTGTCCAACCGAATCCTTCGTCTGCGGTGATTTGGGCTCCCTTATCAATCAACAGTTGGCAAGTGGATTGATCTGCAAATCGGGCGGCGAGATGAAGGGGTGTTAAACCAAAGCGATCGCTTTTGTTCAGAGGGGCGCCAGCAGTGACCAAAATTTTTACCGCAGCCGGATGGCCCCCGCTGAGCGCATAATGAAGCGCTGTGGATTTGTCGTGATCTTCTAAATTTAAGTTCGCTTTGTTTGCAACCAACAGATTTAAAATGGATTCGTGTCCGCGGTGAGAGGCGACCATCAATGCGGTTGTTCCGCCTGAGTTTGCCGCATCCACAGTACCACCGGCAGCTAAATAAGTTTTTACTGCATCAACATTTCCCTTTGCAGCAGCGGTTAAAAAGTCTTGGACCTTTCGTTGATCGACTGCGGATTGAAATGGACTTTGGTCACGAGTTTTTGAGCTTGGTTTATGGGCGCAATGGACAAGTCCTAAGACGAGAAAAAGGCTTAAATAGTTCATGGCTTATGTTCCTGAGAGCGCAGACGAATGACAACAAAAATTTCGCTCGCGATCAGTCAGATGTGCAGTCACAATAAAAGTAACGCAAAGGGTCTTATGCGAATTTTAATTGTGCTCACATCTTTGGTTTCGGTTTTGGCTGCGGGTTGTTTTTTTTCATTTCATGTTTTAAGCAAACAGCTTTTAACTTTTGAACAAGTCAAAGCTCGCTATCCACTGTCTTCCTTTGTCGATCGAAGGGGCACTCCACTTTTACAAGACGAGCAGTTTGGAAAAACCCGCACGCGCGGGTGGGCGAGCCTTAAAGAATTTAAAACTCCGATCGACGTCAATGCGTCGGCCGAAGCATTGGTCTCGCTTCTTTATCCCAATCGTTCGCAAAGACTTATGGTTCGGGCGATTCAATCGCGTTGGAGCAATGAGCAAATTCTTGAGGCCTACCTCAATCTCGTAGAATACCGCTCTAGCGTCCAGGGAATTTCGGCTGCAAGTTTTGAATATTTCGAAAAGTCGGTGGGGGATTTAAATTCGAAAGATATTCTGACTCTTCAATCCTTAATAAAAAATCCAGTGGGCCGCAGATCGGCACTTCGTCACCATAAAAAACGGCAGATGCCCCAAGCCTTTCGACAAAATGTCGACCTCAACCAAAAAGCAACACTCACTTTTGATCTTCCTCTACAAAATTACGTTCAACACTTTGTTAAAAAAAATGAATCCTTTGTTTTGATTGATAATCGCACGGGCGAAATTCTTTCGGCCATTAACGATGTGACTTCGCGAAGTAGTCTGCACGAGATGTTTGCTCCCTTTCTATTTGCCACAGCTTTAGATAAACGGGCGATCACCCTAAAAACAAATTTGCACGATGCTCCCTTAGGCCCAGAGTATAGAGAAAACCTATCGGCGCGCGAAGCTTTACAGACCCATCACTTTAGCGCCACCACCGAAGTTTTAGAACTGATTGGCGAGGATCAATTTTTAGATACTCTGCAAAATTTAAATCTGAAAGATAAAGTCTCGCTGGTTGATGTGGGCAATGCCTTTCGTACCTTTGTTCATGCCGGAGAACTTTCAGGTCTCAAGTGGCAAATGGATTCAAAGGTGATAAAGAGAAGTGTATTTAGCGAAGAGGCGAGCTTTTTGATTTTGGATGCTTTGACCCGCTATTTTGATCGACAGTGGTATGCCACCTACAAAGGCATCGACACCCAAGTGTTGATGTCTCAACAGTATACAATGGTGAGTCGCGGCTTAAATGAAAAATATTTGCTTAAAATTGCTCAAGGGCTCCATCAATATTTAAAGAGTCCTGCGCCCCAAATGCCAAAAAATGTGGTTCGATTGAAAAATGAATTCTTTATTTCGACCACCGAAAATATGCCAAAGAGCATTGCGGCCGAAAAAATTATTTATCCCACCGATCGCTCGGAATTGGCGTTCGATCCAAAGCCACTATTTTTTCAGGTGAGATCGCCCGAAATAAATTCCTATTGGTTCTTAAATGGCAAAGCTCTTTCGCCTGTCAGACAGTTTACCGCATGGAAGCCGCGCGAAGGGCATTTTCATCTTGAGATTCGAAATTCCAAAGGGCATACCATCGATGCAGTGCGATTTCGCGTTGCTAAAGGTGTTGTGCCCATTCATGACTTATAATCCTCGCGACCGATTTTTTAAAAAAGCAAAATCCCAAAACTATGTTGCCCGTTCGATCTTTAAACTCGAAGAGATCGACCAAAAACTAAAAATTTTTAAATCTAATCAGCGTGTTCTGGATTTGGGATGTTTTCCCGGTTCGTGGTCACAGTACGCCTCAAAGAAGATTGGCTCTCAAGGATTTATCTTTGGTGTCGATTTAAAGCGGCTCGAGATCACTCTGCCCAATGCGGAGTTTGTTGTGGGCGACATGCTCGAAATGACTGAGCTCCCTTATACCGATTTCGATGTGGTGATGTCGGATATGGCTCCTTCCACCACCGGAATAAAATTTGTTGATCAAACAAAATCTCTTGAGCTCTGCGAAATGGCTTTGACAGTGGCTAAAAAAAATCTAAAACCTCAGGGGCATTTTATTTGCAAACTGTTTCATGGCCAAGAGTTTGATCAATTTAAAAAACAATTAAAAAATGAATTCGTCAAAATCGAGGCCCTGAAGCCCGAAAGCACGCGCAAAGAGAGCAAGGAAATTTTTTTGATAGGACTAAAATATCGTGGTTAAAATATTATTTGAGTCGAATGATTTTGTAGCGGTGGATAAGCCAAGCCTGATGCTCACAATTCCTCCGCGGGTGGCCGATGGCAGGGAAAGTTTAAACCTGATTTTGCAAAAGCAGCTCGGCATACCTCTCTTTATTGTTCATCGTCTGGATTTTGAAGTCTCTGGTATCGTGTTGTTTGCAAAAAATAAGTTGGCTCATCGCACCGCCAATCTGGCTTTCACCAATGACGAAGTTCAAAAAACTTATGAAGCGATCACCGAAAAGCCTGCCGGATTTGACGCTCAAGAGGAATTCTTTTGGGATTTTCGTTTAGTCCGAGGCAAGCGACGAAGTTTTGAAGCCCCTTACGGCAAACGCGCCTTAACTTCGGGTAAGATTTTGAGTCAAAAAAACAATCGACTGCACTGGACCCTTTCACCAAAAACGGGGCGGTCTCATCAACTTCGTTATACGCTTTCAAAGATTCATTGCCCGATTATTGGTGACGCCCTTTATGGTTCAAAAACATCGGCAAACGGAATTGATTTAAGAGCGGTTCGAATCAAACTTCTCGATTTAGATATTCAAACTTCAGGATTGATGAATGACTAAGATCGTAATCGTGGGTGCAGGCTTTGGCGGAATGAGTGCGGCCAAAGCCTTAGCCAAAACAAAAGATGTTGAGATCACTATTTTAGATCGCAACAATTATCATCTGTTTCAGCCTCTCCTTTACCAAGTTGCCACCGCAGGGTTGTCGCCCGCTGATATTGCGGTACCCATTCGCTCGGTGTTTCGAAAAAATTCGAATGTCGAAGTTTTCTTAGGCGATGTGGTGAGCGTTGATCTCAAAAATAAAAATCTAAAATTAAAAAACCAGATGGTGAGAGAGTACGATTATCTGATTCTGGCTTGTGGAGCGACTCACAGTTATTTCGGTCACGACGAGTGGGAGAAATTTTCGCCAGGCCTTAAAACTCTAGGACAGGCCATTGATATCCGTCGTCGGATACTTCTCAGTTACGAAGAGGCCGAACGCCAGACAGACCAAAAAATTAAGCAAGAGTATCTGACTTTCGTGGTGGTCGGTGGTGGCCCCACCGGTGTGGAGTTGAGCGGAGCGATCGCCGAAATTAGCCGGCTCACTCTAGAAAAAGATTTTCGTCACATCGATCCTAAAAATGCTCAGGTCTTATTGATCGAGGCGGGCCCTCGCATTCTTGCAAGTTTTGATGAGAGCTTGTCGCAAAAAGCCACTCGTGATCTTGAAAAATTGGGGGTGACCGTACTGACACAAAGTCGGGTTCTCGATATCACCTCAACCACTGTGAAATTGATCGATCGCGAAATCAAAGCGCGGGTGGTGTTGTGGGCTGCCGGTGTGAAACCCTCAACGCTTTCGACCCATCTTGAGGGTGTGTCGCTCGATAAAAGCGGGGGAGTGATTGTAAATCCCGATCTTTCTTTACCCGGTTACCCTGAAGCTTTTGTGATTGGTGATCAAGCTCGAGTGGTGGATCAAACAACCGGCAAAGCTTTGCCAGGCCTGGCTCCGGTGGCGATGCAGCAGGGGCGTTTTGTGGCCCGTGTGATTCAGCGCGAACTTAAAAAGCAACCTCGAGAAAATTTTAAATATTTTGATAAAGGGCAGATGGCGACCATCGGCCGGCGCAAAGCGGTTTTGCAATATCACAATTTTAAAATGAGTGGTGTGCTCGCATGGCTTGCCTGGTTATTGATTCACATTTTCTACACCATCACATTTCGTAATCGATTGAGTGTACTGATGCAGTGGACCTGGTCTTATTTTACTTTTAAGCGCGGAGCGCGATTGATTGAGCGCTATAGCTTTAAGGATAATTAGCTGCTAGCCTTTTTTGAGCGTGAGCCGAATCAAAAAATGGTATGAACGTTGGCAAACTTTAAGCGTTGGCCAACGCAACCTCGAAACAATTTTATTTAATACTCCCACTGTGGTGGATTCCCATCGGCAGCGGCGCTCTTGGATGCTCGACATTTTGGATTGGATTCAAGCCCCCACCTTGCTCGCAATCGATCAGCGATTGGATCAACTTTTAAAGTCGCTTCAAAAGAGTGAGAATTTTAAACAAAATTTTGTGCAAGCGGTGCAGCACTATTTTTTAAAATCAGATGCAGTGGAGCTCCTCGTAAAAACCGGCGTTCCCAACCATGCCGGTTTTATTACCGAATTGGTTGAGCGGATGCATTTTCGATTTTTACCTCAGCCCCCACAAGATTTTGATTTATCTTTAGCGGTGGTCGAAGGTTTTGCCCACAAGCCGGTGCGCAACTGGCTTAAAAAAATGGATCGCGAAACCTTTCGTCAGTTTTTTGAAATGCTCAGTTCGGCAGAACTTAAAAATCATTTTCATCGCCAAATTGAAGACGCAATTTATCTTTTGTCCATCAATGTTCGGGCAAGTGGTTTGTTGCCACCCATTCGAGAGCGTCTGACCCAAAAAGAATTACGAAAAATTTCTTTTTTTATGCTTGGCGATTATGCCCACGACTTTTTGGGGCACTCTCAAGAAGCGGGCAAGGCCGAAGAGGTTTTGACCGCAATCCAAGACTGCCAAACTTCGCTTAAAGATGTTTACAATCATCTTAATGAATTCGGTGTGAGTGTTTCGATTGTTTATGAGTTGGACCGCATTGAGCTGCAACTTAAGCGAATGACATTGCTTGTGCAGTTGCTCAAAGAATCAAATGTTGAACATGTGCATCGACTACTTGGCACTTTGGTTCAAGATATGGAGCGATCAAGAAGTCTTGGTGCTTTATTTTCACAAAATCTTTCTTTGTTATCAAAAAAGATTTCGGATCGAACCGCGCAAACTGGTGATCATTATATCACCCGCACCCGCGATGAGCAGCAAGAGTACTTAAGGCGAGCCCTTGGTGGCGGATTTATCACTGGTTTTACTACTATGATAAAATTTTGGATTGTGATGATGCCGCTTGCACCATTTTTGATCGGCCTTGGAGCTTCACTTAATTACGCTATTAGTTTTATTGTGATTCAACTTTTTGGTTTTACACTTGCGACCAAGCAGCCCTCAATGACCGCATCGGCACTTGCCGCCAAGATGGAAGATTTGGAAGACTTAAAAGGTTTAAATAATCTGGTGGATGAGATTGTTCATCTTGTGCGCTCCCAGGTGATCGGCATTTTTGGCAATATGCTCTCGGTGATTCCCACAGTATTTGTTTTGGATTTATTTGGTCTCCTTGTTTTTCATCGTCATTTGATCGATCAAGATCATGCGGCTCATTCGATGGAGAGTGTGACATTTTTAGGACCCGCCGCATTTTACGCCATATTTACCGGAGCGGTTTTATTTGCTTCAAGTCAAGTCGGGGGATGGATCGACAATTGGTGGGTGTTTCGAAAAATGAGTGCAGCCTTGAGACACAATCGAAAACTTCAATTTGTTTTTGGTGAATCGGCGGCGGCTCGAGTGGCTTTATTTTTTGGCCAAAACATTGGCGGATTTGCGAGTAATTTCTCACTCGGATTATTTTTAGGCCTACTGCCCGTGGTCTTTCAATTTTTTGGAATTCCACTCGATATTCGACACGTCACTTTATCCACCGGAATGATTACGGCTGCGATATTTAGTCTTGGTATCGATTCACTCTGGAGTTGGGAATTTTTTTGGGTGTTCCTCGGTATATTAGGAATTGGATTTTGCAATGTGACTTCAGCTTTTTTCTGTTCGATGTTTGTGGCCTTGCGCGCTCGCGATGTGGAAGCCTCGCAGCGATCAAGAATCTATCGTCTGTTTTGGAGAAAAGTTTTTAAGCGACCGCAAAGATTATTTTGGGTTTAAGGCGGCCAAACAAAATAGGCATAAATACTTAAGCCAATCCCGATCGACCACTGCTGCCAAGCAAGCGGCGCCAAGGGTGGGGCAATCATCAGTGCGACTCCGATAAACAAAATCTGATAATCGACCTTTTTTTTGCCCGCGCGAAAGACATAATATCCGATCACACTAAAAACAATCCCAGTAATGATCGATGAAAATGTTAAATCGATGGTTTAATCCCCAACTCGCCCAAAACAAGCTGACCAAATTGCTCGATCTTTGCTGGTCCGAATCCATAAACTTGAGAAAGTGCCTCAAGATCTTTTGGATTTTTATTACACAAATCAACAAGAGTTTTATCGCTAAAAACCACAAACGCAGGCAAATCATTTTCGCGCGCGTAGGCCTTGCGCCAATCTTTGAGGACGAGTGCTCGAGCCTGAGCTTCGGGCGAATCCAACTCAAATTTCACCAACGGTTTTTTGGCTTTTTTAAGGCGTGAGGTCAGCGGCAATTCATCAGGCAAAGGAGCTTCGACTTTGAGTGGTGAAGTCGGCGCGCAGACATCACAATGTCCACAGGCAATGATGCGATCTTCATCACGAAAGTAGGTCAAGATTGCGCCGTGACGACACTCTTCGCTCTCAATAAATTGGGTAATTGCGGTGAGCGAATTCCAACGCTGACGAATCACCGAAGCCGAAGCTTTGGTTCGTTGAATAAAAAACGAGTGAAGCCCGCGATCTTTTTTAGATGAGAGCACAAGACACGTCGACATCTGTCCATCCCGACCCGCACGACCCATTTCTTGATAAAGAGATTCGATATTTGCGGGCATTTGCAAATGCACCACGAGTCGCACATCGGGATAATCAATTCCCATCCCGAAGGCATTTGTGGCGGCTAAAATTCGAAGGTCATTGCGATCTAACTTTTCCTGCACTTCTTTTCGCGACTCGGCCGACATCCCAGCGTGATAATATCCGACACCTTCAAACTCGCGTTGCAGTCGTGAGGCTGTGGTTTCGGTTTGTTGACGAGTGCCGCAGTAAATAAGTATTCGACCTTTAGGAGTTTGAACGACCGCTTTACGCAAGAATGCGATCTTTTCGTTTTCGTCCTGACAGGTCTCCATTTGATAATACAAATTGGGCCGATAAAACCCGTGCACATGACGATCCGGCTCATCAAGTCCCAATTGTTTTTGAATATCGTTAAGAACTTGAGGCGTGGCGGTTGCGGTCAGCGCTAAAATTGGAGTGTCAGGCTTTATTTTTCTAAGCACGCTGAGCTTATGATAATCTTTGCGAAAGTCAGGACCCCACTGCGACACACAATGGGCCTCATCAATCGCAAACAATCGAATATTTTGTTTTGCAGCCCAACCACTAAAGCCTTCGTGTTGAACCCGTTCGGGCGACATGTAGAGAACAAAAGGTCCGCGCTTTTTAAAAAGCTCAAACACCGCTTTTTTCTCGGCGAGATCTTGACCTGAATGAATGGCGCCGGCCCGAATCCCCAACTTGGTAAGGGTTCGCACCTGATCTTTCATTAAGGCAATCAACGGTGAAATCACCACCACAAGCCCATTGTAAGAAACAGCGGGCAGTTGATAGCAAAGAGATTTTCCACCACCCGTGGGCATCACGGCCATTGCGTCTTTGCCGCGAATCACAGAATCGATAATGCCCTCTTGGCCTTTTCGAAAAACTTCTAAATGAAAGTGCTGCTTTAAAATTTCTAATGGCGAAGGCATAGTCATCCTCTGTAATTCAAAATTGTGGCCAGTATGTGCGATTGAAATAATTAAAGCTTGGGTCCGGCTAATGTAAAATGACTTCGAGTTCCGGTCAAGTTGTAGCCTTGAGCTAAAGAGTGTTAAAACCAAATCTATGCTGAAACAAACCGTACTTTTTGCCGAAAATCTTGACCTGTCCTCACAACCCGCCCAGCTGTTATCGGCGAATCTTGCAAAGGCCTATCATGCCGACCTGCATGTGGTCTGTGTAGAGGACTTAAATTCATTTCGGCGGCTTCAACCATTGAGCGCGATGAAGAATTGGCATTCCCAACATCAAAGCCAACTCGATGAGCTCATGAAACAATATTGGAAAGGGTGCGAGGGGCACCTCAAAACAGGCCATGCGGCCCAAGAGATATTGAAATTTTCTCAAGGAAAATTTGAGCCCGAGCTGATTGTGATGACCTCTGAGCCGACTTCGGTATCAGAAGAAGTTTTGCGAAGTAGCTCTAAACCGGTTTTGATTGTGGGACCAAAAGTTTCACAAGAGGTGAGTGCGCAGTTTCTAAAAAATAAAAAGGCGGTGTTGGTGGCCACCGATTTAAGAAAAACAAGCAGTGCTGCTGAACTCTACGCTTTGTCGTTCGCATCGAGGCTTGGGGTTGAACTCATTCTTTTTCATTCGTTGTACGACGAGCTCCAGCTCAAACAAGAAGATCATTTTATCAACGACTCCGCGCCTAAAAGTTTTGATAAAGATTCTGATGAAATTTATCGCGAAGCCGAAAAGCAACTCAAAGCCAAAGTGGCGTTGATGGGCAAAAAAAGTATTCGGGCTAATTACCGAATTGTTAAAAAAGATTTAAAAGAAAGTTTGAAAGAGGAATTCGAAAATCCCTACGAAGTGATTGTGATGGGATCTCGTAGTCGCAATGCTTTACTGCGGTCTTATCTTGGCGAATCCACGCGTGAAGCTATCCTTCACGCGCCAGTTCCGGTGCTCGTGGTGCACTCTTAATTTGCGGCGGTCTTCTTGGCAGGCGCATCTGCAGCCGCTGCTTGAATTTTAAGATCGATGGTCAATTCATCACCAACCACAGGGCCCGCTTCAACAAGTTTATTCCAAGTTAAGCCATAAGTTTTGCGACTGATCTTGGTTGATGCATTAAATACCGCTTTTTGTTTACCGTAGCCGTCAGCAACAGTTCCTAAATATTTTCCATCAAAGGTCACTTTTTCTTTGTGGCCTTTGATTGTGAGATCACCAGTGATTTTAAACGACTCAGGCTTTCCTTCGAGTTTTGTACTTTTAAAAGTCATTTTAGGAAATTGCTTGGTATCAAAAAATTCGGCACTGCGAAGATGCTCATCGCGTTTGGGTTCATTGGTATCAACAGATTCGATAGTGACATTGGCATTTACTTTTGATTTTTCAAATTTTTTATCAAGTTCAATCTCGCCATCAAATTTTGAAAAACGGCCTTCGACAGTTGAGATGACCAAATGTGGAATTTCAAATCCCACTTTCGAATGGGCAGGATCTACAGAATATTTTCCTGGCGTGTAATCCACTGCGTATGCGGCAAATGTTAAAGAAAATAGAGCAATGAGGGGCGCGGTCGACATGAGTTTTCTCCTTGTTGAAAAAGTATTATGCCATATTTTGATTGTCTTTCACATCTCGCAACAAACATGCTGACGTTTGTCGAGGACCAAATATGATTGGTTTGAAGTAGATTATTTTTGTCAATTCAAGGTAGTCCTTGAGCGTAAGGGAGACACATGCTGATTAACAAAACGATTCGCGATTTTACCCAAGAGTTTTTGGCATCTGGACTGATCAAAAGTGTTGAAGGCGAGCAAGATCATTTGATCGCCCAACTGTCACCGGTTGAGGATTGTCAACTTGGTGATTTGATCTTTGTTGATAAAAAAGAATACGTTGCACCTGTCCTCGCACGTGAATTTACCGCAGTGGTGACCACCCCATCTTTGGCCGAGAGCTTTCGCAACAAACCAAAAATCGGCCTATTGATTGCGGATAACGTCGGTCTTGCTCACGCGATCTTAAAGAAAAGCTATGCTTCGCGCGATTTTTCTCAGACGGGGTTTGATGGAATTCATTCGACCAGTGTGATTCATGAAACAGCGATCATTGGCGATCTCACTGTGATCGAGCCGCATGTGGTGATCGGCCAAAATGTTCGCATCGGCAGGCATTGTCGAATTATGGCCGGTGCGGTCATCGAAAATGATGTTCAAATCGGCAATGAAACCATCGTTCACCCTAAAGCGGTTATTCATCACGGCAGCCTTATTGGTAATGAGTGTGTGATTGGTGCAGGCAGTGTGGTGGGCTCAGAGGGTTATGGTTTTGCACAGACCTCAAAAGCCAAAAGTATTTACATCCCCCAAACAGGAATTGTTGTTTTAGAAGATCGGGTTCGCCTTGGTGCAAACAATTGTATTGATCGCGCTGCATACCGCGAGACACGCATTGGTGCCGGAACCAAATTAGATAATTTAATTCACATTGGACACAATGTACAAATTGGCGAAGATTGTCTTTTGACCGCGGGCTTATGTGTGGGGGGCTCGACCACAATCGGAAATCGGGTACGCGCCAGTGGCCAAACAGGAATTATTGATCATCTTAAAATTACAGATGATGTGATTTTTGCTCATCGGGCCGGAGTTGTGCAGAATGTTTTAAAACCAGGGGTTTATGCCGGATTGCCTCTGTTGCCGATGGCCGAGTACATGCGAAACATCAATGCGATGAAGACCGTGGCCGAAATGCGCAAGCGATTGATTGAGCTTGAAAAAAAAGTGGGAATCTCGAAGGAGCCGCATGAAAAGGATATTTTCTAAATGAAAAAAGACATTGCGGAGTTTTTAAAAGCGGCAATCAAAAATCCAATGGAAGTGTCCACTATCTTTCCCACCTCAAAAGCTTTGGCTCAAAGGATGCTCAAACAGATTCCAAAATTCGATGACCTGATTGTCGAGGTTGGTGTGGGAACGGGAGCGATCACCCAATTTTTAGCGCCACGAATCGAATCAAAATATTTAGGCATTGAGATTAGTCCTGAGATGGTGAGCTTTATGCGTGAGCACTATCCCAAACTTCATTTTGAACAGTGCGGTGCAGACAAACTATTAGATCATGTCAAAAAAAATTCGGTAAGCAATGTGGTGTCGAGTTTGCCTTGGTCTATATTTCCTGAATCTTTGCGGCAATCCACACTCGATGCTATTTATGAATCTTTAGAGCCAGGAGGAAGATTTATTACTTACGTCTGCTTAACGGTTGTGTGGTCGCCCGCAGCACAGCATTTTTTGAATCAACTCAACAAAAAATTTAAATCGGTTGAACGTTCGGCTGTTGAATGGCGAAATATCCCTCCAGCCTTTGTCTTTACCGCACATAAGTAAAATAGGGGGATTGATGACGAATAGCTTAGAAGTGTTCTGCGGCTACTTTAAGGATGCGATCAAAAAAGCCTTTGATATTCAGGCCAAGATCGACGTGGACGTGCAATACAAAATGACCGATGCCAAAGCTTTGCCTAGAAGTGAAGTGTTGAGCACATTGTCTTTAAGCTCGACCCATTTTGTAGGATCCCTCGCCTTGAGCTTTCCCGAAAAATCTTTTTTGATGATGCTCGAAAAATTGTTTGGCGAAAAAGTGGCGGCAATCGACGGCGACAATTGCGATGCCTGTAGCGAACTTCTTAATATTATTTATGGCACCGCCCGACGTCCAATCAACGAAAAAGGTTTTGATTTTGGATTAGCTATCCCATCGACCATTACCGGGAAAGGCTTGGCGATGCATCAGCAGTCGGTGGCTAAACAAGCTTTGTTGTTTAGCTGTAATGCTGATATCGGAGAATTTTGGTTATCTTTGTTTTTGCGTAAAGCTTAATCCCGAGGAAAGAGCAAAACCCGGTCTTGCAGTTGTGGACTTAATTTTTGTTCCAGAAATTGATCAAGATCTTTTTTTGAGTATCTGGCCGAGGTGTGGATCAGCACGATCTTTTCATTATGCAATCGATCCAGCGATTGAATAATCTCATCCACATGAAGATGTCCCCACTGACGGGCATGTTCGATTGTTTTTTTATCATCCCAAAATGTGGCTTCGACAAAAAGAATTTTTGCATTCGCAAGATCTGGATCGCTCTTTAGAAATTCGATTTGGGTGTCACCTGTAAATCCAAATACCGGCGAAAAAAAATGCTCGCTTGGGCTCTGGCCACTTTTATAGATCTCACGAATTTGGTTTTGGCTAAAATTTTGATATTCAGATTTTAGCCGTTTTTTATTTTCATAAACCAGATACCCCTGAGAATCGATGCGATGAAATGTTTTAAAGGGTTTAATCAAAAAAGAATCAATTTCGATCGGCGCTTCAAGAGCTTGCAAATGATAATTGAATTTGTACTGCTCGACCTCTTCCCATGTCTCCATAATTTTTGTTAAGGGAACGACCAAACTTTTTGGAACATAAAAATTGGAAGTGAGCCCCCGCATACTCCGTTGAGAGACGACCCACGGAATGCCAGCGGCATGATCAAGATGTCCGTGCGAAATAAAAAAATGCTCGGCCAATAATTGAAATGGAAGCCCCTGACCCACATCGAAGCAAAATTTAGCATTTTTAAAAACGAGACTGGTGGAGGTGCCGGCAATTGAATAGCCAGAAAAGCGAAACTGCCGATGGTCGAAATGAAATCCGGTACTTAAAGACATAAGGTCCGCAAACATAGCCTGCGGACCCTAAAAACTCGAACAATTACTTTTTAATTGTGTGAGGATGAGCGGGGTTTTTATGATGGTCTTCGATCTTGTCGCCCAAATCATGAATTTTTTGGCCTAGTTTTTCGGCACCAGCATCGGCGATTTTATGGCCGAGTTTTTCTACTGCTCCGCCAACTTTGTCGCGTAACGATTTGTCATTAGAATTTTTGTTATCCATTTATAATCTCCTAGTTAGGTTAGAACACATAAAGCTGCAAGCGCTAGACCCATCTGAACAGGTCACAAACCCTATTAGGATTGAAAATCGAGTTCAAAATTTCCCCTCGAGTGAGTATTCGCCACATCTCGCAAAAATCAACGCGCAGAATCGTAAATCATTATTTAAATAATTATTGTTTATTTGAGCAAAATTTTTGGCGTCTAAGATAGAGCAAAACAGGTGTGCCAAGTAAAACCAAAATAAGGCCCATCAGACTTTTTACGGTGGGTTGTTCGCCCGCTTGATAAGCTTGCACGTCACCCACAAACGTTTGCACCACATAAGCAAAAGTAAAGATGGCAAAAATAAGGGGCAGCCAAGGATAAAATGGAACCTTAAAGGTCGCATCGAATCGCCCTAAGGGACGTTTGCGCCAAATAAAAAGAGCTACAGGAATTAAAAAATAAAATAACCAATTGATAAACACGTACATGCTTGTGACAAGGTCAAAAGATCCACTCACTAGCAGCACGATGGACCAAGCACATTGCATCCACAATGAGAATGCCGGTGTGTGATGTTTTGGAGAAATCTGGCCCGCCGCTTTAAAAAACAAACCTTCGTTCGCCATTGCAAAATAAACTCGAGCATTTGTGAGAATGGTTGAGTTGACGGTGTCAAAGGTCGCAAGCAAAATCAATAAGGCAACAATCAGTGTGCCGTAACTTCCTAACACCGTATTCATCAGGAGGGAGGCAACGCGGTCGCCGGGCGCATTGGCGATATTGGCCAAAGGCAAAACATAAAGATATGCCAAATTGACCGCGAGGTAGGTGCTCATCACAATACCCACGCCCATCACGATGGCACGCGGAAGAGTTTTTTGGGCATTGCGAATTTCGCCGCCAATAAAAGCAACGTTGCCCCAACCATCATAAGCCCAAAATGCTCCACCCATTGCGGTAAAACACAATGTCAGAAGGCTGATCGAGGAGATGCTGGTTGAAGGAGTTTGAGCAAGATGAGACCAACTGCCATGAAAAATAAAAGCGGCAACAACAACTACCGCTATCGCCAAAATTTTTGCGGTGGACGATACACTCTGGACCAGAGCTCCAAGTTTTACGCCCTGAACATTGAGCGCGGTCAAAAATAAAATCAAAAGAGATCCGATGATTTTTTCGCCAAGGTCTGCCGCTGGAAATAAAGATCCCACGTAGGGAATATGGATCGCCCAGGTCTGCCATTCGGAAGGGGCGTGCCAGAGCGGAATAAATTCGCCAAGGTAGCCGGCAAAAATAAATGAGATCGCCGCAATCGCACCCGAGCCTGCAATCATAAAATTGGCCCAGCCATAAAAGAAGGCCAAAGCGTCACCAAAGATTTCGCGAAAGTACAAATACAAGCCGCCGGTTAAGGGCATGCGGCTACAAAGTTCGGCTTGGGTAAGAGCACCAAGAGCCGTCATCACTCCAGCAAAAGCCCAAACCGAAATCAAAATCCATCCGCTAGGTAAGCCGCGAGCCATACCTGCGGAAGAAACAAAAATTCCTGAGCCAATGACCGAACCAATCACAAGCGCTGTGGTCGAATAAAGTCCAAGTGCCCGATCGAGATGAGGCTTTTCGGTTTGGTCTGATGACATTTATTCTGTGTATCGGGCGCTAATCAATAAAGTCAATCGTGCGCGCAAAGCGGATCACTTCGCCCAAAGCTTTGTACAAAGTGGGACTCAAATCATGAGCCGATTTGTAGCGCTTGCGAAGCCGAATCATATCAAACACATGAACTTGATCGCCCGAAAATAAAACCGCAAGTTCAACCTCGAGAGAGTGACACAATTTTTTTAGAGTGGTCATCGAAGGATCTTTTCGGCCTGACTCAATTTGGGCAATAGTGGATTGAGACACTTTGGAGGTGCGAGCCAAATCGGTCTGCGAAAGATTTCGCCGTTGGCGAAAATAGCGCACTCTTTCAGCAAGACTAAAACCATCAATTGTATTTTTTTGAGCTTTTTTACCCATATAAACCTGATAAAATTAATGTTTTAAGTGCTCATGGCACTAGACTCATCTTAATTTGAGTGGTATCACCAAATCTATGGAAGCACTATACGTTTTTTGCGGGATTGTTGTTGGCGCGGGCCTAGCCTTGGTTTTTGCTTTTCGCCAAAAAAAGGAGCTGACCGCAATTGTGGTTCAACTTCGCGAGGAGCGGGCACGATCCGCGTTTGCCATCGAAAATTTAGAAGTTCAAAACCGCGAACTTAAGGCTTCAATTCAGGAGCAAAGGCAAAATGTTGAGCAGTCGAGAGTTGAGTTTGCAACATTAAAAGAACAAGAACCTTTTAGACAAAAGCAGGTCAGCCTTCAGGTTGAGCGATTAACGATTGCTTATGAAAATTTGCAACGACAGCGTGAGCATGAAGCAAAACTCAAATCTGAGTCTGAGGAATTAAAACATAAACTTTTGAAAGACACTTGGCTTCGTCACGAGCAAGAGGTCGAAACCAAAATCCAAGCGGTCTGCCGACAATTTCAGATGGACTATGTGACAAAGGAAAAGTTTCCTTTTTCAGGTAAGCCCGACAATGTGATTAAAATCTCTGACGAGTATGTCGTGCTAGATTCTAAATCCCCCCAAGGAACCGATCTTTCAAATTTTTCGAGCTACATTCGCACCCAGGCGGAGGCGGCAAAAAAGTATTTAAAGAGCGAAGAGGTCAAAAAAGATCTTTACTTTGTGGTTCCTAATTCTGCCATTGGTGTGATCGGCGACACTCTTTTGAATATGGGATCTTATCGGGTTCACGTGATCACTCCGGAGGGGCTCGGACCGTTGTTGCTCCATTTGCAAAAAATCCAAGATTATGAATTTGCCGAAAGCTTAAACCCCGAAGACCGCGACCGCATCGTTACTGTGATTGGTAAAATGTCACATGCTTTAAAGCGGCGAGTGCAAATTGATTACTATATGGCTAATGAATTTATTGCGGTTTTGAGTGAAGCCGAAAATCTTCCAAGCGAAATTCTTGAAAAATCTCAGCTTGTCGAGCGATCGTCAAAACTGAACCCACCCATCGAAAGAAGAAACAAAAGGACCGAGACTTCTGAATTATCTACCGAAAGCCAAAAGCTAGAGGGTAAGGTTTCGGCCCAAAATGTTTATGTTGGACCTGAGTTGGCTAAGCTCGCTGAGCTGCCTCTGTATAAGTAAAAATTAACTGAATATTAAAAAATTGTGGGCTAGAATCATCTCAACTTGGAGGTCAATTTGGAATCAAATAATCCGGTATTAAATCAAAAAACGATTAAACAAATTATGTTTGGCGAAACCGCCGATACGATGGCAATGACAGTGACTGGTACAATAAATAAAACAGGTTTATTATTTGTGATTCTTGCTGCTGCTGCATCACTGAGTTGGAGCATGTCCGAGACGCCGACGGGTCAAGCACTCGGAATGGGTGGTGTTATTGGCGGACTGATCCTTGCCCTTATTTTAGCCTTCAATAAAGAAAAGGCGGCACTTCTTGCGCCTGCCTATGCTGTGGCAGAGGGTTTGGCTCTCGGATTTATTTCTGCGATGTATGATTACCGCATGCCTGGAGTTGTGTTCAATGCGATGGTTTTGACCATTGGCTGTTTGGGACTCATGCTCGGTCTTTATCGTTTAAGGATCTTGCAACCTACCGATCGTTTTCGTTCCACTATTGTGGGTGCAACTATGGCTGTTGGACTTTGCTATGTTGTGGATCTGGTCATGATGATGTTTGGTCATCCTATGGCCTTTATTCATGAGGGTAGTCCAGTAGGGATTGTGTTTTCATTAGTTGTGGTTGGTGTGGCATCGCTTAATCTTATTATGGATTTTGGTATGATCGAAAGTGCTTCGAAAATGAAAGCCCCAAAATATATGGAATGGTATTGTGGATTTGCACTGATGATCACAATTGTTTGGGTTTATTTAGAAATGCTCCGGCTTTTGAGCAAACTTTCAAAACGTTAGAGAACTGTTAAAATAAACAGAATTGTATTATTGAAAAGCCGCTGAGATCAGCGGCTTTTTAGTTCGCTTAAAAATTTAAGTTGGGCTAAGTTCGCCACCACTCAAATGAAAAATTTTAAAAATCTCGTTTTTATAGCCAGCATAGTTGTGGGTTCATTTACACAAGCCTCGATCCATTCGCTTGATCAAAAGCGGGTCGAAAAAGCGCCGCATGTTTTGGTGCGTCGAGATGATAAAAAAAAGACCGCTTTTATTTGGCAGTTGATCAATCAAATGCAGGGCAATGGTGCTCAAAGAGATGAGGCCATGAGGCAATATGTCCATGCTGTGTATCGCCATTTTGGACAGGACGATACTCTCAGCGATCCTGACCTTGCGCCACTCGTCGAAAATTATTTATTGGTGACTCAAGATTTTGAGGTAGCCAGAACGTTTGCGCTTCAAACCAAGAAAACGCCCGAGATTGTTTCATTTATTTTATATTTTAATTCGACTCAATTTTATAATTACAATTTACCTGAAGAACTCAGTCGAAAGATTGAAGCTAAGGTGCGTACAAAAAATCTTGCTGTGGCCAATGAGCAAGAAATGAGGACGACTCCTGGACATATTCATAGAGCAATCGCTACTGACGTCCAAGAGGTCATAAAAGAATACATCAGTACGCCACCCCTTTCTTATAAAGAGATGCAGGAGCGGCTGGGAATTTTAGAATTTTGGAAGCAATTCGTAAATTTTGGCGCAGATCTACGGCCCTATATTGATTCAATCAATCAGGTGAGATCAAAATTTGAGACCTCAATTATTGTCCAAGATTTTATCGATGATGTGGTGAGCTTTATTTCTGAAGCTCCGCGCAACTCATCAAATCTAACAAGGATCATGAAATCAAAAATTCCTGGGCGCGAAAAATTAATTAAGGAAATCATCGAAGATCGGCCTGAGTTGCAATCCAGTATTGAGGACGTTGTTGTAGGAGTGCTGAATGAGCTCGAACGAGTATTTTACCTTAAAATTATTAATAGCTCGCAAATGAGTCCGGTCGGTGCATTGAAAGGCCATTTGAGTGACCGTCATCGAGCCGAGATGCTAATTTTTGCACCCCATTACTATGCTAAGTTTTTGAATGATCACCAAAACACCAATGATTCAGATCTCAGAAAAGCCGAAGAGATCAATCGTGAATTAAGTCAGACGCCCATCCTCGATGTGCCCACGGTGCAAAATTTTGAGCCCAGCACGCTGTCGCAAATTGCATTCTTAAGTCAGGTTTATTTGGCAGCTCTTCAGCAATCTCGATTTACCCAAAAACTTCAGGAGAATGCGGTTTCATTTCTTACCGACAACTCTCTAAAAGGAAGTCACACAAAGGGCTTGAGTGAAATTTTGGCAGAGTACCTTCGTGCGAGTGATCAATCTTTGCCTTTAAGCGAAGCGATGGTTTTAAAACTGGTGCAGCTCCAGGGACAAAATAAAAGTTTGGGAATATTGCTTGCCGCTGATCTTAAGAATTCCAACGTTGAGGTCCAAGACTCACTGATCAAACACTTGGACGATCCCATTCACACTCGAGAGCTTTTTGTTATATTAAATCAATCGCCCTCGCGGCGGGGTGAACGGTTAAAAAAACTTTTGGGAGTTTGGTGGATATCTCATAGCGAGAATCATGAGGTGTTGAAACATTTAGTCCCAACACCTCCAGATCATATCTGTGAGATTATTTTATTTAAACAAAGACCTAAGACGCCGCAGCCGGAGTAGAAACTGCCGGGGTTGCAGCCACCTTGAGCGAGACACAATCCAAATCAAGAGCAATTTTTAAAACCTCACTCGCGGTGCTGACAAAATGAAATTTTAAATTTGATCTGATCTCCTCTGGAATATCGAGGAGGTCCTTGCGATTTTTCTCGGCCAAGATAATTGTTTCGACACCTGCACGGTGAGCCGCAATGACCTTTTCTTTTATGCCCCCGACCGGAGTGACCGCACCCCGCAACGTCAGCTCACCCGTCATTGCGAGTTTGGGTTTGACACCTCGATCGGTCAAAAGCGAAGCAAGCGCAGTTAACATGGTGACCCCAGCAGAGGGACCATCTTTTGGAATTGCTCCAGCTGGCACATGCACATGAATATCTTTGGTCGAATACTCAAAGTTGGGAATGAGATGTGCAAGTCGAGACCGCACAAGACTTAAAGCAATCTGTGTCGATTCGCGCATCACTTCACCCAATTGACCTGTAATAATCAAATTGCCTTTTCCGGGCATGCTATTGGCTTCGATAAACAAAATCTCTCCGCCCATCGGTGTCCACGCCAAACCGGTGGCAACTCCAGGCGCCGAAACTTGCTCGGCCACCTCGTGAGCGAAACGTTCGGCCCCAAGCAGTTCCAAGAGATTTTGGACTTCCACATGCACAGGCCGTTGGCTTGTGACCACAGCCTCAGCCATGCCTCGGCAAATCGTTGCAAGTTGCCGATTGAGATCCCTGACCCCCGCTTCGCGAGTGTAGGAGGAGATCACCCGCAACAATGCTTCGTCTGAAATACTAAGTTGTGACTCAGACATTCCATGCTCTTTGATTTGTTTTTTAAACAAATGGTTTTTTGCGATGTGAAGTTTTTCGGCTGTGGTGTAGCCGTTGACTTCGATCACTTCCATTCGGTCAAGCAAAGGCCCAGGAATGGTGTCGAGACTATTTGCGGTGGCAATAAAAAACACGTTCGACAAATCAAAGGGCACATCCAAATAATGATCCAAAAAGTTTGAGTTTTGCTCTGGATCTAAAACTTCCAGCAGAGCAGACGCAGGATCACCTTGGAATCCGCGACCCAATTTGTCGATTTCATCCAACATAAAGACCGCATCGTTTTGTCCCACACGTTTTAATCCCTGAAGGATTCGTCCCGGCAAGGCGCCAATGTAAGTGCGACGGTGTCCACGAATTTCAGATTCATCGCGCACGCCACCAAGACTTCCACGAACGAACTTGCGGTTCATCGCATCGGCAATACTTTTGCCGAGACTGGTTTTACCCACTCCTGGAGGACCAACCAATAATAAAATCTGACCGCGGTTGGATTGACGAAGTTTGAGTACCGCCAAATGCTGAAGGACTCGTTTTTTAATTTTGTCTAAACCATAATGATCTTTATTTAAAATCTGTTTAGCATGCTCAATATCAAGATTGGCAAAATCAGAACCCGATGAAATTGCCCACGGCATCGCAATCAAAGTTTCGATGTAGGTGCGAATCATGTGAGACTCGGGCGAACTGGGGCCCATACTCTCCATGCGGGTGAGTTCATCCAGTGCTATTTTTTGGACATCCAACGGCATCTGAGCTTTTTCGATACTTGAACGCAAGTCGGTCTTTGATTGGGTCTCACCCAACTCTTCACGAATGGTTTTGAGTTGTTCGCGCAAAATATTCTCGCGCTGCTGTTGCCCCAGCTTTGTGTTGAGGCGCTCACGAATATCGCTTTGAACTTCGAGCTGCTCTTTTTGTTTTTGCATCATGGTCAAAAGCTCAAGCGATCGATTTTTGAGATCAATCATCTCAACCAATTTTTGTTTTTGTAAAACATCGGAGTCGAGTTGGGTCGCGCACACATCAACAAGTGTTGAAAGATCATCGATTCCCGAAACAAGCTCAGACAATTGACGCGTGTCCACAGGAATTAATCCATAGGTCTGTTGGGCCATTGTTTTTAGAGTTGTGATCAAGGCATTTTTGGTTTGGGGATCCAAATCATCGCGATCGGGAGCTTCAACACCCATAGCTTTGATGTACTGATCAGTCTGATACTCTTCGATTTGAAATCGACTTAAACCCCTGAGCAGAATTTGAAATCCCTCTTCAGGAGTTCCTTTTAGGGATTCTATTTTGGCGAGCACACCGGTTTGAAACAGATTGCTCTGGTCAAGTTTTTCGGCATCGTCGCGTTGGGCAACTACTAAAATTGTTTGATCGGCATTGTACGCATTTTGAACCGCAGCAACACTCATCGGCCTTTTAATGCGCAATGGAATACTCATATTGGGGAATAACACTAAACCCTTCACAGGCAATACGGGTAGATATCTCAAAGAATCCTCCTAGATTGAATCCGTTAAACATGGGGCCGATTTTTAGTTTGTAAAGTGTTAACGTTTTGGACAGTTTTTGTAAAAGGGCTCACGCTCTATATCTCGCGGCTAAGTCACGGTATAAACGCGGTTATGCTAAAAATTGTTTTGTTTTTGTCATGCTTTAGTTTTGCTCAAACTCGAAGCAATGAAAAAGATTTTTTACTTGCCGAGAACGAAGTCAAAGCGATTGAGATTGCGGTTCGTTTGGAATCCAAATTGATTCAGGCGATCTCGCTTGATGCTGACCGCACAGGGCTCGCAGAGGATCAGGCGATTCGGTTGACCTTGAGACTTTGTACCGAAGCTCTGAACGAAGCAGAAACACAAATGCGCGGTCTAGAAGTTTCAAAACTAACCGCAAACGAGATTTCATTTTTAATAAAGGTCGTTCGGCCTTCGTTAGAGGATCTGCATTATCCGCATCTTGATTTTGCAATTCGACGAAATGAAATTGCTGAGGATCTTAAAAATTTTCCAGAAAAGATTCAGCGGCTTCGGGTACGGGTTAAAGAATCAACCCTCACCCTAGAGCAAATTTTAACCGAGGCCATTGATCGCGGGATCGATATTCCTGAGAGTTTAAGTTTTCAAGCTCAAGAAATCGCTGAGGCTCAAAAACAACTTGAGGCTCTGCAGGCTCAAGTTGTGGAGCTTGAAGAAAAAGAAAAAAATCTCAAAGCCAAAATGATCCCTTTGTTGCAGCTTGCAAAACAGGCCACTCCCGAAATCTTGGCAGAAAAAACATTGAGCCACGCGTATCAGTTGATGTCCTCGGGACAAATAAATGCGCAGATTGAGTTACCTGCTGATAGCGGCATCTCTTTAGACCTACAAAAAAGATTTATGGCTTACGATGCTCGACTTAAAGAAATTTTAATTGATCAAGTTGCCGCTCTTAAGATCTCTTGGCAATCGGTGTTGATCGAAAAGGGTTTGAAGGATCACTTAAGTATTAATTTTCGGTTTGTGGTGAATCAAGCTTATCTCACCGCTCATGGAGTACGGGCCCAAATGACCGTTTATAAAACCATTAAAATGCGCGGGCAAGTTTATGAAGAGGCTGAAAACATCGCTCAATTTTCGATGGCGGTTGCAGAGTTCGACAAGTATTTAAAACTGAATCTCGCGAGGATGTTACCCACAGCGATAAAAATATATGATCCCAAGATTGTCGAGCGTAGGTTAAGTGAAATGATTCGGTCGTCGGTTTGCGAATTATATTTAGCGGGTGACTTAACGAAAGCCAACAACTAAGGTTTTGAAGCTAGATGTAAAGACTTTAAGAATTCGGCAATTGCAATCCGTGTGGACTTTCTGTTTAGGTCTAATCGCGAAATAAAAAAATTGTGGTGTGACGAGTAGACCAACATCGGAAGAAACTGATCTTACTTGGCTTTGACGACCGATCTTGTCCCATTCCTCTAGCGGCTGCCATGAAAGGCTATTCAGTTGTGGCATGTCATGGTCTAGCTTTTGATTGAGTAATCGCTCCGAGCTTAAGAACACAGTGAAAATTGTGTGAGTGAGAGTTCGACAAAAAATCTCATTTGCGGGCAATTGGTATTCGCAACAAAATGCTGTGGTCAATCAATCAAAAAGTTAGGGATAAAAAGGTGTCTCGCTAAGATCAGGAGTCTTCGAGTTTAAAACCAAAATGTAGGTTTCAATGCCTTGATCACTTTTTGTGGAGTCAGTGATACATTCAACGATGAGCCGCGTAGATCCGGATGCTTTCCAAAATGTGGGTATAAACGAAGTTGTACCAAAATTTTTATTCTGTTCTTCGAAGACACGACAATACTTGGTGGCCGTCTGCAAATAAAACGGTCCGGTAAGTACAGATTTGGTCGTTTGAGCCGTGAAAGAACCCGGTTCGAATTGAATCTTACGCTGTGTTCGTACGCCAGCAACAAGATGAATATCTTCTTTTTTATAACTTAAAGAGGTTTTTTGGTTTGGGGGAGCGAGGAGCAAGATGCTCTCTTTATTGACTTGCTCTCTCAAAATCGATTCTAAGAGGTCCACGTAAAAAGTGACCTGACGCGGAGAGAGTTCTCGTTGCGACACCCTCACATCACCAAGAGTGTAGTCACCGGTCGGAGTTTTTTGGGTGGTGACCGCCGCAAATTTTTGCTCCACAACTGACGCTTTCACATCGGCAAATGCAACTTGATTGGCAATTCCAACACTAACTAAAAGGGCGACAACAGAAAACATCATCAACTCCAAAAAATTTTGAATAGGCTTTGAATTCACTTAGCAAATTTAAAGCCCACGCTCATCCCTTAAATAAGAGATGAGTGATTCATAAATGTTTGCAGTATGTGTGTTGTTGAAAAAACGTGAAATCTAACGATCAATGCGCATCGAGGATGGGTCCGCCGCCGCGACGCGAGGGTTTGATCAAGGCGAGTGGAATTAGACTGAGTGCAACGATTCCAAAAATCACCCAGCACAATTGATCAAAACTCATCACAAAAACTTGCTGGCCCACTCGGCCCGCAAGCGCTTTGGTGGCCATTGTGGTTTGACTCCACAGTCCCACAGCGCTCGACATTTTGGTTCCCGACATCGCCGCGTTTTGGACAAAGGTATTATAAGCGGTGGGATTGAGTGCCGAGACTTGGCTCATTAAATCATTATAGTTTTGTGATCCAAACCGGGTGAGCAAAGTGTCGAGCGAGGCAATGCCTATACTTCCACCCATTTGACGAAAAAAGTTTTGCATTCCTGACACTTGGCCAAGCTCTGCGCCGTCAAAATCGCCCAACACCATTTGATTGATGGGGATAAACAAAAACGCCATGCCGATCCCGCGCAAAATCAGCGGAAACAAAATCATATTAACGCCAGTGTCGGTGTTAAAATGCGCCATAAATAAAACCGAAGCTTCGCCCATACAAATTCCAAAGAGGGTTAACACTTTGAGATTTACTTTTTGGGTGAGCATTCCCACAGGCAACATAAATAGAGCTGTTGCAATCGATCCGGGCATAAATAAAAGACCGGTTTGGGTGGCATTCATTTGAGGCATCACACGCGCCACAAAAACGGGGACCGCAAAGGTCAACGCATAAAGCATCACGCCCAGTGCGAGCATCAAAAGTGTTCCTGCACGCAAAACATTTTTTTTAAAAAGTCTAAGGTTCATAATTGGATTAGGGATTTTGAGTTCCCAATAAATAAATCCTACGATTCCAAATACCGCAGCTACGCTACACGTTTTGATGATGTTTGAATCCCACCAACCTTCGGTCTCACCACGCTCAAGAATATATTGAAAACATCCAACGCCCACACACAATAAAAAGAGGCCGGTCCAATCGACCTTGCTCGAACCTTTTTGTTCGTAATTGACATTGTGAACGTTGGCCCACGCTAAGCCCGCGGCCAATAATCCCAATGGAACATTCACATTAAAAATCGAGCGCCAACCAAAGTTGTCGGTAAGATATCCGCCGAGTGTGGGCCCAAGTGCTGGGCCAACCATCACGCTTAAACCAAAAATGGCCATGGCGATCCCGCGTTTTTCGGGAGGGAATGCCTCTTGAATTAAAGTTTGGGAGGTGGGGAGAAGTGCGCCGCCCGCCATACCTTGAATGATTCTAAAAAAAACTAAGAGGGTCAGGTTCGGAGCGAGTCCGCATGCGAGTGAAGACAAAGTAAAAAGAAGAATGGCGCCGGTAAAATAATTTCTGCGGCCCAGTCGAGTGCCGAGCCAAGCAGCAATGGGTAAGACGATGGAATTTGAGATCATGTAGCCCGTTGTGACCCAACTGATTTCGTCGAGGGTTGCTCCGATATTTCCCATCATGGTGGGAATGGCAACGTTAACGATAGAGGAGTCGATGATTTCAAGAAGCGACGCAATCGCCGCTGTGATGACAATCAGAACTACGCGTACATTCATTTAAGTTCCTTTAGTGAACTCGAATCTTTACTTCGGCTGAGAGGCCGGATTGTAAACGATCGATATCTTTTTCGCTTAAGTTTAAAAGCTTAATGCGAACAGGAACTCGTTGCACAACTTTTGTGAAATTTCCCGTGGCGTTATCGGGAGGAAGTAACGAAAATGTGGCGCCCGTGGTGGGGCTAATGCTTTCGACTTCGCCCTCAAATTCTCGACCAGAGATAGCGTCAACGCTGACTTTAGCTTTATTTCCTGGAACAATATGGTCCATGTCGGTTTCTTTTAAATTTGCGACAACCCAGCGCTCATTGCCCTCAACAAAACCTAAGAGCGGTTGACCTGGACTTGCGAGCATTCCCACTTCAAAAGATTTTCTACCAATCACACCATCTGCAGGTGCGGTGATTTTTGTGTAGCCTAAATTTAAAGAGGCCGTGGTCATTAGGGCTTCGGATGCTTTTAATTTATTTTTTAAACTGCGGTATTGGGTTTCGACCGCATCAAGACGCTCTTGGGTTGAAGCCCCTTTATGCAAAAGATCAAGTGTTCGGCGATAGTTGATTTCTGCACCATGTACCTGATCGGCAAGTGATCCATGATCAGAAGAAGAAAGATCAACCATGGCTTGATAGTCTTCGGCTTTGATTTCAACCAGCACATCGCCCTTTTTCACTTTTTGATTTTCTTTAACTTCGGCTTTGACGATCAAGCCGCCCACACGTGCTGAAAGCAAAGTGGTTTGGGCCTGCACCATCGCATTGTCGGTGGAGACAAAAAAGTAGGCGTCGTAAACAAAATAACATCCGCCAGCAACCAGCAACAGTCCCACTACTGTGAGAAGTTGATTGCGTCGAGTGTTCGACTTTGGTGGGCTGATTGGATCTTCTTTTGGTGTTGGAATTGCGTTCATGGTGGCCACTTTATATTTCCCTTCCTAAGGCTTGTTCGAGTCGTATTTTTGCTTCGGCTGAATTCAGGAGGGCATTGACCACTCCCGCTCGTGCACGAAACAAATCAAGTTCAGCATCGAGAGTCTCGGTGCTGGTTCTTGTTCCGGCGCGTTGTTCTTCTTTTGCAAGTCGAACACTCTCCTTTGATCGGTCGATATCGAATTTTTTAGAAGTGTAATGATCAGAATTACTCAAAAATCGGCGCTTCCAATATTCAAAATCGGTGGGAACTTGGAGCTGAGCTGATTGCACAGCGCGTTCGGACTCGACTTGACGAAAGGCTGCCTCTTTGGCTTTTGCGAGACTCACGCCGCCATCAAACAAATTCCATCGCATGTAAACACCAACATTATAGGCATTTTTATAATTGCCAGTGTTGTGGACAGAGCTATCAACAATTTGTGATTCATAAAATCCATACTGGCCACCAAGATAAATCGATGGGACGAGCCAAGTACTTGCCGCATCATGTTCTTTGGCTGCGGCTTGGGCTTGATAGTTCATCGCTTGCAAATCTTTTCGATCTTTAACCGTGGCTTCCCATTTCAAGTCTTTTACTTTTTGGGTTTCGGGAACCGGAAGTTGACCCATCAGATTTCTTTGATCCACCTCTTGACCCATCAATTGAGTCAATTTTTTTCGGGCGATAATCACGTTGTCTTCGGCATCGATGGCATCGGCACGTGCTTCACTCAGCTGCACTTGCACTCGTAAAAGATCATAGCTTGTGGCCACGCCACCCTTTTTTTGATTGTCGACTTGTTTTAAATGATCTTCGAGTGTGGTGACGTTTTGTTGGGCCACATTTTGAAGTTCGCTTGCGGCAAGTGCTCTAAAAAATGCGAGGCGCACTTCTTGACGCAATTGAAACTGGGCAAAATCGAGCTGCGCGGTTGCGGCTTCTTTTTCGAGCGCCGATGCACTAAGCATTTTCATACTGCTAAAACCATCAAAGATCGGAATGCTTGCTTTAAGAGTGGCTTCGTTGGCGGGGTAAAATCCGGCAAATGGAGTGGGGCTGCCGCCAAAATTGATCGTGGTGTACGAATATTTCTCATCAAAAAAGTGATGAGCATCGAGGGAGAGTTTGGGCAAAAATCCGGTGCCCAATGCTTCAAAATGTTTCCATGCGACGGCCGAACGATGAGCCTCTAATTTTTGAATATCCGGAGATTGGTGAAGCGACTCTTGTAAGGCTTCATCCAATGTCAAAAACGGTTGGCTTTCATTGGCGAAAGCAAAGCTTAAAAAGAATGCGAGTATCAAAGATGCGCTCATGATCAACTCCGGTTTGTAATCAATTGCTTACAATCTATTGTCGGCGTCAAAAGATCGAAAATCAAGCGCTTGCTTACAAAAATTTGAATGTGGACCGATAATGATACAAGATGAATCAAAAGGGGATAAATGTGAAGCTCCGTAAAAAATATGACAAGGAAGATAGCGAAAAGCGTTTGTTAAAGGCCGCGTTAGATATTTTCTCAAAATGTGGCTACGAGGGAGCAACCACTCGGGCAATTGCGTTAAAGGCCGATGTGAACGACTCGCTGATCCAAAGATATTTTGGCGGCAAGATGGGATTGTTAATTGCTTTGCTCAATTCCTTTCGTGAGCAGACCTCGCAACAGCACCTTGCCTATAAAGGTGAAAACATCGGCGACGAAGTGGCCCACTACCTTCGTACGCGTTACGACTTTGTTAAAAAGCATAAAAAATTGATGCGAGTGATATTAACCCAGGCCCTGGTCAGTTCAGAATTTCGCGAAGAGCTTGCCAAATTTCACAAGGATGGGGTGCAGATCCAAGGTTGGCGCAAAGATTTAAGTAAATTTGTTGGGGTGCTCTCGATTGCTCTAAATCTTTCGACCCAAATTATTGGCAGTCTTGATGAAGAGTATGCCGAAGAATTTATTCAGCTTGCGGCTCAATTGATGTCTAAAAAATAAAATAGCTTTTTTTATTGAGCTGGTATCTTTTGAAGTTATGAAACTGACCCGTCGGCAATTTTTAACATCGGCCGCCTTACTTCCCATTTCGCTGCGCTATCTTGAAGCGGCTACACAAAAACCCATCGCCATATTAGGTGGAGGAATAGCGGGTCTCACCGCTGCACTTGAGCTTCACCGCAAAGGCTATTCTGTTGGGATCTATGAGGCGGCATCGCGCTTGGGTGGAAGAATTTTGACCGTCCCCAACTTCAACAGCGACAAAATGTGTGTGGACTTAGGTGGTGAATTTGTTGATAGCAATCACCATGCAATTCGACATCTGTGTGAGAACTTTAAGATCCCACTTGATAAATACGCCGATCATCAAAAAGGGCTCGAGCCCAATATTTATTTTTTTAATCATCAGGCTTACACAGATCAAGATGCAGCAAAAGCTTACAAATCGATTTCGGGATTAATTCGCAAAGATGTTTTGAGTTTGGATCAGCCGGCAATTTTAAAAAAGTTTGATCGTCTGCCGTTAGAAAAATACTTGAGTGGATTTTCAGAAATGACCGAAAAATGGTTTATCCAATTTTTGGCTATGGCAATGACAAGCGAAGCGGGGATTGATCTCGATCAGGCGTCAGCTCTGACACTGCTGCAAAGTATTGGGAGCGATCCCGAAAAGCCATTTTCTATTTATGGCGAGAGCGACCAAGCCTATTGTATTCGGGGCGGCTCAACAAAATTAATTGAGGCAATCAGTGAAGCTCTAAATAAAAAATCAATTTATTTGAATCATCATGTTTCCAAAATAGAAGAGACCGCAACTCACCTCAAATTCTCGTTTGAAAATGGAAAGCAAAAATCTTTTCACCGGGTGATTTGCACGTTGCCGTTTTCGGTCTTGAGATATGTGGAGGGAATCAAAAAGCTCAATCTCAGACCCACCAAAAAAGATTGTATATTAAATTGCACCTACAACACTTCAGGCAAAGTGATTTTGGGTTTCAAAAATCATGAGTGGATGGTGAGCGGCAAAAAATCAAATGGGATGGTCTACAGTGATCTGCAATCCCAAAATTGTTACGACAGCGGAAGGACACAAAAAGGGAAGTCGGGTTTGCTTACAAATTTTGTGGGCGGCAAGGCGGGCTTAGCTTTAAAACCCGAGCAGCAGCCACTGTATTTGGGAGCCGACAAACAAATATTTTCTGGGCTTGAGCCTGACGGCAATGCCCTCACCTGGAATTGGGCAACTCAACCTCTGAGTAAAGGGGCCTACTTCGCCTATGGGATTGGGGACGTCACACGATTTCAAAATGTGATGCCGCTTTCAGAATTGAATGGTCGATTGTTGTTTGCGGGTGAACACGCAGATCTTGATTCGGGAGGATTTATGAATTCGGCTGCGGCGTCGGGTTTGAGAGCTGCGCGGGAGATTGCAAAAGGTTGAGTTCGATTCGGCGTTTGATTCATTTTTAGCTTTGCAAAATCAAAACACAATGGTGAGATCCCGGTTGAAGGGGGTCGATCTGAAAAACTTGAAGCTGGTGACACTCTTTGCTTTGCTGTGCTTAGGTTTTAACTTATCGGCCGAGCAAATGTTTCCAGCTACCGCCTTAGGCAAGATTGAAAGCTTGGGATTTCAATTTGAATTGTGGAATGGCGAAGATAACCACAACGCTTTTTTCTATCGCAGTGCCGAAATTCAAAAAATTGGTGGGGTGCAGTTGCTGTACTTTCGTCGGCCCGTATTGTCTTATTTGAAAAATATCAAAAAGGTGCAGGGAAAAGTTCTTCTTGATGGAGCTTTTTTTGCTCAAGTTGCGGCCATGATTCTCAACAACCGCATATATGAGCCTAAACAAAAATTATTTGATGGTGCTTTTCTTATGCCGCATCTTGCGGCCGAACTTTTTGAAATCGATTTTGCGCAGATTAAAATAAATCATCCTCAAGCTTTTCAATTTTTGATTCAAGCTCCTTTAAGAAACAAATCGCAGTGGTTGATTCGGGTGGATCAGGATCAGTATCTGGGATTAGGTAAAAACGGTGTCGAGGTCTTAAGCGCCCAGGAATGGATCTTTAAAACTCGGATGAGCCTAAATCTTGAAATTTTAAATAACGCTCTTCTTGATGATTGCACCTTACACCTTTTGAATCGCCCAGCTCAGCGCATGCGAGAAACAATCAAAAAATATTTGCAGTATGAGCGTGCGGGTTTATTGGAAGACTGGATACTGGCTTCTTACCCTGCACCTATCTAACGATGTTTTATGCCTTTATATTTGGTTTTATCTGGTAGGTTGTTTGGCTTGATTGAGTTTTGTTCTTGAGTTGGTCGTGCCCGCTTAGAGTTGTCGTGGCCGCTCAAAGTGTCGTGCCCGCTTAAGGTTGTCGTGCCCGCTTAAGGTTGTCGTGCCCGCTCAAGGTTGTCGTGCCCGCTCAAAGTGTCGTGCCCGCTCAATGTTGTCGTGCCCGTTCAATGTTGTCGTGCCCACTCAAAGTTGGTCGTGCCCGCTCAAAATGTCGTGCCCGCTCAAGGTGTCGTGCCCGCTCAAGGTGTCGTGCCCGCTCCTCAACTAAACAATAAGAAAAAAATAAAATTTGTTTGACAGGTTTTTTATGCCCACTCAAATGTCGATCAAGCCAATTAGCCATGGTGATGGTCTTTTTAAGATTAAAAGCTCCTTACAACAAGATTCTCAGCCAAAAAAGAATGCACGACAGCGGCACTAATGGCCATCAGTACTCAACATGAAAAAGCCTTTCGAAAACTCGTGTTACATTATCTAAATAGGAGATATTTATGGATCACGCTCGCAGACATTCAAACGCCATTACTGCTGCCGCCAACCATCGCAAAGCCGAAATGGAATTGCTGAGCGCTCTTGAAGAAATTTGGCGCAACAAAACATTTTATCAATATGGCTGCAGCTCTCTTTTTGAATACTCGACCCAACAGCTCAAACTTTCTGAAGAGCTCGCAAGCATCTACAATAAACTCGCCAAGAAATTTATTGAAGTGCCTGAGCTTAAGGCTCAGATCGCATCGGGCGAGATTTCTGTTTCTAAGGGCAATCGCGTCTGTAGTGTGATCACTAAGGAAAATTGCGATGTTTGGATTCCAATCGCCCAAGGCCCAAAGCGAAATTTAGAAAAACAGATCGCTAAAGCTCAGCCCGACAAAGCGATTCCTGAGCGGGCACGATACTGTAAAGCTGGCGACACTGTGAGAATCGAAATTTCTTATACACTGACAGAAGAAGAATTTAAAACCTTTGAGCGCACCAAAGATCTTTTAAGCCAAAAACTAAAACGACCCGCCACTAACTATGATGTTTGCAGCACCGCGGTCGATCACCTTCATAAGGAATTGGATCCGCTTATAAAATCGTGCCCGCCTAAAAATTCCGACACTTTGTCGCCAATTAAAAAAAGGCAAGTTCATCACAACTGCCAAGGTCAGTGCACGTATATCAACAAAAAGGGGGAGCGTTGCCCGCAGAAAAGACATTTGGATATTCATCATATAAAACCGAGGTCCGAGGGAGGCACTCATGACATCACCAATCTCACACTCTTGTGCGCGGGACACCATCGTGCCCGCCATACCATCGTTCACTAAAGTTTTGGAAATAGTCATTTAATTACACCGAAAAGAAATTGGAACCACTTGGTTAAATTAACTATTCGCTGAGCTGTTCCCTGTGCCGAACCTCCCAATCCAGGAAGCTATCCACAAAAAGTCAGTCGCACACGAGGCCTACCGAGCAGCGGGTTAAACGCTATCAGAGAACCACCACCGCAAATCATCTTTTCAAAGCTGCCAAGCGATTGCTTACTAATCGTTGAATTATTAAAAAAGTCTGGTTACAAGCTCAACCCATGATCAAATTATTTCTGGCTTTTAGTTTTTTTTGTATTTCTGCGTCGGCTTCGATGCCTCAACCCATCGAAGCGTCAGCTCAGCTCGATATGTCCACCAAAGTTTTATGGGATTTGCTGCTTTCACCACAGCCGAAATATCGAGGAGCTTCAAAGATTTTTAATCAAACTTACAAGTTGGATCCTGCGCTCTTAAGCAAATTCGGTCATGAGCTTTTCGCTCATGAGGTGAGTAGCTACGGACGCACTTATTTTGAAAAATACGTTGCTGCAATTGAAGACGATTTTAAAAAACAAAAGAAAGTTTTGATTGAGGGCCCTGAGCGCATCCTTGATTTTGCCACAAATAAGCAAAATCTTTTAAGCGGGCTTCATGGAGTTCAAATTCAAAACTTATGGCAAGCCCTCAATGTGTTGGTTAAATTTTATCCAATTTATATTCGACCGGCTGAGCCAGATACGCTAACTCCTCCAACCGTCATGGCAGGCGAACGGCTATTGACAGTGCGGGATCTGCAAGAAATGAGAATTGTTTATAAAAATAATCAATTTACAGATCAGGCTAAAACTCAGCCCGGTTTTGCGCCCGCGTGGTTTTTGGTTGATAAAGATGACAAGTATTACGCATTGATTGATTCATTTGAGCTTAAAAAATTTGCGAGCTTGGGTCATAAATCAAAATTTTTCTCTCACGGGTTTGAGCCCATGTCGATTTTGAATTCGGTAAAAAAAGAAGGCAACATCACAAGTCGGTTTGAGTATCATAGTCATTTTGTGGCTCTGATTTATTTTGATCGGATGTGGCGGCATATTGAACGCTTGATAACCTTAACCGAATTTCAGGACTTTGATTTAAACAAAACAAAAGAGATGTGGTCGGCAATTCGGCTTTACAAAAGTCATACGGATCCGCGTAACGCCATTTTTTCTGTTACAGAGACGAATGATTTTTTTAATGGCATCAAATGGTGGGGCTATGCCCAAGATCGCGATTACTGGATCAATCGCGACTTTCAAGCTTTAAGAGCACAGCTGCCAAAGGTGTCTAATACTGTTTTAAAGCACGGCGAGCCCTTGCGTGTTTCAAATTGCCTAAGGCTGCTCAACAATTCGTTTTTTAATATCTCGGACAGTTGAGCATTTCTTGACTGTGTTCAAGGTCCGTTAGACAAGCAAGTATGACCGATCCCGATTCGTTAAAGATGAGTTTGAAGCACTCATGAGGCTTCAAAACTTTTTTCCTAAGGGGCAAGAACTTAAAGATCTTTTGGGACTCAGACATCAGGCTGAGCTCGAGGATCTATTTGATCGCTCTTTATTTTCACCCATCGAAACTATCACCTCACGACCCGCAAAAAGTTTAAGATCTGATCTTGTGTTCTTAGGCTTTCAGGTGGGAGCGGCCCGGTCTGAGCAATCGATTTCTGAAGATTTAATTTATAGCGTGAGCGAAATTATTGAGCTCCTTCATGCGGGATCATTGATTGTCGATGATATTGAAGATGGCAGCACCAATCGCAGGGGGGGACCCACAGTCCATACTCTTTTTGGTGTGCCGATTGCTTTGAATGCGGCCAACTGGCTTTATTTTTTGCCCTTTCAAAAAATTAATAATTTAAAAATTTCGGATCAAAGCCGCTCACTCCTGATGCACGAGTGTCATCGCACTTTGTTGAGGGCGCATTTTGGTCAAGCTCTTGATGTGGGTGTGATGAGTAGTGAATTAGAACAAGAGCGAATTTATGAAGCCTCGCTTGCAACCATTGAACTCAAGTCGGGTGTACTTGCGGGGTTTGCTTTAAAAGCTGGAGCGATCGTTGCGGGAGCTAACGCCAAAGTCGCCGATTGCATCGAGGATTTGGGCTCGCGCTTGGGAATGGCCCTTCAAATGTTTGATGATATCGGGAACGTGACCTCGCTCCACAATCCGGCCAAAAAGGCCGAAGATCTCAAACTCAAACGGCTGGGATATATTATCGCGCAAGCGGCACGACTGATGACGTCCGAGCAGTTTTCGCAATTTAAAAAATTGTGTGCCGAGCTGCCTCTGACGTTTTTAGAGGTCAAAGATTATTTGGATCAGACCGGAGTTTTAAAACAAGCACGTCAAAGTGCCGAGATTTTTTTGGATCAAGCGATCTTAGATCTCAAACATGAATTGACTTTGAATACTGAAGAATTTGAGCAGCTTAAAAAATTTAAACAAATATTGATGAGTAACTATGACTAAAAAAATTGCGGTAATTGGTTCGGGTTTTGGTGGATTGGCAGCAGCGATCCGTCTACAAAGTGCGGGCTATCAGGTTACCGTTTTTGAAAAACGCGATCAGCCCGGCGGCAGGGCTTATGTGTATCGCGAAAAAGGTTTTACCTTTGATGCCGGCCCCACCGTGATCACCGCACCTGAAACTTTGAGTGAGCTTTTTGAACTCAGTGGTCGAAAGATGAGCGACTATGTCGAGATGATGCCAATCGATCCCTTTTATAAATTGATGTGGGATGACGGTACTGTTTTTAATTATAGTGGCAGTCTCGAAACCACCTTGAAGCAAATCCGCAAGATGTCTCCCAGTGATGAAGAGGGTTACATAAAATTTCTTGATTACTCTAAAGAAGTTTACGACGAGGGGTTTACCAAGCTTGCCCATAAACCTTTTTTAAATTGGTGGAGCATGATTCAAACTGCGCCACAGTTGATGAAGCTCCGGGCCGATCGCAGTGTGTATCAAACTGTTGCCCATTTTATTAAGAATGAAAAACTGCGTGAGGCATTTAGTTTTCATAGTCTACTTGTTGGTGGAAATCCATTTAACACCTCATCGATTTATACATTGATTCATTATCTAGAACGCAAAGGCGGAGTGCACTTTCCGCGCGGTGGGACGGGCGCCTTGGTGTGGGCCTTGGTCAATTTGTTTAAAGATTTAGGAGGAGTGCTTCACCTCAATAGCGAAATCCAAAAGATTGTTACGGTTGAGGGTCAGGTGGGTGGTCTGCAAGTCAAGTCGGGTGAGGTTTTAAAATTTGATACCATCATCAGCAATGGCGATGTGGTGCACACCTATCAGCATCTTTTAAAAGATGAAAAAATGGTGGCCTCCACTGGCAATCGTCTCAATCATATGAGGCAAAGCATGTCGTTGTTTTTGATTTATTTTGGAACAAACAAAGATTTTCCAAATCTTGAGCATCACAATATTATTTTTGGTCCACGTTATAAAGAATTGCTCAAAGATATTTTTAAGAATGGAGTATTGCCCGACGACTTTAGTTTATATCTCCATATGCCAACCAAATCGGATCCGAGCCTTGCGCCTAAAGGGCATCAAGGATTTTATGTTTTATCGCCGGTGGCTCATCTGGGTTTGATGGAAATGGATTGGGCAGTTGAAGGACCACGCTACGCCGAAAAGATTTTAAATTATTTAGAGCAAAAGTATATGCCGGGATTAAAAGAGTCGATCGTGTTTCAAAAAATATTTACACCTATGGATTTTAAGACAGAATTGAATGCCCATGTGGGCTCGGCCTTTTCGTTAGAGCCGATTTTAACTCAGAGTGCTTTTTTTAGAACTCACAACCGTGATGATCATTTAAAAGGTCTTTATTTCGTGGGTGCAGGAACTCATCCCGGTGCGGGTGTGCCGGGGGTGATCTCATCGGCCAAAGCCACCGCTGCGCTAGTTCAACAGGACTTGAGTTGAAGCACTCTCTAATTTCGATCATATTTAAAGGATCGAAAAGTTTTTTTCTTGCGAGCCTGTTTTTTCCAAAGCGAATGCGAAAAGCCTGTTGGATTCTTTACCGATGGTGCAGGCACTGTGATGATTTGGTTGACCACACCGCGAATCCCGCTCAGGCCGTGGCCGATATTTTGGATCAAACACTTAAAGGATCGACACCGATCTTTAATGACTTCGATCAGCTTTGTCACAAATATCAGATTCCAAAAACTTTGGCGCTCGATATGATTTCTGGTTTTGATCAAGATGCCAAATTCGAAAGATTTTTTTCGCTCGAAGATCTTGAAGTTTATGCCTATCGGGTCGCGGGAACTGTGGGCCTTATGATGTCTCATATTATGAATGTGAAAGATCAACGAGCGATGGCGCCGGCAAAAAGTTTAGGTATTGCAATGCAGCTCACAAACATCGCTCGTGATGTGACAGAGGATCATGCCCGAGGACGTGTGTACTTGCCACTCCAATGGCTTCGCGATGCGGGTGTGAGCGAAGAGCGCATACCGCTTGAAAACGAAAAGGTTTTTCCTGTGGTCCAAAAACTTCTTTACCGGGCTGAGGAATTGTACCGCGAAGGTCAAAGGGGATATCACTTTTTGCCTTTTCGAGCCGCGGTCGCGGTGAGTATCGCAAGCGAAATTTACGCCGAGATTGGCCGTAAAATTTTGCGCCAAGGGCCATCCGCTCTTGATATGCGCATGACCATTCCATTTTTACCCAAGCTGCGATTAGCGCTTAAAGGAATTCGGAAAGCCTACTCGTGAAGTTATCTGTTGTAGGTCTAGCATTGTTTTTGTGGCGATTTAAGCCATGGCGAAAAGAAAAAGGACTTGCGGTTGTTGATGCCAAGGTCAGCATTATTATTCCCTGTCGAAATGAAGAAAATAATATTGCGCGCTTGCTGCCAACTTTAAAAAATTTTAATCAAGAAATTATTGTGGTTGATGACAGTTCAATCGACCGCACCCGAGAAGTTGCCGCCCAATTTTCTTTTGTAAAGGTGGTTGATGCTGGGCCAAAACCAGAAGGGTGGGCCGGTAAAAATTGGGCCTGTCACCAAGGTTTTTTAAATTCGGATTCACCATTTTTATTATTTACCGATGCCGACACCTTGCACTTGCCCCATTCTTTAAATACGGCACTTAGTTTTTTGAATCAGCAAAAGGCCGACTTGGTTTCGGCGCCTCCCTATCATCGCTGTGAGGTCGGTTTTGAAAAGCTGAGCGGGCTTTTTCATCTGATGCTTTTGCTCACCACCGCCTATTTAAAACGGCCAACCTTTGATCGATTGTTTGTGATTGGCCAGTATATTTTGGTGAAGCGCTCAAGTTATCTCGAAGTCGGAGGACACAAAGCGATTGCCCACAATTTGGTGGATGATATTGAGCTTGGGCGTTTATTTATAAAAAATAATAAAAAAATAGCCCTTTACCCCTTTGCAACACTCTACCAGGTGCAGATGTTTTTAAATCTTAAAGAATTTGTGAATGGCTGGATTCGACTTTTTAGACTTGGACTTCCGTACTCAAGTCTAATTATTTTTTGCGAAGTTTTTTTGATTGTGCGTTTGTTTTTAAATCCAGACGGATTTCTTGTTTATGCGATGATCGCTTTATTTGTCATACAAAAGCAGCACGGTAACTTTTCACCACTCGGAATTGTATTTGCGCCGCTCAATATGGTTTTCTTTGCGGTTTTAAGTCTAGTGGCTCTGTTTCAAACTGCTCTTGGGCTTCCCATCCTCTGGCGCAGCCGGAGTTATCCCAAAGGAAATATCTCTTAAGTAATGGTTGTCATAGCCCCCTTTATTTTTGGTTAAATAATTTTGATGGTAGTCTTCGGCGGGCCAAAATTGAGCAGCTTTTGAGATTTCGGTGACCACCGGTTTTTTCCAAGCCTTAGACTTGTCGACTCTCTTCATAAATTCTTCGGCGGTTTTTTTCTGGGAGTCGTTTTGGTAAAAGATGGCCGAGCGGTACTGGCTCCCGCGGTCATTGCCTTGCTGATCTTTTGTGGTGGGGTCATGCATTTTAAAAAACGAGTTGAGCAGTTGCTCGTAACTTACTTTTTTCGGATCAAACTGGACCTGTACCGATTCGGCATGGCCTGTTGTGCCGCTTGAAACCTCAGAATATTTTGGCTGAGAGGTCTTACCCCCCGCGTAGCCCACTTGGGTTGAAACCACACCAGGAATTTTTTTAAAAAACTCCTCGCTTCCCCAAAAACAACCGGCTGCAAAGGTTGCGGTCTCTAAAGCTTGAACGAAGGTAGGTATAAAAAAAAGAAGCAAGACTTGCACAATCAAAATTCTCTCGCGCACAATAGACAAATGCTTCATATTTATTTGACCTCCATGTTGTTTGCGCTTGCTTGGCAAAATCCAAAAAAGACTTATAGCCAAGAAGAGCTTAAAAAAAAGATGACCCCGATCCAATACGAAGTCACCCAAAAAGAGGGCACCGAGAGGCCGTTCCAAAACGAATACTTCCATAACGAAGAGCCTGGGATCTATGTCGACATCGTGACGGGTGAGCCTTTATTTAGCTCGACCGACAAGTTTGATTCACACACAGGCTGGCCAAGTTTTACTAAACCTATAAATAAGACGAGCATCATCGAAAAAACCGATCACGGTATGGTCTCAGAGCGAACCGAAGTGCGCAGCCAAACCTCTCACTTAGGCCATGTGTTTAAGGATGGGCCAAAACTTACGGGCCTTCGTTACTGCATCAATTCTGCAGCACTTAAATTTGTGGCAAAAAAAGATTTAAAAAAAGAAGGATACAAGGAGTTTGAAAAACTCTTTGATAAAAAATAATGATTTTATTTATCATAACTTATCTTGCAGGCGTGCTCACCATCTTAAGCCCGTGTATTTTGCCTGTTTTGCCTTTTGTATTTTCTAAGTCGCAAGGCTCATTCTATAAAACGGGTTTACCCTTGCTGTTTGGAATGATGCTGACCTTTTCGGTTTTTTCGGTGGTTGCAATTGCAGGCGCAGATTGGATCGGGCGGGCCAATGATTACGGGCGCATTCTGGCTTTGGTGATGATGACTCTTTTAGGGCTGTCGCTGTTATTTCCACACACGCTTGAATCATTTATTGCACCACTCACTCAGTTCGGCTCGAACATCAATCAAAAGGCCGACTCCACAAGTGTGAAAGGCTCAATCCTCATCGGGGTTGGAACTGGTCTTTTATGGGCGCCCTGTGCGGGGCCGATCTTAGGTTTGGTCCTCACCGGTGCGGCTTCGCAACACAGCTTATCAAAGTCGATTGGACTTTTGGTTGCGTACTCCTTGGGCTCGGCCACATCTTTGTCAGTCGCACTGCTCGCGGGCAATCGGGCATTTAAGGTGATGAAAAAATCTTTGGGCTACGACCGCATCGTCAAAAAAACTTTGGGTGTTTTGGTTTTGTTTGGTGTGGTGATTATTGCGTTTAATCTTGATCGCACTTTACTGACCCAGTTGTCGAAATTTGAAACCGGATCAATCGAGCAAAAGCTGATTCAATATGCGGGGCTTGAGACCAAAGCGGTGAGCGAAGGTCCAATGCCTTCGATTGCGGCTGCAAAAAACTGGATCAATTCTGATGCCCTCACTCCTGATTCGCTCAAAGGTAAAGTGGTCATCATCGATTTTTGGACCTACTCATGTATTAATTGTTTACGAACCTTGCCGTATTTAAAAGCTTGGTATGAGACTTATAAAAAAGATGGATTGGTGATTATTGGGATTCACACTCCCGAATTCGGTTTCGAAAAAGATTTGGGCAATGTGCAAAAAGCGGTGACCGATTTAAAGATCACTTATCCGGTTGCACTTGATAATGAGTTTTTGGTTTGGAACGAATTTAAAAATCAGGCTTGGCCGGCCCATTATTTTATAGATCGCAAAGGACAAGTTCGCCATCATCATTTTGGCGAAGGCGCTTATGAAGAGTCCGAGCAGCTGATTCGAAAATTACTGAGTGAAGAGGGATCGGTCTCGCAAGATTTGGCAAAGATCGAGGCGATCGGAATTGAAGATCAAGCCAAGGCGTTAAAGCGCACGCCCGAAACTTATATCGGCTGGTCACGAGCCAAAAACTTTGTGCCCGCCGATGAGATCAACGAAAACGAAACCAAAAAATATCAACGAGCCAAAACTTTAAATCCTAACGAATGGACTCTCGATGGCGAGTGGTTGGTTGAGAATGAGCGAGCGGTGGTTCAAAAACCTCACGCCTCACTTGCCCTAGAATTTAATGCCGAAGCGGTCCACTTGGTTTTGGGTGGCAATAAAAAAATTGGTTTTAAAATTCGTTTGGACGGCAAAGCTCCAGGAGAAGATCATGGTCTTGATATTGATCAAGAGGGTCATGGCGCGATCGATGGGCACCGACTGTATCAATTGATCAAAATTAAAAAAGATGAGGTCAACAAAAATCATCTTTTAGAAATTGAGTTTGAAGATTCTGAGGCTGAGGTTTACGCATTTACTTTCGGATAAGGAAAATATGAAATACGGAATTTTTGTTTTAACCGCACTGGTGTTGACCGTTTTGTTGTGTGCGGCTTTGAAGCCAAAAAATTATCTCATCTCACGCTCAATCGAAATTCATGCCCCCGCCCAAAAAATCTTTCCTTATCTGAATAATCAGGCAATGAGTGAAAAGTGGAGTCCTTGGCCCGAGGTCGACCCTCATGCAAAAATGGTTTACTCAGGAATTGACGAAGGCGTGGGCGCAAAAGCCTCTTGGGAGAGCGATGGAAAACTCGGAACGGGGAGCGCCACCATTGTTGAATCTCTTGCGAATAAAAATATTCGGATCAAGCTTGATTACACGAAGCCAATGACCATGACCCAAAATGCCGAATACATTCTCGAATCCAAAGGCGATTCAACCGTGGTCACGTGGCAGGTGCACGGCGAAAATCATTTTATGAGTCGCTTGATGTGTTTGTTTATGAACATGGACAAGCTTGTAGGTGGCATGTTTGAAAAGGGATTGAATAATCTTAAAAGTTTAGTCGAGAAGCCTGGTTCGAATTAAGTCGTTTAAGAGTGATCGTTTAACCTCTTTAAAAAGCGAATCTTTGTGCTCAATTTTGTTAGATCATGATTGATTTTGAAGTGACTGAAAGTCTCACGCGGGGCTTTGGAAAGATCGGACTTGATTGCGGATGACAAGAGATCTTAAGAAGTGATTTTAGAAAAATGATGCTCAATCGCGAAGTGAATCGAGGTCTTAAGGAGAGGTTTTAGAAAGATCCTTCCAATACTCTTTACAGATAAATTCAAAATGACTGCGAGCCTGTTTTCCAAAGTGGGCCTGAATTAAGTTTGCTTCTAAATAATCAAACATTCGAGCTTCATCACGGCCTTGGCTCACAATCCGAGTGAACAGCACCGAATCCCAGAATCTACCAAACCTTTTACCTTTTTGGGCGCCCGCTGCGAGTCTAGCGATTAAACCCGCAACAACTTTAAAAAAAGTTTTGATAAGAGCGCGGTCTTGAAACCTGATGAGCAAGTGAAAGTGGTTGCCCACATTGCTGAATGCAGCAATTCGCACGCCATATCTTTTAGCTTTTGAATAAATCAAATTTTTATATTTGATCTGCATGTCGAATTTTTTAAAACTTCGATCACCTTTGGCATGCTGAGATTTTAGAATCACATGGTGTAATCGTTTTTTGTCGAGTGGTCGCATGATTTTTCGACACCCCTTCATTTTGCCGCCGTAAGATTTCTGATTTGAAAGCGAAAAAAGTGGAAGCTGTTTCATTTCTATAAACTATATTTATGTATAAAGAAATGCAATCAAAATTGAATTTGATAAAAATATTTTTGATTTATAAATGTTGGGGCAATGTCATTTTTCTAGAAAAAATTGAGTGCAGTATTGTGGTTTTGTTTCTTAATTTTTAGTGGGCACGACAAAGTGAGTAGGCACGACAAAGTCAGCGGGCACGACAAAGTCAGCGGGCACGACAAAGTCAGCGGGCACGACAAAGTCAGCGGGCACGACAAAATTTCCGGCGGTGTTCGTCTTTGGTTTAATTTTAAAATTGGCGGACACGAGAAGCAGAAGCTAATTATTTAATAAAGTTTTGAACACCTTTGGAAATTTGTTGGTTAAACTGGGAAACGTGATTTTGTAGCCGAGCGGGCACGACAACTTTGAGTGAGCACGACAACTTTGAGTGAGCACGACAACTTTGAGTGAGCACGACAACTTTGAGTGAGCACGACAACTTTGAGTGGGCACGACAACTTTCAGTGGGCACGACAACTTTCAGTGGGCACGACAACTTTCAGTGGGCACGACAAAATTTCCGGCGGTGTTAGTCTTTGGTTTAATTTTAAAATTGGCGGACACGAGAAGCAGAAGCTAATTATTTAATAAAGTTTTGAACACCTTTGGAAATTCTTTGGTTAAACTGGGAAACGTGATTTTGTAGCCGAGCGGGCACGATAACTTCGGGCGGGCACGATAACTTCGGGCGGGCACGATAACTTCGGGCGGGCACGATAACTTCGGGCGGGCACGATAACTTCGGGCGGGCACGATAACTTCGAGTGAAAACGAAAACAAAAATTCGGGGCAGTGTCATTATTTTGTGAAAAAATAAAACCTCTTACTCGTTTCGACTTCAAACCTAAAAGAGCACGAAAACTCTAACCAAGTTTACCAACCCTGACAGCACTGTCACTCAAGAAAACTCATCAATCGCATCACACTGACTTCAATATTTTGCCAACGTGTGAACCAGCACTTGAATCAGGTCTGCGCAACATGCCAAAAGAATGTTCTCGCCGGAGTGGTCACAGCAGACACATCACATTGCAATCATAGCACTGTGTTAAACTGCTCCATGCCGTAGGGGTTCAAACTACCTTAAGAATCGAAATCTGACCTGTAGTCAAAATTTCCAAAAACCATTTGATCAACTACTCCGTCTATTTGTAGGAAATCATCTTAAAATTTCCCAACTCACTAACTGGCCTTTGAATTGCTTTAAAGCCGCTCTATGGTTGCCCTATTCATTTTTTTGTCTTTCAGTTCTTACGCGCAAGAGCGGTCGATGTGTCGGCTCTTTTTGACGACCTCTGTCCTCAAAATTTATGAGAAGCCCGCTAAAAAATTTTTAATCTTGAAATCGCCGAAAGATATTCAAGCCTTTCTTAAATCAAACCCTAAAAGTGTTTGGAAAAATGAACTTTTAGGCGTTTCACAAAATCTTTTTCAAAAAAATATCATCTTTATTTCAGAGTATGGACCTACGCTTTGGACCGAAGACGAATACACGCAGTGGAAAGAATTATCTCACAGTGTTGCCGATGTGGATGCCGCACGTGAGAGCATTATGTCGATGTCACGGGGTGAAGTGGTCAACGGATTTTCTAAAGATATTCACACTCGGTTGCGAAATAGTTTTTTGGCCTACATGGAAGGGGTGCGCTCACAGAATGTGGACACAAGGATCGCACTTGCAACTCAAAGTCATACGGACCAAGCTCCGTCGGAGCAATTGGCAGTGCGGCGCTATCTCACTGGCAATGAAGTTCGACATCCCCATCTTGAGAGACAAGCCAAATTTTTTGACCAAATCACCGGAATTGATCAGCCCAAAGATCCATGGAGATATTTAAATTTTATATTTGAATCGTCCTCTGAGGCGATGCAAATCGCTCGTGACAGGCGGAGTTTAACTCCAAGTCTTCGATTGCCGTTCAAATTCACAGTGGAGAGCATCCAGAAGAGTCGAACAATCGAAGGCGCCCAAACGCTTGAGAATGATTGGGATGTGGAAAGAATTATGAAGATGCTTCTCGACACTTCACTCGTTCGCCGCTTGTTGGTTCAAGGTCAGAGGTTGGACTCGTTGCTTGAAAGCGACGATCAGCTTTATTTTTTAAGTGCCTTCTCAGAGCTTTTGCCATTTTGGCGAGAGACCGCTCCATGGGCTCAAGCCATTCGCAATCAGGAGCTTAACGAAATAGATGTCTATTTTTCGCCTCCTTTGTTGATTTACAAAAACGAACAAGGTCAGAATCTTTTATCCTTAGTTTTGGGACGAACATTTGATGGTAAAGTTTCGGTCGACCTTGAGCTACACTTTGTAACCGAAGAGGGGATCGAAAATTATTTTGATGACTCTGATAGGATTCGATTTCGAGCTTTTGTTCAAATTCAGACGAAGAAATTTAATCAAATCTTTGGACGTCGTCCGCAGATGTTTAAGGAAAATTTCAGCTCAGACAAAATGTCACTAGAATCAAAAAATCCAAAAGATGCGGCTGCCCTCATTGCGTTTTTTATGTACCTCAAACAAAAGTTTGAGGTGACTTCGTTTGATTCGTTTTTTTAAATCACCACGAGTACGACAGAATTTTTCCAAAAAGATCGTCTTCATTTAAAAGTAAATATTGTCCGTTGCGACGTTCAAAGGCATGAAGAGCATAAGGAATATCGGTCCAGCTCACACCGTTTGATCCTCCCACAGCCGAGCCTGGATAAAATTGCACCGTTTGTATTCCTGTTGCGATGTCATACACCCGCACATATCCGCCGCCGCTGCCACCATCTGTCGACTCTGCGGTAAACAAAGCTTGTCCGGCAATGTCCATCGCCTTTGGCGCTTCGCCAGTGGAACAGTTAAAAGGCATTTTTGTTTGCCAAGCGATTGTGGGGTTAGTGGTGAAGTGATCCAATCGTACAAGAGTTTTTCCGAGTGTGCCCCAGCATCCGTCATCGGTTTCAGATCCTTGGTAGCCCGTTATAAAAACGGTATCGGTGGCCTCTTGGTGGATGAGGCGACCAATCCAAGTTAAATTTGCGGGCAGCGGAAACAATGTGGAGTTGGCCAGATGATAAATCGGATTGCCGTTGGGATCTAAACTTTGGATCTGATACCTTCGTACACCATCTTGAGTTCCTTGCCAGACGTCGCCATTCAGATCCACCCACCATCCATACCGGTCGTTGCCGCCGGAGTCGCCCGCTTCGTACTCGTTGCTGTTTTGGCTTGAATCGCCATTTTGATCGCGCCAGATCCAGGCTCCATTGTTGGCGGTCGGCTGATTCACAGGCCAGGGCTGCGAATTAGAATCTGAAATTAAACTGGATGATAAAATGCCAGAGGGAGTTGCGAGTTCACCATCAAATTTAAAAATAAATAAACCTGCCGGAAACATTCCGCTCATAAACAAAAACTTTTTACCATTGATCCAGCGAAGAGCAATCGGATGTAAAAATCCCCGGCCGATATGATTTCGGGGATCGTCGGGAAATCCAAATCGGCTGAACGTCGCACTATCCGCAACACTCGAAGTGTAGTGCATAAATGTGGTGTACACACTTTGGCCGTCACCGAGAGGATCAAAAACTCCGCCGTTGACATACTCATTGGTAAACAGATGCCAGTTGACAGAGAGGTTTGGACTTAACGATTTGATTTCTACATTAAAATTAAATCCGGCATCGCGCGCCACACCTTTGCCGTTTTGTGCGACGTAGATATTTCCTGAGTTGTCGGCACCAACCCCAACTAGTCCATTAAATTTTAAATCACCAAGAGCTCCGGGAAGACTTCCACCACCAACGCCACCAACCTCGCCGATGGATCCGGTGACAGTTGGAGTTGCAGTGAGGCCAGTTACGATTTTTATATTTTGATCCGGTCCGCCATCGGCAACCAGCAGCCGATTTTGTAAATCCACAGCAAGACCGACTAAATTTGGCACATGAACACTCAGTCCAGTCAGCGCTCCTAAGACGGTGTATTGACGGATCGATCCATCTGTTTGTCCAATCCACAAAAAATTATTTGCATCATGGGTAATTGATAAAGGCGAAGTGACATTGAAACTCGAAACCGCACTCAAATCCGAAATGGAATAAATTAAAATCTGATTGGAGACAGGGTCGGCCACATAAAGATTTGTGCCGAGCACATGCATACCTCGCGGGATCGCGGGTTGAATCACATGACCGTCGTTGGTGCTGAGCGAATTTATGATTTTCATCGAACCATCGTATCCCACGCCACCAGCAAACGGTGCGGCATGACCACTGCGATCATAACGGCGAATCGCAATCCAAGCAGTGCCGCAGGGAGGATACTGTCGCACGCCGTTGCTGTTGAGAAGATCATTGCCCCCATCGCAACCGGATTGAGTCATCGCGATAAAAACGAAATTGTCACTGGCTGCGACCGCATAGCCGCCGGTGCGCCCCCAACCTTGAAGCCCTTCCATAAAGGCGAGGCTTGATCCCTCTTTGAATATTCCGCTTTGATTTCCTGTTTCGGACCAATAGGCGTTTGAAAACACATGTCCCGTTGGATCAACAAAAAGAGATTCAACATCAAGAGGCATCACTTGAGGGGCTTTACCGAAACTATTGCCAAACCAACTTGTGGTGGGCTCAGCATTGGGCGCTGGCAGAAAAACTTGCGGGGTCGGGGCGGTGCTGCTGCTATCGAGTAGGTGAGTCGAAATCGCCGATAATTTTCCGCAATTTTGAAATGGAATCAAAAGGCAAAAAAGCAATCCAGCAGTGCCCAGTGATTTAAATAATTTTGTTCGATTGGGCTGCATAAAAAATTTCGATTCATTATTCAGGTTAGCTTTAAGAATAGCATGTTTCTGATGCTGAGGCGAAGACTTCCCAGTTTGATACATATAAAGTGAACGAAGGTATTTACTAAATATTGTCTCATTTTCAGATTTAAAATCGAAATATCAATGTGTCATTCGTTGATGTGAGTTAAAATTGAGCAATGGCCAGCCGAAAATCTCTCGCACTTTTTTTAAGCACTTTCAGTCTTTGCTTTTTCGTTAACTGTTCAAAGATTTCATCTTCACATTTGGAGTCGAGCGGAGGCCTTAGTTCCGCCTCTGACCGCGTCGCGATCCCTTACCGCATTGGTTACACAGCAAGCGATAACACCGCAGAACAAGATCTCGCATCGGTGAATGCTTGGCTTGGGCGTCCACTGGATATGAGTGCGGCAACAATCGTTATGAGTGGATGGTGGTGGGGTGGGATTCCAAAATCTTATGCGGTTGATGTTTCGTTCCCGATGCTTTCGATTTCGGGTTGGGACAGTGTGGGTGCAACCGATTTGGGACAGGCGGCATCGGGAGCTTATGATTCTCATTACATCGCAATGTCCCAAACTTTAGCGCAAGCTGGCAACAAGATGTTTGTTCGCATTGGTTGGGAAATGAATGGAAATTGGTATCCCTGGTCGATCGGTGGTCCTGCGGGCACAAACAACACCGCAGCCAATTACATCGCAACTTTTAGGCGCATCGTCGGAATTTTGCGCACCACTGTTCCCGGTGTGCAAATCGAATTTTGCACAAACTGGGAAGATGGGCCCTACACTTATTCCGACGGTTCAAATGCGGGCACACCACTCGATTATTGGCCAGGTTCTCAGTATGTGGATGTGGTGTCGATGGATATTTACCAAACCAACATCGGCAACTGGCAAAAAACTCAAAGCGGTGGAGCCTTCGATTTAGATTGGTTGGTCACATTTGCTCAAAGCCAAAATGTAAAAGTGGGGCTTTCAGAATGGGGAGCAGGCGGTGGGGATGCGGCTTACATCACCTCGGCAATTCATTGGATGAACTCACTGGGCAATCTTTTTATATTTTCTGTTTACTCGAGTTGGGCGCCGGCAGATCAGTTTATCTTGGCTGGTGCAAATTCTGAAGAGCAAGACGTCTGGGTGAATGCATGGTCGAAAACTTATTACGACATGAAGTAGAATCGATATTGGACTTAAGTCTTTAATCAATTGAGCAAGACTCTTTTGGTTTTGCAACATGTCGATAAGCTCAAGTGGACAATTTGATCTCTCTTCTTATTCTCATAAGTTTTCAAGCTTCTGCTTTAAGCGAAGCGCCCCAAAGTTTTACTTTGGATGGTCGGCTTTATAATTCGGCTAATGGCCAAAATCCGCTGATGGACAATTCGGTTAATCTTCGGGTTCAGATTTTAGATAGCAACAAAACTTGTGTTCTTTATGAAGAGTCTGAACTCGTCAACACCGCGGCAAGTAATGGTTATTTTAATATCAACGTGGGCTCTGCGACTACGGATGCAAAGCGCTCAACCACCGATGCTGGCAACAGCATGGCAAATATTTATCAAAATTTAAGTGCGATCAATGGGCGTCTTGTTTCAAACGGCCAAGTTTGCATTTACAATCCGCAACCTGGAGAGATGCGCTATCTTCGGGTTATTGTTCTACCATCGTCCACAAATATTCAGGTCACTTTAGCGCCCGACATGAAACTCAATTCGGTTCCCACAGCATTAGTGGCCGAGAGCCTCAACGGCATTACGACAACAAATATTTTGCAAGCGGACTCCGCGACTCAATTGAGTCAAATTAATCTCTCTAATATATTTTCAAATTCGAACTATCCCAAACTGACTTCGCTTCTTGCGGGCAATGCCAACTATGTGTCTTCAAGTTCATCGGCTGGAGCGACTCTTCCGAGCTATGCGACTACGAGTCCCCCCACGACTCCCACTGCAGGCAGCGTGTGGTATGATTCGACATCGGGCACAGTGAAATATTATAACGGCACAACCACTCAAGTCTTGAGTTCAGCCTCAGGCGCATTGTCTGGAGATGTGACGGGCACCTTGGGTGCAAACACTGTCTCAACGGTGGGTGGATCTTCGGCATCGAATCTTCATGCCGCCGAATTGTTGGCAAACTCGGCAACCTCTGCAGATACCAACAGCATGATCGTTAGGCGCGATGCTTCGGGAAATTTCTCGGGCAGTGCGGTAGGAGCTTCGTCATTAGTTTTGCGCGACAGTGCTTCAAACTCGGTTACCGTTCGTGCACCTGCAACCGTGTCGGCGTCCTACACTGTGACTTGGCCCGCAGCTGCTCCTTTAGCAAACGGACAAGTGCTCTCGAGTACAACGGCAGGAGTGCTGTCGTGGAGTGCGCCTTACAGCGACAGTGCTGCACGCGCAGCGATTTCGGCAACCGCACCACTCAATTATAATTCGACCACAGGAGTCCTTGCACTAAGTGGAACAGCGGCTGGCGATTTATCAGGAAGCTTTCCCACGCCAAAAGTTTCGGGGCTTCAAGGCACACCGATTTCTGGTTCGACCCCAACAAATGCGGGTCAAGTTTTGCGTTATGACGGATCGACCCAATATGCGCCAGCATTTTTAGGCATTGCCGATTTGCGCTCAAGCTTAGTGGGTAGTGCACAGCTGCTGCCAACAAACTGCACCTCCACACAAACTTTAAGTTACTCTTCTGTCACCGACACATTTTCTTGCGTGAGCCTTTCGGTGAGTGCAACAAATTTTGCCAACCAAGCGCAGAACGCGGTTCTCGCAGGCCCATCGAGCGGTGGAGTGGGCGCGCCCACATTTCGTGCATTGACTGCAGCAGATTTACCCACTGGTGCATTCGACACCACCTATTTTAAAGATGGTGGAAATTCTTTTGGTGCAGACGCTGCACTCGGGACCTCAGACAATTTTAATTTATCTTTGAAATCGAACAATGTTGTTGGGATGACGCTTTCGCCATTAGGAAAAGTGGGCATCGGAACAACATCTCCGAATGCTCAGTTAGAAATCGATGTGAATGCAGCGGGCGGTGCGCCCTCAGCAATATTGATCAACAATACCAATGCGGCAGCGGCAAGCGGTTCACAGTTTGTAATGCAAACTCATGGAGTCACGGGATTCTCATTCGGCAGCAATGGAAATGACATCTCGATGGATACAAACGGCGGAAATTTTTATTTCGGCGCCAATCATGTTTTGTCGGGCTACCAGTTTTATAACGGCGGCACTCGTCTAATGGGCCTTGGCAGCAATGGAAATTTATTTGTCCAGGGTAACGTGGGTGTCGGCACTACGAATCCATCCGCAACTTTGCAATTGAAGGCGGGCACGACAACTGCGGGCACGGCTCCATTAAAATTAAATTCTGGTCCATTGATGACCACCGCCGAAGACGGCGCCATCGAGTACGATGGGACAAATTATTATTTAACCGCAGGCACGACACGCACCGCGATTCCACTCAGCGGCGGATCGGCAAGTTACAATACGGTGGGTGCAGGCGCGGGATCAGCTGGCTCACCTTCACTTTCATTTTCGAGTGATGCGGATACAGGATTCTTTGATTCAGGATCCAATAATGTCATTGGTGTTGCAGCCGGTGGGACAAACATATTTAATTTATCTAGTGCGGGTATGGTTTCGCCGGTGACGGGTGGAGCGACCGTGACTTCTGCGGCAGGGAGTGCTGCGGCTCCCACTTATTCTTTTGCGGGGGATACGGGAACGGGTTGGTTCAGGCCTTTGGCTTCTACGCTTGCTGCAAGTACGGGTGGTTTAGAGCGCATGCGTATGGATGCTTCAGGGAATGTGGGAATTGGGACGACATCGCCTGGGGCGAAGCTCGATGTTGTTGCTGCCGGGAATCCTGCTATCCGTGTTCTCAGCGGGAACAACTCTTATTATTCAGCTTACGGACTTGGTAGGACTTTTGAAGAAAGTGTGTGGGGAATTGCATCGAATGCTGGTGATTTTTCTCCGACGTCAGTGGCCGGGGATATCGTTTTCGGTAATGTGAGTTCAGGCAGTCTCATCCTAACATCTCACCAAGGCGCCATCAATTTCACAACGGGTACAACAGATACAACGAAGATGACACTAACTAGTGCGGGCAATGTCGGTATTGGCACAACGTCTCCCGGAGCGTTATTAGCAGTTGGACCTTCAAGCCAATTTAAAGTCGACAGTGCGGGAAACGTTGTTGCAGCCTCGTACTCCACATCGGGGCAAGCCGTTTTTCAAAATACAATGCAGGCAGATGTCTTCAACACTACACCGTATGCGCCTTCGAGTTCGACCGTTAGTCTGCCACCAGGATATTCCGGAATATTCGACAACACCAATCAAGCGGATAATTCATTTAGTGGGATCGCGATCGATGCGAAAAACGGAGCTGCAACCTTTCAAAGGGCCTATCTCGGCGCGGTTTCAAATAGCTCTGGCTCAACGCCATCAATTGTTATTGGCCAACAGACCGGTGCAACAGCCTATGCGGAACGCATGCGTATCGACCCGTCCGGCAACGTCGGCATTGGAACAACAGCCCCATCCCAACAGCTTCATGTTTACAGCAATACAGGGAACGCATTGGCGGCAATTGAGACCTCTCAAAATAATCCAAGTGCGACCGCGAGTCTCCTCGTGACTTCAAATTTCTCCAATTACAGTAATATTAATTTCTACGCGCAATCGTCCTCTTGGTTGATTGGAGAGAATGGAAACACCAGTTTCGTAATCCGTGATGGCGCAAATAGCGTCGTTCCACTTACAGTTGAAAAAGGCGCGGCTGCAAACTCTATTTATCTGAAATCCGGCGGCAACGTCGGCATCGGCACGACCGCACCCTCAGCACTGCTTCACGTTTTTCAACCGCCGGCGGGAACAGGTGCTGTGCTTTCGATGTCATCAGCCAACGCTGGCAATGTCACTTACGATCAATACGGGCAGTTTTTAATTGATGGCCTTCTTGTTCTGGCTGCGGATTCTAATATCAGCTTCAACAGAGCTTATTCATCAATTGGTGATACCTATATCACAAGCGGCATCAGTCATAATGCTGCTAAAAATATCATACTTATGCCGTCTGGAAATGGTTTTGTTGGAGTCGGTACAGCCACCCCAGGCGCATCTCTCGACGTCAAAGGTGCCATCCGCATGTCGGGTTCCACAAGCGGCTATACAGGATTTCAGCCTGCAGCTGCGGCAGGAAGCACAGTTTGGACTTTGCCTGCGAACGATGGTACAGCAAATCAAACTTTGACTACAAACGGCAGTGGAATACTCACTTGGTCCACACCAACGGGCACTGGAATATCAAACTTAAATGGTTTAACTGCACCGTCGCAAACATTTGCAAATGGAACGACAGGAACTGCACCTTCGTTCACATCAGCTACAAGCACTCACACACTAAATATTCCTTTAGCATCAGCAGCCTCAGTGACTGCAGGTCTCCTTTCAAATGCAGATTACACATCATTCAGCGGCAAAATGTCCACAGCACTTGCTGATGGAAAAATCTATGTTGGGAATAGCGGTGGAGTTGCCACCGCAGTCACACCCTCGGGTGATGCAACAATGGCGGACACCGGCGCATTCACGGTGACTAAACTGCAAGGCTCAGCAGTGAGTGCCACAGCCCCAGCAACTGCGGGACAAGCGCTAAGATGGAGTGGCTCTGCATGGACTCCAAACTTTATTGCGATGACTGATCTTCGATCAACAGTGACGGGTACAAACCAATTCGCGTCATCGTGCTTGAGCAATCAAACGCTCACTTACAATTCTGTGGGCGACGTCATGTCGTGTACGAATATTAGTTTACCCTCGTCGCAAATTACCGGATCAGTTACGCCAGCAAATGGTGGAACTGGTCAGACAACGTTTGCAGTTGGTGACGTGCTTTATGCTTCATCGACGACTGCACTTTCTAGACTGCCTGCGGGGACGAACGGACAAGTTTTAACACTCGCTAGTGGATTGCCGTCATGGACTTCGGCAAGTGGTGGACTTCCTGCCGCTGCGGGAACAGCCGCGGCGCCGGGGTATGCGTTTTCGGGAAATTTGAATACGGGGATGTTTTCACCGGCTACAAATACAATTGGTTTATCGACGAATGGGGCAGAGGCGATGCGCATCTCTTCTACTGGATTCGTTGGTATAGGTACTACAACTCCTTCGAACGCGCTCGATGTAGTGGGATCGACAAACTTAAACAATATTTTTAATGTTGGGCCATATGGGGCCACCTTGAATTATAACGGTTCAAACGTTTTCGCAGTGACCGGCAACCCAGGTTCGGGAAACGCTTATACAATGCAAGTGACTACTGGAGTGCCATCAACCACCGCTTTTGCGGTCCGATATTTGAATTCAAACGGTCTAATTAGTTCGCTTGATAACTCCGGCAACATGTACGTTGCTGGCAACGTAGGCATCGGAACTACGGCCCCAGCAGCAACTTTGGATGTCGCTGGAGGATCTCGAATGATGGGAACTTCGTCGCCATCAACAGGTGCTGGAATAGAAATGAATTACAATAGCGGCACTGGATCAATCAAAGCTTATGATCACGATGCTTTTCAATACAAAGTCTTGTCCCTTGATGGATCGCAAATCTCTCTTCAGTCAAGCTCTGGCCAGAATGTGATAGTGGGTGCCGGCATTGCACAGTCTCGACTCGATGTTGCGGGCGGTATGAGCGTCGGATCTTATGCTGGGACTACGGCAGCTCCAACTAACGGGATGATCGTCAGCGGCAACGTCGGCATCGGGACTACAAACCCGAGCACCAATCTGCAAATCAACGGTTCGAATTCAAGTGGAAGCGTCGGTGAAAATATTCAAAATGGTTATGTAGGCAGTGGTGGGACCGCGCAAGCAGAATTTGGGGCGTATGGCTCAGACCTGCGGGTCGGTGCCGCGGGAGATTTATCTACTCCTTACACTTACATCAACACTTACACCGTTGGCATTCCTCTTCAGTTCCAACAAGCGGGTATTGAAAAAATGCGTCTCAATTCAAACGGCAACCTCGGCATAGGTAATACGGCTCCAGCAAAACTTCTTCATGTGGGAAGTGCTTCAGTCGGTACAGGTGTAGCAGTTGCAAACTTCCAAAACGTTGATGGAACATGCACAATCACACCGGCTTCTTCGGGTTCAGGCATCGCCTGTTCTTCAGATGAACGACTCAAAGAAAACTTCCAGGATGTTTCAAGCAATTTTGCTCTTGATCGGATCCTGCAACTTCAGGCCGTGACTTATAATTTCAAGACTTCGTCAGCCGACAACCGCAAAACGGGTTACAAAGCTCAAGAGGTACAAAAGGTTGCGCCTGAATTCGTTCGTCAAGATGAAGACGGCTTCTTACAAGTTTATTATGACGCCTTTATTCCTTGGATTACAGAGGCTATAAAAACACTCAACAACCGCATCACAGGCATGAAGAGTCATCAAGTTATCCAGGACCGAATGATCGCCTCGAAGGTTGATAAAGTGGAAGTGGATACTCAGGTTCAAAAACTCGAGGACGAGAACAAAAAGCTTAAACAAGAAAATGCTGAAATCAAATCTCGATTGGACCGAATTGAAAATATGCTCCACAAGTACAAGTGATCCAGTTGTGGTTAGTAAAGATGTAAGCGTGGAAGTTGAATCTCTACATCGATATCAGGCTCAGTGGCCAACCGCGCAAGTTACTCGCGCCGCTGATGTTTACCAACTGCCTTAAATAGACCTTTGTCTCGCAGATTCGTCTCAAACCAAGACTTATGAAGTTGGCCAATTGTGTCGATATGATTATGTGGCACGTATAATCTTAGCTCTTTTATTCTCAAGTTGGCAGGTTTTCGCATTGAGCGAAGCGCCGCAAAGCTTTACACTCGACGGTCGACTCTACAACTCTTCGGCGGGTTCAAATCCGCTTTTAGATAACTCAGTCAATTTACGAATTCAAATTCTTGATATAAATAAAACTTGTATACTCTATGAAGAAGTTCAAGTCATCAACACGGCCTCAAGCAATGGATATTTTAATATCAATGTGGGATCGGCCACCACTGATGGCAAACGCTCGAGTGTCGATACCGGAAATTCGATGGCAGGTGTGTATCAGAATCTTGCCAGTATTAATGGACGACTCGTCATCAACGGGCAAAACTGCAACATCACCCCACAACCTGGTGATACTCGATATTTAAGAGTGAGCGTTCTCCCTTCGACCACAAATGTTCAGGTGACGCTTGCACCCGATATGAAGTTAAATTCGGTGCCTTCAGCAGTAGTCGCCGAAACTTTAAATGGAATTACTACCGGAAATATTCTCCAGGCGGATTCGACAACCCAACTCAATCAATCGAGTTTGTCGTCGGTATTTTCGAATACCAATTATCCAAAACTCACATCGTTATTGGCGGGTGGTGGAAACTATGTTTCATCAACCCCATCAAGTGGAGCATCACTTCCTAGTTTTTCTACGTCCACGCCGCCGGCATCGCCGCTTGCGGGAAGCGTTTGGTTTGATTCGACCTCAGGAACCGTAAAATATTTTAATGGATCAACCACTCAAGCTCTCAGCACAGCAAGTGGAGCTTTGTCTGGCGATGTCACAGGAACTCTGGGCGCAACGACCGTCGCAACGGTAGGTGGATCCACAGCTTCGAATGTTCATGCGGCGGAATTGCTAGCGAACTCAGCAACACCAAATAACACCAACAGCATGATTGTTCGGCGAGATTCATCTGGTGGATTTTCGGCAAGCAGTGTTTCGACAAGTTCGATAGTTGCTCGCGATGGCGCCTCAAACTCAGTAACTCTTCAGGCGCCTTCGGCAGTTTCTGCTTCGTACACTTTAACATGGCCAACCGCTGCTCCTGTTTCAAACGGACAAGTTTTGACAAGCACCACTGCAGGCGTTTTGTCTTGGACCACACCTTATGGTGATACCAATGCGCGTGCAGCGATTTCTGCAACCGCACCTTTATCTTACAATAGTGGCACTGGAGTTTTAGCATTAGGCACATTGCCTGTTGCAAATGGCGGAACCAATTCGACCGCGGCTCTAAATAATAATCGTTTGATGACCTCAACTGGTGGTGCAATAGTTGAAGCCGCACCCTTGTTGAACGGTCAAGTTTTTGTGGGATCCACCGGTGCTGCACCTGTGGCTGCAAGTTTAACAGCCGGAACAGGTGTTGCGATTACCAATGGAGCAGGCTCAATCACGATTTCATCGACAGGAAGCACTGGCGCTGCAAGTGGTGATCTTTCAGGAAATTATCCAGCACCACGAGTGGCGGGAATTCAATCAACACCCGTGTCATCGAGCACTCCGACGTCGGCGGGCCAAGTGTTGCGCTATGATGGATCGACACAATATTCACCTGCATTTTTAGGTATTGCCGATTTAAGATCTTCGCTTGCCGGCAATGCCCAAATGTTTCCGACCAATTGCACGTCGTCACAAACTCTTACGTATTCAGCAGTGAGCGATACATTTTCTTGCGCCACAATTTCTGTTGGCGCTTCGAACTTTGGATCGCAAGCTCAGAATGCGATCCTTGCGGGCCCTTCAACGGGCGGAGCAGGTGCTCCAACATTTCGTGCTTTGGCTTCGAGTGATTTGCCCGCGGGTGGTTACGACACTACCTATTTTAAAAATGGTGGCAATGCCTTTGGAAGTAACGCTTCGGTGGGCACGACCGATGCGACAAGTTTCTCGCTAAAAGCAAACAATGTTGTAGGCCTTACCGTTCTTCCTTCTGGAAAAGTGGGAGTGGGCACCACAAATCCTTCGGCTGCTTTGCAATTGAAAGCGGGCACGACGGCTGCTGGAACTGCACCACTCAAAATGACTTCGGGTCCTTTGCTTGGCACCGCCGAAGATGGTGCGGTTGAGTACGATGGTACAAATTATTATTTAACTGTTGGGACCACACGCACCGCGATTCCGTTAAGTGGTGGATCGGCAAGTTACAGCACTGTGGGTGCAGGCGCAGGCTCAGCGAGCACGCCAACTCTAGCTTTCTCTGGTGATCCCAATACTGGTTTTTATGATTCTGGATCTAATGACGTCATCGGTGTGTCAGCCGGCGGTACAAACATATTTAATTTATCAAGTTCTGGAATGGTTTCGCCCGTGACGGGCGGAGCATCTGTGACTTCTGCTGCAGGAACTGCTGCGGCTCCGACATATTCTTTTGCTGGTGATACCGGGACGGGTTGGTTCAGGCCGCTGGCTTCGACGCTTGCGGCGAGTACGGGCGGGGTGGAGCGCATTCGTGTGGATGCTTCGGGGAATGTTGGGATTGGAACGACGGCGCCGGGATTTGCTCTCACTGTCGCTTCGACTTCATCTGGAACGGAAGCGATCACGGCGAATATGCCGTCGGGTGTTGGACCACAAATTAGACTCACCGAACAGGACGGAACTGGGCGGACCGGCATTCTTTATTATGGATCGGGACGCGCATGGGAAGCAGGAGCCGGAAACGCAGCTGAAGCAACCTACGGAGTGGCGAACAAATATTACGTCGTCGATCGCACCTCAAATCTCACTCGTATGGTTATTGATTCTTCTGGGCAAATGGGAATCGGCACGACCACACCTGGCGCCCCCCTCGACGTCAAAGGTGCAATTCGCATGTCGGGTTCTACCAGCGGCTACACAGGATTCCAACCAGCAGCTGCAGCAGGCAGCACAGTTTGGACTTTGCCTGCGAACGATGGTACAGCCAATCAAACATTAACAACAAATGGCAGCGGGATTCTTTCTTGGTCAACGCCAACGGGCACAGGTCTCTCAAGCTTAAATGGTTTAACTGCAACATCTCAAACTTTTGCGACGGGCACGACCGGAACGGCACCTGCGTTCACATCTGCGACAATCACTCACACATTAAATATTCCATTAGCATCGGTAGCGTCAGTGACTGCAGGTCTCCTCTCAAATGCGGACTACACAAACTTTGCAGGAAAACAAAGTTCAACACTTGCTGACGGAAAAATCTTAGTCGGCAATGGCTCAAGTGTCGCAACCGCCGTGACCCCCTCGGGTGATGTCACGATGGCCGATACCGGTGCATTTACAGTTGCAAAACTCCAAGGCAGCGCCGTCAGTGCCACTGCACCAACGACTGCAGGACAAGCTTTAAGATGGAGCGGCTCTGCATGGTCTCCAGGCTTTATCGCCATGACCGATTTGCGATCGACTGTGACAGGTACAAATCAATTTTCAAATTCATGTTTGAGTAATCAAACTCTGACTTATAATTCGGTGGGCGATGTGATGTCGTGTACGAACATCAGTCTTCCTTCATCGCAAATTACTGGATCTGTTACGCCTGCAAATGGTGGAACCGGCCAAACAACTTATGCTGTTGGTGATGTGCTTTATGCTTCATCGACAACTGCACTATCACGATTGCCTGCGGGCACGAATGGCCAAGTTCTTACAGTTGCAAGCGGAATTCCTGCGTGGAGTGCATCAGTGAGCGGTCTTCCTGCAGCAGCCGGAACAGCAGCAGCACCAGGATATGCGTTTGTTGGCAACACAAACACAGGGATGTTTGATGCAGCGACAAACACATTAGGTTTTTCGACAAATGGTGCAGAAGCCATGCGAATTCTTCCAAGCGGAGATGTGGGAATTGGAACGACAACTCCTGGAGCGTTGCTCGATATTGTACAAGCTGATCCTTCGGTCACAGGTTCATATGCTTTGAAAGTTCAGGGCGGTTATGGATGGAATCCGAACGCTGGTGGATCAATCTCTTTAATTTCTGGTTCTGGGCAACAAACTGCAGGTACGGTTTATATTGAGTCACCCGACGGTGATATGACGCTTAAAGCGGGCGCCAATATGAATATATCGTCTGGTAAATCGTTAGATACAGCAATTCCACTCAGCCTCAATATCTCAAGTGCGAGTGGTGGGGGTGCGAATCCTGGTGGCCCAATTAATATTACGGCGGGTAATGCGGGTGGCAACGCTAAAGGTGGAGTTGTCACTGTCACTGCAGGTAACGGTGGATTGCCCAACGGCGTTGGTGGCAATATTGTTTTGAACGGTGGCGCTAAGAACGGCACTGGTACAAATGGAAATATTATTTTAGCAAATCTGCAAGGGTCTGTGGGAATCGGAACAACAGCGCCCATAGGCAAACTTCAGGTTTATAATGGCGACGTCAATGCGGGTTGGTTCGCATTTGATTCTGTACAAAATAGTGTTCCACCACCAAGTAATTCAATTACGTTTATCCAACAGCCACGCCCATTAGAAATGGGTTTATTCACAAATGCGGCTGAGAGAATAACGATACAGGCCGCTGGAAATGTGGGTATCAATAACACAAACCCTGGCGCTGCCCTCGACGTCAAAGGTGCGATCCGCATGTCGGGTTCTACCAGCGGCTACACAGGGTTTCAACCTGCAGCTGCAGCAGGCAGCACAGTTTGGACTTTACCTGCGAACGATGGTACAGCCAATCAAGTTCTCACCACAAACGGCAGTGGCGTGCTTGCATGGTCGACACCTGCAGGAACTGGCATATCTTCCTTGAATGGTCTGACATCAAATTCACAAACTTTTGCAAACGGAACATCTGGAACTGCACCTTCGTTCACATCTGCAACAAGTACTCACACATTAAATATTCCATTAGCAGCAACGGCTTCGGTGACTGCGGGTCTCCTCTCCAATACGGACTACACAAATTTCGCAGCTAAACAGAGTGCAACACTAGCCGATGGTAAAATCTTAGTTGGAAATGGATCAAGTGTCGCAACAGCTGTCACACCATCAGGTGATGCAACAATGACCGACACCGGCGCTTTTACAGTCGCAAAATTACAAGGCAGCGCCGTGAGTGCAACAACTCCATCAACTGCGGGCCAAGCTTTAAGATGGAGTGGCTCTGCATGGGCTCCAGGTTTCATCGCAATGACAGATCTTCGTTCAACAGTGACGGGCACGAACCAATTTGCAAATTCCTGTTTGAGCAATCAGACACTAACATACAATTCTGTAGGCGACGTCATGTCGTGCACCAATATCAGTCTACCTTCATCGCAGATTACTGGATCGGTCACGCCAGCAAATGGTGGAACAGGTCAAACAACTTATGCGGTTGGGGATGTGCTTTATGCTTCATCAACCACTGCGCTTTCGAGATTGCCTGCGGGCACGAATGGACAAGTGCTGACCTTGGCCAGCGGACTTCCATCATGGGCTTCTGCAAGTGGTGGATTACCTGCAGCTGCAGGGACGGCGACGGCTCCGGGATATGCTTTTGTTGGAAACACAAACACTGGAATGTTCGATGCTGCTACAAACACATTAGGTTTATCAACAAATGGTGTTGAAGCAATGCGCATCCTGCCTAGTGGTAAGGTTGGAATTGGAACTACAAATCCATCGGCAACTTTGGATGTGAATGGCGCGATAAATATTGCCGGTTTAAATGGGATTTCGTTTCCATCAAGTGATTCAAATGGTGCAGGTGCAAGTATCGCAATAGGTGCAGGCGCATTGGGTAACCAACCCTCCTCCGCAGCCTATGGAAATACTGCAGTTGGTTATTTTACTTTAGCAAGTGGATCGATGACGACGGCTGCCGTCTCAAATACTGCGATCGGTTTTGAAGCTATTCAGCAAGACACAGGTGGGAGCAATAACACCGCTCTCGGATATCAAGCTCTACAATTGAATCAAGCCGGAAACTACAACACAGCAACAGGGGCTCAGGCTCTGATTCAAAATGCGGGCGGATCAAGTAATACCGCTTTTGGTTGGCAGGCACAGTATGGGACAACCTCTGGAAATAACAATACTTCACTCGGTTATTTTGCATTATCAAAAAATAGCACAGGTTCAAGTAACGTTGCTGTTGGAAATAGTGTCGGCTCACAGACATTGCAAACAGGCAGCAACAATATTTTGATTGGTACAAGCAATTCTGTCGACACTCCAGCTGCGGCCACAAATAATTTTTTAAATATTGGAAATGCGATTTTTGCCACTGGGATGAACGGCACACTTGCATCACCCGCGGGAAATGTTGGGATCGGGACTACGGCACCTGCTGGCAAACTTCAAGTTTATCATGGTGACGTGAATGCGGGCTGGTTCGCATTCGATTCTGTACAGAGTAGTGCAGCTCCACCAAGCAATTCGATTACATTTATCCAACAGCCACGCGCACTAGAAATGGGACTCTTCACAAATGCGGCTGAGAGAATAACAATACAGGCCGCTGGGAACGTGGGTATCAATAACACAAACCCAGGCGCCACACTCGACGTCAAAGGTGCAATCCGTATGTCGGGGTCCACCAGTGGATACACAGGATTTCAACCTGCAGCCGCAGCGGGCAGCACCGTTTGGACCTTGCCTGCGAACGATGGTAGCGCTAACCAAGTGCTTACCACAAATGGCAGCGGCGTGCTCGCGTGGTCGACTCCTGCAGGAACTGGTATCTCAAGTTTAAATGGATTAACTACGGCATCTCAAACATTTGCAATCGGCACAACCGGAACTGCTCCGGCCTTTTCATCAGCTACAAGCACTCACACATTAAATATTCCTCTAGCTTCAGCAGCCTCGGTGACTGCGGGTCTCCTTTCGAATGCGGACTACACAACATTCAACGGAAAAATGTCCACAGCTCTTGCTGATGGAAAAATCTATGTTGGAAATAGTGGCGGAGTCGCAACCGCTGTGACTCCTTCGGGTGATGCAACAATGACCGATGCTGGCGCATTCACTGTCACTAAACTGCAAGGCTCAGCAGTGAGCGCAACCACACCTGTGACAGCTGGACAAGCCCTCAGATGGAGCGGGTCAGCTTGGACTCCAAATTTTATTGCGATTACAGATTTGCGCTCAACCATCACTGGAACAAATCAATTTGCATCGTCATGTCTCAGCAATCAAACACTGACTTACAACTCAGTGGGCGATGTGATGTCGTGTGCAAACATTAGTCTGCCTGCTTCTCAAATCACTGGTTCAGTTGCAGCGGCAAATGGCGGAACAGGTCAAACCAATTATGCAGTAGGCGATTTACTTTATGCTTCGTCAACCACCGCACTTTCACGATTGCCCGCGGGCACGAACGGACAAGTTTTAACTCTCGCAAGTGGAATTCCATCATGGTCTGCTGCTAGTGGTGGGTTACCTGCAGCTGCAGGAACTGCGGCGGCTCCTGGGTATGCGTTTTCGGGAAATACAAATACTGGAATGTTTTCGCCAGCTGCAAACACAGTTGGTTTATCTACGAATGGCGTAGAAGCCATGAGAGTTACGGCAAGCGGCAATGTTGGAATTGGAACCACCGCTCCTAATTATCTTTTAGATGTCGACGCCACTAATGCATCGCCAGTGATGGCAGTTATGAATCGTGATTCATCAAGTTCGCAAAATCCATCGTTGGCAGCTGTCAACTACATGGGCTCTGCCGCTTCTGGATATCCGGTACTCAATTTACTTAATCTACGAGGCACTTTCGTTGGTCCAACTTCAGCTATTCAAAGCGGAGACATTCTTGGTGAAATTTATGGATCGGGTTCAACGGGTGGTGGTCAAGCCAATAACGTGGGTACAAATGTCATATTTGGAGCAACTCAAAATTGGTCAAGCACCGCTCATGGATCCTACATCGCACTCTCAACAACCGCCAATGGTGCGGGTGCCGTCACCGAGCGATTTAGAATTGATCAGAGCGGGAAAGTTGGTATTGGGACAACCAACCCAGCTGTCCAACTTGATGTCACAGGCGATATACAAAGCTCAGCGGCAATCCTTGGTAAAAACGGGTCTGCTGCTGCACCTTCGTTCACATTTACAAACGGTGGTGACACCGGGATGTTCTTGGGCGGAACTCAAATTCTTGGTTTTGCTACCGCTGGTACGGAGAAAGTGCGGATTCTAAGCTCTGGAAATGTCGGGATCGGTACGACGACGCCGGGACAAAAACTGGACGTCGCAGGAAACATCAGAGGCACAAACGGATTCTTCACCAACTCAAACTCGGGCTCTTTATTCGGGCCTAACTCCGGTAGTGGTGATTATGTTTATATTGAATACGACACCACACCCTTGGGTCGTATCGGTACAGGTGGATCACAAGATCTTTCTTTTGAAACTGGGTCGACGGGTCGGATGCGAATCACGAGTGGCGGGAATGTCGGCATCGGCACAACAACTCCTCGTGCAGCGTTAGAGGTTGCAGGCGCATCGATCAATGGTCCTGCCTCTTCATGGGGTGCACCCACTACCACAGCAGTCGATTTCTCAACCGGCAATTTGCAATTTACTACCGCAACGTGTGCTTCGAACTTTAAATTAAATAATTTAAAAGACGGCGGCGCTTATTCTTTTGCGGTGAAGTCGGCAACATCGGGCACATGTTCATTTTTGGCTTACAGCGATGCGGGCACGACTGCATTGACAGTTCATATGCCGCCTGATCATGGAGCGACCACAGCATCGAAACATACGCTTTACACCTTCCTTGTTATGGGCACAGACTTGTATGTGTCATGGGTAACAGGTCTGTAAGGGGAGTGTGATGGTACCATTCTTATTTATATTTTTTGCTGCTCAAGCGGGCGTCATTCCCGCAGCAATGTGGAAGCGCACATCGCCTCAAATGACATACTTTCAAAAAGCAGAGGCTTATTCAACCGCAAGCGGAAGCACACTTGTGACGACTGCGTTTAGTTCTACAGTTGTTGCGGGTAATTTAATTGTGTGTGCGATTCTTTATGACAACTCAAAAACATTAAGCAGTGTCACTGATACGGGCTCGAACACCTACACTCAAGCGGTCAACTTTCCTGGTGCAAGTAAGCAATGCGATTCGGCCACAAACATGGCGATTTATTATACCAAGGTCACGACGGGTGGCTCGACTTTCAAAACCACAATGACAATGAGTGGAAGTAACACCCACCGAGAAATTTCGTGTCACGAATTTAAAAATCCATTGGTCAGCACACAGCTGGATAATTCGGGCACTTCAACTAGTGGGCCGGATGTGAGTTCATTTTCCCCAACTTTAGTTGTGAATAATAATAAAGCGATGATATTTTCGTACATCATCGCATTTCAAACTGCGACCCCGAGTGGACCCTTTATTTCAGCATCGACACAAAACGGAAATGCTGTTGAATATAAAATTCAGAACAACACGGGTGCGACAACGATTGCCAATACGTTTTCGCCCGCAAGTTGTTATGACATGGTCATGGCTTCGTTTCGTTCAAAATAAATCGGCTTGACCATCGTCTTGTCGTATCAAGACCTTTGGACGTGTTTCCACGAGTTCGAACTGAACTGCTCAATAATATCCATAAATTGTCGATAAGTTAGACGTGACACGTCTTATTCTTATCATATTTTATTGTATAAACTCATTTAGTTTAAGTGAGGGCCCGCAGGGTTTTACACTTGATGGACGATTATATAATTCTTCGGCCGGATCAAGTCCTTTATTAGATAATTCGATAAATCTTCGCCTGCAAATTCTTGATCCAAACAAAAATTGTATACTTTATGAAGAAACCCAAAACGTCAGCACCAGTGCAAGCAATGGATATTTTAATATTTCGGTAGGTTCGGCCACCACAGATTCAAAACGATCGAGCATCGACTCCGGCAATTATATGGCTGGTGTATTTCAAAATTTAGCTTCGATCAATGGTCGTTCAGTCACAAATGGTGGAGCTTGCAGTTATGTGCCCGTAGCGGGAGACCAAAGATTTCTCCGCGTGGTAGTTCTTCCATCTACAACCAATGTGCAAGTAACACTTGCGCCCGACATGAAATTAAATTCGGTTCCTTCCGCAGTGGTGGCCGAAAGTTTAAATGGCATCACCACAGGAAATATTCTTCAAGCCGATTCATCAACACAGCTCAATCAATCGAGTTTATCTTCGGTATTTTCAAATACCAATTATCCAAAACTGACCTCGCTTCTTGCGGGTGGTGGGAACTATGTTACGTCGACCACATCAAGTGGAGCATCGCTTCCCAGTTTTTCAACTTCGACTCCACCGGCTTCGCCGCTTGCGGGAAGTGTTTGGTTTGATTCAACCTCAGGAACAGTAAAATATTTTAATGGATCAACCACTCAAGTATTGAGTGCAGCAAGTGGCGCACTTTCTGGTGATGTCACCGGAACTTTGGGTGCAACTACGGTTTCGACAGTGGGTGGATCATCGGCATCAAATGTTCATGCGGCTGAGCTGTTGGCCAATTCGGCTACTTCTTCCAATACACATAACATGATTGTTCGCCGAGATTCATCTGGTGGATTTTCAGCAGGCAGTGTTTCAACAAGTTCGATTGTTGCTCGCGACGGCGCCGCAAATTCGGTGACCCTTCAAGCGCCTTCCACCGTGTCGGCGTCGTACACTTTAACATGGCCAACCGCAGCTCCTGTTTCAAATGGCCAAGTTTTGATAAGCACCACTGCGGGCGTTTTATCGTGGACCACACCTTATGGTGATACCAATGCGAGAGCGGCGATTTCGGCAACTGCACCTTTAAATTATAATTCGGGGACTGGAGTTTTGGCTTTGAGTGGTGCGGCTTCGGGGGATTTGTCAGCAACTTATCCGGCTCCAAAAGTTGCAGGTCTTCAAGGTGTTCCAATATCTGCAAGTGCACCTACAACTGCGGGCCAAGTGATGCGTTACAATGGGTCTTCACAATATGCACCAGTATTTTTAGGTATCGCCGATTTGCGCTCAAGCCTTGTTGGCAATGCACAAATGTTTCCTACGAACTGCACGTCCTCGCAAACGCTGACGTATTCTGCAGTTAGCGATACATTTTCTTGCGCCACAATTTCTGTAAGTGCTTCGAACTTTGGAAACCAAGCGCAGAATGCTGTACTTGCAGGACCGTCAACTGGTGGCACGGGTGCTCCGACATTTCGTGCTTTGGCTGCGAGTGATTTACCAGCAGGTGTTTTTGATTCTACTTATTTTAAAAATGGTGGAAATAGTTTCGGTGCTGCAGCTTCCCTCGGTACTGCGGATAATTTTCCGTTGTTGTTAAAGGCAAATAATAATGTTGCGATGACTGTGTTGCCTTCGGGCAATGTTGGGATTGGCACAACGGCGCCGCAAGCTTCACTCGAAATTGACGTCAACGGCGCAAGCACGTCGCCAATTGCATTACTCGTTAATAACACAAACGCTGCTCCTAGCAGCGGATCACAAATTCTTTTGCAGAGTGCAGGCGTAACAGGGACCGAGTTTGCAAGTAATGGTAACGACACTTTTATAAATACTAATGGTGGAAATTTTTATTTTGGAAACGATCACGTTTTATCGGGTTATCGTTTTTATAATGGTGGCACCTTTTTGATGGGGCTTGGAAGTACGGGAGATCTCTACGTTAAAGGAAATGTAGGCGTCGGTTTGAATTCACCTAGCGCAGCTTTGCAAATTAAAGCAGGCAGTACAACAGCAGGAACGGCTCCATTAAAACTCACCTCTGGCCCACTGATGACATCAGCCGAAGACGGCGCAATTGAGTACGATGGAACAAATTACTTCCTCACAGTTGGCGCAACACGAACTCCGATTCCTTTGAGTGGTGGAGCAACAAGTTATAGCACGGTCGGTGCTGGTGCAGGATCCTCGAGTGCACCTTCGCTTACGTTTTCTGGTGATACCAATACTGGATTTTTTAATTCAGGCTCAAATGATGCGATCGGTGTGGCAGCCGGTGGTACAAACATATTTAATTTATCTTCGAGCGGTATTGTTTCACCCACAACCGGCGGCGCGAATATGACTTCAGCTGCAGGAACTGCTGCAGCTCCAACTTATTCTTTTGCGGGAGATACTGGTACAGGTTGGTTTCGGCCTTTGGCTTCGACGCTTGCGGCGAGTACGGGCGGTGTGGAGCGCATTCGTGTTGATGCTTCTGGCAATGTTGGAATTGGAACGACAGCCCCAGCTGGAACTCTTGATGTTCGAGGATCGAACGGATTTTATTTTCGAAATAATACAGTTGGATCAGCCACATTTAAGATTCAGCAAAACGATGCTCTTGGCACGACCTTAAGTGACAACTATAACTTTTTGGCATTTGCGGCTGCACCTTCAGTGAACGCTAATTTAACCTCTGAGTATATGCGAATTGCTCCTGGCGGCAACGTTGGTATCGGAACGACCAATCCATTACAGCGTTTAGAAGTTGCAGGGACGGGCCGTTTCAATACGCCGACAACCTTATCAACTAATCAGTACGCAACGATCGATAACTCAGCAACGACATTGTCCGTTGTCTCAACGTCGGGATATCCACCATCTGGAACACTTTGGCTGGAACGTGAAGCCATCACCTATACAGGTTTAACGGGAACAACTTTCACCGGTTTGACTCGCGGAGCTTTTGGCACAACGGCTACTTCGCACAATACCGCCAATGCACAGGTGGCGGCGTTTGATATCAATTCGGGTAACGCTTCTAATTTCGTTGTTCTGAACTCCGGCTCGATCCAGTCAGTCAACGCCCAGGCATCGGGCGCAGCCGCAATTGCTTTAGGTCCGAGTGCCGTAGCTGCCAATAATTATTCAGTCGCGATCGGTCAAGGAGCGACTTCAACTTCGCAGTCCGCAGTTGCTATCGGTTACAACGCTTTGTCGATTGGCAACACCACAAATGCATTCGGCTCGAATGTTAAGGCGATCTCTGCTTACGAAACCGTCGTTGGTTCTTACAATGCCACTGGCGGAGAGAATTCGAGCTCCTGGGTGGCAACGGATCCAATCTTTAGAGTCGGTAACGGGTTTACCTCCCCTTCGACGGCATTTACAGTTTTGAAAAATGGCAATGTCGGCATCGGCACAACCACCCCAGGTGCACTGCTCGACGTTAAAGGTGCGATCCGCATGTCGGGTTCAACAAGCGGCTATACAGGATTTCAACCCGCAGCCGCAGCAGGCAGCACCATTTGGACTTTGCCTGCGAACGATGGTACAGCAAACCAAACTTTGACAACTAATGGGAGCGGAATACTTACTTGGTCCACACCAGCAGGTACTGGCTTATCCTCCTTGAATGGCCTCACATCAACTTCACAAACATTTGCGACGGGCACGACAGGAACGGCACCAGCATTCGTTAGTGGGACGAGTACTCACACCTTAAATATTCCAATGGCTTCGTCTGCGTCAGTGACTGCAGGTCTCCTTAGCAATTCGGATTACACAAACTTCACAAATAAACTGACCAGCACACTGGCTGACGGAAAGATTTTTGTTGGTAACGGGTCAAGCGTTGCAACAGCAGTCACACCTTCTGGTGATGCAACAATGAATGACACAGGTGCAATTACGGTGACTAAGCTTCAGGGATCACCTGTAAGTGCAACAGCACCAGCAACTGCAGGACAAGCTTTAAGATGGAGCGGATCAAATTGGTCTCCAGGTTTTATCGCGATGACAGATCTGCGATCAACGGTCACAGGCACTAATCAATTTGCAAATTCATGTTTGAGTAATCAAACTCTCACTTACAATTCGGTAGGCGATGTGATGTCGTGTACGAACATCAGTCTTCCATCCTCACAAATCACTGGCAGTGTGACGCCTGCAAATGGTGGAACAGGTCAGTCGACCTATGCCGTTGGTGATGTGCTCTATGCTTCATCAACAACCGCACTTTCACGTTTGCCTGCAGGAGTAAATGGCCAAGTACTGACAGTTGCAAGTGGACTTCCAAGTTGGGGTCCTTCAGCAAGCGCACTGCCTGCAGTTGCGGGTACTGCGGCTACTCCTGGTTACGCTTTTGTAGGCAATTTAAATACTGGAATGTTTTCGCCCTCTACAAATCAAATTGGTTTATCAACAAATGGTGTTGAGGCGATGCGAGTTCTTGCAAATGGAAATGTTGGGATAGGAACGACTGCGCCCGTATCAAAGCTTGAAATCAATACTCACGTAACGACGGACATCACAGCTCAGCTTTTTCTTAATACCGGTGCGGTCGCTAATAAGGGCTTGGTGATACAAGGAGCCGCAAGCCAAACTGGGAATCTTCAGGAATGGCAAGCTAGTGATGGCACATCGAATCTTTATGTCGATAGCGCTGGTCAACTTTTTGTTAATGGCGGAGCAGGATCTAATCTTACCTTGGCTCCTTATGACAGTAATGTAAACAGCGCTGCGTTTACCTCCGCAGGAAACACATATATCACCTCTGGACTTGGAAACACTGTTACAGGTTACAATATTATTTTAAAGCCAAGTGTTAGCGGGAAAGTTGGTATCGGAACAACAAATCCCGGAGCTCTTCTTGACGTCAAAGGTGCGATCCGCATGTCGGGATCAACCAGCGGCTACACAGGATTTCAACCCGCAGCTGCTGCGGGTAGCACAGTTTGGACTTTACCTGTGAACGATGGTAGCGCAAACCAAGTTCTTACTACAAACGGTAGTGGAATACTCGCATGGTCAACTCCTGCAGGAACTGGAATAACAAGCTTAAATGGGTTAACTGCGACATCACAAAGTTTTGCAACGGGCACAACAGGAACAGCTCCCGCTTTCGTGAGTGGAATAAGTATTCACACATTAAATATTCCGTTAGCTTCAGCAACCTCGGTGACTGCGGGTCTCCTCAGTAATACCGATTACACAACATTCACAAATAAACTCACCAGCGCTCTTGCTGATGGAAAAATCTTTGTCGGCAACAGCGGCGGAGCAGCAACAGCAGTCACACCTTCAGGCGATGCAACAATAAGTGACAGCGGTGCATTTACGGTTGCAAAACTTCAAGGATCGCCTGTGAGTGCGACATCACCTACAACTGCGGGGCAAGCACTCAGATGGAGTGGCTCTGCATGGACGCCGAATTTTATTGCAATCACTGATCTTCGTTCAACGGTGACCGGCACAAATCAATTCGCAAATTCATGTTTGAGCAATCAAACTTTGACCTACAATTCTGTGGGCGACGTCATGTCGTGCACAAATATTAGTTTACCATCCTCACAAATCACCGGCAGTGTGACGCCTACGAATGGTGGAACAGGGCAAACTAGCTACGCAGTTGGGGATGTGCTTTATGCTTCATCGACGACTGCGCTTTCACGACTTCCTGCGGGCACGAACGGACAAGTCTTAACGGTTTCAAGTGGAATGCCTTCGTGGGCATCGGCGAGTGGAGGCTTACCTGCTTCGGCAGGATCCGCTGCAGCTCCGGGATATGCATTTTCAGGTAATACAAATACAGGTATCTTTTCACCCGCTACAAATCAAGTTGGTTTATCAACGAATGGAGTTGAGGCGATGCGAGTTCTAGCGAATGGCGCCGTCGGCATCGGGACAACATCACCGTCATTTGCTTTCCAAGTCGGATCAAGTTCGACTTCGCTACCTGCGTATTCTCCACTTGTTTCATTTGGCAAATCGAATTCCGGAGGCGCCACAAATGCTCTAGCTTTGGTCAACTCGGCAACACAGGCAGCCGGCAACGAAGCCGATCTTATTTTTTCAACTGCCAACACTTATGGTGCGACGGCCACGATTCGCAACATTTTGCTTAATCCTAGCGGTGCTGTGAGTGATCTCGCTTTTAACGTCGGCGGTGGCAATAACGAGCGCTTGCGTATTACCGACGCAGGCAACGTTGGTATCGGCACAACAAATCCGCTCAATTCACTAGAGGTCAACGGCAATATCGTCGCGGATAACGCCAATGGGATTATCGCAACATCGGCGGACGGGTCAGGAGTTACTGGCGGTGGCAACGCTAATATTGCGATGTTTGCACATGGTACGAACTCGAATTCAGGATACGGTGAGATCAGGGCATTCTATGGGGCGGTGGGCCCTGCGCCACTTGCGATCAATTCTTCGGGCGGTAATGTTGGGATTGGAACAACGGCGCCGAACAGCTTGTTCCACGTCTCTGGAAATAGCGGAAGTGTTATTCAAGAAACGATTGAAAATTTAAATACCGCGGGAAGTGCACAAACATCATTTTCTTCTTATGGAGCAACCTTACGAGTTGGTTCTCAAGGCTCTACCACCTCTCCAAACACTTTTATAAATACATACACTTTGAATGTTCCATTGCTATTTCAACAGGCTGGCATCGAGAAGATGCGAATCGACGCAACAACTGGCAACGTTGGCATTGGTACAAGTGCGCCGAGTGCTAAGCTTCATGTTGTTTACCCCTACAACAGTGGAGTTCCGGGATTTAAAGTTGAAGCCTCAAATGGAAATTACTTTCGTCTCGACGAGTATGGCAATATAGATTTCAACGGTAACATAGCAATGGGATATGATAGCAATATTCTACATCAGTCTATCACGTCTCCTACAGGCCAAGATTTATTCATCACTTCGGGTTTTAACAATTCTACTAGTCAAAACATTATCATAAAACCAAGCGGTTCTGGAAAAGTTGGGATTGGTACAACAAATCCAACATACTTACTTCAGCTTGGTACCGACTCAGCAGCAAAACCTGGCACCAGCACATGGACAATTGCATCTGACGAGCGTCTAAAAGAGATTCGTGCTCCATTCACTCGAGGGCTTGATGCTCTCAATGGATTAAACACAATTTATTTTAAATACAAAAATAATAATCCTTTGCAGCTTCCATCTGATAAAGAATTTGTTGGAGTAAAAGCCCAAGATGCACTTAAGGTAATTCCCGAAGCGGTGAGTACTGACGATAAAGGCTTTTTGCATCTTACGAATGATTCTATTATTTGGACTATTGTTAACGCTGTTAAAGAGCTCTATGCGAAGTTTAAAAGTGAAGAGCGTGAGATCGCGGCGCTGAAAGCTGAAAATGAAAAGCTAAAAGCTTATCTTTGCGCTAAAGATTCGAACGCCCCATTCTGCAATTAATTTCTCTAGGGTTAATTGATGGTGTCTTAATTGCCCTAACATTACTGCTTATAAACTATTTGTGTTTATTTGATGTGCTGCAAAAAATTATATTTGATGAATGCTTTAACATCTCCTCTTCAGGGCCAAACCCATTACTAGATAATCCTGTTAATCTGCGTTTACAGATTTTTGATACAGACAAAAATTTTTTTATCGAATATGAGACTCAAAACCTTTGTACAAGTGCAGCAACGGTTATTTTAATGCGGCGAATGACATTTCGTTTGCTTCATGACTGGTTGAGAATGAAAACAAAGCGATGATCTTTTTTTACATCAACGCATTTCAACACGCGACGCCAAGTGGACCATTTACATCAATTTCGACACAAAACGGAAATACTGTTGAATATAAAATTCAAAATAATATGGGTTCAACTTTAATTGTGAATACGTTTTCGCCCGCAAGTTGTTATGACATGGTCATGGCTTCGTTTCGTTCAAAATAAATGGGCTTGACCATCGTCTTGTCGTATCAAGACCTTTGGACGTGTTTTTATGAGTTCGAACTGAACTGCTTAATAATACCAAAAAATTGTCGATAAGTTAGACGTGACACGTTTTATTCTTTTCGTTTTTTATTGTATAAACTCATTTGGTTTAAGTGAGGGACCACAAGGCTTTACACTTGATGGACGATTGTATAATTCTTCGGTCGGATCAAACCCTTTATTAGACAACTCGGTCAATCTTCGTCTTCAGATTCTTGATACAAACAAAAATTGTATACTTTATGAAGAGACTCAAAACGTCAGCACCAGTGCCAGTAATGGATATTTTAATATCTCGGTCGGCTCTGCAACCACAGATTCAAAACGTACAAGCATCGACTCTGGCAATTACATGGCCGGGGTTTTTCAAAACTTGAGCACCATCAATGGTCGTTCGGTCACCAGTGGTGGAGCTTGTAGCTATTTGCCTGTCGCTGGAGATCAAAGATTTTTGCGTGTGGTTGTTCTTCCGTCTTCAACCAATGTGCAAGTGACACTTGCGCCCGATATGAAATTAAATTCGGTGCCTTCGGCAGTGGTGGCCGAAAGTTTAAATGGAATCTCTACCGGAAATATTCTCCAAGCCGATTCGACAACACAGCTTAATCAATCGAGTTTGTCGTCGGTATTTTCAAATACCAATTATCCAAAGCTGACATCACTGCTCGCGGGTGGTGGAAACTATGTTTCATCAACCACATCAAGTGGAGCATCACTTCCCAGTTTTTCAACTTCCACCCCACCGGCATCCCCCCTTGCCGGAAGTGTCTGGTTTGATTCGACCTCAGGCACAGTAAAATATTTTAATGGATCAACCACTCAAGTTTTAAGTTCAGCAACCGGCGCACTTTCAGGTGATGTCACCGGAACTTTGAGTGCGACTACGGTTGCAACGGTGGGTGGCTCATCGGCTTCGAATGTTCATGCGGCTGAGCTGTTGGCCAATTCGGCAACTTCAAATAACACCAACAATATGATTGTTCGTCGAGATTCTTCCGGTGGATTTTCGGCAGGCAGTGTTTCGACAAGTTCGATTGTTGCTCGCGACGGCGCATCGAATTCGGTCACTCTTCAAGCGCCTTCGACAGTGTCGGCGTCGTACACTTTAACATGGCCAACCGCTGCACCAGTTTCAAACGGACAGGTTTTGACGGGGACAACGGCGGGCGTGTTGTCGTGGACTACACCATATAGTGATGCCAATGCGAGAGCAGCGATTTCTGCAACCGCACCTTTAAGTTACAGCTCGGGAGTTTTGAGTCTCAATGGTGCAGCCTCTGGAGATTTGTCAGCCAATTATCCCAGTCCAAAAGTTTCGGGATTGCAGGGGACGCCTGTATCTTCGGCAACGCCAACCGCGGGTGGCCAAGTTCTGCGATATAATGGGTCTTCTCAATATGCTCCCGCATTTTTAGGCGTTGCTGATTTGCGATCTTCGCTTGCGGGCAGTGCTCAATTATTTCCTACGAATTGCACGTCATCACAAACCTTAACTTACTCTGCAGTGAGCGATACATTTTCATGCGCCACAATTTCGGTTGGAGCGTCTAATTTTGGAAGCCAGGCACAGAACGCTGTGCTTGCTGGTCCTTCTTCGGGCGGTGCGGGTGCGCCTACATTTCGTCCTTTGGCTTCGAGTGATTTACCTGTTGGTGCATATGACACCACTTATTTTAAAAATGGTGGAAATAGTTTTGGTGCTGCAGCTTCTCTCGGTACTGCGGATAATTTTCCTTTGTCGTTAAAGGCAAATAATAATGTTGCGATGACGGTGCTTCCTACAGGAAGTGTTGGGATTGGGACGACCAATCCTCTTGCACCTCTTGAAGTTGTCGGGCCCATTCGAACATCCGGAGGCAGTTCTGAAATACAGTTGATGCCTCGAGATACTGGAGCGATGAGATCTCTCTACAACAACCAATATGGTCTTCACATTTACGATAATACTGGCGGAGAACGCCTGATTGTAAGTCCCACCGGAAATGTGGGTATCGGTACAACAACACCTTCTGCAGTTTTGCAACTCAAAGCGGGAACAACAGCCGTAAGCAGTGCTCCTCTCAAATTAACTAGTGGTCCATTAATGTCCACAGCCGAAGACGGCGCGATTGAGTACGATGGTACAAATTATTATTTAACAGTTGGTACAGCAAGAACTCCGATTCCATTGAGCGGTGGAGCTACAAGTTACAGCACTGTTGGCGCAGGTATGGGATCTTCAAGCGCACCTTCGCTCACATTTTCAGGCGACACTAATACTGGATTTTTTGATTCAGGCTCGAATGATGTGATCGGTGTGGCGGCCGGTGGTACAAACATATTTAATTTATCTTCGGCCGGGATGGTTTCACCTGTGACGGGTGGAGCGTCCGTGACTTCTGCTGCAGGAACTGCTGCGGCTCCAACGTATTCTTTTGCGGGAGATGCGGGGACGGGTTGGTTTCGACCACTTGCTTCGACTCTTGCGGCGAGTACGGGTGGTGTAGAGCGAATGCGGGTGGATGCTTCGGGGAATGTGGGGATTGGAACTACAACTCCAATTTCCAAAACCGAAATTCAAGATTCCACCGCATCTTATTCAAGTTCGTTAGGTGGTTTTCGGGTGAGTAATCCAGGAGGCGGAGGAGCCAATTACGGACTCCGCATGGGTTATGACATGAGCATTGATGCGGGCTACATTCAGGCGGATAAATATTTAGTTTCTACCAGACCTCTAGTACTCAACGCTTTTGGTGGGAATGTTGGGATTGGGACGACAAATCCCTCTTCAAAGCTAACCTTAAATACATCCGCTGCTTTCGATGGGTTTGCACTTACAAATGGTGCAACCAATTATGGAATGCTTACTGATGAAGGCAGTGCAACGGGACGATTTTCACTTGGAGCGAACGGAACTACCAATGTTCAAATATCAGCAAGCCAAGGAACTCCAACTTTTTTCAAAGGCGGAAATTTCGGCATTGGAACTACAACTCCGCAGGGTGCATTCGACGTTCGCGCCGGAACCGCAGCAGCAAGTACCGATGGCGGAAATCTTTACCTTTACTCTCAAAATGCAGGCGCTGGAGGATCAAACAATGGCGGCAATATTATCCTTATGCCGGGTAACTCAACCAATGGTTCAAATGCCAGTGTAGGAATCGGAACAACTAATCCTGGTGCACGTTTGCACATTGCTGCAGGCTCATCAGGCAAAGGTGCCAATTACAACACAGGTTTGTTTGTTGAAACTTCTGGAACTAGCAATAGCTATTACACCTTTCAAACTGCAAGCTCAGGTGGCGGATACAGCATGACGGTGACCAATGCCGGTAACGTCGGCATCGGCACAACCACACCAGGCGCCCCTCTCGACGTCAAAGGTGCGATCCGCATGTCGGGATCGACAAGCGGCTACACGGGTTTTCAACCCGCAGCCGCAGCAGGCGGCACCGTTTGGACTTTGCCTGCGAACGATGGTACAGCAAACCAAACTTTGACAACTAATGGGAGCGGAATACTTACTTGGTCCACACCAGCAGGTACTGGCTTATCCTCCTTAAATGGACTCACATCAACTTCACAAAGTTTTGCGACGGGCACGACAGGAACGGCACCAGCATTCGTCAGTGCGACAAGTACCCACACATTAAATATTCCTTTAGCCTCAACGACGTCGGTGACTGCAGGTCTCCTCTCAAATTCCGATTACACAAATTTCACAAATAAACTGACCAGCATACTTGCTGATGGAAAGATTTTTGTTGGTAACGGGTCAAGCGTTGCAACCGCTGTGACACCATCTGGTGATGTCACAATGGCCGATACCGGCGCATTCACAGTTGCAAAACTTCAAGGATCACCTGTGAGCGCAACCGCACCAACCACCGCAGGACAAGCTTTAAGATGGAGCGGCTCTGCTTGGGCGCCCGGCTTTATCGCAATGACAGATTTGCGGTCCACAGTGACGGGCACGAACCAATTTGCAAATTCATGTTTGAGTAATCAAACGCTAACTTACAATTCTGTGGGCGATGTGATGTCGTGTACAAATATCAGTTTACCTTCTTCACAAATCACCGGATCAGTCACGCCCGCAAATGGTGGAACAGGTCAGACTACTTATGCTGTTGGCGATGTGCTTTATGCTTCGTCCACCACTGCGCTTTCGCGATTGCCTGCGGGCACGAACGGACAAGTGCTGTCTGTGTCGAGTGGACTGCCTGCTTGGACCGCTTCAGTCAGTGGCCTCCCTGCTGCTGCAGGAACCGCCGCTGCTCCTGGATATGCTTTTGTTGGCAACACGAACACCGGAATGTTTTCTCCAATCACAAATTCGGTTGGATTTTCAACCAACGGTGTAGAAGCGATGCGGATACTTGCGAGTGGCAAAGTTGGAATCGGAACGACTACGCCTCTTTATAGTCTCGATGTTTCTGGAAGTGCACGCCTCAGCGGTCTCTACGTCAGCGGTCCAACAGCGTCGCTCAATAACGGAAGCAACAGTTCCTCACTGAATTTTTTTGCTGGCGATTCATTCGATCCCACTGTGAGCATCGGAGCTAATGCGGAATATGTAAAAGCAGATGGATTTTACCGTCTTGGCACAGGGCCATCAACGATCATGGCATTGAATCAAGGTAATTTTAGAGTATTAGTAGATGGAAGTGGTTCAAGTGGTACTGGGACTGGAACCGCTCGATTTTCGGTGACATCAAGCGGAGCCGCAGTCGGCAGTGGGAATGGCTACGGCTATAACACGATTGCTCCAGCTGATGGATTGATAGTTCAAGGCAATGTCGGCATCGGCACGACATCACCCGGCGCGGCCCTAGACGTTAAAGGTGCAATCCGCATGTCGGGATCAACAAGCGGCTACACAGGATTTCAACCCGCGGCTGCAGCCGGCAGCACTGTTTGGACCTTGCCTGCGAACGATGGTACAGCGAACCAAACCTTGACAACAAATGGTAGCGGTATACTCACTTGGTCGACACCTTCAGGCACGGGCATCTCGAGCTTAAATGGCCTTAATTCAACATCACAAAATTTTGCAACGGGCACGACCGGTACCGCACCTGCTTTTGTTTCTGCAACGAGCACTCACACCTTAAATATTCCTCTCGCATCATCAGCCTCGGTGACTGCGGGTCTCCTCAGCAATACGGACTACACAAGCTTTACAAACAAACTCACCAGCACTCTTGCTGATGGAAAAATATTTGTCGGCAATAGCGGCGGTACAGCTACAGCCGTTACACCTTCAGGCGATGTCACAATGGCCGACACGGGTGCATTGACAGTTGCAAAAATGCAAGGCAGCGCCGTCAGTGCCACTGCCCCAACAACCGCAGGCCAAGCTCTCAGATGGAGCGGCTCAAGTTGGTCGCCAGGCTTTATCGCAATGACTGATCTTCGTTCAACAGTCACAGGCACTAATCAATTTGCAAATTCATGTTTGAGCAATCAAACGCTGACTTACAACTCTGTGGGCGATGTGATGGCGTGCACAAACATTAGTTTACCTTCTTCACAATTAACGGGATCGATCACGCCCGCAAACGGTGGAACGGGCCAAACCATTTATGCGGTTGGTGATGTGCTTTACGCTTCGTCAACGACTGCTCTTTCACGATTGCCAGCGGGCACGAACGGACAAGTTTTAACAGTCGCAAGTGGATTGCCCTCATGGGCTTCATCGGGCGGAGGCTTACCTGCGTCTGCCGGAACGGCTGCAGCTCCTGGGTATGCATTTTCGGGAAATACAAATACCGGAATGTTTTCTCCAGCTACAAACACAATTGGTTTATCTACCAATGGTGCAGAGGTAGTCCGTGTAACAGCCAGCGGACAAGTGGGTATTGGAACAACTGCGCCAGCTCAAGCTTTAGACATTGTTGGAAACGCTCGAGTGTCTGGGTCAGTCATAATCCCAACAGGCGGTACATTTTCAACTTTGTACGGCAATGGTGATACCATGCTGCAATCTTCGATCTTGAATTACGCAACCTCTCTTAATATTTATCCATCTGGAACAGCCAACTATTCGAGTATTGCTTTATTTAATAATTCTGGTGGGGGAACAAATCAGGCCCAAATCATCGAGACGACAAACGGTCTGCAAGTTGGAACCTACAATAGTCTTCCTCTAACCTTACAGACTAATAATACGGCAAGGATGACGGTCGATGCTTCCGGTAATGTCGGAATCGGAACAACAAGCCCAGGTGCTCGACTTCAAGTTGGAACACAAGGCGTGGTCATTTCATCTGATCCGTCGCTCAGCGCATCAAACCTTGGGGCAGTGTCGTTTGAATCGGGCAATCAGATATTAAGTTTTGGACTTGGTACTGGATCAACAAATTATGCCCAGTGGATCCAATCACATAATGCCTATGGGTCATCCTTTCCTCTCGTGCTCAATGCAGCCGGTGGAAATGTCGGTATCGGCACCGCTACTCCCGGCGCGGCTTTGGATGTTAATGGCGCGATCCGCATGTCGGGCTCCACAAGCGGTTATACAGGATTTCAACCCGCAGCTGTAGCTGGCTCAACCATTTGGACCTTGCCTGCGAACGATGGTAGCGCCAACCAAGTGCTCACCACCAATGGCAGTGGAGTGCTGGCATGGTCGACACCTGCAGGGACTGGGATATCGTCACTCAATGGTTTAACCACCACTTCGCAAACCTTTGCAACGGGCACAACCGGCACTGCACCTTCGTTCACTTCAGCAACAAGCACTCACACCTTAAATATTCCTTTAGCCTCAACGGCTTTGGTGACTGCGGGTCTCCTCTCAAATTCGGACTACACTACTTTCACAAACAAACTCACCAGCACTCTTGCTGATGGAAAAATATTTGTTGGTAACAGCGGCGGAACAGCCGCAGCAGTAACACCTTCAGGTGATGCAACAATGACCGACGCTGGTGCGTTCACCGTCGGAAAACTTCAAGGCACAACAGTTAGCGCCACTGCACCAACAACCGCAGGACAAGCTCTAAGATGGAGCGGTTCTGCGTGGGCGCCCGGCTTTATCGCCATGACGGACTTAAGATCAAAAGTAACTGGAACAAACCAATTTGCTTCATCGTGTTTGAACAATCAAACCCTGACCTACAACTCGGTGGGCGATGTGATGTCGTGTGCAAACATCAGTTTACCGACGTCGCAAATTACTGGCAGTGTTGCAACGGCCAACGGCGGAACGGGCCAATCCAACTATGCCGTGGGTGATTTGCTCTATGCCTCATCTACAAGCGCACTTTCGCGATTGCCTGCAGGCGCGAACGGGCAAGTCTTAACATTAGCAAGCGGAATTCCCTCGTGGTCGGCTGCAAGTGGGGGTGGCGGACTTCCGGCTGCACCAGGAACGGCGGCTGCACCTGGGTATGCATTTTTAGGAAATACAAATACCGGAATGTTTGGTGCGGACACAAACACAATTGGTTTAGCTACCAATGGTGCAGAAGCGATGCGTATTCTTCCCAGCGGAAGTGTTGGGATCGGAACAACTGCGCCACTCGGAGGACTCCACGTTGTTGGACCTGGAGGAGCAACCGCAATTATTCAGAGCTCAACTGCGGCGACAGATTTAAAAATCGGTGGTCAAACCGATCAGACTGCGGTGGTTGAAGTTTACCGCACCACTAACACTCTCGCGAATAATCCCAGCGATTATGAACGTCTGACTTTTGGTTTTAACCAGTATTCGGGTGTTGGATCAGATGCTTTTATTGGCACCGAAAAAAACGGCTCCGGATCGAGTCGCGCACTCATGTTTTTGATGAGCGGCAGCGAGCTGATGCGACTGCACACCAACGGCAATGTTGGGATTGGAACAACAAACCCACAGGCGGCTTTAGAAGTTCGCGGTCAAACGCGATCGACCGGCAGTGGTGGAGCGACAAAAATCAATTCTTCGTCTAGCGTAGATTGGAATAATGGCAATGCTCAATCCATGAGTGTGGCGTGTACAAACACCACTTTTGCAAATATGCTTGATGGGGGCACGTACATTTTGGCAGTTACCGAAACTACGGCGACTCAATGTGTGTTTGCACAATCGGGACTCACGTTTCTTTACAGCCCTGCCAATGGCAGCCGTAGCGCGGGTCAACAAACCGTATATAGCTTTCAACGCATTGGCACGACCGTGTACGTCTCATGGATCGCAGGATTTCAATAAACAAATGAAATTTATAAAAGTTTTTGCTGTTTCAATTTTGGTTTTTCAATTCACATTTGTAGCAGCTGCGGTTGCTCAAATACCTTTTGGATTTTTTAAAGCGACTCTTTTGAATCAAATTCTTTTACTTGCAGGCTCAGTCTACGGTCCCGGAAACATCGATGGAGTCGGCAGTGGAGCTAGTTTTTATCAGCCTTATTCTCTTGCTGTAGATGCTTCGGGCAATATTTTGATTACTGACGTTGGTACCAATTCGATTCGCAAGATGACTCTTAGTGGAAGTGTTACCACATTTGCTGGCAGTTTTGTTAAAGGCTCTGCTGATGGGATTGGATCAGCTGCACAGTTCAATAGTCCTAGAGGTATAGCAGGTGACTCAAGCGGAAATGTATTTGTTGTCGATTCATTAAATCAAACAATCCGAAAAATCTCCGCTACTGGAGTGGTCACCACCTTTGCTGGAACGCCCGGAGTACTTGGGTCTGATGACGGAGTCGGGTCTGCTGCAACATTTAATTTTCCAACTGGAATTGCTATCGATAGCTCCGGAAATTTATACGTTGCTGACGCCTTTAATAGCACAATTCGGAAGATTACATCCTCTGGTACTGTTAGCACATTTGCTGGCTCGACGGGCAATTCAGGATCGTCTGATGGCTTAGGTAATGCCGCACAATTTTATTTCCCTCAAGGGATTGCAATTGATAATATGGATCAAATTTATGTCACCGATACCGTGAACTCAACAATTCGGATGATCACTCCCTCAGGTTTAGTAAGCACTCTCGCAGGTTCGCCTGGTTTCAATGGGTCGAATGATGGAACAGGCGCTGCTGCGACTTTCAACAATCCCTCAGGTATTACAGTTGATAGTTTAAAAAATGTTTATGTAGTCGACAGTTTTAATAGCACCATTCGAAAAATCACCAGCTCAGGGGTTGTGTCAACTTTGGCAGGCGCTGCTGGACAGTATCAAGATGTCGATGGACATGGCAGTGATGCGAGGTTTTATTTTCCCTTTGGAATTACAATCGATACTAATGGAAATCTCTATATTTCGGATCTTGGAAATTTCAAAATTCGAAAAATAAACACCTCAAACATAGTGAGCACGATTGCTGGATCTAACATCGTTTTTGGTTCAGACGATGGGCAAGGCGCTGCGGCCACGTTTGCCCACCCCTACGGAATTGTGGTCGATAGTTTAAATAATGCGTACGTCACCGAACAGAACAATTCCGATATTCGAAAAATCGATTCAGCGGGAAATGTATCAACGTTTGCAGGAAGTTCCACCAACTCCGGCTCTGCTGACGGCGTTGGAACTAGCGCCCGATTTTCAGTTCCAACAGGTATAGCCTTGGATAAAGATGGGAACCTTTTTGTTTCGGATCAAAATCGTTTTACAATTCGAAAAATTTCTCCAGCGGGTGTGGTAACGACTTTTGCTGGGAGCGATGGAGTTTCTGGATCAAATGATGGGCAGGGCGCTTCTGCAAGTTTTAATAATCCTGTGGGATTGGCATGTGATTCTTTTGGCAATGTTTTTGTTGCTGACTCATACAACTTTACGATTCGGAAAATTACTCCAACTGGATATGTCTCAACTTTTGCCGGCACTGCCGGCAATTTTGGATCTACAGATGCAAACGGAGCAGCGGCAAGTTTTGGTTCACCAGCTTATATCGCAATTGATTCTTCTAACATCTTGTATGTTACCGACGCCGGAAATCAAACCATCCGAAAAATTTCTCCAAGTGGAGAAGTCACAACTCTTGCTGGAACTCAAACAGCAGGGTTTGACGATGGCCAAGGAACAGCGGCATCTTTTAATTTGCCTCAAGGCATCGCTGTCGACTCTGCAGGAAATCTCTATGTTGCAGACACCAATAATAATCTGATTCGTAAGATTACTCCTGCAGGAGTTGTGTCTACAATTTTGGGGAGTCGAACGAAGATGGGTTTTTTACTTGGAGCTTTGCCGGGAGCGCTCATTTATCCGACCGCAATCGCCGTAAGTGGATCTTCACTTTTTATCACCAACGACAATGCGGTCCTCAAAACCTTTAATCTCTTATTTTGATGAAAGACCTTGAAAGTCTGATTTTACCATCTCGGAAAATTGTTGAAGTGCGGATTCAGTTAATTTAGAAAACTTGCTCGCCCAGGTCCAATACGTTTCAAATATTTGTCTTCCGCGCCTCAATTTGAAACAAACCTTAAGTATTACTCAAAAAATTAGCTCAATCTGTCGATACCTTAGTCGTGGTACGTATTGTTGGGTTATTCATTTTTTTAATCAGCACGCAGTCTTTTGGTCTAGGAGAAGCTTCACAAAGCTTTACCCTCGATGGCCGGCTCTACAATTCTTCAAGTGGATCAAATCCGCTCTTAGATAATTCTGTTAATTTAAGACTCCAGGTTTTAGATCCAAACAAATCTTGTATACTTTATGAAGAAACCCAAAATATCAACACCAGTTCGAGCAATGGGTATTTCAATATTTCGGTGGGCTCAAGCCCAACGGATGTGAAGCGTTCGTCGATTGATTCTGGCAATTACATGGCAAGCGTTTATCAAAATTTAAGCGTTATCAATGGGCGCTCTGCCATCAATGGGGCTGCTTGTACTTATGTGCCCACCGCAGGAGATCAACGCTATTTGAGAGTTGTGGTCTTACCTTCGTCCACAAATGTGCAAGTGACACTGTCACCCGATATGAAATTGAATTCGGTGCCCTCAGCACTCGTGGCCGAAAGTTTAAACGGCATCACCACCGGAAATATTCTTCAAGCTGACTCCACAACACAACTCAATCAAACTTCTTTGTCTTCGGTATTTTCAAATACCAATTACCCAAAGCTGACTTCATTGCTTGCGGGTGGTGGAAACTATGTTTCATCAACCACATCAAGTGGGGCTTCACTTCCCAGTTATTCCACATCGAGTCCACCAACATCGCCAGCTGCAGGAAGCGTTTGGTACGATTCGACCTCAAACATGGTCAAATATTATAACGGTTCTACAACCCAAGTTTTAAGCACCGCGAGTGGATCGCTTTCGGGTGATGTGACTGGAAGTCTCGCTGCGACCACCGTGTCGAGTGTTGGCGGATCAACAGCTGCGAATGTGCACTCTGCAGAATTGTTGAGTAATGCGGCCACACCCCTTGATACGAACAGCATGATCGTCAAGCGGGATTCATCGGGTGGTTTTTCGGCAAGCAGCGTTTCGACCAGTTCAATTGTTGCTCGCGATAGCGCCTCAAATTCGGTAACTCTGCAAGCTCCATCGACGGTGTCTGCCTCTTACACATTAACATGGCCAACCGCTGCGCCAGTTTCGAACGGTCAGGTCTTGACCAGCACCACTGCGGGAATTTTATCTTGGACCACTCCTTACAGCGATACCAATGCGCGTGCATCAATTTCGGCAACTGCGCCATTAATTTATAACTCAGGATCTGGAGTTTTGTCGTTGGGCACATTAGCCGTGGCCAACGGGGGGACCAACTCGACTGTAGCTCTAAATAATAATCGTTTGATGATATCGAGTGGCGGTGCAATTGTTGAAGCTTCACCTTTGACCAACGGTCAAGTTTTTGTGGGCTCAACCGGTGCTGCACCTGTTGCCGCCAGTTTAACCGCGGGGACTGGTGTTGCGATTACGAATGGTGCGGGATTAATAACGATTTCATCAACTGGGAGTACGGGCGCCGCGAGTGGTGATCTTTCCGGAAATTATCCAGCTCCACGAGTCGCAGGAATTCAATCGACACCAATTTCTTCGAGCACTCCCACATCGGCTGGACAAGTGCTCCGCTATGATGGCTCAACACAATATGCGCCGGCATTTTTAGGCGTTGCCGATTTGCGCTCTTCGCTTGCCGGAAGTGCTCCGCTGTTTCCAACCAATTGCACCTCATCACAAACTCTGACTTACTCTGCTGTGACTGATACATATTCTTGCGCCACAATTTCGGTTGGAGCTTCAAGCTTTGGGTCGCAAGCGCAGAATGCGGTACTTGCGGGTCCATCCAGCGGTGGAGCCGGTGCTGCAACATTTCGTGCTTTGGCTTCGAGTGATCTGCCTTCTGGGGGATACGACACGACTTATTTTAAAAATGGTGGCAATGCGTTTGGCGTGAGCGCATCGGTGGGCACGACCGATGCGACAAGTTTTTCGTTAAAAGCAAATAATGTGGTTGGTCTGACTGTTCTTCCTTCTGGAAAAGTGGGAGTGGGCACGACCAGTCCTAGCGCTGTTTTGCAATTGAAGGCGGGCACGACAAGTGCGGGCGCTGCTCCTCTTAAATTTTCAGCTGGTCCCTTAGTCACAACTGCCGAAGATGGTTCAGTCGAGTACGATGGGACAAATTATTATTTAACAGTGGGCACCACACGAACACCCATCCCTTTGAGTGGCGGGACGAGTAGCTACAGTTCGGTGGGAGTGGGTGCAGGATCCTCGAGCGCGCCGTCGTTGACATTTTCGGGCGACACCAACACCGGATTTTTTGACTCAGGCTCAAATGATGTGATCGGTATTGCAGCTGAAGGCACAAACATATTTAATTTATCAAGCGCGGGTATGGTTTCGCCCGTGACCGGTGGAGCAAATATGACTTCTGCTGCAGGAACTGCTGCAGCTCCAACATATTCTTTTTCCGGCGATGCGGGCACCGGCTGGTTTAGGCCTTTGGCTTCGACACTTGCGGCGAGTACGGGTGGTTTAGAGCGCATGCGAATGGATGCTTTTGGAAATGTGGGCATTGGCACAACTGCTCCAGTGCGCCCACTCGATGTTGTGGGTTACATTCAAACTTCGTCCTCTGTTTTGGCAAGTAACGGAAGTCCGTCAGCGCCTTCTTACTCATTTTCGAATGAAGCAAATGATGGAATGTATCTCGCGTCAACCGCCACTTTAGGCTTCTCAACAAATTCTGTTGAGCGGATGCGCATCGACAGTTCCGGAAATATTGGGGTTGGAACAACAAATCCACAAGGTCGATTAGATATTGCGGCTACGGCTCCAACATTTTGGTTTCATGATTCGCAATCGAATCCATCGGACAATTCCAATCTTGGAACGATTGCATTTAGCTCAGCTGCGAGTACCAGTTCAACATGGGCCTCCATCACCGCACAAAGAAAACCAGGATATACCGATGACAATACGGCGCTCTTGTTTTCAACAAGCGGAAATTCAATTGGTGCTGGGGTCAACAAAGAACAGATGAGAATCGATGCGAATGGCAACGTCGGTATCGGATCAACAAATCCAGGAGCTCGTCTTCAGGTTGGAACACAAGGTGCTGTGATCTCATCTGATCCGTCGTTGAGCGCATCAAGCCTTGGGGCAGTGTCATTTGAATCAGGCAATCAAATATTGAGTTTTGGACTCGGAACCGCATCAACAAATTACGCGCAGTGGATTCAGTCCCACAACACCTATGGAACATCATTTCCCCTCACCCTCAATCCCGCAGGTGGAAATGTGGGCATTGGAACCGCCACTCCCGGCGCTGCTTTGGATGTCAATGGATCGATTCGCATGTTGGGATCAACAAGCGGCTACGCAGGATTTCAACCCGCAGCTGTAGCTGGCTCAACCATTTGGACCTTGCCTGCGAACGATGGTAGCGCCAATCAAGTGCTCACCACCAACGGCAGCGGAGTGCTGGCATGGTCGACACCTGCAGGGACTGGAATATCGTCGCTCAATGGTTTAACAACCACTTCGCAAAATTTTGCGACGGGCACGACAGGAACGACTCCTGCATTCGTAAGCGGATCAAGCACCCACACATTAAATATTCCAATGGCTTCGGCAGCGTCGGTGACTGCGGGTCTCCTCTCAAATTCGGACTACACAACCTTTAATAACAAATTGAGTAACACACTTGCCGACGGCAAAATACTCGTTGGTAACAGCGGCGGAACAGCCGCAGCGGTCACACCTTCAGGTGATGCAACAATGACCGACGCTGGTGCGTTCACGGTCACCAAACTTCAAGGAAGTGCAGTCAGCGCAAGTGCACCAACAACCGCAGGGCAAGCCCTAAGATGGAATGGTTCTGCTTGGTCGCCTGGATTTACCGCAATGACAGATTTGCGATCCACAGTCACGGGCACCAATCAATTTGCAAATTCCTGTTTGAGTAATCAGACTCTGACTTACAATTCTGTGGGCGATGTGATGTCGTGCACAAATATTAGTTTACCATCATCGCAGATCAGCGGCAGCGTCACCGCTGCAAATGGTGGAACTGGGCAATCCTCTTACTCAGTCGGCGACATACTCTACGCTTCTTCAACCACCGGACTTTCAAGATTGCCTGCAGGCACAAACGGACAAGTTTTAACTGTGGCAAGTGGGCTTCCCTCATGGGCTTCAGCAAGCGGAGGATTACCTGCATCTACAGGAACAGCCGCTGCTCCTGGTTATGCATTTAATGGAAATACAAACACCGGAATGTTTTCGCCTGCTACAAACACAATTGGTTTATCAACAAATGGTTCAGAGGCAGTTCGAATATTGGCCAACGGCAATGTAGGGATCGGAACAACTGCGCCCATGGCTGCACTTCAAGTCGGAAGTTGGTCTGGGACGTCGGGTGGGGTTCAACTTGAATATCCCGATGCGCCTCTTTATGCTGGAGTTCCGCAAGTCAATGTGACGAGTACAAATTCGGATTCAAGTGCTTACACCTCTGTCATTGGAATAAATATTCATAACAATGCGAGTGTTCAAACTGGCCAGAGAGTTCCTGCCTTAACATTTTCAGGCTTAACCATCAGTGGAAATGTCGATTCACTCGCAGCAATCGATGCGGTGGATGCAGGGCCTGGCCTTGATAACAATTGGCGTGCCGGTGCGTTGGCCTTTCATACCGCCGCAAATAATCGCACTGGTATCCAAGAACGGATGCGGATTGATTCGTCGGGTAACGTAGGCATCGGCACAACAACGCCGGGTGCAGCTCTCGATGTTAAAGGCACAATGCGACTTTCTGGCTCTGCAAATGGATATTCTGGTTTTCAATCTGCCGCATATGCCGGAAACACAATTTGGACATTGCCCACCGCTGATGGAGCAGCAAACCAAGTGCTCACCACCAACGGCAGCGGAGTTTTATCTTGGTCAACTCCCGCAAGCGGAGGCGGATCGACTACCACAGCAACCAGTTCATCGGCAACTTCGCCATTAACGTTTGATACAAGTTCGAATTCAGCGCTGGAGTGGAATGTTGGTTCACAAACAAACATCACTCTGAATATAAACAATTTAACTAATGGTGGGTCGTATACAGTTGCCGTGCGCGGATCTGCGGCTGGAACAACCACTGTAAATTGTTATTCTGATAATGGATCAACTTCTTTAACAACATCGATGATGCCGGTATCATCAAATCGAGCAGCAACAGGTTCTATTTATAATATTCAACGTGTTGGCAGTTATTGCTATGTTTCATGGTCCACAGGTTGGCCCTAATGCTTCGTAAATCACTGATAGCGCTTGCCCTATTCACATCAACTCAATTTGTTTATGCGGGACCAGGCGCAAGCCTGAACCTCTCACAAAATGTGTGCAACTCCTATCAAGGCCTTATCCCTTCTTTAGGATTTACTAGTTATTGGCGATTTTCAGACCCTTCGCCACCCTTTGCATCAGATCTCTTAGGAGTAACTCAAGGGTTTTATTACAATTCCATCATTCGTCATCTGCCGGGGCCATTGGTTATGCCGTCCGAATCAATTTTATTGGATGGGTCAGCGAGTTTTGTTCCGACATTTTCTGCCTATCAGGCGCCAAACGTATTTAGCTTTGTCATGTGGTTTAAAACATCGACCACAAATGGTGGAAAAATAATCGGCTATGGAGATGGGATCATAAGTTCCAGCAACTATGATCGACACATCTATATGACAAACAATGGCAACATTTTGTTTGGCGTGTACGATGGTAACGTTACGACTTTGAGCTCGAGCTTAACTTACAATGATAACAATTGGCACATGGTGGCCGCAAGCATGGGACCCTCCGGTATGCTTTTAAGTATCGACGGAAGTGACGTCAGTACAAACTCTGTGACCACTGGACAGAACTATACTGGGTATCTTCATATCGGATACGACAACATCGGCAGTTGGCCCAATCAGCCTTCAAGTAATTATTTTGGCGGGTCGATTGCCGAAGTTGCGGTGTCAGTCACTCAGGCTCTTACCCTTTCACAAATGCAGCAGCTCTTTGGTATTGGGACCTCTTGCGGAATTTTTGTACCTCCAGTTGCCGCGGTGAAATTAACTGGAGCACCGCAAACCGTTGCGAACGGTTTATGCTCAGGTGCCATTTCTGCGAGTGTCAATGTCACTTCTGCAAGTCCACAGACCTTGAATCTCAGTGGGTCAGGTCTTTCATTTTATTCTGATTCGGATTGCAACAACTCGATAAGCAATCTTTCCATAGCTGCTCGGTCGACTTCATCGGCACCGTTTTATTTTCTACCATCGTCCACAGGACCTCTCACTGTCACAGCTGCAATGTCGGGTTATGTCCCAGGCACTCAAACCGAAAACATCACGACCAACCCCTTTGTTTGGACAGGGGGGAGTGGCACTCCTGGGTGGGGAGTAGGAGCAAACTGGTCGGGAGGGAACCCTCCGAATTCTTCGGCTGTCGCTTTGTTTGATGGAACTTGCGTTTCTAATTGTTCACCAACGATTGATTCGGCGATCGATGTGGGTGGTGTTCGCATGGCCTCAAATTATTCAGGAACAATCACTCAGGGAAATTTCTCCTCCACGATCGAAACCGACTGGGTGCAGCTCTCAGGAAATTATATTGGTGCAACTGGATTTAACACCACGATGAATAGGGATTTACGTGTAAGAGGCGGGAGCTACAAGGCGTCGAGTGGCACTCTGCAGGTTGGCGGGAGTGTGACATTTGCAAATTCAACTTTCACAAATAATTCTTGTTTATTCAATGTTCCTAATGGGCCGGTTGCTCACACGTATGATGTTGCAAATAATGTATTTAACAATGTTCATCTTGATCTTAGCTACGGAGGCCAGGCCGACATTGTGAACACTTGGGCAATCGATGGAGACTTCAATGTGGATGGAAGTAATTTTTTTCCCAAATTGAATAGTGGCACCGTCAATGTGAAGGGCAATATCTCGTTTTTGGGTTATGCACTCAATGGCGGAAGTGGTTTAGTTCGCGCAATCGGTGTGAACCAAACCATTTCGGGAAATGGGTCCTTCCCTAATTTAGAAGTGGCTTCTTCAGGAACCACAACTTTGTCTGGAACTGTCGCAGTGACTGATGGGTTTACCTACACATCGGGAACAATTAGTGCTGCGGGGTCCACTCTCAAATTCGGCGGTTGTTATTTAAACTCCGGTTACATCACCTTCAATCCTGGTAACCAGATCTATAACAATGTCTCAGTGGACGGGTCGTATTGCTCAGCAATAAGCTTGAGCGGAACCCTAAATGTGGCGGGAAATCTTGCTCTGACCAGTGGAAATTATGGTCCATACCTCAATGGTGGAACCATTCAGGTTTCCAAAGATGTCAGCATTGGTGGCACAATTCAGAGCTCAAGCAATTTAATCTTTGTTGGCAGCGGAGTGCAAAATTTTAGTGCAGTGTATTCGAACAACGTTCCGACGGGAACACTAACAGTGAACAATTTAAGTTCACAAGTTGTTTTGACCAGTGATGTGACCGCAAACAATACGCCCTTTGTTTTAGCGGCTGGATCAATTTATCTTAGCGGTTATTCCCTTTACACTTCTAGCCTTTCCTTAAATAGCAACACGGTACACACTCAAGACACATCCACATCAGGATCGGCTGGAACTTTGTATGTTGGAGGAAGTCCAGTTGCTAACGGATCAGCATACGGGGGAACGGTTGGGCCTTAATGATTTTTATAAAAATTTAAAATCTTTTTCTAATTTTGATCTTCTCTCAACAGACCGTATTTATACTGAGGTCCCAAACGATTGGTTCGTGGTGATCTGTGATGTCGAAAAATCGACTCAGCATATTTCCTTAGGAAAATATCGCGACGTCAACACCATTGGTGCGGGCGCAATTGTGGTTGTCCAATCTGTAATGCCCTCTGACGAATTGGCCTTTGTGTTTGGTGGCGACGGTGCAAGCTTTTTGATCGCTCCCAGTCAGATCGATGAAATCAAAAAAAAATTGGCTCAATACAAACTGTTTTGTATCAAGCAATTTGATATCGAACTTCGTGTTGGTGTGGTGAGTGTACAAGAAATCAAAAGTTCAGGATCAAAGCTCGAGGTCGCAAAATTTGATGGCGCCAGTGGAAAGTGCACCGCCTTTATTCGTGGGGGTGGGCTTGCCTGGGCCGAATACACAATTAAATCCAGCCCACGAAAATACAGCATCAAAGCAGCTCAAGAAATTTCGGGGCTCGCATTAAACTCCTTATCTTGTCGTTGGCAGCCGCTGGCCTCGCAACGGGGGCAGATGTTGTCATTACTTGTACAGCCCCGACTTTTTGACAGCACAAAAATTTTTGAAAATTTACTTTTAGAGTTTAAAAAAATATTTGGTGGCGATCTCGATATTGCCAACCCAGTTTCGCAAAAAAGTTTTCGTTATCAGGGTTTCTTCGCATCGATTCGCAAAGAATGGAGATTGATCGAAAATAAATTTTCGATGCAGGCATTGGGTCGACTGACCCAAATTTTGGTGTGCCAATGGGCATTTCGTTTTGGTTTACCTGTTCCATTTGATGCCAAGGCCTATATCAATGGACTTTCAAACCATTCTGATTATCGAAAGTACGACGACACATTGCGCTTGGTGCTGGATTGCTCAAAGAACGAAATTGTGGCGGTCGAAACTCTTCTTCATGTTTTGTACGAGCGGGGAGAAATTTTCTACGGCACTTTTGTTTCGTCGCATGCGTTGATGACCTGTTTGGTTGAAAATCTTAACCAGGGTGGCCATATCCATCTGATTGATGGGAGCGACGGCGGCTACAGTGTGGCGGCCCAAAACTTGGCAAAACAAAGGCAACTCCAGTTGCCAAACTTTTCTGTCGTATAAAAGTTTTTTATGTAAAACTGCAGTTTATGATCACTCGGATTTTATCTGATAGAGCCTTAATCAAAGCTTTTCGACTGCGCGACCGAAAGCATGTCGAACTGCCCAAGAAATTCATATTCCCCTTTGAATTCGAATACTACCTCACTTGGAGCGAGCCTTCGGGAGCCCATCGCTATTTGGTTTTTCCTCATGAAAATCAACTTTGCGGGATCGTGTTTAAACGAAACCATCATCAAAAGGACACCCAAACAGGGAGGCTTTGTGATTGGTGTCATGCCTACGGGCCCGCCGATCAGATTGATTTGCTCACGATTGCTTTGAATTCGCGAACAACAATTGGTGTCATATTGTGTTTAGATTTGAGTTGTTTGCAAAAAATCGAGTACACGATTAAAAACAGCAAAAAAACTTTTGATCAACATGCGTTGGAGCTGGTGAATCGTATGACACATTTTTATCGCGAAAATTTTGAGCGCCGAATTTCTCCCGACAACACCATTGATCTCTAACGCCAATGAGCACTTTGCTTTTTCTCTTCTTAAATTTTTGTTTTGGTTTGTTGCCGAACGAAATTGATGACCAACCCAAGATTGAAATTCGTGGGGAGCGACTCGCTTATCATCACACAAAAACTTTTTTGAGTGATACATTTTTAAAAGAAGCCTCTGTTCCATCTCGAGAATTTGAACGTGTGATTATCTTTCCAGACAATAAAGTTCGGATCATTTTTATAAGCCAAAAGCCTGGATTCTTTGAGATCAATTTTAATAATATGTATGAATACAATAAAACTGTGAGCGATCGGTCTCTCAGAATTGATTATGATTTGATTGACCAAATCCGTGAAACACATCCATCACAAAAACAAATTCAAGCGGTTGCCTTAAAACGATTTTCTCAACTTAAAGTTTTAAATCCCCAGTTACGTATTTATGATGCCTTTATGAAAGGTGATCCCACCCAAGCCTCACCCTTAGAGCTTGCTCGCTTAGGACTCTTAAATGCGGGATTTTTTAGAGATCATAACTTTGTCGAATCGATTCGTGAGCTCACCCCGGAAGAAAATAACCTCCACGGACCCCTTGAGCACGATCAACGCTACCTTGTAAAATTCTCGCGGATTGGCGAGTTTGTGGTCATTTTTAAAAATCAATCGGAGCATTATTTTTCGTCACTGGGCGAGAAAATTCGGATTAATATTCCAGATGTTTTGTTCTTTAAAACTGTCGATAACAGCAGTGTTTTTATCTGCGAACAAATCTTAAACCGTTAGGCACGTTGTTTGCTAAACCCCCTCTATGCCATCACAATTTAAGTTTCTGCCGCTTTTCGTGTTTTGCTTTTTTGCCAACGCCACAAATGTTGGTGTCTTCCAACAAGAACAGCTCAAACGTTCGCCTCTCGCAATGGTTCGCCGTGCAAATTCGATCGATCGAAAATATGTTGGGCCTTTAAATAAGCCCGCATATATTTGGCACTTAATTGATGAACTCTATGAAGGTGATGGAAATCAGGCTTTAGTCGACATTGTTGAGATGCTTTCAATATCACTTGCAGCACCTCACCTCAGAATAAATGCAAAAAATCGCGGTGACATACCTTCAAAATATGTGACCGGTGTTTTTACCGATAAACCTCGGAGCAATCCTAAATTCACCGCCCACAATGACAATCCCGGACCCGTTTTATATTATCGAGTCACCGCACTTCGGGATCTCGATTTGGTCAATGCCTTTTTGCAGTTGCTCAATCCTGAGTATCCAAGGGTGCGCGATGCCTTATGTTTAATTTCACCATCTGACCAGGATCAACGCTTTAAACTGGGTCAGTATCTTTTAAAGATTCAAACCAACTTTGATATTTATGATCTCAAACCTGAAGTGAAGCGCCGACTCGAAAATCCTCCGCCGAGCCTGGCAGACCAATTGATTGAGGAGTGCTCTAAAAAATTTCTGAACACAGAAAAGCAATTGAATAAGCCTTCGGTGATTTCTCAATATTTGCGCGATATTTTGGGTCCTGAGCTGAAATTAGAATTGAGTACTGCATCAAAAATTGAACAGCTAACAAATTTGGTAAGAGTTGCTGATAAGACTTTAGTATCGGTCGATTCCTCTTTTTTACGCGGCTTGGTTTCGGTTCTTTATTTTACCCCCATCAAGCGGGCATCCTTAAAGGTAAAAATTGCGCTTCAAGTTTTACGAAAGGAAGTAGGCATTTTGCTCTTGAAAGTTGAGCCTACGTATCCCAACTTTAAATATTTTCTTACTACCACCAAAGATATTTTCTCAAACGTTGATGATTCGGTGCTCGATTTTAGGCAAATACTTTTGAATCATATTATTGCTCGGAACAAGGAAGTGCATCCTCTTGTATTGGCAAATTTAAATCTAAATAACTTTGATCCTGCTGCTTTAGCCTCTCTAGATTTGGTCAAAGGACTTAAGCTGGACATGTATAAACGAAAAAAAATTCTGGATAATGTGCAGCTCCTCTCAACATCGACTATTTTTGCCCCAAATCTTTCCTTGCAACTTTACACCAAAGAAAACTTAGATAAAAAACTGTCCCAAGCGTTGCGACTAAACCGTCAGCGGCTCAATGCGATTAGGGATAATAAGGGTGAGCGTCGGTCGCTCGACTACGAGGATGAAAAAAACTTTGAGGATCTCGTGAACCAACAGCTTGAGCCCGGAACTAAAGAAGACTTTGCCTTGTTCGCTCATCTTTTAAGCTACGCCCAAGATTATCGTATTTATGATCAAAAATTATTGGAGCTGGGCTTTCGACTCCTGCAAACACAACCCCAGGATGAACTTTTTGAAATGCACGAGCAGGTGTTAGTTCAGGTGATCAAATACATGAACTGGTACTACCAAAAAAAACCTCTTCGAGCAGTGGACGCTCAAAGATTGGTTAACAGTGGTCAACCCAATTTTGAATATCGCTTTTATTTGAGTCGTTCGCTGGTAAAGAATAACGAATTTCTCCAAGCGGAATATATCAAATTGCTCGATGACAGCGACTACGTTCTGCGTGCTTATCAGGGCCTTGTCAGTGCAAAGATATTAAACTCTAAAACCGATGAACTTTTTGAGAATTGGAAAAAGAAAGACAAACAAGTTTTTGCAAAAGAAAAGATCACCCCCGCAGTTTATTTGGCTTTATTCGAAGATCCCGACAGCTGTTCCAACTTACTTGGACAAATTCGGTGATCAATTTTTTTTGTTTTTTTTTAACGTTTGGATTTGCCCAAAATTCGGTAGGCGAAACGACCATCAACATCACAATGAATTCCACAAGATATTCGGTGATCCGATCTTTTTTTAAAGAAAATTATATATTTCAGTCCAACGCTTTATCGGGCGTTCAATCGAAATATTTTTTAAAACTGATGGTCCTTCAGTCGAACCGAGTTCTTGTTCTGATGAGCGCAGGACCTCAAGATTATAATGACATAGCCGTCGAAGAATTTAGTTCGGTTGCAAACTACAATGACAATGTTGCAGACGGTTCGCTTCGATTAGATTGGAGTCTTATTGACCGAATCCGCACAAAATTTCAAAACACCATGAACCTCAAATTTTCAGCAAAAAACCGATTATCACAGCTCAAATTTATGGATTTAGGCGGCTCATCTGAGGAGCTGATCTTTGATGCCTTTTTACCTTCTGATCCACAAAAAGCTTCTGATCGTGAACTCGTTCGGATCAGTTTGTTTGATGAGGGCTTTGTCACCGATCGCTCTTTTGCACAACTTCCCAAGCCAACCGCGACTCCTCATCAATACAGGGTTCAGCTTGGTGGAATGGGTGAGTTTGATGTGATCACTCAAAAAACAAAAGGTCTTTTTCCAAAAATTCTTCACTTTATAGATTTCCGCTCAAACAAAGTTTTGCAGTGTGAGCGTCTCTTGATCAGGGCAATTCAGTAATTCTTAATCCCATCGCACACTCTAGCCGGCAATTAATATAAAATTTGTTTGTAAATAAATTTTAAGTACTTGATTTGTCGTTTTTGATCTGAAGCATCTTAGTTTTCAAATTTTTTTGCTGTATAAATTGAATTTATTATAACAAATCGAACCAAGTTACCAAAGATTGAACAGCTCAAACGCATCGTCTCAAGATGCACCTTTGATTTGAGCTCTTTCATTTGATTTTATCGTAACACACTCTATCGTTAAATGTATTGTCAGTTTAATACTTTGGAGTTCAGCACCGAAGCACAGAAAAGGTCATTTTGAAAAAAACCAGCAAAAAGAAAAAGCGAATCGTTAAAAAGAAGTCAGATTCTAAAGTAACCAATTTTCCGATCGTTGGAATTGGCGCGTCAGCTGGCGGACTTGAGGCTTACGTTGATTTTTTCAAACGCATGCCGGACGATACCGGAAGTGCATTTGTTTTGGTTCAACACCTTTCGCCAACGCACGAGAGTATGTTGGCCGCTATACTTCAAAGATCTACTCAGATGCCCGTCATAGAGATTGAAGACGGAATGAAGGTTGAGCCCAACAAAATTTATGTGATTCCGCCAAATTCGGTTCTTGAAATCTTAAACGGTATTTTATCTCTGCGTTCCATGACTAAACAAGAAAGCACAAATCGTCTGGTCGATACTTTTTTATCCTCGCTGGCACGCGATCATTCGAACTTAGCGGTGGGTGTTGTTCTTTCTGGGACGGGCTCTGACGGATCGCAAGGAATTTGTGAAATCAAAGCGGCCGGAGGAATTTCACTGGTGCAAGATCCGCCAACCGCAAAATTTGATGGTATGCCCAAGATGGCGATTAAGATTGATCATCCTGATCGCATCTTGTCGGTTGCCGGAATCGTCGATGAAATTGTGCGAATCGCTAAAAATCCTCGTTTTAAAAAGCTTCTAATTGTAGATCCAGAAAAGCTAGCTCCAGACGATGAAGGCCACTTAAGAAAAATATTTTTGGCGGTGCGATCAAAGACAGGTACTGATTTCTCGGTTTATAAACATCCGACAATTTTACGCCGCCTTAAAAGACGAATGCTCCTGAACAGTATGGACAGCATGAAGGACTATCTCTCTCTGCTTTTAAGTTCTCCCGAAGAGGTGCAGGCGCTTTTTCAAGATTTTATTATTAACGTCACTTATTTTTTTAGAGGCCCCGAAGTTTTTGAATATTTGCAGAGCAAGGTTTTTCCAGAAATTATAAAAAATCACGCAGAGGATTTACAGATTCGTATTTGGGTTCCAGGTTGTTCTACTGGGGAAGAGGTCTACACGATAGCAATCGGCCTTCTTGAATGCCTCCAAAAATCTAAAACCAAATACGCGATCAAAATTTATGGGACCGATGTTGGCGATGAGATCATCAAAAAAGCCCGCACAGGACTTTTTTCCAAGGGTATCGAAAAACATGTTTCCAAAGACCGACTCGATCGCTTTTTCACCAGAGATAATGACCAATACCGAATCAACAAGGTGGTTCGTGATTGCTGCATTTTTTCGGTCCAAGATGTCACAACCGACCCACCCATCCATCGGTTAGATTTATTAAGTTGTCGAAATCTGATTATTTATCTGTCGGCATCTGCCCAAAAGAATCTGATGCAGACCTTTTATTACGCATTAAATCCCAATGGTTTTCTGCTCCTCGGATCTTCGGAAAGCGTTGGTTCTGCTTCGTCTTATTTTTCGGTGGCCGACGAACGAAACAAAGTTTTTTTAAAACGAGTATCTGCGATCCCGCCAAAGCGATCCTCATTCAGATCGCAAAGATTCGGGGATTCCGAAGTTTTAAGCGGCGCAGTTCAAATTCAAAACGACAATTCAACCGAACTCCAAACCGATATCGTCGCTAAAGCCGAGAAACTTGTTCTCGAGTACTACGCTCCTGCTTGGATTCTCGTAAATCAGGTGATGGATATTGTGCATTTTAACGGTCAGATGACGCCGTTTATAAAACCACGAACGGGTCAAGCCAGTTTACATATTGCAAAGATGCTGCGCGAAGAGTTGGTGTCGGATGTTCGAGTGCTTATTCACAAGTTAGAAAAAGAAAAGGGTTCGGTAAATAAAAATAATATCGCAATCGTGATCGGCAAGGTCACCTATGTGATTGATGTCAAAGCGGTCTTGGTTGAAACCGATAGCAGTAGTCACCATTTTTTAATTTTATTTCATGAACGCCTTCAAACCTTGGATTTAAGAAAAGAGCCGATTAAAAACAACAATTCGGATATGATTAGACTTCAAGAGGAGCTCGATTCTACAAAAAAGTCTTTGCGGACCCTTTTGGACGAACAGAGTGCAGCAAATGAAGAACTGCAAAGCTCGAATGAAGAAATTCTTTCTGCCAACGAAGAACTCCAAAGTACCAACGAAGAACTTGAAACGGCAAAAGAAGAGCTTCAAAGTACAAATGAAGAGCTTGTAACCGTGAACGAAGAGCTCTCTCAAAGTAATATCGAATTAAAACTCACAAATGACGACCTCTCCAATCTTTTAAGCAGTGCAAGCGCTGCGGTTGCAATGGTCAATGCAGATCTGTTTATTCGACGCTTAACACCTGGCGCGTGCAAGTTGCTCAACTTGTCGTCTGATGATCTTGGACGCCGAATCACTGATTTTAGCTTGGGCTTTTTGATGCCTAACTTTGAAGAAATGCTTAACGATGTGATTCAAAATATCACAACTCTCGAGTTTGAAACTCAAGATCTCAGAGGCCAGCATTTTTATGTCTCGATTCGTCCGTTTAAAACCCACGACCGAAAAGTTGACGGGGCTGTGATCATCTTTTCAGATATCGAACTGTTAAAAAAAGAAGAACAAATTTCGCACGCGATACTCGAAACAATGCATGATCCACTGATTGTGATGGATCGTCATCTCACAGTTAAGAGTGTGAATGCTGCATTTTACAAAACGTTTCATTCCAATCCAGAAGAGACGGTGGGCCGTTCACTTTTCGATTTGGGAAATGGGCAATGGAATATTCCTAAACTCAGAGATCTGGTGCAAGAAATTTTACCTCGAAAAACCGAAGTGCGCGATTTTGAAGTCCGTCATAAATTTTCGACTATCGGTCAGCGGACGATGCTCGTGAATGCTCAACAGCTTGTTTGGGAACAAAACGGTGAGAGCCTTATTTTACTCGCGATCCGAGATATCACTCATTTGCAAAATGAAGAAAAAGAGAACTAAACATGAGTATTAAAACCAAAACTAAAAAAAGAACGATGACGAATGAGGAACTCGAAACTCGACTTCATCAATTTCAAAAATCAAGCGGCAAGGCCGAGCTTCTTGATCTGGTTCATGAACTCGAAGTTTTACAAATCGAACTCGAAGTTCAAAACCGCGAATTGCGTGATTCACAAAACCTTTTAGAGGAATCGCATGAAAAGTACTTAAATCTTTATGACTTTGCCCCAGTCGCGTATGTGACACTCGATAAGTTAGGAACTATTCTCGATTTAAATTTTGCAGCGGCCGAACTTTTTGGTTTGGAGCGACAACGGATGATTGGACGCTCGTTATCCTCAAGAATCTGCAAAACAGATCAAGTGAAGTTTCGAGATCACATTCTTTTGTGTCGCGATGGCGAAAAGAAAACGAGCGAAATAATTCAAATTCTTATCCCAGACCAATCCATCAAGCACATTCAATTTTCAACTATTGGTCGCCGTGCACGTGAATCAGGAATACTTACCTTTCGAACCGCAATTACCGATTTAACAGATCAGATGCAAGCCGAGCGCGAGCGCTTAGAATTATTGAATCGTATTGAAGCTTCACGCAGTCAGCTTTATGGTTTTTTTATGCAAGCCCCCTCGCCTATGGTTATTTTTGAGGGTCGTGATCACCGTCATGTGCTCGCCAACCCCCCATATGAAAAAATGATTGGACGGCCCGCTCTTGATAAAACAATCAGAGATCTTTTTTCTCAAGATGAACTTCGCTTTTTTGTTTCGCAACTTGATGAGGTTTACAAAACGGGCAAACCTTATGTCGGCCAAGAATTACCGCTAGAATTGCCCGATGAGAGTGGCTCAATAACTAGGCGCTGGATTAATGTGGCCTACTATCCCGACCGCGCCGAAAATGGCAGAATCACTGGAGTGATGGCGGTTTATCACGACATTTCAGAATCAATTTTGACAAGACAACAACTCGAAAACGCCACAAATATGAAGTCGGCATTTTTGGCCAACATGTCTCATGAGATTCGCACACCACTTGGTGCAATTCTAGGTTTTACCGATATTATCAAAAGATCCGACGATGCAGCCGAACGCGAAAAATACGGCAGCATCGTTGCACGTAACGGGGAAGCCTTACTTAAAATCATCAACGATATTTTAGATCTCTCAAAAGTCGAGGCCGGAAAATTGGAGCTTGAGCATATCGAGTTTGATATCCGAAGCTTGATCTTTGAAATCACCAATTTATTTGAAGACGCTGCTTTAAAGAAAAATTTAAAATTGAATGTCGATATTGATCCCAGCATGCCAGATCTTGTGACATCAGATCCAACCCGAATTCGGCAGATCCTCATTAACCTTATTGGCAACGCATTGAAATTTACCAAAAAAGGTTCTGTATCGGTTTTTGCCGAGCCCAATTTTTTTGGGAAATCTGTTATTGGGATGAGTTTCACAATAAAAGATACCGGTATCGGCATGAGCTTTGAGCAAACCGAAAAAGTTTTTGCTCCCTTCTCGCAAGCAGATAATAGCATGACCCGAAAATTTGGCGGTTCAGGCTTAGGCCTTGCACTCTCGCGCCGTCTGGCTCGTGCTTTGGGCGGCGATGTTTTGGTGCAAGCAAAAGTTGGACAAGGTGCAACTTTTATTGCAACCGTCGAAGCTCGCCGAGCTGTAAAGAGGATGCAAAAAGTTGAATTCGCTAAGTCTGATAAAACATTAAAAGTAGAAAATGTTTCGCGCGTTTTATTGGTGGAAGACTCAGCCGACAATCAACTTTTGGTAAAAGCATTTTTAACTCAAGCCGGAATCAGTGTGGACATCGCCAACAACGGTGCCGAGGGTGTCGAGATGGCCGAAGCCAACGACTACGATGTGGTCATCATGGACATGCAGATGCCAGTGCTCGATGGTTATGCGGCCACAGAACAATTGCGCAGCGATGGTTACAGTAAACCGATCGTGGCATTGACCGCGCATGGGATGGTGGAGGACCGCACACGCAGTTTAGCACTCGGGTGCAATGCCCATTTAACCAAACCTCTTGATCCAAGGCTTTTAATTGAAACCTTGAATCGCGTCTAAGAGTCACCCAATTCTGGTGAACGAGTCTAACAAACAAGCCATTCCCTGATGTGCATATCAACAATCTTGGTGTATTCCATAGGATCTCTAAAAGACTAAAGGGGAGGAACCAAATTTTGCCAAAAATTATCCAATTGATTTTTATTTTCCTAACAAGAGCCGCACATTGATCTTTTCACTTTTATTGGCTGCCCACTTTGCTTTAGCTCAATCCCCACAAGCTGCGCGTATTTGGATAAAGGTTAAAAATCAAAAATTTAATAAGGTCCAAAATTTTTTTAATGAAAATTTTTTGGATGGCCAACATCGCGATGATTTTGAACTCCAAATTGCAAGTATCGAAATCGATTCCTCAGATTCTGTCTACGTGAATTTAGCAAAGCCTTTAAGGCCGGGTCGGTTCACTTCGAGTTTTTCATTCAACGCTGTTGACGATTACAATTTAAATGTGTCGGACGACTCATTAAAGCTCAGTATCCCTTTTCTCAATCGCATTCGTGCGAATTATCCTGATCTTGAACTCTTAAGTTTAGAAGCAACAAATCGATTTACAAGGTTGCGCTTGCTTAACCCTACGATGAGCTCACAAGACGATCTGATAAAGGAAAAATATCAAAGCCTGGGATTACAAACCAAAAAACCAGTTTTTGATATATTGTTGCCCGAAGATCCAACGGTGGCCACGCCCTTTCAACTTTTGCGATTACAACTTTTTAATTTAGGATTTATCACTGATTCGACTGTTGCCTCACTTCCTCGCCCAATGACCGAGAGAGAAAAAGCGAAGCTTGGTAAAATCCCCGATGGGAATGAGGTTTTTGTCGCTCGAATTGGTGATTCGGGATTGTTTTATATTATTACTCAAATAAAACAAAAAATATTTATCACTCCCACCGGGCCTGTGGTGTTAAGCGCACCGAAGCCCTATTTTTTTAAACCTATGGACCATCCCAACCAAAGCTTAACATGTTTTCAATTGCTCGTTCGAGCGGTCCAATAGGACCTGCAATCAGTACGCAATCATTTAGAACTCGATTTTAGCAATGGACGTTCAACCCGTAGACAAAAAAGCTCCTTCTTCCGAGAAACCCGCTCCGAGCATCCAAAAGCATTAAATACAATCATCTTCACCTCCGTTTTAAACCTTAAATAATTTTGGTATAAGCGGAGGTCATGATTTTTTTATTCACTCTTCTATTATCACTCGTTAATGCCAAAGAGATTCAGCAAACTGTTGAGCTAAGTCTTTATCGAAATAAATTTATCACCCTTGAAGAATTCTTTTTTGAGCCTGATCTGCACGATTTATTCGAAGATCAATCTGCACATCTTTTTTATTTCGATCATGTCCGGATTGAAGGCGACAGCACCGTTTTTGTACAATTTAGTGGCGAAGCCAATTATCCATCAGAAACCCGCACGCGAAAATTCAAAACTATCGCCGATTACAATTCAAGTGTTGCCGATCGATCCCTCTGGCTTGATGCCGAGTTGATCCGGCAGTTGCGGGCCAACTATCCCGAATTTTATAAAATTGAGGTTTATGGTGTGAATCGATTTTCACAAGTTTTCCTCACCAATTTTTTAACCGCCCCCGACATGCAAATCTATTTTAAACCGTTAATTAAAAGTTTAATAAATCGTCGCAACCCCTCTTTTGATATTGAACTGGCAGAAGACCCAAAGCAGTCTTCATTTTTCCAATTGCTTCTCGTGAGTCTTTATCATGAAGGTTTTGTCACCAATCGCTCCTTTGCTCACGAACCTCGTGAGCTCACTGAGGATGAAAAAAAATTATTTCCCAAACTTTTAAAAGATCAAAATCGCCATGTGGTTAAGATTGGCGAGGGCGAACAGTTTTTTGTTCTGACCGAAAATATTGAACGCGAATATATCGCACCAAAATCGACACAACTGTTGATGGATCCCATTGTTCATTATCTCGAGCCTCTGGATTTGAGCAAACGCTGGACCTGTGAAGGTCTGCTTCGTCATCTTTATTAAATCTTAAAAAAATATAACCGTTCTTTTTTTAACTCCCTGAAGTAAGCCTTGAGGCAACACCAAGGGAGCATCAATGATTCAGGCAAAAGGAATTGCAGCATTTTCTGCAGAGGAACCACTCAAACCATTTTCGTTTGAGCGTCGAGACCTTAAAGACAACGATGTGCTCATCGACATTCAGTTTTGTGGGATCTGCCATTCTGATATCCACACCGTACGAAGCGAATGGGGCGAAGCCAATTTTCCGGTTGTGCCGGGGCACGAAATTGCGGGCCTCGTCGCACAAGTTGGAGCAAAGGTCTCGCGCTACAAAGTTGGTGATCGGGTGGGGGTGGGCTGTTTCGTTGATTCCTGTCGAGAGTGCTCCCACTGCAAACAAGATCTCGAACAATATTGCTTAAAGGGAATGAATTCGACCTATAACGGTTTAGAAAAAGACGGCGTCACGCCCACTCAAGGCGGATACTCCGATGTGATTGTGGTTGATGAAAACTATGTCTTAAAAATTCCCGACTCCATCTCACTCGAAAAAGCCGCACCTCTTTTGTGTGCGGGCATCACACTGTATTCGCCCCTTAAACATTGGCAGGCTGGACCAAACAAAAAAGTGGGCATCATGGGTCTTGGCGGCTTAGGACACGTCGGTGTTAAAATCGCTCGCGCACTCGGCGCCGATGTCACAGTGATCAGTCATTCAGAAAAAAAACGCGAAGATGCAAAGCGCATGGGTGCCCATCATTTTTTGTGCACTCATAACGAAACAGTTTTTGACGAAAACCAAGGCCAATTCGACCTGATCATTAATACGATTTCGGCCGACATCGATATGCAAAACTATTTTAATCTTTTGAAATTAGATGGAGCACTGGTTGTGGTAGGTCTTCCCGAATCTCCATTATCGATTCATCCATTTCCATTGGTTGCCATGCGTCGCACCTACGCTGGATCTTTGATTGGATCGATCAAGGAGACTCAAGAGATGCTCGACTTTTGTGCTCAACACCATATCACTCCGGATATCGAGTTGATCACCCCCAAAGAGATCAATAAGGCGTATGAGCGGGTGATCAAGAGTGATGTGAAATACCGTTTTGTGATCGACATTCAAAAACTTTAAAAAATGGCTACTTTAATTGTTTGGGTGAGCAATGCGCTTCATGCATTTGTCCTTTCGAAGGACCAAACAATCAGAGGGGCTAGCTTTTGGTACCTTCGTTCACCCAGAATTTGACACAGGCCGACTTAATTTTTGAATTTATGCAGTTCATTTAGATCATCGGGTGGGTAAGCCCTTTAGACCTTTTGTCGCGGTGAGCGAAGGTTAGGATTTGATTAAGTGATCATTTTTTAGCACCATCATTGTAATTTTTTTGGTAGATGTGATGACGCCTTAAGTATCAACAACATCAAAAAATCCAATGGAGGATTTTGATTTATGAAACGTATTATCATCGGGCTTTTAATTTTTAGCGCTTGGGCCACTCAAGCACAAACCGTTATGACAGACTCAAACCCATCTGTGGATGCAATCACCGCAGCAGTGAATGATCTTAAAGCACAAATTTTAACATCTGCGACTTTAAACGCTCAATTGACCGCGGTGACATCGGCACTTGCAGATTTAAAAACTCAAATTGCAAACATTCAACCTTCGCAAGACCAAGCCGCGATTTCTACAGCAGTCAACGAAATCAAAGCTCAATTTAGTGATCTAAAAACTCAAATTACTGCGATTCAACCTTCACAAGATCAAAGTGCGGTCACTACAGCAATCTCTGATCTCAAATCGCAAATCAGTGATCTTAAAAGTACAATTCAGTCCACTGAAGCAACCGCAATCTCTGCAGCAATTGCTGATCTTAAAAGTCAAATTGCAGACCTAAAAACAACTGTGCAAACAATCAGCACGCAAGCGCCTGCAACACAAACTCCTCAACCTGCAGCTTCAACTCCCGTAGCAACAACCCCTGCACCCACTCCGACCCAAGCTCCCGCAGCAGGAACGGGCGGAATCTTTTTGGGTTCAACCGAGTACACTTCTTTGGGTGATGCAGCAGCGGCTTATAAACAAGGCGATGTGATGCACATCACAAAATCTCGCGACAATGATTCTGTAGCACTAGTTGGCGCATTTGATTATGTGGTCAAATGTGATGCTGGAGTGAAACTCTCTTGGTCAGCTGGTCTTGGCAAACGTGTGGCTTGGGGCAAAGGGATTTTCGACGTTGAAGGCCAAGCAAAAAGTTTTGCAATGACAGGTTGTGCGATTGATGGCGCAGTTCTCAATGGTCCCGATGGTGGAAACGCATCATGTGTTCGTTTAAACGACACAATGCCAGTTGCAAGCTTTGATGGCGTGACATTCACAAACTGTAACGACGGAATTTTGGGTGGTGCAAAAACTGTGAACATCACCAATTCAAAATTTGATCATGACGGTGTGAATTCAGGTGGATATGCAAACGTGCACAACATCTACATCTCGGCTTACACAGACACTCTGAATATTTCGAACAGCTATTTTGGACACGTCACTCCAGCGCATTTGGTAAAATCACGTGCTAAAAATACTTTTATCACCAACACACAGTTTGAAAATACAGATGACGGATCGTACTCCATCGATATTCCTAATGGTGGCAATGTCGTAGTTAAAAATTCTGTATTTGTTAAAGGTTCGGCTTCACAACGTGGATCGTTTGGTTACGGTGAAGAAGGAATCGCAAATGATGGCCGCGTGAACACATATGAATTCAAAAACAATATCGTGATCAATGATGGCAATGCTCGTTTTATGGATGGCCCCGGTGGCACCATGAATTTTCATGACAACATCATTGTTGGCCCACCAATGGATAATGCTGACATGTTAACTAACGGCGCAAACAACAAAACATTTGCTGACCGTGCAAGTGCAGGCCTTCAAGCCGCACCATTTTTACCAACTCCTCAATAATTGCATTTTAAAAGCGCCCGATGTTCCATCGGGCGTTTTCTTCAGAGCGGTTTTAATTCCAAATCCAACATATTTTTAATCATATCCAACATAAAATTTGCGCCCTTAATAAATCCGGATTCTTCGCTTTGCTCGATAATGATCCCCTCACCGAAATCAATTTGAGTGATTGGGTGTTGAGCTGAATGGCTTGTGGGGTTTGATCGTAAGAAGGAAGTGCGGTGGCAAGTGAGCTATAAGAAATTCTTGCGTTGATTTTGATTCCTGCAGGGCCTGAAAGTTCGGTGTTGCCTTCAAAGCTCAATTCGATTTGATCGTTTTGATTGAGCTTGGCGGTGTAAAAGGCATCGCTCATATGAACGCCTTCGTTTTTCAAAAATTTTTCTGGCAGTGGTGTTGGTGCTCCAGTCAAATCAATCGACCAAGCGATATCATCAATATCAATAAGAGTAAGGCTTGCACATTCGTTGTTGTTTAAAATTTCGACTTGTCATGATTGTGATCGGCGAGGTTTTCAAAGCGACCTTTGGATCTAAATTGTTGGCAGACCTCGGCTTGGGCCTGAGCTGTTAAGATCATCAAGAAAATCAGTTTTTTCATAAATCCTCCTTTATAGTATTGATAATTTTTTTTTCGATGCGTCGATCGGGAACCAACCACATTGTTGCCACACCAATATAGATCGCAATCGAAACTTCAATTTTAAAAAATGCGGTCAGCATCGCAACCGCATAGGCACCGCTTGAGATTTTTTCTTTACGACCATCTTTGATCGCACTCTCTAAAGTTTTGCTTTGCATGCGGATAAGCGAGCGCGCGAGCACAAAATAAGCACCACTGCAGGCTAAGAGAACTGCGCCGTAGAGGGCAACAGGGAGCGGAGCAAAATGAGCTTCATTAATCCATGAAGTTGCAAATGGCAAAAGCGAGAGCCAAAACAAAAGATGAAGGTTTGCCCATAAGACAGTGCCATTGACCTTGGCTGCGGCTTGCATGAGGTGATGATGATTATTCCAATAAATCCCAAGATAAATAAAACTTAAAGCATAGACCGCAAAATTGGGAAAGATGGTCAAGAGAGCCGTAAAGCCATCGCCATGGGGGGCTTTGAGTTCGAGCACCATAATTGTGATTAATATTGCGAACACGCCATCACTAAAAGCTTCGAGCCGACCTTTATGCATGGGTCTGTCTAGCCGGAAATTCAATTGGGCTCAATTTATAGTGTTTAGGATCTGTTATAAATTATAAATAAAACAACACTCCAGCCGCTCAATCGCAACTGATCCGGCCTCGGCCTTGCTAAGTCTCCAGTACGGTCAAGTAACGCAATCGATTTTTTTGAGGGATGTCTTATGAAACCTTTTCGTCTCGTCATAGCCCTTTTTGTATTGGCGGCTTGCAGCCCCTCTTCTTTTAAAGATGTTCAAAACATCAAAGACCCTCGCACTTCGACGTCCGCAACTAGGATCTTAAATTCGATCAATTTTAATCTTGAGGATAAAAAAGAAGCTCTTCAGCTCGAGCAAAATTTGAAAGAAATTAAGCCGGTCTTAGTCATAAAAAACTTAAACGCTCTATCTGTTTCTGAACATTGCACACCCTCGGTAGGGAAGAACATTGCAAACAAACAGCGGCTCACCTTGGTCAAGCAGCAGTTGATGACGGATGCGCATCACACGATTTCGTTTTTCAGATTTGGATCGCTTACAAATTTAGATGAGAGCGTTGAACTTATTTGTGAATACGATCGAGGCACTTCAAAGACTTTTTCGGAGGTTACAAAAGACCTCAACGACGCGATCAGTTTTTATTCCGATGTGGTTGTAGCAAGCGATTTTTCAAAAGATTTTAAAGACCAAATTCAATCTGAAGAAACAGTTGAGCTAAATCAACTGGACGTTTTTGCTCCTGCTTATTACGGATCAATCGCTCAAGAAAACGCAAGAAACGAAAATGTTTTGCGCCCTCAAGCGCTTATCCTTGATATCAATCACCTCATTGTTTTGAACCTTCGTGAAAAAGGCGATCATCGCTGCGAAATTTTGGGATCGGTACCCGAAGACTTAAAGCGGTCCCAAAAAATGCACCTCTATATGCATTCTGGTTCTCGCGCATTTTTATCTCACAAGGTATTTACAATTTTGAGTTTTACAGATGCCAAAAATTTGAATTATGGATTTCAATTCAAAATACGCTGTGAATCCTCTTATGGAGTCCCGATGACTTTTGCTGAAGTAGCAAAGGATTTAGAGGGCACATTACAGTTTATTTCGGGTAAATAAATTGAATTAAGTTGAGATCTTCCAGAGACGATCTCAAGACACTGGGATGTTCTCAATTCGAAACGTGAGCTCAATCTGTGTCAAAAGATCCTCACTTGTTGTAGACCCTCTTATCTTTAACCGAAATATAAGCATGGGCATTCAAGACGACAGCATTTTTAAATCCAACCTTATAGGCGTTTTTCAACGAAACGACCTTGGGTTTCTTATTGAAGCCAACAACGAGTTTTTGCGAATAATTGGATATTCGCGCTCAGAGCTTGAGGCCGGCATCATCCCATGGTTCATCTCTAACTCCCAAGAAACCCGTTACGAAAAATTTTTAAAAAAAGATTTATCAACAATTCTGCTCAAAATTTCTGAATCCGGTTTAATCGGATATGTGGTCGAGAAAACCGAAAATAATTTTAGAATTCTTGCTGAATCGATTCCCCAAATTGTTTTTGAAATCGCTGCTGATTTTCGCACCCTATTTACCAATTCAAAGTGGAAAGAGTATACCGGGCACGATCCCGAAAAAGACAATTGGGATGAACTTGTTCATATTGAGGATGTCGCTCAAGCCAAGGCCGCATGGGAAGCTTCGATGCTCAACAAAGTTGAATTCAATGTGGAGTATCGCCTGCGTCATCACAGCGGAAGCTATCGCTGGTTTTTGGTGCGTGCCATACCAGCCCCTGATGGCAAAAATGGGATCAAGTGGTTTGGCACTCTGACCGATATTGATGATCAAAAAATGGCTGAGAAAACGGCAGCCCAAATGGTGGCGCTGGTTGAATCTTCGATTGATGCCATCATTAGCGAAGATCTAAACGGAACTGTCACAAGTTGGAATAGTGCCGCCAAAAACCTTTTTGGTTTCAGCGCTGATGAAATGATTGGACAATCGATCTTGCGAATATTTCCGCATGATCGATATCACGAAGAATCAAACATCTTGGCCAAAATTAAAAAAGGCCAAATCATCCAAAATCTTGAGACCATAAGAGTTAAAAAAACGGGTGAGCCTTTACATGTGAATATCTCTGTTTCTCCGATATCTGATAAATTGGGGCGTGTGGTAGGGATCTCAAAAATTGTTCGTGATATTACCGAATTTAAAAAAACCGAACAAGAGCTTTCAAACCTTCGTTCACAAAACGAAACTGCACGGCTTGCGACCGAGAGCGAGCAAATGTTTAAAAAAGCATTTGATTATTCACCCATAGGATTTTTTCTCTTAAAATCAGATGACAGTTGGCACGAATGCAACTCGGCTTTTTGCGAGATGCTCGGCTACACGCGTGAAGAAATAATAAAGGTCCCCATTCGTTATTTATCTCCGGTTGACGATCGTCAGAATATTGTAAAGGCACGCAATGATTTTTTTGCGGGTCGAAGACATGAATTAAATATTGAAACCACATTGATTCATAAATCAGGTGAGCCCATTCCGGTTTGGCTGACAAGTAGTGTGATCAAAGATCAATCAGGCCATAATCGCCTTTTGATGACCCAAGTGATCAACATGTCAGAGCGTAAACAATCCGAAGTGATTTTACGCGAAACCACTCGAAAACTTCAGGCTTTGATTGATTCAAGTCCCGCTCCGATTTTGGCCACTGATAATAACCTAACTGTGACTCACTGGAATCCTGCATGCGAGCGCATGTTTGGCTGGTCTGCAAAAGAAGCGATCGGACAATTTATGCCATTTGTTCCTCTCGAAAAACGGCATGAGTCGTTAAAAATTGTTGAAACGGCTCTTGAGGGTGGCAAACCGATTTTTGTGGATGTGGAGCGTGTTAAAAAAGACGGCACACGCATACAAGTTCATTCGGGAGTTCTCTCAACTTATGACGAGCGCGGCCAAGTGAGTGGTATGATTGCGGTGATTATTGATGTGAGCGAGCGGGCAAAAGCCGAAAAAGATCTGAAGGCCGCCTCAGAACTCGCCGCCGCAGCCACCCGTTCAAAGTCAGAATTTTTGGCCAACATGAGCCACGAAATTCGCACTCCGATCAATGGTGTGCTCGGGATGACAAGCCTTTTGCTTGATACAAAATTATCGAGTGAGCAACTCGAGTATGCCGAAAATATTCGGTTGAGTGCCGATTCTTTACTTTCAGTGGTTAACGATATCTTGGATTTTTCAAAAGTTGAGGCGGGTAAACTCGATCTTGAAATTATTGATTTTAACTTGCAACAAGTGCTTCTCGATTTGATTAAACCTTTTGAATATCCGATTGCCAAAAAAGGTTTAAAGCTTGAGGTCGATCTTTCAAAACTCAAGAACAATCTGGTTAAAGGTGACCCCAGTCGCATTCGGCAAGTGCTCATCAATCTCATCGGGAACGCAGTGAAATTTACCGATAGAGGCACCATCAAAATTCGGGTTGAACAAAAAAACACCTATCGCTTTGAGGTAATTGATTCAGGCTCGGGGCTTTCAAAGCAAGTTGCTGCAAGAATGTTTCAGCCCTTTAGCCAGGCCGACACCTCAACCTCAAGACGCTTTGGTGGTACAGGCCTTGGCCTTTCGATATCAAAAAAATTAGTTGGCTTGATGAGCGGAAAAATTGGGGTTGAGAGCACTGAATCCAAAGGATCGACTTTTTGGTTTGAGCTTGATCTAGAAAAAAGTGCCATCACACCTCAACAAAAATTTGAAATTCGAGCACCAATTTTTGAAGGCAACGGACTGAGAGTTCTTGTTGCCGAAGACAATGCGGTTAATCAAACCATCTCGGTCAAGATGCTCGAAAAATTGGGTTGTCGCGCCGATGCGGTAGGCAATGGCCGTGAGGCTGTGCACGCTCTTAAAAAATGGCCTTATGATGTCGTATTGATGGATTGTCACATGCCCGAGCTCGATGGCTACGAGGCCACCCGAATCATTCGCCAAAATGATTCCTTTAATCCCTCGCTCGTTATCATTGCGATGACCGCGAATGCCTTAGCGGGTGATAAAGAAAAGTGTTTATCTTGCGGGATGAACGACTATATCTCAAAGCCCGCAAAAATCGACGAAGTCGCCCAAGTCCTAAAACGAAACATAAAAACTCAAACCACTTAAACGCTTCCGAATTTTAATTTTAAAATGCTCAGACATTCGTTCGCCAGTAGGCGAGCCGAACTGGCATTTTGAAATTAAAATTCGTTAGATGGATGTAGTTTTGATGCGACGAAATCACGCCCGAAAACATTAAAACAACCGACTTCTCCTAAATCCTCGGACAAGATTTGCAGATCATTATCTTGTTGAAAGCTACCATGGCCACTTGTCAAAAAAGTACGGGCACTGCCAAAGCTAAACGCTTGCTCGAGCATCATCCGCATTGAGTCCACCATTATGCCTCCAATGATCTGTCCCATGATGTCGGTAAATCCTTTTGCTGGGGGAGGGATGGGTGTTGTATCCAATTTTAAAACGGAGGGTGAAGCCTGGTAGTAAACAACATCACTTGATGGAGCAACGCGTATGCCCTCGGCATCGTCGCAAGAAGACCTTTTCACAGTAAGAAGCATCTTTTGATTATCCATCTCCGAAATCACGCCCTCTTGAAACATCGATTGAATTCGATGCTGATAATCAATCTTCATGGTGCGACGCCAATTGATCCCTTGTTCGGTAGGATGAAATTGATAAACAATATTAATAATTCGTTCCGAAGATGGGATGGGTTGATTGTTTTTGTCGGACTGAGTGGTTTTCATTGTTGTACTAAACTTACTCGGTTTTGGATTTTCTTTTGAGAACACATTGCCGCTTTCGGACTGATGAGATGACCCACAACCTACAACGATCAAACATGCTGCCAGCGATACAAAAAAGGTTTTCATTTTAACAGTGCCTTATTGGAAATTGGAGCGGTGGTTGGTCAAACTCTGTTTGCAGTTTTGATGCCTTAGACTCTGTTAACTGATTTGTGCTGTAAGCCCTGGAGCGCCAAAAATTGTCTCTAAAGCCGAAAATGCGCAATCATCCCTCACACTTTAGTCTAATGAGAATGGACACCAAGATCGGTTGTACTTACATTGATATGATGAATCTATTTAATATTATTTATGTGAGTAAATATAATGACGCCGTTTGCAACAGCTCTGAAGTCACACGTATTATTGAGGTGTCACAAAAAAATAATCTTAAAAATGAAATCACCGGAATATTAGTTTTTGGTGAAGACTTTTTTTTGCAACTTCTTGAAGGCGATCAAACCCATATCAATTCTCTTTATGACAAGATTCGTAAAGATCCACGCCACTTTGATGCTGTCCTTTTGGAAGATCAAAAGATTGAAAAAAGACTTTTTCCAAATTGGTCGATGAAGGATGTGGTTTTTATTGGTCACCTCCAAAAGCATCTGACCTTGGAGTTTTCACCCGACGGAGACTTTGATCCGTATACTCTCGATGGTGAAAGCGCAAAGCGGCTTTTAATATCGTTATCGGCTCATTGATGTTTCAAAATAAAACATCTCACTATGAGATTGATGTTTAATTTTTAACAGACTGTTTGAGATTTTAACAACAAGCTCAAATATAAAGAATTTAGTCAGACGCAGAATTTGCATTTTAAAAGCATATGAAAACCATGATTGGCATTAGTTTGTATTTGCTCTTAAGTACATCCGCCTCAGCAGAAGAAGCTTTGGGGACATTTACAGATCTGTTTCGTGATCCGGTCTCAAGGGCCATAGAAAATAACGATCACTATTCTTACGATCGTCGGCTGCGAGATGACGCTGTGTTGAATCGAGTCCAAGGCCAAAGCTTCAACCCAACGCCAAACATCAAACTCCAACCTCGATCCGAAGCCATCACAACCGTACAAAATAAAATTAGACGCATTGAAGAGCGATTAGACTATGTCAATAAACAAAGTGCGCGTCTGCAAAAACTCAATTCAGAATTTCAAGCGCTTGGTAAAAGTGTTCAATCGAATTTGGCGGTTCACCCGAATGACGGTGTTGCTCCAAATGTTTTGCGCTGGAATGAAATTCGCGGGCAGATGTCTGAAACCCAAGCCATGTTAGAAAAAGAAGGCAAGCGAGCTCTCGACGAAGCCAATGCCATTCGATCTTTCGCATCAAGAAACTTCCTCAAAATCGAAGATGTGCTCGGCGCCAAAGACAGTGCGTTTAGTAGAAGTTCATTTAGCGTGACCGATCGAATTTTCGAAAACAAAATAAATTTAGAAACTCTGCAACGTGCCCATGTGGAAGGCTCAGCCTCAGAATTTAAAATTAAGACTGCCGCGGATCAAACTTTAGCTCGCCCGGTGGAGGGCATCGTAAAGGTTGAAGGGGTCAACGGATCAAAAATTCAATGGGAAGCAAATCGCTACGTTGAGATGACCACAACCTTTGGCGAAAATGTCACAGGCCGCGTGGTTGGAATCCAAAACTCCGGAACCCCAAACGAAATTTTTGTGATCAGACCCTATTCTTTATCAGGCGGTGCAAAAAACGTCGAGATCGCCTCAGATTTGATTGCCAACGTCAACGTGCGACCCTCAAGTTATGCAGCTCCCGACAACGTTGTTTCGATCACAAGATTACGACCGAGCAACTCTATGCTGAGTGAAGCCATTCGCCTCAACAAGCTCGCACTCGCAGATCCTTTGCAACAAGCCTCGGGCACCTTTAGCGAAGGGGTTGCCGGTTCTTCGATGACATCCTCGTCGCGCAGCGCTCAATCCGCGCGGTAGGTGCTATTGGCTTGTCGTTTGCTATGGTTTAGAATCTGGATGAAACAACTTTTTATTAAATTGTGTTTATTTACTATTGCAATCGCGCTCGTCGCAACTGGCCCGCATGCCGAGGCGCAATCGCTCAGCGCCACCTTCACTGAAGCCTTAGAGATGATTTTAAAAAAACCAAATTTCCCGAGATTTGTTTCAGAAAATTCGACGGTGAAAGTTTTAAATAAAAATCCTGATGCAAAACTCAACCTGATTTTTGCGAAAATTAAATCTGCTATCCATCCCGCAGCCGATGACTTTCAACTTAAACTTTCAAAGCACTTTAATGTCAGCTGCGATTCGACTCGTAAATTTATCTTAGTCGATCTAGATATGATCAAAAGATTTACAACGCATGCTCAACATCCAAACCTTGTCATCGCAGCCGTTTTGTCTCATGAAATTTCACATTATTTATTCGATCTTTCGATGAATGATTATCCAAACCATGACGGGCCACTCGGGCCCTCACCCATATTTATTCATGGGATCAATATTGCTTTTGCTGATTACGAACACGCGAATGTCGAGGGATTTTCGGTCGAATTGCTCGTACGAGCAGGCTATACACCAGCCGAAATCGGTGAGGCTTATGACGTTTTGCTTTCCACGGTCCAAGCCCTCTTAGCCGAATTCAAACACGACCCATCTACAGACGTTCAGACCCGTCGAGCCGTTGTGTCGGCATGGCTTAATGAAAAAGGACTCTGAGACTCATCAACCGGGTCGCCGATCATGCTTTGGTTTTCATCTACTCAATTTATTAGACTTTCCCAAGAGCCTTAATTAATCCAACATGGAAGCCACTAAATCATTTTTATTTTTAGTTGGTTCGAAGGAGAAATAATAATGAAAGCAAAATCCATATTTTTTGCCTTGTTGATATCGGTGTCCAGTTTAGCTTACGGGTTAGAATCTTGTGTTGCTACAATTCCCAATGACTATGAAATCCAGAGTTCAAAATTTGACGCCCACAATGATTCGCTCTATTATACCCTTGAGGCTCGTTATTATACCCTTGAGGTAGACTGTGCTCTTAAGGATGGAAGTTACGTAAAATATATTGGTTTAGTAATAGCAAAGGCTGGTTGGTTTAAAGCCGCTCGCAGCACTATGCCAAAAAAAATCACATTCGAAAGATGGGAATTGGATTCGGTGAATCTGGTTTGCCAATAGACGGCTCTGCCGTTGCGGGATAATCATCCTAATGCCAAAGAAGATATTTTGTTGAGTTTTTTAGCTCTTGAGCGTCCGGCAGCTCCCAACTTATAAAAGCCAAATGATTTTTAAAATTAAATTTAGTTTGTTGTTAGTGGCCTTAATGATCAGCACAACAGGCTTTTGCTCAGACCCTATTTGTGATGACATTTTAAAAGGCCCCAACATGACTCGTCTGAATCAGAAATTGATTTCAGGTGAGGAATTTACCGACGAAGATACGCAAGATCTTCGGCTTGATATTCGTCGACAGGTGAACATTGATCAAGATCACCAAGCCATTATCGATCGCATTCTCAAACAAAACAAAAAATCTGCAATAATTTTGGATCTCTTGGTCGATTTCTCGCAAGACGAATTTTCGATACGTGCCAAAATCAATTTGGCGATTGGTCACTACTTGATTCAAAAACGAAATGAGGAAATTTTATTTGAACAAGGGTCCTCAATATTTGATGTATTAACCACCGTCATCAGTTTTGAAGATCAAACTTACCCACTTCAATTTTCAGACGATATCAAGCTCAGTGTCCAGTCATTGTTTTCTCGCTTAATGGAAGTCAAAAAGCAGCATCCTGAACAATTTCAAACAAAGTTGCTGCCTGAGTTAGACCTGCATCTTGTTGGCCTCGGAGATAGAGAGCTCATCGAATTCTCAGACCTTTTATCGCGCAGTAAAAGTGTTTTTCAGGCTGCGGCTGCCGAACCAGGTCAGCGTAGATTTCGTTCTGATTTGCGTCGCGATCTGTCTGAACTTAAAGACCTTGTGGCAGAGATCACACGTAATCTTGGCTCGCCAAACCTATTTGATTATCTAGAATTAAAATCAATCAAAAAAAATTCGGCTCAAAAAATAATAAAGATTCTAGAAGACCAAAAAGTTATCAGTGTGACTCAACGAGATCCAATGGTTCAACTTTCAGATTTCGTTTTTAAATATCGCTTATTAAAAAATCTTAATTCCGATTTGACGCCAACCCAGGCCCTCGTCGCATTTGAGGAGAGCATCAATTACTATCAAAGTTTATTTTCGAATCTTGCAAAAAACAGCGATACTAAAAAGTATCTTTTGCATCTGGATCAGGACGCAAAAGATCAGCAAGCGGTTGTTAAGTCCATCGCCGCCGATCCTTATTTCAAACTTAAATTATTTGACAACTCGAGTGTTGTTAAAGAATTAAGAACGGCTCAAAAATGGATAACAGTTGCTAATCCCAAAGCAGTCAAAAACAAATTTGAAGCATTAAGTAAGAAGCAACAAGAGGACGTGGGTCGTGCACTCAATATTTCTTTGAATAATCCAGAAACACATGACTCGGTGTTTGCTATGTATGCAGATGATCTTCTTAAAAATATCGAAGCACTCAATCCTGATCAAAACAAAAATCGAGTGGTGCTTCGCTATGTCGCCAGAACCCTCGGTGATTTGGAATTGGGTTCGGATTGTGGTGACTGTACCGCGGTCGGAAGCATCAACTTTGGTCGATCTTCCACTTGGCTCTACAATCCTCATTATCAAATTTTGACTTTTTCAAAGGGCAAAAGATTTTTAGGCAAAATGCATTTGTCTTTAGCCGATCTCAATCATCGACCTATTGTGCTGATCGATGCGCTCGAGTTTAATCCTCAAGCTCATGAGGGCTTGCCCTACCATGAAGATGCCCGTGAGGCTTTTGATTCCGCTCTTGAGTTCGTCAAAAAATTTGCTCAATCTGAGGGGCGAGATCTTGTGGCTTTGACGGCATCAAACTCAACCGAAGCAAATCAGATTCTGATCAGCCGAGGCAATAACAAATGGCTAAGTAAAAAAGGTTTTTTCCAGTTTCCATTGGACGAAGATCCGATTCGTCGAAGCCTTCAGTTCTCAAAAGATTTTAATCTCCAACCCTATTACCAAAGTGTCGAGCGCGGGGCGCAGGAAGATGCTGTTGGTCAGTTCGACGAAGATGAAGTTCAAGAAGAGGGTGTTGGTGATTTTGAAGCGGAAGAAGATCCGGGCCTCCTTAAGCTTACCAACGCTCCCCAAGACCCTGCATTGGCAGACTTAGAGCGTGAGGTTTTTAATCCCGCCCAAGCGAAGTATCCAGAGTTTGCAAAAACTCTGATCTCGTTAAGAAACACAGAGAGTGAGGCTGAACGGAATATACTTTTTAAAACTGCCGCATCGATTCTTCTAAATGACCCCGTTTTTGAAAATAAGATTCAATCTATTTACAAACTTCCCGCAGGGGTAAAACCGAGCTGGAAATTTATCGCCACTCGTTTGACAGATCTTTATCTCCAAAAGCCTTCGTCGGCTGCGCCAAAAGCAGGCGTGATTCTCAATCTCAAAAATTTCGTTCGGATCCCAACGAACGAGAATGAACGGTAAATGAATCGACGATTCTAAAAAATTCGTCGGTTTCTGCGAAGACTTCTTTTAGCCTATTCTGTTCGGCCATAGCAGATGCAAACGCATGGTCGAATGAAACCCCTTGTGATTCGGTTGAGACTGGCGGGGTTTAAAGGTTCTGCCAAAACTGGGTTTGATTCATCAACATCGAAGTATCCATGTTGGACGATTCAAAAATAACTAATGGTTGGAGCAGCAGTAAAGCTTCGACAAAAAACTTATTTGGGACGAGCCCAAGAATTTCTTTTGGATATGATCTCGAGCAATTTGTCCAAACCCTGCTCCGTCTGGTCTTTGTACTGATCAGGCAAGGCTTGTTTGAGCTCAGCTAATAAAGCCTGTCGATTGGTCTCAACACCTTCACACCATTGATCAAAACTATTGTAGGGCCCAGGATCATCAGTCTCTTGACTGCTCAAGACAGAATGGATTGCTCGGACCACGTCCTCCAAAGACCCGGAGTGCATCTTGATCAGCGTTCCAAATTGCGGGACACATCGGGCTCGATCATTAAGCCAGGTGAGCAAACGATAGCTAGCTGTCAGATTCGGATTTAAAGCGGCATTGCAAACTGTGGCGTGACTTTGTGGAGCCGCAAAGAAAAGTAAGCTCACAAAAACAAACAAGCTAAAAAGATTTCGCAAAATTTCTCCTTTGGCAAATCTGCCGATGGATTGCCATAGCACGCGCTATAAAAATGTCGCATCAATTTATATTGATAGATCGAATAAGATTTTGAATGGGTGGTGCCATTTTCTCGTCTACTATTGAATATGTTTATGCGCAGTGGTCGGCCGCCGAGTTGAAAAATGGAGCAGAGCCCGATGTTTGGGTATTCAAATACAGACGATTGATATATATTATATTTTCTTGAGAAGCTGGTTCATTTGTCCCAAATACGTGCACCGGTAAACACAATTTAATTTCTGCCATTAAATTGTTTGTCTAATGCGTTTCTGTTAACCATTTTAATCCGTCTAGCAGATGCCTCCTAAAATTTTGACCGGCTTGATCTGTGTAAAGGCTTTCGGAGTGACCCATAGACGTATACCAAAATCGGCCTGCACCAGCGACCTCGCGACACCAGGATATAGGATCTGAATTTAAAGTTATTAGAATTTGTGCTGAATCATCTCACTTGCTAGCAAATTCATACCATTCATCCTCCTGTGTCCATGTTCTCGGCAAGTGTTTGATTGATGGGTGTAAAGGTTCAACTCGCCTTACTGTTTCGGAATGAATTGGCGGATGATTTTTGAATGTGGCGCCGATGAGAGATTTAAACCAAATCCAATCATTACCTAATGCGACCGACGAATGAATAGCTAGGATGCCTAAACCGTTTTTAAAGTAAGATTCAATTTTCTTTTTTTGGTAGAGAGTTAAAATTCCTTCTGAAGTGTCTAAAAAAATCAACGCATCATAATTTTTAATTTCTAGAGTTTGAGCAAAATTTAAATTTTGGATGAACTTCGCATTAAATCCATTCTGCGATAAAAAAAGCTCTAGAGACTTACCTGCTGTCGGGATAATATTCATATGCGCAGGCTTAATAGTTTTACCAAAAATTAAAACATCTTTTGCTTCTACTGAATTTTGCCTGAGACAAATCAGCGCAACTAAGATAATACAAATAAATTTATTGAGCACTCCGACCCAAATACCCACTTAAAATTGTAGCTTCAACTCAAAATACTACTTCAAGGATCAACTCACTCCCCAACTCCAACCGGTAGAGAAATCACTAATTAAAATGCGAGTTCGGCTCGCCAAAGGCGAACGGATGTCTGAGCATTTTTAATATTGAAATTGAGATGTGGTTTAAGCAATTCGGACGGCTATCCCAGGGAAACAATCTTGATACATCGACGCATTGGTTCCAATCGATATTCCGCCACACGCAACTCTTCATATCTCGACCGTTAAGAGAGGCGCACAAAAGGCCGTAAAATTATCAAGTGAAATGAATGAAAGAATCTTGGACTATTTGAGAGTGGGAGGTCCAGCGAGTTCTCCATTCGACTGCTTCTGTTTTGTGCATTCTTTGAATGGTCTTGATTTTCCCTTCGCTAGATTTGACCTACGAGAGTGGCAAGTTGAAAAATTGGCCGATGAATCTTCCGTTAAAATTGGCGACACCATTATGACTGGACATGACGTTCGGTCTTTTACTCATCTTGCGATTTATATTGGTGATGGCGTTTATCTTTCAAAATTCGGTGTATCGGGTCCACTCATTGTCGCTGATATTCCTGCAATTAAAACCGGTTTCGGTGGAGAAGAACTTTTCAAAGTCGTTCCAGTTATTTCTTTGCAATGAATCAGAAAAAAGGGCGGACAAACCTCTCCAACCAATACTGAATTGGTGCCGTGTTGCGATTCAACTCCTGCATTATTAAAAATTATTTATAAATAAAATATGATTTAAAATTGAGGATAGTCTTTGTATTCATGAAAAAATTATCGGTTTTTTATACCACAAAACCAATCAACCTCATACTCGATCGGCATACGTCGTGCTCTTCCAACGCGGTGGCAATGACGCCGCCTTCACGTTCAAGGAGTAGAAATGAAATCGATCCGGATCCTCAGCAGTGTTCTCGCTACAATAGCCCAAATTGCGTGTCACAGCGCTTCGAATCATCCCCCTGTTACAACCGCTGCAGGAGCAAAAGTTGCCGAATCTGTAATTGCGGAGAGCCCTTCTCTCGTTGACCCTAGGGATTCAGCACAAACTGCCGAACTCAACCAATTGATCGCAGTCGGATCAGAACTTTATGGGCAAAGTGCCAAAGACCTGAGAAAAAAAATAGGGGAACTGCAGCCACAAGTTTTGATTACAAATCTAAATGGCTTGCCAGGACTGATAAGTTTGGCACAGCAAGAAAAGAACGATCGCCAGTGCAAAATTTTAGAAACCATTTCGAATGCAAGGCCTTACACTGCTGTATTGTACATTCGAAAACACAAGCAAGGCGTTACATTTGCTGGTTTAGCTTACACCATGTTTAAATTGAATACCGACAAGAATTTTAAAGATGGATTCGAGATCACTGTCCAGTGCGAAGCAAAGCTTGGTTCAACAATGACTTTTGGTGACATCTCCGCGGAATTCGGCAACTCGCTCCAGTTTATTTCCGGCGTTACAAACTAGGATTTTTCTTTGCGACTGCCTTTCGGCAGTCGCTCTACTGAAGTGTGCAGTGGCATCTTGGTAAGCACGCAACTCATTTCAACCTCATGTTTCCATATGCTCCAAGAGCCAACGCTTTGTAGTAAATCTCCTGTCTAAAAATTTAATATTTATATAGGTGAGTTAGCAGAAATATATAAAATGCGAACGAAGGTATTCCCGTTTCCAAGGGTAAGAGAATTCAATATTAAAAATGCGAGTTCGGCTCGCCTACTGGCGAACGAATGTCTGAGCAGTTTTAATATTGAATTCGATGTTGGCGTCCCTTACGAGATTCGAACTCGTGTCTACCCCGTGAAAGGGGGTTGTCCTAGGCCTCTAGACGAAAGGGACAAGAAAAAAAGTTGGTGACCCGCGATGGACTCGAACCATCGACCCTCTCCTTAAAAGGGAGATGCTCTACCAGCTGAGCTAGCGGATCACTATGGAAACATTTTAAAAGAGCATTCTATTTCAATTACGGCGACTTTTAAGTCAACCTTCGAATGAGAAATCTGACCCTTTAAGTCAGAATAATGGTTTTATCCACAAAGTTTGGTCGCGACCGGGTCCAATTGAAACCACATCGATCGGAATTCCCAACTCTGCACCCACAAAATTGACATACTCCTGAGCGTTGCGCGGAAGATCCTTCATCGATTTTGCTTGCGACAAATCCTCTTTCCAACCGCTCAAGGTTTCATAGACCGGTTTGCACTTGGCAAGATCACCGGGACTGACCGGGTATTCACTAATGATTTGTCCATCGAGCTCATACGAGGTGCAGACTTTTAATTTTTCAAAACCACTCAAGACATCAATTTTCATCAACGCAATATTGGTGATGCCATTCAAACGAATCGCATATTTTAGAGCAACTAAGTCGAGCCATCCACAACGCCTTGGGCGGCCGGTGGTTGCACCAAACTCGGCCCCGCGGGTTTGCATCTCGACACCCTCTTGATCCATGCACTCGGTGGGAAAAGGACCTGAGCCCACGCGTGTGGTGTAGCCTTTGGCAATGGCCACAACTTTTTGGACGAGGGTGGGCCCAATGCCTGAGCCGATCAGGGCAGAGCCCGCAAGTGTCGAAGAGCTCGTTACAAAGGGATAAGTGCCATGCAACAGATCAAGCAAACTTCCTTGAGCACCTTCGAACAAAACTTTGCGCCCTGATTTAAGCGCGCGATAAATCGCCAGCGAAGTGTCTTTGCAACGATAGGGCAAAAGCTCCTCGGTTAAGGGACCAAGCTGCTCCATCAATTCATTTACTGAGAAAGGTTCGTGTTGATAAAAGCGTTCGAGCAAAAAGTTTTTTTCTCTTAAAGACGCTTCGAGTTTTGCTTTTAATGTGTCGCGCGAAAACAAATCACCAAACAAAATTGCGGTGCGCGAAGCGCGGTCTTCGTAGGCGGGGCCTATGCCTTTGCCGGTAGTTCCGATTTTTTCGGTCTTGGCCGCTTGCTCGCGCATTTGATCGAGCACGCGATGATAGGGCAAAATCAATGTGCACGAATCTGAAATCATCAATTGCTTTGAATTTTTAAGTAGACCGGCTTGCTTCAGAGCTTGAATCTCTTCAACAATTTTTTCGACATCCAAAACCACGCCGGCTGCAATGACACAAGTGGTGTGAGGATGCAAAACGCCCGAAGGCACAAGATGGAGAATCGTTTTTTTGCCTTCGACCATCAACGTGTGACCGGCATTGGCGCCGCCTTGATAGCGCACCACAAAATCGGCCTGGGCCGAAAAGATATCGACGACCTTGCCTTTCCCCTCATCGCCCCACTGAGCACCAACAACAATAATTCCGGGCATTACATTTCCTTTCCTGGCCAATGGCCAATGAGTTCATACCAGGGAGCCGTTAAAGGCAAAGTATTTGCCACCGGTTTCTCACTCAAAAATTGCTCCACCTGATCGACCGCTTGATGACTTGCAGATTCCAAAGCCTCTGCGGTGTAGGCACCAAGATGCGGAGATAAAATCACATTTTTTCGTCCTCGTAATTTTGAGGTTTTGACCAATGGCTCGCGCTCGAAAACATCAAGAGCAACACCGCGCAAAATGCCTTCATCTAAAGCCTCGCACAATTCGGTTTCTTCAATCACCGAACCCCGCGACGTGTTGATCAGATAGGCATCGGGATTGAGATTATGAAGGGTCGCATGATTAATCATTCTAAAAGTTTCTTTTGTGAGCGGCACATGAAGCGACAACACATCACTCGCCCTAAAAACTTCGGCTTGTCCCGAGCGCTCGATGTTTTTAAAAACTTCGTCAGACTGATAAGGATCAAACGCGATCACGTCCATTCCAAAAGCCAATCCCATTTGGGCCACACGCTGACCGATCCGTCCAAGTCCCATCAAGCCCAAAGTTTTTCCTTTGAGCAATTCGCCGCGAGGAACACTCTCGCGCCATTCTTGTTTTTTGATCGCTTCAAATCCCATATTTAAATGTCGAGTGAGAGCTAAAAGTAAGGTCCACGTGTGTGAAGCCGCACTCTCAACATTTGCATCAGGGGTGTAGGCCGCAATAATATTTCTTTTTTTGAGCTCTTCGATATCGAGATGATCAAATCCGCTTGTGGATGTGATCACCAACTTTAAATTCTTTGCCTCATCAATTAGTTTTTTATGCACTTGAGTGCGCGAGCGCAAAAGCCAAATCGAAATCTCTTTGAGCTTTTCGGTGGTGACCTCTTTTGGAAGGCACTGAATCAGTTCAATTTTTGGGTTGGCTTTGAGGCGGGCGATCGCAGTGTTCGAGAATAAATCGGAAACCAAAATTTTCATAACGTCACATCTTTTAAAAAGGTCTCGGCGGCAGGAGCGATACGGGCGAGTGCCGATTTTTCAACCGCATATCCGAGATCATTAAAACTCATTCCTAAATAGGTTAGGGTATCAACCAGATCTTTTTTTTGCACATAACCAAGATGTCCAATCCGCAAAATTTTTCCTTGCAGCTGATCTTGGCCACCCATCACGGTGACATTGTATTTGCTCTCAAGTTGGAGGCGCAGTTTTTTTCCATCAACAACACTTGGGACTTTGAGTGCGGTGACCGATGGAGCAGGTGAGCGAGAATACGTGTCCATGCGCAAAAGCTCGCTTGCCACTTGGCGGGTAAATTCGGCATAGGCCTGACAGCGATGGATTGAGACTTCGAGATTTTCAAATCGATGAAGCACTCGATCCAAAGCTTTAATCAAGACCACATTCGAACTAAAATAGGTTTCACCTTTTTGATTGCTGTTTTTTTCAAATAATAAATCAAAATAAAAGCGCGGCAGATTGGCACTCGCGTTGGCCTTCCAGGCTTTTTTTGAAAGCGCCACAAAACTCAAACCCGTGGGTAACATAAAAGCTTTTTGCGATCCTGCAACCACCACATCGAGTTGCCACTCATCCATTGGTAATGGGGTTGCACCAATAGCGGTGATCGCATCGACCATCAGCAGAGCCTCTGGAGTTAAGCGCTGAACCAACTCAGAAATTTTTTGGACCGGGTGCAAAGTCGCCGTACTGGTCTCACAGGCCTGGGTGAGCACCGCTTTGAGCCGGGGATGCGCGCGCATTTTTTTTTCTAATATCGAAAGATCCACCGCCTCACCCCACGGCACTTGGAGCTCATGGACTTTGAGTCCAAAACGTTGAGCCATCTGACTCCAACGCTCGCCAAATTTACCCGACACGATCGCCAGAACTTCGTCTCCTGTGGAGAGAGTATTGATAAGGGCCGCCTCCATTGCGCCCGAACCTGTGGATGAAATCATCATCACCGGCTCAGAAGTTTTAAAAACCGCGGGCAAGCGCTCGAGCACCCGCTTTAGAATCTGATCAAATTCAGGTGTTCGATGGTGAATCATCGGCTCCGCCAGCGCTTCAAGAACTTCAGGGGCGAGTTGAACAGGGCCAGGGGCCATCAAAAGATAGGGATTCGACATAAATTAGCTATAGTGCAAAAGGCATTCAGGCAGAAGTTGAATTTTTGAAGTGGCATCGCTAGTTTATTATTCGATGAAATGGATTTGGATGATTTTTGTTTTAACCTCATGCGCCTATCACCTCGGTGATCGCGGTCGGGCGTTGCCTGGCGGCTATGATCAATTGGCGATCCCAGTTTTTTCAAACCGCAGTGATGAAGTCAGTATCGAGACTTATTTTACGAATGCCTTGCGCCGTGAATTCGAACGCTCGCGTGTTGCAAAACTGATGAGCAAAGATGATTCGCCCCTCACCCTTGAGGGTGAAATCCGCAGGGTCGATGTTTTGCCTTCGGTTCAGATTATTCAAGGCAACTCGACATCACCCGATTTTCCGGTGGACACCGTTTTAAATACCGAAAATCGAATCACTCTCACTGTGAATTTGCGCCTGCGTAGAAAATCAGATCAACGCATCATTTGGGAGCAAGCGTTTAGCCGCGAGCGTGTGTATTCGGCTCCTCGAGTGACCCTGCCGTTTATTAATTCGGCGGACCCTCTTTACAATCAAAGCAGCCGGCTCCAAACAATTTCGCGCCTCGCTGATGAAATGATGGAAGAGGCCCACGATTCGCTCACGGAGAATTTTTAAAACGTGGCGGTTTGGGATTTACGAAAGCTTCAGCTCAACTGCGAAAGTAAAACGGTTCAAACCCTTTACTTGATTGCAAGCGAAGATCTTTTTTTGATTCAAGAGGCCTTGAGCGCTCTTAAGACCGCAGCTCTCCAAGATGTGAATCTCGATTTTAATTCGGATTCATTTTTTGCCCCTGACACTCAAGCCTCCCATGTGCGCGACACCGCCGAGATGCTGCCGATGATGAGTCCGCGCCGCGTGGTGATTTATCGCAATGTGGATGTGCTCAAAGAAAAAGATTGGGAAGTTTTATTTCCATTATTTGATTCGCCAGTGGAGTCGACCACATTTATTTTGGTTGCCGAAAAAATCGATAAACGAAAAAAGTACTACAAAAAAATTTACGACAATGGCGTGATCGTTGAACTCAAACGACCTTTTGAAAATCAAATGCCCATGTGGATTGACTACATCGCACGAAAATCGGGTTTGACCATTCATAAAGAAGCCATCGAGCTGATCGAACAATTTGTCGGAATCAATCTCGCAGAGATCAATAATGAAATCGTAAAACTCCAAGCTTATCTCGGAGATCGCACCGAAATTCGGGCCGAAGATGTGATGCAAGTGGTGTCGCAGTCACGGGTTGAGAGTGTGTTTGAACTTGCAAATGCGATTGGCAAAAATGATCGGGCTCAGGCTTTGACGTCACTTGCCCATTTGCTTGAGCAAGGTCAAAACGAGGTGGGCGCTCTTGCTTTGATCACCAGACATATTCGGATCATCGCCAACTTAAATGATGGACTCGACCAAGGACTAAGCGGAATCAAGCTTGCGACCAAGGCCGGGATCCCGCAGTTTTTTTTAACCGAATATTTATCGCAAGCCAAACGCTGGAAGCAGCCAAAGATTAAGCAAACCCTTCATTCTTTGCTCGAGACCGATCGAGCGCTCAAAAGCTCACCCATCTCGCCCCATATTTGGCTCGAGAATTTTATTTTGCAAACCTGCCGCGATCTCTAGGACTCGAGCTTGTTGGACGATGCACCGAAAAGGCCTTATGTCTGCGCATCGCAAAGTTCCACGTCGAAAATTAAAAGCCAAGGTCGGTCTCTTGTGTGAAGGCCATTATGAGGTGTGCAGTTCACTTCAATTGGGCGAAGGCGGGATGTTGATTTTTACCCAACAAAAACTTTTGGTGGGTCAGTTGATCTTAGTTACGTTTCGATTGCCTGAGGGAGCCCAACTCGTGGTGCGATCCGAAGTTCTTTATAATCAAAAAGAACAACTCTATGGAATTGGATTTCAGAATCTTGATTTTCCGGCAAAACGGGCAGTTAGAAACTTCGTTTCGTCATCCGCGCGCTAATTCAAGTAATTTCGGTCGTGAGCTTTTCCTCATCAAAAAAGAAAAAAGCTCATCGAGTTGATTTAGGCTTGAAGGCTTTTGACCTGGGTAGCAAGGCGAGACACTTTTCGAGCCGCAGTTTTTCTATGGATCACACCTTTGGTGGCTGCTTTATCGAGTTTGGATGCCACATCTTTCAGTAAAGTTTGAGATGTGGTCATGTCCTTAGCAGCGATTGCAACACGCAATTTTTTTTCAAATGTGCGGACAGAGTTTTTTGTTTTCATATTTGTCGCCTGTTTTTTTGGCGACTGGCGCGCGCGCTTTGCTGCCGACTTTAAATTTGCCAAGTGAGAACCTCCAATGATTTACTTTAAAGCCTGAACCTATAACCTCATTCCACATGTGTTTCAAGGAGTCCCTTGTCCGAGTCGAATAAAAGCTCCTCGGTGGTGCGTTCAGCCGCACTGATGTCCTTGGGAACCCTCGCTAGCCGCATTTTGGGCATGATTCGCGATCAAATCTTATTTGCCTTCTTCTCGAAGACCATCACCGATGCCTTTGTGGTTTCGTTTCGACTCCCCAATATGTTTCGCAGGCTCTTGGGTGAGGGCTCGCTTTCGGTTAGCTTTATTCCGATTTTTATCGAGCAACTTTCAAGCCCCGAAAGTTTTCCTAAAGAGGTTCGAGAAGCCCGCGCCAAGGCCTTATCCTCAGCAATCAATACGGTGCTGTGGATTGTGACCTCGACTTTATCGGTCCTAGGTATTCTCTATATGCGCGAGATATTAGGATTTTTGCTCAGTGGCGAAGGCTATTTGTCAGTCCCCGGGAAATTTGAGCAGACGGTCGCTTTAAGCCAGATTATGTTTGGCTATCTTTTTTTGGTGACGACCTATGCCTATTATATGGCGATCGCCAATGCGCTTAAAAAATTCCTGATCGCGGCTCTTGCTCCTGCTCTTTTTAATTTGATCTGCATTATTTCATCGCTCCTTCCCCAAACTTGGGGGCGACCCGGAGATATTTTGGCGTGGGGAGTGATCGCCGGCGGGTTTGGCCAAGCGGTGATGGTTGCAGTTCAATTGTACCGACTCGGCTATTTGCCGCGGCTGACTTTAAAAACTCGCCTTCCTGGAGTGTGGAAAGTTTTAAGGAATATGGCTCCCGGAATTTTAGGATTGGGAGTTTTGCAGCTGACCACCTTGGTCAATATGAGTTTTGCCTCGCGCCTCAAAGAAGGATCCCATTCTTTTGTGTATGCGGCGGATCGATTGCTGGAGCTCCCACAAAGTTTGATCGCAATCAGTTTGGGTGCAGCCCTTTTGCCCACACTTTCGCAACTCTGGAGTGTGGGTAAAAAAGAAGAGATGCTTCAAGTGCTTTCCAAAAATTTGAGCTTTCTTTTATTTTTGTCTATTCCTTCTGCGGTAGGAATGTATTTTCTGGCACTTCCTTTGGTGCAGGTGCTTTTTTACCGTGGGCCCGATCGCTTGACCGAGGCAATCGCAACCGCACAAATTTCGCAAATTTATTCGGTGTTGCTATTGATCTCGAGTGTGGCGCGCCTCATTGTTCCTGGATTTTATGCGGTTCAAAACACCTGGTATCCTGCGCTTGCAGGCGCCGTGAGTTTGATTATTCATTATTTTTTGGCGCAGTATTTTGTCGAGCTCTATGGGCTTCCTGGGTTGATGTCTTCGACCACACTTTCGGCCGCGGTCAATCTGCTGCTTTTGATTTTTGCATTTCGATTTATGATCGGAAAACTTCCTCTGGTGAGATTAATTAAGAGTCTTTTGCCCATGCTACCTGCTGCAGCTTTGATGGCACTTTGTCTTGATCCGATTTATCAGTTTTGTTTTGCCCAGTTTAAAGCTTTTGTGAGTTTAAATATTGCCCAGGTTTTTGGGCTGACGGTGACAGTGATCGTCGGTGGTTTTGTTTATATCGGGGTAACACTGTTGCTGCGCTCAAACGAAGCCCAACAATTTACTTCGTTGTTAACGAGGCGCTTTCGTCGGCAATAATTTTTTTTGATCTTTGCCACAACACTTCAAGATTTTGATTGGGATCTAGTTTTTGGAGCTCAAGCAATTTTAAAAACCGTTTTTCAAATCGTTGATTGGTTTGTCTTAAAACAGTTTCACCATCAAGTTTTGAGTGTCGCGCAAGTTGGGTCAGGGTAAACAAAAGATCTCCGATCTCTTCGCCCTGATGCTGTTGATCGTTTGCGGCCAAGGCCTCTTCGAGTTCCAAAAATTCTTCGCGCACTTTTTCAAAAACCTCTGAGCTTGTTGACCAATCGAATTTGTAATTTCCACTTTTTTCACCAATTTTTTGTGACACGATCAGTGCCGAAAGGGACTTTGGAAAACTAAAAATAGACTCTTTTGGTTTTTCGACCTTTTTGATTTCATCCCAATTTTTTTGGATTTCATCAATCGATGTGGCCTTTGTGGTGCCAAAAACATGAGGATGACGTCGCAGCATCTTGCGATTGAGTGATTCGATAACATTTGAGATATCAAAGGCTCCGCGCTCTTTGGCGATTTGGGCGTGTAGCAACACTTGCAGCAAAACATCCCCCAATTCATCGCACAGGGCGAGGTCATCTTTTCGATCGATGGCCTCGACAAGTTCTGCGGCTTCTTCCAGAGCATACCGGGTTAAAGTCTGATGAGTTTGCTCTCGGTCCCACGGGCAGCCTTCTGGCGCACGAAGTGTTGCAACTACCTCTAAGAGTGCGCTAAACTCATTTAAGTTTTCTGGTGGTGTGGACATGGTTTATTTTTCCCTTTTCTTTTGTCTAGGAAGGCCTGATGGGCAATAAGAACCTTCGCTCTTTTAACCGAAATGCCCAAAAATAGTAACAAGAGACATGATGAAACTAATTAAGAAGTGGCGCAGAAAAAACAGCGGTACAGCAATTCATTTGCGATCCAAATATATGGATCCGTCGCACCACTTTCATGACTTCGTTCAAAATTTAGGATTTGAAAAAACATGGTTTGGTCAGCTCGCTGCACGCCTGGAGGTTCGCTATCAATTGCGATGGGTGGCCCTTCTTTTTTTATTTTGCCTGACTCTTTCGCTGGTCATATTTTCTGACTTTGAAGTTCCTTATTCCTATAAAGTCGGCGATGTTGCCGCAAGCGACATCAAATCACCGGTCAATCTTCAAATTGTGGATGATATCGCCACCGAAGAAAAACGTCGTGAAGCCGAAGTCAGTATTCCTCCCGTTTTTGATTACAATTCTGAGGCATTCGAAAATCAACTTGCAGGAGTGTACAAAGGATTTCGGTTTATGCGAAATCTTGTCAAAGCTTCGGTTTGGCCGTCAGAAGAAAACGCGCGCGAAGAAGCGGTAAAAGAATTTTTATCCACCAAGCCTCAATTTGAAAAGATCTTGGGCGCCTCAATTTCTGATCGCAGTTATGAGTGGTTGGTCGAGAAAAAGTTTAGTGCGCATATCGAAAACTTGGTGGTCCGAGTCCTGGTGGCCTGGCATGCTCTCAAAACTTTTGAAGGCGGTAAAGTTCAGCTGCCCAATCCTGATTCAGAACTTGTGATTCGTTCCAACGACAGTCGTGTTCAAGAAACCCGTGTGCTCGCCAAAGAAGTTTTGTTTGTTCATGATCCCGCTTCGGTCAAAGTGCCGGTGGTACATGGTTTTGAACAACTCAATGCACGCGATCAACAGGGCTTACAGAATTTTTCGCGCGAATTTTTAACTCCGGATCTCACTTACAATCAAAAAGAAACAACTGATCGTCGCAAAAGCGCGCGCCAATCGGTATTGCCGGTACAACTTTCGATTAAAAAAAATCAGACTATTGTGAATGCGGGCTCGGTGATTCAGCCGGTCCACATCATGATTCTCGATGATATTTTAAGCATGAAGGCCGATCGCCGATCGATCTTGGTGGCTCTGATCGGATCATTTTTATTTGTGCTTTTGGTGCTCGTGTTTTTTTCCTACACCCGCAGATTTACAACCAACAAAGTCAAAGTCTGTTTAAAAGATCTCTCTGTCATGGGACTTGTCACACTGTTTGTGGTTTTGCTCCTTAAATTTTTCTTGTTTATGACGGATGCCGCCTTTATCTCGCGATTTGGCAGTGCCATTCCGTCCACTGTCTTTTTGATTGCGGCACCCGTGGCTTCGGGCCCCATGCTTGTGGGCCTCTTGATTGTGTCGGGCGAAGTGGTGTGGTTGTTTACCGCATTTTTATCCATGGTTTTAGCAGTTATGGTTGATATGAATTTTCCATTTTTGCTGGTGACCATGATTAGCGGAATCGCTGCGGCTCGCGGAGTTTATGGATGCCGCACCCGCAATGGAATTTATTGGGCGGGCATTCGTTCAGGATTAGTAGCTGCGGGCGCCGTTGCGTTTTTAATATTGATGCAAAAGTTGGGCGATCGCGAATTGCTTCATCTGCTGATTTGGAATGTTCCAGCAGGATTGGTTTCAGGGATTTTTTCGAGTTTAATTGCGATGATGCTGATTCCGCTACTTGAATCATCTTTTAATTACACAACCGATGTAAAGCTGCTCGAGCTTGCGAGTTTGAATCATCCGTTGATGCAAAAGATGATCGTCAAGGCACCTGGAACTTATCATCACTCTTTGGTAGTGGGCTCGATGGTTGAATCTGCCGCAACCGAAATTGGTGCAAATCCTTTGCTCGGAAAAGTGATGGCTTATTATCACGACATCGGCAAGATGGAGCACTCACAATATTTTATCGAAAATCAACGGCCCGGGTTTAATCCTCACGATCAAATTTCACCTTACATGAGCAAAACCATTTTGATTGCCCATGTGAAAGATGGCGCAGAGATGGGGCTGCAACACAAATTGGGCCAACCCATTATCGACGGGATTCTTCAGCATCATGGCACAACCATGATTTCTTATTTTTATAATAAAGCTCTCGAAGAGCAAGACGAAGATATCGATACGGTAGAAGAAGATGATTTTCGTTACCCAGGTCCCAAGCCGCAATTTCGTGAGGCCGCTCTTGTGATGCTTGCCGATAGTATTGAGGCCGCAGCCCGATCGCTCGATGAGCCCACACCTGCGCGCCTGCAAAATATTGTTAAAAATATTATTCAGACTAAGTTTTTGGATGGGCAGCTTGAAGAGTGCAATCTGACCCTTAAAGATCTCTCGGTCATCGAACATGCCTTTAAACGAATTTTGTTGGGCGTATACCATCACCGCATTGATTATCCAAAATCTCAAATCGCCAGAGCCTCCCAACCTCTTGCCAAAGTGCTCGGCGGAAAAGCCCGCAAATCTCAGCGCCCCGGATGAAGATCGAAATCATCAATCGATCTTCCGTTCGAGTGCCGCGAGTCTACCTTGAGAAGTTTTTAAATCGTTGCGAAAAATTATTGAGCCGCAAACTTAAGCCGTTGATTTTGGTTTTCGTTGATCATCGCGAAGCCCGTTCGATCAACCTCCAGTTTCGGGGGCGCGACTATGCTACTGATGTATTAAGTTTTCCTGCGGCTGAGCCTAAATATTTGGGTGAACTTTTAATGTGCCCCGAAGTTTTGCAAAAGCAAGCCAAAGAAATTGAGTTCAGTTTTCGCGATGAGGTGGCCTACATGTGTCTTCATGGAATTTTGCATTTGCTCGGCTATGATCATGAACAAGATGAAGCGGCAGCGACTGAAATGTTTGAACTGCAAGATCGAGTTTTCGATGAAGCCTTAGCAGGTATGAAGCGAGAGTAGAAAAGTCCTGCTCGGCGATAGCGAGGATACTTTTGATCCTTTTTAAAGCCCCTAAAGGACCGGTAATAAAGCTCGAAACTTTTCTAATGCTGGCATCACCCTTGCCTTACCTATAAGTCGATAACGGAATTTTGAAACTGTACTTCCTTTAACTCAAATTTGTTTTTGATTAACCGATGATGAATAGGGTGCCTTTTGTCGATTTGCCAAATCAGAGATGACTGAAAAATCGCTGAGGCCTTTTTGATTTTATTAAATGAAGAAACCGAAATCCGGCCTGAAGCCAGTTTTAAGCAAGATGGTTAATTTTTTAACTCCTCATTCACACTTCTCATATTCAACATAAAGATAAATCAGCAGGATTTTTGAACCGCTAGGGTGGGAATTGAATAGTGAAACGTTGGTATCATAAAGGCTTTTTATAGAGCTCCTCCCAATACTCTTTGCAGATAGATTCAAAATGTTTGCGAGCCGCTTTTCCAAAATGCGCCTGAATTAAATTAGCTTCTAAATAATCAAACATGCGGATCTCATCGCGACCTTTGCTAACGATGCGCGTGAAGAGCACCGAATCCCAAAATCTGCCAAACCTTTTTCCTTTTTGTGCGCCGATCGCAAGCCGTGCAATCACTCCCGCAACGACTCTAAAAAAAGTTTTGATGAGATTGCGATCCTGAAATCTAATAAGCAGGTGAAAATGGTTACCCACATTAGCATATGCCGCAATCCGCACTCCATATTTCTTGGCTTTAGAATAAATTAAATTTTTATATTTCATCTGCATGTCAAATTTTTTGAAACTTTTTTCGCCCTTGGCATGTTGCGATTTTAAGATCACGTGATGCAAACACTTCTTGTCTAAGGGCCGCATTGTTTTTCGACGACCACTCATTTCGCCGCCGTAAGTTTTTGAATTTGAAATAGGAAAGAGTAAAAGCTGTTTCATTCTTATAAACTATATTTATATATAACAAAATGCAATTAAAACCGATATTTATTAATAAGGTTTTTGATTTAAAAATGGTGGGCAATGTCATTTATTTGATCAAACAATCATGCTCACTTCGTTCTTAAATCTGCGTAGTGACGACAACTCTGAGCAAGCACGATTCGGTGCAATTTTGTTTTACCAAAGAAAGGGCTTTGCATCATACTCAACCTTGATCGGCTCGGATGGGACCATGTCATATTTTTTTGTAAACAAATAAAGTTGTACTTCTTTCTTAAGGCTGAGCGGCCCCCACGTGGTGGGGCAATGTCATTTATTTGATCAAATAATCATGCTCACTTCGTTCTTAAATCTGATTAGAGACAACAAACGTTAGCAAGCACGATTCGGTGCAAATTTTTTTTACCAAACAAGGGCGTTGCATCCTACTCAACCTTGATCGGCTCGACTGGGACCTTGTCATATTTTTTTGTAAACAAATAAAGTTGCACTTCGTTCTTAAGACTGAGCGGCCCCCACGTGCTGCAGCAATGTCATTTTTTATATCACAATCTTCAATAAAACTAGATTCAGGACATCGAAGGATTAATTAGATTGCGATTGCTTCGCTCATTACTGGCTTGAAATCCTGCAACTTCGAGCTTTCAATTTGAGATAACAGACGAAAATGTTTGTATCGTCGAGTACAAGATTAAACACCATTCGAACGTTTCAGTTAACAGATTAAGTTTACAGAATTTATTTGTCAGATATTAATTCGCAATCAAGAACATTTGCTGATTGAAGCGGCTCGCAGAATCTCATTAAACGGAGTTATGCTTTCAATCTTGATTTCCAAATTGACTGTACCAGTTCATAATTATTCCGGCCGATGCATTTTCAGAAGCAACTTGGCGTCGATGGTAAAATCAACCTTAAGTGTTTCTAGAAGACCGATTCGTTTCGAGCGACTTTTAAAAACGAGACTATTTGAAATATCCGCATAATCCTGATAGATCATTGCAATGGCAATGACCACCGAACTTTCTGATGTGAAGCGCTCGCTCCAAGAGCTCAAAGATAAATCTGTCGAACTGCGGAGGTATCTTTGACATCGATATCAAAACCAAGCGGCTCGAAGAACTAGAGAGCCAGTCGCAAAATCCAGAGATCTGGAACAATCATAAAGAGATGAACAAGCTCAATCGCGAAAAGGCCTTACTCGAAAGGCAAGTCGCCGATTACAAAAATCTCAATCAGCAAATGGATGATGCCGCAGTCCTCTTAGATATGGCGGTCGAAGCCGATGACGAATCGACCTTTAAGGATGTCAAAACCGAACTTGAAGATGCCACTGTCAAAGCCGCCGATCTCGAGCTTAAAAGTTTGCTCAATGGCGAGTTAGACGGGTGCTCAAGCTATCTCTCAATCAACTCAGGAGCCGGTGGCACCGAAGCTTGCGATTGGGCCTCGATCTTAATGCGCATGTTTTTGCGTTATGCCGAAAGTCATGGCTATCGCACCGAAATCTTGGCGATCTCAGAAGCTGAAGAAGCCGGAATCAAATCGGTCACGATGCTGGTTGAAGGTGCCTTTGCGTTTGGAAATCTTAAAGCCGAAACGGGTGTTCATCGCTTGGTGAGAATTTCGCCTTTCGATTCCAACGCCAGACGCCACACCAGCTTTGCTTCGGTGTATGCGTGGCCCGAAGTTGATGATGATATCGAAATCGAAATTCGTGATGAAGATTTAAAAATAGATACCTATCGTTCAAGCGGAGCGGGTGGCCAGCACGTGAACAAAACCGAATCTGCGGTGCGCATCACCCACATGCCCTCTGGCATTGTGGTTCAATGTCAAAATCAAAGATCTCAGCATTCCAACCGCGACAAAGCGATGAAGATGCTGAAAGCCGCCTTGTACGAAGCCGAAATCGAAAAACGCAAAAAAGAAAAAGAAGTTCAAGAGAGCGGTAAAATGGCCAACGAATGGGGAAGTCAAATTCGCTCGTACGTGCTTCATCCCTACCAGATGGTAAAAGATCACCGCACCTCTTTTGAATCTGGAAATCCTCAATCGGTTTTAGACGGCAAACTTGATCCCTTTATTGAGGCTTATCTTAAAAGCCAAGCTCTCGGTCAGGTCGAAAAATAATGTGGGAGCTTTGGATTGGTCGGCGCTGGCTGGGATTCCGAAGCGGAGCGATGGGAACCACAGCGACTCTTAGTCTCCTTGGATTGGTGATTGGGGTTGCCTCGCTTGTTGTGGCGATGGCGGTGGTGTCAGGGTATCAGTCCACCCTTCAGCGCACGGTGGTGGACATTGTCGGCCACGTGTTGGTGATGAAGCGCGGAACAAGTCTCACCATTCAAGATTTTGATAAAGACCTGAAACCGATCCTACCCGATCTTGTTGCAGCGACTCCGTTTTTATATCTTGAAGCGATCGTAGCTCACGGCGGTCAGTTGTCGGGAGTGGTGATCGAAGGGATTGACCCTTTGACCATTCATAATGTGCTCAACATAAAGGATCGATTAATTGGGGGGGATGTCGATTTTTCGGTGCCGCAATCGGCGGTGATCGGCAAAGGCTTAGCTCAAAAATATAATCTTAAAATTGGCGATCGATTCAAAGTGGTGTTGCCCATCAACTCGGATTATGAAGCCGGAACTTTTAAACCCCGAGTGGCCGAATTTCTAATACGTGGAATTTTAAATTTGGGCCGCCAAGATTTTGATGCGCGATATATTTTGACCGATCTGACCAGTGCTCAACAATTAGCCCAAGTGGGCCAAAAAGTTTCGGGCTTCCGAATGAGACTCAAAAGAGCCGAAGATTCGGAGCGAGCGGTGCAACAGATTACCAATCGATTCAGTTACCAATACATCACCAGAGATTGGCACGACGTGAATCACAATCTTTTTGAGGCCGCGAGTCTCGAAAAGTTGGTGATCTTTTTTGTGCTCCTCGTGCTGATCGTGGCTGCGGCATTTAATGTGTCATCGACATTATTTGTGGGAGTGATTCGTCGCTATCAAGATATCAGTGTGCTGAAAACTTTGGGGGCTTCAAAAAACCATATTGCCCGAATTTTTTTGGTTCAAGGTTTGGGCCTTGCCGCTGTTGGATCACTGCTTGGAATTTTGCTTGGACTATTTTTGTGCGAGCTTTTTATGTGGGGTCAAAAGCATTTTCATCTGATTCCTTCTGAAGTTTATAAACTCGATCAAATCGATGTGGAATTTCGACCGCTTGATTTTTTGCTGATCGTTTTAACCTGTCTTATTATTTGTTTTATTTTTTCATGGGCTCCCGCCCGACGTGGCGCAAGGTTATCGCCCGTAGAAGGTTTGCGTTATGAATAGAGGCGGACTGCTGTGTGCCGAACAGATCGAAAAATATTACCCCCAAGGAGCCGGTAAAAGACTCTCGATCCTTCAGGGACTTGATCTCGAAGTTCATCGAGGTGAGGCCCTTTGCATCGTTGGCGCAAGTGGAGCGGGCAAAAGTACTTTTTTGCAAATTTTGGGAACCCTCGATACGCCAACTAAGGGAAGTGTTTTTTATAAGGGCGAAGATCTTTTTAAAAAATCAGATTCTGAGGTTGCAAAATTTAGATCGCAAAAACTGGGATTTGTTTTTCAATTTCATCATCTGCTCCATGAATTGACTGCGTTAGAAAATATCATGCTCCCTGGTCGAATCGCCGGAACAAATATCAAAAATTGTCGATCGCGTGCCGAGAAATTATTATCTCTATTAGGACTGAGCGCGCGAAAAAATCATTTTCCTACCGAGCTCTCTGGGGGCGAAGGCCAACGAGTTGCGATTGCGCGATCTTTGATGTGCGAGCCCGAAATTTTACTCGCCGATGAGCCCACCGGAAATCTGGATACCGAAAATTCGCGATTGATTCAGGATCTGTTTTTTGAACTTAAAAATAATTTGGGCCTCACATTGATTGTGGTCACTCATGATGTGAGATTCGCCAATCGATTTCCAAGAGTGTTAAAAATGGCAGACGGTCACTGGGTCGATCACTTCCAATGATTTTGACATCTTCGAGAATCCAAGATAACCTGGCCCCCATTTTAATATAAGTACCTAAAAACACTGAGGAATTTCTTCTTTGCGAGCGTTCTTTGCCCTTTTGTTGCCACATTTTTTGTTTTTTTCTGGGTTTGTAAACGCCCAAGCTCCCCAATTAAAGCACGTGATTGGCGGAACAACCGAAGTTATCGAAAAAATTGTTGTCGCCGGAAATAAAAAAATTGAAACCGATGCGGTCACCGCAAAAATCACCTCAAAAGCCAAAGAGCATCTCGACACCACCACTATCCGCAAAGATGTCGAAGATATTTTTCGGTTAGGTTATTTTTATGACATTTTGGTCGACAAATCGCCGGGCGAAAATGGTGGCGTCATCCTGACCTACAAAGTGATCGAGAAACCATCAGTGGGCGAAATTGTGTACGATGGTAACGACGAAATCAAAGACGACGATCTGCGCGAAGCTGCTGCCATCAAGGCTTACGAAATTCTTGATGTGTCCAAGGTTCGCGAAGCGGTCGAAAAAATGGAAAAGCTCTACGAAGACAAGGGCTATTTTTTGGCTCGTGTCGATTATGCGGTAGAGCGGCTTGATCAACCCGATTCAGTCCGTATTCGATTTAAAATCTACGAAAACGAAAAGGTCCAAGTCAAAAAAATTACTTTTCTGAATAATGATCACCTTTCTGCTTCAAAATTAAAAGCAGCGATGGTCACCAAAGAGGGCAATGTTTTTAGTTTTATCTCTGGCTCTGGTGCTTATAAACAAGAAGCATTTGATCATGATGTTCAGGTGATGCAGTTTTTGTATTTTAACGAGGGGTACATCAAAGCCAAGGTTGATCGTCCTCAGGTTTATGTCACACCTGATAAAAAAAGCATTTACATCACCATTCGAATTGAAGAGGGCGAACAGTTTCATGTGGGCAATGTGGATTTTACCGGCGATCTGCTTTTTGCAAAAAGCGAGCTGAGTGATTCGACCCAAATGAAAGAGAACGATTTATTTGTATATGAAACTCTGCAAAAGGACTTGCAGACCTTAACTGCCAAATATGGAGATTTAGGTTACGCCTTTGCCAACGTGATTCCGCGCACCCAAATTCGGGATAAAGAAAAACTTGTCGATATCAGTTTTGATTTTGATAAGGGCAACAAAGTCTACATTGGTAAAATCAATGTGATTGGCAACACCAAAACTCGCGACAAAGTGGTCCGGCGTGAAATGCGCCTGCGCGAGGGCGAGCTTTACAACGAAACTCGAAAACGCGAGTCGCTCGCGTTTATCAAGCGACTTGGCTTTTTTGAGGATGTTAATTTTAATCAAAAGATTCAAAAAAACGATGCCAATAAAGTCGATCTCGATATCGTGGTCAAAGAGCGCAATACCGGAACTCTCCAAATTGGTGCAGGCTACTCAAGCTTTTATGGGCTCATTTTTAATGGCCAAGTCACCCAAAGCAATTTGTTTGGTAAAGGACAAAACCTTTCGGCCTCGATTGATTTTAGTAAAGTGCAGTCGCTGTTTCGATTGTCATTTACCGAGCCTTATTTTCTCGATACCCGATGGTCGCTCGGATTTGATGCCTATCAATCCCAACGTCAGCTGCTCGATTACCGCGAGGTCAAGACGGGTGGAGCGATTCGAGTAGGGCATCCCCTTGCGCCTTATCTTGATGGGTTTATTCGCTACAAACTCGATAATACAAATTTAACTCTCAGCCCTGATGGTGACGCCACCATCTTTCCGGTAGACACCGCAAACGGGATCACAAGTTCAGTCACTTTCTCTCTTGAATATGACAAACGAAACGATCGTTTTGCTCCCACAAAAGGTTTGTATTCGAGCACTTCACTCGAGTTTGCGGGAGTGGGCGGAGATAAGCGCTACACCAAGGGTTTAATTTTTTCGCGCTACTACAAAGAGCTTTTTTGGAAAGTGGTTTGGCGTAATAATTTATCTTACGCGTTTATTCATTCCAACGATGCCGATCGTGATCCCCCATTTAACGAATTGTTTTTGTTAGGTGGAGCAAACTCTTTGAGAGGGTTTGATTGGTTTACGGTGGGTCGGCGCAAATTTTCGCAAACCGCCTATGAGCGCACGGTACAAGCCACCGGAAATTTCAATCAAGCCTACTATGCGGCATTTCGTCCCTTTGGTGGTGAGCAGCAGTTATTTTACAATCTCGAATTTCAGTTTCCGCTGATTGAAGAGGCCAATATCCAGGGTGTGGTCTTTTATGATGTGGGCACCGCCGAAGACACCATTATTTATAATGATTTAAGAAGTGATATCGGTTTTGGATTTCGTTGGTTTTCACCCATTGGGCCTTTGCGATTTGAGTGGGGCTTTCCTTTAAACCGTCGACCCGAATTTAATGAGGGTCCGGTGAATTTCCAATTTGCCATTGGTCCTTCGTTTTAAGTTATGTTTAACTGATTCTGTTTGGAATCATTTTAAGGAGAAAATCATGAAGCGAAACTTATTACTAACCGCACTGTTGATGAGTTCAACTTGTTTTGCCGAAGTCAAAATTGGTGTGATCGATTTGCAAAAGGCCATTCAGCAAAGTTCAAATGGCAAAAAAGCCAAAGCTGAGCTTGAGGCTGAATTCAACAAAAAGAAAAAAGAGCTCGAGAAAAAAGAAGTAGATCTTAAAAAGATCAGCGAAGATCTCGAAAAAAAGAGTTTGGTGTTAACAGATGAAGTTAAAGCTCATCGCCAACAAGAACTGCAAGCCGAGATGATGAAGTACCGTGAGCTTGTGGGCAAAAGCCAACAAGAGATCCAAAAACGTGAGCGTGATTTGACTTTGCCGATTGTCGAAAAACTTCGCGCCCAGGTCGATGAGATTGCCAAAAAAGAAAAGTTCACCGTGGTACTTGAGCGCACCGAACAAAGTGTGATGTGGATGGATAAAGACATTGATCTGACCGAGCGTGTTTTAAAAGAATATGAGAAAACCGCTAAAAAATAATGAAGATTGATGAATCGGGTTTAAACGCCCAAGACATTTTAGCAATCCTTCCTCATCGCTACCCCTTTTTATTGGTCGATCGAGTGCTCTCGATCGAAGAGGGGACTTCAGAAAAAAATCGGGTAGGACGAAAAGTACAGGCCCTAAAAAATGTCAGTTTCAATGAGCCGTTTTTTAGCGGGCATTTTCCCGAAAATCCTGTAATGCCCGGAGTTCTTATTGTCGAAGCGATGGCCCAAGCTGGGGCGCTTGCTTATTTTAAAAAAAGTGATGCTGAACACAATATTGCAATCGGCAATATCCGATCTGCAAAATTTCGTAAACCGGTTGTTCCTGGAGATACCCTGCTGATTGATGCTGTGGTCACCAAAGATCGCGGAAATTTGATTGTTGTTGATGTGCACTGTCGTGTGGACAATGAGATTGTGGCCGAAGCAGAAATTGTGGCTTTTTTTTCGAAGAAGGTGGCGCGATGATTCATCCGACGGCTATTATCGATAAGGGTGTAGAGATTGATACCGGTGTTGAGATTGGTCCCTATTGTGTGATCGAAGGGGCTGTCCAAATCGGCAAAGGGACTCGGATCAAATCGCATGTGGTTATTGGAAGTCCCGCCGGCCGAGTGACAATTGGCGAAAACAACCAATTTTTTTCGGGCGCTGTGATCGGCGGCCCTCCGCAAGATTTAAAATACAACGGCGAGCCCACAAAACTCAAAATTGGCGATAACAATTTGATTCGCGAATTTGTCACCTTAAATTTAGGGACCGCCACAGGTGGCGGCGAAACGGTTGTGGGTTCTAATAATCTGCTTATGGCTTACGTTCATGTGGCGCATGATTGTCACATCGGCAATCATATTGCTGTGGCCAACACCACCAACTTTGCGGGCCATGTCCATGTGGATGACTATGTTCGGATCGGTGGGGCGTGTAGCTTTAATCAATTTGTCCGTGTGGGGCGCTACGCTTACGTGGCGGGCGAGAGTGCGATCAATAAAGATATTTTGCCATACTCGATGGCTCAAGGTAGTTATGCCACGGCTCGTGCTACAAATAAAATTGGTTTAGAGCGAGCGGGCTTAAGCGAAAAAGAAATCGAAGGCATTCACCGCGCCCTCAGAGCTTTAATCATGGGAAACAGAACCATTGACGAAGCCATGACCATTATCGAAGACGACTGTCCCACAAATCCTCACATTGAATATCTCAAAGATTTTGTTCGCACCTCTGAACGAGGAATTGCACGCTAATGAAAAAATTGAGGTGCGCGGTAGTCGGAGTTGGTCACCTCGGAAAATTTCATGCCCAAAAATACAAGGCGATCGACGAGGTTGAGCTGATCGGGGTTTGCGATCTTAATCCCGAATCAAAAACTATCGCCGATGATCTTCAAGTTTCATTTTTTAAAAATCATTTGGATCTGATTGGCAAAGTGGATGCGGTAACGATTGCGGCAAGTACCCCCGCTCATTACGAACTCGCTTTAAGTTTTTTGAACAATGGCATTCACGTCCATGTCGAAAAACCGCTGACCTCCACAAGTGCTCAGGGCGAAAAGCTGGTGAGTCTTGCGAGACAAAACAATTTACGTTTACAAGTAGGACATGTCGAGCGATTTAATCCTGCGTTGGTTGCTGCAAAAGAAAAGCTCAGACGGCCCCTATTTATTGAATGCCATCGGCTGGCTCCATTTAAACCCCGCAGTGTGGATGTGGACGTGGTGCTTGATTTGATGATTCATGATTTGGATGTGATACTTTCGCTTGTGCGCAGCACGCCGACCTCAGTCTCTGCGGTTGGGACACCCGTGCTCACCAAAACAACCGATATGGCCAATGCCCGGATCGAATTTGAATCGGGCACAGTGGCCAACGTCACAGCCTCAAGAGTGTCACAAAAGTCGCAAAGAAAATTTAGGGTGTTTCAAGACTCACAATATCTCTCAATCGATTTTGGAACGAGCGAAGTCAATTTGCTTACAAAAAACGGCGATTGGAAAGATGGCGAATTGCCTCTTGAAGCCGAAAGCTGGAACCTTGAAAAAGGCGATGCGCTGCTAGCCGAAACAAAATCCTTTGTCGATGCGGTCCTCAACAACAAAGAGTGTGTGGTCACGGGTGAAGATGGGCTTGTGGCCTTGCGCCTTGCCGAAACAATCAACCAAGATATCGCTCGCAGGCTAAAGACATGGACTCCGTCTTAATTGTTGCTGCCGAGGCATCGAGCAGTCTTTATGCAAAAAGACTTCTTGAGCTCTGGCAAAATAAAAAAATAAAACCTTTTGGTATTGGCACTCGAGATATGGAAGCCCTGGGTTTTGAATGTCTTGGCCGTTCAGAAGATCTTGCGGTTGTGGGCTTGCAAGAAGTCATTAAGCATTTTCCGCTGATTCGAAGAACCTTTCATAGTTTGGTTGAGCAAGCGCGACTGCGAAAACCAAAATTCGCGTTGCTGCTCGATTATCCCGATTTTAATTTACGACTGGCAAAAAAACTAAAACAGCTCGGCATTCCGGTGATCTATTATATCTCTCCACAGGTTTGGGCGTGGCGCACCTCGCGGGTGCACCAGATTAAAAAAGTGGTGGACCGAATGCTGGTTTTATTTCCATTCGAAAAAGTTTTTTATGACAAGTATGGGGTATCTTCCGAGTTTGTGGGGCATCCACTGCTTGATGAAATTGGCCCGCAATATTTTAATCAAAAAGATTTAAACGAAAAGCGCTCGCGCTATGGTTTTAAACCCGATGAGTTGGTGCTCGGCCTGATGCCCGGATCGAGAAGATCCGAAATCAAACATCATCTCGCAACCCAGCTCAAAGTCGCACAAAATCTTTGTACAAAAATTCCAAATTTAAGAGTCGCACTGTTGGTTGCACCGACTCTTGATCTTGAAGAGGTACGGGCTCAACTGGGTGCATTCGATTTTAGTTTACGCCTGATTCAGGCAGAACCCTTTGAAATGATTTGCCTCACCGACGTGATTCTCTGTGCCTCAGGAACCGCAACTTTGATGGTGGGCCTGATGCAAAAACCAATGGTGATCATGTACCACATGAATGCCTTCACTGCCTTTTTTGCGAAACGGTTCGTTAAGGCTACGGCCTATTTTGGTATGATCAATTTGATTTTGAATCGCCTTGTGGTGCCCGAGCTGTTTCAAGATCAGGCCAATGTGGAAGCATTGAGCCACCATCTCGAAAACTTTTTGATCCATCCCGATGTGCGCAAAAAAACCGCCGAAGAATTAAAAGAAACTGAGCACAAACTGGGCGACAAAGGGGCAACACAGCGTGTGGCCAAAATCCTTGAGCCCTATTTTGAATGAGTTTGCGAAACTGGCTTTACGACAACAGTTGGCTTAAACAAATTTCGGTGGATCGGCCCGTTATCAGTGTTGGCAACCTCACCTTTGGGGGAACGGGCAAGACCCCATTTGTGCAGCTCTTACTTGAGTACTGCAAAATAAAAAATATTGCGGTGGGCGTTGTTTCTCGCGGGTACAAGCGACAATCAACCGGCGTTTTAGAAGTTCAATCTTCTGATAGCCTTCGCTATGGTGATGAGCCCTCACTGATTAAAAAAACATACCCCAATGCTATTGTTTATGTTGGTTCAAGGCGTGTTGAGGCTGCACAAAATTTGATTGCGACTTATCCCAAAACCCAATTGATTATTGCCGATGATGCCTTTCAACATCGAAATTTGAAGCGCAATTTAGATATCGTGCTGATTGATTCCTCCAAACCACTTTGGCATTTGAGGCCCTTTCCGTTTGGTTTAGGCCGTGAATCTTTAGCAGGATTAGAGAGAGCCCATTTTTTGGTATTGACTCGCGCCGAGCTCAATCAAAATTTGAGTCCGCAGATCAAATTTAAAGGCACTGTTATCGAGTGCAAAACCAAAGGTCAGCCCTTGCGCTATTTAGGATCTTCAAAGCCATTTTTAAAGCTCGAGAAGTTGATGGCTGTGAGTGCGATTGGAAATCCCCAATCGTTTGAAAAAAATCTGAACCTTCCTCTAGTGGGGGTTGCGCGATTTAGCGATCACTACAGCTACAAACAATCCGATATTGATCGGCTCGAAAAATCGGAATCTTTTTTTGTCACAACCGAAAAAGACGAAGTTAAAATTCAAAAATTAAAATTTGATTCTTCTCGTTGGGCGGTGTTGCCTATTAGGCTGAATCCTTCAGATGCGATGACGGAGCTCTATGAAGAAATTGATCGGCTTATTCTTTCGCGGGATTAGTTTTATCCTGGTTTATTCTCCGCCGTGGGTTTCAAATTTTGTGGGAACCACCATCGGATTTTTATGGTGGGATGTGTTCCGAATCCGTCGAAAAATTGTGATCGAGAATTTACGTAAAGCCTTTCCACAAAAATCAGATCAAGAGCTTGAGGCAATGGGTGCCGCGAATTTGCGGTTTTTGGGCCGCTCACTATTGAGTTATGCCGAAATGCCATTTTTAAATTTAGACCGGGTGAATAAAAAATTTATTTTTGAGGGGCTAGAAAATATTGAGATCGCTTCACAAAAAAACAAAGGCGTTTTTATTTTAACCCTGCATTTAGGAAACGGTGATTTAGGTATTGGTGCGATGTCTGTAAAGGGCTACCCGATGTACCTGGTTGCAAAAGAAATGTCTGTGGGTTGGCTTAATCAAATGCTGCTTCATGTGCGCGAACGGTTGGGAACCGTTTTTATTCCGCCTCGCAACACCGCCTACCAAATTTTAAAGGCCCTTAAAAAAAACAAACTGGTGGTCTTTGTTCTTGATCAATACATGGGTAAGCCGATTGGCTGCAAAACCAAATTTTTTGGACATGATACTGGCACAGCAATGGGTTTAGCGGTACTAGCCCAAAGGTCAGAAGCACCAGTTATTACTTGTTATACCTATGTGGATGATCAGAATCGAAATGTGGTTGTGTTTGGACCAGAGATTCCGTTTGAAACGAGTGCGACCGAACAAGAGACCATACAAAAAATGACACAAAAGTATTCGGATCGACTGGAACAGTTTATCCTTAAATATCCAACACAATGGATGTGGATACATCGGCGCTGGAAAAATTTTGATGAGTAGGTGGGGGCACCATGCGTTTTTTATTTATTTCTGTGATTTTGTTTTTTATGGGTTGCGCTGATCGGGCGCCAAAATACGACAACGTCAAACTTCTTGAGTCCAACGACGAGTACGATAAAAAATTGATGATTCGTGAAATCGGCGAGCCCGCACCTCTCCCCTCGGACACTCCACAACCCAAGCTCCGAGTCGTAAAGGCAAAGCCATTTAAAAAACGTGCAAAAAAAGGAAAGCTGATTGTGCCGGAAGCTCCAAAGGGCCGCGAGCCGAGTATCGAAGAGACCGAGGGTTTTGCGGGCCGCCGTCCAATCAAGGATCCATTTCGTGTGGGCGAGGAGGTAGATCTCGCGATCACCTATCTCCGAATGACCGCGGGTCATCTCAAAATCAAAGTGATGCCCTTTGTCGAAGTGAACGGCAAAAAAGCTTATCATTTTCAAATTACAGCAAAGAGTAACGATTTTTTTTCGCGCTTTTACAGTGTTGACGATGTTGCTGATACTTATGTCGATTACGAAACTCTTCTTCCCCAAAATTTAGAAGTCCATGTCAAAGAGAGTAAGCAGCTCAAAGAGATTCGCTCGATTATTGATCATGAAAAACTCACTGCCGATTATTGGGAAAAGAAAGTTTCGAAAGATAATGGCGAGGAAAAGAAAAAAATGGATTGGGCGGTTTTGCCTTTTTCGCAAAACATCATCAGCGCTGCTTACTACATGCGAAATTTTACTTTGATACCGGGTAAGACTATCCATTTCCGATTGGTGGACGAAGGTAAGAATATCGTATTTAACGGCCATGTGTTGCGACAAGAAATCTTGAGCACCGATGTGGGTGTGATTAAAACTGTGGTGATCAAACCCGATTTTCAGATCGATGGATTTTTTAAACCGGTCGGCGAAATTCTATTTTATGTGACCGATGATGATCGAAAAATGATCGTACGAATCGAGTCAGTGATTAAGATTGGAACTCTGGTGGCCAAAGTCGTCGGAATTGATAAGGGTAAGGATGTGCCCTAAGACCCGATCCGAACTGATCTGGGTCATGCAGTGATGATGACCCAAAGGACACTTAAGCCCACCATGCTTTGCGCAAGGTCTGCACCCAAGATCTTGTTGAACAACGATTGCCTGATCTTGCCAAGGGCGATACCCAAAATCCAATACAGTCGGCCCAAACATCGCAACCGTTTTTAAACCTGCCACACTTGCCAAATGCATCGCTCCACTGTCATTGGTAACAAGCACTTGAGATTTTGCCATCAGATGGACGAGTTCGGTCAAACTCAACTGGCCCGCTTTATTTTCGACCAACCCTTGTGCGACCTCTTCACACAAAATTTTCTCATCAGGACTGCCGATGATGACAACCGAGTGGTCAAGATCTTTGAGTTTGATCACAAGCTCTTTGAATCCCTGTAGCGTCCATCGCTTGGTCGGCCAAACACTTCCGGGTGAAATTAAAATCGTTTTTGTTTTTGTGGTTTCGCTCAGCAATTTCATTGGCGAAGGGACTAAAGAATTAAAGATCACTGTCGTCCGGGTTTTAAGGTTGGGAACGCTGATGGGGTGTTCAATCAAAGACAATTGCCTCAGTGCATCGGGAAGGGTGGGATCTCTTTTGATCCGAACGTCAAAGTTCAAAAAATTCCACCAACGATAAAATCCGATTTTTTGATTTGCACTCAATTGGCTTACAAGTCGCGCTGTTCTAAAAGATTGATGAGGACAAAAGATCAAATCAAATTTTAACGATTTTAGATTTTTAAAAACCTGATTTTTATCTTTCCCATTTCCGCGTTCGACTTCAAAAACTTTGTCGCACAATTTAAGATCGAGCAGCAATTGCCCTAGACCTTTGCGACACACGATAAACAATGGTTGTTGATACTTTTTTTTGATAGCCCGGATTAAAGGGATTGCGAGAAGGAGGTCTCCGAGAAAAGCGGTTTGGATAAGTAAGTTTGGCACTCAAGTCCCTTATAAATTGCTGCAATCACATCTTTAAGAGCCACCTGATCATAGCACATCAAGGGTTGTTCACAATGTCTCTTCCAACACGGGCTGCAAGGTGCAGCACTCAACAATTTTTGGCCTCGATCATACAAATCAATTTCTTGCTCGCAGGTTGGCCCAAACCAGGCGATAACATATTTTTTGAGCGCAATGCCAAGATGCATTCCTAAACTGTCGCCAGACACAATCAGATCACACGCAGATAAACTGATCACTCCGTCGCGCACCCCATTTTCGAGAGGCGACACATGCACATGCTCTAACCCATTAGAAATAAATTCGGCCATCGGTTTTTCATCGGGTCCACCAAGAAGAACAATCTGAAAGGGCAGGGCCTGACAGAGTTCGCGTTGAAATTCCTTGGTCCATTTTTTATACGGAATCACATTGCTTGCTCCCATATTTATTCCAATCAAGGGAGTGCCATTCCATAAGTTTTTGCGCTTAACGGCTTCGCGCTGCTCTTGAGGTGATAGTTTTAGTACATAAGGGGAGCGCTCAAAGGGCCCGAGTTCTAAAGCTTCAATCAACAATTGAGTTTCTGGCTTTTTATTTTCAAAAAATTTCTTTTGATTCGATAATCCGATTTCCCATAATTCTTTGGCCGCGAGAGATGCGGGTAAGATTGCGCCGGAGCGCTTGTCTGCACGGAACCCATAAACTGATTTTGTTTTTATGCGACTTAAAATTCCTTGAGCTCTAAGAGATTTGTCGACCACATAGGCAATATCAAATTCCAATGCCTCAAGATCCAAAAGATTTGGCACCGAGGTCAATCGATCAATCAGGGGATTGTTCTGCAATAAACCAAGTGCCGAGGGCTCTGTGATCCAAGTGATATGACTTTCGGGATATTTCTTTTTGAGTGGTTCTAAAATAACAGTACTGCGTAAAACCGCACCCATGGCCTCAAGGCTAATGATCAAGATTCGGGTATTAGGAATACTTTTAAAACTGCAATCTTCGGAGCAAATTGGGTTTTTGCCACAGGGTTTGTAGCCAGAAAAAAAACGGCAATGGGTTTGTCTCATTGCCTTATTTTACGTTAAGAGCGCCTCAGATTTTGAAACGCTCTACCTTTATTAGACCAATGTCTTACTGCTGTTGAGCAAGTTCTTTCACATTGATGGCGTACTTACGAATTTTTCGAAGAAGAGTATTCTTCGGAATATTTGCAGTGGCCACCGTCTTGTTGATGCGACCGCGGTTGGCCTTAAGAGCCTGAACGATAAACTCTTTTTCGGTCTGAGATTTAAATCGATCAAAATCCATTGGGCCTGAATAATTTTTTGGTAATTCAAATCCAAATTCATGCGAAGGCGTCAGCACCGCTTCGGGTAAAGAAGCCAAGGTGATGATCTCTCCTGTTTCGACCACGAAAGCGCGCTCAATCACATTCTCGAGTTCGCGAATATTTCCGGGCCAGCGATACGCTCTCATTGCTTGGAGTGCATCACCTGCAACGCCATTGATCGATCGACCTTGGGCGGTGTTAAATTTACGGATGAAATATTCGATCAATTGCGAAAGATCATCGGTGCGATCACGCAAAGGAGGCAAAAAGATGGGCATCACATTGAGGCGATAAAATAAATCTTCTCTAAATTCGCCGTCTTCAATCATTTTTTCAAGATTGCGATTAGTCGCCGCGATCACTCGAGCATTGCTCTTGATTTCGCGATTGGCTCCAACTGGAGTAAATATTTTTTCTTGAAGGACACGAAGGAGTTTGACCTGCATTTCGGGTTTTAATTCAGCGATCTCATCAAGAAACAAAGTTCCATGCGTAGCCAATTGAAATTTGCCGATCTTACGTTCGATAGCATCCGTAAATGCACCACGTTCATGACCGAAAAGTTCGCTCTCCATTAATCCCTCAGGAATGGCGCCGCAGTTGATGGCGATAAACTGGCCATCTTTGCGCGGAGAATTTTGGTGAATCGCTTTTGCCACAAGCTCTTTGCCTGTGCCATTCTCACCGCGAATCATCACGGTGGTATCGACATGGCTCAATTTATTGATCAAGTGAAACACTTCACGCATTTTTTGATTTGATCCAACAAATTCAGAATCCACGTCGTCATCAAAAATAGGACTCGCAACTGTTAAGTCAGAGACCATCGCTTGGGTCTCGATTGCTTTTTTAACGATATGAACCAAACGATCGGGTTGAACTGGTTTTTCAACATAATCATAGGCACCTTCGCGAATCGCTCGAACCGCATCGGTCAAGTTCGCGTGTGCGGTCATGATCACCACAAACACACGGGGGTCCTTGGCTTTGATCGCATTTAGAGCCTCAAGACCGTCCATCTCAGGCATACGAACATCCATCAAAACAAGATCAAAGGATGAGGAGCCAACGAGATCCACAGCCTCGCGACCATTGGTGGCCTCAGCTATAAAAAACTCAAACTCGGGCAAACTTTGTTTCAAAATGGTTCCGACCGATTTACGTAGTTCGGTCTCATCATCAACAATCAATACATTTAACTTGGTCACTACTTAACTCCTTTAGGCGTGGTCAGAATCGTTTTCGAGGGGAAGCGTATACCCAATCGAGAAACTGTGATCGGGAATGTTTTCCATAAAAACGACTCCGCCGTGCAGCTCAATAAAATACTTCACGAGATACAGTCCAAGTCCCGTGCCAGTTGAAGAGTGGATTTGTTTTTTTCCGCGATAAAATTTTTGAAAGATTTTTTCGACCTCATCGTTGGGGACGCCGGGCCCCTGATCGACCACCGTCACTTTGATCAGATCTTTTTGCTCTTCGGAGTAGATTTTAATCTCGGAGTGGGTCGGTGAATACTTAATTGCATTTTCAACAAGATTTAAAGTCACTTCTTGGATCAAAGACGCATCGGCTTCGATGGTAAAAAGTGGTTCTAAAATAAGAGTTATTTGTATTTGCTTCTCGTTGGCGAGAGGGCGCAGAAGTTCGGCCACACGTTCGATTAAAACATTCAAATCGACAGCGTCGCGTCTTAATTTAAGCGCATTACTTTCAACCCGACTGATTTGTAAAATGCTCTGAATATAACGATAGAGTTCCATACTCTCTTTGCGAATTCCTTTTAAACCTTCGCTCACCACACCTTCGTTCATCAACCGATCACAAATCGCCTGGATCTTGGCGATGGGTGTTTTAAGATCATGACTGATTAAAGATAAAAAATTATTTTTCATTGTTTCGAGCTGTAAAAAATTGCGGCGTTCTTGCTCGAGTCGCCAATTCATATTTTCTTTAAGTGTCAGTTGGTAACTCACAAAAACCATGTAGGTCGAAAACAGAGCGCTTAATGGAGAAATCACCGGAAGCCAAATCGCAAAGGCATCAAACAGATAAAGTGAAAATGTTAAAATCACGAGTGCCACGACGAGCAATACCGAAGACGAAACAATTTGCGGATAGCGAAGTAACAATACAATCGCAAGGCCGACTAAGAGGGCGAGATACGCAAGAACGATCGCAATTGGCACCGGCTTGATCCAACGTGAGGTCTCAAGATTATCAAAAATATTGGCGTAAATTTCGCTGCTACTCATCTCGCCAACCGGAGTTTGCATCTCGTGGGCGCCAGAATCTTTCACTCCGAGCACCACAATTTTACCGGCAAAATAATCTTCGGGAAATTTATTATCAAAAATCTGGGTGAGTGAAAACGAGGGAAAAGTATTTTGAGGTCCTCTAAAATTAATTAATTTTGATTCCCCCGAGGGAAGGGTCTCACGCAAAAACGGTGTGCCGATCTTTTCGCCCGTGCGATGAGCGATGTTTGGAACTTGCAACAAAGGTGAACTAAAACGTCTGACCACTCGATCGTCATCAAGAGGAAGTTCAACCGTACCCACATTGTCGCCATAGTTATTGGCAAAAAACGGCATCAGCAAACGGCCAAAATTATCGAGGTTTGCTGCCCAGATCACCCGGTCATCGCAAAAAACAGAATCTGTTTTGTTGGCAAAAATTTGTGAGTCGAAAAAAAAGGTATTTACGATGGCTTTGGGATGGTTGCGCAAGATGCGTTCAAGCAGGGTGTGCCAGACATCTTCTTTCCAAAAAAAATTGTCGCCAACAACAAGCATCTCTTTAAGAGGTCTTAATAATCGACCTTTAAGTCCGTTGAGCTCACTCCATTCATTCGGAGTAAATTGGATCAAAACCACATTGGCATCCACACGCTGTCGGCCACGAAAGTCAAATCGCCGATCAAACTGGCTAGGTCGATCAAAGAGCAGGACTACAAGACCAATCCCCCAGCACACTGCTGCACGAACAAGAATTCCAAGGTGAGGCGAGAGCCTGTGCCAAATTTGGAGATAAAAATAAGAGGTGCGACGAAATGTGTGCGAAGGCATCTAACGCAATGTCGCAAAAGAGATGGATGTTTTCAATTGGTACTTCTCTTAAGTAGGTTATTGGCATGCGGCTCTTTGAAGGACTTTCGCAAATCCAACAAAAATTCAACGCGACAGCTCTCACCATTGGCAATTTTGATGGGGTCCATCTTGGTCATCAGGAGTTGATTCGTATTGTAAAGTCCTTTGGCCAGAGGTCTGTGGTCATGACATTTTCGCCGCACCCAGTGCGTGTGCTTTTTCCAAATAAAAATTTAAAAAAAATCTGCACCGCAGATCAGCTTTCCTCACAAATGGAATCATTGGGTGTCGAGACCTTAGTGGTCGAGCCCTTTACATTGGAGTTTGCCCAAACTCCGCCGGAAAATTTTTTGGATCAAATTCTTAAGATTTTAAATCCGCAACATGTGGTGGTGGGATATGATTTTTCATTCGGTGCCGATCGCAAGGGTTCAATCGATTTGCTCAGGCAAATGGGTTTTAATCTTAATGTTGTTGAGGCCCTCAAAATTGATGGTCAAGTGGTCTCATCCAATTCTGTGCGCCAGTTTTTAAGTGATGGCAATGTGGAGCGCGCCCAATTGTTTTTGGGAAGACCTTATGAAATGGTTGGCCGCGTGATCAAAGGCGAGGGTCGCGGTCGCCAGCTCGGATACCCCACCGCAAACTTAAAAACATTCTCAGAGCTGATTCCAAAAACAGGTGTCTACATCACACGAGTCAATTCGCAGTATGAGGGCGTGACCAATGTGGGTTATGCGCCCACCGTGGTTGAGCGCACGGAGCCCTTGGTCGAAGTGCATCTTTTTGATTATAATCAAAATTTGTATGACACCGATTTGCGAGTTGAGTTCTTAGCCCGCATTCGTGATGAAAAAAAATTTGGCTCACTTGACGAATTAAAAAAGCAAATCGCAGAGGACTCCAACTTCGCACGTGATCATTTTGCAAAGCTTAAAAAATGAAATGGCTTGATGTCTCACCTCACAATCACGTGCGTTCCCAAACTCTTTGCCAAACTTTAAATCAAATGGGTGTGGCAAATGAATTGATCACAAGTGAGTCTCAAGATCTTGTTGAATTGATCAAAACAACCGACGTCAAAGCGATTCGGGTTCCATTAGAACTGGGGGCAACAGCTCTTGAGTCTCTCAAGTTTCAATCCTTACTTGTGCGGGCGGGCGGGGCTTTTGATTCGCTGAATTTTGATGGGCATCAGTGGTGGCCTGAGTGTTTGTTGATCGAAGCGTTATTGACTCTTTTTAAATCCAGTCTTTCGCAAGTGGATCGCGATATGTCGGTGCTGATGGTCGGCACCGATGCGCTAGCCAGAGTTGCAACCTATGCCCTGTTTCAAGCGGGCTTAAAGAAATTTATGATTACTGATAGCAATCCCCAAAAAACAAAAGAGTTTTCAAAACTGATGATGCCAAAATTATTTGGGGCCACACTCCAAATTGTTCCATCAAATGAATTGGTCAATCTTCACGGCGAGAGTGGTTTTGTGGTCAATGCCCTTGATGACTCAAAGGAAAATCCGATTTTAAATGATCTGCTCTATTTTAATTTTGTTCGCCAAGACGGTGTGGTGTGGGATTTTGGTCTTTCCAAAACAAAAAATATTTTTCTTGAAGAGGCCTTAAGCGTTGGTCTTCATGTGACCTCAGGGATTGAGGTGGCCTCCGAGGTCGATGCGCTTTGGGTTAAAAAAATATTTAATCAGAATCTTGATCAAGTTGCATATCAAACCGCGCTCACAGCTGCTCTAGCCAAATCGGACTAAGGGCCAGTTACAAAGAATGTGGCCCTATGTAAAAATATTTTTATAGGGGTAACAGGACATATGGCGGCAAAGCAGGGTATAGGGGAACTTCTCGTTCGAGAAAATCTTATTGATATGGACCAACTCGAACAGGCGCGCCGCGATCAAAAACAAAATGGCGGCAGGCTGACCTCAACCATCGTTCGCATGGGCTATGTCAAAGAGTCTGATCTTACCGAATTTTTAAGTCAGCAGTATGGATTTCAAACTATCGATTTTTCAAGTTTTGAAATCGATCCAGAAACCATCAAGACGGTTGCGCGCAATGTGTGCGAAAAAAATTGCATTATTCCGGTTTCAAAAGTTGATAAGACTTTGGTGGTCGCATTTGCGGATCCCTCAAATACTTATGTCAAAGATGATTTGGCTTTATCCACTCGATGCAAAATTGAAATTGTGGTGGCGAGCGAGCAGTCCATTACGGCAGCAATCGAAAAATATTACGGCGGGACCGAACAGTTTTCTTCGATCATGCAAGAGATGGAAGATTCCGAGGATACTTTTACCGGAACCGTCGCCCAAACAGAAATTATTGACCAAATCAAGGACACCGATGAAGGCCCCATTGTTAAGTTTGTGAATGTGATGCTTGCCGAAGCAATTAAATCACGGGCCTCTGATATTCATATTGAGCCTTATGAAAAAAGATTTCGAATTCGATTTCGCATTGACGGCACTTTGCTCGAAAAAACTCAGCCCCCTCCGGGGACGGCGGCAGCGATTGCTTCAAGAATAAAAATTTTGAGTAAGCTCGATATCTCGCAGCGCCGTTTGGCCCAAGATGGACGCCTCAAGGTGCGACTGCGCAATGGGCGCGAGGTTGATTTTCGGGTGAGTGTTCTGCCCACAATGTTTGGCGAAAAAGTGGTGCTGCGCCTTTTGGATAAATCCAATTTGCAAGTGGATATGACCAAGCTCGGGATGGAAGCCGACCAACTCGCGGTTTTTAAAAAAGCGATTTATCTGCCCCAAGGAATGGTTTTGATCACAGGCCCCACGGGCTCGGGAAAAACCACCACCATTTATTCGGCCTTGGCCGAACTCAATACGATACGGCGAAATGTTTCGACCGCAGAAGATCCGGTGGAATTCAATTTAGATGGAATCAATCAAGTTCAGATCAATGCCGAAATTGGTTTGGGCTTTCCCGAAGTGTTAAGATCTTTTTTGCGTCAAGATCCCGAGATCATTATGGTGGGTGAGATTCGCGATTTGATCACCGCAGAAATTGGTTACAAAGCGGCGTCTACGGGTCACTTGGTGGTGTCGACTCTGCACACTAATGATGCTGCAGCCACTGTCACACGCCTGATTGATATGGGGGTTGCTCCTTATATGGTGGCCGAAGCAACTTCGCTGGTTGTGGCTCAGCGTTTAATAAAAAAAATCTGTGAGAAGTGTTCGGTGGATCATCGAGTTGCTCCAGAAACTTTGATTGATCTCGGCGTAAAACAAAGTGAGCTTGATGCCTTTACAAAAACACGTAAAGGTGAAGGTTGTGAAGTGTGTAAAGGCACCGGCCTCAAAGGTCGAATCGCGATTTTTGAAGTGATGAAGATCACCGGCGCGGTTAAGGATGCCATTTTTAAAGGAAGCTCACCCTTGGAATTAAAGCGTTACGCGATCGAAAAAGAAGGAATGAAATCTCTGCGTCACAGTGCTCTGTTAAAACTTCGCGATGGTTTGACGACCGTTGAGGAAGTCTTAAATACTTCGGTCGGAGATGATCTGTGATTTCTCTGCAACAGTTGCTTAAGGCAGCTGTCAAACAGGGAGCTTCAGATTTACATATTGTCGCTGGTTCGCCGCCCGTATTGCGGGTGGACGGCGGCATCGTCAGGATCAAATCCGAGGATCTCAATGCCGATGACACCCAAACCATTTGCTATTCGATTTTAACCGACGCCCAAAAAGCAAAATTCGAAACATTAAAAGAATTGGATTTTAGTTTTGGAATTAAAGAGCTGTCACGATTTCGTGCAAATTATTTTATGCAAAAGGGTGCGGTGAGTGCCGTCTTCAGAAGAGTTCCGAATCAAGTTCCCGATATTGAAATGCTTGGACTTCCACAATCGGTGCAAGAGGTTTTAAAATACCCCACAGGTCTTGTGTTGGTCACAGGTCCAACCGGATCAGGAAAAAGTACAACACTTGCTTCGTTGATTGATAAAATCAATAAAGACATGCGCGGCCATATCATTACTGTTGAAGATCCAATTGAGTATGTCCATCCCCATCGCAATTCGATTGTGAATCAGCGAGAAATTGGAGTGGATACCGCAAGCTTTGCGCACGCTTTAAAATATATTCTTCGCCAAGATCCCGATGTTTGCCTCATCGGTGAGATGAGAGATCTTGAAACGGTCGAAGCCGCACTCGTTGTGGCCGAAACTGGTCACTTGGTTTTTGGAACTCTTCATACCAACTCGGCCACCCAAACCATCAATCGGGTGATCTCGGTATTTCCATCCGACCAGCAAGACCGCATTCGAGTGCAACTGAGTTTTGTGCTCAACGCCATTATCAGTCAGCGACTTTTACCCGCAATCAATGGCGGGATGGTGGCTGCGGTCGAAGTGCTTTTTTTAAACACCAATATTCGAAATTTAATTCGAGAAAATAAACTTCATCAGGTCTACGGGATGATGCAAGTGGGGCAAGAAAAATCTGGAATGATCACCATGAATCAGAGTTTGCTCAAACTTGTTTTAAAAAGAAGAATTGAGCTCAAAACCGCTTTTGAATTCTCATCGGATCCCGAAGAGCTAGATAAATTAATGAAAACAGCAGGAGTCTAAATGCCAACCTTTAATTTCGTCGCAAAAACCGCTGATGGAAAATCAGTCAAGGGCGAATTAGAGGCAGCCTCTGAGAGCGAAGCCCGAATAAAAATTCGGGCGCAGCGTTTGGTTCCGGTGCGTGTTACTAATGCCCAAAAAAAATCGCAAGGCATTCAGTTTTTTCAAGACTCAGTCAGTTCAAAAGATTTGCAAATATTTACTCGTCAATTTGCGGTGTTGATCAGTGCGGGTGTTCCTGTTGTTCAAAGTCTTCAAGCTCTTGTCGACTCGTCAAAATCTTTGGCACTGCAACGAACAATCAAAAAAGTTGTGGGCGATGTGGAGCGCGGGAGCCGTTTAGGTGAAGCTCTCCAAAATCAACCCAATGTGTTTGATCGTATGTACGTCAATCTTGTAAAGGCCGGCGAAGAGGGTGGAGTGCTTGACGTGATCCTTGAGCGTTTGGCGACCTATATTGAAAAGTCGGTCAAACTCAAAGGAAAAATCAAAGGTGCTCTATGGTATCCAGGAGCGGTTTTGGTTGTGGCCTTTTTGGTTGTTGCAGGAATTATGATCTTTGTGATTCCGAGTTTTGTTAAGGTATTTGAAAATGCCAGACAAGAACTTCCGGCGTTAACCAGTTTTGTGATTCACCTTTCTCAATTATTTGTAAAGTATTGGTACATGTTGATTGCGATTGTAGTCGGAATTCCATTTGGATTTAAAATGTTTTACGACACCGCTGAAGGCAAAAAGACCATGGATCCGATCTTGATCCAGCTGCCTGTGCTTGGCGGGCTGATTCAAAAGGGATCGGTTGCCAGAATGTCTCGCACCCTTTCGACATTGTTGGGCGCAGGGGTGCGGATTCTTGAGGCTTTAGATATTGCGGGCAGCACCTCTGGCAATTGGGTGATCGAGCGGGCTTTGATTGAATGTAAGGATTCGGTTTCAAAAGGTAAAAGTTTGGTTGAGCCGCTTAAAAAAGTGAAGGCGATTCCAAACATGGTGACCCAAATGATTTCAATTGGAGAGCAAACCGGAAACTTGGATACGATGCTGAGTAAGGTTGCCGATTTTTATGAAGAAGAAGTCGAAGTGGCCGCCGAAACTTTAACAAGTTTACTTGAGCCGATGTTGATGGTGTTTTTGGGCGGCATTATCGCGGTGATTGTGATCGCCATGTATCTTCCCATTTTTCAAATGGCAAACACTGTGGGCAATTGATGACGAGTTATCAGCTGCTTGACAATATTTCTGGTGATCAGCGCGACTCGTCTTCGCGACAGGCCTTTGCGGTTCATTTTTTAAGAACCGTTTTTTTTCTTATCATTTTGATTATGGCCTTTGGATTTCAAATGAGCGAGGGCGATTTTTCCAATCCGGCTCTTTGGTTTCCGGTCTATTCGATTTTGCTCGGTCAGTTTTTACTCAATGGATTATTTTTATTTTTTAATACTCGGCTTAAAAGATTTTATTTTGCTAGTGCAGCGCTTTTAGGTCTGGATGTGGTGGCAATCACCGGCTTGCTCTATTTTACCGGCGGGGCTCAATCGGCATTTATCTTTCTTTATCTCATCACCATTATTTTTTCAGGCCTCTTATTTAAAAAACAAGGCGCCGTGTTGATGGCCCTTTGGGCGTCCTCGTTGTTAAGTGTCCTTTTGTTGCTAAGCCCAAGTGTGGAGAGCTCAAGCCTTTATCTGGCATTGGGTGTAAACAATTTGGCTTTTTTTGCGGTGGCGGTCTTAAGTAGCTTATGGACCGTGCAGCTCAGCCAAAAAACTAAAGATCTTGAAGTTTTAAAAGATCTGAATCATTTGATTGTTGATAATATCGGGACCGGTCTGATCACTCTTGATCTTGATCAACGCATCTCCTATGCCAATCGCGCCGCGATTATGACTCTTGATGATTTAGGATTAAATAAAAAATATTTGAATCAAATTTTTTCGGATTTGTCGGATGCGGTCTCGCGGGGTTTGGTTAAAAAAGGCAAGGCCCATCGCTCTGAAGAAGTCTTTATCAATCTCAAAAATGAAAAACTGCTTTTTTCGGTTACGACCTCAACCCTCTTAAATTCTGAAAAACATCTCAAAGGTTTTGTTGTTCTTTTTCAAGATATCACCCAGATGAAGCGACTCGAGATGCAGGTGCGTAACCAAGAAAAATTGGCCGCCATCGGAACCTTGGCCGCAGGCATTGCCCATGAGATTCGAAACCCTTTGGCGAGCATATCGGGCAGTGTTGAGTTCATGTTATCAAACACCAGAGAACTCAGCGACGAAGAAAGAAAATTGATGCGAATTGTGATTCGCGAAGTGGATCGGCTTAATCTTTTGATTACAGAGTTTCTGGATTTTACTCGGCCAGAGACCAAGCCCGATGAGACCCTTGATGTGAATCGTTTGATCCAAGAAGTTTTAGAAATTGTGCAGCTCAATAAAGCTTTAAGAAAAGACGTTCGACAAACGTCGAGCCTCAATGCGAAAAAGCGAATTCTTGCACATCCGCATAAACTCAAACAGGCGCTGTTAAATATTGTGATTAATGCGTATCAGGCTATGGACAAAATAGAAAATCCTGAACTCACCATTGAGACCAAAGACCAAAATGGCGAAGTGATTTTGATCATTCGCGATAACGGCAGCGGAATTGAAAAAGCCAATTTGCAAAAAATATTTGAGCCCTTTCATACCACCAAGTCCAAGGGCACGGGCCTTGGTTTAGCCATTACTTACAAGATCCTCGAGAATCACGAGGCTAAGGTCTTTGTTGAAAGTGAAAACAAAAAGGGTACGACCTTTACCATCGATTTTTGCAAGACTGATTCTCAGAAACACGCTTAAAAGTTGTAAACTTCTTTAATTTTGAGCATCATTAGAAGTAAGAGGGGTCTTAATGAAAGCACGCATTTTAGTTGTCGACGACGAAGAATCAATCCGCGAATTTTTAGAAATCATGCTGCGCAAAGAGGGCTACGAAGTCACATGTGCAGAAGATGGTGCAAAGGCTCTTGAGATTTTGAAAAAGAAATCTTTTGATATGGTCGTGAGTGATTTGCAAATGCCCCAGATCACTGGTCTTCAATTGTTAGAGCAAGTTAAAAATATTTATCCCGATGTGATTTTTATGATGATCACCGCCTTTGGAACCGCCGAAACCGCGGTTGAGGCCATGAAGCTTGGGGCTTACGATTACATCACTAAACCCTTTAAAATTGATGAAGTGCGAATCAATATCGCAAATGCGCTTCGCAGTTTAAACCTTGAGGTTGAAAACCGGGTTCTCAAAAAAGAACTGACACGAGAATATAGTTTTCAAAATCTGGTGGGCAATTCTGAAACCATGCATCGCATTTATGAATTGATTAAGCGGGTTTCACAAACTCCAACCAATGTGTTGGTCACAGGCGAGAGCGGTACCGGTAAAGAAATGGTCGCAAAAGCGATCCATTTTAATGGTCCTTTAAAAGATAAACCATTTGTGACCGTCAACTGTGGAGCGATTCCCGAAAATTTGATGGAATCCGAAATGTTTGGTCACAAAAAAGGCTCGTTCACTGGCGCAGTTGCTGATAAACAAGGTTTATTTGAAGTGGCTGATCAAGGAACATTGTTTTTAGACGAGGTCGGCGAACTGCCTCTCACCATTCAAGTTAAACTCTTGCGAGCCATTCAAGAACGAATCATCCGCCGCGTGGGGGCCACCGATGATTCACGTGTTTCGGTAAGAATCATTGCGGCAACCAATCGAAATCTTGAAGAGATGGTGACGACTGGGGCTTTTCGCCAAGATTTATTTTACCGTCTGAACGTGATCAACATCACAACTCCAAGTTTGCGCGAGCGGCCAGAAGACATTCCCTCATTGGCTCAGCATTTTTTAAAAAAATACGACGAGCGATTGGGCAAAACCATTTCGACCATCAGTGCTGAAGCAATGGAAATGCTCAAAAAGTACGATTACCCCGGCAACGTGCGTGAGCTCGAAAACATCATCGAGCGCACGGTTGCGCTTGAAGGCGGCGCCACCATATTGCCCGAGAGTTTACCGCCATTTGTAAATACGCCTTCGGGGCGTAAGATGGCCTCAAGCCATGAGATCCAAATCACCGATGAGGGAATTGATCTGGATAAGGTGATGGGTCATATCGAAAAAGAGCTTTTGCTCAAAGCGATTCATGCCGCCAATGGGGTAAAGAAAAAAGCGGCTAAGCTTTTAAGCATCACCTTTCGCTCCATGCGTTACCGGGTTGAAAAATACAATCTTGGTACAATCGGCGATGACGAACTCGAAGACGAAGCGGTTTAGTTTCCTGGGCAGAAAGATTGCAGTACCTTTATTGGTATGCAGTTTTTTGCCCTTTTCATTATCATTTTGCTTCTTGGACGCGCTCTTTGTAAATCGTGTTCGAATTTAGATCGCTTCGTTGAAAGAAAATCCACGTTCTGTGTCACCTTGTTATTGTCGCTTCGTAAATTTGCTTCCATTAAAAGTCCTCACAGCACGTTTCAAAATTTTGTCGCATTCAATCCTCCAACTCGAAATAGAATCGATCAACCGATGATCGCCACCTCAACTTCGGCACCCGCGATCCGTCAGCGAGTGGCAGATCGTGCGAGTTTTGTGGTCGATGGATTTAAGCCCAATCAAGTTTTAAGTGTCTTTCAAAAGTTGCAGATCGAGAGTGATAAAGAACTTGAAAGGTTTGAGAACTTTTTTAAAAGTCCTTCCACCGAGATTTTAAAACAGACCGATCGCCAGTCCCAAGGCAGACGCTTAGAAAATTTTTTGATGTATTCCAACGTTGGATTGATGATCTCGTTAGTCGCAGACGTCTACCTTCTGTTTTTGATTTTTAGCCCGATGGCTTCCCAACAAGGTTTTAGTCACATTCCATTTCAGATTTGTTTTTTGATGGCTCTTGGTGCGGTGGATTATCCTTTTCGATACTTTGCGAGCGTCAATCAGAGTGCGACTTCGCTTAGAGACTCGATCCGGCATTTTAGGGCTTCAAGTTTAGAGTGGTCGTATTGGTCCAAGGATTTTAAGGTTGGGCCTGAGTTGTTTTCGAGTGCTTATGCTCATCCAAGTCAGCTGAATGAAATCATTCATCACGAAAACAAACTCGAAGAAATTGCTGGGTTGTTGTCGTTAACTTTATTGCTCGAAAACTTTTCGGCCCAAACCCAAAGAATTAAAATCTCGGTGGATGTTTTGATGTGGCGGTCAGAAAAGCAGGTCTTGGCGGCCATTGTTCTTAGAAGTAATGCCACTCTTCAAACGGTGCGAGATGCACCTGCCACCAGCGAATCTCTTTTACCAAGCTAAAAAATTTCAAATGCTGTTTCGACTCCGTAGTGATCCGAGATCGCTTTTTGATGACGATTATCAAAGATCACCTTGGAATTATGAATTTGAATATTCCTATCCGAAGCCTTATCGATCAAAATATAATCGATTCGTCGATCGATCAATTTTCCGAGTCGTAATGCTACGGTTTGGGGAAAGGCTCGATTGACGGTCGAGCCAAACTCATCTGAGACCGCACGAAAGCTGTCGATCATACCGAGTTGGGAGTAAAGACTTTGATAAGTGCTTAAGTCTTTTTCAACACCTTCAGCCGCGATATTCATATCGCCCACCAAGATTTCAAAATTTCGCTTTTTTTGGGTCATTGCAATTTGTTTGAGCGCCTCAATTTGTTGTTCGCGGGTTTTGCCATGGCAGTTGAGGGGGGTAAGGTGAGTGTTTTTGAATCTCAATGTTAAACCCTCTTTCAAATTCAATTCGGTAATCAGAACTCCACGCTGCTTTCGTCCCATCTTTTCCCAACTGGAGCTCACACATTTGTTGTTGGTCGACAAAAAGGCCCTAAATTCCGATTGTGCGGGCGATTGAAGAATTGTTTGTTTGATTAAGATTTGAAGCCCGGTTTGAATCATCTGATCTTCATCGGTCACCGCGGGAGCAAAGCCCGCCTCCAGTGCAATTTTTAAAATTGCGTGATGATCTTTGCGCTCCCAAATTTCTTGCGCCGCCACAATGTCAGGTGCTTCATTCGAGTGAAGATAATTTTTTAAGCCTTCAAGAACATTTGGGTTGTTTTGAGTATAAATGGGATTTCGTACGAAAATGCCATTGATCAAATTAAGATTGAGAGTGGCAACTCGTAATCGTGCGGTCGGCACGCGGTGGAGATTGAAGCTTCGGCGTTCGGCTTGCCAATCCTTAAAGTGGTGTTCGATGCCACTCAGGGCGTCGCTACAAGTTTTAGCAAAGGCGGGATGAATGACCAAAAGGAGGGTGAAAAAAATGTTTTGCACGCTTCAGTCTGACCCATACTTTATAAAGGACAAAATTAGGAATCTGTTAAGATTGACCAATCAAATTGTTTTCCTTAAATCCAATGTAACGGAGGTTTTTTTAAATGGTTCAATATCCCCTTACATTTAACGTTAATGCCGAAACGACCGCAGGCATCCAGCCCTTATGGACCTCCACCGCGCCCCCCGCAGAACCGATTAAGATGGGCATCCCAAAGGAATTTGATGGACCTGGTGGTGGATTGAGCCCTGAAGATCTTTACGCCATGGCATTGCAAAATTGTTTTGTGGCGTCATTCAAAGTTTTTGCCGAAAAATCACGACTGACCTACTCGAAACTTAAAACCAAGGGTCTTCTCCAAGTGGATCGCGGTGAAGACGGGCATCCATGGATGTCAAAATTTTTGCTTACCGTAACTGTTGAGGGAGCATCAAAAGTCGAAAGCATTCAGCGCTTGTTGGAACGGACCACAAAAAATTGTCTGATTCTGAATTCGGTAAAAACCCAGATTCAATTTCAATTCGACGTCCAGGCATAAAGGAATCGATTTGTGCTTGGTTTTTTAATTCTTGGTAATCAGCTGTTTGATCCCAAATTGATTCCTCAAGATGCTCATGTCTTTATGCGTGAAGATATTGATCTGTGCAGTCATTTTAAATATCACAAGCTTAAAATCAGTTTCTTTTTAAGTGCGATGCGAAAATATGCCGCAGACCTTCGTTCGCGAGGGATCTCTGTGCACTACGAGACCTTTAGTAAGGTCTCGTACGAGGAGTCTTTGATTGATTTTTTAAAGCAAAAAAAAATCAAAAAGATTTCAAGTTTCGAAATCGAAGATAAATTTTTTGAAACCCGCATCGCAAATGCTTTAAATAAAAATGAAGTTGAATACGAAGAGCTTCCAAGCCCTATGTTTTTAACCACAAGAGCTCAATTTAAATCTTATTTACGAAAAACCAAAAAACCGTTTATGCGCAATTTTTATGAAGCTCAACGAAAGCGCTTAAATATATTGGTGGATAAAGAGCTTCAGCCCACTGGTGGGCAGTGGAGTTTTGATGAAGACAACAGAAAAAGTTTACCCAAAAATTACGTAGCTCCTGCTCTCGAAAAATACCAAGCCGACAAAATTGATGATGAGGTGCGAACGCTCGTTGAAAAGACCTTTAAAAGTCATCCGGGATCTTCAGAAGTGTGGTTAGCCACAACAAAGCCCGAGGCCTTTAACCATCTCAAAAAATTTTTAAAAGAGAGATTCAAAGAATTTGGTCCCTACGAAGATGCCCTCTCAGATCATTTTCCATTTTTGAATCATTCTGTGCTCACCCCCTATCTCAACACCGGACTTTTAACTCCGCGCGAAGTGATCAGCGAGGTGATCAGTTTTGGTCGCAAAAATAAAATTCCGCTGAATTCCTTGGAAGGATTCGTGAGGCAAATCATAGGCTGGCGCGAATTTATCCGCGGCATCTATCAAAATTATAGTGAAGAAGAAGACTCAAAGAATTTCTTTAAGCACACAAGAAAACTCAATGACCAATGGTACAAGGCAGAAACCGGAATTCCTCCACTCGATACCGTATTAAAAAAAGTTTCGACCTATGGCTATGCCCATCATATTGAGCGCTTGATGGTGGTGGGATCTTTGATGCTTCTTCTTGAGGTGCATCCCCACGAAGCTCACAGATGGTTTATGGAAATGTTTATTGATTCTTCGGACTGGGTGATGGGCCCCAACGTTTACGGCATGGCGATTTTTAGTGATGGCGGAATTTTTGCGACCAAACCCTATATTTGTGGATCAAACTATTATCGCAAAATGGGGGGCTATAAAAAAGGCGATTGGTGCGATGGAGTGGATGGGCTGTACTGGAGATTTATCGAAAAACACAGCGACTATTTTATGAAGAATCCGCGCCTCTCGATGATGGCACGAACGGTTGCCAAGATGGACCCCTCAAAAAAAGATCGTATTTATTCTGCAGCATTAGCGCTGCAAGAAAAGCTGACCACAAAGGATTAATCTCAAATGTTTTTTGTATTTGCATTATTGCTTCAGCCAGCGCTGGCACACGATGCCTGCGCGATTCAACTTCAGCGCGGCGATCACTTTATTTTTCAATATATAAATGAACTCAAACCCAATTTGAGAACTCTTATTGAGTTCGGCGAAAATCATGTTGCGGTTGTGGGCGATAGCGGAAAAGATCATTTGATTGAGCTTAATCAAATTGTGATTGAATCGATCAAGCCCGCAGCCGCTCCCCATGGAGATAAAAAATCGCAACCCCTTTTTGCAGCCTTTGAATTGTCACAAAAAAACAATTGGCCTATCAGCTTTAGAACTTTAATCGATCATGGGTATGAGGCGCGAGTGGGGGTGATCAAATATGTGTTTTTTGATAAAATGCACAAACCAGCATTCGTTACTCAAGACGGCTTCGCTCAATATTTCGAAAACGTCGACACAAATAGTTTCTATTTACACCAAAAAATGATCTCCTTTACGCTTTTGTCGGAAGTCTATGAAAAATTGGCCGACCCCCTTTCGCTGCCTCATCATGTCACTCTGACTTACAAAACTGAGCCCCATAAGCTCATACAAATCCAAGGAGAAAATCTTGGAGTTTTTGATCCTCGAGATCCCGAAGATTTGGACGAAGCGTTTGACGATATCGAAGACCCGCACCAACTTTTTGTGCGTATTTTAAAAGACAATGGTGAAAAAGTGGATATCTCACTTTATTCGGTGATTACAGATTCGATTTTAACTCTTGAGCCGAAGCCCCTTAAAGATTCGTCCTTTGAACAAGCGGTTATTGATTTTTTAAATTCGTGTTTACTAAGCCATCGTAAAGTTGAAATTGAGGTCAATGGTGCATTTGCAGTTGTTAAAAAAATCGCCCGGGGGGCCAACTCAAAAGTTTTTGTGATGACCAATACAGATCAACACATTGGTTTAAACTCATTGCGGTTGAATCAGATTCGGGTGGCCGATGAATCGCATTGATTCGTTATTAGTCTATGGTCGCGAAGTTGGCGTATTCAAAACGAGCATTCGAGTGCTCAATTATTTATTTACCCAATTGTTGTTGGTTGTAGGACAACTTGTGCCATTCTGTTGGCCTTGGGCCTGTCGGTTTATTTTTAAAAAGCAGTCCGGAGATGCGGCAAGCGTTGGGATGTTCAATCAATTTATAAAATTGGCCCCCGGACTCCATGGCAAGGTCATGGTACCGAGTTATTTGAAGCCGGTTTTTGTTCGACTCCTACCACTTTTTAAAAATAAAAATATTGAGTTTGTGGGTTACAGCGACGCACAGCCCGAAACCGATTACACTCTCATTATTTTGCAGATCGGATTTTTAGGGCCTCTTTTTCAATTGATCTCGCAAAAGCAAAGGCACTGGAAATCAATTTATGAAAATCCCAATTTCTTTATGGTTCAGTCTCAATCAGAAGCTCAGTCGACAAATCTCCAAGTCTTTTTAGATCAATTTTTAAACCAGACCGAAACAAAAATTTTGGGCCCGCTCGAAACTCAGTTTTACATTCGTCCCCATACGATTGATCGGGATGTGATCGGGGAATGCTATAGTGATTATATCCAGTGGCTTGAGCCTCGGATCAGTGGGCGAATTCAAGCGGTCGATATCGGCGGGCATATTGGAGGTTTTTCGGTACTCTTAAGCAAACTGGTCAGCAACGAATCAATGATAGAAACTTATGAGCCATTTTCAAAAAATTTCGAATTCATCAAACAAAATATGTCGCTCAATCAACTTGATAATATAAGCCCGTTTCAGATGGCGGTGTCGGATCGCCCAGGCCATGCCGAACTCCACTTAAGCGAGGACAATACGGGCGGACATCGACTCCATATTCCAGAATCTAACTCCAAAACTTCTGAGCGAGTTGAAGTCACAACCTTAAAAAATATTTTTGATCATTTTAAAAATCCGGTGATTGATATTCTAAAGGTTGATGTGGAAGGCTCTGAGCAGGCGATTTTGATGGCTGAGCCTGATTTACTAAAACGGGTGCGGTTTTTGATTTGTGAAGCCGGGGGTTCGATCCACGGCGACGCTTTAACTGTTTTAAAATTTTTAGAAAAAAATAATTTTAGCTGTGAGCATCAGGGCAATTCGAGCCTAATGATTATCCGAGCTATCAATCTTGGTCTTGTCGAAAATTGAGTCGGGTCGCGGGCCATAGTACAACGAAAACTCGGGTGACTTATGTTTGAGTTCTTTGCGCTGTTTTTTCTTGAGCGCCTCAAATTCTTTTTGCTGCTCTAATTGTTCCGTCTCTTCTGCTAATTTGCGTTCGGCCATTCTTTTTTTTCGTTCACCTTTTTTGTTCAAAGGCGATGGGGGTGCAAGCTGAACTTCCACAATCGTTTTGTGTATGGCGACAGGTTCCACTGGCTGATTCAACTTTTCGATCATTTGGGCCGCTTTTTTATACTCTGTGAGCTCAGTAGTAAATCTGATCTGAAGGCTTTTAATCAAAAAGGAATACTCATCCACTTTGAAGAGGTTTGTCTCAAGCATCGCTTTGGCTAAACATTCCGAGGTCAAGTTTCTGGCGTCAAGTTCCTCAGCGGATTGCTCAAAATCCTCGATTAATTTTGAGATCCATTTGAATGTGTTTTTTAGTTCCAAATCAACTTTGCGTCCCACCGAAAATAATCTGAATATTGTATCGCGTGGATTTTTGATCATATCCAATGAAAGTTTGTGAACCTGATCAATCGTAAGGGCTCGAGGTGACATCCCGGGGCCTAAATAATTCTCTGGAGCCCCACCCAGATCAGCCGCAAGCGCTGCCTGCAGCAATGGGCGTTGGGAATCAGATCTCTTATTACTGATGTTCGCCAAAGTTATGAAAATACGATTAGCAATATAGATCTTTTTAAGATAAACCTTTTTAGTTTGATCATCAAGCTTGTAGTAATCTGAATAATTCGAAAAAAGTTCGTTAAAATGTTTTGAGCTTCTTTTGTCGCCAATACTCATGATTAAAATAAAAAAATTCTTGTACTCCAAGTCCGCAGCTTGGTTTAAAAAATTCTGGATCTCAATCAGTCGCTCAACCTTGAGGGGTAAGTTTTTGGCAATCAGCTTTAGGTCTTCGGTGGTGATCCCATAACCCGGCGGGAAACTCTGCAGCTGTTCATTACAAACCTGTGGAGCGGCGTGGGCGGTGAAAAAATAAAAGAGGGCTGCAATAAAAATCATGGTGTGCGGTCATACCATAAGATTTAAGGCACGAGGCGCTCAAAAGAGATCCTGAAATCATTTACACACCCGACACCAGATCGGCAAACATGTCGAGTGTGATCGAAGGTACAATGACCGGCTATTTGGTTTTGCCCGCTCCACAACGAAAATGAATAAAAGTGTATTCTTGGCTTAAGGGATTTATGGTTGTGTGTTGGTTTGCAAAACTGCCATTTTGGCTTGAATTGGTGTTTGAGCTGTATCCTGTGATTTCTTCGGTCTGATTTTGTTGTACCACCACATATTTAGCGGGCGCACAAAAGTCAGACATGATGTTTTTGGCTTTATCCGCACTGGTTTCTTTCCCCATCATCTCGGGCTTGAACTTGACCACTCCGCCTTTGACGGGCTCATAACGGCTCTCGATCAATTTTGCTGAGGCACATCCCACCAGTTGCAAACACAAACCCAAAAACAAAAGACGTTTCATTTTTATCCCCGATGATTAGAAATTATTTTAAAATTTAATCATCTTTTTGTTTTGGCCTGCAACTGATTTGTAGCACCCGATGGCATTGCTCAATTTAGTCTAGAGAGCAAAATGTGTCGGCCACCCGAACGTAAAAGAACTCACTGTCGCGCGTCTTCATCACACATTCAAAATCCTTCGGTCCTAACCCCTTTCGTTGCCGCTTGTAGTAAGCATTCGCCGGAATTCCGCAGCGAGAATTATCCACAAGAATAAAAAAGTAGGAATTGATGGGTGAGATAAGAGAACATTCAAAGCCGGTCACCATGTAATGCCAACTTAGACTCAATCCCTCTTGAGAGCATTTGCTATTATCGACTTTTTCGGCCTCTGTTCCGTCGGCATTGAGGCGAGCGCAATGGGACTCTTGAAATGGGACATAGATCCAGTTGTAGGTCTGAGTGCTGGCAGTGGCAAAAGGCGTTAGGGAAACGAAGATAAAAAGCAGATTCAAAATCGAAAATCGCATGCACACTCCACAAGGTTATTAATGTGATCTCTTTTTACTGCAGGACTCAGACCACTGCTAGCCCATGCCGAGCGAAACGTATTCAAAAAACGATCCTTTTTGAAGAGCCTATGTGTTCTGTCACTTGTGAGTGTGTGAACCCGGGGACAAAACTTATTTTTATTAAAAGTTCATCTTTGCAGCATGTGTGAGCTCAAAAAATCAGGCGATGCATAAACTAAATTTGTAATTCTTTTTATATTTTCCAAACCCTGCTGCTCAAAAGTGTTTGGATTGCAAAAGATAGGATCGAATATTAGGTTGAAATTCGCAGATAATCTAAAACTGATTTGAAAGGAGAAATTAAAATTTGTTTATAGTGCTCATACTTGTAATCAATATGAATCTCGCCGCAAAAAGTGCAGACTGGATAGATAGGGCAGTGACAAAGCGATCATGCCTTCAACTCTTAGATTCGTATCCTCGTCGATTTCGAGTTCCATTACGAATCGTATTTCGCAATTTTCTTATCGAATCAAAAGAGCGAGCATTGCAATCACCCGATTTTATTAACTCTGGGCTTCCGGTCAGATCGGTTATCAAATTTAAGGATGAAACATTCCGAGTGATTGCCATCTTAGGTGCTGGATCCGAGGGAATTGTTTATGTGGTCGAAACAAAACACGGAGCTCGAGTGATTAAAGAATTTTATCGAAAGTCTGATATTTATATCGAAGCTGGCAAATACGTTGACCTTCAAGCCTATGGTGTTGACCAGCGACTGCTCTATTTAGAATTCGTACCTGGTGTTCAAACCGAAATCATCTCAAGCGAAACTCATCTGAATGAGTTCGGAATGGACTATGGTTTAGCAATAGAAATTTCAGAATGGTTCGCCAATGAGCATGAGTCTGTTGATTTCAATCACGTCGTGGATATTCGAAATGGACGCCTCGTCCTCATTGATCCACGATAAAAAGGAGCCAATACTGCAATGCAGTCGACCTCAAATTGGGAAGCCCCAAAGGGGCCAATCAGCTTGGATGCTGATTGCCAATTTGTCGAGTCAGGAAGACGTGTCGACGGAATTGCAGTATTGGCGACCACGGCAAGGATTGAACTTGCGACCTACAGTTTAGGAAACTGCCGCTCTATCCAACTGAGCTACGTGGTCTCTAAAAGAGAAGCATTTCAAGTATCAAAACTTAAATTTAAAATCACCGTCTAATCCGGAGCCACATCGACAAACCAAAAAAAGTTGAGTAAAACTCAGCAATGATTAAAGATTTTTTTCCAGATATTGAGTTTAAGGCGTTTCTTTTTGATTTTGATGGCACCGTGGCCGACACCATGCCGCTCCACCAAAAGGCTTGGGATGAGGCCCTTTCGGTCTACAATCTAACTCTTACTGTAGATCAGCATCGAGAATGGGCAGGCATGCCCACGCGAGCGATCATCGAGCGACTTTCAGAGCTTCACAAGATCAAATTATCGGCTGATGAAATTTTAAAAAATAAATCCACCCATTATCTCAATGGCATCGCGAGTGTGACCGAGGTGATTCCGGTGGTGGACATTATCCGTGAATATCATGGCAAAATTCCGATGGCGATTGTCTCGGGCAGTCGTCGTCAGCCGATCCTGTCGACCATGGAGCATCTGAAACTCAAAAAATATTTTGATGTGATTGTGGCGGCCGAAGATTATCTGATGGGCAAACCTGCTCCCGATTGTTTTTTGCAAGCGGCAAAAGCTTTAAACGTAAATCCTAAAGAGTGTTTGGTTTTTGAAGACGGCATATTGGGGATCGAAGCCGCCCACGCCGCCGGTATGGAATGCCTAAGAGTAATCGAAGATTTCAACCACGGGCACAATTTGGTTTCGGTTCTTAAATTATGAATCGCCTTGCGCAACAAAAATCCCCTTATCTTTTGCAACACAAAACAAATCCTGTTGAGTGGCAACCCTGGGATCAACAGGCCTTTGACACTGCCAAACAAAATAACAAGCCGATATTTTTATCGATCGGCTATGCCACTTGCCATTGGTGTCATGTGATGGCTCACGAATCTTTTGAAAGCCAAGATGTTGCCAATGTTTTAAATCAGAATTTTGTTTGTATCAAAGTCGACCGCGAAGAGCGGCCCGATGTGGACGACATCTACATGACCGCACTCCATTCGCTGGGTGTGCAAGGGGGCTGGCCTCTTTCGATGTGGTTAACCCCTGAGGCCAAACCTTTTTTTGGCGGGACATACTTTCCTAAACAAAATTTTATTGGCCTCAATCAGCGGATTGCCGATTTATGGAAGTCGAATGCGACCGAACTTAAAGGCGACGCCGAAACTTTGTATCAGCACCTTAAACTTACAACTCCAAACGACAAAGAGCCGCTTGATGGATCGGCCTATCTCGAGAGTTTCAAAAACTGGCATGAACAAAATTACGACAAACAAGAAGCTGGATTTGGAAGAGCCCCTAAATTTCCGCAGTCGATGAACCTGATGCTGTTATTAAGGCTGAATAAGCCCGAGATGGTGCGATCGACACTGACCGCGATGCTGCGTGGGGGGATGTATGATCAGCTCCATGGTGGATTTCATCGCTACTCGACCGATCGAACTTGGACGGTGCCTCATTTTGAGAAAATGCTTTATGACCAAGCTTGGCTCAGCAGAATTTATCTAGAGGGATTTCAAAAATTTAAAGATCCCGAATTCATACGGATTGCGACTGAAATTTTAAATTATGTGTCAGACGAAATGACCCATCCCCAAGGTGGATTTTATTCGGCCCAAGATGCCGACAGTCTCGACCCTCAGACTCAAAAAATGGAGGAGGGTTATTTTGCAACTTACACTTGGACCGAACTTGAAGCCGCATTCAATCCCGATCAAATTCAACAAATAAAAGATGTTTATGGGATTAAAATTGACGGAAACTTTGAGGGTCGCAATGTTCTTTATTTGGCCGGCGATTGGCAAGATCTCAAAGAAATCAAAATCAAACTCAAAAAATTGCGCTTACAAAAGCCGCTGCCATTAACAGATGATAAAATCTTGACCGCCTGGAATGGCTGGATGATTTCATCCTTCGCTCTAGCATCTCGCACACTCCAAGATCTGCGATTTTTGGATATTGCCAAACGATCCGCCCATTTTGTGATGTCTGAGTTATTTAAAAACGATCGCTTGTATCGCCGTTTTCGTGAGGGTGCTGCCGAAATCTCTGGATTCTCGGATGACTACGCTGCGATGGTTGCGGCACTTCTCGATATATATCTTTCGAGTGGCGAAAAAGAATTTTTGAGTCAGGCTCAAAATCTACAACAGATCCAAGACCAACTCTTTTGGGATGATCAAGGACTGGGATACTTTCGCGATGATGGTCAAGACCAAACCCTGGTGGTGCGCCTCAAAGATGATCAAGATGGTGTCAGGCCGAGTTCGAATTCTTTATCGGCGATGAATTTGTTGAGACTTTATCATCTCACACAAGATTCAAAATATAAGAGAAGAGCCGAAGATATTTTTAAACTGATGCTGAACGATCGATCTCTTTCGATGTCTTATTTGCTGCTCGCTTACGATTTTTATATCCATGATGTGGCGGTGATTGAGATTGAAGGGCCCAAGACCGAAATTGAAAAGGCGAGGCTCACGCTTGCTAAAGAATTTAATCCCTATCAGCTTGTGATTTCGACTGAGACTCCATCCCCATTAAAAATTCAGGTTTGTTACGAAGGGCGATGTCTTGCACCCCTTAGCAATATCGAGGATCTCAATTAGATTTTACTCGAGCAGTTTGTTGCATTGACGAACGTTCAAGTACCGTGCCCATTCGGCTAGAGAATCAAAACCGGTTTTTTGTTTGTTGGGCTGAATCAAAAACCAACTGACATTCTGCGGATTCTGATTGCTCCGCGACTCTATAAAACTTAAGCGTGCGGGAAGGGTAAGCAGTTCGCTCCGCAGTTGTGTTAAGACATCTAAGATGTAGGTTTTAAGGGTTAAGTCAAAGCTCGATGCCGAGACCCAAGCCAGTCGCGATTGAAATTCTTCTAGCTTTTTAATCGTATTGAAATAGCGCTCGACGATCATGTTAAAATCTTCTTCTCTTCGAAATCCAAAGCTCAATGCCTCGTCCAGATGTTCATAGCCAAAAACTTTTTTTAGTGCGGGTTGATATGCCACCGAGCTATTGTAGTTTTGCTTTCGCTCCAAATTAAACTGTTGAAGCTGGCGATATCTCCCAATCAATTGGTAGTGGATTTTTTTGGCCATCAAAGGTGAAAATACCAGCACATGAGAGTAAAATTTTTGGAAGACCCGATCTTTGACCCCATCAAGCATTCTTTGGTCTAATTTTCGGTTCAGCAAACCCACTAATACATCTTCAGGCTCACGATTTAAAAAGAGATCGAGCACTTCAAAAAGTTTTTGGGGCGGAATACCAGTTTCGGCGGCTGTGAGATGCCAAGCTATTTTCAGTCGGCCAGAGAACACATCGAGATAATTGTGATGGACCCAGGGTGCATCAACCATCATCTTTAAAATCGATTCTCGTATTGCAGATTCACGAGAGGGAAGGGGAGTTCTACCTTCAACACTTGAATTGATAAAATGACCAAAGACCATACGACTCGATTTGGTTAAACTTTTATTATTCACCACCCAGTCATTAAGAATATCGAGACCCTGGAGGTCTTGAGCCGAATAGCGCAAAGCCGTCTGAGGCTCAAAAAAGCCAAAATGGGCAAAGGGTGATTCTTCGGAGCGTTCGGCCACATATCCTTTTAAAAAAGGAAAAGAGCTCAAAGGCATCGCCTGAGCAAACTGAACTAAATAAAATATAACTAATAGATATGTCATAGGTCGCGCATTGAATATCACATCCCAATTGAAGTCACGATGACAGCAAAAGAGCCAAACTTTGGCAGAGTGAAAAGCCCAAAAACGGCACCTGATAAAACCTAAATGGTTTAGAGCCGAATGAAGACGGCATCGGCTTTGCTCAACTCAATGTGGGTAGAACAGAGGAGAAATTATGCGTACGTTTACGTCTATGGTTATTGTTGCCGTATCAGGAACCGTTTTGGTTGTGAGTTGCGCTCCAACAGATCAACATAGCTTTCGAGCAAAGCCAGATCTTTCACAAGCGGCGGATCGCAAAGCGGTCACTCCACAGACCACACCAAGTGGTGCGCCTGGAGCAACTTCACAAGCCGATCAACATGCCACAGGCACACAAGCCTCAGGCGGAACAGTCTCAAGCACACCTTTAGAGGTGAGCCGAACCGAAGTGGGCCAACAAGCAGACAAATTCAAATCCGATCTTGAAATTCTAAAGGCCAAAGCTAATGGACAAGATGCGGTCAAAACAATTTTGGGTGTCACTCCCGCTCGTCTTGAGTCGGCAGACAAAACTTTAAAAATTGAAGTTCGATCGATTTTAAAAATCGACAGCAAAGTTGTTGAAGCTTTCTCAACCGGAACCTTTACAATGAAGAACGACAAGTGGCCTTTAGAGCTTGTTAAATTCGACACGGTCAAAAACCAAGAGGGACAGCCTCTAGCGCTTGCTCAGGTCGACGTTCAAGCCGCATGTTTGACTGATGATTGTAAAGAAATTTTTGTTTCGGTCAGTGTTGATAAAGATTCAAGCTACTACGTTTTTGTTCAGCAAGAAAAATTGGCTGATTTCAAAATCAAGAGTTTAACCGACACTTCGGTTGGCACTTTGTTTAAAGCTTCGGATGATGTCAAAGCCGATTTGAATAAGGCTCCCGAAGCCACTCCAGCCTCTGCACCAACCGCAGCAGCGACACCCGCAGTCGCTGCACCTGCACCAGCTGCTCCGCAAGCCACAAATAGCGATCCTGTACAAAAAGTGATTGATAGCGCTCTTACAACCGTAAGCAAAGATGCATCGCAAACCATCTTTGGTTTATCAGCCAATCAAATTACCAATCCTGACAATCGACCCATTACCATTTCGTTGATGATGCTGATCACACCAAAAAATGATCGCAAAAAAGACTTTTATACCGCTTATGCTGTTGGTGATATCGAAGTCGGTGCGGACAACAAGCCTGTGATCAAAATGACCACCTTTGATAACGTGATTGATTTTACTACTAAAGCGAAAATTTCGAACAAAGTAAAAGTCGAAGCACTTTGTGCAACAGAAGATTGTCACTCGGTGTTTGTTACTGTTGATGCTCATCGCGATGAACCCGACAGCAATCAAAAAGCGGCGTTTAACTTTGAGCGCACTGATGCCAACGATGTCAGTCTCAAAATGACAAAATCAACTTTGGGCGAAAATTTTAGGGATTATAAAACCGCAGCCAAAATGGTTCAACCTTAAAGGTTTTTTCGATATTCAATAAGGGTTTTGCCGTAAAGCTTAACCCTTAACCACTGATCAATTTGCAAATCGATCTCTTCGCGCACGTCTTCAACATATCCGGTTGGTATTTGATGATGAGTCTTTAGATTTTTTAAATAATCATCTCTCACCCAAATCACAAACTGATCGGGCAACTCATCCAAAAACTGTTTGTCATCGAGATGAACCTTGCAAATTTCAAAAAGGTCGGCGACGCTTTCAGCCATGGACAAATCCTAACATGTTTAAGCCGGCCAATGCACAGGAACTGTCGCAAATTTTTTTGACATTTGAACCTCTGCTTCATTCAAGACTGCAAGAAATTGAGCTCACACAACATTTTTTTTCACTCGGCTTTTATGGCGGCGGTGATTTAAAATGGATTGTTCTCGATCTTCGTCCTAAGACCTCCACCATTTTTTTGGGCGATCAAAAACCAAAAGGTCTCGCGATAAAAAAACCACTCACCCTTTTTATCGCAGCCCATATTCGTGACAAACGCTTGCTCAGTATTCGGCAAAATGAGGAGTTGGGGCGGGTCTTGGATCTTGAATTTAGCAATCAAGCCCGGATTCAGATGATCCTGATTCCATCGCAATTAAATATTTTGGCTTTTCATGATCAAAAAACGGTGGCGTTTGAAAAACCTCGTGAACTGAAGCCTCAGATCGCCATGCCCGACCAAACTTTAAGATCACCTCAAGATATTTTTAACGAATGGAAGGCTGCACAAAAAGCTATCGCCAAACCCCAAGTCGCCGAAGATAAAAATGCAAGAGCGATTGCCAAGGTCAGAGCCGAACTGGATAAAAAAACCTCTCAGCCTTTTCGTGAGCTCGGTCAGTTTTTGGTCGAACATCAAACCCTAGATGTTCCGCTGCACCTCCAATCCTTTATCGATAAAACCAAAACTTTGAGCGAAAATATTCAAAATGTTTTTTTTAAAGCCAAGCAAGTGGAGCAAAAACTTGAGCGCACCCAATCGCGGCTCAAAGAATTGTTGGTCAACAAACCAGTAGAGCAAAAAAAGATTTTAAAGTCGGCCCAAAATTTTAAAGCTCGGACTCTTCATATGGACGATCAGCTCGAACTTCGTGTGGGAAAGTCGGCCAAGGACAATCTCACACTTCTTCGCCAGGCCCGAAGTTGGGATTATTGGATTCACCTGAAAGACGTGCCTTCGAGTCATGCGATCCTTTTTCGATCAAAAAATCGAACGATCACAGATAAAGAATTCTTCACAGCTGCGATGTTTTTGTTAAAGAATATGAATAAAAAATATGACCGCGTTGAAGTGTTGATTGCGGAGTGTCGTTTTGTGCGTCCAATCAAAGGCGATAAATTAGGTCGGGTGACTCATCACAATGCACGCACACTGCTTGTTCCCTCCGACTTTACATCTTGACAGCAGTCGGGACTCCATCCAAATTTTAAATCTTTAAAAAGTTGGCTTATAAAATAAGGAGACCACTTTATGATCCAAGTGAGAGACCTCAGCAAAAGCTACGGAGATCGGCTCGCTGTTGACCACCTCAACTTTAAAGTGAACAAAGGCGAGGTTGTTGGTTTTTTGGGCCCGAATGGGGCTGGTAAAACTACAACGATGAAAATCATTACCGGCTACATGGCGCCGAGTTCGGGCCAAGTTCAAGTGGCAGGCTTTGATGTCTTTGAAAATCCGATTGAGGTCAAAAAAAGAATCGGCTATTTGCCCGAGTTGCCTCCGGTGTATGGCGATATGCGGGTGGATGATTACTTAGTTTATGTTGCAAATCTTCGCAAAGTTGCTCCACAACGCGTTCGATCCCTTGTTGATTCGGCACTTGAAAAAACAAATCTGACCGAAGTTAAAAAACGTTTGATCCAAAATCTCTCAAAAGGTTTTCGCCAAAGAGTGGGTCTTGCACAAGCTCTAGTGAGTGATCCCGAAATTTTAATTTTGGATGAACCTACTGTTGGTCTTGATCCTAAACAGGTGGCAGAGATTCGCCATTTGATTCAAGCTCTCAAAGGTCAACACACCATCATTTTATCCACTCATATTTTGCCCGAAGTTCAAGCGAGCTGCGAGCGTGTGATCATTATCAATCAGGGTAAGATTGTGGCCGAAGATACACTTGATCGTCTTGCCACTCGAATGTCTGCGGGACGTCGGCTTCATATTCGTGTGCGCAAAGTCCAACCCGCACTGATCACTTCGTTGTCGCAGCTTCAAGGTGTAATCAAAGTCGAGGGTGAAGCATCTGGATTTGTGATCGATGCCGATCAAAATGATGAAACAGTCGAAGTGATTGCAAAACATGTGATCGGTGCTGGAGCAGGCCTTTTAGAACTTCGTACCGAAACCATGAATCTTGAAGATATCTTTATTAAGCTCACATCCACTGTGGGAGGAAAATCCATATGAGCGCTATTTTTGTTATCGCTAAAAAAGATTTTAAAAATTTAGTTTTTAGTCCGATGTTTTTTTTGATTGCAGGATTTTGTTCGGCTCTATGGAGCGGCATTTATTTTAGAAATATGGTGAGCTTTGCACAAAAGGCTCATATGGGCAGCATGATGGGCGGCGGAGGCCAGCAAGAAAATATCCATTTTGCGGTTTTTGTGGCTCACATCTCGCTCATCAATCTTATAGGTATTGTGGCAATCCCTGCGTTGACCATGAGACTCTTATCTGAGGAAAAAAAGCTCCGCACATTTGATTTGCTTCTCACAGCTCCGATCACCGCCACCGACATTGCGGTTGGTAAATACTTGGCCGCTTTTGGTGCAGCAATTGCGCTCGCAGCGATTTCATTTATTTATCCCTTGGCCACCGGTCTATTTGCGAGCTTTCCCTATGGGCCGCTTGCAACCTCTTACTTTGGATTGATTTTGGTATTGGGACTTTATGCTGCTGTTGGTTTGTTTGCATCCTCTCTCACCGAGTCGGTGGTGTTAGCGGTTATTTTAGGAATGATTTTTAATTTGGTTTTGTGGTTTGTGAGTCAAGGTGCGGATATGTCGGATTCCCCATTAATGACAGCAACGTTTGAGCACATTTCGTTGGGTGCTCAATTTATGAATTTTATTAAAGGCTCAATCAAATTGAGTTCGGTGGTTTTTCTGACAAGTTTTATTGCGCTATTTGTTTTTCTCACTCAACGGGTTGTTGAGTCGGCAAGGTGGAGATAAAAAATGAGTCGATTAGGTAAAACATTTTTATTTGTCAGTGCAATTGCACTTATTGTTTTGATGTCGATGCGCTACTTGCTTGAGGGATGGACAAATATCATGTCCATTCCACTTGGTGTCTTAGTGGTGTGTTTTGCTCTCGCCGTGATTATTGATTTTCGCTTGTACAAAGATTTCTTTACGATGCGAACAACCAAACACGGCATGAATATGGGAGTGATGATCCTTCTTGGATTGATCCTTCTTGTTGCGGTCAATTATCTTGGTGTGCGATTTAACAAAACCGCCGACTTTACCGAAGAGCGCCTTAATTCTCTTTCACTTCAAACCCTTGATATTTTGAAAAAACTCAAAGGCGACGTGAATGTGGTGGTGTTTTATAAAGGTGAAGATGCGCGCGAGCAACGAAACCAAGTCAAACAAGCCTTTGAACTTTATCAAGAGGCCAATCCGCAACTCAAAGTGAGATACTACAACTCTTACGTTGAAAATTTAAAAGCACAGGAATATCTCGGAGCCCTTCCGGATAAACAACAGGCCCAAGTTTTTGTTTTTGCCGAGTATCAGGGTAAAAAAATTCGGATCGATGCCCCTTTCTCTGAGGAGCAAATCACCCAAGGATTTATTAAAGCCACTCACCCCTCGCGAAAAATTTATTTTTTGCAAGGCCATGGCGAGCGCGATCTTGAATCCTCAGACGTCGAAGGCCTTTCTGATTTTAAAAAAGATCTTTTGGCCGATGCGATGACGGTTGAAAAATTAAGTCTAATGGAAAAAGGGGTCATTCCCGAAGACGCCGATGTGGTGGCGATTGTTGGAACAACCAGCCAGTTGTTTCCTCAAGAGCTTGAAGTCTTACACAAATATGCTGAGGGTGGCGGGCGATTATTTATTGCTGTCGACCCTGGCCAAAAACACAACCTTGCAAACCTCACTAAAAATCTTGGTGTTGAGTACATGAACAACTACATCGTCAGCGCCAGCATAAATAATAAATTGCTGGGCAAGGGTGCTGTCACCGCGATGGGTTTAAAGTTTGATGCCACAAGCGATATCACCAAGCGCTTTCAAACCGGCCGCAATTACACTTCGTTTGATTTAGCTTCCGAAGTGAAGCCCGCGACTGCGGGTCACCCTGAGTTGAAAGCCGCCGAATTTTTGCAAACCGATCCCTCAAGCTTTACCATGCTCGAACTCAAGCAACCAAAAAGTGATGTAGCCTTACGAACTGTGACTTTAGGTGTGGACGTTAAGGGTAAACTTAAAACCGATTCAAAGGATGAGAGCAAAAAAGAATTTGAGATGGTGGTGTTTGGGGATTCGGATTTTTTAACCAATCATTCGATTGGCGAGGGCCTCAACAAAGATATGGCCCTGAATTCGATCGCGGTTTTGGCAAACCAAGGCGATTTGGTTTCGATTCGTGCTCCAGTTCCTAAGGGCACAAAAGTGGTGTTAACCCGAGTGACTGTGTTTGCCATCTTTATTGGTTGCATTTTACTTCCCCTGTTTTTGCTGATCACCTCGGCCACTCTTTGGTTTCGTAGGAGGAATGCGTGAAAAGAATTGGTTCCACTTGGATTATGGTGGCACTCGTTTTAGCCATCGGCGGATTTGCAATTTACGAATACAAGCAAAGTGAAACTGACGAAGTTGCAAAAGTTCAAGAGGGTCGCTTGTTTTCTGAAACCGATTTTGATCGGATTCAATTGTCGCAAAATAATCAGACCCTAGTCGCGCTCGAAAAAACCGATTCGGTCTGGAAACTCAAAAGTCCAGTTGAAGATCAGGTTGATGAGCAAGCGGTGAGTACCTATGTTGACGACATCGCATCTCAAAAAGCCAAAACTTTGGATACCGAAGGCGCGATCAAATGGGAAGAATTTGGTTTTGAAAGTGCCCAGGTTCAAAAATTTGAACTAACGACCGCATCTAAAAAAATCTTGGTTTTATTGGTGAGTCCAAAGACCGCTTATGACGGAAGCACCTATATTAAATTTAGCGACAAACTCTATCTTGGGGCCGCGGCATGGACAAGGCTCGCGTCCAAATCGGCGCTTGATTTCCGCAATAAACAAATTTTATCTCCATCCTTTAATTTATCAGAACTGAGTGTTGATGGGGTCGATCATTTTGATTTAGTTAAAGACGGCGAAAAATGGAAATTTAAAAAGGGGCCAAGTTTTCCTCTTGAAACAAGCTTGGTCGAAAATTTTATCACCGACATCAAAGCCCTTAAGGCCCAGCAATTTGTTTCCGAAACTAAGGATCCAAAAGTTTTAAGTGACACCGGGCTTCAGAAACCCATTTTTAAAATCAAATTGACCTTGGCCGAAAAAGACCAAGCCCCGATCGAGCTCCAGTTTGGTCAAAAACACGGAGTCGAAGATTTTTTTGTGACCACCAGCACACGACCACAAATTTTTAAAGTCGCACGAATTCTTGTCGAAAAACTCAATAAATCCTCTCTGGATTTGCGAGATCGCAAAGAGCCCTTTCGGTTTAATCTCGAAAAAGTGCAGACGGTTTCAATCCACACAGCACTCACTTCGGTGGACGTCAAAAAAAATGGAACAACGTGGGAACTTGCACAACCTGCTGAGCAAAAACAATTGGATGTGGATAAGCTTCAGGAACTTTTTGAAAAACTAAAAAATCTTGAGGTCGACACCTTTTCGTTTAAAGTCGCACCCAAAGGTCTCACTCCTCCCAAAAACAGCGTGGTGATGAAAGATGCTGAAGGCAGTGTGGTATACAGCTTGTTTTGGGGTGATGAATATCAACGAGACAAAAATTCGCCCCCCACCTATTTTGTAAAGACCTCTTTGGTTAAAGAAGTGGTGGGAGTCAAAACGGGGGCGTTTAGTGTTCTTCCGTTTCAGACGCTTATCAAAAGTAGTCCAAAACAATGATTCAAATCAAAAGCCCAACGCGTATCGACCTTGCGGGTGGAACGTTGGACTGTTGGCCACTCTATAATTTAATTTCGGATTGTGTGACCCTCAATGTGTCTATCGATGTTTTTACCTATGCCGATCTTGAAGCACTGAATGATCAAAGCATTGAGGTCCATGTTACTGATCTTGATTATAGTTGTAGCGTAAAAGATTTAACCGAATTTTTGAATAATGATTCGCCTCAGTTGAGTTTGATCAAAGCGGTGATTAATTTTTTTAAACCCCAAAAAGGATTCCGGCTTTCGACCCGCTCCGAAAGCCCTGTTGGCGGTGGCTTGGGTGCAAGCTCAAGCTTATGCATTTCTCTAATCAAAGCTTTTGCTGAATTCACAGATCAAAAATTAGATCTCAAAACCGCAGTGACCATTGCTCACAATATCGAAGCCTTTGTTTTAAAAAAACCAACGGGCACGCAAGACTATGTGCCCGCGTTTGATCCTGGACTCTATGCGATTCATTTTAGCCCGCGGGGCCTTGAGCCAATTAAAATGGAGCCTCTTACAGAATTGGCCGATCGGATCACTTTAGTTTATACAGGCCAACCTCATCACTCGGGACTTAATAATTGGCAGGTGATCAAGGGTGCGGTGGAGGGCAATGCCACTGTTCTTGGCGCATTAAAAAGTCTTCGTGATGTCTCACACAAAACTCTAAAAGTTTTAACCCAAAAGCGGTTTGAAGATTTAAAAGATTGTCTGCGTGAAGAGTTGCGATGTCGCTTGCTCCTGACCGATTCTTTTTCGAGCCCAGAGATTTTGCGACTGGATGAGGTTGCACTCAAGTCAGGTGCTGACACCATCAAGATCTGTGGAGCCGGCGGTGGAGGCTGTGTTTTTATTTGGTCAAAATCCCAATTGAAATCCCAAGTGGCAAGAGCCTGCACCGACGAAGGATTTAAAGTCTTAGACGCAAGGCTCTTATTTTAATGGCCAAAAAAAAGAAATCGAAGGATGTCGATTGGGCGCCTCATACCCAAATGGATCTTAAAGTTCACCGCTTTTTAGGAGTGGCCCTAGGGGGTGGAAAAACCGACCGCACACGGCTGGCATTGATCGAATATTTTCCTCAACAAAAAAAGATTTTTCTCTCGCGCTTGTTTGACCGGATCTCGAGTGAGCTTAACACCAGCGGGGACGCCGAACTTCTCAATCTGATTCAAAGTATTGGCAAAGTGGAGTTGATCGCATTCGATGCCCCATTAACTTTGCCAAAATGTTTTGACTGCACTTGCAAATGTCCCGGCTTTGAAACTTGCACCGAGCCCGAAATTTTATGGATGTGGAAGCATCATCAAAAAAAAACCGACAAGCGTAAAAAATTATTTACTCCCTACACCGAGCGCTGTGTAGAGCAGTATCTTCAAACCGAACTCGAAATTCCGTTTCATCTGGGTCATGCCCTCGGCGCAAATATGGCCCCGCTCACAGCTCGCATGAACTATCTCATGCGAAGGATCGATATAAAAAAAATCGAGGTGTTTCCAACTTTAAGTGTTTATCGGATCGGCAGATCGATTGGTGTTGATAAAAGGCATCTGCTCTTTCACAAACACAGCGTGGGTGGAGATGTTTCTCGCCGCGCCATCATCGAGCAAATCATCGCGAGCCAGGTCTCATTTGTTTACGAGCAAGATAAACGGGTGATGGTTGAAAATAATCAGGCGTTTGAAGCATTTATTTGTGCACTGACCGCGGTTTTACAATTTCAAGGTCATTGCGAGCCACGGCCCAAGGATTTTCCTAAGCTCGAAGGCTGGATTGCTATTCCAAAAGCTCTCGTTTAAACTTAGCGAGATGAAATTTCTTTTTTGTTTGGTCCTTTTTAGTTATTCGGCAATGGGCCAAAGCCAACATCAGCTGGTGCGCAGGATTTCGGTGTTTCCGATGAAGGCCGATCCAGGACTTGCGAAGGGATCTGAGGATTCCTGGTTTGCGGTACGAGAGATCCTGACCTCCAACAAAAGATTTTTGATTGCCTCAAAAAATTTTCTTCAACAAAAAGATGTCTATCAGCCCCGAGGTGAATTGACTCCTGCAGATGCAATCACCTTAGGCACCATTCTGGATGCCAATGCGCTGATCACCCTTTACTACCGTGATCGTAAACTGCATATGCTTGTCTACGATGCCGACTATGGACGATTACTTTGGAACAATGAATTCAATGTGAATCCCTCAGTCCCGATCCAAGATCAATTGATGCCGGCAGCAAAAAAATTGGCCAATGATTTTTTGGCAAGCATTCCCTACCAGGCCTATGTTGAAATTGATCCGATCAAAAATGCGCCAGTCTATAAGGAAAATAAAAAAAGTTATATTCATGTGGAGATGGGTCTCAACACCCATATTCATCCGGGCGATGATGCTCAGCTGATCAAAGTGGAAGCGGTCAACTTTAAACCTGTCTTTTTAGAAGGTGGAAAAGTTGAAGTCTATGCCGAAGGCAAGGTGTCGCGAATCGAAAAAGAATTTGCGGTGGTTGAGCTCACGCGCACAACCAAAGATCCAATCAAAGAATTTGCGCTGGTGCGATTTCCAAAAGAGGTCAATCGGCTGCAGTCGGAATTTCGCTTAAGCGACAAATTAAAAAATGCCAATCCCGCAATCTACAATCCCGAGATGAGTCCGGTTCAAACACAAGTTCGAGAGTGGAAGCCGCTGGTAGCCGCAGTGACCTTTATCGGAAATATCGCCGCTTTCTTATTGCTCGCTCTCTAAACGCAATTTTTTATAATTTCTAAGATTGGTCGAATCGTAAAGTGAATTTAGATTTTCGAGCTTTTGGGGTTGTGAATCAAATGCCTTAAGCCAAGATTCGGGAGTTTCCATGCACAAAAAGATGCGCCATTTTTTTTCATGTTGGCGAAATCGACTGACCACAAACTCAAACATTTCGTTTCTGATTTCTTGGGCATATCGTAACTTTCCATCTTTGCTTTTAAACATCTCTGCCTGTGTGACATAACTCTTCATGCCGAAGCGTTCGCGCATCATCGCTTTTTGCTCGGGTTGAAAGCGCAATGCACCTACCGACAATGTGGTCAAATCTTCGGGCGAAAACTCCGCACAGATACGGTCGACAAGTTCGCCGTAATTTTGCTTCCACTCGGGATGCCAAATCAATGGGTCAAGATGAAAGGCCACTTTAAATTTATTGGCTATACATTTTTTGGCAGCTTCAAAGCGCTCATCAAGCGAAGCGGTTAAATGCTCTTCGCTTGAAATAATAAATTGGGGATTGATCGACCAGCTGACCAAAACATTTTGGGCATGGGGACAATCCAAAAACTGATCGACATGGGCCGATTTGGTCTTAAATTCGAGTGTCCATTGAGGACGCGATCGAAAGTACTCGATCAAAAGATTCGAATACAACGTCAAAGGATCAAGACTTAATGAATCAATCACTTCGCCTGTGCCAATCCGCAATCCATTTAAATTTGAAAATTGATCAAGTTCTGAAAAAGCTTTTTCGATATTGCTGTAAACTTTAAGTACCGGTGAATTAATAAAACTTTGTAAATAGCAGTAGGAACAATTCATATCGCATTGAAGTCCAAGATTCAGCACGAAGTAATTGCAGCACTGAAGGCCTGGTCGTGAACCTGGACACCGCTTAAAAAACTGACCTTCGAAAGGTGTTATAAATAAATTTCTTTTAGAGCGATCAAATTCTTGAGGCGACAAAGTCCCTTCATCAAATGGCTGCGATGTTGTGATGGTCCAATTTGAAAACAAAGTTTTAAATCTTTGGGCCACAGCACTGGTCTTTGCTCGCTCATCAATAAATATGTGATCAAAGGTAGGCACTCAAACCCTCCAAGGCGCTTAACCTAGTTTTGAGTTCTTGGGCAGAGCTTGCTTGGATTTTCACTTCAATTTGAGTTTGGTCTCCACGCCTCATAAATTTTCCTGAGGTCGACTTGGGCCATGACCACTCACCCAATTTATTGTTTTTGGTTTGGGTCGTGGAGTTGGCCATTGGTGATCTTAATTTTTCAAGATCTTCAATGAGGGCGGCTGACGAAGTATTGAGTTGGGGAAGAGGGCGCTCTAAAAGAATCAGCTCACCCGCGATCTCTAAAATTTGAACCGCTTCTGATTTTGAGGCCGAAGAATTTTTAAGATAGTCAAAAATTGGAATCAACTTTTGATAATCCGAAAAAGATCGAAGTATTTGTATATCCCGTGCCGAAAAACTTTTTTGTTCCATCCAGTGCTGAGTGGCTAAATCAAGATTCTTTATCGTGATCAAACTGAGTTTAAGATTTTCACACCAAGAAAAACCTGACCTTTCGGCGAGGTAAGAAAAATCAAGTTGAGGCTCAATCGCAAAAAGCCTTGAGAGTTCAAAAATATTTAATTCTTTGTAGATGGCAATCAGCAAGATCTCGAGTGCAGTGTTATCTATCGAGATTGCGATTCCATCACGGCGCGCAAAGCCGCAGAGAAGGTGTGACTTATACGCAATGGGAGGCAAAGCGGTGGGCCAGACCTTTAATGAAAAAAAATCGAATCGGCGATCGCATTCTTCAATGCTTTTCAGTATCATGAGGATTCACTAGCACACGGTAAAAGAGGTTGTCCACGGCATGTCTGACTGGCGCGATCGAGCTGAAATTACTCAGGATGTCGTTTTCTTTCGTTACGCACAAGGTACCGCAGAGAAAGATTCCCGTGAGGTATTTGTTTGGGATCTCGATAAAACTTATTTGGACACACGCTTTGAGTCGCCAATCGGGCTCATCAAAACAGCGCTCGAAAAAGCATTTCAAAAACGCAATGTTCCCGGCACCGCTACCTTAGTTCGCGCTTTAAGAAATTCGCTGCAAGAATCAAATAAATCTCCTTTTGATTTCCCGATTTATTTTATCACCGGATCGCCGCCGCAACTCGAATACCGCATTCATCAAAAACTCAACCTTGATGGTATTTATCCCTTTGGCATTTTTTTTAAAGACAATCTTCAAAACCTTGTGCCTTCAAGACTGTGGCGGCTGACCCAACAGGTCGGCTACAAACTTCAAGCTCTTTTGCAGATGCGATTATTTTTGGGCGAGCGTGTGCGACAGGTGATGTGGGGCGATGATAGCGAATCCGATGCGGTGATCTATTCTCTGTACTCAGACATTTGCGCCCGACGAATAAAAGACTCACGATTGGAACACATCTTAAAGGCCTACCGTGTGACCGGTGAGCAAACCGAATTGATTTTAAATTTACAATCTCAAGTGCCTGAACAAGATCCGATCGAAAAGATTTATATCAATTTGGCTGATGATACCGATGCCGAATACTACGCCAAATTTGGCAGACGAACTGTGCCCACCTACAACAGTTTTCAGGTGGCTCTTGATCTCTGTCAGGATCAGCGTCTGACCGAAGAACAGGTTTTAAAAATTGCCCAGGATCTGATGCTCAACTTTTTTTTCACCAGCGAAGAGCTTCAGGGAAGCTTAGTCGACATGATCAAACGAAAAGTTTTGGGTGCACCCGTGGTCGAAAAAATAATTCCTTATTTGATCGAACATCAGATTTTTCCAAAAAGATGGTTGAGTCCGGTTGAGCCCTCATCAGTCACAACCCAAATTGGTTCGCGGGTATTTGAGGTCGAAGGGGCGACAGATCCATGGGTTCCCAATGACGTCGACTATCTTCATGACTATCGCTAAAACTATTCGAAATTGAATTCAATGGAGCGCACAATCTCAGCTCCCACAAAAGATTTAAATCGTATTTCGGAGATCACTTCTAAAACACAATTTTGCAGTCCTTGATCCAGTTCGGTTGCACCAATCACTCTTGGCTCCAAAACTTTGCCCTCGTTGGTAATTCGAAATCCAACCACAATCAACCCGTTTGCCTCGCCTTCGGCGCGCGCCGTATTTTGCTGACAATTGATAAGACGCTGACGTTGGTTGGCGATCATGTCGTCCATATATTCATTCGTTAACGAAAGGGACTGGCTCTTTGGTTGAACAACAAGTGGCGCAGGCGCTTCTGTTTTTTCGGTTTCAACCGCAACCACAACGGGCGGGGTCCATTTTTTCGGTTTGGTGGAAGGAGTAAATATTTGGCCCGCATGCACCATAAAAACCTGATCCATTGAGCCTGCTTTGATCAAATTAAAATCGCCGTTGAGCATCCATACCAGTGCCGGTGAGTTGGGCATCATCCGATTCCAAAAATCAAAGACCACTCGGGTTTCAGATAAAAATTCGAGTTCGGTGCCATCAAAAAATTGAACCCGGAGTGCACTCTCCTTACCGATTTCGACTTCGGTATTTTCCACCAACGCTGAGGGTGTGGTCACATGTCCTTTAATTTCTAAAACGGTTGCAACCTCACGCAAGAGGGGTGCAGAGGGCTTTGCAAAAAAATGAGAATTAAAATAATTGGCAATCGATTGATTTTTCCACAACACCAAGAGCGCAAGCAGAGCTAAACCAATTTTTAGCCCTTGCCAAAAATAGCTCATTTACTTTCGGGAGGAGTCTGTGGGGCTTCGGAGGTTGGGGCAGAGGGAGCAGCACTTGCGGGTGCCGAAGGTGCAGCGGGAGCTGAAGGTGCCGCAAAATTATCCATCGCACTGCCGCCGTGTCGAGTGTTGAGATAGGCCAACATCAAACAGCAGCAAGCAAAAACGATCGCCATCCAGCGGGTCAATTTTGATAAAAAATTAGTTGCACCGGTTGAGCCAAAGAAACTGTTTGAGCTACTTCCGCCAGCGCCAAAGACGCCCATGGCCCCACCTTTTGGATCTTGAATCAAAACTAGCAATATCAAAGTTAGAGCAGAAAGCAGGTGAAGTACGGCGACAAGTGTGATCATTTCAATTCCTCCGATCAACAGGTATAGAGGATGGATATTCACGGAGTCAAAGATTATGCCGTTTGTTGTTTTTGAGGGCCTTGATGGTTCGGGAAAATCCACCCTGGTCCGACGCCTCAGCACTTATTTAAAACAAAAGGGTCAAGAGCATGTGGTCACGCGCGAACCCGGCGGAACCCCCTTAGCCGAAGAGATTCGGGCCTTGTTGTTAAAAAAAACTTCTGACGAGCCTGTTTCATTAGCCGAAGTTTTGTTGTACGAAGCCGCACGCAGTCAGCATGTGGAAAAATTAATCAAACCCAGTTTACAAAAAAATATGTGGGTGCTTTGTGATCGTTTTTCGGCCTCGACCTATGCATTTCAATGCGGCGGGAGAAATCTGGATTTCAAAATGATCGAGACTATAGACAATTTTGCCACCCAAAATATCAAGCCCGACCTCACAGTTCTGTTAGACCTCAGCGTAGAAAAAAGTGCCGAACGCAAAAAAAACTTTAAACTTGATCGTCTCGAAGCTGAAGCCAAGGACTTTCACGAACGCGTGCGCAAAAAATATCTCGAACTGGTGACCGAAACTTGGCTGGTGCTCGATTCCTCGAGCCAATCGCCAGAAGTTCTTTTTGATAATCTCTTGTTAGAATTAAAAAGGCGACAATGGCTCAAATCCTAAAAAATGTTTTTGGCCAAGATGCCGCAATTTCAAAACTCGATCGATCGCTCCAAAAGCCAGTGCACCTTTTGGTTGGGCCACCCAATGTGGGCAAAAAAAAGGTGGCCCTCGGATTTGCCCAAAAGATATTGTGTGTTTCTGGTGGATGCGGACAGTGCGGGTCTTGTTTGCGTGTAGAAAATGAGCAGCATGAATCCCTGCTGGTGGTTCGATCAGAAACCCAAATCAAATTGGCCCAGTCCGAAACTGTGATTGATTTTTTAAAACTGAAAAGCGCCAAGCGAGTGATTGTTATCGATGATCTAAGTCAAATGACTCCACCTGCGGCCAATGCCTTGCTCAAAAATCTTGAGGAGCCACCTCCAGACACTTTCTTTTTTTTGATCACCTCAAATCTTCATATGGTTTTGCCAACTCTACGTTCACGATCCGAGCAAGTCCGATTTGGTGCACTTTCTCAAGAGGCCTTAAAAAAAATTGAGCCCGCCGCTGAGCCGTGGATGTACAAGGCCTCGCTCGGTCAGGTTGAGGCGTTAAAGAATCTTATGGGTGATAATTCTTTAAGACAAACCTGCTACGACCTTTTAAAAAAGCGGCTGAAAAATCAACCGACGAGGGAAATTTTTGCGGGTCTTAAAAATCAAGATCTCAATCAGGTCACACGTTTATTAAGACAGATGGTGCGCGACTTTCGGGTGCAAAAACTCTCGACCTCTTTGATTCATCAAGATTTGATTGAGGCGATTCCACTCGAGACACGTCAGCTCGATCTGATTTTTAAAAATCTGTTGAAGATGGATGATGATTTAAAAGCTCATGTCGATAAAAATTTAATTATGGAGAATTTTTGAAATGGAGTGGACCGATGTTCATGCACATCTCAACATCCTTGAGATCCCGCCTGAAGAAGCGGTCAAGCAGGCGCAAGCGGCCAATGTCACCCGCATGATTTCGATTGGGACCCATCCCGATGACCTCAAAAAAGTGTTAGGCTACGCCGATCAATTTTCGCCCTATGTTTATGCCAGTTTGGGAATTCATCCCGAAGAGGCTGCGCACTATTCAACAGAGATCGAAGAGTTTTTACTTCAGAGTTTTGAGCATCCAAGGGTTGTTGCCGCAGGCGAAATGGGGCTTGATTATTACCGCGAGACTTCGGATCGCGAGGTTCAAAAAAAAGTTTTTCGGCGTCAGCTTGAAATTGCTTTGAGCAAAGATTTACCGGTGCAGATTCATACCCGTGAGGCCGAACAGGACACGGTGGAAATATTAAAAGAATTTGGCGGCCGGGTTCGCGGGATTCTTCATTGTTTTACCGGGACGCAGTGGTTGTGTGATCAAGCGCTCGAATTGGGACTCAATATTTCGATCAGTGGAATTGTCACATTCAAAAATGCCCAAGCTTTGCGTGATGTGGTTTTAACTATCCCACTTGATCGGATTCATGTCGAAACCGATTCGCCCTTCTTAAGTCCAGTGCCTTTTCGTGGTAAAAAAAATGTTCCCGCTTTTGTGGTTGAGACTGCAAAGTGTGTGAGCGAGATGAGAAACATTTCTTTAACAGAGTTTTCGAAGATCACCCAAGATAACGCAAAAAAGCTATTTTCAAAAATGAACTTCATGTAAGCCAAACATCTGGCTTGGAGGAAATATGAAATTAAAAGTAGGCATCAATGGTTTTGGACGTATCGGACGAATTTTATTTCGTGCGGGTTTTGAAAAATTCGATATTGTCGGTATCAACAATTTAGGTGATGCTGAGCAAGCCGCACATCTGTTGAAATATGATAGCACCCACGGCCAATTCAAAGCGGATGTTCAACACGACAAAAATAATCTGATCGTGAATGGCAAAAAAATTGCGCTCTCGGCCTGTAAAGACCCAGCAGATATTCCGTGGAAGGCATGGGGTTGTGATCTAGTTTTGGAATGCACGGGTGTATTCAAAACCAAAGAGGATTTTACCAAACATATCAAAGCCGGAGCGAAACGTGTTTTGGTCTCTGCACCCTCACCCGGTGTGGATTTGACAATGGTCTACGGAATCAATCATCAAATGTATGATCCACAAAAACACTATGTGATTAGCAATGCCTCGTGCACCACCAATTGTTTGGCGCCGATTGCTCGCGTTTTGGAAGATCGATTTGGAATCGAAAAGGGATTGATGACAACCATTCATTCCTACACCAATGATCAACAACTTCTCGATGCTCCACACAAGGATTTGCGCCGCGCGCGCTCGGCTGCGGTCTCGATGATTCCCACTACAACTGGTGCCGCAAAGACGGTGGGCGAAATCATTCCTGAACTAAAAGGAAAATTTGATGGCACATCGATCCGTGTTCCCACACCCGATGTCAGTCTTGTTGATCTGACTTTTATTTCTAAAAAAGAGGTGAGTGTCGAATCGATCAATCAAGCTTTGACTGAGGCTGCAAATACGACCCTTAAAGGAATTCTTGCGGTGGAAAAAGATCCGTTGGTCAGTGTTGATTTTATCGGAAATCCCCACAGCTCGATTGTTGATCTTCAGTGCACGATGGTGATGGGTTCGAATTTTGCCAAAGTGTTTTCTTGGTATGACAATGAGGTTGGTTTTTCAGAACGTATGGTCGACATGGCATTGGATATGGCTAAAAAAGGAATTTAAAGAATGCATAATAAAACCCTCGACGGGATCAAAGTGATCAATGATTTTAAGCTGGAAGGAAAAAAAGTTTTTCTTCGCTTAGATCTTAATGTGCCGCTACAAAACGGCGAAATCTCTGATGACACCCGCATTCGAGCCGCCATTCCAACCATCGAGTTTGCACGCGATCACGGCGCAAAATTAGTGTTGGCCTCCCATTTAGGTCGTCCCACCACACCCGAAGACCGAACCACTTTATCGATGGAGCCGATTGCGCGACGACTTCAGGCTCTTTTAGATATGGATGTGATTCTTACCGAAGATCCGCGATCTGAAACTCCAAAGGCTTTGCTTTCGGGACTCAAAAAAAATCAGCTGATCTTGCTCGAAAATTTACGATTTGATCCAGGTGAAGAAAAAAATGAACCCGAATATGCTCAAGCGATTGCCGAGTACGTTGATATTTATATCAACGATGCCTTTGGGGCCTCACATCGGGCGCACATGTCGATAACACGATTACCCGAATTCGTGGCCAAACACGGCATTGGATTTTTGATCAAAAAAGAAATCGAAATGCTCGATCTGGTTCGATTTAAAAGTGAGTCGCCATTTGTTGCAATCTTGGGCGGATCAAAAGTGAGCGACAAAATTAAAGTGATCGAAAATTTGGTGGACCGTGTGGACTCGTTTATTGTCGGCGGTGCCATGGCGTATACATTTTTGGCGGCACAAAATGTTTCAGTTGGAAATTCTCGTGTTGAAAAAGATAAGGTTCGTTTTGCCAAAGAACTTTTAGACCGGATGAGTGCGCGCAATAAAAAAATCTATCTGCCTGTGGACCATGTAGTGAGCGAAAGTTTTGATCGGGTTGAAAATTTGCGCACCACAAATTCCTCGGCCATTGATGATGGATTTATGGGTCTTGATATTGGTCCAAAAACTTTAATCGAATTTCAAAAGGTCATTGCCCGCGCTCGCACAATTTTTTGGAATGGACCGATGGGTGTTTTTGAAAAGCCTCAACTCTCGCAAGGGACTTTTGGGGTGGCAAAAGCCTTGGCGGAGAGTTCAGCTCTCACAATTGTTGGCGGCGGTGATTCAGCCGCAGCGGCCGAAGCCTCGGGCTACGCTTCAAAAATGGGCCACATCTCCACCGGTGGAGGCGCAAGCTTAGAATATCTCGAAGGCCGTAAATTACCTGGGATTGAAGCTTTGAGAGCGCGCAAACGCTCCGAAATTGTTGAGGACGAAATATGAAAATCATTGCCGGAAATTGGAAGCTCAATAAGGGCTTAAGCGAAACCAAAAAATATTTAGAAGAATTTTTATTTATGATCAAAAGCTCACCCCATGAGTTTTTGATTTTCCCTCAAGCTTTGGTCTTGCAAACAGCGGATCAAAAAATTAGGGGATCAAAATTATTTTTAGGGGTTCAAAATATCTCAACCGAATTGACAGGAGCATTGACCGGAGAGATTTCGGCAAGTGTGGCTGCAGAGTGCGGCGCCCGTTATGCACTGGTTGGACATAGCGAACGCCGCCAATTGTTTCACGAGACCGACGAGATCATTCAAACAAAGTTTAAGATCGCTCAAGGAGCCGGACTCATTCCGCTACTCTGTGTGGGCGAAACCCTAGATCAGCGAAAAAATAATCAGGTGCGCGAAGTTCTCAAACGCCAACTTGATGTCGGCTTAAAATTATTAGATCCAAACAAAAAATTTGTGATTGCCTATGAGCCGGTTTGGGCAATTGGGACCGGCGAAGTGGCAAGTATCGAACAGGTCAAAGAGGCGCATCAGATCATATTGGATATATTGCCCAAAAAAGCGCCGGTTCTTTACGGAGGAAGTGTTAACGAGCAGAACGCAAAATCCTTGGCTCAACTTGCGGTGGTCGATGGGTTTTTGATTGGCAAAGCCTCGCTGGATCCGGTGACGCTCGCGTCCATTGCCGAAGTGTGCGAAGAATAATTAGGGCAAGTCTGCGTTAAGTCCTTTAATCACAACGGTGTGAAAAGTCATTGGTCACCACACCCTCTTGCGGCCCCTCTGTTTATCAGACTAAACTAGAAAGAGGGGGCACAGTTTTGAAATCAATATCAAATATCCGAAGATGTCACATTTGTAGCAGCATCACCGAATCCAAGATCGAATCTGTTTCAAAATGTGACGGATGTGGAAAACACTTTTCGCCCTTTTATTTTTTTGATCAAGCGCTTGCTCCACTATCCTCAGATTTTGGTCTCCGCCCTGTGTTTCTGCCCGGCGAATGTTGGCCAATTCAAGGCCTTAATGCTTTATGGGAACAAGAGTGAAGGCGATCACGCTTGAAGATATTGAGCGCGCTCGCAAGCTGATCCAAAATGAAATTCAAATCACCCAACTGGGCTACTCGCGAAGTTTTACCAAGTGGCTGGGTGCAAAAACATATCTCAAATTTGAAAATCAACAGACCACCGGAAGTTTTAAAATTCGCGGTGCTCTTAATAAAATTTTAAATCTTAACGGAGAAGAAAAGCGCTGCGGTGTTGTCGCAAGCAGTGCGGGCAATCATGCCCAAGGTGTTGCCTATTCGGCAGCGCGTGTTGGGGTAAAGGCCAATATCGTAATGCCCGTGACCTCACCGCTTGTTAAAGTCGCGGCGACTCAGGGTTACGGGGCTCATGTCATTCTTCACGGCGATATTTATGATGAGGCTTATGCTCACGCGCGCGAGCTCGAAAAACAAAAGGGTTATACCTTCGTTCACCCTTATCTTGATTCTTTGGTGATTGCCGGACAAGGCACAATCGGGCTTGAAGTTTTAGAGCAACTTCCTGACCTTGATTCGATTGTGATCCCGGTGGGTGGGGGTGGGTTGATGAGTGGCATCGCCACAGCAATCAAGACGTTAAATCCCAAGGTGCGGATTTACGGGGCGGTACCTGAGCATGCACCTGCGATGTATCATCTTTTTAAGGGTGAAGGACAAAAGCAATCGACCAAGCGGCCAACCATTGCCGAGGGGCTTGCGATCAAAACCGCAACTCCCGAAATCTGTGATCTCTATCTCTCAAAATATGTGGATGATATTGTAACGGTAAAAGAAGACGAAATTGCAGAGGCCATCGTGATGCTGCTCGAGCGCGCAAAGGCGGTGGTCGAAGGATCGGGAGCGATTGGACTTGCAGCCGCAGCCAAAGCCAACTGGAACTTGGGCGAAAAGACCTGCATTCTTTTATGTGGCGGCAATATTGATCTAAACATGATGTCAAAATTGATTGAGCGCGGGCTCTCACAACGCGGAAGACTCACGCGCATTCGGGTTACCGTTTTTGATCGTCCCGGAATTCTTCATTTGTTAACCGGTGCAATCGCCGAAACACGGGCCAATATCCTCCAAGTCCATCACGACCGGTTGAGTACCCACCTAACATTTAGCGAAACACAAATTGAATTTGTTTTGGAGACTAAGAGTCTCGATCATATTGATGAGATCCGTCAAAAATTAATTTCTTTAGGCGCGGTGATTCAGACCTGAACCTCGCCAAACCCACCACCCCCGCCGGTCTGTAAAATAATACGGTCACCGGCGAAAACAGTCTCGAGTCCCTTATAAGGCAAATGAATCAGGTCGTGATGACCCTTTCGAATCAAAGCGATTTCAGATAAACTCCCGGCTTGACCGCCCTGAACCCCTTCGGGGCTATGGTGATAAGGCAGCATCGACCAATCGAGATGGCCATTTTCAAGCACCTCGATCACCTTGGTTTGACCCAGTCCTCCGAGATATTCACCGCCGCCGCCAGAATTTTTGCGCAAATTAAAAGTATGAAATCTTAACGGAAAGTGTTGTTCGATATTCTCAACACTTTCTAAAAACCGGACCCCATGCGTGCCATGGCAATGATCACTGGCTCCGGTCCCAGGCAGCAGATGATCGCTAAAGCTTTTGCCGGATTCAAATTTGAGTTTGTAAGTGCAAAGCCCTGTGCAATTTTCTGCGGTGGAAAGACTTCGATCCAGATGCCGAAGAGTGCGTAAAACCAAAACCGATAAGGCTCGTGCCCCTTCGGTTAAACCAAGCTCGAGCGAAAATGGAAATTTGGCATTCACAATAGAATTTTGGGGGGTCTGAATTTTTAAACAATCAAAAAGTTTTGAATGAACTGGTCCACTAAACTGAATCGCTTTAAGTAAAGACGAAAGGCAAACCCCTGCGGTCGCTCGGTCATTGATTCCAAAACCTAAAGGTGCGGATGTTCCACTAAAATCAAAACTCATATCTCCATGCTTGATCGAAGTTTTTAATCGGATTTTTGTGTGGTCTTGGAAGTGGATCTCATCAATCGCTTCGCTACTGGGCATTTCGCGTAGTCGATCCGAAAAGATCTGCTGCGAAAATGTCAGCGCCTCATGAATGCGCGGAATACTTTTTTGTAAATCTATAAAACTTCGACTTGTTTTTAAGTTCTGCAATTTGGTTTCAAATTTTTTAATAAATTCAGGAACCAAGATTTCAAAGTCTTTTGAGCTTTCAGGATGATTTTTTAAGATCTCAAGTATCGCAGGTTGAACCGGAGTGGGGGGAATTCTCAAAGTTCCGTGATTTCTAAAACCAATACGGTCGACCGCAAAAAAGTCTTTAGTGATCGCTCCGATCACCGTCAGAGTCATCGGCCCAGATCCACCACTGTAGGGATCATTGAGCATCACCATCTCGCCCGGTTTGAGACTAAAATACTTGGTGGTGGTTTCAAGAGCCAAGGGAATCAAACCAAGATCGACCAATTCTTGGGCTTCCATCGAAAGGCATGTTTTGCCGTTGAGCGAGAGGGCGAGCAACTGAGATTTGCGCACGCAACTTTTGAGTTGAGCAAATAAATGTTGCGAATCAATTCGTTTATTCATCACGTTCCTTTAAAAGTCCAAGCGAGGCTTCAAATCCCAAACCCTGTTTGATCAAATGCGAAGGGTGCGGCATCAGAGGGGCAAATGTTTTTGCCAGTGGACCACTCATTTGATGGCCCTTGAGATCGGCAAACGCGTAGCGCATTTCAGATTTTAAAATTTCTAAAAGATTAAATGCGCTTGTGCGCTCTTCATTTAAGAGAGGTCGCGACAAAGCCAAAAGAGCTTCGTTAATTCTTTTTCTGCTCTTGTCCGAAAATTTTTGAAGCAGTTCTGCGGGCTCACTCATCTGCAGTTCCTGCCACGCTATATCTAAAACCGTCACATTTTGTCCGCGACCAAATCCCATTGGCCCAACTTCATATTGAACCGACTTGGTATGGAATTCCACCACGCCAAAAAATCCGGTGCGTAAGGTGTTTAGAGGTTGAAGCGGCAGGTCTTCGTCGGTGAAATCAAAAAATTGCTCTAAACCAAAATAAGTAAAGGGTTGAGATTTAAAAAACCGTTTGAGTGAATTTTTGAGTCCAGAGCGGGTGCTCACCGCGCTGTGTTTTTGGCGAGCAGAAATAAAACCATTTTCGGTCAAAATCTCTATCGGAGTTTCAAGAGTAACATAAGGTTCGAGAGTTGTGATGATCGCCTCAAGCCACTGCTCATAAAGTTCGGTGCAAGAGGCATTGAGCAAGGCTTCGTTCCAGCGCTCTTTTTCTGATCCATGAGTTTCTGAGGTGTAGACTTTCAATCCATGAGCCTCAAAAAATGTTTTCACCTTGTTTTGATTGGCCGCATTTTTATCACTATGCAAAAGACCCACGGCCACATGACGAATTTTTAAGAGCTCAAGTTTTGCCACCAAAAATTCAAGATCTTCGGTGGAGGGCTCGATCAAAATTTCCCCCAACGCCAAAGTGCGCTCAGATAATCCTAAGATATGATCACGCGAAATCGGAATCGAAGTAAGGCCGTTCAGTTCCAAAAGATTTTCAAAGCCGGTGGTGACTATCAGCGCACAGAGATGTCCCAATTTTCGATGAATGATGGTGTTGATCCAATCAACACTGATTCGGACAGAATCTAGCACGCCGATGTCTTCGGCCTTGAGCCACTCATTAAGGACTTTTGGAAATTGCAAACCCGGAAGAAACCATCGATGAGACCGCTGTTCGGTTCCGCGTACGAGAACAACCTCGGCGAAGGCCTCACCAATGTTTAAGGCCATTGACCAGTTCATATTGTGTCCTTAATAATCGCAACAATTAACGGGTACAAATAAACTTTTACAGAATTTCGCTCAAGCATTGGTTTTAAATATGTCGACAAAAATAATTACCCTAGATGGACCCGCCGCTTCAGGAAAAAGCAGTGTGAGCCGAGAAATTGCTCGGCGCCACGGCTGGACCTGGGTCTCAACTGGCGCTTTTTTTCGCGGACTTGCTCAAGTTGCGCTTTTAGAAAAAATTGATTTTAAAGATGAGTTCACTTTGAGTGTTCTTGCACGCGAACCATTATGGAGTGTGGAGATGGACTTGGAGCGCACCCAGGTTTTTTATAATCATAAAGATATCACCAACGATATTTATTCTGAAAAAACCGGGCAGGCCGCAAGCGTGATCAGCCAATTTCCACTCGTGCGCCAGGCTCTTTTACGAGCTCAGCGGGATTGCCAAAAGGGTTTAGAGGTCTTAATTGCCGAAGGACGCGATTGCGGAACCGTGATTTTTCCCGAGGCGTTAATAAAAATTTATTTAACCGCCAACGCTCAAGACCGCGCCCAAAGACGTTCGATCGAACACGGTTTGCAATTCGAAAAGGTCGAGCGCGAACAAAAAAAACGTGATTCTCAAGACACAAATCGCGAAATTGCTCCGTTACAAGTTCCCACCGATGCGGTGGTCATCGATTCGAGTTCAATGACTCTGAATCAGGTGATCGAGGCCGTGGATCAGGTCATTTGCGCCCGTGTGCATTTGTAATTGTTGACATTGCGAAGCGAGAGTCTATAAAACCGAGGATCACTTTCAATTCAATAGGGCCCCTCTAAAGCAAGGGAGTTGGGTGTCCCAGAGGAGGTAACCTTTGCGTATGGCAGAACAGATGGGGTCTAAGTTGAGTAAATCAAAAGCACAATCGGAACGCGACAAAGTTCTCTCGATCCTCGACGAAGCTGATAAAGAAGTCCCCGCAAATCCGGGTCTCTACGGAAATCCGGAACAAGCAAATGGCGAAACGTTTGAACAGATGTTCAAGCAGAGCCTTCAAGATAGTGATTTCAAAGTTGGTGACGTTGTTTCAGGTCGCGTCGTTGAAGTGCAAGAAGATTACGTTCTTGTCGATATCAGTTACAAGAGCGAAGGTCTTATTCCTATCTCTGAGTTTCGGGTTGTCGAAGGTGAACGTAATGTAAAAGTCGGCGAAGTCGTCGAAGTTTATATTGATCGCATTGAAAATGAAAATGGCATGGTGGTCTTGAGTAAAGACAAAGCCGACATGTTGCGCGCATGGAACGATATTTCACGAGCCGCCGAAAACCAAGAGGTGATCGAAGGTACAATTATCGCCAAAGTTAAGGGTGGATTGTCTGTCGATATCGGTGTGAAAGCTTTCTTGCCGGGTTCACAGATTGATCTTCGCCCAGTGCGAAACATGGATGTGTACATTGGTAAGCGCTATAAATTTAAAGTTATTAAGTTTAATAAAAAACGTGGCAACATTGTTCTTTCGCGTCGCGCACTTCTAGAAGAAGAACGCGAGACTCTTCGCACCCAAACTTTGGATGCGATGAAAGAAGGATCGGTTGTTCGCGGTATTGTTAAAAACATTACTGACTATGGTGCATTTATCGATCTTGGCGGAATGGATGGACTCCTTCACATTACCGACATGAGCTGGGGTCGTGTGAAACATCCCTCAGAACTTGTCAATGTGGGCGACGAAATCGAAGTCAAAGTACTCAAATTCGACAATGAAAAAGAGCGTGTGAGTCTCGGTCTTAAACAACTGAATGCAGATCCATGGGAAAGCGTTATGGCGCAATTTCCTACGGGCAAAAAACTCAGTGGCAAAATTGTGTCGCTTGCAGATTACGGCGCATTTGTTGAATTGGCCGAAGGCATCGAAGGTCTCATTCATGTCAGCGAAATGAGTTGGATCAAGCGAATCAAACACCCCTCGCAGCTTGTAAAAGTAGGCGATGAGGTCAATGTGATCGTGCTTGAAGTTGATACTCCCAACCGACGTATTAGTCTGGGGATGAAACAACTTGAGCCCAACCCATGGCTCGATATGAAAGAGTCTTATCCTCCAGGAACAATCATCGAGGGCGAGGTCAAGTCGATCACCGATTTCGGGATCTTTATCGGAATTGAAGATGGCATTGACGGACTTGTTCACGTTTCTGATTTTTCATGGACCAAACGCATCAATCATCCTTCAGAAATGTTTAAGAAGGGCGACAAATTGCGCGCGGTTGTTTTGGGCGTTGATATTGAGAACGAGCGCTTTAGCCTCGGAATCAAACAACTCGAAAATGATCCATGGGCCAATATCGAAGACAAATATAAGATTGGTTCGCAACACGATGTGAAGGTCACAAAAACAGCCGATTTTGGAGTTTTTGTTGAACTTGAATCCGATATCGAAGGCTTGATCCATATCAGTGAGCTCAGCACCAAGCGTGTTGAAAAACCTGAAGATGTGGTCAAAGTGGGCGATACGGTCCGTGCCGAGATCATCACCATCGACAAAGATGCTCGAAAAATTGGTTTAAGCGTGAAGCTTGTGAAACTAAGAGAGCAAAAAGTGGATGTTGAAGACTACGTTAAAAAAGTAACAAGCTCTTCTAAAACGAGCTTAGGTGATATTTTTGGCGAAACTCTCAAGGCATCGATCGAGGCAAATCGTAAAGAAGAATAGTCTTAAAATTTTTTAAAAATTTGCAAAACCCAAAGTCGAAAAGGCTTTGGGTTTTTTTTATTTTCACCTATTGTAGCTTTTCCAGGAGTTAAAACATCATGAGTAAAATGGTTCGTTGGATTTTCACCGCGGTTGGATTTTTGGTTTTGGTTGGGATCTTGATTTCCCTTACCGGCGTTATGCAAATGATGGGGGGATCTAATCCGAAGGTGAGCGAAAACTCTCTGCTTCATCTTGAGCTTGAGGGAATGATTCTCGATGGCAAAGATTTTTTAGAAAAGCTTAAAAACTATCGCGACGATGATAAAATTAAGGGCATTGTGGTCCAGGTCAACTCACCCGGCGGAGTGGTAGGTCCAAGCCAAGAGATCTTCTCGGAATTAAAGCGTGTTCGTGATGAATTAAAAAAACCGGTTGTGGTTTCTTGCTCGGGTCTTGCGGCCAGTGGGGCCTACTATATCGCGGTTGCGGCAACAAAGATCATCACCAATCCGGGCACCCTGATGGGTTCTATTGGTGTGATCATGGAATTTGCAAATCTCGAAAAACTCTACGACTGGGCCAAGGTCCATCGTTATACAATCACCTCAGGTCAATTTAAGGATTCGGGTTCCGAGTATCGCGCGATGCGACCCGAAGAGCACAAGCTGTTTCAATCTTTAATCAGCGAAGTGTATGAGCAATTTAAATCCACCGTGCGTGACAATCGCAAAATCGATCCGCAAGTGCTCGATGAAAATACCGACGGCCGCGTGTTTACGGGTCAAACCGCGGTCAAACTCGGATTTGCGGATGAGGTTGGCACATTTGAAGATGCGGTCCGGATTGCCGGAAAGCTCGCGGGTTTGAGTGGTAAACCAAAATTATTTAAGCCACCAAAAAAACGCGAAAGCCTTTTGGATTATTTTTCGGATGAAGCAAAAAGCAGTGTGTCCCACGTGCTTGGAGTGACCCCGTTGGCCCTCTCAGGAAAGCCTCTTTATCTTGTTCCTGGGAGCTGGAGCTTTTAAGTGGCCAAGGCGAAATGGCCCAATGAGCGTCAGATTCTCATGCGGCCGGACCGCCTTGATTATGTTCGGGGCCAGCGCTCCGAAGCTTGCGTTTTTTGTGAGGCCGCAAAGGTAAAGACCAAAAGTTTTGAAACCTTGGTCCTATGGCGCTCTTCAAAGCAAATTGTGATTTTAAATAAATATCCCTACAATACCGGTCATCTCTTAGTGTTGCCTCGAAAACATTTAGGGGAACTCACCAAGCTCTCAAACGATGATTTTCAAAAGTTGAGCTTAGTCGTAAAGCACTGTGCTGAAATTTTACTTGAAGCCTATCAGTGTCCTGGACTCAACATTGGACTCAACCATGGCTCAGCAGCAGGGGCGGGGATTCCGGACCATTTGCATTGGCATCTGATTCCCAGGTGGAAGGGCGACACCAACTTTTTTCCACTGATTGCCAACACCAAAGTCCTTCCTGAAACTTTGGAGCAGTCTTACTACAAATTAAAACCAAGATTTGATAACCTCGAGCTATGAATATTCCTGAGACATTTGCAGGTTATAAACTCGATCATATTGGGATTGCGGTTGAGAATCTTGAAAATGGTTTTCGATTTTATGAGGCTCTTGGCTTTAAGACCATGAATATTGAAATCGTCGAAAATGAAAAGGTGCGCGTTGGAATGCTTGAGCTCACAAATCAATCACGGATCGAACTTTTAGAACCATTGAATAAAACCGGACCTGTTCAAAAATTTCTTGATCAACGCGGGCCCGGAATTCACCATATCGCTCTTAGAGTTCAGGATTTGCGCTCAACTCTTAAAAATTTAAAAGACCAAAACATCCGGTTGGTGCACCAAGAACCACAACCGGGAGCCCATCAGTGTCTCATCGCTTTTGTCCATCCGAGGGCAACAGGGGGTGTTTTGATTGAATTAACCCAAAAGGTGAATCCATGAATAATCAGAATTACAATATGCAGATGGTGATGCCGCTGACCAAAATAGTAAAATGGCTCATCATCATCAATATGAGCGTTTGGCTTTTTGGTGTTTTAATATTTCAAAATCTAGTCATGGGTGATGCCTCACTCTTTTTGTATCTCGGACTGATTCCTGAAAAAATGATCAACAGCTTTTGGATATGGCAACCACTCACGTACATGTTTATCCATTCCCAAGGTGTGATGCATGTTGTGTTTAATATGGTGATGTTGTGGTGGCTCGGATCAGAACTTGAGCAGCGTTGGGGATCTAAGTTTTTTCTCACCTATTATTTGGTTTCTGGAGCGGGTGCGGGAATTTTGTATTTGCTTGCGGTGCTCGGTTATTTTTTGATCACCAACAATTTTGTTCCATTGACGATTCCGGTGGTGGGCGCGTCGGGTGCAATTTTTGGATTGCTCGTAGCTTACGGAATTTTATTTGGTGAGCGTTTGGTTTTTTTCATGATGCTGTTTCCGATGAAGGCGCGCTACTTTGTGATGCTTTTGGGCGGAATCGAATTTGTGATGCTTTTAGAGTCAGGCTTTCGTGGAGATATTGCCAACCTTGCCCATCTGGGTGGAATTGCTTCGGGATTTTTATTTTTGTGGGGCTATAACCGCTACCAAAGCCGGCGCGTGCGCAAGGGAACTCAAAGACATGGACGCCAATTGAAGCTTGTAGTAAATAACAATCCACAAGACGAAGATAAACAAAAAGGCCCACGATACTGGAACTAGGGAGTTAGATGGTAGATTTAGGTTCAGCTTTAGAAGCAAAAAAATTTGATACGCGATTGATCGAACGCAATCTCACCCTCGGTGTGATCAGTGAAGAAGAAGTTGAGACGCGCATGCGTGAACTTCCAGATCTTAATCATCAAGCTGAAAAATTGAAGATGGATAACTCCACCAACTCAGACCGTTTTAATTATTAGTCGTTTTTAATTAAAAAGTCTGAGGCTCGGATTGCGAAGAAAGCTTTCGGGCAATTTGTTGATCGGCAAGAGGTTGCCAAACTTCGCCCAAAATTGCGGGTCGACTTTTTGATGTTGTGACAAATAAAGTCTTTTCACCAAAATCGGTTTTTTGATCAGATTGATACACCTGATAAAAATGGATAATCCATTTGTCGCCCTGAACAAAAATTGCGGGCTCTTTGAGTTCAACTTTTATAAATGAGTATTTTTCGTTCAAGGTCTTTTTAAAATTTCGCCATGCCGATTTGTTCATTCCGGTGCTACTAAAGCCATCGTGATAAAATTGGATGTAGGCATCAATATCTTTTGATTCCCAATCTTTACGCCAAGCTTCAAGCCAGGTTAGGACCTCACTCCGCTTGATCACAAGCTCCTCGGCAGAAACATATTTCACCTTATCGGTCACAACAATCGGAGTGCGACCGATTTGGATATAAGGATTTAAAGTCGAAATAATATTATTACGAACAACCACACAACCGCGTGATCCTCTTAACAAAGATTTTGTGTCGGGGATCGCATGAAGCCAAATTCCACCGCCCGTTTTTTTCTCAAAGCGATCAAAGAGATTGGGATAGTTCATTGTAAAGGCCATGTTGCCGTATTCGTTAAAATCGAGCTCTTTGCTTTCGAGCTTTTTTTCAAAAAAATAGATCCCTTCGGGAGTTCTAAAATCGCCGCTTGAAGATTTGTTGCCAGGCGTTCGGCCCATATCGGCGGGATGAGCCGCCACGAATTCGGGATGATCTTTGCCATGTTTCCAAACACTTAATGTGCGCGAGGTCTTATCCATCACAAAGGCGTAATCGGTGAAGGTGTCGCCCATTTGGAGCAGGGCTTCGGGCACAAGCCCTTCTGGAGGTTTTACGGCCTTGGGGTCAAGATCGTCTTGGGCAAGGCAAAACCAGGCGGTTAAAAAGCTTAGGGCATAAACATAAGGCATATATTCATTTCCGCTGAGTCAGAGCGTCTTGTCAAGATCGGTCCAGGTCTGTTTCTCACTCGTAAAAATTCAGCATCCTCGACTTTAATCCTCGCACAAAATGCCGATAAACAATAAGCATGGCAGACGAAGCAAAACCCTCATCACCGTCATCCAGTAAACTGGGAAAACTTTTCGGTCCAGTTTTTTTTGGAATCAATCTCGCAATCTTAGGCGGGGTGGTGTTTTATATTTACACCCAAACTTTAGGCTTTGAACCAAAGTCCTTAAGTGAGCAACAGGCCCTTCATGAGCTCGAAGAATTTCATAAAGAACTTGATACAAAACCTGCGGTTTACACCATGGATACGCTCACGACAAATCTTGATGGGATTCCAAGACGGCTCGTTCGTTTGCAAATCTCTTTAGAAATGCTGGATCAAAATGGTTTTGAAGAAGCGGTCGAACTCGGTGCTGCGGCTCGAGATAGTTTGATGCATTTATTAAATAGCAAAACCTACGATGAGCTTGAAACGGTTCAAGGTAAGCTTCAATTAAAAAATCAGATTCTTGCCCAACTCAACGGATACATGAAACGTGGAGTGGTTCGCCAAGTTTACTTTAATGATTTTGTCATTCAGTAAGTGACATCCTTTAAAATTCTGTTGAGACTAAAACAGCTTGAAGGAGAACTACTTAATGCTGTTTTTGTTTTTTGTTATTTTTCAATCCCTCGCTTTTTCGCAACAAATCCATCTTGATGTTGAAAAATATCAGCTGAGCAACGGTTTAACCGTTTTGCTTTACGAAGATCATAACACTCCGGCATTTACCTATCATCAGTGGATTCGGGTGGGCTCTGCCTACGAGCAGCCAGGCCGCACAGGTCTTGCCCATTTTTTTGAGCACTTGATGTTTAAAGGGACCACCAAACATCCCGACGGAGATTTTCAAAATATTATCCGATCGCGCGGTGGAGATTTTAATGCCGAAACCACTGTTGATTACACCGCTTTTTATACTTCACTTCCTGCGGGTAAATTAGAAACCATCGTTGAGCTTGAAGCCGACCGATTAAGAAATTTAAAATTTGATTTAGGACCGATCAATCAAGAGCGCGAAGTGGTGAAAGAAGAGCGCAGAATGCGCTTTGATGATGAGGTCTCTGGCATTCTACAAGATGCACTTTTTAAAACCGTTTTTAAAATTCATCCTTACGGCGGCACAACGATCGGGAGCATGAAAGATTTAAATGCCGCCACAATCGAAGATTTTAAAACTTTTTATAACACGTACTATGTTCCAAGTAATGCGGTGATCACCATTGTTGGTGACTTTAAAAAATCAGACGCAAAAATCTTGATCGACAAATATTATTCGGCAATTCCCCGAGGAGTTGTGCCAGCAATTGTGATAAAACCTGAGCCTGAACAAAAATCGCCACGCAACGTGACGATCTCGCGCCAAGTTCAAAACGCCACTTTTGCAATGGTTTATCCTGCGGCAAAAGCGGGTGAGTCCGATGCCTATGCCATGGATCTGCTCTCAGGAATTTTGGGTGAAGGGCCGTCATCACGTCTGTATCGTAAAATGGTTTATGAAAAACAAATCGCCGCAAATGTCCAAGCCTCTTCTTGGACACCGCAGTTTGCAGGCCTTTTTGAAGTCAACGTGGCTCTAAAGCCCGGCGGCTCGCCTCAAGGCGCTGCCCAAAGTGTGGCCGCAGAAATTCGCAAACTTCGCGAGCAACCGGTGTCTGAACTTGAACTCGAAAAAGCAAAAAATCAGGTGATGAACGATTATGTGAATTCACTAAAAACCAATAACGGTAAAGCTCGAGCGTTTGAGATTAACGAAATGTTGCGCGGGGATTATCGTGAGCTTTTTGCCGACCTCGAAAGATATAAGGCAATCACCGCCGAACAAATTCAATCGGTCGCAAAAAAATATTTACTTCCGCAGCGTCAGTCATTGGTTCAGGTCGTGCCTCAAGGAAAACAGGAGTAGTTTGATGAAAAATTTTTTTTTAATGTTAGCGGTAGGTGGCTTTTTCAGCTGCACTGGTATTCTGAGCTGCGCTTCAATGGGCAAAATTCAAAAAACATTTAATTCTTCGACCTACAATGTTCATCCCTTTAAAGAAATAAAACTAAAAAATGGTTTAAGAGTTTTGTTGATCGACGATGATCGCCTGCCGACATTTAGTCTTCAACTTTTGGTTGAGTCGGGAAGCACATCAGATCCTAAAGATTCGCCGGGCGCTCAATTTATGGTGGGAGCACTGATTGATCAGGGAACTGTTCATCAATCGGCCTCACAAATTGCAAATAGTTTTGGCCAACTGGGTGCAAGCTTCTCGGCTCATGTTGATAAGGAATACACCGTGGTTGCAGCACAAGGCTTGTCGCAGCACCGAGATATTATTTTAAAAAACTTTTTTGAGATTCTCACCGAGCCCGCATTTTCTGAGGCCGAACTTCAGCGGATCCGCAGCCGCGCACTGTCGGGTATTCGGCAGGTGCTTGATGATCCCGAACACTTTTCTGCAGAGGCATTCGAAACTTATCTCTACGGTGTGGATCACCCTTATGGACGCCCCACTCATGGAACATTAAAAAGTATCAAGGCGATGACTCGTAAAACCATTATTCGCCAATATTTAAATACCTTTCGTCCCAACAATTCGATCTTGGCGGTTGTTGGCAATTTTGATCCCAATATTCAAACCCAACTCGAAACATTTACTCAAAATTGGGAACCTAAGGAAGTTAAGCCTCCACCGGTGGATAGCTTTCCTAAAATTGAAGGACTTAAAATCCGTTTGATTGAGCGAGCCGATTTAAAGCAAGCCCAAGTTCGAATCGGAAGCGAAGGGATCAAGAGATCAGATCCAGATTTTTTAACCGTCCGAGTGGCCAATTCGATTCTTGGTGGAATGAGTTTTACCTCGCGCTTGTTTGATGAAATAAGAATTCGCCGCGCTTTAACTTACTCGGTGGATTCTAATTTTGACGCCCGTTTAGGAGTTGGGCCATTTGAGATTTCAAGCCCCACACGAATCGAAAAAACCAAAGAGCTGATTCAAACTGCGTTTCAGGTTTTAGAGACGTTCAAAAAAACCGGTGTGACCGAACAAGAGTTGGCGAGTGCAAAGAGCTACTTAAAAGGTTTGTTCCCACAGGTGCTCGAAACTTCAGAGCGTCTTGCCCAAAACTTATTGATTTTACGATTTTATGGAATCAAAGACGATTACCTCAAATATTATTTTGAAAACATAGATCGTATCACCAAAAAAGATGTGGATTTGGCGATCGCAAAACATATCAATCCTCAAAATATGAAGATCCAAGTGTTTGCACCTCGAAGTCTTTTGTCTGATTTAAAAACGATTGGCGAGGTTGAAGCCTTAACTGCCCAGCAGCTGAATCGTTAATTACGAATTAAAAATTCACGAGCCGCAAATTCAGCTTTCTGAATTTGGGGTTCAATCAATTTTTTTTTATCGGTCTTTTGCAATTCGGCGATTTGATTCTCAAGAGAGTTTAATCGCTCAGCAAGTTGGCTGACTCCTGAAAAATAGCGGAACACTTCACGTAAACTAAAAGTAAATAGAATCACTAGGGTCAGGGCGATCAGATAAAGACGGAAAGAATCAAGACCCAGTTGGGTCAAAGTATCGCGAAAAAAATAAAGCGTAGTGTCGAAATCCATCGTGTCACTTTGAAACCGAAACTGAGTTGTGTCAAGTTTTAGCGGCGCTTACGTCTGGGTTTTTTGCCAGAATCAACCAGTGTGTAAATAAACAAAATCACCATAGTGACTGACAAAACGACAAGTAGGTAAAACAACCAGGGTCGCTTTTGAGTTTTAGGAATTTCAACCGCAGCTACCGCAGGAGGTGCTTGGGTCGCAGTTTGTTCAATTTTTAAAACAGGTAGGGGAGATTCGAGCATTTGCTTTGAGGCGATCAGTTTAAGAGTGGAGATCATTTTTGAGTAAATAGATTCGTATTTATTAAAATGGGCTTTATGAGCATTAAAACTAATCATCACCGCAAGATTTTGTTTTACCGTGGCCAGGTAGTGCGAATAAAAATCTTCGATCTCACTATTGAAATGATAAGCCTCAATCCATTTTTGATTTTGTAACAGGACTTCGCGAAACTGGAGGACTTTAGATTGTATTGGGGTTCCCACTCGGGCCTGTATGGTGCGCGGCTCTTTTAAACCTTTTTTAAAAGCCTCAAAATTTTCTTCGGGTCCGGTGACTTTGGCCGAGATCACAAGCGCGGCCTCGCGACTTTCGGTGTGGCTCGTGGGATTGCAAATCCACTCGGCCGCAGCCAATACGCAACCCCAAGAATCGCTGAGTTCGAATTCAATAAATGAATTTTTAAAAACCTTGGCTGATGCAGCAGTCGAAAAAATTAAAACACCAACAACAATAAAATGTTTGATCATTTTTTCTTTTTGGGTTTTTTGCGTGATTTAAACAAAAAGTATATGGCAATGGCGATTACAATTAAAACTATACCAATAATTTTTGATCCACCTTGCCCTAAGGCGCTTGAATCTTCCATTGGTGGGGCTTGATCATTGTTCAGATCAACAGGAAGTGAACTTCCGATGGGTGCACCAATTGTTCCTGATCCCCGAGTGGCCATCATCATTGGTTTTTCATCCAAAATATCTTTTGGCGCCATGACTCGAAGGCTTTCGACCGCGTGGATAAAATCATTACTGTATTTTGTAAATTGAGTTTTGAGAGCACTAAAGGTGATTAAAATTGCGACACGATCGCGCACTGTACCTAAGTAGCGGGTATAGTAACCAGGCACCTCACTTGCTGAGTGCATGCTATCAATCCAAGTTTGGCCCGCCACCTGATTTTGTTTTACGCTGATGACCGTCGCTTGAAGCATTCGACCATCGCTTGCTTTGATTGCGTGAGGTGTACGAAGATAGGTTTCATAAATATTTGTTGAGTCCGAAGGTCCAGCCTCCTTTGCGGTGAGCATGATGGTGGCCTCTTTGGTTTTCGCATCGTACTGATTGACGCAAACCCATGAGGTTCCCTCAGCCGAGCAATTCCAGTTTGGTGGAAGTTCGAAACTGATATAGGCATTTCGAAAAAGTTTGGCGTGAGCGCTAACAGCAAAAAACCCAAGGAACAAACAAACATACCGTTTCATTCATTTAGTATAGTGAATGGCATGATAAATAAGAAGTACCACAATTGCAGAATCCCGACTTAAGCCGAAGTCGCTTGCGAAAAATTGCGCTTATTGGCATATATGCCCAATGAATCTTCAGCAACTGACCACATTTTGCACTGTGCTTTCCGAAGGCAGCATGACCGCAGCGGCCGAAAAATTATTTCTCACCCAACCCGCTGTGTCCCAACAAATTAGAAATCTTGAAGAGGAACTCAGAGTCGACCTCCTCGTGCGGGGGGTGCGGCAGGTCAAACCGACGCTTCAAGGTCAGTTATTATATGATTATGCAAAACGGATCCTCCATCTTACTCAGCAGGCCGAAGTTGCGATCCAAACCATTTCACAAGAAATTTCGGGCAATCTTCGCTTAGGCACTCTCAATTCGATTGGTCTTTATTTGATTTCGCCAATTGTTGGATTATTTTTAAAGCACAATTCTAAATTGCGAATTCGGCTGACCTACGGTGCGGGCGACTCGATCATTAATGAGATGCGCAACAACCGTGTCGACATGGTTATCCTTCCAGATCTTAAGCGCGAATACGGAATTGAATTTCAGGATTTTGAAAAACGATTTTTGTTTAAAGACGAAATGTGGCTCGTGGCCTCAGGGCGCGACACCGGAGTGCCTGCAAGCTGTGACATAAAGTCACTCCCCACCCATCAGATCGTTTCATTTACCGAAAAATATCCCAGCTTTAAAAACACTCTGGAGCGTCGACTCCAAGAATTTAAAGTGGACTATCAACCCGTTTTTGAAACCGACAATGTGGGAACTTTAAAAAGAGTGATCGAGTCGGGATTGGGCTGGGGATTTTTACCTGCCCACAGTATTCGCAAGCAAGTGCGGATGGGTCGTCTGACTCGTGTCGAAGTGGATGAGCTTAAATATTCGGTGGATGTGTTTTTATATGTCCGCAAAAATTTGGGCCGAGATCAAATGGTCGATATTTTATATCGCGCGCTCCAACAACAAGGCCTTAACTAAACTTCGGCCCCAAAGGGCAAGTCCATGCGCGAAGCCACCACCCGAACAATTTCGGCGGCGGTCTCTTCAAGTGCTCGATCAGTCACATCAAACACCGGCCATTTTCGATTTTGTTGAAATAACTGGGTGGCGTAATCAAGTTCTTGTTGGATGTGTGCGGCACTGGCGTAAGTGCTGCCAGGATCTTGACCAAATTTTTCTAATCGTTTTTTTCGAATTCGGCCAAGGCTGTTGGGATCAATGGTTAAAGCCACAATTTTTCGTTGGTCCGCTTCAAACAAAGTTTGTGGAACTGGCGAGCCCAGAACCAGCGGGACATTGGCGACCTTCCATCCTTTGTGACTTAAAAAAATCGAAAGAGGTGTTTTACTTGTACGGCTTAAGCCCACCAAAATGATATCGGCCTGATCAAGATGTTGATAGTTTTTGCCGTCATCATGCTTGACCGTAAACTCGATGGCTTCGATTCTTTTAAAATAGCGCTCATCGGTTGTTCTTAAAAGTCCGGCCTCATGATCATTTTCATCGCTCACACTAAAATAGGTATCAAGCTTTGAGAGCAATGGACCAAGCAGATCCACCGCCAAAATTCCCTTTGTTTGGGCAAGCTCTAAAATTTTGTGTCGCATCTCGTGGCTCACTACCGTGTGCACCACAAATCCTCGACGTGACACCACATCTTCGAACAAGGCTTCCACTTGTGCGGGCGTTCGAACATTTTTGCATCGAACAATATTGATTTCATGACTTTGATATTGAACAAGGGCTGCGCGGATCATGGTACTCGCAGTCTCGCCAGTGCCATCGGACAAAATAAAAATTGTCCCGTTAGGCATCAAGATCGAGATCCCCCGCCACATAGGTGAATGTGCCGCTCACGGTTTCAAAATTGTTATTTTTTAAATCGGCTTCATCCAAAAAAGACGGCATAAATACCCGAACCGAAGGTTTTCCCAATTTTTTCCAAATATCAAAGACAGCCTCGATATAATTTTCTTTGTTGCCGACTTCGTTAATGACCACCACTTGTGTACAGGGCAGTTGAGTTTGGGCCGAAATTAAAATCGTATTTGGAGTGGGAATGGGCTTAAGCAATTCGCCCAAATCATTTTGCTCAATAATTTCTTTTAATTTTTTTGAGAGACTTGGAAATTCCCTCTGTTCAGCCTTGGCCATTTGAAAATTAAGATAAAAATCAATTTTACGACTAAACGCAGAGATGCGTGGCTGAGCAAAAATCCAAAGGTCTGATCCGGGGCTGAGAGCTGCAGCCTGAGAGAGTTTTTGGGGTACCATCTGATTTTTTAAGTTTGCCGCTTAGCAATTTGATCAAGCAATCCATTCACAAAAGATGCCGAATCGGTATTGCCGTATTTTTTTGAAATCTCGATGGCTTCATTGATTGCGACCTTTGGAGGAACTTCGCCGCGCGAAAAATGGATTTCGAAAACCGCAATTCGCAATAAATTCCTGTCAACCATTGCCATTCGATTAAGGCGCCAGTGAGCACTTTGGGATTCGATCAACGAATCGATTTCATTATGATGAGAATGAATCCCCGACAAAAGAGAGGACGCATACTGCCACACATCTTGAGGAGCTCTAAAATTTCCCTGAAAGGTATCGATCGTGCGATCGAAGGTATCGTCTGGCGAATATTCAAGCTGAAATAAAGCTTGAAGAGCCACTTCGCGCGCTTGGCGTCTTAATCCTAGTGTTGTCATTAATCGAGCCGCCTTGTGGGAGTTAAACTTTCAACAAATTCTGCAATATCCTGAAACGTTCTATATACACTTGCAAATCTCACGTACGCCACACCATCGAGTTCACGCAACTCATCCACCACTTTTTGGCCAACCGCATGAGCAGGCACCGCTTTTTCATGATGCTCCACCCATTTTGAAATACGAAAGACCACCTGCTCGACCTCTGCCATACTGACGGGACGCTTTTTACATGCAATCTGTATCCCACGCCGTAACTTGTCGCGCGAAAAGGCTTCGCGGCGACCATCTTTTTTAACAATATGGGGAAATTGCACAACCACAGTTTCAAGAGTGCTGAATCGTGTGTGGCAATCCAGGCATTCACGGCGACGCCGGATTTCGACATCACGTTGAACCCGTGTTTCTAAAACTCGATTTTCAAGGCTACCGCATTCGGGACATTTCATGGTTTTGATCTCACGTTTTGGCAGTATAAAGGATGCTTGAGTCCCGTCAACAGAGTGGTTAGTGTTTTGGTATGTTCAAAATATTATTGAGTTGTTTTATAAGTTTGCAAGTTGTTGCACAGGTTCAAGTCTACGACGAGCCCGACACAGGCGAAAAAAAACAGGCCGACCCTTATTTTCAAAATCGTTCACAGCATAGCGCGCCAAATCGTCAAAGCCTCGAATCACTCAGGTACTTAGGCCTTCATGTGGGCGGATTTGTGAGCCAGGAACAATATGATTGGGGAACAAATAACGGTAATAATGTTGGAAAAATAAATTTTGGTTTGGATTATCTTATCAACGAATGGACCCGCTCACTCGATTTGATTTTGCGCGCCGATTTTTTTACCTACCAACTTAATGCGGGTGATGCAGTAAAATTTAGCCTCTTACCAATGGTTATTTTTCCCAATGCCGCAACCCAGTTCCCTTTGTATTTTGGAGCAGGTGCGGGTTTGGGTGTGTTCTTAAAGCAAATCCATGGTTCTTCTGCACTCTCCTTTGAATACCAGGTTATTGCGGGCTTAAGATTTTTCAATATTTGGGATCGGGTCGGATTCAACATCGAGACCGGTTTAAAAAACCATATTCATTTGTTAAGCCCGGGCCAATACAACAGTGTCTTTTTAACCGTGGGCACGGTATTCACTTTTTGATGACAGACTTCGTTCATGATCCAATCGTGCGCTCGATTAATATGGCCCTTGAAGATATTTTTAATGGGGGCCGCCTTGCCGATAAAGCAATTGAGCACTATCTCCGCTCTGAAAAAAAATTTGGCAGTCGCGATCGAAAATTATTTGCCGAAACTTGCTACGGCATTGTTCGTTGGTTTCGTAGAATCTATGAAGCCTCGGGCGGAACTTGGACTGATGATCTTTTAAGTAGCGATGGTGGATTTAATCTGCAATTCGAGCCCGAAGATTTAAGACAATGGCTTGCCAATTGGCTTCATTTTAATCGTAAGATTTTTCGCGGTGAATCGCTTCCGACACCTGATCCTGAATTTCAGGCCCGATGGGAGGCTTTGACTGAGACCGCATCCAAAGAGTCTGTGTCCAATTGGTTTTATGAACGTGGGAAAGAAGAACTGCAGTCGACTTTTGATTCGTATTTAAGTGATCTTAATCGTGAAGCACCAGTTTTTCTTCGTACCAACACCTTGCTCGGATCGAGCGATCAGTTGTTTGAAAAATTGGTGGGTGAAGGATTTGATGTTGAAAAAATTGATCATACTACCTTGCAATTAAAAACCCGTGCTCAAATTTTTAAATCAAAATCATTTAATGACGGACTATTTGAAATGCAGGATTTGCATTCGCAAAAAGTTGCACCTTTCTTGTTGTGTGAACCTGGCCACAGGGTTGTCGATGCGTGTGCAGGAGCTGGAGGAAAAACCCTACATCTTGCGGCCATTATGAAAAATAAGGGGCAACTTCTTGCTCTTGATATTCACGACAAAAAACTTTTAGATCTCAAACGCAGGGCCCGTCGCGCAAAGACAAGTATTGTTGAAAGTCGTCATATCAACACTACAAAGGTCTTAAAAAGATTAGAGAGTTCGGCCGATCGATTGCTGCTGGATGTGCCATGCTCTGGGTCAGGAGTTTTAAGACGTAATCCCGATGCCAAATGGAAGTTTGGATTTAAGCCCAGTGAGGAACTCAAAAAAGTTCAGCACGAAATTCTTGATCGTTACAGCCGAATGGTTAAGCCAAAAGGAAAATTGGTCTATTCCACATGCAGTATCTTTCCTTCTGAAAATCAGAATCAGATTCAAACTTTTTTGAAAAACCATCCTGAATTTGAACTTGAAGACGAAATGATTTTGCCCCCCTCTCCGGGTGATGGGTTTTATGCAGCTCGGCTCTCTCGCAACTAGATCTTTGACCAAAGATTTCTCATTATAAAACGCATCAAAAAAATTTTGAGGTGATGATCCTCAGACTAGATTAAACTTAAAGAATGACACTTATTGCTGCCATTCTTTTAGGTACAGTTCTCATCAAAGGTCTAAGTCAGAAGCAACTCCAAGTTGCGCCGATTAAAAAAAACCGCCAGGATAAGAAGTGCTTAAACGAAAATGGTCGATCTTAGCTGTAGTTGGTTTAATGACAATCGTTCTGACGCAGTATCAAAACTGCGCCATGAACACGCCCACAAATTCTTCAACCCAAAATGTTAAAATAGTTGAAGAGTTGGCGCAGCAAAAAGTTGCGTTTCTCTCAACCAAATTTGAAGTTTATGATTCGGCTAAATCTGTTTTGTTGAATGGACTTTGCGCTAAAGCCCAACAGATCAGTTGGTCTGTTCAGCAAGACGACAAGATGATCGAAGGCGGCGTATCGGATTGCGTTTCGGGCTCTTTTCAAATTGAACTCAAAGCTTTGGCCAAATATCCCTGCAGTCGAATTTTAAAACTGCAATCGGCGGCTAGCAAAGACACCAATCAAAATCTTGAAGTTGTCCGCTTATGTTCTCCGACGATGGCAGAGCAAGTTTCGATATCGCAAGATGGGGCAGACATTTGCTATAAAGAGTTGAGAAATTCAGAGTGGACTTCAAGCGTCACCGGACAACAGGCCACCACATGTGAAACGGTTTGTTATCACAACCAGATTGTGGCAATCCGACGAGCTGCAGACTGTAGCGATTTTAAGCCCTAGACCTTTTTAGCAAGAGGCCTTGACCAATTTTCGTATCATTCAAGACAATAGCAATATGAAATTGGATGAGTTTCTTCATTACGTGACCAACACCGCTAATAATCAGTCCATTATTCAATGGCTTTTGTTTATCATTGCTTTGATCACCACATTGATGATGCTCCGACTTGTGTTTGGAAAGTCTGAGACTAAAACAGCAAAAGGGGATACGCCCTTTGCCGGCACACTCGATAAAATATTAGAAGAGACTCAAGGGATAAAACTTCATCTCGCCACGGCACCTCCGGTCGACACAAGTGTGGTGAGAACCGTGGCTGACCCAAAAGTTTTAGAACAACTTTCGCTCCGCGAAAAAGAAATTGAAGATTTAAAAGTCCAACTTAAATCGATGCCTGTGGCTGTTGCCGATTCGGGTGATGTTTCGGAAAAATTAAAGGATCTCGAAAGTCGATTGGCTGAGTACGAAATCCTTGAGGATGACATTGCCGATCTCTCTTTATTTAAAGAAGAAAATGCTCGCTTAAAAGCCCAACTGGATGCTCTCAACAATAAAGGGTCAATGCCGGCATTGGTTGAAATCGCACAGGACGAACCCTTTGAAGCCGAACCCACTGAAGCGGAAGCGCCTGAAGACAATCAAACACAAGACGATATCGTTGCCGAATTTCAGGCGGCGGTCACCGATGCGACCGAACCCACAGCTCCACCTGTTGAGATCAAAGAGAGAATCGCGATGATCAGTTCTGAAGATGTGCTCGCCGAATTCTCTGATCCTGAAACTGCAAATGCAATGATCGACGAAACCGCCAATTCGGCAGCCGAAACAGGTTTAGAAATTGATAGTAGCACTTCAAAAATGATCGAAGAAGTTGCGGCGATGGCAGCCCTGATGGACGGCACAAGCACACAAGGTAAAACATGATAAATTTATTTTGTTTACTTGTAGTTTTTAATGTTTTTGCGACGCCCTTTGAGGATGCTGTCTTGGCTCTGCGGCTGCCCCTAGAAAAAAGAATCGAAGTTTTAAAAACAATTCGGCAACCTTTTGCCACCCTCAAGACGGTGAGCGAGGATTCTTCTCAGCCGCTACAGGTGCGGTGGAGATCTTTAACCGCTTTGAGCAGGATTGATCCCGAGCGATCAATCCCAATTCTACAAGCAAATTTAAGTTCAAAAGAATGGTTTTTACGTAATGCCGCACTGATTGCTCTCAAAAATTGTAGTCGGCCGCGCGCGATTGAAGCCGCTTCCAGTTTACTTTCCGATCCAGCACTTGTGGTCAGGACTTCGGCGGTGCAGGTTTTGAGCGATCTCAATGCGGCAGAAAGCAGTGGCGTGTTATGGAAAAAATTGTTTGCCGAAGAAAACTTTCGTAACGGTCAAAGTCTTTGGATTAGGAAGCATATCGCACAGACTCTACTTCAGTTTTCAAATCGTGGCAGCCGCAATCAATTTCAGGATTTGTTAAAAGATAAAGACAGCACGCTTCACCCCATGGCTCTTCATGGACTACAAAAGGTGACGGGCAAAAATTTGAGCCGCGAAGAGTGGCTCCAAACACGCTCACTTTAAACTTTTCTTTTGGGCTTTTTCCATGGCTTTTTCGATTTGCATCTCGCGATGGATTCGGTAAAGAAGCATTTTTTCTTCCATCCCGTCTGACGGAAATCTCTTAGGTTCGGAAAAAAAATCGGGAGTGAGCTCAATTGATTTTAGAATACTCACCTTGACCGTATCTTTGTCGTTTACAAACCCCTTTACCAAACGCACGGTCAAAGCATAGCTCAGTCCTGCTGATGTCGTGTTGGGTTCATAAGGTGGGGTGAAACCTTTAAAACCACGGATGGATTCGGTCTCGATCATTCCGCCATCCATGTTGTTGACCCTTAACGGGTAAGACTGCATCACAATTTGTGTGGCTCGCCAAATCGAATCATAAGCTCCATTGTAAACTTGCTCTCGAGGTCCAAAGGAGGGTGGAGGTCCAGCGTTTTCGCGAAACAGGGCGCAACCCGCCAAAGCAAAAATAAAAAGAAAAAGGATTTTTTGCACCTCTCAATTATGGAGGTCTGTATGGACTGTCGCAATTAAAAATAAGCTGTGTTGACACGATTTCTGAGTCCAGCTATCTCATTAATTCCTTAAAAGTGGCGGGGTAGCTCAGCTGGTTAGAGCAGCGGAATCATAATCCGCGTGTCGGGAGTTCAAGTCTCTCCCTCGCTACCAACTTTCTTCTGTGTACGATGGTTTAGTTCATCGGTCTTGCGAGCTCAAGCCAACTTCCCAAACTGTTTTTTGCCGGAATCAAGATACAGGATTTTTGATTATACCGAGTGGTGGCATGATCCACTCTGTGCTTTCCGGTCAATAGTTTAGAAGTGGTCTCGATGCTTGAGACTTTGATGGACACTCCAAGAACTGTGTTGGTGTCACCGCGCAAAAACTGTTTGTCGTTTTCCTCAAGATGTTCACGCTGCACAAAGTGCAGCGATCCTGACTGAAATACGATGCTCTTTGCGGTGGCTCGAAAGGGCTGGAGCAGAGTGGGCTGCGACTCGGGAAAACCAAAAGCTGCAAAATCATTCTCGAGAGCATAAAAATCATCCACCGCAATCCACGCCTCTTCTAATCCTTCGGCCGAGTTGGGGTGTGTTTCCATCGTCATGATTTTTGGTTCTGGAGCTTGAAAAAAATAAAATGTTTTGAGCCGCAAAAATTCTGGAAAGAACAAAGCCTGAGTGTTTCCCCATTGAACTTCTGAAAAAGGAATTTGGCGCTGCTTTAAAATATCTTTGAGTGTCGCCAGGTCGTTTACTTTGATGCCGACGAATGCCACGCCCTCGCGCTCACTTAGCGCTTCGGACACCAAAGTCGAGATCAAGTCGCTGTGCGCATGGCTGCTTAAGATCTGAATTTGTGTTTCATTGAGAAATTTGATGGTCTTTGCCTCAACTGTCGGGGATTCAATAAGTGAGGACTGAACACGAAACCGCAAATTGTCGGCAAAAAAAGTATTCGCCTTGGTTTGATTGTGAACCGTCCAAAGCACTTCGCCTAAGCTAAATGTCAGAGGTTTACGAATGAGTTCGGGTGTTTTTTGAGTCGTGGTACAGGCAGAAAAAAAGACAGCTAAAACTAAACATATTTTTCTCATTGTTTAGTTCTAAACGATTTTTTTGATTTGCTCCAGCTTGTCTTTTAAAACTTTAATCTCGTTTTGCAGTTTTTTGTTCTCAAAGGTCAAAACTGTGATCTGTTTGCTGGTGCGCTCAAAATCTTCGCTGACGTTCGAAGCCAATTTGTCTTCGATATTTTGTTCTATCTGAAGGCTTAAATCCAGTTTATCAAAACGAAGGGATCCATTCATCAGCATTGCCCGAACTTCTTCAACAATTTTTATGTAGGCTGCGGCAATTTCACCAGAAGTTGGATTCTTGATTTCAATCAGATCGCGAATGCGTCGCTTACGCCCATTATCAAAGAACTCAAAAACTTTATCTTCATACTTTTTGCCAAGTCCCATGAGAGCAACTGAGAGAGTCAGATCATTCATGAGTTTCATGATGTCGGCAACGATCTGATCGTCCCACCCGAGAATTTTTTCGACCGTCAGCATTTTTGTTTTTACTTGCTCGGCCCATCGAGGATTTTCATCATGTATGATTTTGAGAATTTGCTCGCGCTTTGTGCCCAATGTGGTTTCGACCAATTGAACAAGCTGAAGAAATCCACCTGATTTTTTATATCGATCTAACATTCCCATAGAATAATTTCGGTTGATTCGAGGGTTGGCATAAATCGATTTTTGTCCGCCTGCAGCGAAAGTCTTTTCAAGTGAACGAAAAACTGACACAGTCTTTTCGTGATTCACCCCTTTAAGCCCAAGCTCCACGTACAATTTGAAGGTGACGGTTTTTTAGTCAAAACTGCCGAAACCCAATCCGAATTTATTAATGTCTTAAAACTGCGTCACGAGATTTTTATCCGCGAATGGCAGGGGCGTGAAAAAGAAAGTGGCTTGGATCTCGAGCCTTTTGACTATTCGGGCGATCATCTTCTCATAATAAGAAAAGTAGACCAGATGCTTGTTGGGACGTATCGTTTGCTTTGTTCGAATTTTGTCGAAAGTTTTTACTCTCAAGATGAATTTCAGATGGATCAATTTTTAAAATCAGAGGGGATTAAACTCGAACTGGGCAGGGCTTGCATTCATCATGAATTTCGTAACGGGATCACCATCGATCTTTTATGGAAGGGACTTGCTCGCTACATTTCGGCCTCAAAGGCGGATTATTTATTCGGATGCTCGAGTGTGAAGACAGTTGATCATGTTGTTTTTGAGGCGCTTTATTTTGAGCTTTCTAAAAAACATCAGTGGCTACATGAATTTGATATTTGCTCGACCTCCAAATATAAATTCGAAACTTTCAAATTTAATAACAAATCTGAAAGTGCTGACGGTAAAAAATTGCGTGAGCTTTTGCCTCCGCTTCTTCGAAGTTATTTGCAGGCAGGTGCAGCAGTTTATGGTGAGCCCGCTCACGATAAGGTCTTTTCTTGTGTCGATTTGCTGACCATTCTTGATTTAAAAAAACTCAATCGGCGTTTTCGCGAACGATTTTTTAATTCCATATGATTGCTTTTAAACTCTTGCAAATCGTCGCGGTGATTGGTGCCTACTTTGTTCATGCAAGTGCGGTGTGGATTTTTAAACGCGACACGTGGGAGCGGCGACGACGATTGGTTGAGGTGATCGCGCTCTATTGTCGTTTTGCGATCAAGGTCTTAAAATTTAAAGTGAGCGTAAAAGGAGAGTTACCAAAAATTTCAGGCACTCTCCTTGCCGGCAATCATGTCTCATATCTTGATGTGCTTGTATTATCTAATTGCGTGCCCGCATGCTTTGTGACCTCAACCGAGGTGAGAGATTCCTTTTTTTTGGGTCATATCTGTCGGCTAGCCGGTTGCGTTTTTGTAAATCGAAAAAAACAACTCAAAATTCTTGGCGAAGTCAGCGAGATTGCAACAGTGCTTGAACATCGCAATCATGTGATGGTTTTTCCCGAAGCCACCAGCACCAATGGCGAAACCGTACTTCGATTTCGGCGCTCGCTTTTTTTGGCAGCTCAGCAATCTGGGAAGCCGGTTATGCCATTTTGTATTAACTATTTAACGATTGATGGCAAAAAAATTGATCTCGAGCTGCGCGATCGCATTTGCTGGTATGGCTCGATGAGTTTTGTTCCGCATTTGTTCAACGTCGCCCGTTTTAGAGAGGCCACCGTCAGTGTTGAATTCTTACCTTCGTTCATCATTCAATCCGAAGATGACTTGGCAGCAAAGGCAAAGCTTGCGCACGATGAGGTTTTAAAAGTGCACAGGCCATTGCTTTAAAACTGCGGCTTGCGGCGAGATATTTTAAAATGGTGAAGAATCTCCTCAAGCGTATCTTCTTCTGAAGGATTTTGGGTTTCGACTTCAGACAACAACTGAATTTTGTGAAAAATAAAGTTCTTATTTACTCCACATTTTTGGCCATTGTCGTAATTGATAATCTGAAAAGTGGTCGATGCTTTGGGATGTTCTAGAGTTAATCCTTCGAGCAAAATTTCAGGATATTGACAACTCAAAGTCGAACCCAACCAAGCCACCGGGCCCTTGACCGCGGGGTCTTTGAGACATTTTTTTTCCATCATCATAATCAGTCCTCGAGCGGTGGTGATATCACCACTCGCCAAGTGGGATTCGATATCGCGAAAGTGGCGCGGATTTAATTGATCAAGAGTCGGGGTGTCGTCGGTTCGATTTACCTGTGCACACACGTGGCGCAAATTTCGTAGTGACTTTTCGGTGGGATTGTCGGCAAAGCGCTCGAGCTCGTTGATCACAGGAGTTTGCATTTTAAAAAGCTGAGTGGTTGCAAACAACGAGTAGATCTCTTCGGATTCTTTTTTAGCCACGGTGCTAATGCGCTTTCTCTTGGTCCTTAAAAATTCGTCATGGTTACTGAAGCTGCGCGCCACAAATTTTTGATCATCAATGTGACTATCAGCAAGTCCCTTTATAATTCGAACTTTTTGACCCATCGACAATTGATTCCACTGAGATTTCAAGCTCTGTATGACCGTTTCGGTTTGGCTAATGAGAGAATCGCCCGACAACATCTGAATCAAGTTGTCATACGGCGCAAGGGCCTCATGTTTTTTTCGATACTCAAAATAAGCTTCGCGCATGGGCAAAAAACCAACGTGGTTTGAAAGATCAAAGGCCAACAAAAAAAGCATTTGATATGTGAGCTCCGGATTTTTTTGAAAGGCAGCCGCCGCTTGCTCCATCATCTTTGGGTCAAGGGCATGTTCAAATCCCACCGCAAGGGCATAATTGTCATCGATCAAAGATTGGGTCTGGATTCGCTGCGAGATCTTGGTAAGCCCAAGACTTGTGGGTTCCGAAAAAAAAGCGGTCAATTGAGATTTAAGATCTTGGCGCTCGGCTTCTGGTTTTTTAAATGTGCCACAACCCATCAACAATGAACAAATTAAGATCTTATACAAACTTGAAAGCCCCCCTTTAAGAGTGTGATTGAGGCTATCACATTCTTTGATTCTGTCTAGGTTTTGAGATGGTATTTGGTTTGCTATAGATCTCGGATGGATCTTATTCGAATCGAAAAACAAGGGCTCTACTGCGCTCCGGGAGACTTCTTTATTGATCCGTGGCGGCCCGTAAAAAATGCGGTGATCACACACGTTCATGCTGACCACGCTCGTCCTGGAAACGATCATTACACCTGTTGCAATGCTTCGATTCCATTGATGGATCGGCGACTGCGTGTCACTGCCAAGGGCTACCCCTTTGGCGAAAAATTTCGGATGGGTGACACCTGGGTGAGCTTTCATTCGGCGGGGCATATTTTGGGATCGGCCCAAGTTCGGGTCGAGCACAAAGGTGAGGTCTGGGTTGCATCAGGAGATTACAAAAGAGGTGCGGATCCTTCGTGCGATCCCTTTGAGGTTGTTCCTTGTGACACTTTTATTTCTGAAGCCACTTTTGCCGTCCCGATTTACAATTGGGAAAGTGGTGAACTCACCGCCAAAAAGATTTTCGAGTGGTGGCATTCTGATCTTGAAAGGCCGTCTCTTTTGTTTTGCTACGCTTTAGGAAAAGCCCAGAGAATTTTGGCCGAGCTCTTAAAGTTCACCAATCGAACCGTGTTTGTTCATGGTGCGGTTGAATCACTCAACGAGATTTACCGAGACCAAAACATTCCGATCTTACCCACCAAACTTGTGACCGATATGCCCAAGGATTATAATTTTGCAGGAGACCTGATTCTGGCTCCACCCTCGGCCCATCGCTCTACCTGGATGAAACGTTTCAAGGCCCCTCAAACCGGTTTTGCATCAGGTTGGATGCAACTGCGGGGTGCACGCCGACGCAGGGGTTACGAAAAAGGTTTTGTTCTTTCTGATCATGCCGACTGGAATGATCTAATCAAAACGATCGAGGAAACCGGGGCTCGCCGTGTGTTCTTAACTCATGGCAATACCGATATTTTAGAAAAATATTTGACCCAAAAAAATTATCAGGTGTGTTTATTTAAAACAGAGTTTGCCGATCCTGAGGAGCAGGCATGAACGAGTTTGCCAAACTTTATGACGAACTCGACTCCACAACATCGACATTAGAAAAGATCGCGGCTTTAAGAAAATATTTTTCGGCAAGCTCGGCTTCGGATGCGATGTGGGCGGTTCTTATTTTAACTGGCCGAACGGTGAAAAGAAATATCACCTCAAGAAATTTGCGTCAGATGTTTATCCTTTCAACCGGTTATCCGGAATGGTTGTACGAAGAAAGTCGACATCATGTGGGCGATACCGCAGAGACTATCAGTCTCCTCCTTCAAACCGAGGGGCTAACCGGTAAAGCCCAAGTGCAACGGAGTTTGACCGAATGGCTCGAAGTTGAGATTCCAAAGCTCTCAAAAATCGAAAACGATGTTGAACGCGCTCAGTATCTCTTGTCGCTTTGGAACAATCTTGATGCGCTTGAGATTTTTTTACTCAGTAAATTAATGACCGGATCCTTTCGGGTGGGTGTGAGCGAGAAATTGATTATTCGGGCCCTGAGTGAAGTGTATGATGTGCCCACCGATCAGTTGGCCCACCGCTTAACCGGTGCAAAAACTCCCGGTGAAGAAAGCTTTAGAGCCTTGGTCTCAAAAGAAACCGAAGAGCTCTTACCCAGCCAGCCCTATCCTTTTTGTTTAGCTCATTCGTGGTCTGAAAAAGTTGAAAAAACCTGGTTGCCTCAGGATTATATTGCCGAGTGGAAATACGATGGCATCCGGGCGCAGGTGATTTTACGCGATCACAAAGTTTGGATCTGGTCGCGGGGGGAAGAAGAAATCACCAGCTCATTTCCTGACATTGTTGAGGCGTTTAAGGATTTTGCCGAGGGTGTGGTATTGGATGGCGAAATCATTGTGATCAAAGAAAAAAAGATCGCACTGTTTCAAGATTTGCAAAAACGTTTAGGGCGCAAAAAAGTTTCTGCTCCAACATTAAAAAGTTATCCTGCAGGATTTATTGCTTACGATATCTTGGAGCATGAGGGTAAAGACATCAGACCCCTCCCCCTCAAGGAACGTAAACAAACATTAAAAAATTTATTTGATCATAAACAGACCGATCGCCTTTTTGTTTCTCAGGTTTTAGAGATCCCGCAGCTCGAAGACTTAAAAAATTTTCGTGCTCGGGCAAGAGGCGAACATGCCGAGGGCTTAATGATCAAGTCGGCGCATAGTCCCTATGTTGTGGGCCGTAAAACTGGGGCGTGGTGGAAATATAAAGTCGATCCGCTCACCCTTGATGCGGTTTTACTTTATGCTCAAGCCGGAACGGGTCGACGCGCTAACCTCTATACCGATTATACATTCGCACTGTGGAACGGCGAAGAACTTGTGCCCTTTGCCAAAGCCTATTCAGGCCTTGATCAAAAAGAGATTGATCAGCTTGATCATTGGATACGGCGCCACACCAAAGAAAAATTTGGGCCTGTACGTTCGCTTGAAGCCAAGCATGTTTTTGAGATTGGATTCGAAGGAATTTCTGAATCCAATCGTCACAAATCAGGTATTGCGGTGAGATTTCCTCGAATATTGCGATGGCGAAAAGACAAAACGGTTGCCGATGCCGACACCTTGAGTAACGCCAAACTCTTACTCGAAAATCGCCAATGAGTTTTGAAGCCGAAAAGTTTTTTGAGTCTCGAGGCTGGAAGCCTTTTCCATTTCAAAAAAAAGTTTGGGAGCATTATGCCCAAGGGCAATCGGGTTTGCTTCACGTCCCAACGGGAGCGGGCAAAACTTTTGCGGCAGTCCTTGGCCCAATGATGCGCTATCTTAAATCCCCTCGAAAAGGTTTAAAGCTTCTTTACATCACTCCCTTAAGAGCGCTTAGTCGGGATCTGGCCCTTGCCATTGACGAACCCATCAAGGAGCAAAAATGGCCGCTCACCGTGGGTGTTCGAACCGGTGACACACCCAATTCGGTGAGGCTCAGACAAATAAAGCATCCTCCCGATATTTTACTCACCACACCTGAATCGCTTGCGGTAATGATTGCGCGGGCGGATTCACAAAAGGTATTGGCCAATATCGACACTGTGATTCTTGATGAGTGGCATGAGCTCTTATCCACAAAACGCGGCAGTTTGATGGAGCTCAATCTTTCTTATTTACGCAGTCTAAATCCACACCTTCAAACATGGGCCCTTTCGGCATCGATCGGAAATTTGAATGAGGCCGCACAAGTTGCGCTTGGTGTTTCTGATGAGCCACTCATCATTTCGGATCATTCAAAGCGGATCATAGATATTGATTGTCTTTTGCCCGATAAAATCGATGCCTTCCCATGGGCGGGGCATCTTGGATTTGCGCTTAAAAATAAATTGTTCTCTCAGTTAGACCGCACCAAATCCACATTGATCTTTACCAACACTCGCTCACAAGCCGAACGATGGTATTCCTCGCTTCTCGAAAGTGTTCCCGATATGGCCGAGCAAATGGCTTTGCATCATGGATCGGTGGCGCGCGAGGAGCGCGAGCGTATCGAAGAGGGTGTAAAAATCGGGGCCCTCAAATGGGTGGTTTGCACCTCGGCACTTGATCTTGGTGTCGACTTTCAAGCAGTGGAGCAGGTGGTCCAAATCGGAAGTCCAAAGATGGTTGCCCGATTTATGCAGCGAGCCGGGCGCTCAGCCCATCGTCCTCAGGCGACTTCGCGATTATTGTTCGTGCCCACAAACTCATGGGAAATTTTTGAACTCGAAGCGATTCGAAATTCTTTAGAAAATCATTCGATCGAAGTCAGACCGCCGTTGTTTAAGCCCATCGATGTGTTGATTCAACACATGATGAGTTTGGCCTGTGGGCCGGGTCTTCAAATGGATCAGCTCGCCAAAGATTTAAAAAGAACCATGAGCTTTTCGACAATCACAGAAGAAGAACTCGATTGGTGTCTGCAGTTTTTAACCGTGGGCGGAAAAACTTTAAAGGCTTATCCGCAATTTCGAAAACTTATCGAAAAAGACGGAGCCTATCGCTTTTCAAGTGTGAGGCTTGCCATGCAACATCGCATGTCGATTGGCACGATTGTCACTCGCGAGAGTGTTCAAATTGCGTTTACCAATCGGCGCCGGTTGGGCAGTGTGGAAGAATCTTTTATCTCTAGATTTAAAAAAGGTGATGTGTTTCAATTTGCCGGAAAAAAGCTCGAGCTCTTTTCGCTTAAAGACATGACCGCTTATGTAAAGGCCTCGACTGCGCCTTGCAAAGTTATTCCATCATGGGCGGGTAATCGTTTTCCACTTTCCGAAATTTTGAGTTCGGCTTTACGAAAAACTTTGAATCAACGTCATCCCAATCTCGAACGCCTGCTCGCACCATTATTAAAAGCCCAACGCGAAAATTCTGAACTCCCCAATGAAACCCAACTTTTGATTGAGTGTTGGACATCGCGAAAAGGAAAGCATCTGTTTGTGTTTCCATTTGAGGGGCAACTTGTGCACGAAGGTTTAAGTCAGCTATGGGCCCATCGATTTGCAAGCCGCAAGCCCTCGACCTTTTCGTTTGCGGTCAATGATTATGGCTTTGAGATTTTGGGTCCAGAAGATTACGATTTTGAGGGTTTGTTTGACGATGAGTTTTTTTCGGACGCACAAATCGAAAAAGAAATTCCCGAATCCATGCATTTGAGCGAGCTGCAACAACGCCACTTTCGCGAGATTGCCTCGATTGCAGGACTTGTGTTTACCGGCTTTCCTGGAAAAAACAAAACCGGCCGCCAAATGCAGATCAGTTCTTCTTTACTCTATGATGTGTTTAGAAAATACGAGCCCGACAATTTGCTTTATAAACAAGCCCAAGAAGAAGTCCTAAAAAATGCCCTCCAATCCGACCGAATGCGGCGAACATTAAAGCGCATGAGTGGGCTTGAGGTCTTGTGGAAAAACCTCTCACATCCTTCACCACTCTCATTTCCACTGTTTATCGAGATGGAAAATGCCAACCACCTCTCCAATGAGTCGATCGAAATGAAAGTTGCTCGCCTTCAGAAAGCGTGGAAAAAGAGTGGATGACCTTAGAGTTTGCGGGCGAAGAACTCCGTTTGTTAAAAGAAAAAGTGATCTTCTGGCCGCGCACAAAAACATTAATTTTATCTGATCTTCACTTGGGCAAAGCCGAAAGTTTGCAATCCTTTGGTATTCCGATCCCGATCGGAAGTGATGTTGAGGACCTCGAACGTCTTAAAGTTTTGATCAATGAACATGACGTTCAAACCGTGGCCATCCTTGGTGATTTGATTCATCAAAAAAATAGTTGGACCAATGATCTTTTTTTAAGTCTAAAGAAGTTTTTTGATCCAAAAAAAAATATCAAATTTCAAATCGTCTTAGGCAATCACGAGCGCGGATCCTTACCTTTTTTGCGCGAACTTGATGTTGACTTGATCGATGATTTTTTGGCGATGGGCCCAGTAATTTTGAGTCATGGTCACAAAAAGCCAAAAGGGGAATATGAGATTTCGGGCCATATCCATCCCGTGATTCAGCTCAAACACGGATCGGTGAAATTGCGTTTGCCATGCTTTGTGGTCAAGCCTCATGCGATCACATTGCCGTCCTATGGTTCGTTGACCGGTGGTTTTAAAATTGAGCAAACGAGGGACAAAAAAATCTTTGCGATTTCGCAAGCCGAAGTCTTTGAAGTCGGGTTCTCTTGAAGCATCTTATTTGTTTAACGCGCGTTCAAAATGCGAACTCCTGCCCTGTCGTTTTGGTACAATAAGGGAGTTGTTGGCGGCCAATATCGAGTTTTTAGTAGGTTCGCCCTTTGCAGTTCAACTCCCGAGCGAGATAAAAAAATTTAAAATAAAGGAGTTTCTATGATTCGCGCATCGATTGGATTTTTCCTAATCGGAATTGTTGCATACGTTTTTGGTCTTTACGGAGTTGCTGGCTTATCAGTAGAAATCGGTCGCACATTGCTATTTATATTTTTAGCACTTGTTGCCATCTCGTTGATTGGCAGCTTACTAATGGGTTCTAAAGCAACTAAGCGTTTACCATAAAGGAGAATTGAATGAAAAATATGATTTTAGCTCTGGGTCTTATCGTGAGCTTCGGAAGTTTTGCTGAATCAGCAATGGAAGAAGCCACAGAAACAGTCAAAGAAGCTGCAAAAGAAGTCAAAGTAAAAGCCAAAGAAAAGGCTCGAGCTGCAGACGACAAAGCTTGCGAAACTGTAAATGGAAAATTAAAATGCTTACCAAAAAAAGTGAAGCATAAAATTGAGAACGTAAAAGACAAAGTTGAATAGGAGATATAGAAAATGAATTTAATTAAAAATGCAATCTTAGCAAGCTTACTTGCTGCAGGAACTCTAGCTTTCGGTTGGGGTGAAGAATACAGACAACCAAAAAGTGGTTTTTATGTTGAACCTGGTATCACATATGAAACTGCCGGCACTTCGCTGGATTGGCCATCACCTTTTAATACATCGTCTGGCAATGTAAAAGGTTTTGGGGTTTATGGTCGTGTTGGTTTCCATATCGACGAAATGTTTTTTGTAGCGGCAGATGCTCGTTATTCTATGCCTAAGTTTACCGATTCATCGGTTGGATACGATGCACAAGCAAAGGCTTATCAAATTGCTCCAGTTGTAGGGATTCAAATGCCTGAAATTGGTTTGCGTGTGTACGGATCTTATATTCCGTATGCAGAACTTGATCCCGACGCGAGCGGCAACTATGACGTTAAATTTTCTAACGGCAAAGGTTTCCGTGTTGGAGCAGGTTTTCGCGTAAGCGCATTTAGCATCAATCTTGAGTATCAAGAATTGGGCTATGGAACCATGACTGCTCAATCCATCGGATCATTTAATCCTGGATCAGATTTTACTAGTGTAAAGCTTCACCAAAATACTTGGGTTGCTAGCTTCTCGTTCCCTCTCGAGCTCTAATTATGTGATCACGGAGTGCGTATTGCGCTCCGTGATTTTTTTTTGATTGATCCGTAGTTAAAAATGGCGCAATGCCTTCTCTGTTGGAAAACCATTTACCTTCTAAGCCACAACTTGAACTCGTCATCATCACGATGTGGGAAAAGTTTTTTTCTCCCCATTCTTATTGGATTCGTAACTTTTTAGCTTTTTTGACTTTGGTTTTCGGGCTTTTGCTCACCGGGCTGATGAAGTCTGAAACAGGGATCTATTTTCCATTAGTCACCATTATCGTTATTTTTTTGATTACATTGCTCGCCGGGTGGTGGCTCGGACTGATCGCGACTGTGGTGCTGGTAGTCCTTACCGATTATTTTTTTCTCGAGCCTTTCGGAACGGTTCTTTTAACTCCTGAGAGTTTTCATAATCTTTATATTATATGTGCCTTTGGTCTTGCGGTGAGCATTTTATCGGCTTCGTTAAGACTCTCGATTCGCCAGCTTTTAATGGCGCGACGTCATGCCGAGGATGTGGCAAAAACGATGGAGCGCATGCTCTTGATGGTCTCCCACGATATTCGAAATCCATTGGCGGCGGCCAAGATGTCGATACAAATGTCGCTCAGGTATCAAATGGCTCCCGAAACCCAAAATCGATTTTCTGGGCGTGCCATCGAAAGTCTAGATCGTGCAGATCAACTGATCGAAACACTCCTCGATCTTGGACGTATGCGTGCCGGCCATATTTTGAATCTTAATTTTAAAACCTGCGATCTTGTTGTGGTTATCAAAAAAACGGTGGAGGAGTTGCGCGCTTACAATGTGGAGCGCGTTCGGCTGGAGATTCCTGAGAAGCTCATCGGAATTTGGAGCGAGGAGGGGATGCGCCGAGCCCTCGAAAATCTTTTGACCAACGCGTTTAAGTACGGCGAGCCCAAAGGTGAAATTCGGGTGACGTTGGCCCAGATGGATTCGATCGTGAAACTTTCGGTTCACAACAAAGGTGAGCCGATCGCCCTTAGTGATCAAGGGGCTTTGTTTGAACCCTTTTATCGAGCCGGTCGCACCGATCCAAACGGATGGGGCCTTGGACTTCCGCTGGTGAAAGGAATTGTCCAAGCCCATGGGGGCCAAATCGAGATCACCAGCACTCCGGTTCATGGGACCACATTTAGTCTGTTGTTGCCACTGCGCACCTAAGTTGTGACATTTATGTGACATAAACCTTGCCAAAAAGACTTAAAATTCTCAGTTATGGCAATCCGTCTTTTTGTGATTCATCAAACAAAACCCTGTCAGTCGGCTCCGCTCCAACCTGGCGATCTAAGGTGGGCGACATGTCTTCGTGAAATTACATTTACGATTCATCAGCCTAGCTCTGCTACCGAATTTTATAGTGATCAATCGGCGTATCAGTTTTTGCTCCAAATAATCTGTGGACTTAAATCTTCTTTGCTCGGCGAAACCGAAGTGATGGGTCAATTTAAATTGTTTATGGAGCAGGTCGGTTTAGAAAATCCGTTTGGTAAGTTTATTCACCATTTGTGGGTGGACGCAAAGGCGGTTCGCAATCAATATCTCAAAAATTTTGGATCGCAAAGTTATGCGAGTCTTGCTCGTCGCTGGTGCAAAGGTCAAAATGCGGTGCATGTGATTGGCGGTGGGCATTTGGCTCAAGAGATCAATCCTTGGATGATGAAAAGTGTTGAGACTCTCACCTCACATGTGCGCTCAACTGAAAAAGCGAAAGAGGTTCTTAAAGGCCAAGTTGTTTCGTTATCTGAACCCAATCAAAAATTGGGTGGGGCGTTGATCATCGCAGCCCCACTTTCAAATCAAGAACTTTTGGATTGGATTGCGCGCAATGATTGCCAATTTAAAACGGTGATTGATTTTCGCGAAGGTGAAAATCAAAGTCTGATCAATGGGGTTGAGTTTTATTGTCTTAAAGATGCATTTTCTCAAGTTGATCAAGGTTTAAAAAAACGTCTTAAGCTTGCAAGACAAGCCAAAAGGGCAATTGATCAAGCGGCTGAAGTCCGATTTTCTCGTCGTCTTATCCGACCTTTCGGATGGGATGATCTGTGCGCCTAAGAATTGCCTCGCGAAAGAGCGAGCTTGCACGTCTGCAAGCGCATACGGTGGGGAATGCTCTCTTAAAAAAAAATCCACACCTTCAATTGGACTTTATTTTTAAATCTTCTTTAGGAGATCAAAACGCTCATATTCCCCTCTGGCAATCTGAATCCAAAGGGGTATTTACCGAAGATTTTTACAATGATTTGGTTCGAGGGGAATGCGATCTTGTGGTGCACTCGTGGAAAGATTTGCCGGTCGAAATGCGTGAGCACACAAGAGTGGCGGCAACGCTAGAGCGCGAAGATAGCAGAGACGTTTTGCTGATGACCAAAAAAACTTTTGAAAAACGCTCGTCATCATTAACTATTTTGACCTCGTCCCCACGGCGAGTTTTTGGGGCGAGTAAATTTTTAAAAAAAAGTCTTCCATGGCAAGTGGACAATATCCAGTATGCCGCGGTGAGGGGAAATGTTCCCACACGTATCGAAAAATTGATTGCGGGTGACGGTGATATTTTATTTGTGGCAAAAGCGGCCTTGGATCGATTTTTGTCCTCAGACCATCTTGAATATCATGAGGTAAAAACAAAAGTCCGATCGCTAATGGATCAGTGCGAGTTTCAGGTGTGGCCTCTTTCTGTTTGTCCTACTGCTGCGGCCCAAGGTGCTCTTGCCATAGAAGCGCGAAGCAATGACGCCCAAATTTTAAAAATTTTAGCATCAATCAATCATGTTCAAACTTTTGACGAGGCCACAGCCGAGCGAAATATTTTAAAAAGCTATGGCGGTGGCTGCCATCAAAAAATTGGGATCAGTGTGCTTCATCGCTCTTTTGGCGAGATTCAATTTATCCAAGGTGAAACTCAAGCGGGCGAGTTGCTCGATTCGCGAAAATTAATTTCTCAGGGAAATTGGCAGCCACCGGCAGAGCTATCACAATTTTTTCCCAACCGGCATGAGCGATTGTTTGAACGCGAACTTTTTGATCGCTCAGCAGTTATAAATAAAATAGGTTTAAAAAAAGATTGGTGGGTGGCGCGCGAAAGTTCGGTCCCCATGGATATGAGTCCGACCGACGCTGGTTATATTTGGACTGCTGGGATAAAAACTTGGGCAGCTTTAGCCGGGCGAGGTTTTTGGGTGCATGGGTCTGCCGATTCTTTGGGTGAGCGGGAATTGCCCCATATTGATCATTTGGCGGGTAAAAATATAGATTGGATCAAGCTCACCCATACCGGCTCTCATAAACAAAATTACTCGGTGGTTCCAACTTATAAATTAAAACAAAATGGACCTTTTGATTTTTCCAAAAAGACTCATTTTTATTGGATGAGTGGAAGCCAATTTGAGCGGGCATTGGAACTTGACCCGAGTCTTTGCTCGAGAGGATTTCATGCCTGTGGGCCTGGGCTCACCTCTGAGACGGTCCAGCGGCGCCTCACGGGTGATGCTCAATTTCAGATATTTTTAAGTCTTGAACACAGCCTTTCAGACAACATATGAAAGAGGAATGATGAATTCAGCCGAACTTTTTGAACGATCCAAAAAAGTTGCCCCCGGTGGGGTGCACTCACCCGTTCGTGCTTTTAAAAGTGTGGGTGGTACACCCATCTTTTTTAAGTCGGCAAAGGGCGCTCAGCTCACATCGGTGGAGGGTGAGACCTATATCGATTTTTGTATGGGATTTGGTCCACATATTTTGGGCCATCGCGATCCCGATGTGTCCTCGGTGCTGCATGAGGCGGTAGATACCGCGTGGGCGTTTGGCACATGCGAGCCCTATTCACTTGAACTTGCAGAATGGGTTACAAAAAATGTTCCTCATGTCGAAAAAATAAGATTTGTTTGTTCAGGCACTGAGGCGGTGATGAGTGCTTTAAGGGTCGCGCGCGGTGCCACGGGCCGAACCCGAATTGTGAAATTCGAAGGTTGCTATCATGGTCATGTCGACTCGCTCTTGGTCAAAGCCGGAAGCGGTCTTGCGGGTGAGGCGGCATCGGACTCTCTAGGAGTTCCTGCTGAGTTTGCCTCAACCACGCATGTGCTCCCTTTGGATGATGAAGCCACACTCGAAAAATTTTTTACTGAACATGGTCATACTGTTGCCGCAATTATTCTTGAACCCTTGCCCGCAAATTATGGCTTATTGGTTCAACGCGAAGAGTTTATAAAAAAAGCGGTTCAAGCCGCTAAAAAATCTCAAGCGTTGGTGATCTTTGACGAAGTGATTTCTGGTTTTCGCACCGCACTTGGGGGCATGGCCGAGCGCCTCAATATCACACCCGATCTTGTGACCTACGGAAAAATTTTAGGCGGCGGTTTAGCGGTAGGGGCGTACGGCGGTCGACAAGATCTGATGTCTTTGGTTGCGCCTGAGGGATCGGTCTATCAAGCGGGCACATTGAGTGCAAATCCGATTGGGATGCGTGCAGGGCTGGCTACATTAGAAAAAATCAAGCGGGTCAATGCGTACGAAATTTTAGAGAAAAAAACCGAAATGTTTCGTAATGAAATTCAGGATTTTTTAACCAAAAAAAGTTTTCCGATGGATATCTCAAGTTACGCGAGTCTATTTTGGTTTCACTCAAAAACAAATGAGACCATACGCAGGCTTGATCAAATTCCTAAGGGTCATGCCGAGAGTTTTAAAAAGTTTTTTCATCAATTGCTAAAACAAAAAATATTTTTGGCTCCCAGCGGGTACGAAGTCGGATTTATGTCCATGGCCCATACCGATTCAATTTTAGAACAATCAATAAAAGGTATCAAAGAGGCTTTCACAGCCGTTTATGAAAAAGCTTAATTGGAAATTGATACTCATCAGTCTTTGGCTTCTTTTAACACTCTCGCTTGCGGGATGGTGGATGACCCTTGGACTTTCGCAAATCGAAAAGCTTGCCCATTATAATCCCCAAGCCCATGCCGAATTTACCAGGCAAAAACATATGCTGGTGAGCGAAGGTATTAGCTGGATTATTTTGCTTGTGGCTTCCGGCGTGACCCTTTTGTTTTTGGTGATCAAACAAGAGCGCGAGGGCGGACGACTCAAAGAATTTTTTGCCGCCTTTTCGCATGATATGAAAACCGCACTTGCAAGTCTGAGGCTTCAAGCCGAAAGCCTTAAAGAAGATTTTGATCACCCCTCAATGACCGTTCTTGATCGCTTAGTTGCCGATACGGTTCGACTGCAATTGAAACTTGAAAATAGTTTGATGGTTGCAAGTCCCGAGCGCAGCGGAGTGATTTTGGAATCCTTGGAGCTTTCAAAATTAGTTCAAAGCCTCTCATATCAGTGGCCCCAAACCCAAATCCAACTGGCCAAAAACTGTGTGGTTGAAGCCGACGAGCGGGCACTTAAAAATTTGCTTTCAAATATTATTCAAAACGCCATTATTCACGGCAAGGCGAGTGCAATTAAAATTTTACCAAAACAAAAGCAGAATCAAAAAATCGCTCTTGAGATTTCTGATAATGGCAATGGCTTCAACGGAGATTTTAAAAAACTCACCGAGCCGTTTTTTCGCCACACCACGAGCAGTGGCAGTGGACTCGGGCTTCATATCGCAAAGTCGTTAGCTAAAAAAATGAATGGTCTGCTCAATTTTGAATTGCGCGAAAAGTCTTTGGTCTTTGAGCTCGAACTCTCGGGTGTTACTTTATGACTCAATTGATGCTGGTCGAAGATGATCAAAGCTTGGGGTCAACTTTAAAAGAACGTCTTGAGCGCGAAGGCTATTCGGTTTTTAAGTCGGAAACCATACATGAGGCTTTAGCCCAAGTCCTTGATCAATATGATTTATTTATACTTGATGTGGGATTGCCCGATGGTTCGGGTTTTGATTTGGCAAAACAAATTCGCTCAAAAACCTCGGCGCCTTTTATTTTTGTGACCGCCCAAAGCCATGCTGAGGCTCGCCTCAAGGGCTACGAGATGGGATGCGAGGAATATATTCCGAAGCCCTTTCACCTCAAAGAACTTTTGCTCCGGGTGAATCATGTGCTGCAAAATCATCGGGCAAAAGATGATCTACATATCGAGGATGTCTCGATCGAATTTGGCGCCTGCCGCTTGCGGTTTGATGATGGAAAATCTGAGGCGATTCCATTTAAAGATATGGAGATCTTAAAATTTTTGATCACCTCATCACCCAAAGTTTTAAGTCGCGACGAAATTTTAGACGAGGTGTGGGGGCATGACAAATTTCCCACAAATCGCACAGTGGACAATGCCATTCTTCGATTGCGCCAAGTGCTCGGCCTCAATGCTGGGCGCGCGATCCGTTCTGTTAGAGGAATTGGTTATCAATGGGAAGGACCCAAATGAATCAGCTTTTTCAAAATGCATTAAAATCTCAAACTCAGGCCACCCCACCAATTTGGTTTATGCGCCAAGCAGGGCGGTATCATCATCACTATCAAGATCTAAAACAAAAATATTCCTTTATGCAGCTGTGTAAAGAGCCAGAACTTGCGGCCGAAACCGCAATGGGCCCAATCAAAGATTTTGATTTTGATGTTTCGATTTTGTTTTCTGATTTGCTTTTTCCGCTTGAAGCTCTCGGTATGGGTCTCACCTATAATCCCGCACCCGCACTGGCTTGGAGGCTCAATCCTTCAAACCTAAAAGATCTTAAACCTATTGAGGAGGCCTTGCCCAAATTGCATTTTCAAGGTGAGGCGGTCAAAGCCACACGCCAAAGACTTCCAAACAATAAAAGTTTAATCGGTTTTGTGGGTGGACCGTGGACTCTTTTTACCTATGCGGTTGAAGGGGCTCATAAAGGCAATTTGATTGCGGCCAAAACTCAGCTTGGACTTTATAAGGAATTTGCCAAAATCCTTGTGCCGCTATTGATTGCAAATATCAAACTGCAACTTTCAAATGGGGCAGAGGTTGTGATGCTCTTTGACACGGCTGCGGGTGAGCTCTCGGCACTCGATTTTAAAGACACGGTAGCTCCTCACCTCAATGAGATTGCAAAGGCCTACCCTGGACAATTGGGATACTACGCCAAAGGGGCGACTCACAGTCACTTTGAGGCGGTCACCGGGTTTTTGGGCCGTGGTTATGATCATCGCTGGGATCTTGCTGATCGATTAAAATCGAAGCATCAAGGTTTTGTGCAAGGAAATTTCGATCAATCTCTTTTGTTTATGGATGATTTAAAGCCCGCGCTAAAAAATTATTTTGCTCCACTCAAAGAATTAAGTGTCGAAGAGCGCAACGGCTACATCTGCGGCTTAGGTCACGGCGTTCTGCCACAAACTCCAGAGCGCAACGTCAAACTTTTTGTCGACTATGCCCGTGAGGTTTTAAGATGACCGATCATGCGCTGCTTAAAAAGTATGATATTCAAGCTCCGCGCTATACCAGTTATCCCACTGTTCCTTATTGGTCGCATTCCCCAACCACAGAGGAGTGGATCCAGTCGCTCAATCAGGCGTTCGAAAATCCATCGACCTCTTGGTCGCTGTATTTGCATATTCCATTTTGTGAATCGTTATGCACCTTTTGTGGTTGCAACACCATTATCACACGCAATCACCAAGTCGAAGTGCCTTACGTCAAAACAATTTTAAAAGAGTTTAGTCTGTATTGCGATCAGGTGGGGCAATTTAAAAAAGCTCCTCTTAAGCAAATTCATTTGGGCGGGGGGACTCCAACATTTCTCTCAGCTCAACAGCTTGAGCTTATGGTTTCAAAATTATTATCAAATATTTCTGGTTTAGATAAAAATTTTGAAGGCTCGGTAGAGGTCGATCCACGAAGAACGACTAAAGATCAGCTCGAGGCTCTGTATGGTGTGGGATTTCGAAGGATTAGTTTGGGCGTGCAAGATTTTAATCCCGAAGTCCAAAAGATTGTTAATCGGGTGCAGCCCTATGAACTCACCAAAAAGGTGACCGATGAGGCACGCCAAATTGGATATGATTCGGTCAATTACGATTTGATTTATGGTTTACCTAAACAAAATAAAGAAGCCTTTTTAAAAACAGCACAACAAACTATTGAACTTCGTCCCGATCGGATTGCTCTTTACAGTTTTGCGATGGTGCCTTGGATTAGGCCGGCACAGCGTTTGTTCAAAGATGAAGATGTTCCTGTAGGGGATCTCAAACGCGAGCTTTACGAAGTCGCCTACGACACTCTCACGCAGGCAGGCTATCACGAGATTGGGATGGATCATTTTGCTCTCGAAAAAGACGAGCTCTACAAAGCTCACCAACAAAAAAAACTGCATCGCAATTTTATGGGCTACACCGATCAACGCACCGATATTTTATTGGGTCTTGGGGTGAGCAGCATTTCGGAAAGTCCAACTTGCTTTCATCAAAACGAAAAAGTTTTGCCCATTTATGAGCGTAAGATTGGCGAAAATCTGATTCCCACATTGCGTGGTCACTTGTTGACCGAAGAAGATCGAACCCAGCGCCAATTGATCTTGAAATTTATGACCCAAATGCGGGTGGAACTTCCAAGCGAAGAGATTGCCCACGATATCGAAAATTATCTGAAAGAACTGATCGAAGATGATCTGGTTCATGTCCGAGGAAAAGAGCTCTCAATCACCGAGCGTGGAAAACCCTTTTTGCGCAATGCCTGTATGGCGCTCGATCTACGACTGCGATCGGCCAAGCCCAACTCTAGCGTTTTTTCGCGTTCACTATGACACCTGTCAAAGTGATCGGGGCAGGGATCTCTGGTTTGTCGGTCGCGTTTTATCTCCACAAGCTTGGAATTCCGGTTGAGATCTTTGCCGACGGTGAAGGCCTGATCCAAACCAAGAAAACCGCACACGGTTTGGTCGAAACCGCGGCCAATGGATTTTTAGATAGCGATGCGGTGCTCGAGCTTGCTCGTGAGATCAATATTGAGCTGTGTGCGACATTAAGAGAATCGCGAAAACGCTATTTTTTTTATCACCGTTTAACCCGTTGGCCCCTCACAGTTTGGCAAAGTTTAATTTTCGCTATTAAGCTTTTGCGATTTTTGATTTTTAAAAAAAACTACGAGCCCCGACCAAACGAAACTTTAAAACAGTGGACTGTTCGTACTTTTGGTCTTGTCACTTTCAAAAAAATAGTAAGTACGGCCGTGCAGGGAATTTACGCCGGCAACACCCAAGAATTGAGCGCAAGTTTACTCTTAAAAAAATTGTTTAAAACAAAAGCGCGACGGCTTCACACGGTCGCACCGCGCGAAGGTATGGGCGCATTTATTGAAGCACTCAAAGCCTATTTGGTTGGGAGCGGTATTCCGATCCACAACCAAAAAGTTTTAGCGATTGAACCTCAAGGGCTTCAGGTTGTTGCCACCGACTTATATTCGGCACAAAAACTGATTCCTCAGCTTTTAGAAAAAGTTGAAATTTTGGGTTTGGTTTCGGCGACATTGTTTTTTAAAAGAGAAAATTGTGATCGACCCGAAGGCTTTGGGGTTTTGTTTTCTCCAAGTAGTGATGTGCGCGGAGTTTTGCTTAACGAATGTATTTTTGAAAATCGTTCGGAGTGTTGGTCAGAAACTTGGATTCTTGGCGGATATGGGCATCAACAGATTTTACAGTTAAATCAAAATCAACTTCTCGATTTGATTTTAAGACAGCGCCAAATTTGTTTTGGAAGTAAAGCCCAACCTCTTTCGTTTGTGATGCACTATTGGCCACAAGCGCTCCCACATTACACTATTACTCTAGAACAAGAGCTTGACCGGCTTCGACTGCCGGATCATGTTTTTTTGGTCGGCAATTATTTAGGTCAAATTGGATTGAGTGCGTTGGTCGAGCGCGCAAAGTCTGAAGCCCAGAAAGTCTCAGAACAATGGCACAAAAAATCTTAGTTCTCGAAAATTTAGGATCTCCCGAAAATCCCTACCCCAAGGCGGTGGGAAAATACTTAAGAGAATTTCTGATGGATTTTAGGGTGATCGATATTTTTTGGTTATGGCGGGCCTTGTTGGTTTATTGCATCATTGCACCCTTCAGAAAATATCGCTCGGCAAAGGCCTATCAAAAAGTTTGGACCAAGGAAGGCTCGCCCCTTGTGGTGGTCACCCAAAAGTTTGCCCAAAAGCTGCAAGGGGTTTTAGGTCAAGAATTTAAAGTGATCTGGGGCATGCGCTATGGGAAACATAATCTTTCAAATAAGATAAAGGCTGCGGCAGAAGATAAAATCTATTTTATTCCGCTTTATCCGCATTATGCCACTTCAAGTTCGTTAAGTGCTCTTGATCATTTTGTGGCGAGCACAAAAAAAAGCGCGGCCCAAAAGTTTTTTTTAAAAGATTTTTTTGACCAAGAACCTTTTATTGATTCGGTTGCCCGAAAAATAAAAGAGAGTGGTGATTTTGATTATTTGGTTTTTAGCTATCATGGTTTGCCCGAGCGTCAGCTTAAAAAATTACCTCAAGGGGACTATTGCCGATTCGCAGAGTGTTGCGACACCATCACCCCTGCCAACCGCGATTGCTATCGTGCCCAAAGTTTTGCCACAACACGAATGCTCGTAAAAAAATTAAAGCTTAAAGAAGGAACCTACGGCACCTTTTTTCAGTCGCGATTGGGAAGTACTCCTTGGATTCAACCCTACACCGATATTCAGCTCGAAACTTTGGCCAAAAACGGTGTCAAAAGAGTCGGTGTGGTGTGCCCCTCTTTTGTGACCGATTGTTTAGAAACCCTCGAGGAGATTGCGATTGCGGGCAAAGAAACATTTATTTCTTTTGGTGGAGAAGACTTGCAACTGATCCCTTGCCTTAACGATTCGGATTATTGGGTGGATGGTTTTGCCAAGATCATCAAAGAGGCTTCATGGTCTACGCTTTAATTTTTTTAAGTATTTGTTTTGGTCAAAGTTTAGAATTTAAAAATCATGGACAAAAAATCAAAACTCTTTCGCTCAAAGAATTAAAAGCTTTGGTACCTCCCCAAGTTTTAAAATTGTGGGAGCCCCACGAGCGAAAAGAAGTGGATTACGACGTGATCAAATTCGATTCGTTACTCCAAAAGGTCTATGGTAAGAATGCCTCTGCCGACGAATTTTTATTTACCTGTGTTGACGGCTACCAGCCCGCGATCGCTGCCGAAAGATTTTTGAACAAAGAAGCTTACGTGGCCTTTGGGCGAAGAGATCAAAAAAAGTTTGCGATCTCGGATCAAGACGAAGGGGGACGCATCCGTGAGGTTGGCCCCTATTATCTTGTTTGGAAAAATCTTGATGACCAAACTTTAAGGCAGTCTGATGTTCTCAATTGGCCCTTTGGGATTAAAACGGTTGATCGTGTTTCATTCAAAGAGCAGTACCCAAAAATTTCGCCGCCCGATCAAAGTTCGATGGAAGTCCTAAAAGGATTTCAACACTTCCGCAACAATTGTTTGGTGTGCCATGCGCTCAACGGCAATGGGGGCAATCGAGGGCCCGAACTCAATTATCCGGTGAATGTGACAGAATATTTTAAGGAATCGATGCTTCATCAGTGGATTTCTGATCCCACAAGCATTCGCTACAACACCGTGATGCCGCCGCTGAAGAAAATCGAAAATCGAGATCAAGTGATTCAAGAGATCATTGAATATCTAAAAGCGATGACGAATAAAAAAATCAAACCCACTTAAAGTTTTTTGGTTTTTTGAATTGCGGCAAAATTGACCCAGATATCAACCTTGTCCAAACTTTTTTTGGACTTCAAAAATTTTAATTCTTGAGCACCCAGTTTTTTATTTTTGAGAGTGTACACCCATCCGCCTGATTCAATGTCGATCGATTCGGGCGAAGTATTGCGAAGTGTTCCTTTAAGATTCATCGAGCCCGCCGCAAAAGCGCTGACCAAAAATAATAACATCGTCATTGAGTCTCCCAGGCTGCGTTCGGAACATTCACATTTTGAGTGGTGTCGTGAGGCATCTTAAAAAGATCTTTGGGGGTCATCTCTGGGGACATGTAGTTGTAGAGAATCTCGCGCTTTTTACAATCCGCAGGCTCCTCGCAATGAGGATCGGTAATGTTGCCATCTCTAATGGTCGCTTTTCCCAAACACACCAACGACGAGCGATGAAGACGCCCTTTGAGATATTCCACCATCGCCTCATGCGGAGTAAAATCGGGTGGAGCTCTTCGCACTCCTTTTCCGAAACCGGGCGACAAAGGGCTTCATAGAGACAGATCACATTGTAGTGTTCATTTTTTTCTTTGGGACACATCGACTGAGATTCGAGCACCTGAGTCGGATGGGTGGGCGAGGAGATGGTTGTCCCATTCATATCAAAAGATTGGGGCATAACCTGGCAATGAAAGTTTTGGGCCTGGGCCCAAAGAAGAAATAAAAAAATCATATCCAAAGTGTTACAAAAATTGTTTAATTGGTAAAGTGCGGTTTTGACATCTGCGTTAAAAGCTGTAAATGTCCCGCGGTGCAAACATTTAAAAAATTCAGTTCAGTGGCTCCAAAACTTCGTGGTCATATCGACAAACAATTCGCAAATCCTCGTCAAGCTCGTGCCGATAAATTCGTTTGGGACTACTGGCATATCGAAAATCAATACTCGTTGTTGAGAACTCCGGCTCTTCATTATTTTCCAAAAGATTTGTATCAAAAGTTTTATTCAAAATTATTGGAGCTGGCGCAATTTCAATTTGGGTGTGCGATGGTCTCAAGCCCATGGCTGAGTTGTTACACCGATGGCTGTTTTCAAAATCTGCATGCCGATGTGCCTCAAGGTCCATGGGCTTTTGTGTATTCTTTAACAAATTGGGAGCAGCGCACCTTTAAAGGCGGCGAAACACTCATGATCAAACCCGATATTCTTAAATATTGGGAAAAGCCGATTTGGCAAAAAGGTCTTGAGGTCTCCGATATTTTTGAAGAGGTCGCACCCGAGTTTAATCAGTTGTTGGTTTTTGATCCGCGCATCCCTCACGGTGTCAAAAGAGTGGAAGGCGAAAAAAATCCGATGAATGGCCGCCTCGTGATTCACGGCTGGTTTATGGACCCTTGCCCCTTTGTTCACGGGGGACTTGAGTCTCACAAAAATCTTGAGGGCTTTCTCTCCAACGAAGTTGCACAGGTGGTGGCTCATGCGAGCGAAGGTACGAATCCTTTGGGTTTTTTGAGCCTCAGATTGGATATCAATGCCAGCGGATCTGTTGCAAAAATTTTGGTTTTGGCAAGTTCGATCCTTGATTCATCTGTGGTCGTGCCACTTAAAAAAAATCTAAAACTTTTAAAATTTCCCAAAGCTTCAAAATCCTCGCAGCTTATTCTGCCTCTGTTGTTCGAATGAGTCGCATCGAAGCTTTATTAAATCCTGAGGGCCTAAAAGTTTGGCGGTCCAATCATCCATGGATTACCGCAAAACATCTTGCCCAAAAATTGCCGCAAGTTCCCTGTGTGATCCCGATCGGGGGGCGGTTGTTTTTTTTGTCGCCCCAAAGTCATCTGCGTCTTCGCGAAATAAAAATCAACGCCGAGCTCAGTGATATCGTTGTGAGCAATGAACAATTTGAAAAATTGCTTTTAGAACCATTGACCCATCATCTTAAAAATTTACTGGCCATTAAACAAAATTTGGTTGGCGGTGATGCACTCTTTCGCTGGGTGTTTGCCGAAAATGACGGCCTCCCTGGGTTGGTGATCGACGTTTTTGAAAACAAAGTGGTGTGCCAAATTCAATCTGCACCGGTCGAATATTTTTGGAAAACAATTTTGCAGGCAATCCGCTCAGCCTTTGGAAGGGATTGTGACATCATCGAGCGCCGCAATGCCAAGGTGCGATTAAAAGAAGGTTTAAGTCTTGAGGATGTCACATTCGAGGGCGAAGCTTCGGTGTACAACTGGAATGGATTAAAGTGGTGGATGCAGCCTGGCCAGTCGCAAAAAACAGGAGCTTATCTCGATCAACGCCAAAATCATTTGCTTGCTCTAAGATGGGCCCAGCAACTTGATGTGAAAACAGCGCTTGATGTGTGCTCTTTTGAGGGAGGCTTTGGTTTGCATCTTCAAAAGGCGGGGATAAAGGTCACAGGCGTCGACTCCTCGCAAATCGCATTGGATACGTATCAAAAAAATGCCGAACTCAATGAAGTGACGGTCGATGTGGTCCGGTCCGATGCCTTTGAATTTTTGCGTGCCTTTCATAAGTCAGGACAAAAAACCGACTGCGTGATTCTTGATCCTCCACCTCTTGCTCGCGACAGTGAACACCGCGAAGCTGCAGCTCGGGCTTTTTACGATCTCAATCTGCGTGCCGTTTTATCTTTAAATAGCGGGGGACTCCTAGTCTCCTGCTCGTGCAGCCACGCCATGGGTGAAAACGAAATCTTAAAGACCTTGCGCAAAGTCTCACGCGAAACTTCGCGCACTCTCAAAGTTTTACAAACCAGTGGGCCTTCCCCTGATCATGCGGCTTCGGTATTATTTCCAGAAGGAAACTATCTTTCGGCGTTTTTTGTTTTGTGCGATTAACTATTCTGAGTTCTGCGGGACAGAGTCATTCAACTCTCTTGAATCGCAAAATAAAAAGGATATTGACGAAGAGGATGAGGATGATACGCAGTGGAGCACTTCCATACCACATTCCCGCACACCATGGTCCAAATTTCATACGATAATAAATCGCGTAACCAGCAATGGACCCAATCAGCGCGATTGTCACAGATCGACGACTGAGATGATAAATAGGCAGGTAAGTCGGATCTAAGGGAACACTAAGAGCAGTCGAAAGATTTTGTGCTTCCATCTCAATCTCTTCTGCTGATAATGACCAACGCCCCAGTTTCATTCTTTGTCCTGAATTCAAAACTATCTCTAAATGATAGGTGGGCGGTGTGTTTTTTGAACTCAATATGTTTTATTGTTAAAATAAAAAATGAAGACTCAGTCCTCCGGCCATGAGTGCCGCATTCTGATTGCCGCTATCATTGGACTCAATCGTAAAGCTGTCGTCGTTTGTGCTTAGAGACATAAGTTCAGCGGTATTAGGGAGTACGTCTTTTTTGTCCAAACAGCTAAAAGCTCAACAAAAATAATTTTCATTTAGATAGTTTGTCACAATACAAATTATATTTGAAAACGATATCTTACAAATCTAGACCGGTCAGAGCCGGTGAAAGCAATTTTGACCATATCGCGAATGACTTAAGCATCGGTCACTTTTTGTTTGTTTCGAATAATTTTTTTAAAATACAAAGAGGGGCGGCGGATCAGCGATGACATATTTCATTTTTGTAAACAAATCTTTATTGCAACTCAAAATAAAGCTAAGGGTTTATGAAATGAACAAAATTGTATTTTTATTTCTATTTGGATTTTCGCCCTCCTATGCTCAACCTGTCACGGGCTACCATGCAATTTTATTTTGGGCGCCTTGGTTTGACCTTAATGACTCCTCAACTCAAACGTTTACAGCCCTTAAAAACCTGGAAGATTTGAATGAAAACGTAAGATGGATTCGCACCCAAACCCATTTGAACCCGATGATTCCTTTCAAGGCCAAAACGGCGCAAGCGTTCTCGTTTCAAAATTCGGTGCGAGATGTGATGGCAAACGCCCGCACATTCGATGGCCCCGCAGTGATCGATTTGGTGATTCAGAGTCATGGTGATACCAATCGACTCAGTTGTCATGACGGCTACACCCAGAGTGATATCTCGCATCGTGAACTTAAATCTTTCTTAGTTTCAGTTTTAAAAGACGTTTCGCCCAATCAAGAACTGAAATTGAGATTGTTTTTAGATTATTGCAGTTCGGGAGGAGTGATTGAACACCTAAAAAAATCAACGTGGCCTAAACATATTACCTTTGAGGTCTACACTTCAACTGATGGAGAGGGTGTTTCTTACGGCAGCACTCTCGCACCTGCGATTGCGGCCACCACGTTGTTGCTTTCAGCCGCCTCCGAAACTTTTGACCCTCGAATCAATGCATTCAACGCTTACTTCAATATGTTCGGTCGGTTCTTTTTTGCATCGAAACGAAGTGGCGATCACAATCCGATTCAAACCTGGTCATCCGCAGCCCCCAACGAGGAAATATTAAAATCTCATTTATTAAAAGTGATTCTTGGTTTTTTCAAAGGGAAGAATCGTTTTGAGCGTCACCTCGATCTCGTCGCTCAAGATCACATTATAGATATTGTTTTTGCGAGTATCGAAAGAGCAAATAACGAAATGGCCCAGCAGCTTTTTTGGGGTGAGCCCCCTTCGCAACTTTCGCGCGACGAGCGTGTGGATTATCAAATACTTCAAGTGAGACATTTTTTCGACGCTGCTCCCGGGTCGAAGGCGACACTTTCCGAATTGCTTGATCACACAAACTCTGAAGTGCGATACATTGCGATTCTAACGCTAGGCGAATATCTCGAAGATTTATCGGAGCCACCCTTCAAGGGTGCGGTCGATCTCCTTTATAAAACGTATTGGAGCGAAGTGGATCGAGCAAATTCTTCGCATAAAAATCTAAAATTAATTGTTGATCATCTCAGCCGACTTAAAAATCGGTCGGCTCGTGCAAGACAGATCCATCAAGACTGGACACAAAGAGCATGTCAGAACTTGCTGGTGAACGAAGGTTATTCATCTCGTTCAGCACGATCGAAATGAGCTGTGACGATTTCCGCGCCCCAATGCACCCATTTGCACAAAGCCAAGTCCACGGTGAATTTCGGGCGGCCCAGAGGTTTGCAATCAAATCAGCAGACACTGGAGGTGTTATGAAATCACTACTTGCGATCTTAATCACGATTCCCTCGATCAGTATGGCGATGCCACGCAATCCCGATGGGCTAATTCTTAAAGCAATGATCGCAACTCATCCCGAGGTTATGACGGTACGTATGAGAGACGATATGTTCAATTTTTTGGTGCGAGACTGCATGAGTGTAGATCCAACATATGCCAGAGCCACTCTTGAAAAGTGCCACCGTATTGTTGAGATGACGTTGAATAGCAAAGACTACTCAAAAAACGCCCCCTAAGATCACACTCGCAACCGTAAAGTAAATCACGAGCCCCGTCACATCGACCAATGTGGCAACAAAAGGGGCCGACGCTGCGGCAGGATCAAATCCCAATCGACGGAGCAAAAACGGCAACATCGATCCGGTGAGCGTTCCCCACAAAACCACACCAATCAGACTGATGGCGACAGCCACCGCGATCAATGCGTAGTGCGGGCCATAGAGAGATTCGCGCAAGGGCCAAAACATAATTCTTAAAAGCCCAACAAAGCCCAAGATCAATCCGAGCACGAGGCCTGAGGCCGACTCTTTGACCATCACACGCCACCAATCTTTAAGCCTTACATCACCAAGCGCCATCGCACGAATTATCAATGTTGTTGCCTGCGATCCCGAATTTCCGCCGCTCGAAATAATGAGTGGCAAAAATAAAGTGAGCACAACCGCGCGCTCGATTTCGTCTTTGTAATATCCCATGGCGGTTGCGGTAAACATTTCGCCGATAAATAGAGCAAGTAGCCAACCTGCACGCTTTCGAATCATCACCGGAAATGCGATTTTAAAATAAGGTCCGTCGATGGCTTCCATTCCGCCCATTTTTTGAATATCTTCGGTGGCTTCTTCTTGAACCACTTGAACAATATCGTCGATGGTGACGATCCCCTTCATTCGATTTTCAGAATCCACCACGGGGAGAGAGACATATTCTTTTTTTGAAAAAAACTTTGAGATCTCTTCTTGGTCCATCGTGTCTGGAAGTGTGACCAGATCTTTTCCGGTCATCATGATCTCTTGAATTTGTTTTTCGGGCCGCGAGGTAAAAAGCAATCGGAGCGACACCACTCCTAACAGATGTTGCGAGTTATCGAGCACGTAAGCATAATAAATCGTTTCGACATCGGATCTGGTTTGTGCACGAAGGTAGCGAATCGCGGCCTCGACCGTCATCTCGGGACGTAGTCTTGCAAAGCGCGAGTTCATCAGACCACCCGCTTTGTCTTCGGCATAGGCCAAAAGGGCAATCACCTCGGTGCGGGTTTGCGAATCTAATACGGCAAGCGCATCGGGCTTTGCCTCTTCGCCAAGCTCTTGGAGCAAGTCGACCACATCATCGGGTGCTAAGAGTCGAAGCCAGGACCTACGATCGATGGCGGGGAGGACAGCGTAAATTTCTGATTGATCCTTGGCCGAGAGCTCTAAAAACAGCTCTTCACCTTGGTGACGGGGCAAATTGAAAAAGGTTTCAATATGTTGGCTTGTAGGAAGTGAGGCCCATGTGGACAAAAGCTCAGCCACTTCGGGCGAAGCCCCCAATTGCCGCATTTCAATTTCTTGCTGCAAAGTCATACGCCGCTCCAGATTCGAAGATTTAAGGATTTAAGCCAACGATCGTTAGACTCGGCTTTAACCTAGCAGAACATTGGAAAATTGCAATTGGCATCCCGACCAGCCACACTTAAAAAATGAGCACCATACAAAACTCACAAATCAATTCTCAACATGAGATCGAGCGCGACAAGGCTCACTCTGATGAAATCAAAAAATTAAAAAAGGAAAATCAGACAAGCCTCACGCGTCTTCAAGAGCAGAGTCAAAAAGAGATCGAACAGATTCGGTCGCACGATAACAAGCGATTGTCCGAGCAAGATGTGAAACATCAAAAGGAAATTGAGGCGCTTCAAACCATGTACAAGAAAAAGCTTGAGGCTAAGGAATCGGATTAAAAAATACTTAAGTCTGCTGAAAGCGACACATTCGAGCGATCCGAGCGAAGATCATCGGCCAAAAAAGAAACACTCGGAAATAAATAAATATCTCTTGTAATACCAATACCTAAGCCCACGTTTTCAAAAATGCGCTCTAACTTCAGTGTGCTTAAGTTTGAACCATCTCTCACATGGTAGGCGGTAAAAATAATTTGGCCTCGCGCAGCTAGACGGTCGGTGATGCGGTACTCAAGTGTGGGTGACATGCCAAGTTGATAAAGATTTTGTACCGCTCCCAAAGTTTGTGAATCTTCGGTGGGGGTCGACGCTGGCTTATCAAAAATATTGAATCCAACCGAACTCGAAAAGATGGCGGTCATGCTCGTTTCGGGAATTTCGTAAGCGATCGTGTGAGAAACCCCAGTATTGGTCAAATAGCCGTTGTCTCTCAAGCCTTCGCTGGTCTGAACAGTTTCACCAACCGAAATCACATTTGAAGTCTGTTGCCATTTAAAAACGGTGGAGTAGCTGAAGTTTGGATTACTTAAGTCAATGTGCTGATGATAGCGATCAAAGCTTTGTTGAGTTTGCGAATTCTTTGCGGTGTAGGCCCCATGAAATGGAGTCATCATATTGAATCCACCGCTCAGTCCAATCGAACTTGTTTGATTCAAGCGGTAGCGCACCCCAACTGAGCCACCAAGCGATTGCAAACCCACAGGATCATTGTTTGTGCCTGCGATGTTGGGCCTTGGCGGATCAAGTGGATTTTGTAAGGAGCCCGCATTGTAGGTCGAGCTTAACTTAACCGAAAATTTTGAGAGTGAACCGATCTGGGCGCGCATCATTTTGTTTGTTACAATCTGATCGGTTTGATCCACCTCATCCGAATCTGCGGGCGATGTGATCAGTTTACTTGTGCTGGTTTGGGCAAAAGCGGCAATAACTAAAAATGCAATCCATGTCATGGCGACGAGAACTAAATCAAAACTCCTGCAGAGTCAGTTGCTTTTCTTAAAGCCTAATGGTCTGAATGAAGGATGAAGCTCTACGACTTTGATGTTAAAAAAAGCGACGGATCAAAACTCTCACTCAAAACCTACCGCAAAAAAGTGATATTGATTGTCAATGTGGCTAGCCGCTGTGGATTTACAAAGCAGTACAAGGAGCTTGAGCAGCTCTACAAAGATTATCAGTCAAAAGGCTTTGTTGTACTTGGATTTCCATGCAATCAGTTTGGCGCTCAAGAATCGGGCAGCAACAAAGAGATTCAAAACTTTTGCAAAACCCACTTTGCGGTGACCTTTCCGGTTTTAGCAAAGATCAATGTCAACGGCCCAAAAGCTGATCCAATCTACAAGTGGCTCAAAGATCAAAAGCCAGGTTTGTTTGGAACAAAATTTATAAAATGGAATTTTACTAAATTTTTGATTTCGCAAAAGGGTGAGGTGGTGTCGCGATTTGCTTCGCGTGTGGATCCGCTCAACCTTCGTTCACAGATTGAGGCTCAATTGAATTCAGGCGAATCGGGATAAACACCGACATAGCTGCCTTGTATTTTAAAAAATACTGGAGAATTGGTCTCAGTCACTTGATTAAGCAGACGGAAAATTTCAGTTTTAAACTCAGCAGCCGTGATCGCCTGTGGAGGAAGTTCGTCTGTCGCTAATTTACGAACCAATAACGGCAATTTGTGTCGATGAGTCAGTTTTAAAATTTTGTTCTCGAGCAGTACCGTTTTCATCGCGAGCGGAAGTTCGTTTGTAAATCTATTAAAAGACCAATCGTTCTGATTAAGATCGTAGCTTTTCCAATCCAAGAGTTCCGGATGAAGCAACACGGCCTCAATTTTTTCTTTTTTATCGGTGTAAATCACAGCATCGTAAAGGCCTAAATTTTGAAAAATACTCGTCGCACTCACAGTCAGTGTTGAAGCCGGTCTGACATGAAGAGTAAAGTGTTCGCTCTTCACTAGGTCCCACAAACTTGGAGCTATAAGCATCCCCACCGGCGTGGTTTTTTTAACCACAGAATATGCTGGAGCGGTTTCAAATTTTGTGTGGCTGCGTTTAAGAGCTGTAGCCAAAACAACTTGTGGTCTGATCGCACTGAGTGGATCCAAACAGGGAGAATGGGCAAAAGCGAAATTCAAAAACAAAAGAGAGATGAACACCATACCTGGCAGTTAAATGACCGAATCTGTCTTTACAATATTTAGTTTAATAAAATCTGTTTGATAAAAAAATATTCAAACATTTAGAATTTGCAGGTGGCCTGACCCGAGCTCAGTATGAGATGGACCTCATCACTGAGGAGTTTGCCGGCTTCATTGAATTGAACGCGTTCCATTCCAGTACCACTCAATGCAGGTTCTGTATCCTTGGAATTGTATAAATAAAAATTATAGTAGTAGGCCCACTCACCAGGTTTTGATCCTTTAAAGAGATGAATCTGACTCCAACCATCGCCCCAAACTTGTCGCGGATATTTGGTATATAAAAGTTTGAGATATTTATCGAATTTTGCTGGAGTAGTGAGCCCATGTGGAACACAGGTATCGCGATAAATAAAATCATCGGCATAATAAGAAATTATTTTTTTAGGATTAGAACTTTGGTTTTCATTGGGATCAAAATCATTCCACGCCGACTGATAAAGTTTTAGCAATCCGGCTTCGCGCAAGGATCGATCATCCATCTCGTCAGGATCAAATCCAGCTTCCACCAAAGCCAAAAATCCATCTTGTTCTTGCTGACCCCATGCCGCTGCAAAAAGAGGAGAAGTCCACATCATAAACGAAAACAATAAAGTGTATTTCATAACTTTAAATTTAAGCGGATCAAATTTTAAATATCAATCACAAAGGAAAGACTTAATATGTCTGGATTAATTCAGAAGGTGGAGTTATAAAAACTCCCGAATTTTGTTTATCGCGTTTTTTATTACATTAGCTACTCAACTGATTAAAAGGATTCACCATGGCTACAAAAAAGAAGCAGACAAAAAATCCTAAAGGCGGTCTCACCGAAGCGGGTCGCAAAGAATTTAAAAAGAAAACGGGCGCAAATCTAAAACCCGGTGTGACGGGCAAAGCCGACACGCCAGAAAAAATGCGTCGCAAAGGTTCTTTTTTGCGCAGGCATTTTGCAAACCCACGTGGACCAATGAAAGACAAAGACGGCAACCCAACACGACTTGCACTTTCGGCACATGCCTGGGGTGAGGCTGTTCCAAAAACAATGGCGGCTGCAAAAAAACTTGCAGAGAAGGGATCGCGTTTACTTGAGCGCTATCAAAAGACTAAAACTAAAAAATAATTTTTTTCTTTGGTCTGGGTGGACTCGAAAGCGACTATGTTTTTATTGTTAAATATTTTTCTTCTTAACGCCTGTTCGCACACGGCCATAAGACAGGATATTTCGAACCATGAGTCATGCCAAATTTCAAAGTCAGAGCAAGTGGAATTACTCAATTTGATTTTGATTCGTTTGATCAATCACTTCCAAGCGGCGGCTGGCGAAAGTATCAATCGTGCCCGCAACTTGTTCGTGAACTTCTTGATGCTTACACATCTCGTCACCTCAATGTGCTCTAAAAATGGCAATGGGATCTTCTCGTATGGCATAGCGGTCAAAGCACTGCATTGGCTGGAAACTATGATGATGCGGTTATGAAAATGGAAAAGACCATCAAACCCGATGAAGCTGAGCGATGACTTTGGAATCCCTACGTAAGGGGTATCAATGCTTTTCTAAAAAAAGATAAACTTTTTGCTCGTGGGTCTGAGCCTCGCAACCATTAGAATTTAAAAATTGTTTTATTCGTTGTTTTGAGAGCACATACAAAGTTGCATACTCAGTGTTGTGCAAACCGTAATTCTAAGTTGGTCCACGTAACGTACAAGCAGGTGAAATGCTAGATGCAAGCAGTTATAACGGTATTGTTGCGATGGAATGGTGTCAAAGTTGATTTAACTCAGCTGGCAAGCCTACGTTTGATCATAGAGGAAATCGCCTCTCGTTTTAGCAATCCTTGCGAAAAAAGAAGTCTACAGTAGTGAGTGGGATTGGACCCACGGCGTGGGAACTAGAAATTTGTTGTGGCCATTATTTGGATTGATAAATTATCGTGCCCGCCCAAAAAAAAAATTGACGCAAATTTAGGTGGCTTAAAATGCCCAAGGTCTTGTTTTTGAAAACATCCGATTCTTTTTTGAAGCACATTCACTTCACAAACGCACCTTAAGCCAAACACTTCGGCAAAAACTTGATCTCCACAACCAGACGAGCCCCATCAAAAATGCTCTTAAAAAAACTCATGTTATATTTAACTCAGTAAATAGGAGATATTTAATGAGCCACCAAAAAATTCACGAGACCGCAGTGATCGCAGCAAAGAACCATCGCAAAACCGAAATGGAATTGCTGAATGCTTTAGAGCAAGTGTGGCGCAACAAAAGTTATTACGAATTTGGCTGTCATTCGCTTTTTCAATACTCGACAAAGCAACTCAAAATGTCAGAAGAGCTTGCAAGCATCTTTAATAAACTCGCCAAGAAATTTACTGAAGTTCCTGAACTTAAAACTCAAATGGAAACGGGCGAACTTTCTGTTTCTAAAATTAACCGCATCGCAAGTATTATCACTCCAGAAAATGTGCTTGAATGGTGCGAACATGCCAAGGGCACAAAAAGAAATTTAGAAAAACAAATTGCAAAGGCGCATCCCGAAAAAGCAATCCCTGAGCGGGCACGATACAAACAGGTGGGCGAAACAACCTTGATCCAAATCACTTATGCGGTGAGCGAAGATAAATTTAAAGAGATTCAAAGAGCCCAAGATCTTTTAAGTCAAAAACTAAAACGCGCTGCTACCATCCAAGATGTGCACGATCACGCAACACAACTATTACTTAAGAAAATGGATCCGCTCAAAAAATCGTGCCCGCCCAAAAGCTCTTCGAAACTCACAATCAACCGTAAGCTCCATCAGCAACACAACAGTCAATGTACCCACATCGATGAAAATGGTGAAAGATGCACGCAGCAAAGACATCTTGATATCCATCATCAACATCCAAAATCACAGGGTGGTACAGATGAAATCGAGAATCTGACGATTTTGTGTTCGGGTCATCATCGTGCCCATCATCGACATTGATTTGAGATGCGACAATACCGAAATTCGCAATCACAACTCTGTTGATGACGTTGCAACAAAACATGCAAATCTTTTAAACTTTAATGTGAGCGCATTTACGAAGTCGCATACGCGGGCTTGTGCGAACCGTAATTTTTAAAATTGGTGCACGCGAGTGGACTTGAACCACCATGCCCTTTCGAGCGCTACCACCTCAAGGTAGTGCGTCTGCCATTTCGCCACGCGTGCAGGGAGAAGCGCCAAAAATTAATCACTCGGCGGCTTTTGGTCAACCACAATCCTTATGCGACCAAAGCTTGGCCCAAAATGAGATTCAATTTTAGCAATCTCGAGAAGCTGATACACTTTAGATGTGGTCTTACTATTTTTATCTCTAGCTTTTGCTATCGAATACATTCCGATGGCATTGCCTCCAAACATGGATGCAGCACAGCCCAACGCTACGGCTGCTCTCAACAACTGTTACAAAACAATTAGCACGGGGTACAACCAGTACTTGGCGGTGCGATTTGGCAACAGTGAAAGTGTCGCCGCCCAATATCGCGCGGCAAATAGTATAAGTGGAAGCTCGGGTGAGCTTGGGGCTCTGGCAAGTGCAGGAAAATCAGCAGGAGCCGCACAGCTTGCCCAATTTCAAGCGATCAAAGGACAATGCGTATCTGTGTGTACCGCTTCGAAAGCGACAATCAGTGCTCCTCTGCCGGCCCCACCTCAACCGGCACTCGTGGCAGCCCAAACCAAAAATTTAGCTGAGGCGACCCGTCTTCTTACCTATTGCAACACTCTTGGAACAATCAATGCGAGCGAAACCGGCGGCGAAATTTCAAATATGATGATCGCCCAAATGGGTTCTGCTGCGGTTCAAAATCTGTCGAAAGCATTCGGCTCGTCATCAAGTTCTCAAGATTCGTCCACAACAACGCCCACTCCCACTCAACCAAGAATAATAAATCCCACAGCTCCAAATGCCGCAACACCAACATCCGATGTTGCAGTAACCCCTTCGGGATACACCGCACCAACAGCAACAGCACCAACCACCCAGACCGCTGCAACAGGACTCACCACACTTTCTAAAAGTGCGCTCTCAACCGCATCGGTTAACGGTGCAACCATCGCACTTTCTGGTCCTGTGTGTTTACAACGAGTCGGCATTGGTCAACCCATGCTCAATTCTTCGCAGTGCCTTCAAGGGCTGCAAAAAAGTTGTGATGGCAATACCACCTCGGCTTGCCAAAACTTTACCAATTTTTATTGTGCACAAGGAGCATATGATACTTCGCTCACGTCTAGCTCGGGCACCATTCAACCCGGTGGGGGAGTTGTCTCGTCCTACACTATGGGGAGCGCTATTCTCCAAGCACATGGATTGGTAAACCTCGGTTACTGCCAACGCCAAAGTGCCAGAGCATTTTGTACTTCTACAAACTTAAATTGTTTAAGCTGCAAATCGCTTTATGGCCAGACTCGCGTCACCGTCACCGACGTGCTCACTGCTAAAGGAACTTGTTTTAAAGATCCAGTTTATCAAGCCGGTGTTTACGATGTCTTGGTAAGCTCAATTCCGCACTGAGCACAGACTGCAGTCTAGAATTGATGAAAGGATTTGGCGTTCTTGGCCGATTCGATATGATCGCTTCATGACAAACAAAAAAATTTCGTATTTAGCGGTTTCCTTATGGGCGTCTTTTATCTTGGGTCTTACCGGATGTGTCTCGGGAAGTTTTAAACTCACCCGGCAATACGCTTCATTTGTGAATAAGCAAGAAGTGATCATTCGCGTGGTCCTTTACATTTTGACCTCAGTGGTCTTTGCGGTGACGATGCTGGTGGATGTGGTGCTCAATAACACCATGGATTTTTGGAATGGCCGTATGGCTGCAGGCACTTACAATTTTAATCATGGAACCAAGACCTATGTGGTCGAGCATCGGTTCAATAACAAACTGCGCGAGTCGACCATTCGGATTTCAGAACAGGGCAAACCGCTTGAAACAATGGTTTTGCGCGAAATCGAAAATTTTAAGATCGATGTGATCGTGGACGGTCTACTCAAAGGGACCATCTCCGATATCACCCAAATCCCTGTTTTGAGCCTCTACAATAAAAAAGGTGAGACCATCAAGACCCACGCTCTTTGGAATGACAGCCAAATCGCAAAGGCTGAATAGCCCAATTGCAAAGGCTGAATAGCCTTTTCAAACACCTCAATAGACTTTTAGCAAAAAGCGTTCTACACCGCTTTTTCGATGAAAGTTTCCGACCTCTCCTACAATTACCCCTCTGAGCTTGTCGCCACGGTTCCTCATGAACCGTGTCGTATTGTTTTGAAAGACACTGAGCTGCCGCCCAAAGAAATCGACTGGGCCCAATTTTATTTACTTTTTCATCCCGGCGATCGCCTCATCATCAACAACACAAAAGTGAGCAAGCGCCGTATTTTTTGTGAGCATGAGATTTTATTTTTGAAACAAATCTCGCCAAATCAATGGGAAGTTTTGTTTTCTGCGCGCGATACAAAAATTGGCGATAGCTTTGAGCTTTTTGCGGGATGTAGTGCGACGCTAATAAAAAAAGGTTTACCCCAAACTCTCGAAACAAGTCGCGAGCTTGTCGAATCCGATTTCGAAAATTACGGCGAATACGCTTTGCCTCCTTATATTCAGCAAGCAAGAGGCGAGCGTAGGCCTCGTCCATTGGATGAACAATGGTATCAACCCGCATTTGCAAAAAACATCGGCTCGGCCGCTGCACCCACAGCAAGTCTTCATTTTACTCCAGCCATTATTCAAAAAATAAAAGAGCGTGGGGCTGAGGTCTTTGATCTCACTTTACATGTGGGGCTTGGCACGTTCCTGCCGATCAAAACCGAAAATACCGATACCCACAAAATGCATTTTGAATCTGTTTATATTCCCGAAAAAACTTTGAGTGCTCTCAAGACAGGGCGGATCTTTGCCCTTGGAACCACGGTCGCCCGCGCACTCGAAGCCTATGCTCAAGGTCATCTGACTGTTGAGGGTGCAGCGTTTGGTCAGACCGATATTTTTATTCAACCTGGTTATGATTGGAAAATTGTTGATGCCTTGATCACCAATTTTCATCAACCGTACTCGTCTCTTTTGGCAATGGTGAGTTCTTTTGCGGGCTACCAAGAGACGATCGAAACCTACAATTACGCTGTTGAAAATAAACTCCGACTTTTTTCTTACGGCGATCTTTCAGTTTGGACTCTAAAAAAATGAAGCTTGGACAATTTCAATTAGAAGCGACTTCGGGTAAAGCCCGCGCGGCCACTTTTCAAACAGCGCATGGTGCAATCCAAACCCCGATCTTTATGCCGGTGGGAACAAAAGCCACTGTCAAAGCAATGCTGCCAGAAGAGCTCAAAAGTTTTGGGGCTCAGATTTTACTCGGCAACACCTATCATCTTCACTTAAGACCGGGCGAAAACATTATCAAAGAATTGGGCGGTCTTCATAAATTTATGAATTGGGATCTGCCGATCTTGACCGATAGCGGAGGCTTTCAGGTTTTTTCGCTTTCGAGTTTAAATAAAATTTCAGAAGCGGGTGTTGAGTTTCGCAGTCATATTGATGGCACAAAAAAGTTTTTGAGTCCTGAGATCAGTATGCAAATTCAAATGGATTTGGGCTCTGACATTATTATGGCCTTTGACGAATGCCTTTCGCATCCTTCGCCAAAAGAAAAGATTTTGGAATCTATGGAACTCACTCATCGATGGCTCAAGCGATCAAAAGAGGCGATGACTCGCGAATCCAGTTTATTATTTGGAATCGTGCAGGGTGGGCTTGATCTTGAATTAAGAAAAAAGAGTTTAGAGCAAATCACCAGTGTTGATCTTCCGGGTTACGCTTTAGGTGGATTCTCGGTGGGTGAACCGATCGAAGAGATGCACGCCCTCGTGCCCGAGGTCGCACCTCTTTTGCCTGCCAACAAACCAAGATACCTTATGGGGGTTGGAACTCCGCTTGATCTGATTTTGATGATCGATGCCGGAGTCGACATGTTTGATTGCGTGATGCCCACTCGCACCGCGCGCAACGGCACCCTTTTTACCTGGAAGGGAAAGGTCCATATCAAGCGGCAGGAATTCAAAAATGATCCCTCACCTCTTGATCCCGAATGTGGATGCTACACCTGCAAGACCTATTCGAAAGCCTATCTTCGCCATGTGTTTATGAGCGGCGAAATTATTTCGGCTCGGCTCAACACGATTCACAATCTTTATTTTTATATTGATTTGATGAAGCGTGCACGGCAATCGTTGTTGGACCACAACTGGCCCGCCTTTAGGGATCACTGCTTAACGCGCTTTTCCAAGTCCGCTTCTCATTGATTTTTAAACCCACTGATGTTGTTTTTACCCTTTTGATTTTAGGAGGATTCATGTTCAATTCCGCTTGGGCCCAAACCGCGGCTGCTGGCGCAACGCCAGGCATGCTTGAGCAAGCCATGCCCTTTGTTTTTATCTTTGTGGTTTTTTATTTTCTCTTGATTCGCCCCCAACAAAAAAAGCAAAAGACCGTCGCCACTTTCCTACAAAGTTTAAAACGTGGTGATGCAGTCTTGACCGCGGGTGGGATACTTGGAACCATTGAGGGCTTAACCGAGCAATTTGCAACTTTAGAAATTGCAAGTGGTGTACGTGTTCGCATTTTGCGATCACAAATTGCTGGGCCCGCTAAAGAATCTGAGGAAAAAAAATGATCGAAAATCTCCGTACCCGTATCGTCATTTGCTTTATCGTTTTTATTTGTACCCTGATTTATGTTTTACCCAATTTTATTAAAGTTCCAGACAACTGGTGGTTTTCACGCGACAAGATTATCTACGGCCTAGACATTCAAGGCGGGACTCATCTTGTGATGGGTGTTGATGTCGACGGCGTCATTGGCGAAAAGATGATCCGCATGGCAAAAGTGATTGGTGACGATCTCAGTCGCGATGGTGTGACGGGTGTGACTTCCAAAGTTGACCCTCAAGACAAAAACCAGGTTTTGGTTTCGGCCTCAAGTCCCGAAGACATTAAAAAAGTTCAAGCTTACCTCAATCGAAATTATCCCGCAGCTCTTCAAATTGCGAACGAAGGTTCAAGTTTACGGATTCAGTATCTTTCGGCTCGGATCGAAGAAACTCGCAAGCAAATTATTGATCAAGCGATCGGTGTTTTGCGAAATCGGATCGATGAGTTTGGTGTGGCTGAGCCAATCATTGCGGCTCAAGGTTCAAACCGCATTGTCGTTCAACTTCCAGGTGTTAAAGATGCAGCCCGAGCTAAAGAATTGATCAACCGCACCGCACGTTTGGCTTTTCAAATTGTTGCCCATGATATTGAGCCCCAAAAATTAGACGAGATGATCAAAAAGGCCGAGACCGACGGCAACTACGCTCTTGGTAAAGAGGGTCTTCAGTACAACAAGTATGTCAAACGGGTGAATGAAGATTTAAAATCAAAGATTCCCCCAAACATGCAAATTGCTTTTCAAAAAAATCAAGCCGCTTTGACAATCGAAGCCGGCAAGATTCCATTCTTATTGAAAACCGATATGAAAGTGGGCGGCGAACTTCTAGAAGATGCTCGCGTCAGTGCGGGCGAAATGGGCCTGCCCCAAGTTTCGTTTAAGATTTCGTCTGAAGGGCGCAATCAGTTTGGCGAACTCACCGGAAAAAACTTGCGTCAGAGTATGGCGATTGTTCTTGATGATGTGATTCAGTCGGCTCCCACCATTCAGGCGAAAATTACCGACAACGGTCAAATCAGCTTGGGTCGTGGAAATTATAATGAAACTCTCAACGAAGCCAATTTCTTAGCTACTGTATTGCGTGCGGGAGCACTTCCTGCAGCTCTTGAACAGCTCGAAGAACGAACGGTGGGTCCAAGTCTTGGAGCCGATTCGGTCAAAGCGGGCGCAACAGCGGCTGTGACCGGATGCTGTTTGATTTTAATTTTTATGCTTTTGTATTATCGCACTTTGGGTTTTGTGGCTGACATGTCACTGATCTTTAATTTTCTTTTGACTGTTGCGATCTTAACATCTCTTGGCGCAACTCTCACCCTTCCCGGAATCGCAGGTCTTGCGCTCACGGTGGGGATGGCGGTGGATGCCAACGTGATTATTTTTGAACGGATCAAAGAAGAGATCGCTCGGGGAGCCACCACCAAGACAGCGATTCGCGAAGGATTTTCGCATGCCTTTACCGCCATTTTTGACTCAAGCATCACCGCGGTTTCGACCTGTGCGGTTTTACTCTATTACGGGACCGGTCCGGTCAAAGGCTTTGCGGTCACTCTGATTGCTGGGATTGTGACATCACTTTTTACGGGTGTGTTTTTTTCGCGGACTCTGCTCGAATTTTTGGTTCAACGCTTTGATATTAAAAAGCTCACCTCGGTTAAAGGGTAATTGATCATGGCAAAACAAAAACACAATCCCGGAAAATACAATTTTCTTCGCACCGGTGCATACTTTGCGATTTTCTCGACCTTGCTCACATTTGTTGCCCTCGGATTTATGTGGACTAAGGGATTTAACTACGGAATTGATTTTGCGGGTGGCACCGAAGTTCAGGTCAAATTTGAAAAACCTGTAGACAGCGAAGCCATCAGAAAATTTACCGATGATGCCGGTTTAAAAAATGCATTTGTGCAAGGCTTTGGTGGAAACTCAAATGAATGGTTGATCCGCACTGGTCTCGATCATGGAAAAACCGAAGAAGAAACAAACCGCAACCTCAACAAAACCATTGATAAAATCAAGGGCGGAATCCAAACCACATTTGCCAATGCAAAACCCGACATTCGCAGGATCGACACCGTAGGCCCCCAAGTGGGAGCCGAACTTAAGCGCAATGGTGTGCTGGCCATGTTTTATAGCCTTCTTGTGATCTTGATTTATGTGGGATTGCGTTTTGATTATGAATTTGCCCCAGGTGCGGTGATTTGTCTTTGTCACGATACGCTGATCACTCTCGGAATTTATTCGATGTTTGGTTGGGAAGTGAATGTGCAAACCATGGCCGCATTACTCACGCTGATTGGTTATTCACTCAACGACACCATCGTGATCTTTGATCGTGTGCGCGAAAATCTAAAAGTTTACAGTAATGAATCCTTTGAATTTGTGATCAACCGCTCGATCAATGATTGTCTCTCAAGAACGATTTTGACGATTGGTGTGACGATGCTTGCGGTGGCGACTCTTTGGATTATGGATCACGGGGTGATCGCTGATTTCGCCAAAACAATGGTGATTGGTATGATCCTTGGTGCGTACTCAACCGTTTATGTTGCAGCTCCCTTAGTGATTTACGTCCGCCGTTACCATATGAAACTTCGAAAAGCTGGAGTTTGATTGCTCGGACTCTTTTTATTTATTCATTTAGCTGTCGCTAGCGAATTTTTATCCGAAAAATTCGCTTTTAAAAATGAAAAAGGGGGTCCCCAAACCGAAGTGCTGCTGGTTGTTCGTGACGGCAAAACTTTGGTGGAAAAAACCGCAGGCGGTTGGTCAACAGATCAACCTCATCTGATGTGGTCGGTTTCAAAAAGCCTGACTGCCATGATTATTGGTGCGGCGATCGATAAAAAAATCCTTAAAGCCTCGGATAGTATTTGTTTAGGCGCAGACTTAAAACTTCCAACCTGCCAGATTACGGTTGATCATCTTTTGAGTTGGGCCAGTGGCCTCGAATGGAACGAAGAATACGAAGGCGAAGGTGACGATCAAACCAAATCTTCGGTGATCGAAATGCTTTCGGGTGATGGCCGAGACGACATGTTTTCGTTTGTGGTTCACCATAAAATCAAAAATACTCCTGGTAAAAACATTGCGTACTCGACCGGTGACACCACAGCCTTGATGGGAGTGTTAAAGAACGCGATTCACGACAAAAACCGTTACAACAAACTTCCCTGGGAATTGCTGTTTGATCCTTTAAAAATTTCTCATGCCACTTTTGAACAAGACACCTCGGGCACTTTTATTGGTGGAGCGTGGTCGTATCTTTCGGCACAGGATCTTTTAAAGTTGGGGCAATACTTGCTTAAGCCCTCAGGCTTTGTATCGACCTTATTGAATGTTTCGCCCTCGGGAGCTGGAGATTTTTTAAAGCTCAAATCTTTTTGGCGCCCCCGATTGGCGATGACTGGCGATATGCCGGCCTCAAGCTTTTCTGCTAATGGACATTGGGGCCAATTTTTATTTGTGATTCCAGAACTCAAAACCATAGTGGTCCGTTTGGCCAATGATCGCGATAAACAGTTTGATGCCGAACAGTTTTTAAAACTTTTGATGGCTGACCTTCAATATCAGCCTTTAGTCAAAAAAGGCTACGAGGCCGCTGTCCCAGTGCCCCGCCAAAAAATCAATGCGATCAAATATCAATCCTCCCTCGGCAGCATCGGCAGCCATTACGGATCGCGGATGTACTGTGCTTGTCGATTTGTCGAAAAACAAAGCGAAGAGTATTGTAAGGAAATTGTAAAAGTAAAACCCGATGTGATCCGCATTCGCGAAGAACAGAAAACGATCAAAGGCTCAGTATACGGATTTTATAAATCAGAAGCCGAATATGTTGATGAACATATGGGATGTAAAACCATCAGATAAGGGAGCACACCATGAAGCTAAAAGATATGATCCAGCTTGGCCAAATGATTGGTGCAAACATGTTCGAGCAGGCCAAAGAGTTTCGCGACACCACAAAGCCCGAAGATTATAAGCGGGTGTTTTTTGAAAAAGCGATTTCGATGACCGAGTTTGCAAAAGCGGCGCTTGTCGAACTTGCCGAAAAAAATGGTGTGGACCTTGACCCGCCCGAAATAAAAAAGCCGGTTCGAAAAAAGAAATCCTAAATCACCATTATGAAAACGGTCGAAGCTAATTTTGATGGCCTGGTTGGTCCAACCCATTGCTATGCCGGACTGTCTTTTGGAAATATCGCATCCACCTCTCATCGCAATACAATTTCGAATCCCAAAGAGGCAGCCCTTCAAGGTCTAAGCAAAGCCAAGGCTTTGATGGATTTAGGTTTTGTACAAGGAATCCTTCCGCCTCAGCAACGGCCAGATATAGAAGCTCTCAAAAACTTAGGCTTTATCGGCACCGATGCCGAAATTCTCCAAACCGCTTTTAAAAAAAATCCTGAATTGCTTGCGGCGTGTGCCTCGGCCTCTTCAATGTGGACCGCCAATGCGGCAACCGTGTCGCCGAGTGCGGATTGCTTTGATAAAAAAGTTCATATGACTCCGGCCAATCTCAATCAAAAACTTCATCGCTCGCTCGAATCAAAAACCACATCGCGAATTTTGAAATCCATTTTTCGATCCGAAGATCATTTCGTTCATCACGATCCGTTATCGGGGTCCGACACGTTGGGCGATGAGGGTGCAGCCAATCACACACGACTCACATCATCTTATGGCCACAAAGGTCTTGAGCTTTTTGTCTATGGGCGTGAAGCGCTCTCGCCCCATCAACTTTTGCCCAAAAAATATCCGGCACGCCAAACCAAAGAGGCAAGCCTCAGTGTGGCTCGGCTTCACCAGGTTGAGAACGCGATTTTTATTCAGCAAAATCCTCAATGTATCGATAACGGAGCATTTCATAATGATGTGGTGGCGGTTGGAAACCTCAACACTCTATTTTATCACGAGTCGGCTTTTTGCGATTCGGATCAGGTGATAGAGCAAATCAAAAAATTTGTGGATCTCGACCAAATAAGTGTGAGTGAATTTCAGGTACCATTGGCGGATGCGGTAAAATCTTATCTTTTTAACTCACAACTTTTGACTCTGCCAAGTGGTGAGACCTTATTGGTAGCCCCTCAAGATTGCGAAGAGATTGCTTCGGTCAAAAACTACCTTCGTTCATCTCCCTTCAAAAATATTAAGTATTTTGATTTGCGCCAGAGCATGAGCAATGGGGGAGGGCCCGCCTGCCTTAGGCTCAGAGTGGTGCTCAATGAGCAAGAGCTCGTGCATGTTAATAAAAATTGTTTACTCAATGAACAAAAGGCGAGCGAATTGGAAAGTTGGGTGAACCGCCATTACCGCGATCGCTTAGAACTCAAAGACTTGAGTGATATTGAATTTTATAGAGAGTCATTGACCGCATTGGAAGAGCTCACCCGAATTTTAGATCTCAAAGGGGTTTATCGTTTTTAGCTAAATTGAGGAAACGACCTCTTTCACTTCGGGAAATAATTCCTGCATGCGAGTTTCAATCCCTTGTTTTAAAGTCATCGAGGCGCTGGGGCACCCGGCACAAGATCCACGCATGTGAAGATGAAGCTTCCCGTCTTCAAAACGATCAAAAGTAATATCGCCGCCATCCATTGCAACCGCTGGGCGAATTTCGCTATCTAAAACCATTTTAATTTTCTTAACAATTTCAGAATCATTTTCAGAACCCGCAACAGCCGAGGCCCCTTGCACCATCAATGGCTCGCCGCTTTCGATGTGTTCATTGATCAATTCGGATAAGGGTTCTGCCAAAACTTCCCAGCTGACCCAATCTTGTTTTGTGATGGTCACAAAATCAGGGCCGATCATCACCGAAGACATCCACGGAAATCCAAAAAGTTTTTTTGCCAAGGGCGATCGATCCGCTTGGAGCGAGTCGTCAATATGCAAGGTCTCGTCTCCAAAAGACTGACCTAACAAAAACTTCATTGCCTGTGGATTGGGAGTGGCTTCATAAAAAATCATAACTCACCTTTAACACGAAGTAGGGTCTTTCGATGTAACAAAAATAGCAAAACCGAAAGGCTCAGATAAATCACAACAATAATTTCAATTGCGGTTTTTGAACCCAAATGATCGCTCAGCATGCCGACCGGGAGAGCCATCAACGGCCCAAGTCCAACAAACCCAAGGCCGGTAAGACTTGCCAAACGGCCACGATACTCTTCGCTCACGTCCAATTGGAGTGAGACGGTGAGCGCCGCATAGGTCAGATACATAAAAAACCCACTCAGGCCCATCAACATCGCGGTCAAAATCAAATTGGGGGCATACGGTTCAAGTGCCACAGCAATCACACTTAAAGGAACTCCGATAAAAAGGGCGCGCAGCGGTTTTTTGGGTTTAAAGATTGTAAACGCCAAAGCGCCGCACACCGAACCGATAGCGGGAACCGTAAACACATAACCAAAATGTGCAGCATCCAAATTAAATTTTTCTTTCACTGACGTGCGAAAAATCACAATCAATAAAGGATAAATACATGCGATCGAGCTGAACAATTGCAAAAGGGCATAGCGAAGTTGAGGGGTTCTGAACGCATAGTAGAGACCTGTTCGAAGAGCATTGGGAGCTCTCACCGTTTTGAGCCGTGCCGCTCCTAAATCCAATTTGAATAAAACAAAAATCAATACCAAATAGGTCAATCCATCAAAGAAAAACACCGCCGAGGGCCCGGTCCATGCCATCAACAATCCGGCAACCAATGGCCCAAGGGTTCGGGCCACATGAAAGTTGGTGGAGTTCAGAGCAAGTGCTTGCTGAAAATCTTCGCGGGGAACCAAACGTACGGTGAGGGCTTGAAAGGCTGGCGAATCAAACGCAGTAGTTAAGCCTTCGATAATACCAAAAACCAAGAGCTGCCAAAATTCCACATGATAAAATGCGGTGATCACCGCAAGACCGAGCGCCACGATCGCAAGAAAAGATTTTGTTGCCATCATGATCACGCGCACGTCGGAGCGATCGACGATCACACCGGCTTGCAAAATCATGAGCACTGAGGGAAGAGCACTCGACATTTGCAAAGTCCCAAGTGCACTTGCTTTACCTAGCAATTCGATCACGATCCAGGAGCGCGCAAGGTCGTGCGACATCGTCCCAATCATCGAAAATAATTGAACAACAAAAAATAAACGAAAATTACGATTATAAAACGGTCGAAAGCGACTGCTAAAAAAGTTGGACATTTATGATTTGGCTATCACAACTCGCAGATAAAGTTGATTTCGTTTCGCGCCTTCATTAAGTTCGTCGCTTTAACTAGGCGAGGGGCTTGACACTATGACACCAAGAGTTAGAGAGATCTTAAGTTGGTACGGCGGCGAAAATTGCGGCGTTTTAACAAATCTGAGTCGCATGCTCAATTACGGCCGACTTCAAGGTACGGGTAAACTTGTGATCCTTCCGGTGGATCAAGGTTTTGAACATGGACCCGCAAGAAGTTTTGCCGCAAACCCCGCGGGCTACGATCCGATGTATCACATGGAATTAGCGATTGAATCAGGATGCAGCGCTTATGCTGCACCCCTTGGTGCCCTAGAACTATGTGCGCGCGATTATGCCGGCGAGATTCCTTTGATCTTAAAAGTAAACAGTTCGGATTCGCTTTACAAACCAGGGCCTGATCCAATTTCAGCGGTGACCGCGCATGTTGAGGATGCGTTGAGGTTGGGTTGTGTCGGAATCGGATTTACAATTTATCCCGGAAGCCTCAAGCGAAAACAAATGTATGAAGAAATTCAAAATCTCACTTTGACCGCCAAAAAAGCGGGGCTTGCTGTTGTGATGTGGGCCTATCCACGCGGGGAGCAGCTTTCAAAAGAAGGCGAGACTGCGGTGGACGTAGTTGCTTATGCTGCCCATATCTCTGCGCAATTGGGGGCCACAATCATCAAGGTCAAACCTCCCACCGCACACATCGAACAGCCCGAGGCGCGCAAAGTTTATGAATCCCAACACATCCGAACAAAAACCTTGTCTGAGCGAACTCGGCATGTGATCGATGCGGCTTTTAACGGCAAACGCATCGTGATTTTTTCTGGTGGGGAACCAAAGACTACTGATGTTTTACTTCAAGAACTTCAAGATATGGCAATGGGTGGATCTTTTGGATCGATCATGGGCCGCAACGCCTTTCAGCGACCCAAAGCTGAAGCCATACAACTTTTAAAAACCGCGATGGATATATTTAGTGGAGAATATTCTCAATGACCGATGAACGCGAAAATCCGATACGGGCCGAAAAGCGCCGCAAGCTTCATGAATTTAAAAAATTAGGACTTGATCCTTTTCCCCATGAGTTTAAGCGCTCTGCGGTGATTAGCCTCATCCATCAAGAATTTGAAAATCTTAAAGACGGCGAAGAGAGTAAACAAAATAAGTTTATGCTTGCGGGTCGCTTAATGACCCGTCGGGATATGGGCAAAGCCGCATTTTTTAATTTTCAAGATCAGAGCGAAAATGTTCAAGCCTATTTGCGTCTGCAGGATTTGCCCGAGTCGGCCCGCGTGGTATTTGCCCATCTTGATATTGGAGATATTATCGGTGTTGAGGGTTATCCCTTTCGTACAAAAAAAGGTGAGCTGTCGATTCATGTCGAAAATTTATTTATGCTCTGTAAAACCCTTGAACCCTTGCCCGAAAAATATCATGGGCTTGCCGATATCGAAATTAAGTATCGCCATCGCCACCTCGATCTGATTATGGATCCCGACGTGCGAAAAGTTTTTGAGACCCGCTCAAAAATTATTCGTGAAGTCAGAAATTTTTTGGATCATCGCGGATTTTTAGAGGTCGAAACACCAGCCCTCCAGCCCATTTACGGCGGAGCTGCAGCCCATCCTTTTTCGACTCACCATAAAGCTCTAGACATGAAGCTGTTCTTAAAAATTTCGCCTGAGCTTTATCTTAAACGTTTGATTGTTGGCGGATTTGAAAAGGTTTACGAAATTGGCAAAAATTTTCGTAACGAGGGAATCGACCGCACCCACAATCCCGAATTTACCATGCTTGAGTGGTATGAGGCCTACACCGACTATAACGATCAGATGAAGCAATTCGAAGAGCTTGTTTCAACGGTAGCTCAAAAAATTTGTGGCTCAACAAAAATTATTTATCAAGATCGTGAGATTGATCTGACTCCACCCTGGAGACGGCTGACTGTTCGTGACGGAGTTAAAGAGTACGGCGGATTTGATCCTTATGAACTCAATTCTTCGCAATTAAGCGAAAAATTAAAGTCGCTCGAGATTGATGTGCAACCCAATCCGTCGCACGGCTCAATGGTGATGCTCGCATTTGAACACCTGGTCGAAAAGCATTTATGGGATCCCACCTTGATTACAGATTTTCCGCTTGAGGTGTCGCCATTGACAAAATCTCACCGCACCGAAAAGCGATTGGTCGAAAGATTTGAGCCAATGATTGCCAATATGGAAATCGGCAATGCCTATACAGAATTAAATGACCCCGAAGATCAGCGCAGCCGAATGCAAGAACAAGAAGCCCAGCGCATGGTCGATCTTGAGGCTCAACCGATGGACAAAGACTTTTTGCATGCGATAGACACAGGAATGCCTCCCACTGGTGGTGTTGGCTTAGGGATCGAGCGGCTTGTGATGTTGTTAACAAATCAAAATAGCATTCGAGATATTTTATTCTTTCCAACCATGAGGATAAAGTCATGAAATTGATCAATCATCCTATTTTAAAAGCCCTATTCGTTTTGTCGATTTATTTCGGTTTTGATTGGGCGATTAAATCTCCGCCGCTTGAAGCAAAAGCGGGTAATGAAAAAAAAGTTCCTGAATGCGAACCTCCAAAAAAGCTTGGCGATAACGACAAATGCGAAATGCCCAAAAAATCCAAAAAACGTTAATTGTTTTATTGTTGATTTGTGGTTGTGCCCAAAAGCCAACCGCGACTTCTGAAAATCGGATCTATCCCTTGATCGCAGAGCCTAAACCTTTTGCCATTACCGAGGACACTCTGTTGATCGATGCCCGGCCAAAATTTGAGTATGCACTTGCCCATGTGCCAAATTCCTATTGGATGGACTGGCAAGATTTCGCTCAAAAAAACAATGAGGTCGGCACTGATATTAAAACGTATCACCGTCGACTTACTTTATTTGGGATTGGTCCCAAAACTCCGGTGGTGGTGATCGGAAAAGGATTAGCGGGTGAGGGGGATGAAGGACGGCTAGCGTGGACCCTGATGTGGCTTGGTGTTGAAAACGTTCATTTTGTTGGATTAAAGCATTTTAAAACTCAGGTGCAGCAGACTCCAAACCCACGAGAGAATTCGAAATCGAATGGGCTTGTACTTAAAGACGATCTGGTGGTAAATAAACAAAAATTATTTGAAAACATCTTGCCCAAGGATCATCCTCGTGCCCAGGATATCAAAGTGATTGATGTGCGATCAGCCCCTGAATATTTGAAGTCCGCTCAGATGGATTATGGTGCGATCGATATTTTTTGGAAGGAATTTTTGGACTCCGAAGGTCGGGTTGAAAAATCGATGCTTAAAAAATTAAAAGGTGTGGGATTTTTGTTAAGTGATAAAATCTATGTCCTCTCGGATGATGGAATCAAAAGTGCGGCGGTGACTGCAGCTTTACGAAATCTGGGATTTTATAGAGCTGTTTGTTACTCAGGTAAAATGGCATCGCTCAATTGATTTGAAAATTTCTTCCACACATCTGGATAGTTTTCTTCAAAATTTGTTTTTTGGATGTCAGCCCAAAAATAACTAGCCAACAGAGCTTTTTGATTGGGATCAAGCTCAGAGGTCTGATTGATTAGCTCACTGATTTTGGAATAAATAACCGCTTCAATCACTTGCCGGTAAACATCGTCTTCGCCAATCAAGTTTAGGCCTGCAACTGGTATGCTGCTTTTTAGAACTTGGTATTCGATCAAATGTTTTTGGATGCGCGCAGGCAGCACGATAACGTCCAGTGGGCAGGCGAGGCTCATCCAGATGCTGGTGATAAACAAAAGAAGCATAAAAACTTCTTATCAAAGGTCGATCGAGAAATACAGTTCAGGACTTTCAAATTGGGGATCCAAGTGAAAAAATAATATACAGGACCTCGCCTTCAATGACCCTCATAAATGTCCGATAGAGAGATATGCACCTGGTCTATTTTATATATTTAATTTCAGCCCATGCCGATGTGATGGTGATTCATGACGCTCCGGCACCCTTTACCTATGAGGCCTCGACCACCCTTGAATTTGTACGACAGCTGAGCCATGTGCCCACCGAGCTTCATCCTACGCCATTAAAAGAACATGCTTTATTCTCAACCAATTCAAATGGTGAACTGATCATTGATATTCCAGGAATCCAAAGCATTCAAAAAGAAATTAAAAAGCGTAAACCAAAAAAGTTTGATGCCCAAAAATTTATAACCCCTGATGTTCAGGGAATTCAGGATCCCTCATCATTAAGCGTGCGACTTCTCAAGCACACCATTCAAGAATCAATTGATGATCAAACCGATGATCAAAAAGCCCAAAAGGGTTTGCCTTCCAATGCGCTTGCCGCAGATATTCCATGGTTTAAAACCGCAGGGTTTCAAAATCGATTTCAGGTGCAGTTGCGTGCGGCCGATTCAAGTGCTGCGCTGTCTTATAAGGGTTTAGCTGATGCTTCCTTGTCTTACCAAAGCGAGCAAAAGGCGGTGGGTTTTGAAATCAAGCGAAAATTTCTTCAGCAAATAGATATTATTTATGCTTATACTTTGAGTCCGATTGAGACCAAAGATCTTATTAAGCTTTCTTGGAATTTTTAAAAAGCCAATTGGGTCGATAAATTCAACATAAACCCGGTTCCTGTTCGAGTGAGAGTCTCGTTCACATAGGCCGCACTGAGCTTAATTGCGGCTTTGTGAGCGATCAGCACATCAAAGTCACTGCCTATCAAATATTGCCAAAATTGAACATCATTGGGTTGGGAAAAGGGCAGACTCGTTCTTTCGCGATACCAAAAATATTGGGCACGAGCAAAAGGAGCAAAGCGCCTCAGAGAGACCGGAATCACCGAAGAATAAATTCCGCGATTGATTACTTTTTGATATCCAAAAGAGGCCTCTTTAACCTCCAAAGCACGAGTTGCAAATCCAGGCGTGCTCGAGCTGATTCCGGGGATCAATGGAGTAAATGAAGTGGAAGTAGGATGAAGAGCAAAAGTGTCATCAATGGCGATATTATGATTTTGTGAAAACCCGCTGCCCCCATCTGCAGAGATGATATTTTCTTTTCCTAAATCGATGCTGCCACTCACTTTAGCTGCAACAACATTATCAGCGATTTTGAATCGATCACCATCTGTCACATACTTGTGAGCGATGGTAAAATTAAGGTCGCGGTGCGGAACAAATGAGAGGGGATAGGATTCTGAAAAACGGAATTGAAGAGTATTGCTGAGTCCTAAGTTTCGTGCAGCCGGCGCAATCAAGCCTGCATAATTAGTTTCATCTAAATGCTCATAGCTGAGCTCGCTGATCAGAGCGCTCTTCCAGCGACCCCGAATCCACAACGGCGAATTTAAATCTAAAAACACCGTATGATTATAGTGATGCGATAAAATAGTTTGGTTATCGAGTAAACGATCTTCGTCATATAAGGCTCCCAGAGTGTAGCTCACCACATGACGATTATTTTGGTAGGACAATAAACCCGTCCCTGCGTGTTTAAATCCTGTTTGGTAGGTTAGACTTAAAGTGTTGTATTCAAGAGGATCGACAAAAGTGATGTTAGAGGCTCCGCCGAGTCCGAAGGGTGACATGAGAGCACCAAAAACCGCTGAAGAATAGCGCATTTGAAAGGGCTCAAAATAGCTGTGCGAATGGGGTTTTGATCCAAGTGGAAAATTATTTTGGAACTTTTCAAAATCGGGGGTCTTGTCAAAAAAATAATGATACACCGCTGGATTTTCGCTCTGAGCAACCTGATCAATAATTTTTGTTTGATAGCCCTCTGAACTCACTTCGACCGCGACAATTTTATTGTCATTTAAAAATCGTGCGTCAACGATCACATCGGAATCTGAGTGCCGTTCAAATTGAGCTCCATTAAACGAAAAAAGCGAAGACCCATAAGGCGTATTTGCAATAAAAAATACTTTTCCATCAGGAGTGACCTCGGTGAGTTTTGCATAAAACCCATCAAAGCGGGCAATCTCCTCATGATTTTTGAACAAGACTTTTTTGCTATGGTCTTGTTTAAAATAATAGACCGATCCCTTATCGTCTAAAATTGCTGACGAATGAGATTGAGCAAAAAATTTATTATCGAGTAGCAAACGATTTTCAAAAAGGGAATTTTCGGCATCAATTGTGAGGGTGTGAGCCGCGCGGATATCTTGGACAATCTGATTTTTATGCTCAGGATAAAATTTGGCATTTTCACCATAAAGGGAATACTGCAGCCGCCGTACACTGTAGCGCAGCGGTGCCGCAACCACGGGCTCAAGATTGGAGTTAAAAAAAACTTTGCCTGTCTCTAAATTTTTACCCTCATTATGAACCTCTAATGTCTTTTTATTTATACTCAACAAGCGAGGCTGACTGCGCCCATCGGTTTGAGCAACGAACGTCACTTGGTTCTCATCGCTATTTAAGGGTCCATTAAAAAAAGCGGTCACCAGTGGAGCGTTGGGATTTGTTTTTTGATTTTTTGCAACTTCTAGAGTTTGATTTAAAAACTGTTGGAACAAGTCTTCGTAGCCCAATCCAAAGGTCGCAACAAAAGAGCGGTTGAGCAAAAATGGATTGATCCAATGATCTCGGTGATTTTTAAAAAAACCATTTGTTTTTTCTAAACCAAACCGCTTGGCGAGATATTCCATAAAATATCCGCCCACATAATATTTTTCGCTGCCGAACGGGAACTCGAGATGATTGTTCATAAGCCGCTTGAGATTTATTTTTTGATCTTTAATCAGTTCATAGACTTGGGCACGAACTTCACCGCTGTAAAGCCGTCCACCTAGACCAAAGCGCGATTCGTTAAATACCGCATTCCCTTCGAGCACAAAATCAGGAAGAAGATCGTTGGGCTGAGTAAATAAAGGCAGTACAACAAACGGCAGTTCGGATGTGCCAAATACAGAATAAAGAACTGACGACACCGGACCTTTTTGATTGAGTTGGTAAAGATGGGCAAATTCGTGAACGATTAACAATTGAGCCCAGGACTTCGCGGCCGACGCATCAAGAATCTGAGTCCCATTGGGATAAAAAATTGTACCTAAATAAGGATAATTGAATGTGTAGGCATTGATCTCTTGGGTGTGAGCCGAGGCCACGGTGTTGGCGGCTCGATCGTCGAGTTGCCAATGAAACTCTTCACGGTAAAGTTTCAACATGGAATCAATCTGGAGCGAAAACTTTGTGGCGAGTGGTCGATACATCTGCGGCAGGATCAGTCTTGATTGTTCGAGCTCGTAAACTGTGTACGACTCATCAGACGGCATCAAGTTGACTTGGGCAATGGTTACACTTGAAAAGGTAAAGCATAGGCAAAGAATTCTTATATAAAACATGCTGTAGTTTTGGATTAATCTTCACATGGGTCAATTGGAGATCGACATCTTTATTCGCGCGTCAGTTTTTTTAATAATGAAATTTTGCGAAAACTAGAGTACTAATCAAAATACCTAGGAGGTTATACGAGTGCTTCAAACCGCAAAGACCATTGATGAGAGTAAAAACGCCCTGAAGAATGTTGTTCAACATGAAGGGTTTGATGAAGACTTTGTGCTCCTTGATAGTATCGATAATATTTTAGATCTCGAAGAGAGTCGATTTCCAAAATTCACTTTAGCTAAAAACAAAGCTCGCTTTTTAAGAATGCTGAGCTGGTATAAAAATAAAGAAGAGTGGTTGGATGTTGCGCCTGTGAGTGGTGTGAGCAAACTTTTTAAGCAGCAAACCAAAGAGCTCGAAGGAATTCGATCCAACAAATTGGATTACGAAATGGAACTCGAGACGGGCACGTTGACTCCCAGCCAACGATCTTACCGCAAAGATGAGCTTAAAATGTGTAAGGTTCATGAAAAGATGGCAGTGCATTTAATTTCAAAAATGCAGATTAAGATCAAATCTGGACGCCGTTAATTCCTTATAATTTCAGTAGTTTATAAATTACGACCCATTTAAAGATTTTTTACTCATATTCTCAAAGCGAGCCGCCGATAAGTATGTATACAAGCTTTTATGGGGGTATGAATGTTAAAGACCTGGATGTTCGTCGTTGCTGACGACCAAATGACAATTGAAAAGATGAAGACCTTGGGCCAACAACAAGGTTGTGTGGTGAAATCGTTTTCAACTAGCGAGTGGGCTCGCGGTGTGAATGACGCGAGTTTCCGCGCGCAACTGACCGGCGAATTGACTTCGCTCGTTGTGGGAACAAACCCGGTTGAAGAAGGCGCAAAAATTTTGCAATTTCCTTCACCAGCTGCATCACTCTCACATAGTGATAGCGATAAAAAAGTTCGCACAATCAATGAACTTGAAAGTTTAGCGATTGAAAATGCGATTCAAGAATACGGCGGAAATTTAACCGAAGCTGCTAAAGCTTTAGGTATTGGCCGTGCCACTCTTTATCGTAAAGTAAAACAGTATAATATTGATCCTGCAGACGCTCGTCGTAAAAAAGCGGCTTAATCGCTTTTGCACTAGCGCTGCTGCCGACTGGCAGCAGCCTTAGGTCGACATGAATAACTGCCTTGATTGAATTTACGCGCCCATGTTTCGTTGCCTTTTTGGCGAAGCGTGGCCGTTCCATCTTGAAAACTCTCAACCATTTTTATATCCAGCGAACATGCTTTAAAATACGAATCGTAGGATTCGCTAAAGTGTCCATTCTGTAATTCGGCTTGGCCTAAACCAACAAGACTTCTTGGTGAATTGGGATCGGCAAGGATGGCTTTTTTAAAATATTTGGCAGCTACCGGATAAAGATTTTTCTTTAAATAAAGCGAACCCGCTGCCCATAGCACAAATTCAGACTTTGCAAATTGATCTGCTGACTTGGTGAGTATTTGCTCTGCCTTTTGAGATTGATCGGAGTCATAATAGCTTTGCGCTTGATAGACATAATTGTCGGGGAGCTGCGGAGATTTTTGAATCGCTTTTTCGCATTGTTTGACCGCATCAACTCCAAAACCATCAGCGGCATAGAGCTTACACAGATCATTGAGATAAGCAGGAGCTGGACCAAACTTTTTGATCATCGAGAGGATCAACTCTCGAGCCTCGTAGCGCGCATCGATTTTTAAAAAATATTCTCTTAAAGCATCTGCAGCGATTTTAAAGTTTTCATTCAGCTCTAAGCTGTGGCGAAAACTTGCAATACCCTCATTTTCTTTTTTGGCATTCATTTGGGCAATTCCGAGTAAATAAAAAAACTTTGGATTTGTTTCGTTTTTTTCAGCCACCAGCTTTAAAACACGGATTTCATTTTCATAATCTTTTTTTGCACGATAGGCACTTGCCAGCAGCAACAATGATTTTTGTGGAGCCCGATCAATAAAAGGATCTAAAAGCGAGATCACCTTATCATAGTCGTGTTTTTGAGAATATTTATCTGCCAGAGTTTCACGAACAATGAGAACCTGTGGACGAAGATTGATTTCTTTTTCAAGGCGGGAAATATCGACGTCGAGTGACGCCGCCAATGCAAAGGTAATCAAAAAGAGTGTCATGGGTTAAAGTATACGGTGTTTGAAATCTCAACACGAGACAGTGTGCATTTGAACAAGCCTAAAGTCGTAGTCAATATTGTGTGGTCCTGTCGAGATACTAACCGATTTACTGCCGAAAGATTGGCGAAGAGGGCGGCATAGCAATTGTATAATAGAGTGTGGGGGATTTAAATGAGTTCAAAAAATGTGATTCAGTTTCCAAGCAAAGCACGAAGCCGACCAACGTCTCAAGGTAAGACACGCTATGATCTCGAACAAAAAAAGGTTTTAATTTCTGCATCGTTGTTTTCAATCGTGCTGGTGGTCAGTCTAGCGAATCGTGTTTTGTTGCGATCAAATTCGGAAGTGGTTAACCAACGATCTCTCGCAAGTGTTGACGGCGTCAGCACAATGAATTCGCAATGGGAAAAATCAGTTGCTCAAAGTTTAAGTTCAAATCGAGCCCCGGCAAGTGTGGGTCAAAGTCCAGCTGCAATGGATCAGCTGCGCGTCGGAACTCTTCAAGGAAAATATATGGTGAGATTTGAAAATGGAAAAATCACCGAAATCGAAAGTGATTCAAAAGAACTTCCAGAATTTGCAGGCAGCAAAGAGTTTTTGGATGAGCAACGCGAATTGATCAATGCAAAATTTTCGAGTGCAGTCTTAACTGATAAACAAATTTCTACGACAAAGGTCGTAGAGTCTTATGATCTTATGGACTCTACAAAAGTTGTGGCCACAGCCGATTTTGAAATGGATATTTCGGGCCATTTGGTTCATTTTCAAACGCATTCCATCCGATAAGGAGGAATGCCTTTAGTCAAAGACCGCGCGGCGAGTTTTATCGTCGATTTTTTTATTCTTTTACCGCCGCCGCTATTTTTACTTATTGCTCCATTGAGAGCTCTCGCTCAAACCGCAGCACTTGAAGAGGATCTCTTTACACTTACCACATGCGGTTTAAGTATTTTTATGATTACCCTTGTTTCGATATTTCTCTATCAAACATTGAGCGTCTATTTTTTTAAAAAAACACTTGGCCAGCATTGCTTCGGACTGTCTGTCACAGATGCAGATTCCTTTTCAAAATGTGCTCTGCGGAGTGGTGTATTGATATTTGAGATTCTGACTTTGGGTGTGTTTTGTTTGAGACTTCTGACTCATCCCACTCGATTGACCTTTCATGATTTGATTTCTGAAACTCAGGTAAAATCTGAAAAAATCATTGGATCTGCACCTACCTCTATTGAAAAAGCATTCGGCCGCGGACTTCAGGTTGGTGCGGCCCTCTTTATTTTTTGTGTTTGTTTGGCTACCGCACCTTTCGCCAAAAATTTTATCGCAAGCTTTAAAGTTTTAGACCAAGACTCTTGTAACACTTTGCAAGACTCAACTGATCCCTTGGGTGAGGCTGTCGCCTTATACAGCGCAGATTTGCTTTCAAAAGAATGCTTAAAAAAAGAAGCCTATAAAGCAATCTACCTGACACACAAAAATTTTGAGTTGGCCTCGCTAGCGATGAGTTTGATCTATGATGATGAAGCCGAAGTGATGAATGATTATTTAGCTCAATCTTGTAGGACTCAAGGTGATGCCTGTGCGATCGCCACTATGATTAAGGGTGGAGCCCTCAGTGCTGAATCCAAAGAGGCATTTAAAAAATTAAGTTTGAGTCAAAACTCTTTTGCGCTGGTTTGGTCGATCCAATATTTATTTAGCATTCATCAATATGATTCCGCATTGCAGCTGATAAGCAAATCTCAGCATCCTCAAAGCCTTAAAGGGTTTTTACTTCAGTCTCGAGTTCAATCGCTTTTGGCAATGGGACATATGGCATCGGCCCGAATGCTCTCAAACATCGCCATCGAGACCTTAGATCAAGATGAGGCCTTAAATATCGCAAGCCTGACCTGTTTTGAGCAACTCGAAAACTCTTGTGACAAGAAGTCTGAATCCTCATGCGATTTTATTGCCAATAAAAATACTTCGTCCAACCGAAATCTGCTCGCCCAATTTCGAAAACTCGAATGCGAACAGAATCCACTTTCTACTGATGTTTTTCTTAAGGCGTCCTCTGAGGATTTAAAATCTTTTGGGGTTGCGATGGATGAACTTAAATTAAAAAACTACGCTCAAGCCTATACCGATTTTGATTCAATTTTGCGCTCGACTTCAAGCGCTGTCTTGAAGCGTGAAATCACCCGCCAATGGACTCTATCCGCACCATCAAAAAAGTTTTTAAAACCTTTGATGCATTACGCACAAATTTTGGGTGACGGGCCTGAGCGCGATCATATTTTAAATGCGCTTGAAAATTCGCGACGACCCGCAAGTGTGAAATCCAAATGATCTTTCCTTGGCTTGAGGGCATTCGGTTTTTTTCGATTCCGGTCACCTGGTTTTTGGTGCTGCTCAATACTCTTCTTTTTTTATTTACCAATCCAATGGTGATCAGCGACGATGCTCAAATTGATCTCATAGCGTCGCAAGATTATTATTCCGATACCCAGGGTGTTTTGTTTTCTACGTTTGTACACCGTCATCCTCAGTCGTTTGATCGTTCACTTCAAAGTGTTGCGGCGCATGCAGTCCAAGGTGAAACTTCGAGCCTTGAAATCATGTCGATCAGCGCACTCCGAGACCATCAATTTATGGCAGAGTATTCTGAAACGTCGAATCCAGATCCTGTGGCGAGCAAATTTTTAAAAAAAGGGATCAGCCAAATCAAGACAATTCAAAATTCTGATCCTTTAAACGGTATGGGATTTTTTAAATCTCACACCCACTTGGTCAGGTGGATTACCTATATCTTTGCCCATGGCTCAGCGATGCACTTGATCGGGAATATGTTTTTTTTATTATTGATTGGTGGATACCTTGAGCGCCGCGAAGGGGGACTGCTTGTTCTCTTAGTTTTCTTAGGCGCAGGAATGATAGGAGCACTTTCGTATGCTTTGCTCACTGGGATATCACTTGCTCCATTGATTGGCGCTAGTGCTGCGGTATCAGGACTTATGGGCTACCTTTGTTCACGCTTTATCACGACTCGAGTTCCGTTTTTTTATTGGCTTTTTTTACCTGGAAACCGCTACTCGGGCCTCGTGCTCTTACCGACATGGATCTTATTTTTGTATTGGGGTCTTGCCGATCTTGCCGGATATTTTTCGAGCTCAAGTTTGAGTGGAGGTGTGGCGTATTCGGCCCACCTGGGTGGAGAGATCTTTGGTCTGATTCTTGGACTGACGATGTTAGGGCTTTTGCGCCTTCGAACTCAAATCAGCGGAGCCGTGGATCTCGTTGGCAATCCCTGATAGCTCTCGTTGCTGTTCAGGTGAAAGAGACTCAAAAAAAGCCTTTGGGTCTTTCATCGCATTCTGCATCAACTCGGTCTGATCCCCACCGTTTGTTTGTTGAGTCGTCGATTCAAATATTTTAGCTGAAAGCTCATAGAGCTTTTGTTTTCGTTCATCAGATCCCGCAACACTTTGCAGTTCTTTGTCGGCCTCTTGGGCTTTTGAATCCGATTTTATGGCTTGGGCCCGCTCGCTGGGAGAAACCAAAAGCTGCTTGGTTTGCTCAAGAGCTTGGGTGTCGTAGCGATCGAGTTCTGCAAAGGCCGGCAAAATAAAAAGAAGAAGATAAATCATCTTTAAATCTTAACACGGCCACAAAAAAAACTAAACCGTGTGTCTCAGATCAAGAATCACTTTGGGCACCAGACTTCGTGGTGCTGTGAATTTGGATTTTGATTTTCAATTTCGTTCACCAACTCAGGCAAGGATTCGCCCTCATAGTTTGGCGACTCACGCTCAGCAATCACAAAAAGATCAGATCCAGCTGGGAGTGCCTGAATGATCTCACTGATTCTATGAGAATGCTTAACCACGAAGTCAGAATTCTTATGATCATCAGGCTCGATAAATCCGAAAATCTCAGGCACTTGGTCATTCCAGGTTTCCGTCGTTAAGACCGTATTGAAAACATTGGGCAAGCTGCCAAAATTATCCATCACCCGATTTTGGATAAAGCGCACAAACTTTTCCATCTTCGTCTTGGGCTGAGTGACCGCTTTTAGGGGCGCTTCAACCGGCAATGCCCGATAGGGATAACCTTTGAGTGTTTCGGCCAAAACCGCCAAAGTGGCTTTATCCTTCGGTTTGAAATAGAGCTTTGCCATCGGCGCCTCGACAACAACAGCATTCTTATTATCAGCAAAGTTGATCACCACGGCGCGGTTTGAACAACTGAGTCGCTCAAGACTGGATTGAGCAACAACCGGCAAACAAAAAAACAAGGACGCAAAAATTATTTTTTTCATAAAATTTATTTACACGAAGTTGCGTATGAGGTCGAAGACCAAACGCTGTTTCGTAAAATATTTGTGCTCAGAGTAAGTTTTGTTAAATCGCAATACCTTCGAGCACACAGCAAATGGTTAAATCCTTACGAAAAGTATTGCTTTTTTGAAGTCATTTCGAGATCACATCTTTACATGGTAAAATTTATTTCTAAAGACTTAAGCTTTCGATTGGCTGCAGTGGATGCCACGCTTGTTGTGCGTGAAATGCAGAGCCTCCAAAATACCTATCCCTTAGCAACAATGGCGGTGGGACGATCGATGGTGGCCGCACTCTTAATGGCGGCGCATCTTAAAGATGACCAAGAGGTGAGTCTTTATTTTCGTGGTGATGGCCCACTCGAAATGGTTTTTGCCGAAGCCAATTTTGAGGGCGATGTGCGGGGCTACACTCCACAACCACAACTTGAAATGCCATTGAATAACGGGCGAATTGATGTGGGACGTGCAGTTGGAAAAGGTTTTTTAACCGTTGCCCGAACACTTCCTTATCAGTTGCAGCCTCATCGCGGGACGGTGGAAATTCAAACCGGCGAAATTGGAGACGACATCGCTTTTTATTTTCAGCAGTCTCATCAAACGCCATCGGTTGTGGCGTTGGGGGTTAAGGTCAACGCCTATGGCTATGTTGTGTCTGCAGGAGGGGTGCTGATTGAACTTATGCCTGGTGCCAGCGAAGGCTTGGTTGAAGACCTCGAACAAAGGGTCAAGGCCGCGGGATCGATTTCTGAAGCAATCGAAAAGGGCGCAACAGCAATTGATGTTGCAAGAAATTTTATTGGCGATATCGAGCTGCTGCCCATCGCGCATCCCCAGGTGCCGAGATATTTTTGTCGTTGCTCGGTCGAAAGGGTAGACCGAAGTCTCACCTTGTTCCCGATTGAAGAGCTGCAAGAGATGATCGATCAAAAAGAAAATATCGAAGTGCGCTGCGAGTTTTGTGGCAGGCTTTATGTGCGCGACTCGGCGGCTTTAATGCAGGTGATCTCGGTTATAAAAAAGGGATCACTGCACTAAAAAAGATAACTCACCCCAAAGCCCAAGCGGTTGCGGTAAATTTCGTGCCCGGCCAAAAGGGATTCGACATCTTGATCAAATTTTAAAGTGGTAGCCCAATGATCGGTAAAAAAGAGTTGCTGTTCAAAACCCCAACTTGTCACACCGTGAGTATTCGAATCCGAATTCCAGATCAGACCTGTTCCAATTTTAAGTGAAAACTTAAATGCCAATGCACCTGTACCCAAAAGATTTACCCGGCCATTCAAAAGTTTAAGCCGCATGATCGCAATCGATTCGGCTTTGGGCCGATCGTCATTGGCGGTGATTCCGAAGGCGCCGATTTCTGAAGACAACAATTGATTGTAGCGATTGGGTGACATCGAAAACATCAAACTTTCGAGTCCAAAAGAAAACAACGGATGAGCATTGTAAATCAGCATGGTGTCGGCATTAAAACTATTTAGGTAAGGGTTGGTCACGTCGTAGCCCAACGACACATGGGCTTCGAATCCAGTTACAAAGGCCTGCTCGTCTTGAATCATAAGTGAACCATAGGATTTAAAATCTTGAGCGTGAACGAAGGAAGACATAAATAACAATACTAAAATTCTCATAAACCAAAATCAGCAAAATGAATGCCATGGTATACGGTTTGCTCTGAATGCTGAATATGAGATCGATGATTCAATCCAAATTTTTATTTCTAGTCCTCGCAGGGTTTTGTCTTACAAATTGTAAGGGATCTGATCCTACCTTAGTGCACGCCGGCATCACCGCCGATAATGCGATCCAGATTCTACTTAAAGCCGATACGGATGAAAAAAAAGAAATTGCTGTTAAAAAGTTGGAGAGCGATCGACGTGCTGGATTCGATTGGGTTCAGTTTTGGTCAAGCTCACAGGAAGCGATCCAAACCCTTCCTGATCGATTTCAAGTTCGCATATTTGAACTCGGCCAACAGGCGTGTAGCCCCGAGGCCTTTGAGCAATTTGCACAGCTTGCATTAAAGTTAAACAATGGATTCGAATATATCTACGGCAATAAAAAGTCATGTGGCTTGCCCATCAGCAACAAGGTTTTAAAAAGCTATCTTGATCATTTTTTAAAACCGAGTCTTCGTTCTACAGAAGATATCCAAACCTCAAGTCTCAATTTTGATCTGAACACCAATCAATTTGCGGCCTTTATTATTTCACAATATTCATTTGGCCCCACTGCGGATCGATTGAACCTTCTCAAAAGTCTCTCTGCCGAAGAGTGGGCACGATTGATTTCGGCATTGCTTCAGAGTGGTCAGGCGCATCTTGCAGCCCAAATGGTGCAGGTCAATCAAACCGAGTTTGGTGCAAATCCATTTTTAAATCGAGTGATTGTCGATTGGCTTAAGAGTGCTGAAAACTTTAAAGCCTTGGTCGAAAAAAATAATCTTTTAGATCTGCTTCATTTTATAACTCAAGATTCTGGATTGGTTCATGCCACAAAAGATCTGCCACCAAATTTGATCGAGCAGCATTTTGAAACTCTCAAAGAGGCATTTCAGAAGTCATCCCCAAAAATGTCTTATGATGACAATCTTCGAACTCTCCATTTGCTGGAACTCTTGCCCACTCGGCTCAGTGCACCACCTTCGTTTGAGAAACAACTCTTATGGGTCGAACAAATCCTGCGCTCATTAGAAAATGCAATCGCTCAAGGTCAGGTCCAACTCGACGACTCCTCTAAAGATTTAATCACTCTTTGGTTAAAACACCGCCTGAACAGTACTGTTCACATGGATGACCAAATGACCGCATCAAATCCACTTGAACTTGCTCTGTATAAAAAATTAGAACTTTGGACTTTAGACAATGATCAATTTGCGGGTGCTCTCGACAAATATTGTTTATGGCTCAACCAAAATGGTGTGCAAAAGCGTGAGATCGAGGCCAAAGAGTGGTCTTGGGCGATGACCCAAAAACCAGGATGTATCGAAATCCATGGGGCACCCTCGATTGAAGAGACTTCTGATATTCAGATGGCGTTTGATTCTGTTGTGTTCAACAAAGGTCAGCCTTTAACAGTAAAAGCCAAATCCTTTGATGGATCATTTATCAACTTGTCATTGCCCGCGATCACAATGGTGATCGGACTGCGAATGACCGATCAATCGCTTGATGGACCAGGCACTTATTATTTTCCTGTGACCTTAGAAACAGCGGGTGCACTCAAACTGAAAATTACAGATTTTGAAAAATCCAAACTTCCCCGAGTTGTTTATCAAAAAACCCAAGATCCTAAAGTTTTGGATTGGGAAGGCTACAAGCAGTCGCTTGCCCAAACTAAAGAGGCTTTGGGTGATTCAAAGGCTCAACCAAAAGCAATTGATCAGCTCGATGCGTATACAAAAAGATCTTTACTCATGTCCGCGTCGCGCACAACTAGCGGTCTCACAAGAATATTTGTTGAACCCGATCGTCTCAATCGTTTTTTACCCAACGTTTGCTCGACCCGACAATGCTGGAATGAACTTGGGTTAGCGGCTGCCGAGCAATTGACCGATGAAACCACCGCCTCGCAACTGATTTTGGAGAAACAATAATGAAATTGTTAATGATGCTTTTTGTTTTTGCTAAAGCTCTTGAAATTCCGATGGCGCTTGAAAAAAATCATCTCCATATTGGTCTTTATCGAAATCGCCACCAGATCACAATTCCCAAAGAGGGTTTTGAGCTCGATAAAGATATGACCATCAAAGTTGATGAACTCGATCTTCAAGGTCCAATCATCACCAATGGATTTCAGTTAAAAATTGATGTGGCTGTTCTTAACTTTGCGGGTGGAGCAATCCGTGGTTTTAACTCTCCAGCAACTCAAGGTGCTTTGGGCGTTCAAGGTCAAAGCGGGAAACAAGATGTGAAACCCATCGAGATTTTTGCAACCAGCATCACAGGCGAAGTTGTGATCGATGGTACGGGCCAAAAAGGTGGACGTGGAGGTCAAGGTCTTCAAGGTGCTCAAGGTCCAAAGGGCTCAAGCGGTCTTGATGCAAAAGCCAGCTGTTTTGGAATTTTATTTGGCCAAAATATTGTGGGTACTCACGGTGGTAAAGGCGGCCAAGGACAAACGGGCGGGAAGGGGGCTCTACCTGGAAGTGGAGGCAAAGCCATTCCGATCAATATCGAAACTTCGACTTCACTGCAAACCGCACAGATCAAGAGTGAGTCTGGAATTCAAGGCGAGCCCGGTCCCGGAGGCCTGCCCGGTGCGGGAGGTGAGGGTGGCGATGGCGGAAAAGAAGTCCATCTGGTCTGCGGCAAAGGTGAAATGAATTTTAAAGTGAGTGTGCTTGGAGGATCAAAAGGTCCCCAAGGTGACAATGGGGTGGGGACTCTTGGTCCCGGCGATCAACTTAAAGATCAAAAAATAGAAAAGGTAGAAGCGCGAATTATTTCTTTAAATGAATTTGCACAACTTCGCCAAGAAATAGCCCAAAGTTTTGGTCTATTTCACTGGGCGCGCAGTCTTAAAGCTTTGAAGTCGGATGCACAAAGTTTTGGATTACCAATCCCTGATGCAGATCAAAATATTTATCTCAATCAGGCTCGAGAATTATGCCAAAGATTTTATAACAAGCGGCTTTCTAAACAATCCTATTTCCAAATTCCTGCCTGCGAAAATCAGCGCTTAAACGATGGTGAAATTTTGCTTTTTGCAAAAGACCACCAACACATTCCTCAAGCTTTACTCAAAGGCTATGAAGAGCTGTCATCCATTCAGCATCAACCTGCTTTTAGATTTTTTATACCTCATCTTTTTGAGACGGCCAACGCCGTACAATTCGTGGTGGAGGATGTGGACAACTCAAATGGTGAGAATGTGGAAGTTAAAACCCATGGGATCCTGATGGGCTATCCCCCAGTGCCCCATTTTTATTGGGCTCAGGAAATCGAAAATCAGCTCAAAGTCCTGAATGCGTTTAGAGAAAGTCTATAAAACGTGTTTATATTGAAACTCCTCATTATTTTGCCAGTTTTTGGAAGCTCACCTTCGATATTCGAACGGGCTCAAATGGCATATCAGAAAAATGATTTTGATTCATTTTTTGGAATGACAGTTTGGGCGCACCTGAATCAATGGTCAGCGCTTTCGCCAGATTTAAAAGATCAGTGGCTCGCTTTAGAAATTATGGCTTTGGCCAAACACTGTAGATATCAAGAAATCTCTCAGTTTCAATCGGTCGGACCTTTGAGTCTCAAAGCTCTTCAGATTGTGCAGCTCAAAAAAGAATATAAAGAATTTGTCGAGAATCAACACAATACAAAAAAACCATTTGTTGAGGATGTGATCCAAAAAAGTCAGTTGTGGCGCTTAAGTCCCAAAGACTATGCCAAAATCAAATCACCAGAAAACCTAAAAGTTTTGGTAAAATCACAATGCTCATAGGTTTATTTGTTCTTTTTCAAATCGCATTTGCACAGTCGCCCCAGATTTTGCTCGAGATCCGGCAAAAAAATCCGGCAGCCTTTGCCCATGCTGAGTCACTTTATAATTCGACTCACGACTCTGGTGAGCAAGCGCGCCTTGCAACCCTATTGGCCTTTGCTCCAGAGGACAAAGTTCAAGTTAAACCTTATTTGTATGCGGCCTATGCTGCTCAAAATGATTCGTCATTGGCCCTTGATTTAAAACTTAAACTTCTCAAATTAAGCGGTGAGGGGTTTTACTCTAATGGTCAGTTTCAAAAAGCGAAAAGCCTATTTGAAACTGCGCTGAACACAAAAAATTTATCTGAGGCCGATCAAGAATATTTTCAGTATCAAATTGCCTGGTGCGATTTGAATTTAAAAAATCAATTTGCCGCTTATCAAAGGCTCTCAAGCTGGATCAAAACCTGCAGCCTTTGCCGTCTTAAAAAAGATATTGTCAAAGATATGGGGCGAAGCCTTGGCGAGGCCTATTTGTCGCACAAAGTGTTTCAACCCCAGCCCATGGATGATGCGCTTGCTGATGATTTTGTAGCCGGGTTTGCAGCAAGTCTTGAGCGCGAAAAAAAAATCGACCCGGTCAAGATGATCCATATTCTTCCGAGCAATTTTACCGACAGCTGGCTCACCCAAGTTTTTAAGGGACCTTATAAAGCTTGTACCAAGGTAGACATCGCAAGCCAATATCAAGAGCTCGTAGTACCCACTCCAGAGTTGAAACAGGCTTTAGTTCAATGTCCCAATCAAAAATCGGCGGCGGTGTTTTTATCTTTTAAACAATTCGCTCCAGAAGATTTTATTTTGGCGAGCGAAATATTCAAAAAAATTGGGGATAACACCAAGGCTTGTGAATTGCGGATCAAAGCGAGTGTGCCCCAAAATCTCAACTTGGTTGAGTATTTCAATCTTTTGTTTTCGGTATGTAAACACAATTTGGATGTGGCTCATTTGCCCGCACAGCCCCAGTTTTATATTTCTGCTCTTCGCGATCAAAGCCCGTGGCTCAAAACTTATCTTTCGCTGATTGCTGATGATACCGTAATGCGTACCGAATTTGAAAAGCAGAATTGGATCGCAAATTATCCAATGGATCAAGAACTCGCCAAAACATTGGTCGAAGATTCAAGATTTTCGCCGTCTTTTCGATTGGCGATGTGGCAAAAAAACAAAGGCAATATGTCTTTGGATGAGAATCTGATTTATGTGCTCAACCAAGATTTAAAAAATAATAAAACCGAGTTTTTAAATTCTTTATCGTTAGCTTCACCCAACAAAACCACCTGCTTGGTTTTGACTCTCAATAACCAAGATTCTCTTAAAAACTGTTTAGCTGCGGATCATCTTTTAGAGCTGAGCTCGGATGATCAACTGAAATTGTTTAATAAACTTGTTGAGCGCTATGGATTAGCCAAAATTATCGAATCGTGGGATCATTTTAGCCCGATCGTGGAGCACAACGATCAGTTGCTCTTATCTCTCAGCCAAAATTCTTTAAGCCAATTTGAAAAGCTTAACGATCCTGTAGCAAATAAAATGAAATTGGCGCAACGTCTTCTTCATTCTGAACCTATTGCGGAGTCGTCACCAGATATTCAGGCGATTCAAAAAGTTCAAAGTGTGAATCAAATATTGATCAACACACCTGAGACCGAAAAGGGAATGGCCGAGTCGGCAAATGCACTGCGCTTACTTAAAACTCATCATTGGTCTTCCAGTTTTTATGCTGAGATTTATAAATCGATTTTAAAAAAGGGTCTCAATAGTTTTCAATCTCAATTACAAAAGAATAAATCTTTAAGTCAGCTTAGTCATCTTGCTCACATTTGGGAGACCCGTTTATGATTATGATCGTGCTCTTGAGTTTGATGATGGCTCATTCAAAAGAAGTGATGGATCTTGGAGAATTAAAAATCCAAGGCGATGTGCGAAAGCCTTCGGTTGATTTTTACCAGCTCAAAACCCTTCATCCTGACCAGATTAAAGAGCTGAGCGAATTGAGTTTTAAAGAATTCGAAAAAGAACTCTTAAAGAGGAATAAGCATGAGCTTTAATACTTTTTTAGATACCACCCCTCGGCAATGGCTTCAAAAAATCCCAACCGCCCGCTTGCCATTTGCAACTCTTGCCTCGGTGATTGTTCATGTGGCGGCGTTTTTGGGTTTGGTGTTAGCTCCACAATCAAAAATTTTGGCCGCGCTTGAGAATTCTGAAAGTCCCACTCTAGAAACGGTGGAAGTTGAGATGAGTGCAAGTTCAGATGTTGAGCCGGTGTATGATGGTTCATCAGATATCGTCATGCCGGTTGAAAAGAAAAAGCCAAAGACCGAAGCCCAAAAGCTATTTGATAAGTATCGAATTCTGAACGTGAGAGCGATTGCCAAATCAAAATCACAACCAATTTCTCAGCGCACAAGTTTACAGCGCGTGATCCCCCAAAATATTCCTCTAGAAAAAATGGATAAGTCTAACGACAAAGATCAAGTGACCCAATATTTGGGACGCTATCAACATCAATTCCAAACCTGTTACGATAGCGCTTTACTCAAAGATAGCTCGCTCAATGGTCGGGTGCGATTCTCACTCAAGGTTTCAAAAGTGGGAGCAATTGCCGAGAGTGTGGTGCGATTTGATGGGGTCGGCCAAAACGCCATCCGGCACAATTTAGAATCATGCCTGCAGGTCGCAACCCATCAAATTCAATTTCCGGCAACCATGACAGATGCCTTTAATCGTGAAATTCATTTTCAAGCGGTGTTGTCGCTTTAAAGGCACTCAATAATTTTTGTTGTGACACTTTCGGTTGAACCCTTACCACCAAGATCACCGGTGAGAGCTTCCTTATGAGTCAACACGGTTTTGATTGCAGACATGATGCGATCACGTGCGGCTCTCTCACCAATATGGGTCAACAGCATTCCTGCACTCTGCAAAAGGGCAATCGGATTGGCTTTATTTTGTCCTGCGATATCGGGCGCTGATCCATGTACGGCTTCAAACATCGCACATTTTTGGCCAATGTTAGCTCCGGGTTGAACTCCTAAACCGCCAACCAATCCTGCACCTAAATCAGAGATAATATCTCCATATAAATTTTCGGTCACGATCACCTGAAATTGTTCGGGATGAGTCACCATCTGCATACAGCAATTGTCGACGATCATATCTTTGGCTTTGATATCGGGATAGCGCTTTGCCACCTCTTGAAAGCAACTTAAAAACAAGCCATCACTCAATTTCATAATGTTGGCTTTATGAACACAGGTCACAAGGTTACGACCTTCTTTTTGTGCCAACTCGAAAGCATATTCAGAAATGCGCATCGAGGCTTTTCGAGTGATACGCTTAATGCTTTCAGCAGTGTCTTCATCAACCATTCGTTCAACACCGATGTAGGAGCCTTCGGTATTTTCGCGAACGATGGTAAAATCGGCATGGTCGTTCACACAACTTAAATTAGGTAACGCATGTACGGGGCGCACGTTGGCATAAAGATCGAATTTTTGTCTTAATACCACATTGATCGATTTGTGGCCTTTGCCAATCGGAGTTGTGGTGGGTCCTTTAAGTGCTAAACCCGTCTCGCTCATGGAGAGCAAAGTTTTTTCGGGCAGCAACTCGCCGGTTTTTTCGAAGCACTCAAGTCCTGCGGACATTTCAATAAATTCGAGATTCAAATTTAAAGCTTTTAAAACCCGCAAAACTTGAGCGGTAATTTCAGGACCAATCCCATCGCCGGGGATCACGGTAATTTTTTTTGTCATAAAACAAGGTTAGCTAAATAATTAAGTTTCGTCCTTAGTCATTGATCAAACTCGACTAAGGATGAAGGAAGAAAGTTTCCTATTTCGCTGATTTTACTTTGCTGACCAAGCGGCACACCAACCGGTTTTCATCACATATTTGTCTGGTGGATCAGCAATCACCGCACACTTACCGGCTTCAACACCGTTGTAGCTTCCAGCTGCAGTGTACTGTGAGCAACCCACACAAAATTGAGATTTACGTGATGGATCTTTGCGCTCTTCACAGTTTTTTGCATCCTTATCGGGATTTGCACAATAGTGCAGACCACCCGCAGTTGCCGCACCTTCCACAACGAGATCCGCCGCGGTTAGTTTTTTAAGTCCACCCGCTTTTTTTGCTGATGCAGCAAAAAGGGGAGAAGAAAACAGTTGGGTTGAGGCCAATGCGCCTGTTCCAAAAGCCAGGTTTTTTAAAAATTCACGTCGTTGGGACATAGTGACTCCTTCTTGAAAGTGAATTGATAAATAAATGATAATAAAATGGCGGTCATCTCTGATGGCGGTGCATTAAAAATTTAGTGCGAGGATTCTTGAACGACCTCTTCGGCCTGCAAATTTTCGCCAAAGCGATAGCGGTCCACCAGGGATTTGTCTTCGGTGGGAAATGAAAACATCAGGGCATGAGAATTAGACGGGGCATCCTCTAGGGTGACCACCACATAAAGAAGTTCTTGCCCGGCTTGCTCCGAAAAATCTTTGATAAAGGTCACAAGCACATTTCCCACACTATCGGGCTTTCGCCAAATTTCGTCGGCCTCATTGAGAGTCTCTTCGCGAAGAGCATAAAATTCGATAAAGCTCTCTTCGGGAATGTCTTTGTCATGAGCTCGTAGCGAAAGCATCGCATTGTACAATCCGAGTGCGAGGTTGTCGCCCTCAGTAAGGGCATCGCCTTCAAGAGCTCCGAGCGGCAATTGTCTTAATGATTGATCATAAATCAATTCGCCCCGGCGGTATTCATCCAGCAGCTCTTGCTCACAAGTTGGAAAATGCAAAAAAATAAAACTCGGAACATTATCGGTCAGATAACAAACCGCTACGTGAAACAAGGGTTCTGAATCTTGTGACTGCATAAAATGTCGAACGTAAATTCTTAATGGAATGTCTTTGATCAAATTATGATCTTCCCAAACCTCATCCGGATCTTCGAGTGTCAGATTTAAATTGCGCTCGTGATTGACGAAGTCGACTTCAGGAATGTCATTTTTTGATCGGAGATGCATAAATTCATCTTCGAGAATTTGAATGGATTTTGAAAAATAACTATAGAGCTCATCTTCAGAAGAAAAAATAAGACCTTTGTCTGCATCAATAACAATG